>OZ244844.1:0-3795000 GCA_965220805.1 Alphaproteobacteria bacterium
GCTGCGACACAGGATGCGAGGCGGTGGCATGGGAACCATTCCGATCGAATCAGGCCCTTCCCGGCTGCCATCGGGAATCTCGGCGGGGAACGGCAGACGGAGAGCCTCAACGACAGGGGTGTATCGCGCGCTGAAGAACGAGATCCTGCGCGGCTGTGCGGCTGGCCCATGCGCAGGTGCCGCCCCTCGAGCGCGTGGCCGTGGGTGCGGGTCAACTTGGTCTTGGTCCAGGTCTCATCGATGAAGACCAGGCGCGCCGGATCGTGCGCGGTCTGGCTCTCTTGCCACACGTGTCGGCGATCGAGAGCGTCCGGGCGGTCCTGTTCGCTGGCGTGGCCTGTCTTCATCCTGCGCGTCATCGGGTGGCGGATGAGGAAGCGCTGGACCGTGCCATGACCGAAGTCGAGCCTGCGTCCGGCGAGCAGGCAGCGCAGCTCCCCGACGGTGGTAACGGGGCCTCAGCCGGCGCACCGAGGATCAAGGCACGATGGGCTTCAATGCGAGCGGAGCGGCGGTCTCCGCCCGGCGCTCTTGGACGAGGATCGCTCTCGACATGTGTCCGCCGGCGCCAGCGGCTGACACGCGCCGCATTCACGCCGAGGGCCGCACCCGTTCTCCTTTCAGGCATCCCCTTCGCGTGACGCGTGGTCGGTGGTGATGACGCGCACGGCGCTGGAACTCATGACGAGGGACTGGGTGATGATTCTGGCGCCGTTGTCCCGGACACCTCTCAGCAACCAGCCATCGGTTACACCGGTCGCACAGAACACGACATCACCTGACGCCAGTTCTCCAATGGAGAAGATGCGGTCCGGATCCGTGATCCCCATGGCGCGGGCCCGGTTGCGTTCACCGTGATCGCGAAAGGACAGGCGGCCCTGAAACTGGCCGCCGACGCAACGAAGGGCGGCGGCGGCCAGCACGCCTTCCGGAGCGCCGCCGATCCCCATGTAGATGTCGATCCCGGTCTCCGGCCTGGTCGTGGCAATCACGCCTGCGACATCACCATCCTGGATAAGGCGGACGCGCGCACCCGTCTTCCTCACCTCCCGGATCAGCTCATCATGGCGCGGACGGTTGAGGATCAGCGCGACAAGATCGCCGGTCCTGCGACCCCTTGCCTCGGCAAGACGTTGCATGTTCTCGCCCGGAGACCGGTCGAGTCCCACAACATCTTCCGGCAGATCCGCCCCGACCGCGATCTTCTCCATGTAGGTATCCGGGGCATGAAGAAGGCCCCCAGCACCGGCGAACGCCA
This sequence comes from Alphaproteobacteria bacterium, assembly GCA_965220805.1. Lineage (GTDB taxonomy): Bacteria > Pseudomonadota > Alphaproteobacteria > SP197 > SP197 > SP197. The sequence continues at coordinate 1,259 of OZ244844.1, forward strand.
GAACAGCCAGTGAATTGGCTCCTCCCGTCGCACAGAGCGTGGTGCCCTCAAGCGGGTCAAGGGCGATGTCGATGCGCGCACCCTTTCCCGTGCCGACCTCTTCGCCGATGTAGAGCATCGGCGCCTCGTCGCGCTCTCCCTCTCCAATCACCACCTGGCCCTGCATGTCGATCCGGCCGAGAGCGCTCCGCATGGCATCGACGGCCGCCTGGTCTGCGGCCTTCTCGTCGCCCCGTCCAACATGACGGGCAGCGGCAATGGCGGCCGCTTCGCAGACCCGTACCGCATCGAGTACAAGGTGTTCAACGCTCGTCACGTATGTCGTTCCGAACGCTGCCGGGTCATGCCTCACACCCGTTCGATGCGGATGGTGACCGGCGCCTCGGTCACGGTGTCGAGAGCGGCAATGCGCTCGCAGGCCCGACGCATCGACGCCTCCTCCGCCTCATGGGTTGTCATCACCACTGGTACGGTCTCGCCGGGATCCCGGCCTCGCTGCAGAAGGCTGCCCAGAGAGATCTGCTCATCGCGCAGAATCGCCGAGATATCCGCCATGACGCCGGGTTGGTCGATCACCATCAAACGCACGTAGTACTCGCCCTGTCGCTGGTCGATTGCCACTGGTGGATGATGGACAAGTTCAGGGCCAGGGACGGCAAACATGGCGTGGCGGACACCACGGGCAATGTCGGCAAGATCGGCGACCACGGCCGTCGCCGTCGGGCCTGCGCCCGCTCCCTCCCCGATGAGTGTGGTGACCGGGGCCGCGTCACCCTCGATGACGACGGCATTGAGGACGCCATCGATGTGGGCGATCGCACCATCTTCGGGCACCATCGTGGGATGCACTCGCTGTTCAACGCCACCGGTACTGGCCTGGGCGATGGCAAGCAGCTTGATGCGATAGCCGAACTCGCGGGCGAAGGCGATATCCATCGGTGTCACGTCGCGTATTCCTTCGACGTGAACTCCCGCAAAGTCCACCGGACGACGGAAGGCAAGGGCAGCAAGGATCGCAAGTTTGTGCGCCGCGTCACCACCACCGATGTCAAGGGTTGGATCAAGCTCGGCATAGCCCAGACGTTGTGCCTCGCCGAGAACATCATCGAACGCCGAGCCGTGCTCGCGCATGGCGGTGAGAATGTAGTTCGACGTGCCGTTGAGGATGCCGTGGACACGCCTCACCCGGTTCGCCGCCAGCCCCTCGCGAAGTGCCTTGATCGCCGGGATTCCACCAGCAACCGCCGCCTCGTAGCCGACATGGATGCCGGCGTTGTCGGCGGCTGTTGCAAGTTCCGTTCCGTGAATGGCGAGGAGCGCCTTGTTGGCCGTGACAAGGTGCTTGCCGGCGGCAATGGTGCGCCTTGCAAGATCGAGAGCGACGCCGTCCTCGCCACCGATGAGTTCGACGACCACATCGATCCCCGGATCATCCGCGAGATCCCGCGCGTCATCGAACCAGCGGCAATCGCCAAGGTCAATTCCCCGGTCGCGATGGCGGTCCCTCGCCGACACCCCGGAGATCCGGATCCTGCGACCGCATCCGGCCTCGATGAGATCCGCGTTGCGCCGGAGGAGTCCGATCACCCCTGAGCCAACCGTCCCCAGTCCGGCGATTCCAATTCCAAGAGTGGCCATCAGTTCCCGGATTCCGGGTAGGGCCACGATTCCAGTTCTTCCTCAACCGCTTCCCTGACCTCGAGAAGCTCGTCAACAGTGCCGTCGAACTCCTCCTGGGTCGCGGTGTCGGGAGGAGTCCCCGGAACGGAAGCCAGGTGAGGCCAGGAATCGTCGGTACAGCCGGACAGCACCGAGAGTGCGACGGCAAGCGCCAGGACGACACGTCCCGGCAACATCACGCTTGAGGTGGCCTGATGAGCCATTGTATATCCTGATCTCGCACGGTTGCCGTTCGCGCAAGGGTAACCTATCGCGTCCGGGGCAGTCGCTCAACCGGCCAGGGACCCCCGAAAACGGAACTGCAGACGATGACCGAGACTGACTTCAGCGCCCGGGATTGGCAGGCTGTCGCCGAACGCAGCAGCCGGCTGGTTCAGGAGTTCCTGTCCCGCCAGGACAGCTCCATGGAGGACATGAGGCGCATGAACGAAGTGTTCATGGACGCCTTCACACGCCTGATGAAGGATCCGGAGAAGCTCGTGGAGGCCCAGGCCAGCCTGTGGCGCGACTACATGAACCTGTGGCAGACAACCACCCGGAGAATGATGGGAGAGGACGTCCAGCCCGTCATCGAGCCGGAAATCGGCGACAAGCGATTCCGCGACGACTCGTGGTCCAGTGACGCCGTGTTCGATCACATCAAGCAATCCTACCTGCTGTGTTCCAACTGGCTGCAGTCCTTGATGGGCACTGTCGACGGCCTCGACTCACGGGAAAGACGGAAACTCGACTTCTACACGCGGCTCTTCATCGATGGCGTGTCACCGACAAACTTTGCCGCGACCAATCCGGAGGTGTTGAGGGCCACGGCCGACAGCAAGGGCGAGAATCTCGTCAGGGGCCTTGCCAATCTTCTCGAGGATCTCGAGAGGGGCAAGGGCCGTCTCGCCATCCGCACCGTCGACGAGGATGCCTTCAAGGTGGGCGGCAACATCGCCGTGACGCCGGGCAAGGTCGTCTTCCGAAATGATCTCATGGAGCTCATCCAGTATGCGCCGACGACCGATAAGGTCCGCCGGCGGCCCCTGCTGATCATCCCTCCATGGATCAACAAGTACTACATCCTGGACTTGAGCCCGCAGAACTCGTTCGTGCGCTGGGTGGTCGATCAGGGGCACACGGTCTTCATCGTCTCCTGGATCAATCCCGATGCCTCCCTCGCCGGCAAGACCTTCGGGGACTACATGATCGAGGGACCCGTGGCCGCGCTCGACGCCATCGGCGAGGCCACCGGTGAAGACAGGGTCAACACCCTGGGATACTGCATCGGCGGCACCCTGCTCGCCTGTACTCTGGCCCACCTGACGGCGAAGGGTGACGGTCGCGTGGCCTCCGCAACCTTTCTGACGACGCTGGTCGATTTCGAGGATGTCGGCAACGTCGAGATCTTCATTGATGATGACCAGATCGCCAGTCTCGAGAGCGCCATGAACGAACGCGGCTATCTGGACGGATCGGAAATGGCCGCCGTGTTCTCCACCCTGCGCGCCAACGATCTCATCTGGTCTTTCGTCATCAACAACTATCTGCTCGGGAAGGACCCCTTCCCCTTCGACATTCTCTACTGGAACAGCGACTCGACCCGGCTGCCGGCCGCCATGCACAGCTATTACCTGCGGCGCATGTATCTTGAGAACCTGCTCGTCCGGCCTGGTGCACTGGAACTCGGCGGCACACCGATCGACCTCAGGGCCATCGAGACGCCGGCCTATCTACTGTCGACGCAGGACGATCACATCGCACCCTGGCAGTCGACCTACCGAGCCACCGACCACTTCAGGGGCAAGACCGTCTTCACGCTGGCGAAGTCCGGACATGTCGCAGGCGTCGTCAATCCGCCGGCGAAGAACAAGTACGGATACTGGACCAGTGGCACGACACCCGCCGACCCTCAGGCCTGGCTCGACAGTGCACAGAACCACGAGGGATCCTGGTGGCCCCACTGGCAGTCATGGCTTGCCAGGAGAGGCGGCAGCATGGTCGAGGCCCGCGAGCCCGGCGCCGGCAAACTCCCCGCCCTCGCCGATGCCCCCGGCACCTACGTCAAGGTGGACCTCCGCCAACAGAAGTGAATCCCTGTTGCCCGGTTATCGTGGGAATCATGACGTCGACGTGCCTGGCCGCCACGATAAGAGGCAGCACCGCGTTCACCCTGATTCCGTCGCGCGCGTGATCGAAAGACCCCGGCTTCCTTGCACATGTCCGCGACGGCGCGGTGGAGCCCGCGTTGCTGGGGGTTCTGGTCGGGTTCGACGAGATGGCGACCGTGCCGGGAAAGCCCGGGCTTCGCACCAACATTGCGTGAGGCCACTCTACCCGGTGCGGGGCATGCGACCCCACCAACGTCGAACCCGACTGTCGAAGGCGTAGAATGCGCCTCGGCGACCCGGTCCAGATGATGATGATCGGCGCGACATGTCCTTGCAGCACTTCTGCGCTCGTCTCGTCAAGGTGAAGAGCATCCGCTCCGGACGTGCGCCTGACACTGCTGCGCGTGGCGAGCCGGGCAATCAGTCCGCCGGCTCCGGGGTTGACGATCTCGTCGCGGCGTCATCGCTGCGCATCCGGACGCCGGGATACCGCAACCGCGTGTCCGTGCCGGGGAAGGTTGCGGTCAACAGTCACGCGATCGTTTCGACAGGTCCTGCGACTACCGGATCCAGCGGGCAAGCGCGGCTTCGTCGATCTCGACGCCAAGACCGGGCGCGTGCGACGGAATGGCGAATCCCTGGTCGATGATGATCGCCGGGTGCGTGACGATCTCGTTGCGCCATGGAAGCGGATCGGCCTCGCGTTCGAACCAGCGCCCGTTCGGAATCGCGTAGAGCAGCGACAGTGCCGCAGCCTGGCTGATGACGGTCGAATAGTTCTTTGAGGTGAAAGGGAGATGGCACATCTGCGCGTAGGCCGCAATCTTGCGAGCCTCCGTCAGTCCTCCCACCTGGACGACATCGGGTTGAACGATCTGCATTGCGCCGGCGTCGATCAGGTGCTTGAACGTAAACTTGTTTGTCTCGGTCTCGAAGCCTGCGATCGGGATTCGCGATCGCTGCGCGACCTTCACCGCCCCGGCGATATTCTCGGGCTGCACCGGCTCCTCAAACCAGCCAACGTCCAAGGGTTCCAGACGGTCGGCATAGCGCATCGCCTGTGCGGCGTCGAGTGAGGCATTGGCATCGACGAACAGTCGTCCTTCGCCTGCGGCGGCACGCGCGGCGACAATCCGCGCGATGTCATCCTCGAAGCTCCGGCGCAACGGTATCTCGCCGGTCACCCCTGCATGGATCACCTCGGAGGTGTTGCCAATCTTCATCTTGTAGCCCTTGAAACCCCGCGCGATCCAGCCGGATATCTCGTTCGCGAATTCATCCATCGTCCGATCGGCACGGTAGTATCCGCTGCTTGCATAGCTTTCGACCGGTCGACCGAAACCGCCAAATATCTGCCAGAGCGGCTTGCCCGCAACCTTGCCGAATATGTCCCAAATGGCGATATCCACTCCGGAAAGACAGGCCAGAAGAATGCCTTTACGACCGTGGTAGTAGGTCTCCTGATACACTTTTTCCCAAAGATACTCCGGACGCAGCGGACTTTCTCCTTCGATCAGCGGAAAGATCTCCTTTTCGATGACGATCTGCGACACCGAGGAAGGACCACCCCACAGCGCCGATTCCCCCCAGCCGACAAATCCATCGTCAGTGGTGATCTTTACCAGCAACGCCTCGCGTTCCGAATAGCTTCCGCGTGCGAATGCCAATGTGTAGGGCATCGTGTGGTGGAGCGCGAATGTCTCGATGGCAGCGATCTTCATGGCGTTCTGTTCCCGTTCATCCGCGCCGTTCGTACTTCCCGGCAACACGGCAAGCTCTACGCGAAGCGTGCCGAGGTCGTTGGCGCTCGCTTCACAGGCTAGGGCGACGATCATCGGGCTGACTACTGCCTCGCGGACAGCCCCTGCGACGTGAACGCCGATGGTGGCACCTGCCTCGGTAACGCGGTTGCTGCCAGCAAGCAAGGGGCCGCTTGGGTCGATGCCAAATCCGTCAGCATTCACATCTGGAGCACAGAGAGGTCTTGATCGCGATGCAACACCGTGTGTTCTTCCCCGCGGGTACGTTGCGGTTTCAGACCAAGAAGTGAGAAGGCCCGGCCTGGGGCGGTGTGGTCCGGTCCGCAAGGGGGCTCCGAGGGACTCTGCACCGTCAAAGCAGGGTGTTCCTGTTGATGGTCGCAAGGTCTTCGATGGGGTGAGGAAGCACAAACGCTATCGGATACCTTCAGCCCCCATCACCACATGGGCATCGTGAACTCGTCACACCGAATCCCGGCACGACCGCACAGGCATAGTCCGGCCTTTGCTCGAGCCACAACGGATGGACGCCGGGCCTTGATGCCTTCAACCTCCTCGTCGTCGAACTGCATGGGTGCCCGGCCCCTTGTGCGGAAGATCAGGGGAAGACGGCAATCTGCGGGAGACCCCGGGTCTCGTCCTGGCCCGTCATGACGTTCATGTTCTGGAGTGCCTGTCCCGATGCGCCCTTGACCAGGTTGTCAAGGGCCGAGACGAGAATGGCCCGTCCGGGAACGCGATCGGCAAAGATCCCGATGAGGCACAGATTCGAGCCCCGCACGTCATGTGTCGACGGGGCCTCTCCCTCCCGGGTCAGCCGGACGAAGGGTTCGTCCCGGTAGCGCCGCGCCAGGGCGGCTCGCAGGTCTTCAGGCGCCACGCCATGCTTCAGCGACACGTAGATCGTCGCCAGGATGCCCCGGTTCATGGGAACGAGGTGCGGCGTGAAGATGCAGGTCACCGGTTCATCGGCAGCCCGCGACAGTTCCTGGTCGATCTCGGGGGCATGCCGATGGCGGGCAATCCCGTAAGCCCGGAGACCTTCCGATACCTCGGTATGAAGACTGGATTGCCGCGCTTCCCTGCCCGCGCCGCTGACGCCGGACTTGGCGTCGATCACGATCGTCGAAGGGTCGATCAGCCCCTCCTCGAGGCAGGGAACGAGTGGCAGCTCCGACGTCGTGGTGTAGCAACCCGGGTTGGCGACAAGCCGCGCCGCGGCGACCTCGTCGCGCCTGATCTCGGTCAGTCCGTAAACGGCAGCACGCTGCAGCACGGGAGCCACGTGTTCCCTGCCGTACCACTCGGCATAGACACCGGGATCGCAGAACCGGTAGTCGGCCGAAAGGTCAACGATCTTCAGATGTCCGGGAAGACCAGCGATTGCAGCCTGCGCCGTGCCATGGGGAAGACAGCTGAAGACGGCATCAACCTTGGACCAGTCGACGTCATCAACCGTCACGAGATCCGGCAGCATGAGGCCGCCAAGATGGGGATGGACGTCACCCAGCGGCGAACCGGCCCGCCTCGCAGCGGTCAGGGCCACCACCTCGATGCCACCGTGTGCAGCGATCAGGCGCAGGAGTTCCGCGCCGGTATAGCCGCTCGCACCAAGCACCACGACCCTGAGCTTACCGTTCGCTGTCATCGTTGACGTCCTCCCGGGAGAACTGCACCCACCGGGACGGAGATCCTATTCGGGGGCAGGAGGCTCGACGCCGAACCAGCCGGCAATGTCGACACCAAGCAGCAGCAGCACGATGAGGAGGCCCATGACGAATGTTCCCGCCAGGAGGGCACGTTCGGTTCTCACGAGGCCGTCGTCCTTGCGAACCAGATCAATCAGCATGCGCATGACACGGCTCCCCATCACCGACCGAAGTCCTCACGAAACGCGCCCATGATACTCGCGCCCGCACCGATCACAACCGATGGATGGCATCGTCGGCCTGCCTTGCCGCCTCGACCAGCCAGTCGCGAAAGGCGCTGACGTTTGGTTTTCGGGCGCTGCCCCTGGGATAGACGAGCCAGTAGGAGAGATCCTCGTCGGTCAGATCACCAAACGGCATGACGAGTCGTCCATAGTCGACATCGGCCTGCACGACAATCCGGCTGCCCAGGGCCACGCCGAGTCCCGCAACGGCTGCCTCAAGGGCAAGTTCGGTGCTTTCGAATGTCAGTCCTCCCGCGCTGTCGACACCCTCGACATGGAGTGCGGCAAGCCAGTAACGCCAGTCCTCATCATCCTGTTCGTGCAACAGCGTGTGATGGCGGAGATCGCCTGGCACCTCCAGCGGCTGCTCGCCGGTGAGGAGATCGGGACTGCACACCGCCACATAGCGGTCCTCGAACAGCTTGACCGCGTCGAGCCCCGGCCACGACCCGGTGCCATAGCGAATGCCGCAGTCGATGTCCTCGCGGAAGAAGTCGACCATGCGATCCGTGGTCACGATGCGCACCTCGACATCCGGGTGCATCCGGTGAAACTCCCGCAACCGGGGAATGAACCATCTGATGGCGAAAGTCGCCAGCATGGTGACCGACAGCGGGCCCTGGGTGTCCTGCCTGATGATGACGTTCGTGCCGTCGGCAATGATGTCGAACGCCTGGCGCAGGAACGGAAGGTACATGCCGCCCGTGTCCGTGAGCTGCAGACCGCGTCCATGGCGCTCGAAGAGACGCGTGCCCAGCCGCTCCTCGAGCTTCCTCACCTGATGACTGATGGCGGCCTGGGTCACGCTGAGTTCCCCTGCCGCACGGGTGAAGGAAAGGTGACGGCCGGCAGCCTCGAAGGCCCTCAGGGCATTGAGCGGCGGGAGGCGGCGCGATGACATATGTGTTTCCCTCATGTCTGGGACGACCAATCGTCGCTGGTCAGGTGTCCTGGGGAAAGCCCAGGTTGAAGGCCGGAACAGAACATGGTTCCGAAAGGCTTGCGACAAGGAGAACTGCCATGCTGATCAAGAGAACCGTTCGTGATGTGAAACGCCGTGACCCGAACAGGCCCCGGCGTCAGATACTCCCCTCGTTCGCCAGCCGGGTGAACGCGCTCAAACTGCTTATTCCTCCATGGTGACCGGCAGGCGGTGACAATTCCGACTGACGACGGCCTTGGCCACCTCTCCTTCGCCTGCCGCGCGGGTGAAGGAAAGGTGGCGGCCGACAACCTCGACGGCCCTCAGGATATCGAGATGACATATGAATTTCCCTCATGCCTGGGATGATCAATCGTCGCTGGTCAAGTGCCATGGAAATCCCCAGATTACAACCAGGAACAGAGCATGGTTCCGACACGTTTCAGACAGGGAGAATTGCCATGCTTTTCAGAAATATCACTCATAACGGAGCCCGCCGCGACACGATCCGCATCCCGCGTCAGGCTCTCCCCTCACTCGCCAGCCGGATCAATGCGCTCAAGCCGCTCATTCCGCTGGCATGATGGAGGGACCGGAACATCTACCCAGGCGAGAGTGGCGTGACTGAAGCACAGGCCGTCACTCCCGCCTGGACGGTCCTTGCGTGGCAGGGAAGTCATGCGACACAATCAAAGCAAACAGAGGGCATACCGGAGCCTTGGACTTCCACGCCTTGCCCCATGCAGAACGTTTCAGGCACCTCCTCAAGGCCAGAAGGGTGCTCATCGCTGACGGCGCCACCGCAACCAATCTCTTCTCCGCCGGCCTCGAGTCGGGAAGCTCGCCGGAACTCCTGAACGTCGATAATCCCGACGGCATCATCGCCAATCATGAGGCCATGGTCATGGCCGGTGCCGACATCATCCTCACCAACAGCTTCGGTGGAACCGCCAACCGGCTTAAGCTGCACGGCGCGGCAGACCGGGTCAGCGAACTCAACCGGGAAGCCGCAAGGCTGGCGCGAAAGGTGGCCGACCGGGCAGAGCGCAACATCCTGGTGGCGGGATCCATGGGCCCGACCGGCGACATCATGCAGCCCGTTGGCGAGCTTGCACACGAGGATGCGGTGCGTGTCTTCCGTGAACAGGCCCTGGGTCTTGCCTCGGGCGGCGCCGACGTGATCTGGATCGAGACGATGTCCTCCATCGAGGAAACCGATGCCGCCATCGAGGGCGCCGCCCCGGCCGGTATACCCCTTGTCTGCACCATGACGTTCGACACCAACGGGCGGACGATGATGGGCGTCACCCCCGAACAGGCAGCGGATCACTTCGCGACAGCGCCCCTGGCGGCATTCGGTGCCAATTGCGGCAACGGCTTTGGCGAACTCATTGCCGCGGTCGCCGCCATGAACACCTCCGGGACGTGCCGCCATCCCCTTGTGGCCAAGGCCAACTGCGGTATCCCGGAGTACGTCGACGGTGCAATCCGCTACTCGGGGACCCCTGAATTGATGGGACTCTACGCCCGCCTGGCACGGGACGCCGGTGCCTCGATTGTCGGCGGTTGCTGCGGTTCGGCGCCAGACCATATCGCCGCCATCCGCGAATCGCTCCAGGATTACAGTCCGGGCCCTGCTCCGGAACTTGCGGACATTGAGGCGACACTCGGTCTTGCCCGCGTGGTTCCGGCGCCTGGCAGGCAGCGCGTCCGCAGGTCCCGCAGGCGCCAGTGACACCGCCGGGTGCTTCAGCAAAATGCGCTTGCGCCGCGTGCGACCGGCGTTATTGTGCATCGCACAATGACCGGCCCGGGAGTTGCCCTTCATGTCCCTTCCCCCTTCCGCGATGGCCCTTTCGGACATCCAAGTCGGACAGACAGAACACTACAGGCGGACGATCACCGAAGCGGATATCGAACAATTCGCGGACGTGTCGGGTGATGACAACCCGGTTCACTTTGATGACGAATGGGCTGCGGCCACCATGTTCAAGGGACGCATTACCCATGGCATGCTGTCGGCGAGCTACATCTCCGCCGTCATCGGGACCAGGCTTCCCGGACCCGGAACGATCTACATGGGCCAGACCCTCAGGTTCCGCGCTCCCGTGAGGATCGGCGATACCGTGTGCGCAACGGTGACCGTGCGCGCCATTGACGAGGAAAAACGCCGCCTTACGCTCGATACGGTGTGTACCGTGGGCGAAACCACGGTGATCGAGGGTGAAGCGCTCGTCATGGTGCCCTGCCGCGAGGAGTGAGACCCGGAAAGGCACGGGGGGTTCATGCGGATTTTTCGTCACCCAGGACCTCTGCCTTGTGAATTCGCCCGCCCGGTCGTGGCACTGGGCAACTTCGACGGTGTCCACCTGGGCCACGACAGCGTGATCGCGAGAGCGGTCGACCTTGCCCGCAATGTCGGCCAGCCGGCCGGTGTCCTCACGTTCGAGCCACATCCCCGCAGCTTCTTTCACGGATCCGGGGCGCCTTTCCGCCTCACGACCTTCCGCCAGAAATGCCGGGCGCTGGCTGACAGTGGCGTCGACCTCATGGTCAACCTGGCCTTCGGACCGGAGATGGCAGCGCTGAAGGCCCAGGATTTCGTGATCGACATCCTGGTTGACGGACTGGATATCCACCACGTCCTGACCGGCCCCGGTTTCGTGTTCGGCAAGGATCGTCACGGCAACGCCCACATTCTTTCCCGCATGGCCGAGCGGGAGGGATTCGGCTACACCGAGGTGCCGGCATTCGCTCTCGGCAGAAAGGGAGTGTCCTCGACCGATATCCGGGTTTTCGTGCGCCGCGGACAGGTCGAACAGGCGGCCGAACGTCTGGGCAGGCTGTGGGAGTTCGAGGAGAGGGTGCGCACCGGAGACAGGCGGGGACGCAAGATGGGATTCCCGACCGCCAACCTGCCGCTCGACGGTGTTCTTCATCCGGCTCCGGGCATCTATGCGGTGCGGGCCGGGCTCGGTCATGGCGCGTCTGCAACGTGGCATGACGGTGCCGCCTACATCGGCACCCGTCCGACATTCCAGGGAACGACGATGGTGCTGGAAGTTCACCTCTTCGACTTTTCGGGCGACCTCTACGGACAGCGCATGAGGGTCGCCTTCGCCGCACGCGTACGCAAGGACATGACCTTCGACAGCGCCGAGGACCTGGCCCGCAAGATCGCCGAGGACTGCGATCGGGCGAGAGCCATTCTCGCCACATGACCTTCACGCAGCGTTCACCGCCGAGCGGGACCGCCATGCCGGTCTCGACATCGGGCCACGGCGGTGATAGAGGGAGGCTGGCCTGCGGCTGACGGGCCCGGTCCTCGTGCCGATGACCATCCCCACGTCCCTCGCCTCCTGCCGTTTGTCTGGATCCCGACGGATACCACCTCAATGACTGCCGACTACAGGCAGACGCTGTTTCTGCCAAAGACCGCCTTTCCCATGCGCGCCGGATTGCCGAAGCGCGAACCGGAGATCCTGGGCCGCTGGGAGGAGATCGACCTCTTCGCCACACTGCGCGAAGACTCGCGCGGCCGGGAGCCCTTCATCCTTCACGACGGACCGCCCTACGCCAACGGCCACCTGCATATTGGCCATGCCCTCAACAAGATCCTGAAGGATGTGATCAACCGCTCGCAGCAGATGCTGGGCCGGGATGCGAACTATGTTCCCGGCTGGGACTGTCACGGCCTGCCGATCGAATGGAAGATCGAGGAGGAGTACCGGGCGACAGGCCGCAACAAGGACGACGTCGACATCGTCGAATTCCGCCGCGAATGCCGTGAGTTCGCCGACAAGTGGATCGACGTCCAGCGTCACGAATTCAAGCGACTGGGCGTGATCGGCAACTGGGACGATCCCTATACGACGATGAGCCATGCTGCCGAGGCGCAAATCGTCCGTGAACTGGGCAAGTTCGTCATGTCGGGACAGCTCTACCGAGGCTCGAAACCGGTCATGTGGTCCTGTGTCGAAAGGACGGCGCTGGCAGAGGCCGAGGTCGAATACAATGACCACACCTCGCCGACGGTGGATGTCGCCTTTCCCGTCACAGGATCTCCGCTGGAGAACCTGCAGGGCGCCGCCATCGTCATCTGGACCACGACACCCTGGACACTTCCGGGCAACCGGGCCATCGCATATGGCGACTCCCTCGACTACGCCATCGTCGAGGTCGAGACCACGGGCGAGGCATCCGGCGCGGTTGCCGGACAGAGGATTGTCGTTCTGGATTCCCTTGTGGCCGCCACCCTGGAGCGCTGCTCGATCACCGGTCACAGGGTCATCGGCCACGTGACCGGGTCCATGCTCGCCGGCACGCTCACCCGTCACCCTCTGAGGGGCCACGGCTATGATTTCGATGTCCCGTTGCTGGCAGGCCATCACGTGACCACCGACCAGGGTACGGGCTTCGTTCACATCGCCCCCGGCCATGGGGCCGACGACTGGATTCTCGGCACCGCCAATGGCATCGAGGTTCCCGAAACCGTCGGCGAGGACGGTGCCTATCTCGACCACGTTCCACTGTTCGCCGGCGCGCGCGTGCTGACGGACGATGGCCGGCCAGGCGACGCCAACGGTCGCGTCATCCGTGAACTGGCCCGGTCAGGCGCCCTGCTTGGCACCGGCAAGCTCGTCCACAGCTACCCCCATTCCTGGCGCTCCAAGGCGCCGCTCATCTTCCGCAACACGGCGCAGTGGTTCATCTCCATGGAGGCCGCAGGGCTGCGAACCAGGGCCCTGGAAGCGATCGACGCGACCCGATGGGTTCCTCCATCGGGACGCGAGAGAATTCGTGGCATGGTCGAGACACGTCCCGACTGGGTGCTCTCCCGGCAGCGTGCATGGGGAGTCCCGATCACGGTGTTCGTCAACCGCAGGAGCGGCGAACTCCTGCGCGATCAGGCGGTGATTGACCGCATCGCCGACACGGTCGAGGCGGAAGGCGCCGACGTCTGGTTCACCAGTGATCCTCAGGTCTTTCTCGGCGATGACCACGACGCCGGGGACTACGAGCAGGTGACCGACATTCTCGATGTGTGGTTCGATTCGGGCTCGACGCACAGCTTCGTTCTCGAGGCGCGCGAGGATCTCACGTGGCCGGCGTCGCTCTATCTCGAAGGGTCCGACCAGCATCGGGGCTGGTTTCACTCGTCCCTGCTCGAGTCGTCCGGAACACGCGACCGGGCGCCCTATGACGCCGTCCTTACCCACGGTTTCGTTGTCGACGGGAACGGTCGCAAGATGTCGAAGTCGCTCGGCAACGTCATCTCCCCCCAGGAGGTTATCGACCGCTACGGCGCCGACATCCTGAGAATCTGGGTGGTGTCGGCCGACTACAGCGAGGATCTGCGTATCTCGCGGGAAATCCTTGACTACCAGTCTCACAGCTACCGCCGTCTGCGGAACACCTTTCGATTCCTGCTCGGGAACCTTGACGCATTCCGGGAAGAGGAACGTCTTGATGTGGCTGCCATGCCGGAACTCGAACGCTGGGTCCTGCACCGCCTCCACGAAATCGACGGCATCGTCCGCAAGGCCTGCGATGACTTCGACTTCCACACGATGTTCGTCGTTCTGCACGGTTTCTGCGCCACGGATCTCTCCGCCTTCTACTTCGACATCCGCAAGGACGCGCTCTACTGCGACACCGCCGATTCTCTGCGGCGACGCGCCTGCCGGACAGTGCTTGACACCCTGTTCTCATGCCTCACGGCATGGCTGGCGCCCATCCTGTGCTTTACGACCGAGGAGGCGTGGCTGCTGCGGTTCCCGGGGGAGCGGGCGAGCGTCCATCGCCGGCTGTTCCCGGATGTGCCGCAAGACTGGCGCGACGATGAGCTGGCGGCACGCTGGGAGTCCGTGCGGCGGGTCCGCCGGGTGGTGACCGGCGCCATGGAAGTCGAGCGCCGCGACAAGCGCATCGGTTCGAGTCTCCAGGCCCACCCGGTCATTCACGTGTCGCCCGAGGACCTGGCCATCGTCGACAAGCTGGACATGGCAGAAATCGCCATTGCATCCCGGGTCACGTTGCAGGAGGGCGGTGGACCCGCTGACGCCTTCCGCCTCGAGGACGTGGCCGATGTCGCCGTCGAGGTCGGACTGGCCACGGGCAGACGCTGCGAGCGCTGCTGGAAGGTCCTGGACGAGGTGGGAAGCGATCCGGCTCATCCGGACTTGTGCGAACGGTGCGCCAGTGCCGTTGCCGGGAGTGACGCCTGTTGATGAGATGGACCCCGGGAACCGCACTCGGCCTTGCCGTGCTCCTGGTGGTTCTTGTTGCCGATCAGGCGAGCAAGGCCTTCATCATCGACTTCATGGCAGAACGCGGATTTCATCCGCTCGACGTCACGTCGCATGTCCGGGTCGTGATGGTATGGAACCGGGGAGTCAGCTTCGGCATGTTCTCGCAGGAAAGCGAGATCCTGCGCTGGGGCCTGACTGCCCTCGCCTTCGCCGTGGCCGCCGGCCTGATGGTCTGGGTGGCGCGCCAGAACGGTCTCTGGGCGATCATGGGAGGCGGTCTCGTCGCAGGAGGTGCGGTCGGCAACGCGGTTGACCGCATCATCCATGGTGCGGTCGCCGACTTCATCGATCTCCATGCCGGCGGCTGGAGCTGGCCAGCCTTCAACATCGCCGATTCAGCCATCACGGTCGGCGTTGTCATTCTTGTCCTCAATGCCTTGTTGGGCCCGGACCGCAGACGTAGGATGCCACCATGATCAAGCGCCTTTGTGTGGCCATGGCCAGTGCCCTCATGATTGCCGGGTGCGGAGATGTGCGGGAGTCCCTCGGACTCATACACAACCCGCCTGACGAGTTCAGGGTGGTATCCCACGAGCCCCTGCAGATTCCCGAGACTCTCGATTCCCTGCCGGAACCGAGCAGTGGAACTTCAAGGCCCCAGGAAACTCTGCCGCAGGACGCGGCAGAGGAACTCCTCGGTGGGAACATCGAGTCCACGGGCACCACAGTTGCCGAGCGTCAACTCATGGAAGCCGCGGGGACATCTGCCGCCCAACCCGGAATCCGGTCGCTCGTCGATGCCGAACACCGGGCCCTCCTCGATGCCATCACGTGGCTGGACCATCTCAATATCTTTCGCCCGCCTCAGGACCGCACGGCGGTTCTCGTCGATCCAGACAAGGAATCACGGCGCATCCAGGCCGTGGCCGCCCTGGGTCTGCCGATCAACACCGGGGAGTTCACGGAGTCAGTTCTCGAGGAACAGGAAAAAGCCCTTCTCGAGGGCATCTTCTGAGCGATGCTGGCGCGTGCCATGATCCTTGCGGCTGTCAGCCTGCTGATTGCCGCGTGCGACAGGGAAGAGGTTATGGCCGGCAGGGTCGACCGCACCCTCAACGTTTCCACTGTGCCACAGATCGTCTCCCTGATCGTGCCGCCGCCTTATTCCCTGCGTCCTGAAGTGGATGCACGCGGGGAGTCGGACTCCCTCGTCGAGCGCCAGGAAGAGACCGGCACGGACCTCGGGTCCCTGGAGACAACGGCTGCAGAACTGGATCTTCTCCGGCGTGCCGGCGCCGGCACCGCGGACCCGGGCATCCGAACGATGATCACACGGGAAAACAGTGTTCTCTCGGATGATCCCGAGTTTGTCGACGCCGTGCTCTTTGGCGAATACCCGACAACACCACCTGTTCCGGAGATCATCGAGGAGGATCCCGCCGACGAGGAGTCCGGGACATCGGACGACGAGGGCGGATTCTGGGACTGGTTCTAGGCCGCTCCGCCGCTGATTCCTGATCAGGGCGCGGATGTGTCCACAGCCCGCCGGTTGTGGCGGGCCGGACGGAGGGGCACCCTGTCCAGCACACTGGACATGGCCGGTCCCGTCCGGCTTTGAGGGCACGACGCGATGAGCGTGATCAGGCGCCTGAATGAAACAACGGTCAACCGGATCGCCGCAGGCGAGGTGATCGAAAGACCGTCTTCGGTCGTCAAGGAACTGGTCGAGAACGCCATCGATGCCGGCGCCACACGGATAGACATCGACGTCAACGGTGGCGGCAGGGAATCGATCGTGGTGGCTGATGATGGCGGCGGCATGGATGCCGACGACCTCTCCCTCTCGGTCGAACGCCACGCCACCTCCAAGCTGCCGGACGATGATCTGACGGACATCGAAACGCTGGGATTCCGTGGCGAGGCCCTGCCGTCGATCGGTGCCGTCTCGAGAATGCGCATCGTCACGCGCCGGCATGAAGAGTCGTCCGGCCTCATGATCAGCGTCGAGGGAGGCAGGGTCGGCGCCTCCATCCCTGCAGCGCGCAATCCGGGAACGACCGTCGATGTCCGGGATCTCTTCTTTGCCACTCCGGCGCGGTTGAAGTTTCTCAAGTCCGAACGGGCGGAGAATGCCGCCGTCGCCGACGTGGTGAAGCGTCTTGCGATGGTGCGTCACGACATCGCGATGACATTGACCTTCAATGCCAGGAAGAGTCTCGTCGCCCGCAGCGAGCCAGGTGACGGAATGGAGGGCCGGCTTGCCCGCCTCGCCACCGTGCTGGGCAACGACTTCCGGCAGAATGCGGTGCCCGTCGACAGCGAGCGCGACGGCATTCGCATGACCGGTTTTGCCGGTCTTCCCACATTCAACCGGGCCAACACCCAGGGCCAGTTCCTGTTCGTCAACGGGCGTCCCGTTCGCGACCGTCTTCTTCTGGGTGCCGTCAAGGGTGCCTACCAGGGCGTTCTGGCGCCCCAGCGCTATCCCGTCGTGGCGCTCTTCATTGACCTTCCGGCTGCAACCGTGGATGTCAACGTTCACCCCGCCAAGGCCGAGGTGCGGTTCCGCGACAATCGGCAGGTTCGCGGCCTCGTGGTGTCCGCCATCCATCGCGCCATCGAGCAGCACGGACGCCGTACGTCGACAACCGTCTCGCACGATGCCCTGGCGGCCATGCGCCCGGGCGACACACCGTTCCCGGGACGCCTCTTCGACCATGCCCAGGCTGCGTGGACACCACAGGCGGCCTGGCGCGGGCCATCAGGCGGCGGTCTTTCGCGGCCCGGATCACGACCAGAGGGCGACAACGCTTCAGACACCGGTCTGCCGCCCATGGTCGCGCCTGCGCCGGAGGGCATTGAACCGGGGCCACTCGGCCTCGCCCGCGCCCAGTTCCACGACACCTATGTCGTGGCCCAGACCGGAGACGGCATCGTCATCGTTGATCAGCACGCGGCACACGAGCGTCTCGTTCTCGAGCGCATGAAGGCCGAGATGGCGCAGGAGGGCGTGACGCGCCAGGTGCTACTCTTGCCGGAGGTAGTAGAACTCGATGAGGCCGCCGCCAGCCGTCTTGCGGAACGGCGCGATGAACTGAAGCCGATGGGTCTCGTCCTCGAGCAGTTCGGACCCGGCGCCGTGGTGGTCCGCGAAGTTCCCGCTCTCCTTGGCGAGGTCGACATCACTGGCCTCATCAGGGACCTTGCGGATGAACTGGCCGAGTCCGACCAGGCCATGGCACTCTCTGCACACATCGAGCACGTGTGCAGCACCATGGCATGCCACGGCAGCGTGCGCGCCGGCCGCAAGCTCAGGGAGGCCGAGATGAATGCGTTGCTGCGCGACATGGAGGCGACCCCCAACTCCGGGCAGTGCAATCACGGTCGACCGACATTCATCGAACTCAAGCTCGCCGACATCGAACGCCTCTTCGGCCGCCGCTGAACCAGCGATCCGGCGCCGGCGCGCGATTCAACGCGTGGACCTCCTCTACGGCGCTCCTTCATAACGAAGGAAGACCAGCCGAGTCCGGCCCAGGGTCCGTTCATCGATTTGCGTGAAACCTTCCGGGGCGTGAAAGGTTGTGGCCTTGGGCTGCTCCACGACAGCCAGGGCTCCGGACGTGAGCCAGCCGCTCGTGCGCAGGTTCTCCAGTGCCGTATCCGCAAGGTCCGAACGCCAGGGTGGATCGAGATAGGCGAGATCGACAGGGCGAGGGATGACCGGCAACGGTCCTGTCGCATCGCAGCGCAGGAGCATGGTGTGGCGATCCTCGCCAAGGGCGGTGATGTTCCTCGACGCCGCGTCGAGGGCGGCGGGCGCATTCTCGACTAGGACAGCGTGACTTGCCCCCCGGGATAGCGCCTCAAGGGCAATCGCCCCGGTACCGCAGAAGATGTCGGCCACCCGGGCGCCGTCGAGCCCGTGCCATGCGCTGTTGTTGGCCAGAATGTTGAAGAGTGTCTCCCTCACCCTGTCGGCAGTGGGGCGCACGCCGGTGCCCTCGGGAGCCATCAGACGGCGGCGTCTATGACGGCCGGCGACGATGCGCATGGAGCCTTGCTCCCCACTCCCCCGGGAGTTGCTCTCTCAGCACCCTGACGGGCACCTCCTCGACGGCCCCCCTGGCGAGCTTGCCAAGCTGGAACGGGCCGTAGGAGGTTCTGATGAGACGGCTGACAGTGAGGCCAAGTGATCCAAGGACGCGGCGAACTTCCCGGTTGCGGCCCTCGCGAAGGGTCATCGTGAGCCAGGCGTTGGCGCCGGTCCGGCCGTCAAGCCGGGCGGCGATGGAACCGTAGCGCACACCATCCACCGTCACCCCCCTTTCGAGGGTCTCGAGTGTATCCTTCGCCAGGGCTCCGTAGACACGCACACGGTAGCGACGGGTCCAGCCAGTCTGAGGCAGCTCCATCCAGCGGGCGAGATCCCCGTCGTTTGTGATGAGCAGGAGCCCTTCCGAGGCGATATCGAGGCGGCCGACGCTCATCAGGTGGGGATGCTGGTCCCCGAAGAGGTCGAAGACGGTCCTGCGGCCCTTTTCGTCCTGCCTCGACACCACCAGGCCCGGTGGCTTGTTGAGACGCCACAGGCGCAGATGCGGCCGGTCCGGAATACGCTGGCCATCGACGGTCACGATGTCGTCCGCCGTCACCGTCACGCCGGGCGATGAGAGCACCTCGCCGTTGACCGCGACCCTCCCCTCCCCGATCAGCCGTTCCGCTTCCCGGCGCGAAGCGATGCCGGCATGGGCAATGCGCCTGGCTACACGTTCGGCCATCACCCGCGGCAGGCTTCCACGAAAGCCCTGAAAAGGTGCCGGTCGCCCTTTGATATGGCGTATTCGGGGTGCCACTGGACACCCAGGCAGAAGCGGTATCCGGTGTGCTCGATACCCTCGATGACGCCGTCGCTCGCCACCGCGTTGATCACCACGCCATCGCCCACGGCGTCCGCCGCCTGGTGATGGGCGCTGTTGACCGGAAGTTCCGTGACGCCGACGATGTCATGGAGAAGGGTGTTTTCCTTCACCATCACGGTATGTCCGGCCCGGGTGCGCGGTCCTTCCTGTTCGTGGGCGAGACAGTCCGGAACGGAATCCGGAATGTGCTGGATCAAGGTGCCGCCAAGCACCACGTTCAGCAGTTGCTGTCCGCCGCATATCCCGAATACGGGCTGGTCGCGCTGCAGGGCACCCTCGGTGACAGCCCATTCGAACCGGGTGCGTCGGTCCTTCGTGGTCACCGACTCGTGGCGCGTCGACGCCCCGAACAGCGTTGGATCGATATCAAAGGCACCTCCTGTGACCACGACCCCGTCAAGAGCTTTCACATAGGCTCCTGAAAGACCGGTTTCGTGGCTTATGGCAACCGGAAGCCCGCCCGCATCGACAATGGAGGACATGTAGTTCTGCCGGATGGCGTACCATGGCATGTTCGAATAGTGACCGGGTTCCTCGCAATCCAGCGTCAGCCCGATCAGGGGACGTCCTGGCATGGCATCCTTCGCGGCGCTTGGCCACTTCAATGTGGCGGTTCACCGCGCCTCGTGCAAGAAGGGACGCCGTGGATCAGGCGACAACATTCATGGAGATGGCACTCGCCGAGGCCGAGGCAGCCGCCGGGCGCGGCGAGTCTCCGGTGGGCGCCGTCGTCGTGCTGGCCGGAGAGGTTGTCGCGGCAGCCGGCAATCGTGTGCGCGAGGACGCCGATCCCACGGCCCACGCGGAAATCCTCGTCCTGCGACAGGCCTGCCGGACGCTGAAGACGCACCGCCTCGATGGCGCTGATCTCCATGTCACTCTGGAACCCTGTCCCATGTGTGCCGGCGCCATTGCCGAAGCCCGCATCCGGCGTCTCTACTACGGAGCCGAGGATCCCAAGGGCGGAGCTGTCGACAACGGTGTACGTCTCTTCGACCAACCGACCTGCCACCACCGGCCGGAGGTCTATGGCGGCATCCTTGAGGCCCGCTGCAGCGAACTCCTCAAGGCGTTCTTTGCCGCGAAGCGATCATGACGCCGCACCGCAACACCCGCTGACCAGGGATGTTGCGGTGCGGTCGTCCGGGAATGTGTGTCGCTGACCTCTCTAGAGGCCGGCGATGATGTCTTCCCAGGTTTCCAGCATCAGTTCGTCGATCGCCGGATCCATGGGAACCCAGAATGCGGTCCCCTCCATCAGACGCACAGGATCGTCGTAACCGAGCGCTACGAGGGTCTCGACGTCCACGAGGTCGAACGACTTGATGTTGCCGTGACCATAGCCGTAGGCCTCGATGAGGTACTTGCCGGTCTCCGGCGCCAGCCACGCGTTGATGAAATCGTAGGCCATCTGTTCGTCGTTCTCGGCCGCGGAAAGGTAGACGAGACCGCAGGCCCAGCCAAAGGCACCTTCCTTCGGCGCCGCAAAGGCTACCGGGATCCCCTGGTCGAGGAGATTGACGAGAGCCTCGTTCCAGGCGTAGGCCACGACGCACTCGCCGGAAGCGATGGCCTGTTCCATGTCGGTCTGGCTGTCCCAGTAGAACCTCACGAGGTCACGCTGCTTGCGCGCCATGTCAGCGGCTTCCATGACCTGTTCAGGTGTGGGATTCATCGGGTCATAACCCAGAATCTTGAGCGGAACGAAGATGCTGGCCGTGGTGTTCCTGGCACAGATGCGGCCAGCGTACTTCTCGTCATACATGTACATCCAGGACTCTTCGCCCTCGATGATATCGGTGCGATAGATCATCGATGACAGACCAAAGTCCGTGATGACCATGTAGACGTCACCGTCGATCACGGCGCCGTTCATGGTATGGAGGGCGGGGAACATGTCGTCCCAGTAATCGACACGCGAGGGATCGATCGGCTGCACGACTCCCGCATCGTGCCAGCGCGGCACGCCGTCGACACAGGGGTGCGCGAGATCGGCGACAAACCCGGCCCGGATCTTCTGCAGCCCGTCCTCCGCCGAGGCGAAGATCGACCAGTCCGGCGACCGGCCGTACTTGTCGAAGAAGGGCTGGTGAAGCTCCACCGGTTCGTAACCCGACCAGGTGAAGTAGTGGATCATGTCGCCCTCGGCCGCCCTCGCAGGCGACATCAGTGACGAGGCGACCGGCGCCAGACCGGCGGTCGCTGCGACAGCCATGAAGTCACGGCGTCCGATTTCGCCATTGAGCAGCTTCCTCTGCAGCTGCTCGACACGCGGTTTTCTCAACACATGCATCGTCAAGTCACTCCTTGGTGTTGTTCTACAGATGAACCGGTTCTAGAGACCGGCAATGACATCCTCCCAGATCTCGTACATGAGTTCGGTAATCTCCGGTTCGACCGGAATCCAGAAGTTGGTGCCCTCCATCAGACGCACCGGGTCGTCATAGCCCAGCGCAACGAGAGTCTCCCGGTCCACGAGGTCGAACGACTTGATGTTGCCGTGGCCATAGCCGTAGGTCTCGATGAGGTACTTGCCGGTCTCGGGCGCCAGCCACGCGTTGATGAAATCGTACGCCATCTGCGCGTCGTTCTGGGACCCGGCGAGGTAGACGAGACCGCAGGCCCAGCCAAAGGAACCCTCCTTGGGTGCTGCAAAGGCAACCGGAACACCCTGTTCGAGGAGATTGACGAGGGCCTCGTTCCAGGCATAGGCAATGACGCACTCGCCAGTGGCCACCGCCTGTTCCATGTCGGTTTGACTCTCCCAGTAGAAGCGCGCCAGCGGTCGTTGCTTTCGGCCCATGTCAGCGGCTTCCCTGACCTGATCGGCCGTCGGGTTCATGGGATCGTAACCCAGCAGCTTGAGGGCGATGGAGAGGTTCGCCGTACCGGCGTTGGGGCAGATGCGACCGGCATACCGCTCGTCGAACAGCATGTTCCAGGTTTCCTCACCCTCGTAGATGTCGGTGCGGTAGATGACTGACGACAGCCCGAAGTCCGTGATCACCATGTAGACCTCGCCGTTGATCGTGGCGCCGTTCATGGTGTGGAGTGCAGGGAACATGTCGTCCCAGTAATCGATGCGCGAGGTATCTACCGGCTGCAGGACACCGGCATCGTGCCAGCGCGGTACACTGTCGACACAGGGATGCGCGAGATCGGCAGCGAAACCCGCCCGGATCTTCTGGAGGCCATCCTCCGACGAGGCGAAGATCGACCAGTCCGGCGACTGGCCGTGCTTGTCAACGAAGGGCTGGTGCAGCTCCGGCACCTCGTAGGCCGACCATGTAAAGTAGTGGATCATGTCGCCCTCGGCCGCCATCGCGGACGGAACCATCGATGAGGCGACTGGCGCCACACCGGCCGCCGCAGCAGCAGCCAGGAAGTCGCGGCGTCCGATTTCACGGTTGATCAGCTTTCTCTGCAGCTGTTCGACCCGAGGTTGTCTCAGCACATGCATCGTTCAAACTCTCCTCTGTTCGTCACGAGGGTCAAGAATGCGCCCCTTCAACCCTGTCTGCAAGCGACCCGAACCGGCTTGCCTGACATGGGAATCCTTGAACGAAAGGTCGATGCTTGTTACGCACCACCCTGCCAGTTCGCTGGCCGTGAGGTATCATGACCGTCCACAACACGTGAAGGAGACAAGGGGATGAGAGCGCTTGTGACACCTGTTGCCGCACTGGTTCTGTGCGCCGCGTCGGTGACCGCGTCGGCCGATGGCTTGAAAGTGGGCATGATTACGACCCTGTCGGGCGGTGGCTCGGCTCTCGGAGTGGATGTGCGAGACGGGTTCATGCTGGCTCTCGACCAGTCGGGGCGCAGCGACATCGAGGTCGTGATCGAGGACGACCAGCGCAAGCCCGAGATCGCGGTCCAGATCGCCGACAAGATGGTGCAGTCCGACAACGTCGATGTGCTGACCGGCATCATCTGGTCGAACCTTGCCATCGCGGTGGTGCCCTCGGTGGTGCGCCAGGGAAAGTTCTATCTCTCGCCCAATGCCGGACCCTCGAAGCTCGCCGGTGAGGGATGCCATGAGAACTACTTCAATGTCGCCTGGCAGAACGACAACCTGCACGAGGCCGCCGGCGGCCACGCCAACGACGCCGGTTTCATGAAGTCCTTCATCCTGGCGCCGAACTATCCTGCCGGACACGACGCACTGACCGGCTACAAGAGGTTCTTCACCGGCGAGATCACGGCTGAGGTCTATACCGAACTCGGCCAGACCGACTATGCCGCGGAAATCGCGCAGATACGCGCGTCGGATGCCGACAGCGTCTTCTTCTTCCTTCCCGGAGGCATGGGGATCTCGTTCATGAAGCAGTACGCCGGTTCAGGCGTCGACCTTCCGGTGGTTGGCCCCGCGTTCTCCTTCGACCAGGGCATCCTCAATGCCGTGGGCGAGGCCGCGCTGGGCGTCAGGAACACCTCACAGTGGTCGAAGGATCTCGACAATGCCGCCAACCAGGCATTCGTGGCCAGCTTCCAGGAAGCCTACGGGCGCCTGCCGTCGCTCTACGCCTCACAGGGATTCGATACCGCCAATCTCCTGATCAGTGCTCTTGACAAGGCCGATGTCAGCGACACCGATGCCTTCCGCGAGGCACTCCGGGCTGCCGACTTTACGTCCGTGAGGGGCGATTTCATGTTCGGTCCCAACCATCACCCGGTGCAGGACATCTACGTGCGCGAGGTGATCATGGAGGACGGCGTCCTCACCAACCGTATCGTTTCGCTCGCCCTCGAGGACCACGCTGACGCCTACGCCAGCGAGTGTTCGATGTAACGCTTTCTGCCCTTCCGGCCGGCGCCCTGGCGGGCCTGCCGGAAGGGCAGCATAGATGATGCCGGCAACACTGATCGCCGAGCAGGTTCTCAACGGCCTGCAATTCGGCGTCATGCTGTTCCTCATGTCCGCAGGCCTCACCCTGGTCTTCGGCGTCATGGGGCTCATCAATCTGGCCCACGGTTCCCTCTACATGATCGGGGCCTTCGCCTGTGCCGCGGTGGTGTCTCTCACCGGTTCGTTCTGGCTTGGCCTGGCGGCGAGCCTCGCCGCTGCTGCAGCCGCCGGCGCCCTTGTCGAAATGACCCTCATGCGGCGCCTCTACCAAAGAGGGCACCTGGATCAGGTCCTGGTCACCTTCGCGCTCATCCTCGTTTTCTCGGAAGGCACCCGCTGGGTCTTTGGCGCCTTTCCCCTTTACCTCGACATTCCGCCATCGCTGGCCGGAACCGTTCCGCTGCCTGGCGGGCTGGACTACCCCCTCTACCGTCTCGTCATCATCGCCGCCGGCCTGGCGGTCGCCGCCGGCCTCTTCCAGCTTGTCTCCCGTACCCGTCTTGGCATGCGCATCCGGGCGGGCGAGTCCGATCGCGAAATGATCGCCGCCATCGGCGTCAACATCCGCGCACTCTATACCGCCGTCTTTGCCCTCGGGGCCGCCCTTGCCGGGTTCGCAGGCGCCGTCATTGGATCCATCACGTCCGTCGAAGTCGGCATGGGCGAGCCTGTCCTGATTCTCGCCTTCGTGGTGATCGTCATCGGCGGCATCGGCTCCATCAAGGGCGCTCTCGTCGGCGCCGTCCTGGTGGGCGTCACGGACACCATGGGCCGCCTCCTGCTCCCCGCCCTCTTTGCCACCTTTCTCGAGCCTGCCGACGCTGCCGCCACAGGCGCCTCACTGGCCTCCATGCTCATCTACCTGCTGATGGCGCTCATCCTGTTCTTCAGGCCCGGTGGCCTCTTCGGCAAGGTGGCCTGAACTCCCCATGACCCCAAGGATCGCTTCCACGGCCGTCGTCCTGCTGCTCCTCGCCGTACCGCTCGCCGGCACGGTCATGAATGAACCGTGGCTCATCACCCTGGCAACCCGTGTCGCCATCCTCGGGATGGCAGGAGTCGGGCTCAATCTGGTGCTGGGTTATGGCGGCATGGTGTCCCTGGGACACGCGGCCTATTTCGGAATCGGCGGCTACGTGGCGGGTGTTCTCGCTCACCACGCACTGGAGGGTGATCCGGTCCTGCTTTGGCCGGTCATGATTGGCGGCACCGATTCCATGATCGTCATCTGGCTCGTCGCCATCGTCAGCGGAGCATTGCTCGCCCTTCTCATCGGCTGTCTGTCGCTCAGAACAAGCGGCGTCTACTTCATCATGATCACGCTGGCGTTCGCCCAGATGATCTACTACTTCACGATCTCGTGGCCGGCCTATGGCGGCGAGGACGGGTTGCCGATCTACCTGCGCAACAGTCTCTTCGGCCTCGACACCATGGATCCCATGACGTTCTTCCTGATTGTCTTCGCCGTCCTCGTCGTCGTCATCTGCCTTGTTTCCATGGTCGTGCAGTCCAGGTTCGGCCTAGCGCTCAATGCCGTCAGACAGAACGAGACCCGCGTGCGCAGTGTGGGTATCGGTGGCTTCCGCGTTCGCCTGGTCGCCTTCGTCATGTCGGGCGCCATCACGGCGCTTGCCGGCGCGCTCTTCGTCGACCTCAACCGCTTCGTCAGTCCGTCCATGCTGAGCTGGCACACCTCCGGCGAGATCATGGTCTTCGTGATCCTCGGCGGCGTGGCCCGCCTGTGGGGACCCATCGCCGGCGCGGCACTCTATGTCTTCCTCGAACAGGTCCTCGGCTCCATGACTGACCACTGGCAATTCTGGGTCGGGCTGTTGCTCATCGTCGTTGTCCTCCACGCCCGCGGCGGCATCATGGGGTTCGCCTCTGGCCGGCGTTCCGATGACGGCTGAAACCCCGGGAGCGCCGGCCGTGCTCGAGGTCGTAGGCCTGACCAGGAGTTTCGGCGCCGTCAGGGCCAATGATGACGTCTCCCTCGATCTGGTAACCGGAGAGATTCACGCGCTGATCGGCCCCAACGGAGCAGGCAAGTCCACCTTCATCACTCAGGTGGCCGGCGACCTCGCCCCGGACAGCGGGTCCATCCGCTTCAGGGGCCGTGACATCGGCCACATGAGGGCGGCGGAACGAGCACGCCTCGGGATGGCGCGCACCTTTCAGATCTCGTCCCTCATCGGAGAGTTCACGGTTCTGGAGAACGTCGTGCTCGCCCAGCTGGGACGCCTGGGGGAGAGCATGCGGTTCTTCGCTCCCGTCGCCCGGGACAAGGAACTCCGGAACCTGGCACATGAGTGTCTTGAGCGGGTCGGCCTCGAATCGCGGCACCGGGAGCGGGTTTCGGAGATCAGCCATGGTGAACGACGGCTTCTCGAAATCGCCATCGCTCTTGCCCTTGAACCTGCCGCCTTCCTGCTCGACGAACCCATGGCCGGACTGGACCAGGAAGGATCGCGCATGCTGGTCGGCCTTCTCGATTCCCTGCGGCAGACCGCGCCCGTACTCCTCGTCGAACATGACATGGATGCCGTCTTCGCCCTCGCCGACAGAATCTCGGTTCTCGTAGACGGCCGTCTCATCGCCACCGGACGACCCGATGCGATCCGTTCCGACGATGCGGTGCGTGCCGCCTACCTGGGAATGGAACAACCGTGACAGGGCTTCTTGCCATCCGGAATCTGGAAGCCTGGTACGGACCGGCCCAGGCGCTCTTCGGTGTCGATCTTGACGTCGCCGCCGGAGAGGTGGTGGCTCTCATGGGACGCAATGGCATGGGCAAGACGACCACCATCAGGGCCTTGTGCGGTCTCATGAGACCATGCCGGGGTACTGTCGTCCTGGAGGACCAGGATGTTCTCGGCGCCCAGCCCCACCACATCGCGCGTTCCGGTGTCGGCCTGGTTCCCGAGGGACGCCGCTGCTTCGCGAACCTGACGGTCCACGAGAACCTCGTGGTGGCTGCCCGGCGTGGTGTGTGGGACATCCCGCGCATCCTGGAACTGTTCCCGGCCCTTGCGCCGCATCTTTCCCGGGATGCCTCGACACTCTCTGGCGGGGAACAGCAGATGCTGGCAATCGGCCGCGCCCTCATGACCAATCCGAAGCTCCTCGTCATGGACGAAGCGACCGAAGGCCTGGCTCCCACGGTGCGCCGCGACATCTGGCAGGCCATCGCGGTCCTGAAGGCTGCGGGCCAGTCGATCCTTCTCGTCGACAAGGTCGTCGGCGATCTCCTCGCCAATGCGACCCGCTGCGTCATTCTCGAAAAGGGCCGCACCGCCTGGCGCGGCAGCGCGGTAGAACTCGATGACGCCACCCTTCACCGCTACCTCGGAGTCTGACACGCCAGGGGGCGCATCGTTCGAGTCGTTCCACCCGCATGTCGCGTGTGCAATTCCGGATTGGACGCTTCTCCATTCCGAATTGGACGACGTTTCATGCCGGATCAGACGGCCCGCATCGACCCATTCGTGCGCCGACCCGTCGAGGCCCGGTTCGGCTGGCGCTCACCGCTCCTTGACATAGGGCACTCCCAGGGCCTTCGGCGGGATCGCGCGGCCGATGAAGCCGGCAAGCAGCACCACGGTCAGAACGTAGGGCAGCGCCTGCACGAACTGTACCGGAACCTCGCCGATACCGGGAAGGTCGACCCCTTGCAGCCGGATTGCCACGGCGTCCAGAAAACCGAAGAGCAGGCAGGCGAGCATGGCCGGAACCGGGCGCCACTTGCCAAAGATCAGGGCGGCGAGCGCGATGTAGCCCTTGCCCGCCGTCATGTCGTTGATGAAGCTCGCGCTCTGGGCGAGCGACAGGTAGGCTCCGGCCATTCCGCAGGCGACCCCGGTGCACAACAGCGCCCGATAGCGCAGTGCAATGACCGAGATTCCCGCCGTTTCCACCGATTGCGGATTCTCGCCCGCGGCCCGCAGGCGCAGCCCGAATCGGGTCCGGTAGAGCACCCAGGCCACGACCGGTACCGCCAGGAAGGCGAGATAGACCATCAGGTTGTGGCCGCTCAGGAGTTCGCTGTAGACAGTGCCCAGGCCCGGCACTTCCCGCAGCCACGCCGCGCCCGGCCATTCGAGCGGCAGGAAGCGCGCTTCGCCCGGCAGTTGGGGAGTGCGCCCGCCCTGGGCGAACCAGGCGATGCCGAGCACCGCAGTCACGCCGGAAACGAGGATGTTGAGCGCCAGACCGGACACCACCTGGTTGCCACGGTGGGTGATGCAGGCGTAGCCATGGACCAGCGCGAGCAGCATGGAGGCGCCGATGCCCGCGGCCAGGCCCGCCCACGCCGATGCCGTGAACGTCGCCACGGTGGCGGCGGCAAAGGCCGCTCCCAGCATCTTGCCCTCAAGTCCGATGTCGATGATTCCGGAGCGCTCGGAGAAGAGACCGGCCATGGCAGCCAGGATGAGCGGCACAGAGAGGCGCAACGTCGAATCGAGCACCAGCACCAGAAGGGTGAAGAATTCCACGTCAGCCTCCCCTGCCGCGCAGCAGCGCCGCACGCACCGCGGGAACGAACATGAACTCCAGCGCCCCGGCGAACAGGATCACCAGCCCCTGAATCACCACCACCATGTCACGGGTGATTCTGGGGATCTCGAACGAAAGCTCCGCCCCGCCCTGGTACAGCGCACCGAACAGGAGCGAAGCAAGCACGATGCCCACCGGATGGCCCCGGCCCATCAGCGCCACCGCGATGCCGGCAAAGCCGTACCCCGCGGTGAATTCCAGCACCAGTCGATGCTGCACCCCCATCAACTCGTTCAGGCTCATGCAACCGGCCAGAGCGCCGGAGAACAGCATCGCGACGATGATCTGACGGGCGGGAGAAATGCCGCCGTAGAGGGCCGCCGACGGACTGGCGCCCGCGGTCCTCAGGCGATAGCCGGCCCGGGTGTGCCACATGAATACCCACACGGCCCCGCAGCACAACAACGCCAGGAAGAACGACAGGTTCAGCGGAGAGTCCGCGATGTCGATGCCCATCGCGCCCAGCGCCTCGTGCATCAGCGGAAGTCGCGCGTGCGGGGCGAAGTCCCTGCTCTCCGGCTCCATGGAACCTGGCCGGGACATGACGTTGACCAGCAGGTAGGCCATCACCGCAGCGGCGATGAAATTGAACATGATGGTGGTGATGACGATGTGGCTGCCCCGGTGCGCCTGCAGCCACGCCGGCACGACGGCCCAGGCCGCGCCAAAGAGCGCGGCGCCTGCGACGGCAGCGGGCGCGATCAGGGCGAAGGGCAGAAAATCCAGATACAGGCACACCAGCGCCATGCCGAGTCCGCCGATGTAGGCCTGGCCCTCGCCTCCGATGTTGAACAGGCCGCAGTGAAAGGCCACGGCTACCGCCAGCCCGGTGAAGACGAAGTTGGTGGCGTAGAACAGGGTGTAGCCGATTGCCTCCTGGAAGCCGAAGGCTCCCCACACGAGCAGCCGCACCGCCTCCCACGGGTTCTCGCCGATCAGCAACACGATCAGTCCGGAGATCGCGAAGGCGGCCAGCAGGTTGAGCGCCGGCAGCAAACCCAGGACCGCCCAGCGGGGCAGACCGGCCGCCGGTCCCGTAGCCACGACGCTCACGGGGCGCCGCGCTCCCGACCTGCAGATCCTGCACCGGCCATGAGCAATCCCAGCTCCCGCTCCGTGGCCCGGGCGGCCGGAAACTCGCCGGCAATGGTGCCGCCGAACATGACCAGAATACGATCCGAGAGCGCCATGATCTCGTCGAGTTCGGCGGAAACCAGCAGAACCGCCTTGCCCGCATCGCGTATGGCCACCAGCCGGCGATGGATGAACTCGATGGCGCCAATGTCGACACCACGGGTCGGCTGCCCTACCAGCAGCACCATCGGGTCACGCTCGATTTCCCGGGCCAGCACCAGCTTCTGCTGGTTGCCACCGGAAAACGCCGCGGTGGTCCGGCGAGGATCGGCGGGGCGGACATCGAAGGCATCCATCTTGCCCGCGGTGTCTCGCGAGATCGCGGCCCAGTCGAACAGCGCGACGCGGCGGTAGCGTGGATCGTCGTGATGGCCGAGGATTGCGGATTCCCGCGCTTCGAACGGCATGACAAGGCCCATGCGCCGACGATCCTCGGGAACGTGGGCGAGCCCGAGGCGGCGCCGGAGACGGCCGCCGGCTCCGACCGGCTCGCCGGCAACCAGAATGCGTCCCCTGGCGACCGGCCGAAGCCCGGCCAGGGCCTCCAGCAGTTCGCTCTGCCCGTTGCCCGCCACGCCGGCGATGCCGACAATCTCACCCGCCCGCACCGCGAACGAGACGTCGTGCACGCGTGTGAGGCCACGGTCGTCGCACACTCGCAGATTCTCGACCGACAGCAGATCGCGTCCCGGCTTTGCCGCCCCCTTCTCAACCTCTGACAGCACACGCCGCCCGACCATCAACTCGGCGAGTTCGGCGACGGTGGTGGCGGAGGTATCGCGGTGGGTCACCATCCGGCCCTGGCGCATGACCGAAATCCGGTCTGTCACCTCCATGATCTCGCGCAGCTTGTGGGTGATCAGGATGACCGTCTTTCCCTGCGCCTTGAGCCGGCGCAGGATACGGAAGAGGTGATCCGCCTCCTGCGGAGCGAGTGTGCCCGTGGGTTCGTCCAGGACGAGTATCTCGGCGCCCCGATAGAGTGCCTTCAGTATCTCCACCCGTTGCTGCAGGCCTACCGGCAGATCGCCGACCAGGGCGTCCGGAGGCACGTCCAGAGCATACTCGCGCGCCAGTTCCGACAGCTCCCTGCGAGCCCGGTGTATGCCCGATGCAAGCAGCCGACCACCCTCGGCCCCCAGGATGACGTTCTCGACCACGGTGAAGGTGTCCACCAGCATGAAGTGCTGGTGGACCATGCCGATGCCGGCGGCAATTGCGTCCTCGCTGCTCCGGATGGCCGCAGGTCGCCCGGCAATGCGGATCTCGCCCCTGTCAGCCCTGTAGAAGCCATAGAGGATGCTCATCAGCGTGGACTTGCCGGCGCCGTTCTCACCGACGATTCCGTGAATGGTGCCGGGAGCGACCGACAGGCTCACGTCCCGGTTGGCGTGAACGGTGCCGAACCGCTTGTCGATGCGGAGCAACTCGACCGCCGGCGCTCCGGCTGTCGGCGGCGCGTTCCGCCGTGTCTCCGGGGAGGACACCGTCGTTACTTTGCGGGACAGTCGCCCTCGGTCACGTAGTCGTGAACCTTGATCTCGCCGGAAACGATCCGCCTTGCGGCCTCGTCGGCGGCGGCCTTCATGGCTGGAGTCACCAAAGCCTCGTTGTGCGCGTCAAGTGACCAGCCGACGCCGTTCTCCTTCAGTCCGAAGACGCGCACGCCGGAGCGCCACTCATCCCGTCGCGCGGAGTCGAAGACATCGTAGGCCGCCACGTCCACCCGCTTCAGCATGGAGGTGAGCACGTGCCCGGGGTGAAGGTGGTTCTGGTTGGAATCGACGCCGATGGCGAGCCGGTCCGCGTCCGCTGCCGCCTGGAGCACCCCGAGCCCCGTACTGCCGGCGGCGTGGTAGACCACCCTGGCGCCGCGGTCGAACTGGGACTTGGCGAGTTCGCCACCCTTCACCGGATCATTCCAGGCCGCACCGGTGGTGCCGGTCATGTTCTGGAACACCCGAATGTCGGGTCTGGCGTGGCGGGCGCCCAGCACGTAGCCGCACGCGAACCGGCGGATCAGCGGCACGTCCATCCCGCCGACAAAGCCGATGCTGTCACCGTCTGCCGCCATCGCGGCCAGGATGCCGACGATGAACGAACCCTCGTGCTCCTTGAACACGATGGATTGCACGTTGGGCTGGTCGACCACCGCATCGATGATCGCAAACCGGGTGTCAGGGAACTCGGGCGCCACGTTGTCCAGCGCCGACGCGTACTGGAAGCCTACAGCAAGGATGGGATCCAGGCCGCGGCGGGCGAAATTGCGCAGCGCCTGCACCCGCTGCGAATCGGTCTGCACCTCGAACTCCCGGAAATCGATCCCGGTATCGGCCCTGAACTTCGCAGCGCCATCGTAGACCCCCTCGTTGAAGGACTTGTCGAACTTGCCGCCGACGTCGTAGACGACCGCGGGCTCGATGTCGCCCGCAGTGGCGACACTCGAGGCCATGAGGACCGCGAATGCGGCGAGGCACAGGCGTTTCATGCACGTGGCTCCCTTGCTTGGATTCGAACACATAGGCTCGGGGAATCATACCCGGAGGAACCTCCAGCGCATACTCGCGCGCCAAGTCCGCCAGTTCCCGCGCGGGCTTGGTGTGTGCCCGACGCAAGCAGCCGGCCACCCTTGGCCCCAGGATGACGTTCTCGACGACCGTGAAGGTGTCCACCAGCATGAAGTGCTGGTGGACCATGTCGATGCCGGCGACGATTGCGTCTTCGCTGTTCCGGATGGTCGCCGGGCGTCCGGCGATGCGAATCTCGCCCCTGTCGGCCCTGTAGAAACCACAGAGGATGCTCATCAGCGTGGACTTGCCGGCACCATTTTCGCCGACTATTCCGTGAATGGTGCCGGAAGCGACCGATAGGCTGACGTCATGGTTGGCGTGAACGGCGCCGAACCGCTTGTCGATCCGGAGCAGCTCGACCGCCGGCACGACGGCTGTCTGCGCCGTGTTCCGCCGTCTCTCCGCGGAGGACACCGCGTCTATTTCGCGGGGCAGTCGCCCTCGGTCACGTAGTCGTGAACCTTGATCTCGCCGGAAACAATCCGCCTTGCGGCCTCGTCGGCGGCGGCCTTCATGGCGGGAGTCACCAGCGCCTCGTTGTGTGCGTCGAGTGACCAGCCGACTCCGTTCTCCTTCAGTCCGAGGATGCGCAAGTCGGAGCGCCACTCATCTCGTCGCGCGGAGTCGAAGACATCGTAGGCCGCCACGTCGACCCGCCTCAGCATGGAGGTGAGAACATGCCCGGGGTGAAGGTGGTTCTGGTTGGAATCAACGCCGATGGCGAGCCGGCCCGCGTCCGCCGCCGCCTGGAGCACGCCGAGCCCCGTACCGCCGGCGGCGTGGTAGACCACCCTGGCGCCGCGGTCGAACTGGGACTTGGCGAGTTCGCCGCCCTTCACCGGGTCATTCCAGGCCGCACCGGTGGTGCCGGTCATGTTCTGGAACACCCGGATATCGGGCCTGGCGTGGCGGGCGCCCAGCACGTAGCCACAGGCGAACCGGCGAATCAGCGGCACATCCATCCCGCCGACAAAGCCGATGCTGTCACCGTCTGCCGCCATCGCGGCCAGGACGCCGACGATGAACGAGCCCTCGTGTTCCTTGAACACGATGGACTGCACGTTGGGCTGGTTGACCACCGCATCGATGATCGCAAACCGGGTGCCGGGGAACTCGGAGGCCACCATTTCCAGCGCCGATGCGTACTGGAAGCCCACAGCAAGGATGGGGTCCAGGCCACGTTGGGCGAAGTTGCGCAGCGCCTGCGCCCGCTGGGAATCGGTCTGCAACTCGAACTCCTGGAAATCGATTCCGGTGTCGTCCCTGAACTTCACGGCGCCGTGGTAGACCCCCTCGTTGAAGGACTTGTCGAACTTGCCGCCGAGGCTATAGACGACTGCCGGTTCGATTTCGCCTGCTGTGGCGAAACTCGAGGCCATGAGGGCCGCGAATGCGGCGAGGCACAGGCGTTTCATGCGCGTGGCTCCCTTGCTTGGATTCGAACGCACAGGTTCGGGGAATCTTACTCGGAAGGACCGCAAGTGCATCGAAAAACACCGGCCCGCCAAAACGGCCCCCGGGCAGGTGCACAGCGGCAGCTGTTCGCCATCGCACGCATGTTGCCAAAGTCGATGGAGTCCATCATGTCGGGCGGCAGGCCGTCCTCGCACGTCACCGCGCGAGTTCGCCGCGATCGTACTTGTCGTGGCGCGTCTCAGTCCCGACAATGGAGCGATGTCGGATGCAGTCCAGTCGGACCACGGAGCCACTCCCTCCGGGGACGATCCCCTCGCCCGTCTTCGCGCCCAGATTCTGATCCGCTGGAGCGCGTTTCCGGAGACACGAAGCGGCGAACTCGACGCTCTGCTCATCGAGGCTCTGGAACGTGCGGCGGCGGCCGATCCTGAAGTGCTGACGGTGATGGACCCGGCGAGCCGCCCCCAGCGGCTGCGGCTCGCCACCGTGGTAGAGGCGGCGGACCTCGACAGCTTCTACCACAACGAATGGGCCGAGCTCGCGATCTCCCACGACGGCAGGCTCTTCCTCGTCTACCGCAGGCGCGACGGCGGCGACTACGCGGTCACGTGGTCGCAGGCGACCACGGTTCCCGTACCGCTCATGCAGAGACTGCCCGACGCGCTCGCGACCGCGATGCTCGAAAGCGACGGCACGGGGAGCTAACGGGATGCACTCCGTCTTCCTGCGGCGTCTTACATCGTCGAGAGCATGGATCACCGGAGCGCGGCTTGCGGGCTGCCTCCTCCTGTTTGCAGGATGCGCCGCACACGCCGAGAACCCGAATTCTGCCGCCACGGACCACGGCGTCGTCGGCTACATCGAGATCGACGACGTCATCGACCGATTCTCCGACCGCTACCTCGCCCGTGCCATCGAGCAGGCACAGGCACAGGACGTCGACACCCTGCTCGTGCGCATCGACACCGACGGCGGGGCGGTCCACTACGCGCGCTCCATGTTCAAGCGCATCCTCGATCTGGAGGCGGACGGAATCCGGACCATCGCCTTCATCGACTTCCGGGCGATCTCCGCCGGCGCGCTGATCGCATACGCCCACGAGGAGGTGTATCTCAGCGAGACCGCGTCCATCGGCGACATCGGTGTCGTATTCCAGTCTTCTGAGGGGGAGATCAAGTACGCCCCGGAGAAGATCGAGACCGTGGTGCGCACCCTGCTGACCCAGGCGGCGGAGCAGCGCGGCTGGAACCGCGGAATGCTGCTCAAGATGACCGCACACAAGCAGTCGCTCTACCGGATCACCCCACCAGGCGGATCAGCGGAGTACGTCATTGAGGACGATCTCCCGGAGTTCCTCGCCGCTCATCCCGAGGTCGACCGCGACGATCCGAACCAGGTGATCGTCTATCGCGGCCCGGATCGCCTGCTCACGCTGACCGGCCTCGAGGCGGTGGCGTTCGGCATGGCGACCGGCAACGTTGCCGGACTCGACGCGATGCACGAGCGGCTCGGCGTCACCGGGGACGATGTCGTGGATCTCTCGCCGCGCGGAATTGAGCGCGCGGCCTGGGCGCTGTCGCGGTTCGCGCCAATCCTGGCGGGGCTCGCCGTGCTCTTCCTGCTGTTCGAACTGAAGACACCGGGGGTCGGACTGTGGGTAGCGCTCGCCGCCCTGCTCGGTACGGGATTCCTGCTTGCCCAGTACTCCCTCGACCTCATCGAGAATGTCGAACTGTTGCTGATCGTGATCGGCATCGGCCTCATCGCCGCCGAAATGTACACAATGGTGGGTGGCGGGCTGCTTGGAACACTCGGGGGCGCGGCCGGACTGACCGGTCTCGTTCTCGCGTTCCTCCCGAACGAGCTGACGTTCGATTTCGAGGACCCGGTCTTCGTCGATGCGCTGACCGACGCCGCGTTCAACGGCGCGACCGCGGTGGGCATCGTGGTGGTCGGCGCCCTGCTCATCATTCGATACCTTCCGCGCAGCGCTGCACTGCGCCGACGCCTCGCGGTGACAGGCGAAGTGACCGCGACCAGCGCAGGCCCGCTCGAGGCCCGCGCCGGCGAGCTGCTGGGCAGGCGCGGCAAGGCGGACGAGGCGCTGCACCCGGGCGGAACGGTACGGCTCGGCACGGAGTCAATTCGAGCGCGGGCCGAGCACGGAGCCTACGTCCCGGCGGGGGCGGCGGTGGAGGTGGTGTCGATCGAGTTCGGCGAGGTGGTTGTGCGGTCGGTGGCCGGGGGCAGCGAGGAAACCGGGAGTGGATAGCACCGCCCTTTCGGTCGCGGTCGACTGGCCGGTCCTCGGGCTCTCGCTCGGACTGCTCATCCTTGCCGTCGCCTTGCTGATCCTCGAGATCTTCGTGGTGTCGTTCGGGATACTGCTCGTCTCTTCGATCGCATCGGCCGTCGCCGCGATTCACTATGCGTTCACCGCCTCCGACGTGGCCGGCTGGGCCATGACGGTGGCCGTCCCCGTCCTTGCTGTGGTGCTCGGGCGCTGGGGTCTCGCACGTATCCGCATGTCGCGCCGTCTGGTGCCGAAGAGCGAGATCACGGCCGAAGCAGGCTATCATCACCACGCCGAAGAGGTCGGTGTGTATCCCGGCGCAGAAGGCGTTATGGTGACTCGGGCGCGGCCTTCGGGACGGGCGCGTTTCGCCGGCGGGGAGTGCGACGTGCAGGTGCAGAGCGGCAGCCTGGGCCGCGGCGAAAGGATTGTGGTGCTGCACATTGACGGTCCCATCGTGTTCGTCGCATCGGCGGCGGACAGCGAATCACACGAGGTCACGTCGTGACCGGAGGAGGCAAGAATCCATGTCATTCGATTTGAATCTCGTATTCGTGATCGTCATCGCCCTCTTGGCCATCGTGTTCTTCGCGTTCATCTGGAGCGCATTCTGGCTGTGGTGGCAGTCGATTCTCTCCAACGCTCCGGTGAGCCTGCTCCAGATCATCTTCATGCGCTTCCGCAAGGTGAAACCGTCAGTCATCGTGACGGTTCGGATCACCGCGAAGAAAGCGGGCATCAACCTCTCCGGGGACCAGCTCGAAGCCCACTACCTCGCCGGCGGCAACGTCGCGCGCGTGGTGCAGGCTCTCATCTCGGCGCACAAGGCCAACATCACGCTCGACTACGATCGCGCCTGCGCGATCGATCTGGCCGGACGTGACGTGCAGGAGGCGGTCGGCACCTCGGTCAACCCCAAGGTCATCGACGTGCCTTCGGGGCAGATGGCCCGCAACACGATCGACGGCATTGCCGGCGACGGCATCCAGCTCAAGGTCAAGGCGCGGGTTACGGTGCGCACCAACCTCGACCGACTGGTCGGCGGCGCGACTGAGGAGACTATCGTCGCCCGGGTCGGCGAGGGCATCGTCACCACCATCGGCTCGTCGGAGAACCACATGTCGGTGCTGGAGAACCCCGACCGCATCTCCAAGGTGGTGCTGGAGCGCGGCCTCGATTCCGGCACCGCGTTCGAGATCCTCTCGATCGACATCGCGGACATCGATGTCGGCGACAACATCGGGGCACGCCTGAAGATCGACCAGGCGGAGGCCGAGAAGCAGGTGGCCCAGGCCCAGGCCGAGCGCCAGCGCGCACTCGCCGTCGCGAGGGAGCAGGAGATGGTTGCGCTGGTGCAGGAAAACCGTGCCAAGGTGGTTCTCGCCGAGGCCGAGGTGCCCAAGGCGATGGCGGACGCATTCCGGGCCGGCAACCTCGGGGTGATGGACTACTACGGCATGCAGAACGTCATCTCGGACACCCGGATGAGAACGAGCATTGCTGGCACCGGGGACGACGCAGCGCCCACGCAGGAGGCTTGACGCATGGAGGCATTCGATCACCGAACTGCGAATCCCCGCCTGCAGGGGTGCGTCGAAGGCCGGGGAGGTTGAGGCATGGCGGGACTGAGAGCGTTGTTCCGGCGGGTCGCCCAGGCCGTGGAGGAAGAGGCCGCCCGGCAGCGTGGCGACGACCCGAGGGTCCGTTCGGGATACGGCGCCTACCACGGCAGGGAGCAACCGCAACAGGATGCGGTGTGGGAGACGGAGAGGGAAACAGCGCATACGCCGCCGCGGGCGTGGAGGGCGAAGACGACGCGGAGCCCCTGGGGTCGCGAGCAATCGGAAAGTCCGGCGCCAGTGAGCGCGACGCGACGTGCGCCCGAGACGCATGGTGCGCAACCCTCCGATCGCTCGCCCTGGGACACGGTCGGGTCACAATCGACCCAGCCCTACGCGCTTGCGTCCCCCACCCACGCGCTCCTGGCGCGAATACGCGCACGCCTCGACACTCCGGATGCACTGCGCGAAGCGTTCGTGATCAGGGAGATCCTGGACCGGCCACTGGCGCGGCGGCGCGCCAGGTAGCCTGGTTCCGCAGGACCGGGGCAACCGCTCGCCCCCGGGACTTCAGAGGAACGCGGAGTCTCAGGGAAGCCCTCGGCGACAGGTTTGGCGGTCGCACCGCCCTTCGCCATGACGAATGCATCCAGCAAGTCGGTCCAGATTCTTCTTCGCGTTGGCGTCTTGACTACACAGAGTGGAGTCTCATCGTCGCCGAAGAACCTGCTTTCGAGCAGACTCGGTGGCTATTGGCGTGCGAGTCCTTTGAGACCGATGTCGCGGCGGCAGAATCCTTCCGGCCAGTCGATCCTGTCGACAATGCGATAGGCTCGGTCGCGGGCCTCGGCGAGGGAAGTGCCGCACGCCGTCACACCCAGCACCCGACCGCCCGCCGACACCCAGCCATCAGCCTTTCGCACCGTACCGGCATGAAGGATCACGCCATCCTCGCCCGCCGCCTCATCGAGGCAGCGAATGGGTGTGGCCTTGGGATAGGTTCCCGGATAGCCCCGTGTCGCCATAACGACGGTCAGCGCCGACTCCCGGCGCCAGCTGAGGCTCATGTTGTCGAGTGTGCCATCGCGGGTCGCCAGCAGTGCCGGCACCAGATCGTCCTTGAGGCGGGCCAGCAGGACCTGGCATTCCGGGTCGCCGAAGCGGACGTTGTACTCAAGGAGCCTGGGACCGTCCGAGGTGATCATCAGCCCGGCATAGAGGACACCGCGAAACGGCGTGCCGCGCCGCCTCATGGCGGCGATGGTCGGACGGATGATGTCGTCGAGGATCCGTGCCTCGATTTCGGGGGTGACCACCGGCGCCGGCGAATAGCATCCCATGCCCCCGGTATTGGGACCGGTATCGCCGTCTCCGACCCGCTTGTGATCCTGGGCCGTGGCCAGTGGCAGGACCGATGCGCCGTCCACCAGCACGTGATAGCTCGCCTCTTCGCCATCGAGGAACTCCTCGATGACCACGGAAGAGCCGGCGTTGCCGAAGACGCGCTCCGTCAGCGCCTCGTCGATGGCGCGACGGGCCTCGGCCACGGTGGACGCAACCGTCACGCCCTTGCCGCCGGTCAGCCCGTCCGCCTTGACGACAATGGGTGCACCGGTCGTGACAATCCAGGCCCTCGCCTCCTCGGCATCGTCGAAGCGCCGCCAGCGGGCCGTGGGCACGCCGGCGGCATCCGCGATCTCCTTCATCAGGGACTTTGACGCCTCCAGTCTGGAGGCGGCGGCATCGGGGCCGATGCAGGCAATGCCCTC
Source organism: Alphaproteobacteria bacterium (assembly GCA_965220805.1). Taxonomy (GTDB): domain Bacteria; phylum Pseudomonadota; class Alphaproteobacteria; order SP197; family SP197; genus SP197. The sequence continues at coordinate 40,961 of OZ244844.1, forward strand.
ACCCTCCATGGCGTCGACAATCCCGGCGACCAGGGCGGCTTCGGGACCGGGCACGACCAGATGGATGGTGTTTGACCGGGCCCAGCTGACGAGGCCGGCGACATCGTCAGCCGGGATGGCGACCGGTTCGGCATCGCTCGCGATACCGGCGTTGCCGGGAGCACAAAAGAGCGTCGAGACAAGCGGCGATGCGGCGATGGCCTTCACCAGTGCGTGCTCCCGGCCACCCCCGCCAATGACAAGAACTCTCATGGAAGACCCGAATCCCTCGCCGAGGAGCACCTCCTGGTGACTCTCGCCATGCGCGTTCTCCCCTGCGGCTGGCCCACCGGCACCAGTCTTGTATCATGACCCGCCATGAATACATCCGGCAACATTCCCGAGTTCGGTGTCGCCGAGATTTCGCAACGGGTGCGCTCGACCGTCGAGGCGGCCTTCGAACGCGTCCGAATCCGCGGCGAAATCGGCCGGGTCACGAGAGCGGCATCAGGACACGTCTACCTCTCCATGAAGGAAGACAAGGCGGTCCTCGACTGCGTCTGCTGGTCCAGGACGGCAAATCGTCTGGCCCACCGGCCCGAACAGGGCCTGGAAATGGTGGCCACGGGCAAGTTGACGACCTATCCCGGCCGTTCCAGCTACCAGCTGATCATCGAGAGCCTCGAGCCTGCTGGGCTCGGCGCCCTGATGGTGCTTCTCGAGAAACGGCGCAAGCAGCTCGAGGCAGAGGGGCTCTTCGATCCTGTGAAGAAGCAGCCGCTGCCGTCACTGCCCGACGTCGTCGGTGTCGTGACATCGCCGACGGGTGCGGTGATCCGCGACATCCTGCACCGCCTGCGCGAACGCTTTCCCCGCCATGTCCTGGTGTGGCCGGTAGCGGTGCAGGGAGATGCCGCTGCGGCCGAGATCACCGCCGCCATCGAAGGATTCAACGCCATCGGCCACGACGACCGGGTACCGCGCCCCGATCTCATCATCGTTGCCCGCGGCGGTGGCAGTTTCGAGGACCTCATGCCCTTCAACGAGGAGAGTGTGGTGCGCGCCGCCGCCGCCAGCGCCATACCGCTGATATCGGCCGTGGGACACGAGACGGACACCACCCTGATCGATCATGCCGCGGACCTGAGAGCGCCGACACCGACGGCGGCAGCGGAGATTGCCGTACCGGTGCGGGCCGAACTCATGGCGCGCCTGATCGAGACAGACGGCAGGCTGGTGCGGGCGACGACGGAATTGCACCACCGCCTTGCCAGTCATCTGGCAGGCCTCGCCCGCGGGTTGCCGAGACCCGGTCATGTTCTCGACCAAAGGAGCCAGGACCTCGATCACGCCGTATCGGGCCTCGACAGGGTGATGTCGCTGAGGCTCGCCGGTCTTGGCCGCGCTCTTGACGAGCGCATCCTCGCGATGCCGGAACCGGGCGCCTGGATCGCCGAAAGACGTGCCCGGCTCGCCGGCGTTGCCGCGGGCATCAATGCGGAACTCCTTGCCTCACGCGTGGCCCGCACAGGGGATCGGCTCGCCCATCTGGCCGACAACCTCGACCGGGCCGTCGGGGAAAGGCTGGCGACACCGGACCACATTATCAACCGGCTCAACAAGCTCCTGGAAAGTCTCAGCTACCGTTCCGTTCTCGAACGCGGGTATGCGGTCGTGCGATCGGGGGGAGCACCCGTGACACGGGCGGCAGGGGTCGGCGAAGGCGACCTCCTCGCCATCGAGTTCGCCGACGGCGCTGTCGATGCTGTCGCAGGAGACGCAGGCAAGAAGTCGCGCCGCAGGACGCGCACGAAACGCAGCGACACCGAACAGTTCAATCTCTTCTGAGTCGGCGTCGCTCGACCGGGAAGCAGCCTGGTCCTGCTACGCCGCCCCTTGGTGATGGATACGGGTCAACCTATGCGAATGCCCTTGAGATGCCCTGGACGCGGAACGCCGGGCTTCAAGCGGGGATCGTCTACGGGTTCGCCGACCACGGTGCGCACCGGCACGAGCCCGGCCCAGATGTCGAGGGCGTAATCCTCCTCGTCGTCTTCGCAATGGCCGGTTCTTATCTTGGCGCTCGCCTCCTCGATGGTCATCCCGACGACCGAGGTGGCCTTGAGCTCCTGGGCCTGTACCGGGCGCAGGGTCTCCCAGCGGCCCGGCACGAAGCGGTCCAGGAATGCCTTGAGAGAGGCTTCCTTCTCGGCTGCGTCCTTGATCAGGGCGGCCGTGCCGAAAAGCGTGGCCGAGCGGTAGTTGACGCTGGAATGCATGCCCGAGCGCGCCAGCACGAAGCCGTCGAGGTGAAAGACGTTGACGCAGACCGGCACGCCGCCATGAACCTTGCGCAACATGCGGCTGGCCGACGAACCATGCCAGTAAACGCGCTCACCCTCACGCCAGACCAGGGTCGGCGTAACGTAGGGTTGCCCCTTGATCACGTAGCCGACCGAACCGGTGCCGATCTCGTCGATCAGCCGGTGAACGGTGTCAGCATCGTAGTGAGCGCGCTTGAAGAGCCGCTTTACGCGGCTGCGTTCGCTGGGGACGAAGGTGTTCAAGGTTTGACTCCCGAAAAAGTGGCATGGCCGGCGTCGGACATACAGCGCAACTGGTCGAACAGACTCGACGACATGTCAACCGGGTCGGTGCATCAGTTCCAGCCGTCGTGAAGTGGGAATTCGAGCATTGTACGGGCGCCGTCGAGAGCGATGGCGGCCCCCGCATGCCATCGTCCCGGCGACGCTCCCTGAGACTGTGGCCAATGTCGTGCTGGGTATCAACGACCCGAACCATGACCGATTCGCCGAGACCGCCTCCGCCGTAGGCCTGGAGCACGATGGATCAGGGTGATGCGGCCGTTCGCCTTGTCATTGCCGTACCCATGGACGATGCGCTACCACCGTACCGTCGCGAGTCGCATGTCGACATGACCGCGAACGCGCGAATCATGGTCGGGAAGGCTCCGGCGCCCGCTTTGCCTCGCCGCGGGTGCCTGTCATGTCAGATCAGCGGCTTGCGCGCTGGGCACTGCGGAGGAAGCAACCATGGTACACACCGCGCTCGTCACCGGCGGTAACCGGGGCATCGGACTTGAGATCTGCCGCCAGCTTGCTCGCGAGGGACATGCGATCGTGCTCGGCTCCCGCGATCACGCGTCCGGCGAAGAGGCCGCAGCCGATCTGCGGAGGGAAGGTCATGACGTTCGCGTCGTGGCGCTCGACGTCTCCGACGACGAGTCGATCCAGGTGTGTGCGGGCAACCTCGCCGGTGCCGGAGTCGAAGTTGATGTGCTCGTCAACAACGCCGGCGTGCTTGCAGAGGGCGACCTTCTTTCGGGGAGTTCCGCACCGATGGACGAGGCGGTCGCGGTCAACTTCCTTGGCCCGTACCGTACCGCGCGCGCCTTCATGCCCGGCATGACCAGGCGAGGATGGGGCAGGGTGGTCAACGTCTCGTCCGGCTGGGGATCGTTCGCCTCCGGGCTCGAGGGTCCGGCGGCCTACGCCATTTCAAAGGCCGCTCTCAATGCTCTCACCGTGCGTCTTGCGCGTGAGGCCGGACCGGGTGTCCTGGTCAACTGCATGTGCCCGGGCTGGGTTCGCACCCGGATGGGCGGCGCGACAGCGACGCGCTCGGTAGCGCAGGGTGCCGACACCGCGCTCTTCCTTGCGACCCTGCCCGGCGATGGGCCGAACGGCGGATTCTTCCGCGACCGGACGCCCGAGCCCTGGTAGCTGTGCCGGACGGTCGCTGCAGGAAAGCGATGGAGCGGGTCAGCCTCTCACATGCAGCAGACGGCATCGCTGAAGACCACTGGATCATGAGAGACTTGCCGACGATCCGCTCGATCTTCCGGAGTCCATCGACCCAGTATTTCGCCTTCATCTGGCGAACGATGTCCTTGCGTTGCAGAGACCGCTCCAGAGGCGGGTGAAGCCGACAAAGTCGATCGTAACAGATTCCATGCATTGACGTCCGCCGGGGGCATCGTGAGGCGATCTCCGGATCGTGCTCAGGGGACGGCCGCAGTCGACCGCGAGCAACTTGCCCCGTTTCGTGGCCGCCTCTGTTCAGCCTTCGAGAAACTCAGCGCGGAGGCCGGCGGTCCGACAGACGCGCCGCGAAGCGAAGACGGACGTAGTCGGCCGTCCAGTTGCCCTCGCTGTCGCACAGGCTGTGGTGCAGGAGGTCGAGGGTCTCGTCGCGGGCCGCCTGGCGTTCTCCTTCCGGCAGGGCCGCATAGAACGGTCCGGCAAAAGTCTCGAGCCAGCCCTTCATGCCTGTCGGAAGCGGAGTCGGGCGCGGGATGAGTTCGATGCTGTCGACCGAGAATCCGGCCGCCTCAAGGCGGCCACGGTAATCGTTCGGCGTGGGATAGAACCACGGATTGACGGCCGCGATGTCGACGCCGCGCCTGGTCAGCACGGCGGCGAGCGCGGTGACGACCGCGGCCATGTTTCCGTGCCCGCCGAACTCGCCCACGAAGCGCCCACCCCGCTTCAGTGCACGGACCACACCGGCGATTGCGGCATCGGCATCCCCGACCCAGTGCAGGACGGCGTTCGAAAACACCGCGTCGAACTCGGCATCGAAGGCGAGCGCAGTGGCGTTCATCAGGCGAGCGTCGATGCAGCGGTTACGGGCCGCTTCGACCATCGCCTGCGAATGGTCGACGCCGACCACCTCGCAGCCGGCCTCGACGATTTCCCGGGTCAGCGCGCCATCACCGCAACCGAGGTCCAGAACTCGCTCACCCGGCCTCGGCGCGAGCAGCGCAAGCACGGGACGCCCCAGAACCGGCACGAAGCCAGCGTTGGTCTGATAAACTTGGGCGTTCCAGGATTGCTCCGATGTCATGACTGCCGCTCCCGGGACCGAGCGGGACTATCATTGCGACTGGGATGCGGCAAGGGGAACGCCATGAGAGTGGACCTGATCGCGCCATCTTCAGGCGTCTGAAGGAGATGCAGATGTGATCCTTGCCAGTCCGGACGACAGCTGGCTGGCGGTGAATGATCCCGACGGGAAGAAGGAGGGGACCAATGATCCTTCGGCGGGTCCGGCAAGGCGCCCGGATACGCTGTTGTCGTCAGACAGTCTCCCGGTCGCCGGCGCCTTTGTGCATGGCATCCCTGTAGGGATGCGCCGCGTAGGTTCCGAGAATCCTCACTTCGAGTGCAAAGAAGCCCAGTTCTTCCAGGGCGAGACCCATCGGGCGTTCATCTGGATGACCTTCGGCGTCGACATGGAACTGGGCGGCGCTGAAGGTTCCGTCGATCATGTAGCTCTCGATCTTCGTCAGATTGACGCCGTTGGTGGCGAATCCGCCCAGTGCCTTGTAGAGCGCCGCGGGAACGCTGCGCACGCGAAAGATCATGCTGGTGATGAGGGAGTCGATGCCCGGTTCAGGGAGGGGAACAGGCCGGGACAGGATGAGGAACCGGGTGTGATTGTGGTCCGCGTCCTCGAGGTCCCGCTCCAGAACGTCGAGGCCGTAGATGCGGGCTGCTAGTTCCGAGGCGATGGCACCATGGGCCGGATCGCCCCTTTCGGCAACGTCATGGGCCGCGCCGGCGGTGTCCGCATGGGATGCCGGTTCAACTCCAAGACGCCGCAAGGCCTGTCGGCACTGACTGAGCGCCTGGATATGGGAGTGAACGACGGCAAGGCCCTTCACCGCGGCGCCGGGCACGCCCAGAAGACTGTGGTTCACCTTGTGGAAGTGCTCTCCGACGATCTGCAGGGACGAGAGAGGCATCAGGTGGTGGACATCAGCGACCCGACCGGCAACGGAATTCTCGATCGGCAGCATCGCCAGACGCGCGTCGCCGCCTTCCACAGCCTGGAAGACATCCTCGAAGGAGGCGCACGGCAGGGATGTCATGGATGGATAGGCTTCCTGGCAGGCTAGGTGTGAATAGGCACCGGGCTTGCCCTGGAAGGCGATGGTGTTGTCGCTGGCGTTCATGGCGTGGATCGGGGACTGGCAACGTTCCTCAGCAGAAGTAGGAACGTGCCTGCTCAAGGTCCCGGGGAGTATCGACACCGACCGGAACACTGTCAACGCGGCCCACGGCGATGCTCATGCCGGCCTCAAGGATGCGCATCTGTTCCAGTCGTTCCCGCCGCTCCAGGTCGCTTGCCGGCAAAGCAACGAAGCGTTCGAGCGCTTCCCGGCGGTAGGCATAGATGCCGACATGGTGCCACAGGGGACCCTCGCCCCAGGGTGCGCGAGCTCTCGTGAAACACAACGCTCTGCCCGTCTCGTCCCCGTCGTTCCAGGCCACCACCACCTTCACGACGTTGGGATCACGGGCCTCGTCTTCGTCCGTCGTCGGTGCCGCAAGAGTGGCCACGTCGGCGCCGCTCCCGGTGAGGGTGGCGACAACGAGACCGAGGTCGCGCGGCTGGAGGGTCGGCAGATCCCCCTGCAGATTGACCACCACGTCGATACCGTCTGCACGGTCGATGCGGGCCAGCGCCTGGTGCACCCGATCCGACCCCGACCGCAGATCGTGGTCCGTCATGACAACCTCTCCGCCCGCTCCTTCCACGGCATCGGCAATGACGCGGTCAGCGGCAGCGACGACGACACGCCCGACATCGGCTTCGGTGGCGCGCCGCCATACCTGGACGATCATCGGTTCGCCACCGACACTCGCCAGGGGTTTTCCCGGCAACCTGGTGGACGCCATGCGCGCTGGAATGACGATGATCGTCGACATGGTCAGCCGGCAGCCGATGCCTCTTCCGGACAGTGATCATGGACCTCGACACGAAGAGGCGTGGAGCGCCCGCCGACAATGCGTTCCGACGAACAGGCCGTGAGGATGACGATGCAGTCGATTTCAGCTCTCAGCGTGACGCTGTCACCCGCCGCGCTCAGGGTGTCGCCGATGACGAACCTGCCGTCCGGCCCGGGGGGCGTGTTCTGGAACAGGTTGACCGGATCGGGTTGCAGGACATGCCCGATCCCCGCATCGCGCGCTGCCTCGAAGTAGTTGTCGCGGCAGTTGGGATGATCCGCCAGCCCCCTGCCGGCGTACCAGTCCCGGTTGCACGAGGCATAGAGCATGTCGTGGCATCCCGGTGACGCGTCGGCGATGAAGGTGAAGACCGGACGATCCCGGTTGGTGAAGAAGCGCTGCCCCGGCTCGGGAAAGATGTTGCCGTTGTGAAGCCGGGTGACCGACGGGCTCATGAACTCATCGTGATCGGCCGGGCTGACGGCAAAGAGATCGCCGACCTGGCATCCCTCGACATCGACAACACGGACGTGCTGGCCGCTGTTCACGGCAATCCAGCCATTCGAGTACCCGGGAACATCCACCATGCGGCTCCAAGCCATGGCCATACTCCTTTCCGGCCTTGAAACGCCGTCTTGCGCCATGGAGGAGACTATTCGGGACATGCCCTGGCGACAATCAGGCAACGGCCGGGCAGTCGAGAAGGGACTTGAACACCGACGCGACTTGACTAATCTCCGCAACGCCTCGACGGAGGCACCACTCCCCCAACCGGGACCACTCTTTTTCGGGGCCAGTGCGCATGGATGCTCTGGAGTTCAACAAGATTGCCGCCGGCCTGCTGGTCGGCCTTTTGCTTGCGTTTGGCATCGGCAAACTGGTCAACACGCTCTACGGTCCGGCCGTGGAACATGCTGCACCCGAACACGCTGAAGACATGATGGCTGACGCCGAAGCCGTCGACGAGACACCGACTGTCGAGGTCCCTGCCGTGTTGGTGCCGATTGCCACCCTGCTGGCCAGTGCGGACCTCGCCAACGGCGAGAAGCAGTTTCGCAAGTGCAAGAGCTGCCACAGCGTCGAGGCAGGCGGCCGGGATGGACAGGGACCCAATCTCTACGGTGTGGTCGGTGCGCCGCAGGGACACCGCGACACCTTCAACTACTCCGATGTCATCGCCGGACTGGGCGGAACCTGGACGTTCGAGGAACTGAGCCTCTACATCACCGACCCCAAGGGCTACGCACCTGGAAACAAGATGGTGTTCAAGGGCATCTCCGACGACGAGGACCGCGCTGACCTCATCGCCTGGCTCAACACCCAGAGCGATGCACCGCTCGCCCTGCCCGACGACGCCGCGGACGACACATCCTTGGACGACACGTCGATGCTGGAGCCGTCGGATGCGGAAGATCGCCCTGTCGAAGATCCCGTGCTTGCCTTGATCACCGGGGCCTCCGCCGAGGAAGGCGGACGTGTCACCCGCGCGTGCCGGGCCTGTCACACATTCACACCTGGCGGCGCCAACCGCGTCGGTCCCAATCTCTGGAACATGGTGGACCGCAACATCGCCAGCGTGGAGGGATACACCTATTCCGATGCACTGGACGCCGAGAGTGGTACCTGGACCTGGCGCCGGTTGTGGACCTACCTTGAAAGTCCCCGCATGGACGTACCCGGCGGCAAGATGGGTTTCCGCGGCATCGCCGACGAAGAGGACCGTGCCGCCGTGATTGCCTGGATGGGAACGCTCAGCAACGATCCCTCGCCCTTCGCCAGGATCGAGTAGGCAACCCGGGGAGAGGGCGTTCGTGACCGATGAATTCCAGTGGAAACACAAGGAACTAGACGGCCGCAGGATCGCCGCCGGACTCCACGAGGAAACACGAAAGGCCGTCGATGAACTGACGGAACGGGGCTGGGCGCCGCGCCTCGTCTCCGTGGTCATCGGCGATGCCGACGCCGTCGCCATCTATGTGCGCAACCAGAAGCGGACAGCCGAACGGCTCGGCATCGCGTTTGACGAACGCCACTTCGCGGAGGACATCAGCGAAGCGGAAATGCTGGCGGCGGTCCAGGCCATGAACGCCGACCCCCGGGTCACCGGCATCATCGTGCAGCGCCCGGTGCCGGAGCAGATCAACATCAAGAGGCTGCAGAGCGCCATTCACCCACTCAAGGACGTGGAGGGCCTGCACCCGGCATCCGTAGGCAACATCGTCTACAACGAACTCGACCTTGGTCCCTGCACGGCGATGGCATCGGTCCACATCCTCAAGACGACGGGTCTCAATCTCTCCGGTCTCGAGGTGGTGGTCATCGGCCATTCCGACATCGTCGGCAAGCCGATCGCCTTCCTGCTGATGGCCGAGGGCGCCACGGTCACCGTGTGCCATCACCAGACCCGCAATCTCGCCGTGCACAGCCGCCAGGCAGACGCCGTGTTCGTGGCCGTCGGCAGGCCTGGTCTCGTGACAGGCAACATGATCAAGCCTGGCGCCTGCGTCATCGACATCGGCATCAACCCGGTAACAGATGCCGATGGCAGTCGCCGTGTCGTCGGCGACTGCGATCTTGAGAGTTGCCGCGAGGTGGCAGGCTGGATCACGCCCGTGCCAGGCGGTGTCGGTCCGGTCACGGTTGCCATGCTCATGCACAACACCATCGCCGGCGCCCGGCGTCAGCGGGATTTCTACAACAATGCCTTTGCGGCCGATGCCTGGACTACCGGCCCGTCGACAGGTCCCGGGGGATGACGCGTCCCTTCGAAGGGGAGCACACGTGACTGAAGAAACGACAGCTGAACTGCTCGACCGGGTGCTGACACCGAGTGACCACCTCTCGGTCTCGACCGATGGCGTACTCCGCATCGAGGACGCCAGCGTCACCGACCTGCTCCGACAATTCGGGTCTCCTCTCTTCGTTCTCTCGGACGCCACCCTGCGCGCCAACTATCGGCGCATTCGTGCGGCGTTCGAAACCGCCTGGCCGGGACCCGTCAACGTCATGTACGCCATCAAGTGCAATCCCAACTTCGCCGTGCGGGCGGTGCTGCACCAGGAAGGCGCCGGCGGTGACTGTTTCGGCAACGGCGAACTCGAGGCGACCTTTGCGGGCGGCGCAGACCCGTCGCTCATCGCCCTCAACGGCTCCAGCAAGACGATCGCCTCGCTCGCCAGGGCCGTGGAACTGGGTGTCTGCATCAATCTCGACGACGAGGAAGAGATCGAACGCCTGGCCAGCGTGGCGCGGGCAGCCGGGTGCCGGGCACGGGTCAACATCAGGTTGAAGGTGATTCCCGAGTCCTTCGCCGCATTCGAGAGCGATCTCGTGTCCTTCTCGGGCGATCTGAGGCCGGAGCTTGCCCGCTGGAAATGGGGTGTCACATCCCCTGTGGCCAGCCGCATGATCCGCCGGATCGCCGCAATCGATGAACTTGAACTCACCGGATACCATGCCCACCTTGGACGCATGACCGCCAATCTGCGCCACCGCGCCGCCTTCGATACCGAAGTCGGGCGCTTGGCTGTCCTCCTTCACAGAGAGACGGGATTTGCGCCGTCGGTGATCGACATCGGTGGCGGCTGGGCTCGCAAGCGTGATCCCGAATCGAAGGATACGCGGCCCAATGCCCATGACATCGAGGACTACGCCAACGCTTCTGCCGGGGCACTCGCGGGCGAACTTTCCGGTGCCGGTCTGCCTCTGCCCGCCCTGTGGCTGGAGCCCGGCCGCTACATCGCCGGTAACGCCGGTGTCCTGGTGTCGCGCGTGGGTTCCATCAAGAACGACAACGGAATGACCTGGGTCAATGTCGACGCCAGCACCAACCTGATGCCGCTCATCGGCGCCGGCGAGGAAGGCACCCGCAACCTCGTCATCGCCGCCTCCTCAATGCACCAGCCACTTGCCTGGCGCGCCGACGTCGTCGGGCCGATCTGCATTCCGTCCGTCCTCGGTGAGGACTGTTCCCTTCCCGCGTTGTCGCGAGACGATGTGATCGCCATTCTCGATGCCGGCATGTACGCCGAATCCGATTCCCACCAGCTGAACTGGGTGCCGCGTCCGGCAACGGTGATGGTGCGGGGAGGCGAAGCTGCGGTGGTGCGCGAGCGTGAGACCCTCGACAGTCTCTTCGCCAACCAGCGTCTCCCCCACTGGTTGCGGAACACCAACGCGCCACCGTCGCCGTGGCGCGATCGAGCCATCGATGCCGGTGCGCCGCCATGACAACACCGTCGATTGCCGGAACCGCGACACACCGCTATCAGCTTCTCATCGACGGCATGACGTGCAGTGCCTGTTCGACCCGTCTGGAAAGGATGCTGTCGGCGGCATCGGGAGTCGCGACCGCTGCCGTCAACCTGGCGACGGAGCGGGCCACTGTCGATGTCGATGACGGAACCTCTCTTGACTCGGTGGTCCAGGTGGTGCGCCGGGCCGGCTTCGATGCGAGGAAGGAAACCCGGTCCTATCGCATTTCGGGAGCGGCGGACGAGACCGCTGCGGGAATGATCCAGGAAGCGCTCGAAGGAACGCCCGGTGTCGTGGCGGCGACAATCGACGGTGACCGCGCGCAAATCGAGGTGGAGCGCTACGCCCTTGCCGTGAGCGACGAGAGTCTCGAAGAGCGCGCCAGGGAAGCCGGATGCGTCCTTGCCTCCAGCGATGCAGAGCCGGTCGAGGAGCGGCGTGATCTCCGGCAGTACCTCGCCATCAGTGCCGCCATCCTTCTTTCCGCACCATTTGTCGTGCAGATGGCGGCGCACCAGGTCCTGACAACCGGCTGGGCCATGCCTCCTCTCGTCGAGGCCCTTCTCGCCACGCCGCTGCAGTTCGTGATCGGCGCCCGGTTCTATCGTGGCGCCCTCAATGCCCTGCGTGGCGGCGGCGCGAACATGGAGGTCCTGGTGGTGACGGGAACCACAGCCGCCTACTTCTTCAGCTGGTACCAGTACGCGACGCTGGGCGATGCGGCGTCGGGTCAGCTCTACTTCGAGGCCTCGGCCATCATCATCACGCTGGTTCTCGTCGGAAAGCAGCTGGAAATGAGAGCACGGCGCGGTGCGGCACAGGCCATCAGGGAGCTTCTGGCGCTCAGGCCCCGGACCGCTCTCGTCGAAGCTGCGGACGGCACGGTTCGCGAAAAGCCCCTGAAGGAGGTCAGGGTGGGGGACAGACTCGTCTGCCGCACCGGAATGCAGGTCGCCGTCGACGGCATCGTCACCAGTGGCGTGGCGGAGGTGGATGAATCGCTCGTGACCGGCGAAAGCATGCCCGTTTCCCGCAGCAAGGGCGATCCGGTGATCGCCGGATCCCTCAACATCGATGGCATGTTGACCATCGAGGCCCGGGCCACCGGCGCCGATTCGACCCTGGCGCGGATGATTCGCCTGGTCGAGGACGCCCAGGCTGCCAAGCCGACCGTTCAACGCCTGGCAGACCGGGTGTGCGGGATATTCGTCCCCGTCGTGGTCGCCATCGCGGCCGTCGCCTTGCTGGGATGGCTTGTTGCCGGGGCCGGTATCGAGGTCGCCGTCATCAATGCGGTATCGGTCCTCGTCATCGCATGCCCGTGCGCCCTGGGACTGGCAACACCGACCGCCATCATGACCGGCTCCGGAGCAGCAACGCGGGCCGGCATACTCATCAAGGATGTCGAGGCCCTCGAGCAGGCACACGGACTGACGCACATGGTGCTCGACAAAACCGGCACGCTCACGTCCGGTACGCCGCGTCTGGGAACCATCCGGCCGTTCGTCGACGATCTCGATGAGGACACGGCCCTGGAGATCATGGCCTCCCTGCAGCAGGGAAGCGAACACCCGATCGCCGAGGCATTTCGCGTGGCGGCCGAGGAACGCCGGCGCCCCCTCCGTGAGGTGCAGCAGTTTTCCAGCCGGGTCGCCCTGGGTGTGGAGGGCATCGTGGACGGCACCCGGTACCTCGCGGGGAACCGCCGACTCTTCGAGACGCTTTCATTCACCGTACCCGTACCCGATGACTCGGACGATGAAGGCGGGGTGTGGCTCGGCGCCCGCCGCGATGACGGTGATGTCTGGCTGGCCCGGTTTGGCGTCGACGATGAAAAGCGGCCCGGTGCGGTCGAGGCCGTCGACGCTCTCAGGCGCTTGGGGATCACGCCGTTTCTTGCATCGGGCGACACCACGGCTGCCACCCGGCGCATTGCCGCCGCCACCGGGATCGACGAATTCCGCGCCCGCGTGCGGCCGGAAGACAAGGTGGCCCTGATCGACGAACTCATGGAGGGAGGCCGGAAGGTCGGCATGGTGGGCGATGGCATCAACGATGCGCCAGCCCTCGCCCGGGCCACCGTCGGCATGGCCATGGGATCCGGCACGGACGTCGCCATGGAGACGGCGGCTATCACGCTCATGCGCCCCGATCCCAGACTGGTGGCAGCCGCCATCGACATCTCGCGAAGGACGTGGCGCAAGATCAGGCAGAATCTTTTCTGGGCCTTCATCTACAATGTCATCGGCCTGCCCCTGGCGGCACTGGGTCACTTGAGTCCGTCGCTGGCCGCCCTCGCCATGGCGCTTTCGAGCGTGAGCGTCGTCGGCAATTCACTAATCCTGCGGGGCTGGCGCCCGCAACTGGAGGACATCCGCCATGACAACCCTTGAATTCGACGTCACCGGCATGGTCTGCCAGGGTTGTTCGAATGCCGTCAGATCGATGGTCCTGTCCCAGACGGGAGTCGAGTCCGCCGCGGTCGATCACGAGTCCGGCAAGGCCTCCATCACCGGCGATGCCACCATGACGGCCGCCGCCGTCCATGGCGCCATCCGCGACGGCGGTTTCGGCGTCAGGGCCTGTGGCAATCCGCACTGCGCCTGCGACGACTGCCACTGCGATCCATGCGCCTGTTGATCCGGCAACCGGCGCCCGCCATTATCGTTCATCCGTTGGCGGATGGAGGATGATGGCGTACGTCGATCCCTGACCGCATGCGGGCGGTACGAAGATCGACCCAGACGGGACGACGCGGCCCGCACTCCTGATCCTCAGAGATTTCTATGAATGGGCGTGCTGGCGGTCGTCGTCGGCACAGTGATCGTATTCGATCTCGACCGTCGTGTGTTCGATACCGAACCCGTCGTGCAGCCGTTCCTTGATGCGGCTTATCACTTCGTGCGGCACCGCGGACTCCCGCACCCTTGCATGAAGGGTTGCGACGGTACGCGCCTGGGTGATCGACCAGAAATGGAGATGATGGATGTCGACGACATCGTCGATATGGCCGGTGAGGTCAGCCCTGACGTTCTGGCCGGAGAGATGGTCCGGTGATCCCTCCAGCAGTATGTGCGCGGAATCCTTCATCACGGGCCAGGCGTTCCTCAGAATGATGGCGACTATGACAAGGGAAAGAAGAGGATCGGCAATCGTCCATCCGGTCGTCATGATGATCCCGGCCGCGGTGATGGCCGCCAGGGACCCAAGGAGATCGCCGATCACGTGGAGCCTGGCGCCACGCACGTTCAGATTGTCCCGGTTGGCCCTGGAAATGATGATGAGGGCAAGGATGTTGACGACGAGGCCAATGGTGGCAATGACGAGCATCATCTCGCTCAGGATGGCTCCGGGCGAGATGATCCGCCGGACCGCTTCCGAGACAATCCAGACACACAGGAAGACCATCAGCATCGTGTTGCCGAAGGCGACCAGGATCTGCATGCGATCGACACCATAGGTCATCCGCGCCGTTGGCTTGCGCTTCGACAGGCGAAAGGCGTACCAGGCAAGGGTCAGGCTGGCGAAATCCGAGAGCATGTGTCCGGCATCCGCCAGCAGCGCCAGCGACCCCGACAGCAGGCCACCGACAAACTCGGCGATCATGAAGCTGCCGATCAGCAGCGCCACCAGCCCCAGGACGCGGCCATTGTTCTCGATGTCCGCAATGCCGTGGGAGTGGCCGTGGGAATGACCGTGGCTGTGGGACGCGCCGGTCACGTCGCCTCCGAAATCAGTGTCAAGACGGGGGCATATCACCCGGCAGCAACCATGCCAACCGAAGAGTTCATGTTGACAGGCAGAGCGCTGCGCTGGCTCAATGATCCTCTCGATTGTCACGACACAATCACCAACAACTTGGGAAAGGGGCACACCAATGATCATTCGACGTCCCGTTTCCGGTCGCCTTGCCACCCTGGGAGCCGCCGGACTCCTGTCTCTTGGACTGTTGCAGGGCCCTGTCCAGGCGGACGGTCACCTCCATCTCGTCGCCACGGACGCCTTTCCGCCGCAAGGAGGGTGGGCCATGGAAAGCGACGACGCCTTCACTCTGGTCCGCGCCGGCTGCGTCGAGTCGCTCACGCGGCACACCGCGGATGGTGTCCTCGAGCCGGCGCTCGCGGAATCCTGGACACGGCACTCTCCCACCGAGTGGGATTTCATGATCCGCCAGGGCGTGACGTTCAGCGATGGAACTCCTTTCAACGCCACCGTCGCCGCCGAGGCCCTCAACCGCTTGCTGTCGGCAACAGCACCGCCGAGGGCGTTCTCACCGAAGCGCATCGCGTCGGTCTCCGTGGTCGATGACATGACAGTGAGAATCGAGTCCGTCAATTCGAGCGTTCTCACACCGATGCGCGTGTCGTCCCCCAACACCGGGTTCCTGGCGCCGGCGGCATTCGACGGGGACACCGTTGATCCCGTGGGTCACTGCATCGGACCATTCGACATCGTCGAACACGTTCCCCATCAGTCCCTGATGCTCAAACGCCATGACGCTTACTGGGGCGGGCCGGCACAGCTTGAAAGCGGCGAGATGCGGTTCATTCCGGAGGGCAGCGGTCGGGCAACGCAACTGCGGACCGGCGAGGCCCACATTTCGGCCCGATTGCCGGTGACCGAGGTTCTCGGATTGCAGTCGGAACCGGATATCGTGATCCAGACTGTCGCCCAGGCGCGCACCAACAGCCTCTATCTCAACAACCAGAGGGCGCCGCTCGACAACATGGCCGTGCGTCAAGCCATCCAGAGTGCCATCGATACGACAGCCATTGCCCAGACGATCTACGAGGGCTCGGCGCAGGCGGCTGTCGGCCCCTTCGGGCCGGACGATCCCTGGGCTCCCGAAGACGCGATGGCGGTTTCCCAGGACGTTGAACGCGCCCGCGCGCTCATCGCCGAATCAGGTGTCGACGCGGAGTCCCTCAACCTCGTTCTCTATGCCTATGTCGAGCGTGCCGAACTTCCCGATCTTGCCGCGGTCATCCAGGCACAACTCGGTGCCATCGGCATCAACGTGGAACTGAAGGTGGCGAACTATGGCGCCCTCGAACCGGACCTGATGAGTGGCGAGTTCGACATGCTGGTGCTGTCGCGGGGTTACCTGACCGATGTGGCCGATCCCATCGGTTTTCTGACGGCGGACTACACCTGCGAAGGCGGTTACAACCTGTCCCGTTTCTGCGATCCGGATATCGACGCCATGGTCGACCAGGCGAGCAGTGCGGAAAGCGAAGCGGAACGGTATGCGCTCTACAAGGATATCGCCCGCGAGCTCCAGTCAAGAGCCGTCACCGTCTTTCTTGTCCATCAGACGGGCAGCGACGGGCACCGCTCGAACGTGGTCAACTATGCCCTCCATCCCGAAGGTCATTACCTCTTCACCAGGGATCTGGCGCTCAACTGACCGGCAGCAGAAGCCTGAGGAGCAGACCGACATGACAGGTGATCACCTGAAACCGAAGTTCATCACCTTCGATCTCTACGGAACATTGACCAACTTCCAGATGTCCGCCGTCACCGCAGGGCTGATGGCGGACCGTGTGGATGAAAGCGACATGGACACGTTCCTGGACGATTTCGAGGCCTTTCGTGGTGACGAGGTGCTGGGGACCTTCAAGCCCTATGCGCAGGTGATCACCGAGTCCTTCCGGCGGACCTGCGATCTCTGGAACATGGCGTATGACAGTGAAACAGCCGACGCGATCGTGGATGCGGTCCCCACCTGGGGGCCGCATCCCGACGTGCCGGAGGCCCTGGCGCGGACGGCCGAGGCCTATCCTCTCGTCATTCTCTCGAACGCCAACGACGAGCAGATCAAGCACAACGTCGACAAGCTCGGCGCTCCCTTCCATGCCGTCTACACGGCGGAACAGGCTAGGAGCTACAAGCCCTGTTTCGCGGCCTTCGAATACATGCTGGATCAACTCGGCTGCCAGCGCCACGAGGTCCTGCACGTGTCGGCGAGCCTCTACTACGACCTGATGCCGTGTCACCACATGCGCATCGTCAACAAGGTCTATGTCAACCGCGGCTACGAGCCGTCCGTCCCCTTCTTTGGCTACCACGAAATCCCGGACATCACCTACCTTCCCGGCCTGCTCGGTCTGTGAACAGCCGATTCACCGGTGAAACCTGACACAAAGTGACGCATGTGCGACTCTGCATGAGTTTCGCAGACGCTCCTCTTCAGACACACGCAATCCGATGGATGGATCGACGGTCACACTGGTTCTCTGGTCCGCCTTGGAGCCGATGCGATAGCCCAATAAGGTCCCGTCAGGGCACGGCGGTCTCTTGCAAGCCTGCAGTCGAATTCGCGTCTATCTTCTTGCGTCAGCGGCCGCCGCAGTTTCGGTACTCAGGGAAGACCTGCAGCTTTTCGAAGGGCTTTGTTGATGCGGCTTTGCCAGCCGGGTCCATCAGAGCGAAAGGCTGCAAGGACGTCAGGATCAAGTCGGAGTGTAGTCCGAACTTTCGTCACTTCAGACTTCGGTCGGCCGCGGCGCACCGGGCCTTGGCGAACTTGGCTTGCCACTCAGGGGTGCTGAAATCCGGCAGATCATCATCGGAACCGGTTTGCGTAGTTTTCCTGTTCACGGGTGCTGGCCTTTCTCGAACTGATGATGCGGCGAGCACCGCCACGCAGAGTCCGCGCCACGATCCAAGTGCGCTCATCCAAGCTCGCGCGCGGCAACGGCGAGTGGATGGCCCAGAAGACGCCTGTCCACGGTCAACAGCTTCAGACCTTCCTCCTGAGCCTGAACCAGCAACAACTCGTCGAACGGGTCCTCGTGGTCCAGCGATGTTCTGAGAGCCCGCGCGGCATGCCGGATGGTCATGGGCAGGAATGTCACCTCCTGGTCTTCCAGCACGTCAACCACATCCTCTGGTGAGAATCGGCTCTTGCGCACGCCGGATCGATTGCGGACACCGTACTTGAGCCGCATTTCCCAGATCGACACCGCGCTGACAAAAATCTCCGTCCTTGGCGAAACCAAAATCGGGTACTCGGACTCCAGAAACGATCCCGGCCTGTCCATAAGGTCAAACAGGTAGGATGTATCGAGAAGAATGCGCATCACCGTCATTCTTGGTCGGCTTCAAGGCCCAGTACCTGACGGCTGAAGGCCGGATCGTTGAATTCCTCCGGCCAGCCTTCGCCATCGCCCTCGATACCGAGCCGTCGACGTGCTGCCTGCAGCTTCTCGAAGTCAATCCCGCCGCGTCGGTCGCAACGTATCAACTCGACGGCCGGAAGCCCGTGTCTGGTAATGACGACCCGTTCCCCGCTGCGGGCCGCAGCAACCAGTTCGGACAGGCGCGCTTTCGCATCGCGGATAGCAAGTTCCATGCTGTCTCTCCGGTGTCCGCTTGTCTCGGCACATGTATCATGTTGGTTCAATTCATTCAAGACTACTACGTGACTACATTTCTGCCACTGACCAGCCGGTGACGCTGCAACATCATCGCTTGAACGCTCGTACCGAAGGGGCTTGCAACTCATATCGATGCCAGTCTCGCCAATCTCGTTGGGCATGGCTCCCCCGAACAGAACGAGGCGGACCTGGAAGGCTCCCGTTCGATCCCGTTGGTTGGGCGGTGGATGACAGGGTACGGGGCCGTGGTAGCATGGGGACCGAACCTGTCGGCCAGGACCATGGAACGGTTCTTGCTCAAGCGAGCGATTGTCCTAGTCGTTACACTGACACTTGTTTCCCTTCTCGCCTTCCTGGTTCCCTGGCTCGGCGAGGCGGACCCTGCGCGCGCCATCATCCGCTCGCGCGTGGCGGACCTGGCGCTCGACAGTGACGCGGTCGAGGCCCTGCGCATCAAGCTCGGCCTCGACCAGCCGCTCCTCCAGCAGTACTTTGCATGGCTCGGCCGTGTCTTTCAGGGGGATCTCGGCCTTTCCTTTACCAGCAAGCTTCCCGTGGCCGACCAGATTCTGCGGGCCCTGGGCGTGTCAGTCACCCTCGCATTGAGCGCCCTCTTCCTGGCACTGGCCATCGCCCTCCCCGTCGGCACGATGGCGGCCGTGCACCAGGGGCGCCGCTTCGACGGCATTGTCACCTTCATCGCCCAGGGGTTTGTCTCGATCCCGGAGTACTGGCTGGCACCGGTGTTGGTCCTGCTGTTCGCCGTCGAACTCGGCTGGCTGCCTTCCGCCGGCTGGTCCGGACTCGAAACGCTGATTCTCCCGGCCGCCGTGCTCTGCCTGCGTCCGCTTGCCTACTTCTCGCAGGTCATGCGGGCATCAATGATCGACGTCCTCCATGCGAACTACATCCTGGCTGCCAGGAGCCGGGGCCTCGGTCTGGCAGGCGCCCTCGTCCGGCACGGCCTGAGAAACGGCATCCAGCCGGTCCTGACCGTCTTCGCCCTGTGGCTGGCCGGACTGCTCGGCGGTTCGGTCGTCGTCGAGGTCATCTTTGCCATTCCCGGCATGGGTCGTCTCATCTATTCGGCGGTGATCAACAACGACATGCCGATGCTCCAGGGGAGCATCATCTGCATCGTCGGCCTCGCCATCGTCATCAATACGGCAGCCGACGTTCTCTACGGCGTTCTCAATCCGACCGTCACCGTGTCAGGGGACGCGCGATGACCCTTGCCGCGCGAATCGTTCGCTGGACCATGCGCCAGCACTGGACATTCATCGCCGGTCTTCTTTCCGGCACAGTCGTCGCACTCTTGCTCATTGCCGCACCGGTCATTTCGCTGCACGACCCGGTGGCCCAGAATCTCTCCATGCGCCTGCAGGGGCCCGGCGGCGACCACTGGCTGGGCAACGACCAGCTCGGCCGCGATCTCTGGGCGCGCCTGCTCTTCGGGGGCCGGTTCTCCGTCGTGGTGGCCGCTCTCACCCTCGTCCTGTCGGTCACGATCGGCACGCTCATCGGCGCCTGGTGCGGACGAGTCGGCGGCGCCATCGACGAGTTCGTGATGCGTGTCGTCGATGTCCTCATCTCTTTTCCCGAAATCATCGTCGCACTCTTCCTGATCGCCATCATCGGCCCCGGGTTCGGCACCCTGGTTCTCGCCCTCACGCTCGTCGGCTGGACACCTTTCGCCCGTCTCGCCCGCGGCATTGCGCTGGACATCTCGTCGCGGGATTACATCGTCGCGGCCGAGGTGCTCGGATGCACGCGGACCTTCATTCTCCTGCGCCACGTCATTCCCAATGCGCTGCGTCCGATTTCCGCCATGACCTTCCTTCGCTTCGGCCACAAGCTGATCACCGTGGGAGCGCTCTCGTACCTGGGCCTGGGCGTACAACCTCCCGATTCCGACTGGGGCGCCATGCTGGCCGACGCCAGGCAGTTTGCCGTTCGCCAGCCGCTGCTCGTGTTTGCACCGGGCATCGCCATCATGATCACGGCACTCAGCGTCACCCTGATGGGACAGGGGCTGGAGATCGACGCCGACAGATCCCGCCGCCTTCGCACGGGCGAATCATGATCTCCCCCCATGAGATGCCCAGCCTGAAGGTGGAGAATCTCGACATATCGATCGGTGACACCGTCGCCGTTGCAAGAGGGATCAACCTCGAGATCCGCCGGGGCGAGACGGTCGCTCTCGTCGGAGAGTCAGGGTCCGGAAAGACCGTGACGGCGCTTTCTCTCATCGATCTCCTGCCACCACCGCTCAGGGTGACGCGAGGCACGGTCTCGATCTGCGGGCAGAGCATGACCAACGCAACCCCTGACGTCCTCAATCGCACCAGGGGCAACCGTGTCGGCATGATCTTCCAGCAGCCCTCGAGCATGCTGGATCCCAGTTGCAGGGTGGGCCGTCAGGTCGGCGAGGCCCTGCGCCTGCACAGGCGGGCATCGCGCGGCGAAGCCTTCGAGCGCGCTGTCGAACTCCTGCGGGAGGTTGGTATCCCGGAGCCCGGCCGGCGCGCCCGTTCCTTTGCCCATCAGCTGTCGGGCGGCATGGCGCAGCGGGTCATGATTGCCGCAGCCCTTTCCAGCGATCCGGATCTCCTGATTGCCGATGAACCCACGACGGCGCTCGATGTCACGGTCCAGGCGCAAATCCTCGCACTCCTGGAGAAGGAAAAGAAGCAGAGGACACTCTCCATTCTCCTCATCACCCACGACCTCTCCATCGTCTCCGCCATGGCTGACCGGGTCGCCGTGATGTACGCCGGAGGCATCGTCGAGGAAGGCCCTGTTGAAACGATCATGCATGCGCCGGAACACCCCTACACGAAGGCCCTGATCGACTGCTCGCTGATGCGCAAGGCAGGAAGCGGTAATCTCGAATCCATCCCCGGCACCATTCCGCCTCCCACCCGGTCGATTCCCGGTTGCCGCTTTCACCCGCGGTGTCCCCATGCCCTCGCACGCCGCAAGGGGAGTGTCTGTGCCAGCGACGAGCCGGTGGCGACACGAAAAGCCGAAGGCCATCTGGTGCACTGCTGGGCGGCGGAACCATGAGCAGCGCCGAAAGTCCCCTCGTCGAGGCCCGCAACCTCGTGAAGCACTTTCCCCTTCGCGGGGCAGGCAGGCTGGCCGTGCGGTCCGTCGACGGCGTGGATCTCGCGATCGGACGCGCCGAGGTACTGGGTCTGGTCGGTGAATCGGGATGTGGCAAATCCACGCTCGCCCGCCTGCTCATCAACCAGATCCGGCCGGATCACGGCGAGGTCTTCGTGGATGGCCGCGATCTCCTGGCGATGAGGCCGGGAGAACTCAGGCGGTTCCGCCGGACCGTCCAGCTCATCTTCCAGAATCCGGAGGCGGCGCTCGATCCCAGGATGAGGATGATCGACTCTCTCTTGGCCCCGCTTGCGGCGCATGATGCCGGAACCCGGGAAGAATGCCTTGAGATGATCCATGCGATGCTGGGCGAGGTCGGGATCGAACCGGGAATCGTCGAACGATACCCCGGGCAGTGTTCCGGGGGGCAGTTGCAGCGGATTGTCATCGCCAGGGCTCTCCTCCTCAGACCACAGTTTGTCGTCTGCGATGAACCCACATCATCGCTGGATGCGTCGATTCGCGCCCAGATTCTCAATCTTCTCAACGATCTGCGCCGGCGGTTCGACCTTTCCCTGTTGATGATCTCCCATGACCTTCGGGCCATGCGCCACATCTGCGATCGCGTGGCGGTCATGTACCTGGGCCGCATTGTCGAGATGGCTCCCGTCGAGCAGATTTTCCACGCTCCGCGCCATCCCTACACGAAAGCCCTCAACGCGGCCTCGCTGCTCGATGAAATCGGCCTCGACGCCGCCAGCCGCCTTGTCCAGGGGGAACCTCCAAGCCCCGTTCATCCGCCATCCGGATGCCATTTCCATCCGCGCTGTCCCCTGGCTGACGAGACGTGCAGACACCACGTTCCCGCCCTCGAAAGGATCGCGGAGAACCACGAGGTCTCCTGTCACCACTGGCGGAGAAGCGGTTCATGACCGCAGTACCTGTCGCGGCACGTCGGTGATGTGGCACCCTGACGCTCGACACGCGCTTGCGGATGGATGACATGCCGGGTTCGACCGATCGACGTGAAGATCTCTCCAGCCGGGTCTACCGGATCCTCAAGAATGAGATCCTGCTCGTCCGCCTCGCTCCGGGCGCCGAGATCCCGGAGACCATGCTGGTGGAGCGATACGGATTCTCCAAGGCGCCGCTGCGCAGCGCGTTGGCACGGCTGCGCCAGGAAAAGCTGGTCATCACGCGCAAGCGCCTCGGCAACATCGTGGCACCGATCTCCATCCAGGATGTCCACGAGGTGTTCCAGCTGCGGCTGCTGCTCGAGGTCGAGGCCACGCGCCTTGCCGCCGGGCATGTCGATGCGTCCCTGCTCACCCGTCTTGACGCCGAGGTGCGCGCCTGCCTTCCCGCCAGGGGCGGCGGAACCAGGACCGCCTATCGTGAAGCCAACTACGCCTTCCACGAACACGTCGTCCAGTCATCCAGGAATGGCCGTCTGGCAGAGTTCGTCATGTCCCTCATCGAACATCACGAGCGCATCGTCCACTTCTGCCTCACCCTCGAGGACAGGGACATCGAGTTTCACCATCGCCACGACGACCTGCTTTCGGCCCTTCTCGATGGCGACGGCGAACGGGCGGCGGCGGCGGCCGAGCGGGCCATACGGGGCAGTCAGAAGAAGATCATCGAGACTCTGATGGGTAGTCACGCCATGCCGCCACGTGGTGGCGGACCTCACGATCCATGAAGACCTTGCCCTGCGGCGCGATGAACCATGTCCAGGTCTCTTCCGGTTCGCTCAGACGGGCACCATCCAGCAGGTCCACCACCACCTTGCGTCCGTCATCGTGGTCTTCGTGGCGTTCGAAATCGGTGATGAGGCACACCCGGTCGCCATGCCGGTCAAGCCAGCGCATGTGGCTCGAGATCAGTTCCCGGGTGAACTCTTGCAGGCGACCCGGAGGAAAGGCCGGACAATGTCCGAGAACGTACCGGCGCGGCATGACTGCAAGCTGGGAGACGAGATTGACGGAGACAGCAAGGTCGAAGGGCGTATCACCAATCGCCGGGAGACGACCTTCCGGCAAGGGTCCGCGGCACCCGGTTCGGGCATACCGGTAGCAGGCCCAGACCACACCGGTGACGTCGAGGGCCACCAGTTCGACATTGGCAAGGTGGCGCACGGCCCGACGGGTCGCCCGCCCATGATGGATATCCGCCAGGACAACGCGCCTGAAGGTGCGGGCGAGCATCTCCACCGGCACGTCCAGCAGGAGTCCGGAGCCGGTCACGAGGACCGAATCGCGTTGCCTGCAGTCAAGAGCGGCACGCTCGATCACCTGCCGGGTCCGTGCAAGATGGGGTTGCCATTCCTCCCGGCACTCCTCCGCGCGCCGGGCAATGCCGGAAAGTTCCCTGAAGTAGCCCATGGGTCCCAGGTGCAAGGGCGCCGGCGAGCGGAAGATCTCGACGATGTCGCGCAGCATGACATCCTTGAAATGTCGACTGACATGTCATACTCAGGGTACTCGAGGGGATCAAGGATGCGGTGCCATGCTTCGCAAGTTCCTCATGTCGACCTTCCTGGTTCTTGTCACCAGCCCGCCGGTTCTGGCCAATCCCGATGTCTGGGTCACGACGACGTGGCACTTCCGGATGGCAGACCAATCCACCAGCGGATTCACCCTGGAGTGGACATTCGACCCCTTCGCCTCCAGTTACCTCTTCACCGTCTTCGATGCCGACGGTGATGGAACCGTCACGAGCGAGGAAGCCCGGGCGAATGAGGACGGGCTTTTTGCTCCCCTTGCAGAACAGGACTGGTACCTCACCATTCTGGGGGGCGGTGAACCGGTTTCCTGGCATGTGCAGCACGTCGAACCGGTGTTTGAACCGGAACACTTCGGCCTGAGGCTCACCGTCTCCCTCGACGACCTCCAGGCGCCCTTCGCCGCGAGTCTCCACGACGATATCCTGTTCTTCGATTTCTCCTTTGCCGGAGACGGCTTTCTCACGGTCGAGGGACCCCTCGATCCGGCATGTCGCTTTGCGGCAGGTTCCGGAGAGGGCGCATTCGAGGGACACGCCTCGACCATCACCCTTCGTTGCGGAGATCCGACATGACAGACCGCCTGGCATGTGTCCTTTGCATTCTGGCCGTCGTTGTCTGCGCCATCACCGGTACGGTGAACGCCGACGAGACAACGCTCCCCACCGTCGAGATGACGATGGAAGACGGCGGTCTGTGGGAACGCTGGACGGATGCCATCGTCGCCTTCCAGCGACGGGCGAACACCGAAGTGGCCCGGCACATGAACGCCATCGACAGCGGCCAGAGTCTGGGCGCCTTCTTTCTCGGACTTGCCATCGCCTTCGTCTACGGAGTGTTTCACGCCTTCGGTCCGGGACACGGCAAGTTCATCATCGTCTCCTACTTCCTGGGCCGCGACGCCCGAGTTGGCCGCGGCATCGTGATGGCGATCCAGGTGGCCATCGTTCATGTCATCGCCGCGATCGTCATCGTCTGGCTTGCGGACATCACCCTGCAAGCCGGATTCGGGATCAGACTGGCGGAGGTTCCCGGCGTGAGGGCCGCGAGTTTTCTCATCATCGCCGCCATCGGTCTCTACATGCTCTACCAGGCCTTCCGGGCCGCCCTGGGCTACATCAGTCCTTCCGAGGTCGGTCACGGTCACAGTCACGCCCAGGAGGGACACGCCCGGGATCACGAAGACGCCCGCCACGAAGAACACGGACACAGCCACGCCCACAGTCACGGTCACGAACGCAGCCATGACGAGAATCATGGCCACAGCCACGCCCATGGTCACGGCCACCACGAAAATCATGGCCACAACCATGGACATGCCCATGCGCACGGTCATGGCCATGCCAAAGAGGCATCAAAGGTCGAGAGCGGACTGATGGCGGTCGCGGCCGGGATCGTGCCCTGTCCCGGCGCCGTGCTCATCATGCTCTACGCGGTCGCCAACGACATGATCTATCCGGGTTTTCTCCTCGTCGCCGCCATGTCGCTCGGCATCGGTCTCACCATCTGCTCACTGGGAGTGGGCGCCATCATCGCCCGTCAGACGGCACTGCGCCTCGTGGAAAGCGATGGAGCCGGATCGTCGGGAGCGCTGCTGGTGCGACACGGGTTCAACTTCGGTGGCGCCATCATCGTCACGCTCATTGGACTGGTGTCCTTCGTGGCGTTCCTTGACGTTCCGCTTGGCTGACCCTGCGCCGGCTCTCGAGATACTCGGCAGATTGCATCTCGATCAGACGCGATGCGGTTCTGCGGAAGTCCAGGGAACCGTCACCTTCCGAATAGAGCCCCTCAGGCGGTGCCGCAGCGGAACACAACAACCCCACCCTTTCCTCGTAGAGGATGTCGATCAGGATGATGAACCGCCGCGCCTCATTGCGCATGGCGGGGGTCATGACCGGAATGTCATCGATGATGACGGTATGGAAGGCGCCGGCGAGCGCCAGGTAGTCGGGCGCCGCCAACGGACGGCCGCAGAGTTCGTTGAAGGAAAAACGCGCGACATGGCGGGCCTGACGGGGGACATGAAGCACCCTTCCCTGAAGGGGAATGTCAAGCGGAGCAATGTCGGCGTCGCCTGCGAGATGGCGAAAGGCCTCGTCGAGACGCGATGTCGCATGGCCATCGTGTGAGGACATGTAGGTGCCGGTGCTGGCAAGAAATGCCAGCCGGTAGTCCCGCTCCGCATCGACCTCGATGATGTCGAGTTCCTTCTCGAGAGTGTCGATGAACGGTGAGAAGAGCTGGCGATTGATGCCTCCCGGATAGAGCTCACGGGGATGCTCGTTCGATGTCGCCACCATGATTGTGCCCAGATCGAGAAACTGCCGGAACAGGCGGCCGAGGATCATGGCATCGGCGATGTCGGTGACGTGAAACTCGTCCAGGCACAGGAGATCCGTTTCACCCATCAGGGCCCTGGCGGCATGGCGGATGGTGTCGTTGGCGTCGGCGGAGGACCTGTGCCGTTCCTGGATGGTGCCGTGCACATCGCGCATGAAGGCATGGAAGTGGTGGCGCTGTCTCTTCCGGTTCCGGACGTTCTCGAAGAAGAGGTCCATGAGCATCGACTTGCCGGTGCCGACACCTCCGTGGAGCCATATGCCCCTGACAGCGGAACGGGACCGGCGTCCGAAAACGCGATCGATGAGGCCTCCCCGCCCCGGCGAGGCAAGATCCCGGGCCAGTTGATCGAGATGCCGTACTGCCCTTTCCTGGTGCACGTCGTGCACGAGATCGCCGGATGCGACGAGGCGGTGATAGTGCTCTAGCGTGCCCGAATCCATGGAACTGCTGCTGTCATCGGGGGTTGTCTAGACCGATTGTCCCGGCGATGCCATGGCATTCGGGGCTGCCACCCGTGTAGACTCTTCGCTGACCATCCCATTCATGCGCGGTACCGTGACCCGCACCGGTCGTGCACCCGCGTCAGTCAGGACCGGAGTCTCAGGCCATGGTGAACCTCGACCTTTGCTACACCCCTGCCGTCACGCTTGCCCGGCACATCGCCACGAGAGAGATATCGCCGGTCGAGGTTGTCGCCAACAGCCTGGAGCGCATCGAGGAAATCAATCCCAAACTCAACTGCTTCTGCTTTACCTACCCCGAAGAGGCCCTGGAGAAAGCGAAGGCTGCGGAACGCGCCGTCATGGAGGGTGCATCTCTCGGTCCGCTTCACGGAGTGCCGATCGCCATCAAGGATTTCACGCCCACGGCGGGCAAGACCACGACGTTGGGAAGCAGGGTCTATCGTGATCATGTCCCGGAGAAGGATGCCCGGGTGGTGAGCGATCTGCTTGGCGCCGGCGCCATCATGGTAGGGAAGACCACCACGCCCGAGTTCGCCCATGACGGCTTTACCCACAGCCCGCTGTGGGGCGTGACGCGCAACCCCTGGAATCCAGATCGCACGCCCGGCGGGTCGTCCGGTGGCTCCGGCGCGGCGGTGGCGTCGGGCTGCGTCCCGCTGGCCGAGGGCTCCGACATGGGGGGATCGGTGCGCATTCCGGCCGCATTTTGCGGCATTGTCGGCCTCAAACCGAGTCTGGGCCGGATCCCCATGACCATCCTCGCGTCGGTCTTCGACAACATCAGCCACTTTGGACCCCTGACCCGGACCCTGGATGATGCGGCCCTTTTCCTCGACGTCTGCCAGGGGCCTGACGAATACGACATCATGTCGAATCCGACGCCGCTGGACATTCCCCATCCCCTGCCAGGCAATGTCGAAGGCATGCGGATCGCCATGGATATCGACCTTGGTTTCTATCACGTCGACGATGAGGTGGCGGCCAACGTGGAGCGTTGCGCAGAAGCCCTCGCCAGTGCCGGCGCTGTCGTGGAGGAAGTGGATCTGGGATGGCGGCGGGAGTGTGCCGATGCCTGGCTCGACTACTGGAATGTCTATCTCGCCGCATTCTTCGAGCAACATCTCGACGCCAGACGAGACGATCTCGACCCGAACATCGTCACCATGTTCGAGGCAGCCCGGGAGATGGATGCCATCAGCTTCAAGCGCCTGGAGTTCGTCAGGACCCGGCAGTGGGAACGCCTGTGCGAGATCTTCGTCGATCACGACGCGCTGATCTGCCCGACGACTCCGGCCGAGGCACCCCATGCATCCGGCTCGGACGCCGACCAGCTCGGCGAAACACCGGACGGCAAGATGCTCTCGAACGACATGACCCTCGTCTTCAACAACGTGTCGCAGTGTCCGGCGCTCTCGGTGCCCTCGGGCATGACCGCAAACGGTCTGGCCACGGCACTGCAGATCGTCGGGCGGCGCTTCGAGGATCTGACAGTCCTCAAGGTCGGCGCTGCCATCGAGAAGCTCCGCCCCTGGGCGCACCTTCGCCCTCCGTTGTAAGGCCCAGGAACAGAACTTGACGTCACTATCCCCGGGGATAACTCAGCCCGGCCAGGACAGGACCGCCCTTCGCATCCTCTTTGCCAGCCTGGTCTGTGTCGGGCTTGGTCAGTCCCTTCTCTTTTCCGTCCTGCCGCCGATTGCCCGGACCATGGAGCTCGCCGAGTGGCACGTCGGACTGGTGTTCGCCATTTCCGGGGGCATGTGGGCGGCCATGAGCCCGTTCTGGGGACGCCGAAGCGACATCGTCGGCCGCAAGCCCATCATCACCCAGGGTGTGGGCACCTATGCGGTCTCCATGCTGCTCTTCACTCTCGCCATCCAGTCGGGGCTCGCCGGCTGGTTGCCGGTCATGGTCGCCTTTCCCCTGATGATTGCCGCCCGTCTCATCAACGGCGTCTTTGGCTCGGGCTCCTTTCCGGCGGCGCAGGCCTACATCGCCGACAGGACCAGCCGGGCGAGGAGAACCGGCGGCATCTCCATGCTCAACGCAGCCTTCACCACCGGAGTCGTTCTGGGGCCGGGTCTGGGAGCACTCCTGGTCGGTCTGCACCTGCTGGCTCCGCTGGTTGCCGTCGCCATCATTGCCGCATGCAGCTTCGTGGTGATCGCCCTCTACCTTCCGGAATCATCGCCCGCTTCATCAAGGAAGGTGATGCCGCGCGTCTCGCTCCTTGACCGCCGCATCCTGCCCTTCGTCATCGGCAGTGTGGTCATGAGCATCTGTCACGCGGCTTCGATGCAGACCATCGCCTTCTACATGATGGACACCCTTCTCCTTGATCCGGAAGAGACGGCGCGCAAGGTGGGTTTCGGCCTGACACTGGCGGCCGTCGCCGCACTCGTCTTCCAGATCGTCATTGTGCCGCGCCTCAATCTGGGTCCGGGCTTCCTTCTGAAGACCGGCGGTCCGTTGGCCCTGGCGGGATTCGTCGTCATCCTCGTCGCCGACTCCTATCCGCTCATGGTCGCCGCCATGATGCTTTTCGGTGTCGGCATGGCCATGCTGCGCCCCGGATTCGCCACGGCGGCATCACTCGCGGTCTCGCCCCGGGAACAGGGAACGGCGGCAGGGGCCCTGATCGGCACCGGCGCCGCCGGACATGTGCTGAGTCCGCTGATCGCCATGCCGCTCTACATGGTCTGGACCCCGGGTCCCTTTGTCATGAATGCGCTGCTGATGGCCTTCCTGGTGGCCTACGTCCTGAGCGAACCCAGAATCCGGGCTGTCATCCAGCGGACCTGACGCGGTTCAGCTGTCGAGTTCCGGCAATGCCGGCAGTTCGCCGAACTCGATCCCCTCCTCGCGCAGCTCCCGGGACTCGACTGGCGTTGCCACGCCGTGAATGTTGCGCTTTTCCGCATCGCCATAGTGAATCTTGCGCGCTTCATCGGCGAAGCGCGGACCGACGTTCTCGAAGTTCTTCTCGACGTGCGCCTTCACCGCACGGGCCATGGCCATGACCCGGCGGGTCTCTTCCTTCTGCTTGGCGAGCGCCACGGTCCTGGCGTCAGGGGCCTCTTCTTCCGCCGAGCCACCGGTGCGGGGGGCCACGGCAACGCTGGGAGTCATCAGGGCCTTCTTGACGGCGGTATCGCCGCACATCGGACAAGCGACATCCTTCGCCTTGACCTGGGCGTCAAAGGATGCGGAATCGGCAAACCAGCCCTCGAAGACATGGCCATTGCCGCACTGGATATCGAAGACGATCATGAGAACACCCTGAACCGTCACATAAAATGTAGGCGCAAATTCCTGCGGCACAAGGGATATCGTGACCATGCACCCCTTGAGAACCCTGACCACACCCTTTAGCGATCACTCCGTCACCCCGGTCGACCGTGACCGGATCGGGCTTCGCCCTTCGTTCCGGCAGGGACCTCGATGACACCTCAACTCCGCCACTCCGCCACCGCCGACGCCAGTGACTGGGTACGGCGCTTCATCCCCCTTCTTCCCCCGGAAGCAAACGTGCTCGACCTCGCCGCCGGAAGTGGCCGCCACACGCAACTCCTGCTCGAACACGGCCACCGGGTCACCGCGCTTGACCGCGACGCCGGACCGCTCGCCCGGTTCGCCGAAGATGAACGCGTCACGATACTGGAATGCGATCTCGAGGGTGGTGGCGTGTGGCCCCTCGCGGGAAGGACCTTTGCCGGCGTCGTCGTCACCAACTACCTGTGGCGTCCGGGACTGAAAGACATCGTCGCCAACGTCGGCCCCGGCGGCCTTCTCATCTACGAGACCTTCGCTGTCGGCAACGAGCGCTTCGGCCGGCCGCGCAATCCGGCATTCCTCCTCAGACCCGGAGAACTTCTCGAGGCGGTAGCCGGAAGCCTACGCGTGCTGGCGTATGAGGATCTCGTCGTCGTCGATCCCCGTCCGGCGGCCCTTCAGAGACTGTGCGCCCGCCGGGAAATCTGAGAGCGCAAAGGGCCGGTCATGTTCGAGGGCCGGGACGGTGCTTCGGACCCGCGCCACCTCGGCAAGATCGACGTCGGCGATGCAGAACCCGACGTCCGTGCCGGCATCGGCGAGGACCACGCCCCAGGGATCGACAATCAGCGAATGACCGCAGGTTCGCCGGTTGCCCGGATGGTGACCTGTCTGGCAGGGAGCGAAGACGAAGGCGCCACACTCGATGGCACGGGCCCGCAGCAACACCTTCCAATGGGCGTCTCCCGTCACCTTCGTGAAGGCCGAGGGGACAGTCAGCATGACCGCGCCTGCCTTCGAGAGTTCGCGGTAAAGATGGGGAAAACGCAAGTCGTAACAGACCGTCATGCCCAAGAGGCCCCACGGCGTTGGAGCAAGGACCGCGGTGTCACCCGGATGAAACATGGCCGATTCCCGGTAGCGCGATCCGTCGGGAAGATCGACGTCGAACATGTGGATCTTCTCGTAGTCCGTGGTTTCGCCATCGGGACCGAAGAGGAAGGCATGGTTGGCCAGCGTGCCGTCATCGCGAAGGGCTGCCACGGATCCTGCCTGGAGCCAGATTCCTCGCTGTCGCGCGAGACCGGCGAAGGCGATGAGTGCCGGATGATCGGCGGGGCGCCAGGCGTTCTCCAGGCGATCTTCCTCACTCGCAGCCATGAGAGCGACATTCTCCGGCAGGCCGACGAGGTCCGCTCCGGCATCGGCTGCCTGGTGCACCAGGGCCGATGCCGCCTCGATGTTGGCCTCCATGTCGAGCTGTGCGTTGACCTGGACGCAGGCAATCCTGAGTTGCGTCATGCTCGCTCTGCCAATCTGGCTGCAAGTTCGCCGTTGCGCTCGAGACGGACGAGATCGTCGTAACCGCCGATCGCCTCCCCGTCGATGAAGATCTGGGGCACGGTATGCCGGCCACCGGCCATGCGGGCCATGGACTCTCTCCTGCCGGCATTGAGTGTCACGTCGATTTCCTCGAACGCAATACCCCGCGACTTGAGCAGTTTCCGGGCGCCGGTACAGTAGGGGCAGAACATGGTCGTGTAGACGACGACCTCGGCCATGGCGATTCTCTTGAGCGTGCCTCGTGCGACCATAGCAGTCCCGCTCCAGCTTGTGCCACCCCGCCCCGCCCGTCACCATGGGTCCCATGAACGAAGGTCCCTTCGATCGCCGCGCCGTCCAGCTCCACCGCACCGCGGCTGCCAGGGGCAGTGAAGCCGACTTCCTCTTCTCTGACGTCGCCCGCCGTCTCGCCGACCGCCTCGACGACATCACACGACGCTTTCCCGTCGCTCTCGAACTCGGCGCCCGACACGGCGCCTTCGCCCAAGCCATTGCCGGCAAGCGCAAGGCGGACTTTCTTATCGAGGCCGACCTTTCGCCCGCCTTCGCCCGCCACCTCGCCGTCGACGAGGAGCGCCTCCCCTTCGCTCCCTCCTCGTTCGACGCCGTCATCAGCAATCTCGCCCTTCACTGGGTGAATGATCTCGTCGGCACGCTGATCCAGGTCCGCATGGCGCTCAAGCCCGACGGCCTTCTTCTCGCCGCGCTCCTCGGCGGGGAAACACTCGTGGAACTCAGGCACGTGCTGGCGGAGTCCGAGGTCGCCGTCACGGGCGGCCTCTCGCCGCGCCTCTCGCCGATGGTCGATGTCAGGGACGCCGGCGCCCTCCTGCAACGCGCCGGATTTGCGCTACCCGTCGTCGACGCCGACCGCATCACGGTGACCTACCCCGACGCCTTCGCCCTCATGCGCGACCTCAAGGCCATGGGGGAGAGCAATGCCCTCGCCGACCGTCCCCGCACCTTCGCGCGCAGGGACGTCTTCCTTCACGCCGCTTCCCTCTACCAGGACCGCCACGCCGACCGCGAAACGAGAATCCCCGCCACCTTCGACATCATCTACATGACTGCCTGGGCTCCCCATACCTCCCAGCAGCAGCCCCTCAGACCCGGCTCCGGCAACATCAGCCTCACCCAGGTCCTCAAGGACCCATGACCGCCTTGTCATTGCACAAGGACGCCATGAACATAGCTCTTGTATGGAATCCTCAGCCGGACAGGACACGATGACGGAAGACGAGCGGAAAGAGCTTCTTGAACTGATCCGAGCGGCCGTGGCATGAGCGGAACCGGAGAGGCCCCTGTTCTCCCCGTCCGGCTTGCCCCTAATGAGATCAGGAAAGGAGGGCGCAATGCCCATGAGCGGAGCAACTGCGGAAATTTCGGTCGGGCACGTTCTTGTCCTGACGCGCAACGCAGCGAAAGGAGTCGAATTTTACCGTCGTCTGGGTATGGAAGTTGTCGGTGAACTCAAGGGCCTGACTATCATCGAATTGCGCGGGGGCACCCATATCCTGCTGTGCGAATTTGACCCGGAGCAGGACGTCGCGCCGCAAAAGAGTATTGATTTGATGATCGACAGCAATACGCGCACCGATCTTGAGGCATATCGCGCGGCAATTGTCGAAAACGGGATCGAGGCCGGTCCGATAAGCGACGAACCGAGGTTTGGCCACTACTATTTTTCCGTCCAGGATTTGGATGGTAATCAGATACTTTTTAACACCAGCCATGAGTCGAAATTTTGGGAGGACGAGTAAGTTGGAGACCCGGTTTACCGCGCCGCGCGCCGGGTCGGGCATCGGAAGCTGTGGGACCGTGCCAAGCTGGACCAGCCGGTCAAGGCGCTGGCGACGGACGGGGCGAGCGAAAGGCGATAGGTTGGCTCCCGCTACATTAAGGACCGCATCGGCCGGGGCCAAATCGGACGCGGCTTCGTGATGGCTCTGTTGACAGGGCAAGGGGGCGCGTGCCGCGAACGCCAGCACCCGCCCCTGCGCTGTATCAGGTCAGACAAGCTGCGCTCGCGCATGGGGCATCACCCCCTTCCGGGTGGTGCGCATGGAAGGAAGTACGCTGGAACTCATCCCCATCACATCAGTGCCGCCGGTCCTACTCCGTGTCGGCGCGGGGAATGACCCAACAGTCGAACTGGAGCCTCCACAGACATTGAGTCGGATTCGTTCGGAAGGCGCAGCAACCGATTGACCGGAAGCGCTTACCCCCCATCCCTTGCACGCAGGGCTTGCGCGAATGAGAGTGGTGAAGCAGTCCGTCAACGCGACTATTCCGGCAAGTCGAATGGCGCCGGATCCAGGAAGCGGCGGACGACGTTTCCGGTAATCCTGGCCACATTGTTGTCGTAGCTGTTGTGGCACAGTCCGTCGCACCAGGAGATGGAGCCGCTGGAGAAGACGGCGCCGCCGGCCGGGGTCTCGAAGAACACCATGTCCGCCCTCACCAGAGGAGACGTCTCGCCGTTGATGTCGGAGGTCAGGTGGTAGAACTCCTCGGGCAGCGTGAGATAGCTGGCGGGAAGACGGGTGGCGTTGGCAACGACGAGCGCATGTTCGGGTGTGCCGAGACTCGCATCGGCCCGGTCCAGCTCCGCTCCCGCGGCGCCACCCAGCGCGAATCCGAAGTCGCCAATCCTCTCGTCCTCCCCGACGCCTTCGAAGATCCACACGGCGCGCGGGTCCCCGCTCGCTGCGGTGCGCTCGTAGTAGGAGGCCGAGTCGAAACCGCAGGCCGTGTAACCCACGCCGAACAGTTGCTGCGGTGTGCGGCCGTTGCGCCGCCACAGGCCGGAGAGTTCTCCGGTGAACGCCATGTGGTACTCGCCCGGCTCCGCGATCCAGTTCCGGCCACCATCCTCGGCCCGGCGCGTCTCGATGAGGCCGGAGTCGTCAGGATGATAGGCGATCTTCCAGTAGAAGCCGTTCCCGCCCAGGTACATGAACCGGCCGCCCTGCTCAAGGTAGGCGAGCATCGCGTCCGACATGGACTGTGAGGTGTATTCGGGATGGCTTCCCGAGACGACACAGCGATAGGGTTCCAGCAGGGCCGGACCTTCCCGGTCCAGCGCCTCGTCGGTCAGGATGTCGTAGGCAAGGCCGCTCTCCTCGAGCCAGTCGAGAATCAGTGTGTCCGCGCCGAAGTTCCACACGGATGTCCCCGGCGCCATGTCCACGAACGGCCGGTGTCGGGACGCGTAACAGACCCCGCTGCCGTCGCTGTGCATGTCGTAGGTCGAGGCGCCGAGCTCCGGATGCATCTGCAGGAACATCTGGTTCCTGGAAAGGGTCGCGAACCGGTTCATGGTCCGCTCCAGGAATCGCCGGCGCTGCACGTGGGTGCCGTCGTTGCCGTAGCAGACGTAGGTGGCGGTCGGCATCAGCACCGCCAGCCGCGAACCCGGCTCTCCCTTGGAGGGGAGCACGTAGAAGCTGGCGTAGGAGGTGTCCGCACCCTGATGAAAGCGCCCGCAATAGACGCCGCTCTTCCAGGAACCAGGGATGGTCAGCGAAATGTCGTCATCCCAGCCGCAGTCCACCACGTCGTCCTCGTGAAAGTGGATGGCCCCGTAGTGAGCGGGGTTGTCCGACCACCGATGGGCCGTGCCGTCCCACCGGTTGCCCTTCATCGCCCGGGCCGGCAGGTTGACGGAATGGCCGTTCCAGGCGTTGGGCGAGGTGTCCATGATCGCGGTGCCTGAAGGTTCGCGGGAGAAATCCCAGTTCGCGACAAGCGAGCCCGCATCACAGAGCGGCGACGAGAACAGCGCCGGCGCCTCCAGCTTCCCGTTGAAGTGCGCCGTCATGGATCCATCGGACGCCTTCGAGGCGCCGATGAAGAAGGCCTGCGACCCGAGATCCGGCTGAAACTCGATCGTGCGGTCGATACGGGCCTCGCGCAGGAGCAGGTGTCCCCTCTCCAGAGAGCGATGCGACACAGCGAGTCTGCGGCCTGCGGGATCAAAGCTTGCCGTTAACTCGTGCCAGGACTGGAGGGGCAGCGGCCTCGCTGTTTCGATGGTGGCGACCTCGCCCGGGCCAGCGCCGACGGTCACGCTGGGACGGCCCCTGTCGTCCAGACAAAGGACAAAGCCGGTCTCGCGCTCCGCATCCCAAGCATCGACGAGTGCCTGTGGTTTGCCGGTCCTCAGCGTCGGCTTCACGTTCACGCGAACGGAGAATGCTTCCAGCGACACCGGACACGGGCGGTCGAATGCAATGTATGAGCCGATCGATGTCGTCTGGTTGCGCCCCCCATAGTCACCGTCCGCCGACGAAGGCACGGGAGTCAGGTTGAGGCCCGGTCCCTCGGGATGACCGACGGCCGAGCGAATTCTGGCAACGTCGAAGCGGAAGTTCGACGTCGGTTCGACCGTGGACACCTTGAAGTTGACGACCTCTCCGGGGCGCACGTCCCAGCGGTCCGCATAGGCGAGCAGCCGCTCGTCGACCACCGGGTGTTGGGGACGGTCGTCCAGCACGATGTCCTCGCCCAAGGGCAATGGATGCCCGGTCAGCATCTCCCAACGGAGCTTGAACATGGCTCTAAGCGCGTCTCCATAGGTCTCGAAGTGCACTCCCTCGTAGATGCGGACCGGATCCCCGCGCCGGTCGCTTGCCGTGCCGAGCCCGAATGCCCCGTCTTCAATTTCGACAATGACGTGCGGATCGTCGACCGTGTCGGCCCGCATGATGGTGAGCAGGCGCTGAAGATCCGGACTGTGCGGGCCTGAGGGGTTCTCGAAGAACTCCTCGCACGGAGCCAGTTCACACGGGTCAATGTTGAGCATCGTGGCCTCCCGCTCGACATCCGACGGCTGCAGGTCGGAAACGATACAAGACGGGAGTATCCGGTGACAGCCGGGGAATCGGACGGGCTTCAGGTTCAGGCGAGACGAAGCAGGGCGACCGCCGCTGCGAGCAGGATGATCGCGGCGATGCGGACCGGTCCCGGTCTCTCCCGGAGCACCAATACGCCAATCAGGGCTCCGAACAGAATGCTGCTCTCGCGCAGGGCTGCGACAACCGCGACCGGAGCATGGACCATGGCCCAGATGACGATGGCGTAGGCCAGCATGGAGAGCAGACCACCGGTCAGCGCTTTCGCGATGTCGCGTCCTGGTGTCCGGACAAAACGGCCACGGCGCATCCAGAAGATCACTGCGATGGTGGGCCATGCGTCGAGGAAGAAGAGCCAGACCGCATAGGCTATCGGGTCGCCGGCCGCCCGGCCGCCGAGCCCGTCGGCGATCGTATAGGCGGAAATCGTGCAGGCAGTCAGTCCGGCGAAGAGAAGGGACCGATCACGCAGGTGGCGACGCGCATCGACCCTGCGCCATGCGACACCCAGGATCGCCAGCAGGATCAGACCGATCGCGACCAGCGCGCGGTCGCTGAGGTCTTCATGAAGGAAGACCAGTGAAGCCACGGTCACGATCAGGGGCGCGCCGCCGCGGGCAATCGGGTAGACACGGCTGAAGTCGCCATGGCGATAGGCCGCGGCCAACCACAGGAAGTAGAGCGTATGCACCGCCGTCGACACCAGCAGGAAGGGCCAGGCGGCCGCAACGGGAACCTCCACGAACGTCAACGCCAGGCCGGCTGCCACCCCCGACGCGACCGACATCCAAGCCATACCGATCAACGGATCGGATTGCGCCTTGACCACGGCATTCCAGGCCGCATGCAGCAGGGCGGCGCACAGCACCGCCAGCAGGACCGTCGTCGAAATCATGCCGGTGCCGGGCTGGAACGGCGGTGATGAAGAATCGTCACCGGTTCGAATGCCAGCGCTACAGCAGGTCGCAGAGCATGGCGACGAGGGGCGCGTCGGCCGGTGGCATGGACCAGGAGGCCATGCGCCGGGGACGGACCCAGGCGAGGTCGGAGTGCTCCCGGGGTGCGATCACGCCGTTCCATTGACGGCAGACGTAGAGCGGCATGAGAAGATGAAAGTCGCGATAGGCGTGACTGGCGAAGGTGAAGGGCGCAAGGCAGGCCTCGCTGACATCGATACCGAGTTCCTCGCGCAACTCCCGTATCAGGGCGTGTTCCGGAGTCTCGCCGGCGCGCACCTTCCCGCCCGGAAACTCCCAAAGACCGGCCATGGGTTTCCCCTCGGGGCGTTTGGCCAAGAGAACACGGTTGTCGGTATCCACCAGAGCACAGGCCACCACGAACAGCAGGTCTGATCGCCACGTCATGTGCGGACCTGCGACCAGAACACCTGGAAGACCCGGCACAGAACCTCCCGCTCTCTCGCCGGGGCCGACATCATGCGTTCATCGACCTGGCGCATGCCGATTCTGGTGAGCAGACGTTGGGAGGCCTCATTCTCCACCATGACGAAGGCCTCGATCTTGTCGAGACGCAGGACCCGGAAGGCGAACTCGATCAGGGCCCGTGCCGCTTCGCTGGCATAGCCGTTGCCCCAGCTCCAGGGGGCAAAGGCATAGCCCAGTTCGCCTGAACGGTCCTTGTCGCAGAGCGTGATGTCGATGACTCCGATCACCTCATCCTCATCCGCCACGGTGACTGCATAGACCCAGCCTCCTCCCGCTTCCCTTTCGCTGGCAGCATCCTTCGCGAAGGCCTCGGCGCAACCCGCAGGATAGGGGTGAGGAATGTTGGCCGTGTACTGGGCCACCTCCCACAGGCGGCAGAAACGCGTCACCTGGGTTGCGTGACGCAACTCCAGCGGTTCAAGAACCAGGCGTGACGTGGTGATGGTTTCCGGTCTGATCGCCTGCGTCATGGATTGTCACGTGGCCTGAGGTGGGACCAGGAGATCGATGGCGGTCCGGAAACCGATGGTGGCGCAGCGGTCGAGGCCGGGCCACATGAGGAGGTACTTGGCGGCAAACGCCGCGTCGTGCGTCCCTCCATCCGCATACCAGTCGGAGGCCGTGAGGTGGTGATGACTGCCTCCCTTCACAATGCAGAACCTTGTTCGTCCGTCGCTCATTTCAGGCTCGGTCCAGTTCCAGACATGCACCGGGTCATCGTCCAGCACACCGTCCTCAGCGGCCCGTTGCCACTCCGCTTCCGTAGGCAGACGCCGCCCGAGCCAGGATGCATAGGCGCGGGCATCCTCGGGATCAACCCGCGTGACCGGCTCAAGAGGCCCGGCCCCGGGTTCGCCGAAGAACCCGGGTGCATCGGGCGAGTACCCGGTTTCTTCCACAAAGCGCCGGAACGCCGCCACGGTGACGGAATGCCGGTCGATGGCATAGGGCGACAGTTCCTCCCTGAACTCCAGGGACACCATGGAATGAAGTCCGGGGAGAACCAGGTCCGCGCTCTCGCCGGCACGGGCACCTTCGTACATGCCGCACTCACGCACTCTGAAACGGGTGCGCCGCACGTACACGCCTCCGGTCACGCGGACCATCCCGTTCGGCGCCTTCGCTGAACCCGGGTTCTTGGCGAGCGTTCGGGCCCTGGGGACGAGACGGGACGACTTCTGTGGAGCATGGTCGAGTCGCCGGTACCGGTCGGCTTGGTTTTCCAGGAAATCACTCTCCACGGTTTCCTCGACGACTGAGCCGAGACCGACGGCCGGAATGTCAATCGCGACCCGGTTGTCGTTGACGGCAAGCTGGCGTCCGGCCAGGGGCTCACAGGCCGTCGGGGCCTCGACGGAAACGCGGATACCCGATACCGGCTGGCGATTGCGATTGACGAGCGTCCACAACCGGACGCCGTCGAGTTCCCAGCTCGACGCGAACACCCCGGGCGCCGGCATGCAGGCGAGCGGTGTCCACACCCCTTCGGTGAAGTGACGGGACCACCGGCGAAGGACCCGGCTGGCCAGATTCCACTGAACGGCATCCCGGTCCCTCCAGCCGTTCCACGAGCCGAAGACGTTCTCCCACACCACCATGCCGGCGCCGTTCATCCATGCCAACTGGATCTCCGGCGTGTGGTCCGACATCCAGCGGCGCACGACATGGATCATGTGATGGCGATCCAGAACCCTGTTGGCGAACACTCCTGGCGCCCATGAATCATCCCAGGATTCCGCCCATCCCATGGGATGATCGGCAAGCCGTTCGGGCGGCACGGGGGCCTGGGACTGCAGGACGATACCGGGCCTGGCATCCTCGAGGGCGGCGGCGAGATCACGCCCTGCAGACGACAGGGTGTCGAGGTAGAGGCCGTCCGCGTCGAGTTCCGTCACGAGATCGGCAAGGCAGGCGGCATCGTCGCGGCCTTCCCTGCGGGTCGCCACATCCCAGGGGTTGTAGGCCAGGAGGACGCGGCTGCCGCGGGCATGCAGACAGGCGATCATGTCGGCGAGACCCTCCAGGCCGCCCGGCATGCTTCGCCAGAAGTCGAACTGGTTGCGCTGGTCGAAACCGAGGTTGGGGTAGGCGTGCCAGAGGATGACGCAATCAAGGGGGCCGAAGCGCGCCTCGAACGCGCCGACATAGTCCTCGACGAGCCATCTTCCGGATTCGCGATCGAGGAACCGTTCGTCCCAGAGCAGGATCTTGTGTGCCGTGAAGCAGCGATCCACCCAGTCGTGGGCAGGACTGGTCCCGGTGAGACTGCACGATCGTCGCCATGCCTCCAGGCCATCGCGCCATGCAGGCCAATCGCCAGGCTCATCGGGTGCGGGAATCAGGCAGCGTGACATGAGAACAGGGGTTCGCCGATGACGTCGTCTCGTGGCGTCACGCCGAGGCCGGGGCTGACAGGTGCGCGCATGACGCCTTCGGCGACGTCCGGCAACCCTGCGGCATTCGACACTGTCGTCCAGTTGTGGAAGTCGACCGTGTGGAGCCGCATCGCTTCCGGCGTGGAAAGCGACATGTGGGCAATGGCCGCACTCGCGATGTCAGCCCCGCCGACGCACTCGACCGTGACCATGAGTCCGAGATCGACCGCGAGGTCGCGAATTCGCTTGGCACGGGTGATGCCACCGAACCTGGAAATTTTGATGGTGACGCCGTCGGCCGCGCCCTCCCGGTAAATGCGCAGCAACGCGTCGAGACTGTCGGCACTTTCGTCGAGAACCATCGGAATCGCTGCGTGGCGCCTCACCACCAGGTTCTCGTCGAGAGTCCGGCAGGGTTGTTCGAGAACATAATCGATCCCCCGCGTCCTCTCGACGAAGCGCAAGGCGTCGTGGCTGGTCCAGGCACCGTTGGCGTCGCAGAAGATGACGACACTGCCGTCCATATCATCGGCAATGGCCTGAAGACGGCTTGCGTCCAGGACCGGGTCGTCTCCCACCTTTACCTGGAGACGGCGGTACCCCTCGGCCACATGACGGCGGGCCGATTCCAGCATGATCTCCGGCGAGGCCTGCGATACCGGACGGTAGAGGGCGACGGTCATGCCGTCACGACCCCCGAGGAATTCGGCCAGGGGGAGTCCGGCCGCCTTCGCGGCGATGTCCCACAACGCGATGTCGAGCGGCGACTTGACGTCCATCTGACCATGCATCGCCGCATCCATGACACGGGCGAGCTTGCCTGTTTCCCTTGGGTCAGCACCCAGCAGCACCGGCCCAAGCCGTTCCAGTCCGGCGCGCACGCCACCGGTGAAGGCCTCGGAGTAGAAGGCACCAAGAGGCGCGATCTCTCCCCAGCCGGTGATTCCCTCATCCGAGTCGACCCTCACAATGGTCGCCGTCTGTCCGTACTCGGTATGGTTGCGGCATCGGTAGGAGCCTTCCCGAAAGGGGAGGTCCAGGCCATGGACGGATATGCGGGTGATCTTCATGAGAGTGTCCTGCGTTGAGGTGACGAAGGGGATGACCGTTCCGCGATGAGACCCTATCGTGAGGCTTGACGAAACGACATCCTGCCTGTGCAGCGTTGAAAGGAAGGGGTCATGGGTGAGGGCAGCCAGCGGGTTGCAATTGTAACGGGTGCCAGTGCAGGCATCGGGCGGGCTGCCGCGCTCGGACTTGCCGATGACGGTTTTCACGTCGTTCTCGCCGGACGCCGCAAGGAACGTCTCGACAGCGTGGTGGCAGAACGACCGGATCTTGAAGGGCGCCTTGTCGCGATCCGGTGTGACGTCACACAAC
The DNA here is from genome assembly GCA_965220805.1 of Alphaproteobacteria bacterium. Classification (GTDB taxonomy): domain Bacteria; phylum Pseudomonadota; class Alphaproteobacteria; order SP197; family SP197; genus SP197. The sequence goes on from OZ244844.1 coordinate 82,638, forward strand.
CCGAATCGGTCAGCGAACTCTTTGTCAGCTTCAAACGGCGATTCTCCCGCCTCGATCTCCTGTTCAACAATGCCGGCATCGGAGCCAGGTCCGTACCTCTCGAGGAACTGGAAATCGACGAGTGGCAGGCAGTGGTCGATACCAACCTGACAGGATCCTTCCTGATGGCGCGCCAGGCGATGCGCCTCATGAAGGCTCAAGCCCCCGGGGGCGGACGGATCATCAACAACGGCTCGGTGTCGGCCCACGTGCCACGCCCGCTCTCCGCTCCCTACACGGCGACAAAGCATGCCGTGACCGGTCTCACCCGCTCCATCTGCCTCGACGGCAGATCCCATGACATCTGTTGCAGCCAGATCGACATCGGCAACGCTCTGACCGACATGACCGCAGGCGCGGGCGATGGCCTGGAACAACCCGACGGACGCATCGTGCCGGAGCCGGTCATGGACGTCGCCAATGTCGTCAACACCATTCTCGTGATCGCCAACATGCCGCTCGATGCCAACATCCCCTTCGTGACCGTCATGGCCAACGCCATGCCGTACATCGGCAGGGGCTGACGGTTGCGCAAGCTCTGGCGATCTCCCTATAATCGCCGCTCGCGGACTCTCATAACCGCCCGGGGAAACGATTCATGGAACTGACTGGCGCCGGACTTGCCATCTGGATGTTCTGCGGCTTTTTGCTCGCCGCCATCCTGGCCATGCTGTGCCGCGGGTTTGGCAAAGCCACGGAAATGAACACCGAGTTCCTGGCCAACATGGGGTTCTTCTGGTCGATCCTTCCCGTTGGCATCTTCGCCTCCAGCGGCTATTTTCCCTTTCTGGACCTCAGTGTCCTGGCGCCCTTTGGCTATGTTCTCGGCGTCATCCCGCTGGCCGTCATCATGACGCAACGGACCGCTCCCGAACTCGCACCACCGATTTTCGGCCATGACAAGCAGGGGCGGGTGGCCCTGTTTGCCTGTACTCCGCACGAGGTGCTCACCACCCTGCTCTATGTCCTCCTCGCCTTCATGGTGTGCACCATCTTCCTGTGGGACCAGCTCTATCGCTGACGGTGGCCGTGCCTCTTTCCGGATATTGACTTTGCGGGGACCCGCACTATAACGCTCGTCTGCCATGGCGGCAGCGCGAAGACTGGCGGAACCGACGATGTATGCAGTCATCCAGACCGGCGGCAAGCAGTACCGGGTGGAGCCCGAGGGCGTGCTCAGTGTGGAGCGCCTCGACGGCAACCCGGGCGATATCGTCGAGTTCACGAAAGTCCTGATGGTCGCTAGCGAAGACGCAATCGACACGAACGCCACCGGCGCCAGCGTGAAGGCCGAGATCCTGGAACACAAACGTCAGGCCAAGATTCTCGTCTTCAAGAAGAAACGCCGGAAGAAGTACCGCCGGCGTGCCGGCCACCGCCAGCAACAGACCGTCGTCCGGGTGAGGGAGATCCTCGACAGTCCCTCGGGCGACGACGCCTGACGAGAGAGGATTGATCCATGGCCCACAAGAAGGCAGGCGGCAGTTCACGCAACGGGCGTGATTCCCCGGGGCAGAGGCTCGGCGTCAAGAAGTTCGGCGGCGAGAACGTGATTCCCGGCAACATCATCATTCGCCAGCGCGGCACCCGGTTCCATCCGGGTTCCAATGTCGGAATGGGCAAGGACCACACGCTCTTCGCCACGTCGACCGGTACCGTGCAGTTCCGCCGTGCGGGACGCACCCGGACCTACATCGACGTCATTCCATTGGCACTTGCCGCGGAGTAAGGCTTCGATGCCTGGCCGGGACTGCCGGCATGAAGTTTCTCGATGAAGCGAAAATCTGTCTGAAGAGCGGCGACGGCGGCAAGGGTGCCGTGAGCTTCCGCCGCGAGAAACATGTCGAGTTTGGCGGGCCTGACGGCGGTGACGGCGGACGCGGCGGCGATATCGTGCTTGCCTGTGTCGAAGGCCTCAACACGCTGATCGACTTTCGCTACCGACAGCACTTCAGGGCCCGGACCGGTATGCCCGGTGGCGGCAGCCAGCGCACCGGCGCCAGCGCCAGCGACATCGTCATCAACCTGCCACCTGGCACCGAGGTTCTTGCCGAGGACAGGAAGACAGTTCTCGCGGACCTGACACGTCCTGGCGAACGGATGACCCTGCTCCCCGGCGGCATCGGTGGCCGCGGCAACGCCCGCTTCAAGTCGTCGACCAACCGCGCGCCGCGGATTGCCGAGCCGGGACGTCCCGGGGAGGAGATGTGGGTGTGGCTGCGCCTCAAGCTCATCGCCGACATCGGCATGGTCGGCCTTCCCAATGCCGGCAAGTCAACCCTGCTCTCGGTGGTGACACGGGCCCATCCGAAGATCGCCGACTATCCCTTCACCACGCTTCATCCCCATCTCGGCAAGGTCGAGCGGGATGATGACGGCTTCGTTCTTGCCGATCTTCCCGGTCTCATCGAGGGGGCGCACCAGGGAACGGGGCTCGGAGACCGTTTCCTTGGTCATGCAGAACGCTGTGCGGCCCTGCTTCACCTCGTGGACGGAACGACCGGCGATCCAGCCGCCGACTTCCGGACGGTGCGCCACGAGATCGAATCCTATGACCATGACCTCGCGACGCGTACCGTGGTGCCGGTTCTCACCAAGATTGACGCCATCAGTGACCGCGACAGGAATGAGGCCCTGCGACAGATCTCCGATTCCGCCGGCTGCAGCGCCCATGCCATTTCGGCGGTCACCGGCGAGGGCGTGCCGGAACTCCTGCGGCTGCTGGCGGGACTCGTCCGGCAGCGCAACGACCGCTGAGGCTTGACGTTCCATGCCCCGGCTGGACCAGGCCAGCAGGATCGTCATCAAGATAGGATCGTCACTGCTCGTGGACGAGCATGACGGACGGATCCGTCGGTCCTGGCTGCACTCCCTGGCCGACGACATCACTCTGATGCGCAAGGGCGGCTGCGAGGTGGTGATTGTCACCTCCGGCGCCATCGCTATCGGCCGGCGCCATCTCGATCTTCCCCCGGGACGCCTGCGTCTCGATGACAGTCAGGCGGCGGCCGCCGCCGGCCAGGCCCGGCTTGTCCATGCTTACCAGGAAGCTCTCGGCCGCCACGACACGGGCACCGCACAGCTCCTCCTCACACTCGACGACACCGAGGATCGCCGGCGCTACATCAATGCGCTCAACACTCTCAACCGTCTCCTGAAGTACGGCGTCGTCCCGATCATCAACGAGAACGACACCATCGCCACCCATGAAATCCGGTTCGGCGACAACGACAGGCTGTCGGCCCGTGTCGCCATGATGGCGAGTGCCGATACCCTCGTCCTGCTGTCGGATATCGACGGCCTCTACGAGAGGGATCCGAAGGACGATCCGGATGCGCCCCTGGTGAAACAGGTTGACTCGGTCACCCCCCGCATCGAGGCCATGGCCGGCCGGGTCCGGCCCGGCGACTCGTCAGGCGGTATGAAGACCAAGCTCATCGCCGCCGGAATTGCCATGACGGCGGGCTGCCACATGGTGATCTCCAACGGCCACATCCAGCATCCCCTGCGCGCCATTCTCGAAGGCAGGTCCTGCACATGGTTCATTGCCAAGGACAATCCGGCCGGCGCCCGCAAGCGCTGGATTGCCGGTTCCCTCAAGCCCTCCGGCACCATCACGGTGGATGCCGGAGCTCACGCTGCCCTCAATCGCGGGCGCAGCCTGCTGCCGGCCGGCGTGACAAGGGTTGCCGGCGCCTTCCGCAAGGGGGATGCCGTCATTGTCGAGGATCCGGACGGAGTCGAGATTGCCCGCGGACTCATCGCCTACTCCAGGGACGACGCCGAATCCATCGCTGGCCAGAAAAGCAGTGAAATTGAGCGGCTCCTGGGCTATCGAGGTCGCGAGGAACTGATCCACAGGGACGATCTGGTGTTGTCATGACCCGTACTGCCCGACGCGAGGACGCCCATGCCATCGCGGACATGATGGAAGATCTTGGCGAGGCCGCTCGCCACGCTGCCGGAGTTCTGGCCCATGCGCCGGATTCCCAGAAGCGGCGGGCCCTCAATCGCGCGGCCGCCTGCCTGCGGGACGAGCGCGACGACATTCTTGCCGCCAACGTCACCGATCTCGACAAGGCCCGGTCGGCGAACATGTCGGCGCCGATGCTCGAGCGTCTCACCCTCGATCATTCCAGGATCGAATCCATGGCCGCCGCCCTCGACGCCATTGCGCTCCTGGACGATCCGGTGGGGCGGGAACTTGCCCGCTGGAGCCGGCCCAACGGCCTCGATATCGCGCGGGTCGCCGTTCCGCTCGGCGTCATCGGAATCATTTACGAATCGCGCCCCAACGTGACGGCGGATGCCGGGGCGCTCTGTCTCAAGTCCGGAAATGCGGCCATCCTGCGCGGTGGCTCGGAGAGTGTTGCCACATCCCACGTCATTGCCAGGTGCCTGCGAGAGGGACTTGCGCACGCCGGCCTTCCCGAAGATGCCATCCAGATGGTGCCGGTCACCGATCGTGCGGCTGTGGGCGAAATGCTCACCATGACCCGCTGGATCGACATCATCGTGCCGCGCGGCGGCCCTTCGCTCGTGGAGCGGGTGCAGCGGGAGAGTCGCGTCCCCGTGCTCGCCCACCTCGTCGGGCTCTGCCATGTCTACGTGGATGCCGATGCCGATCCGGACATGGCATGCGACATCGCCATCAACGCCAAGATGCGACGCACCAGCATCTGCGGTGCCGCGGAAACGCTGCTGCTCGACACCTCTCTTGGCGACGCTACGAGAAGGACCATCGTCCAGGCCCTCCTGGATCAGGGATGCGAGGTGCGCGGTGACCGCTCCACAGAGCCACTCGATCCCAGGGTGAAGCCGGCTTCCGCCAATGACTGGTCAACGGAGTACCTCGATGCGGTCATCTCGGTCGCCTCCGTCAATGGAGTCGAGGGCGCCATCGACCATATCAGGCGGCACGGCTCTGAACACACCGATGCCATCGTCACGAACAACGAGACCGTCGCCGAGTACTTCCTCGCCCGCACGCCCAGCGCCATCGCCATGTGGAATGCGTCGACACAGTTTGCCGACGGTGGCGAGTTCGGCATGGGGGCCGAAATCGGCATTTCGACAAACAGGCTGCATGCGCGGGGGCCGGTGGGTGTCGAGCAGCTGACAACCATGAAGTACGTCGTGCGCGGCAACGGACAGACCCGGCCCTGACCCACCCGATGCCCCACGCCGGCCGTGGCCGACGCATTGGCCTTCTCGGTGGCTCGTTCAATCCCGCTCACGAGGGGCATCTCTTTGTCAGTCACGTCGCCCGCCGTCAGCTTGGCCTCGACGAGGTCTGGTGGCTGGTAGCGCCGCACAATCCTCTCAAGCCCGTCCACGGCATGCTGTCCTTTCCGGAACGGCTGCAAAGGGCCCGGATGTTTGCGAAGGGCACCAGAATATCGGTGACCGGATTCGAGGCTGATCTTGGCACGCACTTCACGGTCGACACCGTCGCCTGTCTCAGACGCCGGGCTCCGCTCTGTCGATTCGCCTGGCTCATGGGGGCTGACAACCTGGCCGGGATCCACCGGTGGAAGCATTGGGAGCGACTCTTCGCCATGATCCCCATTGCAGTGTTCGACCGGGCTCCCTATTCTCTGACAAGTCTGACGGGCAGGGCAGCCATACGCTACCGACGTTGCCGCATACAGGGACACCTGGCGAGATCCCTGGTTCTGAGGAAGCCACCGGTCTGGGCGCTTATTGCCGGCCACAGACACGATGCCTCGGCAACAGCCATCAGATCGGGCGACGTGCGTTTCGCCTTCGCCGACCAAACCAACCGTGACATGAGCAAGGGGAGATCCATCCATTCCTCATGAAACCGCTTCCAGGGATGAGGACCTGGACCTCGTCGCCGTGACGACGAAGGTACTGGAAGATGGCAAGGCAGATGACGTTGTGATCATCGACCTTGTCGGGAAGACCACGTTCGCCGATTCCATGATCGTGTGCGGCGGACAGACCCGAAGACAGGTTGCGGCCCTGGCCGACAGGGTCGCCACAGCCCTCAAGGGCCATGGACGACGTGTCACCAGCATGGAAGGATACGATCCCGGCGACTGGATCCTGATCGATCTGGGCGACGTGATCGTCCACATTTTTCACAATGAGCTGCGTAGTCTCTACAACCTGGAACGGATGTGGGCTATGCCCGCCTCACTTCCCGTGGAAGCCACTGCCTGACGCCGCTGGTCGGCTCTGACGAGGGTCGAACCATGTCCGCATTCATCTCCCGGCCACTGGTCCTTTGCATCCTTGACGGCTGGGGTCTTGCCAAGGCCGGGCCCGGCAATGCCATCAGCCAGGCTGCAACACCCACCTGGACGGCGTTCGCGAACGCCCATGCCATGACGACGCTCGCGACATCCGGTGAGGCCGTCGGACTGCCGTGCGGCCAGATGGGGAACTCCGAAGTCGGTCATATCACCATGGGTGCGGGCCGCATCATCATGCAGAACCTGCCGCGTATCGACGCCGCCGTCCGTGATGGATCCCTGGCCGGCAATCCGGTCCTTGGACACCTCGCCGGGGCAGTCGGGCGCAGCGGAGGCGTGTGCCACCTCGCCGGGCTCCTGTCGCCCGGAGGTGTCCACAGTCATCAGGACCACATGGCAGCACTCGCCAACACGCTCCATGATCAGGGGATCGATGTTCTCGTCCACGCCTTCCTTGATGGCCGCGATACGCCGCCATCAAGTGCCACATCCTTTCTCGAACGCTTTGCCGCCGCCGCTCCCCACGCCCGGATCGTGACCCTGACGGGACGCTACTATGCCATGGACCGGGACCGGCGCTGGCCACGGGTGAAGCGGGCCTGGGCGGCCATGGTCAAGGGAGCCGGCGCGCAGTTCGGCACGATCAGCGAGGCCATGGCGAGTGCCCGGGCGGCGGCGCTGACCGACGAATTCGTCACGCCCGCCGTCATCGGCGCCTATGCCGGCATGCGTGATGGCGATGGCCTCATCATGGCGAATTTCCGTGCCGACAGGGCACGACAGATCACTGGCGCCCTCATCGATCCTGCCTTCACCGGTTTTGACAGGGACAGGAGACCGCAACTTGCCGGATGCGTCGGCATGGTTCCCTATGCCGCCCATCTCGATCGACACCTTCCGGCGATGTTCCAGTCCCCGGAGGTGAATCGAAGTTTCGGCAGCCTGATTGCCGACGCCGGCATGCGCCAGCTGCGCATCGCCGAAACCGAAAAGTACGCTCACGTCACGTACTTCTTCAACGGCGGACGAGAGCTTGTCTTTCCGGCGGAGGAACGCATTCTCGTGCCATCGCCTGACGTCGCCACATACGATCTCAAACCCGAAATGGCGGCATTCGAGGTGACGCAACGGCTCGTGTCGGCCGTGCGCGACAACACCTTCGATGTCATCATCTGCAACCTCGCCAATCCCGACATGGTCGGCCATACCGGAGTCTTTCCGGCAGCCGTCAAGGCGGTTGAAGCCGTCGATCAGTGTCTCGGCACCATGGCGAACGCGATTGCCGACGTGGGAGGCAGTCTTGTGGTGACCGCCGATCACGGCAACATCGAGACCATGCTGGATCCGGTAAACGGTGGCCCTCACACGGCCCACACGACCAATCCCGTGCCCCTGGCCCTGGTCCATGGCCCGCCTGACGGGAAACTTCATGAGGGATCCCTGCAGGATCTCGCACCCACCCTGCTCCACCTCCTCAACCTCGCACAGCCGGACGAGATGTCGGGGACCTCGCTGCTCTCGAAACGTCGATGAACCGTTTCCGCCTGGCGCCCCTGCTCCTCTTGGCGGGTCTCCTTGTTCACACGCCCGTTCAGGGCGAGGACACTCCGGATGATCTCGAGACCCTGATTTCCACGGGCAGTGATGTAGAGGCCCCGGAACCCTCTCCCTCGACGACCGACCTCGCGTCACTGCGCGACACGCTGTTGTCCGGAGAATCCGAAAGGCGCCGCCTCGCCGACGTCCTCGAGTCGATTGAGGAGGATCTCGACGATATCGATCGCAGGATCGATAGCGGACTGATGGATCTCGAACCCCATCTCGAGGCCTGGGGCACACGTGTCAGCATACTCCACCGCGTGTCCGGCATCCCGCCAGGCGTGGTCATCGCGATGCCTGCTTCGTTGTCCTTCGTGCACCGTTCCTCGGTTGTCGCTCACACTCTTGTGACCGGCATCGAAGGGCACATCAAGGACATGACACGGCATCTCGATGAGCTGAGTGCGCTTGGTGCCATCCGCGAAGAGAGGGACTTGGTCCGACTCGACACGCTCGGGCGACTCCGCGCCATCGAGACGGAACTCGACACCGCAAGCGAACATGTCCGGGAGATCCTGGCACCGTTGACGGTCGAGCGGAAACCCATGATCAGGACTCCGGAGACACTGACATCATTTCTCCATCGTCTCGCAGCAGGATCGATGGCACAGGCATCCATGGACAACATCCTGACGTCGGACATCCGTACGGCCCTGATGGTGACGGACATCGAATCCCGGAAGGGCACCCTGCCCTACCCCGTTCGCGGCACGCCCGACGGGAGCCGCCGGCTCCATGTTTCGACGGCGCCGGACGAGCCGGTCATCACGCCCTTTGATGGCCTCGTCCTCTATTCGGGCTCCTTTGCCGGACATGGTCCGCTTCTCGTCATCGATCACGGTGACAACTACCAGACGGTTCTTCTCGGCTTTGACCACAGCACTGTTGGAACCGGCGAATGGCTGGTGGCCGGACAGCCCGTCGCCGTCATGGCGGCGGATGACACAGAAGAGCGAACCCTCTATGTAGAAGTCCGCTACAAGGGGATTCCCGAGGACGCCCCGGAGTGGCTGACTGCGGCCTTCACCGATGAGAGCAACCCATGAAACGAACGACTCCCCTGGCGATCGTCCTTGGTCTTTTCGTCCTACAGGGTCCGGGGCACGCAACAGCCGCCGGCGACGACACGTGGCGCGCCCTTGATCTCTTTGGCGACGTGTTCGAGCGCCTGCGCTCGGATTACGTCGAGGAGGTCTCCGATTCCGATCTGATCGAAGCCGCCATCGAAGGCATGCTGGGCTCTCTTGATCCCCATTCGAGCTACTACTCGCCCGATGCCTATGCGGAAGCCCAGGTCCAGACCACCGGAGAGTTTGGTGGACTGGGGATCGAGGTCACCATGGAAAATGGCTTCGTCAAGGTCGTGGCGCCGATCGATGACACGCCGGCGCAGCGCGCCGGAATCAAGGCCGGTGACTTCGTGACCCATCTCGATGATGAGCCCCTGCTCGGTCTTACTCTCAACGAGGCGGTGGACAGACTGCGCGGGCCGCCCGACTCCGAGATCAGGCTCACCATTGCCCGCGAGGGCGTCGACGAGCCCATCACCTTCACCATCGTCCGTGCCATCATCACCATCCAGTCAGTGCGATGGCGTCTCGAGAAGCAGGTGGGCTACGTGCGCATCACGTCATTCACCCAGCAGACCCAGGGCGGTATCGACGACGCCATGGAGGCCATCGGGGAAGCCACGGCTGGCGATCTCCAGGGCATCGTTCTGGATCTGCGCAACAACCCCGGAGGTCTGCTCGACCAGGCCATCTCCGTCGCCGACTCCTTCCTTGAACAGGGGGAGATTGTCTCGACCCGCGGCCGGCGGGAGGGCGACGCCCAACGCTTTCATTCCGAGAGCGGCGACCTTGCGGACGGACTGCCGATGGTCGTGTTGATCAACGGCGGTTCTGCATCGGGTTCCGAGATCGTCGCCGGCGCCCTGCAGGACCACCGCAGGGCCATCATCATGGGAACACATTCCTTCGGAAAGGGATCGGTCCAGTCATTCATGCCCCTGGCCAGCGGCGGCGCCATGCGCCTGACGACCGCCCGCTACTACACACCTTCCGGCATGTCGATCCAGGGAACCGGCATTTCGCCGGATATCGTCGTCGAGGAAGCGGTCATCCAGTCCAGCGACGTGGAACGCTTTGGCGAGGCTGATCTCGTCAACAGCCTTGACGCCGGGGACACCCTCCCCGCCGAGGACGAGGACGAGGAGGCCTCCACCCGGCGCAGCGAGCAGGCGATGGAGGACTATCAGTTGAGCCGGGCGCTCGATCTCATCGAAGGCATCGCGCTGGCATCACGATGACGTCCCAGCACCCGCGCCTGCCATGGCGGCAAGGCGTGGGCATCGTTCTCCTCAACGACGCAGGCCTTGTCTTTGTCGGCGAGAGACTTGACCGTCCCGGTGTCTGGCAGATGCCCCAGGGCGGAATCGACGAGGGAGAGGAACCCCTCAAGGCAGCCTTGCGTGAACTCGCCGAGGAAACCGGAATCCGTTCCGTCACCGTGCTTCGAGCGACTCCCGAACCGCTCACCTACGACCTCCCCCCGGAACTCGTCAGCCGGACCTGGAATGGCCGGTATCGCGGCCAGAGACAGGTGTGGTTCGCCATGCGGTTCGAGGGAACGGACGACACCATCGACGTTCACGGCACCGACCATCCCGAATTCAGCGCCTGGCGCTGGATGCATGCCGAGACCATCCAGGCCGGCATCGTTGACTTCAAGCGTCAGATGTACCGCGACATCTTCACCGCCTTCGCCGATCTCCTCGACCGAGGCGACACCTGAGCTTCCCGGCGCGAGGATATCAGTAGGCGGGAGCCTGGTGCAGAAGGCGCTGGCGGCGCCATTCGAAGAGGCGGCAAACGACCCATGCAATGAGAGAAGCCACGCGGCTCTTCGGTCTGAGCCCCATGGCCTTGGTGGTCATGTTGACCGCCAAGCGGATGTGGTTCCGCCGGTAGTGCGGCAGGGCCCGGCTGCCATAGGCAGCGGCGCAGGCCTTCCGGTCGTAGGCCTCTGGTACGTCGTTGGCGATGTAGTAGGCGAAGGCGAGTTCGTCGTCTTCCGACTCGGCGAGGCGGGTCACGGCAACACGGACCCGTGTCAGCAGATTGGGATTGTCGATCGCCCGGTACCGCTTCATGTGGTCGTAGAACAGCTTGTAGTGACGGAACTCGTCGGCCGCGATCTTCCTGAAGATCTGCCTCAGGACGGGCTCTTTCGTCGCATCGGCAAGGGCGGTGTAGTAGGACGACGTCCCGACCTCGACGATGCAGCGGGCGACCAGTTCGCTGAAACGCGAGCCACGCACCGAATTCTCGAGGCTGAGATCGACCTGGTTGTATTCAGATCTGAATCGCTCCCGGGCCGTCCTGAAATCCCACTCTGGGTCCACCATGGTGGCCCAACGTCCCAGGGCGATGCCATGACGCACCTCTTCGGTGGCCCAGGTTTCCGCGGCTGCGACGAAGGCATCGTCGCCTGCAAAGATGTTCGCAAGATACCGGCCATAGAGATCGCCGTTGTACTCGACCAGCGATGCAGCCTTGACGATGCGAACCATGTCGGGATCGACACTGGACCGATCGAAGGCTTGCCAGTCGATATCGTCAAGATCCCAATGGCTCATGGCCTGCCGGTGCACCCCTCCTGGCCTCAGAAGGTCCTTCGAGAAACGTGACATAGTATACATGAGACCGAGGAGCGCTCACAAGATCGCCCTGTTGGCGAAGTTGAAGGCGTCCCCGGCGAGAGCGATGCGGGAGCAAGATCTTGGGCGAACTAGTCGACTGGCATGTTCATGCATTTCTGTTCGAACACCGCACTGACGAGGACAGGGCCTTGCAGTCCCTGCGCAATGTCCTCGGCGACGGCAAGGCGGATCCCGATCTTCTCTCGGAAGCCGTCGATGAGGCCGGGGTCGCCCGCTTCGTTGTCGTCGCTCTCCCCAAGCATGCCGGGAATCACACGCCTTCCGAGTTCATTGCCGACGTCGTTCGCAGGCATCCGGGACGGGCGGTCGGACTCTGTTCGGTCCATCCCGACGATGCCCATGCCGGCGATGATTTTGAGGCGGCGCTGACACTGGGACTCAAGGGCCTGAAACTCTCGCCGACATACCAGGCGATGGACCCCAGAAGTCCCGCCTGTGGGCGCCTCTACGAGATCGCCTGTCACCATGACGTCCCGGTGATGTTCCACTGCGGAGGCGCCTATACGGGCAGTCTCGAGTTCGCCGACCCCTGCCTGCTCGACCGGGTCGCCATGGACTTTCCCCACCTGAAGATCATCGTCGCCCACTTCGGACAGCCGTACATGGAACAGACAGCCATCCTCATGCGCAAGAACGACAACATCTTTGCCGATCTCTCGGCGCGCTATCACAGACCCTGGCAGCTCTACAACGGCCTCATGATCGCCCGGGAGTACGGGGTCACCGGCCGGCTTCTCTTCGGTTCAGATTTTCCGGTCCGCCGGCCTGCCGTCGCCGTCGCCGAATTTCGCGCCATCAACCGGTGGGGTGAAGGACTGGTCATGCCGGAGATTCCCGATGCGCTCATCGAGGAGATCCTCCACGAACGGCCTCTCGACCTTCTGGGAATTGCCCCATGACGAGCCCCGTCTCCATCATCACCGGTTTCCTCGGCAGCGGAAAGACAACGCTCATCAACGCCCTTGTCAGACATCCGTCCATGGCCGGGAGCGCCGTCATCGTCAACGAGTTTGGCGAAACGGGAGTCGATCACCTCCTCATCGAGCACCTCGACGAAGCGACCATGCTGGTCGGGGCCGGCTGCCTGTGCTGCGAGGTGCGAGAGGACGTGGTGGTGGCCATCATGCGCCTTCTCGACCGACGCCCTCCGGATCACATCCTCATCGAGACCAGCGGCCTCGCCGATCCCGCACCCCTGGTTCACACGCTTCTGCATGACGAGAGGATCAATCGTCAGGTAGCAGTGGCGGGGATCGTTGCCACCGTGGATGCGCAGGCAGGCGATCGGCCGTTCGAAACACAAAGGGAGTGCCTGCGCCAGGCGGCAATCGCCGACACGATCATCCTCACCAAGACGGACCTCGCTCCCGGAACGGGTCGCCTCGAGGCGCGCCTGCGGGCCCTCAACGGGGAGGCGCGCATCCTCTCGTCTCCGGTCATGCCGGAAAGCATCCTCCGCCACGCTCCGGACCCGTCAACGTGGATCCACGCCCGCAGTTCCACGCATCATGACAGCACCATCACCAGTCTGTCGCTCGCCACGCATCGGGCACTCGAGGCTGCTTCGCTCATGGACTGGATCGAGAGGCTCATTTCCCGCCAGGGCGACCTGCTCCTGCGCTTCAAGGGCATCGTCGATCTCCTCGGCAGCGACGTGCCGATCGTCATCAACGGCGTCGGCCATGTCTTCCACCCCCTCTCCCGCCTTGCCGCATGGCCACGAGGCACGCGCGGTTCACGCATCGTCCTCATAGGACACCATCTCGACACCGTCGCCATCGAGGAGGAATTCTCGCACCTGGCCAACACCAGCCAGTGATGCTCTCTCTTGCCTGTCACCAGCAATCCCGTTTCGTTCAGCGCCTGCCTACTCACCTCATGATCCTTGCGATGATGCCGTAGCATGCACCGACGATTGCGGAACGGCTTTGACTTACCCTCAACGAGGCGGTGAAGAGGTTGCTCTTCGCCTTCTTCCGGGGATCGCCTCCTGCCGAGCGGTGCCCCAAGATGAACCGGTTCCTTGTGCCAATTGGTATCAGCTTCTTGGCGTCCTTGATGACTTTGTGGGTGATCTGGTCGAGGGAGAGCAAGAGTCTGTGATTGAACAGAGAGCATCGTACATCATTGGCTCGACCCCTCGCAGTGGAAGCACGCTCTTGTGCGATCTCCTCACCGATACCGGGGTGGCTGGATGTCCCAATTCGTACTTTCGACGTGAAGACTTTTCCTGGTGGGCGGAACAACTCAGCGTGTCGACCGCAGAATGGCGCACCGAGCACGAGTTTGATCAATCCTACCTGGCAGCTGTGTTGCAACAGGGGGCAGCCGGGACCCCGGTCTTTGGCTTGCGGTTGATGTGGGAGAGTGTTGCCGATCTCTCGAAAGGGCTCGTTTCGCTCTACCCGAATCTGGACAGCGACAATGCGCGCTTCCAGGCGGCATTTGGAACACCGGTCTACCTGCATCTCTCCCGCGAAGACAAGGTCGCCCAAGCGGTCTCGCTCCTCAGGGCGGAGCAGACCGGATTGTGGCATGTCAATTCAGACGGCACCGAACGTGAGCGGCTCAAGGCAGGACATGCTCCAGTCTACAACGCCGATGATCTTTCAAGGCTCTTGACAGAGTTGGAAGAGCACGATGAGTGCTGGAACCATTGGTTTGATGAGCAGGAGATTGAGCCTGTCAGCATCACCTATGAGGGCCTTGTCGCAAACCCCCAGGCAACGCTTGCAACCGTCTTGTCCGCCCTTGGCCTGGACTCTGCGGTGGCGGAGGCTGCTGAACCCAGAACCGCCAAGTTGGCGAATCGTGAAAGCTGCGAGTGGGCAGACCGTTTCCGCGCAGAGCGACACCGTACGCCAACGTGATGTCTTCGGTCTGCGGGCGGTCTTGCGCATGACAACGCACTTTCGCATCCGTAGGCGCCTGTTCTTGGCCATCCACACCCGACACGCACCTTTGCTGAATAGAACAGTAACACCTTGAAACAAAACGCGTTCTCTCTCAAGAACTTTCGCCGTGGAAGCGGATTCACGTCGTTTCCGTACCCCTTGCGCAACAGGAACCGGGGAGACGATCCTGACCATCGGCAGGCTTCTGGGCCATAACGATCCGGCGACCACACTGAAGTACATGCATCTTGCCGATACTTCGGTTCATGAAGCAGCCGAGGCCCTCGTGCCAATCCTCGGCGGGGAGAGTTGAGCCGTGGCACACAAACTGCACCTGACCGATCGCGCCATTGCGCGCCTCCCGGCGATGCCTAGCGAGTACACGGCATAGGACACGCGGATCGCGGGCCTTGGCGTCAGGGTACGGTCTTCCGGTCACCGGTCGTTCGTCGTCCTGGACAACCGGAACGGTTCCTCGAAACACCGCACCCTCGGTCCCGTGTCACACATGACCATCGACGAGGCGCGATCTCGGTGCCTCGCCATTCAGTCCGGGGACGTGGAGCCACTGACGGATATTTCCCCCGTTCCCGTGCCACTTCATGGCGGCTTTGTCCGGGATGTCTAGCGACCCGAGCGCCTCGATCACTTCAAGCCATCGACCCGGCGCGCCATGGATCGCATGCTTTCGAGCCAGCTCCTGCCCACTTTCGGTGACATGCCACTTGACCGGATCGGCCGAAAGGAAGTGTTGGAATGGTTCGACCGCTACAGCGAGAGGGCGCCAGGCGGCGCCAACCACGGTCTCGGCACACTTCGGCAGATCCTGACTCACGCGAAAATTCTTGGTCATCTCGAGATCAACCCGGCCAGCGGCATTCGCCGGGACCCGCAACACAAGTTCAACCGGTTCCTGTCCCGGGACGTGGCCAATCGCCTGCATGCCCAACTAGACCAGCTAGTGGCCGAACGTCCGGAACGGGCGGCACAGGCGGACATCATCCGCCTCCTTTGCTACACGGGATGCCGTCACAATGAGATCCGAATGCTCAGGTGGTGCGAGGTGCATGTCAGCACGCTCGATCTTGCCGATAGCAAGACGGGGCCTCGGAAAGTGTACCTGAACAGCGAGACGCGCCGGATCATCGAGTGTCAACCCAGGACAGGCGGTGATTATGTCCTTCCCTCGCCCTCGAACCCGTCGCAGCCCGTCACGGAGCGCACGTCCCTCCCGATGGCAGTGCGATGTGCCAGGGTGACGGTGTGATTCACGGCGGTATCCAGCGAAGGCACTTATGCGGTGTTGCGAACCCCAGATGAACTTTCGGACGGTGGATTTCTGATTAGGCGACGGATTGCCTTTTTTGCTTCATCGGTAGTTCCATCAACAACGCCAAGGTCCTCCCGCATAGAAATAACTACTTGCTGAAACGCTCCCTTGCCTTCGAGATTCTCCGCATATAGTTTCCTCGTAGTTTCCAAGTTGACAATGAATTCAGAAAGACAAACCACCAAGTCCTTCTCTGCCAACATAACTGCAACCTGTGCTTGGTTTCGTATAGCGTCGATTTCCTGGTCATCAACCTTGTCATCGTCGTCAGACTTCGCAGTGATTTCCAGTAGTTTGGTATATTCTTTCATCTTGTTTTCGAATAAACACACGCGATATTGGCGCTCCGTTTCCGCCTTGCTTTGAAAGTGAATGGTGACGCCAACCGACGCAACAACTAGAACAACAGCCAATGCAGCGGCCAACAGTTCAACGGCAAGACCCGTTAGAGACTGAGAAAACAAGACATGAAGAAGAAAGGAGGTAACTACAACCAGAGCGAAGATGAGGACTATGACGATGGCGCTCTGAACAACTCCGAATGTCCTGCGGCCCATTTTTGCTTTTGCTCCCTGCCGTTTCCAAATGAATGCGAGGCCACAATCCCGCACAGCTCTCCATACCATGGACAAGGCACTATGTCAGGCGCATACAGACCAGGGTAGTGTCTCACTTTGATTTTCGGGAATCATCGTGATGGCCAAGCGATCAGATCGCGTGAGCGCTCCTTTCACTGAAGCGGAGCCACCTGGTTCAGCCGCTCTGAGTACGCTGACAATACTACAAGGACCTCATCCATCCGGCGCTCATTCTCGCCAGACGCGCTTCGATGGCCGCGGTCCCGCAAGAACCTCCGCCAGGGTCAGGGAAAGGCTTGGAAGACTGGTCATGGTTACTTCGGTTTCCTCTTGGTCGGGCGGGAGCGGATTGACCTTGGCGTCATGTTCCTTTACGCAGGAACAGCTTTGAGCCAATCGGCGTCGGCTTCCAATTCTGAGCGGATTTTTCGGGCCGGGGGTTGCTGCCCCCAGCCCGCCTCGGGTCTGGCGAGACCCAATCATGGCGTCATGCATCCGAGAAGCGCGCTCCGGCTCAACAATTCTCGTGGCTGTCTTCGATCCGTTGGGCCTTCTCCAGGCAGCGAGCGTCATTCAATCTTTTTCAGCGACGAACGAACCGACATAAGCGTTGTCCTGGTCGCTCACGACGCCCCCAATCAAGCCGGAGGGATCGCCTGCGTCGCTGGGATACCACTTGGTGTCCACGCTATCTCCTGAACAACCTCCAGACGTGCAGTCCATGTTGTAAGTGAAGTCGCCCCAGTTTTGGAAACTGTGGTCGTGCCACGTGGCGGCGCCATCAACTGCGTAATGAGCTTCGAAATTGTTGACCGCCAGGATCAGGCTTGGGTGACTGCCGAATGTGTATCGCAGGTTTGCATCCGCCCTCAGAAGCGCCCCCAGATAGTCGGAACCAAGATCCACACCAAGGAAGTTGTCTTCGCCGCTCCACGTGGCCGAGCTTGTCAGGACGACATTCTCGGAAGGCCTTCCCTGTATCCATCCAGTGCCGGCAATGTCGTCGACGATAGACAGATTCCCTCCAGAGAAGCGACCGGGAGCCGTTTGTCCATCGACCTTGAAGGTATGATCGATCCAGATGCCCCAACTGTCGATTGAAGACGAAGCGCTCGTCTTCATGACCGTGTAGCGGTCAACAGTGTCGTCGTTCCACGTCGCATTCGGAATGTGGCGAATGTCCTCTTCGGTCACGTGATAGCGCACGCTTCTGCCAATCGACGCATCGTAGCTGGCCACGCTGCCTGAACCGTAGGGGGCGTGACATCTTGGCCCTCCGCCACAGCCATCAGTCGTGCCGGTCGGATTCATGTAGCCGAACTGGTGTGCCGCCTCGTGCGCCAGAACGTAGAACAATTCTTCTCCAACCCTTCGGGCGGCGTCTCTATTCTCCGTCACCACAGCACGCATCAGGTTCTCGTAGTTTTTGGCAATCCATTCGTCGCCAAGGATCACGGCGTCGACATTCGGCACATAGCAGGCCACTTGGCCACTATGGCATGCAAGGCTTCCTTGCGCCCCGACATGCACGGCCAGCGATCCCGGATCGTAATTCAGGTGCCGGGTCCATTGTAGATATGCCTGGTTGGCCAATCGCCAAAGCCACAGACCGGCAGCGTCGATACGGGCACGGGCGTCAGCGTCGAACCTCCATCCGGGTTCCAAACGAGTTCTCAAAAGCGGCGAAAAGTTGAAACGAGGGACCGCCGCGCCGCCTTGCGGCCTTTCGACGTGAAGGCCATCGAGGCCATGTCTCGGGAGATCTACGTTGGGGCTGGCATACCACGATAGATTTGACGCATTATTTTGCCAGAGCTGAGCGCCACGCAGCGTTTCTGGATATCCTGGTAGTGTCGGTGTTGACTGGTCACCGGCAGTTCCGCCGCTTCCGCCTCCGCCGCAAGCGGCCAACATGATCAGGCCGATACTGGCTGCAATCGCTCTAAACGTCATGAGATTCCTCCTTGCGCGCAAGCATCGTCAGCATGCCGCGCGCACCGACGATGGCAACTGCCATTGTTGATTGGTAGTGTCTCACTTTGACTTTCTGGAGTTGATGCTTCCGGTCGGAGGCGCGACCGGAAGCACTCAGTAGATTTAATCCTCTATCAAAGCGTCGAACTCATCCTCAATGCTCAAACCAGACAGGATGCCCAGAAACGTGTCTTCGGACACTCGACGAGCGCCATTCCCACAAGCATAGACGGCCAGAAACTTCCCGAACCACTGATCGCCGAAGACCAGCCGCTTGTCCCATCCATGGCTGAAGCCGATGCACTCTCGGTGATCTTCGCCGTAGGTGTCATCATCAATGTCGAAACCTACCAGAGTGATATCGCCCACGACAGTCTCTGCGGTTCCGACTCGGGTCGCGCTCGATTTGACGACATCCTCGGTGGAGTAGAATTCATCCAAGAAGGTGGTGGCACCCATGTAGTCCGGGTCCCATCCGTCAGCACCCTCCGACCAGCAATACTCGACTTGGATCTCATATGGGCCGCTATCGAATCCCCACCAGGCGTAATCGCAGTACGACATCACCCCCCAGTCTCGCTCCCATCCTCTGTCGTACCCTTCAGGAAGACCGCCACTGTGTGCCAGCAGGATCTTCCCGTCTTCCGGGTCCATGCGATCAAGGGTCCACGCAATACAGAACAAGCTGGCTACCACCAACACCAACGGCACCCGCTTCATGACTCTCATCCTCCGATGCTCCGAGCGCCGGCGGGATGCCGGGCCCTGCAAGCGTCACAGGTGAGTGAAGCCCCGCCTATTCGCCAGGCGCGGTAGCTAGCCGGGCCGGATCAAGGGCTGTTGTATTCGACGGGAGACCCGACTGAGCGGATCACCTGGACACTTGCACGGTTCACGGTGGGTGCTTGACGGCACGGAGTCAATGGCACAATTTCTCTGTAATCGCCTTGGGATACTCCAGAGGAATCACCACATGTAGACAATCGGACCCGTCGCCAAGTAGAGCGGAGTCGCTGCCCGTGCGTACTATCGCGCGCGGACCAATTGGAGGAGCCAGATCATGTTCGATGGCACAATGGGACGCTGCAGGCGTACCTAAAGGACCACGGGGCGAGAAGCGCCCTGCCGATGTCGTGGGCTGCACCGTCCACGTCGCCAAGATCGCTACCGAAGCGCGCGACGAACTTATGGCCCAGGGCCTGATCCGTCCTCACACCCGACACCCACTATTGCGCCAGAGACCGAACCACACCCCACTCATCGCTGGAAGACAATCTTGTTGCAGGCTAGGGCTCCCTCGCGCAACGCACGTGAAGTCACCTGAACAACGTGAAACCAAGCACCTCCGGTTGAGGTGCGTGCTCAGGAGTCCGGGATGGCCTCAAGCATGGCGTTAAGGACCGCGAGTTCGTCTCTGGCGCGGGTGCGTTCGGTGTCGCTTTCCGCGTCGCGCAGGTCGAGTTCGGCAGCCTCGGTTCTGGCGCGGACGTCTTCGACATCGATGCTCGCCACCATCAGGGCCCTTTCCGCCAGCACCGTGCAGCGGTCGGGCAGAACCTCGGCAAAACCTCCGGCCACGAAGACCTGATGCGCCAGCTTGTCGTCCTCGTGGATGTCGATCACGCCGGGACGGATGGTGGAGATAAGGGGTGCGTGATCAGGCAGCACGCCGATGTCTCCGTCGCCCCCGGGTATCACGACCATGTCGAAGGTGTCGGAGACGAGAACGCGCTCCGGGCTGACCAGTTCGAAATTGACCTTCCCGGCCATGGTGTCAGGCCGCTTCCGCTGCCAGCTTCTTGGCCTTCTCTATCGCTGCGGCGATGTTCGAGACCATGTAGAAGGCCTGCTCGGGGAGATCGTCGTACTCGCCGTCAACGATGGCCTTGAAGCCCTTGATCGTGTCGTCGAGCTCGACGAAGACACCCGGGACACCGGTGAACACCTCGGCCACGTGGAAGGGCTGGCTGAGGAAGCGCTGGATCTTCCGCGCCCTCGCCACCACGAGCTTGTCCTCTTCGGAGAGCTCGTCCATGCCCAGAATGGCAATGATGTCCTGCAGGGACCTGTAGCGCTGCAGGACCTCCTGGACCGAGCGCGCCACCTGGTAGTGCTCTTCGCCGATGACCCTGGGATCGAGGATGCGCGAGGTCGAATCGAGCGGATCCACGGCCGGGTAGATGCCCAGTTCGGCAATCTGGCGCGACAGCACGGTGGTCGCATCGAGATGGGCGAACGATGTTGCCGGCGCCGGATCGGTGAGATCGTCAGCCGGCACGTAGATCGCCTGGACCGAGGTGATCGATCCCCTTGTGGTCGAGGTGATGCGCTCCTGGAGGTTGCCCATCTCCGTAGCCAGCGTGGGCTGGTAGCCGACCGCCGAGGGAATCCGCCCCAGCAGTGCCGAGACCTCGGAACCGGCCTGGGTGAAACGGAAGATATTGTCGATGAAGAGCAGAACGTCCTGGCCTTCCGCATCGCGGAAGTACTCGGCCAGCGTCAGGCCCGAGAGTCCGACACGGGCCCGCGCTCCCGGCGGTTCGTTCATCTGCCCGTAGACCAGGGCGGCCTTGGAATTGCCGCCCTCGAGATCGATGACGCCCGATTCGATCATTTCGTGGTAGAGATCGTTGCCCTCGCGTGTGCGCTCGCCCACGCCGGCGAAGACCGAGTAGCCGCCATGGGCCTTGGCGATGTTGTTGATGAGTTCCATGATGATGACGGTCTTGCCGACACCGGCACCGCCGAAGAGGCCGATCTTGCCGCCCTTCACATAGGGTTCGAGCAAATCGATGACCTTGATTCCGGTCACGAGAACCTCGGCTTCCGTCGACTGGTCCGTCAGTTCCGGCGCATCCCTGTGGATGGGCAGCGACTCAGCCGCCTCCACGGGTCCGCGCTCATCGATCGGCTCGCCAATCACGTTGAGGATGCGACCGAGGGTTTCCGGTCCCACCGGCACCTTGATCGATTCGCCGGTGTCCCTCACGTCCTGGCCGCGCACCAGTCCCTCCGTGGCATCCATGGCAATGGTGCGCACCGTGTTCTCACCAAGGTGCTGCGCCACTTCGAGAACGAGGCGCTTGTCCTGGTTGCTGGTCTCCAGCGCATTCATGATGTTCGGCAGGTCGCCCTCGAACTGCACATCGACGACCGCGCCCATGACCTGGCTGATGTGACCTGAAGAGTTGGTTGCCATCGAGACTCTCCTCGCCCTTGACCGTCCCCTAGAGCGCTTCCGCGCCGGAGACAATTTCCGTGATTTCAGTGGTGATCGCCGCCTGGCGGGTACGATTGTAGACCAGATTGAGGCGATCGATCATGTCACCGGCATTGCGCGTGGCATTGTCCATGGCGGTCATGCGCGCCGCATGTTCCGAAGCCTGGCTCTCGAGAAGACCGCGGAATACCTGCACGCCAAGATTGCGCGGCAACAGGTGCTCGAGGATGGCGCCCTCATCCGGTTCGAAGATGTAGACCGCCCCGCCGAGATCGTCGGCCGGTTCATCCGTCGCCACCGCGGGAATCAGTCCCTGCCAGGTGACGACCTGCGTCATGACCGACTGGAAGCGATTGAAGACGATCGTGCAGCGGTCGAACTCGCCGGCCTCGAACATCCGCGTGACCCGTTCGGCGGCGTCCCGCGCGGTGCCATAGGAGAATCCCTTGTCGAGACCCTGCAGGGTATCGACAATCAGGTCTCCATGATCGCGCCGCAACAGGTCGCGGCCCTTGCGCCCCAGGCAAAGGAGCTTGACCTCTCGCCCCTCCTTGTGGAGTTCGGCAACGCGCTGGCGCACCGACCTCACTACCGATGCATTGAAACCGCCACACAGTCCGCGGTCAGAGGTGACGACGATGATCAGATTCACCCTGTCGCTGCCGGTGCCGGCCAGCAACTTCGGAGCATCCTCGCGGCCCGCGAAGGCACCCGCCAGCGAAGCCATCATGCGCGCCATGCGTTCCGCGTAGGGACGCGCCGCTTCCGCAGATTCCTGGGCATGGCGCAGTTTCGCGGCGGCAACCATCTTCATCGCGCTCGTAATCTTGCGTGTCGAACGGACGCTGTTGATGCGCGTGCGGAGTGCCTTGAGGTTCGCCATAGCGGTTCAGGATACGCGATCAGGCCGTGAACGAGCCGGAGAAGTCGTCAAGGAAGGCCTTGAGCTTGCCCGCCGTTGCGTCGGAGAGCGCACCACTCGAGCGGATATCGGCAAGCATGTCGGCGCCCTTGTCGCGCACCGCGGCGAGCATGGCCTGTTCATAGCTCGTGACGGCAGACGGTGCGATGCCGTCGAGATAGCCGTTCACACCGGCGAAGATCGCGACCACCTGGTCCTCCACAGCCATGGGCCTGTACTGATCCTGCTTGAGGAGTTCGGTCAGTCGTTCACCGCGCGCCAGAAGCCTCTGCGTCGAGGCATCGAGGTCCGAGGCAAACTGGGCGAACGCAGCCATTTCACGGTACTGCGCGAGTTCCAGCTTGATCGATCCGGCAACCGTCTTCATCGCCTTGGTCTGCGCTGCCGAGCCGACCCGCGACACGGAGATGCCGACATTGATGGCAGGACGGATGCCCTGATAGAAAAGTTCGGATTCGAGAAAGATCTGTCCGTCGGTGATGGAAATGACGTTGGTCGGAATGTAGGCCGACACGTCAGAGGCCTGGGTCTCGACCACCGGCAGGGCGGTCAGGGATCCACCGCCGAAATCTCCGTTCATCTTGGCCGCCCGTTCGAGCAGACGCGAATGGAGGTAGAACACGTCGCCCGGATAGGCCTCTCGGCCCGGGGGACGGCGCAGCAGCAGGGAGACCTGCCTGTAGGAGACGGCCTGCTTCGAAAGGTCGTCGTAGATGACGAGGGCATGCATGCCGTTGTCACGGTAGTACTCGCCGATGGCGCAACCGCTGTATGGAGCCAGAAACTGCATCGGCGCCGGATCGGATGCCGTGGCGGCGACGATGGTCGTGTACTCCATGGCGCCGTAGTCCTCGAGCGTCTTGACGATCTGGGCCACCGTCGAACGCTTCTGACCGACGGCGACATAGACACAGTAGAGCCTCCGGGTCTCGTCGCCCGATTCCCAGTTCTGCTTCTGGTTGATGATGGTATCGACGGCCACGGCCGTCTTGCCGGTCTGCCGGTCGCCAATGATGAGTTCGCGCTGACCTCGGCCGATCGGCACCAGAGCGTCAAGGGCCTTGAGGCCGGTCTGCATCGGTTCACTGACCGATTCGCGGGGAATGATGCCCGGCGCCTTGACCTCGATGCGCCGGCGTTCGTCATGTTCGATGGCGCCGGCGCCATCGATCGGCCGGCCCAGTGCATCGACTACGCGCCCGAGAAGACCCTTTCCCACCGGTACGTCGACAATCGAGCCGGTCCTCTTGACGGTGTCGCCTTCGACGATGTCCCGGTCGCTACCAAAGATCACGATGCCGACATTGTCGGTCTCGAGATTGAGCGCCATCCCCTGGACTCCACCAGGGAATTCGACCATCTCGCCGGCCTGCACGTTGTCGAGGCCGTAGACGCGGGCAATGCCGTCGCCCACCGACAGAACCCGGCCGACTTCCGACACCTCCGCTTCGGCGCCGAAACTGGCAATCTGTTCCCTGATAATGGAAGAAATCTCGGCGGCACGGATATCCATCAGCCGGTCCCCTTCATCGCAAGCTCGAGACGTTGAAGTTTGGTACGTATGGTGCTGTCCATCATGCGCGATCCGATGGTGACCACGAGTCCACCGATCACGGACTGGTCGACACTGGACTCGATCGAGACATCGCGCCTGACGATTCGTCCCAGGGTCTCCCGCAGGCGGGCCAGTTCCCCGTCGCTCAAGGGTCGCGCCGATGTCACCTCAGCCGTGGTTTCGCCACGTTGCAGGGCATGGAGACGCAGGAAATCCCCGGCGACGTCCTTAAGGGCGTACAGGCGCCTTGCCTGTGCCAGCACGCCCACGGTGTTGCGAACCAGTGATCCGCATTCCATGGCTGCGAGCACACCGGCCATGGCACGTCCCTGTTCGTCACGGGACAGAAGCGGGCTTTCGACAAGACGGCGAAGATCGGACGAGTCCTCGAGAGCACGCGTGATCGCACGCAGATCGTCGGCCACCAGATCGAGCTCGCCTGCCTCATCGGCAAGCCCGTAGAGCGCCCGAGCGTAGCGTCCCGAAAGACCGGTCACTGCATGGTTGTCGGAGGCCAAACCCGTCAGCCCTCATCCAATCAGACAGGAAGTGAGTGCTCCCGGAACATGCCGGGGCTTTCGCCCCGTCGTGGGCGGGAAGCGGGCGATGAGGTAGCACAGCAGGACTCCGGGCGCAAGACGGATTGGAGCGGCGAGGCGCCTCCGCCACCCCTCTTGGCCTGTCACCCGCTGCCCTCCTTTTGCACTCCCGGGATCCAGAGCCCTCGGACCCTCGCGCTGCGGGTTCTTCACATGAAACTCTGTGGATCGACATCGATCTGGAGGCGGAGATCGCCTTTCAGGCGGACCGGATCGAGCCACGTGCGCAGGGCGCGCTGCAGCGGTGCTTCCGCAGACGCCTTGACCAGAAGGCGCCAGCGGTGGCGGCCGCGCAGGATGGCGAGCGGCGCCGGTGCCGGACCGAAGGTACGGATATCCGGCGCCGACGGTGCCTTGCGGGCGAGAAAGAGCGCAAGGGAGCGCACATCGCCCTCTCGGGTACCGGACACGATGACGGCCGCCAGGCGGCCGTAGGGCGGCATGCCTCCCTTTTCGCGTTCCCGTTTCTCGCGCTCGATGAAGGTGTCTCGTGCTCCGGTCTCCAGAGCGTGCATCACGGGATGGGCAGGGTCCCATGTCTGGAGGAAGGCCTCGCCGGGACGCTCCTCGCGTCCGGCCCGGCCAGCCACCTGGTGAAGCAACTGCCAGGTGCGTTCCATTGCCCTGGGATCACCTCCATGAAGACCGAGATCGGCATCGACAACACCGACCAGCGTCAGCAGCGGGAAGTGATGGCCCTTGGCGGCGATCTGCGTACCGATGAGGATGTCGAGGCAACCGCTCTCGATCCGCCTCACCAGATCTGCCACGGCATGCGGTCCGGCGAGAGTATCGGAAGTCATCACCTCCCGGCGGGCATCGGGAAACCGGCGCGCCACCTCCTCGTCGAGGCGTTCGACACCAGGCCCACACGCCACGAGGCAATCGGACTGTTCGCAGACAGGACATGTCTGGGGCCGAGAAATCCAGCGGCCGCAGTGATGACACTGCAACCGTGCAAGGTACCTGTGCTCCACCAGCCACGCAGTGCAGTCCGGACAGGAGAACCGGTGACCGCATGTCCGGCACAGCGTCAAGGGTGCGTAACCGCGGCGGTTGAGGAAGAGCAGCGTCTGCTCGCCTGCTTCGAGGCGGGCCGTCATCGCTCGGACGAGCGGTCCGGAAAGCCAGCTGTCCCGCGCGATCCCGGCCGTGGTCATGTCGATGGTGCGGACATCCGGCAACAGGGCTCCGGCATGGCGCGCCTTGAGTTCGACACGCCTGAAGCGTCCACGATCCACATTGACCAGTGTTTCGATGGAAGGTGTCGCCGAACACAGGATGATCGGGATGGTCTCCAGGTGAGCCCGCACGATCGCCATGTCCCGGGCGTGATAGCAGACACCATCCTCCTGCTTGTAGGAACTGTCATGTTCCTCGTCGACAACGATCAGTCCGAGATCCTGGAAGGGCAGGAAGAGGGCCGAACGGGCGCCAACGACAATGCGCACCTCTCCGGTTGCCGCACCGCGCCACACCGGATGACGCCGCGATCGCGGCACATCGGAATGCCAGATGGCGGGGGGCGCCTGGAATCGTTTCTCGAAACGATTGAGGAACTGGGCGCTGAGAGCAATTTCCGGCAGCAGCACGAGCACCTGCCGGCCAGTTGCCAGAACCCTTGCGATGGCGTCGAAATAGACCTCCGTCTTGCCCGAACCGGTCACGCCCTCGAGAAGGGTGGGTGCGAAGGTGTTGTCGTCGAGCGTCGCCGCAAGACGTGCGGCCGCCGTCCTCTGATCGGCCCTGAGCTTCGGCCCCGGGGCTTCGGGGTCGGGAGGAGCATAGACGGGCGCCGGAGGCATGAAGACCGTCTCGAGGCTGCCTGTCTCGACGAGTCCCTTGAGTACGGCCACGCTTACTCCGGCTTCGGCTGCCACATCCGAGACCGGCCGTGTCGAACCGTCGGCCATCAGGGAGAGAACACGTTGTCTCTGGGGCGTGATTCTCTCGGGCGGTTGACCGGCCAGACGCAACGCCCGGCGGCCGGGTGGTGGATCAAGCGCTTCGCGCGATCGCAGGACCATGCGCAGAACGGCACCTTCGGCGTTGACCGTGTAGCGGGCCACCCAGGTGACGAACCTGAGGAGTGATGTCTTGAGAGGCGGCACATTCCACACGCCCTCAATTGGCCGCAGGCGGGAACGGTCGACGCCGGGACTTTCATGTCCCCACACGACGCCGGTAACGATCCTGTTTCCCAGCGGGACGCGCACAATGGCACCGACGGGCGCCTCGACGCCCTCCGGAACATGGTAGTCATAGGGTCCGGGCACCGGCAGGGGCAGAAGGACCTGGACAGTGTCCCCGGCTGTAGCGTCATTGTCGGCCATCCGCTACACTCTGCCAGAGGTTGGCGACCGGTTGGAACACCTGTCGTCCGGACTACGGTTCATGGCAGACAGTGAAGGTACGCCGGCATGCAGTTCTTTGTCGATACGGCTGACGTGGACGAGATTCGCGATCTCGCCTCTACCGGCATGGTGGACGGTGTGACCACCAATCCGTCTCTCATCGCCAAGACCGGCCGCCACTTCAGGGACGTCATCAAGGAGATCTGCGCGGTGGTCAGCGGACCGGTGAGCGCCGAGGTCACTGCCACCGATTTCGAAACGATGCTGGCCGAGGGCCAGGGTCTGGCCGATCTCGCCCCCAACATCGCCGTCAAGGTTCCCCTGACCTGGGACGGGCTCAAGACGTGCAAGGCGCTGAGCGACGACGGCACGGCTGTCAATGTCACGTTGTGTTTTTCTGTCAACCAAGCCCTGCTTGCCGCCAAGGCGGGGGCCGCCTTCATCTCTCCCTTCGTTGGCCGTCTCGATGATATTGGTCACGACGGAATGGAGCTCATCGACGAGATCCGCGAGGTCTACGACAACTATCCCGAACTCGACACGCGCATCCTCGCGGCATCGATCCGCTCGCCCTCTCACTTGCGTCAGGCAGCCCTTTCGGGCGCCGACGTCGCCACGCTTCCGCCTGACGTCCTGCGCCGTCTGGTGGAGCATCCGCTGACCTCCAAGGGCCTCGATGCCTTCCTGGCAGACTGGAAGAAGACGGGCCAGACCATCCTCAGCGAGAACTGATCCATGGGCAGCCGGATGGCAGCGGCACAGGAGACCACACATCCGGATCCCGCCACGCCCTGTGCTGCCACCGGCGAGATGGCGGAACTGGCAGCGGCATGGCTTGAGCAACTGGCATCCGAGCGACGCCTCGCCCACAACACCGTTCTTGCCTACCACCGCGACCTCAGGGAATTCCTCGCCTTCATGGCCGACCACCATGGTGAGGAAACGCGCCTTTCGACACTGAAATCCCTCGACCACGGGGACCTGCGATCATGGCTCGCCAGCCGGGCGGCGCGTGGCCTCGCCAGGACATCGACGTCCCGCGCCCTTTCAGCCGTGAAGAGTTTCTTCCAGTACCTCGATCGCCAGGGACTGGTGTCCAATCCGGTGGTCCACAATGCAAGGGCGTCGAGAGTACCGCGACAGGTTCCGCGGCCCCTGACCATGGACGAGGCCACCGACGTGCTGGCCTCGGCCGAGGATTCGGCAACGAAGGTCTGGATAGGCAAACGCGATCTCGCCCTCATGATGCTGCTCTACGGCAGCGGGCTCAGACTGGGAGAAGCGCTGGCTCTCGATGTCAGGGACATCACCGGCGGCGAAACCCTGCGAATCGTCGGCAAGGGGAACAAGGCGCGCATGGTGCCCTTGCTGGACCGGGTCCGGGAAGCACTGCTGGAGTACCTGCGTCATCGTCCCGACGGGGCGCTGCCCGCAAGCCCCCTCTTCATCGGCACCCGCGGCGGCCGGCTCAATCCCGGCGTGGCCCAGAAGCGCTTCCGTGAACTGAGGGGACGCCTCGGTCTTCCAGCGACCGCGACTCCCCATGCCATGCGTCACAGCTTCGCCACCCACCTCCTCGGCAACGGCGTGGACCTGAGGACAATCCAGGAACTGCTCGGCCATGCCAGCCTGACAACGACACAGCGCTACACCCGCATCGACGCCGGCGGTCTTCTCGAGGTCTACCAGAAGGCCCATCCACGGGCCTGAACCCCCATTCAGGCGTGGATGGCGCGGCCGTCGACTGCGAGCGCCGCCTCGCGCACGGCCTCGGAGAAGGTTGGATGGGCATGGCAGGTGCGGGCGAGGTCTTCTGACGAGGCGCCGAACTCCATGGCGACCGCGGCCTCGGCGATCAGTTCGCCGGCGGCAGTGCCGAGAATGTGCACCCCGAGCACCCGGTCGGTCGATCTGTCGGCAAGGATCTTCACCATCCCCGCCGTCTCGTCGTAGGTGCGTGCCCTGGAATTGGCGATCATGGGAAAGCGTCCGGCAACATAGTCCACACCGGCAGCCTGCAGTTCCTCCTCCGTCTTGCCGACTGACGCCGCCTCGGGGTTCGTGTAGACGACGCCCGGAATGACATCGTGATTGACGTGCCCTGCACCGCCGGCCAGGGTCTCGGCAACGGCAATCCCCTCGTCCTCGGCCTTGTGAGCGAGCATGGCCCCGGCAACGCAATCGCCGATGGCATGGATTCCCGGCTGACTGGTGGCAAACCGGCCATCCACCTTGATGCGCCCCTTGTCGTCGGTGGCGACACCGGCCTCGGCAAGACCAAGACCTTCGGTGAAGGGCTTGCGGCCGACACTGACCAGCACGATCTCCGTCGTCAGGGTCTCCGCCGATCCGCCCCCGGCCGGTTCCAGGGTGACATCGACGTTGTCCTCGCGCGGCGTCACGGCAGTCACCTGGCTGGCAAGACGGAACACGAGGCCCTGGCGCCGCAGCAGCTTCTGGAACTGCCCGGCGATCTCGCCATCCATGCCGGGGGCAATGCGGTCGAGATACTCGACCACCGTGACCTTGGTACCAAGCCGACGCCACACCGACCCCATTTCCAGACCGATGAAACCGGCGCCGATGACAACCATGCTTCG
Organism: Alphaproteobacteria bacterium; assembly: GCA_965220805.1. Taxonomy (GTDB): domain Bacteria; phylum Pseudomonadota; class Alphaproteobacteria; order SP197; family SP197; genus SP197. The sequence goes on from OZ244844.1 coordinate 112,241, forward strand.
AGGCACTTCAGTGAGGGAAAGCGCTCCGGTCGATGACACGACCCGCTTCTCGTCAATCCCGATGCCGGGAAGCGTCGCATGGTCCGAGCCCGTGGCAATGACGATGTGGTCCGTGGTGACGGTCTTGCCGTCGACATCGACGGCGTGGGGATCGACGATGCGGCCCGTCCCCGAAAGATGCGTGATGCCATTCTTCCTGAAAAGCGCGGCAATGCCCTTGGTGAGCGTCGTCACCACCTTGTCCTTGCGCGCCATCATGGCGCCAAGGTCGAGACTGACATCACCAGGCAGGATGCCGTGACTCTTGAGGTGGGCTGTCTGCTCAAAGAGTTCGGATGACTGCAGAAGCGCCTTGGAGGGAATGCAGCCGATGTTGAGGCACGTGCCGCCGAGAGTAGCGCGCTTGTCGACGCAGGCGGTCCTGAGCCCGAGCTGGGCACAGCGAATGGCGCAGACGTAGCCTCCCGGACCCGCGCCAATCACCACGACATCGAAGTCCCGGTCAGCCATGATTGCTCTCCTGTCAGTCCGCTCAGATCTTCAGCAACAGGCGCTGCGGGTCCTCAATGGCCTCCTTGATGCGGACCAGGAAGGTCACCGCTTCGCGTCCGTCAATGATGCGGTGATCATAGGAGAGTGCGAGGTACATCATGGGTCTCGCCACCACCTCTCCTGCCACGACGACGGGCCGCTCCTGGATCTTGTGCATGCCGAGTATGGCCGACTGCGGCGGATTGAGAATCGGGGTCGACAGGAGGGAACCGAAGATGCCGCCGTTCGAGATGGTGAACGTGCCGCCGGTGAGATCATCTGGAACGAGATTCCCGTCGCGCGCCTTCGCGGCGAAAGCGGCGATGGCCTTCTCGACATCGGCAAGAGACATGCGATCGGCATCGCGCAGCACCGGCACGACGAGACCCTGCGGCGCGCTCACCGCCACGCCGACATGGTAGTAGTGCTTGTAGACGATCTCGTCTCCGGCGATCTCGCCGTTGACGGCGGGAACCTCCATGAGAGCCTGGACCGCTGCGTGCACGAAGAAGGACATGAAGCCGAGGCGGACGCCGTGTTTTCTTTCGAAGAGATCCCGGTAGGTTCGCCGGGCCTCCATGACGGCCGTCATGTCCGCCTCGTTGAAGGTGGTCAGCATTGCTGCCGTGTTCTGCGCAGCCTTCAGCCTCTCGGCGATCCTCTTCCTCAGGCGGTTCATGCGCACCCGTTCCTCGCGTCCCTCCGGGTCGGGAGGAGACGGCGGGACCGATGCCGCCTGCTGGGGCGCAGCCGGCGCGTCCGGCACGGTCTGCGGCGGCTGTACGGTGGTGGTCGCCGGAGGTGACTCGGCGACACGCCTGGCGTGCTCCAGAACGTCGGCCTTGGTCAGTCGTCCGTCCTTGCCGGTTCCCGCGATATCCGCTGCATCAAGGCCGTGTTCGGCGAGCGCGCGGCGCACGGCCGGTGACAGGTTCACTTCCGCCGCTTTCTCCGTGCGAACCTCTCCGGCACCTTCGGTAATGCGTCCCACCACGGCGCCGACGGCAACATCGGCGCCCTCGGCGTGAAGAACATCGGTGATGACACCGGAGACGGGCGCGTAGACCTCCATGGTGGCCTTGTCGGTCTCGAGTTCGAGCAATGGCTCGTCCTTGTTGACCGTCTCGCCCTTTTGTCTGAGCCAGGTGGCGACAGTCGCCTCTGCGACCGATTCTCCCAGTTGCGGGACCGTGATGTCGACTGGCATGGCGTGGTCTTCCTTAAGTTCAAGGGCAGCGTGCGGCGGTCAACCTGTGAGGGCCTTGCACACCAGTGCCTCCTGCTCGCGTTCATGAACCCTGATGTAACCTGTTGCCGGCGACGCGGCGTCAGGCCGGCCGACGTAGCGGATCGCAGGCATCTTCAGTTGTCCTGCCTCGATCGCCTGGTCAATCTTGTCACGCACATAGGTCCAGGCGCCCATGTTGCGTGGCTCTTCCTGGCACCAGATGATCTTGGCCTTGGGGTAGGTCTCGACAACCTCCTGAACCAGGTCGAGCGGAAATGGCGACAATTGTTCGACCCGCGCCAGCGTGGTGCTGGCGAGACCGAGTTCTTCCCGCTTCTCGAGAAGGTCGTAGTAGACCTTGCCCGTGCACAGGACGAGGCGGTCGATGTCCTGGCCCCGTTCTGCGTCGTCGAGATCCCAGAGCATGCGGTGAAACTGCGTCTCGCCGGAAAACTCCTCGATATCCGACACGCAACGCCGGTGCCGCAGCAGGGACTTCGGCGTGAAGATGACGATCGGCTTCCTGAACTTGCGCTTCATCTGCCGGCGCAGGACGTGGAAGTAGGAGGCCGGCGTGGAGCAGTTGGCGATCTGCAGGTTGTCTTCGGCAGCCAGCTGGAGATAGCGTTCGGGGCGTGCGGAACTGTGTTCCGGGCCCTGGCCCTCGTAGCCATGGGGCAACAGCATGACGAGCCCCGACATGCGGAACCACTTGCTCTCTCCGGCCGAGAGAAACTGGTCGATGATCACCTGGGCGCCATTCGAGAAGTCGCCGAACTGGGCCTCCCACAGGACCAGGGTGTTGGGGTCTGCGAGACTGTAGCCGTACTCGAAACCGAGGATCGCCGCTTCCGACAACATGCTGTCAATCACCTCGAAGGTGCCCTGATCCTCGCTGATGTGATTGAGAGGGATGAAGCGCTCCTCGGTCTCCTGGTCCACCAGGACGGAATGGCGCTGGCTGAAGGTGCCACGGCCGCAATCCTGGCCCGACAGCCGCACGTTGGCCCGCTCGTAGCACAGGGTGCCGAAAGCCAGCGCCTCGGCCGTGGCCCAGTCGATGTTGCGGCCCGATTCGATCACGTCCCGGCGCTGGTCGATGATGCGCCGGAGTTTCCGGTGAACATTGTGAGTCTCGGGGAACGTGCAGATGGCCCGGCCGATGTTGCGCAAGTCGTCCACGGCCACAGCTGTCTTGCCGCGTCGTGCGCCATCCCTGTCGGCGACCTCGATTCCCGACCAGACTCCTTCAAGCCAGTCGACCTTGTTGGTGCGGAATCCCGCCGCAGCCTCCAGCGCATCGTCCAGAACCTGGTGGTAGTTGCGGCTGATCGCCTCGGACTCGGCCGGCACGATGGCCCCTTCGGACACAAGCCTCTCGGCGTAGAGTTCGCGTGTGGTTGCCTGCCTGGCGATCTGTCCGTACATCAACGGCTGCGTGAACGCTGGCTCATCCCCCTCGTTGTGACCATGCCGGCGGTAGCAGAAGATGTCGACGACGATGTCGCGTCCGAATTCCTGGCGGTACTTGACCGCCAGCTTGGCGACGTGGACGACCGCCTCAGGATCGTCACCGTTCACGTGGAAGATCGGCGCCATTACCATCTTGGCCACGTCGCTCGGATAGGGCGATGACCGCGAGAACTTCGGGCTCGTCGTAAATCCGATCTGGTTGTTGACGATGAGATGGATGGTGCCGCCCGTCTTGTGTCCACGCAGTTCCGACATGCCCAGCGTCTCGGCGACCAGGCCCTGGCCGGCGAAGGCCGCGTCTCCGTGCAGAAGCAGGCCCATGACCTTCTTGCGGTCGTCGTCATCGGCGAGGGATTGCTTGGCGCGCACCCGCCCCTGCACCACCGGACAGACCGCCTCAAGGTGGGAGGGATTGGCTGTCAGCGAAAGGTGAATGACGCGGCCGTCGGCGACCTGCCGGTCGGAGGAGGTGCCGAGGTGATACTTGACATCACCGGCGCCCTGCACGGCGTCGGGATGCCCGGCCTCCCCGTGAAACTCCGAAAAGACCTGGGCGTACGGTTTCCCCATGACATTGGTGAGCACGTTGAGGCGACCGCGGTGAGGCATGCCGAGAACGATCTCCTCGACGCCGAGGTGGGCGGCGCCGCGGATGATGGTCTCCATGGCGGCAATGGTGCTCTCGGAGCCCTCGAGGGAAAACCTCTTGGCCCCCGGGTACTTGATGTTGAGGAACTTCTCGAAACCCTCGGCCCGGCTGATCTCCGAGAGCACCCTCTTCTTCTCTTCCGTATCGAGTTCGGCATCGCTGCGCGACCCTTCGAACTTGCGCTGGATCCAGGACTTTTCCTCCGCACTCTGAACGTGCATGAACTCCACGCCGATGGTGCCGCAGTACGTCCGGCGCACGACATCAAGGATCTGTTCAAGGGTTGCCCTCTGCAGGCCGAGAACACCGTCGACGAAGAATTCGCGGCCATAGTCCTGCTCGATGAAGCCGTAGGTACGGGGGTCGAGTTCGGGATGATAGCGGTCGCTGTCGAGTCCAAGGGGATCGAGGTCGGCCGCCAGGTGCCCGCGCACGCGATAGGCGCGGATCATCATCAGAATGCGGATGCTGTCGCGGGCGAGAGCGAACTCGGCCACCGATTCCCGGCTACCCGGCGGTGGCGGTGCGCCGGCCGGCAGCGGCACCGCCACGGGCGACTCCTGCCCGCCGTTGTGGTGATCGGCCACGCCATGGTTGCCACGGGTAATCGACAGTTCCGAACGCGTGGCCGCTTCGTCGCTCGCCAGATCATCGAAGATCTCCCGCCAGGCCTCGCTGACCAGGGCCCGGTCGGTGGCATACCGCGCGTAGAGTTCCTCGATGTAGTTCGTGTTGTGTCCGTAGAGGTAGGAGACGTCGTCCGTATGTTCGTCCATAGTGTCATGCCGCCCGATGGCGGGGCAGCCTCCTTCAGTCTTTCATCGCGGCCAGCATGGTCGTTCCCAGGCTTGCGGGTGAGTCGGCGATGTGGAATCCCGCATGCCTCATGGCCTCGACCTTGTCGGCCGCACCGCCCTTGCCACCGGAAATGATCGCCCCGGCATGGCCCATACGGCGTCCGGGCGGAGCTGTCATGCCGGCAATGAACCCGGTCACCGGCTTGCGGCGTTTCTCGTGTGCCATGAAGTCGGCCGCCTCTTCCTCGGCCGACCCGCCGATCTCGCCGATCATGATAATGCCTTCGGTCTCGTCGTCACCCAGAAACATCTCGAGACAGTCGATGAAGTTCGTCCCGTTGACGGGATCGCCACCAATGCCGATGCAGGTGGTCTGGCCCAATCCCGCCATAGTGGTCTGGTGGACGCCTTCATAGGTGAGCGTGCCCGAACGCGACACGATGCCGACCCGACCCCTCCTGTGTATGTGTCCGGGCATGATGCCGATCTTGCATTCCCCGGGCGTGATGACTCCAGGACAGTTGGGCCCGATGAGGCGGGATGAGGAGCCTTCAAGGACACGACGCACCCTCACCATGTCGAGCACCGGAATGCCCTCCGTGATGGCAACAATAAGGGGTACGCCGGCATCGACGGCCTCGAGGATGGCGTCGGCAGCGAAGGGCGGCGGGACGTAGATCACCGATGCGTTCGCTCCTGTCGCCTCGACACAGTCTGCCACGGTGTCGAACACCGGACGATCCAGATGGCGTGCTCCACCCCTCCCGGGCGTGACACCACCGACGACTGTCGTGCCGTAGGCGATTGCCTGTTCCGAATGGAACGTTGCCGTCTTGCCGGTAAATCCCTGGACAAGCACTCTGGTCGCGTGATCGACAAGAACGGCCATCATCCGCCCCCGCCGATGGCCGCCACGGCCCTGGCTGCGGCGTCGCCAAGGTCATCGGCCGGAATGATCGCCATCCCCGACCGCTCGAGGATCGCCTTTCCCTCGTCCACGTTCGTGCCCTCGAGGCGGACAATGACAGGCACCTCGAGGTCGAGTTCGCGCGCCGCATCGACCACACCCTGTGCGATCACGTCGCAACGCATGATGCCGCCGAAGATGTTGACAAGGATGGCACGAACGTTGGCGTCCGAGACGATGACCCTGAAGGCAGCCGCCACCTGGTCCCTCGTGGCGCCACCACCGACATCAAGGAAATTGGCCGGTTCGCCGCCGGCAAGCTTGCAGATATCCATCGTCGCCATGGCAAGGCCGGCGCCGTTCACCATGCAACCGATGGTGCCATCGAGCTTGACGTAGTTGAGGCCGATGGCATTGGCCTCCCGCTCGGCCGGATCCTCCTGGTCGGGATCACGCATGGCGACAAGATCGGGATGCCGGAAGAGGGCGTTGTCGTCGATGTTGACCTTGCAGTCGAGAACGACGAGGTCGTTCGAGACGGTGACAACGAGAGGATTGATCTCCAGCAGACTGGCATCCGACTCCTGGAACACCTCCACCATGGAGCGGAGAAGGGCGGATGCCTGCCTTGCGGCATCGCCAGCGAGACCCAGGGCAGCAGCGAGGCGGCGGCCATGAAAGGGCTGCAGGCCGGAGGCGGGATCAATGGCGAGGGTGACAATCCGTTCAGGCGTTCTGGCGGCGACCTCCTCGATATCCATGCCACCATCGAGCGAAGCGATGATGGCCACGGAGGCGGTGGCGCGATCGACGAGAAGCGCAAGGTAGAGTTCGGCAGCGATCGAAAGTCCTTCCTCGATGTAAACGAGGTTGACCGGGTTGCCTTCGGGGCCTGTCTGGTGGGTAACGAGGCGGCTGCCGATCATGGCGTCTGCGGCCTCCCCCACCTCGTCCAGGCTGCGACAGACACGGATTCCGCCGGCCTTTCCGCGGCCACCGGCGTGCACCTGGGCTTTGACCACCCACAGATTTCCGCCGAGTTCGCGTGCTGCAGCAGTCGCTTCGTCAGCATTCGCGGCAACCTGGCCACGGGGAACGGGAACGCCTCTGGCGGACAACAGGGCCTTGGCCTGGTATTCGTGAAGATTCACGTCACTATCCGGTTCATGGACCCTCCGGCCTCACTCTACCCACCACCCGGAAAATGACAACCGCTGTCACCGGTTGAACGCTCATACGCTGATGTCGCCGGCATAGATTCCGCAACCGAAGACGAAGCCGTCGTGGCGTACCACCCAAGACGATTTCGGCGCGGGTTTTCCGGCGAACGGGTCGAAGGATATGTAGTCGATCCACACACCGTCGGGTGTTGCCCGCTGCAGCATTTCGCGAACGTATCTCACACCATCAGGGTCACGGGCATTGAGAGCATTCATGCCCACGAGGCGAGGGTCGAGGCCATTCGCGGCGACCGATCCGATCCTGTCGAGGACGAAGACGTAGAGGTCGTGGTGAATGTAGGAGGGATCCCTGGAGATCACGTAGAAGGCCCTGAGACCCATGGCGTCATAGAGTTCGATGGCGCGTCGAACGAGTTCCTGGGCGTCGCGGGCGGTCCCCCGTTCCTCAGCCTGAACACCTCCCGGCGCCAAGACCAGAAGGGCCGCGACCAGTCCCCGCAGGACCCATGGCCGCACGCTGGTCCATGCCGCCGTCACGGCTCCCCGGCCGCCGAGACGACGGATTCAAGCGCTTGCATCAGTGTCCTCACCGCCGCTACCGAGTGATCGAACATCGCCTGTTCGGCATCATCGAGACGGATTTCGACAATGCGCTCGACACCGCCCTTGCCGATGACCACCGGAACTCCGACGTAGAGACCGTCGACGCCGTATTCGCCGTTGAGGCGCGCCGCTGCGGGAAGGACGCGTTTCTTGTCCTTCAGATAGGATTCGGCCATTGCAATGGCCGAAGACGCCGGAGCATAGAAGGCAGATCCGGTCTTCAGGTGGCGGATGATCTCGGCGCCACCGTCACGGGTGCGCTGAATGATGGCATCAAGCCGTTCCTGGGAAAGCCAGCCCATGGCGACGAGGTCGGGCAGCGGAATACCGGCTACGGTCGCATACCTCACCAGGGGCACCATGGTGTCACCGTGGCCGCCGAGGACGAGGGCGCTGACGTCTTCGACCGAGACTTCCATCTCCTCGGCAAGGAACGCCCTGAACCGTGCCGAATCGAGAACGCCCGCCATGCCGACAACACGGTTGGCAGGGAGTCCCGATTCACGCTGCAGGTGCCATACCATCACGTCGAGGGGATTGGTGATGCAGATGACGAAGGCGTCGGGAGCATGGCGGGCGATCCCCTCACCCACCTTTGAGATGACCCCCGCATTGATGCCGATGAGATCATCACGGCTCATGCCGGGCTTGCGTGCGACACCCGCCGTCACGATGACGACATCGGCGCCCTCGATTGCGGCATAGCCGTTGTCACCGCTGATCGAGGCATCGAATCCCTCGATCGTGCCCGACTGCGCGATATCGAGCGCCTTTCCCTGGGGCACGCCTTCGACGATATCGAAGAGGACGACATCGCCGAGCTCCTTCAGCCCGGCAAGGTGGGCCAGTGTGCCACCGATCTGGCCGGCCCCGACGAGGGCCAATTTCCTGCGAGACACCCGATCTCTCCCATGAACGACACCGGTCCGAACCATACCACGCCCCCACACGCACGCACACACGTGAGGGGTTCCTGTCGTCCGCTCAGACCAGTTCGGCGGTCGGCACACCTGGTCCGCCGCGCTATGTCATCGCGTCCCGTACACGACAACGCTCAACTCCGTCAATCGCAGGTCCGCGCGACATTCGACCGACTTTGTTTGACAATTCCTCTTGGCGCCGGCTGCTTGAGGCGAAACGGAAGTGACACGGCACGCGGTCTCAACGCTCCGCCACTCCTGCGCGACCCTTGACCTGCTACATCTCTTGAGAACCTGTCGATAGACGGACATGATTTGTCCGCTTGTTGCACTCTTGCTCCGGACGGCAATGCCGCAAAATCCCGATCATCCATCCGACGACACTCGAATGCGTCTCGCCGCCTTCGATCATGTCCGCGGGCTGATCGATGTGTACGGCCAGTTGACGTCCAAGATGCTGAGAGCGGGTTTCACTTTCAACGGTGCACGCATACCACTCGTCAATCCGCAACGTGGCATCTTCAAACCCCGCCAGATGCGTTACCTGCTGTCAATCAAGACAGTTGTGCCGAGAAAGGGCGGCAAGATTTGGTACGATGATCAGAAGGAAGCGCATCAGCAGATCTACCAGGGTGACGAAACCGTCGACTATGCGTTCATGGGCACCAACCCGGAAGCGGCCGACAACCGTTGGTTGCGCGAGGCCTACGAATACCAGATTGCCGTGATCTACTTTCTCGGCGTCGCACCTGGCAGATACCGGGCTCTCATCCCGACCTTCATATCCGGATGGGATTCGGCATCCCTCAAGGCGAGAATCGCGTTCGGCTTTCCCGGCCAGGACAACCTCTTGCCACCACGGATAGAAGAACGCCGCTACGCGCTGCGGGTCGTAAAACAGCGCCTGCATCAGGACTCATTCCGGGAAGCCGTCATCACTGCCTACAGGGGTCGCTGTGCGCTTTCGGGACTTGGCGAACACCGTCTGCTGGACGCGGCGCATATCGTTTCCGACAAGAACGACATGCTCGGCCAGCCGGTTGTGCCCAACGGATTGCCGCTATCCAAGATTCACCACGCCGCGTTCGACGCCGACCTGATCGGTATCGATCCGGATTACCGCGTGCACGTTTCCGATCGTCTTCTTTCTCAACGCGACGGTCCGATGCTGGAAGCCCTGAAGCAGCTTGATGGCGGTCTGATTCATATGCCAAGCCGGGTTGAGGACCGCCCTGACCAAGACCGATTGGCGTTACGCTTCGACCGCTTCAGGTCTGTGGCCTGAGAGACAGTCAACGGCATCGGCATTCACAGCCGTACCGCTGAGCGTGTGCCAGATTTCGGCGTTGATCTGCTCGCTACGAGTCATCTTCGAGTTGTGACGCTTCATACTCGACTTCCATCGGTCCTGAATCGTTTCATCCAGGATCGAGCGGGAATGCGGTGTCTCATGCCCGGGTGGGCTTCGGTTGCGGCAGTGTTGTTGATCCGTTCAATCCAGAAAGGGGCAAAGGGCGCCAGTACTTCCGGATTGATGATGGATGCCGTTGGGAACCGCAGGGCCTGGAACTGGACAGGCGGAGATGGAGGGGTCAGTCTTGGGAGTGCCGGATCGGGAGGCTACCCCTTGACGGATCTTGTGCAGTATCTCGAAGTGCAGCGGCTGCTCGATGAAGTGGAGGACGTCGCTGACGAGCTCGCCGAGAACGAGCGGGACATGGTCGACTGGCTGCGGCGATCCTGTGAGGATCCGTCACACAACGAGGCCCAGGCCGTGCGCCTCCTCGAGACAATCCTGCGCAATGTTCGGATCCGACGGGGCTATGACATGGACGCCAGCGAACACACCCCGCGAAAGATCGATCTCGGCCACAAGGTTCACTGACCGGTATCAGCCACCCTTGAGCGGCGGCATGAGCGCCAGATTGTCACCGTCACCGAGTTGCCGCGTGGCACGCTCGGCCGTCGGCACGGCCATGCCGTTCAGCGTCACCAGGTAGCTCCCGTCGGGAAATCCCAGCCTCTTCATGACATCGGTGATGGTGGAACCCCGCGGCACATCGATCTCCGCGCGGTTCTTCGCGGGCCCGGGCGGCAGGTACTTGCCGAGCAGGCCCGCGGTTCTCACGAGAATCTTCATGCAGCGCGGCGTGACGCGTCCTGGGCCGTGGCAAGATAGGCCGACATGATCTGGTGGGGATCAGCCATCAGGACATCCTTCCACTTCCCAAGCGGCGTCTTCGTCTGGATGAGACCACGCAGCACACCGACGTGCTGTGTGAGGCCCAGCGCCAGGCAACCCACCAGAACATCGTCACGGAAGTTCAGCCTCAGGTACCTGTAGGCCCGGGCATCGACGGCAGTCGCCACGTCACCGCCCTCGACACCGTCCCACAGACCGTAGGATGTGGAGATGAGGCCGAGCGTGTTGAGCGTGTTCATGACCAGGCTGCCACGATAGGCCGTTTTCTTGCCCGCCATGTTCAGCGCCGCAATGCGCCCGTGTTCGCTGGCCGTGGGCTGGATGGCATGGACATCATGACCACCGGTCATGAAGTCAAATCCCGCCGCGACGTCTCCGGCGGCATAGATGCCGGGAACACTGGTCTCCAGGTGTTCATCGACCACGACACCGATATCGGTCTCGATTCCGCTGCCCTCCAGGAACCCGGTGTTCGACGCAACGCCCGTGGCGCATACGACAAGATCCGCGTTGAGCGGCGCCTTGCCTTCGAGATCAAGGCTGAGCGAGCCGTCGCTGTTCCGGGAGACACCGTTCACCCGGGTCGACACATGAACGTCGACACCCTTCTCGCGGCACCACGCGGCGATCATGTCGCCACCGGTCCGGTCCATCATGCGGGCGACCATGCGATCAGCCATCTCGATGACGGTGAGATTGACCTGGCGCGCCACCAGGGCCTCGAGAATGATGCAACCGATGAAACCCGCCCCCATCAGCACGACATTGTCGCCGGGTTTCGTGTGCTCCATGATCCGGCGGGCATCGGCCAGGGTCCAGCAGGACATCACCTTCTCGAGGTCCATGCCCGGAATGGGCGGCCGGATGGGGCTCGCTCCGGTGGCGAGAAGCAGCCTGTCAAAGGCAAGGCTGCCACCATTGGCAAGGGAGAGGGATTTCGCGGCCGTATCGATAGCCGTTACGGAGTCGTGCTTCACGCTGATGCCGAGACCTCCGTAGTGGCCGTCCGTGTGGCGCAGACACGTCCCTTCCTCGTCGATGTCCTCGGCCAGGAGATAGGGAATTGCCATCCTGGAGTAGGGCGGCTCCGGTTCGTCCGACAACACCGTGATGCGGCCGCCGTGCCCCATGCGGGCCAGAGTTTCCGACGCGATCACGCCGGCGGGGCCGGCGCCAACAATGACATGGTTCATGGTTGTCCCCTCCACGAAGGACGGGATTCCGGCCATGAGGCCGGAATCCCTGATACACACATCCGGCGCCTGACGCCCCTTGACGTCGACCGGATCAAAGACCGAGGCGCGCCAGGGTCTCGTTGGTCGGCTGACCGTTCTCCGTCCAGCCGCGCAGGCTGTAGTACTCGGGCAGCATCTTCGAGAGCTCGCTGACCTTGCCCTTGGCGCTTCCCGACGGAACCGGCTCGTTCAGCATGCGCGGTGGCAGGGTGTCGTCGGCAGCCGTCAGCCCGGCGGCCATGTTGAACATGCGCTCGAGAGTCCATGTCCTTTCGCCCGATTCGATGCACCGCTCCAGGGTCCATTCCCCGGGGAGTGCCGCGTCAAGCTGGGCAACGAAGTCTTCCGGACCCCAGCCAGCGGTGGTGAAGAGGCAGAGACCCGTGGAATCGATCATCGAGACCATGTCCTGACTCTCCTTGACCGGAGCCGCCTTGCCGTTGCCGGAAATGTCTTCCATGTCGGGGCCGAAAACATCGTGCTTGAGATGACAGGCACCGCGGTTGGAGGTGGCGTAGCCCAGCCCCATGCCCTGCAGGGCCCTGCTGTCGTAGCCGGCGAACTCCTGGCCCTTCACGCCCATGAAGAGCTCCGGGTGACCGTACTTCTCGCACAGCCGCTTGGACCCCAAGGCCAGTTCCTTGCCGAAACCTTCGCCCTTGCCGGTCTTCTCCGCCATGACAGCCAGCCCCTCGGAGCTGCCGAAGCTGAGGTCGATGCCGTCGGTGTCGTCCTTCGTGAGGACCCCCATCTCGAAGAGTTCCATCGCCGCCGCCAGGGTCACGCCGAACGAGATCGGGTCCATGCCGTGCTCGTTCATCATGTAGTTGGCAAAGGTGAGGGAATCGAGGTCGTCCACGCCGACGACCGGGCCGAAGGCATAGGCCGTCTCGTACTCCAGGCCACCCGAGGCATGCCGGTACTCAGGCCGGTTGACGATGGTGAAGTGCTCCGGATCGATATGAGCGATCCTGCCGCAGGCGATGGTGCACCCGAAACACGCCTTGTTGGTGATGAGATTGGTGTGGCCATTGGCATTCGGCGCGGTCGTTGCCCCGGGGTTGACCTTGTCGATGCCTTCGAACTGGACCTCGCGGAAGTTCCTGGTGGGCAGTCCGCCCCACTCCTGCATCATGTCGATCATGGGATGGGTGCCACCCTCGGTGAGCTCTTCGCGGCCGTCACTGGCAGCCAGCTTGGCATGGGTGTCCTTCACCACTTCCATGAACTTCGCCGGATCGTCCACCGTGACGCCCCTGGTGCCATAGGCTGCCACCGCCTTGAGATTCTTCGATCCCATGACCGCTCCGACGCCGCAGCGTCCGGCGGCGCGGTGAAGGTCGTTGACCACACAGGCATAGAGAACACCGTTCTCCCCGGCCTCGCCGATCGAGGCGACCTTGAGCTGGGGATTCTGGTGACGGGACTTGATCCACTCCTCGGTATGCCAGACGCCGGTTCCCCAGATCTCGTCCGCCGGCAGGATCTCGACGGAATCGTCATCGATATGGAGATAGACCGGCTTGTCGGCCTTCCCCTCGATGAGCAGCAGATCGTAGCCGGCATACTTGAGGAAGGCGCCGAACTTGCCGCCGGAGTTGGAATCGCCGATGGCGCCGGTGAGCGGACTCTTGCAGAGTACCGCATAGCGGCCACTCGTCGAGGCCATCGTTCCGTTGAGCGGTCCGGTGGCGAAGATGAGGACATTGTCCGGCCCCATCGGATCGCACTTGGGATCCACGTTTTCGTAAAGGTACTTCGTTCCAAGTCCGCGCTCGCCGATATAGGCGTTGGCCCATTCCATGTTCAATGGTTCGGCTTCAGCGGTTCCCTTGGTGAGATTGACACGCAGGATCTGGCCTTGCCAGGACATCGTCGTTTCTCCCCGGAGCTGTCGTCAGGCCTTGGCCGACTGGTTGGTGTCCACGTGTCCGGCCCATCGCCGCATGCGATCAAGACCGGTCCACGACGAATCCACGTAGACGATCGCGTCGGTGGGACATGCCTCGGCGCACTTGGGATCGCCGTGGCAGAGGTCGCACTTGATGACCTTGCCTGTGTCGGGATTGTAGTTCACCGTCCCGAAGGGGCAGGCAATCGTGCATACCTTGCACCCCACACAGACATCATCCTTGACCTCGACCGCTCCCGTCGCCGGGTTGCGGACCAGCGCTTCCACCGGACAGGCATGCACGCACCATGCCTCCGCGCATTGTGTGCAGGTATAGGGAACGGCGCGCTTGCCGTGTTCGAATTCAAAGATCTTGATCCTGGAGCGGGCCGGATTGAACGAGCCTTCATGCTCGAACGAACAGGCCATTTCGCATTGCAGGCAACTCGTGCACTTGTCAGGATCAATCAGAAGCGATTTCTGCATACCCCAGCACCTCTCCTCAGCCGTGCCTTCGCCGCACACAATGTGGCAGAGGCGGGGAGAGCGGCGGCCTCCCTCGCGTCCATCGAGCATACTAGACACGTTGTTTGCCGATGGGTAGTGCGGAACCCAAGTCTGTCGGCCAGATCACCGTCTGGCCCGGCGTGCCTCGAGAAAGGTCCGGAGGCGTTCCCTCGTCGCCGGATGGGCAAAGCAGGCGCGGTCGCGCTCTTCCTCGTCCGCAAGGATCGACTCGAGCGTCTCATGGAAAGTTCCAACGAGGGCCTTCATGTGAGCCACGCCACAGCCGGGAAATCCGGCGATGTTCGCCGCAACATCGCCCGTGCGGGCGACAAGGTCATCATCATCGACAACCTCTGCCACAAGGCCAATCCGCTGCGCCTCGTCGGCATCCACCAGCCGTTGCGTCAGATAGAGTTCCATCGTTCTCCCGAGACCGATGTGGCGCGGCAGGAACCACGACAATCCGCCCGAGACACTGAATCCGAGCGCTGCGTCCGGCAGGCCGAAGCGGGCCGATCTGGCGGCGATCCTCAGATCACACATAGCGGCAAGTTCAAGCCCGCCGCCCAGACAGTACCCGTTGACGGCAGCAATCACCGGTTTCCCGAGCCCGCTGATCCGGCGGGCCAGCTCCTGGTAGAGTGCCGTGTTGGCCGCAAAGCCCCTCTCGTCCTGTGTTTCGGCCTCGCCAATGTCCGCACCGGCACTGAAGGACCTGCCCGTGCCCGTGAGGACCAGGACCCGGACCGCATCATCCCGACCGGCAGCCCCGATCCAGTCGACCAGACGGCCAAGTTGCGCCTGATCGAGGGCACACAGCACATTCTCGCGATCCATCGTCGCCCATGAGACGGTGTTCGAGCGTGTGACGGCGAGCATGATTCAGGCCTCCTCGCCAGCTGTCAGCGTGGCGCCCAGAATGCGGGCCCGCATGAACGGTGTCGTCACGAACGGCGGCGGGAAGCGTTGCAGATCCTCGAATGCCGCCATGTCGGCCACCAGATCGGTGTCCTCGCCCGCGGCCATCTCGGCGACGGCCCGCCCGGAGATGGTTCCCTTGGCGGCGCCGACACCGTTCTGGCACACCGCGGCCCAGATGCCGTCCGCCAGCGTGCCGCACTTCGGCACGGAATTGCGCGACATGCACATGACGCCGCTCCAGGTGTGGTCGAATGTGACGCGCGGCACCATGGGAAAGCGCCTGGCAAGGGTGCGGACGTGGCGACGCAGGACCTTCGCCAGGTCGCGCTCAGTGATCGTGAAATCCGGCCGGTGACGCAAGTCAAGCCGGATGAGCAGCCGGTGATCTTGGGTGTAGCGCATGGTGGTTCCGCCCAGGAGTGCGGGGATTGTTCCCCAGTCGCCTTCCCCTTCCAGAGCCTTCTGCTCGGCATCGTCAAGCGGCCGCGTGAGGCTGGCGAAGGTGTGGACGGTAAGCAGCTTCTGTCTGAGGAACCCGAAGGCGGGTGTCCAGCCGTTGGTCGCCAGAATGATCCGTGATGCCGTCAACCTCCCGTCCGGGGTGACAAGGGTCCTGGATGCCCCGCCTTGAAACTCCCGCACGGGGGAATTCTCGTAGATCTCGACATTGTCCGGCATGGTGCGGGCCAGCCCGGTCACGAGCGCTGCCGGCTGCATGAGAATGCTTCCGGGAGTAAAGACGCCGTCGACAAAGCAATCCGTGCCGAGGAAGGCGGAAAGGCGTCCTCGATCCCATCGCTCGCAGTCCTCGCCAAGGTCATCGAGACGGGTCTGCATGACGTCGAGATTCCGGCGTCCCTGAGACGTGGCCGCCACGTGCACCTTGCCGCGACGGCTCCACTGACAGCGTATCTGGTGACGTTCCACGAGCTCCCCGAGCCAGGCAATGGCCTGCCGGTTGATGCGGATCTGCCGGTGGTCGTGTTCGGGTTGTTCGCGCGACAGCGCATGGGGAAGGTCGATGATGAAACCCGAATTGCGCCCCGAGGCATTCTCGCCGATACGCCCCGCCTCAAGGAGCACGATGCGGTCGCGGGACCGCAATTCGCCCAGGCGCCGGGCCGCGGCGAGACCGGCGAAGCCGCCACCGATCACCACCCAGTCCGCCGTACCCTTGCCTTCCCAGACACGCGCCGGAGGGTGTTCCTCCAGGATGTTGTACCAGCCGTTCGAATGATCGTTCTTCGGGAAGCCCGTCACCCGCATGGCGCGATGTCAGTCCAGGGGCGCCGGAGGCACGGGTACGTGGTGGTGGGTGCTGCTTCCCGCCTTCGATTCGGTCACCGGAGCCACGGCAAAGAAGAACCGTGCCGGCTCACGCGCCACATAGGTGAGCCGGGTTCCGGCAGGAAGCCACATGATGTCCCCGGGACCGATACGGTGCTGCCCCTCGTCGGTGTGGATCTCCAGTTCACCTTCGATGCCGTAGATGATCTCGTCGTAGGTCACGGTCCACGGAATGCTGCAGTTCTCGAACACTCCGATGCCGCCTCCCAGCGTCGTGCTGATAGCCGAGTTGACAGTTGCCACCACGTTGCCGCCACTGCCGTCAGCCACGGAAAGATCGAGGTCATACCCACGGAACATGCGTGCGTCGCTCATGATGCCATGTCTCCTTCCAGCGCATCTCTCACCCAGGTCTGGAAGGCATGGACACAGTGCTCGCTGTCTCCTGGTTCACCATCCCGGGTCATGAACCGGCCCTGATAGTAGCCCCGCGACACGATACCCCGCTGAACACCCTCGTTGAGGGCTGCATCTTCAGGTCCGAGGGCCTCGTTGAACCAGACTTCCGACGCGCGTGTGGTCTCGTCATCACCTCGACCCGCAACGTGGAAGTAGGCATTTTCCACAACCGAAGACTGCGCGCCCGTAGCCCGCATCAGGAAGGTCGAAATCATGTCGGCATGGGGCCAGGAATAGATGATCCAGTCCGGCCACAGGTAAAGCGTGATGAAATGGTCCGTCTGGCCACCGGAACCGGACCGGGGGAAGGGATAGACTTCCGTCCGGTTCTTGCCCGGTGGAGCGATGATGGCCAGCCAGCGATCATGCACGTGGAGCCTGGTGGTCTCCATGTCGATGATGTCGGTGAGTGCGCGATGGGCCGGACCGGAATTCGGAAAGTGGTAGCCCTCGATGGCGTTCTCGACAGTCACCTTCCAGTTGGAGCCAATGGTGAAGTCCTTCTGGCCGCCAAATGTGACCGTCTCGAGATCGGGAAACCAGCGCCGGCATTCCTCCTCGAAGCCGGGCGCCCATTCGTTCATCGGCGGCGCGTCGTCGTCCAGGTTGACGAAGATGAAGCCGGCGAATTCCTGGATTCGCACCGGCACGAGGCTGAAGTCGGCCTTGTCGAAGTCCGGCACCCGATCACACAGCCGGGCGCTCCGCAGCGATCCGTCGGTACCATAGGCCCAGCCATGGTACGGGCAGGTGATGGCGGCCTTGACGGTACCGCGTCCCTGAAGCAGTTCGTGGGCGCGGTGCTGGCAAACATTGTAGAAGGCACGCAGGCGACCGTCCCGTCCCCTGATGGCGACAATTCCCTGACCGTGGATGTCGACGGTGACATAGCTGCCGGGAGCGTTGAGCGCGCTCCTGTGGCATACGGCACGCCACGAGCGGAAGAAGATCGCCTCCTTCTCCCGCTCCAGGACGTCCGCACGGTAGTACCACGGCGACGGCAGGGTGAACGACGTCCGGTGGTCACCGGTCATCCCCGCCACCGGCAGCGATTCAGCCATCACGAACCTCCGCTCTTGCGACGCCGGAAACCCTAGGCATCACCCCGCCCCGAATCAACGCTCCCGGACCACTCCGGTGGCGGCCGGCGTTCAGTCCAGAATGTACTTCTTGGGAACGGCCGCGCCGATCGTGTACTTGGGATCCACGAAATTGCCCAGGCGCACCTTTCCGCACTGACTGAGCATCATGTAGGCATCCCACTGGTCGAACCCGTAGTCCGCCGCCATCCACCTGACAAGTTCACGATAGGCAATGCGTGCGCTGTCCTCGAGCGGACGGGTGCTGCCGATGCCCATGATGAAGTCGTCGGCCTCCAGACGCGGCCACTCGATCGGCCAGTTCTTGATGAGATCGACCGTCATGGTGGTGGTGGTCGGATACTCAACGGCTACGCCGCACACCTCACCGTCGCCCTGGCAAGCGTGGGCATCGCCGATGAAGAGACGGCCACCCTTGGTGCGGACCGGCAGGTAGGTGATCGTGCCCGGCCCCATGTCTGGAAGATCCATGTTGCCGCCATGACTGTCGGGTGTCAGCGAATTGATCGAATCGATCTCGGGGGAACAGCTGAGTGTACCGATATGCGGCTTGTAGGGCAGTGTCACCCTGTCGCTCCAGTAGACCTTCTCCTCATCGAGGTCGATCTTTCGGACGATCTCGGGAAGCGGTTCGTTGAGCGTTGCCGTCAGGCCCGTTCCGGTCAACGCGCCGAACTCACGGATCATGCAGCAGGTGCCGCGGGGGTTCGGGCCCCGTGGGACCATGCTCTCGATATGGACGCACAGGACATCACCCTTTTCCGCCCCCTCAACCATGATCGGACCGCACTGGGGATTGAGCCAGGGCATCTCCAGGATTTCGGAGGGAACATCGGATTCGCTCTTGATTTTGCCTTCGAAGGCATCGCGTGTCTCGACGACCACCCGGTCACCCGGATTGATGTGCAGAACCGGCTCGGAATAGGGACCAATCGTGTAGTGATAGACACCCTGGACCTCTTCCGTGAGATGGCGGGTGACCCCTGTTGAACCGTAGCCGACACCGCGCCGGTACATGATGGAATCCGCTACCCAGTCATTCGGGTAGGATCGCATGATCATTTCCATAGCCGTCGTTCCCCTATGTCAGTTCGTGGACCATTCCGTCAGGAAGTCATGGACATGCCGCCATCAGACCGCGAGGTAGGTGGCCACATGTTCCGTGTCCAGAAGGCGCTCGCGGTCAAGATCAGCAACCACTCTGCCCTTGTCCAGAACATAGGCACGCTGTGCCACGGTCTGGATCAGGTCAATGTTCTGTTCGACGATGAGCACGGTCAGTTGTCTCGACTGGTTGAGTTCGCGGACGAAGGCGCCGATATCCTGAACGATGCTGGGCTGGACGCCGTCGCTTGGCTCATCGAGCAGCAACAGATCGGGAGCGTTGATCAGCGCACGCGCAATGGCGAGCATGGCCTGCTGCCCGCCACTCAAGGTGCCGCCGCGCTGGCGTTGCCGGTCGCGAAGAAACGGGAAGAACGAGAACGCCACCTCGGGATCGGGCGTCTGCCGGTCACGGTTGATGAAACCGCCCATGCGAAGATTGTCGCGTACCGTCATCTGCGGGAAAATTCCCCGCCCCTGCGGCACATAGCCGATCCCCAGGCGCGCCCGACGGTCGGCGGGCAGTGCCGAGATATCCTGCCCCTGGAAGTGGATGTTCCCGGCCCGTGTAGGCAGCAGACCGATCAGCGTCTTCATCAGGGTGGTCTTGCCCACTCCGTTGCGGCCAAGCACGCTCACGACTTCACCCCGCTCTATGGCGAGATCAAACCCCTGCAGCACATCGCCGATCGCGTAGCCCGATCGGAGCCCCGTTGCAGTGAGAAACTCAGTTCCCATCATGCCTGTCCGAGATAGATGCGCCGCACGTCATCGTGCGCCGTGATGTCCGCAACGGTGCCCTCCGCAAAGATGGCGCCCTGGTGCAGCACCGTCACGCGCTCGGCCACCTCCCTGACGAAGGCGATGTCATGTTCAACCACGATGATGGTCAATCCGTCATCGTTGAGATGACGCAGAACCCTGGCTGTCTGCAGTGTCTCCTCAGGCGACAGTCCGGCCGTAGGCTCATCGAGAAGCAGGACCTCGGGTCCACCGGCAAGCACCATTGCGATCTCGAGCCACTGCAGCCGATGGTGCGGCAGTTCCCGTGCAGGAACGTCGCTTGTCGTATCGAGACCGAAGGTCGACAACGCATACTGGTAGCGTTCCTCGGATGTGGACGAGCGGCCACCCCGGGGAAGTCTGAACGGCGCTTCGAGATTCTGCCTCACCGTGAGATCGTGGAAGGCGCGATTGGTCTGGAAGGTCAGACCCAGACCCAGCCGTACCCGGCGGAAGCTCGGAAGCGCCGTGATATCGCGATCCTTGAGGAAGATATGGCCTGAGTCCGGCGCGTGAATGCCGCACAGCAACGCGAACAGGGTCGATTTTCCGGCGCCATTGGGTCCGATGATGCAGCGCAACTCCCCTTCGGGAATGTCGAGATCGACGTGCTGCGTGGCGACGATGCCGCCAAACCTCTTGTCGAGGGCCGTGGTGCTGACGATGGAAGGCATACCCACGGTCTCAGCTCCTCCCCGGTCTCCGCAGAAGGCGGGTGAGCGCCTGGCGGTTCATGTTGCGGGCCAGGGTGACGACGATTCCGTCAGGGAAGAAGAGCATCACAACCACCAGCAACCCCCCGATGATCACCAGGGCGTACTGGTTCCCGGCTGACGACAGCGAATAGGTAATCCAGTTGAGGGCGTACGCGGAGATGGCAACTGCCAGCAGCTTGCTTCGTCCCCCCACGGCAACCCAGATCACTGGCAGGGCCGCCTGCACCAATCCGAGCTGAGAAGGCGTGATGTAGTTACCCCACTGGACATAGAGGAGGCCGGACAGTCCGGCGAGAACGCCGGCAATGACAAAGACCGCGAGCTGGCGCGCGCGTATGTCGTAACCCAGAAGTTCAGTGCGCAACGGGTCCTCGCGCATGGCCAGCATGACCTTGCCGTGATGCGAATTGACCAGGGCCCGGCAACCCAGGTAGCTCACGAGCACGAGCAACACGACGTAGTAGTAGAAGGAATAGCCGAAGAAGGTGAAGTCGCCCAGCTGAAACCAGGGAATGCCTGTCATGCCGTTGTAGCCGCCAAGCTGCACGCTTCCCACGCGCCATTGATAGCCTGCTGTCTGGCCTAGAAAGGTCTCGAGCAGGAGGGCCAGCACCAGCGTCAGGATGGGAACAATCCATCGCTGGACCCGGGCATAGAACATGAAATAGCCGAAGATGGCCGAAACCACGGCACAGGCCGCCAGGCCGCCCACCTCGCCAAGCAGCGGACCCCAGGGATCGCCTCGCATGTTCCCGGCGATGATGCCGTAGAGATAGCCGGCGATACCGAAGTAGGCGACCTGGCCGAAACTCAGGACGCCGCAATATCCCCACAGCAGGCACAGACCCAGCGCCATGGGGAGATTGAGCAGGTAGTAGGAGACATTGGACGCCTCGAACTCGCTCATCCACAACGGACCCAGAATGAAGTTGAGGACGAGCAGCACGAAGACTATCCAGAACAGTCGTGACTGCCCGATGTCTTCAGGTCCGGTCAGCAGGGCAAGATACTTCATCGCCGAAGCCGTTCAGCCTGACTGGGCACGACGGTCAGACCAGCGCAGCAGGGCAGCGGACACCCCGTTTGGCATCAGCCGGATGATGATGAGCGCGGCCAGCAGAAGCGCAACGAGACCGAGGAATGCGCCAAGATAGAACCCGACCGGGGTGCGGACGAGGGACAGGAGAACACTGCTCCCCACGGCGCCGGCAATCACGTTGGCCGCACCACCGACCACAACGGTGATGAAGGCGGGCGCCACGAACTGCTGCCCCATGAACGGCATGATCGATGCCGTGGGAGCGAGCAATGCACCACTGAATCCCGCAAGTCCGGCGCCAAGACTGAATGTCAGCATGTAGATACGCCCGGTGTTGACACCCAGTGCCCTCGCCATGGCGGCATCCTGCATGGTGGCGCGGGCATGGAGGCCAAAGGTCGTTCGGTTGTAGAGCCAGGCGAGCGCCACCACGACAGCAATGGAAACCGCTATGAGGATCAGCCAGTACACCGAAAGAGAATAGGCGCCGACGTCAAGGGATCCGCCCGGGATGGGGATGGAAGGAAGGAACGGACCGAACACCATCAGGGTGCCTTGGCTCAACAGCAGGCTGATGCCCCAGGTCACGACCAGGGCGCTGAGCTCCCGACCATAGAATCGCCGCACGACCAGGCGTTCGAAGACGGCGCCCACGAAACCGACAACCAGGAAGGACACGGCAACGCACACCGGGAACGGAAGACCCGCCTGGTAGCTGAGCGATGCCGTGTAGGCACCCATCATCATCAACTCGCCATGGGCGAGGTTGATGATGTTCATCATTCCCAGAATGACGATCAGTCCGAGTGCGCACAGCAACAGGAAGGCCGCATTGGTCCCGAACTGATAGACAACACTGATGACGAGGCCGAATTCCTCCACCGGAATGCTCACTCAGGTGACGAAGACATGAACGGATTCCGCCAGGCGGACCCGGAGGTCGCCTGGCGGAACCTGACTGAACAGATCATCCGAACATCGAGAAGAAGGGATCTTCGTCGGGAACGTACTGCTTGTACTCCGGATTGCGTACGAGGTTCACGCCGAGGCGCTGAAGCCACCATGCCTGGATCATCGGCCACTCACGCACAAAGTATACGTCGTGATTCTCGTCACACACCGCCAGGCGGATGTAATGGGCGCAGTGGTGGGTCCCCGGTTCGAGGAAGACCGCACCTTCCGGCGCCTCGATGGCCCATCCCAGTTCCAGTGCCCTCTTGACCGTCTCCTGGTCGGTGGTTCCGGCAAGGCGGGCGGCCTGGGCGTACATGTGGACGGTGAAGTAGGTGTTCTGAGCCATCTCGCCGATGTATTCGTCCTCCGGGAACATATCCATCCACCGCTTGACGAAGGCACGGTTGCGGGCGGTCGGCACCTCAAGCTGATACTGGATGGCGTTGTGCATCTGGTTCAGCGATGGCGGGGGGAACCGCTTGTGTTCATAGCCCTGCGCCATGTTGACCGTCGACGCCATCGGATAGCTCAGTCCGGCGGCCGCTGCCTGCGGGTAGTAGTTGTGATGGTTCTGACCCACCAGGAGGGTCATGACCCAGTCCGGCTTGGCCTGCTGGATGCGGGCAATCACCTGACTGAATTCGGACACGGACAACGGCACGAATTCCTCGCCGATGATCTCGCCACCGACAAGCGGCGCGAAGGCCTTGGTCCAGGCTGCCGTGAGCTGGCCGAAGTTGTAGTCCGCTGCGATCGTGTAGCAGCGGGGCCCGAACTTCTCGACCATGTACTGCACGACGGGAATGACCTGCTGCTCGCAGACCGGTCCGGTGCAGAACGTGTTGGCGTCGGCCACACCGCCCTCGTACTGGTTGGTGTAGAAGTAGAGCTGGTTGAACTGGTCAACGATCGGCCTGATCGCCTCGCGCTCGGCACTGGCGAAACCGGCTACGAGGACATCGACCTCGTCCTCCTGGATCAACCGGCGGGTCAACTGCTGCCACAGCGCATTGTTGCTCTGGCCGTCAACCGACACCAGGTCGACCTCGCGGCCGAGAATGCCCTGATCGCCCGAGTCGACGAAGACATCGTCATCCTCGACGAACACTGTCGCGTCACCGGACATGTCACCGCCGGCGTTGACGATGTCGAGCGCCACACCTTCCTTGCTGATGGTCGGCGCGTTGGCCGCATAGGATGCCAGTGGTCCATAACCGCCGGTGCCGATGTTGGCGCCGCCCTTGAGGGTCTTGCCTTCGTTGATTTCCTTCACGGCCAGCTGCGCGGCGTGCAGTTTCTGAATGCCGTAGACGGACAGGTTGCCTGACTCGTCCTCGATGAAACCGATCTTGACGGGACTACCGTCCTGCGCCTTCGCCGTCTTGAGATTGGGCAGCACGGTTGCCGCCGAAACGGCCGCAGCACTGCCTGCGAGAAAGCCCCGCCGACCGATGCTGAGCCCGGCGTCTTCCGTCGCGGGTGTCGCCGCGTCCTGCGTGACATCCGTTTGACTGTCTCGTTTACTCATGGTTCCTCCTCGTTTGAATCAGGGGGCCCATCGACTTGACGCTGATGGCGAAAACCTCCTGACGATTCGAATTGAATACAATTTCCGGATGGCGGGCAAGCAAACAAGGGAAATCCTGATAACCTGTGGCCATGCGCAATGATCCGTCATGATCTGGACCGCAATCGTCAACAGGTGTTCCAGCGGGTCCGGCAAGCGAACCGGCCGAATCTTCCAGGGCGATGGCTGAAATGTTGGCGGCACCCTGCGTGTGCCCGAAAGGGTGCCGGCAGTGACCGGATGACGGACGTCACCGACCATGACAGCATCTCTGCCGTGCACCGGACTGGCGCCGATGCGAGAGATGCTGATGGCGATGATCGGGCAGGACAGGCCGCAGTCATGGATCGACCCGGTGCCGTGCTCGTGTCGCCGGCACCCTGATCAGGTCATGTGAGATGTCGAAGACCCGCTCCCTCTTCAAACGGGGTGTCCCAGCCGTCATCCTGACGGTCCTGATCGTTGCGGTGGCAGCCGCGCTCGTCACCCGCAAGACCTTCATCGTGGAGACCTGGATCCCCGCGCCGCCCGAGGCGGTGTGGAAAGTCCTGATCGACACAGAGGCCTATCCGCAGTGGAACCCGGTCTTCGTCGAGGTTGAAGGCGCCTATGCGGCGGGGAAGACAGTGCTGAACAGGGTACGGGAACCCGGCGGCGCCATTCTGGAGATGACCGCGACGGTGGAGACCCTTCTCCCGGGTGCGGAGTTGCGCCAGTCCGGAGGCATCCCCGGTATTCTGACCTTCGACCATCGCTGGCTGCTGGAGCAGGCAGATGACGGAACGAGGGTAACGCAGCACGAGGTGGACCGCGGCATCGGCCTCTGGTTCTGGAACTCGGACTGGATCGAGCCCGCCTATACGGCCACCAGCGAGGCGTTGGCAGAAAGGGTGCTGTCAATGATGGAAAAGCCGGACAGCTGAGAGGTTTCCTTACTCCGTCGATGGCGCCAGCGCCGGTTTCCCTGCCATCGGTCCGTCGCGTGACAGGGCCGCCTTCCTACAACATGGAGCGTGCGACCCAGCGGTGGAAGCAGTGCGAGGGACCTTCAAGGACAGGCGTGAAGACGCCACCGGCAAATCCCGGCGAGGCGCGCCCCTCCTGCATGCCCTGAACTGCATCCACGTCTTCCTGGAACACCTCGCGCCAGGATTCGCGCACTGTTGTCCTGAGGTCGGCGTGACCGGGGCCGGCGGCGGCGTTGCCGACGTAGTAGGTATCCAGGATCTCGCGGCACCGATCCGGACCGTCGGGCAGCACGCGGACCGCCCAGAAGTGGTCGTAGTGGATGCCGAGCATGACATTGGGATAGAGCGCCACGTACTCGGCGCGGGTCTGCCAGGGCTCCGGCAGACCGGGAAAGCGTGACAGCTGATGGCCGTTGCGGTCGGGCTGGTAAACGAGGCTGACCTGCCCCGAAAAGGTCTCCTCCTCGATGTTGAGGTGATCCTCGAGACGTGAATAGGAGTTGAGTCCGGGGTGCACCATGGGCAGATGGTAGGCCTCGCAGAAATTCTCGATGGCGAGCTTCCAGTTGGCCTCGAGATCGAAGGTGAGGATCGAGTCCTCGCCGCCGTGACAGAGCAGCGATTCATCGAAACAGGACCATCGTTCGGCAAGAGGCCGGATGAAGTCGGCAAAGGGAGGGGCGTCGCCCGAGAGGTTGACGAAGACCTGGTCGAACCACACCGCGCTCGACACCTCGTTGAGTTTGAAGCGCTGCTTGTCGAACCCTTCGCATTCGTGCCGACCCGGTCCACCGATATGGGGTGTGAGACGCAGGCTGCCCTCGAGACCGAAGGTCCAGTTGTGGTAAGGGCAGGTGAGCACCACGCCCGTCTTGCCGGACTTGCCGACGAGCCGCATGCCCCGGTGCGGGCAGACGTTGTGGAAGACACGAACCCGGTGATCATGGCCACGCACCACAAAGAGGGGAATCCCCACGAGATCCAGCGGCATGACATCGCCGGGCTCGGGGACATAGGACGCGGCCACCAGGCACACCCAGTTGCGTGACCACAGGCGGGTTCTCTCGCTCTCGAACCACGATGGCGACACGTAGGCCTCGGCCGGAAGCGGCTTTGCCTCTCCATAGTCGAGGATCACGCTCTCGAGTGCCTGCGGGCTAAAACCCCGCGCCGAAGGGAAGAAGGCTGTACCGGTCATGTGGCAGTCCTCCGATGGCGTCCAAACCATATCAATCCGGCTGTCATGCTGTCAGCGCCTGATTGACCAGGACCCTGAGCTCCTTGCGGATGGGATAGCATCCCGACGGGATGAGCTGGGTCATGAACACCACAGCCATGTCCTCGAGCGGATCGACCCAGAAAGCTGTCGACGCCATGCCGCCCCAGGCAAATTCTCCCGGTGAGGCCATGACCCCTGCGGCAGCCGGATCGAGCATCACCGACACACCCAGTCCAAAGCCGACGCCGTTGTAACTCGTTTCGGCAAAGACCTCCTGGCCCATGGCCGCAAGATCGCTGTCATCTGGAAGATGATTCGTCGCCATGAACTCCACGGTGCGCCGTCCCAAAATGCCGCGTCCTCCCTCCCGGAGCATGTCGGCGAACTTGAGGTAGTCGGTCATGGTGGAGAGCAGGCCACCACCTCCCGAAAAGCAGCTGACCGTGGAAGCGAAGCGGCTGTCCGCGGTGCCATCGACACGCCTGAAGCGGCTGTCTGGAGTGTGTTCGTAGCACGGCACGAAGCGGTCGACGCGATCCCCGGGAAGCTGGAAGAAAGTATCGGCCATGCCCAGGGGCTCGAAGATCTCCTCGGCGAGAAATCGATCGAACGGCTTGCCCGAGATGACCTCCACGAGGTAGCCCAGGACATCGATGGAGACGCCATAGGTCCACCGTGCTCCCGGGTGATGATCGAGCGGCAGATCGCCAAGGCGGGTGACGACCTCGCCGAGTGTCCCGGCCCGGGGTCCGAAATCGACCCTTTTTTCCCGGTAGAGTTTCGCCAGGCCGTCGTTGCCGTTGAAGCTGTATGTGAACCCGGAGGTGTGACAGAAGAGATCGCGGATGGTTATCGGCCGCCTTGCCGGCTCGAGATGCATGCCATAGGGAGTCTCGCCTACCCGCACGGACATGTCGGCGAGTTGCGGGATGTAGGCCTCCACCGGATCCTCGAGCCCGAAGAGGCCCTGTTCATAGAGCCTGAGGGCAGCCACCGCGGTGACCGGCTTGGACATCGAGTAGATGCGGCAGATGGCGTCGGGAAAGATGTCCCGCCCGGCCTCCACATCGGCGAGACCGGTGGCTTCACGGTAGACGAGGACGCCTTCTCGGACGATGGCGGTCATGGCCCAGGGCAGCTTGCCCTCGTCGACATAGCGCTGCATCCAGTCACCGACACGGTCAAGCCTCATGGACGAGAGACCCACCGCCTCCGGTTCGGCCCTGTGGATGTCGGTCATGTCGGTCGCTCCTTCGTGATCTCAGGAATAGATGGAGGCCCCGAACCGGGCCTTCTTCTTCGTCCAGGCGGGGAAATCGAGCACCACGATGCCATGACGCTCGACGAGACGATCGACGCCACCACGCACCTTCTCGTGATACTGTGGCAGAATGCCGGGATAGATCTCGGCCCGGATTTCTCCTGGATCGAAGGTCAGGCGCTCGATGACCGCCGTGATGCCCGCCGGGCTCATGACGGTGATCAGGCGCGTAGCGCCATGACTGAAACCCCTGAGTCCGAAGAGTGCCGCGTCAGACACCATGAACGTGTTCCTGGACATCCCGGAAGGCGAGATCCGGAGCATCGCTGATAGCCCTGTCGAGATGCCAGGCATTGCGCGCCAGAAACACCGGCCGGCCGATGTGGTCGGTCGCCATCGCCCCGCGGTTGCGGTCGGCAAAGGTGCGGATCATCCGCTCCGAGGGCGCATCGAGCCAGCGTGCCGTATGAATGCCGGAGGGCTCGAATCGCACCGGAACCTCATACTCGCTGCGTATCCGGTCGGCGAGGACATCGAACTGCAGGGGTCCCATGACACCCACCACCCAGTCGGAGTCCATTTCCGGACGGAAGACATGGGCGGCACCCTCCTGGGCCAGTTGCCGCAGGGCGCGACCGAGATGCTTGGACTTGAGAGGATCGGCGGCTCGCACGTTCCGCAGATGCTCGGGTGCGAAGCTTGGAATGCCGGTAAACGTGAGGTCCCCCTCCTCGGACAGCGTGTCGCCAATATGGAGGTTGCCGTGATTGGGGACGCCGACGATGTCGCCAGCATGGGCCTCTTCGGCCAGTTCACGGTCCTGCGCCATGAAGACCTGAGGGCTGTGCATGACGATGTGCTTGCCGGTCCGCGAGTGCTTCAGTTTCATGCCCCGCCGGAAATGCCCCGACACCAGGCGAACGAAGGCGATCCGGTCTCGATGACGCGGGTCGGTGTTGGCCTGGATCTTGAAGACAAAGCCGGTGACCTCGTCCGTGGACGGTTCAACCGTACGTTCGAGTGCCGGCCGCGGACCGGGTGGCGGTGCATTCCCCACCAAGCCGCCGATGAGTTCGCGCACACCGAAGTTGTTAAGGGCACTGCCAAAATAGAGCGGTGAAAGATTGCCCGCGAGGTATTCCTGACGATTGAACGGGACCATCAGCTCTCTGGTCATCTCGACCTCGTCACGCAGCTGGGCGACAGCGTGACCGGGAAGCAGGGTGTCGAGTTCGGGCGAATCGATGTCTTCGCAGGCAATGCCGTCTCCGATCGTCTCTCCCTTGCCGCGCTTCATGAGGAGGAGGCGATCGTGCACCAGGTCCCAGCATCCCCGGAAATCGCGACCCATGCCAATGGGCCAGCTCGCAGGCGCCACCTCGATCTGCAGGGTCTGTTCGACCTCGTCGATCAGATCGAAGGGATCACGCCCGTCGCGGTCCATCTTGTTGATGAAGGTCGTCACCGGCATGTCCCTGAGACGGCACACCTCGAACAGCTTTCGGGTCTGGGCCTCGATGCCACGGGCAGCATCGATCACCATGACCGCGCTGTCGACGGCTGTCAGCACCCTGTAGGTGTCTTCGCTGAAATCCTCGTGACCGGGGGTATCGAGCAGATTGAAGGCACACCCCTGGTAGGTGAAGCTCATCACCGATGCGGTCACCGAGATGCCGCGCTCCTGCTCCACCTTCATCCAGTCGGAACGCGCCCGGCGGCGTTCTCCTCGCGCCTTGACGGCCCCGGCCAGCTGAATGGCGCCGCCGAACAGCAGCAGCTTTTCCGTGAGCGTCGTCTTGCCGGCATCGGGGTGGGAGATGATGGCAAATGTGCGCCGCCTGGCGACCTCGTGGTCGAGAGACATCATGATGACCTGGTGCCGCAATCAGATCCGATGTGTGCCGCCATCACGACAGTTTGTCCAGTTGCAAGAAGCGGGACATTTGATGCGTCCGGGCGATGTCCTATCCTCGGCCCATGAAACGCGTCCTCCCCCTCCTTGCGGTTCTGCTGGCAATGTCGCCGGTGGCAGCCGGCAGCGTGACCGGCATCCTTTCCGCCACCGCGGTGCGGATCGAGGCCTACGTGAACCAGGGAAGGACACTCGCCATTGCCCTTCTTCCGCCTCCCGAGGTGACGCTTTCCGGCACGCTCGGTGTTGCCTTCGCGCCGGCGGATGACAGCCAGCCATGGACAGACAACCTGCCACGGGTGGTGACGGTGGACGCCGACTATTTCGATGGTCCGGTTCTGGAGACGTTTCCCTTCGACCGCAACCGCCTTCACCAGCCGGCTGCCATGGCCGTCACCTTCGGCGCATGCATTGGCGAAGCGAGGATCTGCGTCCTCGAGGAAGCGCTGATCACGATCAGCCCGACCACGGACGGAGATGTGGACGTCGCCATCGCCCTGATCGGGCCGTGAGGTGCGGATCCGGACCCCGTTGAAGCGCCCTTAGTCAACAAGATCGTGCCAGTGGCCGTCCAGGCCAAGGAAACGGGCGCCGTCATGGAAGGCTGATGCCCCGGCGTCCCGGGCCACGCGGAGCATGGCCGGCAACGGCTCTCCCGACGCTTCGAGGATGGCGGCCATCGTGTCGTGTCCGATGTCGTCGATGAGCTCGAAGGGCCCTCTCTTCCAGGCGAACCCCCAGCGCATCGCGCGATCGATGTTGACGATGTCATCGGAAATCTCGCCTACCAGACCGGCCGCGTAGGCAAGAACACCGCCCATGAGATCACGGGCGAAGTCTCCCGCAGCACCTGATGCAGTCATGAGTTCCCGTGGAGTCACCGCGGTTCCGGCTGCATCCGGCGGTGGCGTCGGGCGCCATCGGGCGCCATCGAGATCAAAAGTCTCGCGCAGCCTGCCGCCGTCCTCCGTCCTGGTGACCCGGTAGAAGCCGCCCCGCGTCTTGCGTCCAAGCTGGCCCCTCGCAAGCATCGCCTGCTCCTCCTCCGGGAATGTCGTGTAGAGGTGGCCCGTGTCGCCTTCGGGGAGATTCGCTGCCAGATTCTTGCCGACAAGGTCCATCACGTCGAGGCCAATGAGATCGATCAGTCCGTAGAGACCCGTCGGCGGCAGACCCACCGGAGCCGACATGAGGGCATCGATCTCCTCCATCTGCAGACCGCCTTCGCGGCGTGCCTTTCTGGCCTTGTGGAGGCCCGAGAGCATCCAGAAACAGCCGATGCGGTTGCCGATGAAGTTCACGGTGTCCTTGGCATGCACGACGCCCTTGTCGAGCTTGGCCGAGCAAAACGCCGCCATCGCCTCGACCACCTCCGGCTCGGTCTCTTCACCTGGAACGATTTCCAGCAGTTTCATTACCTTCACGGGATTGAAGAAGTGGGTCACCACAACATCCCGGCGCAGCCTTTCGGACATGTCTTCGGTGATCGACCGCAGCGGGATGCCCGAGGTGTTGGTGGAGATCACCGAACCGTCGCTGCGCCAGTGCTCCAGCTTCGTGAACATGTCGCGTTTTGTTGCGAGATCCTCGATGACCGCCTCGCAGATCCAGTCGTAACCTGAGATCCTTGCCAGATCATCGAAGGTGCCGGTCTCGATCAGGCTGGCGCTGTCGGGATTGTCGATGGCCGGAGGACGTCCGTCGGTGATGCGGTGCATCGCCGCATCCACGGTGTCGCGGTCCACGTCAAGAAGCAGGACCCTGCATCCCGCGTCCGCGCACTTGCCGGCGATACCGGTTCCCATGGTTCCGGCGCCGATCACGGCCACCGAGTTGATCGTGCGTGTCATGCCTCTTTACCCCAAGTCTCCAGGCGGGCCTCCCTATAGCACCGACCGGGGATGTTGCGCGACCGCTGCCACCACGTTCTCCATCATGCGCGCCAGCACGGCGCCATCGTCCGCCACAACACGCACGAGAAGGCCGCACTCCCCTGGGAGCGTCGACACGCCGGCATAGGCACCCGAGTGCGCCACCGCCTCGTTGAGGGTTTCCGCAAGGCCGGGTGCCGCAGCGCTGCCTCCAACCAGGCCGATCGTGCCGTGCACTGCCACACCCGCACACTCGAGTTCCTTCCCGGACGTCCGCACGCGGTCGAGCACCAGAAGGGTGCCGTCATCGGCCCGCACAACCGTCTCCGATTCAAGGGACGCGAAACAACTCCCGGGAACGCCTGCATCGTGAGGCAGGAAAGCATCACACCACATGACATCGGCGCCGTCATGAACCACCACTTCCAGCGACGTGCGGACCCGGGCGCCCGGGAACAGCACCAGGGGGCGTGGTTGCCAGGCAAGCCGGCTGCCGGGATGCGCGTCGAGACGGACATGCTGCAGGGCGTCGTCTGCCGGCATGGCATGGGCGATGGTTGCCCCCTGAGTCCGGATCGTCACCGAGGTTCCCTCGCCAGCCACAATTCCAGCAGCAAACCGGTCGCCCTGGAGAAGACCAGCTCCAAGCGACTGGAGGATCACGAACAGCCCGTCACCATCGTCAAACGGACGGGTGATGTGAAAGGGAAAGGCGACGTACTGGCTTTTCAGGAAGGTTCCGCCGGAAGGCGCCCTCGCGAAGTCCAGCGCCAGTTGCCGGCCATTTCCCATCGCAGACCGGCCCATCAGCCGTCGAACAGCACGTTCCGGACAATGTGATCGACGACATCAGCGATCGCTTTGCCAGTCCGGCAATTGGTGACAATGACGGGCCTGCCGCGTCGTACCTCGCGGGCCTCTTTGGTCATCGCGGCGAGGTCGACGCCGACATGGGGCGCAAGATCCGCCTTGTTGATTACGAGGAGGTCCGCCTGCAGAACGCCTGGACCCCGCTTGCGCGGGATGTCGCCGCCGCCTGACACGTCGATCACGAAGATCCAGTAGTCGACGAGTTCGGGAGAAAAGGTCGATGCGAGGTTGTCGCCTCCCGATTCGAGCAGCACGAGATCGAGTGGGTGAAAGCGCGTCTCGAGACGCTCCGCCGCATCGAGATTGAGTGTCGGGTCCTCGCGAATGACCGTGTGCGGACAGGCGCCCGCCTCAACGGCCACCACGCGGCGGGGTTCAATCAGACCACTGCGCTGCAGCCGTTCGGCGTCTTCCCGGGTCACAAGATCATTGGTGATGACGGCAAGGCTGGTGCCGCGGTCGGCGAAAGCGGGTATCAGGCACTCAAGCAGCGCCGTCTTTCCCGAACCCACCGGGCCTCCTATCCCGACACGTGCTGCAGTGAGTGTTTCCGTCACCTTGTCGTCGTCCCTCTCAGTTGGCGAAGAGCCGCACATCCCCCCTCTCGTGGCGCATCACTGCGATGTCGGCCAGGGGGGTAAAGGCATGGGGTTCGTCGGGAGGCGGGACGGCAAGGATGCCGGCAATATCGTCCGTCACCTCACCCAAAATCGCCTGGGCTTCCAGCGGTCCCGTCAGGGAGAGCCGAATGGCCGCCTGGGCGATGCCGGACATCAGGGTCCAGGCCGACAGGGTCTCGAGAACCTCGATCGTCATGCCCGACCCTGCCCACACCGCGCCCTGGACCACCGGAAGATGGCCATCGGCACGGCCATCGGCAACAAGGCGACGCCATCGCAGGGCGGCCTGGTTGCCGAGACCTGCATGGGCGCGCAGGAGAGCGCGCCCCGCCTGGCACGATCCGGCACGCAGTTCGCTGGCTAGGGTCATGGCGTCGAGCATCCGGTCGAGACCACTCCACTCCTCGTCGCTGTCGGTCTCGGCCGCCCGCCTTGCCATGACCCGGTCGGCGGTCGCCCAGCGGTTCCTGAGCTGGATCCTGGCGAACTCCAGAACTCCGGCACCATCGTTCACCTTGCCATCCTCCACCAGGGTTTCGAGACCCCACGAGAAGGCGAACCCACCCGAGGGAAAGGCGCTGTCGCCCATCCTGAGGGCGGCGAGAAGGGCGCGGATGTCAGTCATGTGCCAGGGAGATCCGGCCGTCGGCGAGGAAGGCATCGAGGCGAGCCAGATAGTCCTTCCGGGGGCCCTCTTGGGCGACGGCAAGGAGAGGGCCACGGAAGGCGACGCGCCAGTGGAGATTGCCTGCATGGTAGCCCAGTTCGAGGGCAGCCGCCGTATCCGCAGGCCTCAGGTACAGCCATGTCTCGACACGGGCCCTGACGATGATCGCGCGATCGGTCTCGAGCAACAGCACGGCGCCATCGTCGAGGGTGGTGGTGCGTGGCAGTGCAATGGCGCAGTCAGTGCCCTTGTCGGTGACGGTGCGCAGTCTCTTGCGCAGCATGTCACGGCGATCAAGGATGATGGTCTCGACCCGGTCTTCATGGGCAAGGTCGTGCAGTGCCTCGCCGAGACCGGAATCGGACGCCATGCCCACGATCCCCGTCAGTTTCAGCATGCCTGGCTCCCCCGGCGCATGTTCAGTCATGCCCACTATATCTTGCATCGGGATCGAAGACCGGCGACGAATATCCGTCAACCCGGCACCCCTCCACCGATGAAACCTGTTGATCTCGTCATCGCGGTCGTCGTGCCGGTCCTGTGGGGCGCAGGATTCGCCGTGGCCAAGGGATCGCTCGACGAGTTCCCGCCACTCTTTCTCATGGGCATGCGCTTCACCCTCGCGGCCCTCATCCTCGTGTGGTTCGTCAGGCCGCTATGGAACATTGCCGGACGCCTGGCCCTGGTCACCTTCTTCGGCGGCACCCTTGCCTATGGACTGCAGTTCACGGGGCTTCTCGACCTCGATGCCTCCACCGCCGTCCTCGTAGTGCAGGTCGAGGTCGTCTTCGCCGCCATCATGGCGAGTCTCTTCTTTCATGATCACCTATCGCGCCGGCAGTGGTGCGCCATGGTGCTGGCCTTTGCCGGAGTGGCACTGATCGCCGGCGAACCCCGGGTGCACACGGCACCGCTGGCCTTCTTCATGGTGGTTGCCGGAGGCGTTGCCTGGGCCGCCGGTCAGACCATGGTGAAGACGCTGGGACCGGTCGGCGGACTGCGGCTGGTCGCCTGGTTTGCCGCCTTCGCCGGCCCGCAGATGCTGGTGGCGTCCCTTGTCGTGGAAAGCGGCCACTGGAAGGCCGTGCGCGAGGCATCGTGGTCCGGCTGGCTGGGTGTCATCTATCTTGCCCTCTTCATGACAGCGACGGGGTACGCCCTGTGGTTCCGCCTGATCGGCCGCTACCGCATGAACCAGATCGTACCGTTCCTCCTTCTGGTTCCGGTAACGAGCATTGTCGGCGGGGTGTTCTTTCTTGGCGAAACCCTCTCACCCTGGATCATTGCCGGTGGTCTGCTTGTCATGGCCTCGGTAACCTTCATTCACCTGCAACAGCCCCGCCAACCGGCTGCCGCAGGCAAATCGACCCTTGAAGGAAAACAGGAAACATGAGCGAAGACATTGTGACGGCGACGGCCGACGGCATCCTGCAAATCCGCCTCAACCGGCCGCAGAAGAAGAATGCCCTGACCCGCGAGATGTACGGGACCATCGAGGCGGCATTCAACCGCGCCAATGACGATCGCAGGATCAAGGTGATCTGGATCACCGGGAGCGGCGATTCCTTCTCTAGTGGCAACGACGTCAGTTCCTTTCTCGAGGAGCCGAAGGCAGATCGCCTCCCTGGCGCCGACGGCTTCCTTCGCGCCCTGGCTGCACTCGAGGTGCCGCTTGTCGCTGCCGTCAACGGACTGGCGGTGGGCGTCGGCGCGACCATGCTGCTTCACTGCGACCTCGTTCACGCTGCGGACGGCGCTACATTCCGTTTCCCCTTCGTCGACCTCGGGGTCTTCCCGGAAGCAGCTTCCACGGTCCTGCTGCCGCGCCTCGCCGGTCACCAACGCGCCATGGAAACGATGCTTCTCGCCGACTCCTTCGATGCTTCTAAAGCTCATGCCATCGGCATGGTGAACGATGTTTTCGAAGCCAACGTTCTCGAATCCGAAAGCCTCCGCATCACCCGCCGCCTTGCCGCAAAACCCGCCGCATCCCTGCGCCTGACCAAGGCGCGTGTGAAGGCCGGATACGGTGATCTCGTCGCCGTCATCGCCGAGGAGACCCCGCTGTTTGCGCGCGCGTCCCGGTCACCGGAGGCGCGTGAAGCCTTCAACGCCTTCCTCGAGAAACGCCGGCCGGACTTCTCGCAGTTCGACTGACGCATCATGCCTGGCCGGCAAGGGCCAGCCATTCCTCCTCGGTCATGACGACGAGCGAGAGTTCGCGGGCCTTCTTCAGTTTCGAACCAGCAGCCTCTCCGGCAACGACGATGTCCGTCTTCGCCGAGACCGAACCCGCCACCCTGGCTCCCAGCGCTTCGGCACGCGCCTTGGCTTCCTGACGCGTCATGGTCTTCAGCGAGCCGGTAAAGACGACACTCTTGCCGGAGACCGGCGATTCGTCCGCCACGCGTGCCACCGGCTCGATCGTGAGCCGCTCCAGGAGACCGTCAAGCACGGCCCGGTTGCCGGCATCGGAGAAGAAGGCGGCAAGGGAATCGACGACCGCCGGTCCGATGCTGTCGATATCCTGCAGATCCTCCATGCCCGAGTCGGTATCGAGGGCCTGGCGCATGGCGGCGGGCTCGCCCCAGTGGCGGGCTAGCAGCCTTGCCGTGGTCTCCCCGACGTGGCGGACGCCCAGCGCGTTGATGAACCGGTCGAAGGCGATGGTCCGGCGGGCCGCGATGGCGGCATAGAGATTGCGCGACGAGATTTCGCCCCAGCCCTCCTCGCCGGCAAGCGCATCGCCGACCGCCCCCTCGAGATCGAAGATGTCGACGGGGCTGCTGATCCACTCCTTCTCCCGGAACTGGGCGATCTGCTTGTCGCCCAGTCCTTCGATGTCGAAGGCCTGGCGGGACACGAAGTGCCTCAACCGCTCGACGATCTGGGCCGTGCAGCGCAATCCCCCGGTACAGCGTCGCACCACGTCCACCTGGCCGGTCCGCACATTGGTGTCGCGCACCGCCTGGCTGCCGCAGACGGGGCAGGTTTCCGGAAAGACAAAGGGGAGTGCGTCGTCCGGACGCCGTGCCGGCACCGGACCGAGGACCTGTGGAATGACATCGCCGGCCCTCTGGATGGTGACGGTATCGCCGATGCGCACGTCCTTTCGCCGGATCTCCTCCTCGTTGTGGAGTGTCGCCCGCTCGACGACGACCCCGCCCACATTCACCGGGTCAAGGACAGCCACCGGCGTGAGACTGCCTGTGCGGCCCACTTGGATGTGGATGTCACGCAGCACCGTGGTGGCCTTTTCCGCCGGAAACTTGTGGGCCACGGCCCAGCGTGGCGCCCGGCTGACAAATCCCAGTCTCGACTGCCAGTCGAGCCGGTCGACCTTGTAGACCACGCCGTCGATATCGAAGGGAAGTTCCGCACGCCTGTCGCCGATACGACGGTGACAGGCGAGAAGATCGTCCAGACCGCAGACGACACGCACGTCGGGCGCCACCGGCAATCCCCAGCCGGAGATGACCTCAAGCATGCCGCTGTGCGTGGCGGCCGGCAGCGTGCTTGCCTCACCCCAGGCATAGATGAAGATGCGCAGAGGCCGCGATCGCGTCACCGAGACGTCGAGCTGCCTGAGTGACCCCGCCGCAGCGTTGCGCGGATTGGCAAAGGGACGTTCATCCTGTGCGACCCGCTGGTGGTTGAGCTGGAGAAAGTCCTCGCGGCACAGATAGACTTCACCACGCAGTTCGATGACATCCGGAATCGCTTCACCCTGGAGGCACTGCGGCACTTCGCCGATCGTGGCCACATTGGCGGTGATGTCCTCCCCCGTGTGACCATCTCCGCGGGTGGCGGCACGCACGAAGCGGCCGCGTTCATAGCGCAGGGACACCGCGAGTCCGTCGACTTTCGGTTCCGCCACGACACCCAGGTCCTCGTCGCCGCCAAGGCCCAGGAACCGTCTCACCCTGGCAAGGAAATCCGCCACATCGGCTTCGTCGAAGGCGTTCCCCAGCGAGAGCATCGGCACCCCGTGGGCAACGGTCGCAAATCCGCCAGCAGGGGCCGCGCCCACGCGACGCGACGGGCTGTCGTCACGGATGAGATCGGGGAACTTCGCCTCAAGGTCGTCGAGCCGTCGTCTCAGCGCATCATAGTCGGCATCGTCGATCTCCGGTGCGTCGTCGACGTGGTAGAGCCGGTCGTGGCGACCGATCTCCCGTACGAGTTCATCGATCTCCTTCTTCGCCTCGTCTCGCGTCATGCCATCTCCATCCGGATACGGGTCATCCACCCCCACAAACCGGGTCCGGTGACAACCCCGCCCCAATCGCACCGGCGACTGCGTCACCGCACGTCAACAAACCCCGACTGACCTCATGTGTCCGCCCTCCGGGGTCATGGATTCAAGAACCGGGATGGTGGAATTCAATGTTCGTTCGGTCTGCGACGATCTGACCAAGGGTTTCTATCCCGGAGGTCGTATCATGGTCAAAGGGATGGCCCGGACCAGAGGGAGGACATCACCGAAGAGGCGCACGGCCTCCGGCACGTTCCACAATCCGCCATTTCACCCGTTGGAGATACTCCGAATCACCCGCTGGACGGTCCGCCTCGTCTTGCCATCAAGAATTCCAGGCCCTGCTGTCACGCCACCTCTCTCAGTGACTGTATGCCGGCGGATACCCACGCATGTGACTACCGGGAGAAGGAAGGACTGGAGGTTGACGCCATCATCAGAGCGGCGGAAGGGCGTTGGGCAGCCCTTAAGCGCCTGTGCGCCCGCTAATGCGGGCTCTCGAACGCCGGCAAGGCACACTGTCAGGTGACCACCGCCGCGGCCCGGGAACTGGCAGGCTTCATATGGGCTATCGCTTACAAGATGGCCGGGCGTTCCCACAACAGCCGCGTCGTGGCCTGAGATCCAACACCCGTGCAACGTCGGCGTGCTCTCCGGTGGAACAACCCGGAACAAACAACCGAACTGTGGCTTGGCAAGGCAACCACAACAACCCGGGAACAACCATGAAAGACATGCCGTGAGCGGAACGCGGGTGGCCGGCGAGGAGAACCCTCGTTGCAGCTATGCGAGGCGGGCCGAAGCGTTCGTCTACCCGCGCCACCAGACAGAGGCAGCTCCGCCGAATCCAACACCCGGGCACCAAGCCCCGGGGGAGACGACCCGACGCTCAAAGCGGGAACTATTGGATTCCAAAAAATGAGAACTTTTCGATCCCAATTTATACGCTTCCTCCCTTCTGGGGCCTGGCCTCCTCGAAGTGGCTCTGTACTCACGGGTTCCTGACCTCGAGTGCAACCCACGTACCTTGAGGCCAGGGCAGGTCAATCCATGATGTCCATCTAGAGCGGACAGGTCATGTGCCAACGCCACCTTACGCTCGGAAGGCTTGACTCTCGGGCATTCCGAAGGGAAATTGGGAGACACCTCAACAAGAGCGCCGACCTGAATTCCGTGATGAGCGCTGTCGTGGACCGGCGATGGACATAGCTATGTTGAGTTCTGCAACTGCTTCCTCCGGATCCACTCGGCCGCCATGAAGCGCAATCTTCAGTCCCAGTTTCTGAATCGCCTTGGCGGACCGCCCAATTGCGCCCTGCGTGCTTACGCACCTCAACCCCGGCGGGGAGGAAATCGCGAACGATGACCGATGCCACCCGGAGCTCGACTGCGCAGACATTGAGTGTGCCTGACGAACTGATCCTGGTGCTCCTCAATGAGCAGAATGGCTACTTTCATCAGGTACCCGGATGGAACCTGAACTGCGCCGTGGTGGGCGCCGTCCTCGCGGAACTATTCCTCCGTTCGCGCATCGACACCGATTTGAAGTCGCTGCATCTCGTGGACTCGACGGAAACCGGCGATCCCGCGCTGGACCCTGTCCTGAAACAAATCGCGGACGAACCTGTCCAGCGGAATACCCAATACTGGATTGAACGCCTTGTCCTCCAAGCGGAGATGGCGATCGACTTGACCCTAGACCGGTTGGTCGACCTGCAGATTCTCGAACGGCACAACGGTGACTTCTATACGCTTGCATCCACAAAATTTCGCGAGGCTGAGCACGGCAGTTCCCGCGAGGGCACTGCAGGTCAATTCATAAAGGCGCGCATCGCTGAAGTTATCTTGACCGATGCAATTCCCGAGCCGAAAGACGTCATCATCATCAGCCTCGTCAACACGTGCGACGTTTTCCGTTTCATATTCGAGCTCGATGAAGAGGCCGAACAGCGCATCGAGAACATTTGCCGGATGGACCTGATCGGCCGTTCCATAGCTGAAGCGGTGGAGCACAATATTGCTAATCCCTTGCTCAGGCGTTCGACGCTGACCAAAAAGATTCCGACGGTTCAGTTGCACAGGATATTGCTCAATCCGCATATTCGTACCGGCAACATCCCTGCGCTCTTTGCCGACCTTGCAGCGCATTACGGACCGGTCTTCCAGATCCGTCCGCCGTTAAAGAAACCCATGATTTTCATAGCCGGGGCGGAGACAAACCGATGGGTGCATCGGCACGGGCGGATGTATCTGAGGTCACGGGACTACTTTGCCGATTTCGAGCAAATCTACGGCGCGTCCGGCGTATTGCCGTCCTTGGACGGCACCGATCATTTCCGTCTCCGCAAAGCCTTGTCGCCGGCATATTCGCGCGGAAGGCTGGAAGGTCAACTGGACCAGATCTACCATCATGGGCGCAAGTTCATGGCCGACTGGACTGTTGGTGACGCTTTGCCTGCAACGCGCACATGCCGGAGGCTGATTAACGCGCAAATCTCGTCACTCGCCGTCGGTGTCGAATCGCAGGATATCTTCGACGACCTCATGGCCTACAAAGAGCGGGCGCTCACAACCCATATCATTCGGGCCCTGCCCAAGTTCATGCTTCACACGCCGGGCATGAAGCGCACCTCGAAAGCCATCGATACCTTGTTGCAGCGGGTCCAGGGCGTCCATACGCCGGCCCAGCGGGCCGGCTGCCCACGCGACCTTGCAGACGACCTGCTGAGCCTGCATGCGAGCGATCCGCAACTGGTGCCGGAGTCAAACCTCCGCTTCGCCCTGTCGGCCGCGCTGATTGCCAGCGTTTATCTCGGCGATGCGTTCAGCTTCGCGGTTTACGCCATGGCATCGCAGCCCGCGCTTCAAGAAAGGATCCAGATCGAAGCCGATGCGCTGTTCGGAGGCGGCGATCCGGATGGCCAGGACTTTAGCCCATCCACCATGGACGTCACCCACCGTTTTCTCATCGAGTGCCTGCGGATGTACCCGATCGTTCCGATGTCGCTGCGGAACGTGATGAATTCCTGTTTGGTGGACGGCTACGAGCTACCGGTGGGGACCCGGGTCTATATTGCCCAGACGGCCGCGCATTATATGGACGACGTCTTCCCGGACCCCTTCTCATTCGATATCGACCGCCACCAGCCGCCGCGCAACGAGTATCGCAGTCCCGGATACGCGCCCTACGGACTCGGTACTCACCGGTGCCTCGGCTTTCGCTGGATGGACCTGCAACTGGCGGTCAACTTGCTGATGGTCGCGCACTATTTCACGCTCAAGGTGTCACCGGCGGACTACAGGCTGCGGTTCAGTCCGCTTCCTTCGATGAAGCCGAACAAGAAGCTGAAATTCCTTGTCGCCGAGCAAAGGCGCGAACTGCCCGTCTGACCCGTTGTCAAGCCGATCCCATCGGGTTCGCCCGGTTTCTCCGTTTTCGGCACTACAACATTATCTGACGAGAAAGCTCATCAACGATGATTGGGTAGCGGTGAAGAATACAAGGTGAGTTTTCGCAGTGGAACGCAGGCTTGCGGGCATTCCGAAGGAAGGGAATTGCGGCTACCGAGTCGAGGACTACGCCCGCCGCACGGCGGCGAATCGCCGGACGCGGCATCTGATTCCATCTCCGCGGACGCGCCCTCAAGATCTTCGAACGCCGACTGGTGCTCGTCCACCGACGGCTTCTCCGACCTCTTGCCATACACAAGACGGATCCCGAAGAGCTACGGCTTGCGGGCAAAGACAAAGTACTCCGGGGTGAAGATGCCGCGTTCGCCGGCCTCCGCATGGGCATCCGCGCTCAGGTTCAACAGTATCGCGACGCGGGCCGTGTCGCGTGGCACGATGCGGAGCCATTCCAGCAGCCACAGAAACGCATTGGTCAGCTTCCAACCGAACGCCGGAAGCCAGTGAACGAGAGGCGGGAACCTGTCAGGGGCTCATACCAGGGAATGTCGAAGAGCCCTTCCGCCGACAGGTGCGGCGCCTTGCCAACAGGTTGAACGGCATGAGGATGGGGAACGGTCCGTGCTGTTGTCTCATGGATCGAGGAGGCTTGCTGCAGCGGCACGGGATTCCTCGGTGATGTGAGCCCCGGCCAGCATGCGTGCTAGTTCTTCCCGGCGATCGTTGCCGGAGAGAACTCGCGCTTCGGCAACGGCCGTGTCGGCTCTCGAAAGCAGGATGTGGTGGTCGGCATGCGCCGCCACCTGGGGGGCATGGGTCACAACGAGAACCTGGGTGCGCTGACCAAGGCGATGCAGTCGCTCGCCGACTGCATCCGAGACCGCACCACCCACACCGCTGTCGATTTCGTCGAAGATGAGGGTGCCGGCAGGCTCGTCGCCCTGTCCGGCGACTCTGAGGGCGAGCATGAAACGCGACAGCTCACCGCCCGAGGCAATCCTGCCGAGAGGGCCTGGAGCGGCTCCGGGTGTTGTCACCACCGTGAACTGCACGGTCTCGGCGCCATCGGCGCCCCATCCGGCGAACTCCCGAGACTCCAGGCAGGTGGCGAAGACGGCATGACCCATCCTGAGCGGCTCCAGCTCCGCCATCACTGCGGCATCAAGGGCATGCACCGCCTTGCGGCGGCGTTGTCCGAGGTCACCACAAGCGCCCCGGAACTCGTCCAGTAGCCGGGCTTCAACCTCCCTGGCGGCCACCACTTCCTCCTCAAGGCCCTCCACGGCCGCAAGATCACGGGCGAGGTTCTCCCGCACCTCGAGGAGTCCGG
Source organism: Alphaproteobacteria bacterium (assembly GCA_965220805.1). Classification (GTDB taxonomy): domain Bacteria; phylum Pseudomonadota; class Alphaproteobacteria; order SP197; family SP197; genus SP197. The sequence goes on from OZ244844.1 coordinate 154,677, forward strand.
CCACCGTCGTCCGATGGCGTCGTGCGGCGCTCTTCAGGGCGAACAGGCGGTCCTCGATCTCGTCGAGCCGGTCGGCTTCATTCTCGAGTCCGGTGGTCGCACGCGCCAGGGCGGACGAGGCTTCCGCGGTCTCGACAAGAGCGCGGTCGACGGCGTCAAGGGCCTCATCGACCAGACCTCCGGCGACGTCCCGGACCCGCACCAGCGCGGCGCTGGCCGTGGCTAGTCCGTCATCGACACCACGCTCTCCGGCAAGTGCCGTTGCGGCGATGTCCATCGCCTCGGCCACCTTGCGGCTGTTGGCGAGCCTGGTTCGCGTGGCCGTGAGGATGCCCTCCTCGTCATCGCCGGGATCAAGTATCTCGAGATCACGGAGGTCGCTGGCAAGGGCGTCTTCGGACTCCCGTCGTCCGGCCTGATCGGCCTCGAGGTGCTCGAGCTTCTGCTTCGCCTGTTGCCATGCCGCAAAGGCCTGGCCGACTCCGTCAAGGGCGTCCCGGTTGTCGCCAAAGGCATCGAGCAGCATCCGGTGGGTCGCCGGACGCAACAACCCACGCTGGTCCTGCTGACCGTGGCACTCGACAATGTGGTCACCGATTTCCCTCAGAAGGGCCACTCCGATGACCTCATCGTTGGCATGGGCAAGACTGCGGCCGTCCGCCCTGACCTGCCGGCGAACGACGAGTTCCTCATCGCATTCGATGCCCCGCTCTTCGAGCATGCCGATGATGACGCTCTCCCGGCCGATGCGGAAGGTGGCCGTGACCGACGCCCGGTCGGCGCCGGGCCGGATCATGGAGATGTCGGCACGGCGACCGACGACAAGGCCCAGTGCATCGAGAAGAATTGACTTGCCGGCTCCGGTTTCACCGGTGAGAACCGTCAGTCCGTCGCCGAACTCGAGATCGATGCGTTCGATGACCGCCAGGTTGCGGACACTGAGCGAGGTCAGCATGACGGCGGCCGGCTCACCTCATGCGGCTGTAGAGGGACGGTCATCGCCGCCTCAGGAAAGCAACCGGTGTTGGGCCAGCAATGACCAGGCATCCTCGTACCAGTCGCTGCCGGGATAGTTGTGAGCAAGGACCGCCGCTGAATCACGGGCCTGGCCAACGAGTCCGAGCGCCAGGTAGGTTTCAACGAGACGCAACAGCGCCTCGGGAACGTGGGATGTCGTCTGGTACTGGTCGATGACCGTGCGGAACCGGTTGACCGCGGCGATGTAGGCGCCGCGTTCCTGGTACCAGCGACCGATGCTCATCTCCTTGCCTGCGAGGTGGTCGAGGGTCAGTTCCAGCTTGAGGGTGGCATCGCGGCTGTAGGGCGAATCCGGGAAGAGCCGCAGCAACTCGAGAAAGGCATCCCGTGATCTCTCGGCCATGCGCTGGTCGCGTTCCACGTCCGAAATGCGTTCGTAGTAGCTCTGGGCGATGAGATAGTAGGCGTAGACCGCGTTCTCGTTGCCCGGATGGGAATCGATGAAACGGGAAGCGGAAGCGATCGCCGTGTCAAAGTCTCCCTGAAGATAGCTGGCGTACGCGGACATGACCTGGGCATGCTTTGCCCACTGCGAATAGGGGTGCTGCCGCTCGACTTCCTCGAATTCGGCCACCGCGAGACTGCGTTCTCCCGCCTCAAGCAGGTTGACCGCATTGTTGTAGATCTCCTCGACCGGTCTCTCCACGTAGGTGTCCGGGTCATCCGTACCGCAGCCAGCCAGAGTCACCACGAGGACGAGAACCAGAATCCCCCTTGCTGCAGTCATGCACATCCCTTTGCCTGCCTGCCTCACGATAGCACCCGACTGTGCCCTGCGCACCCGTACACAGTACCCTGACCATGATGATGGATCATTGCGCCAGCTGGCCTCCGCCATTGATGTCGGTGCAGGGATTCATGGTCCCGTTCCCATGTCAGAGAGGCGACACCGTTGACATAGACGCGGGCGCATGGCGCGGCAAGGGGTGAGAGAGACCCCTTGCAACCAATCCGCTTCACGGTGAATGTGCCCCCATGCCTCGTTCCGAAATGCGCCTTTCTGCCGTTCTCGGTCCTACCAACACGGGCAAGACACACCTCGCCGTCGAACGCATGCTTGCATACCGCAGCGGCATGATCGGCCTGCCGCTGCGGTTGCTGGCCCGGGAAATCTACGATCGCGTCGTCGCCAGCAAGGGCAAGGGTGCGACCGCTCTCGTCACCGGCGAGGAACGCATCGTGCCCGAACGGGCCCGTTACTTCGTCTGCACCACCGAATCCATGCCTCTCGACATGGACGTCGAGTTTCTCGCGGTGGATGAGATTCAGCTCGCTGCCGATGCGGAACGCGGTCATGTGTTCACTGACCGTCTTCTCAGGGCCAGAGGAAGGGAGGAGACCATCCTGATGGGAGCCGCTACCATGCGTCCCGCCATCCGGGAACTCCTGCCCGATGCGCAGACAGTGGTCAGGCCGCGGTTCTCCGATCTCTCCTATGCGGGGTCCACCCGTCTTGCACGTCTGCCGCCGCGCAGCGCCGTGGTCGCCTTCTCGATTCCCGATGTCTACGAAATCGCGGATATCCTGCGCCGCCAGCGTGGCGGCTGTGCCGTGGTTCTCGGCGCGCTGTCGCCCAGGGCACGCAATGCACAGGTCGCCATGTACCAGGCCGGCGACGTCGAGCACATCGTTGCCACCGATGCCATTGGCATGGGCCTCAACATGGATGTCAACCATGTCGCCTTCGCCGCGCTGCGCAAGTTCGACGGCAGAAGAGTCAAGACCCTGGCGGCACATGAACTGGCACAGATCGCCGGACGCGCCGGACGCCACACCAACGACGGCACCTTCGGTGTGACCGCCTCTCTCTCGGGCATGGAGCCGTCGCTCGTCCAGGCCATAGAGAACCACAGGTTCGACGACGTCGGCTCGCTCATGTGGCGCAATCCGGATCTCGACTTTCGCAGTTGCCTCGCGCTCCTGAAGAGCCTGGAACGGCGTCCCCGCCACGCCTTCCTCGTACGTGCCGGCGAAGCGGATGACCACCGGGCACTGGCCAGCCTCATCCGCGATGCCGACATCGCGCGGCTCGCCTGCCACCCCGAGGCGGTTCGCCAGCTGTGGGAGGTCTGCCGCGTACCTGACTACCGCAAGGTCATGCACGACCACCACGTACGGCTTCTCGCCCACATCTATCGTCACTTGGCCGGGCCTAAGATGCGGTTGCCAGAGGACTGGGTGCATCGCAGCATCAGCCGCCTCGACCGGACCGGCGGCGACATCGACCTGCTGATGAGCCGCATCGCCCATATCCGCACCTGGACCTACATCTCCCATCGTTCGGACTGGGTGGATGACCACGCCAGCCTTCGGGAAGAAGCCCGCTCCATTGAAGACCGCCTGTCCGATGCCCTTCACGAACAGCTCATCCAGCGATTCGTCGACCGCCGCATGGCGTTGGTTGCCGTGCGGCTGAGACAGGGCGAGGCCCTTGACATCCATATCGACCCCGAAGGTCGCATCATGGTCGAGGGAGAGTCGATGGATCGCCTGCAGGGATTCCGCCTGATGCGTTCGGCGCGCACGGGACGGGCGATCGATCGGGTTCTGGCCGCCGAGACCCGCCGCGTCGCCGCTCGCGCGGTGGGAAGTCGCGTGGATGAACTGGTGGCGGATGGCGGACGGGGCCTTGAAGTGGACAGCTCCCTCGTGGTGCGCTGGCGCGGCGATGCGATCGCCCGCCTCGCGGCGGGCCGCTCGGTTGTCGAGCCCGGGGTCACGGTCCTTGCTTCGGAAATCCTGAGCGACGAGGACGCCCGGAGGGTGAAGGCAGCGATCGATCATTGGTTTTCCCAGCGTCTTTCCGGGAGCCTCGAACCACTCCTTGCCCTCGCAAGTGCCGGGTTCGAGGGAGCAGCACGGGGCATCGCCTTTCAACTCGTCGAAGGCCTTGGCGTCGCGACGGAACACACCTGTCTGGACCTGGTTCGCAGCCTCGAAGCCGCCGACCGTCGCCGGCTGACCACGTTCGGGGTCCGTTTCGGCACCCGCGCCGTCTTCGTCAAACCAATGATGTCCTCGACGGATCTCGCCTTGCGGTCCATCCTGTGGGCCCTCGCCCACGACCACGGCACGGCGCCGGGCGTCCCGCTGAAGGGCGAGGTCGCTCTCGCAGCCGATCCATCCCTTCCAGGTTCCTTCTGGCAGGCGATCGGATACTTGCAACTCGGCACACGCGCCCTTCGCGTCGACATGGCGGAAAGACTGGCCGCGCAGATGCGCAAGCTGACGCGCCGCGGATGGGCCCCGGCCCACGGCGATCTGATCTCCTTGTCGGGATCGAGTCGCGAAGCGTTCGCCGGCATTGCCGAGGCTCTGGGATTTCGCGTTCGCATCGTCGATGAAGACGTGCTCCTCGCCCAGGTCCGGCGGCGATCGAGCCGGCCGGTCCCACCCGATCCCTCCTCCCCCTTTGCCGGGCTTGCAGACATGGAGGTCGCCCGATGAATGCTGTCGCCATGCGCATCGACAGGTGGCTGTGGCATGCCCGGTTCTTCAAGACGAGATCCCTGGCGACACAGCTCGTGGCAAGCGGCCGCCTGCGGCTCAACCGGCGGCGGGTCACCAAGTCCCACGGTACACTCCACCCAGGCGACATCCTCACCTTCCCGCAGAATCGTCGCGTGCGTGTGGTCCGGGTGATCGCCATCTCGACCCGGCGGGGGCCCGCCCGCGAGGCTGCGGAACTCTACGAAGACCTGACGCCACCCGACTGTCCAGCTTGACCGCAACGGAGTCTTTCTGCCATGACGCATCCGTGATGTTCGCCCGGATCAGAAAACTCCTCGATATGGGGGCGTCCGACGCCACTCCGACGCCATCACCGGATGACGAGTTGCGCATGGCGTCTGCCTGCATCCTCGTCGAGGCGGCTCTGGTCGACGGACACGTCGATGAACGCGAGATGCAGCATATCCACGACGTACTCGAAGAACACTTCGGTCTCGGAACCGGGGAGGTGCAGATCCTCGTCGACGAGGCCACACGAATTGCCGGCGATGCGGTGTGCTGGCACCGGTTCACAAGGGTTCTCAAGGCGGAGTTCGATGCCGCGGAACGCCTGACCATGATGCAACAGCTGTGGCAGGTGGTTCTCGCCGATGGCGAACTCCACGCTTACGAGGATTCGCTGGTGCGCAGAATCGCCGGCCTGCTCCACATCGATGATGGCGAGCGGGCTCTGGCACGGCGGCGCGCCCAGGCGCGCCTGGCACGACTGGAGTCGTCTCCTCCCACTTGACCGTGGACGCGGAAGTCCCAGATAACCATCACGACCCGACCCTCACCCTCATTCACGTCCAGGACGTGGAGACCTTCATGACCTACATCGTTGTTGAGTCCTGCATACGGTGCAAACTGACCGACTGCGTCGAGGTCTGTCCCGTGGACTGTTTCTACGAGGGTGAAAACATGCTGGTGATCCACCCGGACGAGTGCATCGACTGCGGGGTGTGCGAGCCCGAGTGCCCTGTGGACGCAATCAAGCCTGACACCGACCCCGGTCTCGAAGAGTGGCTGGAGATCAACAGGGAGTACGCGGAGGTCTGGCCCAACATTACCCGTCAGAAGGACCACCCCGCCGATTCTGACGAATGGCGCGACGTTAAGGACAAGAAGAAGTACTTCAGCCCCAACCCCGGAGACGGTTGAGGGTTCAGTCGATACCAGGTCAACTCATTCGCGAGCCGTTGAAACACCATTCCGGCCGAGGTTGACAACAGAACCTTGATTCGTGCGGCAAGACACGCTGCGCGCAAGGTCCTCGAACCACTTGGGAACATCTCGCGGGTCGCCGTCGGCAACACGCACCAGGCCGTCGAAATGACGCGCCAGACTGCGTACACGCTCCGCCTGGCGAAAGGCGAGCGTCACCGACCCGACGTAGATCACGCCAAGCAGCGGGCCGAAGACGGTCATTGGTGCAGAGAAGATCTGGTGCGCGTCATGAATGAAGATGCGCAAGGAGGGGTAGAGGTGCTCGCAGACCTGAGCCATGCGCTCGAGTTGCATTCTGCGCTCCGCAGCCCCGAGCCCGGACCAATAGCCCTCCCCGCGCGCAAAGCTCTCGATCTCGTGACGCGGCAGCGCCACTTCATAGTCGGACATGTTCTGTCGCATCCAGTCCATCCGGGCCTCCATCGCCGCGATGGCCTGCCCCGGCGTCTTGCCGAGATGGGCCTGATACTCCCATTGAAGCACCTCGCGGGTCTTGAGCAGTTCGGGTAACGAGGTGGGAACGTGGCGAATCTTGTATCCCGCTGCTTCGCGGTGCCATTCGAGAATCCGGTCATCGGATGATGTGCGAGCGGCCTCTTCCACTCGTATCCCGTCTTCCACGACGTCGCCCGGCCGCTCCATGCGCTCGGTCAGCGCGGCAAGCCAATCCAGACTGACACCGAGCGCCGATGCGCAGTTCGCCGCGAGATGAACGCTGGGCAACTGCACACTTCCTTCGGCCAGGATCTTTCCGATGGTCGAACGCTGGGCGCCAGTGGCGCTGGCGAGTGCACTGCGATTGATGCCGGCGCTCTCCATGGCAGCCAGCATTCGTTGCCGGAACTGCACAGCACGCTCACGTTTGTCCATTATATTTTCCATAATGCTATTAGTTCTATCTACACTACTATTATGTATCTAATTTGCCTAATTCAACACACGTTCTCGCTTCAGTATTCATGCAGGACATCGGGTGCGAAGGGATGACGGAGTTGGATACGAAGCGGCGAACACTGGTCAAGGCGGTGGTCTGGCAGCTCCTGGGCTTCGCCACCATGACGCTGACGGGCTGGATATTCACCGGTTCGGCCTCCCAGGGCGGCGCGATCGCCGTCACCGGAGCATTCTGCGGCTTCGTCATCTACTTCATCTATGAGCGTGTCTGGTCCCGCGTACGCTGGGGACAGATCCACGCGTGCGACGGCAGTCACGGAAGCTCTCTCAAGGAGCGTCTTGCGACCTCCAGCCTGATTCCCGAGGCGTGTGGTCACAACGTTGCTGAATCACGCATCCGGCGGATGCGAATCCCGGAACATTCTTCCAGGTAGTTGAGTATCAGTGAACGAGACTATATATTCAACCACATGGTTGAGCATAACCTGGACATCGTCTTTCATGCGCTTGCCAATCCCACCCGCCGGGCAATCCTCGATCGTCTGGCTGCGGGGGAGTTGACCGTCGGCGATCTTTCACAACCCATCCCCCTGTCGTTCGCTGCAGTATCGAAACACCTCGGGGTGCTCGAACATGCAGGCCTCGTGACTCGCGAGGCGCGAGGACGGGAACGCGTGTGTCGGATCAACCCGGCCGCGCTTGCGGATGCGCGGGCCTGGCTGGCATTTCACGAGCGCTTCTGGGTCGATCGCCTGGAGGCGCTCGATGCCCTGATCGCCTCGGGAACCGACAAGTCAGGCGACCCGCAATGACGAATTCCAAGCTGCCGGAAAGATCTGTCCGTCCGGAAGATCGTGGCAACGTCGGGCAGCCGGGTGAGGCGAACATCTACCTGACGCTGTACCGCGTGATCGACGCACCCATTGGGACGGTCTACGGCGCGTGGACCGAACCGGAGCTATTGCGACAGTGGCTGGCACCCGGCGATGCCGTCGTCGTCAGGGCGGTCGCTGAAGTCGTGGTCGGCGGGACATTTCTCGTCGAGATGCGCGGGGCGGGCGGGCGGAACTGGCTCGTGAGCGGCGTGTATCGGGAAGTCGTGCCGAACCGTCGCCTCGTGCATACCTGGCGGTGGCGGGACAGCGACGTTGAATCGCTTGTCACCATCGAGTTCGAACCGGAATCTGCCAGTTCCACCCGCCTGACCCTGACCCATTCCCGGTTTGCGCAAGAGGAAGTCCGCGATGAGCATGAACGTGGCTGGGCCGGATGCCTCGTGAAACTCGAGGGGCTGTGGGCAGCATGAAACACCCGGTCAAGACCATTCGTCCGGATTGGGTGTCGGACGACAAGTATCCCTTTGAGAGCAGATTCCTGGCCCTGCCTCCCGATCATGGGATGCACTACGTCGACGAAGGCAAGGGCGAGCCGATCGTGTTCGTGCATGGCAATCCGACGTGGTCATTCGAGTTCCGGCAGCCGATCCGGCAGCTTCGCTCGGAGTTCCGTTGCATTGCACCCGACCACATCGGCTTTGGCCTCTCGTCGCGCAGCTCCCGGCGCGAGGACCATCATCCCGAAAGCCATGCGCACCGCTTCGCCGCCCTGCTCGACCATCTCGACCTTCGCGACATCACCCTCTTCATGACGGACTGGGGCGGGCCGATTGGTCTTGACTACGCGCGCAGGCATCCGGAGCGGGTTCGGCGCCTCGTCATCACGAATTCCTGGTGCTGGCCGGTCGGCGACGACTTCCATTTCAAGTCATTCAGTTTCCTGATGTCGAGCTGGATCGGCCAGTACCTCATCAAGCGTCACAACATCTTCGTGAACAAGGTCATGCCGAAGGCTGTTGGCGACCGGAACGTCCTGACACCGGACATCATGGCTCATTACCGCCAGGCGCAGCCCTCATCCCCGGCGCGCACGGCATGCGCTGCTCTGCCGGGCTACATCGTCGGTGCGAGCAACTGGCTGCGAATGATCTGGGATGACCGAAAGACCTTTGCGGAGAAGCCGGCACTCCTGCTCTGGGGATTCAGGGATATCGCATTCCGCGAGAAGGAACTCGAACGGTGGAAGACTGCGCTGGACGACTTCGAACTGCACGAATTCGCCGATTGTGGGCATTTTCTCTCGGAAGAAACGCCCGAAAGGGTTGTGTCGGCGCTCCGGGCCTTCATGGCGCGGACAAACACGGCCTGACGGAGGCGCACGCCCGTCACATGCTGCGACCGGTCCGGTCCGGCAGGCATTCGCCGTAGCGCAAACGTCTCGTGGGGCCTTCCTTTGCGGCTGCCTTTCTGCTAGATTCGCGGCTCCCTCACCCCGGGACCGGCGGCAAGGCCTTGGTGTCTTCCCGGCAAACGGGATCACTGATGACAGAGTGCGGTGCCAGCGCCGTGATGTCGTGCGCGGTCCCCGGGGTAGTGACCAAAGAAGAAGAAAGGGTCAGCAGGTTACCCGACAATGACAAGTGAACAGCTCAATCTCAAACCCGGTGATCACGTTGTGTACCCGACACACGGCCTTGGCAAGGTCGAAAAGGTGGAAACCCAGACGATCGGCGGGGCCAACCTCGAAATGGTGGTTGTCAACTTCGAACAGGACAAGATGGTCCTGCACGTTCCCGTCGCCAAGCTCTCCTCTTCGGGCATGCGCAAACTCTCGTCAAAGGATATCATGAAGAGCGCGCTCACCACTCTGAAGGGGCGGGCTCGCAAACAGCGGTCCATGTGGAGCAGACGTGCCCAGGAATACGAGGCCAAGATCAATTCCGGTGACCCTGTCTCCATTGCTGAAGTCGTACGCGACCTCCACGTCAGGGTTGGCGAACCCGAACAGTCCTACAGCGAGCGGCAACTCTACGAGGCCGCACTTGATCGACTGTCGCGCGAACTCGCGGCAGTCGAGGGCGTCAAGCAGGATCAGGCGGAAGGCAAGATCGAGAAGTCCCTGCGGGCTGCCTGATTTCCCCTCCCCTTTCCGCGTGCCTTCGGCCCTGACCGGAGGATCTCATGATCACGCAACAGGATAGGAATGCGGCTCCGGCACTCGATCCCGAGCGGTTTGCCGTCTTCGGACGCTGGCGGCGTATCTGGGCCGTTGCATCAATCAACGGCCGCCGAAAGGGCCTCGTTGCCCTGCATGACATGCTCGCCGACCGGTTCCGTTTCGGTGACCGGCTCGTCTACCTTGGCAACTATCTTGGAGACGGGGAGGATCCCTCTGGTACGCTTGACGAGCTGATCGCCTTTCGCCGGTCCATACTCGCCATGCGCGGCATGGCGCCCGGTGACATCGTATTCCTTCGCGGCAGCCAGGAAGAGATGTGGCACAGACTTCAGCAACTTCACCTGGCGGTTGACGCTTCCGGCGTACTTGCCTGGATGCTGGACCATGGCATTTCCGGCGCCATCGAATCCTACGGGCACTCGGCCGAGCAGGGAATGCAGGCTGCCGGTCGCGGAACACAGGCCCTGATGACCTGGACCTCCAGACTGAGGGACGCCATGCACCGCCGTCCGGGGCATGACACGCTGATGAGTCAGCTCAAACGGGCCTGTCTGACAGCCAATGGTACGTTGCTGTTCGTGCACGCCGGCCTCGACCCCGGGCGGCCTCTTGAAATCCAGTCCGATGCCTTCTGGTGGAATCCGGGAGGATTCCATGCCCTCAGCAAACCCTACGGCAACATCCGTTACGTGGTTCGCGGCTTTGATCCCGACCAACGCGGCATCGACATCGGGGACTACCGGGCATCGCTCGATGGCGGAACGCAACGCAACCTTGTGGCAGGCTGCTTCGACCGCGAAGCGCGCCTCGTTGACCGCATCATCGTGTAACCGGCGAAGACAGGACAGATGACCCGCAATCTGAGGATCGATGGCGACCGCCTGTGGGATGCCATCATGAACATGGCCCAAATCGCGGCCACCGCAAAGGGTGGCAACTGCCGTCTTGCACTGACTGACGACGACCGCGAAGGGCGCGATCTCTTTGTTCGCTGGTGCGAGGCGGCCGGCATGACATGTAACGTCGACCGCATGGGAAACATCTTTGCCCGCCGTCCGGGCACGAACCCGCAAGCCCTTCCCGTCGCCACCGGAAGCCACCTCGATACCCAGCCCACCGGCGGCAAGTTCGACGGCGTCTATGGTGTCCTTGCCGGACTCGAGGTCGTACGTACGCTCAACGATGCCGGGATCGAGACGGAAGCGCCCATCGAGGTTATCTGCTGGACCAACGAGGAAGGGGCACGGTTCGCTCCCGCGATGATCGGATCAGGCGTGTTCTCCGGGGACTTCAGCCTCGAATACGGCCATTCGCGTACCGATGCTGAAGGCAACACCCTTGGCGGAGAACTCGAACGTATCGGCTACCTCGGGGACGAGAAACCAGGAGGTCATCGGCTGGGGGCTCATTTCGAGGCCCATATCGAACAGGGACCCATCCTCGAGGCAACGGGCAAGACCGTCGGCGTCGTGACAGGTGTTCAGGGAACGCACTGGTTCGACGTTCGCCTTGCCGGCATGGAAGCCCATGCCGGGCCCACTCCGATGGAGATGCGCCGCGACGCCGTCGTCGCGGCAGCCGCGCTGATCGGGGAGGTCAACAGCCTTGCCCTCGGGGAAGCGCCTCACGGACGCGCCACATGCAAGATCGTAAACTGCATGCCGTCCGGCACCCGGAACACCATCGCCGGAGAGGTGACCCTGACAGTCGATCTCAGACATCCCGACAAGGCGGCCTATGAACGCATGGCCGAAACCCTCCCCGAGATCGCGGCGCGCACGGCGTCGGCCACCGGTGTGGCCATCGAAGTGGAGAAGATCTGGTCGTCACCCCCCATCGAATTCGACGCGGAGTGTATCGATGCCGTACGCCGCGCGGCCGCGCTGGCGGGCTGCGATCACATGGACATGGTATCGGGTGCCGGTCACGACTCCGTCTATGTCAGCCGGGTGGCGCCAACGGCCATGATCTTTGTTCCCTGCGAGGGGGGCATCAGTCACAACGAGACGGAACATGCCACATCCGGTGATCTTGCCGCAGGGTGCAACGTCCTGCTCCATGCCATGCTCGACCGCGCCGGATCCGTCACTCAAGACGGATCACCTTGACCAGCATGCCGGGAGCAAGTTCGGTCTCCTCGTCGAAGCCGTTAAGGACCATGAACCGTTCCCGGCGATGGTTCTCGAACGCCATCATCCGGCTCAGTGAATCGACGGTATCTCCCGGGGCGACCTCGACGACCCTGACACGCAACGGACCGGTTGCTTCGGCCTCATCGGCCGACAATCTTTTGAAACTGGCCAGAGTCTGCTCCGTCAGATCGTCAAGACCGCCGGCCTCGCCTGCCGGCCTGGAGAACAGGAACCGCGCCACCCTGCCCGGGTTGAGGGCTATCGCCACCATCCGGTAGAGCCTGTCACTGCCATCGGGGGCGGCACGGAAACGTCCTCTGGCCGCCTGGAATCCCGCAATCTCGAAGGCCTCGGGGTCGTCGACCCTCACACGCAGTTCATCCGCCCAGCGGTAGAGGTGAGGTGTCACGCCGCGATGGATGTCCTCGACGCCATCGAATGTGACAAGGCCGCCGGAATCATCGTACGCACGCACCTCGCCGCCGACCCGAAACATTGCCAGGCCTTCAGGCACATCGAAAGCGAAGCGCCATGCGGGATGCACGAAGCGGCGTTCGAGGATGCGCCCCTGGTCGGCGCGCTCGCCGTAGGCGATGCCGTCAATCATCCGCAGATAGGGCTCCCGGTCGAGAATGGGCGCGTCGGTCGTGGACCGGGCCTCCTGGGCGGCGAGGACGACGCGTTCGGCTGTCCGGGGATGGGTGGCGAACCAGCGTGTCAGAATTGACGGGTCACGATCGAGAGGCGATAGCGCATCGAGCAGGTCCGAGTGCCGCTCCAGCTGCCTCAAGAAGGTCGCCATGGCGTAGGGGTCATAACCGGCGCGGGCCAGGTACCGGACCCCGAGAGTGTCGGATTCGATCTCCTGCTCGCGGCTGAACCCGGCAATGACCGCATGGGCCGCCAGCCCGGAAAGGTCGGTGGCAAGCCCTCCGTACTCGAGATGGGACGTGGATGCATCGACCACCGTAACGGCGATTTCGGCAACCCGGGCCCAGGTGAGTCGCTGTGCCGTGTGGCGGGCGGCCACGTGACCGATCTCGTGGCCGATCACACCGGCAAGTTCGGCCTCGTTGTTGGCGAGTGCCAGAAGCCCGCGAGTCACGTAAATGTAACCACCCGGCAAGGCGAAGGCATTGACCATGTCCGTGTCGAGAACCGTCACCGTGAGCACCTGGGAGGAGATGTCCGATGCCGCCAGAATCCTGGCGGACACCATGGCCACGTAGGCGTTGATCCGGGGATGCTCCTCGTAGAGGCCGTATTCGTTGAGAAGCTCCGGGTGGTGTTCGGCGCCGATGGCCCGTTCCTCGTTCTCGCTGACAAGCGAGAACATCGATCCGCCGGTAGCGGGATTGTTCGTGCACCCCGCTGCCGCCAGGAAGAGAGCACAGAAGACTGCCAGCGCCGGGGCGAGGCGCCTGGCGTCAGTCATCAGTGATGACCAGAGGTTCGAGATGGGCGCGTATGTCGTCGGGAATGGTTTTCTTGACCCGTTCCGCAAGATCAAAGCACAGCGTCGTGCACCGCAGACGCGCCGTCACCGCACCGGTCGTTCCATGGCGCATCGTCGAACGGAAGGTGACCGAGGAGTTGCCCAGCTTCTCGACGCCGGATTCGATGACCAGGGGATCGTTGACGACCAGCTCGTCCACGAAATCGATTTCCACGCGGACGTCGACAAATCCCAGGTTGTCCGCCTCCAGCCTTTCCCGCGTGACGCCCGAGCGCTGGATCATATGCCAGCCCGCCATGTCGAACTTCGCATAGTACTGGACAGCGTTCATGTGGCCCTGGTGGTCACAGTCCCAGGCCGTCACCATCGAACGGTGTGTCTCGATCCATCCGCCCATGGTGGTAAGGATTACTGTGCCGGAGCCGGCAAGGCAATCACCGGAACGCCGCAGGTGTGCCTCATGCGACTCAGGCTATCTTCCCTGCCGGACAAGAGGGCCCGTGCAATCCCGGACACTATGCATGACCTGCCCCGGCCTCGAGATCCGCGGGTGGCACTCAGGATCGGGAACCCGTGAGTACAAAACCACATCGAGGAGGCAGGTGCGATGGAGAGGACGCATCGTCGAGTGCCCGTATTCGACATTCCCGTCGACCTCCTTCATCGACCCGACCCGCACGATGACGCAGCCTTCGCTAACAGCCGGGCTCACACCGTCTTGCGCATCGTCGTGACGGTGCGGAAGGGGAAGACCGCACGGAAGGGGCCGATCCCGGTGCGCTCGACTGCGACAAAGCCCTGGCGCTCATAGAGATCTCTGGCGCGCGGGTTGGTGTCGACGACATCCAGCCGGACACCGGTCTTGCCCAGGTCTCGTGCATGCTCGCAAACGGCGGCCAGCAGCCGCGTACCGATACCCCGGCCGCGCGCCGCGGCGGCAACCGCGATGCCGTCCATGAGCAGCGTGTCACGGACCTCGCGCCGGTGGAGCACCGCCAGACCGATGGCCCGGACCGGTCCGCTCAGACCGTACTCGCGCCAGAACGGGGCCAAGCCGATATCGAACAGGCCTGTTCGGTCCTCCTGAAACCCGGCGATGCCGAGAATGCCCGTGTCATCGATGGCAACGAAAGCCCGATCCGGCCGCATCGCCGGGGCAAGGAACCGCGCTGCCCTCTCAACCGGGCCGAGGAAGGGAGTCAGCTTCGCTTGCAGCGCCTCGCAATACAGCACGGTCGCCTGCGCGCGCAGACTCTCGGGCACGTCGCGTCGGATGGTGACGGGATCTGTCATCCTCAGGGATGTGGGGACGGCGGCCGGCGGATCAAAGGGGAACCGGCCACCGATATCGCACTCGGGAACGCGACGGCGCCTACGTCCGGATGGATTGCATTGTGGCGCGGCATCCGCGCGCCAGCCTCGGGGTCACGCGGCCGTTCCGCGACTTTCGCGACGGTCCTCGGTTCTGCTCCCCTGGACTCCTCGAGGGTGCCAACTGTCTACCGTTGAACAGAGTTTTCGCCAGAAACGTGAGAGGATAACAGCGGACGGATTCCAGTTGGCCTCAACAAGCTGCTCGTCGATCTGAGGCGAGGGCTCGCTCGTGTCCTGTCATTCGTCAAATGTCGAGGAGGGCAGGACATGGTTGATGTCTAGTTGAGGTTGCGGGCTACGTCGCGGGCAACTTCCTCGCCCGAGAGTCGCGCGCCCGCGGCCGTTGCCCAAAGGGACCGGTGGCAGGCCTCGCCCGCGAAGAAGATCCTGTCGCCGACCGGTTGCCGCAGCACGGACCGCATGTCATGAGCGCCGGGTTCGGCCGAGGCGTAGGAGCCCAGGGTCAGCGGGTTCTGGCCCCATGAGGTGACCGC
The DNA here is from genome assembly GCA_965220805.1 of Alphaproteobacteria bacterium. Taxonomy (GTDB): domain Bacteria; phylum Pseudomonadota; class Alphaproteobacteria; order SP197; family SP197; genus SP197. The sequence goes on from OZ244844.1 coordinate 169,796, forward strand.
CCCCTTCACGAAGCGGCTGTCAATGCCGCTTCCCAGCATGCCGCGCAGTTCGCCCATGGCATAGTCGATGCGGGCTTCGGCCGATTCCTCTTCAAGGTCACGGGCCCAGCTGCCGCCGACATCACAATAGGCAAGCCCGTGCCCGCCGGCGTTCGTGAGCACGCCAAAGCCTCTGCGGTCTGGGCCCATGCGGAACAGCAGGTAGCCGTCGGCACTCATGCCGAAGACATCCTCGGAGAACTGCAGCGTGATGTGGTTGTAGAGTCCCATGGAAATTCTCTCGAAGGACTCCTGCTTGCGTGCCGGAAGCACCGGGGAAAAGACGATCGCTCCGGACGCCACGACACCGGTCGATACCGTGACAACGACGGCGCGGGCACGGATCGAGCCCTGGTCCGTCTCGACAATGACCCCTTCCCCGCTCCAGTCGATGCGCGTGGCCTTGGTGTTGAGCGAAACAGGAATGTTGCCGGCCCAGTGGGCGATCAGGGCGCCGAATCCCTCACGGCAGTACCAGTCGGCACCGTCGGCGCCACTCCACCAGTCGACGACGGAGAAGTCCTCGAGATCCTTGCCCATGCTCCAGGGTCCGATGCCGAAGGCCGCAGTCGCCGCCCACGGACCCGCGATTCCGGCCGCAGCCTCGGCAGCGGAGATATCGTTGCCCCTATCGCCCTGGGCGCCGATGGCCCCGTAGACCTCATCCCAGGCGTTCCAAAGCGCGTCTTTCTCCCTGGCGCCCAGTTCACGATCGCCGTCGAACACACGGTAGACGTCCGGCGCCGGATAGATGTCGAAGCCATGCTTGCGACCATACGCCACGAACGGGTTGCTTGCGCCGACATGGAGCCAGTGCGCACCGTGGTCGTAAGGCACGCCGAAGGTCGTCGTCTCGGTGTAGGCGCGTCCGCCAATCCTGCTGGACGCCTCGATCAGGGTGGCCTCAACACCACGTTCCATGAGCATCCCCGTCGCCGCCAGCCCCGCGGCTCCCGCACCGATGACGACCACGTCGGGATTGGATGAAACCTGGGCACGAACAATGCGAGGTGCGACCAGCGTTGCGCCGAGACCAGCAAGGAGCGAGCGCCGGCTGACGGCGGACAGCCCTCGATGGTGCGCGGATCGAGTCTTCGACGGCGGGGAAGTGTGCATCATGGGTCATGCCTTTGCTGGTGGAAACAACGACGGCAACGAAGATGACAACAACGTTCGAACGGCGGACCTGACAACTCGACGGTGCTGTCGTGTCATCTCGCCAGCAGCAACAGGCGGGTCAGAATCGACACCGGCATCAGGTCGCTCAAGGGAGTCTACCCGATTCCACGCGCGATCAACCCAGGCTTGACGACAGCAAAACGTCCCGGCAGCGTTTGCCGTGGGATGACAACCCGGGAACGTCCGGGAGAAGAGGGCCGGGCCGCTGGAGGGATTCTTCTTTTGGCAGGCGTCTGCAGGACTTCCAGCTGCGGTTACTCTCCGGCGTAGGTCCGGCCGACGCGCGGCGGCGCCATGAGATCCCTGCCGTCAGCGAATGTCTCCGGGAACGAGCCGCAATCTCCAGGATCACATGATTTGACCGGCGCACCAGGCATTCGAAGGATGCTCCCCGATGGCGCCTTGACGGGCACGAGACATCCGATGGACCAGATGACGTGATCGCTCAGGCCATACTGCGCCGGCCGTCGGTGCTGATCTCCGTGATGTGCCTCGCGGAAGTGCTCGCGATGACTGGCTTCGCGGCCTACTGGTCGCTGCAGCCGGTACTCCAGGCGGAATGGCACATGAGCAACGCCCGGGCCGGCTGGCTTTCGGGCGCGTTCTTCGGCGGCTACGTGCTCGTGGTCGCATTTCTGACCGCCATGACCGATCGGGTCGATGCGCGGTACGTCTTCATCCTGGGCGCGACGCTCTCCACAGCCGGTCTGTTCGGACTGGCGCTCCTGGCAACGGGATTCTGGTCGGCGTTGCCCTGGCGCGTGATCGCCGGCGCCGGCCTCGCCGGCACCTACATGCCGGGCCTCAAGGTGCTCACCGACCGCCTGCCCGAGGCGCGACAGGTCCGCGCGGTGGCCTTCTACACGTCCGCCTTCAGCATCGGCACGGCGGTGTCCTATTCCCTCGCAGGCGGCGCGCTGGAGTGGTTCGGGTGGCGCGGCGCCCTGCTGTTCGCCGCCGCCGGTCCGGTCCTCAGCCTTGTCGCGCTAGCAACGGTGGTCGCACCGAGGAAGCCGGAAGCGGCCACCGTGGAACGCGGCCACCTGCTCGACTTCCGCCCAGTGCTGCGTTCGAGGGAAACGATGGCCTACATCATGGCCTATGCCGGCCACGGAGCGGAACTCTTCGCCATGCGCTCCTGGATCGTGCCCTTCCTCGTGTTCTGCCTGGGCAGCGGCAGCGGCAGCGAACTCGACGCCACGCTCTTTGCCACCGCCATCGCCCTCATTGCGGTGGTATCGAGTATCGGAGGAGCGGAGCTGGCCCTGCGCATCGGTCGCGTGCGCCTGTTCACCTGGGTGATGCTGGCAACCTTTGCGATCAGTGTCGCGGTCGGCTTTTCCTCGCCGCTGCCGTTTGCCGCCGTGGTGGTTCTTTGCCTGATCTATTCTGCCGCAATCCAGGCCGATTCGGCGGCGCTCACCGCCGGCGCCGTCGCCACCTCGCCTGTGGGTCATCGTGGCGCGACGCTGGCGGTGCATTCGACGCTGGGCTTCGGCGGATCGCTGTTCGCACCGGCGCTGGTGGGCGTGGTGCTCGACGTTGCCGCACCGCTGGGCGGGAAAACCGCGTGGGGACTTGCGTTCCTGGCGATGGGATCGATGGCGCTGCTCGGCTACATCTTCTTCCTGCTGGTCCGTCGACACCCGGCGCACGGATCAACCTCGGGATAAGCGGGCGACGAGTCTGCCGCTTCTCGAAGACCTGTGGAATCACGCCGTCAGGCCGGAGTTCACATGCCGCTACCGGTGGTCGAATCACGTCGTCAGTGTCTGAGACAACAGGGTGGTTGCTGTCGATGCCATCGACACGGTGCTGGGAGAGGCGGCACATGCAGCGCGTCTCCGTCCATGAATCTTCGCGTCCGGTCTGAACCACGGGTTTCGTCCCGTTCCCGTGAACCGAGGTCCTCAGTGCTCCCGATCCTGAAGCACAGCCCAGACGTCGATTTCCATGTCGAGCCAGGGTCGCGCAAAGGCGCTGATGACTGCCGTGTCGAGGATGATGGGGATGCCGCGAAAGTGCTGGCCAAGCACCTTTGATGCCGGATCGATGAAGGCGCGGTCCCTCACCCACAGCCGCACCTTGCAGACATCCTCGAGGCTGCCACCGACTTCCGCGAGCAGAGTCCTGAGGTTCTTCATCGCCTGTTCGGTCTGGCAGGCGACGTCTCCTCGACCATGGAACGTGCCCTCAAGATCGTGCCCGGTCTGGCCGCGTATCGCCAGCCAGCGACCGGCCCGCACCACCATGGCAAGGCGCGATCCCAGATTCTGCTCGCCGCGGTACCACTGGTCGGTGTCAAAGACCCGGAAGCGTTCGTGTGCCGTCATGCCGAACCGTCCGTCAATACCGGTGACGGGTGCTGACCCGGTTGCGCAGCCGGGCGCCACGAAGCCGACGCGAGAGGTTGTCGAAGAAGAGATCGAGCGTGTCGGGGATGTATGACCTGACATCGTCCGACGAGCAGTGGGGCGATATGAAAAGATCGGGAATTGACCACAGGCGGGAGTCGGGGGGAAGCGGCTCGGGATCGAACACATCGAGATGGGCCGCCGCCAAATGACCGCTCTCGAGGAGGTCGCCGAGTGCATCGACGTCGACGATCGCAGCCCGCCCCATGTTGAGGAGTGTCGCCCCCGGCTTCATCAGCGAGAGCCGGCGGCGGTCCAGGAGATTGCGGGTCTCTGGCGTGAGCGGTGCCATCACGACCACGGTGTCCGCCTCTCCCAGCACCGTGTCGATGGCATCGACAGCAACCACCCTGTCGGCCCAGCGGAACGGCTGGCCTCGGCGCGTGACCCCGATCACCCTCATGGCGAGGCGCTGACGCAGCCAGCGCGCCGTCGGGCCGCCCATGCCACCCAGGCCAATCACGACGGCCGTCCCGCCCTCGATGCGCGTGGTGAAGCGCCGCGACCAGCGTCGCTGTGCCTTGGCGTGGGCGAAGTGCGGCAGTCCGTGGGCCATGGCGAGCACCGACGCTGCCGCAAACTCGGCGGCCTTGGGACCATGGACGCCGCTGTTGTTGGTGATGGAGAGACCCCGCCAGGTCCAGTCAAAAGGCTGCAGGTGTTCGGTTCCGGCTCCGGTGAGCGTGATCCACGTCAGCCTTGGCGCCATGGACTTTAGTTCGCGCATGGGAAACCGCCAGCCGATCAGGATGTCGGCATCAGCCACGCCTTCGGCAAAGCGGTCGTGGTCGACGCTCCAGTCGAAGCGGACATGGCGCGCCAGGTGCGGATGACGCGCCAGGGCGTCGGCCACCAGCTCCTCGGTCACGTGGAAGACGCGCGCCTGGGCGGAAAGGGCGCTGACGTGAACCTTCAGTGTCATGGATCGAGCACACGGTCGAGGACCCAGTTGTCGATGGCGTGGACCAGGGGTTCGAGGTGGCTGAACCTGCCTGGCGCGACAAAGGGCGAGCGAAGGCCGATCTGCTGGAGATTCGAGACGTCGTTGTCCTCGACGATCGACCGATTCCAGCGTTCGTAGTAGTTGGGCGCCAGTTCGGCGAAATCGCTGCGCCGCGCGGTCGATTCGGGAAAGCAGGATCCGACGATCAGCCGCGTCTTCCCGGCGGAGAGCGGATGGAGTTCGAGCCACCACATGCAGTCGTAGGTCAGGCCGAACATGGTCGAGGGATAGAGAAGGATGTAGTAGGTCCCCTCGGCCGAACGGCCCTCGAGGGTGGGAATATGGGGAAAGCCCTTCATGCCCTCGAGCAGGGCGCGGCTCCCCGTGTGGCGCGTGAAGAGGCCACAGTACTGGCCATGGGCCGCAATCGGCGGATTGTGATCACGCTTCTGCTTCTGGATGGTCTGCTGGTGAACGGTGGGAACGTGATAGCTCTCCATCGCGTTCTCGACATAGACCTTCCAGTTGCAGTCGAGGTCGTACTCGACCCGCCTGGTCGTCACCATGGCGTCGAGATCGTAAGGGGCAAGGACCTGCGGCAGATCGCCGAGCCAGGTCTCCAACGGTTCGGCTTCGGGATCGAAGTTGAGGAACATGAACCCGGCCCAGATCTCCAGTCTGAGTTCGATGAGACCGAAGTCCTTGCGCTTGAAGCCGACCGTCTCCTCCATGTCCATGGCGCCGATGAGACGTCCGTCATCGATGGCGTAGGTCCAGGCATGGTAGGGGCAGGAAAAGGTGTGGCAGCGGCCCTCGCCCGACACCACCCGGGCGCCGCGGTGACGACAGGTGTTGGCGAAGGCGCGGACCCTCGAATCGCGGCCCCGGACGATGACCACGGGAACGCCGACGAAGTCGAGGGAAAAGTAGCAACCCGGTTCCGGCACACGGTCTTCCCGGCCGATGAAGTTCCAGCACTTCATGAAGATTGTCTCCACCTCGCGGCGGAAGAACTCCTCGGAGGTGTAGCACGCCCCGGGCAGTGTCTTGGCATCCAGCAGCGGCTTCCTGGTGGCCTCGTAGCGATGCGGGTTGAACAGGCTCTCGTTCATTGTGACTCCTCTTCCTTGCGTCGACGCACGAATGTCTCGAGTTCCTCGGCGCGTGCAGGATCGAGCGGCGGCGGCTCGAAGCGCCGCAACAGTTCCTTCCAGATCCGGTTGGCCCGCCATGTGGCGTTCCTTGCACCGTCCTCGTGCCAGGTTTCGAAATTGCGCCAGTCGGACAGCATGGGCTGGTAGAACGCGGTGTCGTAGTGGCGAAGAGTATGCTGCGCGCCAAAGAAGTGTCCGCCGGGCTGAACCTCGGCAATGGCCTCAAAGGCAAGCGTCTCGTCATCGACGACGAGGGGCTGGAGGAACTCGCTGATCATCTGCAGCATCTCGGCGTCGAGGACCGCCTTCTCGAAACTGGCCGTCAGACCACCCTCGAGCCAGCCGGCGCCATGGTGAAGGAGATTGGCGTGGCCAAGCACCGCGCCCCAGATCGACATCTGGGATTCATAGGCTGCCTGGGCGTCGACGGTATTCGAAGCGTTCGTGTTGCTGGACCGGTAGGGGAGACTGTAGCGGCGGGCCAGTTGACCGCCCACGAGCGCAGCCCTGGTGTATTCCGGTGTCCCGAATGCCGGCGCGCCCGTCCTCATGTCGACATTGCTGGTGAAGCTGCCATAGAAGACCGGTGCTCCGGGAGCGACAATCTGGGTGAAGGCGATGCCCGCCAGCGCTTCGGCGTTCTGCTGGACCAGCGAACCTGGAAGGGTTGCCGGACTCATGGCGCCGGCGAGCGTGAAGGGCGTCACCGACACCGCCTGGCCGTTGGTAGCCGCCTCGATAAGTCCCTCGAGCATGGGGCCGTCGATGCGGCGAGGCGAGTTGACGTTGATCGTGGTGAAGAATCCGGGTTTCCGGCGCACCTCCTCCCTGGTGACGCCTCGCACGATGGCCAGCATGTCGACGGCATCGCTCACCCGCCTGCGGCCCAGGCCCGTGGCATGCCAGACCTTGTCGGAGAGCGTCAGGATCGCCTGAATGCAGTCGAGATGGCGTGTTTCGGCATCCAGATCGATCGGTGCTATGGGAACGCCGCCACACAGCTGCAGGACGTCGAGACTCTGCATGAGCCGGATGTAGTTCCGGAAATCAGCGAAGTTCCCCTGCCGGCGACCGTCGTCGAGATCGCTGGCGTTCGCCGGACCGCCCACCGAATTGAAGGCGATGTGGTTGCCGCCGAATGTGACGGCGCGCGCGGGGTTGCGCGGATGGAGCGTGAACTCCGCCGGTGCCCGAGACACCAGTTCCATGACCAGCGCCCGATCGAAGCGCACGCATTGGTCCGTCACCTCGGCGCCGGCCGCTTTCAGGTGTTCGAGTGCCTCGTCGAGCAGGAACTCGATTCCGAGTTCCTCGAGAACGCGCAACGACGTGTCATGAATGGATTCGAGATGGTCGTCGGAGAGAATCCCAAGTGGTGGATAGGGATTGACGAGGCGCCGCCATGGCGTCTGCGGCACGAGGTCGGCAGCGGGCCGTCGTGCCCGTCTCTTCGCATCCCGCCGTCTCACGTGACCCTCCCGAACCGGCGGGCGACAGGCTCCGCGACGAGACGGAGAATCCGGTGAGTCTCCGTCAACGCGGCGGTGGGCCGGACAGACTGGCCTTCCATCACATGTGATCGCGTGGAACGGACTCGTTCCACTGGCGCTCCAGAAAACGCCTGTCATTGTTGAAGGCTTCGAGAGTGGCGGCGATGTGAAAGCTCTCGGAATCGCAGGTGACGGCAATCCGCGTCGCTGTCCCCGGCTGCCAGTCGCCCCGTTCAGCCTTGAAGATTCGGACCATGTCGGTGCGCGCGCTCGAGGGATCGTCCTCGCGAATGCGAAAGATCTCTTCCGCCCTCTTCGACACCACGAGGTCGATGTCGTCGAGACGGACCCGGCCGCTGTCATCGATGCGGTGGAGCCGTACCTCGCCCGGACCCAGGTCTCTCGTGACTGTCAGGCGTGCATCTCCTTCCTCAAGCACGGTCACCGGGTGATCCGCTGCGAACTCGGGCCCGGAGGGGGCGGCTGCAACCGCCGTATCCCGGGTCACCGGCAGTTGAAGCAGGGACCCTGCGACGTTGAGCGTCAGCGTCGCCGTTTCCGGTGACGGCCAGACCATGGGCCAGTAACCGGTTGCGATGGCGAGGCGTATCCTGTTGCCCGGGCGGAAGCGCCATGCCGTATCGTTCAGCCTCACGACAACGCGCTCGCTTTCTCCGGGAACCATGGGCCTGGGCCATTCGTGGGAATGGCGGTGCGCCAGATTGAGAAGACCGAAACTCACCCGGGCCGACCGGCCTTGCGGCGTGACCTCGCAGAGCCGGACAGCCACCTGGGCCTGGGCCCGGTCGCTGGCGAGTTCGAGTGTCACTTCCGGAGCACCGAGGATGGACAGCGGTTCGGAGAGGACCGCACTGTCGAACACGAGTGACAGCATGTCGTCCACCGCCTGGTCGGATGCGAATTCCGGACCGAGGCCACCGCCATCCCGGGGACACCACTCCCCTCCGGCCATGCCGCAGGAAAGCGGTGTCGCTACGCGATACTCAAGGTCCCGCGCTGGCGTGCTGTCGAGCGTCCCGTCGCCGGGAAAGAAGGACCGGGACGACGTCGCCGCCGGCCATCCGTCCACACTCATCCAGTGACCGCCGATCACCGGGTGCATCGGGTGAGGTATCGACTCCTCCTGCATCCACACGGTGAGTGACGGCTCGTGGTCGATACCGTTCTCCATGCCTTTCAGCCAGCGGTCCCACCATCGCAAGGCCTCCTGGAGAAAACCGACCGGCTCACCTGGAAATCCGAAGTGGGGATAGACGTGGGTCCAGGGCCCGATGAGGGCGCGCCGCGGCACCTCGAGTCGTTCCATCATGCGCAACGCCGCATTGGTGTAGCCGTCTGTCCAGCCGCCAACGACGAAGACCGCGGCCTCGATGGCGGTCGGGTCCTCGACGATCGAACCGTATTTCCAGAAGGCGTCGCGGCGCTGGTGACGGAACCAGTCGATGAGCGGGCACCCCGTGGTCTCGAGTCGTTCACGCCACATCTCCCGCCACGCGTCACCAACGATGAGAGGATCCGGCCAGCGAGACAGGCATGAGAAGAGGCCGCTCCCCCAGCTGATGTTATCGTTGAGCAGGCAGCCGCCCATGTAGTGAACATCGTCATGGTACCTGTCGTCCGTGGAACAGCAGGTCACGATCGCCTTGAGCGACGGCGGCCGACGGGCAGCGACCTGGAGCGCCGCGAAGCCGCCCCAGGAAATGCCCACCATGCCGGTGGCGCCACTGCACCACGGCTGCGCGGCAATCCACGCCAGCGCCTCGCAGAGATCGTCCTGCTCGGATTCGAGGTACTCGTCGAGGAGCACGCCATCGGAATCTCCGGAGCCGGCGAGGTCGAGACGGATGGCGGCATAGCCGTGCCCCGCCCACCAGGGATGTGTCACCGCATCCTGAACGATGGTTCCATCGAGCCGCCGGTAGGGAATCGCCTCGACGATGGCCGGAACCGGGTCATGGACGCTGTCGACAGGGAGCCACATGCGCCCGGCGAGGCACCGTCCCCGCGACACAGGAATACGAAGATAGCGTTCCTCGCGAACCTCTCGCGGAAACTCCGTGCGAACCGTCATGCCGGGATGCTAGACCGCAAGGGCCACCATTCCAATCGACGCCGTGCCGAAAGCGACAGCATTCCCCGGGATCAACCTTCCCCCTCAGGAAAGGGCAAGCACGGGACGGCGTTCCGGGCAGTCGAGCCAGGGACGGCGTTCCTCCAGCACATGGCCGATGCGGAACACCGAACCATCGGCGAAGGGCCGGCCGACGATCTGGATGCCGGTCGGAAGACCGTCAGCGGTCAGCCCTGACGGTACCGCAAGGACCGGTGAATGGCCGAACATGTTCCACAGCACCGTCATGGCGGTCTGGGTGTCGGTGACATCCTTGCCATTGACGTTGATGGTGTCCTGCTGCCACGCCGTCGCCGGGATGTGCGGACACGACACCGTGGGTGTGATGAAGGCGTCATGGCGCTCGAAGAGGGGGCCGAGATGGTCGTTCCAGACCTCACCGGCGACATCGAGCGAGCGACGGTAGTCGGAGGCCGTGAAGCGCCTGGTGGTTGCCACGAGTTCGGGCATGTAGTCGCTGACGATGTCGCCATGCTTGTCGAGAGTTTCAGCGAATGCATCGGCCGCAAGAAACTCCTGACCGCCGTGACCGAGGTGTATCGCCTCTTTCGCCCAGTCCACCGGCACCTCGATGATGACCGCTCCGGCATCCTCGAGGGCCGCCAGGGCCAGACGCGTCTGACGCTCCACGTCGGCGGTGACCTCGTAGCAACCCAGATCGATCGAAAAGGCGATCTTCATGCCGGCGATGCTGTCGGGGTCTTCGGGCACAGTGACCCTGTCGGCGAGACTGTTGTGATCGAGGGGATGGGGACCCGACATGAGATTCGCCATCAACGCCGCATCCCTGACCGAACGGGTCATGGGACCATGATGCAGGTACATGGCAAAACTGCTCGGTCCGGGCATGGGAATGCGCCCGAAAGGAGCCTGCCAGCCGACGACCCCGCACTGGCTTGCCGGCTGCCGGATCGAGCCTGTGCTGTCGCCGCCGGTGGCGATGGTGGTGGCGCCGGCGGCGAGGGCGGCGGCCGAACCTCCGGAGGAGCCGCCAGGGGAGATGCCATGGCGCCAGGGATTGTGGGTGACGCCCCACAGGCGTGAATGGGTCGTATAGAGCCATCCGAACTCGGGCATCGTCGTGCGGGCGAAGAGGATGGCGCCGGCGTCCAGGAGCCTCTCGATGTCGGGATCGGTCACCTCGTCAACGTGATCCCGGTAGACCATCGAGCCCCTTGCCGACCTCCTGCCGGCGATGCGAGAGGAATCCTTGACCGCCAGGGGGATGCCGGCGAGCGGTCCGGGGTCCGCGCCACCGCTCATGAAGGTCTTCTCTGCCTCCCTTGCCTGCCGGCGTGCCTCGTCGAAGTAGCAGTCGCCGAAGGGATTGATGGCATCGGAAATGGCCTCGGCTCGATCGATCAGGGCCTCCAGCAGGTCCACCGGTGACAGTGTCCGTTCCCGAAAACACCGCGCCGCCTGGAAGGCAGGCATGTAGTTGAGATCAACTTCGCCCATCACTGTTCTCCCCTCTTCCACGAACACCTGGCTGACCGAACCATCCGGAAACGAAATGGGCCACAGCTTGACGCTGACCGGGCCAAGACTGCAAGGAAGGGACGTCTGAGATGAGTTCGACCCATGACACGTCCCAATCGCCCCGGATTCGCCTCCCGCGCCATCCACGCCGGCCAGTCGCCCGATCCTTCGACCGGCGCCATCATGACACCGATCTACGCCACGTCGACCTACGTTCAGGAAAGCCCGGGCGTTCACAAGGGATATGAGTACTCAAGGTCCCAGAACCCGACACGAGGGGCCCTCGAGGCCTGCGTCGCCGATCTCGAGAATGGCAGCCGAGGGTTCGCCTTCGCCTCCGGGCTCGCTGCAACATCGACAATCCTGGAATTGCTGGAATCGGGAAGCCATGTGGTGGCGGGGGACGACCTCTACGGCGGCACCCGCAGGCTGTTCACCGGGGTCCGCCAGGCAAGTGCCGGACTGTCGTTCAGTTTTGTCGACATGACGGACGAGGCGGCACTGCGCTCCGCCATGACCCGCGAGACCCGGATGATCTGGGTGGAGACACCGACCAATCCCCTGCTGTCCGTGGTCGATCTATCCATGGTCAGCCGCGTCGCCCGCGAAGCAGGGTGCGTCGCGGTCTGCGACAACACCTTCGCCACACCGTGGATCCAGCGGCCGCTCGATCACGGCTTCGATCTCGTTGTCCATTCCGTCACCAAGTACCTCAACGGCCATTCGGACATGGTCGGAGGCCTCGCGGTGGCGGCGGACGACAGCGGCCTCGTCGACCGGCTCACCTATCTGCAGAATGCCGTCGGTGGCATCCAGGGTCCCTTCGATGCCTTCCTGGCCCTGAGGGGGCTGAAGACCCTGCACCTCAGGATGGAACGTCACTCAGCCAACGCTCTCGCCATCGCCCGGCACCTCGAGAGGCACCCGCGAATCAGGTACGTCCACTATCCGGGCCTCGCCACTCACCCTCAGCACCGCCTCGCATCGACCCAGATGAACACCTTCGGAGGCATGGTGTCGGCCGTTCTCGACACCGACCTCGCCGGGACACGCAGGTTCCTTGAGGCGTGCCGTCTCTTTGCCCTTGCCGAGAGCCTGGGCGGTGTCGAGAGCCTGATCGAGCACCCCGCCATCATGACCCATGCCTCGGTCCCGGCTGACGTACGCGAGGACCTCGGCATCTCCGACAGCCTGGTGCGCCTCTCGGTGGGCATCGAGGATGAAACCGATCTCATCGCCGAACTCGACGCCGCACTCGCTTCCATCGGCTCCTGAACCCTGCGGGCACGGCCCGGGGTAACCGGTGCATGTCTGAGGCCCCGCAACGGGTGGGTGCAATGAGACAACTGAAGCCCAGGTGCGATCCGGTCGGTCGCGGGAAATGCCTACCTCGGCAGCCGTTCGGGCAGCGCGGCACGCAGGGGACGGATGTACTCCAGTTCGATCCCGCAGCATCCGCCGATCACCTGTACGCCTTGCGAGACCCAGCGCTGTGCCCGCACCACGAACTCATCGGGAGTCATCCTGGTCTCGATGGAATCGTTCCGGTGGGCGTCGACACAGTCCCTTCCGGGCAGACACAGATGGACCGCTCCAGTGCGCCCTCATCGTGTCAATTGCTGCTTCGGTAGCGTCCATCGGCGCGTGAAACACGGTGACGACCTCGCTTCCGAGAGCGGCGAGTGAGGCGAACTCGGCGTCGAAGGCCTCGGCGGACATGTAGTCCACCTTGAGGCGCCGTCGGCGGAGTCCTGGCGGCACTTGAAGCCGGACCACACTGGAAGACCCGTGGCGCGGCATTCCTCGATTACCCGGCGGCGCTGCATAGTGTTGCCGGTCTATTCGGCGATCAGGAAGTCCACTCCAGCCTCGGCAAGGATCTCCGCTTGCTCGTGGAGATTGGTGCGGGCCTGGGCATTGTTCGTCTCCTGGCGTCCGCGGACTCCGCTCGTCACCCTCCCGCCGCGCCCCGGGATGTTCAGGAGACGGGCGGAAGAAACGAGCCTTCGTCGCGCAGCGAACAGCGGTTCCCGTCCGGGTCGAGGAAGTCGCCGACGGTTCCCCAGGTCTCCCGCCTGATGGCAACGCGCACACCGTGCGCCTCCAGACACCGGGCCGCAGAGTCGACATCGGGCACGTTGAACCTCAGCTTGACCGGGCACTGCTCGATGGATCGTCCACCCGGCATCGCCGTGCCGCCGGTTTCGATCATCAGGTAGCTCCCGCCCATGTCCAGGCAGGTGAGTGTGGAGTGCTCGTCATCGAGCGAGAACAGTTCCGGCAGTTCCAGGATCCGGCGATAGAAGTCGACACACGCTTCATACTGCTCGGTGAACACGATGACGCCGCTTCGTTTGAGGTCCATCATGATTCTCTCCTCTCGCCGCCCCTGTTCCAGCCACTCCTGATCCGTCCGGGAGCGGATGGTATCGTGCTCGTGGCCAACGCAGACCGACACTCGCCTTCCAGCGACACAGGCTCCCTGCGTCGCTGCAGCCCGTACATGACGTTCTCCATGAGCAATTGGGCGGTGGGAGAGAACCTGATCAAGCTGTGCTGCTGGCAGGCCGCGGCTGGCGCGGATCCTGCAATGATGCATTGCGGAATGCGGCGAGGGCTTCGGCCTCCTGTGCGCGGGCTCGGGCGATGGCTGCTTCCTTGACATGGCCGAAGCCGCGAATTCCCGAGGGGACGTTGGCAAGTTCCACGGCGGCGGCATGGTTGGCGGGCGTCAACGCTATGGCAACCTCGTTCATCCTCTCGAAGTAGTCGTCGATCAGCCGGCGTTCCTCGCGACGGTCCCGCTGCCAGCCAAAGGGATCGAGCGCGGTGCCGCGCAGCCGCCGCATGGCCGCGAGACAACGAAACACCACGAGGATCCAGCTGCCGAACGTCCGCTTGACCCGGTGACCGGTCGCCGGATCGCGGCGCGAGATCAGCGGCGGCGCCAGGTGGAACTGCAACCCCGTCTTGCCCTCGAAGGTCTCCTGCAGCCTCTTCTGAAATGTGCCGTCGATGTAGAGCCGCGCCACCTCGTACTCGTCCTTGTAGGACATCAGCCTGAAGGCCTCGCGGGCGACGGCAACGGCAAGCCCGTTGCAGTCCGGCGTCAGTCTGCGCTCGGCATCCGAGATTAGGTGGACAAGATCCAGGTAGCGCTCGGCCCAGGCACGGTCCTGCCAGGATGCGAGGAAGGCGGCGTGGCGTTCCACGAGCGTCCCCTCATCACGGGAGTCCGGTGCATCCCCGGTTGATACCAGGCTGCAGACCGCCGCCATGTCGTGGGCCGCGTGCCGCCCCAGGAGCACGGCCTGCCTGTTCATCTCGACGGCGACGCCGTTGAGTTCGATGGCCCTGTCGATGGCATGGTCCGGGAGCGGCAGAAGGCCCTTTTGCAGGGCATAGCCGAGCATGAAGAGATTGGCGGCGATGCCGTCACCGAGGAGACGGCTGGCGAGACGTGTGGCATCGACAACGTGGATCGCCGCGCTGCCAACCGCATCCTCGAGGGCCTTCTCGAGGGCGGGAAGCGGATACTCGAGATCGGGGTCGAGGGCAAAGGCGCCGGTCATCGTCTTCTCGGTGTTGACGACGGCCGTGGTCGTGCCGGGCGCCAGCTTGCGAAGAGTGTCCGGAGCCGCCGCCGTGACCATGTCGCAGGCCAGCAGCAGGCGGGTGCCGCCGTCGGTGATGCGCGGTGCGTGGAGTTCGCCGGGGGTGTCGGCGATGCGGACGTGACTGACCACCGCACCCCCTTTCTGGGCCATGCCGATCATGTCGAGCACCGTGACTCCCTTGCCTGCGACATGTGCCGCCATGCCAAGAAGCGCGCCGATCGTGACCACTCCGGTACCGCCAATGCCCGCCACCACAATGTCCCACGGCCGGTCGAGAGGTGCCATGGCCGGTTGCGGCAGGTGTGCTGACTCCAGCGAATGAAGCGCACGGCTCTTGCTGCGGCGCGGCCGGACATCGTTGACGGTCACGAGAGCGGGACAGAATCCCTTGATGCAGGACATGTCCATGTTGCAGGAGGACTGATCGATTTGCCGCTTGCGACCGGAGGGAGTCTCAACCGGAACGATCGCCACGCAGTTCGACTGCAGACCGCAGTCGCCGCATCCCTCGCACACCTCCTCGTTGATGATGACCCGCTGTGCGGGAACCGGCAGGGTGCCGCGCTTGCGTCGCCGCCGCTTTTCTGCGGCACAGGTCTGGTCGTAGATGAGAACCGTAAGACCGGGAACCTTCGCCAGGGCACGCTGGACCAATTCCAGGTCATCGCGGTGATGCACCGTGCAGCCCCGCGGCCAGTGCGTCGTCGCCGGATACTTCGCCGGATCCTCGGCGACGACACGGATCTCCCGTGCCCCTTCCGACGCCACCTGGCGGGCGATTCGCGGCGGGCTCACATCGATGTCGGCGCTCTGCCCGCCCGTCATCGCAACAGCATCATTGCACAGTATCTTGTACGTGATGTTGACGTTTGCCGCCGCGGCGGCGCGGATCGCCAGCAGGCCCGAGTGGCTGTAGGTGCCGTCGCCCAGATTGACAAAGACATGGTCCGTGTCGACGAACGGGGCCTGGCCGATCCATGAGGCGCCCTCTGCACCCATGTGGGTGAAGGTCGCGGTGTTCCTTTTCATGCCGAGCGCCAGGTAGTGGCAGCCGATGCCGGCGAGCGCGCGGCTTTCCGGGGGCACCCTGGTCGACGTGTTGTGCGGACAGCCGGCACAGAAGTAGGGCGTGCGCTCGAGGGGTGGCGCTTCCCCGTCAGGGGTTGGCTGGTGGCGGGCACGAAGTCGTCCGGCGAAGGTCGTGGAATCGGTGAGCGCGTCGAGACGGGGCGCGATGATCCGGGCGATTGTCGACGGTTCCAGCTCGCCATCCGACGCCACGAGAGGTGTTCCTGCCGGGTCACGCTTGCCGCTCACCTGTGGTCGGTCCGTCGCCGGCAGGTGATAGAGAGCTTCCTTGATCTGCGTTTCGATGAGAGCGCGCTTTTCCTCGATGACGAGAATGTCATCGAGACCCGTGGCGAACTCCGCGAGTCCCTCCGGCTCCAGGGGCCACGTCATGCCCACCTTGTAGAGACGCAGACCGACTGCCTCCATGGCGGCGTCATCGAGTCCGAGATCGTCCAGGGCCTGGGCCAGATCAAGCCAGGATTTCCCTGATGCCACGATTCCGAGACGCGCCCTGTGGCAGCCTCCGACAATGCGGTCGAGACGGTTCACCCGGGCAAAGGCCCTGGCGGCGCCTAGCTTGTGGTTCTGCAGGCGCTCCTCCTGGCGCATCGGGTCATCGGGCCAGCGGATGTTGAGTCCTCCGGGCACCGGGTCGATGCAGGGAGGCGCGATGACGGGCCGGTCCGCCACGAGTTCGATCGAAGAGGATGCGTCGAGGTTGTCCGCCGTCGTCTTGAAACCGATCCAGCATCCCGAATGGCGGGACATCTCCATGCCGATGATTCCGAAGTCGAGAATCTCCGCCACACCCGCCGGGTTGAGTACCGGAATGCCGGCCGCCACAAAGGCCTGTTCGCTCTGGTGCGGCAGTGTCGAGGACCGGCAGCCGTGATCATCACCGGCAATCAGCAGCACGCCGCCATGCTTCGACGATCCGGCCAGATTGCCATGTCTGAAGACATCGCCGGAGCGGTCGACCCCCGGTCCCTTGCCATACCAGTAGGCGAACACCCCGTCGTGGCGCGCGTCATCGAACAGCTGGGCCTGCTGACTGCCCCAGATGGCCGTGGCCGCGAGATCCTCGTTGATGCCGGGCTGGAAGTGGATGCGGTGCTCTTCCAGGTGTTCCGCGGCACGCCAGAGCTGCTGGTCATAGCCACCGAGGGGGGAGCCGCGGTATCCGGAAATGAACCCCGCCGTGTCGAGTCCCGCCCTGGCATCCCGCCGGCGCTGCTCCAGCGGCAGGCGAACCAGGGCCTGGATGCCCGTCAGGTAGACACGTCCCTCTTCAAGGACGTACTTGTCATCGAGGCTGACCTCGCCTTCCGGCATGAATGGAGGACCGCTTGCTTGGAGGGGCGAATGCTTCTCACCATAGCGGTCATGGGCGATACCGGCGAGTCGCGATTGACCGCCTGCGAGTGTAGCCTTCTGCGGGGAAGTGGACTAAAGAGAACGGAACCTGACCAGACCTGCCAACGAGGATCCCGTCATGACCGTCATCCCGAACTCTCCCCACGCGCGCGATGCCGCGACCCTCATCCACCCCTATTCCAATCTGGTGACGCATGAGAAGGAAGGCCCGCTCATCATCGAGAAGGGCAACGGCGTCTATGTCGAGGATCTCGAAGGCAACACCTACATCGAAGGCCTCGCCGGCCTGTGGTGCACTTCACTCGGATTCAACAACGAACGCCTGGTGCAGGCAGCGGCCGCACAGATGCGCAAGCTCCCCTACTACCACGCCTTCTTTCACCGCTCCTCGATGCCGTCCATCGAACTGGCCGAACGCCTGATCGACATGTCACCGGCGCCGATGGCGCGTGTCTGGTTCGCCAATTCCGGTTCCGAGGCCAACGATCATGCGGTGAAGTTCGTCTGGTACTACAACAACGCCCGCGGCAAGCCCGAAAAGAAGAAGATCATCGCCCGCCTCGGCGGTTATCACGGTATCTGCGTGTCGTCAGGCAGCCTCACCGGCATTCCGCTGATGCACCAGGGCTTCGATCTGCCGATCGCCAACATCATGCACACCGGGTCACCGCACTGGTACCACGAAGGCCTGGAAGGTGAATCGGAAGAGGATTTCGCGACCCGAAGGGCCGAGGAACTCGAACAGATGATCCTTGCCGAGGGGCCCGAGACGGTGGCCGCCTTCATCGCCGAGCCCGTCATGGGCGCCGGCGGCGTCATCGTGCCGCCCGCCGGCTACTTCGAGAAGATCCAGGCCGTCCTGGCGAAGTACGACGTGCTGATGATCGCCGACGAGGTGATCTGCGGTTTCCACCGCACCGGTCAGCTGTTCGGTTCCAACACCTACGGCATCAAGCCGGACATCATGGTCGTGGCCAAGCAGCTCTCCTCGGCCTACCTGCCGATCAGTGCGGTGATCGTGAACGAGAAGGTCTATGGACCGATTCGTGACTTCTCCGACGAAAACGGCGTATTTGCGACAGGCTTCACCTATTCGGGCCATCCCGTTCCGGCGGCGGTTGCCGTCGAGACCCTCAAGATCTACGACGAAATCAACATCGCCGACCACGTGGCCAGGATAGCACCGGTGATGCAGGAGCGACTCATGGCCCTCGGCGATCACCCGATCGTCGGCGAAGCGAGAGGTGTCGGCCTCATCGGCGCGGTGGAACTCGTCAGGGACAAGGGGACTCGGGAGAACTTCCCGCCCGCCATTGCCAACTACTGTGGCGAACGGTGCCTCGCGCATCGCCTCATCGTGCGGGCGGCCGGTGGGAACTCTGTCGCGGTCTGCCCTCCCCTCATCATCGAGGAAGAGCAGATTCACCAGATCTTCGATCGCCTGAAGGCGGCACTCGACGACACCCTGGAGTACGTCCGCCAGGAGAGCCTGCTCGACGCAGCCTGATCACCTGTCACGGGCGCCCGCTGCCAAGAGGGAGGTCAGCGGGCGCCGCCCAGTCTTGACGGCGACAGGGTTCCGGGATCCAGACCGGCGTCGAGAAGATCCTGTGGCAGGCCGCTGCCGAGGATGACGGAAGCGGCATAGGCGGACAGACCCGTGGACGTCTGGATTCCGGCACCTCCCTGGCCGACATTCCAGAAGAACCCCTCACATGAAGGGTCGAAGCCTGTCACCGGCAACCTGTCCGGGACGAAGCTTCGCAATCCCGCCCATCGGCTTTCCATGCGCCGGATGTCGAGTGTGGTCCACTCCATGATCCGGTGGGCGGCAAGGGCAAGGTCCAGTTCCTCAGGCGCAGCATCGCAGGGCTCACTTGGCTGTTCATCGGCCAGGGAACCGAGGATCAGTCCGGCCTCCGGCTTGAAATAGAAACTTTCGCCATCATCGGCCACCAGCGGCCAGGCGCCATGGTTCATTCCGTTCGGCCCCCGGAACGTGAAGGCGGTGCGGCGCATGGGTACAAGGCCGACCGGCGCTGCTCCGGCCATGCGGCCGACGACATCTCCCCAGGCACCGGCACAATTGGCCACGACGGGCGCCTCGAGGGTCGTTCCGGGGACCGTCACGTGCCAGACTCCGCTGCGGTGTTCCATCTCCGTGACCGGCGCATTGAGGAGCATGGTGGCGCCGGACGCTCGCGCCGCCCGGAGATAGGCGCCGTGAATGGCATGGACGTCGATGTCGCCGGCAGCGGGTTCCCAAAGCCCTGATTCGATCTTCTCCGGCTTGAGGACCGGACACCGTTCGAGGCACCCGTCACGATCGAGTTCGAAGAGCTGGTGCCCGATCACATGGCTCAATCCGTGAAGTGTGAACGATGCGTCCCGGGTTCCGGTTCCGAAGAGAAGGAGAACGGGCCGCCTCCTGATCAGGGGCACATCGGTGAACCCTGGTGGTGGATTCTCGAGAAAGGTCCTGGTGGCGACGCTGAGGGCCTGGACGACCGCACCGCCGATCACATCGGTGTAATGCGCCGCCGATCGTCCCGTGCTGTGATAGCCTGGCTGGTCTTCCGCCTCGACGATCGCCACCCTGCAGGATGGCGCAAGGCGCCAGGCGAGCGACGCTCCCACCACGCCTGCGCCAATGATGATGACGTCAAATGCGGCCATGGTTCCAGATTGATCCGGCAGAATGGTGCCGAAGGGGAGATTCGAACTCCCGACCTACTGATTACGAATCAGTTGCTCTGCCACTGAGCTACTTCGGCTGGGGCACCCGTTCAGGGCGGGGAACCTAGTCACAAGCCGACACCAGGGTCAATGCCGCAAGCTCACGACAGCGTAACGGGTTCGGCCGGTCCCGGCGATGCCAGGACCGTGGGGCGGGTTTCTTCCACGGCGCCCGGACTGCGCCAGACCATGGAGTCGAAACGCCCGCAACCGTCACAGACGGCACGCCATGCCCGGGTGATATGGCCACATCCGTTGCATTGCCACGTCCTGTCCGGGCTCGCCTCGATCATGCGCGCCTGCCACTTCGCGGCCTCCTCGGCGTTTTCCTCGCTGGTCTCGAGGTCGACCCACAGGCGAATCTCTCGGGGCGCCAGACCCGTCGTGCCGATGGCGTTGAGGTGGCGTCGCATCTCTCCTGTCAGCTTCGAGTCCATCGCCACCTGCGCCGCAGCCACATGGGCCTCCCGGTCATCCTCGTTGAGGTTGAGCAGGCGTTCCATGCGACGATAGCGGTTGGCCCCATCGTCACCCCAGGCTTCGATGTAGAGATCGGCGAGATCCGGATGCGGCGCCATCTTCCAGGTCTTCTCGACAACGCGGACGGCCTGGGTTCCCTTTCCGGAGTCGATGAGAAGCCGGGCGAGGATACGGCCCGCAGGCACCAGATCCGGCGCCTCTCCGTGGGCTGTGCGGGCAAGCTTGAGGGCCTCGTCGCGACGTTCTTCCTCGTGGGCCCGCACCGCTTCCTCAACCAGCAGGACGGCATGCCGTCGCCGTCCCGGCGCAGCCTCGACGACCTTGCGATCGCGTGCGGACTTCAGCGTCTGGCGGGCCGCGGTCCAGTCTCCGGCCCGCGTCTGCAATTCGAAGACGGCCTCAGCTGCCCACGCGGCATCGGGTCTGAGAGCGTGGGCCTTGCGCGCATACCCTGCCGCAGCCTCGTGATCGCCCTTCCTCAGGGCCGCCGCCATCAGGCCGCGAAGGCCCAGAAACTCGGTCTCCGGACGCTCCAGCATGGCGCGAAAGCGCTGGTCCGCTTCGCTGTCATCCCCGTCGAGCTGGGCGGCCTGAGCCGTCAGAAGCAGGGTGAGCGGTGGACGGTCGAGCAGCCTGTCGGCTCTCTTCGCATGGGCCCGGGCGCCCGGGGCATCGCCAGCTGCTACCGCCACCAGTCCCGACGTCAATGCCTGCCAGCCCTTCTCCTTGCGGCGATCGCCCAGGGCGAGCCGGATGCGGCGCGGCCCACGCCAGATCCACTGGAGAAGCAGCACGGCCAGCACAGACACGACGACGAGGACAAGGATGCCGAGAATCAGTATCGGCGTGTCCGTCGTCACTTCCCAGACATCCCAGACGAAGGTGACACTGCCTCCGCGATCGGCAACCCACACGATGCCGCCTATCACAGCGGCCATGACGATGACGTAGAAGAGCAGAGCGATCATGGTTGCACGATGCCGGTGACGGCCCGTTGATGGAGGCGATCGAGGGCGCCATCAACCTCGATGCGCGCTCTCGCCTCACCGGCCCATTGCGCCATGATTGCGGCAGACTGAGCGGGAAGGGAATCGATCTCCCGCAACGCCTCTTCAAGGTTTCCTGCGGCCACTGCCGCCTCGATCCTGAGCATCGTTGCCTGACTGCCCGTGCCGGCATGCTCGCCGTCGATCCGCCTGACAGTGACGAGGCTTTCGATATGGGCCAGGGTTTCGTCGACCCATCCACTGGCCTCCGCCACCCTTGCGGCATTGCGGGCGGTCGTGAGTATGTGACCGAGAGACGCCTCGAGTGCGTGATGCGCGGGAATGCCCGTGCCGGCATGAGGGGCCAGAATGTCGAGGTCTGCCTCGACTTCGGGATTATTCCCTTCGATGGCGGCGACGGTTTCGTGTTCCGCAGTGAACGGTCGGCCGCTGTCGACGGCATCCCGCAGTTGGCCAAGGGCAACGACGAACGCTGCATCGTGATCACCGGATCGGGCGGCGAGGCTGTCCAGCATCCGGCGAAGGTCCGCCACATCCCGACGAAGCGCGTCAATCAGGCGGGCTCGCTCCCTGTCCGCGACATCGGGAGTTTCGATGGCCGTGTCCGGAACGACCGGAGGCGGTGCATCGCTCAGGGCTTCATCGATTCCGTCGATGCGCTGGACAAGTTCTGCAAGGTCCGTCTCCAGTCCGGTGCGATAACTGCCTTCAGCGGCAAGCGCAGCCTCCGCCGCATCAAGGCGTTCCGCGAGTTGCGTCACGGCAAGGTCGATGTCCGTCTCGCCATCCTCCGCAGCGAGGTGAAGCACCCGTTCCTCGAGATCGGCAAGGCGTGCCGTAGTATCGCGCATTCCGGACCACAGCCAGGCCAGACCGGCGACAAGGGCCGCCATCGCCAGAATGAGGATCCCTGACGCCAACCATCCGGAGTATCTTGCCAGAGACAGCCTCACGGCCTGCGCCGGCCTCCTGGTCCAGGGGGCATCGGTGGTGCCGTCTTTCGCCGAATTGCTGCTGTCGTCAGACGTCATGAATGTTCTCCGGCAAGGACGATGCACCCCGCAAGACTCTCTGCATCACTGCGAGGAGCCACGACAAGATCTTTCCAGCCCGACCCCTCAAGGGTCCGGGCGACAGCGTCGCTCAAACAGAACCCGATGAGCGACTGCAAGCTCGTTTCGACACCCGCCTCGCGAATGAGCCTCATGAAGATTGCGGCCGTTCGCGGCGAAAAATGGGCCACGCCCAGAAGGTGGCCTCCCCGCAACGCGCTCAGGGCCACCTGTGGAAGGCCACTGACAGCGTCCGCATGATAGCCGACAACCCGTTCGACGACGAATCCGTCCCCCGCCAGGAGACCCGCCAGATCGCCTGCGACTCTCGAGCCCGACACGTGAATCAGTCGCCCGGTTCGGGGATCGAGGTGCTGGCGGATGAGGATTGCAAGGCTCTCCAGGTTGCCTCCGGCAGCGCGGACACCGGTGAAGCCGTGCTCCCGTGCCCGGCCTGCCGAGACCTTGCCGACTGCCAGGACAGGAACCGAACGGTTGGCCGTAGCCCGTGCGAGGGCGTCGGCGCCGTTGGCGCTCGTCACCACACATCCCTGGACACCGTCAAGGTCGCCAAGCGTGACGGTGATGTCGATGATCGTCAGCAATGGAGCAATGAGGCACTCGATGCCGCGACGCCGGAGAATGTCCGCAAAGGCAAGGGAGTCCCTCTTCGGCCTTGTCACGAGAACGGTCACGACATCCGGCTTCCGTAAAGATCCTTGCCGGCACGACTCAGAAGCCTCTCGCCAACCGCCCTGCCCACGGCCTCGGCCTCTTCACCCTTCTCTTCGCTCATCGTCCACCGGCTGCCATCGTCCGACAGCACCTGGGCTCGAACCCGCACACCGTCGCCGGATCGTGTGGCGAAGGCAGCGACGGGTGTCCGGCACGATCCATCGAGGACCGCGAGGACGGCACGTTCCGCCTCGACACACTGTCTGGTGGGCGCATCGTCGATGGCCTCGAGCAGGGCCAGAATGCCGGACTCCCCGGCACGGCACGTCACGCCGATGGCGCCCTGTCCGGCAGCAGGGAGCATGTCGCCCGGATCAAGGAGCGTCGTCGCTTCGTGGAGAAGTCCCAGGCGTTCCAGACCGGCTGCCGCGAGCAACGTCGCTGCAGCCTTTCCCTCCTTCAACCGGGCAAGGCGCGTGTCGACGTTGCCTCGCCAGGTCACGATCTCGAGATCGGGCCGAAGGCTGAGGAGTTGTGCCCGGCGGCGTATCGACGATGTGCCTACCCGGGCGCCCCCGGGAAGGTCACCGATCGAGCCGGCAACGGTCGAGACGAAGGCATCGCGAGGATCGGCGCGTGGCAGAATGGACCCCAGCACCACCTCCGCGGTGACTGTGGTTTCAACGTCCTTCATGGAATGAACGGCAAGATCGGCATCGCCCCGGACCACGACCTGGTCGATTTCCGCGGTGAAGACACCCTTGCCCCCCACCTCGGCGAGAGGGCGGTCCCGGACCCGATCGCCCGTGGTGCGCACGATCACCAATTCCGGCGGCACGAGATCGGGATGACGCATCATCAGGGTCTCGCGGACAAGATTGGCCTGGAATCGTGCCAGCCGGCTTCCCCGCGTGGCGATTCTCAAGGGTTCCACGTTCTATCGTCTCTCAAAGAACCTTGTTGTGGGCGATGGTGACCGTTTGCCATCATCCGGAATCCAGGCGCAATGGCATGGAAGTCTCTGGCTATGGCGTCCATTTCCAACGTCAGGCATGCCAGTCAAATGCGCCGCATGCCTGGTCAAATTGCCGCAGATAGGCAGACCTCTGCTGGCTTGTCATCCAGGCCGATTGATAACCATTGCGCATGAGCTTGATCAGGGTCTCAGTCGGCAGGTTCCCGTTTCTCTGGGCCTCAAGTATTGTCCTGTTCAACCACCCTGAACCAAACTGTTCTGGATCATCCGAGTTGATGGTTATCACAACACCGCGATCCATCAATCTGATCAACATATCCAGATTGCCCGCAGATGCAGTCTCATCCTCGAACACATACCGTGTAGGGCACCCCGTCAACGCGATCCCCTTGTCCACGAGGAGTGATACGAGATCATCATCTTCGATCGCGTTCAACCCATGATCGATGCGTTCTACGCCCAGAATTTCAATGCAGTCGCGGATATGCCGGAGGGAGTTTGGCTGGTGCACGTCACAATGAGAGGTGAGCCTGTAGCCTAGCTCCCTCGCCCGAGCAAAAAGGGGCGAGAACTTATGCGGAAAGTCGTTTATCTCCGGGTTATCTAGACCGACTCCAACGATGTCGTCCCTGTATATCTTGACGCTATCCAGGACAGCGCAGGCGTCATCCAAGCTTTGATCCCGTTGGAAACACATGATCCATTGGGTTACGATTCCGAACTCGTCATGTGCAGTCCGTGCGCCCGAAAACAACCCTTCGAGCAGCGCATCGAGACTGACGCCCTGGCGCAGTCCCTGTTGCGGATCGAACATGATCTCGGCATACACGATGTTCTCGCCATGGCATTTCTTGAGACACCTGTACGCAATATCCTCGTAGTCTCGACCGGTACGCAAAACCGAACGACAAACGTCCAAGCATTCAATAAAGCTGATAAGGCCTGCTTCTCCGTCTCCGTTGCGTCCGATCGCTCTCTGAGCCATCAGGATGTCATCTGCCGAATCGTACGGTACTCGGACGCTATTCCGCTCGGCGATGGACAACAGCAGGTCAGGTTCGATTGTTCCCTCGATGTGGATATGCAGCTCCACCTTTGGCATTGCTTCGATGAACTCTGAGATCCTGGCCATGGAAGTCTTGCCCATGATCAATCGATTGCTGGTGTCTCGATGTTAATACCGGTTCTCCGATTTGTCGCTGACGGCAGGCGTGCTGGTCCACGCAATCGGAAGTTCAGTTTCGGAGCTGCCCCGGTGCGGCCGTCCCGTCTGTCCGGAGATGCTGGTGAGCCATGATCACCGGGACGTGCGGGCCTTCTGAATCCAGTCAGATCCTGGCTTCGATCAGGAACGGGCCCGGTGTCGCAAATCCTGCGGCCAGCGCCTCGTTGAATTCTTCGGCGGTGTCCGCCCGGCTGGCCTCGACGCCCATGGAATGCGACATCTCGACCCAGTCGATCTCGGGTCGGTCGAGATCGAACATGTCGTGGGCCTTCGGTCCCGGCGTGGCGCCGACATTCAGAAGCTCGGTGTGGAGAATGGCATAGGTTCGGTTGGCATAGACAACCGTGACGACATCAAGCTGTTCACGTGCCTGGGTCCACAGGGCCTGGACCGTGTAGAGCGCACTGCCATCACCGGTGAGGCAGAGCACCTTGCGGTCGGGGCAGGCCACCGCGGCTCCCGTCGCCTCGGGCACGGCGCGGCCGATGGACCCTCCGGTTCCAAACAGCCAGTCGTGGTGCGGACAACCGCTTGTGTAGGGGTGGAGCATGCGCCCCGATGTGATCGCCTCGTCGGAGACGATGCACCCTTCGGGCATCAGGTGGCCGATTGCCGCTGCGATCTTGTGGATGTCGAGGTCTCCTGATCCAAGATCAGGCCTCTTCGCCGCCTCGCGGCGGGGCTCGCACCCCATGGCGCCCAGCTCATCCGCGAGTCGTTCGAGCCCATCCACGACATCGTCAGCCACTCCCGCAAGCTCGACCGGGCGGGCCGTCTCGGGAACGAGCAGGCTCGGCTTGCCGGGATAGGCAAAGAAGGCAACCGGCATCTTCGCACCGACAAGAACCACATGCCGTATTCCGGCGGTGGCGGCGAGGGCGACATCAACCACATAAGGCATGCGTTCCGGGTTGACCCGGCCGGCGCCACGCTCCGTACGGGCGCCGGCAAACTCACTCATGAGGAGAGCGCCGGTCCGCTCGGCGATGCGCCCGGCCAACTCCGCTGCATCGGCGCGCAAGGCCCGGCCGCCGAGCAGGATCAGCACCGGCACGCCGGACGTGAGCACATCCCGGCATGCCCTGATCCGGTCCTCGTCCACACGTTGCGGCGCCGGCACACGCGGAACCGGCGATGGGCCTTCCGCATCGTTCCAGGCCGTGTCCGCCGGAAGAACGAGGGTGGCGATCTGACCCGGCGGAGTCCGTGCCGCAGCAATCGCCGCCGCCCCGTCGGGGGCGACCGACACCGCGTCGGCGCTCGTCCTGACCCAATCGGAAACCGGCCACGCAATGCCCTCGATATCGGCTGTCAGCGGCGCATCATGGGCAATGTGGTAGGTCGCATGCTCGCCAACGATGTTGACGATGGGTGTGCGCGCCTTTCTGGCATTGTGCAGGTTGGCCAGACCGTTTCCCAGTCCGGGACCCGTGTGGAGAAGCGTTGCGGCAGGAGCGTCCTTCATGCGTCCGTAACCATCGGCGGCGCCTGTCACCACACCCTCGAAGAGACCAAGGATGCACCGCATGCCATCGACCTTGTCGAGGGCAGCGCAAAAGTGCATTTCCGAAGTACCCGGATTGGTGAAACAGGTGTCCACGCCTCCATTGACGAGGGTGCGCACGAGGCTCTCAGCCCCGTTCATGACATTGCCTTCCATGGGATATCCCGTCAGTTCCTGTCAGGGTTCATCGAGAAAACGATTGAGCTTGTCGGTGAGGTCCTTCACCGACGCGTCCACCAGGCGGCGTCCCGCATCGGGCGTGGAGAGGGACGGCAGGCTGCCGATCCGCCCGTCGGGATAGCGCCTGCGGTAGTCGTCCGAATCATGGAACCCAGACCACGCAGGCGCCCTCCCCGCCAGATTGACCTTCTTGATGTGGTCGGGAAAGGCAAACCAGGTGACCGAAACCTCGCTGCACGTCGCGTGCTCGCCCTCGTCGGCCCCATAGAGTTCTTTCGAGATCGACCGCACGCCCGCCGAATCCCACCAGTTCGACAGCGAGCAGCGCAGCGACCGCTCCGCGGGCCGGGTGCGCATCGAGACCTCGGAGTGAATTTCGGCGATTGCCGCATGGATGGTGGCAATGTTTCCGCCGTGACCGTTGAGAAAAAAGAACCGGTCGAATCCGTGACGGGCAAGGGAGATGACACAGTCCCGGATGACGCTCATGAGCGTCGAGGGACGCAGGCACATTGACCCGGAAAAGCCGAGATGGTGCTGCGCGACACCAATGCTGAGGGTGGGCGCTACAAGAACGCCGGTCTCCTCGCCGAGACGACGAGCGACGACTTCCGGACAGATGGCATCGGTTCCGATCAGTCCTCCCGGGCCGTGCTGTTCTGTGGAGCCCACCGGCATGATGATGCCGGAACGCGACCCCAGGTAGTGCTCCACTTCCTGCCATGTGGAAAGACTGAGCTGCATGATGTCCCCCGCCGCGCCTGCGCCAAGACTATCCCGCCCGGCCATCACGGGACAATGGTGCCGGGCCGGCAATGTTGCCGAGTTAGCTCGCAGATTGCATAGTCTCGCCGACTTCGCCCTGACCTCAGCCGGGAATCAGGGCGACAACCGAAACGAAGGGTAAATCGATGAGGAGAATCACACTTACGGCGGTTGTAGCCGTAATTTTGGGCAATCCGATTTCGGCTCTCGCCGAACCCCAGGCCGAGGTCCTGCACTGGTGGACTTCGGGCGGTGAGGCGAAGTCCGTGGCGGTGCTTCAGCAGGAGTTTGCCGCGAACGGTGGTACCTGGACCGACATGCCCGTGGCCGGCGGCGGCGGCGACGCCGCAATGACCGCCCTGCGCGCACGCGTTCTGTCGGGCAATGCACCGACCGCGGTTCAATTGAAGGGGCCGGCAATTCAGGAGTGGTACGAGGAAGGAGCACTTGCCGACATCTCTTCCGTGGCCGAGGCCGAGGGCTGGGCCGACGTGCTTCCGGCCTCGATCGCCGGCCACATGCGATGCGAAGACACCTGGTGCGCCGCACCGGTCAACGTTCACCGCGTGGACTGGATCTGGGCCAATGCCGGTGTCCTGGAAGCCAACGGCATCTCCATGCCGGGCACATGGGAAGAATTCAACGCGGCCGCGGAAAAACTCCGGGCGGCAGGCATCATCCCGCTGGCTCATGGCGGGCAGGCCTGGCAGGACGCGACCGTGTTCGAAGCGGTCGCGCTGGGCATTCTGGGCGCCGACGGATTCCGCCAGGCCTTCGTCGAACTGGACGAGAGTGCCCTGACCTCGGATGCGATGGTTGCCGTGTTCGATCAGATGCGCGTTTTGCGCGGTCATGTCGATCGCAACTTCTCGGGCCGCGACTGGAACCTCGCCACGGCCATGGTGATGAACGGCGAAGCCGCTTTCCAGATCATGGGCGACTGGGCCAAGGGCGAGTTCCTGGCCGCGGGCAAGGTTCCGGGGAAAGACTTCCTTTGCGCTTCGACGCCGGGTGACGGGTTCCTCTACAACGTGGACAGCTTCGCGATGTTCAACGTGGACGGAGAGGACAAGCGGGCTGGCCAGGAACTGCTGGCCAGGCTGATCGTTGGCAAGAACTTCCAGAAGGTGTTCAACCTGAACAAGGGCTCGATCCCGGCTCGCACGGATGTTCCCCTGGACGAGTTCGATAGCTGTGCGCACCTGTCCGCCGAGGACATGGCCTCAAGCTCGGAAGGCGGGTCCCTCCTGCCCAGCTACGCCCACGGCATGGCCCTGCGCGGGGCACAGGCCGGTGCGATCACCGACGTTGTGACGGCGCATTTCAACTCGGACATGTCGTCCACCGACGCGGTCACGATGCTGGCCAACGCGGTTGCCAACTCGATGTGACGCGCCCCGGTCCCGTAGCCGCACAGTCGCGGGTACGGGACCGGTTCTTCGGGGAGGGTCCCGCTCCATGGCCGAATGGCTGGAACGCAACGTTCCGAAAATCCTGCTCGCGCCGTCCTTTCTGGCCGTCCTCGTCTTTGTCTACGGATTCATCGCCTGGACGGCCTGGGTGTCGATGACACGCTCGCGTCTGTTGCCGAAGTACGAGATCGAAGGATTCATTCAGTACGAACGGTTGTTCGCTGCGCCCCGCTGGGACACGGCCATGAACAACCTGTTCGTTTTCGGAGCGTTGTTCATCGTGGTCTCGATGCTGCTGGGGCTCCTTCTGGCGATTCTTCTCGACCAAAAGATCAGGACCGAAGGCGCATTGCGCACGATTTACCTGTACCCCATGGCGCTCTCGATGATCGTGACCGGAACCGCGTGGAGATGGATCATGAACCCGGGCCTCGGAATCGAGGCCGTGGTACGAGGCTGGGGCTTCGAGGAATTCGCCTTCGACTGGGTCATAGATCCGGACATGGCGATCTACGCGATAGTCATCGCCGCAGTCTGGCAGGCCAGCGGATTCGTCATGGCGCTTTTCCTTGCGGGCCTGCGCAGTGTGGACGAAGAGATCATCAAGGCGGCGAGGGTCGACGGCATTCCGACCTGGCGCATCTATTCCGCGATCATCATTCCTTCAATGGCCCCGATATTCCTGTCCGCCTTCATCGTCCTGGCTCACCTGGCAATCAAGAGCTTCGACCTTGTCATCGCGTTGACGGGTGGCGGACCCGGCTACGCCACGGACCTGCCGGCGACCTACATGTATGCGATGGCGTTCTCGCGTGGCGATATCGGCCAGGCGGCCAGTTCGGCCATGGTCATGATGACGGTGGTCTTCGCGATCGTCGTGCCCTACCTCTATTCGGAACTGAGGGCGAAACGTGGCTGACGCAACCCCGACCCCGCTCGTCAGTCCCCGGTCCGGCCGGGTGGCCCTGCGGTGGTTGCTGTTCGCAGTTCTGGCGCTGTTCGCCCTGTTCTACCTCATGCCGTTGTTCGTGATGATCACCACGTCGCTCAAGAGTCTCGACGAAATCCGCTCGGGAAGCCTGGTAGCACTCCCGGTCCAGGTGACGTTCGAGGCCTGGAGCACGGCCTGGTCCAGCGCCTGTTCCGGCATCCAGTGCGAGGGGCTGCGGCCGTACTTCTGGAACTCCGTGGCGCTGACGGTGCCGGCGGTGGCGGTCTCGACCCTGATCGGCGCGGTGAATGGTTACGTGATCGCACAGTGGAAGTTCCGGGGCGCCAATCTGGTCTTTTCGCTGATGCTCTTCGGTTGCTTCATCCCGTTCCAGGTGGTGCTTCTGCCGATGGCGCGGACGCTGGGATTCATGGGCGTGGCGGGGACCATTCCCGGGTTGATCTTCGTTCACGTGATCTACGGAATCGGATTCACCACCCTGTTCTTCCGCAACTACTACGTCACCATTCCGGTTGAATTGGTCAAGGCGGCCAAGGTGGACGGCGCGGGCTTCTTTCGAATCTTCTGGTCCATCTTCATGCCGCTCAGCCTGCCGATCCTGATGGTCACCGTGATCTGGCAGTTCACCCAGATCTGGAATGACTTCCTCTTCGGCGTGAGCTTCAGCCAGGCGGGAACGCAGCCGGTGACGGTGGCCCTGAACAACATCGTCAACTCGACCACGGGCGTGAAGGAATACAACGTGAACATGGCCGCCGCCATCATCGCCGCGTTCCCCACGCTGTTCGTCTATGCCGTCGCCGGCAAGTACTTCATCCGCGGGCTGACCGCGGGCTCCGTGAAGGGGTAATTCGATGGAAGCAATGCTGGAGATACGAAATCTCGACAAGAGCTATGGCGCGACGGAAATCCTGAAGGACATCAACGTGTCAGCGGAGTCTGGCGGCTTTCTGGTTCTGGTGGGCCCGTCCGGCTGTGGCAAGTCCACCCTGCTGAACTGCATAGCGGGGCTGGAGTCGATTTCCGGCGGGTCGATTCAAATCGGCGGGCGCGACATGACTCATGTCAGCCCCAAGGACCGTAACATTGCGATGGTGTTCCAGTCCTACGCTCTTTATCCAACCATGACCGTAGCCAGGAACATCACGTTCGGCATGAAGGTGCGCGGGGTGGACCGTGCGACCCGCGCCAGCAAGCTGCAGGACGTGGCCCGACAGCTTCAGATCGAAGAGCTTCTCGATCGACGCCCCAGCCAGCTCTCGGGCGGGCAACGCCAACGCGTGGCCATGGGTCGAGCGCTCGTGCGCGATCCGCAGCTGTTCCTGTTCGATGAACCTTTGTCGAATCTCGACGCCAAGCTGCGAGTCGAGATGCGGCTGGAGATCAAGAAGCTGCATCACGACCTCGGTGCGACGATGGTCTACGTGACCCATGACCAGATCGAGGCGATGACGCTGGCGACAAAGATCGTCGTTCTCAAGGATGGCGTCGTGCAGCAGATCGGGTCGCCGGCCGAGATTTACCGGCGCCCGGCAAACCTGTTCGTCGCCGACTTCATGGGAAGCCCCGCAATGAACCTGATTCCCGCCAGAACATTGCGCGAGGGCAACGGCACAAGAATCGAGATCGAGCGCGCCGGAGAGGCGCCTGTCGTGCTGATTGACACCCGCAACGGCGATCTGCCCGGAGAGGTGATTCTCGGGTTGCGACCCGAAGACATCGCAGAGGCGGGATTCCGGGCGGGCGAAGACGTCCAGGAAGTGGAATGTCGGATCGACTTGGTCGAGCCGGCCGGGGCGGACACGTTTGTCGTTTCCCGGCTCGGCGGCAAGCAGGTCACGGCGCGGCTTCATTCCGAGACCACGGCACAGACGGGTTCGATGCTCGATCTGGCCTTTGACCTCAGCAAAGTCTCGTATTTCGCAAAGGATACCGGTGAACGTCTGAACTGATCGATGCACGGGAACTTCGGATGACGGTCGAACTGCGTTCAGCAAGGTTGCGGACAGACAGTTGACCCATCTCCCGGTGACGCCGGGCGTTCGGCAAACGGTCGACGAAGACCGCAGGGCGGCGTGGTCCGAATGTGTGGAGGACGGGCGACCACTTCTGACATTCGATGTCGCCTCGAAGGCGCCGTGTCGCCGACGGCCTGATGATCAAGGGCCGGTCAAGGGCGTCATGAAACAGCATCCTGTACCGGACAGGTGGATTCTTGATTCCAGGAGCCGTGTCGGGTCACACTTCCGGGCGTTCAGCGACGAGGTTCCCATGACCGACGAAGTTGTCCACGGCGTTCCATCCGGATGGGCTTCGCGGGCCCATGTCGACAATGACGCCTACCTTGCCATGTACGAGGAATCAATCGGTGACCCGGACGAATTCTGGGCACGGCACGGCCGGCGAATCGACTGGATCACACCCTACACGAAGGTCAAGAACACGACCTACGACGATGGTGTGGACATCAGGTGGTTCGAGGACGGCGAACTCAATGTCGCGGCCAACTGCCTCGACCGGCACCTTGCAGCCCGGGGCGATCAGGCAGCGATCATCTGGGAGCCGGACGACCCCGGGGAAGCCTCGCGCACACTGACCTACCGGGATCTCCACGAAGATGTCTGCAGGATGGCCAATGCTCTCCTTGATTTGGGTGTGCGCCGTGGCGACCGGGTCACCATCTACATGCCGATGATCCCTGAGGCGGCCTCGGCCATGCTCGCCTGCGCCCGGATCGGTGCCGTTCATTCCGTCGTGTTCGGGGGCTTCTCGCCCGACGCCCTTGCCAGCCGGATTCACGACTGCGATTCGCGTTTCCTCATCACGGCGGATGAGGGCTTGCGTGGCGGCAGGAAGGTTCCTCTCAAGAACAACGCGGATCAGGCACTTGAGGATTGTCCGGATGTCAGTGCCGTCCTGGTGGTCCGCCGCACCGGCGCCGATGTGACGATGAAGGAAGGCCGCGACCACTGGTGGCATGACGTGAAGGCTTCGGCCGGCGCCGACTGCCCGGCGGCGACCATGAACGCGGAGGATCCGCTCTTCATCCTCTACACGTCAGGTTCGACCGGCAAGCCCAAGGGAGTGCTGCAC
Organism: Alphaproteobacteria bacterium; assembly: GCA_965220805.1. GTDB lineage: Bacteria > Pseudomonadota > Alphaproteobacteria > SP197 > SP197 > SP197. The sequence continues at coordinate 202,765 of OZ244844.1, forward strand.
ACCTCCGGCGGCTATCTCGTCTATGCCTCCATGACCCACAGCTATGTCTTCGACTATCACGATGGCGACATCTACTGGTGTACTGCCGATGTCGGGTGGGTCACCGGTCACAGCTACATCGTCTACGGACCGCTGGCCAACGGCGCCACCACGCTGATGTTCGAAGGCGTACCGAACTGGCCCGACGCCAGCCGCCACTGGCAGGTCGTCGACAAGCACTCGGTCAACATCTACTACACGGCGCCGACGGCCATCCGCGCCCTCATGAGGGAGGGTGACCAACCGGTCGCATCCACATCGCGTGCCAGTCTGCGCCTGCTCGGCTCGGTCGGGGAACCGATCAATCCGGAAGCCTGGGACTGGTACTGGCGTGTCGTGGGCGACAGCCGCTGCCCGATCGTCGACACCTGGTGGCAGACCGAAACCGGGGGCATCCTGATCACGCCCCTGCCCGGCGCCACAGATCTCAAGCCGGGGTCAGCGACCAGACCGTTCTTTGGCGTCAGACCGGCCATCGTCGACAATGACGGCCGGGTCCTCGAAGGAGCGGCCTCCGGAAATCTCTGCCTACTGGATTCCTGGCCGGGCCAGATGCGGACGGTCTACGGCGATCACGAGCGCTTCATCCAGACCTATTTCGCCACCTATCCCGGCAAGTACTTCACCGGAGACGGCGCCAGGAGAGACGAGGACGGCTACTTCTGGATCACCGGCCGGGTGGACGATGTTCTCAATGTCTCCGGCCACCGCATGGGGACCGCCGAGGTCGAAAGCGCACTGGTCGCCCACCCCAAGGTTGCCGAGGCCGCCGTGGTCGGCGCTCCGCACGACATCAAGGGACAGGGCATCTATGCCTATGTGACGCTCAATGCCGGCGAGGAACCCGGCGACGAGCTGGCCCGCGAACTCGTTCAGTGGGTGCGCAAGGGAATCGGCCCCATCGCCAGCCCCGACTGGCTGCAGTGGGCCCCTGGTCTGCCCAAGACCCGTTCAGGCAAGATCATGCGGCGCATTCTCCGCAAGATCGCCGAAAACGATTTCGGAAACCTGGGAGACACGTCGACCCTTGCAGAACCAGGTGTCGTGGACGACCTCATCGAGAACCGGCAGAACAGGTAGTCCCGCCACATCGGGAGAATCGGGGTCATGCCGACGCTTGATGCGGACCTTCTCGGAGGCTTCTGCAAGGACATTCTCGTTGCCGCCGGCATGCGTGACGGCGATGCCGGCGCGGTTGCCGCCCATCTCGTTGACGCCGAACTCAAGGATGTTGTCTCCCATGGCGTCAACAGGATTCCCTACTACCTCTCGTTTTTCGAAAGCCGCAGCGCCGAACCGGTTGCCGATGTTACCGTGACACGGCACGGGCCTTCGGTGGCACGTATCGACGGCGGCAGCGGACTTGGCATTCTTGCCATGGAACGGGCAGTCGATGAACTGATTGACATGAGACGTCACCAGCCGGTGGTGACTGCCGGTATCATCAATGTCGCCCACACCGGGCGCATGGGCGCCTATGCCGAACGTCTGGCCCGGCATGGCCTGCTGGCCATGATCTGCGGTGGTGGCGGGCGGGAGCGTTGGCGCATGGTGGCCGCCCATGGCGGTCGCGGCGGGGTGCTGTCGACCAATCCCTGGGCACTCGCCATGCCGGCTGGTGAGGCCGGGCCCGTATCGGCGGATTTTGCCACCTGTGTCGTGGCAAACGGCAAGATTCGCCTGCGACGTCGAACCGGTGAGGAGGTGCCTGATGGCTGGCTGATCGACCGCGACGGTCATCCCACCACGAACATTGATGATTATGACAACGGCGGGGCCCTGCTCCCGGCCGGTGGCCACAAGGGTTACGGTCTCGCCATTATTGGGGAAATTGTCGGAAGCGCCATGCTCGGCCCGGCATTCGAATTCAACTGGCTCGTCGTCGCCATCGCCACTGACGTCTTCAGTTCAGGCGAACTCTATGACGAAAACGCACGGGCCATTGTCGAAAACCTGCGTGCCTCACCGCCCGCTCCCGGTTTCGACCGGGTGCGGGTTCCGGGCGATCCCGAAAGGGAAAGCGAATGCCGGAAACGGAAATCCGGAATCGAACTTCACTCGGAAGTCTGGCAAGGCCTCGTCGATGCTGCCCGAAAAACCGGGGTGCCGGTGCCGTCGGCCTGAAGGCGGCACCGGCCCTGTCTTCAGCTGGCGACGTATCGATATCCGTCGCGATGCACCCTGCCATCCTTAAGAAGGTCCTTGACAGCCCGTGTCGCGTCAGCACCGGAAAGCGACACACCGGTCACCTGCTCAACGCCAGCACGAATGGCGGACATTTTGCAGCCTGCTTCTCCAGCCCGGGCGATGACGCCGGCAACTTCGGCCATCGCCTGCGCGACCTCGTCGGAAACAGGTTTGCGGGGACGCCCTCGCTTGGCGCCTCCCGACGGTGCCGCCGGTGCGGTCAGCTCCAATTCGTCGGATTCGCCTGACGCCGGATCTTCCTCAAACGGAATCGAGTCGCCCTCGGACTGTGCCTGGCCTCCATCATCCGACGGTGCTTCGGTTTCGGCCTGAACAGTCTCGGGCGCGGCCTCTGTTGCTACTTCCCCGGCAGCCACGAAGCGGTAGCCCTCGCGTCGAATGCTCATTTCCGAAAGAAGCGACTGAAGAGCATCGTCAAGCGCCTTGCGTGTCGGTTCCTCGCCCTTGCGATTGGCCAGCAATCCGCTCAGGGCTGAACGCTTGACGCCGCGTTGACCGGAACCGGAAATCGCAGCGAGAACTTTCGCAGGCGCAACCCTGTCATGTCCTCCGCTGGTTTTTCCGGAGGCCTTCCGGCCGCGCCCCTTTCCGGACCGGGCCTTGCCGGTTTTCCTGGCGGGACGCCTGCCCCTCCTTGCGGGCCTGCGTTCCGCAGCGACATCACCGATCAGCGCTTCCAGGCTTTGTGCCGCCTTTTGCATTTCCTCGATGGACTTCCCGACCGTTGCGGCTTCGGCCAGCAACGTCTGGTGCCTTTCTTCTTCGGACGCAATTTCCCTGTTAATCATCGCCAGGGCTTCTGCAATCTTGGCGTTGCTCACGTGGACTCCCTTTCCCGGTTCGCTTCGAGATTCCGGTGTGCTCCAATATTCACTAAAGCGGGGGTAGGTGAACGTCAATCCCTTTGTGCAGGAAGACGAAGAATATTCGCGGAACTATGATAGGTTCCGCATTCAATTGCAGCTGGAGTTCAGCAGATGGCAGACAGTGACACCAAAGAAGGCTGGAGTGAGGATGATTCACGCCACTTCATCGACTACGGCGCCTACTTTGTGCCCGAACGGGAAACACAGATTGATACAATTTGCAGTGTCATTCCCAGTCCGCAGGAAAGTGCCCTCATTGTGGATATCTGCTGCGGTGAAGGTCTACTCGCTTCAGCCCTGGCCCGAAGATTCAGCAAATGCCATATCCTGGCGCTTGACGGCTCATCGGCCATGCTCGAGGCAGCAGGCAAACGTCTCGACAAGACCGGGGCATCCTGGACGACATCGAACATGGATATTGCCGATTCAGGCTGGCGGCAATTCGACCGCCCGGTCCACGCCTTCGTGTCGTCGCTTGCCGTCCACCACCTCGACGGACCGGGAAAAGCCGGTCTGTTCAGGGATCTCGCAACCGCCCTCGCACCCGGAGGCGTGATCGTCATCTGCGATCTCGTCGAGGCGCGGAATCAGGAAGGTCTCACGCTGTGGGAACGCCACTGGGACGACGGTGTCAGGGAAAGGGCCGTCCATCTCGATGGCAGCGAGGACATGCTGCACTTCTTTCGCGAGGATGGCTGGAACTATTACAGCGATCCTGAAGCCGATCCGGTCGACATGCCATCCGGTCTGTTCGAACAGCTCAAATGGCTGGAGGAGGCCGGTCTGGTGGACATCGATGTCCACTGGCTTCGGGCCGGACACGCAGTCTTTTCAGCCCGCAAGCCCTGAGACCTGCCGTCAGGCGCATTTGGAAAACCCGCAGGACGTACAGAGGAGGCAACCCTCCTGATGAATGAGACCGGGAAGACCGCATCGCGGGCAACTGGCGGAGCGGCGATCCGGTTCACCGACGGAGCCGATGCTCTCACCTGTGTCGCTGATGAAACCGATGCTGGTCATATGGGTCTCGAGCACATCGCCGATGGCGGCCAACAGCGAGGGCACGTAGCGACCGTTCATCCATGATCCGCCGCGCGGATCGAACACAGCCTTCAGTTCCTCGACCACGAAGCTCACGTCACCGCCACGACGGAACACCGCCGAGATCATCCGGGTGAGACCCAGTGTCCAGGCGTAGTGATCCATGTTCTTCGAGTTGATGAAGACCTCGAAGGGCCGCCTGCGGCCATTCCTGACCACATCGTTCACGGTCAGGTAGATCGCATGGTCGCTCTCCGGCCAGCGCAGCTTGTAGGTCCTCCCCGGAAGGACCTCGGGACGGTCGAGGGGCCGGGTCAGGTGAATGACGCCGGCAGTCTCGAATGTATCCCCCGGGGTTTCGGATCCGGGCTCGTCAAGGGGCAGAAGGGGCTCGGCGTCCGCGGCCGCGGGCGCCTCGAGCACGGCACCCGTGACATCGTTCGGCCGGTATGTCGTGCATCCCTTGCATCCCAGCCTGTAGGCCTCGAGATAGACATCCTTGAAGTCCTCGAAAGGCATGTCTACGGGCACGTTGATGGTCTTGGAAATCGAACTGTCGATGTACTCCTGGACGACCGCCTGCATGCGGATGTGGTCGGCCGGCCTGAGCGTCTGGGCATCCACGAAGTAGTCGGGCAGCGGAGCGTCCTCGCCGCGCATCCGGCGCCACAGGCGAAGCGCGTAGTCGGTGACCTCCTCGCTTCTCCTGGTTCCGTCGGGCATCAGCACATTGCGCGTGTAGGAGAAGGCAAAGACCGGCTCGAGACCCGAAGAGATGTTGTCTGCGAAGAGCGAAATGGTGCCGGTCGGGGCAATCGATGTCAGCAGTGCATTGCGGATGCCGTTGGCAGCGACCGCGTCGCGCACGTCCCGGTCGAGTCCGGCGACGGTTTCACCCGCCAGATAGGCTTCGGCATCGAAGAGCGGGAAAGGTCCCTTCTCCTCCGCCAGGCGTGCCGATGCAAGATAGGCTTCGCGACGCAGGCATGCGAGCCAGGCGCGGGCCAGCGTGACTGCCCTCTCACTGCCGTAATGCGCCTTCATCATGATGAGCGCGTCGGCAAGACCGGTGACGCCCAGACCGATGCGCCGCTTGGCGGCAGCCTCCTGACGCTGTTCCTCAAGAGGAAACTGCGACACGTCGATGACGTTGTCCATCATCCTCACCGCGGCTGCCACCGTGCGGGAAAACCCCTGGTCATCGAACCGCGCCTCGTCACCGAAGGGATCGGTGATGAAGCGCGTCAGGTTGATGGAACCCAGGAGACAGGCGCCGTAGGGCGGCAGGGGCTGTTCACCGCACGGATTGGTGGCGGAGATGGTCTCGCAGTAGTGGAGATTGTTCCGCCGGTTGATGCGGTCGATGAAGATGACGCCGGGCTCGGCGCAGGCATAGGTGCCGCGCATGATCCGGTCCCACAGGTCGCGGGCCGACACGGTTCCGTAGACAACACCGTCAAAGACGAGTTCCCAGGCATCGTCCTGGCGGACCGCGGTCATGAAGGCATCGGTCACGAGCACGGAAAGATTGAACATGCGCAGCCGTCCGGCTTCCTGCTTGGCGTCGATGAACGCCTCGATGTCCGGGTGATCGCAACGCATGGTCGCCATCATGGCGCCGCGACGGTGGCCGGCGCTCATGATGGTGCGGCACATGGAATCCCAGACATCCATGAAGGTCAGCGGTCCGGAAGCGTCAGCGCCCACACCACGAACGGCAGCACCCTTGGGTCTCAGTGTCGAGAAATCGTAGCCGATTCCGCCACCGGCCTGCATGGTGAGCGCCGCTTCCTTCAGGTGATCGAAGATCCCGCCCATGTCGTCGGGAATGGTCCCCATGACAAAGCAGTTGAAGAGCGTGACATTCCTCTCGGTGCCTGCACCGGCCAGAATCCTGCCGGCGGGCAGGAAACGATAGCCAGACATGGCCTCGAAGAACTGTTCTCCGATCCGGCGTCGGTTGGCGGGTTCCTCTACCGTGACACAGGCTCCTGCCACCCGTCGCCAGGTCGCCTCGACATTGTCGTCCACCGGCGTGCCGTCAGGTCCCTTGAGACGGTACTTCATATCCCAGATCTGCAAGGCAATGGGGGATTGTGCGTCGCTCATCAAGGCATCTCTTCCGTCTCTCGTGGCATCATAACGTTCCTGAAATGTACTCTCAACTCCGGCCCCTGTTCCTGGCCTCGGCGACGAGCTCCCTGGTTCCGGATTCGATCCTTGATTCAAGCTCTTCCATGAAACGTGCCCGCGGCAAGGCAGGTGGTATCGCCTCGAGGAAGGCCATGACGGCGCACCCCGGCGTCTTTCTGATCTGCCGGCGCGGCCAGAAGACCCCGCTGTTGAGTGCCACCGGAACCACCGGCACGCCCAGTGCGGCGTAGAGTCCGGCCACGCCACGCTGGTAGGCGACCCTTTCGCCGGGAGCCGTGCGTGTTCCCTCGGGGAAGATCACCATGCACCGGCCTTCGCTGGCCACCGTTGCCGCGTGACCCAGAATCCGGCGCAGCGCGGAGAGGCCGGCGCTGCGATCAATGGCGAGGCAATCCATGGCCGAAATGAACCAGCCGACAACCGGAATTCGGACGATTTCCTGCTTGATGATGAAACAGGCATCCGGAAACAGCCTCACGAGGGCATAGGTTTCCAGGGCAGACTGGTGCTTGACGGCGATCAGCACCGGGCCGTCAGGCAGGTTGTTCCTGCCCCTCACCTCGATCCTGAGCCCGGCCACCACGTCGAGGAGAAAGAGCTGCACACCGGCGAACCAGACAGGCACCCGGGCGGCCAGGCGGCGTGCAAGGAGCAGTGTCGGCAGCGTCGTGACACCCAGAAACACCATGACTCCAAGCGACAGGGCGAGAAACGCGCATGACCGGATGAGGGTCATGCCGGAGGCCAGATCAGGCTGACAAGGTACTTGGAATACTCGCCGGCAAGAAGAAGCAGGGTTCGCGGGTGGCGCCACCAGATATCCAGATGCACCGCGCCTGACACCACCGGGTAGGGAACGACATCGATCGCCGGCATGAACCGGTGGAAGAGGACGAGACTGCGCGGCATGTGGTAGTTGGCGGTCACAAGGATCATGGACGTGCGCCCTTCCGCCGCCATCCAGTTCGCTGTCTCGCGCACGTTGCCCACGGTATGGCGGGCATCGTGTCCAAGATCGATGCAGCAGGCCAGGGTCGTTGGCGCCTGACTGTTGAGATCAAGAATCTCGGCGACATCGACGCCAGTGTGGACACCGCTGACAAACAGGCGCTCCGCCATCCCCTTCTGCAGGAGATCGATTCCGGCGGGCAGCCGTTCCCTGCCTCCCGTGAGCACGACGATGGCGTCCGCCTTCTGGCCGACAGCAGGCGGGGTTTCCGGGGCGATCTGCGTGACAAAGCGCATCAGTCCGCCAACCCAGACCGCCGCCAGGATCACCAACAGGACGATGACAAGCCGCGCTCTCAGTGTTCTCTTCCGTTTCACGGCATGCGGCCCAGTGAGGTGATCACCGTCACCCGCGCCGCGACCATCGCCACCAGCGCCGCGACGACGGGAATCGTACCGAGAAAGAGCCACTCGCGAACCGAGAAGGAGACCGCCGGCAACAGGGGCGCCTCGATATCGCCGGACAGTTCACCCATCAGGATTATGATGATGATGGCCAGAACGTTGCCGGGAATGCCTCCCATCAACGCCAGGGTGAGGGACTGGTTCTGGAACTGGGTCGCGATATAGCTGTCCTGGGCTCCGACCTGGTGCAGGATCTCGATGGTGTCCTGATGAATCGAAAGCGCCGTGCGCGTGACATAGATGATCGAGACGACAGAGATTAGCGCAATGATGATCAGCATCAGGGCGGTCACCAGTTGAACGGTACCGACGGTGCTGCGCACGGCAAAGAGCCACTGCGGTTCGACATAGACCGTGACGGCACCGACAGTCTCCTCGAGAATCTGCTCGATGACGTCACCTCTCAGGGATTCCGGCGACACGGCTTCGACATCGATCAGCACCGGTAACGGCAACAAGTCCGGGTCGGGTCTGCCGCCTGTCCACGCCTCGATGGTCTCGAGAATCTCGTCATCCCCGACCAGGTGGACCCGGCTGATTCCCGGCAACTGTGCCAGCACGTCGATGGAAGTGGCCACGGCCTCTTCGCTGGCGTTGTCCCGGGACATCTCGATGGTGGCGCCATACTGCTGACCGGTGATCTGCCACCGGTCCGCGACTCCTTCCATGGCCAGCGAGGCACTGAGTACCAGGGTCGACAGGAACACCATGGCGCCGATGATGGTCGGAACAAAGCTGGACGAGGGATCCGAAGCGAGCGGGACCTCCTGCGGTCGCTGCCTCCACCTCACCATGGGCGGCCCGCTTTCAGGAACCCTTCCTTGAGGTGGAGGACCGGATGGGGAAACCGCTGTGGAAGCCTGGTGTTGTGGGTGGCGATCACCAGGGTCGTGCCATGCCGATTGAGTTCCATGAAGAGCATCATCAGACGATCCGCCATCGGCTCGTCGAGATTGCCCGTCGGTTCATCGGCGAGCAGCACATCCGGCTGTCCGATCACCGCCCGCGCCACGGCTACCCGCTGTTTTTCGCCACCAGACATGAAGGGCGGCTTCACGTCGGCCATGGTGTCGAGGCCCACCCATTCCAGCAGCTGGTGTACGTGATCGCTCACCATGCCCGGGTCCGTGCCGACCATGCGCAGCGGCAGCGCAACGTTGTCGAATGCCGAGAGATGATCGAGCAGGTTGTAGTCCTGGAAAACGACACCGATGCGCCGGCGAAAGCCCGTGAGAGCACTCCGCGTTGCCGTCGCCACGTCTTGCCCGAACATGGTCAGCAGCCCCCGGGTGGGCCGCCGGCCAAGATAGAGCAGGCTCAGCATCGAGGTCTTGCCGGCGCCTGTGGGTCCTACAAGGTAGTGTCCGGATCCCGATTCCAGGGTGAGATCGATGTCATGCAGGACTTCCGGTCCGCTGCCGTAGCGCAGACCGACGTTTTCAAACCGAATCACGCCAACTTTCCCTGCTTCATGCCCGATGAGGAGGCAAGGTCCTCCGAACACTAGCACAGAGCCGGAGCCAACGGCATGCTTTGACCGGACGGAGTGTCAGAATCGCCTGAGCAGGCGGCGGAGATATTCCTGCTCCTCCTGGGGCCTGTGCTGTTCGGCTGCGCGTCGTTTCAGTTCGTCAAGTATCTGGCGAACGCGGATGAGGGATCCCTTGTCGGGAATGTTGATATCGTCGGTGGCGGAACCGATGGCGTTGCCGAGGCTGCGTCCGATCGGGTCCCTGGGCGCCGAGAAGAATCCCTGGGAGTCACCTCCCACACTCTCCCCGAGGAGATCGAGAATTTGCGCCATCATGTCTCCTGCGCCTTCCTTGAGGAAATCGACGGCCTCTGTCTGGTGATCGACCGCATGACCCGGACGGTTGGCCTTCAGCTGGCGGACGGCGCGGCGCATCGAGCGGTTGGCCCGGCTGTAGTGGCGGGGCACGTCGTAGCCGAACTCCTCCATGCGCTCCATGAAACTCTCGAGAACGTCCCTCACATCGGCCTGGCGTACGGCCTGCTCGGTCGTGTCGACGTCCTCTTCCCCGACGTCGCGCAGGATTCTGAAACTCTCGTCAAGCAACTGCTGCTGTTCGCTGATGATCTGGCGGATGGTCTGGATCATTTCCACGGCTTCGGCAGACGAACTTCCCGAAAGGTCACTGAGATTGCCGACGGAAATGCTCTCCATGATCTCCTGGAGTCGGGTCAGCAGGGTCCGGGCCTGCTGGCGCGAACCAGTGCGCACCAGCTCGGATATTCTGTCCACCAGATCGGTCAGTTCGCGGCTGCCGACCGCCTTCAACGCCTCGGTGGGGTCGAACAGTTCTCCTGGATCCGAGCGCAGCCTGTTCGAAAGAGCCCGCATGTAGTCGTCCATGGCGTTGCGCAGCTCTGCGAGCAGGCGTTCGATCTCGGCATCCGGCGCGCCGCCACTGAGAGCCTCGAGAATCTGCTGCTGCAGATCGCGCACCCGCTGTTCAGCGAAAGCCAGCGGGCCCTCTTCGATGGCAAGCGCCGTTTCCCACATCAATCCGATCACATCGTCGGCTGTCGATTCCCGACCGGCGCTGTAATCGAGGCGCAGTGCGCCCGTCACCAGCGCCAGGTGAACGTCGACTTCCGAGAGGTAGGATTCCGGTTCCCTTGAAAGACGATGCAGCACCGAAGCCGTCTCGCCTGCAAGGTCCCTGTCCACCGCGAACGCCTTGCGCTGCTTCGCGATTTCGCGTGCCACCGGGTGATGGAAAAAGCGCTCCGGCAACTCGAAGGTATGACGGACGCTCGTACTCCTCTGACCAATCTCGTCCGTGGCAACCAGAACCAGTTCCACCTCGTGACCGGCCCATGGATGCGCCATCAGGTTGTAGAAGGTGGGACCCTGCACGGTACGGATTCCCGGTTGCGCCAGCGGCACGGAAACCCGCAGCACGTCATCGCCGGCGCCATCCGGTCGGCGGATCTCGCCTGTGATGGACTCGAGGCCGTAGTCGTCGCTGGCTGCAACATCGAGGCGCAGCCCTGTCCGCAGTGTCTCGGAGGGCTCCGCCGTGAGAGCGACCTCGGGCGGATCGTCAGCGATCAGCGTGATCGTCCGCCCGTCCAGCAGATTACCGGACTGGAGGATCGAGAACCGCGTGCCGCTGTCGAGCACGTGGGCGATCTGCCAGTTTTCTCCTCCGGCATCGGTGAAGTCGAAAGGCACGTCATCGACCGTCAGCACCGGTACCCGGGAGCCGCCTCGGACCTGCACCACCAGTTCACTGCCGACGGGAACCGGCACCGGGTGATCCCCTGCGCTCTGCTCGAACCAGATGGGAGCGACGTCGGTATAGGCCGGAGGCGTGATCCAGAATGTCGCCTCGCCGGCAGCACCGGTGCCTCCGCTCACGGAGTATCCCGGCTGCAGCAGGGCGGTGAAGTTGGCCCCGGCCTGTGACCAGCCGGCAATTGCCCCCCAGACCAGGACCAGCAGGGCAAGATACCTGAGGGCGAAACGGTCACGCGAGGCCAGCGCGCTACGCGGCCAGCCGACCCGCAGGCGGCGGACCCTTCCGGCCGCTCGCGCCCGATGTATCTCGAACAGCGCCTGACTGGCCCCGTCCTGAAGATCGCCCGCATAGACATCGTCGAGCGCCATCAGTGGCCTGTGCGGCACACCGCTCCCGATTTCGAGACGGCGTCGCACATGCACATCCTCAGGCCAGGCGAATCCCCGGAAATCCCGCCACAGGGCAAGAGGCGTGGCAATGGCGAAGAAAACCAGGAGGGCGATGTGGAGTATGCCGGGAAGCGATGACACCACTCCGAGCAGGACGAGTCCCAGGAAGAGAATGACGAGGAATGCAGCGCGCCAGGACCGGATGACAAGATCCTCCCAGACGAGCGCCAGACGGGCCAGAAACAACCGCCGTGCAACGAAGGCGGGTCCGGCCCTGTTGTCAGCGGACGGAGTCATCGCGTTGCAGGTCCGGAACTGTCTCCAGCGCCATCATTTCATCATGTCCAGGCCGCCTGCGGACCACGGCATGGCGATCTTGGTCCACCATCACCTCCGGCACCAGCAAGCGTCCATTGTAACCTGAGGCCATGACGGCGCCATAGGCTCCGGCATGGCCGATGGCCAGCAGGTCACCGTCTTCGAGACCGGGCAACAGCACATCGTGCGCCAATACGTCTCCCGATTCGCAGACCGGCCCTGCCACAACGGATTCGAAGAGGGGTTGTGTTGCCTCGCGGTGCGGCCAGACCGGATGGCGGGCGTCATAAAGAGTCGGCCGCACGAGATCATTCATGGCGGCATCGACGATGACGATGCGCTTTGATCCGGCTTGCTTGACCGTGTTCACTCCGGTGACAAGGACGCCAGCAGACGCAACCAGCCACCGTCCGGGTTCAATGGCGAGCTCCGCGTCCGTTCGGCGGCGAACATCCGCCAGAAGACGTGCATAGCCATCAAGGTCGATCGCTTCTTCCTCTTCGTGGTAGGCGATGCCCAGTCCCCCGCCCAGATCAAGCGAGGAGACACCATCCAGCGTGCCGGCCAGGTCCAGAAGCCTGTCGAAGGCGGTGCGGTAGAGTCCGATATCGTGTATCTGGGATCCAATATGAACCGCGAGTCCGACAGGCTGGACCAGGGGATGAGCCCGGGCCCTCGACCACAGGCGCCGGATGGTTGCCGCGGGAAGGCCGAACTTGTCAGTCTGCCGCCCAGTGGAGATCTTCTCGTGCCCGCCCGCATCGACATCCGGATTGAACCGGAAGGCCACGGGCGCTTCCCTCTGGAGTTCGTCGCAAATCTCCCGGATTCGATCGAACTCGCCTTCGCTCTCGACGTTGATCTGCCTGATGTCGTTTTCCAGGGAGAAGACGATCTCGTCACGTGACTTGCCGACCCCCGAGAAGACAATCGTGCTCGCGTCGATTCCCGCCGCAAGGCAGCGGTGTATCTCCCCTGCCGAGACGACATCCGCCCCCGCTCCCAGGCCACCAAGGAGATGAACGACCGCGAGGTTGCTGTTGGCCTTGACCGCATACAGGATCGACGTACCGGTCCCGTCCACCGCGTCCCGGAGGTGAAGAAAGCGGCGACGCAACGCCGTTGCGCTGTAGCAGTAGAATGGCGTGCCGATCTCGCAGGCAATGGTCGCGAGATCCACATCCTCCACATGCAACCGCCCATTGCGGTACGTGAAGGCGTTCAACTGTCGTCCGACTCCCCGTCCGTACCGGGACGTGTCAAATTTCCCCTGCGCCCGCATGCGGCTGCGAGGGCTGCGAGCACCAGCATCAGGATGCCGCGTCTGGTCATGCAAGATACCTCCTGCGGGCTTCTTCCACCGCTTCTGCCACCCGTTGTGGCGCCGTACCGCCCGGACTCGCACGGCTGGCGACCGAAGCTTCGACCGTGAGCACCTGGCGCACCGAGGCGTCGAGACGGTCGTCCACCCGGCGCATCGCGTCAAGCGGCAACGACGCCAGATCACATCCCGTCTCCTCGGCAAGCGCCACCAGACGGCCAGTGGTGTGATGCGCCTCCCGGAACGGAAGTCCCTTCTCGCGAACCAGCCAGTCCGCAAGATCGGTCGCGGTCACAAATCCGTCGTCCGCGCGCGACCGCATGGCCTCGGTGTCGACGGTCATTCCGCGTATCATGGCTGCCGTGGCCGGAACCACCAGCATCAGCGTCTCGGCAGCATCGAAGAGCGGTTCCTTGTCTTCCTGCATGTCCTTGCCGTAGGTCATCGGCAGACCCTTCAGCATGGTCAGGAGCGACACCAGCGCGCCGGTCAGGCGTCCAGCCTTGCCGCGCACCAGTTCGGCGGCGTCGGCATTGCGTTTCTGGGGCATGATCGACGACCCCGTGGTGAGACTGTCGGGCAGGCGCACAAACCCGAAGGCCGGACTGGTCCACAGGACGAGCTCTTCCGCCAGGCGTGACAGGTGTACACCGATGATGGCCCCGGCGGCGAGAAACTCCAGACAGAAGTCCCGGTCCGACACCGCATCCATGGAGTTGGCTGCCGGCCGATCGAAGCCCAGCGAGGTGGCCGTCGCCTCACGGTCCACCGGAAACGATGTTCCGGCCAGTGCTGCAGCCCCCAAAGGCGATTCGTTCATTCTGCGTCGACAGTCCTTCAGCCTGCCGCGATCCCGGCCGAACATCTCGACATAGGCCAGCATGTGGTGGCCGAAGGTGACGGGCTGGGCCGGCTGCAGGTGAGTCATTCCCGGCATGACCGACGCCACATGCCGTTCCGCCTGGTCGATCAGCGACTCCTGGAGACCGGCAAGCGCGTCATCGAGATGATCGAGGTGATCGCGCAACCACAGGCGCAGGTCCGTGGCGACCTGATCGTTGCGCGAACGTGCCGTGTGCAGACGCCGGGCCGGCTCACCGATGAGGTCGGCAAGACGCGCCTCGATGTTCATGTGGACATCTTCCAGCGCCGGATCCCAGGTCATTGTTCCCTCCTCGATCTCGCGGGCAATGCGATCAAGCCCCTCCTGGATCGCATCGTTGTCCGCGGCCGAGAGGATGCCCGTGGCCGCCAGCATGGAAGCGTGGGCCCTCGACCCGGCGATATCATAGGGCGCCAGCCGGCGGTCGAAGTCCACCGAGGCGTTGATCCGCTCCATGATGGCGGACGGCTCTTCGCGGAAGCGCCCGCCCCGGACAGGATTGGAGTTGTTGGTTGCTGACATGCCGATCAGGCACCGGAGCGGAGTGTCGATACTGGTACCGGCCCGCCGACGCATGCCCACCGGCCGGAACGTGACGTGGAGTGTAGCGGGCACCGGCAACCGTGTCCAAGACGGTGGCAAGCGTGGCGTTTCCGTTTCAACCGGGTATTCTCCGCACCTCCTCGATACCGAGATGGCGATCCCCCTTGTCATGAATGCCTCCGAGGCGCCGTCCCGCGGTTTTCTGTTCCTGGCGGGTCGCGTCTTCCTTCCCTTCGCAGCGGGTTACTTCCTCTCCTATCTCTTCCGAACCGTGAACGCTGTTCTCGGACCGGTTCTCGGCGAGGAAATGGCCCTGGATGCCGCCGCCGTCGGCCTGATGACCAGCGCCTTCTTCCTTGCCTTTGCCGGCATCCAGCTTCCTCTCGGCATGGCGCTCGACAGGTTCGGGCCCAGGCGCACACATGCGGTGCTGCTGATCATCGCCGCAGCAGGTGCGGTCCTGTTCAGTCAGGGTGACGGCACTCCCGTCCTCACGCTGGCGCGCGCCATCATCGGCATCGGCATGGCCGGAGGCCTTCTGGCCGCCATGAAGATGTTTGCACTGTGGTTTCCAGGCCAAAAGCTGCCACTGATCAACGGCCTGGTCCTGGCGGCGGGCGGCGCTGGAGCCATGGCCGCATCCGCTCCGGTCCACGCCATGATTGCTCTCATCGGCTGGCGGCAGCTGTTTGTCGTGCTCGCTGCCGTGACCGTGCTGGTGGCAGCGGTCATCTACATCGTCGTACCGGAGCGACAGGCGACGGGTGCTCCGGTCACACTCGCGGACCAGATGAGGGGACTCCGGCTCATCCAGCGTTCGCCCGCCTTCCTGGCCGTGGCGCCGCTGGTGATGACCACACAGGCGGCGTGGTTGTCGACCCAGTCGCTGTGGTTCGGGCCATGGCTGCGCGACATGGCCGGCCTTGATGCCGGCCGTGCGGCCGACGCCCTCTTCATCGGCGGCCTCTCGATGATCGCCGGGTATGCCTTCCTCGGCTGGCTCGCCGAACGGCTGAGCCGGATCGGTATTCCGGTCTCCTTCGTCGCTGCCCCGGTCACATTGGTGTTCATTGCCGTGCAGGCGATTCTGGCACTGGGTAGCGGGCTGCCTGCGTGGGTGCTGACGGCTGCGTTCTCCGCGACCGGGGGCGCGGTCATCATCTTCTATGCCGACATGACCCAGAGGTTCCCGGCGGCCATGGCCGGCAGGGTCAACACCACGCTTGCCCTCTACACCTTCGCGCTGGGCGGCGTCCTCCAGATCCTTGTCGGCCTCGTCCTCGATCTCTTCCCGGCACCCGAAGGCGGCTATTCGCCTTCAGGCTACCTTGCCGCGTTCGGCGGCTGGGTGCTGATCCAGGCCGCCTGCTTCGTCTGGTATCTCGCCCGCCGTCACCACAGCTGACGCCAAATCCCGATTGCACAACCGAGGCCTCACGACGATAACGTCGCGATCCGTTTGTCAGACCCGACTCAGCAATTCCAGTGCCTTGCGGGCGGTCACAATAGGAATGCCGTCAACGTCCAGGAGCGCAAGCATGTGCCTCTTGTCTCCGGAGACGATCAAATCGACGCCGCCGGCGATTGCGGCCGCCAAAATCTGGTTGTCCATGGGGTCTGGAGAGTAAGACACCCCCGGGGGGTCATGAAGGATGACGGCGCGCGTGCCAATGTTCTCGACAATAGCGGAAGCCTCGTCGGCGTTGACGAACCTTCGGAGACGATCTCTCCTGAGCACATCTACCAGTTCGCGGATCTGCGCAATTGATGTCACAACGTCCATCTCGCCGCGCAGCCACGCCTGATACAGGCTGTCCGGCGGAGTACCCCTGGTGATGAGGGCGCCGATCAGGATGTTGGTGTCAAGAACGACCCGCACCCGCCGCACTCACCTCTTCGTCGATTAGGTCGAGAATCTGCCGTTGGTCCAGTTCGGCATTGCGATCCTTGACCTGTCTGATGGTGAGGTCGAAAACACGCTGACGAACTGATTCATCGACAAATCGGGAGAGATCACCCTTCTTTCCACCGTTGCGGGCAAGAAAGGTGCGTACGGCACGGTCCGTCTCCTCAGAAATGGAGAGGTTCCATCGAGTCATGGTAGCAGCTCTGCGCATAAGCGTTTAAACGTATATGCGTCTATCCTGTCAATCAAGGGGCAGATAGCCAACCCCATGACGGTGCTGACTGAACGACACATGAACTCGACGAACTTCTGCACGGGATTCGTCCCTCTCACAAGCGTGGCGAAGAGTGCGGCTGGGCCTCTTCGCAAGGCACTTGGAGAGGAAACGGAGGCGATCCTGGCGCTTTGGCATCGCGATGAAGCGCCCGCGGACGCCAGAAGGGCGATCAGCGTGTCGGGACCGGTGTTTCGCCCGAGTAGTCGTAGAAGCCGCGGCCGGACTTGCGGCCGAGCCAGCCCGCCTCGACATACTTGGCGAGCAGCGGACACGGACGGTACTTCGTGTCCGCGAGGCCGTCATAGAGTACCTGCATGACGGAATAGCAGACATCGAGGCCAATGAAGTCCGCGAGTTCGAGCGGGCCCATGGGATGGTTGGCGCCGAGCCGCATCGCCGTATCGATGGAATCGACGGTGCCGACGCCCTCGTAGAGCGCATAGACCGCCTCGTTGATCATCGGCAGGAGGATACGGTTGACGATGAAGGCCGGAAAATCCTCGGCGTTGGCCGGCACCTTGCCGAGTTCCAGCGTCAGGGCACGGATGGTATCGAAGGTCTCGCCGTCGGTGGCCAGTCCGCGGATGAGTTCCACCAGGTTCATCATCGGCACCGGGTTCATGAAGTGCATGCCCATGAACTTCTCCGGCCGGTCGGTGGCCGCCGCCAGGCGTGTGATGGGGATCGACGAGGTGTTGGTGCAGATGATGGCATCCGCCTTGAGGCACGAAGTCAGTTCGGCAAGAATCTCCTTCTTGACCTTCTCGTTCTCGATAGCGGCCTCGATGACACAGTCGCAGTCAGCCAGCCCGGCATAGGAGTCGACCACGGCAATGCGGCCAAGTGCGGCATCCATCTGTTCCTGATCGATGACACCACGCCGACGCTGACGCTCCATGTTGGAGCGCACCACCTCGACGCCGGCCTCCGCAAGAGCCCGCGACATGTCGATAATCAGGATGTCGTATCCCGCCAGGGCACAGACGTGTGCGATTCCCGACCCCATCTGGCCGGCACCGATCACGCCAATGCTCCTGATCTCCATGCCCAATAACCTACCCCCCGGTCACCGCGGCTGGATGCCTCTTTGCTCCAGCTCGGCCTTCAGTTCAGGAACAGCATCGAAGAGGTCCGCAACCAGACCGAAATCGGCAACCTGGAAGATCGGCGCCTCCTCGTCCTTGTTGATGCAGGCGATGACCTTGCTGTCCTTCATGCCGGCCAGGTGCTGGATCGCGCCCGAGATGCCGACGGCAAGATAGAGTTCCGGCGCCACCACCTTGCCGGTCTGTCCCACCTGGTAGTCATTAGGCACGTAGCCGGCATCGACAGCGGCCCGACTGGCGCCGACGGCTGCTCCGAGAATGTCCGCCACCTCCTCGAGCATGGCGAAGTTGTCACCGGACTTCATGCCGCGGCCACCTGAAATGACCACGCGGGCCGTGGTCAGTTCCGGGCGCTCGCCGCCCGAAAGCGCGGCGCCCTCGAAGCTGGAGAGACCGGCATCGGCCGCGCCGGATACCGTCTCGACGGGAACCGCCGTGTCGCCCTCTTCCGCGGCGTCGAAGGTTGTCGTGCGAACCGTCACGAACACGATGTCGTCGGTGGACTGGACGGTGGCCATGGCGTTGCCGGCGTAGATCGGGCGCACGAAGGTATCGGCAGCGACCACGGCGGTGATATCCGAGACCTGTTGCTTGTCCAGAAGCGCTGCGGCCCTCGGCATGATGTTCTTGCCGGTGGTGGTTGCCGGCGCCACGACGTGGCTGTAGTCCGGCGCCAGACTGGCGATGAGGGGGGCAACGTTTTCGGCGAGCTGCGCTTCAAGCGGCGCCTCGTCGGCAAGAAGAACCCGGGCGATGCCGGCTGTTCGGGAAGCGGCTTCCGCCACCGCACCGCAACCGCTGCCTGCCACCAAGACAGTGATGTCGCCGCCCATCTCCAGGGCGGCCGTCACGGCACTTCCGGTGGCCGCCGCAAGCTCCTGATTGTCGTGTTCCGCATAGACCAGTATCGCCATGTCAGATCGCTCCTGCGTCGTTCTGCAGCTTGTCGACCAGTTCCCCGACGGAGTCGACCTTGATGCCGCTCTTGCGGCGCGGCGGTTCCTCGACACTGACCACCTTCAGGCGGGGTGTCACGTCGACTCCGAGCTCGTCGGGCGTACGCTTGGCGATTTCCTTCTTCCGCGCCTTCATGATGTTCGGGAGTGACGCGTATCGCGGGTCATTCAGCCTGAGGTCCACGGTGATGATCGCCGGAAGCGTCAGCATCACCGACTCGAGCCCGCCATCAACCTCGCGCACGACCTTCAGCGAACCGTTGGCCGCTTCGACTTTCGAGACGAATGTGCCCTGGGCCCAGCCCAGCAGCCCGGCGAGCATCTGGCCGGTCTGGTTGGCATCATCATCAATCGCCTGCTTGCCGAGGATGACGACGTCGGGCGACTCCTCGGCGACGATGCGGGCGATCATCTTGGCCACGGCAAGCGGCTCGAGATCACTGTCGTGAACGACATGGATGGCGCGATCGGCGCCCATGGCCAACGCCGTGCGCAGGGTTTCCTGGCTCTGGGTCGGTCCCAGGGACAGGGCGATCACCTCGGTGGCGGTTCCCGCCTCCTTCATGCGAATCGCCTCCTCGACGGCAATCTCGTCGAAGGGATTCATCGACATCTTGACATTGGCAAGATCAACGCCCGAACGGTCCGCCTTGACGCGCACCTTCACGTTGTAATCAATGACCCGCTTGACCGGGACGAGCACTTTCATGGCGTGCCTCTCCAGGCGCTTGTTGTGACAGGGATTATCGGAATCCGCGGCAGGATTTCGCGAGGCACACTATGACCGCTCGATTGCCGGAGTCAACGGAACGTCGGCGCATGTCGGCTCATCCTTCCCGGGTGGCGCCGGGCGCCCACAGGTGGTCGGCGCGACCGTTGTCGTTGAGATGGCGCGCCATCACGAAGAGGTGATCGGAGAGCCGGTTGGCGTATTCGAGAGCGGCCGGATTGACGGTCTCGTCGAGGGAGAGCGCGGTGATCAGGCGTTCGGCCCGGCGGACCACCGTACGCGCCAGGTGAAGCCACGCCGAAACATCGCACCCTCCTGGCAGGATGAAGGACTTCAGGGGTTCGAGCCCGGCGTTCATGGTATCGATTTCACTCTCGAGACGCGCCACCTGCGCGGGCGTGATCCGCAGCGCACCGGCGCCGCGGCGGCCTTCCTCGGGCACGGCAAGATCGGCCCCGAGATCGAAGAGATCGTTCTGGATGCGCGCCAGCATCGCGTCACAGTCGCCGTCTGCATGCACCCTGGCGAGGCCGATCACCGAGTTCGCCTCATCCACGGTGCCGAAGGCCTCGATCCTGAGGGCGTGCTTGGCCACCCGGCTGCCGTCACCCAGGGACGTCTCGCCCCGGTCTCCGCCGCGGGTATAGATCCTGTCCAGCCTGACGATGGCTCTACCCTCCCTGCATGACGAGGAACATGACGGCGAGAAGGACCAGTGCGGCCAGCTGAAATCCCACGCGAAAGCGCATCATGCGATTGCCGTGACGCCGGTTGAACTCGCCACCCCGGGCAAACCCGCCGATGCCGACGAAGAGGGCAATGAGGGTGAGGGCGACGAAGCCCAGGATCGCATAGCCGATCCAGTTCATGACGTCACCCTGCGCCGTGCCGCCACGGTCAATTCGCCACGGCGAGCAGGCGCCTGGCGATCACCTGCGCCTGGATTTCCGCCGCACCCTCGAAGATGTTGAGGATACGGGCATCGCACAGCAGCCGACTGGCTTCGTACTCGAGGGCGTAGCCGTTGCCGCCATGGATCTGCAGGGTGTTATCGGCCGCCGACCAGGCCACCCGGGCGCCGAGAAGCTTGGCCATGCCCGCCTCGAGATCGCAGCGCCGGCCGGAGTCCTTGCGGCGCGCCGCATACCAGCACAATTGACGGGACATCATCGTCTCGACGGCCATCCATGCCAGCTTGTTGGCAACGCGCGGGAAACCGGCGATGGCGCGGCCGAACTGATGGCGTTCCAGGGCATAGGCCAGGCCCGTTTCAAGAGCGGCCTGGGCCACCCCGGTGGCCCTGGCCGCGGTCTGGATGCGCGCCGATTCGAATGTCGCCATGAGCTGCTTGAACCCCTTGCCTTCCTCCTCGCCAAGCAGGTTCCCGGCCGGGACCTCGAAGCGATCGAAGCCGATCTCGTACTCCTTCATGCCACGATAGCCGAGAACGCCGATCTCGCCACCCGACATGCCGAGAACGGGAAAAGGATCCTCCTCGGTGCCACGCGGCTTCTCGGCCAGAAACATGCTCAGGCCCCGGTAGCCCGGTTCATCCACATCGGTACGCGCCAGGAGAGTCATGAGATCGGCCCGGGCGGCATGGGTGATCCAGGTCTTGTTGCCGGTGACGAGGTAGCGGTCGCCGTCGCGTACCGCGCGGGTCGCGAGGCTGCCGAGATCCGAGCCCGTGCCAGGTTCCGTGAAGACCGCTGTCGGGATGATGTCCCCGGAAACGATCCCCGGAAGCCACCGTTGCTGCTGCTCGGGCGTACCGCTGGCGATGATGAGTTCGGCGGCAATCTCCGTGCGCGTGCCAAGTGAACCGACGCCAATGTAACCGCGCGAGAGCTCTTCGGTGACCACGCACATCGCAACCTTGGAGAGACCCAGACCGCCGTGTTCCGCAGGCACGGAGAGCCCAAAGACGCCAAGGTCGGCGAGTTCCCGGAGAATCTCGAGGGGAATCAGTTCGTCACCAAGATGCCAGGCGTGCGCTCTGGGCCTGATGCGCTCGTCGGCATAGCGCCGGAACTGGTCGCGGACCATGACAAGGTCGCCTTCGAGTCCGGAGTCGGCGATACGCCCTTCGCCGAGGAGGAGGGCGAGCCGGGAGAGGCTCTCCTTCGTCGATCCGCGGTTGATCAGATCCGCCACGTCGTCGGTCCACAGGGCATGGAGATCGTCGCTGCTGACCGAAAGGTCACGCAGTCGCACGATTTCCCCCTGGCTCATGGCAATGCCGCCGGTCAGCTGGGCCAGGGACTCCTGGAAGGCGCAGTCGAGCACAAGCTGCTCTGTTTCCCCGAATCGTCCTTCCGGCTCCAGGGATTCGGCCCATCGGAGCATCTGGCGCAGGCTCTCGACCGAAGTTGCCACCCAGGCAAGGCCGTGGACTGCATGCTGGCGTGAATCGATGCGCCGGGGATCAATGGCGCCGCCATCATCAACCACCATGCTCCTGACTCCCTCGCGGGCCGCGCCGAGAAGCCGGTCGGCGGCGTCAAGGGCACCGCTGCAGCGCGCGAGAAGAGTATCGGCGTTCATTCGGTCCCTAGCCTTCGAGGACGTCCTCAAGGGTGCGCAGACCCGGTCGCGGAGACTGCACGAGTACCGCCATGTTGCCTGGCTTGTGCTGGTTGGCCCGCATCTTCATGTGGGCCCGGGGAATGTCGTCCCACGAGAAGACTTCCGACATGCAGGGGTCGAGGCGGCGTTCCAGCATCAGCCGGTTGGCCTGTGCCGCCTGCATGAGATTGGCAAAGTGACTGCCCTGGATGCGCTTCTGGCGCATCCACACGAAACGGGCATCGAAGGTGATGTTGTATCCGGTGGTCCCGGCGCAAAACACCACCATCCCTCCACGCTTGACGACAAAACACGAAACCGGGAACGTCGCCTCGCCCGGGTGTTCGAAGACAAAATCGACATCGTTGCCCTTGCCGGTGAAGGACCATATGGCCTTTCCGAACTCGCGGCACTTCTTCATGTAGGCGCCATAGGCCGCCGTATCCGATACCTCCGGCAGCCGCCCCCAGCAGTCGTAGTTCTTCCGGTTGATGACGCCGCGCGCACCAAGCGACAGCACGAAATCGGCCTTCTCATCCTCACTGATGACACCGATGGCATTGGCGCCGGCGGTGGCGATCAGCTGGACGGCCATGGACCCGAGGCCCCCCGAGGCTCCCCACACCAGCACGTTGTGACCGGGTCTGAGGATATGCGGCCGGTGGCCGAACAACATGCGGTAGGCCGTCGCCAGGGTCAGGGTATAGCAGGCCGACTCCTCCCAGGTGAGATGGCGCGGACGGGCCATGAGCTGCTGGGCCTGGACTCGGGTGAATTGGGCGAAGCTGCCATCACCGGTCTCGTAGCCCCAGATGCGCTGACTCGTGGAATACATCGGATCGCCGCCATTGCATTCCTCATCGTCGCCATCGTCCTGGTTGCAGTGTATGACGACCTCGTCACCGACCTTCCAGCGCTTCACCCTGGACCCGACGGCCCAGACTATGCCCGAAGCATCGGATCCGGCGATATGGACGTCACTCTTGTGAACATCGAAGGGACTGATGGGAACGCCGAGAGAGGCCCACACGCCGTTGTAGTTGACACCCGCCGCCATGACGAGAACCAGGACCTCGTTGCTGTCAATCTCGTGCGTCGGCAGCACCTCCACCTGCATGGCCGTCGAGGGTTCGCCGTGACGTTCACGGCGGATGGCCCACGCATACATGTTGGCCGGCACATGCCCCAGCGGTGGAATCTCGCCGACTTCGTAGAGATCCTTGATCGGCGCCTCGTAGTCTCCGGACGGCGCATCGGCTGCCATGACCATCACTTGCTCCTGTCGGTTTCAACACAGTCACTTTCATGTTGCATTGCAACATGTCAACGGGGAACCGGCTGCAATCCCATTGTTTTTGGCCAATCGGGTGTTTGCAACGTTTATTGCATCGCAGCATGATTGACGGGTGACCGTGCGTGGATGGATGTCATGACAAGTTCCTCCCCCTCCAGTCCCGGCCGGAACAGGGATCGTCCGTGGCTCATGCGGACCTATTCAGGCCACAGTACGGCAAGGGACTCCAACCGGCTCTACCGCACGAACCTGGAGCGCGGGCAGACAGGTCTGTCGGTGGCCTTCGACCTGCCGACCCAGACGGGCCACGACGCCGACGAGGCGATCGCCCGCGGCGAGGTTGGGCGGGTCGGTGTTCCCGTCTCCCATCTCGGCGACATGGAAACCCTGTTCGACGGCATCCCCCTCGAGCGCATGAACACGTCGATGACGATCAACGCCACCGCGCCATGGCTCTTCGCCCTCTACATCGCGCTTGCCGACCGGCGCGGCGTGGCCCGCAAGTCGCTCCAGGGGACCATCCAGAACGACATCGTCAAGGAGTACCTGTCGCGCGGCACCTACATTTTTCCGCCCGGGCCCTCTCTCAGGCTGACGACGGACACGATCCTTTTCTCGGTCCGTGAAACACCTGCCTGGAACCCGATCAATGTCTGCCCCTATCACCTGCAGGAAGCAGGGGCGACGCCGGTCCAGGAGATCGCCTTCTCGCTGGCCAACGCCGTCACCATCCTCGATGCGATCAGGGCCTCGGGCGAGGTCACGGACGAGGGCTTTGCCCGGGTCGTGGGGCGCGTCAGCTTCTTCGTCAACGCCGGCATCCGGTTCATCACGGAAATGTGCAAGATGCGGGCCTTCACCGAGCTTTGGGACGACATCACGCTCAGCCGATACGGCATCCAGGACGCAAGGCTCCGCCGCTTCCGCTACGGCGTCCAGGTCAACTCGCTCGGACTGACGGAACAGCAACCGGAAAACAATGTCTACCGCATTCTGCTCGAGATGCTCGCGGTGACCCTGTCACGGAAGGCGCGGGCCCGCGCCGTCCAGTTGCCGGCATGGAACGAGGCCCTCGGCCTGCCACGGCCGTGGGACCAGCAGTGGAGCCTGCGCCTGCAGCAGATCGTCGCCATGGAAACCGACCTCCTGGAATTCGACGACATCTTCGACGGCAACGCCGCCATCGAGTCGAAGGTCGAGGACCTGAAGCAGGCCGCCCTGGAGGAACTCGATGTCATCAACAGGGCCGGTGGCGCCCTCGCCGCGGTTGAATCAGGCTACATGAAACAGCGTCTGGTCGAATCGAACGCACGGAGACTTGCCGCGATCGAATCGGGCGAAACGCCGGTCGTCGGCGTCAACGTGTTCACCGAATCGGCGCCTTCGCCGCTGACCGGCGACGGATTCATGACCGTGTCGCTTGATGCCGAGGAGTCACAGATCGCCGGCCTGGCGGCATGGCGCGCCGGCCGTAATGAGAGTGCGGCAGCCGCAGCCCTCGATGAGCTGAAGGCGGCCGCCCGCGAGGGCCGCAACATCATGGAGCCCTCCATTGCCTGTGCCGGAGCGGGGGTGACCACCGGAGAGTGGGGTGGAGCCCTGCGCGAGGTCTTCGGTGGCTACCGGGCACCCACCGGACTGTCGGCGGCACCGGCGGTGTCCACCGGTGACCTCGCCACTGCCCGGCGCCACGTGGAACGGGCGTCGCAGGCCCTGGGCCGCAGGCTGAAACTCCTTGTCGGCAAGCCCGGGCTTGACGGTCATTCCAATGGCGCCGAGCAGATTGCCCTGCGTGCCCGCGACTGCGGTGTCGAGGTCGTCTACCAGGGGATCAGACTGTCGCCCGAGCAGATTGCCTCATCCGCTCTCGAGGAGAGTGTGCACGTGGTCGGACTCTCCATTCTCTCGGGCGCCCACGTCCGCCTCGTGACGGAGATCCGGCGCCTCATGGACGAGGAGGGTTGCGGCACCGTTCCCATCGTCGTCGGCGGCATCATTCCCGATGCCGACATCCCGCTCCTCAAGGAGGCCGGTGTGGCAAGAACCTACTCGCCACGGGACTACGACATCACGGCCATCATCCGCGACATCGCCGACATCGCCGCCGGTACACCTTAAGGGCGGGCTTGCCGTCTCACCGGAAGTCGCGTGATTTCGGGATCGTGCGCACGTTCCGCGGATGGCGTGAGGGGAAGGCGACGGGGCCGGGCAGCGGCGCGGTCCCGTCTTCCGGCGTCAGCAGGTCGAGCCAGCCGGTCCGGTCCTCCAGCCGGTCGGCGACGAGGTGGACGATGTCACCGGCACGCTGGATGCGTCCCCGGACCAGCACGAGGCGCGCGCCCAGTACCGCCCTGCGGAAATCCTCCAGCACCCTGGGCCAGACCACGATGTTCACAACACCGGTTTCATCTTCCAGTGTCATGAAAATGACGCCGCTGGCGCTGCCCGGGCGCTGGCGGACCAGGACGAGACCAGCCGTGGAAGCGCGCTCGCCGTCCCGGGCACAGGCCACCATCTCGGCCGCAAGCACGCTTTCCTTCACCAGGCGCTCGCGCAGGAAGGCGACCGGATGCGCCCGGAGCGAAAGCCTGAGTGAGCGGTAGTCCTCGATGACCTCTTCGCCGGGCGCCATGACAGGCAGCGCGGCCGGCGGGTCTGCGCCCTCGACCAGCCCCGCCGCCGCCTCGAACAATGGCAGCGGCTCTCCTTTCGGCAAGGCACGGGCCTGCCAGAGGGCCTGGCGCCGGTCGAGCCCCATGGAGCCGAAGGCATCGGCGGCAGCCAGCGTCTCGATGGCAGCGGCACCGAAGCCGGTGTGGCGCTGCATGGCGGCGATATCGGGCCAGGGCTTGTCGTCGCATGCGGCCTGGATGCGCTCCGCATCCTCCTTGCCGAAGCCGGTGATCTGGCGGAAGCCCAGCCTGAGCGCCAGGCCTCCATCCGCCATGCGCTCCAGGCTGTTGTCCCAGCCGCTCGCATGAACATCGACCGGAAGCACCTCGACTCCGTGTTCACGTGCGTCGCGCACGATCTGGGCGGGGGCGTAGAAGCCCATCGGCTGGGAATTGAGCAGCGCACAGGCAAAGATCTCCGGGTGGTGGCACTTGAGCCAGGAGGAGACCCAGGCCAGCAATGCAAAGCTCGCGGCGTGGGACTCGGGGAAGCCGTAATCTCCGAAGCCCTCGATCTGGCGAAAGCACCGCGCCGCGAGTTCCGGGTCGTAGCCGCGCGCGATCATCCGGCCCACCATCCGGTCCCGCAAGCGGCCGAGTGTGCCGCGCTTGCGGAAGGTCGCCATGGCATGGCGCAACGCATCGGCCTCATCGGGCGTGAACCGGGCGGCTCTCATGGCAACGCGCATCGCCTGCTCCTGAAAGAGCGGCACGCCGAGTGTCTTCTCCAGCACCTCGCGCAACTCGTCCGGCGGCCCGTGCTCGGGCGCAGGCGCGGGATAGACCACCTTTTCCAGCTCGTCCCGCCGGCGCAGATAGGGATGCACCATGTCGCCCTGGATCGGACCCGGCCGCACGATCGCCACCTCGATCACCAGATCGTAGAAGCAGCGCGGCTTCAGCCGCGGCAGCATGTTCATCTGTGCCCGGCTCTCGACCTGGAAGACGCCTATCGTGTCGGCCCGGCAGAGCATGTCGTAGACTTGCCCGTCCTCCATCGGCACGGTGGCGAGCGTGAGGCCCAGGCCCTTGAACGTGGCCAGAAGTTCGAAGGCCTTGCGGATGCAGGTCAGCATGCCGAGGCCGAGCACATCAACCTTCATCAGGCCAAGCGCCTCGAGGTCGTCCTTGTCCCACTCGATGAAGGTGCGGTCCTCCATTCCCGCATTGCCGATGGGCACGGTCTCGTCGAGTCGGCCGCGCGTCAGCACGAAACCGCCGACATGCTGCGAGAGATGTCGGGGAAAACCCTGCAGTTCCGCCGCGAGCGCGACGGTCCGGCAGAGCAGCGGATCGGCAGGGTCAAGCCCCGCCTCGCGGAGACGTCGTTCGGAGACGCCCTCATGGTGCATGTCACGGACGGCGGCAGCCAGCGCTGCGGCGGTGTCCTCGGAGAGCCCCATCGCCTTGCCCACATCACGTACGGCACTGCGGGCACGGTAGGAGATGACGGTGGCAGCGATCCCGGCACGTTCGCGGCCATAGCGTCCGTAGATGTACTGGATCACCTCCTCGCGCCGCTCATGCTCGAAATCGACGTCGATATCGGGCGGCTCTCGGCGCTCGCGAGAGACGAAACGCTCGAACAGCAGGTCGATCTCTGCCGGATCGATGGCGGTGATGCCGAGACAGTAGCACACGGCCGAATTCGCCGCCGATCCCCGCCCCTGGCAGAGGATGTCTTTCTCGCTGGCGAAGCACACGATGTCGTGGACGGTGAGAAAGTAGGGTGCGTAGTCCAGCTCGTCGATCAGACCGAGCTCGTGGCGGAGCGCGGCGGAGACCTTCTCCGGGATGCCATCCGGATAACGCCAGGCCGCACCCTTCCAGGCGAGCGCCTCCAGGTGACGCTGCGGCGTAGAGCCGGGTGGCACCGGCTCATCGGGATATTCATAAGCGATCTCGTCGAGACTGAAGTCGCAGAGGGAGACGGCTTCGAGGCTCTGCGCCACCGCCTCCTCATGACCTCGGAAGAGACGCGCGATCTCGGCTCCCTCCTTGAGGTGACGCTCGGCATTGGCGGCAAGGCGCCAGCCCGCCTGCGCCACGGTGACATGCTCGCGAATGGCCGTCAGCACATCCTGAAGCGGACGTCGCTGCGGGTGGTGGTAATGGACGTCGTTGGTGGCCAGAAGCGGCGTGCCGGTGCGCTCTGCAAGCGCCACCAGACGGTGGAGACGGGCGCGGTCGCCACCTCGATAGAGCATGTGCGCGGCGAGATAGAGCGGCCCGTCATGCTTGCAGCGGAGCCCGGCGAGTTCCGTCTCGAAACCCTTGCCGCTGCCGTCTTCCGGGGGCAGCGCGATCAGCAGCTGTCCCTCGGCATGGGCAAGCAGGTCTTCCCGGTAGAGCAGGCATTCGCCCTTGCCCACACGCTGCTGACCGAGGGTGAGCAGCCGGCAGAGGCGGCCCCAGGCGGCGCGGTCGCGAGGGTAGCAGAGCAACGAGGTGCCGTCGGCAAGGTCGAGCCGCGCCCCGGTCAGGAGTCGGATGCCGGCCCGCTTTGCCGCCACGTGGGCGCGCACCGCGCCGGCAAGGGTGTTGCGGTCGGCAATACCGATGGCCGCGAGTCCGAGACGCGCGGCCTCCTCCACCAGCTCTTCCGCATGGGAGGCGCCGCGCAGGAAGCTGAAATTGCTGCTCGCCTGCAATTCTGCGTAAGCGACGCCGCTCATCCGTAAAGCCCGTGGATGTACCAGCGGGGCGGCACCCTGCCGCCGGCGTCCCGGTAGAGCCCGGCGCGGAAGAGCCAGTAGCGACGGCCGTCCTGATCCTCGACACGGTAATAGTCGCGCGGCCTCTCCTGCGGACAGCCGGCCCACCATTCCGGCTCAATGCGCTCAGGCCCCTCGGCGCGGACGATACGGCGGCGGAGCCGGCGCCAGGTGAACAGCGCCGGCGGTCCGTCCGGCACTTCCGCTACGGCATCCACCGGCTCGGGCCGATCGAACAGGCGCAGGGGCCGTTGCGGCGTCCCTGGCTGCGCGGGCCACATCGCGCCCTTGCCATCGGGGTCCGTCCGCCGCTCGGCACGCTCCGGCAGGTGGCTTGCGACCGGTTCGAGGCGAAAGACGGATGCTTTTCCGAGACGGGCCTGCAGGCGGTCGATCAGGCGGGCGAGTTCCCCACCGCCTTCCCTGCCCTCCAGTCCATCAGCCGCCAGCCGGTATTGTTCCGGCACAAGCGGCTCGGTGCGAACCGCGTGGAGCACCATGGCGTCAATCCCGAAACCGGGGTCCACGGTCCCGATCTTTCCGGCGAAGAGGCCTCCAAGATGTACGCCATCGCGGATGGCGCGCACGGTAGAAACACGGCGCTGCGCCGTGCCGCCATCCACCCGGAAGAACAGGAGAACGAGTTCCCGCACACCCAGTCCTTTCCGCTCCAGCGAGGCGGAGAGATTGTCCAGCAGGCGAACCAGAGCCGCCTCCAGCGCCGCGAGATCGATCAGCGGTTCCTGAAAGACAAGGCGCGCAAGGCAGGCGGGCGGCGGCGGCAGGGAGGCGACAGGGTCGGCCCGGCGCCCGAGTGCGCAGTCGAGACGGTGCAGCACGGCACCACTGTGTCGGCCGAAGCGGCGGGCAAGCGCCGTGTGCGGCAAGGCTTCCACCGCACCGACGGTCGCAAGGCCGAGGCGGCGCAACAGGCGGGTGTCTTCGGCTGCAAGCCTGAGCGCCTCGACCGGCAATGGCGCCAGCACGGCCAGGGTCCGGCAGGGTTCGGCGATGCGCCGGCCCCCGTCGCCGAAGCGGGCGAGCGCCCAGGCGGCAGCAGGGGTGTCGGCAAGGCCGACCCGCACCTCGAAGCCAAGCCCCGCAAGGCGCGCCTCCGCCTCCACCGTCATCGCCGCTTCGCCGCCGAAGAGATGGGCGCAGCCCGTGATGTCGAGCAGCAGGCCATCCGCACCGTCGACCGCGCTCAAGGGCGTGAAACGGTGGCACCACAGTGCGAGGCGTTCGAGACCGCACCGGTCTTCTTCAGGCCGGGATCCGGCGGTGGCGAGGCGGGGCAGGAGGGCGCGGGCATCCGCAAGGCGCATGCCGGCGACGAGTCCTCCCGCTTCGGCCTGCCGGTTGACCGCCGCCAGCACCACGCCGTGCCGGCCCGGCGCGGTGAGCGCGAACGGAACCGGTTCAGCCGGCAGCCCGTTCGAGGGCGGGGCGGCGAGCCGCCGCGCGCGACGCAGCCGGTCGATCGGCCAGCGCGGCAGCCATATCGAAATCACCCGTCTCACGGTTCCACTCCACAATGCAGGTCACGGGCCGCCCGCCCCGGCAGCGCGTCAGCTCCAGGCGCCAGCGAGGCAGGCCGGGAGCGGTCTCATCGAACGGCGAAGCAGAACCCGGCCACGCCGCAACACGCCAGCGCGAGAAGGCGGCACTTGCCGGGGCGAGCCCGCCGCCGCACAGCAGCAGCAAGGGTGTCCCACCCTCGCGCGCGGCCAGCGCCAGGCGACGACTGGCGACGAAGGCAAGCCGTTCCGTCTCGCCCAGAACCGCCGCAGCCGCGCCACTGCGCAAGCTCTCCTCCATCGCCCACAGGACATCCCGTTCGCGCCGGACCCCGACGATCACCAGGTCCTCCGGATCCGCGCCGAGATCCCGCCAGCCCGGCCCGTAGAGCCGGCCCAGCCCGGCGACGCCGCCGGGACCCTGGCAGACCGTTACCGGACCGTGCCGGCCGAGTCGGACCAGCAGGGCGGCAAGAAAGGCCAGGGCCGCCGGTCTGTCGGCCGGGGATGCGCCAGCCGCCTCGTGCACCCCGCCCAGGATCAGCCCGGATGCCGCCGGCAGCGCCCCGTCCAGCACCTCGATCCCGGTTCGCCAGGGCCGCGGCAGGTCAACAGGATGCGCCGGCTCCGGCGAGCGCCGCTCCAGCGCTGCGATGCGCCGGCGCAGCACCGCAAGGCCGGCGCCCTTCGAGGCAGCAGGCGTGCCGGGACCAGTGTCCACTCTTTCGGGGGAGCAGGAAGAGATCATGTTTGTTCTTTATTTGTTCTTCTCCAGCATGTCAAGGGACACGGAGATTCCACGCCGACAGAGCGGGCCTCGTTCGATGCAACCACGACCGGGCTTGCTCTCCGGAGAGAATCGGAAGCTGTCTCAAAGGGGCGGGAATACCGACCGGATTGCTCCGTTCATGGACACCCGGACAACAGGCCCAACAGGACGATGCGACCGGCAGCCGGGATCATTGCCGGCCGAGGGACGGGGATGCCGCGACGAGACGCATGCCTTCCAGCATGACGCAACCGGCGAGGTAGGCGGTCATGCCACCCACGTCGTGGGGCGGGGAGACCGTGTTGATATCGACCGCGACGATGTCGAGACCGGCCAGTGAACGCAGGAAACCCAGTCCCTCGGCGGCACTGAGACCTTCCCAGGTCGGCGTGGCGACACCCGGAGCGCAGGACGGGTCGAAGACGTCCATGTCCCAGCACAGGTAGACCTTGCGGCCGGCAAGGCGCTCCTGAAGCAGGGAGGCGGTGGCTTCGAGACCCTGTCGCCGCATCTCGACATCGGGAATGAGGTGATAACCGATGCCCTTCGTGTGCTCGAACACACCCCCCATGAATACCGGGCCGCGGGCGCCGACGTGGAACGTGGATGCGGCATCGATCAGACCTTCCTCGGCGGCGATGGTGAACGTGGTGGCAGGCGAGATGCGATCCTGGCCGGTGACGGGATAGGCATCCGTGTGGGCATCGACATGGATGACGCAGAGATCGTCATGAACACGGCGCCATGCGCGCAACTGTGGCAACGTGACGAGACCGTCGCCTCCCATCGTCAGGGTCGCCACACCCTCACGGGCAATCCGCCACACCGCTTCCTCCATGACCTCGAAGGAAGGTTCGGGTCGGCCGGGCGTCACCAGGGCATCGCCGCAGTCGATGACACCGAGTTCGCTCAGCGGGTTGGTGTCATCGAGGGGCGGATGATAGGGACGCACAAGTCCGGACTGCTCACGAATGGATGCCGGTCCCAGACGGGATCCGATGCGTGTCGGATGAATGCCACAGTCAAAGGGCATGCCGACGATCGCCAGACGACAGCCGTCGAGAGTCCAGGTGACAGGGGCATCCATGAAGCCGGCCGTGGGACGGTAGACCCTGGAATCGAAGATCGACGTCGTCATGGCAGGTCCTTTCCTCTCTGATGGGGCACGTGCGGCAGATACTCCCCGATCAGCCCTGGCGGCGCCATCGCCGCTGTGCGATTCCGGCCGACGGGTCCTGCGAGTGTCAGAAACCCTCGAGGCAGGCTTTCCGCATTCACCGCCTCCACGGGACGCCGTTCGTGTTCGCCGGTCTCTGGACGAGGGCGGACGCGACCGGACCGGACGCCTGGCGCCGTCCTTTCGACAGGGGCCCCGTCACCTGTTCGACCGACCGTGGTGTCATCATGGCCGTGCCATGGCGAGCACGTCCTTGGATGTGTGGCCAGCTTCGCGCAGCGACCGGATTGTTACCGAGCGATCGCGCTTGGCATGACGCCGGCCGTCCTCCCCGACAAGCAGGCGGTGGTGGTGATGGAGGGGTTCCTTCCAGCCCATGAGCCGGCGGATCAGGCAGTGGACATGGGTGGCGGGGGCAAGATCGCATCCCCGCGTGACCACCGTCACGCCCTGGACATGGTCGTCATGGGTGACGGCAAGGTGGTAGCTGGTCGGAATGTCCTTGCGCGCCAGAACCACGTCACCAGCTATGCCCGTATCGACCGGGATCGCGCTGCCATCGAGCGTGCGCCATGCCAACGGGCCCGTCTCGTCCATGGCCCTGGTGACATCGAGACGCCAGGCGTGATGGTCGCCGGCATCCAGTCTTGCCTCGACCTCGGCAGCGGCGAGCGTGCGACAGGTTCCAGGATAGATGAGGCCCAGCGGGCCATGAGGCGCTGCCTGCGCCAGTTCGACCTCCCGAGCGATCTGGCGGCGCGTGCAGAAACACGGATAGACAAGCCGGCGCGCCCGCAGTTCGGCAAGGGCCGAGGCGTAGGCGGCAAGGTGGTCCGACTGGCGCCGGACCTCGCCGTCCCAGTCGATGCCAAGCCAGGCGAGATCCTCCAGGATGGATTGCTCGAACGTGTCACGGCAGCGCGCCCGGTCGATATCCTCGATGCGCAGGAGAAACCTTCCCCCGTTGTCGCGAGCCAGACACCAGCCCTCAAGGGCCGAGAAGACGTGGCCAATGTGCAGCAATCCGGTGGGAGAGGGCGCGAAGCGCGTGACAATGGCGGACATGGGCGGAACCTCTCATGAACGATACAGCCTTCATGCCTCTATGGAAGGTCTGGACAACGACGAGGGACAGGATCGATCCTGCGAGAGATGACGTGAACGCCCGGGGAGTTGACCGCCATGCCCTTGTCCGGACCGGCCGTGCCGCCCCGAAAGGGGAATGCACGCCAGCTTGTCGTGCTCCTGCATGGCTGGGGTGCCAACGGCAATGACCTGATCGGTCTTGCCGGGCCCTTGCAGACAACCCTTCCCCAGGCCCGAATCGCCAGCCCCGATGCTCCCGACCCGTGTGAGCAGAACCCGGCCGGTCGCCAGTGGTACTCCCTGATGGAGCGGCGCCCCGAACGCGCACGAGAAGGGATCGACCGGGCCAGCGACATGATCAACGCCTGGGTCGATTCGGAACTCGAACGCCTCGGTTTCGACGAGAGGGCCCTTGCCTTCCTGGGATTCAGCCAGGGCTGCATGATGGCGCTCCATGTGGCGCTGCGTCGACGGCGACCGATCGCTGCCGTGGCGGGATTCTCCGGCATGCTGATCGAGGAAGAGAGCCTCGGCCGGGAGATCGTCAGCCGACCGCCGGTCTTCCTGTGTCACGGCGATGCCGACGAGGTGGTTCCCTTCGCCATGCTGCACAGCGCGGTCGACACACTTGGCCGGCACGACGTGCCCGTCCAATGGCATGTCTGCCAGGGCATCGGGCACGGGATCGATCCCGAATCCCTGGGTTTTGCCGCCCTCTTCCTGAAGAACGCCTTCAGGAGCAACTGACGGAGCCGCTACACGACCCCGTCGGACTCCAGTTCGTCGATTTCCTCGTCGGACTTGCCCAGCAGGTGGGCGAGAACCGTCCGGGTGTGTTCTCCCAGAAGCGGAGGCGGGCGCAGATAGGCGGGAGGCGAACCCTCGAGATTGACCGGACTGCGAACCAGGGGAATTGTGCCGGCGAGCGGGTGGTCCATCTCGAACTTCATGCCGCGCGCCTGGATGTGCTGGTCTTCGTAGACCTGTCGGAAGTTGTTCACCACGCCATAGGGAATACCCTCTCTCTCCAGGTGCTCGACCCACCAGGCACGGGGGCGGTGCTTCATCAGTTCGACGACCTTTGCCACCAGGAGTTCGCGATGACGGACGCGAGCCGGATTGGTGGCAAAGCGTTCGTCATCGGCCAGTTCCGGCGCTTCGGCAAGATCGCACCAGCGGCGGAACTGCGTATCGTTGCCGATGGCGATGATGATGGGATCGTCAGCCGTGTCGAACACCTGGTAGGGCAGCAGGTTCTGATGCGCATTGCCGTAGCGCTTCGGCGCAACGCCTGTGGTGAGGTAGTTCATGTTCATGTTGGCCATGAGCGCTACGGCGCAGTCGGACAGCGCCATGTCGATATACTGTCCCTCACCGGTCGCACGGCGATGATTGAGAGCGGCAAGAATGGCAATGGCGCTGTAGAGACCGGTGGTCAGGTCGGTGATGGCGACACCCGCCTTCTGCGGTCCTCCGCCTGGCAGTTCGTCGCGCTCCCCGGTGATCGACATGAATCCGCACAGGCCCTGGATGACAAAGTCGTAGCCGGCCCGCGCTGCGTAGGGACCGGTCTGTCCGAAGCCCGTGATCGAACAATAGATGAGACCGGGGTTGAGGGGCCGAAGACCAGGATAGTCGAGACCATACTTCTCGAGCCCGCCGACCTTGTAGTTCTCGACAAGGACATCCGCCCTGGCGGCGAGTTCGCGCGCGATCGCCATTCCCCGAGGGGTCGCGATGTTGAGCGTCAGTGACTGCTTGCCGCGGTTGGCCGCAAGGTAGTAGGCCGCCTCCGAGGTGTCCTCGCCGTTGCCATCCTTCAGGTAGGGCGGTCCCCAGGCACGGGTGTCATCACCGGTTCCCGGCCTCTCGACCTTGATCACGGTCGCCCCCAGATCGGCAAGGATCTGGGTGCACCAGGGACCGGCAAGAATGCGCGAAAGATCGAGAACCACAATGCCGTCGAGTGCCAGGGCCATCCGCCTCTTCCCCTTGTCGTTGCATGACCCGGAATCGGGGTCACGAAACTGATATGATGGATGGACAGAATGAGTCCATGGCCTGTGACAAGACAACTCCATCATCACATGGCTGCAAGGGAACGCAATCCCGAGGGTTAACATCTGGCCGTCAGCCGCTATGATGCCGCCGAATGACGCCAATATTTTGGATTTCTCGCCCTCGGAAACACAGCCAGTGGTATCGCTCCAAACATGTCCGGCCTTGGTCCTCAATGCGGACTACAAGCCGCTGAGCTACTTCCCGCTTTCGGTCTGGCCGTGGCAGGAAGCGGTCAAGGCGGTGTTTCTCGATCGCGTGGAGACCGTGAGTGCCTATGACCTCACGGTCCGCTCACCGTCGTTCGAGATGCGGCTTCCCAGCGTCATTGCCCTGCGAAACTACATTCCGATCAACAAGCGTCCGGCGTTCACCCGGTTCAACGTGTTCCTGCGCGACCGGTTCTCATGCCAGTACTGCGGGTTGCGCTTCGAGACCCGTGACCTCACCTTCGACCATGTAATCCCCCGTTCGCGCGGCGGCAGGGCTACCTGGAGCAATGTCGTCACGGCCTGCCGGTCCTGCAACATGGCGAAGGGCAACCGGATGCCGGGTGAAGCGCGGATGTTCCCTCTCGCCAGACCGGCTCCTCCGACGACCTTCCAGCTGCGCCGCAACGGACAGTCCTTCCCGCCCAACTTCCTCCACGAACACTGGCGCGACTACCTCTACTGGGACAGCGAACTCGTCCCGGACTGATACCGTCAGGAACGGCGGCGGCGGTGACCTGTCACAGCCTGGTCGAAAGACGAATGGCAAGGCGTGTACCACGGCGGATGGCGCCGGTGAGAAGGCCGTGCGCGGGCGTCTTCCGGGCACCGTGCTCCAGGGCGGTGTCGTGGTGGGCCATCTCATCCTGGCGGAACTCCTCGATGGTGGCCCTGAGGTCTGCCTCGTCGTCTCCCAGGCGCCGGGCCTGGCTGGCGTAGTGTTCGCTGATGACACTTTCGACGGCCTCGGTGCAGGCCATGGCGGCGCGTGGGCCCAGGAGGGCGGAGCCGACGCCCAGCGCAAAGCCCGCCACATTCCACAACGGTGAAAGCACGGTCGGCCGGACCCGCCGCGCAACGATCAGTTCATCGAAATGGTCGAGGTGTTTCTGTTCCTGTTCCGCCATGTCGCGAATGACCTTGCCGGCTCGGGTATCACCGAGCACGGCTAGCTGCCCGTCATAGATCCGTTTTGCACCGAATTCTCCGGCATGGTCGACCCGGATCATGGCATCGACGGTTTCTCGCACCGTGCCGTCACCGGGCAGGAGTCCGTCGCGTGTGTGGCGTCGTGCCGTCATCGGCGTCCCCGCAACGAAGCCAGACTGCCGGTGATGGCGACCGCTGCCAGCATGAGGGAAACGATGGCGTTCCATCCGGCCATGGAGATGCCCGCCATCGACCAAGCGACCTCGTCGCACGGCACGACTTCGATGGAGAGGAAGGAATCGATCGACATCTCCTCGAACTCCGGCGTGCTGCACCCCGGCGACGCCACCCAGTGCCATTCAACCATGACATGCCACGCAGCGACAGCGGTTCCGGCCAGGAAGGCAAGGGCAAGGGCCGCCAACATGATCGCCGCGCGCCCCGGCGTCATGAGGACAACCGAGACGGCCGCAACGGCGATGGATGCGCCGTGGGCCCAGCGCTGGTCGATGCACAGGGGGCAGGGATCGAGTCCTACCACATGCTGGAACCAGAAGGCGGTGGCGAGGCATGCGGCACTGGCAAGGCCGAGCAGGCCGGCGAGCAACCTGGGGCGTTGCCATGCCGCCATGGAAGAGAGGGCAGCCATCACACCCTGAGTATGAAGCCGCTCCGGGGACTCCTACAAGAACCACTTGATGGCGACGAAACCTGCCACCAGCGCAACCAGCATTGCCAGTCCCGCCAGGGTGAGATGACGTTCCACGAGGCCGCGCAACGGCACGCCAAACCACGACAGCAGTGCCGCCTCGATGGCGAACCGAAGGCCGCGCGAGACGGCGGAGGCGGCGACAAAGACCCAAATGTCAAGGTGCATGGCGCCGGAAGCAATGGTCACCACCTTGTAGGGAATTGGCGTGAAGCCACCGGCAAAGACGATCCAGGCTCCCCACTCGTTGTAGAGGGCGGCATACTCCGCGTAGGTCTCCGCATAGCCATAGAATTCGAGCAAGGGCCAGGCGACGGCATCGTGGAGAAACAGCCCGACGGCGTAGCCCGTGACACCACCCAGCACGGTCCCGATCGTGGCGAGAAGCGCAAGGAGCCACGCCCTGGAAGGCGTCGCGAACATCATCGGCAGGAGCAGGGCCTCCACGGGCACCGGGAAGAAGGAGGCCTCGGCGACGGCGAGCGCCAGCAGCCACCAGACCGCATGACGGCTGGCGGCAAGATCCATCGTCCTGGCGTAGAGACGCTCAAACATGTCGAGGAACCCACGATACCGCGTCACGGTTCACCGGCGTAGTGACCCGTCTCCGCCAAGGGGATAGGATGATTCGAAGGGAGTGGAGGCAGGCATGGAAGAAGTCAGGTCCCTTGAGCCTACGGCATCCACCGACGAGGCGATGACCATTCTCGAGGAAGACGGTGCGGTCATCTTCCGCAATCTCGTCGAGGACGACGTCATGGACCGGGTCAACGAGGAACTCGAACCCTATCTCGGCCGGGCCTACTTCGGTGAAGGCGACTTCTGGGGCCGCAAGACGCGGCGCGTGAGTTCGCTGATCGCCAAATCCAAGACCTATGGAGAGGACCTTGCCACGGCGCCGCAGATTCTCGCAGTCATGGATCGCCTGTTGCTGCCCCGCTGCGAGCGCTATCAGCTTCATGTGACCCAAGCGGTGCGAATCGCTCCCGGCGAGGGGCGCCAGATCGTACATCGCGACGACGGCCTCATACCTTTTCGTCACCCCGGACCCCAGTGCCTGTGCAATACCATGTGGGCGCTGTCGGACTTCACGGTCGACAACGGCGCCACCAATGTCATTCCCGGCAGCCACCTCTGGGACGACGACACCTACCCCGACGAGAGTTCCAGGGTCGCCTATGCCGTGATGCCCAAGGGCTCGTGTCTCATCTATCTCGGTTCGGTGTTCCACGGCGGCGGACAGAATGTCACCACCGACCAGCACCGTACCGGAGCGATCACCGGATACAGTCTCGGCTGGCTGCGCCAGGAAGAGAACCAGTATCTCGCGGTTCCTCCCGCAGTCGCTCGCGGCCTGCGCGAAGATGTCCAGCACCTGATCGGCTACCACCTGCACGACATCTTCCTCGGCTGGGTCGAGGGGCAGGATCCCCATGTCGTGCTCGAGGACAGGTTCGCCGATGTCATGCCGGCCTCGCCGGAAGGCGGCGAGTACGTGGAGGATTCAAGCGTCTTCAAGACCGCGGTACTGGGAGAGCCGAGTCGTCATTGACGGTTCTTCTTGACCGGCCGCGTCAACCCCGACATTGATGACCTTCCTTCAGGCCTCTGTGGCGGAACTGGTAGACGCGGCAGACTCAAAATCTGCTTTCCATCCGGAAGTGGGGGTTCGAGTCCCTCCAGAGGCACCACCCTTCCCATGTGGGCGGGGTTCGACCCGCCCGAGATCGAATGTGCGGTAGCCGTCGCCGGCAACCCGGTCGCAGATCCGCCGGTAGCTGTCGAAGCCCCCGACATAGGGCGTGAACACCCGAGGCTTGCCGGGAATGTTGGCGCCGACATACCAGGAGTTCGCCAGGGGATAGAGGGTCTCGTCACCAACAGCGATAGTGTGTTCGACCCAAGCGTCCTCCTCGTCTTCAGTCGCCTCGATCCGGTCGAGATCATGACGCTGCAGCCAGGTCAGACAATCCGTGACCCACTCCACGTGCTGTTCGATGGCGCTCATCATGTTGGTGAGAACCGAGGGGCTCTGCGGGCCGGTGATGGTGAACATGTTGGGAAACCCGGCCATCGTGAGACCGAGATAGGTGCGCGGTCCCGCCTCCCACCTGTCGCGCAGGCTGAGATCCTCCACGCCACGGATGTCAATCCCGAGAAGGGGCCCCGTCATGGCGTCGAATCCCGTGGCAAAGACAAGGGCATCGACGTCGAAGGCCCTGCCTCCTTCGGTGACGAGGCCCGTCGGCGTGATGTGGCCGATCGGATCGCTGCTGATGTCAACGAGGGTGACGTTCGTCCGGTTGTAGGTCTCGAAGTAGTCGATGTCGACGCACAGCCTTTTGGTTCCGAAGGGGTGATCGGTCGGTGACAGCAGTCTGGCCGTCTCCGGATCGTTGACCCTGCTGCGTATGTTGTCGTGCGCAAAGTCGACGAAGAGCCTGTTGACCTCCATGCTGGTGTTGACGTCATCGAAGGTCGAGAGAACGGTGAAACCGCCGATCTGCCAGCGCCGTTCCATTTCCGACTTGCGCAGGTTGTCGGAGACCTCCAGTCCGGGGCCGACGGCATCATCACAGTTGTAGCCGCTGTGCGACCAGCGGGCACCATCCCGGAAGGCGGCGTAGTTCTTCTTGATCTCGCACACCTCATCGGCATCAAGCGGACGGTTCCAGGCAGGCACCGCAAAGTTCGGCGTACGCTGGAAGACGGTGAGATGGCGCGCCTCGCCGGCGATCTGGGGAATCGACTGGATCGCCGATGAGCCGGTGCCGATGATGCCGACATCGAGACCTCGGAAGTCGACCGGCTCGTGGGGCCACAGGCCGGTGTGATGCCAGGGGCCACGGAAGGAATCGAGGCCGGGGAAATCGGGGCGCCTAGGCACGGAAAGACACCCGAGCGCCATGATGCAGTAGCGGCCGCGAAAGAACTCTCCTGCGTCGGTTTCAAGGACCCAGCCCCCGGAGTCCTCGTCCCACCAAGCCCGAGTCACCCGGATGCCGAAGCGGATGTCGCGGCGCAGATCAAAGCGGTCCGCCACGTGAGCGGCGTACTCCAGTATCTCCGGCTGGGCCGAGTAGCGTTCCGTCCACTCCCACTCCTGCTGCAGGTCCTCGTCGAAGGAATAGGAGTACTCCATGCTCTCGACATCGCAACGGGCCCCGGGATAGCGGTTCCAGTACCAGGTGCCGCCGACATCGTCCGCCATCTCGAGCACGACAACCCGCATTCCCAGACGCCGCAGGCTGTAGAGCATGTACATGCCCGAAAAACCGGCGCCCACGATGACGGCATCATACGAGGTGGAGGATTGCTCCGACACGCCGGAAGCCTCCCGGTTGGTCTTCACCTAGGGTCGAAGATCATCACAGATGTCGGTGAGAGAGCAAGTCCGTTCCACGCAGCCCGGACCCGGCATACCATGAGGATGTCCTGAATCCTGCGAACCGAAACCATGCCTGCCTTTGCCTCCTTCTGCGAAGCCGAACACCGCCACCGGCTCCAGCGCACCCGAGAAGCGATGAGAGCGGAAGGCATCGATGTCTGTCTCTGCGTGGCGCCGGAACACCTCTACTGGATCGCCGGCTATGACTCCTGGGTCGCCGTCAACAGTCCCCAGGCACTCGTCTTCACCGAAAGCGACGATGACCCCTGCCTCGTCGTGCGCGACGTCGACCTGCCCCTGGCGACGGAGACCACATGGGTCCGGGATATCCGCACCTACCGCCTGCACCACGACGATGTGGCGGCCCTGATGGCCGACCTGGTGCACGACAGATCCCACGTCGGCGCCCGGGTCGGCATCGAAATGCGGTCCCACTGCCTCTCCTGGGAATGGGGCCAGACTCTTGCGGCCTCCCTTCCGGCATCACGATTCACCGACATCACGCCGCTCATCGGCGCCTTGCGCTGGATCAAGTCGCCCGCAGAGATCGCCTCCATGCGCGAAGCCGCCCTTCATGCCGAGGCCGGTCTTGCCGCCATGCGCCGGTCGCTCAGGCCAGGCATGAGCGAGATTGCACTGGCGGCCGAGATCGAACATGCGATGCGCCGGCAGGGGTGCGACTACTGGGCCATCCCTGTCGAACTGGCAAGCGGCCCGAGAAGCGAAGGCGGTCATGCGACACCGCGGAACCGCGTCATCGAATCGGGCGATCTCGTTCACGTCGAACTGGCGGGCGTTCACGAGCGCTACCACGCCGTTGCCATTGCCACCATGGCGGCCGGCAGACCCACACCCGAAAAACGTGATCTCCACGAGGTGGCGCGGCGTTCCCTCGAGGACGGGATCGCTTCGATGAGGCCCGGTGTGCCGGTGGCGGAGGTCGAGGAGGCCTCACTCCTGGCGGTCCGCGAAGCCGGTCTCGAAGATGCCGCCATGATGCGTTTCGGATACGGCATCGGTATCGCCTACCCCCCGCTGTGGCTCGAAACCCTGGAGATTGGCCGCCACATGGACCAGCGTCTGCAGCCGGGCATGACCTTCGTACTGCATGCCTGCCTCACGCCACCCGGATCCGGGTGCGGTGTGGTCGTTGGAGGCACCTGGCTGATGCTGGAGAACGGTGTCACGATGCTGGCCGGCAGCGGCGCAACGGACCTCGACATCGTCGGCTGACACCAGTCGCCGCATCTTCAAGATAGGGCCTCCACGAGTGGATTCTCCCGTGCCTGCGACTTGACGGCGCACCAGACTCCATGGTCGCGAAACACCTTGTCGCAGTCCAGTTCGTTCAGGAGCCAAACCGGAATTGCCGGACCGTCGGCGACCAGCACGGGCATGGCAAGTCAAGCCTTCGGTCCGTCGCGGTCGGCTTCAGTGCCATGATGACACCCGACGTTCGGTCTGGTCCGAACGACGATGTCGCCAGATCCAGAGGCGTCGCTCGCTTGTCGTTTTGCGCCGGCGGGTTAGCGCACTCGACGATGATGGCGGGGTCGTCGGCGAATCGCACCGCCCGATGCAGGGGTATCGTTGTCCTTGTTGCGGGCATTCGGATCCGTCCCAGCGGTGAGCAGAGCACGGATGACGGCACTGGCATTGAATCACGTCGCGAGACTCAAAGGCGCATTGGACTCAAGGTTGCGGACATTCGGATCCTCGTAGTTGTCGAGGTAGGTGCTCACCTCCTCAAGCGTCGCCGTCTCAACGAACTCTTGCGTGTTCCACAGGCCCCTATCCGCCAACATGGCCGGCATCCTCACGAACGCCAGACAAGAACCGCTGCAATTGGCCCAGGTATCGTAACCGCAAACTCCCGAGTCCGAACCGTGAACCACTCAAACCGTGCACAACGCCGCCTTGGTGCCACCATCTCATTTCCCGCGGCGCATCATTGAACCGCCGCACAGGTTAGTTCCCTTGCGGGCGGAGACATTGACTTATGGAGTGGGGGGAGGCATTGATTTATGGAAGATGGACAAGGCCCTCACATGGAGACCGGACCACTCAAATGAGGGCAGGCCAGCTGGCGTGAGAGGTAATCTTTCATGATCGAGAGGGATGTCGTCGCCAATCTGTCCGGCCTGGTGAAGGCGAGGAAACTCTCTGTACCTGCCTATCTCAGGCAATGCGCCTATCTGGGAATCTCACTCTCGGTTGCCTGTCTGGCGATCGGGCTCCCGCTGAAGGCCGACGCGTCGACCAATTCGCCCGGCGCCAGCACACGTGCGACCTTGCAGGAACTTATCGATCCGCGCGACGCGGACGACATCGCGCGCCTGCTCCGTGACGGAGGCGCCTCATCCGTAGATGTCGCCCAGTGGTACGACTGGAGCGACTGGGACAACTGGGACAATTGGGACAATTGGGACAATTGGGACAATTGGGAGAACTGGGACAATTGGAGTGACTGGGCGGATTGGGACAACTGGGAGAATTGGGATAACTGGGAGAATTGGGAGAACTGGGACAATTGGGAGAATTGGGACAATTGGGAGAACTGGGAGAATTGGGATAACTGGGACAATTGGAGCGACTGGGCGGATTGGGACAACTGGGCGGATTGGGACAACTGGGAGAACTGGGAGAACTGGGACAATTGGGAGAATTGGGACAATTGGAGTGACTGGAGCGATTGGAGCAACTGGTACGAATGGGAGGATTGGAGCGATTGGAGCGATTGGAGCAACTGGTACGAATGGGAGGATTGGAGCGATTGGAGCGACTGGGAAAACTGGGGCAATTGGTAGGGATAGAACGGCCAGAGTGACGAGCGCAACTAACCTGAGTGAACAATCAGATGACCATGCATTCGACAGACTACCAACAGCGAGCATTTCACCCCGCAGCGCGAAACAACGCGAGACGGCGTCCACCGCCGCACAGCGTAGGCCCTCTGGGGCTCTTGGTGCTGCAGCCGACGCCATTTTGCAACCTTGATTGTGGCTATTGTTACCTGCCCGACCGGGCGAACAAGGCTAGGATGCCGATGGAGACCGCCGAGACAGCGATCGTGCGGGCCATGGAGTCAGGTCTGGTTGCTGACAAGCTGTCGATCGTCTGGCACGCGGGTGAGCCGCTCGTGATGCCGAAGGACTGGTACCGCGAGGCTGACGGCCTGGTGCAAAAGCACTGTGAGAATGTTGTGGTAACCCACAACTTCCAGTCCAACGCCGTTCTTGTGACCGACGGTTGGTGCGACCTGTTCAAGTCGATCAATACACGCCTCGGCGTCAGCATCGACGGACCCGAACACATCCATGACGCCAACCGGAAGACGCGCACCGGCAAGGGCACACACAAATCGGTCATGAAGGGTGTTGAGTGCCTTGTGGCGAACGGCATGTCATTCCATGTGATCGCTGTGGTCACCAGAGAATTCCTTCACGATTTTGAGGCGGCACTTGACTTCTTCGAAATGCTCACCGGTAAAGGCATGACCAGCGTCGGCTTCAACGTGGAAGAATACGAGGGCGATCACCGAGACACCACGATGGACCATGCTGACGGCACCCGCCGCCGGTTTCGCGCGTTCATGCGCGAGTGCTACAGGCGTCACGTGGCAGGACGACTGCACATCCGCGAGGTGCGCGCATATGATCACTTTGTGAAGAACGGCGGCGAGCGACCACCAATACTGAAGAAAACCCAGCAGACTGCGCCCTTCCGTATCATCACCGTCGGACACGACGGCGGCTTCTCGACCTTCTCGCCTGAACTCCACGGTGTGGATATGGGCAATGGCGAGAGATTTGTCTTCGGCAACGTGCACAAGGACGCCTATCTGGACGCCTTCGCCAATCCGGTGTTCGCGCGTTACATGAATGACATCATCGATGGATACAGCGCCTGCCGAAAGGCCTGTCCTTTCTTCGATGTCTGTTCTGGCGGCTCGCCTGGCAACAAGTTCTTCGAACTGGGCACCATGGCCGGTACCGAGACACTCTTCTGCGATTATCGCATCAAGGAGACGGTCACAGTCCTGCGAGACGAAATGGGGCTGAGTCCAATTGTCGCCGACCATTCGGCACTCAAGGTGTGCGCCAGATTGCAATCTTGACCGCTGGAGGCCCAGGAACGTCAAACGCTCGGCACGCCAGTCGGCATCCATCCCAAACGGCGATTGTCAGCCCGGGTGATGGCCGTGCCATGGTCTTGCCCAAGCCACTACAGCCTTGCCACGAAGACGGGGAAAGATCATCAGGCGGCTTCCGAAGGTTGGACAGCCACCTGGCAGTTTGGCCGCGATGTGCGGCAT
The DNA here is from genome assembly GCA_965220805.1 of Alphaproteobacteria bacterium. Classification (GTDB taxonomy): domain Bacteria; phylum Pseudomonadota; class Alphaproteobacteria; order SP197; family SP197; genus SP197. The sequence continues at coordinate 247,584 of OZ244844.1, forward strand.
CTGTCTCTGCTGGTTGCACTGATGCCTACGGCAGGTAGCCCGAGAAACCGTCGAATTGGAACTACACGTTGAGCATCCGCGCGTACTTTGCGCGAAGGGCGTCCCACGGCACAGTACTCCGGCAACGCTTCTTGACCCAATCGTGCGCCGCGAGGTTGTCTGATATCGGTTCGCAAGCCGTCCATCATCGGGTCGGCCTGCCCGGACTCTACCTGATCCAGATCGGTATCCTCGGAGTATCGCGCGACCGGCTTCAGGTAGGCCTTGTAGAGCGCGGTGCCGCCCCGGCGAGGACGGGATCGGAGAGTAACTCGACCAGGGCCCGGCTGATGACCAGGTTCTGCTCGTTCTGGAGGTCCTCGTTCCACGGAGCCCGCTCCCGCCACTGGCAGCACCGTCCTTTCTGCGGCCCCGACATGCTCCAGGAGATAGCCCAGACGTTGCGCCCAGAGGGCAGAAGCGGACTGCGAAGCCTCGACTAGACGCTCCGGGTCCATGCCCTTGCCGAGTTCGGAAAGCACGCCTGCCATCCGGTCCACGCCTCCGGTGCGATCGATATGCCCGGCGAGATCGACCACCGTCACGCGGCCACGTCCGCAGAGAAGCGCCTCCGCCTACCGGCCATCTTCGCCAAGATCGTCTGCGCGGCATTCTGTCCGCGCGCAGTTTCGACACCGCAACATAGGCCGTCAGGGAGTCAATAGGCGGGAGCCACGACCGGTGGGGACGGACGCAAGGCGGCGATGAGATAGCCGATGACGACAAGATTGATTGCGTTGAAAGCCACACCTGCGAGGAAGGGGGTGTGGTAGCTGCCGGTGACGTCGAAGCCGATGCCGCCGATCCAGCCGCCGATCGCCATGCCGAGTGTGCCGAAGAGAACGACGATGCCGGTGCACCGCCCGGTCCATTGTGCGGGGAGATTCTCACGGATGATCACGGGATAGGTCGGCGCGATACCGCCGAACCCCAAACCGAAGATTGCCGCCGTGATCATCAATGATGCGGAGCCTTCGAGGAAGGGGAGCAATCCCAGCGTCGCCGTCTGGATGAACGAGAACACGAAGAGAGTCTTCAGAGCCCCGATCCACTCGATCATCAGGCCGCACACGAGAGCCCTGGAGACAAAACTGGCTGCCAGCAGGACCGAAAGGACCGATGCCGCCTCCATCGGCGCTATCCCGACATCGGTGGCGTGGGATTTGATGTGGGCGATGGGCAGGGACATGCTGACGCAACAGCCGACTATGGCGATGCAGAGCAGCACCATCATCGCGCGGGGCCCCACGGGCGAGGACCCTTGCCCGGGCACGATCGCGTCGGCGGAGGTCCCGGAGGGCGCGAGGGCGCGCGGCGAACGCCGCAGGAGGAGAGACAGCGGCACCATCACGGCCATGCTGGCGACACCGTAGAACAGGTATGTATCGCGCCAGCCCCATGTCGCCAGCCCGTACTCGAAGAGTGGCGGCCACAGGGCACCGGCGACACTCTGGCCACTGGTCACGAGGCCCACGGCAATGCCGCGCCGCCGCACGAACCAGCGTGTCGCATTGGCCACGAGAGGTACATAGAGCGCCGCCTGACCGAGGAGTCCGATCACCAGCCCGTAGACCAGATAGAACTCCCACTCGTTCGCCGCCATGCTGACCAGCACGGCGCCTGTCCCGATCATGACGGCGCCCACCAGGGCCGGCCATCCCATTCCGGCCCTGTCGAGCCACCATCCCATGACGATGCCGCCCACCCCGCCTCCGATGAACTGCAGGGAATAGGCAAACGAGGGAACCGAACGCGGCCAGCCAAAGCTGGCCGCGATATCCTTCATCGAGACGACCAGCAGGAACAGGGCTCCGTTTCCCAGAACGAGCATCAGGAAAGAGGCCGCCACCACGATCCATGCGTAGCGGCTGTCACTCAGGCGACGCAGGTACCGGATCATGGACGTTGGAAGGCGGGCGGATATCTCAAGCGGACTGCCGGGCCGCTGTCAGACGGCCTGGCGAGATCGAACACTGACCGCGATCCGGATTGGGCTCGACGGCATGACCGAGGATGTCGCCGAGGTCGTCAGCACCACCGACATAGTCTCCATCGATCCAGATCTGCGGCACCGTGATCGGCGTCTTGGGTCCGACGATCGGCTTGACCCGTGCCAGCATCTCGTAAAGCGCCGCCGGCTCGCGAACCACGTCATGATAGGTGTAGGCGATCCCTGCCTCGTCGAGATAGTCCTTGGCGCGCACGCAGTGCGGACAGGTTGCCTTGCCGAACAGCCTGTTCCCGGCAAGGGGCGTGCGCTTGGCGTGCGCCTCGATGATGGCCTGGGTGAGCACCCCCCGGTTGAGTGCGGCCCCCTGGCTGACAAGGCGCCCTTCCACCAGAACGATGGGGGCGTGCCAGCCGCCCTTCGGCAAGGGTTTCCACCAGTGCGTCAACCAGTCACGGGTATCAACCTCGACCGGCACGCCGCCAAGCTCGGTCTCCACGACATCGGCAATCACGTCCCTGGTGAGGGCACACTCGCCGCAGGGGATCTTCACGCTGAACGGTCCCCACGCGCCAGCCCATCGGTACAGTGTGACATTGACCGGCTTCGTCATGACCGCGTTTCCTCCGCTTCCCGAGACAGTTTCGGGCCGTGATTCCGGCCTGCAGGATTCGAACCTGACTGATTCGCCAGGCTCTCGTTCACCCGCTTGTCCAGGAGAGGATGAGCCGGTTGACCTCCGCCGCCTTTTCCATTTGCACCATGTGTCCGGCCCCGTCGAGCACGGTTGCACCCTCCACTGCTCGGGCGTGGGCAGCCGGGATGATGGCATCCTCCGCTCCCCAGATGACCTGGCACGGGCATCCGATGCCGGCAAGGTCACCGGCAAGGTTCGCGGCCTGACGGCCCCCGGGAAAGAGCGCGTCCCCGAGCGCCTCGAGAAAGGCGCCGACACCATCGAGACGCTTGTACTTCAGCACGTCCTCGACCATGGAACGGTTGACCAGCGCCTGATCCGCAAAGAGATGCACCAGCGCCGGCTTGAGGTCGCGGCGCGACGACGCCGAGACAAAACCGTCGATGTAGGCGCCGTTGATCTCCTCGCCAAGTCCCGCGGCGGCAATGAGGGTGAGTGATGCGACACGATCGGGCCGATCTATCCCAATCCGTCCGGCGACGAGACCTCCCATGGAATGGCCAACGAGGTGAGCCCGGTCCACGCCGAGGGAGTCCATGAGGCCGACCACCGCATCCGTCATGGTCGTGAGCGATGGCGCGGCAACGGACTTGACCGACTGGCCATGGCCCGGCAGATCAAGGGCGACAACAGGGCCGGCCTCGGCCAGTGCATCGATGTTGAAGAGCCAGTTGTCGAGATCACCACCGAAGCCGTGAATCAGCAGCACCGGAATTCCGTCACCAGGCCGTTCGGCATAGCGGATGCGGCCCACGTCCAGATCCAGGAACAGCCGTGCCGGCTCTCCATCGTCCTCTTCCTCGGCCACGGGCGCCTCGAAGGATGCAACGTAGGCGTCAATCTCCGAATCGGGAACCGATGGTGGCGCAAGAACGCCGAGCAGTGCGCGAACCGGATAGGTCTCTCCGGCCATGCCGACGCGCCTGCGCAAAAGACCACCGTCGGTTGCCTCCACGGCATTGGCGATCTTGTCGGTCTCGACATCCATGATCTCGTCGCCAGGCGAAATTTCGCTGCCCTCCTCGACAAGCCAGGACGAAAGGGTTCCCTGCTTCATGGAGAGACCCCATTTCGGCATCAGGATCGGAACAATCTCTTCGCTCATGAGGGACGTTCTCCCATGGTCCGGCGCACCGCCTCGGCAATGCGTTCGGGGGAAGGAATGTAAAGATCCTCGAGCGCTGACGAGAACGGGACGGGTGCGTGGGGAGCGGTCACCATCGCAACGGGTCCCTTGAGAGACCCGAAGGCATCCTGGGCCACTGCCGCTGCAACATCCGAAGCAATGGAGCAACGCGGATTGGCCTCGTCCACGCAGACGAGACGCCCGGTCATCTCGACACTCTCGAACACGGTATCGAGATCAATGGGCGAGAGCGTGCGCAAGTCGATCACCTCGACGTCGATGCCCTCGCGTTTGAGCGTCTCCGAGGCCTCGAGGGAATAGGGCACCATCATGCCATAGGTGACGATGGTCACATCCCTTCCCTCCCTGGCGATGTTCGCCTCGCCGAATGGGATGGCATAGGATTCTTCCGGCACATCGGTCTCGCGATCATAGAGATTCTTGTGCTCCAGGAAGATCACCGGATCGTTATCGCGGATCGACTGGATCAGGAGTCCCTTGGTGTCGTAGGCGTTGGAGGGACACACGACCTTGAGACCCGGAATGTGGGTCATGATTGGTGTCAGCATCTGGCTGTGCTGGGCTGCCGCCCTGAATCCCGCACCGCAGGTGGCCCGGATGACGACCGGGGTTTCTGCCTTGCCGCCGAACATGTAGCGGAACTTGGCGGCCTGGTTGAAAATCTGGTCGAGACACACACCCATGAAATCGATGAACATCAACTCGGCAACGGGGCGCAGACCACAGGTTGCGGCACCGATGGCGGCGCCGATATAGGCGCTTTCCGAGAGCGGCGTGTCGATGAGCTGCCCCGGGTGCTTGTGGATGAGGCCCTTGGTGACGCCCATGGCGCCTCCCCAAGCGTCGTCCTCGCCGGGTGATCCGGTGCCGCCGACGATGTCCTCTCCGAGCACGACGACGGTCGGATCCCGGCTCATCTCCTGGTCGAGTGCCTCGTTGATGGCGGCCATCATGCTCAGTGTACGTGCCATGTCTCCGTGCTCCTCTGGTGGCGGAAAGCGTTCAGTACGTTACATAGACGTCGGTCGTCAGTTCACTCGCCGACGGGAGAGGTGCCGCCTTCGCGCTCTCGAGCGCGTCGTCGATGAGAGCTGCCGCCTCGGAATCGATGCGGGCGAGCTCGCCAGTCTCGACGACGCCGGCTTCGAGAAGCTTTCCAGTGAAGATCTTCAGGCAATCTCGGTGTGCGCGGTTCTCCTCGATTTCTCCCGGCGCCCGGTAAGTCTGGGCATCCCCTTCGAAGTGGCCGTAGAAGCGGATCATCTTGCACTCGAGAAGGGATGGTCCGCCGCCCTCCCGGGCCCGCCGGATGACCTCGCCTGCGGCCTCGTAGACGGCAAAGAAGTCGGTGCCGTCAACCGTAATGCCGGGCATGCCGAAGCCGGCAGCGCGGTCGACATAGGAATCGGTGGCCACCGCGTAATCCACCGACGTCGATTCCGCATAGCCGTTGTTCTCGACCACGAAAATCACGGGAAGGTTCCAGATCGCCGCCAGGTTCATGGATTCGAGAACCGTGCCCTGGTTGGAGGCGCCGTCACCGAAGAACGTGATGCCGACCCCGTCATGGCCAAGTTTTTGCGCCGCCAGGCCGGCGCCGCAGATGAGCGGTGCTCCGGCGCCAAGGATGCCGTTGGCGCCCATCATCCCCTTGGAGAGATCGGCGATGTGCATCGATCCGCCCTTGCCGGCACACGATCCGGTCGCCTTGCCGTAGATCTCCGCCATCATGGCCCGGACGTCGACACCCTTGGCGATGCAATGGCCATGCCCCCGGTGGGTCGACGCAATGCGGTCATGGTCCTCGAGATGCATCATGATGCCGACGCCTGCAGCCTCCTCGCCGGCGTAGAGGTGCACGAAGCCTGCGATATCGCCCTTGGCAAACTCCACGTGCAGGCGTTCCTCGAATTCACGGATCGTCCTCATGCGGCGATAAGCGGTGAGCAGGCCATCCCGGGACAGGGGGAACGGATTGTTCATCGGGGTTCTCCTTCGTGGCAGGGGGAGCTCAATTGATGGACCATCAGTCCGTGCCTGGCGGCAAAGGCCATGCAACCGGAGACACTGACGGTTCTGAAGGCATCAGTTTCGAGATGGATGCTGACGTCATCGGATTCGCCGAAGGTCAGTTCGCGTTCACCGTCGAGGGCAATGGAACCGGTGGCGACCGAAGGTCTGCAGGGGACGCCGGGCGTCATCGTTTCGACCGACAGGACGCCAACCTTGCCAATCAGGCCGGGAGCAACCGGGAAGGCGAGTGTGCGCCGCGCGGCGCCGGCGGGCGCAAGCCTGATCCTCCTTCCCTCCGGCGTTGTCCGGTCGAGGGGACCGGTGAGTCCGACAAGGGAGGACATCCCTATGCCGTCCGCCTCACCGAAGGTGGCGAACAGGTCACGGAAACTCTCCGTCTTCCAGATGGCGCGCGCTCCCACATAGCGTTCAGCTACCACGGCGGCATCCACAAGCGCAATCTCGTGGCGTCCGTTGACGGTCACCACCAGACGCTTGTTCAGGGCAAGGGCGATGTCAGCCGGAACGCGGCCGCTGACTGCAAGGCCAACAGCGAGACCGGTGATGGTTGGTTCGCGAAACTCCGGAAAGGCGTTGTTGGTCCCGGTGGAAACTCCGGCGATCGGTGTCTGGCCGCACGACGAGGCAACGACCCGGTGGGTGCCGTCACCGCCCAGGACCACGATGGCGCCGACACCCATGGCGTCCATGCGCCGGGCGGCCACGGCACTGTCCACGAAGGTCGAGGTCACGGGCATGTCGAGATAGGTGACGGCGGGCAGGCGAACCGATTCCATGCGCCGTTCCCGCTCAATCGTGCGCATGAGCTGGGTGCGGATTCCACCGTTCTCCGGCATGATGACCGCATCGGTCACGCCCGCCGCCGCCAGTCCCGTCAACAACCTGAGAACGATGTTGGCACGATCATTGATCGGCAGGTTCCCGGCGTGGGAGACAATCCTGCGTATGTCCCTGGCCGATACCGGATTGGCAATGATCCCGACCGCCCTCATGGGCACCTTTCCCCCTGGATCCGGCGGCGTGATCAGTACTTCAGCACCTCGCCCAGAATCTCTGTGGCATTGCCACGGTAGCGGGTATCGTGGCGGCCCTCCCGCGCCCGGATGCCATGGGTGCGATAGATCTCGATGGAGTCGTCCACGGGCCGGCGATCACCCTCGTGAGCGGTCAGCCACAGGCGCAGGAGAAGGCGCCCCTCGTCTTCTCCCGGCGGATCGTCAAACCCCCGGCGGGCGTGAAGTGTCGTCAGATTGTTGCAGACAAGAAGCTGACCCGGCTCCATCTGGAACTCGATCATGTGATCGGGGCGCAGGGCCACGTCATCAAAGTAGGAAAGAGCGGCGCGGTCCAACGCTGGAAGGTCCTCTCCGAGTTCCTCGCAGGCCATATAGATGTATCCGGCGACATAACGGCAACTGACACATCCCTCGCGTTCCGACAGCACCGGGACGCGATGCTCGGTGACCGGAGCTTCGCCGGGGCCTTCCTCACCAAACCGGTGGTAGCGGAAACCGCGATAGAGGGGGCCGAGATACTCCGGCTTTTCGTCGAGTATCGTGTTGTGCACGGCGAGTGCGCTGGCGTACTGGGACTCCCCGCCCTCGATGCTCCTGCGTATGGAGAGCATGCACAGGATGTCGCAGGCATCGGTGTGCAGGGTCAACGGCAGGGAGTTGCGATAGGCGCGTTCCTTGTGATCCTTGCCGCCCACGTTGACGACATGACCGAGGCGGTCGCCGATGACCGACTGGGACTGGCCAGTGCCAAAGTGGGTCCCGAGCCCCCAGTAGATGATCTCCGCCTTGGCGAGCGGCCAATCCTCGACCGGCAGGCGGTCAACGAGAACGATACCGCGGCCCCACATGATCTCCTCGTAGAGGTCACGCAGGTCGTCGGCAATCGCCGGCAACCGGAAATGATGGTGCCCGATTTCATCGAGAGTCAGTCCCTGACGGTCGACCTCGCTCCACGCCTCATCGAGGGCGTCGATGTGGCGCTGATCCCACGTGACCCTGATGGCGTCGAGGGATCCAAGGCCGGCCGAGGTCCACGCCGAAGGATGGTGAACCGGTTGAAGGTAGACGTCAGCCATTGCATGTCCTTCTCGTCCAGGCGGATCCTACCAGAGCCGGGGACGGAGCGTGAAGGACTTGCACCGAGGGGCTGCGGAAGGCAGCTTTCAGGCACAGGACCAGGGAATCACGACCATGATCGATCTCTATTTCGACCACACCCCGAACGGGCAGAAGGTCCATATCATGCTCGAGGAGTGCGGACTCGCCTACAATCTGATCATCATCGACATCGGCAAGGGCGAACAGTTCGACCCGGACTTCCTGAAGATCAGCCCGAACAACAAGGTCCCGGCCATCGTTGACCACGAAAGCCCTGCAGGCGAGCCCCTCGCCCTCTTCGAGTCGGGAGCGATTCTGCTCTATCTCGCCGAGAAGACCGGCCGGTTCCTGCCAGCGGAACCGCAGCAGCGATGGGACGTGTTGCAGTGGCTGTTCTGGCAGATGGGAGGCTTCGGGCCGATGCTCGGACAGGCACACCACTTTCTTGCCTATGCTCCGATGAATCCTTCGGGTCCCGAGGTCCTGCCCTACGCCCAGAACCGGTATCGCAACGAGGCCTCACGTCTCTACGGCGTGCTCGACCGGCAGCTCGGAGAGAACGACCACGTTGCCGGCGACGCCTATTCGATTGCCGACATGGCGATCTTTCCCTGGTGTCGGCTTCATGAACGACAGGAACAGGATCTCGACGACTTTCCCAATGTGAAGCGCTGGTATGGTGTCGTCAGCGAGCGTCCGGCCGTGACGCGGGACATCGCCGCTTCGGCTGACATTGTCACCGGTTTCACGCCGGAGAGCTGGTCGGTTTCCTTCGGTGCCGACCAGTACCGGAAGCGCCCGTGAGATCCCATCCATGTCGGGCCTCCTCAACCAGACGGAGTTCGAGTCGTTCCTGTGCTTCTGGCGATCGCGTCCCGGTGTGTCGTTCAGCGTCGGCGTGAGCGGCGTGATCGCGGAGTTTCACGCGCCTGGCGATGAAACGATCGCCTGGCATGCGACGGCGGGAACGATGACCGGCACATGTCCGGGCGGCCGTATCGAGATCATGCCGACCGACCACGTCCTCTGCCTCCCCTACGACATCGCCGGCCGGATCCGCGGATTTCTTCTGTGCCTGGAAGAGGAGACGGCACGAATGGCCTGTCACAGGGTGCTCCGGCATGCCGGCAGCCGGGGTCATGCCGCTCTCTTCGACATCGGTGCCGGTGCCGCCACCGTGGATGCTCTCATCATCGTGGAGGATCTCTCGCTTCACCTCGCCCTCACCAGGGCCGAGGGCGAACGACTCGTCGGCACCCATCATCCTGCACTGGCAGAGATCGTCGAGGCAGGCCCGCCCCGTCTCTTTCGTTCGCGGCTGGCCGAGATCACCGTCACCGGCCCCATTGCGAAGACGGTGACTCCCGATGGTCCACACACCCATCTTCTTGTCGATCTCATCGACGGCACCACGCACGATGAACGCATTCCCATACCCGGCGGCTGGCTGCCCTGCCTGACCTTGCACGTTCCCTGTTCCGATCCGGCCTTTCCGGGCGGAACCATCCCATGATCAGCGTCTATGGCCTGAAGAACTGCGACACCTGTCGGCGCGCACTTGCCTGGCTCGTGGAGCAGGAGATTCCACACACGTTCCACGACGTCCGCAAGGACGGATTCGGTGACGTCGAGTCGTGGATTGCCGCATGCGGTCACGAGGCGCTGATCAACCGGCGCGGCACTACGTGGCGCAAACTGCCGGAAGAGAAAAGACGGAATCTCGACGAAACTCGGGCCGCCGCACTCATCAGGGCCTGGCCCGCGGTCATGAAACGACCACTGTTTGTTTCCGGACATCGGGTGCTGGTGGGATTCACCGACGCCACTCGGTCGGCGCTGACCTCGCCATGTTGACTGATCACACACTTGCAGACTGACACCGCGTGGACGCATTTGCCCGTCTCCGATACCGTGCATGGTGAAATCAGTCCCCCCTCAAGAGCTGGCCAGGAGCCACTCTTGAGCACAAGAGGGGATACGGGAGAAACGGGATGGACCGTCTGAATTCGATCATCAATTCGATCAACGCCTTCGCCTGGGGCCCGCCCATGCTGGGGGCGCTGGGAGTCACGGGTGTGTTGCTGACCGTGGGTCTGCTGTTCATGCCGTGGCGCAAGGTGGGGTACGGATTCCGCCTACTCTTTGACAAGGGAGGCGCAGTCGGAGAGGGCGAAGTCAAGCCCTTCAATGCCCTGATGACAGCACTTTCGGCCACCGTGGGAACCGGAAACATCGCCGGTGTCGCCACTGCCATTGCCCTCGGTGGCCCGGGGGCCATCTTCTACATGTGGCTGATCGCCCTCTTCGGCATGGCGACGAAGTATGCCGAGGCCGTCTGCGCGGTGACCTACCGAGAAGTCGACGCAACCGGAAAGTACGTCGGCGGGCCGATGTACTACCTGCGCAACGGGGTCGGGGAGTTTGCGCCCGAGCTCGGCAAGTGGCTCGGCATCGCCTTTGCCATCTTCGGCGCGGTGGCCGCATTCGGTATCGGCAACGCCGTCCAGGTCAACTCCATGGCCAGCGCGCTGATCAACAGTTTTGGCGTGCCGACATGGTTGACAGGCGTGGTGGTGGCCGTGCTGGTCGGCATCGTCGTCATCGGCGGCATCCGGCGGATCGGCGAGGTCGCCGGCAAGCTGGTACCGGCGATGATCGTGCTCTACATGGGTGCCGCGCTGGTGATCCTCGCGATCAACATCACGGCAATCCCGGATGCCATCGGGATGATCTTCACCTACGCCTTCACGCCTGCCGCCGCGACAGGCGGATTTGCCGGCGCCGCGGTAGCCGCGGCCATCCGCTTCGGTGTCGCCCGCGGCGTGTTCTCCAACGAATCCGGTCTTGGTTCTGCCGCCATCGCGCACGCAGCGGCGCAGACCAACAGCCCGGTTCGCCAGGGCGTGATCGCCATGCTCGGAACTTTCATCGACACCCTCGTGGTGTGCACGATCACCGCACTCGTGATCCTGACCTCCGGCGCATGGGTGATGACGGGTGAAGACGGCGCGGGCCTCACCGGCGCCGTGCTGACGTCAACCGGTTTCGAGGTGTCCCTGACCGGCGGGCAGTACATCGTCACCATTGCCCTCGCGGTGTTCGCCTTCACCACCATTCTCGGCTGGTCCTATTACGGCGAGCGCTGCTGGCAGTACCTGTTCAAGGAGAAGAGCCTGATCATCTACCGCGGACTCTGGGTCCTGGCGGCCCTTGCGTTCGCCAATGTCAAGGTCGACTTCGTCTGGAACCTGTCGGACACGCTGAACGGTCTGATGGCGGTGCCGAACCTGATCGGGCTGCTGTTGCTTGCACCGATGGTGTTCAAGGTCACCCGGGACTACTTCGAGGAGATAGGCAAGCCTCTGGGTAAACCCGTTCCCCCGAAGGACCTCTCGTCCTGATACACGCCGGTTGGTGCCGGCGCCTTCGTGGCGCCGGCACCAACCGATCAAGGGGCGGTCGTCCGACACCTTCGATATCGGAGAAGCCGGTTCTCGGCACGAGTCAGGCATGGCTCGGCTGAGAGCGAACGCACTCTGCAAGATGCCATGGAAGGAAGGGATGCGCGTGGTATTGGGAGAGTCGACCCGAGGACGCCAGAACGCACCATGGAATAGCCGGTGAATCCAGGACTGAGGATACCAGGCCTGATCGCCGCCGCCTGACGTTCGGAATCCCCCCTGTTCACTGACCTCTTTCGATCAACAACCCGATGAACAGCTTCGCAGCGCCGGACGGGGACATCTCCGGCGAAGCCGGACAGCCGATGCAATGCAGGAGTCCTGATCTGCATATTCGCCAGGTCCGGCGCACGCGTGTTCGAACCGGCAAACCGGGATCAGGCCTTCTTCCGGTCAAGAAGCATCAGGAGGGGTGGGAGGAACAGGAAATCGGCGAGGAGCGCAAAGGATATCGTCAGCGAAACCAGGAGGCCGAGAGCCCAGCTCACCTCAAATCCGGACGAGGCAAACACCAGAAATCCCAGGACGAGCACAACAGTGGTGGTCATGAGCGCATGGCCCACGGTGCGCATGGCGGAGCGCACCGCATCCTGGGCGTCCAGCCCGTCGTGGCGGGCTCGCTGATACTTCGTAAGGAAGTGGATCGTATCGTCAACGACGATTCCGAAAGCGATCGCAGTCATCACCGAACCGGCAAGTCCGACGTTGCCGACCGCGTATGCCCAGAGACCGAGGCTCATCGCGGCGGGAATGAAGTTTGGCACGACGCTCACGAGCCCGACCCGCAGGCTCCGGAAGATGAACACCAGGATCAGCGAAATGAGACCCATGGCGATGATGGTCCCGGTCAGCATGCTGACGATGTTCCGCTGCGACAGGTGAGCAAAAATGATACTGACGCCCGACGCCTCGGAAGCAAGACCTGGCGCGTTGCCCCCGATCCACTCCTGGGCGCGCGCATCGAGTTCCCGCTGCGCCTTGGACGTGAGGCTGCGCAGTACGACGGTCATCCGCGTGGCCGACTTGGCAACGTTGATCCTGTTGTTCAGATCCCTTCCGAAGGGAAGCGACAATTCGTAGAGCAACAGGTACTGCGCTGACAGTTCCGGATCGTCCGGCAGGCGGTAGAAGGCCGGATCGTCGCCGTGCATGTTCTTGTTCAGGCGCTTCATGATGTCGGGAAAGGCCTCGACGTGGAGAACTTCAGGCTGCTTCCTGAACCATTCGGCGAAGGCCTCGACATCCTCCAGATAGGAGGGCTCGGTGATGCCTCCCTCGCGACCCGATTGGAGCGTGTACTCCAGCGTTTCAATGCCGGTCAGATTCTCGATCACGAAATCAGTGTCCTGGCGGAACTGGTAGCGCTCGCTCAGATAGCTGGTCCAGTTGTCGGTCAACTCGAGCCTGGGGACGCCCGTGATGAGCACGATGGCGACGATTGCGGAACTCCACAGCAGCATGGTTCGCCGGGCGACCACGAATTCACCGAGGCGATCAAAGAAACCAGGCATCAGGGCGCGAACCGGGCGCGGCCTCAGCGGCAGGACGGACAGCACAGCGGGGAGCACCGTCATGGAATAGACGAGAGCGCAGAACACGCCGAACGCCACGAGGTTTCCGAGAACGCGGAATGGCGGTGAATCGGATGCATTCAGGCTCAGGAACCCGATGACGGTCGTCAGCGAAGTCAGGAACACCGGCCATGCATTGACCCGGATCGACTCGGCGATCGCGGCGTTCCGTTCGAGGCCCCCGGCCATGCCGGCCAGCGTCCTCTCGACGATGTGAACCGAGTGGGCCACCGCCACCGTCATGACGATGATGGGAACACCGGAATTCGCAGGGTTGAACACGATTCCAAGCCAGCCTGCGAAGCCCACGGTCGTGTTGACCGTGAACATCAGCACCGCAATGATCGCCGCCGTCCCCATGACGGACCGCAAGAGGATGGCCGCCACGCCTGCAATGATGGCGAACACGATCGGGACCAGGGTCTCCATGTCATCCCTGGTGGCATCCGCGAAGGCACGGTTCAGCGGCACATCCCCGGTCAGGTAGTAGGCGATGTCAGGATTGCCGGCGCGAGCGTCATCCAGAAGGCGATGGAGATGGTCGGTGATGTCGAACACCGCCGCGTCCGGGTTCTCCGGCAGGGCAAAGTCGATCACGAGCCCGGCAACCTCTCCGTCGTGCGAAACCAAGCGCCCGGCGATCTCGGGGGTGTTCAGCGCGACCTCACGGATCCACTCGATATCGGCGTCCGTCAGGGCGTCCGCATCCTCGACCAGCGACTGGACAATCAGTTCGTCGCCGTCAGCCCAACTGTGGAAATGATTGGAAAGGGAGTCGACCCGCGTGGAATAGGGTGTCTGCCACGCCGCCTCGGTGAGGTTTTCGATGGCTCCCAGCGTTTCTGAGGTGAAGACGGAGCCGTCCCGCGGAGCGACGGCAATCAGCGCCCTGTTGGAGGTCCCGTAGGTGGCCTCGAGCGCATTCAATGACGCAAGCTGCGGATTGTCCTCGTCGAACAGGCTGCGGTAGTCGTTGGTCACGCCAAGGAAACTGACGCCGGCAGTCAACGCCGCCATGACCAGCGCCGCCAGGGCGAGAACCAGCCACCGGCGACGCAGGACCATTTCAATGAAGGACTCGACGATACCTGTCATCACGAAACGGGATGAGGTCGGCACCACCCGGGTGCTACCATTTGGATGACAACTCGGCATAGGGGTTGTCAGGCAACTTGTAACTGATCCCCCCTTCGTCATACATCGAGATGTCAAGGATTCTGGTGATGTCCTCGACAGGCCGGGAGTAACGGGGGTTCAGTTTCTCCGCCAACCGCTTCATCCGGCTCAGCATGCGTATCTTCCACAGGATTCCGAATGTGGCGCTCTCGGGAATCATGAGTTCGTCGGCAAGCTCCTTGCCGACAAGGGCGCGCGACACCCGCGCGATATCTCCGGCAAGCATCTGGCGCTTGTCCGTCTCGGTCACCCCGGCAACCAATGGCGCGGAATTCAAGAGGGACGAGGCGAGCGCGATCGACTCCATTGACGGCGGAGGTTCGCACAGTCGACCAATCCTGTAGATTTCGAGCGCATCCTCCAGGTCGCGGTAGAGGATGGTTTCCGGAATGCCCATCAGGTAGCCGGAATACCTCCACACGGCCATGAAGCTCCTGCTTTCCTCCTTGCTGAAGGACGCTCCGAGTTTCTTCAGATAGTCCAGCGATCTTGCGGAAAAGGCCACGATGGCAAAACCGACATGGGCCGCGCTAATGGGCGTGCCGAGTTCATCCTCGTCCCAATCGTCGGACTGGCTCAGCAGGTAACGGACCTTCGCGTGGACCAGACGCACCCGGACAGAATGGGCCCAACCGTCATTGTACACATCCATGCCGCCCGGCATGAATATCTCCAGCATGTGGCGGTTGTTCTGCTTGAGCCGCCGCACGCCCTGATCACGCAGTCTGCCAGTGATGAAGAATGACTTGGCAATGTTGGTGGAGAAACCTTCTACGAGAACGCCACCCACCATGCCTGCAAGAACCAGCGGGACATTCCGGTGGAACATCCGACAGCCGGGCAGGTATCCGGGCAGATCGACCCATGCCGGCGGTTCCGCACAGTGTTCGAAGAAGTCCCTGACGGATGCCGGCGCGCTTCGAAATGCTTCGCCTCCCTTTCCGGCCATGCATTGCCCAATCAGTTTCGTAGACCTTTCGGCTCCGAGCTCCTCGAGATCAACGATCATGGCATCGGCCAACGGGTCTCCGATGACGGTGTGCGCGACGTAGTTCGCCGCCCTCGTCCGGTCAACCGCACACGCCTTCGGGTAGTGGTCCTGGTAGGCGTCAGGAATCCTGGTCGGCTCCAGGGGAGCCAGCCCTGCTCCTCCGCATCCGTCCTGACGCACTTCTGGTGGATCCATATTCATGTTCAGTGCCACATTTTGGATTCGGGATCAACAATCGCTGAGTGGCGTCCGTAGTGCCGCGGGCACGAAGCTCCTGGGTTACAGAGACCTTCCCGAACGCCCCGTTGCGTTGCCTGCCCGAGCATCGGGTTCAGTATCCCATGACGCTGTAGTCACCGTCCAGAATCAGACGGATGGACACATACAATCCCAGAAGTGCTCCCAGAATCCAGGGAGAGTTCGTCCCCCAGACATAGATGTACATGTCGCGCCGGCTGACACGGTGCTGTCGCCCGGCCATGAAGAAGCTGACCCAGTAGATCGACGTCGCATACAGCAATTGCCAGAACAGCATTGCCCCGATCATGCCGGCGATGAAGGCGGGCAGGATGTCAAACGTGAAGGCAGCGTAGAGGACCACGGTCGGCAAGGGTGTCACGAAGCCATTGCCGATATCCACATTGAAGCCATAGGTGCGCCGGTCCGCGTAGGACTCATCGTACTGCGAGTAGGCGGCCCAGACATCTGCCCACACCGTTGCCGACAACACTTTCGTCCACGGCACTTTCCCGGCAAGGAACTCGACGGCCGGTGCCCTGCCCGTGTCCTGCCAGCGCCGACGCCAGTACACGGCCCTCTGCTCGATGTAGTCTCGTCTGAAGAACAGGCACAACTCCCAGTAGCAGATCACCAGATTGACCGAAAGAAACAGTGTCAGCGTTCCATGGATGATGTCGACATCACCGCGGAACCAGTACCGTGCACCAATGGCAACCGATGTCATGATGAAAATCACCAGCGCGGTAAACAACACCGCCGGGATTCCTCCCGTCCCGGTTCCAGACGATGCTTTGCGAGCCTGGCTTTCAGGCATGGTTGCACGATCCCTGGGAAACATTCGACGCTATCGGTCGCCGAAACTGTATCGCCCGATACGCCTCGCGTGCTAGTCAGATATGCTGAAACTTGCAGGACTGCCGGCGTGAGTGATCGCTCTGTCAAACCATCGGATTCCCGTTCGCTGGCAAATCTCCCTTCCGACGAGGTGCAGTCTGTCGTCGACGAGTACGCCGAGATCTACGACGGCGGCGCGGAAAACCGAAAAGAGCGATACCGTTCGCTCGTCAATCACTTCTACGACTTGGTCACCGACTTTTACGAGTTCGGCTGGGGCCAGAGCTTCCACTTCGCTCCCCGACGCCGGGGCGAGGGATTCAGGGCATCGTTGCGGCGCCACCAGGAGTTCCTGGCAGAACAGCTGTCGCTGCAGCCCGGCATGGAGGTACTCGATGTCGGGTGCGGCGTCGGCGGCCCGATGGCCAATCTGGCCCGCTCTTCGGGAGCGAGTTTCGTGGGCATCAACAACAACGCCTACCAGATCGAGCGCGCGAAGCTGCACACCCGTGATGTCGCGCCGCTGTGCCGGTTCATCCATGGCGACTTCATGCAGATCCCGACGGATGACTGCAGCTTTGATGCCGCCATCGCCATTGAGGCCACGCCCCACGCACCGGACAAGACGGCGGTGTTCCGGGAGATCTTCAGGGTGCTGCGCCCCGGGGGCCGCTTCGCCGCCTACGAATGGTGCCTGACCGCGGAGTTCGACCCCGGCATTGCAGAGCACCAGCGAATCAGGAATGACATCATGGTGGGCAATGCATTGCCGTACATCGCGTTCACGACAGAGGTCCGTGCAGCATTGAGCGCAGCAGGCTTCGAGATACTGGATGCCCGGGATCGCGCCTCCGAGTCAGATCCGGAAACACCCTGGTACCGCCCCCTGCAGAACCGCGATCTGAGTCTTTCAAGTATCCCGCGCACGTCTGCCGGTCGTGCGTTGACCAATCTTGCGTTGCAGGCCGGGGAGTGGTTGCGACTGGCCCCGCAGGGCGCGCGCGCCGTCAGCACCCTGCTCAATGCGACGGCAGATGCACTGGTCGACGGCGGTCGGACCGGAATCTTCACACCGATGTACTTCTTTGTTGTCCGCAAGCCCGGACGCCCGGAAGATTGTTCCTGATCATCAGGATGTTCCCCGAAGCGCGTACAATCCGCTCGTCCCGGTACGTCGCACGTCGCCTCGAGTCAGTGCGAAACATGGTCCACCAGAGCGTTCTCAATCACACATGGTCTCCCGTTCGGAAACGGCAAACGGAGAGGAGCCACCTGTGATATCGCATGGAACGACACCACGAAGGGTCGCCATCATAGGCGGAGGTGTTTCAGGACTGGCGGCTGCCTGGGCCTTGCACCAGCATCCGGAGAAGTTTGATTTTCGACTGTTCGAGGCTGGGCCCCGGATCGGCGGGAACGCCGTGACGGCCGACATGCCACAAGGAGACGGCACGTCAATCCCCTTCGATATCTCGGTCACCGCATGCATTCCCACTGTCTATCACCACATCCTTCTGTTTCTCGAGCAACACGACATTGAACTGGTCGAGACCAGGTTCAGCTACTGCGTGAAGTATCATGGTGACATCTACGCGCACGACTACGACTCTGCACTTCGCAGGGAACTGCAGCCTGAAATCGCAAAGTTCCAGAAACTGCTCCGATTCATGAAGCGCATCGGTTGGTTCAACCGGACCAGATCGAAATTTCTCAATGCCCTCAATCCATTCAACTACGTCAGCATGGGCATGGTCCTCAACTTCAGCGGATTTTCCGGAGATTTCAGGTACAAGATTCTGAAGCCGATGTTCGTCAATTTCCTCATGGCCACGAACGTCTTCGACATGCCCGCCTCCCTCTTTTCTCGCTATCTGGAGTTCTTCGACATCGAAACGGCGACTCCGATGCGGACCTGGGATCAGGGAACACGGCGAATGTATGAGGAAATGACAGCAGCCTTCTCTGACAGAATCTGGCTCGACCGGCCAGTCAGAAAGATCCGTCGAAGCGCATCCGGCGTTGAGGTGGAAGATGGCAGAGGTACCAGGCACGCGTTCGATGATGTCATTGTCGCGTGCAACGCCAACCAGACACTGATGATTCTTGATCGACCAACCTTCATGGAGAGGTGGCTTCTGTCTTCAGTCCGATACGAGAGCGAGTTGCACAATCACACGGTCGTGCACTCCGACGCTTCCGTTCTTCCCGACGACGAGGTCAGGCCTCTTGCCACCAGGAGCAATCACATCGAGCAGTACGGCGCCCGGCCGGACAACTACGAAATCACGTACATCATGCACAACCAGCAGCCCTGGGCGAAGCGGTCGGTGAGGCCGTGCCTTGTGACCTACAATCCTGTCAGCCGCATTGACGAACACAAGATCGTCAAGAGGTGGTGGTTCCAGCACATCGTGCACGACGTGCGCCATGTTGCCGTGCTGATTCACCTGTTCCGTCTTGTCCAGGGCAGGAGGCGGACCTGGTACTGTGGCGCCCATACGCTGATCAACAGCCAGGAAACCTGTTTCGTCACCGGGCTGGCAGCGGCACGGCAGTTGGGAGCGAGTTATCCGTTCAAGGATCCCGAGGCGAGGAAATGGTTCAACTTCTACGGGCGCATGATGTTCGGCTGGCGCTTCAGGAAGGCATGATACGGGAAACTCCCTGAGGCAGACGGCACGTGCCGCTGCATGCGGGGAAGGCGTTGATGGCCGGGATCCGTCCCCACGATGTGCCATCAGCATGACTCCGGAAGCATGCATGTCGTTCTTCGTGAGCCGGCCGCTGGCTGACCATTCCGGTTTCACGGGTTGTCACGGCAGCTCTCTGAGTGACACTGTTCCAAGGCGGATCCAGGAGACCGCCGGGTGTACGATTTCAAGAGATGGCAGGGTTGCGAGTCTTCTGCTCAGTGTGGGCTGTCTCCCGAAGACACGCGGGCAACAGACAAAGGGGAAATCGTCGATTGCCTGCGCATGATTGCGGCTGAAGCGCGGAAAGTGTATTCGCGCATCATCGACCAACTGAGCAGAAAGCTCGTTGTCAATCGTTCCGTCCGGGATGCGCAGAACGAAGCCATGAACATCTTCGGTCCCGCCACGTTTGCCGTCATGCTGTCCGTTCTCGTTCCGGAGCGCCACGGGCTTTCTCCGATGGCCCGTTCCCTTGTCATTCACTCCACGTCGGCTCGCCTGAATGCCACAGCTTCCTGAACTCTCCGCCAGCGGGGTCGCGTCCCGGGCCGATGTCCGCATAGGAATAGACGTGGGCGGCACGTTTACGGATGTCGCGCTTCAAACGAGCGAAAGACGCCTCGAGACGTCAAAGGTACCTACGACACCTCGCGCACCCGAACAGGGCGTGATGACAGGCGTCAGACTGGCGATGGAGAAGGCCGGCATCAGTGCTGATGACGTCCTCTCGGTGATTCACGGCACCACACTCGCCACCAATGCGCTCATCGAACGACGGGGTGCCAGAACGGCCCTGGTGTGTACCCGCGGCTTCCGCGATACGCTGCGCCTCGCCTACGAAAACCGGTACGATCAGTACGACATCTGGCTGAACAAGCCCGAGCCTCTTGTCCCCCGCCACCTCACCTGGCCCGTGACAGAGCGCATGGACGTCAACGGAACGTCGCTCCTCGAACTCGACGAGACGAGTGTCCTGGAGCTCGCCGGAAAGATCCGAGACGAAGGAATCGAATCCATCGCCATCGGTCTCCTGCACTCCTATGCCAATCCGCGTCACGAAGAGAGGGTACGGGATCTTCTCCTGCGCGAGTGTCCCGGCGTCTCCATCACCCTCTCATCGGAGGCCTGTCCCGAGGTCAGGGAGTACGAACGGCTCACCACCACCGTGTGCAATGCCTACGTGCGTCCGCTGATGGCCCGCTATCTCGGCGCGCTCGCGGCAGAACTTGCCGGTGCGGGCATCTCCGGGCCATTGCTGCTGATGACCTCGGGCGGGAACGTCTGTTCCCTCGAGACGGCGGTCAGCTTTCCGGTCCGTCTCGTTGAATCAGGACCGAGTGCCGGAGCCGTGCTCGCCGCACGGGTGGCGGGCAGGCGCGGAGATTCCCGCGTGCTGTCCTACGACATGGGCGGCACCACGGCCAAGATCTGCCTGATCGACGATGCCAGGCCGCAGACGGCCCGCATTTTCGAGATTGCCCGTGCGGCACGTTTCATGAAGGGGAGCGGCATGACTGTTCGCCTGCCGGTGATCGAGATGATCGAGATCGGCGCCGGCGGGGGATCGATAGCCGGAGTTGACGGCATCGGACGGATCTCGGTGGGTCCTCGCAGTGCCGGATCGGAACCGGGACCGAGCTGCTACGCCAGGGGCGGCACCGGTGCCACCGTCACCGACGCTGACCTCGTTCTTGGCCGCCTTGAAGCAATGGAGTTTGCCGGGGGCAGCATGACCCTTGATACGGATGCGGCCCGGAAGGCCATCCGGCAGAACGTTGCCGCCCCACTTTGCATGGATGTCATGGCCGGAGCGCTCGGCATGTCGGAAGTTGTCGACGAGAACATGGCCAGCGCCGCCCAGGTCCATGCTGTCGAGCGAGGCAAGGTCCTGAGGCAGTGCACGATGATTGCGTTCGGAGGCGCAGGTCCCCTGCATGCCTGTCGAATGGCCGAGAAACTCGGCATCCGGCGTGTCGTCATTCCGCTCCACCCCGGCGTCGGCTCCGCCGTCGGCATGCTGCGCGCACCGGTCGCATTCGAGGTCGTGCGCAGCCGCTACATGACCCTGGCCACGTTCGATGCTGCGGTGGTGGCAGGTATCTACTCCTCCATGGCCGAAGAGGCATCGGCCATCGTCCGCCAGGGAGCAGGACATGTCCCCCTCGAGGAACGCCGCAGCTGTTTCATGCGCTACCTCGGGCAGGGCCACGAAATCGAGGTTCCCGTCAGTGGCGGGACAATCGACGATGGCGAAAGGAAGGCCCTGCAGGCGGCATACGACCATGAATATGCCCGGCAGTACTCCCGCAGCGTGCCGGGAATGGACGTCGAGATCCTCGGCTGGAAACTCGTGGTGGCGGCGCCGCTGCCGGACGATCCGGAAACGGTGACGACTGCCACGAAAGACGGAGGTGCAGGTCCATCTCGGCGCCAGGTTGTCGATCCCGCCACCGGAGAGATGATGGATGTGCCGGTCTTCAGCAGGGAGTCGCTGGCCCCCGGTGTCGTCTTCGAAGGTCCCTGCGTCATCACCGAAAGCCAGACCACCACAGTGGTCACGACATCATTCCACGGAGAGATCGACCGCCATGGACACATCGTCCTCGAGGCCCGGGAGGCAACCCCGTCATGAGCGACGCACTTGAGAGAATTCACCTCCAGATCATGTGGGACCGTCTCATCTCGGTTGTCGAGGAGCAGGGCCAGACACTGATGCGCGCCGCGTTCAGTCCCATCGTGCGTGAGTCGGGTGACATCTCAGCGGGCATCTTCGATCTCGAGGGGCGCATGATGGCCCAGGCGGTGACGGGCACACCGGGCCACATCAACACCATGGCGGCCTCGGTCCGTCACCTGATCCGCCACTTTCCCCCGGGCGAGGCCCTTCCCGGCGACCTCTGGATAACCAACGATCCCTGGATCGGGGCAGGCCACCTCAACGATTTTGTGCTGGTCAAACCGTGTTTCCTCGATGGCAGGGTGGTTGGCCTCAATGCCTGCACCTCACACCTCGCCGACATCGGCGGCAGGAGCTTCGGTCCCGACGCCGCCGACGTTCACGAGGAAGGCATGTTCATCCCGCCCATGAAGCTCATCGAAGGCGGCGAAATCAACCGCACGCTGATGACTCTCCTCAGGGCAAACAGTCGGGTTCCGGTGCAGAACGAGGGTGATCTCTACGCTCTCATCGCCTGCTGCGAAGTGGGTGAGGAACGACTTGGCGACATGATGCGCGAGTTTGCCCTCGCGTCACTCACGGGCCTTTCGGACCACATCATCAACACGTCGCGCGAGGCAACCCGGGAGCGCCTTCGCTCCTGGCCTTCCGGAACCTGGACGAACGAGATGATGGTTGACGGCTACGAGTTCGAGATCAGGATCGCCGCCCGGCTCACCATTGCCGATGGCGCCCTCACAATCGACTTTGCCGGCAGTTCGCCGGCCTCCCGGTACGGCATCAACTGCCCCCTGACCTATTCCCAGGCCTACACGGTGTTCGGTCTGAAGTGCGTCATCGCGCCCGATATCCCCAACAATGCCGGAGCCCTGGAGCCGTTTTCCGTCCTGGCCCCGGAAGGCTCAATCATGAATGCCAGCAAACCGGCTCCCGTGACCATGCGCCACATCGTCGGGCAACTGCTCCCCGATGCGGCGTTGGGCTGTCTGCACAGGGCGCGACCCGGAAGCGTGCCGGCTGAAGGGACATCGGTGCTTTGGGATCTTCCCCTGCGGGGTGGTTTCGGAATCTACCATTCCAGCGGGCAGACGCGCTTCGCCCTCGAGATGGTCCACAACGGCGGCACTGGCGCCCGCCCCTCAAGCGACGGTCTCGATGCGACTGCCTTTCCATCCGGTGTCATCGGAACCCAGGTCGAACTGGCTGAATCCGTCGCTCCGCTCATCGTCTGGTGCCGGGAACTGCGCCCCGATTCCGGCGGCCCCGGGCGCTATCGAGGCGGTCACGGACAGATCATCGAGGTCGGATCGTCCGAGAACGCAACGCTCCAGCTGGCGGCGGCACTCGACAGGATCACCTATCCGCCGCGGGGCCGGGAGGGCGGCCACGACGGCGCTCGCGGCATCCTGCGCCTGTCTTCGGGACGACCACTCAACGGCAAGGGCGAACAGGACATCCCCCCGGACGAGACGCTCCGCATGGAATCGCCTGGAGGCGGCGGCTACGGCGATCCGGCAGCACGCGACCCGGCCCTGATTGCCGCCGATCTCAAGAGCGGCCTCGTAACACCCGCCGCCGCCGAGAGGGACTACGGATACCGCCACTGACCCGCAGCCGCACGAGTGCGAAAGCGTTGCACTTCTGTCCTGCAATCTCGGCGTGCCGTCTGCAAAGATGCGGATCGGTGCCGGGAGAAGTGTGACAAAGGCCGATGGCATCATTGTCCCGTTCTGGAATTCTGTCCTAGTCTTACCGATCAACAGAAACGCGGATCGTGCGATGCCAACCCTGTGAGCCACGTCGGCGTCGTTTCCCGGCATGCGCGGTAGCGAGGTGTGGAGGCGCATCAACATGAGTGAACATGCAGAATCACCCGGAAGCAGGCTTGTGGCCGACTCGAACATTCGCCCCTTTCCTCTTGAGGAGTACGAAGGGCGCTGGAAACGGGTTCACGAACACATGGCGACGCTGGGCCATGAGGTGGCGGTGGTCTTTGGCAAGACATCCGGCGTCTACGAGCGCGCCGGTGACGTGCTCTACCTGACGAACTTCTTCTCCACTCACTCCGGCCAGGAACCCGATACCACTCTGTGGAACGCACGGTCCTACTGCGCGGTCATCCTGCAGCCGGGCGAGGTTCCGGAACTGGTGACCGACGAGACCGAGCCGCGCTACGATCAGATCGCGACAGACCGCTTCAGCGGTCTCTACGATCCGATCGCGGGACTGGCCCGCATCCTGGGCGAACGCGGAATCGAAGGGCGCGTTGCTCTCGTGGGCAGTGATTGCCTGCCCATGAAGTACTGGCTTCAGCTTCAAGCCGCGACGCCCCAGATCGGCTGGATCGTGGAAGACGATCTGGTCCGCGACGTCCGTCTGATCAAGAGCGCACGCGAACTGGCGCTCTACCGCGAGGCCGGTGAGTACGTGACCCGTGCCCATGTCGCCATGATGGAGGCGCTCATCGCCGGAGAGTCCGAATCGGAGGCTGCCTCCCGGGCAGGCGCACTCCTGCTCGAGCGGGGCTGCAACTGGCATCGCATGGCCATCTCGCACGGTGCCGTGAGCAAGTATATTGAAAGCGATCCGATCAACGGCTTCAGCACCAGGACGCCCCGGCAGGGCGATATCGTGCATGGCTTCATCTACGGGCCGATCTACAAGGGCTACTGGCTCGATCCCGGCCGCACCGCGGTGTGCGGAGGCCGGCCGACCGCAGATCAGAAACATCTCATCGAAACCCTTGTCGATGTCATGGAAAGGCTCATGGCAGCCATCAAGCCCGGCGTTGCGGTCATGGATGTCGCTCTTCTGGCAGATGAACTGTCGGAACAGTCCGGCTACCAGTCCGATGTCCTGAAAACGAGCTGGCCCTACTACGGACACAGTGTGGGATGCATGTGGGAAGCGCCCTACATCGAGACGCGCCTGTGCAGCAAGGAGGACGTGTTTCTGGAAGACATGGTGCACAGCGTGGAGGCCTTCTTCGAAGCCGATGGCGTCGGAACCGCCACCTTCGAGACCAATTTCATCGTCACGGAGACCGGAGTGGACGAGATCACGACGACGCCACACCTCTTCTGGTAGTCGCGCCTCCCTGCAACGGACAATCCCGGTGATCGGCGCCGGGAGATGGCTCGATCATCCCCTGGCCTGATTGTGACGCGGCATGCCGCGCTGTCTTCAGGGTCCGTACGCTCCTGCCGTCGCGTCGTTGCCGCCGTCAACGACCAGCGTTGTCCCGGTGACGTAGCTTGCGTCGTCGGAAGCCAGAAACAGAATGGAGCGGGCTATCTCCTCCGGGGTAGCGACGCGGCGCATCGGTATTCCGGCTGCGAAGTTCCGCAGGTTCTCGTCGAAGTCTCCCCCCTGGTCTTGCAACATCCTGTCCAGCATCTCCGTATGCGTCTCGCCCGGGCAGACAGCGTTCACGCGGATACCCTGGGCCGCATGATCGAGCGCCATGCAGCGGGTCATCTGCACGACTGCGCCCTTGCTGGCGCAATAGGCGACGTATCCCGGTTCGCCGTTGAGGCCCCATTCGGACGCCGTGTTGACGATGCAGCCGCTTCCCTGGGCACTCATCTGCTTGAGGGCGGCGCGACTCATGAAAAACACGGAACTGACGTTGACCTCCATCGTCTCATCCCAGGCGTGATCCGATGTCGTGAGTGCCGTGCCCTCATGCAGGACACCTGCATTGTTGACGAGGATGTCGAGACGGCCGAAGCGTTGGACAGTCTCGGACACCAGACGGTCGCACTGGGCACGGTCGGACAGGTCCGCCTGGCAGAACGCGGCAGTTCCGCCGTCTGCTTCAATCTCGTCGCAGATCGTTTTGCCCCGCTCTTCGTTGCGCCCGGTGACGAGAACCCTGGCCCCCTGTGCTGCAAAGGCGCGGGCACTTGCCTCACCGATCCCGGTGGTGGAACCGGTGACCAGAACTGACTTGCCTTGAATGCTCATCGTGCTTTTCCTCCGGCGTTCACAAGCGGGGCTGGCGGAGGACCGCGATCACGGTTGGGTGCTTGCATCCCCGGACACCGCTGCCCTTCCACCGGATTCTACGCTTGCGCTTGAAGTGTCACAACGGTGACCGCCCGACAGGCATGCGGTTCTGCATAACGGCGAATGGACGCACGAACGCGGTCGAGGAGAACCTGAAGAGCGGGCAGGAACAGGGATTGACGACGGATCCTGTTATCCTGACCGGCGTCACCCTTGGCCTTCGATGATGGCGCGTATGGTGGCGTTCACCACCTCGTGGCGGTGGCCACAGAGGGAGAGATGACTCAAGCCCTCGAGGTGATGATAGTGGCCGTTCGCCGCCAGGCTGGCGCACTTGCGGCCAAGGGATGGCGGCGCCTGCATGTCGAGTCCGAAACCGATGACGTGGATCGGGACCTCGCACAGGGGGAGCCTTGCCGTCGTGTCGAATTCGCAGCACGCCTGCCACTGGGCGTCGAGCATGGCTCCGTCCCGTTTCCCGTAGGCCGCCTCCGTCACCTCCCGCAGGCGCGCCCAGAGGTCCGGGTCGTCCAGCACTTCCGGCGGATACATGAAGACCGCGTAGTGGGTGACGGCAAAGTCGAACGGCAGGTCGCCGCGCGTGCGGCGATAGCGGATCTCTGCCTCCATCCACTCCCGGGAAAACCCTTCCGACACGGCAAAGGTCCCCATGGGGATGGCAAGGCGCACGAGGTGCGGCCAGTTGATCGCCAGTTCCTGGACGATGAGAGAACCCATGGAAAGTCCCGCTGCCACCACAGGGGGCGAACAACGCGCCTCGATCAGTTCGGCGCAGTCGCGCGCCATGTCGAGAATGGACCATGGCGGGCCAACGAGGGCTTCGGTCTCGCCGACGCCTCGGGGATCCATCGTCGTGTTGCGAAAGTCCGGGAATCCCTCCACCTGCCAGCGCATCTCCGAGCCGCGCTGATCGCCGCCGGGAAGCCAGACGATGTCAGGACCGGAACCGGTCTGCTCATACCATAGCGAGGCGCCGGATGTGGTGAAGTGGGGCACGACCCTATTCCTCCTGCTCCAGGGACTTCGTGATCTTTTCGCCAAGGTCGGGCGAGAGGTTCTGCTTCGAGCGTATCCGTTCCAGCTCGTGGCGCATGAGCGCCTGGCGGCCGCTGTCCTGGCGACGCCAGCGGATGAGCGGGTTGATGATCCGCGCCGCCACCTGGGGATTGATGTCGTCGAGTTCCAGCAACCGGTCCGCGACAAAGCTGTAGCCCGACCCGTCCTGGCGATGGAAGTTCAGCGGATTGGCCATCGCGAATCCGCCGATGAGAGCGAAGACCTTGTTGGGTTTCTCCAGGCTGAAGATCTCGTGGACAAGCAGGTCACGGACCCGGGCGAGCGTATCATCGAGGGGCGACGCCGCCTGGACACCCAGCCACTTGTCCATCACCAGATCGTCGTCGCGAAACCGGTCACGAAAGTCCGCGAGGCACTCGTCGCGGTGTGGCGTGTCGATGGCGGTGATCAACGACAGTGCCGCCAGGCGGTCCGTCATGTTGCCGGCGCCGGCGTAGGCCCCGGTGACGAGGGAGACCGCCTCCGCGTCACCGGGCGCGGCACAGTAGGAAAGGGCCACGCCTCTCAGGGCACGCCTGCCCGCCTGTTCGCCGTCGGGACTGTAGGGTTCGTCATCCCCCTCGATCATCGCCCTCCAGCTGTCGGGGAAACGGTTCGCTGCGGCCAGCCTCATGGTCTCCCTCGCCGCATGAATGGCCTCGACATCCACCGTTTCCATCTGCTCGGCGAGCCAGGAATCACCGGGAAGTGCGAGGGCACGGGCCTTGAATGCGGGATCGAGGGACGTATCGCCAATGGTCGTTGACATGGCCTCGAGCCAGCGCTCGTCGGTTGCCGGGGCGCCACCCTGACGGATGGTCGCGACCATGGCGAGAAGAAGGCGCGTTGCATAACTCTGACCGGCTTCCCAACGGGCGAAGGAATCGCTGTCGTGGGCCATGAGGAAGGCCAGACCGGCATCATCGATATCGGAGGTCACGCGCACCGGCGCCGTGAAATCCCGGTTGAGCGACAGGACTGGACGGGCTCCGACACCCTCGAATCGGAAGGTCCGGGACGGCCGGTCGAGGTCGAGGACATGGCTCGTGGCACTCCTGCCTTCGAGAGTTACCTCCATGTCGTTGCCGTTCGGACCAACGAGACCGACTTCTAGGGGAATGTGGAGCGCGTCCTTGCTTGCCTGGCCCGGCGTCGGCGGCGTTTGCTGTTCGAGCACGAGCTCATAGGTCGCCTCGTCGGCCAGCCATTGGCCCGAGGCGGTGACTTCCGGCGTGCCGGCCTGGCTGTACCACAGGCTGAAGTGGCCGAGATCGACCCCGTTGGCATCCGCCATGGCTGCGATGAAGTCGTCGCAGGTCACCGCCATGCCATCGTGGCGTTCGATGTAGAGATCCATGCCCCGGCGGAACCCGTCCCTGCCAAGGATGCGCTCCATCATGCGGATGACTTCCGCTCCCTTCTCGTAGACCGTCGGCGTGTAGAAATTGTTGATCTCGACGTAGCTCGACGGGCGCACCGGGTGGGCCATGGGCCCTGCGTCCTCGGGAAACTGCGCGGCGCGCAGACGACGCACGTCATCGATGCGCTTGACCGGGCGGCTTCTCATGTCGGCAGTGAATTCCTGATCGCGGTAGACGGTGAGTCCTTCCTTGAGAGAGAGCTGGAACCAGTCGCGGCAGGTCACGCGGTCACCGGTCCAGTTGTGGAAGTACTCGTGGGCAATGACGCTCTCGATGGCTTCGTAGTTTCCGTCCGTTGCCGTCTGCGGACTGGCGAGAACCAGGCTCGAATTGAAGATGTTGAGGCTCTTGTTCTCCATCGCACCGGCGTTGAAATCGGCGACGGCGACAATGTTGAAGGAGTCGAGGTCGTACTCCAGACCGTAGTTCACCTCGTCCCAGCGCATGGCCCGCTTGAGGGAATCCATGGCATAGAGACACTTCTCCCGGTTGCCGTGCTCACTCCAGATCCGCAAGCCGACATCGCGGCCCGAAGGGGTGGTGAAGGTATCCTCGAGGCAGCCAAGATCTCCGGCGACCAGGGCGAAGAGATAGGAGGGTTTCGGGAACGGATCATGCCAGACCGTGCGGTGCCGGCCGTCCCCGAGATCGTGTTCCTTCACGAGATTGCCGTTGGAAAGGAGAACCGGACAGCTGCCGCGATCGGCATCGATGGCGACGGTATAGGTGGCAAGCACGTCGGGACGGTCGGGAAAGAAGGTGATGCGGCGAAATCCCTCGGCCTCGCACTGCGTGCAGTAGATTCCCGATGACGTGTAGAGGCCTTCCAGAGCCACGTTGCGGGCCGGCGCGATGGTGGTTCGGGTCTCCAGGGTAAAGCGGCGGGGTGGCTCATGGATGACGAGACCGGTCTCGTCATGATGATAGGCCGACGACGCCAGCGGCACGTCGTCAATGGCCACCATGTCGAGGGTGAGGCTGTCTCCATCGAGTTTCAGTGACTCGCCACCGGGCGCCGCTTCGATGGCCAGCCGGGCATGAACGGCTGTCGCCTCGGGATCGAGTGCGACATGAAGCACGACGGTATCGATGCGCCAGGGAAAGGGTCGGTAATCGGCAAGGCGGGTCTCTTCCATGGTCATGCAGCCAATCCCTCATCTCCTGTGGCGGGCACTCATCGACGGTCACGCTCCCCGTTCCGGGACGACGGCAAGACGCGCCAGGGGCCTCTCGTTTATGGGAAGATGGACCAGGCAGGCAAGCAGTCCGAGCACCGCGCTGATCCACCAGATCACGTCGTAGGAGCCGGTCGCATCGAAGAGCCGCCCTCCCAGCCAGACACCGATAAAGCTGCCGGCCTGGTGGCTGAAGAACACGATTCCGAAGAGTGTGGCCATGTAGCGGGTGCCAAAGACCTGGGCGACGATCCCCGACGTCAGGGGCACGGTGGCCAGCCAGACGAGACCCATGCAGCCGGCAAAGAGGTAGATCGTGGCGTCGGTTCTGGGAACCAGCATGAGGGCGACAATGAGCGCGGCCCGAAGGAAATAGATGACGGAAAGACTGTAGCGCTTGCTCCAGCGCTGTCCGACCACCCCCGCCAGCAGGCAGCCGACGATGTTGAAGACGCCCACCAGGGCCAGCGACCAGGCTGCCACCGTGGCATCGAAACCGGATCCAGTCACGAATGCCGGGAAATGCACCGTGATGAAGGCAATCTGGAAGCCGCAGACGAAGAATCCGAGAGTCAACAGCACGTATCCGGAATGCCGCCCGGCCTCGACGATGGCATCCCGCATGCCCTGTTCATGCGCCGCTTCGTCAACGGCCGCAGACGAGGCTGGCAGCATGAGGGCCAACGGGATCATCACCAGGGACGCTGCCGCCAGGACCATGAGCGCGCCCTGCCATTCGAACAGGCTGATGGCGAACTGGGCATTGGGCGAAAAGACGAACTGACCGAAGGAGCCGGCGGCGGTGCCAAGCCCGAGGATGAAGGAACGCCGCTCCGTCGCCACGACCCGGGCCATGGAGGCAAGCGCCAGGGAAAAGGCGGTGAAGGCGACACCGAGACCGACAAGGACACCGGCTGCCAGAACGAACATGGTGCCGGATTCGACGACCGACATCGCCCATATGCCGAAGGCATAGACGATCGCTCCAAAGATAATGACCCTGCTGGGACCAAAACGGTCGGCGATCATTCCGGCGACCGGAACGCCAAGGCCCCAGAGCAGGTTCTGCACGGCAAGCGCCAGCGCGAACACTTCCCGGTTCCAGCCGTGGTAAAGCGTCACGGGCTCCTGAAAGAGCCCGAAGACGGAACGGACGCCAAAGCCGATCATGGCAATGACGCATCCTGCGGCGATCACGACAAGGGGTGATCTCCAGGAACTATTCATGGTCCTGAGGGGAACGATCAGCCGTCGAGAAACCGCTTGAAGGCACGCCCCACAAATCGTGCGGGATGCTCTTTGGGATCCCGCATGGCTGCCTCCTCCTTCAGTTCACGCGCCTTTCTGGCAAGGACCGGGCGGGCCTTCTCCTCGTAGATCTCCTTCGCCTTCGCCCTCACCCTGGGATCGGACGCGGCCCGCCTGGCCGCAGCAAGGAGGAGATGGCGGAGCACAAGAGGCATTGGATCACTTCCCTTCGGGTTGCCGTTTCAAGAACCGGCGATGGTGGCTATCTCGTCGATTTCCTCGGCCGTCATGCTCCAGGCGCTGGCAGCCGCCGCATTGGCCTTCACCTGATCCTCCCTGGTGGCCCCGCAGATCACGGTGGTGACGGTATCGTGACTCGCCAGCCAGCCGATGGCCAGTTCCAGGAGACTCCTTCCATGTTCCGCAGCATAGGCCGCAAGGCTGTCGAGGCGCTCGAAGTTCTCCTTCGACAGCAGCGCGGCATGGCGTGCCTCTCCCGACGCCAGGCGCGACGATTCGGGCGGTTTGGCGCCTGATGTGTACTTTCCGGTCAGAAATCCCATGGCCAGCGGAAAGTAGGGCATGATGCCAAGTCCGAACCGCCGGGCTGCGGGAACAACCTCGGTTTCGGTCTCCCGTGAGAGAAGACTCCACTCGTTCTGCGCCGCAACGAATCGGGGAACGCAGCGGGTATCGGCCTGCCAGGCCGCATCCGCGATCTGCCAGCCCCTGTAGTTGGAACAGCCGTAGTAACGGATCTTTCCCTGGTCGATCAGGCGGTCAAGGGCATCGAGCGTTTCCGCTACCGGGGTCCGGGGATCGGGCGCGTGATGCAGGTAGAGATCGATGTAGTCGGTGCCGAGCCGGCGCAGGCTGCCCTCGCAGGAGCGGATGATGTAGTCACGCGACCCGCGCGGAATGTCGCGCTGGTCGCTTGCCGTCTTCAGGCCGAACTTCGACACGATCGCAACGTCCTGCCGGCGGCCTGCAAGCGCCTTTCCCAGAATGCGCTCCGAGGTTCCGTCATCGTACATGTCCGCCGTATCGAAGAGGGCCACCCCGACATCGAGGGCCGCATGAACAACCCGAGTTCCCTGCTCCTCGTCCACCGACCAGCCGAGCGTGTTGCAGCCCATACCGGCAAGCGACACCTGCAGGCCGGACTGACCGAACGTTCTCTGCTCCATGAGCGGGCCCCTTCGTGCATCGAGCAGACATCATGCACGACGAGGGGCGCCGTTGCACGATATTGCCCGGGCTCTATCTTCCCTCGAGCAGGACCGAGGCGACGGCGTCGGCGAAGACCTGACACCCGAGAACGATGTCTTCGGGTGACGTGTCTTCCTCGAAGGCATGGCTGATACCGCCCTTGCTTGGCACAAACAGCATGGCGCTGGGCAGAACCTGGGCAAGGTTCTGGGCGTCATGGACCGCTGCGCTCGGCATGGACATCCATACCCCCGGAGCGTGACACTCGGCCGCCGCCTCGAGGTGCCGCTGCAGATCAGCATCCATGAGGGCCGCGGCGGTCCGGTCCTTCGTCGCGTCCATCGACACGGCCACCAAGCCACGTGCATTGCTCTCACGGACCAGCTCCCGGACAAGGTCCTCGAACCGGTCCATTCGCGCCTCGTCGGCGTCGCGGTACTGCAGGTTGAGCCAGGCTCGCCCCGGAATGATGCTGGCGGCACCCGGCTCGAGACGAATATTGCCGATGGTCCACACGGAACGTGGTCCGGCATGTGCGGCAAACACCTCGTGAACGCGCGTGGCGAAGGTTACCAGTGCCGCACCGGCGTCCCGCCTCCGGGCCATCGGGGTCGTGCCCGCATGGTTTTGCTGGCCTTCGAACCGGACCGACACGTCCCTGATGCCGACGATGCCCGTGACCACACCGATGCGCCTCTTCTCCTCCTCGAGCCACGGCCCCTGTTCGATGTGGGCCTCCATGTACGCCCGGTACAGGTCGGGTACACAGCGTTCAAGGGGACGCCCCTCGAGACCGGCATCGCGAAGCGCTGCACGCAGGGTCGTCCCGTCGGCATTGCTTGCCCCGTCAAGGTCGCCCTCCCCGACGAGGCCACAGAACATCTTGCTTCCCAGAAGGCCGAAGAAGGTTCCTTCCTCGTCGATCCAGGAGGCGACATCGACGGCAAGGTCACGGGTTTCGCGGGATTCGGCGAAGGCGCGCACCGTTTCGAGGCCATACATGACCCCCAGGGTGCCATCGAGCCAGCCCCCCGTGGGCTGGGTATCCGTGTGGGAGCCGACGAGCAGCGCCCCGCCGGGATTTCGCGAGCGGCCGAAGACCGTGCCGATGCCGTCGATGCGAGCGTCGAGTCCCGCATCCGCCATGCGCTCCACCAGCCAGCGGCGGGATTCCATGTCGACCTCGCTCAGGGACTGGCGAATCACGCCGTTGCCGCATTGGCCGAACGTGCGAAGCATCTCAAGGTCGCGCACCAGTCGGTCGCCATCGATGACGGGCATGGTCACGTTTCTCCTGACATCTTCGAGAACTCCCGCATCACCAGGTCTCTCCCTCCACGGGAGGCGGGATGAGGACGAGCTTGCCGACATGGGTCTTGGCCATGAAGGCGCGTTGCGCCTGCCTGATCTCGCTGAGCGGGAAGGTGGCGGCCACCAGGGGGCGGACCGTGCTCCCTTCGACGGCACGCACCAGGTTGTCGAAGACGATCTCGTCCTGGGCCGTACAGCCCACGAGCGTCAGGTCCTTCAGATAAAGCGTCCGCAGATCGAGTTCGACCAGCGGCCCGCCGATGGCGCCGGATGTCGCGTAGCGGCCACCGCGTTTCAGGATGTCAAGGAATTGTGGCCATGTCGCGCCACCCACGACGTCGATGACCGCGTCGACCGATTCCTGTCCGAGCACGGCAGCCGGGTCGGTGTCGCGCTCGATCACCTCGCTGGCTCCGAGCGCCCGGACACCTTCTGCCTTGGCCGCACCGGCCACCGCGATGACCGTGGCTCCCCGGTACCGGGCCAACTGCACCGCCGCCGATCCGACACCGCCGGAGGCGCCGGTCACAAGGATGCGTTCCGCCCCCACACCCGCCCTTTCCAGCATGTTCTCGGCGGTCGACCAGGCACAGGGAATGGAGGCCAGTTCGATGTCTGTCCAGTCGCTCGTCACGGCATAGGCTTCGGCAGAAGGCGCGACGGCGAACTGGGCAAAGGCGCCGTCGCACTCCGAACCGAAGGTCCAGCACTCGAACGGGCTCGAGGAAAGGGGGGAGCGCATCACGCTCCGGACGATGACGCGCTCGCCCATGCGTGCAGGATCGACACCCTCGCCGGTGGCGACGATCCTGCCGCAGCAGTCGGCGCCCTGGATTCTCGGAAACGTCATCGCCACACCGGACCATGACGCGTCGGACGCGTCGATCGACGCCGCTCCTTCAGAAGTGCCGCCGGTCACCATCTTCGAGTACCAGCCGATCCGCGTGTTGATGTCCGTGTTGTTGATACCCGCTGCGGCAACCCTGATCAGCACTTCGCCCCGTGCGGGATCGGGGCAAGGCACGTCCTCCCGGTACTCCAGCATGTCCAGTCCACCGTGTCCGGTCAGCAGGACGGCTGTCATGCTTGAGGGAATCATCGTCATGTGTTCCTGCCACATCGCCCATCACGTTCTGCCGAAGAGATGGCCCGGGTGCAAGGGGCGCGTTGACGCCCCCTGGCTGGCCCGTCACAGTCCACGCCTGTACTCCGGGATACCGGTGGAGAATCCTGCCATGAACGCGGACAGTCTGGTCAACGGCCCTGCCCTCAGGGAGCGCATGGTGCGACATCTTGCCGAATTCGAGATACGGCAGATCGACCCTGACGGACGCAAGAGGGCTGCCGTGACCATGACCGTCGTCTCCGACCGCAAGGGCCAGGGCGCCTTTATCCTGACACGCCGGGCTGCGCGCATGAACCGTCATGCCGGACAGTGGGCACTTCCCGGAGGCCGCCTCGATCCCGGCGAGACGCCCGAGGAGGCGGCCCTGCGGGAACTCGCCGAGGAGGTGGGCCTTGATCTCGACGAAAGCGCAGTGCTCGGACGACTCGACGATTATCCGACACGTTCAGGCTACCTCATCACACCGGTTGTCATCTGGGGAGGGGGCAAGGTCGAACTGAAGGCCAATCCGCAGGAGATCGCAGCCGTCTACCGCATCCCCTTCACCTCCCTCTTCAGGCCAGGATCCCCGGAGTTCATAACCATACCCGAGAGTGACCGCCCGGTGATCCGCATGCCGATCGCCGGAACCAAGATCTATGCTCCGACCGTTGCCGTGATCTTCCAGTTCCGCGAAGTGGTGCTCGGGGGGCAGGCGACCCGGGTCGATCACCTCGAGCAGCCGGTGTTCGCCTGGAGCTGATTTGGGGCGGGACTCAACCACACCGAGGTGTCGTGGAAGAGACCGCCACCGATGGGCGCGCCGGGTTCTGCCGAAACCAGGAGATTGATGCCCATCCCTTCGTCAAACGCGCTGTTGGGCCAGACGCTTTCGACGATGACCGTGCCGGCCAGCTGATCCTCCACGACACGGGCCCGCAGCACGACACTGCCCTTGTCGTTGCCCAGGCGCACCCGCGAGCCATCGGTGATGCCGAGGGGACCGGCATCATCAGGATGCACCTGGGCGGTGGGTGTTTTTTCGTTCCGGATGGATGTCGGCGTTTCGGTGAAACTCGAATTGAGATAGTTGCGCGCCGGCGCCGTCACGAGGCGCAGGGGGTGGCGGGTGTCGATGACATCCCAGAAATCGGGAAACTGCGGCATGGTGTGCGGCACCCCTTGCGGACCGAAGACATTGTGCCGATGCGACCAGTCCGCACGGAAACGGAAACGACCGTCGACGTGGCCGAATCCCTTGATGAAGTGAGCACGCTCGAAGTCGGGCTGGACGTCCATCCATCTCTTCGCAACGAGATCGTCCAGTGGCCCCCATCCCGATGCCTGCATCAGGTGGTCGGCCAGTTCGACGGGTGACATGGAAAACCCGGGGTGCTCGTCTGCCACCCCGAGACGGCGGGCAAGATCGCAGATGACGTCGTGGTTGCTGCGACACTCTCCCGGAGGCGACACCAGCCTGGGTCCCCACATGATGTGCTGATGCCCACCCCCCTGGTAGATGTCGTCGTGTTCGAGGAACATCGTGGCGGGCAGCACGATATCGGCCATCCTGGCCGTCTCCGTCATGAACTGCTCGTGCACGCAGCAGAAAAGATCATCCCGCGCGAATCCCCTGTGCACGCGACCGAGATCGGGAGCCACCACCATCGGGTTGGTGTTCTGAATCAGCATCGCGGTCACCGGAGGACCCTCACCGAGATCGCTCCTGTCACCGTCAAGGACCGGACCGATGCGCGACTGATCGAAGACACGAACCGACGCGTCCCTCCGGTCGATGCCCTCGATCATCGTGCGGTCCCAGTGGTAGATCTGGCCGTTGTTGTGAAAGGCGCCGCCTCCCTCGTGGCGCCAGGAACCGGTCACCGAAGCGATGCAGCTGGCGGCATGCATGGAGACGGAACCGTTGCGGCCGCGACAGAATCCGTAGCCCAGGCGCAGATAGGTCTTCGGCGTACGACCCACCAGCCGGGCAAAGGTCTCGATCCTGTCGGCCGGCACGCCACAGATCGCTTCGGCCCATTCGGGCGTCCGGGTCTCGAGGTGCTTCTCGAGACCTGCCGGATCATCGGTGTACCGGTCCATCCATTGGCGGTCGGCCATGCCATCGCGGAAGAGGACATGCATGACGCCGCAGGCGAGCGCCGCGTCCGTTCCGGGTTTCACGCACAGGAAGAGGTCCGCTTTCTCGGCCGTGCCGGTCCGGTAGGTGTCGATGACCACGATGGTGGCGCCGCGTTCCTTGCGTGCGCGCATCGCGTGGGTCATGACATTGACCTGCGTGTTGACCGGATTGGTGCCCCAGATGACGACGCAATCGGACTTCGCCATCTCGCGGGGGTCGGGCCCCATGAGCGCCCCGGTGCCGGCGATGTAGCCGGCCCAGGCCAGCGTCGTGCAGATGGTGTTGTGCTGTCCGCTGTAGCGCTTGACATGGCGCAGCCGGTTGATGCCGTCACGCATCACCAGGCCCATGGTCCCGGCGTAGTAGTATGGCCAGACCGTTTCGGGGCCATGGCGGTCTTCCGCTTCAGCGAAACGGGTCGCGACCTCGTCCATGGCCTCATCCCAGGTGACGGGAACAAAATCCGTCGACCCCTTGTCCCCGACGCGACGCAGCGGTGTCGTCAGACGCTGCGGGTGATGGATCCTCTCCGCATAGCGCGCCACCTTGGCGCAGACGACACCGGCGGTATAGCTGTTGTCCTTCGCCCCTCTCACCCTGCCGATCCGGTCTGCCGCAAGAATGTCGACCTCAAGGGCACACGTCGACGGGCAGTCGTGCGGGCAGACGCTGTATCCCTTGCGGACCGGTTCAGACAGCATGGGGGCGCTCTCCCCTAGTCTGACGAAGCTGGCGGCGTGACACCGGTAACGCACCCTCGGTGCCGGACGGAACAGCAACACACTGAATCAGCATACGTTCTCTCTCAAGCGCCTTCGCCGGGCGAGCGGGCGCACGTTCTTTCCGTACCCCCGGTGCAACAGGATCATGGGAGAATGCTATGCTGAAAGGCCGCCTCACTCAACGACAGGTCGATGCCCTCAAGCCACGACATGAAACACTGGGCACTCGCGATTCGCCTATCCGGGACGTTGGTGTCCGTATCCTGTCTTCAGGCCGCAGGCGTTGCTTCCTCAACATGCAAATCGACGGAAGGCGAGTCCGGCAATCGAAGGGCGATGCCACCGCCATGGCCTGATGCGCACCGGAAACGGGCGACACAACACTGACTGATAGAACGCTTGAGGCAGCGGCGCCTGGCAACCGGGCATTCGGAATCAGGAATGACTGTCGAACGGACTCTCGTTTCGCAGGGCGCTCAATCCCTGCTGTCTGCCCTCAGGTGCACGGACAACGCATCGCCACAGTGGGTGGGTCTCAGGCGTCGGCCAGGACCGCCATTGCCTCGGCATGTCTTCGCGCGTCGCCGGCAGCGAGGATGCGGCTGCCGGAAGCCATGGTCAGCGGAGCGCCCTGCCAGTCGCTCACGACGCCGCCGGCGCCCTCTATGACGGGCACCAGCGCAAGATAGTCGAAAGGGTCGAGTGCGACGTCGATGCCGAGGTCTGTACGTCCCGAGGCGAGTTGGGCATAGGCCAGGCAGCTGCCGCCATAGACCGTCCAGCATACTGCCGCCTTGAGTCGTGCGAAGGCGGTGCCATCTTTGACACCGTAGAAGTCGGGATTGCTGGTCGACATCAGCGCGTCGGCGAGACTGTCGCAAGGACGCACCCTGACGGCCGTGCCATTGCGTGTCGTCGGACGAGCCCGGCAGCCGAGCCAACGTTCGGCGGTCACCGGCATGTCGATGACGCCGATCAGCGGCACGCCATCCTCCACCAGTGCAATCAGCGTGCCGAACACCGGAATGCCGGCGAGGAAGGGCAGCGTGCCGTCGATCGGGTCGATGACCCAGACCGGGCCATCGCTGGCCGCCGTGGCGCCGCGTTCCTCGCCGACGATCCCGTGGTCCGGATGGGACGTCGCGATCATCGCGCGCAGCCGGTCCTCGACGGCACGATCGACATTGGTAACCGGGCTGCCATCGGCCTTCGCCTCGCTCGAGAAGCCGCCTTGATGCGCCCTGCGGATGATCGGGCCGCTCACATCGGCCAGCTGGCCGGCAAATCTGGCAAGTTCATCAATAAGGGTCTGGTCCACGTCGCCGGCCTTAGTATGACAGGACCTGGCTGAGGAACAGCCGGGTGCGTTCGTTCTTCGGGTTGTCGAAGAACTCCCTGGGAGGGTTCATTTCGACGATCTCACCCTCATCCATGAAAACCACCTTGTCAGCCACCGAGCGGGCAAACCCCATCTCGTGGGTGACGCAGATCATGGTCATTCCCTCGCGCGCCAAATCCGTCATGACGTCGAGCACTTCGGCGATCATCTCCGGATCGAGCGCCGAGGTCGGTTCGTCGAACAGCATGATCACGGGGTTCATGCAAAGTGCGCGGGCAATCGCCACACGCTGCTGCTGGCCGCCGGACAGTTGGCTGGGATACTTGTCGGCCTGCTCCGGGATCTTCACCCTTTCAAGGTAGCGCATGGCCGTCTCATAGGCTTCAGACCTTGAGGCCTTGCGCACCAGCTTGGGCGCCAGCATGAGATTCTTGACGACCGTCATATGGGGAAACAGATTGAAATTCTGAAACACCATGCCGACTTCACGACGTACCGCATCTATGTTCTTCACATCATCGGTCAGTTCGTGTCCGTTAACGGTGATCGTGCCGCTGTTGTGTTCCTCGAGCCGGTTGATGCACCGGATCAGGGTCGACTTGCCTGACCCGGACGGACCGCAAACAACGACGCGTTCTCCCTTCCTGACCGTCAAATTTATGTTCTTCAGCGCCTGAAACGTGCCGAAGAACTTGTTGACGTTCTCGAGGTGAATGATGTCAACCGGGTTGCTGGAGTCCATGTCACACCTCTTCTCTCACGTGCCGGCTCATGCGATTTTCCACCCAGCCGAAACTTCTCTGAATCATCCACGTCAGGATCAGATAGATGACCATCAGCGAGAGGAAAATTTCATATGGCGCGTAGGTTTCAGCCACGATGGTTCGCGCGATACCCGTCATGTCCAGGAGCGTGATTGTGCTGGCGAGGGCCGTGCTCTTCATCAGGCTGATGACATCATTGCTGTAGGCTGGAAGAGCCAGGCGGATGGCGATGGGGGTCGTGATGTAGATGAATCTGTGCGACGTGCGGAGTCCGAGCGCTGCACCTGCCTCCTTCAGACCACGGTCCACGCCCAGAACGCCACCACGCAGGATTTCCGACACGTAAGCGGCGGTATTCAGTGTCAAGGCAAGGATTGCACAGCCGAAGGGTTCTCGCAAAATCGGCCAGAAAATGCTGTCGCGCACGAATTCCAGCTGAGGCAGACCGTAGTAGATGATGAAAATCTGCACCAGTATGGGAGTGCCGCGAAAGATGTAGATGTAGGCCATTGTCGGCGCCGCGAGATACCACCGGCCGCTGATTCGCATCAGCAGCAGGATGATGGCGAGGGTCAGGCCCAATGCCGCCGACAGGAAGAGCAGCTGAAGGGTCAGCCCAATGCCCATGAGCATCTTCGGAATGCTGTCCAGGATCAGCGCAACGTCAAAGCTCATCGCGCGATCTCCAGGTGCCGATTGGCATACTTTTCCAGTACCATGACGGCCAATGTGATAATTGTTGAAAATCCCAGATATATAGCGCCGACTACAATGTACATGGTAAACGGCTTGTTCGTGGTGCCGATCGCCTGAGCCGCGACAAACAGCGTCTCTTCCAGGCCGATGATGGCAATCAGTGCCGTATCCTTGATCAGTGAGAGCATGTGATTGCCGAAGGGCGGCAGAGCCAGACGCCACATCGCCGGTATGCGCACGTGGACGAATGTTTGCAGCTTCGAGAGACCGAGCGCTCGGGCAGCCTCGACCTGCCCCGGTGCGACACCGAGGAAGGCGCCGCGGAAGGTCTCCGTCGCATAGGAGCCGACGATCAGTGCAATGGCAAACGAACCGGCCCAAAATGGCGGAAGATCGACGAACTTGATTTCGGGATCGAAGATCTGGGCAATAGCTGTCAGGGTGATGGCGGAACCGAAATAAATCAACAAGAGGACCAGAATTTCGGGTGTACCGCGAAAGACGACCGTGTAGCCACCGGCAATCGCTTTGGCGAAGCGATTCCGCGACAGTTTCGCGGCCGCGCCAATCAATCCAAACAGGATCGTCAGGATCAGTGCTACAACAAAAACTTCGGCGACAACTACAGATCCCCAGAAATAATCATCCCACCAGCCATCTAGTGCGTCCACGGCCGCTCATCCCATTTGACGCGATTGCTCATGATCCAGGGGGGATGTCAAACCATCAGAAAATGTCCGCGACGGGAGTCAACCGAGACCCCCATCGCAGACATTGCGTCTGATCTGAACTGCAAATGTTGCGCTTGATCAGTGGATGGCAAAGGGGAAATACTGCAGTGCGTATTTCTCCAGCGACCCGTCATCAGTCAGCGTCTTGATGGCGTCATTCAGACGGGCTTTCAATTCGTCATTGCCCTTTCGAAGCCCGATACCGACACCAATGCCGAAGTACTTCTTCTCATCGATCTGCGGGCTGACAAACTCGAACCCTCCGCCGTCCTCCTTGCTGAGAAATCTGAGGTAGGCCTTCATGGGGTTGGTCATGATCATGTCGGTTCGGCCGTTCACCAGATCGAGATACAGCGCCTCGTTCGAATCATAGAGAACCACCTCAGCTTCCGGAAGTTCGTTTTCGAACCAGTCGGAATAGGTCGTTGCCCGTTCAAGGCCCACCTTGAGGCCTGCGAAGTTCTCGGGGATCGGATTACCCGCATCGTCGAACAGTTCCCAACCGGCATCCTTTCTGCCCACCAGACGGCCGACCGAAATGCGGTACGTGTCAGAGAAGTCCATTTTCTCCATGCGTTTTTCAGTGATCGACATGGACGCGATGATCAAATCGAACTTGTTGGCGAGGAGAGCCGGGATCATGCCGTCCCATTGCTGGCAGACAAATTCCAGATCAGCGCCGATAAGGCCGGCGACACCCTTGGCAACGTCGACGTCATAACCCATGAGTTCACCATCGGCATTCTTGAAATTGAACGGTGCATAGGTGCATTCCATTCCGACGCGCAGCGTCTCGGCCGTG
The DNA here is from genome assembly GCA_965220805.1 of Alphaproteobacteria bacterium. GTDB lineage: Bacteria > Pseudomonadota > Alphaproteobacteria > SP197 > SP197 > SP197. The sequence continues at coordinate 288,957 of OZ244844.1, forward strand.
GCGACGTTGACCACGCCGAATGCAACGACGGCGAGTACCGTCGCCAGGATCGTCTGTATTCTCTTCATGGTAACTCCTCCTCGTTGACTTGGTCTGTCTGGTTTTGGTTTCGGCCACTCACTTCCAGGCGAATTGATCCGGGGCATCGATCAGACGGTCGACGTCCCGCAGTCCTGGCAGTGGGCGAGCGATACGCGGACGGCGCCATCCTGCGACCATGCGCCGATGGCGTCAACGCGTGGATGCCATCGGCATGGACACCCATGCTGCGCCCCCGCATCTCGGGGGAAGTTCGCGTGAGCCGGGACCATGGATGAGGAACAAACAGGCCCCGGCGTATTCGTGCTCGGCGCACCGTGTACCGGTGATCTATCCCGCTACCAGGCCAGCATGGGCATGATGCCTGCCGGTGTGACGCCATGGTGCCGGCAGGCTTCATCGACCAGAGTCCGCGGCGGAACCTGTTCTGGCGCGATGCCCCAGAAATGGGCCGGCAGGCCGCCGGTGATCCACACCGCATCGATTCCGCTGTCGCGTGCCCCGACAATGTCCGTCCCGATGCCGTCTCCCACGGCGAGGACGCGTTCCGGGAGCATGCCCGCCAGCATGTCAAGACACCGCCGGTAGACCGACGGGAAGGGCTTTCCCTCCTGGCGCATGCGCCCTCCGCGGGCCACATAGGCATCAGCGATGGCGCCGGCGCAGATTTCGCGCATCTCGCCTCGCAGCACGAACCGGTCCGGATTTGCCGACAGCATCGGCAGGCCGCGTTCGAGCGCCGGTTCGAGTTCGGGCATGATGTCGTCAAGAGTCTCGCCCGGGCGACGGATGCCGCAGCACAGCACGAAGTCAGCGTCATCGACGCTGGTGCATCGCTCGCGGGCGAGACCTTCAAGGAGGCAGGCATCCCGTTCCGTTCCCAGGTGCCAGAACCTGGGACCCAGCGCCGCATACCAGGGGTCCTCGCCTTCCTCGACGGCCAGACGCGTCGCCAGGCCGGCCGTCATGATTCCGTCCCAGGCGCAGTCGGGAACGCCCATCGCCTCCAGTTGCCGGGCAACGGCCTGTGGCGTGCGCGGCGCGTTGGACAGCAGCACGACACGACCGCCAAGGCGGCGGAACGCCACCAGTGCATCGACTGCAGGACCATGGGCGTCGATACCGTCGTGCAGGCACCCCCACAGGTCCACGAGCAATCCGTCATAGCGTCCGGCCAGTGAGGAAAGTCCGTGGATCAGCGGGATCGTCATCGGTTCCTTGGCATCCGGCAAGAGTTGGTTCCTGCCACCTTGACCTTCGCTTGCCAAGGTTCGGGGGTTGTCCGGAGAATGGTGCACCGGCACAGTGTCATATGAACGGTCGAGGTGACAGGCGTGTGACAGTTCTTGCCACAAGGCGGCTCGTGTTGCGCCCTCTCGAGAGGGATGACCTCCCGGCACTCGAGAACCTGTTTGCCGACCGGGAGCACATGTGGGACCTCATGGACATTCCCGGACGTTCCAATGACCCCTGCGACCTCTCCCGGTACTACCTCGAACGGTCGCTGTGGGCCTTCGAACACCATGGCGTCGGCATGTGGGGCGTACTGGAGAAGGACCGGACCAATGTGCCCATCATGGGCTACACGGGATTCGTCATCGACATCGGCGATGATGTCAATCCTGCCGAAATGCTGGAAGCGGGCTGGGCCATTGCCCGCCAGGCAGCCGGAGCGGGCCATGCCGCGGAGGCCACTGCGCAGGTTCTCGAGCATGCCTTCATGGATCTGGGCACACGCAGCATCCAGGCCATCACGAGCCCCCACAACCTCTCCTCGAGGCGCCTGATGTCAAGACTCGGGTTCACGTACAAGAAGGATGTCGTCGCCTACCAGGGACCCCAGGTTCTCTACGCGATCAATCGGCGGGACTGGCTAGCGGGATGCCGTTTTCCCGGGCACCGGGTCGGCATCAGCCGGGAGGCGTCATGATGACAACCGGGACCGCCCGCCCTGCCGGAATCAAAGGGCTTGTCTCGTGGTGCCTCTTCGACTGGGCGAACTCTCCCACGCCCACCATCGTCATCACGTTCATCTTTGCTCCCTACTTTGCCCGCGCCATTGCCGACAGCGAGGCAGAGGGTCTTGCCCTGTGGAGCTGGGGTATCGCGGTATCGGCGCTCGTCATCGCCATCCTGGCGCCGGTAACCGGCGCCATCGCGGATGCCGGCGGCCGGCGCAAGCCATGGGTTCTGGGCTTCAGTCTCATCATGGTTGCGGCAACGGCTGCGCTCTGGTTCTGCGCCCCCGAAGCGCGCTGGATCATTCCGGCCCTGGTCCTCGTCGCCCTTGTCAACGTCGCCTTCGAGACATCGATCGTCTTCTACAACGCGATGCTGCCGGATCTCGTCGAACCCTCCCGCTTCGGCCGCCTGTCGGGATGGGCCTGGGGCCTGGGATACGCAGGGGGAATCGGCTGCCTCGTCCTGGTCCTCGGGTTTTTCGTTCTGGCCGATCCGCTCCCCTTCGGTCTGGAACGCGACAAGTCGGAGCACATCCGTTTCGTCGCCGTGGTCACGGCGCTCTGGTTCGTCATCTTCAGCTGGCCGTTCTTCGCGTTCACGCCAGACCGGCCGGGCACCGGACGGGCTCCGGCAGAAGCCGTGCGCGTCGGCCTCAAGCAGCTCGTGGACACGCTGCGAGAGTTTCGCCAGCACCGCACGATCATCAGGTTCCTCATCGCCCGCCTGCTCTATGTCGACGGCCTCAACACGCTCTTCGCCCTGGGGGGCGTCTATGCCGCCACCACCTTCGCCATGGACGAGGAATCGGTGTTGCTGTTTGCCATCCTTCTCAACATCACGGCATGCGCAGGAGCCGCGGTCTTCGGATGGGTGGACGACCGGATCGGAGCGCGGCGGACCCTGCTTGTCACGCTCGCCGCCCTTATCGTGTTCAGTATCGTCATGCTGATCATCGAATCGACGCTCTGGTTCTGGATACTCGGTGGCCTGCTCGGTGTATTCATCGGTCCGGTGCAGTCGGCAAGCCGATCACTCATGGCCCGCCTCGCCCCGCCGCACATGACCGGCGAAATGTTCGGCCTGTTCGCGCTTTCCGGCAAGATCACCAGCTTTGCGGGACCGCTTCTCGTCGGCGTGATCGCCTATGCGACGTCGAGCCAGCGCCTTGGCATGGCTGTCATTGTTGTCCTGCTCGCAGCAGGCTGGCTGGTGCTGAGCACCCTGAAGGAGGAACAGGGCCGCTCCTGAACCGGCCGTGGCTACAGCCTCTCCCCGGTCATCAGCCTCGGCAGCCGCCCGGCCACTCCCATGGCATCCCTCATGAGCAGGCGCTTGACGGGTTTCATGGATCCGACGAGGGCGAGACCAAGGCCGCGGGCCAGCGCCACCGGAGGCGAGCGCATGGCAAAGAGGCGGTTGAGACCGTGCGTCATGGTGACCAGCATCCACGTATCGACACGGCGCCGTCGGGCGTAGGCCGCCAGGGCAGCGCCCGAGCCCGGACCAAGCCCGAGACGCGCCATGTCGGCCAGAACCTCGGCGAGCACTGCCGCGTCACGGATGCCCAGATTGAACCCCTGGCCGGCAATGGGATGAATGGCATGGGCGGCATCGCCTACCAGGGCCAGCCGGTGACCGATGAGACGGTTGGCGACCGCCAGGGAAAGATGATGGTCAAGGACCGGACCCGTCACGTCCAGCGGTCCCAGAAAGTCGCCGAACCTCCACGCCAGTTCCTCTGCGAACGTGCTGCGGTCGAGTTCGAGGACTCGCCTGGCAACATTCTCGTCCTCTGTCCACACGATGGAGGAGCGATTCCCCGGCAGGGGCAGGATGGCGAAGGGGCCACCGGCAAGGAAACGCTCGTGGGCGATCCCGTTGTGTGGCCGTGTGTGGCATACCGTGGCGATGATGGCCGTCTGCCGGTAGTCGTGCCGCCAGGTATCGATGCCGGCCATGGTGCGCAACGGCGAGCCGGCGCCGTCGCAGGCAACAACGAGACCGCAGCGCAGCCTGGAATCATCGTCAAGGTCCAGAATCGCGCCGGCATCGTCGCATTCCATGGAGACTACCCCGGCACATACCGGATGCACCCGTGTGGTGCGCCCGACCGCGCTGTCGAGAGCCTGCCGGAGAACCTTGTTCTCCATGATCCATCCCATGGGATGGTCACCGATATCCCTGTGGTCGTAGTGAAGGAAGAAGGGCGACTGTCGATCCGAAACGCGGATATCGAGTATGGGCTGGGCATGGGGTACGACGTCCTGCCATGCATCGAGCCGTTCAAGAACGAGCTTCGAACCCCAGGAAATGGAGGACACGCGTCCGTCGAACGAACCGTCAAGAATCGTCTGGCGGGGAACCCTCTCGACCAGGGCCACCTCGAAACCGGCCTGTGCCAGGGCAAGGGCGGTCGTCATGCCACTCATGCCACCGCCGACGACGCAGATGTCGAAACGCGATTCCATGGCGCCATTCAACATCACATCCGGTGCGACGTCATTACTGGCAGCGCCCGCGCGACAATGCTAGCAAGCAGCCGGGAACATCCCGTCAGGGACAGCAGGGGAACCGGGGCGATGACGTGGCACGACATGACGGCGCTGCAGCTTGGCCGGGAGATTGCCGCTGGCGCGATCGATCCCGCGGATCTTGCCGAACACTTTCTCAAGCGCATCGCGTCACTTGATGCCGACCGCCGGATCTTCATCCGCATGGTCGAGGATCGTACCCGCGCGGAGGCCGAGGCCGCCCGTCGTCGCCAGCGCCAGGGTCTGCTGCGGGGACCTCTCGACGGAGTCCCGGTGTCCTGGAAGGACCTGGTGGATGTCGCCGGTGTCGAGACAACGATGGCGGCACGGGCTCTCGCCGGCCGTGTACCCGAGCGCGACGGCGTCCTGCTGCAGCGCGCCACCCAGGCAGGCACCGTCTTCCTTGGCAAGACCAACATGACCGAATTCGCCTTCTCCGGACTCGGCATCAACACGACTCATGGAACACCCGCCAATGCCCATGACGCGACCGTCGACCGCATTCCGGGAGGCTCATCGTCGGGAGCCGGTGTCGCCGTTGCACGCGGGCTGGGCCCGATCGCGATCGGCAGCGACACCGGAGGGTCGGTGCGCATTCCCGCAGCCTTGAATGGCGTGGTCGGCTTCAAGACCACCATAGGCGCGCTCCCCATGGATGGCGTGATGCCCCTGGCATCGCTCTTCGATACTGTCGGACCCCTTGCCGGGGACGTGGCCGATGCCGCGACCATGTGGTCCGTCCTCTCGGGCAGAACGATGGCTGACCTCGACGGCGCCCGGGTGAGAGGAAAGCGCCTCGTCGCGGTCGCCTCGCCGATGTGGCGCGATATCGATGAGGGAATCGATCGCTCCTGCCGCGAGGCGCTCTCACGTCTCGAGGCTGCCGGCGCAAGTGTCGATTGGCAGGATGTCGACGAGTTCGCGGAAGCCATGAAAGTCGCCAGACGGCTGATCACGACGGACGCCTGGTCGTGCTGGTCCGGTGTCGTGAGCGACATGCCGGACCAGATCTTTCCCTTCATGCTGCCCCGCTTCCTCTCCGGCAAGGTCCAGGCGGGACACGAGGTCCTGAAGATCCTGCGTGAACTCGACTCCCTGGCTGACAAGCTCCATCGCAGAATGGGCGGTTGCGATGCCCTGGTCGCCCCCACCGTCCGTATCAGCGCTCCGAAGATCGCCGACCTCCTGGAGGACGAGAAGGCGTACACAGATGCGAACGCCGCCATGCTGGGGAACACGACACCGGGCAATCTCCTGAGGGTCTGCGCCATCACCCTGCCGTGCGGGAAGGACGCGTCAGGCATGCCGGCAGGCCTGATGCTGATGCAAAGGCCCGGCAGGGAGGAGGCCCTGCTGCGTCTCGCCCGCGCCGCCGAGGCTGCCGGACTGGCACAACAGCCTTCGTGACCCGATTCCATCCACACGCCGCCGGCATCATCCTGATGCTGCTGTCGCTGCTGCTGATCAACACCTCCGACGCCATAGCGAAGTGGACCATCCAGGATCTGCCGATCTTCCAGATCATGGTGTTCCAGGCCTGCGGCCTCATGATCATGGCGCTGCTGGTGTCGCGCCAGCCCAATCCGCTGCGCCTTATCCGGACCGCCGATCCGGGTTGGCAGATCGCCCGTTCGGCCTGCCAGTTCGCCATGGGGTTCGCGTTCTACAGCGGCCTCAGGGTCCTCCAGTTCGCCGATCTCATCGCCATTCTCTTCGTCGGTCCCCTGGTGATCACGGCCATGGCCCACGTGTTTCTCGGCGAGCGCGCCGGATGGCATCGCTGGGCAGCCTGCGCCGTTGGCCTCGTCGGCGGTCTCATCATCGTGCGCCCCGGTTCAGGGCTGATGGGATGGGGCGCCCTCTGGCCGGTGCTGGCAGTCATGATCTGGTCGGTCTATGTCGTCATCACACGCAAGATTTCGGTGAGAAACTCCACTCCAAACATGATGTTATGGTCATCGCTGGTGACCCTGGTCGTGCTTGCGGCCATGATTCCGTGGTACTGGCAGCCACCCGCTGGCTGGCAATGGGCGGCGCTCGTGGTGATCGCCCTGCTCTCGTCGGGCAGCAACGGTCTCGTCATCAGGGCCTATACCCTGGCGCCGGCCTCTCTGCTGGCGCCCTTCATCTATACGGAGATTGTCGGCGCCACATTCTACGGCTGGGTCTTCTGGCGCGAGTTTCCGGACACTTGGACGTGGTCCGGCGCCATCATCATCGTCCTTGCCGGTCTCTATGTCGCTCGCAGGGAATCCCTGGCGCGCCAGCGGGAAAGTTGACCAAGACCGGGAGGAATACCATTTAACAGACCATCAACAATGAATATTTTGATAAACGGGGTTGAAGTGTGCGACACTCCCGACCGTTCTCGGAACGACAGCATGATCAGCGACAGACTTGAATCACTGAAGGAATACCCTTTCCGGCGCATGAACGCGCTCATCAAGGACATTCCGTTGCCTTGCGGCAAGAGCGAGGCGATCGCGATGTGGATCGGCGAACCGCGCCACGGAGTCCCGGAGATCGCGCGCCAGCCACTGTCTGATTCCTTCGCGGATTACGGCAGGTATCCCCCGGTGGAGGGCACACCGGGCCTGAGACGCGCCATGGCCGCCTGGCTCTCCCGGCGCTACGGTCTCGCCGATGGCTTCATCGACCCCGAACGGAGCATCATCCCGGTCCAGGGAACCAGGGAAGGGCTCTTCATGGTCGCCCTGGCAGCCGTGCCGACGACGCGGGCGAAGGGCACACCGCTGGCACTGATGCCCAATCCCTTCTACCCGCCCTACAAGGCGGGCGCCGTCGCCGCCGGGGCACAGCCGGTCTTCATGCCCTGCACTTCGCGGACCGGCTTTCTGCCGGATCTCGACAGTCTCACCGATGACGTTCTCGACAGAACGGCCATCTTCTACCTTTGTTCACCGGCCAATCCACAGGGTGCGGTGGCCGACGCCGACTATCTCCGGCGAGCTGTCGCCCTTGCCAGGCGACATGATTTCCTGCTTGTCGCAGACGAGTGCTACGCGGAAGTCTGGGATCGTGCGCCACCGCCTGGTGTCATGCAGGTCTGTGCTGAAGACGGTGATCTGTCACATGTCGTGTGCTTCCATTCACTGTCCAAGCGCTCCAGCATTCCCGGTCTGCGACACGGCTTCGTCGCCGGCGATCCTGATTTCATTGCGGCCTACATGCGCCTGCGCAGGTATGCAGCCGCGGCAAGCCCGATGGCCGTTCTGACCACTGCCGAGGTGCTGTGGTCCGACGAGGAGCACGTCGAGGAGAATCGCCGGCTCTACCGGGAGAAGATCGACATGGCCGAGGCCATTCTGGGCAACCGTTTCGGATTCTTCAGGCCGCCTGGCGGTTTTTTCCTGTGGCTGGATGTCGGCAACGGTATCGAGGCTGCGAGAAATCTGTGGGCCGAAGCGGCCGTCAAGGTTCTGCCAGGCGCTTTCCTTGCCGAGGACAGGAACGATGGCACCAATGAAGCTCTTCCCTACATCAGGGTGGCTCTGGTCGGCGATCACGACTCCACCAGGGAAGGTCTGACCCGTCTTGCGGAAACACTGGTAGAAGGGAACTGAGTCATGGCCACACGACCGGTATCACCCTTTCCCAACCTGCTTCCGGCGACAGCACTGGCGTGGATGAACCGGCGGCTGATGGAGGCGCTCGGCATCGCCTGCATCGCTGTTGCCGGCTGGCTCATCCTGGCACTTGTCACGTTCGAGGCTGCCGATCCATCGCTGAACTACGTGACGGGCGGCCCGGTGCTCAACCTTGCCGGCGCCACTGGTGCCACCGTGGCCGAAGCCATCCTCACGTTCACCGGCGTCGCCGGACTCCTGCCGGCCGTCGTGCTGCTCGCATGGGGACGTTCCCTCATTTTCCGTCACCGGCTCAACCATCCGTTCTGGCGCGCCCTCGCGATTGTGGTGGCGACAATGCTCTGGATGCCTGCTCTTGCAGCGACGCCGGTGAACGAGTGGTTCAATGCCGGTGCGGGCGGCATCGGCGGGACCCTGATGGTGACCTGGGCCGCACAGACTCTCGGAATCTCCCTCGCCATGGTTGAGGGCTATGCCCTGGCTCTTCATGTGCCGGCACTGGCCACCCTGGTGTTCGCTGCAGCTGTTCCCTGGGCCGATGTCAGGCTGGGCTGGCGATTGTGCCGTGCCGCGGCGCGCGGTCTGATGAGCCTGAAAAACCGTGTCGCGTTGTGGCGCGCCGGCAGAGGCGAGTCTGCAACCCACGGTGATGCGATGCCCGAGTTCCCGATACCCAAGGGAGAGCTGTCGCGGCGCCCGAGTCAGAAGAAGTCCCGCAAGAAGGGTTCCGGAACAGCCGATCACCGGAAACCCGCCGGTAACCGGCGGCCGGCGCCACGCAAGGGTCCGCGCCTTGACGGGACCTTCCGACTTCCGCCCCGCGAACTTCTGGTCAATGTCGATTCCTCGCAGCGACGCCAAACCAACAGGAGTGCCCTGGTCGAGAAGGCGCGGATGCTTGAAGAGGTGCTGTCGGACTTCGGTATTCGCGGTCACATTGAAGATGTGCGAACGGGTCCGGTGGTGACGCTCTACGAGCTCGAACCCGATGCCGGCATACGCGCCAGCCGCATCATAGGTCTGGCCGACGATATCGCCCGGAACATGTCTGCGGTGTCGGCCCGCGTGGCCGTGGTTCCCGGGCGCACCGTACTCGGCATCGAACTTCCCAACGACGATCGAGAGATGGTGGTTCTGCGCGAACTTCTGGAAACCCGCGACTTCGCCAGGAAGGACGTGAGGTTGCCGATCGCCCTGGGCAAGCAGATTTCGGGCACCCCGGTGATCGAGGATCTTGCCAACATGCCTCACCTGCTGGTGGCCGGCACCACCGGGTCCGGCAAGTCGGTGGCGGTCAATGCCATGATCCTGTCCCTCCTCTACAGGCTTTCACCAGACGAGTGCCGGCTGATCCTGATTGATCCAAAGATGCTGGAACTCTCGGTCTACGACGACATACCGCACCTTCTCGCCCCGGTGGTCACCGAACCGCACAAGGCGGTCATGGCCCTGAAGTGGGTGGTCGGCGAAATGGAAAGGCGCTACCGGGGCATGCAGAAGATCGGGGTGCGCAACATCGAGGGCTTCAATGCCCGCGTCGCCGCCGCGCTCGCGGAAGGAACCGCCCTGACAAGAACCGTGCAGACCGGATTCGATTCGAGAACCGGTGATCCGTGTTTCGAGGAGGAGGTCATCGCCGACAAGCCCCTGCCCTTCATCGTCGTCGTGGTGGACGAGATGGCGGATCTCATGCTGGTGGCAGGCCGCGACATCGAAGGCGCCATCCAGCGCCTGTCGCAGATGGCGCGGGCCGCCGGCATCCATCTCATCATGGCCACCCAGCGGCCTTCCGTGGATGTCATCACGGGCACCATCAAGGCAAACTTCCCGTGCCGGGTGTCGTTCAATGTCACCTCCAAGATTGACAGCCGCACGATCATTGGTGACCAGGGCGCCGAGCAATTGCTCGGCAAGGGCGACATGCTGTTCCTGCGCGGCGGAGGCCGGCTGACGCGCATTCACGGTCCCTTCGTGAGCGATGAGGAGGTGCGCGAGGTCGTCGCCTACCTGCACACGCAAGGCACGCCCGAGTACCTCGATTCCGTCACTGAAGAACCCCTGGAGACCGTCGACACCCTGCCGGACATGGCGACTGGCGGAGCAACCGACAAGAACCGGGCACTCTACGACCGCGCCGTCTTCATCGTGACGAAGGAACAGAAGGCATCGACCAGCTTCATCCAGCGCCACCTGCAGATCGGATACAACCGCGCCGCTTCGATCATCGAACAGATGGAGAAGAACGGTGTGGTCAGTGCCGCCAATCACGTCGGAAAGCGCGAGGTTCTCGCAAATCCGCCGCCTGACGATGGCTAGAGGGCCGTCCGGGCGCGCGCAACGCCGGCAAACGGGCATTTTCTTGCCCACATCCCTTGTCTCCGGCAGCAGGCAGGCGCACAAGGGATGAGACGCCGTTAACCAGCGACCACTGCCATGTTCCAGATCTACCTGCCGATCGCGGAGATGTCCGTAGACATCTTTCTCCTGCTCGGCATGGGTGGCGCGGTCGGTTTCCTGTCAGGCCTTTTCGGAGTCGGCGGTGGGTTTCTGATGACTCCCCTGCTCATCTTCATCGGCGTCCCGCCCCCGGTGGCCGTGGGATCCGAGGTGAACCAGGTGGTGGCGGCTTCCGTTTCGGGTTTCATGGCACACTGGCGGAGGCGCCAGGTCGATTTCAAGATGGGCGGCGTCCTCATCGCCGGTGGTGTGCTCGGTTCGATCTTCGGTGTGTGGCTGTTCGGCATCCTGCGCCAGATCGGCCAGATCGACCTTGTGATTTCGATCTCCTATGTCGTCATGCTTGGCTCCATCGGAACGCTGATGATGGTGGAATCGCTGCGCGCCATCCTGCGCCGGCGCGGTGGCACGAACGTGCGCCGCAAGGCCCACGTGCACCACTGGGGCCACGGGCTGCCCTTCAAGATGCGCTTTCGCACCTCCAGGCTCTACATCAGCGCGGTGCTGCCGATCATGCTCGGTTTTGTCATCGGCATTCTCGCAGCCATCATGGGTGTGGGCGGTGGCTTCTTCCTGGTGCCCGCCATGATCTACCTGCTCGGCATGCCGGTCGGTGTCGTCATCGGCACATCGCTCTTCCAGATCACTTTCGTGACGGCCACGGCGACCTTCCTGCACGCCACGAGCACGCAGACCGTCGATGTCATGCTGGCCGGCATCCTGACACTGGGGGCCGTGTTCGGCGCCCAGTTCGGCACCAGGGTCGGGGCGGAATTGCGCGGTGAGGAGTTGCGCGGGCTTCTGGCTCTTGTCGTGCTGGGCGTCTGCGTGACCCTGCTTTGGCGTCTGGTGGCCGAACCGGCCAGTCTCTACACCCTCTCGCCCACGGGGTTCCATTGAGACGCCTGGTGGCCCTTGCGCTCCTGGCGGCGGTCTCTGCCGGACCCGGCACATCGGCCGCGCAGGAAATCATGGCGGGTCTGTCACACCATGCCATCGGCATTACCGCCGACTTTGACGGAACCGAGATCCTCGTGTTCGGAGCGATCGAGAGCGAAGGCGACATCGTCGTTGTCGTTCGTGGACCGCGCCAGGAGGTGGTGGTCCGCAAGAAGGCGCCGGTCTTTGGCATCTGGGTCAATGCCCAGTCAGCCGTTTTCCAGTCCGTACCCGGTTTCTACGGCCTCGCGTCGACACGCCCGCTCGGGGAGATTGTCGATGCCGACATGCGCCGGGTCATGGAAATCGGCATTGACGGGTTGCGGCTCGAACCTGCCGACATGGCATCGTCCGTGCGCGACGAATTCCGTGCGGCGCTGATCGAACTGAAACAGGCGGAAGGGCTTTACCCGTTGGAACCGAGCACCGTGAGCCTCGCCGGTGGCCGGTTGTTCCGCGCCACCATCGCCCTTCCGGCGGGCGTGCCTGTGGGAACCTACGCCGCAGACACCTTCCTGATACGCAATGGCAATGTCGTGGCGGCACAGTCGTCACCGCTGATCATCTCCAAGGCCGGCTTTGGCGCCGAGATCTACAATTTCGCCCACCGCGAGTCCGAGTTCTACGGCATTGCCGCCGTCATCGCCGCCGTCATCGCCGGTCTCACCGGCAACCTCCTGTTCCGGCGAACCTGATCGTGACACAATCCGGACCACGATGAGCGAGACAACTCCAGGGGACGCCGGGCGTCCCGGACATGTCGCCGGACAGGTCAAGTTCCTGGTCTGCGTCGATGCTTCGCCTCCGAGCCGGGTAGCGGTGCACTACGCCTGCCGCCGGGCCAAGAATACCCATGGCAGGGTCGCGCTTCTCCATGTCGTGCAGCCGGTGGATTTCAGGCAGTGGTCCGGAGTCGAGCACATGATGCGCGAGGAGCAGCTCGAGGCCGCCGAGGAGCTGCTCAACGAGCTCGCGCAGGATGTCAACTCCTGGGCGGGTGTGATGCCGGAACTCCTGGTGCGCGAGGGCCGCATTGGCGACGAGATCCTGGGCGCGGTCGATGACGACCCGATGATCGACCTGCTGTGCGTCGGGTCGAACCCCGCGGAAGGCCGCGGAAAGCTGGTGTCCTGGCTCGCCGGACATCTCGCCGGGCGCCTCACTATCCCGCTCGTCATCATTCCGGGCACCATCTCCGACGAGGACATCATCAACATCACCTGACGGCGAGGCCGGTAGCGCTCGGCCGAATCCCGGCACCAGGGAGGCGCGAATGGTGATGGTTGAGCCTCCAGCCTTGAAATCCCGCGGGCAAATCGCCACTATTGAGGTCAAGAGAACACACTAAACGGGCCTGAACCGTGTTCATCCAGACAGAAGACACACCCAATCCTCTGACCATGAAGTTCCTTCCCGGAAGGACCGTCATGGACTCGGGAACCGCAAACTTTCCGGATTCCGATGCCGCCGACATATCACCACTGGCTCGCCGTCTCTTTGACGTTGCCGGGGTGACCGGCGTGTTTCTCGGCCGGGATTTCATCTCCGTGACACGATCGCCGGAGAACGACTGGCAGATGATGAAGCCAGTCCTTCTCGGGGTCATCATGGAACACTTCGTGACCGGTGCTCCCGTCATGTCCGTCCGCGTGGACGAACCGGCGAGCGATGAAGCCGACAGCGAGGTCGTGGCGCAGATCAAGGAACTTCTCGATACCAGGGTGAGGCCTGCCGTTGCCCAGGACGGCGGCGACATCGTGTTCCATTCATACCGGAACGGGGTCGTCTCGCTGGCCATGCAGGGCGCCTGTCACGGCTGTCCAAGCTCGACAATGACCCTCAAGATGGGCATCGAGAATCTCCTGAAGCACTACATCCCCGATGTCGTGGAGGTCCGTCCGGTTCTTTAGTCGCCACCGGGTCGACCTGCATCATTCCCCCTTTTTGCCTTCACGAAGGTCTGCGGATCCATGAGGTTCATTCCTACAGTCTGCGTGTGCGTGGCGTTCCTGACGTCGAGCCATGCCATCGCCGAGTCCGAGGGCGCGGCCACGACGGTGCCGCTTCCGTCCCAGCGTCCGGTCGCCCTTGCGGCCGTGCAGGACATCGATGGCGCCGCAGCGTTCCTCGACACGGCGCTGTCGACGGCCGGCCTCAGGATCGACGAGATCCGTCTCCAGACCATTTCCGTCCCCCGCGTCCTGGTGAATCGCATGCCGGCTGACATGCACCTCATCGACGATGCCGCCGAACGCAAGGAGATCTTCCTGAAGGTCATGTTGCCGCTGATCCTCAAGGTCAACGAGGAGACCCTTGCCGAGCGTCACCGTCTCGAGCACCTCGATCAGGCGATCAGGAGCGGCGCCAACCTTTCCCTGCGCGATGCGGCCTGGCTCGATTACATGGCCTCCTTCTACGGGGTCGAGAGCGGCGACATCAGTGAACTTCTACGTCGGGTCGACGTGGTGCCGGTTGCTCTGGCGCTGGCCCAGTCGGCCATCGAATCGGGCTGGGGAACCTCGCGCTTCGCCCGCAACGGCAATGCTGTCTTCGGCCAGAAGTCCTGGAACAGCCGCGCCGGCCTCGTGCCCCGCAACCGCGATCCCGACAAGACCCACGTGGTCCGGTCATTCCGCGATCTCAGGGCGGCTGTGATTGCCTATGTATGCAATCTCAACCGCCACCCCGCCTATGCGGCGTTCCGCGACCTGCGCGCCAGACTGCGGGAGAGCGGAGAACCACTCGACAGTCACGCCCTCGCCACCATGCTCGACCGCTATGCCGAGGAACCGGAGTACATCAGCCACGTTCACACGGTGATCGACCAGAACAGCCTGACCGATTTCGACACCGCACGCCTCGCCGCCTCTACGGCCTGACCGCTGCCTGCCAACCAGTTTCGCATTCCCCTCCCCTTCTGTCCGGAACGGGAGACCGGTCATCCTTGCCTCTGCACAGGAGAAGGGCTCAGGCTGATATCATCGGGCAGTCCTGCTTGTGCGTGTCCTGAACGGCAGGCCCGCTCACTCCTCGCCGCCCGGGACGAGAAACGGAATACCCAGCCAGCGGAAGCGACCCTCGGTTGCCGGAAGGGTACAGTTGATGCGATTGCGACCCGGAGGGAAGGGTCTGTCGAGTCGCACTTCGACGCGCCTGCCCAGTATCTCAAGCACGGCCTCGCCGTGTGACGGGAAGCAGGCCAACCGGTCGAGGGGGCCGACGTATTCGGCGACCGTAAACCCGATGTGGGGCGGGTTGGGACTGTCGCTGCGGATGACCATGTCCAGCGGAAGGGAGCCCGTGACAGGCATAGGGAGCGCCTCGACGATGGTGCTGAATCTCTCCGGTGTACCGAAGCGCTCGTTGAGGGCAAAGCGCGGCAGGGCGAACAGGTTCGATCCCTCGACGGCAACGCCGGAGTGCTGGCCGAAGGCGGCGACGTATCCGACATCACGCAGCATGGCGGACAATTCCGCGCTGAACTCCCCGTAAGGATAGGCAAACAGCGTCGGCACGAATCCCAGTTGGTTGATGAAATCCGATGTCATGCGCGCCAGGTCTTCCTCGATCCTGCCGCGGTCCATGAACGCCATGTGGCCATGACCGGCACTCTGGGCACCGATGGCGACGCCGGCCTCGTGCATGGCCCGGACATCATCCCAGCTGATCGAAGACAGGGAGTTGTTCACCGCATCTGTGTTGATGAAGACGGTGAAGGGGAACCCCCGCTCAAGCAATCGCGGCATGGCCTCGGTGAGGATGGACCGGTAGGTGTCATCGACGGTGATGGCCACGGTCCTGTCGGGAAGCTCGCGTTCACCGGCAAGGCCCCTGACAATCTCCTCGAGTGGCAGGACCTGGTATCCACCCTCCTTGAGAATCGCCAGGTGCTGTTCAAACTGTTCAATGGTGACACTGGTCGAGGGATAGGCATCCTCGCCGAACCGGTGATAGACAACCACCACTGCGGACTGCGGTTCCTCCGCCATCGCCGGCAGCGACACGACGGCGCCCGTGCATGCCATCGCGCCCCACCACATGATCCCTGTCAGGGCCACTATCCGTGCATATCGCATGGCAGTCTCCAGTATGCCTGCGCACACAAGACGATCAACCGGCCGGGAACGGTCAGGACATGATACCGGTTCCGGCCTCACTGTCCGACAGCACCGGCCAGCGGCGCGAATCGAACAACTGGTAATGCCACCACTCGGCATTGTACCAGTCGAACCCTGCCGCCGTCATGATGCCAAGAAGGAGGAGCCTGTTGGCACGCTGCCCGGGCGTGATGCCCGGCGCATCGTGACGCGCGTTCTCCGTCAGTTCGTCAACGGGCCCGCCCATGTCAAGGCGTACGCCAGCGTCCGTCTCGAGCGTGACATCGACGGCCACGCCACGGCTGTGGGGTGAACCGCGTTCGGGGTGGGTGAGGAATGTATCATCCGGCGTATGGGCCCACAGACTCCACTGCGCCTCCGAGGGGCGGAAGGCATCGGTCACCACAAGGCGCAGGTCCTGTTCGCCAGCGAAACGTATGGCGCGTTCGAGGCAGGTTGCCGCAGCGTCCACGAGGAAACAGCGAGGGCGGGCATAGATCACCTTGCCCGTGAAATTGTCTGACTGGCCGTAGACGAGATCCAGCGTGACATCCCACGAAGGGGGTGCGATCTCGACGAGACCTGCTGCCGCCATCGGGCACTCTCCAGAGTTCTCCCGTCACGATGGCACTTTAGCAAAGTCTCCCGCAAGACGGTTTGACAGGGACTGTCAGGATCGCCCATTGAACACCTTCAGGCCACCTTGAGGGGATTCCGGGATGTCGGAAGCATCGGGCCTCTACACGCCATCATCCTGCCCGGGCAACTTCGGTGTCTGCCTGGTGCTCGGTGGTGCGCGCTCCGGCAAGAGCCTGTTTGCGGAACGTCAGATCGAAGCCACCGGGCTGTCCGCCTGCTACATCGCCACTGCCGAAGCCCATGATGCGGAGATGGCAGAACGCATCCGCAGGCACCGGTGTCGGCGCGGCGACGCGTGGGTGACAGTCGAGGAGCCCCTCTTCCTGGCAGACGCTCTCGACAACGCGACATCACCCGGCAGCGCCGTGCTCGTCGACTGTCTGACCGTATGGCTCGCCAACGTCATGGCAGCCGGACGCTCTCCCGAGCAGGATGTCGACGACCTTCTTCGAGTACTCGGCAAGGCCGAGGGCCAGGTCGTCCTCGTCTCCAACGAAGTCGGAATGGGAATCGTTCCGGAGAACGCGCTGGCCCGCATGTTCCGTGACGAGTCGGGAACCATGCACCAGCGCATCGGCGCCATCGCCGGACGCGTCATCTTCGTGGCAGCCGGTCTTCCCCTCGTACTCAAGGGACCACCAGTGGACGGCCCGTCTCCGGCTTCAGAACCCGGGAGTTCGCCACGGTGATCGACTGTTCCGGCTTGTTCCGTCCCTCTACGCCTGCTAGGTTCGACTTCCTGGAACGAGGCGAGGGAAGCCGGTGCGGATCAAAGGATCCAAGGCCGGCACTGCCCCCGCAACTGTAACGGCGAGACACGGGACACGACATCCACTGGCACCTGGTGCCGGGAAGGAGTCCCTGGATCGATGACCCGGAGTCAGGAGATCTCCCCCGTTCCGGCACAACAGGCCAGCGCACCTCGGAGGGAGGGGCCGATGTCCGTTCACATTGCTCATTGTCGCTGTCGGGCCGCAATTCCAGGCGAGCATCACTGACATGTTTGCCGCCAAGATTCCTGCCACCGTCCTCACCGGCTTCCTGGGATCCGGCAAGACGACCCTGATCCGGCATCTGGCCGGCGCCGCATCCGGACGCCGGCTTGCCTTCATCATCAACGAGTTCGGGGATCTCGGAGTGGATCGGGAACTGATCCGAGGCTGCGGGCTGGAGACCTGTCCCGACGACGATATCGTCGAACTCGCCAACGGCTGCATCTGCTGCACTGTTGCCGACGACTTTCTGCCGACCATGCGCACACTGATCGAGCGCCCCCTGCCCCCGGAACACATCATTATCGAGACATCGGGACTCGCCTTGCCCAAACCCCTGATCAAGGCCTTCACCTGGCCCGAGGTGAAGACACGGGTGACCGTTGACGGTGTCATCGCGGTGATCGACGCGAGGGCCGTGGCGGACGGTCGATTCGCTGATGACCCGGATGCTGTTGACCGCCTGCGGCGTGACGATGCCAACCTTGATCACGAAAGCCCCCTCGAGGAGGTGTTCGAGGAACAGGTCCTGAGTGCCGACGTGGTCGTCCTCAACAAGACGGATCTTGTCGACGACGCGCTGCTGCAAGCGGTGCGACGGATCGTGGACACCCATCGCAGACCCGGAACCAGGGTGATCGCCGCGTCCGGAGGTGTGATCGATCCCCTGGCCGTGCTCGGCATCGGCGCCGCTGCGGAAGACGACCTGGCCAACCGTCCCTCCCACCATGACGGGGAAGAAGACGATCACGATCACGACGACTTCACGAGTTTCACCATCACCCTCGATCACATCACGGATCCCGGCGCCCTGGAAGGATCACTGCGCGCGGCGGTGGAGCACCATGACATCCTGCGCATCAAGGGCTTCCTCCATGTTGCCGGCAAACCCATGCGTCACGTCATCCAGGGCGTGGGACCACGCATCGAGAGGTATTATGACCGGCCCTGGGAACCGGACGAGGAGAAGCGCAGCGAGCTTGTCGTGATCGGCCTCAACGGCATGGACCGGCACGCCATCGCCAGCGACGTCGGTGGCCGGACAACCTGATGCATCTGCTGACCACGCAGCCGGGCGTTGTCCCGGATGGCACGGAAGCGCTCGATCTCGGTCAGACCCCCGGTGACATCATCGTTCTCTCCGCTGCCGACACGGAACTTGCCATGCTGGCGGCGGCCGCGGCCCGTCGTCCTCCGGGTTCTCCCGCGGTGCGCCTCGCCAACATCCTCCAGCTCGGTCACCACCTTTCGGTGGACACGTACGTCGAGGCCATCATCGTGCCGGCGCGCGTGGTCATTGTCCGCCTGCTTGGCGGTGCCTCCTACTGGCGCTACGGCATCGATGAAATCGCTGCCGCCGCCAAAGAGCACGGCATCGCGCTTGCCCTCCTGCCGGGAGATGACCGGCAGGACCGGGAGCTTCGCCGTCTTTCGACCGTGGGCGATGCCGACTATGACCGGTTGTGGAGCTACCTGATTCACGGAGGCAGGGAAAACGCCGACAACTTCCTGGTCCATGCAGCGGTGCTCGCAGACCATGAAGGGGCGGCTGGTGCGCCCGCGATGTTTCCGCGGGCGGGATACTACTGGCCCGGAGAGGGTGACGTGGCCGGCGACACGTTCCCCGAACGCTGGACCCAAGGACAGGACGTGGCGCTCATCCACTTCTACCGGGCCCTGGTCCAGGCCGGTGACACTCGTCCGGTCGATGCCCTTGTCCGTGCCCTGGCGGAGCAGGGGCTCAACCCGCTGCCCCTTTACAGCCAGAGCCTCAAGGATCCCGCGGCGGCCGTCCTGGTCGAGGAAACGCTGACCACCTTCCGCCCGGCGGTGATCGTCAACGCAACCGGCTTTGCGGTCTCGAGTCCGGGCGCCGATCGTGGCCCCTCACCCTTCGATGACGCTGATTGCCCGATTCTCCAGGCCGTCCTCTCCGGCGAAACCCTCGACCAATGGCAGGCGCGCACACGCGGCCTTGCCCCCCGTGACATCGCGATGAACGTGGCGCTCCCGGAAGTCGACGGACGCATTCTCGCCCGCGCCATCTCCTTCAAGGCCCCCGGACCGCGTCTTGAGGAAACCGAGATCAGTGTCGTGACCCACCAGCCGGTCGCTGACCGTATCGCCTGGACAGCACGGCTGGCTGCCAGCTGGGTGCGCCTCCGGCGCGCACCTGCCCGGGAACGCCGTATCGCCATCGTTCTCGCCAACTACCCCGGAAAGGACTCACGCCTTGCCAACGGTGTCGGGCTCGACACCCCGGCCTCGGCAGCCACCATCATCCAGGCGATGCAGGGCGCCGGATACCGCGTGGATGGCGTTCCCTTCGACGGCGCCGACCTCATCGAAACGCTGATGGCGGGACCAACCAACCGGAGGGCCGGTCCGATACCCCGGCTATCGGATGTCACGCTCCCCCTCGACACCTACCAGGAGCGCTTCAAGTCCCTGCCCCTGGATGTCCGCGAGACGGTCCTCATCCGCTGGGGGAAACCGGAGGACGATCCCTTCTTCTCGGATGGCGCCTTCCACCTTGCCGTTCATCGCTGGGACAATCTGGCGATCGGCATCCAGCCCACCCGGGGCTACGACATCGATCCTGCCACGAGCTATCACGATCCGGATCTCGTCCCCCCTCATGCCTACCTCGCCTTCTACATGTGGTTGTCAGGGCCGTTCGATGCCCATGCGGTGATCCACCTTGGCAAGCATGGCAACCTGGAGTGGCTCCCAGGGAAGGCGCTGGCGCTGTCATCGTCGTGCCTTCCCGAAGCAGCCTTCGCCCCGCTTCCCCATCTCTATCCCTTCATCGTGAACGATCCCGGGGAGGGCACCCAGGCCAAGAGGCGGACGTCGGCGGTGATCGTGGACCATCTCACCCCGCCGCTTGCCAGGGCCGGTGCCTATGGTGAGCTCGAGACACTCGAACGGCTAGTCGACGAGTACTACGAAGCCTCGCAGACCGATCCCAGGCGTCTTGAGGTCATCGCGGCGGACATCCTGGCACTTCTTGCCAGCAGCGGTCTCGAGGAGGACTGCGGCATCACCGGAGCCGATGACATGACGGCGAGGCTGACCAAGCTCGATGGTCACCTGTGCGAGATCAAGGAGCTGCAGATCAGGGACGGTCTGCACATCTTCGGGCGGTCGCCGGAAGGTTCCCTTGCCAGTTCCTCACTCGTCGCCCTGGCGCGTGCGCCGCGGGGTGATGGAAAGGGCACCGGGCAATCGATCACGCGCGCGCTCGCACATGATCTCGCGCTCAACTTCGATCCACTCGACATGTCGCCTGCTGTTCCATGGGCAGGACCACGACCGGATGTGCTCGCCGGACTCTGCGGGACGCCGTGGCGAACCACCGGGGACACGCTCGAACGCCTCGAGAGCCTCGCCCTTGCCCTCATCGACGGCACGATCTCCCCAGACCCATCCTGGTCCTCGACGGCGCGGGTGATGGACGATGTCGAGAACCGCCTTCGCCCGGCGCTCCAGGCCTGCGGCACGCACGAGATCAACAGCCTGCTCGCCGGACTTGACGGTTCGTTCGTGGAGCCCGGACCATCGGGCGCCCCGACGAGGGGCCGTCCGGAAGTCCTTCCCACGGGACGGAACTTCTATTCGGTCGACACGCGATCGGTGCCCACGCCCGCTGCCTGGCGCCTGGGATGGATGTCCGCCAACCGGCTTGTGGAACGCCATCTCCAGGATCACGGCGAATGGCCACGCGCCGTGGCGCTGTCGGCATGGGGGACGGCCACCATGAGGACCGGAGGCGACGACATCGCCCAGGCTCTGGCGCTGATGGGAGTCCAGCCATCCTGGGACACCGTCAGCGGTCGTGTCACCGGCTTCGAGATCATGCCTGCGGGCGTGCTCGGACGACCCCGGGTCGATGTCACGCTGAGGGTGTCCGGCTTCTTTCGTGACGCCTTCCCTTCCCTCCTCGATCTCGTTGACGCGGCCGCACGCGCGGTTGCGGAACTCGACGAACCGGCGGACGTCAACCCCCTTGCAGCGATGGTGCGCAACGAGATGGCTGGCGCCGGGGAGACTTCCCTGCGACACGCCGCCACCAGGGTCTTCGGGTCGATGCCGGGCGCCTATGGCGCCGGTCTCCAGGCGCTGATCGACAGCGGTGTGTGGGACGAACCCGATGATCTTGCGCGGGCCTATGTCGCATGGAGCGGGTTCGCCTATGGTGCCGGCGCCGAAGGCGAGGCCGCGCACTCTCTCCTCGAGACCCGGCTGCGGCACGTGGAAGCCGTGATCCACAATCAGGACAACAGGGAGCACGATCTTCTCGATTCGGACGACTACTACCAGTTCGAGGGCGGCCTTGCGGCGGCAGTACGGCGAGCCTCGGGCCGGCAACCGGCTGTCTACCACAACGATCATTCGCGACCCGAAAATCCGCGAATCGGCACGTTGAAGGAGGAGATCGCGCGCGTCGTGCGGGGCCGTGTCGTCAACCCCAAGTGGATCGCCGGAGTCATGCGCCATGGCTACAAGGGCGCCTTCGAAATGGCGGCCACGGTGGACTATCTCTTCGGGTTCGCTGCAACGACCGGTGCCGTGCCCGGGCACCACTTCGATGCCATTGCCGATGCGTGGCTGGACAACGCGGAGGTCCGTGCGTTTCTTGAGGGTGCCAACCCCGAAGCCTTGACGGATATCGCCGAACGCCTGCACGAGGCCTTCAGACGCGGTCTGTGGACACCGCGACGCAACAGTACGATACATGCCCTCGAAACGCTTCTTACCGAAAGGGACATCCAATGACGACGTCCGACGACGACTCCATCAACCAGCGTCACCGGGAAAGGATGAAGAAGCGCAAGGCTGCCCGTGATCGCATGATGGCAACCAAGACAGAGGAGCGCGGACTCCTCATCGTCCACACGGGCAAGGGAAAGGGAAAGTCGACCGCGGCATGGGGCATGGCCCTGCGCTGCCTGGGTCACGGCTATCGCATCGGCGTCGTTCAGTTCATCAAGGGACGTGACACGATCGGTGAACTGAAGGTGTTCCGGCAGTTTCCCGAGCAGGTCACCTGGAAGGTCATGGGCGAGGGATTTACCTGGGAAACCCAGGACCGCGAGCGCGATACCGAGATGGCCATGGCAGCCTGGAAGGCCTCCTGCGAACTCATGGCCGATCCCGGAATCCGCCTCGTCATACTCGACGAACTCAACATCGCCCTGCGCTACGGTTACGTGGATTCCGACGACGTGCTCGATGTGCTCAGCGCCCGTCGCGATGATCTTCATGTTGTCGTTACCGGACGCAATGCGTCGGATGCACTCATCGAGATTGCCGATCTCGTCACCGAGATGACCCTCGTCAAGCATCCTTTCCGCGAAGGCGTGCGCAGCCAGCCCGGCATCGAGTTCTAGGGCAAGGGGGAACATCCCGTCGTGGCGACACCTGCAGTGATGGTCCAGGGGACCGGATCGGATGTCGGCAAGTCCCTGATCGTCACCGGTCTCGCCCGCGCCTTCACCCGGCGCGGCCTGAAGACCACGCCCTTCAAGCCCCAGAACATGTCGAACAACGCCGGTGTGGCTGCCGACGGCGGCGAAATCGGCCGCGCCCAGATGCTTCAGGCGAGAGCCAGTGGCCTCCCGGCCAGCGTCCACATGAACCCCGTACTCCTCAAGCCCCAGTCCGACCGCACATCCCAGATCATTGTCCAGGGACGTGTCCTTGGTTCGAGCACTGCCCGGGACTATCGCGGTCTCGCTGGCACACTCATGGCGCCCGTCATGGAGAGCTTCCGGCACCTGGAAGCCACGGCCGATCTCGTCCTCGTCGAGGGGGCAGGATCGCCGGCGGAGGTCAACCTCAGGGACGGGGACATCGCCAACATGGGCTTCGCTCTCGAGGCCGGGGTTCCCGTCGTGCTTGTCGGGGATATCGACCGTGGTGGTGTCATCGCCAGCATCGTCGGCACCATGGCGCTCCTCGACGAAGAAGAAAGGCACCTCGTTCGCGCCTGCTGCATCAACAGGTTCCGCGGCGATGTCTCGCTCTTCGATCCCGCGATCGACATCATCAGACGACACGCCGGTCTCGACTGTCTCGGGGTCATTCCCCACCTTGCGGCGGCAAGGCGGCTGCCGGCCGAGGACGCGGTCGCCCTCGATCACCCGAAGCCGCGCAATGGACGATCCGCAGCGGCCATCCGCGTTGCCTTCCTGCGCTTCGAGCGCATCGCCAACTTCGACGACCTTGATCCCCTGATGTCCGAACCGGACGTCGACCTCCAGATGATCGAACCGGGCGAGCCGCTTCCCGGAAACTGCGATCTCGTCATCCTGCCTGGCTCGAAAAGCACGCTGGCCGACCTTGTCTCGCTCAAGGCCAACGGTTGGGACATCGATCTAGCCGCCCATGTCCGGCGTGGCGGGTGGATCGTCGGACTGTGCGGCGGTTACCAGATGCTGGGCCGCGAGGTCGCCGATCCCTCGGGCATCGAGGGAAGGCCGGGCTCGGAACCCGGTCTCGGCCTGCTCGACATCCGGACCACGCTTGCCGGAACCAAGCAGCTGGCCGAAGTCCGCGGCCGCGATACCACGACAGGAGAACCGGTCACCGGCTACGAGATGCACATGGGTGTGACAACCGGTCCGGACCTCAAGCGTCCCATGGTGGAACTGGAGACGGGCTCCGATGGGGCGGTCTCATGCTCCGGCCGCATCATGGGTTGCTACATGCACGGGCTTTTCCGCTCGGACGGCTTCCGCCACCGCTTCCTCGAACGCCTTGGCGCTCGTCCGGCGAACAGCATCGCTTTCGAAGAAGAGGTCGACATCGCCATCGACGCCGTGGCCGACGCCATCGAGTCCTCGACCGACATCGATCGCTGGCTGGCCATCGCCCGCACACGCACGGGAAATCCATGAACCGGCAGGCTGGTATGCAGCGCGTCGCCGCTCCCGACACGGACCAGACGGAAAAAGGCTGACGCGATTACATGAGGTGACAGTGTTCAGCCTGAGTGGATGTCAGGTCGACGATGGGCCCAAGGAGCGATCCGCTCCAGCGCCGAGCCGATCCGGAACAACGCCGCTTCGTCGCCATACGGCGCGACGAACTGTACGCCGATCGGTACGCCGTCCCGGTTCCAGTGCAGTGGGATGGACGCTGCCGGGTTGCCCGACGCATTGAACGGTGCCGTGAACGCGATCGTGCGAACGACATCGCGCCATTGCGCTTCGCCGTCATCGCGCGACGGAGAGAGCAGACCGAGCGGCATCGGCGCCATGGGCATGGTGGGCGTGAGCAGGAGATCGAAGTCGGCGAAGAATCGCCCCACAAGGCGGCCGAGGCCGTGAATGCCATTGAGAGCGTTGACATAGTCTGCGCCGGTGCCGCAGTCGTTGCGGGCCATGCGAAGATTGTTCGGCTCCACGTCGTCTTCGGTCATGGGGCGGTCGAAGAAGGAATCCAGCAGTTCTACCGTCTGGCGGGCATTGCTGTAGATGATCTGCAGGTCCGCTTCGAGCATCGACCGGGGAATGGGAAGGGCGGCATCTTCGACTGCAAGACCCAGGTCCCGGCAATGCGCGACCGCCGCGTCGACGGCTTCGAGGCAATCGGATTCCGTTTCGGCATCGAACCACGGCTCGCGGATGACTGCGACCTTCATGCCGGTGACATCGCGGCCGACTTCCTCGACGAACGGTCGTTCCGGCGCTTGCGCCCAGTACGGCGCTCCGAGGTCGGGACCTGCCGTGCAATCGAGCAGGAGCGCGCTGTCGCGCACCGTCCTCGACACCGCGTGCGCGGTCGCGAGGCCTGACCAGCCCTCCCCGACGTCGGGACCGATGGGATTGCGGGCGCGGGTCGGCTTGAGGCCGAACAGGCCGCAGCATGAAGCCGGGATGCGGATCGAGCCGCCGCCGTCGGATGCGTTGGCCATCGGAATGACGCCGGCAGCAACCAGAGCCGCCGCGCCGCCTGACGAGCCGCCCGCCGTTACGCCCTGATGCCAGGGATTGCGGGTGACGCCGTGAAGCGCGGATTCGGTCGTCGTCGAAAGCCCGAACTCCGGCGATGTCGTTCTCCCGAAGATGTTGAGGCCCGCCGCCTTGTAGCAACGCACCAGTTCGGCATCGTGGTCCGCGACCGTACCGGCAAGCGCGCGACAGCCGTTGCTGTGCGGCTGGCCGGCGTAGTCCTCATAGAGGTCCTTCAACAGGAAGGGGACGCCGCAGAGGGGGCCGGCGGGCAGACCCTCCCGAACGCGGGCCCGGGCGTGGTCGAACCACGGGTAGACGAGCGCGTTCAGCTCCGGGTTGACGCGCTCGGCACGGTAGATCGCCTCTTCGAGCACTTCAGATGCGGAGAGTTCTCCAAGCGCAATGCGACCGGCGAGCTCCGTGGCATCAAGGTCTGCGTAGTCTTCTATCATCATCGAGTCCTTTCGCGAGGATCACCTGTGACGGTCCTGCGGATTGTCACATCGATCGCAGTGTAACGCAGGCCGACTCGTCGATCCCAGACAGAGGTGCGATACCTTGCAGGAAACGGCCGCGAGACAGGGTACACGGCGTGACCGAAGACAGCCTGAAGCCTTGTGCAAGCCGAGCGCAGCGCCTCGAACCCGCCCCGATGCCGAAGTCCGACTGAACTGCCCGTTGCGACATCGCGGGTCGGGCCGTACAGAACGCCGCAACCGCAATGTCCTCGCTGAGTTCGAGTTTCCCGATACCTCCGGACATGACCGCGTCCGTCGCCTCCACCGCTCACCAGCGGATGACGCCGCACAGCATCACCGCATGCTCGGGCAGCGTACCCGAGCCCGAGTCGTTGGCGGGTACTTTCCTGGTCGCGCGGAGGCGTATCTCGAATACGGGATCGCCCTGCACTGCCGGGATCAGCGCGACGCCTGCCCAGGACATGACGGACAGTCCGGCGCCGAATACAGTGGGAATGCGGACTTGATTACCGTAGGCCATTGGCCTATAGCGTCGAGATGGAGTTCGAATGGGACGAGGCCAAGAGCAGTGCCTGTTTCGAGCGTCGCGGCTTCGACTTCGCTTACGCCGTCCGGGCCTTCCTCGATCCGTACCGGATCATCGCGCAGGATCGCCGGCGGGACTATGGCGAGGACCGCTACCGGCTGCTCGGCACAGTCGACGGGCGCGTGTACGTCGTCGTCTACACGATGCGGAGTTCGGCTGTTCGCATCATTTCGGCCCGCAAGGCCAATGGCAAGGAGGTCGCGGATTATGAGCACAACGCGCATCAGGATTGATCCCGACGATTCGTCTACCCTGCCCGAAGGACGGATCGACCCCGCCAGGGTGGACGCCACCACCGAGGCGGAGATTGCAGCGCAGGAGCGGGAGGATGAGGCCGCGGCCATGCAGGACATGGCGCGGTATGCCCGCCGGGTCCGGCGGCGGCTGGGGCTTTCCCAGACCGAACTGGCGCGCCGCATCGACGTGCCGCACGAGACGATCCGTAACTGGGAACAGGGCAAGCGCTGCCCGACCGGCGCGGCGCGCGCCCTGTTGCGGGTACTCGACAAGGCCCCGGAAACCGCACTCCGCGTGCTGACCTGAGGCGTTTGCGGTGACGCTGGCGAGAGGCGGGCCGAGGCGGGTGCTGGAATTGAACCTGCGATGATCAGATGAGGAAGAGGACGCTGAGGCCTCCGACAAGAACACAGGAACGTACATAGAGACGCAGGGCCGCATCGATATCGTCCGGGGTGCAGGCCGTGCGTCCGTCACCCATCCAGGCGTCGAACACCGGCATGCCTCCGTAGCGCCGCGGGCCTGCAATGGCGATGCCAAGAGCGCCGGCGAAGGCCGCTTCGGGCCAGCCGGCGTTCGGTGACTTGTGGTGACGGGCATCACGCCACGCCGCACGCCACGCGCCCCGGGGATCTGCACCCGTCATGAACATCGCCGCACCGGCAACCATCATGGCTGACAGCCTAGCAGGCACAAGATTCAACAGGTCATCGCATCGCGCCGAGGCTTGACCGAAGGCGAGATGGCGCGAATCGCGATGACCGATCATGCTGTCGAGGGTGTTGACCGCCTTGCAGACGAGGAGACCCGGCAACCCTGCCACCACGTACCAGAAAAGGGGGGCCACGACGCCGTCGGCAAAGTTCTCGGCACAACTCTCGATCGCAGCCCGGCACACGCCATGACCGTCCAGTTGACCGGTGTCGCGACCGACGATGCGCCCCACCATGCGACGCCCTTCCCCGAGCCCGTCGCGACGCAAGGCCGTAGCGACATTCCGCACCTGGTCATGGAGATCCCTCTGGGCCAGCAGGATAGCCATGACAATGGCCTCCACGATCCAGCCAAGGGAGGCGAGCAGGATCCCCGCTACAACGGCGAGAACCACGATCGCGGCAAGCACGGCGAACCCCGCCACACGTCGCCTGGCGGAACTGCCATGATTGACATGTCGGTCAAAAGCACCAATGAGGGACCCGAGAACCACGACAGGATGTTTCAGTCGTCCCCACAGCCAGCGCGGGTCGCCGATCAGCCAGTCGAGGACGACAGCCACCACGAGAACTGCCGGTACTGCGTTGTCGAAGATCATGAAGACTTGCGGCGGATGATGACGCGCGCCAATGATAATCCAACCGGCAAGGGGTGAAGGACATGAGTGACACTGCCGTCATGCTGTGCGGTCACGGCAGCCGCGACGAAGCGGCCATCGCCGAATTCACGGACCTTGCCCACACCCTCTCTTCCAGATTCAAGTGGCCGGTCGCCCACGGCTTTCTCGAGTTCGCAACCCCGGTCATCCGCGAGGGCCTCGACTGCCTTCGCGAAGGCGGTGCGCGGGATATCCTTGCTGTCCCCGGAATGCTGTTTGCCGCGGGCCATGTCAAGAACGACATCCCCGGAGTCCTCAACACGTGGTCCCGCGATACCGGGATCGAGGTGCGCTACGGCCGCGACCTCGGCGGCGACATGAGGATGATCAAGGCAGCCGGCGAGAGAGTGGAGGAGGCCATCCGGAAAGCGGATGCGACCGAAGGTCATGTCGCGGCCAGCGACACTTTGCTGATGGTGGTCGGGCGTGGCACATCGGACCCCGACGCCAATGCCAACGTGGCCAGGGTCACCCGACTTCTGACCGAAGGACTCGGTCTGGGTTGGGGGGAGACGGCCTATTCGGGTGTCACGTTTCCGCTGGTTGCACCGGCGCTCGATCATGTTGTCAGACTGGGTTTCCAGCGTATCATCGTCTTCCCCTACTTTCTCTTCACCGGGATTCTTGTCAGACGGATCTACGATGCAGCGGCGAGCGCCGCGACCCGATATCCCGACACCTCAATCGTCCAGGCCGGTTATCTCAACGATCATCCCCTGGTGGTCGAGACCTTCATCTCCAGGGTGGACGAGATCCTGAACGGAACCGGCAACATGAACTGCCAGGCCTGCAAGTACCGCGAGCAGGTACTCGGGTTCGAGGACGAGGTCGGCCTGCGCCAGGAAAGCCACCATCACCATGTCGAGGGGATCGGCACCGGTCACCATCATCACCACGGCGGACACCACCACCCCTACCCTCACCGCGATCATCCTCTCGGTCCGGCATCGATGAAGGACTGATCCAGCCACCCCTGAAGTACGTTCCTCCAGGCCGAACGGGCAATTCACCTGGAGAGGTTGTCTTCGGCCATGGTCAGCCATGGCCAGCGTTCCATGTAGCTCTGGCACTTTGTGCGGAAGAGATGGGGAGTGGGGTTGTCCGGGTTCGGGCGCAGGATGCCCGAGAAGAGGTCGTGGAGTCCCTTGGGGGCGCGGAGACCGACGTCCCCGTCATCCCGCGGGCGCACCCCGACGCAGGTGCAGGAAACGACGAACCGACCGATGCTGTCGGCACTCCGGCGGGTTGCCGGCCAGGGTTTGCCGAAGCGTTGCTCGAACCAGAGGGGAACGCGAGCCTGGTTGCGCACCTGGTGGACGATGCCGAGATCGGCAAAGAGGTTGTCGGCCCGTCGAATCACGACATCCTCGGCTTCCCAAGACGTGTCGGGATCCCAGTAGAAGATGTCGTAGTCCCGGATGCCAGCCCCTGAGGGCTGGCCCGAGAGAGCATTCCAGACCGAGCCGAAGAGGCAGCCCGCAACCAGCCACGTCTCGCTCACGCCAAGCGCCGGAAGCCGTTCAAGGATCAACCGGTTGGTGTCGTGAGCGAGGGCCAGCGCCAGGAACTCGTCAGAACGGCTGTCTATCACCCTTCAATGGTCCGGTGTTATGGGCGGGCCGCTGCAGGACCGGACAGCAGCGGTGCATCAAGCCGGGGACGTCTATCCCGCGGCCCTGGCCTCCATGTGGCGGACGAGAGCACGGATGTGGTCGATCGTGGTGCCGCAGCAGCCGCCGATGATGCTGACACCGCTGTCGATCCAAGCAAGACAGGACCGGGCAAACTCGTCCGGCGTCAGGGATGCCGTGGTGCGATGTGTCCGCTGGTTGAAGGTCTGGAGGGTTTCGGGATAGGCCATGACCGGTCCCTGCCAGCGGCTGGCAAGGCATTCGAGTGCAGGACCGGTGACATCCGCGGTGGAATGCATGATCCCGTAGACGTCACCGCCCCTTTCCATGAGTGAGTCGATGATCTCTCCGAGAGCCGGCGGTTTCGCCTTCTCTGTGGACTGGGTGCTGTCCCAGCCCACGAGATTGCCGTCTTCATCATCGACGCAGCTGATCCCCACCCAGACCGGCAACCCCGTTGCGACGGCAGCCTCTGCACAGCGCCCGGCGCTGTCGATGTCCAGCATCATTTCCAGGACAAGAAGATCCACGCCGGCCTCGGCGAGTGTCTCGGCCATCTCGACGAAGTTGCCGGTTTCAGTATCCCGGTCCGGCAGATAGGCAGGGTCCGCCTTGACGGTGCCCTCTTTCCAGGCATGCATGGTCGACATGGAGCCGGCCACGGCAACAGGCCTCGATGGTTCCACGGACTCGACGGCTTCACGCGCCAGTTCGACAGCCCGCCGGTTGATGGCGACGGTCTCGTCCGCCAGTCCGGCTCCGGCCAGCACATGACGGCAGGTGCCGAAGGTGTTGGTGATCACCACATCGCATCCCGCCTCGATGTAGGCCTCGTGAACCCCTTTCACGATGTCGGGGTGGGTCTTGTTGGCGACACCGCACCAGGCGGCACTGTTCATGGCGCCACCCAGCCGGGCGATTTCCGTGCCCGTGGCGCCATCAAGAATGATCGGGTCGCCCGACCGCAGCTTGTCATCGAGTATCATGGCTACCTCCTTGTCCCCGACGGTCGGCAACCATAACAGAACCGTCCGACAGGGAAGACGACGATTCGTTGCGCCGGATGAGGCGCGTCAACGTGAGGTCCTGTCGAGACCGGCCTCTGGCGCGGCACCTGCGGACCTGCAGACAGAGCCACCGTGCGTCCCTCGGCATCACTCAGGACGTGAGCGGCGGTAACGCAGAGTTCAAATCAACCGGAGGCCGCGATCAAGCGGGGTCCGTCACGCGGATCGCCGGGTCGGCACACGGACCAGGATTCGTCCCGCATCAACCCTTGTCTCGAAGGTACGAATGTCCCTGGTGGCGGGTGAACTGAGCACTCGGCCGGTGGGAATGTGAAACCGCGACTGATGGAGCGGGCACTCGACGGTGTCACCTTCTACATACCCGTCTGTCAGCCTGGCACGCATGTGGGAGCAGTAGCAATCCGTGGCATAGATCCTGTCATCGACCACGAAGAGCGCGATGGCGCGTCCCGCTGCCTTGACTGGCTCCGGCAGCTCCGGATCGAGGTCATCGGCGGCCAGAACGTCGTGCCAATCGTCAGACATGACGCGACAGTCCGTCACGCCTCGGTCGGCTGCATGCCATGGGCGCGAGCGCGAGATAGCTGAAACGCGACCGCAGCAACGTAGCCCTGGCGAACTTCGCACAGATGGTTGGCCAGCAGGGAGTTGAGCTTCGGGAGGGCATGAAACGGAACCAGGGGGATGGCGTGATGGGCGGTATGGAAGGGCATGTTCCATGACAGCCATCGCACCGGAGGCCAGGTCAGGATCGTGCGGGAGTTTTCGAGCATGTCGGGACTGTGCGCGCAGGCCGTGTGCTCGGAGAGCCGAATGATCCGTTCGACCGGCTCCGCCACGAGACGCGGCAGAAGCCAGTAGATGACGGCGAACCAGCTCTCCAGCCAGATCGAGACGAGCGCCAGGGACAGGTAGACACCCCAGAAGAACCAGGCCTGCAGGCGCACGGTGCCCAGCATGTGAGACGGGAGGTAGCGACGTTCCGCGGGACTGAACCGCCCCAGGGCGTGGAGCACGAGGGACTTGAGGATTGCAGCAAAGTAGGGCAGTGCGGAGGCATAGAAGAGATAGCCGAAAAGGCGCTCACCCATCGCAATGATCTGGGGGTCGCGTTCACGGTCCTGCGTGTAGGTGTGATGGTCGGCATGCTGGAACCGAAAAGCCAACGGCATGAGCCCGAGGATCAGTCCGCAACACCAGTAAACGGACTCGTTCAACCACCGACACCGAAAGGCCGTCCTGTGGCAGCACTCGTGAAAAGGGGCAAACAGGTGCACGATCATGACGCCGTGAAGGAATACAGCAGGCGCCACCCAGAGCGTGTCCAGCGAGACCCAGACCAGTGTGCCCGTCGCCAGCATTGCCGCGACATGCATGCAGAGAAACAGGAGACCAGGCCCGTTTCGCCTTGCCATCAGCGCTCGCACGGGCTTCCTTCCGAGAAGATGCACGATTCTCTCGGAAGAACTGATTGTGGTACGCGCCGGGCCAGCGCCGGCATCACGGGAATGAACGGTGTTCCGGATCACGGTGACGCTTAATCCAGAAAATGGAATATGTTTTGCATACTGATAGAATACTGTAGATCGTGATTCTCGCAGTGTCCAGCGTCGACACGCGATGGAGCGACCTGCCTGACTGTCAGCGATCCAGACGACAACGGGAGCCCACTTACATGCGCACGTCACGGACAACCAGGACAGCCTCAGCCCGGACGACCCCGCGTTCGACGAAACGACAGCCTCGAGGTCAGGGTGCTGCCCTGGTCTACGAGCATCTTCGCGACATGATCCTGCGCCTCGAGCTGGCGCCCGGCACCAAGATCGACGAAACGCGCGTCGTCAACGAACTGCAGGTGTCCCGGACTCCGGTGCGCGAAGCGCTGGTCTGGCTGTCGTCCGACGGTCTGGTCACGATCCTGCCCAACCGCGGCGCCCTCGTCACGCCCCTGGACGTCATGGAACTCACCCAGTACTTCGAGGCCTTGGAACTCTCCCATCGGGCGGTCCAGCACTGGGCGGCAGCGCGCCGAACGCCAACCGATCTCCAGAACATCCGGAACGCCATGCATGCCTATGAAGCGGCCGCGGCCTCAAAGGACGCGATTGCCATGAGCAAGACCAACATGGCGTATCACGAAGCGATTGCGATAGCGGCCCGGAACGGATTCTTCGAAACGATGATCGCACAGTTGTCGGCCCAGGGAATGAGACTGAGCTGGATCTGGTTCGACAGCTTTTCGCGCGACGATCCCCACAAGGACATCGAGCGGACGATCGAGGAACACCGAACCATCTGCCAGGCGATCGAGAATCGCGACGTCGAGCAGGCGGAACATCTGGCATCCACCCATGTCGAGGCCTTCCGTGAACGTCTCTACGCACAGCTGAGCAGCACGATGGGCAAGGTCGTACCGACGATCCCGGGCTGAAACGCCGGCAGGCGCGGGGGAATTCGACACGAATTCACAGTGTACACATACTGGATGACACGTTCATCGGCCATGGACAGTGTCCACCTGGACAAGAACCGGGAGAACGACGATGCAGAGACCCATTGACACGATTGCCCTGACATCCGAAGACACTGCGCTCCTTGCACGCTCAAAGCAGACGATTGCCCAAAGTCTCACTCGATTGCGCGACCTCGTGCCCTGCATACTGGACATGTCCGCGCGAGAGGCCACGTTGTCCTCGCACTATGGTCACACGCTGAAGGACAAGATCGAGCTGTTTGAACTGGCGCGCGACTTCGGTCTGACCGATTTCGGTCTCTCCAACTTCTTCGACTTCCCATCGGTTACGGACCAGTTTCTCGACTACCTCGTGGAAAACGGAATCAGTCTCGACGGATTCCTGGCAACCATCGCCGTCGAACCGGTGACCGATCACGAGTCCCTTCCCATGGGTCCGGCCGCACGTCGAACCCGGGAATCCGGGATCCCCAACGTGATCCTGCTCGTGGAAATCACCCCGTCTGTCATCCTGAGTACGGGACGCAGGCCGGACGATGTCCTGCGGGACCTCGATGCCCATGTCCGTCACTACCGTCAACAGCTTCCAGCGGAAACGGAACGCACGGGACGCATCTATGTCAGAATTGGCGACGCTTTCGATGCCTTCGACGAGGATCCAGAACACGTTCTCAGGGTGTTTAAACTGCTTGGCGCACTGCCCATCACCGGCATCCTCTTCGAGGACGTGCGCGGTACCCGCTTCATATTCGAATCAAATGAGCTCATCCGGCTGATGCGCCACTACAATCCGGCTCCGCGCAAGATTCTCGTTCATCCCCACTCCGGCAACGGAATGGAGGACGCGACGACGGTGGAAGCCGTTCTGGCGGGCGCCGATGGTGTGTGGTCCGGGTTTACGCCCCAGGCAGCCCAGGGGGGCCACGGTTCCGTCCTGATGTTTCTCACCAACCTGATGCGCGCGCGCAACCGTCACGTCGTTCAGCAGTACGACATGCATCGCCTCATGATCACGGCGGAGAGGATGTGGCAGATCCATGATCATCACGGCATTCCGCCCAACACGCCGGTCGTGGGCGCCCGCGCCTATCATTATGTCGATCCCCTGTTCGAGCAGACCGATCGTCCCCGTGATCTCGACCCCGAACAGATCGGGGTGAAGCCGCGGTATCAGATCACCCCGAGTTGGGCGCCACCCGGCGTCATCGCCGGACGGCTCCGGGAACTCGGATACGGCCCTGATGTCACGGAGGACTGGCAGCTGTTGTCCATGATCCGGGCATGCATCAACGCCGAACTTGTCGATGGCCGCCAAGAGGACTGCGACGAACCCGATCACCTCGCCCGACTGGTCGACATGGCACGCAAGCGGGTCGAGCGGGGTGAAGCCTGGGTCGCCGGCAGCCCGGATCCCGCAGCGCCGTTGACGGCCCGCTATCGCTAGGTTCCGCCACCCGTCAACCAACCCGACTGTCGATCGCGCGCACTGCGTTGACGCCACTGGAATGCGGTGTGTATTGTTTTTGTATGCAAACACTGACTGACCGGCTCTGCCCGGACAATCAGGCTGCTTCGGCGAAACGCACAATGAATGGGACTAAGGGATGAGATCGAACATTGCGTACGATGCACATGATCTCTGGACCAAGGATCGCGATCACGTCGTTCATGGCTGGGCTGATTTCGCGACCTTTCACGAAACGGGCTCGGAGATTCTCGTCGAAGGCGAAGGGCCCTATGTCTGGGATGTCGACGGCAGGAAACTCATCGACGGAATCGGCGGTGTGTGGTGCGTCAATGTCGGCTATGGCCGGTCGGAAATCGTCGATGCGATCGCTGAACAGGCACGTCGCCTTCCCTATGCCAATCCGTTTCACAGCACGTCGACGCCGCCGGCAGCCCAGCTTGCCGCGAAACTCGTCGAACTGGCGCCCGACAACATCGACCACGTGTTCTACGCAACAGGCGGATCAACCGCCAACGACACGGCGCTCCGAATCGTCCAGCACTACTTCAATCATTTGGGGCAGAGTGAACGCAAGATCGTCATCAGCCGGCACAGCGCCTACCACGGCAGCACAGCCGTATCGGCCGCTCTGTCGGGTCTCGACTTCAACAAGGTGGGCTTCGATACACCCGAAGAGAACATCCGCTATGTCTCGGCGCCCTATGCCTATCGCCGGCCCGACGGCATGTCGCTCGAGGCGTTCTGCGATCATCTCGTGCAGGAGTTCAACGATACGGTCCTCGAGATCGGTCCGGAAAGGGTAGCCGCCTTTTTCGCCGAACCCATCATGGGAATGGGTGGCGTCATCGATCCTCCCCCGGGTTACTTCCGGCGGATCTCTGAGATCTGCAAGCGCCACGGCATCCTGATCATTGCAGACGAGGTGGTCACCGGATTCTGCCGCCTGGGCGAGTTCTTTGCCTCCGATTCCCTGTTCGAGATGGCTCCTGACCTGATCAGTTGCGCAAAGGGTCTGACGTCAGGTTATCTGCCGATGGGCGCGACACTGATATCGCGCGAGGTCTTCGAGGTCATCGGCAAGCCCATCACGCCTGGCGCCATGTTCACCCACGGTTTCACGTATTCAGGCCATCCCGTGTGCTGTGCAGCGGCTCTCGCCAACATCGAACTGATGGAGACGATCGACCTGTGCGGCCATGTCCGGAAACTGGGGACCTATTTCGAGGAAGGAATCCGCTCGCTCATGGATGTGCCTATCGTGGGCGACGTCCGCGGGCACAAGTTCATGATGGGAATCGAGAGCGTTGCAGACAAGGAGACCAGGGAGCTGTTGCCGTTCGAAGCGGACGTAGGGCACCGCACATCAAACCATGCCAGAGAACTGGGCCTTATCCTGAGACCCCTGGCACACCTCAACATCCTGTCACCCTGCCTGATCCTGAAACGCGACGAGATCGACCGCATTGTGGACATCCTGCGCACGAGCCTTCTTCGCACACAGGATGACCTCGTGCGCGAGGGCTTCTGGTCCGGGTGATCAGGCCATTGATATCCAGCGACGGAGTCCGGCAACATGCGGGCCAGCTGAAGGGTCACACGTGGAAGGCCTGCGCGGATGATGTTGCGGTCCATGATGTACACCGGTCATCGGCTGCCAGCCGATGTCGAACTGCGGTCAGGCTGAGCCGAAGGCAACCGCATTCAGGTTGAATGCAGCCTTGAGCCCTACACCACCCACAGCGATCAGCTCGGCCATCGAACTTCGTTCCGTGACCAAGGTCTTCCAGGCGGGTTCTGCGGAGTCCGTGACGGCCCTTGACGAGGTCTCTCTTGCCATCCGGGACAACGAGTTCTTCACCCTGCTCGGCCCATCGGGGTGCGGCAAGACAACGCTTCTTCGTCTGATTGCGGGGTTCGAACAAGTCACGCACGGCAACATCCTGCTGTTCGGCGACGATGTGGCGGGTCTTCCGCCCCACAAACGACCGATCAACACAGTGTTTCAGCACTACGCGCTGTTTCCCCACATGACCGTTGCGGAGAACGTGGCGTTCGGACTACGCATGCTGCGCCGGGACAAAGCCGAGATCAGGCGCACGGTCGAGACCATGTTGACCCTCGTCAAGATGCCTGAACTTGGGGAACGCAAGTCAAGCCAGCTTTCCGGCGGACAGCAACAGCGTGTTGCGCTCGCCAGAGCACTGGCGAACCATCCCCGGGTGCTGCTCCTCGACGAACCTCTCTCGGCACTCGATCTCAAGCTCCGCCAGGAGATGCGCCTCGAACTCAAGACCCTGCAGCGTGAGACCGGAATCACATTCATCTTCGTGACACACGACCAGGAAGAAGCGCTCACCATGAGCGACAGGATCGCCGTGATCCAGGCCGGCCGGATCCAACAGGTGGGTACGCCTGACACCATTTACGAACAACCCGCCAATTCCTTCGTCGCCAACTTCATGGGCGAAACCAATCTGTTGCCGGCCATCCTCGGCACCGCTGAACGCGGCATGATCCGCTGTCTTCTTGAAGGAGGCGCCGAAGTCCTTGCACAACCGGTCGGCAACGAGGCGGCGGGGAGCCGGGTCACGCTGTCGCTGAGACCGGAGCGGATCGTCCTGTCTGCCGATCCAGGGGCCGGACTTGCCGGTCGAATCACGGATCGCCTCTATCGGGGAACCGACACGAGCTACCGCGTCAAGCTGGAAGACGGACCGGAACTGCTGGTTTACGAGCAGAATGTCGCTGATCGCAGCGGCGGCATGTCAGCGGGAAACAGCGTGGGGGTTCTCATCGCACCGGGCGCAGCCCGGATCCTGGTCAGCTGAGGTCCCCATGGCCGAACAGCGCGATGCCGCGAACCAGGCGACATGGATCGACCGCTTCAGCGGTCTCCCAGAGGCACGGCGCAGTCTGATCCTGCTTTCACCGGCATTCGCTCTCATTGGCGCTTTCGGACTTGCTCCGCTCTGCCTGATCCTGGTCTATTCCTTTCTGGTTCCTGGCACCTACGGCGGCGTGGTCTGGGAATTCTCGCTCGATGCCTACATCCAGTTCCTGTTCGAACGCGACATCTTCGATGGAACGCTCGCGTTCAATGCATCCTATCTCCAGATCGGCGCCCGCTCCGTCATTCTGGCTGGCCTCGCAGTCGTCGGCTGCCTTCTGATCGGATTCCCGACGGCCTACTTCATCGCGACCCGCCCGCCCGGACTCCGCAACGTCCTGATATTCCTGGTGACGGTTCCATTCTGGACCAACCTTTTGGTGAGGACGTTTTCAATGATGCTGATCCTGAGGGACCAGGGCCCACTCAATTCGGTTCTCATGGACATCGGCATCACCGGGCAACCGCTCTCGTTGCTGTACACCGATTTCGCGATCGGCCTCGGCCTGCTCTACAGTTTCCTTCCCTTCATGGTGCTGCCCATCTACGCCAGCCTGGAACGAATCGATTTCCGGCTCGTCGAGGCTGCCTATGACCTCTACGCCAACCGCTGGAGAGTGTTGCAGCGTATCCTGATCCCGCTCTCGCTCCCCGGAATCGCCGGAGGCTGTTTCCTTGTCTTCATCCCATCACTGAGCTCGTTTCTGGCCCCGGACCTGCTCGGTGGTGGCAAGCATCTGATGATCGGAAATCTGATAGCGCAGCAGTTCGGCACCGCGCGCAACTGGCCCTTTGGCGCGGCAGCGGCAATGATCCTGCTTTCCCTCGTGCTGATCGCGCTGATGATCTACGCCCGGCAGACCACCCGCCGAGAGCGGAAGGCGGCCTGACATGAGGGCCGGTCGGCGAACCTTCGATCTCAAGCGCTATCCGGGATTTGGGTTCATGGCTGCGGTCTGTCTGGGCCTGCTCTACCTTCCACTGTTCGTTCTGGTGTTCTTTTCGTTCAACGAACGGCGCTCCGTCTCGAACTGGAGCGAGTTCAGTCTGGACTGGTATGCCAAGGCCCTCGCCAACGACGCGATCCGACAGGCGGCCACGAATTCGTTTCTCGTCGCAACGGTTGCCACTGTTGCGGCAACGATCCTGGCGACAGCGGCTGCGTTGGCGACAACGAGGGTGCAGCGGTTCCGTGGCCTGACAGCCAGCTACGCCGTGATCAATTCACCGCTCATGGTGCCCGAAATCGTCACCGCAGTGGCCCTGCTGTCGTTTCTCAGCCTCATCGGGCTGAAACTTGGTGTCGGCAACGTCATGATTGCCCACACGGTCTTCTGCGTGCCATTTGCCTACCTGCCCATACGGGCCCGGCTGCATGGCATGGACACCACCCTGGAACAGGCTGCCGCCGACCTCTACGCGGACCCCGTGCAGACGTTCCGTCATGTGACGTTGCCGATGCTGATGCCGGGGATCGTCGCCGGTGCAGCGCTCGCCTTCGTCATCTCGCTCGACGATTTCATCATCACCCAGATGGTCGCGAGCGCCGGCGCCACGACTCTGCCCGTCTACATCTACAGCCAGGTCCGCATGGGCGTCACACCCGAGGTCAATGCCGTTTCGTCCATGCTGCTTGGCATCTCTATCGTCATCGTCAGCATGGCAGTCCTGCTGCGCAGGAAGGAGACGGCCTGACACGCAGACAGGACCGGCTATCCGGCCAGGTCTTGGGAAATCAGGCGCGGCATGCCGCCCGCCCTGTCCTCTGAGTGGGCGCCATCAACAGACTCAAGTCTCTTCCGCGTGCGACACCGGCGGTGGCCCGCGTTTCCAACTGGCCTTTTTCCCGGACCGGGTTAAGGTTACAGTCTGTATTCAATTCGTATTCAAAGGGAGGTCAATCATGTTGAGACAATTGCTTGGCGTGACGGGGGCCATCTTGCTGGTCACCTCGCTTGGCATCCCCCGGGCGAGCGCCGAGGGAGAGGTGAACTTCTACACCTGGGCGGACTACACCAGCCCCGAGTTGATCGAGAAGTTCGAAGCCGAGACCGGGATCACGGTCAACATCGATACGTTCGCAAGCAACGAAGACCTGCTCGCCAAGATGATGGCCGGAGCGACGGGCTACGACATCATCGTGCCGGGCGACTATCTCGTCGAGATCCTGATCAAGGAAGATCTGCTTCTGCGTGTCGAGCCCAACCAGCTTCCCAACTTCAAGAACGTCGAACCACGGTGGGTCGATGTCTACTGGGATCCGGGCCGTCACTACTCCATTCCCTGGATGTGGGGCACCACGAGTTTCAATGTGAATACCGACGTCTACGATGGCGACATTCACACGCTGGCCGTCCTCTTCGATCCACCGGACGTACTCAAGGGCCGCATCAACATGTTCCAGGACTCCGTGGAGGTCATCAACATGGCCTTGCGCTATCTCGGATTCCCGCGCTGCAATTCCAATCCGGACGAGATGCGCCAGGTTCAGGAACTGCTCCTCCGGCAGAAGGAGTGGGTGCGTTCCTACTCCATGGATCCGAAGGAACTGATCGTCTCGGGTGAGGTCGATGCGACGATGAACTGGGACGGATATGCCATCCGCACACGCGCTGAAAAGCCGTCAGTGGCGTTTGCGCACCCCCGGGAAGGCTATACCGGGTGGATGGACAATCTTGCCGTGCCCAAGGGTGCCGAAAACGTCGAGAATGCCATGATCTTCATGGACTTCATGATGGTGCCCGAGAATATCGCCCTCGAATCGAACTATGTGGGGGTGAATGGCGGCATCATGGGCGCTGCGCAGTACTTCGATCCCGAACTCGCCACGGCGCCGGAACTCAACGCTCCGGAAGGAACGCCGGACCCCGAGTTCGTACCTGCCTGCGAGGACGATGTCGTGAGGCTCTACGACCAGGTGTGGACGAACGTCCTGAAGTAACTCGCACTGTGTGGGACGGGGTGCGTGTGCACCATCGTCCCACACACGTTTCCGCCGCTCTCTGGGCGAACGAGAGTGCCCGTACGGCAGGCCGACCGCATTGTGGCTGCCGGTTCTACTCCGGGTAGAACGGAACGAGAATCCCGATCTCCGACATCCAGCGCAATGTCCTGTTCGAGCTGCTGCGGCAGGCGTGTTCGAGTTCGATCAGGAGGCGCCCCGCCGCCGTTTCGTCCCAGAACCATCTGCCCAGTTCCGTGCTCGTCGTGAGTTCCCCCTCGAAGCTCTTGGCTTCGGTGTAGTAGGCCATCAGGTCGTCAAGGGCAAAACGGAACGTCTGCGGGAGGGAGAGGCTCCTGACCGGATTGGCCGGTGGATCCTTGCCGAGGAAACCCGTCAGGAAGGGAGCGAGATCGTCAAGCGCCACACCGCTGGCACCGACGCTTGAGCGCCGGCGGCTTGCCGCCGCCCTGGTGTAGAGAGACCGGATGGCGCGGTCTTCCGTCCTGATGCGGGCCAGCAATGCCGCAGGGTCGGTTCGCTCGGCATCGGATTGCAGCTTCGGCGAACGGCACGACCAGCCAAGGTCCCTGTCGTAGTCCGAGACCAGGCCGGGGTAGTCAACCAGGACCGGTCCGCCTGGCTCCTTGAGGAGATCGAGCGCGGCGCGCAGAACGCGCATCTGAAACGGCGCATCCATGGGCTCACCGAAGGGCTTGCCGAGCTCGAACGGGACCCACAGCGCCCGCGGCGGACGCATGGCTTCGACATGGGGGCGCACAAAGGCCAGCGTGACTGTCGTCAGTCCGTCTTCCTCGAAGTAATGGGCAAGCCCGCTCACGGCGCGCGTGCAGAAGGGTCAAACGGGACAGAGCAGCACCGTATCGACGCCCTCGGCCTTCATCTCCTGTGCCGCATTCCGCGCGGCCTGTTCCATCTCCTCGGGTGGCGAACCGCCCAGGAATGAATAGTGTGTCGGTCCGATGGACCCGAGTTCACCGGCCTCGACCAGTTCGCCAAGACGGTCGAATGGCAGGATCAGGTTGAGATCCTGCTGAAAACCGGTGCGGTCATGATCGCCGGAATGGTGGCTCTGGATGAGATCCCGGTTATTCGTTCCAATGCGGCGGAAATCCCGGGCTGACAGACTGAAACGCTTGTCATCCCGGCGATGAACAGCGGCCGTGGACACCAAAGCGATGCGGGACTCGGCGAGGGGTCTGGCCGGCGTCCAGGGCTCTGTCTCGTAGAGTGTCAGGGGCAGATTGATGACGTCATCGTAGGCCCAGGGCCACGACTTCATGCGATTGAGGTGAACCATCTGCATGTCTCCCACATGCCGGCCGCTGACGCGGACGCTTGGCATGATGCTGATCGAACTGCCGCACGGTAGCACGCGCCATAGGTCCCACCAACATATTGAGTTGACGATACTATTGAGCTGCCTTCAGGTGCTCGAGAAGCAGCCCGGACCGGAATCGTGGCGATCCGCCATCGAATTGCGATGTATGGCTGACATCCTGTACACAGGGAGTTGACATGGCACATCACGTGGTCTCAGGACACTGCGGAATGAAGGTTCCCCTGGATCAAGACTCGTGCAAGGGGCCGTTTCCTGCCTGGCAAGGACCATGACACCGGACTACATCATCGTCGGAGCCGGATCATCGGGCGGCGCACTGGCGGCACGTCTGAGTGAGGATCCGGAGGTCCGGGTGCTGCTTCTCGAGGCCGGCGGCAGGGCGCGGCACTGGTCGGTTGCCATGCCGCTTGGCTACTATCTCAACTGGACCGAGGGGCCATACAACTGGGCCTGGTGGTCCGAACCCCAGGACAACATGGCGGGGCGGCGGATCTTCCAGCCCCGCGGCAAGGGTCTTGGTGGCTCGTCTGCCATCAACGGCATGGCGTTCCTGAGAGGCCACCCGATGGACTTCGATCGCTGGGAGGACGAAGGCGCCACGGGCTGGTCGTATCGGAACGTGCTGCCCTTCTTCAAGCGGCTCGAGACACACGCCGGCGGCGAAACGGACTTTCGCGGTGGAAGCGGTCCGGTGCGCACGGGGCCCCTGTCATTTCCTCTGCCGATGAGCGATGCCTTCGTCGAGGCGGGACTCGAGGCGGGGTTTCGCCTCAGCGACGACTTCAACGGCGAGAACCAGGAAGGCATGGGCTGGTTCGATGCCTCGATTGCCCATGGCAGGCGCGTCAGCACGGCCAGTGCCTATCTCGAACCCACGCGCCATCGTCCCAACCTCGATATCCGCACCCATGCCGAAGTTGTCGGAATCGAGATCGAGGAGGACCGCGCCACCGGCGTCAGAATCAGACGGGGCCGCGACATCGAGATCGTTCACTGCTCCCGGGAGATCATCCTGTCAGCCGGCCCATACGGGTCACCGCACATCCTGATGCTGTCGGGCATCGGTCCGGCTTCCCACCTGCGCGACGTCGGAATCGCCGTGTGTCACGACCTGCCCGGTGTCGGACAGAATCTCCAGGAGCACGTCGAACTTCACATCCCGTTCGAAGGTCCCGTTCGCCATTCGCTCAACCGGTATGCCGGCCCGCTTTCCAGAACCCTGGCCGGCGCTCGCTGGTTCCTGAACCGGAGCGGAATCTGCGCCACCAACGGCGTCTTCACCGGCGCTTTCACGAAGACCCGCGACAGCGTGGCGCACCCGGATATCCAGTATCACTTCTTCCCGTTCTTTCTCCATGACCAGGACATCCCGTCCGATACCGGCGGTTTCACCATGTGTGTCGGCACCTTGCGGGAACGCAGTCGTGGCGAGGTGAGGCTCCGGTCTGCCGACCCCGCCATCCGGCCGGCCGTCGATTTCCGTTTCCTGAGTGAGCCCTCGGACCTCGAAGACCTGAGGATCTGTGTCCGCCAGGCGCGCGATATTGCCATGCAGCCGGCCCTTGACCCCTACCGGACACGCGAAGAGGACACCTGGGCCAGCGCCCGGAGCGATGCCGACATCGACGAGGTGATCCGGATGAAGGCCGAAACCGGCTACCACCCCTGCTCCACATGCAGGATGGGAACGGATAACCTTGCCGTGGTCGATCCCGAATGCCGGGTCCGCGGCCTCTCCGGCCTGAGGGTGGTCGACAGTTCGATCTTTCCGTCCATCACCAGCGGCAATCTCAACGCGCCCTCGATCATGGCAGGCGAGAAGGCGGCCGACCTCATCAAAGCCAGCAGTTCCAACCGGCCAGGGCACCCTTGAAGCGCCTCCACGGCAGCTTCCTGCACGACATTCACTGTGACTGGATGCACATCCGGAATCGCGCCAGAGGCAACATCCCTGCCGCAATGCGCATGGGTGCATGACCTTCCAGAGTTTGCCATCACAGGGAGATGCACGCCGGGCTGACTTCAGACCGGCTTCCGGAGCCCGAAGACCTCGATCGGCTCGCCGAGCCCTTTCATTGAATGAAACCCAAGGGATCGGATGGGCGTGTCGGCCCATTCGGCGACCGAAGCTGTGATGAGGACGGATTCGCCGAGCGGTTTGCACAGGTCCTGGACGCGGCTGGCGACAATGACGGTCGGTGCGATCAC
The DNA here is from genome assembly GCA_965220805.1 of Alphaproteobacteria bacterium. GTDB lineage: Bacteria > Pseudomonadota > Alphaproteobacteria > SP197 > SP197 > SP197. Next base: position 332,855 of record OZ244844.1, read on the forward strand.
CGTGAAATCGAGCCGATCCGGGCTTCCGACATTGCCGTAGGTGACTTCGCCAACATGGATTCCGATGCCGATCGCCAACGCCTCAAGGTTGTCGCGCCGACGCTCGTCGTTCAGGGCGGCGAGGGCGGCGTTCGCACCGATGGCAGCCGCAAGCGCGGCGCGGCACCGGTCCGGACGGCTGTCAGCGGCATTGACGGGAAAGATCGCGAGCACCCCGTCGCCGATGAATTTCAGCACGTCTCCGTTCTGGGCATGGACCGACTCGACGACGGCATCGAAATAGCCGTCCAGCACACGCAGGAGCGCAGTCTCGCTCCAGCTTTCCGACTTCTCCGTGAAGTCGCGCAGATCGGAAAACAACACCACGGCTTCGATGGCCTCGTGTTCGCCGCGCAGGATCGTCCCTTCGACAACCGCCTTGGCCGGCCCGGAACCGAGATAGGTCCGCAGCAGGCTCTCGGACGACCGTCGCATGGCGAGCGGCTCGAAGGCGGCGGCCAGGGCGTGGCGGGACTCGGCGATCAGATGAAGATGTGACTGCGCAAATCCGCCAGGATCATCCGTCAGGAAACTGCAGGCCTGTGCGGAGCCATCGCCATATTCAAGCACCATGGCCAGAAAGTCGGTGCCGCCGGCTGCAGCCAGTTCGTGGTAGGTCCTGTGATCCTTCTCCCGATCCAGCCCGACCAGGCTCTTGTGCAGCATTGACCGGTCGGCGAGCACCTGCTGGAACGGGCTGCCGTCCCAGGATCCCGTTTCAAGTGTCGCTCGCGTGACGGTGTATTCGGTGGTGTCCTCCGGCGTCCAGATCACGCCCCAGGCCGATAGCAGTGGATTGGCGAGACGCTGACCGATGCGCACCCGTGTGAGCGGCACGCCAGCTGCGACCAGGCGGCGTGCATAACCGGCGGTGATGGCAACTCCGTCGGAGAGCAGCCGTCCTTCGCCGGTGAGCCAATCGTTGAGGTCTTTCGCCATGGACATCGGGGCTGGAGACTCCGTCCGGCCCTGAAGGGCAGGCATTGCCATCATCGTCCGGGCCGGGATGAATGCCAAGGGACTTGCCCCGAATGCTTGACGATGAAGCACCCGTCGACGAAGACAGGTCGCTCATGTCCGGAAAGCGGACTTGAAATGTGGGGTTCCACGCGGGACGCGGGTTGCTCCGCCCGGCCATTCGACCGCCAAACGTCGTCATGTCACTGCACTACGCCGTGTCCCGAAAGCGGTGTTTCGGATGTTGAAGATTGCGGGTGGTCACGCAGTCGCCCCGGTCCATGCCCGCCTCCTCCGCCATGCCGTTCCCGGCAAGGTCACGGCGAACATGTGTCCGTCCCCGAGGTGAATGTGTGGGTCCTTTCACTGGCGTGATCGGCATAGGAAACGCGCCTTCCTCAAGACGCTTCGGCTGCCAGAACTCAGTTCGGCCTCCACTGATAGACTTCGCGCCGATGAGCGACACGGACAACCAGAACAACGAGTTCGTCGTCGCGGAGTTCGTACAGGACGCGACAGTTGTTGACGCGAAGCCGCCGCAACCCCCTGAGGTCGCCCTTCAGTGACGTTCCGAGATGAGGGGTCTCGCAAGCTGGTTGGCCGCGGCAGCGATTCGCTCCCGATACGTTCCTATCAGTGCCCTGGTCGCGCTTATCTTAGTCCGTATCGAGCAGCTCACGTCGGACCTGGCTCCAGTCCAGCATTGCATCGCTGGAGTCGCCGAGCCGGTCGATGGCGACGGAAAGATCGTCGAAGTCCTCGAGATAGTTCTCGACGGCGAGACGGATGACATCTGCCCGACTGCGCCCAAGCTCTGTGGCAGCCCTGTCGAGGGCCGCCACTACCGGGTCCGGCAACCGCGCGGTGACTTGCAGAGACATGGCGTCTTCATTTCCGCCCATGTAAGTGACATTGCTTTACTTTATTTCGTCCAAGTGATCGATCTCGTCGTTGATCGCATCAGCACTCCGACATCTGTTTACGCGCTATCATGCCACTTCATCCAGCGTGTCGCGCAGCAGCAACAGCTTCAAATGGCGGAGTCTCGACGTCCCTTCAATGTGAGGTGGCGCGTCTGCCGCGCAGGAACTGTGATCCGAGAGCCAAGCCCAGCAGCAACAGGCCGGCTGGATAGATGAGTTCCTTGGGAGGCAGATCCGGCTGTTCGACGTCGACGCCCGTCACGTAGTCGCCCCAGTCCATTCCCGCCTGCTCCGCCATACCGTTCCAGGCAAGGTCGGCCACGATGAACCTGTGCTCGTCCTCCCTCGCCAGGTGGACACCGAAGGTCTCTGACGGTGTCTCCGCCTGCCCTTCCGGCGTCTCCAGAACGAACAGCTTGAACCGTTCGCCGTAGTCCGTCGCGCGAGTGACGTGCAGGCGGACCTGTCGTCCGGGCTCGGGCGTGAACTCGCCCGAGACGAACGCATCGAATGCGACGGGCTCGAACGGCGGCGCCATCTGGTCCATAAAGAAACCGGGACGAAAGAGCATGAAGCAGGCCACGCCAAGCAGGATCGACTCGTGCCAGCGTACCTTGACGAACATCCAGCCCTGGGTGAGGGAACTGAAGGCAAGGATCGCGAGCAAGGACATCACCGTCACCAGGGCGCCATGCCAGATGCTCTCGACGCCGATCAGCAGCAGTTCCGTGTTGAACAGGAACACCAGCGGGAGAATCGCGGTGCGAATGTCGTAGAGGAATGACTGCACACCGGTCTTCAGGGGATCTGCCCTGGAGATCGCCGAGGCGGCGAAGGCGGCAAGGCAGACGGGTGGAGTCGAGTCCGCCAGCAGGCCGTAGTAGAAGACGTAGAGGTGAACGGCGATGAGCGGCAGAACGAGCCCAGCCGCACTCCCGAGTTCCACCAGGACGCCGGCCAGGAGTGAGGCGACCACCAGGTAGTTGGCAGTCGTCGGAAGCCCCATACCGAGGATGATGCAGAGGATGGCGGTCAACCCCAGCAGGATGTAGATGTTGCCGCCGGCGATCGCCTCGACCACGCCCACCATGGCATTGTTGAGGCCTGTCGACGACACGGCGCCGACGATGATGCCGGCAGCTGCCACGGCAACGGCGATACCGACCATGTTGCGCGCACCGGCGACCATCCCGAGATAGATCTCGGTGAAGCCGTCGCGAGCCGCCTCCACCAGCGGCTGGCCGTGCCCGCGAACCGAGGCGACAATCCGGCGCGCAATGATGATCACCATGACCGAGAGGATCGAATAGAAAACGGCGCTGTGCGCGCTCCAGCGCTCCACCATGAGCAGATAGACGAGAATGACGATCGGAACGAGATGATGGACGCCGGCGAGGAAGGTCGTGCCGAGCGGCGGAATCTCTGCCGGTGGCAGCCCCCTCAGACCGAGTTTCGCCGCCTCGAGATGGGAGATGTAGAGCAGCGCGAGATAGCTGAGGACGGCCGGAATCGCCGCTGCCACGACCACGTCGAAATAGGAGATTCCGATGAACTCGGCGATGATGAAGGCGGCAGCGCCCATGATGGGCGGCATGATCTGGCCATTGGTCGATGCAGCGACCTCGATGGCGCCGGCCTTCACCGCCGGCATGCCGATCCTCCTCATGACGGGAATCGTGAATGTTCCCGTGGTGACCACATTGGCGATCGACGAACCGGAAATCATGCCCGTCATGCCCGACGCCAGGATCGCCGCCTTGGCGGGGCCTCCGCTGAAGCGCCCGACCATGGCGAAGGAGAGAGCGAGGAAGTACTGCCCCGCGCCGGCCTTGTCGAGCAACGCGCCAAACAATACGAACAGGAAGACGAATCCGACCGAAACGCTGAGGGGGATGCCAAAGACGGCTTCGCCTGTCAGCCACTGATATCCGATCAGCCGCGTCAGGCTGAGACCCTTGTGCGAGATGATGTCGGGCATCGACTGGCCGAAGATCGAATAGACCAGAAAAATGCTGCAGACGATGACCAGCGGGATTCCGATCGCGCGGCGCGTGGCGTCCAGCAGGAGCAGGATGCCGGCGCCACCGAGGATGGCCTCCACAGGAATGCCGTTCCAGACGTAGAGCAGGCCATGACGGGAGACGAGACCGCCCCAACCGAAGAAGAGATAGGAGGCGACGACCAAGCCTGTGATCGCCAGGGCGATATCCCAGGGCGGCAGCCTGCGCTCCCTCCAGCGCCGCGACACAGGATAGATCAGGAAACAGAGCAGCAACGCGAACGAGAGATGGAGACCTCGTGCCGGCACATCACCGATGACGGCGAAGTTCAGCATGAAGGGAAAGGGTGAGGCTATCCACAGCTGATAGACGGACCAGGCAAAGCAGAGCAGGCCGATGACCTGCGCCACGCGCGGACCCTGCCGACGCCCCTGGTACTCGAATGTCTCCGGATTCCCAGCGTCTCCAGCCGGTTCCGGCACCGGCCCGCTCTTCGTCACGGGCATGTCTGCAAGCGAACGGCCGGCACCCGATGAGCGGTGCCGGCCGTCTCAGGCGCTAGGATTACATCCAGCCCTGTTCCGCGTAGTACTTCGCCGCACCTGGGTGAATCGGAGCGGACAGCCCATTCTTGATCATGTCTGCGGGATCAAGATTCCTGAAGGCCGGATGCAGGGACCTGAAGTCGTCCAGGTTCTCCATCACGGCACGGGTGACCTCATAGACTACGTCCTCAGGTACGTTCTCGTGACTGACGAAGGTCGCCATCACGCCGAAAGTCGTCACGTCATCGGTCGTGGTCTTGTATGTCCCCGCCGGAATGGTGGTGAAGGCATAGTAGGGATTGTCGGCAACCAGCTGCTGCTCGACTTCGCCGTCGAGATCGACGATGTAGGCGCCGCAACCGTCGGTCGCCACGGACACGCCGGCATTGGGCACACCGACGGTGTAGCCGTAGGCGTCGATCTTGCCGTCACAGAGAGCCTGGGACTGTTCTGTCGAGGTCAATTCTGTTGCCGCCGCAAAATCGTCGGTGGTCATGCCGTAGCCTTCCATCAGCACCTCGGTCGTGCCGCGCTGGCCCGAACCGGGATTGCCGATGTTCATGCGCATGCCCATGGTATCGGTGAAGGAACCGATGTCGGTGCCTTCGCCGGCGATGAGGTGGAAGGGCTCGCCGTGCACGGAGAAGACCGCGCGAAGACCAGGACAGTTGGTGACCTTGTCGGAACTGCCATTCACCGCGTGGAACTGCCAGTCGGACTGGGCAACGCCGAATTCAAGCTCGCCCTGACAGATCTGGCCGATGTTGTATGTGGAACCACCGGTGGAAGGCGCAGCACAGCGAATTCCGTGCTGGCGGCCTGACGACCGGCCCTCCGCAGCTTCCTTGTGGACCATGCGGCAAACCGAGTTTCCGACCACGAAATAGACGCCGGTCGGGCCACCCGTTCCAATCGAGATGAATGTCTTTTCGTCTGCGCTTGCCTCATTGGAGGTGCTGAAGCCAAGCCCGACCAGGGCCACCGCGGCCAGCGCGCATGTTGCAAGTCTGAACAATGTCACGATGTTTCCTCCCTTGAAGGATTGTGTTCACAGACTGACTGATTCGTGGTCTCACTTCAACGGTGAAGCGGCTTGCCAGAGAGGCCGAGACGACTTGAACGTATCGCTCCGTTCATCCCTTTCCACTTCGAGGGACGCCGGTGAGACGACACGCGACCGTGATTTGCAACACAGCGCAATGTCTGTGGATGGAATTCCCGATGACCGCTGCACCGGAGCCATCGCGTCAGCCGGACTGGATCGGCAGGCCTCCCGGTTGCAGACGTTGTCATACGCCTGCGGCAAATCCTTTACGTTTCTGAAACGATCCGTCGGTAAGGACACGCGATCATGGGCGGCGCTCCCGCCCGACGGCCTTCAAACATCAGGATGCAGCAATGACTGACAGCACGACCCACTCGACGCCTATCCAGACAACCGATCTCGACCATGTGATCGAAGCAGCCATCAGCCGCCGCGGGATTCTCGGTGTGATGACGTTCGGCCTCGGCACCTTCGTCATGGGAACGACATCGCTCACGAGCATGGCGCTCGCCGGGACGGACCGCTTCGGATTTGACCAGATTTCTGCGGACACCCACGACTCCATCACCGTTCCCGAGGGATTCGAGTGGTACACGCTCATCCGCTGGGGTGACCCGCTCTGGTCCGATGTGCCTGAGTTCGACGACGCCACCCTCGGCACAGCCGAGAGCCAGGCGCGGGCCTTCGGCGACAACAACGACGGCATGGCCATACTCCACTCGGCCCATGGCACCGTCATGGCCGTCAACAACGAATACACGAACCGGGACATCATCTGGGGCAACCGCCCGGACAACAAGGCCGCCGGTGACGATGACATCCGCAAGGCAATGATGGCCCACGGCGTGTCGGTGTTCGAAATCGCTCCTGACGGCGACCGTTGGATCGTCGTCAGGGACAGCGCCTTCAACAGACGGATCACGCCCGACACCACGATGGAACTGACCGGACCGGCCGCAGGCTCGGACCATCTGAAGACCGTCGACGACCCGAGCGGTACGCGGTCCAGGGGAACCTGGAACAACTGCGGCAGCGGCGAGACTCCCTGGGGCACGTACCTTGCCTGCGAAGAGAACTTCAACGGCTACTTCTCGTCCTCCGATCCGGACTACGAACGCACCGCGTCGATGCAGCGCTATGGCGTCAAGCTGGAGGACTGGGGCTACGGCTGGGCGAAGGTTGATCAGAGGTTCAACATCTCGCGTCATCCCAACGAACCGAACCGGGCCGGCTACATCGTGGAAATCGATCCCCTCGATCCCGCCTCCACCCCGAAGAAGCGCACCGCCCTTGGCCGGTTCAAGCACGAGAACGCCGATGTTGTCCTGGCCTCCGACGGACGTGTGGTCGTCTACATGGGTGATGACGAACGCGGCGAGTTCCTCTACCGGTTCGTCTCCGAAGGCCGCTACTCGCTTGGTGGCGACAACTCGGAGTTGCTGGATTCCGGTACGCTCTACGTTGCCGGGTTCTCCGACGACCAGTCCGGCGAGTGGATGGCGCTGACACCGGATGCCACCGGCATGAGCGTGGAGGAGATCGCCGTCAACACGAGGATGGCGGGATCGATCCTCGGCGCCACGACCATGGACCGGCCCGAGTGGGTCGCTTCCAATCCGAACAGGGTGGAGAGCTACGTCGCGCTGACCAACAACAAGAACCGTGGCATCAAGCCGAATGCCGGCGGCGATGCAACCCCTGTCGGCGGACCCAATCCGCGCGAGGGGAATCTCTATGGGCAGATCCTTCGCTGGCGGCCGGACGGCGAAGACCACGCGGCGCCGACGTTTACCTGGGACCTCTATGCCCTTGCCGGAAATCCGGTGGTTCACACGGATGCCAATGCAGGCTCCGACAACATCCATGCTGGCAACATGTTCAATTCGCCCGACGGCATGATGTTCGACCAGCAGGGGTTGCTATGGATCCAGACTGACGGCAACTACTCGAACAGTGACAACTTCGAGGGCCACGGCAACAACCAGATGCTCGCGGGCGACACCGAGACCGGCGAAATCCGCCGCTTCCTGGTCGGCCCCCGGGAAGCCGAGATCACGGGGATCGCGTGGTCTCCGGACAGGAGGACACTGTTCGTCGGCGTCCAGCATCCAGGTGAAGACGGCGGTTCCCACTTCCCGTCCGGCGGCACCTCGGTGCCACGCTCGGCCATCGTCGCGGTCCGACGCACCGACGGCGGTCTCATCGGCTGACGTCACCACGAGTCTGCACCCGGTTCCCTGAGGGGAATGCGGGTGCAAACTCCATCGGTCATCGCCCGCAGTTAGGTGGTCTCAGCCACGGCCGGGTGAAGCGACGACAACTCCGGTCACGTGGTGGCATCGTCCTCGCCACCAGGGGCCCATCCTCGCGCTGAAGACGAAACCCTGGGACCCGGAGACCGCCGATGTCGTGCGAGGATTGTCATGGCGCGGCGGCACGACGATGCCCTACACTGCCAGGACGATTTCGCGAGGGATCACGCCATGCGAGTGATTGACTCCGACCTCCCTTGTCAGGCCGATGGATAGAGGCGTCATTCTCATCCACAAGCCTGCCTGCTGGACGGTGATCCCGGCGAAACCATGGCGCGTTGCAGTCCCGGATGCGGTGAGACGGCGGAGCGCAACACAAGATGTCGCCGGGACGGCATCGACGGTGAGTGCACCATGACGGCCCTTTCCGATTTCGAGCCCTCCACGCCGGTGGATCTCCTCCACGAGTTCTTTCAGGAAAACGGCTATCTGGTGGTGCGCCGCCTTGCTCCGGGCCAGACGGAACAGGCCCTCGGAGAACTGGCGCCCCACATCGCAGCCGCTCCCCTGGGACACGACGAGTTTCTGGGGCGCCACACCCGGCGGCTCGGTAGCGTTCTCGCCCGATCACCGGCGGCGCGCGAACTCGTGCTGGCGCCTGTCGTCATGGATCTCGTCGAAAGGATGTTCACGCCCTACACGCCCAACTGGCAGCTCAACTTTTCCGGCATCATGCACCTCGAACCTGGGGCCGACGCCCAGGGATTGCACCGCGACGGCAGCATCTACCCGGTGCGCCACCCCTCTCCCCCCATGGTCATCGCCACCATGTGGGCGCTCACCGACTTCACCGCCGCCAACGGCGGGACGTGCATCGTTCCGGGCAGCCACCGGTGGGACCATGATCGCCTGGCGAGGACCGATGAGGTGATCCCCGTCGAGATGCCAGCCGGATCGGTGCTGCTCTACACGGGCGGTGTCTGGCATGGCGGCGGCACCAACCGTTCCAATGTTGTCAGGACCGGCCTTGCCCTGCAGTACAGCTGGAGCTGGTTGCGCCAGGAAGAGAACCAGTACCTCGCCAACCCTCCGGACATCGCCCGGACCTATGACGAGAGGCTCGCCCGCCTCATCGGCTACGACTTTGGCGGCCCCTATCTCGGCTTCGTCAACGGCGACGACCCCCATCGTCTGCTCGAGCCTCCACGCGATGGCCTGCCACAGCGTTCACGCCGGGAGATCGACCTGCGCAGCCGCGCCATCGAGCCCGTGCGCCTCGGCGACATCGAGGCAGTGGCCAGTCCGGCAACCGGGGGAGACGTGGCGAGGGGGTTTGCCGGCCCGCATCTTTCGAACCTTCCAGACAAGGAATAGCCATCATGCCAGCCATCCGCCGTGTCCGGCCATCCGAGCGTGTCTTCAACCAGATTGGCGGCCCTCCGGGGACCATCACCGTGTCGCGCGACGTCTCGACGAAGGAAAGCCAGTCGTTCGGCGCGTCGATCGGCCTCTTCGAGAACTGCGACATGGAGTGGACGGTTCTCTACGACGAGTACATGTACATCCTCGAGGGCACACTCAGCCTCGAGACCCGTGAGGGCACGTTCGACCTTGAACCCGGCGACGGCATCTGGCTGCCCGATGGCACCTGGATGGTCTACCGCGCCGAATTCGCAAAGGCGGTGATTGTCGTCGCGCCCGTCAACTGGCGGGAAATCCACGGCTACGAATGACGGACGATGAGAGCACTCGTCTGATCGAGTCCCGGAAGAACCGCCAGGAGATCTTCGCGTGCAAAGGCAACGCATCCGGCAGTCGGCGCAAGATCAGCCGATGCAAGGTGCACGAAGATGGCACTGCCGGCGCCGGGAACCGGTGGATCGTCATTGAATCCGACGATGATCACGAGGTCATAGAGATGGTCACTGCGCCACATGATCTCGTGCCCTCCGGCAAAGGGCAGGGATACAGGCCTGTTGTAGTCGTCGTGCCGGGGATCGTCGCACCACCCGTCCCTCGGCGCGATGGCCGATACCGGAAGAGAACACTCCGGCCACGCCTCCCTGTCGGGCCTGAAGAGCACCCTCTTGAGCGGCCACACGCCGGCCGGGGTTCCACCGTCACCCTCCACCTTTCGGTCGACGATGCCGGCAACGCCGAGCGCACAGCGACACTCGTGGTTGCCGATACGCGCGCTCCCCATGCCGTACACCACGATATCAGTCACGCCAGCAAAGTCCCTGTAGCAGCGCCATGAACGTAGCAGGCAGGGCGGTTCTTGTCGTGACGGCCGACGCCGCCCTTGGCGAAGCCATCGCAGAACAGCTGGAGGTGAGCCCCGGCACGACACCGGTCGTCTGTTCGGGGTCTAGAGACGCCCTCGAACATCTCGGGGCTGGCCGGTTCGCAGTTGCCATTGCCGACGACGACCTGGCGGACGACTGTGCCGAGTCCCTTCGGCACACACTCACACGCATGCACGCAACACTGCCGGTCATCCGGATCGGATCCGGAATCCCTGACGACGGGATCACCAAACCGTTCCGGCTTGGTACGTTGATGGCAGCGGTGAAGGAACTGATCGAGCATCCGGCGCAGGCCCTTTTGGCACCGGTGGAAGTCGGACCCTTCACCTTCCATCCCGACACTCGTCTGCTGGAGCACCAATCAAGCGGCACGTCGAACCGCCTCACCGAGAAGGAGTCGCTGATTCTCGTCGAACTTCTCCTCGCCGGGACAGCCCCGGTCGATCGCAACACCCTTCTCGAAAGGGTCTGGGGACACGACACACGTATCAAGACGCACACCCTTGAAACCCATATCTGGCGACTGCGCCGCAAACTCGGAGAGAACCGGTCCCGAGCCCGCATTCTCCTCAATGTACCAGGCGGCTATCGCTTGAAGACCTGAGCCTTCTACCGGCTTCGTCGCGTCACAAGAACAGCCATCAGGCCACCGGCAACAGCTGAAGCGAAGGTGAGGAGTCCATAGGTCGAGGTGAAGACCGTCCAGCCTTCGGTGTCGACAAGGCCACCGGCCACAATGGGAGCCAGGAGAACGCCCAGGCTGCGCCCGGTCATCATGGGCGCAAAGGCGGAAGGCCCGGCACGATCCCCGCCGAAGAGACGCGCAGGAACGGCGAACATGCAGGTGGGTGGCGCGCCGGCGACGATACCGTAGGCCGTGATGGCGACGAGCCCGGTGAGGCTGTCAAGATACGGGCCGACAAACCAGACAACGGCCTGGATGAGGGTGGCCCCGGTAAAGAGGAGACCGAAGGACGCTCCCCGGCGCAGCAGCCATCCCGTCGCCAGGCAGCTTGCCAGAACGCCCACCACGGAGATCGCGTTGATGGCGGCGGCCTCGTCGGCACCCACTTCGAAGTGCCCGACCACGTAGTCGGGCAACCAGGTCATGAAGGCGATGTACTGACCCGCCCAGGCGCCAAAGACACCGGCCGCCAGCCACAGGGAGAACTTCTGGCGAAGCTGGGCTGCCCCTGCGCCACGGACTTCGACACGGAGAGCCCTTTCCACGCTGGCCCGACGCGCGAGGAGCCACAAGGCAAGGGCCATGGTGAGGAAGAGCGACAGCCACCACAGGGGCTGCCAGCCCAGGGAATCAAAGAAGAGGTAACCGGTCACAAGAGCCAGGATCTGGCCGACCGGCACCCAGACAGCGACAATTCCGGCCACCAGGGAGAGGTCCGACGGTGCAGCAGAACGGTTGGCAATGGCAGCACCGGCGATGGCGAACACGGTGTACGCGAGACCCTCGATCGTGCGCGCCACGAGATTGAGCCAGGCAACCTCCGGAAACATGAGCGTGATCGCATTGCCAAGAAGGAAACAGGCAAGCGATCCTGCAAGCACGTGAAGAGGGTACCGGCCGGTCAGGGTGCCGGCGGTCATCGAAAAGAAGATGCCGGCAAGGGCATAGACCGAGACGAGAGCGCCGGCGATGACCCTTTCGTAACCATAGGCCTCGATGAGCAAGGGCAGCGACGGCGGCAGTTTCAGCATCTGGAATGCCGCGAAGCTGGACACCGCCAGACCGAGCCAGATACCTCCCCAGTCACTTCTCCCGGGGGAATTCATGGACCCTTGTCGCCTGTGATCCCGTCAAGCGTGAAGAGGGCCTCGAATGAAATGCCCGAAGCCGCAAAGAGTGCCGCGCCGCCCTTGAGACGGTCGACCACCGTGATCACGCGCACCACCCGTCCTCCGGCCTCTCGAACCGCCTCGACGGCGGCCATGGTGGATTGTCCCGTCGTCATCGTGTCCTCGAGGAGAGCCACCCTGTCTCCGTCCTCGAGAAGACCCTCGATACGACGTTGCGTACCGCGGGTCTTTGCCTTGTCACGCACGTAGAACCCCCTCAAGGGAGCGTTTCGCCGCTGGCTCTCGCAGACCACCGCCGTGACAACGGGTATGGCAGCCGTCGCCATGCCCCCTACGGAATCAACACCTACATCGGCCAGGCTGTCGTGAATCATGTGTGCGATGGCGCTGGCGCCGAGAGGGTGCATGGTCACCCGGCGAAGATCGATGTAGACGGCAGATCGTTCGCCGGACGCAAGTTCGAAATCGCCTCCACTCATCACGGCGAGTTCGCGGATCAGCCGCAGGACTGTCTCCCGATTCCGGTCCATCCCGTTTCTCCCGGCGTGGTCAAGGGGATCGCGACCATATACCCTTGGCAGAGACCATGAAATGACCGTCCCATACCAGCGTGAGGCAGCCATGCCATCGGCCCTTGAGTTCCTGGTCAGGTTCCGTGGAGTGCGCGGCAGCATCGCCTGCAGCGACCCCGGGACACGTCGCTACGGCGGCAACACCTCCTGCCTCGAGGTCCGCTGCGCCAACAGGCTGCTCATCTTCGATGCCGGAACCGGTCTTGGGGCCCTGTCCGATTCACTCGGTGAGGGACCGGTCGACGCGGATCTCTTCCTCACGCATACCCACCTCGACCATGTTTGCGGCATAGCCCTCTTCAATGCCCTCAATCATCCCGAGACCCGCCTGACGGTGTGGGCCGGCCACATTGAATCGCCCCGGGTTCTCGAAGACGTGGTGCGCCATTTCCTGGAAGATCCGCAAACGCCGGTCAACGGCGACTCGATTCGGGCCACCATCACGTGGAACACCTTCCGCGCCGGAGACTGCCTCGAGCCCCACGCGGGGTTGAAGATCATGACCGCGCCTCTCAACCATCCCAACGGCGCCTGTGGCTACCGCGTCGAACATGACGGCAGGGCGCTCAGCTACGTCACCGACACCGAGCACGTGGTGGGAACGCCCGACCGGAACATCCTCGATCTGATCGCCGGCTGTGACCTGATGATCTACGATTCGTCCTATACCGACGAGGAATTTCCGGCCTTTGTGAACTGGGGCCACTCGACGTGGCAGGAAGGCGTACGACTCGCCGACGCCGCCTCGGTGAAGACCTTCGTTGCCTTCCATCACGACCCCTCGCATGACGATGACTGCATGGATGCGATCGCCGCCGAGATCGAAGAGCGGCGCCCTGGATCCGTCGTTGCGCGCGAGGGTCTGGTGCTCATCCCTTGACCGGATACGCCCGGCGCCTGGGAATGGCGCTTGCGACGGTGACGGGACTGGACCGTCAGGGGTACTTCATTCCGTGCCGGCATGCCGGAGCCTTCCCTGCCGGCGCCGGCTACCAGGCGGTCGACCGGCTGTTCGCCTCACACCTCGAGTCCTTTCTTGACATCATCGCCGGTCTCGAACAGTTCCGTGACGACCTGAAGGCAATCGGCCATGACACGCCGGCTCCCGGACCACGCTGGAACCAGGACTGGTTTCCGCGGCTGGACGCCGCCGTTCTCTATGCCATGGTGCGCACGTGGAAACCCTCGTGCATCGTCGAAATCGGCTCCGGACACAGCACCCGTTTCATGGTCCGCGCCATTGCCGACGGCGCCACGAACACCCGCCTCGTCGCCATCGACCCCGAACCCCGGGCTCCCCTTCCCGCCCACGGCGTGACATGGATGAAGACCATGCTCCACGACGCCGACCCCTTCGTCGTGGCAGATCTGGGAAAGGGCGATATGCTGTTCATCGATTCAAGCCATGTCGCCATGCCGGGAAGCGACGTGGACGAACTCTTCAACCGGATCGTGCCCGACCTCCCGGTTGGGGTCATCGTCCATGTCCACGACATCTTTCTGCCCTTTGACTATCCCCGCTCCTGGAACTGGCGCGGCTACAATGAACAGCTGGTGGTGGCGCCGATGCTGACCGGAGGATCCTGGACACCACTCTTTGCCAGCCACTACGTGACCCGCCATCAGCCGGACCGGCTCCTCTCGGGTGTTCTCGCAGATCTCCCGCTTCTCCCGGGCGCTCTCGAAACCAGCCTGTGGATGACCCGGTCGTGAAGAACACTGCCGCCAGACTCCGGGTCCTGCTCTTTGGCGAACCGGTCACAGGTCACCTGCCCGAGCGTGTCAGGAACCAGATAGCCCGCGACCAGGCCGACAGCGAGGTGCTGATCGGCTGGGTGCAGATGATCGGCATCATTCTCTTCGCCGTGCTCTACACGCTCTCGCCCAAGACATTTCCCGAAGACACCATGCTCGAGCCGGTGCCGTGGGCACTCGGCACCTATTTCCTCTTCACGGTGATGCGTCTCTTCCTCGCACATGCCAGGCGCCTGCCCAATTGGATGATCGTCACATCGATCGTGGTCGACATCGCCGTGCTGCTGGTGACGATCTGGAGTTTCCACCTGCAGTACGCCCAGCCTCCGGGCTTTTCGCTCCAGGTGCCGACCATGCTCTACCTCTTCGTTCTGATCGCGCTGCGTACCCTGCGCTTTGATCCGCGCTACGTTCTGATGGCGGGCGCCACGGCGATCACCGGATGGCTGATCCTGCTCGTCTATGCACTCTACGTGGCGCCGGTTCCCAGCGAGGTCACGCGCGACTACGTCCACTACCTCTACACGAGCGATATCCTGATCGGCGGCGAAGTGGACAAGATTCTGACCTTCCTCCTCGTCACCGGCATTCTCGTCATCGCGCTGACCCGGGCACACAAGCAGCTCATCCGCTCGGTGGCGGTCAGTGAGGCAGCGAAGGATCTCACCCGCTTCTTCGCTCCGGAGGTCGCTGACCGGATCACCCATTCCGAAGATGTCGTGGCAGCTGGAGAGGGTGTGCTGCGGGACGCCGCGATCCTGTTTGTGGACTTGAGAGGATTCACTGCGCTCTCCGGCCGTGTCGGCCCGGGCCAGACACTTTCCATGCTGTCGCGATACCAGCATCTCGTCGTGTCGACGGCGCAGAATCATGGTGGCACCATCGACAAGTTCATGGGTGATGGCGTGATGATCACCTTTGGCGCCACGGCGCCAAGCGAGAGCTTCGCGGCCGATGCCATCGTGGCGGCACTCGACATCGATCGCCAGATGAACGCCTGGAACCAGCGCCGGCAATCGCGCGGCCAGCGCCTCCTGGCGTGGGGCATGGGCCTCGCCACGGGCACCGTCATCTTTGGTACCGTCGGTGACGACACCCGTCTCGAGTACACGGTGATCGGCGAAGCGGTCAATCTAGCCGCCAAGCTCGAAAAGCACTGCAAGATTCAGGGTTCGTCACTCGTTGTGACCGGTGCCGCCCTCGATCTGGCGCAGCAACAGGGGTGGACCGGAAGTTCGCTGGAGATTGTCGCCGCGTGCGATGTCGAAGGGGTGGCTCAATCGATGGATATTGCCGTCCTCAACTCGTGAAGGGGGTACAGCACATGAAAGACAAGGTTGCGTTGATCACCGGAGGCAACTCGGGAATCGGCAGGGGAATCGCAAAGAGGTTCGCTGCCGAGGGGGCACGGGTCGCCATTGTCGGGCGCAACCGGGAGAGGGGCGAGCGTGTCGTGGGTGAACTCGAGGCAGCGGGCGCCGAAGCCGGCTTCTGGTCGTGCGAACTCTCCTCGGAAGATGCGAGCGCTGCCATGGTCGAGGAGGTGGCCGACCGATTCGGCGGCATCGACGTTGTCGTCAACAACGCCGGGGTCGGCGGCCGGCGCGCCGGAGTCGAGGATGACGATCCTCCCGGAGTGCGCTGGCAGAAACTGCGTGGTCCCAATCTTGATGCCCCCTGGTTCGTCAGCTCGTACGCCCTGCCGCATCTCGCGCGCCGGCGCGGCAGTATCGTGTGCATCAGCTCGACGGCGACCTGGCATGGAAACTGGGGGACATACGGAATTGCGAAGGCAGGTGTGGAAGCGCTGGTGCGGAGCTTCGCGGCAGAAGGAGCCCGTCTCGGCGTGCGCTGCAATGGCGTCTCGCCCGGCTGGATCACCACCGAGCGCGACGCCGAGGAACCGCCTTCGGGCGGCGGCGGGTGGTTTCTCCCGCCATCGGCCCTGGGACGCATGGGCACCCCGGCCGAGATTGCCGCAGCGGTTCTTTTCCTTGCCAGTGACGAAGCGAGTTTTGTCACCGGACAGACGCTCATCGTCGACGGCGGCCTGATGATCCTGGACTATCCCTCCATGAAAATGCTGGAGAAGGCCGGTGCCGGCATGATGTCGGGTTCGGGCACCGGCGAACCGGTGGACGCCTGAATGTTCTTCACGGGCGAGGTCATTTCCATCGCCGGCATGGAGGGCGACCGGCTGCAGCTTTTCCTGATGTCTATCGGTGTGGTGGCCGTCAGCATCTGGATGCTGTTTCTCAACCCCCGGGTGCCGGTGCCAGAGAGAGCGCCTGGCGTCATCCGCTTCCTGGCGGAGTTCACCAACGACTGGCTGCTCATCTGGGCCACTCCGGCAGGATGCTTCTTCCTCCCCATCAGCTCCGTGCTGGCGCTGGCCTGCCTCGAGGGCGGCCTGGCCTTCTGGCACTGGCCCGTTGCGGTTGTCTTGTTCGCCGTTCTCCTGGTCTGGCGCTTGCGCTGACGGACCCGGAACCTCGCCTTCATGTCACCATTGTGGGACACTGAAGCTGCAACCGGGCAGATCGCGGGGAGGTACCCCTGATCGAGGACTATGCGGCACCGGGCAAAGCACGGGTCGACTCCGACCTGTTGCGCAGCCTCATGAAGAAGTCCGACATGGCGGGCGGTCTCCAGCTGGCAAGCCATCTCATTGCAATCGCCTGTTCCGGAACCGGACTGTGGCTGACCTGGGGAAGCTGGTGGGGTGTGCCCTTCTTCGCCGCACACGGCATGCTCATCAACTGGCTCTATGCGGCACAGCACGAAGCAAGTCATGACACGGTCTTCCGCCGCCGGTGGATGAACGAGTGGCTCGGCCGCATGACGGGGTTCATCCTGATCTACCCGCGCGACCACGACCGCTGGCAGCACCTGTGCCACCATCGCCACACCCAGGATCCTGAACGGGACTCGGAACTCGTCTTCGAGAACTCCGGGCGCTTCGCCGGGGTGCTCAGTCTCAGTGGACTCTCGTTCTGGCGGGGCCTCGTCACCAATCTCGTCAAGCATGCCGTGACCGGACGCCGGCATCCTCGATTCGAGTACTACCTCAACGCAACGATGGAGCGCAGTGTGGTCGCCGAGGCCCGCTGGCATCTCGCCGGCTACGCCCTTATCGCTGCACTCTCGATCTGGTCCGGCTCATGGGCCGCGGTCACGATGTGGCTGGCTCCGATGATGGCCATGTCCTGGACGCACCAGATTCAGAACATCATCGAGCACACCGGTATGCCGTTCACCAGCGACACCTGGACGAACACCCGCACGGTGCGCACGAACCCTCTCATGCGCTGGCTGGCCTGGCAGATGGTCTATCATACCGCCCACCACACCTATCCAGGCGTTCCCTTTCACCGTCTCGCCACACTTCACGAGGCCATCATCGAGGCGCGTGGCGAGGAGCCGGTGACGTCCACCTATCTCGAGCAATTTGCAAGGACTCTCGGCGAACCGTTCCAGCGCCCCGCCTGATGGCTCCGGGCACCCTCTTTCTCGTCGTCGGCCCGAGCGGGGCGGGCAAGGACACGCTCATCAATGGCGCACGACGCTGTCTGGAGGACGACGCACGCTTCGTCTTTGTCAGGCGCATTGTCACCCGCTCAGGCGATGCTCAAGGAGACATCGCGATGGCTCCCGACCACTTCGAGACGGAGAAGCGGAAAGGTGCCTTCGTCCTCTCGTGGTGTGCCCATGGTCTTGCCTACGGCGTGCCCCGGGAGATTTCGAAGGCGCTGGAAGAGGGCCGTTGCGTCATCGCCAACGTCTCGCGCGGTGTCATTGCCGAAGCGCGCGAGACCTTCCCCCGGGTCCGCGTCATCCATGTCGATGCCCCGTCCGCACTACTGAAGCAACGGCTCGCCGGAAGGCGTCGGGAAACAGCGGACGATCAGGAAGAACGGCTCAACCGCACCCTTCCGGTCGAAGGAAATGATGTGGAGTCCCTGTTCAACGACGGCCCGGTCGATCACGCCGTTGACGCCATGGTGCGAATTCTGCGCCGAAGTTGACATCGCTACGGACGTCAAGGAGAGCCGTCGCACACCGCAGCGAGCAGGACCGGACCCCTTCCCGGTTCAGTCGGTTACGGCGTGTGCCCCAAGTCCGCGTCATGCCCTGGAACAACGAACACGTGATGATCCTGCTCGATCTCCGCGTGAAACCGCTCCGGCAATCGCGCCCAGTCCCGAGCCTCAACGAGAAACGGAATCGTGGAATCGTGTATCGCCTGCGCGAAGTTGACCAATTGATTGTCCGGTATCTCCCTGAGTTCCGGCCCCCGAAGAACCAGATCGAGATCGCTACCGTCATGGCTGCGCCCGGTGACCCTGCTTCCGTAGACCCACACGTCAACGTCCGGCAGATGTTCCCGGATCAACTTTTCCAGAATGTGCCGGTGTCGCCTCGACAGATGCAACCGATCAGCCACTGTTCACCTCTTCGATCATGTCGGCGAGCGCCCTTGCGTCATCAACGAACGTCGGCAGCAGTTTCAACGTGGCTTCGGCAAAGTTCTCGCCGTAGCCGTGCACTGTATCATTTCGGTTGTCGCGATAGCCCAGCCATCTCTCGACAGTTTCGCAGTCAATCAGATCATGCCGGGCCGCATGACGAAACAGGTCCTTGAAGCTCAGGCGGTCCGCCTGGCGGTTGCTGGCGAAGTACGCACCAAGCCGCTTGCGCAAGAGCTTACCGCTCTGTTCGAGCACGAGTTCAAACTCCTTGACGCAGGCGGCGCGGTAGAGGTCATACAGCACATCGTCGTTGCCCTCGTGCTGTTCGATTTCCTGGATCCCGCGTTCGAGCGAAGAGATGCACCGACGCAGGAAGGATGTGTCGATGTTCACCCCGGCACGCTCCCGATGACGACATTCATCAGCGAACCTGCGGTCCGCCGCTCCCGCCAGTTGGCGAACAGAGGCTCCGTCTCGCCATCTGCTTCCTGTAATAGCGTGTCGACATGACACTCGGCAGTCGTGCCAGGGCTCTCCACGCCATCGGGCGTTGTGGTCGCCGAATGACAGAGCACGAGCCCCGGGCTGGCGTCGCTTTCACCCACCTGCCTCGCCATCAAGACGTTGACCCCCTAGTTTCCTGACAGGATTCAGTTTGCCCGGTTGGCTCCACGAATGCCACGGTTGCCATGACCGGAACACTCCGGGATACGACCGTGACGGATGCCAATCGAGAAAGCCAGCATGCGACGGAACCGCTTGCCATGCCAGAGGAGGAGGGCGATGGCCGAGCCGTCGAGACAAGAGAGATTGGAGTTTGCACGGAGCACCCGCACCATTCTGACCGGCTCGTCCGGTGGCAGCGTGTTCGTTCAACCTGAGACGGGAACTGAATGAAGGCCGCTCCGTGCCGATGCGCCTCGAAGCCCATGGTCGCGTAGTCGTCACCCGAGTGAACGCGCTGCAGTCCAGTCACCAATCTTAACGACTTCGCCCTGCGGAGCGCGGGACAACGCCGGAGCGCCCGTGATGCGTTCCGTATCCGCGGTCCCGGTGGCACGATACATCCCTTTGGCAGGAAGTGAGGGGAACACCATGACCAGATCCCGGCCCAACATCGTGATTGTCATGGCCGACTTCATGAGCGCCCTGGCCCTGCCCATGTACGGCGACGGCACGATCAGGGCGCCTCACATGAAACGGCTCGGCGAAGAGGGCGTTGTCTTCGAGAACGCCTACTGCAACGCTCCCCTGTGTGGACCATCCCGCGCCTCATTCCTGACGGGGCTCCTGCCCTCGAAGTTGGGTGTCTACGACAACGGCAGCGAGCTTCCGGCCAGTATTCCCACCTTTGCCCACTACCTGCGCCTGGCGGGCTACCGGACCATTCTCTCCGGCAAGATGCATTTCGTGGGCCCCGACCAGCTGCACGGCTTCGAGGAGCGGCTGACGACCGACGTGGTGCCGTCGGACTTCGGCTGGGGCCCGCCGCCTGGAGGCGAGCGCTGGGCGGACGAGGGATTTCCCGACTATCCGAATCTCGACGAGGTCATCGACGCAGGACCTTGCGTGCGCAGTCTGGGAATCGATTTTGACGACGAGGTGACCTTCACCTCCGTCAACAAGATCTACCAGCTGGCCCGCGAAGAGGACGACCGGCCCTTCCTGATGACCGTCTCGTTCATCCAGCCCCATCCTCCCTTCGCCTCGCCAGCCGAGTACTGGGACCGCTACGACGACGGGGAAATCCCCATGCCGGCCGTGGCTCCGATTCCGGTCGAAGCCCACGACGAACTGAGTCGCCATCTCCATGAATACGGCGGCATGGGACAGGCCGGCGTGACCGATGCCCATGTTCGCCGGGCACGTCACGCCTACTACGCGATGCTCAGTCACATCGACGACAGGATCGGACAAATTCTCGCTGCGCTCGAGGCCTCCCGCCTCGACACCGACACCATCGTCGTGATCACCGCCGACCACGGCAACATGCTGGGAGAGCGCGGGCTCTGGGGGTTGCGTACCTTCTTCGAGTGGGCCGAGCGGGTGCCACTCGTGTTCCATTGTCCCGCCGCATTTGCGGCGAGGCGGGTGAGGACATCCGTCTCGCTCGTCGATGTGCTCCCGACACTGGTGGATCTCGCCGGCGGCAAGGAGGCAAACGACATCGCAGGTCCGGTTGACGGCAGGAGTCTCGCACATGCCCTGCGTGGAAACGGCGCTCTCGCTCCGCGCGATGTGCTGGCGGAGTACTGCGGCGAGGGTGTGCCGGCACCGTGGTTCATGATCAGGCGCGGCCACCACAAGTTCGTCCATTGCGAGACAACGGCCCCCTTGCTGTTCGATCTTGCCCGGGATCCCGAAGAGCGTGTCGATCTGGCGCAGGATGCCAACCATGCGCCAGTGCGGGAGGACCTCATGCAGGAGATCCTCAAGCAGTGGGACGTGACCGAGCTGCCGGGAATCGTGGAGGAGAGCGTCCGGCGCCGCACGACGATCTTCGAGGCCAATAGGCGCGGCCGACCGCCGGTGTGGGACTACGCGGTCACCAGCGATCCTTTCCAGGCATACCAGCGCAGCTATCGCGAGGCGTGGCAGAAGACGGAGGAGCGCGCCCTCCTTCGATAGCGCCCTCCTCTGTGCCGCACCTTCGACAGGGATCGCCATTGCCCTTGGCTGGCGCCGCGGCATGTCCTGGTTACGCCGAAACGAGACACCGTCAGCACCAACAGCGACTGGCCACCATGCCAGACCGCCTTCCGGGAGCGAGCGCGCCGCCGGGCGTCCAACCTGAAACCGCAATCAGACCGGAAGATGGCTTAGTCGAAGCTTGGTCTGACGCAGACAGAGGTGACCAATCACCATGAAATTCATTGCGTTGAATCCAAATCCGACAAGGAAGGCATGCATGTATGTACCGGTGAGATCATGGAGTGCGCCTGCCAGCCAACCGCCCAACGCCATGCCTATGGCCCCGAACAGATAGGTTGTGCCCACTCTCCAGCCAATCTGAGTGCCTGGAAACCAGTGTCTGATCATCAAGGCGTAGTTGGGCATGATTCCGGCAAAGCCGATGCCGAACATGACTGCGGCAAGATAGAGACCGATTTCGCTGGTAACGAAGGCGAAGGCCAACAGCATGACCGCCTGGGCACTCGAAGCGATCAGCATTGATCTGACCGCTCCGATCCTGTCGGCAAGCAAACCGAACCCGATGCGGCTGAAGAACGACGCGGCAAACAGCACCGACAACATGCTGGCACCGGTAGAACGCGAGAATCCTATGTCGGTCGCATGGCTGATGAGGTGGACGATCGGTATCGCCATCGCCGTGCAGCATCCCACGACCGCCAGACACAACAAGGCCTGGACCGTTCCTGGAGAATGTCCCAGCACGGAAACTTCACCCATGCCGGAGCTCCGACTTGCCTCGGCAGACGCCATCGGTGGTTTCGGTTTCAGGAACAATGCAAGTGGCACAAGTGTTACCAGCGCAAACAGCCCGAAAAGGAGGTACGTTTCCCGCCAGCCTGCGGAATCGTTCAGAAGCCTTATGACCGGTGGCCATATCGCTCCGGCCACGCCCTGGCCCGACGCGATGATCGCCACAGCAAGACCCCGGCGTCGATCGAACCATCGTGTGGCATTTGCAATGAGCGGCGCGATCATGGCCGCTTCGCCAAAAGCACCGATAAGCAATCCGTTGGCGACATAGAAATCCCATCGCGCGCCTGCTTGGCTGGCGACAACGGCACCGAGGGCGATCATGACCGAGCCGAACAGGACTGGCTCGATCACGCTTCGCCTGTCCATCCACAGGCCCATGGCAATGCCACCCACGCCACTGCCCATCATCAGCAGGGAGTACGCGAGAGAAGGGCCCGCACGGGGCCAATCGAAGTCGGAGGCAATGTCCTTCAGGCTGACAAAGAGAATACTGGGTGCCGCCATGGCGATCGTCCCGATCGCCAGAGATACCGCGAGGACGACCCAGCCGTAGCGGACTTCGATACTGTCAGCGCGTCGGGTCATGACCTCTGCGCTTCAAGAGCCGGGGGATGTTCGTCAGACCGTATCGATGATGAGCTGACCAAACGCTCGGAACGGTAATCGTGCAGCTCTCTCACGCCGCCACCGCATCTCCCATGACGTGGGCGTAGACGTCCAGATCGGCGAAGTCATCCTTCATGTGATCGGCGTAGGTGAACGGCCGTTCATCCTCGTCAAGGGCAATCGTCTCGGCAAAGCCCGGCTCCAGGAAGAAGCCCAGGGAACAGCGGTCAAGTCCCGTACCGACGACCCTGTGCGGCGTACCCGCGATACGTTCGCGGGTCATCAGGGCCATGGCACGTCCTGCGTGGACCGAAAGCCGCCCGTTGCCTGACGGCACCTCGAGCCATGTGCCGTCGTGGCTTTCGTATTGCAGACCGCCGATCCGGTCCTGCCAAAGCACCGAAAGCACACAGGCATCGATGTGGCGGTGGGTGATGATGCGTCGTCCCGCGGCGTCGACCCGCTCTGGAAGGGTCTCCCTGTGCGTGGCGACGAAGTCGTCGGGTGGTGGCGGATAGTGCAGGATGCGGAGCGTACCATTGCCGTCGTCGAACTTGCTCATCACGGTCCCAACATCCTCGCTCAGCGCACCGGCAAGCGCGGCCATGACCGCAACGGAAAGTGCGCGCAGATCGTCAAAGAGCGCCTCGGCTTCGTTGCGCCATCCGGCATGGGGCTCGCGTGCCGGCCACTGGTTCGTCTCTTCCAGGAATCGCTTTACGGGATGACCTTGCGGCGCGCGGGACGTCACTTTCGGTCCGAAATCGAAAATCTCGTTGTGAGCCCAGCCCCTCTTTTCGGGCAACGGAAAAAAGCCACGGTAGCAATGTTCGGCGTCAACACGGTGCCGTCGCGTGGCGATGGCCAGCCGTTCGGGCCCGGGCAATTCGAAGAAGCGGAGCAAGCTGCCGATCCGAGCATCGAGAGATGCGGCGCCGGGCAGGCCTGTCGCGACAAAGCCATTGGACGTCTCCATGGCCGCCAACACGGCCACTCCCGTATCGGCCACATCGGCTTCGGTGCCATCGAACAGCGGTGACAGGTCGACCGCCCCGAGCGTGGGAAAGGCGTCTGGCATGGTCCAGTCTCCATCATTGACAGATCGTGGCCCTGTTGAGCGAAACGCCGTGGTTCCGGACGGCGAAGACACTCTGCTGAAGCCGTCGGGACCGGTCAAGAACTACCGGCCATCTGGAACGCAGCGGTCATGGACACCCGCGAAGGATCATGGACGACGTCATCGCGGTTCGTATCTGTCAGGAAACTCCACCGCCGGCATTGCCTGGAGACCGGGTCACGGTATGCCCGAACAGCGCGCTTGCATCCGGTGAGGCTGTCCACATACTTCCACAGATGCTCCTGCAGCCTCGGTGCGGTGGCAGGCGCATGCGAAGGAGAGTCCAGTGACGGTCCCTGCAACGCTCGATACCGTTGCCGTCGTCGGCAATGGCCTCATCGGCCACGGAATGGCCCAGGTCTTCGCGGCTGCGGGCCATCGGATCGTCATGATCGGCCGGCGCGAGGAGAGCCTCGCCGCGGCGACAGGCAAGATCGCGAAGAGCCTCGCTGCCTTCGAAGCGCAGGGACTCGTCACGTCCGGTGAAGCGAGCGCCGCTCTCGGGCGCATCCGCACCTCGACCAGACTCGAGGACGCGGCGGATGCGCAGCTCGTCCTCGAGGCGGTTCCGGCCGACCGGGGCGTGCAGGACGAGGTTTACGGGCGGCTGGACGAAATCTGCGCCCCGCCGGCGGTCCTCGCTTCCGGGAGCGGGCAGCCCGCCAGCGAACTCGTTTCGAACGTCACGCACCGTGGGCGCGTGGTCGCCGCCCACTTCTGGTATCCGCCGCAGCTCATTCCCCTCGTCGAAGTCTGCGCCGGGCCGGAGAGCGACCCGGACGTGGCGCCGTGGCTCTGCGACGTCCTTCGGGCAGCCGGAAAGGAGCCGGTGATCGTCGACAAGGAGGTTCCAGGCTTCATCGGCAACCGCCTTCAGTACGCGATACTGCGCGAGGCCTGGGAACTGTGGGCAGACGGGGCGGCATCGGCCGAGGCGATCGACACGGTGGTCAAGGCATCCATCGGGCGGCGTCTTGCGATCACCGGTCCCATCGAGTCGGCCGACATCGGAGGCCTCGATACGCTGCACGCATTCGGAGCCTACCTCATACCGCACCTGAAGACGGGTTCCCGACCCGCTTCGGCGGTGACCGAACTGGTTGACGCGGGGCATCGCGGCCTGCCGTCGGGGCGCGGCGTGTACGACTGGAACACCCGCGACGGCGCGGCGCTGCTGAAGGAGCGCGAGGAGGAGCTATTCCGTAGCCTCGCCCGGGACAGGGGCGGTCGCCGTCAACCGTCCGCCACCTGAGAATGCGCGTCGTTGTTCTGCACGAGAACGTGATTTGTTGAAACAAGCCTCGGACGAACGGAGAGGAATCGAAAATGTACAAGCTGTTTTATGCACTAGGCAGTGCCGCCATGGGGGTTCGGGTGGTCCTGGAGGAAATCGGCAAGCCCTACGAACTGATCCAGTCGACGATAGACATGAGCAAGCCGCGTCCGCCGGAGCAGCTGGCGATCAACCCCAATGGCTGGGTGCCGGTTCTCCTGTGGGAGGACAAGGGCATGTACGAGTGTGCCGCGATCACCGTGTTCCTGTGCGATCGACATCCCGAGGCAAACCTGGCGCCCGGGTTCGACGAACCGGAACGCGGACGGTACCTGCAGACGCTGGTGTACTTTTCCAACACCGTGCAGACGGCCTTCCAGACCTTCTACTATCCGGATCGCTTTGCCGATACGCCCGCCGATGAGGCGAGTGCCCAAAGACGAGGCATCAGGCGCTTGCGCGAGTCGTGGAAAGTGATCGACGACCAGGTTGGCGACAACGAATGGGTTCTGGGCGAACGGTTCAGTGCGGCCGACATTTACCTCTTCATGCTGACCACCTGGCTTGCTCCGTCACTCGGCCATCCGACAACGGCGGAGTTCCCCAATGTCAAGCGAATCGCTGATGCCGTCATGTCCCGGCCAAGCGTACAGCTTGTCTATGCGGACTGGATCGCTTCCCGCGGGGACTATGCGCAATGGTTTGCTGCCGTCGAGAACCAGGGATCATGAAAGCAGGATACTGACGTTCTGCCGGGACTTCGCGCAGATTGAATTCTGAACACGGGACGCTGAAGACGACCAGCATCAAATGGGCGCCCCACCCTTCAATTTGCGCGAACCGGATGGCTGGCGTACACCACTGGTCGACGCCAAGCGAAGGACGCCCGGTTCGTGATTCAACGGGAGAGGCAGCCATGATTCCCAGACTTCAGGGGATAGACCATATCCATGTGTATGTACCCGACCGTCCGCAGGCAGAAAAATGGTACCGTGAGGTTCTGGGATTCGAGCGAGTGGCCGCGCTTGAGAACTGGGCCGCCGGCGGGGGGCCGCTCACCATCCAGGATGCCAACGGCCGCACCCATCTGGCGATGTTCGAGCGCGAAATGCCGCACAATCACACAACCATAGCATTCAAGGTCGATGGCAAGGGGCTGCTCAGTTGGCAGCAACATCTCAGCGATGCGCTCAACGCGAAGATCGACCTCGTAGACCACGATTCATCGTGGTCGCTCTACTTCAGCGATCCCTACGGCAATCCGTTCGAGATCACGAGCTACGAGTACGAGTGGATCTCGGAACAACGAGGTGTGCAGCCAGGAGCGACCCCGTAGAGCGCTTCCGGTCAGATGCGCTCGCCCGTTCGCTCGACGAGAGGCTCACGTTGCCGCGGTGCTCGATGGAACCCAGCTTCGTGCGCCGTTGAGATAGTCTTGCCGGCGTAGCAGACGAAGACTCACGCGGGAAGAGATGTCGTTGACGCCGCAACGTCCGCATGTTCGCCCTGATGATCGGTATCTGCAGGTTCGGGCATGACGGTCATCGGGATCTTGTCACCGCGGATTGCCGTGATATCCGTTGAACCGGCATCCTGTGGTGCGGGTGGCGGCACGAAGCCGAACCTTGCTACAGAACCGCTCCGAAGAAGGGTGCTGTCATGACATCTGGATCGAATTTGCCAGCGGTAGCGGTGCTGGGTCTTGGCAAGATGGGAAGCGCGCTTGCCGACCGGTTGATCATGAAGGGGTTTGACGTCACCGTATGGAACCGCAGTCGCGAACGGGCGCGGCCCTACGGTGACCACGCGTTCCCTACCATCGTCGAAGCCGTGCGTCGCGGGAGCGTCGTTCTGGCATGTCTGCGCGACCATGCCGCCACTGTCGCCAGCGTGAAGAATGCGGCGGTGGCCGGGGCACTGCGCGGGAACACACTGGTCGTCCTTTCGAGCATGACCGCGAAGGAATCGCGCGATCTTGCCGCATGGGCTGAACGGCACGGCATCGCCTACCTGGAAGCCCAGATCCAGGACTATCCCTCGACGGTGCGCGGGGGCAAAGCGACCATCCTCTGTTCCGGCTCTGCGCCGGTCTTCGAGACCGTGCGGCCTGCACTCTGCGCCGTTGCGGCACGCCTCTTGCACGTTTCCGAAGCGCCGGGCGGTGCGACCACTCTGATCGCCGCCCAACTCGCCTTTGCCCTGCACGCTTACGTCGGCGTGCTGCACGGCACCGCGATGTGCCGGGCCGCCGACATGGACCCGACAGTGTTTCTGAGGCTCATGGTGTCGGATTACATGCGCGAAGGCCCCTTGTCGGCCGACCTCGAGAAGATGATGACGTCGGCCATTGCCAGGAACTACGCCGAAGACGTTGGAGCAACGCTGGATGTCTGGAGTCTCTCACTGGAACAGATCATTGCGGAAAGTCGGAAGGCAGGCATCGACACGGGCCACCTCGAATCCATCCACGCCCTTGTATCCCGTGCTATCGCCGATGGTCACGGCGCGCACGACTTCGAGTCCGTCATTGAAGCCATGGCTCCGCCACCATGACCGGCGGTGTTCCCGCGGGTTCGACTGGCTTGTTCGACTATCGATGTCCGAGTGTCGTCGGATGCGAATTCGATGCGCTTCGTTCGACCGCTCGATGCATTCAATCGTTTTGTTCCGTTCCGGAACATGACGTGATCGCGATCAGTCGATCGTCTCTCCGCCATCGACAACGTGGACGGAACCGGTGACGAAACGTGCGAGGTCCGAGCACAGGTAGAGTACCGGTCCGGCGAGCTCGCGCGGGTCCGCGATCCGCTTCAGTGCCGTCGCGTCTTCCTTGAGGATCGCATAACCCTCTTCGACCGAATCGGCGAGTGTAAGGGCCATCTCGCGCAGCATGTCGGTGTCGACACCGCCGGGACAGACGGCGTTGACGCGGACGTCGGGTGCGAGTTCCAGCGCGTGAGTCATGGTGAGGTTGATGACTCCGGCCTTGGCTGCGCCGTAGACCGAAGATCCCGGCGAACCAACCAGGCCGAAGACCGACGAAAAGTTCACGATCGAGCCCTTCGCTGCCTTGAGATGGGGAGCGGCGAACTGGGTCATGAAGTAGACGCCCTTGAGGTTGGTATCGAGGGTCCGGTTCCAGCTCTCCTCCGTCGTCGTGCCGAGCTCCGTGACGTCGCCCCAGCCGGCGTTGTTGATGAGCACGTCAAGTCCGTCGAGACCCGCGACTGCCGTTTCCACGATTCGACTGCAATCGGCAACACGGGCAACCGAACCTGGTGCCGCGACCACACGGTCTCCCGCGCCGATCTCGGCGACGGCCCTGGCGGTGCTCTCGTCCGTGCTTCCGTTGAGCGCGATCCGCGCGCCGGACTCCAGAAACATCTCCACGATGGAACGTCCGATTCCACGCGAACCGCCCGTCACCAGGACGCGCCTGTCGGTAAAGTCAATCTGCATGAGTGCTGCTCCTCACGACCTGCGGCGTGAACCTCATCACTGACAAGATGCGAACGACATACATACACGAGGAGGAGGGTTCCATCAGGCTTCGCCAGCCAGGATATCCTCATAGTCCTTGACCCAGAGGCGGTCATAGCCGCCATCGCCTCCCGGCAGATAGCTGCGCCAGCCGAGCAAGCGCTGGGCCCGGCGGGGAAGCCTGAGAGCACGTTCTCTTGTCACGGCCAGAGGATGCGCCTCCTCAGGCGTGAGCCAGCCGGCGTTGAAGCTCATCTGCACGGCATAGCGCCAATGGTCCTTCGTCCTGTTGTGACCGCCACCATGGAACGTGTAGCCGGAATAGAAGAGGACGGAGCCGGCTTCCATTTCTGCCGGCACCGTTTCGCCAGGGTCGGGCCGTCGTTTCTTTTCGTTCCAGCGGTGGCTGCCGGGAACGACTCGCGTAGCACCCATCTCGTCGGTGAAGGAGTGAAACGGAAAGAGCGTGTTGAAACTCAACTCCGGCATCTTGGGCCAGGCCCATTCGTAGACGCGCTGCCAGAGGTCGTTGTCGCGGTGAAGCTCCTGGGCGGGCTCGCCCGGACCAATGCCGATGAACTGTGCCGTGTTCATCCAGTAGTCGCTGCCGACCTCTTCCAGGAAGGAATCGGCGACGTCCTTGATGAGCGGGTCCAGCATGATCTCGATGAAGGCGTCACTGTGCTGGGCGAGGCTCGCGAAACGGATTGTGTTGCGGCCCCAGAAGACCTCGTTTTCCTCGCCGGGGATGGTCGGTCCCGGCCCGTGCATGGCCCGTTTGTCGGCGAGCTCATCCCAGCAACGCTTCAGCATGGAGCGATCGAAGATATCCTCGACCACCACCGCGCCGGCCTCGATCAACTTTTCGAGAATTGCATTCTTGCCGGCGCTCGCCGGCAGACGTGAGAGTTCCATGCTTGACATTCCGTGGACCGGGATCAACCCAACAACGCAAAGGACACCGCAGTGGCGGCACCGCCGCTAGATGCCGGCCTGGACCTCCTCCCACATGGTGGAATACCCGAGTATGGACGAGGTACCCGCATCCTGCCATACGGATTTCAACGGCTCATCCGCTCCGAATGTTCAATAGACCGCCGACATCCAGCCGTGCTTGTGAACCACTTGTCCTGAATGGTCACGATCCCGTCACTGGAAGACATGTCGCTCCCGGACGATCATTCGGCGAACTCCAATGCCTTCGCGTCGACCTCTGCGCCACTCCCAGCCCTAATGACCTTCGTGCCCGGCTGCCGTCGAACTGGGGGCTGACCGTTGTCGTTTCCTTAATTGCTTGCCGTCGCGTATGTGCCGCCACCCGGTTCGACGCGCACAACGGCGTCGTTGACGTCGAGTTCGCGGGCGTAGCGGTGTCCTGAAGCCACTGCATGGACGATCGCGCCTGGCGCATGGAGATCGCCGATACGCCGGATGCCTGCGATGCCGGCGGCCTGGACGTCTTCCGCACGTTCGGCGAGCGCCCGTGCGAGATCATCGGCCGGCGTGCGCGTGCCGACAACGATCAGGGTATCGCAGGGCAGTGTTTGCGATCGGCCGCCGTAAACGCAGGCGAGTTCGGCGCCCCGATCATCGATCGCGACAAGGCGACGGGCCGTCACGACGTCGATCCCGCACTCCAGCATGCGCACCATGATCATGTGCTGTTCATCGGTGTAGGCTGTCCAGGGCGAGACGACCGGAGCGGATGTGACGAGGCTGACCTTGTGGCCGTCACGCGCCAGTTTCTCGGCGATCACGCCGCCCATGTAGTAGGGGTCGAGATCGAGCACGAGTACGGCGCCTGAGGGCGTGCGGCCGTCCATGACGTCATCGGGCGTCATGACCTCGACCGACACCTCCGTTTCGCCGCCGTCGGGACTTTCCGGCAGATCGGCCTTCCATCGCGCTCCGGTGGCCAGCACAACCCTGGTGGCGCCGAACTCCACGACATCGTCGGCGGCAAGGAGGCTTTCGCGGTAGATCTCGACATGACTCATGGTCTCGAGCCGGCCGAGCCGCCAGGCGCTGACACGGCTCCAGGCGGCAAGACCCGGCAAGCGGCTTTCGCGGCTGACCCGTCCGCCAAGGTCCCTGCCCGCCTCGGCCAGCGTCACGCGATAACCGCGCTGGCCGAGGGCGCGGGCGCATTCCAGCCCGGCCGGTCCCGCGCCCACCACGAGAACACTGCCGTCGCTGCCCCTTGTCGGGATCCGCTCGGGGTGCCAGCCACGGCGCCACTCCTCGCCCATGGTCGGGTTCTGGGTGCAGCGGATCGGCACGCCCTCGGCATAGGTCGCCACGCAGACATTGCAGCCGATGCACTCGCGAATCTCGTCGATCCGGCCTTCCTCGATCTTCCTGGGCAGAAACGGATCGGCGATGGAAGGCCGCGCCGCGCCGACGAGGTCGAGAACGCCGTCGCGAACCTGGCGCACCATGGTGTCGGGCGAGGTGAAGCGACCGACACCGACGACCGGTTTGCCGGTCTTCGTCTTGACGTAACGCACGAAGGGTTCGTGATACGCCTCCTCGGCAAAGCGTGACGTGACGCCATCGTCGGTAAAGCCGAGCTTGACATCCCACAGATCGGGCAGGTCGCCGATCAGGTCCAGGAGAGCCTCGCCCTCGACCTCGCCGCGGAAACCCCGGGCGCCCATGTTCTCCTCGGCGGTGAGTCGCACGGCGACCGCACAGTCATCGCCGACGGCTTCCCTGGTGATCTCGATCATCTCGCGCAACAGGCGTGCACGGTTCTCGAAGGTGCCGCCATAGCTGTCGGTCCGCTTGTTGTAGCGTGACAGCAGAAACTGGAACGGCAGGTATCCCATGCCGGCATAGACGTAGACGATGTCGAATCCCGCCGAGCGCGCCCTCTTGGCAGCGTCGCGTTGCCACGAGAGAAGCTGGGTGATGTCGGATCTGTCCATCGTTCGCGGCTGGACCGGATGAGTGATCCAGACCGGCTCGCCGATACCGGAGGGAGACAGCGGCGCCTCGCGTGTCACCTTGTTGGCGACCACGCCGCCGCCATGCCACAGCTCGACACCGGCCAGCGCGCCGTGGGCGTGCACCGCATCGACCATGATGGCCTGTGCCTTGACGTCGGCGTCGTTCCACAGGCTCGAGAACGGATAGTGCCGGTCGTCCGACGTCGGATGGATCGAACAGTAACCCGTGCACACGACTGCCCAGCCGCCCTCGGCCTTGACCGCACGAATTCCGGCGCGCGTGTTGGGCATGGCGCAGCCGGTACCCGTTGCATGCGGCACCTGGTAGAAGCGGTTCTTCGCCGTCACCGGACCGATCGCCACCGGTTCGAAAAGGACGTCGTAGCGGGAATCGCGTGTCGTCGATGGTTCGTCTTTCGATGTCATAGGAGTCCCAATGCCACACGGGACCATTAGACGACAACGGTGATCACAGTTCATCAAGAGGCAAGGCCAACATCCGGACCCGGGTACACGAGGGCAACCTGGAAACGCCCTCTTGGGACGCACGTGCATCGAAGTCCTTCCCTTGCCGACCTCTCTCGGCACCGTTCGATCGGGTTACCGACCATTCCCGGGGCCCCGTGTCCCTGCCGGCTGAACACCTTGAACTGCCGCCAGCTCTCGCTGAAGGGGCGCGCGACACCGGAGCTTGCCGCAAGGAGAAGATTGCGCGAACCGACCCCCAGAAAGTCGTCCGATCACTGCTGTTCGCATTGTCCTTGAATCACTTTACCAAGCCCCTACAATGTGTGATCACAGTTTCGATTTGATCGTACCATTGCCCCACGCGGGCGGCCCTGAGACTGCGGAGGAAGCATCCATGTCAAAGATCGACTATCTGACTGATTTGTTCGTCAAGCGGCGCATTTCGCGACGCGAGTTTGCTGGCCGCATGGCGGCTGCCGGAGTCGGCGCTTCGGTCCTTCCGGGCCTGATCACGAGTGCCGCCAGGGCGCAATCGCCGGTCAAAGGCGGCCGTCTCACGATTGGTGTGGAGGCCGCGCAGAACATCGATTCGCTCGATCCGACAGCATTCTACTCGACCTCCGATATCCTGCGCGGATTCTCGGTCTATGACCTCATGGTCAACCGCGGCCCCGATCTGCGTCCGGTACCCTGGCTCGCCACAGGTTGGGACGTCAGCGACGATGCAACCGAGTGGACCTTCGAATTGCGCAAAGGCGTCACCTTCCACAGCGGCAAGACGTTCAATGCCGACGATGTCATCTTCTCCTTCAGTCGCCACCTGGCTGAGGACTCAGAATCGCCTGCCAAGGCCTATCTAGGGCAGATCGTCGAGATGACGAAGGACGGCGATCACGTCGTCAAGTTCAAGTTGTCCTCACCCAACGCTGACTTTCCCATCGTCCTGAGCGACACGCGCGTTCATGTCTCGCAGGAAGGCTGGACCGACTTCAGCAACACCACCTCCGGCACGGGACCGTTCAAGGTCAAGGATTTCCAGGCCGGCTTGAGCTATGTCTTCGAGCGCAACGATGACTATTGGGGTGATGACGGACCCTGGGCCGACGAGTTCGAGACGGTGGCGATCGGCGATCCGACGGCGCGGACCAACGCCCTGTTGTCCGACGACATCAACGTGTTGCTCTATCTCGATCCCAAGGCGGTCGGCCTGATCGAGCAGCGCGACGACGTCAGGGTGCTGAACTCGAAGAGCGCCTCGTTCCTCAACATCGCCATGTTGCTCGACCGCGAGCCGACAAGCGATCCCGACTTCCGCCTGGCAATGAAGTATGCCATCGACCGCGAAGCGATCATCAACAACGTGATGAAGGGGTTCGCTCATGTCGGCAACGATCACCCGATCTCGCCGATCGATCCCTACTACTGCACCGACGTCGAACAGCGCGTCTACGATCCGGACAAGGCCAGGTTCCATTTTCAGAAGACCGGGCTCGAGGGCACGCCCATCGACTTCTATGCCTCCGACGTGCCGGGCCAGGGTGGCCTTGCCGCCGGTCAGGTCTTCCAGGAATCGGCACGGGCCGCGGGAATCGACATCAACCTGATCCAGCCGCCGGCCGATACCTATTGGCAGACCGCGTGGCTGGTGAAGCCCATGTGCGTTTCCGGTTGGGACGGGCGGCCCGTGCCCGATCTCATCCTGTCGATCGCCTTTGCCAGCGGCGCCTCGTACAACGAGACGGCGTGGCACAACGAGGCCTTCGACAAGATCATGATCGAAGCGCGCGGTGTCACCGATTTCAACCTGCGCAAGGAGATGTACTGCGAACTGCAGCGCATGATCCAGGACGACGGCGGCCATATCACCATGGCGTTCAGCGACTACATGGACGCCGCCCGAACCGAAGTTCAGGGTATCGTGCCGCACCCGTCCGGGCCGCTCGGCTTCTACCAGATGGCCCGTACTGCGTGGCTTGAACGCGCCGAGAGTTGAGTCTGACCGCCGATCTTGACCTGTGACGGCCACCGCGGGGGAGTCGCTTCCGCGGTGGCCGTTCCATGGTAGTCTGGAAGTGGCAGGGAGCGGGGGGCGCGCGAAGCACAATCCATGAACATCCTCAGCGTCATCGTGCAACGCTTGGGGCTGGGCATTCTGACCGTGCTGATCGTCTCGATCCTGGTCTTTGTCGGCACCGAAATCCTGCCCGGTGATGTCGCCTATGCCATCCTGGGGCAAGGAGCGACACCGGAACTGGTCGCCAACATCCAGGAACGGCTGGGCCTCGATGAGCCGGCCCACCTGCGCTACCTCGCCTGGCTGGGTGAACTGCTGCGTGGCGACCTCGGCACCTCCCTGGCCAACGGGGCGATCCTGAACGATGTCATCGGCGAGCGCATTGGCAACACGGTTCTGCTGGCAGCCGTCACGGCGGCGATTGCCGTGCCGCTCTCGGTCGTGCTCGGCCTCATTGCCTCGACCCGACCCGACAGCGCGATTGACCGGCTGATCTCGACCTCGACCCTGGCGCTCATTTCCGTACCCGATTTCCTGATTGCGGTCCTGCTTGTATCCCTGTTTGCCGTTCAGCTCGGCTGGCTGCCGGCGATTGCCAACCTGAACCGGGTCGACGGCTTTCTCGAATACGCGCGCGTTCTCGCCCTGCCGGTGACTGCGCTCTCCTTCACCGTCATGGCGCACATGGCCCGGATGACTCGCAGTGCTGTCCTGAACGTGCTGACCTCGTCGCCCATAGAAATGGCGATCCTCAAGGGCGTGCCGAAGTGGCGGATCATCCTGGTTCATGCGCTGCCCAACGCCATTGCACCGATCATCAACGTCATCGCGCTCAACCTTGCCTACCTCATCACCGGCATCGTCGTGATCGAGTCCATGTTCAATTTTCCGGGCATTGGCAGACTGATGGTCGAAGGAGTGACGACGCGTGACATCCCCCTGGTGCAGGCTGCGGCGATGATCTTCTGCTCGACCTACGTGGTGCTGAATCTGGCTGCCGACATCATCTCGCTCATCGCCAACCCGCGCGTCAGGCACCCGAAGTAGATGGTCGAGCGCGTCGTCATGTCGCTTCGCGAAGCCAGGCGCGATCTGACGCCGACGGCCACGTTGTGCCTGCTGATCATCTGTCTGATCCTGCTTGCCGCGATCCTGGCGCCATTCCTGGCACCCCACAGGGAAGGCGAGATCCTGACGACGGGCAGCTTCATGTCACCAGGCGAGGGCCTGTTTCTGGGCAGCGACTATCTGGGGCGGGACCTCTTTTCCCGGCTGTTCTACGGTCTGAGGCTCACCGTCGTCGTTTCTCTCACGATCGCATTGCTCGCCTTCCTCGTCGGCTGCAGCCTCGGCTTTCTGGCCGCTGTCCTCGGTGGCCGGTTCGACATGCTGATCAGCCGCCTGGTCGACGCCCTCATCGCCTTCCCGGCGATCATGCTGGCGCTGATCGTCATCACGGCGCTCGGGCCGTCGATCCCGGTTCTCGTCGTGACGATCGCCTTCATCGATTCGACCCGGGTCTTCCGGGTTGCCCGGGCGCTCGGCGTCGATATCGTGGTCCAGGACTACGTCGAGGCCGCGACCGTGCGAGGCGAGCGGTTTGGCTGGCTGATGTGGCATGAAATCCTGCCCAACGCCCTGGTTCCGCTGGCGGCGGAGTTCGGTATCCGCTTCACCTATGCGATACTGTTCATCTCTGCGCTGAGCTTCCTCGGCCTTGGTGTTCAGCCGCCGCAGGCCGACCTGGGCGTCCTGATCCGGGAGAACATGCAGGGCCTCCTCTACGGCACATTCACGCCGCTCTATCCGGCGCTCTGCATCGCCGCGATCACCATCAGCATCAACCTCCTGGTCGACTGGTACCTGCGCCGTAACGACGCCGCCTCGCCGGAAGATCTTCAGTAATGACCGGCAACGTCATCGATGTGAAGAACCTGTCGGTGGACGCCATCGCCAAGCGCGGCGAGCGCACACCGATCGTCCAGGATATCTCGTTTTCGGTCGCCCCCGGCAGGGTGGTCGCGCTGATCGGTGAGTCCGGATCGGGAAAGACGACCATCTCGCTTGCCTGCCTGGGCTACACCCGTCCAGGCTGTGCCTTCAAGGGAGGCGAGATCCTGCTTGACGGCACCGACGTGCTGCAGTTGGACCTCGTCGGTCGTCAGCAGGTACGTGGCGTCGACATCTCCTATGTCGCCCAGAGTGCCGCCGCATCGTTCAACAGCGCTCTCTCGATCAACCGCCAGGTCACCGAGATCCCGCAGATCCGGAACCTGATGAGCCGGGAGGACGCCACCCGCAAGGCAGCCGCGCTCTATGGCGAACTGGATTTGCCGTCGCCGGAAACAATCGGCCGACGCTATCCCCACCAGGTCAGCGGCGGTCAGTTGCAACGCCTGATGGCGGCCATGGCGATGATGTGCAGCCCGAAGCTCTTGATCCTCGACGAACCGACCACCGCACTCGACGTCACGACCCAGATCGAAGTGCTGCAGGCGTTCAAGAACCTGGTTCGCGAAAACCAGACCTCGGCCATCTATGTCAGTCATGACCTCGCTGTTGTTGCCCAGATCGCCGACGAGATTCTGGTGCTGAAAGACGGACGCATGGTCGAGTACGGTCCCACAGAAACGATCATCACCGTTCCGAGCCAGGACTACACCAGGCAGTTGATCGCCGCGGCCCATGTCATGCCGGAAGAGGTGACGCAGAGAACCTCGCTGAGTGAGAAAGGGCCACACCTGCTTTCGGTCAACGGTGTCTCGGCCGGGTATGGTCGCCAGCGGGAAGTGGCGGCCTTGCGCGACGTCTCTCTTGACGTGCGTGCCGCGGAGACCGTCGGCGTCATCGGTGAATCCGGTTCGGGAAAGTCGACACTCGGCCGTGTCATCAGTGGCCTCATGACACCCTGGCAAGGCGAAGTTCTCCTCAGGGGACAGCCGCTCGCCGCCTCGCTGAAGCAACGCACCCGCGACGAGTTGCGCGAGGTCCAGATCGTCTTCCAGATGGCTGACGTGGCGCTCAATCCGCGTCACGTCGTCGAGAAAATCCTGGGCCGCCCGCTGGCGTTCTATTTTGGCTCGGATCGCCGTGCAATCGAGAAACGGGTCGGCGAGCTTCTGGAGTTGGTCGGTCTCGATCCCGCCTTTGCACGGCGCTTTCCGCGCGAGCTGTCCGGCGGTCAGAAGCAGCGGGTCAACCTGGCCCGGGCGCTTGCCGCCGATCCCAAGCTCATCATCTGCGACGAAATCACCTCGGCCCTCGACACGGTGGTTGCCGAAGCCATCCTGGACCTTCTTGTTTCCCTGCAGGACCGGTTGAACGTGGCCTACATCTTCATCTCCCACGACATTTCGACGATCGCGCGCATCGCCGACCGGGTGGCGGTCATGCGTGACGGCGAAGTCGTCGAGGCGGGGCCGACAGCCGAGGTGCTGCGCCCGCCTCACCATGACTACACGGATCTCCTGTTGAGGTCCGTTCCCGACCTCAAGGTCGGTTGGCTCGAGACCGTCATGGAACACCGGCGGCGGACCGGCCAGCACGCGGCAGGAAACTGATGCAGCGCGACGGAAACTCACGATCCGCGCGAAGCGACATGTCGCTCAGCGATCAGATCTATGAGCAACTCAAGTGGTCGCTGATCGTCGGCGAACACGGTCCTGACAGCGCACTCTCCATTCGCACGGTCGCCGAGAGGATGGGCACCAGCATGATGCCGGTACGCGAAGCGCTCAAGCGCCTGGCATCGGAACGCGCCCTCATCGCGTCCGCCAACCGCTCGTTCCGCGTTCCCAGGCTCGATCCTGCGCGAGTCTCCGATCTCTTCTTCCTGCGCGCCAACCTGGAAGGCGCGGCGACCGAACTCGCCACGCCACGCATGACCCCGGCCGAGATCGACCAGCTGGAGAAGCTCGCGCACCAAACGAACAGGGACATCGAGAGCGGAGTCAGAGGGGACTATCTCGCCAACAACTACAGATTCCACTTCACCATCTACGCCGGCGCAGGCAATCCGGAGCTGACATCGATCATCGAAGGACTGTGGGCGCAGTCGGGACCCTATCTTGCCGATGTCGTACGGATACTGGAGACGACCGAGGACTGGCGCCTGCTCCACGCCCGCATCGCCGAAGCCATTCGGGCCCGCAACGCGAGGCTGGCGCGTGACCTGGTCGAACAGGACATTGGCTGGGGCACCAGGGTCTACGATCAACTCGCCGACAGCGGTGCCTCGGTCAGCCAGAGCACGCCATGACGCCAGCCCATATCATCGGCGTCACGCACTCCTGGTACTACGAAGCACGTCTGCTCTTCACCTGGATGGACGCGCTGGTCCGGCTGCCGACCACGCTCGACGTCGTCGAGCGGCTGATCGGATCGGACATTCTGCTCATGAGCGCCGACGTCTGGCGCAAGGCGCGGGCGAGACACGCCACGCCTCTTTCCATCAGGAGGCCGGCTACCGATCGCTCAATCCACTCGATGCCGTGACGGCCTGGGTGGCGCCGACCCAAGCCACCAAGTCCAACGGCCGCACGCGCTTCGTCCTGGGCAGTCACAGGATCGATCCGGTCGAGCATGAGAACACCTGCGCGCCCGACAACAACCTCTCCCACGGCCAGACCGCGAAGCTTGTTCTCGGCCGTTGGCAGGCGTTCGATGACATTCTGGAACCCGGCGAGACCTCGCTCCATCATACGCTGCTGGCCCACGGTTCCGGACCCAACGCAAGCGCCGGCGACCGGGTCGGCATCTGCATCCGCCACCTGCCCGGCCGCATCCATGCAGTGGGTGGGCCGCCGGTCCCCGCCAAGGTCGTGCGCGGCGGGCGCCACGCCAACCTCGTTCTGGAGGACCCGCCTGACGCCGATCTCGCGCCCAAGCCCGCAGCGCGGCACACTCGGCTGCTGGATCCCCGAAAGGTGCCCGATGGTCGCCTAATGCAACAGTATTGGCTTAAGCGGCGCACAGATTCATGCCGTGCAGTTCAAGCCGCCGTCGACGATGAGCTCGGTTCCGGTGATGTAGGCAGCGTCGTCGCTGGCGAGAAAGAGGGCGGCCTTGGCGACGTCCCAGGCCGTGCCTGTTCGCCCCATGGGCACGCGCGCCGCACGCTGCCTGGCGATTTCCTCGAAATCGAGCTCGGCCTCCAGCTTGCCCGAGGTCTGGATCACAGCATTCTTTGCCATCGGCGTGTCTATGACACCTGGCAGGATGGTATTGGCGCGGATGTTGTGGGCCGCATAGATCGCCGCCAAGTTACGGGTAAAGGAGACGACGGCGCCCTTGGACGTATTGTAGGCGATGTAGGGTGCCCCCAGGTTTCGGAAGCCGGTGATCGAGGAAAGGTTGACAATGGCGCCGCCACCCTGCGCCAGCATCTGCGGAATGGCGTGTTTGCAGGGCAGGAAAATGGCCTTGAGGTTGGTGTCGACAATGTACTCCCAGTCTTCGACCGTGGTATCCTCGGGTGTGCCGGCCTTGAGAATGCCGACGTTGTTGTGCAACACGTCGAGCCGGCCGAAGCGCGCAACGCAATGCGCGACCGCCTCCGCAACTTCACCCTCTGCCGTCACGTCGGCAACCCAGGCCTCTGCGCGACCGCCTTTGCTGCGGATCAATGCACAGGTCTCTTCCACGGCGTCCCGGGTGCGATCGAGTGCCAGGACTTTGGCGCCCTCGCGGGCGAAGAGCATCGCCGTCGCCTTGCCATTGCCCCAGCCCGGGCCCATGGAGCCCGCACCGGTGACCAACGCTACTTTGTTTTCTAGTCTTCCCGTCAAGGCCGGAACCCGATCATTCTGCTACGACGACGGCAAGAAGTGACTCATGCCGCCGTCCACATAGAGCACCTGACCGTTCACATAGGACGATGCGGGCGACAGCAGGAAGACCGCCGGCCCGCCCAGCTCAACGGGATCGCCCCAGCGCCCAGCCGGGGTGCAGCGATTGACCTTGTCGGCAAAGGCCGGATCCGCCAGCCGCTCTCGATTGATGTCGGTCACGAAGTAGCCCGGGGCGATGGCATTGCAGCGGATGCCATGGCCGCCCAGCTCCGCCGCAGTCGCTCGGGTAAAGCCGACGACCGCCCCCTTTGCAGCCGTGTAATTGGTGATTCCTGTCCGCGGCGTCATGACCGCGATTGAAGCGATGTTGAGCACCCGGCCGCGGTCCGGACCCGAGTTCTTTAGCATGGCCGTCACGGCGGACTGGGTCAGCAAGAAGGGCACGTGCATATGGACTGCCATGACCGCCTCGAAAGTCTCCAACCGAGCTTCGCCGAGGTCCTCGTGCCTGACCATGCCGGCGTTGTTGACCAAACCCCAGATCGCGCCGTGCCGCTCGAGGATGGTCGGGATTGCACTTTCCACGGCAGCGCGGTCCTCCAGCTCAAACGCCAGGTGGTCGGTAAAGTAGCCAAGATCCGCCAGCTCTCGTGCTCGGGCTTCGGCCCTCTCAGCCTTGCGGCCGTGCACAATCACTTTGGCCCCGGACTCTGCGCATGCCTTGGCCGTGGCCAGGCCCAGGCCCCGGGTGGAGCCGGTCACGAAGACGACTTTGCCGTCGAGAGAGAAGCGCTGGCTCACGTGGGACCTTGAGTCTCATAGCACTGGAACATCACGTCCATGGTCCTCCCATTACAGGATGCTCGGGTCGATTTCCCGCTGTCGGCGCTCGATGAAGGCGTCCAATGCCTCGCGCCGCGCCGGATCGAGAGGCGGTTCTTCGTAAGCCGCCAGCAATTCTCGAGCTTTGGTCCGCGCCCTGGTCGGCAGGTCCTTGGCACCCTCGGCTGCCCATTGCTGGTGGCTCGAGAAGTCCATGATCTCCGGCATTAGAAATCCGGTCTCGAAATGCTTGAGCGTGAAGTCTGCCCCCAGATAGTGGCCACTTGGCTCGACTTCGGACACGGCCTCCAACGCCTCCTCGAAAGTCTCGAAATCAATCCCCTGACCGAGTCGGTGATAGAGCAGGTTCTGCTCGCCGTCGACGACGAACTTTGCCATGCAGTTGGCGATGCCCGCCTCGTCCCAGCCGCCAGCATGCAACATAACGTTGGCGCCGGCCAAAATGCCCGCCATCATGCCGGGCGCCGACTCGTAACCGCTCTGAGCGTCGAAGACCTTGGAACTGGCTTGCGCTGCCGTGCAACGCCAGGGCAGCCTGTAACGCCGAGCCAATTGGCCTGTGGCGAACGTCATGAGGGCCAGTTCCGGCGTTCCCGCCATGGGCGCCCCGGTTTGCAGAGAGATCGACGCGAGGTAGACGCCGTAGATCACCTTGGCGCCGGGCACGACGCCTTGGATGTACGCCAGGCCCGCCAAGGCCTCGGCGTTGTACTGGGCGATTGTAGCCGGCACGTCGGCAGGCGTGTTGGCCGCAGCCAAGACGAAGGGTGACATCATCGCGACTTGGCCGGATTCGACATAACCACGTGCTGCGGTCAGCATGATCTCGTCCCACAAGAGCGGAGAGTTGCCGGAGGCGTGGCCGATGGCTACGGCATTGTCCCGGATGAACTTCGCGCCATGCACGATTCTCGCCATCTCGATAGTGTCTTCGACCCGCTCGCGGGTGGTCGTCGCGCCGAAGATCGGCATGTCGGTGTGGATGAAGTTGCTGGCCACAAAGTGGAGATGCCGCCAGGGCACCGGCAGGTCGTTGGCCTCCACAACGAACCCGCCGGAGATGTGATAACAGGGCAAGAGCTGGGTCAGCTTGTTGAAGAGATGAATGTCCGCCAGGGTGGACTCGCGGCGCACGCCGTCGAGGTCACGCACCACCGGCGCACCTTGCATGGGTGCAAAGACCACGTTCCGCCCGCCGATACGGATGTGCCGCGCCGGGTTGCGGGAGGCCATTTCGAACTCGGCGGGCGCCTTGGCGATCAGCTCCATCGCCAGGTGCCGGTCGATGTGCACTCTGTCATCCTCGACCGTCGCCCCAAGACGACGCCAGTCTTCGATTGCTCTGGGATCGCGAAAAACCACGCCGACGTCTTCGAGGATGTCCATGGAGGCCGCATGGATCTTCTCGAGTTCCTCGGCGTCCAGGATCTCGACGAACTTCAGGCGGTTGCGCAAAGTAGGGAGCCGCAACGTGGCGCGGCGCTCTGCCCGTTCCCTCACCCGCTGTGCGCGGCCGCGTCGCCGCCGGGAGAGATCCGCCATGTCGCCGTACCTCCTGCCGGACCTTACGCGGGCGTCGACCCTGCCCATCCAGTAGCGGTGCCAAGCCGCCTTGTGAGCACCCTCTCCAGGCCGTCTTTCGGGGTCAGAGGATCTGATGGGTCGACAATGACTGTCGTTCGGGCAATGGTCCAGCCCCGGCCAGTGATGGCTACCTTCACCCCGTCATAGGGACCGCTACGCAGTTCGCCCGTGATTTGGACCTCAAGTTCGCTGCCCGCCGGCGAACGGGTGAGCAGCCGGTCGCCGACCGCCATCTGGCCGCGCAGACAAGGCTCGGCGATAGCGATGGAGGACGGCATACCGGCAGGGCAGCGCCCCACCTGGCGATTGGGGTAAACATATGGCACGACCTGCCTGACGGCACGACCCTCAGCCCCTCTCTCCACGGGGCTCATGAAGACCACCGAGGCCAATGGTCGTTCGTCGTCGACCTCCGGGTGCCGCGGGTGAAATCGCGGTCGGACAGCCTCTACGAAATCCCGGGCGAAGGCGCCGAGCTCATACGCTTCATCCGACGCCATTGCAAAGCCGTAGGCGGTCGCGTCAATAACTGGAAAGAACTCACCGGCCCAAAAGAGATCAAAAGTCACCTGGCCAAGCCTGGGAACCTCGACATGGAGATCCCTGCTATAGGCGATGACCGGCTTGGAGGTCTCACAGGTGACGCTCATGACACGA
Organism: Alphaproteobacteria bacterium; assembly: GCA_965220805.1. Lineage (GTDB taxonomy): Bacteria > Pseudomonadota > Alphaproteobacteria > SP197 > SP197 > SP197. The sequence continues at coordinate 375,759 of OZ244844.1, forward strand.
CCGTCCTTACAGTTGGCCAACACATCGACCAAACCACCCGGCGCCTCGAGCACGACTTCCCTCTCGCCGTCGACCATCGGCAAGCGACCACTCTCAAGCAAGGCGATCGCCGTGCTCATAATGTTGGTCCCGGAGAACATGGGATAACCGTTGTTTTCCATGATGATCAGACCCGCCTCGGCGCGGGCGTCGCTTGGCCGCACCACGAGATCTGCGAACAGCGCGGGATGACCACCCCGCGGTTCTTCAAGCAGCAGCCTGCGCAGGCCATCGACCTCGCGCTCGAGAAATCGTGTCTGTTCCAAAACGGAAACGCCGGGCAAATCCGCCACGCCATCCAACACGATTCGATGCACGTCCCCACCGACATGGATATCGACCACGTCAATCGTAAACACGGCATCGGAAGTATTGGATGTGTCCACAGTCTCGACCCTTCGTCTCATTGCGTACCGGGTGAATGACATTCGAGGCTGACGTGGTGCAGTCCGCCCGAGACCACGAGACTATGCGCGAGCGCTTCGTTGATCTCAGTCAGCGGGAACACCTGGGCCTTCAGTGGCGTGAGATCGAGCGCGCCCCCGGAGATTAGCCGCAACAGTTTGGCCGGGGTCGCCCGCGGGAACCAGAAAGAGCCCTGGAGCCTCAGTCCGGCGCGCATCAAGAGGCTGCCGTCGACAGCAAGAGGCGCGCTCAAGGCACCGACGAAAGTCATAGCCCCGCCGCGGCGTAGTCGACCGATCAACGCCTCGGTGCGCGCCGTACCGCAACCACCGGCACAGTCCAGGACGAAGTCGAACAGCGCCTTGTCCCGCCCGATCGTCACTCTTGGGTTTAGCTGCGTTAGCTCCTCCAAGATCTCCCGTCGTCGCCCGAAGAGATGGATCTCGCCGGCTCCGAGAGACAACGCGACAAGCACCGCACTCGCGCCCAGGAGACCGCTCGCACCGTTGACGGCGAGGCGACTGCCGGCGGTGAAGCCGCCGCGCACCAAACCAGCGTAAGCCGTGGCAAGCCAGCCGAGGCGGCAAAGAACCGCCGGTGCTGCTTCGATCTCCTCGGGCACCGGCACTAGGCACTCGCGCGGCAGCAGCACCTTCTCGGCGAAACTGCCGTCTGGCCAGCTTTCAAGCAGTCGGGTCGAGGCGGCTCCCAGTCCAAAGCAGCCGATGAAACCGTAGTCTTCGGCCACACCAGACCCCGGCGTCTCGAGGTAAAGGTCGCAATAGACTCTCTGGCCAGGGGTCACGTCAGTGATGCCGGCGCCAACCTCAGCCACGCGTCCGACGGCACATTGCCCCGTCGTGAAGGGGCGCCTCGGGGTTTGAAACAGACCTTCGGCGAGGGGCTTGAAGTAGGTCGGCAGGAAGGCGTTCTCTACCGCGACGACGACCGCGCCTGGGCGGAGGTCCGGATCGTCGACGGACATCACCTCGAAGTCGTTGCGTCCTTCCAATAGACGGGCCGCTCGCATGGGCACCCCTTCCCTTGCTCTTGGCGTCTATTCGGCTGCCCGCAGCCCGGCTGCGTCCTTGAGTGTCTTCAGCATGTCAGCGAGCCTGGCCTCCTCCTGGGGCCCGATCTCGCATACTGGCGCCCGCACCGTGCCACCATCGAAACCCATCTGGCGGCAGGCGGCCTTTACTGCCGGGATATAGTCGTTGAACCAGCAATAGGCGACCGACGGGAACATGCGGCCCCAAAGCTCCATGGCTTCGCCGTACTGCTTGGCTTGCACCAGGTTGTAGAGCTGCACTGCTTCACGAGGAAAGTAGTTGGCGGCACCCCAGATCGTGCCGACGCAGCCGGCCATGAAGGAAAAAGGCGCGGTCGGGTCGGCGCCGTTCAGGATCTTGCCACCGGTTGCCAGCAGGGCCTGCTGCTTGGCCAAATCTCCGGCGCTGTCCTTGATGTAGTTGAAGTTCTCGAGATCGTTCAGCCGCGCGAAGAGGGCCGGCGTCAGCTCGACTCCGGTGGCCGCCGGGATGTTGTAGCCGACAATGTCGATCGAGACGGCCCGATCGACACGCTCGTAGAAGGCCAGGATGCCGTCATCATGGGTCGGCCCTTCGAAAAAGGGCGGCAGCACCATGACGGCATCGGCACCAAGGTCCTCGGCCGTCCTGGAACGGCGAATAACCTCGTCGAGATTGAGCGCCGAGGTCTGACAGATGACCGTCGCCCGGCCGGCGATGCGCTTGATCGCCGCGGCAAAGAGCTCGTTGCACTCGCCTTCCGTCAAGTAGGCGTGCTGACCGGTGCCGGAACTGATGACATAGCCATGCAGCCCAGTCTCCAAGTAGAGAGCCAGCAGCGACTCGAACTTTGCAAAGTCAACCACCCCCGTTTCTGTGAAGGGTGTCTGCATGGCTAGGTTGATGCCGTGAATCGTTGCCATCTCTACCTCGTTCCTCGATTGGATACCGAACGCGTTGCCTCGTCCGCGGCTCGCATTTCACGTCTACAACGGTCACATTACCATTCATTCGCGACGAGTCTGATAAGTTTGGCTTTGGCCTAGGTCGCCAAAATCCGGAAAAATTCGAACCTCGGCATAAATCCATTTTATCAGTCTCCCGAGAGCACAATTGTGCTTTCAATCTCACGCGTAGGACGCATCGCCGCCATGCGAAACCCCTATCGCTGACACGTTTCATAGTCGTCGGCCTGATAGACCGGTTTGTGCTCGGGCGGAAGCGCATCGTTCCCCCGGATATGATCGGCAATTTTCTCTGCCAGCATCATCGTCGGGGCATTGAGATTGGCGCTCAGTATCGCAGGGATGATGGAAGCATCCGCCACCCTCAGTCCCGAAAGGCCGCGGACTCGGCCCTCATTGTCAACGACCGACAACTCGTCCTGACCCATACTGCAAGTTCCGCAGGGGTGATAGCCGCTAACGGCACTTGCTCGCAGAAAGTCCTTGATCTCATTGTCTTGCCGCACAGAAGATCCTGGAATCACCTCGGTATCTCGAAAAGGATCGAAGCACTTCTGCGATAGCACTTCGCGGCAAAGTTCGAGGCCTTTTCGCATGTCAGCCAGGTCCGCGCCGGTGCTGAGATAGTTGAATCTGAGCCTCGGCGGATCGCGATGGTCGTCAGACGCCAGAGTGAGGCGTCCGCGGCTGCTTGGCCGCATGGGGCCGACACCCACAGCGAAACCGTGGCCCTCGACAGCCTGCGAGCCGTCGTAAGAGACGGCAATCGGGACGAAGGTGTTCTGAATGTCTGGATAGCGGACGCCGGGCTCGGAGCGAATGTTGCTTCCGGCCTCGAAGTGATTGGTCGCGCCAAGCCCGCTGCGGAACAACAGCCACTCGAGGCCGATGCGAAGCTTGTTGAGAGGTTTCCTGGCGCTGTATAGCGTGATTGGCCTCTTGCAAGCGTGCTGGACATAGAACTCTATGTGGTCCTGGAGATTCCGGCCCACGCCAGGCAAATGATGCCTCGGCTCAATCCCCAAGGGAGTCAATGACTCTCCGTCGCCAATCCCGGACAGCAGCATCAGCTTCGGCGAGTCGATCGCGCCGGCACACAAGATGACTTCCCGTTCGGCCCTCGCCTCGACCAATCGCCCTTTCTCGGCATAGGCCACGCCCCTCACACGGGTCTTGTCAATGGCCAGCTTGCTGGCGACACAGCCTGTTCTGACTTTCAGATTGCCGCGTACCCTGGCTGGCTTCAGATAGGCCTTGGCGGCGCTCATTCGGCTGCCGTTCCAGGTATTGCGATCCCAGCGGGCAAATCCTTCCTGCTGGAAGCCGTTCAAGTCCTCGGTGTAGGGATAGCCGGCTTCCTGGCCGGCTGCGATATAGACCTCGGCGAGCGGATTGCAGAACCTCTCCGGCCGGGTCACCCTCACCGGCCCTGTGCCGCCTCGATAGTCATTAGCGCCCCCTGACCAGGTCTCGAGCTTCTTGAAGTAGGGAAGCACGTGAGCATAGGACCAGTCCGGAACACCATGGTGATCCGCCCAGCGGTCGTAGTCGAGGGGGTGTCCGCGGACGAAGGCCATGCCGTTGATCGACGAGGATCCGCCCAATACCTTCCCGCGCGGGCAACTCAAGCGTCGATGGTTCAGGCACGGCTCCGGCTCGGTCTCGTACATCCAGTCGTAGGCCGGGTTGCCCAAGAGCTCTTCGAACCCGGCCGGCAAATGGATGAAGAGGCTCCGGTCAGGCGGACCCGCTTCCAGCAATAGAACAGTGACGTCGGGGGTTTCTGAGAGTCGACTCGCCACGACGCAGCCGGCGGAACCAGCACCGACCACGATATAGTCGAAGGTCTCATCAGCCCGCATCCTACGGTCTCCGTGCGGGACGGGCCCACTGCAAGTCTGCCATTGAAGTTGGCTATTGTTCCAACTGAATCACTGAGTACCACCGCCCGCCGGCGCGCTCGCACGAACGCAGGATCGGGTCACTCTCGTCCAGCAACCCGATCCGCGCCATCCGATCAAACGAGAAGGATCCAGGCGTGCTAGTTCCCGGATGTCGCCTGCTCGACCCAAGGCCGCCAGACACTCTCGTTGTTGTCGACCCACTCCGTCACCACCGCCTCGAGGTCCTCACCGTCGACGTCGACCCGCTTCATGAGCGGGATCTGCACATCATTGGTGATTCTGAAGATCTCGAGAAAGCGATAGGCGGCGGGCCACGTTTCTCTCATGCCGGACCAAGCGATCTTGATCGTGCCGGGCGGCTCGATGCCGCAGTCCCAGACCTCATTGGGATTGATGCCCCAAGCAGGATCGTCAAGGCAGGCCGGGTCGTAGTCCGGCAACTTGACCCAGTCCACTGGAACTTCGCTGTGGACCCAGTGCGGCGTCCAAAACCATATGATCAAGGGCTGCTTAGCCGCTTGTGCCGACTGCAATTCGGCGATCAAGGCGCCCTCGCTGCCGGCGGGGATAGCCTCGTAGTCGAGCCCCAGTGCTTTGATGATCTTTGGCGACCGCGTCCCCCAGTCGGCAGGCAGGCCGACGATCCGGCCCTTCGGGTGCGTCTCGGGAGTAACGAATGCCTCGACGCAGTCGTTCAGCGCCCGCCAGTCAGGCAAGCCCGGGCAGACCTCCGCCACAAACTTGGGATAGCTCCAACCCTCGGCTGGCGCCAAACCGCTTTGGCCGAGGTTGACGACCGAGCCTTCTTCCAGGGCCTTCGGCAGCACTTCGCCGAGATTGTTGCTCCAGACCTCGGTGTTCGCGTGGATCTCACCGTCCTTGATCGCGATGAACTGTGGTTGGACACCGGCCACGGCGTACTCGACGTTGTATCCCATGCGCCTGAGGATCTCACCGGGAATCATCGTCGAGATATGCTGGCCGGTCCAATCGTTGAGCGCCAGTTTGATGGGCTCGCTTGACTCCGGTACATCTCCGGCCTGGGCGGAATCACCGAGCGCAAGGGTCCCAAATGCGGCAATTGCCACGGCCGCGCTGCATAACTTCAGTTTATTCATGTATCCCTCCCACCGATACTGCGCCAAGAGCAAGTTCATTCAAGTCCACTCTCCGCTCCCTTCGTCCCCCGGCGCAATAGTCCAAATTGAGTGCGGACAATAGCACATGACAGCTCCCGGCTTCCATGCGATAGAAGCGACCCGCCATCCAAAAAAACTTTTCTGAGAAGTAAGGCAGATTTATGGTATCTCATGTCGTGTCGAGATCGTTCCAACACCCGTCCTTGCTCGTCGTGGTCAGGCGAGCCCAAGCTTCTTTCTCTCCTGCGCCGCCCAGGACTGGATACTGCGATCGGCAATCATGGCTATGAGCGCCATGCTGATCCCGGCGATGAAGCCGGCACCGAAGTCGGCCGCGGTCAACGCGATGTAGATCTGCTGCCCGAGATCCCTGGTGCCTACGAGGGCCGTCACCGCCAGCATGGCCAGGGCGAACATGATGGTCTGGTTCAGGCCCAGCATGATTTCGGGCAAGGCCAGCGGCAGCTTCACGCGCGTCAAGATCTGAAGCCTCGTCGCCCCCATCATCCTGCTGGCTTCAACGATATCCGGGCGGACTTGACGCAGGCCGTGCTCAGTATAGCGAATCGTCGGCACAATGGCGTAAGCGATGATGGCGAGCACCGCCGGGAACTCGCCGATCTTGAAGAACATGATGACGGGGATCAAGAAGACGAACATTGGCATCGTTTGTAGCGTGTCGTTGACCGGTCGCAGCACTTTGGAGACGAGGTCGCTTTCCGAGGCCCAGATGCCGAGTGAGCCGCCCATGACAAGGCAAACCAAGACTGCTGTCGCGCAGAGATAGACGGACAGCATCGCCGCGTACCACACTCCTGACAGGAGCATGAACAGGAACCCGAGGCACGCGAAAACTGCCACGGGGCGACCGCCGGTCTGATAGCCGAGCAGCGTGACGGCTGCAATGAAGACCGGCCAGGGCAGATTCGTCGTGCCGACATAGTAGAGAATCGCCAGGATGGATATGGCAACGGCAGCCGTTCGGCCGAGAAGGCGCGCGCCTGCACCGATTATGAGGACCGACAGCAAAACGTATGCGGCATGTGCCGCGGGGGTCAGATCGAAGCCCCAGGAATAGGGCTTCACCGTATTGCTCCAGCCGATCTTGAGCGGCAGCAGGATGAAGTTGAGGGCCGCGTTCTTGATCGCCAATAGGGTATTTGGAAAGGTCGAGACCAAGAAGCGAACACCCTCGTTCAAGGGCTTGGCCGCTTCGATTTGCCAAGCATCCGGAAAGGTCTGCAATGCTGGAACGAACCGAGCGGCAAGGATCATCAGGGCGCCAAGGATCATCGCCCAAACCCAGGGGCGGCGTGCATAACTCGCCCTGTGCCGGGCCACGGTGTCCGGCCGGTGCATTGCGAAGCCGGCTGAGATCCGGTCCATCATCATGGCCATGAGGGCGATAACCAACCCGGCCACCAGGCTGTCGCCGAAGCGCGCCTTGCGCAATGAACTCAGGACTTCCCAGCCGATGTCCCTGAAGCTGCCGATGACCGAGGCGATGATGATCATGCTGAAGGCAGCCAGGATCGCTTGGTTGACCCCGAGCATGATCTGCGGGCGGGCCGCGGGGACCCGCACACGCCAAAAGAGTTGCGGCCTGGTGGCGCCCGACATGAGTCCGGCCTCCAGGATGGGCTCCGGCACCCGCCTGAGTCCGAGCAGAACGTTCTTCACCATTGGCGGGCATGCGTAGATTGCGCCAGCGATCATCCCCACCACCGGACCGAAGCCGAAGAGCAGCAGGATCGGCACCAGATAGGCGAAGGTCGGAATCGTCTGCATCATGTCCAGCAGCGGCTCGATCGCCCGGGCTGCGCGCCTGGAGACGAAGGCCCAGCTTCCAAGGGCAAATCCGGCGCCGACGGCCAAAGGAACGGAGATCGCGACCAAGGCGAGGGAGTTCATGCTCGGCTCCCAGAAACCAAGCAACAGGACGTAGGCAAGACTGGCTGCAACAAAGAGGGCCACCCGCCAGCCGCCGGACGCATAGCCCAAGAAAGTGAACCAGATAAGCACCGTCGGCCATGGCAGCCACTGCAGTGCCACCTGCACCGCGAACATCGGCTGTTCGAACAACCAGGAAAGCGCCCGGAAGAACCACTTGCTGAGCGCAATGAAGCCGTCCATCAGCTCGTTCAAGCCGGCATTGATAGGCAAGGTGGCGTCGTCCGGAAGCTGGACCAGCCAGGGAGCCACGCCACTCGTCATGACGCAGGCAAGAGTAGCGAGACCGAGGAGGATCCAAGCTACTAACCCCTTGAGTCCCGCCGGTCCGCCATCAGGCAGAGGTTTGGCAGCGATGTTCATCAGCCGCCGCCCCTTATCTCACAGAAGGGAGCCCGGACGAGAGAGTGTGCCGAGATCTTGCCAATCACGGCACCCCCCTCGTCGATCGCTGCGAAGGGCTCGGAAAGCCCTATGACGACAAAGATCTCGCCTATGTGGAGATCGAAGCCGGTGTCGCACACAGCACGGATGCAACCCTGATTCCGGATCTTGGGGGTGAAGTCTCGCGCGTCCTCTCGATGGGTACCTGCGGCGGAGAACAACGGATCGGGACCATAGACCTTCCGCAGGCGCCGGCAGGGGTACTTGACCACATTCGTCGGAGTATCGGGTTGCCCGCACCTCGCTTGGATCGCCCTTGCCGAACGCCACTGTCGTCCTCCTCCCAAATGCCTCAAACCCCGACACCCTCGGCAACTTCTTCGCCGCGCCCTCCATTGCAGATCGATTGCTGCCGCACCCCCTGCACCGGGATGTGTTTCGTGTCGACACATAAACTAGCCCGGCCGAATCTTCAGGAAAATCTTGATAATATCGAACCTAGCGATAAAATAGACTAATGCAAACACTCCGGCGCCAGGTCTCTTCTCCGACCGCCCTGTTCGCCTTCGAATCGGTGGCCAGAAACAAGAGCTTCAAGCAGTGCGCACTCGAACTCAATGTGACGCAACCCGCCGTTTCCTACCAGATCAAGCAGCTCGAGGCCCATCTCGGAACCAAAGTGTTCGAGCGACAGGGTCGGGCCATCTCGCTGACGCCGAGCGGCGAACAGCTCTATGCCGCCGTGAGCCACGGTTTCAAGGCCATTCAGGACGCGATTATCCAGATCCGGCGCAAATCCAACGACCACATGGTGACTCTCTGCCTGTCGACGGCCCTGGCGTCACACGTCCTGCTGCCGCGCTTGCCGTCATTCCGGGTCGAGAATCCGGATATCGACCTCAACTTGAAGATTGTCGACCGCGACGTCGATCCTCATTCCGAGTTCGCGAACCTGACAGTGCGGCTCGGTCATGGAAGCTGGGGCGGCATGGAGTCTTGGAAGCTTTTCGACGAAGTCGTCTATCCGGTCTGCAGCCGAGACTATCTGGAGACGCACGGCCCATTCACCTCGCTCGAAGCGCTGTCGCGGAGCGATCTACTGCATCTGGAAGAGCCATACCGAGAGCGCATTAGCTGGCAGGAGTGGTTCGAAAATCTCGGCTGTCCGCCCGTGACAATCGAGAAGCGGCTGCAATTCTCCGATCACCAGTTGGTACTGGAAGCTGCCATCGGTGGACAAGGAGTTGCCCTCGGTTGGTGGCATATCGCCGACTTTCTCGTTGAACGCGGACTACTGGTGCGTCCCGTCGAGGCGCGCCTTACGACCGACCAAGCCTTCTACGTGGTTTCGTCCCGCCAGGATCTGCCGCTCCCCGATCCCGTCAAGCGGACGAAAGACTGGATCTTGAGCTTCTCGTCGCCCGGCCCGCACAACTGACCCGGACAGCTGCAGGCCATTCGGCTGGCTCGCCTGACAATGACATCGGATGTCGACGCAGATCACATTCTGAAGGCTATACGCGGCACGCCAATCCCTCGACCGGCCGATTTGACACTTCAAGGAGGTCATTGGTGGTCGCAATCCCAGGCGGCCGGGTTGGGTCGAATTTGGCTGATCGCGAGCCAACAGTATCCGCCTGCGCCGCCAGCAGCCAGCGGATCGGCGATCAGTGCCCTGCCGAGACCATGGTCGCGGCGGAGATAGTGGCCCTCCAACTCCTTGGCGCGCACCGCCTCGTGATTATCGATCTTCACTTTCTTGTCTTCATGGGCGGTTCCCAGTTCGCGAGAGAATCTGGTCATTTTGAATCTCTCGATGGTCAGGTTGAGATGCCAAATCCCCAAACCTGGGTCAGCAACCGGTTTGGGTGATTGCTCTGTGACTCCGACGAAACAGAGCGCGTGATCGCGTCACGTATCAGGGCAACGAGGGACGTCGCGTAACTGCGTGGCACGAGGATCGCGATCTCGCCAGCCGGCCACGGCATCACGATGGCCGGGTGCCTGGCGAGATGGGTGGCGCAGGCGGTTCCTTCGACAGCGCCGACATCGACCGGGCAGAACTGCGCGACGATGTCGCCGGCATCCTCTCCCTTCAGCCGGAACAGCCTCCACGCGTCGCTTTCGTCAAACACGATGAATGGCTGTTCTGGACCGATCGTCAGGTCCGTCAGGCCTTTCGTCCCCTGGTCCAGGACGAGCCATTCGGCCGGGCCGAGCATCATCGCCGTCCTTGACCCGTCATGCAGGGCTTCGCTGATCCGTGACGGCAACGTCGGTTCGTCCACGACATTGTTGCCTCGCCTGGTGGCGAGGAGTCGATGAACCGACAGCGGTGCAATCTCCGTCAACGCCGTCATGCGCGCATCCTGGCGCCATCGGCATCGTAGAAGGGCAAGTCGCCGATCTCGACCGCGACATCGAGGCCGGCGACGGACGAGACGGCACGGAGTTCGCCGTCGCCGGGACTGACAGATCCCTGCATCATGGCCAGGGCGATGGGGTGGCCAAGAGTCGGACTGACGACGGCTGCGGTGACGTGGCCGAGGGCCCGGGACCGTGCCGTCCCGGCCACGAGAATCGCACCGCGGGGAATGGGTGTGCGCCGGTTCGCCGAAACGAGGCCGACCAGACGCTGACGGATGGAATGCTGACACGCAAGCGCGTGACCCAGAAACGGCGTATCGCGCCTTGTCATGCGGCCGAGACCCAGTTCAGCCGGTGTCGTGCGGCCGTCGAACTCGCTGCCGGCGCAATGGCCCTTCTCGATACGCATGACATCAAGGGCTTCGACGCCATAGGGCGCGATGCCGAAGGGTGTACCGGCCTCTGCCACCGCATCCCACAACCGTTCGCCGTACCGCGCGCCGACATAGAATTCGTAGGCCAGTTCGCCGGAATAGCTGATGCGGAAGACACGTGCACGAACGCCGTCGAACCGGGTTTCCCGAAAACCCAGGAACGGCAACGCCTCGGGCGAGACATTGAGCTCCGGCGTGATGGCAGCGAGAACATCACGCGCACGCGGTCCGGCTATGGCAAGACCGGCCCACTGTTCACCGACATCGACGAGGAGGACGTCAAGCTCCGGCCACTCGACCTGGCGAAGGCGCTCGAGATGACGCCACACGGTGTCGGCATGGGCAGTCGATGCGGTGACGTGCCAGCGGTCCGCGGCCATCCGCGCCACCGTACCGTCATCAAGAACGACACCGTCCTCACGCAGCATCAGCGCATAGCGGCAGCGTCCCTCGGCAAGGGTCGTCACACGACTGGCATACGCGCGTTCGAGAAAGATCCCGGCATCGCCTCCCATGATCTCGAACTTGCCCAGGGTGGACATGTCGACAAACCCGACCGCGTTGCGCACGGTCCGCACCTCGCGTTCGATCGCGCCATCCACCGTTTCGCCGTTGCGCGGATAGCATTTCGGGTAGTGCCAGGGTCCAGAGAGTTCCATCAGCGCGCCAGCGGCCAGATGACGGTGGTGGAACGGGGTCTGGCGTGTCGCAAAGAGGTGCTCGCCCCTTGCGTGGCCGACAAGCGTGCCCAGCGTTGTCGGCGTGTAGGGCGGACGAAATGTCGTGTGGCCGACCTCTTCGACCGGCTGTCCGGTCGCTTCGGCAACAATGTCGATCGTCATGACGTTACCGAGCTTGCCCTGGTCCGTTCCCATGCCGAAGGTCGTGTAGCGTTTCAGATGCTCGATTGCGCCATATCCCTCGTCGACCGCTCGCATCACATCGAGGGCCGTTACGTCGTTCTGAAGATCGACGAACGCCTTGCGCTGCTGCCTGACTTCGAGGGCGCAGAGAGAGTCGCCGTGCGGGTTTCCCGACAACGTCTCCCGCCCGGCGTCGACCTCCGGCATCCGGAGTTCCGGAACTGCCCTGCCCAACGCCTGGAGCACTGCGTTGGCCGCCCTGGCGCCGTCGGCGAGGCATTCGGCAAGACCGGTGACACCGGCTGCCGCGCCCGCGACCGTCACATCCTCTCCGCAGGCGGCGTTGTCTCCGTCATGGCGCAGGGTGCCGCCGCGATGGCCCAGCAAGTGGAGCGTCGGGGACCAGCCGCCGGCGACACACATGAGGTCTGCGTCGATAGACCGCCGGGAACCGTCAGCGGGCCGGGCGTCGACGCGGCCGAGCCGGTGACGACCGGCCGTCTCAATGACCCGGTGGCCGGCCAGCACGTCGACATCGTGGGTCATGGAGAGCGCCGCCTCGCCTATCGCTTCGCGGGGTCGCCTATCGATGATGGCCTTCACGTCAACTCCCGCCTGGCAGAGATGCCGGAGAACGCCGTAGCCGGAATCGTTGTTGGTGTGAATCACCGCACGCCTGCCGGGCACAACGCCGTACCGATGGATGTAGGCAGCGGCGGCAGAGGCCAGCATGATGCCGGGCCTATCGTTTCCGGAGAAACAAAGAGGCCGCTCGATCGCGCCAGTCGCCAGCACGACATGGCGTGGCCGAACGAGCCAGAGCCGCTGGGCAACGCCACCTGCGCAATCTGGGCGCTCGACCAGGGTCACCAGTCGATGATCTCCCAGCCATACGGCAGACGTGCCCGGCAGCACCGACACACCCGGTAACGCCGCGATCTCCTCGGCGGTGCGCTGAGCCCAGGCGCTGCCCGCCTCACCGTCAATGCCCTGCATCGTGCCGTTGAGGGACCCGCCCGGTCGCGACCGCTCGTCGCACAGGACGAGGCGCAACCCGGCCTTGACGAGCAAATGCGCCGCCGCGAGTCCCGCCGGGCCAGCGCCGACGACAAGGACGTCGCAATGGCTGTGCCGGTGTTCATAGGAATCGGGGTCATGGCCCTCCGGCGCCCGTCCGAGGCCGGCAGCGTGGCGGATCAGCCGCTCGTAGAGACGTGGCCAGGCGCCGCGGGGCGCCATGAAGGTCTTGTAGTAGAACCCTGCGCCAAGCAGGGGCGCGGCAAGACCCGCCACGGCGCCCACATCGTGATCCACGGAGGGCCAGCAGTTCTGTGAGCGCGCCACGAGCCCGTCACGGAGGACGACTTCCGTGGCCTTGAGATTGGGTGTGCGCGATGACCCTTCGCCGACGGTGATGACGGCATTGGGTTCCTCGGGGCCGTCGGTCATGATGCCGCGCGGCCGGTGGTACTTGAAGCTGCGCGCCACGACGTCGACGCCGTTGGCCATCAAGGCCGACGCCAGTGTATCTCCCTCGTAGCCGCAGAGGGCCCGGCCGTTGAAGGTAAAGGCAAGCGGCTTCTTGCGGTCGATCAGCCCACCCTCTGCCAGGCGGCGGGTCTGGCCTCGGGCGGTCACGACGGGTTCTCCGGCTTCCGGCTGTCGACAATCTCCTGGGATACCGTGTGCCTGGAGACGACGATCCACCGCCGGCAACCGAATTCGTGGAACCACAATTCCTCGTGCCATCCCTTGGGGTTGTCATGGGAGTAGAGAGCGTGGCGCCAGGCTTCTGCGTCCGCATCCAGTGACGGCAGGGGCCGCGCGGCGCCGCCGTAGCTGAATTCACTCTCGTCGCGATCGCCACACCATGGGCAGGGAATGATCAGCATGGCACGGGGTCAGTGGAGCCAGGTGTAGGGACCGGCGCCACCCTCATCGAGCAGGGCGCCGGTCGTGAACCGTTCGAGACCCAACGGCCGAACCAGTGGATGGACTTCACCGGTCGCCACCGTATGGGCCATGCACCAGCCGGCGGCCGGTGTCGCCTTGAAGCCGGAGTATCCCCAGCCGGCGTTGAAGTAGAGGCCTCCGACCGGAGTCGGACCGACAATCGCGCTGCCATCGGCGGTGACATCGGCAATGCCGCCCCAGGCGCGCATCAGCCGCACACGGCTCAGGAACGGCAGGATACTGACGAGCTTGGAAGCGGTCTCACCGATCCTGACGACGCTGCCGCGCTGGGCATAGCTCGCCAAAGGTTCAAGACTGCCGCCCATGACGATTTCGCCCTTGTCGGTCTGACTGGCATAGGCGAAGCCGATGTTCATGTTGGTGACGCGGTTGAGAACCGGTTTCAAGGGTTCGGAGACGAAGGCCTGTACGGCATAGGTCTCGATCGGCAGGTCGATCCCCGCCATGGCCGCAAGACGGCTGGAATGACCGGCAACAGAGACGACGACGGTATCGGTCTCGATCATGCCACGACTGGTCTCGACGCCGGCGATGTGTCCATGCTCGAGCCTCAGTCCGGTCACTTCGCAATTCTGCACGATATCGACGCCGAGCCTGTGTGCGCCCCTGGCGTATCCCCAGGCGACGGCGTCATGGCGCGCCGTTCCGGCGCCGTCCTGGACCAGACCGCCGAGCACCGGGACCGGTGGTTCCGGGCCGATGTCGAGTGCCGGTTCCAGGTCGCGCAGGGCCTGGAGATCGACAACGCGGGCCGGAATCCCCTTGAGGTTCAGCATGTTGGCGCGGCGAATGAAAAGGTCGAGCTGGGCGTCCGAATGGGCAAGGTCGAGATATCCGCGCGGGCTGAACATGACATTGAAATTGAGCTCGCGTGACAGGCCCGGCCACATGGAGAGCGCATGGCCGAAGAACTCCTGGTTGCCCGGCAGCAGATAGTCGGCGCGCACTATGGTCGTGTTGCGCCCCGTGTTGCCACCGCCCAGCCAGCCCTTCTCGATGACCACGATATCGCTGACACCATGCTCCCTGGCGAGGTAGTATGCGGTGGCAAGACCGTGACCACCGCCGCCTATGATCGCGACATCGTAACGTCTGCGGGGAACGCCCCGGCCGAACACGGGACCGGACCGGGGGCCGAGACCCAGAGCGGTCGCCATCAGATGAAAGAAGGAATAGTGGGCCATGGTATGCTCCGGCAATCTGCTTGGTTCCAACCTCGCCTGTCAATCTGTGATCACAGTCTTGACGGGTGGCAGGCCGGCTACCTAGGCTGGCAATCATGGGGGGTCGGTGCTTGGTGAATGCGTCACGGCGGACTTTCCGGGGAAAGGAATAATGGCCGACCCGATCTGCAGGCTTGACATTGTTGAACCGGAAGATGTCGACGGCCTGCTCGCGGAGACCCATGAGCTGATCCGGCGTTCCGACGGATCGGTGCACGATCTCTACAAGGCCATGTCCCTGCGCCCGGAACCGATCCGTTGGGCCGATGGCCACCTGCACAACCGCGAAAACGCCTTGCCTGAGTGGTTTCTGGAACCGGTTGCGACCATGGTCGCGCGGCTCACCAGCTGCGTCTACGCCCAGACCCATCATCATGGCGCCAATCTTCGCCTTCTCGTTGGCGATGCTGCCAGGGCAGACGCCATGCTGGACGCGGTGGCGACAGGCAGGGAAACGGATGTCCTGGGACCGGCGCCATGAACCATCGGCCAGAGCAAGACCGCTTGCCCGGGGACGGGCGGCTCGAGCCCGACCTCGAGCAAATGCGACGCGACGGCTATGCGGCCATCGACCTGCTGGTGGACCACCTCGCCAAGCTCGCCGACCGTTCGGTCGGTCAAGTCGGTTCCGCAGACGAGATGGCTAAGCTCTTTTCCGCCGATCCACCCGATGAAGGGCGCCCGTTCGAGGATGTCCTGTCACATGCCAAGAAGGACATCTTCGACAACAGCCTGCTTTGCAACCACCCGCGCTTTTTCGCCTTCGTGCCCGGTCCCAGCAACTTCTATGGCGTGCTGGGTGATGTACTGGCGTCCGGTTTCAACATCTTTACGGGCACCTGGCTCGAAAGCTCCGGACCGTCTGCCCTCGAGCTTTCCATGATTGACTGGCTGTGCCGGTCGGTCGGCCTCCCGCCGCAGTCGGGGGGTCTGTTTGTCAGTGGCGGTTCTGTGGCCAATCTGACCGGTCTGGCCGTCGCGCGCCATGACAGGCTTGATGATCAAAGGGCAGACGCCGTCCTCTACTGCTCCGATCAGGTGCATGCATCCGTCGACAAGGCGCTCTACCTGCTCGGCTTCGGATCGCATCAGCTGCGTCGGATCGGGACCGACAGCAATTTCAGGCTCGACCCAGACAGTCTTCGCCAGGCCATCGCCGGGGATCGTGCTCGGGGCAAGAGACCGTTCTGTGTCGTTGCCAATGCGGGTTCGACCAACACCGGCGCCGTCGATCCACTGGCTCCTCTGGCTGACATCTGCAAAGAGGAGGGGATGTGGTTTCACGTCGACGGCGCCTACGGCGCGAGTGCGGCGTTCGGTCGGCGGTCCGGAGAGCTGTTGGCAGATCTCGGGCGTGCCGACTCCCTGGTTCTCGATCCCCACAAGTGGATGTTCCAGCCGTTCGAAATCGGCGCCGTCCTGGTTCGCGACAGGGACCTGCTGGCCGGGACCTTCCGCACTTCGGCCGACTACATGCAGGACGCGAAGACGACCGGGCAGGAAGTCAACTTCTGCGATTACGGCATCCAGCTGAGCCGAGGATTCCGGGCCCTAAAGCTCTGGGTGACCCTTCAGTGCCTGGGGCTGGACGCCATCAGGGAGGCGATCGACAGGGGCATTGTCCTCGCGGAGATGGCCGAACGCGAAGTTCGGCGCGATGACCGGTTCGAGGTGACCTCGCCGGCCTGCCTCGGCATCGTCACCTTTCGCTATGTCGGCAACGGGTCTGAGGCGCTCGCGAGGCTCGACGAGATCAACGGTACGATACCGCGCGAGATCATGGCGACCGGTGAGGCTGTCGTCACCTCAACCGTTCTGGACGGTCGTATGGTCCTGCGCATGTGCGTCATCAACCCCCGCACCAGCGAACACGACATACGCCGTACCGTTACCGTGCTCGCCGAAGCGGGCGACCGCCTGACGCGTGACGGAGCCTGAATCTGATGACATTGGACATGTCCCTTCGGGCGATACCACGCCCGAGGCGAAAGGCGGGTGACCGGATGGGCGCTGGTCATGTGGAGGTCGGCGTGGTCCGCATCCCGGTCACTCTCGAAGTCGGCGTGGACTCGCACGGTCAATCCCGACAATGTGGCGGTTTCCTGCCTGATAACGACATGTACGGAGGAGGCAATCCATGACGGCCTGGATCACCATGATCGAGGATTCGAAGGCCTCGCCCGAGCTGAAGATCACTTTCGACAAGGCCCGCGGCCCATCCGGTCAGGTGGACAACGTCATGCGTGTCCATTCGCTTCGGCCACACACCATGATGGGCCATTGGGAACTCTACATGAGCGTCCTCCACAACGATGGAAACGAACTCCCGATGTGGTTTCAGGAAGTGATCGCCTCCTGGGTCAGCATTCTCAACCGTTGCGACTATTCCCTCGCCAACCACTTCGCCAACGCGCGCCACCTCATCGCGGATGACGAACGTGCCGACGCCATCCTGGCCGCGCTCAAGGCCGGACGTCCGGAGACGGCCTTCGAGACGGCTCAACTCGCCATGCTCTGCTATGCCGAGAAACTGACCCTTGAACCCGGCGCGATGGTCGAACAGGACCTTGCAGCCATGCGGGACTGCGGCGTTGACGACGGCGCCATTCTTGAAGTCAACCAGATCTGCGGCTACTTCAACTACGTCAACCGCCTGCTCAACGGGCTGGGCGTGACCCTCAAGGGTGACGTGGTGGGATTCTATACCTCAGACGGTGAGACGACTGGAGCGACCTGACATGGGTTACGCCGCACACAAGGAAATCGACACCTCTGCCATACCGATCATCGATATCGGTCCGTTGCGCGACGGTTCCGCAGAGTTCGGTGTGGCCAGAGAGATCCACGAGGCAAGCCGGGATGTCGGATTCCTCTACATCCGCAATCACGGGATCGATCCGGAACTGATTGCCGAAGCGCATCGCGAGGGTCTGGCGTTCTTTCGGCAGAACGACGAGATCAAGCGGGAAGTTTCCATCAACAGGGATCACCGGGGCTACCTCAGGCCCGGTGCCTCGAAAATGGATGATGACGCCATTCCGGACCTCAAGGAGAGCTTCGTGTGGGGCCATGATTTTCCCCCATCACAGAAGATGAGGCCCTTGGAGGGTGTCAACCAGTGGCCCATGTCGGTGCCGGGCCTGCAACCGGTTCTGGAACGTTATCTCGCTGCCGGCAGCGACGTTGCCCGACATGTCCTGCGCGGTTGCGCCCTCGGGCTTGGCCTCGCAGCCGACACCTTTCTTCAGCAGACCTCCAGGCCGCTCAGCCGGGCGTCACTGGCCTACTATCCACCCCAACCGGCGACACTGGGTCCCGATGTCTTCGGCGTGTCGCCGCACACGGACTTCGGAGTTCTGACCGTGCTTTACCAGGACGAGGTCGAAGGCCTCCATGTGCAGGACTACGACGGCGATTGGATCGCGGCACCTCCCGTTCCGGGGACACTTGTCGTCAATGTGGGTGACCTGCTGGCCAGGTGGAGCAACGGCAAGCTGCGTTCGACACCGCACCGGGTGATCAACCGGTCGGGACGCGAGAGACTGTCGATCGTTCTGGCATTCGACCCTGATTTCGACACCCTGATCGATCCTTCGGTATCGTGCACGGACGGCGAGGTTCCGGATCACGATCCGATTGCCTGCGGCGACTATCTGGTATCGCGGTTCGCCAGGGCATTCTCCTATGACGATGGACCGTCCTGAGCGAGTTTCTCGACGACGACCTTCGGGACGGTGCGCGTAGCCTGCTCCTTGACTGTGTCGGCATGGCGAGGGGCGAAGATGTGCTTCTCGTGGGAGAAGACCACCGGCGCGCCTTCTTCGATTCCAGAACCTGCCGGGTTCTCGCCACGGCGGTACGCGAACTGGGAGACGGCTCGCAAATCGTGGTCGCACCCGAAACGGACGGGCTCGAGGATGTTCCGGATGAGGTTGCTAGAGCCATGGCTCGAGTGGACCACACGATCTTCGTTTCCCGGCTCGGCGATCAGGTGCGGCCCAGCGAGATTGACGGGCCTGGCACCAGGACGACGTGTTACCTCCAC
Source organism: Alphaproteobacteria bacterium (assembly GCA_965220805.1). Taxonomy (GTDB): domain Bacteria; phylum Pseudomonadota; class Alphaproteobacteria; order SP197; family SP197; genus SP197. The sequence continues at coordinate 394,482 of OZ244844.1, forward strand.
GACGCCGGGTACTTGCGCAGAGCCTTTGCCCGCGTGCCATAAGGCGTCTTCCGGAAGGGCGCGCGAACCCGCAACCCCGGCCGCTACTCTCGCCCGTCATCCAGCTTTGCCGGCGGGGTCCAGTATCGAAACTGGGGCGTCCAGTCGTCTTCGTCGATGCCGGCGAGCGCCAGAAGATTCCACAGGGAGCAGTAGAGGTCGCCGGGGCCGAAAATGACGCTGTTCCTGCGCAGCACCCGGTCCCCTGAACGCTCGTAGAGCACCGCCCCCGGCATGTTGTCTCCACCTTCCATCACGGTCTGCTCGCGGATGTAGGATCCGCCCCCGTGAGAAGCGAGACGGAACCGCCAGTTCCTGGAGTTGGCGAAATCGCGCTGGAGTCGGGGCGAATCCCGCGACAGCAGCACCACGGACATGACGGATTCCAGGTGCGCGAGAACACCGTTGAAACCGTCCGCCCACAGGGTGCAGAACCGGCATCCCTGGCCCATGTTGTGGATGGCAAGCAGGTGCTGTCTGTCTGCGAAGAGATCGAGCAGCGAGACATCGCCACCCAGGGTCGCGAAGCTGTAGTCCGGCACCGGCTGCGGCTCTGCTGCCTTGCGCAACCTGTTCAGCTTCGAGGTGAGATCGAAGATCTTCCGTTCGAGTTCGGCAATTTCCTGCTGCGACATGATGATCTCCATGGAACGACACGCGAAGGAGGTCGATTTCGGTCACTCGACTATACAGCTTCGCACTCCCTCGCCAATTGCAGACGGACGGCAAGGCGCGCACGACCAGAGCGATGGATTCGCGCCTGAACATGGCCTGGGCTTCGGCCTAAGGCAGCCCGAGCTCCTTGCAAAACGCCCTGAAAGGCATGACGCGCACGCCCTTTGACAGCCAGTCGCCTTGGCCCAAATGCACCTGATAGAACTCGCCAATGGGCGTCCTATCGCGAAAGTATGCAATAGCAGGATTCAGTGACCGCTCCCCCGCCTTGCACTCCACGGCAAACAGGGGCCTTCGGTCACGGATCACCACGAAGTCCACTTCGCGACGGTCCGTGTCGCGGATGAACAGCAGCTCCATTCGATGGCCCTAGGTATCCTCTTGATGGTGGCAGTACTTCAAGAGTTGGCATGCGACCAGGTTTTCGAAACGCGGCCCGTCGCCCGGCACCTGGGACCAGTCCCAAAGGTAGAGCTTGTTTTCCTTCTTCACGGCTCGGATGCGGGGGGCGCCGAAGGGAGGGATGCGGAAGCATACGTAGAGGCTTTCAAGGATTCCCAACCAGCGTTCCACAGTCGCATGTGCGACCTGCAGATCCTCGCTGAGGCTGCGCACGGACAAGGGCGAACCAACCCGGTCCGGTAACGCCTCGACGAGCATTTCGACCAATGCCACCTCGCGGACGTTTTCGAGGTCCCGCAGGTCTTCATACACCACCCGTGGCTGCCAGCGCCGCCAGAAACGTGCATCGGCCGCCAGAAGCGGTTCCGGGAATCCGCCAAACTGCAGCAGGGCGCTCAAATCGCTTGGTGACGGGTCAGCATTCAGTTCAGCGAGCGACAGTGGATGCAACCGATAGTGGTGATAGCGGCCTTGCAGCGAGTCGCCGCCCTTTCGGTCATGATCGAGGCGGGCTGAACCTGTCACCATGATGGAAACGTGATGGCCCTGCATGTCGAAGAGACCTTTCACCAGGTTGCGCCATCGCGAGAACTTGTGAATCTCGTCCAGCACCAGCAACGGTTCGCCGCCTGGAAAGTCCCCTCTCATGAGGTTCACTCGGAGCTGAGGGTCGTCCCAATTCAAGTAGCCGGGGTGCCTGGGACTTTCGGCTTTCAGCAGGTTCAGGGCCAGTGTCGTCTTGCCCACCTGCCGGGGACCGCCGAGAAACACCATCTTGCGCTCAAGGTCGTCCTTGATTGGGCCGGCAAGATAGCGAGGCAAGGTGTTGGGCACAGTCATCATGGGAGCCGGGCAAGTTGGTAAAATCAATCCGACTCCAAATCACTCATGAGCAATGTCAACTGCAGGTTAAAATACCAACAGGCTTTCGCCAGTCGAAATGGGAGAGACCCATGGCACGAGGCGGAGACGGCAAGAAACGTCACCCGAGTGACGTTCCGAATCCCCGGATCGGTACTGCGTGCGGGCTGCACAGTCTTGCCGGGCGTGGCGCTCGCCTTCCATAATGAGTCCCTGCAGCCATGGCGAGAGAGTGAGTGGCCAGGATGTTACCGCGCCAGACTCCGGTGAGGCCCTTGATTGTGTCATGACGGAGGCCTTTCCTCTCATCGAGGCGGCGGGACCGCCCTTCGAGCGCGGGGTGGCGATCGGGCGCCAGAGCGGTGACAGAATCGCCCGGAGCATCGCAATGTACAGCCGCCTTCTGGAACGGCGTTCCCTTGCGTGGTCCGACGTCCGTCTCCTGGCCGGCCGCTATCTGCCACGTCTCGTTGCCTTCAATGCGGCTGTCGTCGAAGAGATACGCGGCATCGCCGCGGGATCCGAGCGGCCAGTCGAGGATATCGTCGCTCTCAATGCGCGAACGGAACTGCTCTATGACAGGAACGGCGACACCGAACTCCATGCCGATGGCTGCACGGGGGCCATTGCGTTGCCGGAGGCGACGGCCGACGGTCACCTCATCCATGGCCAGAACTGGGACTGGTTCGACTCCTGCAAGGATACTGCGGTTGTCATGCGTCTTGAACAGGAGGACGGCCTGCGCCTGCTGATCTTCGTCGAGGCGGGAATCGTCGCCCGCGCCGGCATGAACAGCCATGGCATCGCCGTCACCGGCAACTTTCTCGACTGCCCCGAACCCCCGGCTCAAGACGCGGTGCCGATTCCGTTCATCCGCCGCCGGATCCTGGAATCAGCGGGTCTCGCGGAAGCTGTCGGCAGCGTTCTCAACGCCAGGCGTTCCTTCTCCGTCAACCTGATGATCTCCGATGCGGCCGGTGAAGCCGTCGACCTCGAGACGACGCCTGCAGAGGTCTTCTGGGAAAAGCCGGATCGCGGCATTCTCGTCCACGCCAATCACTTTCGTACCGCCGCCGCCCGGGCACGGGTGGTCGACACCGGTCTCGCCAGCGCGCCCAGCTCGATCTATCGCGACAGCCGGGTGGAAAGCCGTCTTGCCCAGTGCATCGGTCACGTCACCCCGAGGGACATGGAGGATGCCTTCGCCGATACCTACGGAGCGCCTTCCGCCGTCCTGGCTTCTCCGGGAGCGGACAGCGCGGGTGCCGCCGAACCCTCATCGACCGTGGCCACGGTGATCATGGACACCACGGAACGCGTGATGCGAGTGGCCCGGGCGCCCTACGCCGGCAGGATCACATTCAGCGAGTATCGCCTCGACGCCTGACGCCCGTCGGCTGACCCGACAGGATCCGGCAATGAGCCTGCACCGCCACGTCCGCACTCAACGTGACGTGTCGCGTTGATCAGGCGAGTCGACAGGACACGGGACGTCGCACCGCACGGGCGCGTCTGGCTGTCGTGGAAATCCGAGTGGATTGACCGCTGATCGTAAGGAAGGGTTCCTGTCAGCGGTAGGGATCGGCGGCGTCGCGCAACCCGTCGCCAAGGAAGTTGAAGGCGAGAACGACAATGATGACGGGAACGACGGGGAGCATGAGCCAGGGGTAGAGCGCCACGATGTTGATGTTCTGGGCCTCGTTCAGGAGAACGCCCCAGCTCGTGATCGGAGGCCTCAGGCCCAGGCCCAGGAAGGAAAGCGCCGTCTCGCCCAGGATCATGCCGGGAATGGAGAGCGTCGCCGAGGCAATGAGATGGCTCGTGAAGCCGGGAAGCAGGTGACGGAAGATGACCCGTGATGGTTTCGCGCCCATGAGCACGGCGGCAGTGGCGAAGTCCTCCTCCCGCAGGGCCAGCAGTTTCGAGCGCACGGCCCGCGCCAGTCCGGTCCAGTCGAAGAGGCCGAGAATGATGGTGATGCCGAAGTAGACCAGGACCGGGCTCCAGGTGATCGGCAGGGCCGCCGACAACGCCATCCACAGAGGCAGTTCCGGGAAGCTGCGAATGATCTCGATCATGCGCTGCACGAGACCGTCGACCCAGCCGCCGTAGTAGCCCGAAAGCCCACCCAGGACGATTCCCAGAAGGAAGCTGATGGCGATGCCGATGAGTCCCACCGTGAGCGATATTCGCGCGCCCATGAGAATTCTGGACAGGAGATCGCGTCCCAGCCTGTCGGTCCCCAGCAGGAAGAGCGTGCCGCCCTCGGCCGGACAGACGACGTGGAACCGCATCTCGACCATGCCCCAGAACGTGTATTCATCACCCAGGCAGAAGAATCGCAGACGTTCGACCCGGGTCCGGTCCGGGGTGTAGACCCGCTGCAGGTTGGACATGTCGAGGTGGTAGTCGTAGCCGTAGACGAAGGGCCCGACGAACCGGCCTTCGTGAAACAGCCGCACCATCTGCGGCGGCGCATAGATGTGGTCGGTGTTGCGCGTGTGGAGATTGTAGGGGGCGAGAATCTCCGATATGGCGATGGAAAGGAACGTGGCCAGAAGGATGATGCCGGAGATGACGGCAAGGCGGTGTCGGCGGAACTTCCACCACATCAGCGTCCACTGGTTGGCGAGATAGAAGCGTTCGAGTTCCGGCGTCAGCGTGTCGACATCATGGGGATCCCAGGGCCCGGTATCGGTCCAGTGGTCGAGATGGCCGGGTGCGTTGCTCATCACCGGCTCCCGCTGCTGCCGAGGCGAATGCGTGGATCGAGCACGGCCAGCAACAGATCCGAGACCAGCACCCCGAGGACGGTGAGCAGCGCCAGACACATCAGGAACGACCCGGCGAGATACATGTCCTGGGTCTGCAGGGCACGCAGAAGGATCGGCCCGGTGGTGGGGAGCGACAGCACCACCGACACGATCACCGCGCCGGAGATGACCTGGGGAAGCAGATTGCCGATATCCGCGATGAAGGGATTGAGCGCCATGCGCAGCGGATAGCGCACGAGCACTCTCGCCGGATGCAGTCCCTTCGCCTTCGCCGTGACGACGTACTGCCTGTGGAGTTCGTCAAGCAGATTGGCGCGCAGACGGCGAATCATGCCCGCCGTGCCGGACGTGCCGATCACCACCACCGGAATCCACAGGTGTTCCAGGATCGAGAGGAACTTCCCCCAGGTCCAGGGCTGATCGATGTAGACGGGATCCATGAGCCCGCCGATCGACGTCCCGAACCACACGTTCCCGAGGAACAGCAGCACCAGGGCCAGCAGGAAGTTGGGCGTGGCCAGGCCCAGAAAACCGAGGAAGGTGAGCCCGTGATCTCCCCAGGAGTACTGGTGGGTCGCCGAGTAGACGCCGATGGGAAAGGCGACGACCCAGGTGAAGATGATGGTCGCGCCGGACACGATGATGGTGAGCCAGAGGCTTTCGCCTATGACCTCGGCCACCGGCTTGTTGTATTCGAAGCTGATTCCCATGTCGCCCTGGACAAGGTCGGCGACCCAGATCACGTACTGCTGCCACATGGGCCGGTCGAGACCGAACTCCTGGCGGTAGATGCCGATCTGTTCCATGCAGCCCGATTCACCCTGGGCCTCGCATTCGGCGATCATGGTCGACAGGAAGTCGCCGGGTGGCAGCTGGATGATGATGAACGTGATGAGGCTGATGCCGATCAGCGTCGGCACCATGATGATAAGCCGGTGAACGGTGAAGGCGATCATGGCCGGCCGTCGTCGCCATCGACGAAGAAGAACGTATCGGGCTGCCACACACCGAGCTGGGCTCCGGGATCCCAGTTGTAGATGGCTTCCTCCGGCACGTTCCTCATCCGGTTCGAGACGGCAAGGGGCTGGAGGATTCCGGCAACCAGGCCAATGGAATAGACGCCGTCGCAGTAGAGCTCCAGCATCTCTTCCCAGATGGTCCGGCGTTCATCAACGGTCCGGCTCTTGCGCCATGCGAGATAGAGATCCATGAGGCGGCGGGGCGCCTCCATGTCGATGGGCTCCCCGGCGGCGCCACCGGTTTCGTGGTACTGGCCCCACCGCGGCCACATCAGCAGCTGCTGGGTGGTGGGCGCGAACTCTCCGGGACTCATGTCCGCCACTGGCACGCCGTTCTCATTGCCGAACCACATGGCCATCACCGTCTTTCCGGCGAAGATGCGGTTGCGCAGGACCTCGCGCTGCAGGGGCTTGGGGTAGAGCTTGATTCCGGCCGCGGCCCAGGAATCGTGGATCAGTTCGAGGATGTCGGTCTCTTCGGGGTTCTCACCGGCAGTCTCGACAATGACCTCAAGGGGTCTGCCGTCGGGAAGCAGGCGCATGTCGTCCTCGACGACAAGCCCCATGTCGTCGAGCAGCCGATTGGCCTCCTCGAGATCGAACCGGGCCCAGGCATCGCGAAACTCGGCGCGATAGAGGGGCGATGCGGGAAGAACGGTGTTCTGCCCTTCAAGGCCAAGACCGAAGTAGATGACCTGGTTGATCTCCCGGCGGTTGATGGCGAGCGAAAGGGCGCGCCGGAAGCGGAGGTCCCGCAGCACCCTGCGCCACACCGGATCGGCCACGTTGAGATTGGGATAGAGGGCAAGCTGGCTCCCCCTCGCCGTCTGCCACAGCCGTACCCGGTAGTCGTTGTGTTCCTCTCCCTCCTTGAGAAAGGTGTAGTCGTTGAAGGCAAGTCCCCGCACCTGAAGGTCGGCTTCCCCGGCCCACGTCTTGAGCGGGATGAGCTTGCTGTCGACCACCGTCATGACAACCCGGTCCATGTAGGGGAGTTGCCGGCCCCGGGCGTCCACCTTGTGATAGAAGGCATTGCGCTCGCCGATGAACCGCTGGGCCGGAGCCTCGTTGGTGATGGTCCACGGCTGCAGGGTGGGAAGGTCGGGGTTGTCGAAGCGATAGAGGTTGTCGAGGGCGTTGTGGAGCGATGCCCAGCCCGGTTTGCCGGCTTCGGCGGCCTGACGCGCAATCGCTTGCGAATCACCATGATCCACATGGAACTGCTTCATGTAGTGGGCCGGACGGTAGATGAAGAGCGGAGCTGCGCCGGCCAGCGCCGGCAGGAAATCGGGGTTGGGAGTGGGCCAGGTGTAGCGCACGACCTCGTCGCTGATGACTTCGAAGAGCGGCAGGACGCCGCCGGCACGCATCACCGTGGGCGGGCCCGACGGTGAAAGTTCCGGGTTTCCCGCAACATCCTCCCACCAGTAGCGAAAGTCCTCTGAGGTAAAGGGATGGCCATCCGACCATCGATGGCCGCGGCGCAACCGGAAGGTGAAGATTCGCCCGTCCTCGACGGTGAAGGAATCGAGGATGTCGGGCACCAGGGAGAAGGACGCGTCATATCCGACCAGCCGGGCGTAGCCGAAGACAACAAGGATCCTCGTGTCCTTGCTGCGACTGATCAGCATGTTCCAGTCACCGCCATAGTCGCCGGTCGCCCGGCCGTCGACGACGACGAGCGGCTCATCCGGCAGACGCTCGTGAAGGGGCGGCAGATCGCCGGCAGCGACCCGCTCCGAAAGCCACGGCGCCTCTTCCGCGAGGGCCGGCATGGCAAGAAACGCCACGAGGAGCGCCACGACGGCCCGACCGATCAAGACAGGACATCCCCCGGAGCGGCCGTGGCCCGCACCCAGTGACCGTCACCGACGCGTACCGTGCCGAGGCCACCGGTCTCCGTAAAGGGCTCGGGCCACTCGCCCGGAACGGAAGCGCGGCCTTCCATGAGCAGCGACAGGTCAAGCCGGCGCTGCGGATCGGGCTCCGGAACGGCGGCCAGCAGTGCCCTGGTGTAGGGATGCACCGGATTGCTGAAGAGTTCCTTGCGGCCTGCCTGCTCGACGAGCCGCCCGGCGCACATGACGGCGATGCGGTCCGCCATGTAGTCGACCACGGCGAGATTGTGCGAAATGAAGATGTAGGTGAGACCCAGCTCCCGTTGCAGGTCCTTCAGCAAGTTGAGAACCTGCGCCTGGATCGAGACGTCGAGAGCCGAGACCGGTTCGTCGCAGATCAGCAGTTCCGGTTCGAGGGCAAGGGCCCGGGCGATGCCAATCCTCTGGCGTTGCCCGCCGGAAAAGCTGTGCGGATAGCGCCGCAGGTGACGGACATCAAGGCCGACGACACTGATGAGATCCTTGACCCTGTCGGCGCGTTCTTCGGGGCTGCCCACACCGTGAATCAGCAGCGGTTCGACGATGATGTCGAACACCGTCATGCGCGGATTGAGCGATCCGAAGGGGTCCTGGAAGATGAACTGCACCTTTCTGCGGTAGGCGAAGAGTTCTGCGTCCTTCAGCGTCGCAACATCCCGTGGCTTGCCGTCGTCAACGAAGGTAATGGTTCCCGCATCGGGTTCCAGGGCCTTGAGTATGAGCTTGCTCGTCGTGGTCTTGCCACACCCCGATTCTCCGACCAGGCCAAGGCACTCGCCACGCCGCACCTCGAAGCTGACATCGTTGACCGCGACGTGCCGGGTCCTGGCGCGGGACGGAAACCCGGACTTGCGGGTGGTGAAGGTCTTCGTCAGTCCCTCGACCGAGAGTAGCGTTTCGCCGGTTTTCCCGCGAGCCTCCGCGCGGCCCATGGCGGCGATGTTCGCCATCGGTATCTCGCGCAGCGGAACCAGCCGCTCCCCGGGGCCCAGTCCGAAGCGCGGCACGGCCGCCAGCAGGCCCTTGAGATAGGGATGACGGGCCCGACGGAAGATGTCATCGAGGGAGCCCCGTTCCATGATCCTGCCGTGGTACATGACGACGATGTCCTCGGCGACGTTGGCGACGACACCCAGATCGTGGGTGATCATCAGCACTGCCATCGAGAGTTCGTCCTTGAGGTCGTTCACCAGTTTGAGGATCTGAGCCTGGATGGTGACATCAAGCGCGGTGGTCGGTTCATCGGCAATCAGCAATGCCGGGCGGCAGACCAGCGCCATGGCGATCATGGCGCGCTGGCGCAGGCCGCCGGACAATTCGAAGGGGTAGCTGTTGAAGGCGGCGCGTGCATCCGGAAAACCGGCTAGGCGCAGCATGTCGATGGTCAGTTCACGCCCCTCCCCCCTCGTGCAGCGGCGGTGGAGATGGAGCGCCTCGCTGACCTGGTCACCCACCGTGTGCAACGGCGACAGGGATGTCATCGGCTCCTGGAAGATCACCGATATGCGTCCGCCGCGAATGGCTCTCATCGCCCGGCCGTTCTCCTCGAGAGAGATGATGTCGACCGGCGCCTCGCAACTTTTGAGGGGATCGTGAAACAGGATGCGGCCCGACGTGATCTCGGCTGCCTGCGGAAGAATGCGCATGATCGCCTGGGAAATCACGGTCTTGCCGGAGCCCGATTCACCGACCAGCGCCAGGGTGCGCGCCGGCCACATGGTCAGCGACGCTCCCTTGACAGCCTCGACGGTGCCGTCTCCGACCCGGAAGCGGATGTGGAGATCCTCGACCTCGATGAGGGGGGTCACGACAGGACCTCCTCCCCGTCTCCCGACGTCTGGACGAATCCCATGGCCGACAGGTTGGCGAGAGTGACCGGATTGAGTGTCAATCCGCGCTCCCGGGCGACCCGGGCGGCCTCGCCGACGACATCATCGAATCCTTCAAGGGAGGAATCGATCTTGATGGCCTGCGGCCCTTCGCGAAGGGTGAGCTCCATCCAGCCGCCCGGGGACCTTGCGATGATCTTGCGCCTCGGGCGCGTCTGGAAGTAAGCGAGATTGATGGCTGTCAGACCCTTCCAGGAGACCGTGGCGCCGAGCGGTCCCGTGGCCCTCATCCCATCCTGTGAGAGTTCATAGGTGGTCAGGTGGCGGAGCATGGTTCTCAGGCCAAAGGCCACGAACAGCGCGCCCACTGCCACCAGGACCCATGCCAGCACGGCCGCCACATCCATGAACACAGGCGGGGCGAGGCACACCACCGCTCCGAACGCCGCACGCACGTAGTCGGCCGCGATGCTCCGGGTGTCATAGCGCAGGACGCCGGTGGTCTTCATGGGTCTGCTTGCCTTGCGGCGCCGAACACCGTGGCCGCAGAAAGCCAGCATCCTGCCGGGTGCCGCGCAACGGTATGGACGAACCGGGCAATGAAGGCGTGGCATGCCGCGTCATGAACGAGGTGATGGGTCATCAATCCGGTGGCCTCCGAAGGGTCGACGACACCGCGACGGCGGTTCCCGAGATGTCGCAGAGACGCCTCCAGACAGGCCTCGACACCGGCAAAGCGTCTTCCGGCTTTCCAGTCGATGATATCGATGTGAACGTTGTTGACGACGAGACCGTGCCGGCGCTCCGCGCACCGTGGGCCGAGTGTCGACAGTCCAAGAAAACCGCTCCCGGCGAGGATGGAGAGAACAGCCTCATCGATCCTGTTCCACGGGGGCACCATGACCTCAATCAGAGACGACGGGAAGGATGTGCTAAGCACGTTGCGCGACCGTATCAGGGCTTGCCGGAGACCGGAAGGCAGGGCCCCTCCACAGAGTTCCATTCTGCGCCCCCTGCCCCCGCTGTGGTCGGCATGGGCAACGCCGTGCTGCAAGACATGGATGTCGCCGGCCCCGACGATGAGCGCCGTGACGTCCGGAACCAGCCAGTCCGGCACCACAGCCATGGCGAGAGGAACTCCCAGACCCTGCCGCAGACGAAGAAGCTCTTCCAGCTTGGCGGCGTCGGCGCCGGCATCGTCGTCACGCCACCAGAACGTCGCCGTTTTCCCCGATTGCGCCCAAGCGTCGAGTTCCTGCGTCAGTGCCCTCCAGTCAGCCATGGCGCAGCCATCCGCCGACGAGCCTGACACTCTCGCAAGCACCGTCGAGGCTGATGTCGTCGATGTCGCCAGGCGGGAGGTCGAAGGCTTCATCGACGGCTCTCGCAATGCCTCGGGGTGTCAGCGCTCCATCATCGAGAACCACGGCAAGCCGGCGTCGCTGCAGGTGCTTCGCGCGCTCCCGCTGTTCGGTTTCACCGTGTCCGGACCAAGGCGCCACGACGGCCCGGGCGCGAGCACCAAGGAGTTCCGCAACCGTGTTGTAGCCACCCTGCGACACCGAAACGGCACAGCGGCGGAGAAGTTGGGGAAAGTCGGGACGGTTGGATTCGATCAGCATGCCCCGATGTTCGCATGGAGCAACGCCGCTGTCGCCGACGAGCAGACGCCATCGTCTCCGGCATGCCCGCTTCGAATGGGGTGGCGCCGCCAAGGCCGCCTCGAAGAGTTCTCTTCCGACGGCCCCGCCGCCGGCAGACACCACGACTTCCCCCTCACCGGGACCACGTTCGTCGACGAGCGGTGGCACGTCGGCAACGTAGCCCGTGTAGACAAGCCGGTGGCTCAGGGCATCCGCATGGAGAAAGGTCTCCCCGAACGGCACGAAACTCTCGACTCCGTGCACCATCACGTGATTGCAGTGTCGCAGCGCCAGGTCGCGCATGGCGTCGTGGCGCTCGGGCCCTGACGGGCGCTGAAGAATGTCCCGCACCGAACTCACCACCATCGTGTCGGGACGAACCCGACGTGCGGCATCGATGAGGGCCAGCACTTCCGCTGTGAACTTGCGCCGGCCAAAGGGCCAGGTCTCGGTCACGACAAGGGGCGGTTCCAGTTGGCGGGCCAGGTCTTCGAGACGCTGGCGGCGCTCCTCGAGACAGGCCTCGTCCACCCGCCGCCCGATGCCGTCAACCAGCGTCGAGAATCCTTCATCACCGGCACGGATCGAAGGCAGCTGGACGAGACGGGCCTTTCCCGTATCGAGTGTCGCCACAGGCATGCCTCCCGATGCGATCACCGACGCCGTGCCACTCTCGGCCAGGACCGATGCGATGCGCGCCACACGCTTGAGATGACCGCTTCCCAGAAGATGCTGAACCCAGAAGAGAACCGGTCCCTTCATCATGCTCCTCCCGTCGCGATGACGAGGGGATCGTCGGGAGACAGCATCGCGTTGTCGTCCACTTCAAGCATCAGCAGTCCGTACCGCGGCATCCGGACGGGCGGCGCGCCGGTGAAGTCCCAGCCGGTGGCCGCCGAGAGAGCAGCGCGCATGACACCACGGTGTGTCACGGCAACCGTGTTGCGGCCGTCTGCCGCGAGATCCCGGACAAGTTCAAGGAGTCGGTGGCGGACCTCCCGGGGGCTCTCGCCGGCAGCCGGACGGAAGTCGAGACCCGCCGCCTCGTTGTTCGCCATGGCCGATGGATCGGCGTGGCGCAGACTGTCGAGCGTCTCGCCTTCCCAGTCCCCCCAGTCCATTTCGCGCAGCCGCGGGTCGATCTCGGGATCCCTCAGACCCGTCAGTGCGGCCGTTTCCAGTGCTCTCAGCAAGGGACTCGAAAGCCGCCGCCAGTCATGGAGACGATCCGGCAGGCGCCAGGTCCGGGCCGCAGCCCTGCCGGCCCTCGAAAGACGTATGTCGCTCAACCCCTGGATTCGGCCAGCCTCGTTCCACGTTGTCGGCGCATGTCTCAGGAGAGCAAGCTTCACGGCTGCATCTCCAGTACGCGAGCGAGAACGCGCCGGGCGGCATCGCACGAATGGTTTCGAAGGACATGGCGGCGTCCGGCATCGCCCATCGAGCGGCGCAGAGCGGAATCGTCGAGCAGGCGGGAGACGGCATGCGCCAGCGATGCCGCATCTCCCGGCGGCGCCAGAAGACCGGTGCAGCCATGATTGACGATCTCGCCCACCCCCGGCGCATCACCGGCAACCACCGGGCACCCGCAGGCCTGGGCGAGAAGGATCGCCATGCCGTAGGCCTCGTTGATGGCGGGCCACACGAAGAGGTCGCATCCGGCCATGATGCAGTGGATCGAGTCCTCGTCGAGAACCCCGGCGAAGACGGCACGTCCGGCGAGGAGGTGTTCGACCTCGGCCCGTGACGGGCCGTCACCGATGACGAGAAGCTGCATGTCATCGCGGTCCAGTGTGGTGAGGGTCCGGGCCAGCACCCGGTAGGACTCGAGTTTGTCGCCGGGGCGCATCATGGCCACGGTGATGGCGATGATTCGGTCCCTGTCGAGCCCGAAATCCCGGACAAGGGCGAGGCGCACCTCCTTTTTCCTCGTGGACAAGGCCGTGGCATCGATGAACGGAGGCAGACGCACGATCTTCCGGCGCGGCAGACCGGCGGCAAGGAGGCCTTTTTCGTCCCTGAGCGTGATGGGCAGCAGGGCATCGGCGCGCTCGATGGCCGCCCGGGCATGAGCCCAGGGCCGCCGCCACCGGCCGTTCTCCTGGGCGGGCGATATCGACGGTTCGGCAACGACATAGGGAATGCCAAAGGCGTCCGCGATGGCCGGTCCGAGATGATCGGGCGCCTTGTGGTAGAGATGATAGGTAAACCACATCTGCGGCGGATGGTCCTGCCAGCGGATGAGAAGACGTTCCCTTTCCCGGACCGATGCTTCCAGGACTGCATCCTGGCGTTCCTCGTCGCCGGCTTCCCACGTGCGCAGCGTCGAGGCGGTCTCCACGTCGTGTCCAAGTTCTTCAAGAAGTCGCAGAAACTGGCGCGCCATCGTCCGATCGCCTGAGGGCCGTTCGTGGTCCGGCGCCTTCATGGGCGCATAGAAGGCTATTCGCATGCCACCCCGCTCGACGCGAAGAGATCGACAAGCCTGTCGATGCCACTTTCCATGGTGAATTCCGTTCTCACGCGATCCTCTCCGTTACGACCCATGCGGTCGCGCAACTGCGGATTGCGGACAAGGCGGCACAGGCTGGAGGCCAGTGCCGGCGCATCACCCGGGGGAACCAGGCAGCCGTTGACACCGTCGCTCACCAGTTCGCCGACCGCCGAGACATCCGTCGTGACCACCGCGAGGGCCTGGCTTTGTGCTTCGAGGAGGACGTTGGGAAGTCCGTCACGGTCCCCGTCCCGGGCGATGACGGGCGCCAGAACGAAGAGATCGCCGTCATGGAGCATGTCCAGGATCTCGTCCTGGCGCCTGGCGCCAAGCCAGGTGATTCGCCCGTCCAGTCCGGATCGGGCGGCCGTTTCGACAAGGGAGGGGAGCAGCGGTCCACCGCCGACATGGGTGAGGTGCCAATGGAGATCGTCAGGCAGCAGGGCCAGTGCGGCAAGGAGTGTGCCGTACCCCTTCTTCTCGACGGCCCGACCCACCGTGACAAGGCGCACGGGATCATCCGGACTGCTGCCGTCACGGTTTGACGGAGGACGGTCCGGTGACGGCCACCGCGCCTGATCGATTCCGTGATAGACGAGTGAGACACGTCCTCCCGGAACCAGCGACTCGAGCCAGTCACGGTTCGTTGCCGTGCAGGTCACAAGCCAGCGGCAGTCAGACATCTTGTCCGCAAGTTCGCGGCGGGGTGTGGTGTAGATGTCCCTCGCGTGGGCCGACGCCGACCACGGCAGCCCGGTCATCATCGCCGCATAGCGGGTCACCGATGCCGGGGTGTGGAGAAAATGGGCATGAAGATGGTCCACGGCAGGGGCAATCTCCGTGGCGACCACGCAGGCCTGACCAAAGCGCCGCACGCGGTTGCGGGTCGGGTCCCGCCAGAGATCGGCGAGCCAGTGCCGTCTCGCGAACGCGTAGCCGGGCAGTTTTCGGGCCTGCCGCCAGGCTCTCCAGGTTCGCCCGACCTCCTCGTGAAGATACTCCGGCAGCCAGGTGACCGGCGCCCGCACGGCATCGTGAATTGCGTGGCGATCCCCTGTCGACGGATGGCGCAGGGAGACGATCCGGATCTTGAGCCCGCGCTGTTCCAGGGCCAGGACCTCCTGGGCGATGAAGGTCTCGGAGAGGCGGGGCCAGCCCTTCACCACGAAGGCAACGTGACCGGGCACGCGTCAGCAGCACCCGGCAGGCGCGCCGGTATCGGGCGCAGCGTCGGCGAAGTAGTCTGTCCCGGACAGCGGACACCTGGACAGTTCCGTCATGAACAGCAACTCCCCTTCGTCGTACGGGGACGCCCCCGGACGGCGCACCATAATACGCAATCTTGTCGTGCTGTTCGCGGGCAATGCCGTGCTCGGCGCCCAGATGCCCATGCTCATCATCATGGGGGGTCTTGCCGGAGCTTACGTGGCGCCGGTGCCGAGCCTCGCCACCTTCACCATTTCCCTGCAGATGCTGAGCGCCATGGTGACGGCGACCCCCATTTCCCTGCTCATGGGACGATTCGGCCGCCGCGCCGGGTTTCTCACCGGTGCCGGATGCGCCATGGCGGGAGGCTGGTTGGGCGCGGTGGCGCTCTTCGAGCGGGACTTCATCTACCTCTGCCTCGCCCACGTGTGCTTTGGCGCCATGCAGAGCAGCCTGTGGTACTTCCGCTTCGCCGCCGCCGATGCCGTCCACGGGCCCTGGAAGCCCAAGGCGATCGCCATCATCACCGGTTCGGGTCTGATTGCCGCGCTGCTCGGCCCGGAAATCCTGATCCACACACGGGACCACTTCTTCCCCGTGCCCTTTGCTGGCGCCTATGCGGCCATCGTGATCATCTGCCTCGTCGGATGCCTGCCGGTCCTCTTTCTCGATCTTGCGAAACCTCCACCGCGATCGCGGACAACGGCTCAGCCGCTGGGCCGGATCCTTGGCAGCCCGCCGGTTGTGACTGCCATCGTCTGCGCCACCGCCGCCCACGCCATGATGGTGTTCGTGATGACGCCCACCGCCCTCGCGATGGCTGACTGCGGGCTGTCGACTGATCAGTCCGCCGATGTGGTGCGCTGGCACGTCGTCGCCATGTTCGGCCCCAGCTTCTTCACGGGATCGCTGATCGCGCGCTGGGGATCGCGGCGCGTCATTGCCATCGGTCTTGCCCTGCTGGCGGCGGCGGCCCTGGTTGCGTGGTCCGGCGTTGCCCTGGAGAACTTCTATCTTGCCCTTGTCCTGCTCGGGGTCGGCTGGAACTTCGGTTTCATCGGATCGACCAGCCTCCTTGCCGAACATGTCCGACCGGAGGATCAGTCCCGGGTTCAGGGACTCAACGAGACTCTCATCGCGCTCGGGGCTGCCATTGCGTCCTTTGGCTCAGGCGCATTGACGGTGACCCTGGGCTGGTCGACATTCATCCTCACCTCGATACCGCTCTTTCTCATACCGGCGCTGTGGCTCGCGCGAAGTGCACTTGCCCACCGCCGCGTCGCCTGACGATCAGCCCTGTCGGCGCAGGGCGTGGTGCCGGGATGGGCTCGTACGGCTTTCGGCGAGGTGCATCCCGACCAGCCGATTGACATTCTCCAGGCCATCGAGGAGCCCCGGAACCACAACCTGGCCCGGACGGCGCTGCTGCGGGAGCTGGCGAATCGCCGTCGCCATCGCGTCGGCCCGGGCCGAGGCCTCCTCGGTCAGCATGGAAACCAGACCGAGTTCGCGGGCGCGGCTGGCCCGGATGATCTGCTCGCGGCGCGGTGCCTGCCTTGGAACGATGAGCGCCGGCTTGTCGAACGAGAGGATCTCGCAGAACGTGTTGTAGCCCCCCATGGCCACCACACCCGCCGCGCGCGCCATCAGCGATTCGAGGTGGGTTTCGAAGGTGATGGCCGATACCCGGCCAAGACGGTCGACCCTGGCCTGGAAGTCGGTCTTGACCTCGGGCTGCATGAACGGCCCGAACACGACGAGAGCCGGCAGTTCGGGCGCCATGGCGCACTCGTAGGCCGCCAGGACCCGGTCGACCAGCAGGTCGCCATCGCCTCCACCACCCGTGGTGACGAGCACAAAGGGCTCCTCAATGGCATCGGGCAGCGCCGCTTCCGGGCCCAACTCGGGCACCGTTCGCTTGAGATATCCGGTGTACACCACCTTGCGGCGTACCGAGTCCGGCATCTCGATCTCGGCAAGCGGGTCGTGAATCTGGGGCAGGCCATAGACCCAGATCTCGTCGTAGAGGTCACTGAGGGCCGGCACGGCGTTCTTGCGTTCCCACTCCGGCTTGAGGAGTTCGGGATCATCCATGACGTCACGCAGACCGAGGATGATCCTGGTGCCGCGCTCCTTGAGCATGTCGATCGTCTCGCGGACCTCGCCGCGCAGCCCGAGGGGCTCCTTGTCGACGAGGAAGATGTCGGGATCGAAGATCTCGGCGGTGTGCCGCATGATGGAAGCGCGCATTGCCATGGTCTGCTCGATCCCGAGCATCGGATTGAGCGGTGAGTACTCCCCGTTACGCAGCTTGATGACACCGGGAACGCGCACGAAGTCCACCCGCGCACGAAAGTCGAAGCTGCCAATGATGGGAAGACCCGAAAGGATAAGCACGGTCAGGTTGTCGACGGCCCCCACCATGGCATGGGCAATGGCCCGGCACCGGCGCAGATGCCCCAGTCCAAAACTGTCATGACTGTAGATCAGGACGCGCGGGCGCTCCGGCACCTTGCTCATGACACACCCATCTCTATCCAAAAAACGGCGCGCATCCTGCCACATTCGCCATCCTGCCGTCACCGGATGAATGCCGGCGCATTCCGAGAGCCTTGATCCGACGCCATGCGAACCTAGTATCCTCGGGATAAGGATTGCCGGCCGGGACCATGGAATCCACCGTCTACAAGTTCATCTTCCGGTATTCGCGCAAGGAGCAGGTGTTCATCCTGATCTTCACGCTGCTGTCCCTGCCCTTCTATTACGCCTCTCTCGACATTCCCAAGCTCATCGTCAACAACGTGCTGGCGGACCCGGACTCCCTTGCTCCCGGCTCGGCCGACCTGCGCGCGATTGTCATCCTCGGCATTCCCCTGGGCGAGATGGAGCGCCTGTGGCTGCTGGCCCTCTACTGCAGTCTCTTCCTGGCGCTCGTGCTCGCCAACGGCGGCTTCAAGTACGTCATCAATGTCTACAAGGGACTTCTCGGTGAGCGCATGCTGCGACGGCTGCGCTATCAGCTCTACAGCCGGATCCTGCGCTTTCCATCGCCTCACTTCCGGCGGGTGAGTTCCGGTGAACTGATCCCCATGGTGACACAGGAAGTCGAGCCTCTCGGCGGCTTCATCGGCGATGCCCTTGCCCTGCCCATGTACCAGGGCGGCCTGCTGATCACGGCTCTCTTCTTCATCTTCATGCAGGATCCCCTGATGGGCCTGGCCTCGGTGGCGCTCTACCCCATGCAGGGCTGGATCATTCCGAAACTCCAGCGCCAGGTGAATCTCCTTGCCAAGGAACGGGTCCAGGAAGTGCGCAAGGTCTCGGAGCGCATCTCGGAAACCGTTCAGGGAGTCGAGGAGTTGCACGCCAGCGGCATGGCGCGCTGGGAAGCGGCCGAGTTCACCGCACGCATGGGGCGGATTTTCGACATCCGCTACCAGATCTACCGCAAGAAGTTCTTCATCAAGTTCCTCAACAACTTCCTGGCGCAGATCACGCCATTCTTCTTCTACGCCATCGGTGGCTGGTTCGTGATTGATGGCTCGCTCACCCTTGGTGGCCTCGTTGCCGTCCTCGCCGCCTACAAGGACCTGCCGCCTCCCTGGAAGGAACTGCTCAACCACTACCAGATCCGCGAGGATGCCAGGATCAAGTACGATCAGGTCGTCATGCAGTTTGCGCCGGCCGGCATGAGAAGCGATGCCGTCGTCTTCAGCGACCGCGAGGTCATGCCGTTTGAAGGGAGTCTGGCGGCGACCGGCGTGAAGTACATCGAGGACGATGACACACTCATTGATGGTCTCAATCTCGACATTCCTCTGGACAGCCACGTCGCTGTCACCGGCGATGCGGTGAGCGGCCGGGACAGGATCGCACCGTTGATGGCCCGCCTCGTTGACACCGGCCAGGGCCGTCTCGCCTACGGCGCCGAGGACGCCGGCGATCTTCCGGAAGCCACCCTGGGACGCAGGATCGGTTATGTCGGACCCTCGACGTCGCTGTTTTCCGCATCGCTGCTCGACAATCTCCTCTACGCACTGCGCCAGACTCCGCAAGTGCCCCGGAGCGTTCCGCAGACTCTGGAGAGCGAGGTTTCCCGTCAGGCGCGGGAGCGCCAGTTAACCGCCAACAGTCCCGATGACATCGAGGATGACTGGGTGAACCTCGGTCTCGCAGGTGTGGACGACCGGTCCGGACTGATCGATGCGGTGCGTCGCGCCCTGGCCGTCGCCGATTTCGAGGATGACGTCTACCGCATGGGACTGAGGCGCCAGCTTGATCCGTCAAGTCGGCCCCGGGAGGCGGAAAGACTCCTCGAGGCGCGGCGCATTCTCGAGGAGCGCCTTCAGTCCGACACCCTCCGAGGCCTGGTCGAGCCCTTTGACCGCGACACCTACAACACCAATGCGACGGTCGGCGAGAACCTGCTCTTCGGCACCCCTGTCGGTGACACCTTCGATCTTGATCGCCTGCCGGAGAACGACCACATCATGTCTCTCCTTGCCGGGGCGGGCCTGACGGAAGAGTTCCTGGCCATGGGCTGCGAGGTGGCCCGCACCATGGTTGAGCTCTTTGCCGATCTGCCGGTAGATCACGAGTTCTTTCCCCAGTTCTCCTTCATTTCACCGGACGACCTTCCCGAGTACCGCACGCTGCTCGCAAAGGTGGAGCGCAGCGGGGAACAGGGACTCGAGGAAGAGGAACGCCAGCGATTCCTCGCACTTCCCTTCCGTCTCGCTCCTGCACGCCATCGTCTCGGCCTGATCGACGATGCCATGCAGACCCGGCTTCTCGAGGTGCGTCGTGCCTTTGCCAAGGACCTGCCTGAAGACCTCAGAGACGCCATCTCGTTCTTCGACAGGGCGGAGTACAACTCCGCGCTGTCACTCCAGGACAACATCCTCTTCGGCAAGCTCGCCTGGGGCATGGCCGGGTCCCAGGCGAAGGTGGGACAGTTGATGGCCGAGGTCATCCGCGACCTTGATCTTCGCCTGCTGGTGATCGAACTCGGTCTGGAGACCGGGGTCGGTATCGGCGGCGCCCGGCTCACACCTGCACAACGGCAGAAAACGGCCATCGCCCGGGCCGTCCTCAAGCAGCCGGCTATCATGGTCCTCTCGGAGGCGACGGCCATACTCGACGGGGCCTCCCAGGCCACCGTCATGGACAATCTTCGCGAGGAGTTTCGAGGCCGGGCCTTGATCTGGGTGCTGCACAGGCCGAGCGACGCGGCCCGGTTCGACCAGGTTCTTGTCATGAAGGACGGCAAGCTCGCCGAGAGTGGCGCCTTCGCGGAACTCATGGACCGCGACGACTCGGTTCTTTCCGGCCTGGTAGCACTTGAGTGACATGGGAGGACATGGATCATGAGTCTGCAGGAAGAAGTCGACCTGTTGCGCACCATCCCGCTGTTTTCGAAGATCGAGCCGAGCCGGCTCAAGCTCCTCGCCTTCACCGCCCAACGCCTGACCTTCGCCCCGGGGGACCTCCTGTGCCGCCAGGGCGACGAGGGTGATGCCGCCTACATCATCATCACCGGCGACGCCGACGTTCTCGTCGAATCGGAGTCCGGCGCCGTGAAGGTAGCGTCACTTGGCCCCAATGACCTGCTGGGAGAGAACGCGATCCTGTGCGACGTGCCGCGCACAGCGACGGTGAAGGCGGTGACGACGGTGGAGACACTGATGATCTCCAAGGAGCTCTTCTTCCAGCTGGTGAACCAGTTCCCGTCGATCTCGATCGAGATCATGCGCGAACTCGCCCGCCGGGTGGAGAAAACGACGACGATGCTGCGCGACGCCATGGCCGCACGGGCCGGCACCTGAAGAGCGTGAGCCGGCTCGACAGCGCCATCCACCGCCTCGAGGCCCAGCGTCTGTGCCTCGACGAGGCCGCCGTCCTTGTCGACGGCCGGCCTGGTCACATCCTCGAAATCGGGCTCGGCAACGGCCGCACGTACGACCACCTGCGCGGTCTCTTTCCTGAAAGGGATATCTACTGCTTTGACCGCCGGATCGCCGCCCATCCCGACTGCATCCCCGATGACGGCCACATGTTTCTTGGCGACCTGGCAGACACGCTTCCTCTTGCCGCGCACCGTCTCGGGCAGGAAGCCATCCTTGCCCATGCCGATATCGGCTCAGGGGATCGCCAGGCGAGCCTCAATCTCGCCATCTGGCTCGCGGAAGCCCTGCCGTCCCTTCTCGCGGGTGGCGCTGTCGTCATTGGAGATCAACCCCTTCCCAACACCGCCTGGACCACCCTCGATCTCCCCGCAGGAATCGCCGAGGGCCGCTACCACATGTACCGGGCCGAACCCGTCTGATGGCTTCAGGCAGGGGGCTCCTGGCGGTGCTCCCTGCGCAGCCAGTTGAGGAGGTCGATGCGGGTGATGACTCCAAGAAAGGCGTCGCCGTCGACAACGATCGCCGTCAGGTCACGGCGGAAGATGGCCATCACCGTATCGATGTCCGACGACGCTTCGACGGTTTCCGGGCTCACCGACATCGCCGATGCCACCCTGTCCGTGAAGGCGCCATGACGGCGGTGAATGGCCCACAGGATGTCGGATTCATCAATGATGCCGACGACGTTGTCGTCCACCAGGACCGGCAGCTGGCTGATGTCATAGAGTTTCATGCGCGACAGCGCGTTGGCGAGCGTGTCATCCGGTGACGTCGTCACGGAGGCCCTGTCGGCATGGGGGCGGGCGATGAGGTCGCGCAGGTCGCCGTGGCTCTCGCGCTCGATGAATCCCTGATCAAGCATCCAGTAGTCGTTGTACATCTTTGAGAGGTACTTGTTGCCGCTGTCGCAGACCAGCGTCACCACGTTCTTCTCCTCACCCTGTTCACGACAGAAGGCCAGTGCGCCCGCCAGCAGGGTGCCGGACGACGAGCCTGCCAGGATGCCTTCGTCCACGAGGAGCTTGCGAGCCGCGGCGAAGGCCTCGGCATCCGCCACCTTGTAGGCCTTCGAGACAAGGGAAAGATCGCTCACCTCGGGAATGAAGTCCTCGCCGATGCCCTCGACCAGCCAGGATCCCAATGGGCCCGGGGTGCCCGTGTTGACCTGGTCGGCCAGCACCGATCCGACGGGATCGGCCAGGATCATCTCGACGTGCGGAGCCTGCCGGCCAAAGAAACGGCCAATCCCCGTTATGGTGCCGCCCGATCCCACACCGCAGACAACGGCATCCACCCTGTGCTCCATCTGCTCCCAGATTTCCGGTCCCGTTCCCTCTTCGTGAGCCAGCGGATTTGCCGGATTGCCGAACTGGTTGACGAAGAAGCTGTTGGGGGTTTCTCCGGCGAGACGGCTGGCGAGATCCTGGTAGTAGTCCGGGTGCCCCCTCGTGACATCCGACCGTGTCAGGCGAATTTCCGCTCCCATGGCCTGCAGGTTGAAGATCTTCTCCTGGCTCATCTTGTCGGGTATCACGAGAAGAAGGCGATAGCCCTTCTGGCGCGCCACGAGTGCAAGGCCGATGCCGGTGTTCCCGGCAGTCGCTTCGATCAGCGTACCGCCGGGCCCTATGGCCCCCGACTGCTCCGCGGCCTCCACCATGGAAAGCGCCGGGCGATCCTTGATCGATCCTCCGGGATTCTGGTTTTCCAGCTTCAGGAACAGACGGCAGGGACCGGTATCGAAGGATCTCACCTCGACCATCGGCGTGTTGCCGATGGTCTCGAGAATGTTCGTGCTTGCTGCCATGGGGTGTCTTCCGGTAGAGCCGACGATCAGTGTTTCTACAATAGGCAATCCTTCATGACACGAAAGTGCTCGGTGTCCGCCTCATGACCCATCCCCAGAACTACCGTGTCTACGGCGTCCTGCTGCGCAACCGCCAGGTCCTCATTGCCGCCGAGTACGTCGAGGAACTCTTCGTGTGGAAGTTTCCAGGCGGAGGAGTGGGCGACGACGAGACGGCCAAAGCGGCACTCAGGAGGGAGTTCCGGGAAGAGACCGGCATGGAAATCCGGATCGTGCAGGAACTCCACGACCCGGGAACCCTGATCAGCCCGTGGACGCAAGCGCCCTACACGCCGGTCTACTTCCTCGTCGAGTCGGACGATTCTCCGTGTGTGCCCGCTGGCGAGGAGATCGACATGCTGTTCATGGAGCCTGACGCGGTGTTCGCCAGTACCCTCGTCGCCGCGCCCGAACGGTCAGCCCTTGCCGCCGCCTTGGCGGTTCATGACGGTCCGGGATCGGAGTCGGGATCGAGATAGCGCACCAGTTCCGGCAGCACCGGGGAGTCGAGAACGGAGTCCGTTGGCCCGGTGAGGAGAATGCGTCCGTCGTCCATGAACGCCACCGTGTCCGCAATGCGCCGGGCGTCCGCGGGATCATGGGAGACCATCACGACGGTGAGGCCGGACTCCCTCGCCAGCCTCGACACGAGATCGAGCATGGAGCGCCGCAACGCCGGTCCGAGTGCCGCAAAGGGCTCGTCGAGAAGCAGCACGGGGCGTTTCATGACCAGCGCCCTTGCAATGGCGACCCGCTGGCGTTCACCACCGGACAGTTTGCCGGGCCTCCGGTGGGCCATGGACTCGAGTTCCACACGGGAGAGGGCCTCCTGGGCCGTTCGCCGGTCGGCTGCCGTCAGTCTCAGACCGGGATCAAGACCAAGGGCGACGTTGTCGAGGGCCGAGAGATGAGCAAACAGATTGTATTCCTGGAAGAGCGTGGTGATCGGTCTCGATGCCGGGGGAAGATCCGTCACCGCCCTTCCGTTGACGAGAACGCGTCCCGAGAGTGGCCTTTCGAACCCGGCGGCCAGAGACAGCAGCGTGCTCTTGCCGGCGCCACTGGCGCCGATGAGCGCCAGCAACTCGCCTCTGCGTACCGCAAGATCGGCGGCAAGCGTCCAGTCCCCCTGGCGAAAGACGATGCCGTCAAGTTCAAGCCCGGGCGGCGACACGACCGAGACCCTCGATGGCAACGAAGATGGCAAGGCATATCACGACGAGAAGCAGTGCGATCACGGCAGCCTCATCCATGCGATAGCTGCCCAGCGCCCGGTAGAGAAGCAGGGCAAGGGTCGCTTCACGCTCGGTTCCGAAGAGCGCGATGGCCGTGAGATCCCCTGCGGCCAGCGCTGTCGCCAGGGCCAGCGCCGTTGCCAGCGGGCGCAGCACCAGAGGCCCCTCGAGCCAGACAATCCGGCGGATGCCCGCAAGGCCGAGGCTGGCGCACAGCCGGTCATGGTGGGCCGCGGTACGGCGCAGGACCGGAGAGACGAGCCGCAGCACGTAGGGGACGGAGACCAGGCCATTGACCAGGGCAGCAAGCGGCAGGGCCCAGTCGAACACCCGCACATGCCCGAGAAGGAGAACGAAAAGGCCGGCGCCCAGCACCACCGGTGACACGATGAGGGTCTGGCTGCCGGCAATCTCGAGCAGATCCGCCAGACGGCGGCGGTGGCGGCGCATCGCCAGATCGCAGGTTGTGGCGCCGAGCAGAAGGCCGACGGTGACGGCCACGACACCGGCTCCAAGTCCCACCAGCGCACTGCGCAACGCCGCAAGCCAGACATCCTGACGGGCGAGAACATCCGACAGTGGCCCGGTCAGACCGGAAAATGCCACTCCGGCCAGCGGCGCGCCAACCCAGAAGATGCCGGCGGCGATGACGAGGGCATCGCCGATGCGGCCAGGCCGGCCAAGGGAATCAGGGCGCCTGGTGATCCGGCCCACGCCTGCCTCGCTCCAGGAAAAGCGGGCAAAGCGGAAGAGGACGATGGCGACGGTGGCGCAGATCACCACCTGGAGCAGGGCGAGGAAGACGGCACGCACGATGTCGAAGTCCAGCCTCAGTGCCTGGTAGATCGCCACCTCAAGTGTGGCCGCCCCCGGGCCACCGCCCAGTGCCAGAACGACGGTGAAGCTGGAGAACGTGAGAAGAAAGACGAGCATGGCAATGCCAGGAAGAACCTCCGCAAGGCGAGGCCACTCGATCAGCCGGAAGATTGGCCAGGAGGTCATGCCCAACTGCGCTGCCAGCCTCCACGTCTCTCCGGGAATGGACTCCCACGCCGGCAGTAACAGGCGCACGGCAAGCGGTATGTTGAAGAAGGTGTGGGCAATGAGAATGCCTTCAAGGCCGTAGATCGGACCAAGGCCCGCCACTCCGGCCGTTCCCAGCGCGGCATTGACGGCGCCGTTCTGTCCCCACACCGCTACCACCCCGAACACGGCGACAATGGCGGGCAGGACCAGAGGGATGCCGAAGAGACGGATCACGATGCCGCGTCCCGGAAAGACCGGTCGGCGCGCCAGTGCCCGGGCAAGGGGTACGGCGAACACAAGGGAAAGCACCGTTGAGAGCGTCGCCTGGAGGATCGTGAAGCCAAGCACATGGAGCGCATAGCTATCGAGCAGGCGTTCCGTTTCTCCCGCCGGCGCCGCATCGAGAAGCGCCACAAGCGCCAGCACCGCCAGGCCCGGAGAGGCGACGAGCGCCGCCACTCCGGGCCACAGCAGGGGCCGCAGACCGACCATCATTCTCCGATGGTTGCCTCCAGCCATTCGTCGATCCACTGTCTGCGCATGGCACCGACGTCTTCCGGCGGTAACAGCAGCGACACGGCAGGCTTGGGCAGTTCACCGAAGACGTCCGGAAGGTCGTCACCAAGATCGATGACCGGGTACATCCAGTTCCCGGTGGGGATGGCGCCCTGGAACCCCGGCGTAGCGATGAAGCGCAGAAAATCGCGGGCGAGGTCTTCCTGGTCCGTGCCCTCGACCATGGCGGCCACCTCGATCTGCATGTAGTGGCCTTCCTCGAACATGGCGGCATGGTACCGCGTCTCGCCCTCGACAAGCTGGTGATAGGCTGGAGAGGTGGTGTAACTCAGCACCATCGGCGCCTCGCCCTCGAGGAACAGTCCGTAGGCCTCGCTCCAGCCCGCGGTGACCGTGAGGACACGAGATGACAGTGAGCGCCAGGCATCAGCGGCGGAATCACCGTAGACGGCTTTCAGCCACAGCATGAGGCCCAGCCCCGGGGTGCTGGTGCGGGGATCCTGAATGATGAGATCAGCGCCGTTGCCCCCCTCTACCAGGTCACCGAGTGATGCCGGTGGCTGCGGCAACGCCTCCTCGTCGTAGATGACGGCGAAGTACCCGTAGTCGAAGGGAACGAAGACCGGGTCGTTCCATGGAACGGGGAGATCGAATTCCAGGTCGCCAAGGCCATGCTGGCGGACAAGGCCGTGATCGAGGGTTTCCGCCATGAGGTTGGTGTCGAGCCCGAGCACCACATCCGCGTCACCGCCTGAACCCTCGAGACGCAATCTCGACAGCAGGATCGCGGCATCGTCGACCGCCGTCCAGCGGATGGTGCAGTCGCAGCGGGCCTCAAAGGCCTCTTCGATCTGCGGTCCCGGGCCCCATTCGCTGACAAAGGATTCGTACGTGTAGACATCAAGCGTGTCGGCGCGCGCTGACAGGATGGACAGCAGGGCTGCCGACAGAAAGGTCATTGTCCTTGACATGGTCCCTCCTTTGGCGCCGGTGCCGGGGAGGGTGTCTTTTTTGGAGGAAAGACCGTCGCCTCAATCCCTACGCCGGCATGATCCGGATCAGGTTCAGCGGGTCGATGCCTTTCGGCATCTCTCAGCTCCCAAGGAGCTCCCCGTGAGTGACTGGGATCAGCCTAGACCATGGCGTGACAATCAGCAAGGCAGGGATTAACGGCGCCGGATCTCGAACGTGTAGACGCCGGCATCCATCGACGTGGCGACCAGAAGATGGCCGGTGGTCTCGGCAAAGGCCCTGAAGTCCTTCTGCGAACCGGGATCCGTGGCATGAACGACGAGAACGTCCCCGCTCGCCATCTCCTTGAGGCGTTTGCGCGCCTTGAGCACCGGCAGGGGACAGGCGAGCCCCCGGACATCGAGTTCCTGCTTCATGGCGGCAACGATACCCGCAGGGGACCCGCTTCTCCAGTCCCGGACGGCCACTCCTTCTCCGGACAGAGGTGGCGTGGTAAGGGTCGGCCCGGAACATATCCGGGATCATGCCTGATGGAACTCCACCACCTTTCCAGGTATTCGGCTCGTGTCTTCTGACACTCAGGAACGGCGCCCCGCCACCCGTCAGCTGCCGGACGACGCCGACACGCTTGCTCCCGACGGCGCTGAGGTCCGCATCCTCTGCTCCCTCGCCGGCGGCAGTGCCGCACATTTTCGGCTGGCGCCGGGCGCGGTGTCGCGCGCCGGGCGTCACCGAACCGTGGAAGAAGTCTGGTACATCGTCGATGGCGAGGGCGAGATGTGGCGCCGCACGGGTGCGCAAGAGGACGTCGTCACGCTGACACCCGGTCTCTGCCTGACAATCCCTCTCGGCACGTCCTTCCAGTTCCGCGCCGGCCAGGACACAGCACTTTCAGCCTTCGCAGTGACCATGCCACCATGGCCACAGGACTCAACGAACGAGTGGACCGAAGTCGAATCCCACTGGTCGGTACACTGATCGAAGCGCCTGCCGCATGGCACCGGCACCGGGAGCCCGCCTTGAAGCACGGCCGGTGATCACCGCATGAATGTTCGCCGAGAGTTGGCCCGTTCCAGGACACGCCCGATTACCACGGGGGGACGATGGTGTCGCCAGAACTCTCTTGCGGGACCATCCGGCGCAATTCCTTCGGCAAGCCCGCCATCCATTCAGCGTCGAACGGAAGATGCAGCAGTTGTTCCTGGATCAGGCGCGTGACAAGTTCCGCCTGCTGTCTGTCTCGCGATCTCATCAGGGAAGCACGGTCCGGTCTGTTGGAGAGCCACGATTTGTGCAGGGCCCAGTAACGGGGATCCGGCGCCCTCATCGGAACCGGAATCCCACGCTCGTCCAGAACCACGGTTTCCACGGCGGGTGCGTTGACCAACCATTGCAGACCGAAGATGGGCGCGGGCTCAACATCCCCTTTCTCGAGAGGCTCGGCTCCGGGCATTCGTCGATGCAAGGGTCTGGGCTGCGGCCTTATGAATTCGACCATGTAGCCTTGTTGGTTGATCAACCGGAAGTCTCCGGGACCCCTCGGACGGAATGTCCTGTCGACCTTCTTCTGGATCAGGGCAACCAGGCCTGTCCGCTTTCCGCCCTCCGAGACAAGCTGCAGCCTGTTGCGGTCATCGACCAACGGATCGAGATCCCCCGTGGCGGTGGAGTCCCGGCTGAAGATGACACCGGCAAGCGCTTCATAGGCATAGAGTGCATTCGTGCCGACGGTCCGGACACTCTCCGAGCGATGGGACCGCAACGCACGCAGCGTCCGGGCTGCCATGAGGGGGAGCCGCCCCGCACCGAGAGCGCGGAGAACACTGGCCTGGACGCGGATCTCCTCGTTCAACGCCTTCAGTCTCTCCGCATTGACCTTCTTGCCTTCGGTGAACGCGGCAAAGATCCCCTCCGTCTCCGCCGAGCGAGGACCAAGGGATTTCACGCCCCCTGCTCTTCTTCTGTAAAGATAGTGTCTTGCGTTCCTGGTCTCCCAGTTCATCGAACCGAGGAAACTGTGACGCCGCAGACTCTCTGTTTCCGACCAGGCATTCCAGAGCTGGACCATATCGATCCGCTCTCTTGCCACCCTTGATCCCAGTTCGCTGAATCTCATCATTTGGTAAAGAACGTCTCGATCTGATGGTATTTGTTACCAATATTCTTATTTTCAGATGGTTGCCATGTCAATAGTAAACCAATGTTCCGTTTTTGGACCCGCCAGCCTGAAGATGCCATGGGAAATGTTGCCGGCTTCGACTGTTCCCTCCCCTCGGTCCCGGATGGCGGCGGTTTCTGCCCGTGAGTCAAGTCCGTCTGGCCGCGGAGGAACAGCCCGCTGCCATGTGGAACCGTCCATCGCCATCAGGCGGTATCGGGCGTGGCAGTTCGGGGACCGGCCGTCTCAACCCGCGTCGTAGGGCGACCAGGTGCCCGTGTCGTCGCCTGTGCCGGAATCTTTGAACCGCAATCGGGGGATGGCGCCATGCCATCCCCCGGTCGCGTGTCACAGGGGGCGGTGGGTCACCGCCCCCTGTCATTGGTCACTGCCCGTCAGTCGAGCATGGCGTCATGGCGCCCTCGATGATCGAGGGCCTTGTCCATGCCGACATCCTTGTAGTGTCTGACCGCGGAATCGTATTCGGAGTTTTCCGAACGGATCTGCCAGACGTGCCAGATCACCCAGATGGCGACACCAGCCAGGACGAGTAGCCATTCAACTCCCGGGAAGGGATAGATGGCGCCCAGAGACGCAACATCGGACCAGCTTTCAACATTGGTAGACATGGTTTCTGTCTCCTTTCCGGGACCGCTCAGCTCTTCGCGAGATCGCGGTCGATGTCCTCCATCGCCGTGTCCCGATAGCTGTGATACGGGAAGGCATCCCCGTAGTCATGGGTATCGAGACCAGCAAGTTCGACTTCGCGCGGCACACGCAGCCATCCCAGGCCGTCCAGGATCTTGGCCAGCACCCAGCAGGGCAGGAAACCAAGGACCCAGAACATCATCACGGCGCCAAGGAACTGGCCGAGCGGGTTGATGGATGCCACACCGTCGGTGTTGCCGAACCAGCCTCCCGCTTCGTAGGCGACGTTGGAGGGATAACCCCAGAGCATGAAGCCGGCGATCACCGTTCCGGCGAAACCGGCGTAACCGTGCACGGCAACGGCGCCCACCGCATCGTCGATCTTGAACTTCCGCTCCACCCAGTGGTGCATGTTGTAGGCGATCCACACACCGACCATGGCGATGATCATCGCCTCGACCGGATGATAGAGATCGTTACCCGCGGACGCACAGATGACGCCCGCAAGACCGCCCGAATAACTCCAGAACGGCTGGCCCCTCGAGACCAGATAACCCGCCAGGAGACCGCCCGAGAGCGACATCAGGAAGTTGAAGGTAATGGCGGAAAGCGATGTGGGTGTCAGGTAGATGTTGGTCGCCGTGAAGAAGGCTTCTCCCTCGGCTCCCATGACACCGGAGGTGTAGTCGATGATGGGAATGTTGCACGCGGCATAGAATCCCCAGAACCCGGTGTAGATCAGGAACAGCCCGACCGTGACGAGCCAGGGGTTGTTCTGGGGTATGTCGCGAGGGGTGCCATCGGCCGCGAACTTGCCGAGTCTGGGACCCAGCACGACCAGGATACCCAGCGCCGAGCCACCGGCAATGCCGTGCACCACCGAGGACGCGTAGGCATCGTGATAGCCCCACAGCTGCACCATCCAGCCATTCCAGCTCCAGCCCCAGGCGGCATCGATGATCCATGTCACCGAACCGACAAGAACGACCGCGAGCAGGAACGCCTGGGTCTTGATGCGTTCGATGACGGCACCGGAGACAATGGACGCGGTGGTCCACGAGAAGAGCAGGAACGCTGCCCAGAAGACCCCGTTGATGCGGGACCAGAACATGGTGTCATCCGCCGTCAGGCTCGACGCCTGGACGGTGACCGCACCACCCATATGGGCGCCCATGACTTCGGACCACGGCACGGCGAAGGGCGCATCAAGAAATCCGCCCATCAGCGGGAAGTGGGGAAAGGCCCAATAGATCCACCATCCGAAATAGAAGAACGTGATGGTGACCAGCGGGATCAGCATCGTGTTCTTCATCAACGTGTGTTGCAGATTCTTGCGGCGCGACGCGCCGACCTCGTAGACACAGAACCCTACGTGGATCAGGAACATGATGACCACTGTGACCCAGTAGTAGAATTCCGTGAAGATGATCGTTAGCGAACTTAGTTGATCAGTCATCTCCCTGGATCCTCCCAGAAATGATGGACAAGGGCTCAAGGGCCCTTGCGTCAGGTCTCTGCAAGTGTAGGACATTTGTCGATGGCCGGAAAGCCGACACCCGATTTCATTACCTGACCGGATGACATCTCCCATGAACCGAACGACGACGACGATGCCGGGCAAGGCGACACCCGGCGACCTTATCGCCAGGCTTGAAGAGCTCGGCATCGCGTGCACGACCCATGAACATCAACCCGTGCACACCGTGGCCGACAACCGCGCGTTGCGCGGCAGTCTTCCGGGGATTCACTGCAAGACTCTGTTCTTCAAGGACAAGAAGGCACGGCTGTGGCTCACCGTGGTCGAGGAATCACGCGAGCTTGACCTCAAGGCCCTTGCCGGACTGATCGGCTCGGCCCGCCTGAGCTTCGCCCGCCCTGAAAGGGTGCGCGACATACTCGGCGTCGAGCCGGGGGCCGTGACACCCCTTGCGCTGATCAACGAAACCGGCGAGCAGATCGGTGTCTTCATCGATCGCGCGATCATGGAAGCGGACCTCGTCAACCTGCATCCGCTCGTCAACGACCGGACGACAGCGCTCCGTCCCCGCGATCTCCTGCGTTTCCTTGCGGCCTGCGGATACGACCCCAGGGTCGTCGATCTCGACCCCGCCACGCGAACCTGACAGCAGGCCTGTCGCTAGGTGGGGACGGAATTCAACGCTGAACCAATCGAGGGCCGCGCCACAAGAACCTGAAAGCGGGCGTGTCAGTACGTGTGTCCGGCGAGGACCAGTCCGGTGGCCTCGGCGGTGGCGAGTGTGAGGGCGCGCAGGTCCTCGGGCTCCAGGTTGTGCAAATTGGTCTTGCCGGTGCAGCGGGCCATCATCGACGCCTCGCCCACAGCGGACTTGAGGATGTTGGCAACCGCCCGCGAGCATTCGTCGACCGTGATGTCCGGGGCGAACCGAAGCCGGTGGGACTCGTCAAACTCGGCTCCGGCGGCCAGGGCCACCGTCATGCCGAAGACCAGCGACTTTGCGCCCATGGCGATGAGCTTGGCGGCATCCGTGCCGGAACGCAGGCCGCCGAACCAGAGGATGTCGATTTCCTCTTCCATGTTGAGCCGGCGCAGGCAAGCGATGGTGTCGCGCATCAGCGTGAGATCAGGGGCGCCGGTGAGTTCCGGCCAGTCGCGCCCGGTGGCGGTGTTGCCGTTGACGAGCAGGACGTCGAGATCCTGATCGAGGGCGAAACGGATGGCATCCTCGAGAGCGCTCCTGTGGGATACCGCAAGGCCGAGGATCTGGTTCTCACGGAACCTCCGGATCTCAGCCGGTGCCTCGAAGCGGGGACCGATGACATGAATGAGGCCTGCGGCGTCCTCCTGCGGCGGAATCTGCCCCTCCACCACCAGCTGCAACCACGGCACATCGTCGGCAACCGGCCGCATGCCGATGTAGCCTGCCGCAGCGTCCGCAATTCCCCGGCCAACCCCTCGCTTCACATCCGCCGGTGCGTTGTCAAAGCCTGACACGAACAAGGGTTGCCCCACGTCCATGCGCCCGAACCCGAGATCCGTCGCCACCTTGCAGGCCTCGCGATAGGGGTCGATCACCAGTCGCGACAGATTGGCCGGCAGGAAGACCAGGTCGTCGACGGTGGCCGGACGATCCCCGGGAAACGGATTGTCACGCGACCGCAGGCGCTTGGTCAGCATGCCGGCCTGGCGCTCAGTGTCGTCGCGCTTCGTCCTCGCCATCAGGAAGATGTCTTCCCGGTTGGCGACAGAGTAGTCGGCCGAGCCCGTCTCGGCGTCGCAGCGATAGCATCTCGCCGCCTCGTTGCGCGCCTCCTCCCAGGTATAGGTCGACTCGATTTCCGGGAATGCAACCGGATTGTCGCCAACACCGTGGAACGGCGGATGGTGCAGGCCCAGGAGTTCCCACTTGAGGTCCTGGGCCACCGGCACACGCCGCGTCCGCCACGGTGTGCGATAGGGAACAGGATCGTCGATGCCATCGAGCCACGCCTTGATGTAGTAGGCAAGCCGCTGGCCATGGCTCATGGCCATGACGATGGTCGAGCCTCCGAAGGCGCCGTCACCGGCGGCAAAGACCTGAGGATCATCGGTCCGCATGGTTTCCCAGTCGGTCCGCACGCGATCACCGGACATGAGGTCCCGCGTGGCGGGGTCGTCGCAGGCGCCGTACTGTCCGACCGCGGCAATGACCATGCCACAGGTGATGTCATGCTCGGATCCCTCGACCGTCACGGGCCGACGACGGCCATCGGCATCCGGTTCGCCGGCCGCGGTGCGGACACAGCGCAATCTCAGGTGATCCTCGTTGTCGGCGAGAACCCCCACCTGCTGCGTGTTGTAGATGAACTCGATGCCTTCATCGATGGCGCCCTCGAGTTCGATCTTTCGAGCCGGAATGTCTTCCGGACCACGGCGGTAGATGACCTTGACCTCCTCGCATCCCGGCAGGCGCAGGGCGGCGCGGCAGGCGTCCATGGCGACATCGCCGCCGCCAATGACGACCACTGTCGCCGGCATTTCGGGGCGTTCTCCCGCATTGACCCGGCGCAGGAACTCGACGCCGTCGATCACGCGGTCGTCATCCTCGCCGGGGATCTCCATGGTCTTGCCCCACCAGGAACCGATGGTGAGCCCAACCGCATCGTGGCGTTCCTTGAGCCCGGCGAGCGTGATGTCCCGGCCCAGGGCAACATTCGTGTGGATAGTGAGACCGGGACAGCGGGCCTTCAGTCTCTCCATGTCCTCGTGCAGGGTGCCGGCAGGCAGGCGAAACGCGGGAATGCCCCAGATCATCATGCCGCCGGGGCGGTCCGTCATTTCATAGACATCAACCTTGAATCCGGCGACGGCAAGATCATGGGCCGCCACCAGCCCGGCTGGTCCGGCTCCAACGATGCCGACAGTCTCGTCACGGGTGACTTCCGCTGCCGGCGGCACCCATTCAGTCCCGAGCTTGTCCATGACAAAACGCTTGAGATTGCGGATCTGCAGGGGACCGTCGCTTGCAGTACGCCGGCACGCCGGTTCACAGGGAGCGTCGCAGACGCGCCCGCAGATCGAACTGAAGGGATTGGTCGCCGTGATGGCCTCGAAGGCCTCGGCAAACCTGCCTTCCCAGATGTGGGCAATGTAGGATGGCGCGTCCGTGCCGACCGGGCAGGCAATCTGGCATGGAGCGGGTACGAAGTGCCGGTCGGCGGTATCGTCCGCGAGTTGTTCCGGCAGAAGATTGGCGTCCGTCATCGAAGAGCCCGTTCCATCGCAGCATCGATTTCGGGAAGCCCCGCATTCCGCCGTTCCGGGCACAACGGAAGGCCGGTGATCTCGGCCGCCTCGGGCGTGAGAGCCACAAGATCATCGCGGCAGGGACCGCGCACATCGTCATAACCCAATCCCTGTGTAATGGCCGCAATCTGCCAGCGCACGCTTTCCAGGAAGGTGTAGATGTGCTGCGCCTCGATCTCGGGCTTGTAGCGCTTCTCGTGGTCCGGATCCTGGGTGGCGATACCGGTGACACACTGGCCGACATGGCACTGCATGCAGGCGATGCATCCACCGGCAATGATGGCGGCGGTCCCCAGCGCCACGGCGTCGGCCCCCAGGCACATCGCCTTGACGGCATCGACGCCGTCTCTCAGCCCACCCATGAGGACAATCTCGATGTCCTGGCGGCGGCCGATGGACGCAAGGGCGCGCTCCGCCTCGCAGATGGCAGAAATGGTCGGGATGCCGACATACTCCATCACCTCGGCGCCACCGGCGCCGGTGGAGCCCTGCATGCCGTCGAGCTCGACGAAATCGAAGCCGTCCTTGACGGCAATCTTGATGTCGTCGTGAATCCGCCCCGCCCCCAGCTTGACGCTGACCGGCAGGCGGTAGCCCGTCGCCTCGCGCAATTCCTCGACCTTGATGACAAGATCGTCGGCACCGAGGATGTCGGGATGGCGCGACGGCGAACGAAGGTCGATGCCGGCCGGGATGCCACGGATCTCGGCCAACTCCTTCGTCACCTTCTTGGCCATGAGCTGACCACCGAACCCCGGCTTGGCACCCTGGGAAATGTAGATCTCGAGACCATCCGCCCGGTTCATGTCGTGGATGTTCCAGCCGAGACGACCACCGAGCATCTGGAAGATGAGCTGGCCTGCCGCATCACGCTGGGCGTCGCTCATGCCGCCTTCCCCGGTGTTCTCGGCGATTCCCGCCATGCCCGAGGCGATGGCGACCGCCTGCTTGGCGGATCGGGAGAGGGCACCATAGCTCATCGGAGCAATGAGGACAGGCATCGTCAGGTCAAGGGGTCTGGCGCCATTCTTGCCGCCGATCAGCGTGTGCATCCTGACCCTGGAGACCGGATCGTCGCCGACAGAATCCGGAACAATGTCCCTGGCAAAGGCGAGGTCGGCCAGGTGCGGCAGTTCGCGGGCACCACCGTATCCCCTCACCCGGTAGCGGCCGATCTGGGACTTGATGTAGACGTCTTCCTGGACCTTGTGATTCCAGTAGTCGCTGTCACCGGAAAAGTGAAAGTAGGGGATCGAGCGCACCTGCCGTTCCGGGGTGCCGTAGCGCAGCTTCTTTCCGGCATTCACGATCTTGCGGAAACTGCCCCGGAAGGGAATCTCGTAGCGGTCAAGGAAGGCCCTGATGTCGTCGACCTCGTCTTCCGCGATATCGGTCACCATGGCATCGGATCCAAGCGACACCAGGTCACCACCAAGGAAGATCTCCCCTCCCGTCATGTCCTCGCCGAGGCGCTCGCCCGACTCGCCGAGAATGATCATGCGTCCGCCATACATCATGTAGCCGGCCATGAAGTTGGCATTGCCGCAGCACAGCAACGTCCCCTTCTTCA
This sequence comes from Alphaproteobacteria bacterium, assembly GCA_965220805.1. Taxonomy (GTDB): domain Bacteria; phylum Pseudomonadota; class Alphaproteobacteria; order SP197; family SP197; genus SP197. The sequence goes on from OZ244844.1 coordinate 429,943, forward strand.
TGACCTGCCCGGCCCGCGATCCCATGTTGCCCTTGATCACGACCTCGGCGCCGCGGATCGCTACCCCGGCTATGGCGCCGGCATTGCCGCCGACGACGACGGATCCTCGGTACATGTTGTCGGCCAGCCCCCAGCCAGCGTTTCGTTCGATGTGAAAACGGGGGGTGTCTGTCAGTCCGGCACAGAAGTATCCGGCCGAGCCACGGACATGGATGTCAACCGCATGGATGACGCCGACACCGATGTGATGGCGTGCATCGGGATTGAGAACCTCGATGACATCGCCCCGGGCCGCCGCCTCGCGAATGCCCTCGTTGGCTTCGCGGGTCGACAGGTCCTTCAGATCGATCGTGACCATGTTCTATAGCTTCCCGGAGGCGGTTCACGGGTATCGAGCGCGCGGCCCGGGAACAGGCGGTTGAGCGAGACCTCTTCCGAGGCAATGGCAATGAGGTCGTCGTTCTCGAACATGATCATCGGCTTGGCCGCAAGCCGGTCCTTCGCGTAGCCGATCTCGTCACGGGTCGACACGAGGAACGAGAACGTCCCGTCCATGTCGTCGATGGACGAGGCAAGCGAGTCCTTCAGGGGAATCCCCTGGTTCATCTTGTCGGCGAGATAGACGGCAATGAGTTCACTGTCGTTGTCCGTCGCGAAAGCGAACCCGCGGCGCTCGAGACGCCGGCGCATCTTCCAGTAGTTCGTGATCTGTCCGTTGTGAACGATCGCGACATCGGCAAACCCGGTGGCCCAGAAGGGATGCGAGGCCTCCGGCTTGACATCCGACTCGGTGGCAAGACGCACATGTCCGAGGCCGTGCGAACCCCGGAACTGATGGACATCGTAGGTGTCATCGACGTCATGGGCGCCGCCCACGTCCTTCACGATCTCCAGACTCTCTCCGATCGACACCACCTTGGCAGCGTGTTCCACGGCGTACGAGAACTTCTGCAGATCGCCGCTGAAGCGCACCACGACGCGATAGCTGCCGGCGATGCGCTCTTCCTCGACCACCCGGGCGCCGTGTTCGTCGAAGACCTCCTTGAGAGCGGCGATGGCGTCACCCGCCTCGTTGTCGGAACCGACATGAAACCGCAGCTTCAACTGGCCTTCCTCGCCGCTCTCGTAGAGGGCGAATCCCGTAGAGTCCGGGCCCCGGTGCTGACAGCCGTCGAGCATGTCGATCAGCGCCGGCCCGGTATCGATTCCACTGTCCCCATTCTTCAACAGGATACCGGCAATTCCACACATGGCCTGTTTCCTCTGATGAAACGAAGTTTCCTGCTAATGATGCTTATAGCCCTTTCACGGCGTCAATGCAAACGGTCTCACCGGTCCGCCCACTTGGCCGAAGAGCCACTGGCGTGCTAGCATCCGGGGCGGCCCGTTAATGGAGCCCGGTCGCGACCATGCCAAACGCTCTGCTCGTCTACCCGGAGCAGCCGCCCACCTTCTGGGGGGCCGACTATGCGCTCGAGATGTCGGGGATTAAGGCGACCTTTCCGCCTCTGGGACTGCTGACCATCGCCGCGATGTTTCCTCCGCACTACGCGCTCCGCGTGGTGGACATGAATGTGACCGCCCTGCAGGACGCCGACCTCGCGTGGGCGGACCTGGTGTTCACGTCCACGATGATCACGCACCACCTGTCGCTGCAAGCCGTGATCGAGCGCTGCAACGACGCGGGCGTTCCGGTTGTGGCCGGCGGGCCGCATCCGACCACGTTTCACGAGGACATCCCCGGCGTGGACCACTTCGTGCTGGGCGAGGTCGAGGAAATCTTCCCGAAATTCCTTCGGGACCTGGAAGAGGGCACCGCAAGGCCGCTCTATCGGGAGACGGGCAAGCCGGCCGTGACCCGGACGCCGATCCCGCGCTTCGACCTCGTCGACATGAAGATCTACGCCACGATGAGCGTGCAGTTCTCCCGGGGATGTCCGTTCGACTGCGAGTTCTGCGACATCATCAAGCTCTACGGCCGCGTGCCGCGCACCAAGGCGCCGGAGCAGGTCGTGGCCGAGCTGGACTCTCTTTACCGGCTGGGCTGGCGCGGCCCCGTCTTCCTGGTCGACGACAACTTCATCGGCAACAAGCGGGACGCCTTGAACCTGCTGCCGGCGATCGCCGCGTGGCAGAAGGCCAGGGGGTATCCGTTCACGCTGATTACGGAAGCGAGTGCCAATCTCGCGCTGCTGGAAGAGCTGATGGACGCCATGATCGAGGCCGGCTTCGATACAGTGTTCGTCGGCATCGAGACCCCGAACCCCGAGGCCCTGATCAAGACCAAGAAGCAGCAAAACACCAGCAAGACCGAAGAGAACTACCTCTTCAGCGCGGTCCGGAAAATTCAGCAACGCGGGATGCAGGTGCAGGGCGGATTCATCCTGGGTCTGGACAGCGACGGCGAGGGCGTGTTCGACGCCCAGATCGAATTCATCCAGCAGACCGGCATTCCCGTGGCTCCCATCTACTTGCTGACCGCCCTGAAGGGCACGGACATGTACGAGCGCATGAAGGCGGAGAACCGGCTTCTCGAGACGCCCATCGGCACCAACGCCATGTCCCTCAACTTCAGGACGGAGATGGATTACCGGACGCTGATCGAGGGATACAAGCGCGTGATCGCCTCGCTCTACGATCCGACTCTGGAGAGCTATTTCGAGCGCTGCCTGACCCTGTTTCGGCACTGGAAGCCTGCCCCGCACCTTCGGAAACCGAGGAGCGAGGACGGAATCTTCGCAGCCCTCATGGGCGTACGCCGCTGCCTCTCCGCAAAACAGATGCCCGCCTTTTCGACGTTCATCGGCAAGGTCTCGAAGGACCACCCCCGCATGCTCCCCGACGCGATCTACCTGGCGGCCATGGGGCACCACTTCGAGCGCATCGGACGTCAGCAGATCGCCATCCACGACTTTCTGAGCGTCCTGAGGGGCGAGCTGGAGACGTTCCGGGAGGGGGTTCCGAGTCCCGCTTCGGAGGTAGAGGAATTCAGCAACCTCAAACAGGCGTCACTCGAGCGGGCGCAGCGGCACTACGAGTCCATACCCGACGAGTTCCGATACCAGGGAGACGGGCTTGAGAATGCGCTGCAGTCCTTCCGGCGCGCGGTCGGCTCGCACGCGACCGACATCGCGCGCCCTGCAGCAGCCTGATCCGCCCTTAGGAGCGGCCGCCCCCTACTCTGCGGCGGCGCCGGCCTCGGCGGCCTTGGCCTCCCGCTCCTGCAGGAAGCGCAGCACCCGGCGGTTGAACTCAGGCGGCTTCGGCGGCGCGAGCAGCGTCTCGTCCTCGCACCGGGCGCGGAGCCCCGACACCGCTCTCTTCCGCCTGCTCACAGGCCGTCTCGCCGCAGCAGGCCCCTGAGAGACGGGGCGGCGTGCCCCGAAAACCCAACTCACTTCCACCTCAACCCCGCAACGACAAAGTCCAAATCCCGGCGCCACACGGCGTCCGGCCCCGACGCGATTCATCAACCGAAACTCAACTGCAAGGCTCTCCAAGAATAGGTCGGGATAGAAATGTTAAGCGATTCGCGCCCTCTCGCCTGCCAGCGCAGACCCGGATGGCTTCAACTCTTCATTACTGTTTGCTCAACATTCGTCGAGATTTGATGAGGGGCGCAGCGGTCGCTTCATTGCCCGGCACTGCGGCATGGCGCGGCGCTCGGTAGCGCAGACGCTGGAGCGGTTTGCGGCCTCGGGCCTGGGCTGGCCGCAGGCCCTTGACCTGGACGACGAGGCGCTGGAGGCGGCGCTCTATCCGCCGAAGCAGGATGTGTCAGGGAACGCGTGGACTGGGCCAAGGTCGAGGAGGGCCTCGCCGGCCATGTCCCCTCCGCGCTCATTTCCCTCGACCTTTAGGATGCGCTGTCGATCTGCGACAAGCTGAACCGCCGGCTCGGGCTGGACTGGGAAGCCTGGACCGCCATGGCAGCCGCCTCCTTGCGCGCCGAGGACGACGACCCGGAGAGCGATCCCTAGCACTAACTCCCGCGCCGCGCTGCACGCCCGGCGGCGTTCAGAGACCTCCGTGCCTGTTGCCCAGGCCGTCGATGATCGGGCAGTCCGGCCTGTCGTCTCCCTTGCAGGCGTCGACCAGATGGGCAAGGTCGTCGTGCAGCGACTGCAGCTCCCGCTGCTTCTCCGCGATGTCTTCCAGCCGCCTGGTGGCGATGCGCTTCACGTCCGCGCTGGAACGGTCCCGGTCCTCGTAGAGGCTCAGCAGCTCGCGGCACTCCCCGATCGAGAATCCGAATTCCCGCGCCCGGCGGATGAACACCAGCTTCCGTACCGCGCTCTCGTCGTAGGTCCTGTATCCCGCCTTCGATCGCTCCGGCGCCGAAACCAGCCCGATGTCCGCGTAGTAGCGGACGGTCTTCACCGGCAGCCCCGCCGTCTTCGCCGCCGCAGATATATTCATCGCCAGCCCCTTGACTCTCCAGTTACTGGAAACATTACATAGCCCACCGGACCGCATCAACGGGTATCGACATGACCGCAATCGCCGCAAGTTTCTCGATCGACTGGCGCTCTCGCCATACATGGCGGACGGCGTCGAAGAACACCGCCTGGTGCCTGCTGGGCTGCGTCATCGGCGATTTCGGGACCATCGCCTTCTTCCAGTTCACCGGCATCCCCTGGCCGACGCTGGCGATCATGACCCTCGCCATAGTGAACGGGCTTCTGACCTCGATCGCTCTGGAAACCTTCATCCTTTCCCGCCAGATGGACCTGCGGACGGCGTTCAGGACCGCAATCGGGATGTCGTTCATCGCGATGGTCGCCATGGAAACCGCGATGAACGCGGTGGACTGGGCGCTGACTGGCGGTGCGGAGCTGACCTGGTGGGTCGTGCCGATCATGCTGGCGGCCGGCTTCGTCACCCCGCTGCCCTACACTTACTGGCGGCTGAAGGCGCTCGGGCGGGCATGTCACTGAAGCGGCCCGCCATTCTGCTCGTCCTGGCCGCTGCCGTGGGCATCGGCGGATACCTTTATTTCGGCGGTGACGACGGCGCGGCGATCACCTCGGTCACTGTGCCGGGCTCCCTCTCCGCACGGGCGCAAACCGGGCAGAAGATTTACGAGGCAAACTGCGCGTCCTGCCACGGCAGAAACGCGGCGGGACAGGATGGGGTCGCCCCGCCCCTGGTCCATATAATCTACGAACCCGACCATCACGGCGACGAGTCGTTCCAGCGGGCGGTTGCGCGCGGCGTCCGGGCGCACCACTGGCGTTTCGGCGACATGCCGCCGGTGGACGGGCTCACACGCCGCGACGTGGCGGCGGTTGTGACCTATGTCCGGGAACTCCAGCGGGCCAACGGCATCTGATGAACCGGAGAGAATTCATCGGCTGCTCGGCCGCAGCGGCCCTCCTGCCCACGACCGCCTGGGCGGCACCCGCCATCCGGCTCAAGGCGGAGCCCGTCACCGCCCGTATCCTGCCGGACGGCGAAAGCCTCACCCGCATGCTCGGCTTCAATGGATCGAGTCCGGGGCCCGAACTCCGTTTCCGGCAGGGGGAGCGGGTGTCCGTCTCCTTCGAGAACGGATCGGGCCGCCCGTCCGTCATCCACTGGCACGGCATCCACATCGACAACGCTATGGACGGGGTGCCGGAGCTGACGCAGGCGGCGGTCGAGCCGGGCGCGACCTTCGGTTACGAGTTCGACGTCCCCAATCCCGGCACCTACTGGTATCATGCCCACCACCGCTCCTGGGAGCAGGTGGCGCGGGGCCTTTACGGCCCGCTGATCGTCGAGGAGTCCGACCCGCCCGCCGTCGACCGCGACATTACCGTCGTCCTCGACGATTGGCGCCTGGAACGCGACGGCGCGCTGGACGAGAGCTTCGGCAACCGCCACGACTTCTCCCATGCCGGTCGGATGGGCAACCTCGCGAGGGCCCTGTTTCCGGCGACCGTCGTGCGCCGCGGCGACCGGGTCCGCCTGCGGCTCATCAACGCCGCCACGGCCAGAATGTTCCCGGTGAAGATTGGCGGCGGCGACGGCAGGGTGGTGGCCCATGACGGCATGCCGCTCGCCGAGCCGGCGCCAATCGTGGAGCTGTTCCTCGCCCCGGCGCAGCGCACCGACATCATCCTCGACGTTGCCGAACCCGTCTCCTTCGCCCTGCGCACCCGCGACGGCTTCTTTCCTCTCGGGACCATCGCCGTCAGCGGATCGAACCCGGCGCCCCTTGTCGGCCCCGTCGCACCCCTGCCGGCGCCGGACATCCCGACGCCCGACGCGAGGGGCGCGACCCGGCACACACTCGTCATGCAGGGCGGCGCCATGGGCGGGCGGCACGGCGGCAGCGACTTCTGGGCCTTCAACGACCACTCCGGCATGCCCGTCGAGCCGTGGCGCCGCTTCGCCCGTGGCGAGACGGCCCGCATCGCGCTGCGCAACGACACCGCCTTTCCGCACGGCATCCACCTGCACGGCCACCATTTCCACGAGATCAGGGAAGACGGCGCCCTCGGCTACTACCGGGACACGACGCTGGTCGACCGGGGGCAGAGCCGGGACATCCTCTGCGTATTCGACAATCCCGGCAAATGGCTCCTGCACTGCCACACGCTGGGGCACCAAGCCTCCGGCATGAAGACCTGGGTGGAGGTCGCATGACCCGCGCACCGGCGATGACCGCTCCCTTTCCGGCCCGCCGCGCCGTCCCGTCTTGCCCGCCGATCGCGAGACCGGGGGGCAACCCTCCGCAGCGTTCTTCCGGCATCCGCAATCGGAGACAGCGATGAAAACACCGACCAAGCTCGCTTCGAGGGATGGGGCCGTCCAACGCGGCCCGGTCGCGAAGCGCAGCCTGTTCGCGCGATACGGCATGCTGGTCTGTTGTGTCGCCATGACGCTGCCGATCGCCGGCTACCTGCTGAGCGGCGGAACCTTCGGCGGTCTGCTCGACGACCTGGCGCTGGTGGTACCGCTGCTCGCCTGCGTCGGCATTCACTTCGCCCTGCATCGCCTGCCGGGCCGGTCCTGTCACGGCGGGCAGGACGAAAGAGATACGCCGGCGCTCTCGCCCGACCCTGGCGCGATGCCCGACGACGCGCCATCGCACTGGACCGACGTGATCCACACCGACCGGCCCGACCTTCCGGCTGCGCCGACTGACGCGACCGTCCGGTCCAGGCTGCGATCCCGTCGCTTCGGAAAAGGAGAGCAGGAATGAATCGACTGCCGAACCCGGCAAGACACGGCAGCATCGCCGCAAGAACCATGCGGTATGCGACATCTCCCGCCAGCGGGATCCGCCGCCCATTGGCGTCAATCACCACGACGTCCGAGAAATCGCCGGTATAACTGATCGGCGCCGTCCGGTCGTGAGAGTCTTCGATGGTCGTGTTGCGGAAGCACATCACCGCCATGCCACCACACCACGCCGGAGGCCATGCGCAAACTGCAGATAACTCTGGACACAACTATCAGGACTCGACGGACCAGCGACACAGGCCTGGAACGCTGTCTGGTGTCGTTCGGGTTCTTCCTGCCGTCCTTCACGGACAGTTGGCCACACACGAGTGTGACAACTCTGCAACCTGAGGGTTTCGTCATCTTTCGGGCTGTCCAAGGGGGAAGCGAGCCTTCAAGGTGAAGGGCTCCTCGCGCGACGCCTGGTGGAAGAGGGAGATGGAATCGACGTGCCACTCCCGCCCGATGAGGCCTGCCATCCTGCGTCCCAGGAGGCCGACGATGCGTGCGCGCAGACTATCATCGAGACGCCGGGTCAGCGTCATGTGAAAGCGGAATTCGTCGAGGACAAAGGGATAGCCCCAGCGGTCGAGCAACGTTTCCTGGCGCACCGACAGGCCCTGCGATCGGCGGCGTTCCCTTTCCCCGTCGGTCAGCGGCGCGCGGAAGTGGTCGAGTTCCGTCACGCACGCCTTCGCCAGGTCACTCATAGCCGGGCATGGTTCACGAAGCACCAGAGCGAGAAAACCGTCGACACTGGCAAGACCAAGCGGCGGCGCCCGGAATGCGGTGAAGCCCGCGGCGAGGGCGGCGAGGGCCGAGGCGAGAGCATCTGCGGTGGTGCCCGGGGCGAGGGCGAAAGGGGCCTTCAGCGTGGCGTGGAACCCATAGGCGTTGGGGGCGCGGACGATGTCACGGTGAAGGTCTTCCGGGATGCCGGGAACACAACCAGCCTCCTCCTGCAACCAGCTGACGGCGAATCGTGCCAGTTCCGAGGTGGCCGCAGGCGCGTAGTAGACGGCGAATCTGCCGTTCACCGCCCCTTGCCGTCATCGGCAAGCTTCGTGAAGAGAAGCGAGGCCGAATCGAGGACGTCATCCGGCAGGGAGGCCTGTGACGACGTCACCTCCAGGGCCGTCGACAGCCGCCAGGAACGGGGTAGCGCGATGCTTGCCGCCCCCGCGGCACTCTCGATGCGACCGACGAGGCTGGCCTGATGTCCATCTTCACCGAGCGACAGGCGGACGCCTGTCGCACTTGCGAGCCCTTCGAGGATGATGCTCTCTCCGAACAGATCCTCGATACACACATCATGCCCGGACCACCCGACTGCCTCATCGAGAAGAACAATCGAACTGTCTCCCTCGTCAAGGAGGTCCCTCACCAGTCCATGCCGGCGAAGGCGCGCGGTGTCGGTGCCGTCGAAGAGTATGAAGGGACGACGGTTCTCGGCCATGAGAAGCGATGCCATGTAGCCGCAAACCGCCGCACCGCCGCAGGGCACCACTTCGACGGATTCGTCAAGCGCACTCCTCCCGGTCCGGGCGCAGTGCTGCGACAGCGCCTCCAGGTAGCAGGCATCGCTGACATGTTCGACAAGAAGCGATCGGCCCTGTTCCGTCAGGGAATCGAACATCGCATACCCGGCGGCCGCCTTGAGTGCGAAGACCGTTTCAGGATGGGCCGGCCATGAACCCTTGAGGATGCGGGCATGTCCCGTGTCGTCCTCGAACACCGGACGCACCCGGTCGAGGTGATCGCCGTCGATCAGGAACGGCGAATGAGTCGTGTAGATGACCTGGTTCTGTGCGGACAGACGCTCGAAGAACACCAGCAGTTCACGCTGTGCCGTCGGATGAAGGCTGAGACCGGGCTCGTCCAGCAGTACGATGGCATCACCCATGCCGCCCTCGGACTCAGCGGCAAAGACGAGGAAGAAGGAGAGGAACCACTGGAAGCCCTTGCCGCGGGATTCCAGTTCTATCTCCACGTCCTCCAGTGAATCGTCAGCGACCCTGATGCGGAAGTAGTCTCCGTCGACATGATAGCGGATGCGATGGCGCCGTTGTGACCACAGCTCGGCGCAGCGACGGCTGATGTCGACCGATGCGGCATTGAGCCGGATGGCCCGCTCCTCCATCTGGCGCTGCATCGCCTCACCCGATGCCCTGTTGCCCGTGGCGCCGAGTTCCGCGATGTCACGGGGATCGAGACCCGCATGACGGAACAGCGCAAGCGCCGTTCTGAAACGTGGTTCCGGTTCCTCGCGTTCAAGGCCCCTGAACATCTCCGGCAGCCAGATGGCGCTGTCGAGCACGCCGTAGTTCTCGAAGTAGACGAGACGTGGCAGTTCGCGTTCCACCAGGGCATTGACATGATCGATCACCCTGCTCCCGAAGGGCATCCGCAGCATGGAGGTGACAACGGCGCCGAGAGCACTGAGCCGTTCATCATTGAGTCCCGCAATCTCCTCGTCGATTTCGCTGAGCAGGGCGCGGCCGGTGGCGCTGGTGACGTCATCAAGTCCGGCGAACCGGTCGTACCACTCGCTGGACCACCCAGCCAGGCGCGACGAGTCGTCCGCAAGTGCCAGACCCTCAAGGATCTCCATGAGAGGGGCTGGCTGTGCCGGTTTGGCTCCGATCTGCGGCATGTAGGAAAAACCGAGGGAGCCGTCGTAGTGACGTGTGACGGTGACCGTCTCGGGAACTTCCCGGTCCGGCCCCAGCAGGGTTGCGATATCGCGCTTCTGCTGTTCCGGAATCTCGAACTCGATGGAACAGACCGGCCACTCCGCACCCGTCGAACCGGCCAGGACGTAGTCGCGCGTGTAGCGGTCACGTGGAAACTCGCGCTGGGCATCATAGGTTTCCGCCGTGCCCGGATTGAACTTGTTGAGTGCCTTCAGAAGGGAGGTCTTGCCCGACTCATTGCGTCCGACAAGGACCGTGACCGGATCGAGTGTTACCCAGCCGCTGTCCTCGATGTTGCGATAGTTGCGAACCCGAAAACGCAACGCCTTCATGTCTGGTCTCCCGATGCGGCGGCAAGGGATATGCGTGCCGAGGCTTCTCCAGCGGTAGCTGAGCCCAGGATCACACTGCCGCCATGGCGCCTGAGAAGAGCGATGGCGAGCGCCAGTTCGTGAGAGGCACCGGACGGCCTGAACGTGTGTTCCGAGAACCGCGGAAGGGGAGCGCCTCCGGTGATGGTGACATGCACCTGGTCATCACCGGTTGTGGTGAAGACGCGAATGGCGCTGTGTCCCAGTCCCGACTCCTGGGAGGTGGTGAGGATACGTTCGAGAATGGCTGTCAGGGCCAGAACAATATCGGATGCCACACCCTTGACATCACCGACATCGGCAAGTTCCGTCATGACGGGAATGCGGTGGCCTGCCCTGATCGCCTCGAGGGCTTCCCTGATGCACGCGTTGATACTGGTCGTCGATGCTGGCGCCGCATCTCCGGCGAGAGTCCACAGACGCTTGCCCAGCGCCGACAGTTCGCCGGTTTCGTCGCGCAGGGTGGCGAGATGACCATCCATCGCCTCGACCTCCCGGTGCAGGGGAGCATCGTCATTGAGCGATCGGTCGAGCCCGGCCTCCGCGATGGCGTTTCCAAGTCTCTGGCGGGACTGTCTGAGAGCATTGGTGTGCGAAGCAAGACGTTGAGCCCGCACCGTCACCGCTGCAGCGGTAGCGCGGATGAACAGTTTCCCCCTTCTCGGGTCCGAGGTCTGTTGCGCCGGCTGGCTGCGGCGATTCCCGCGAATGCCAAGCAGAACCCAGAACAGCGCCAGAGCACCGAGGGCTGCAACCGTGCCATCGTCATAATTGCGCACCACAAGCGCCCGGCGGGCGCGCTCGATCTCCAGGGACATGACAAGCTGCCCGGCTACACCGGCCATCCTTTCGACAGCCAGCCCCTGATGCAACTCGTCGAGAGTGCGCTTGTCGGTCATCAGCCTGCTTGCCGCGGCAACAAGCGTCACATCGCCGTGGGAACGCACGGCATCAAGGGTCGGGGCGGGCCCGGTCCCGGCAAGATACCGGTCCATGTCCTCCACGAGCCTGGCCAGTTCCTCTGCCCTGGTCCCGGCTTCGCCGGCCACCGATTCAGCCGCCGACTTCCAGGCATCGATCGCTTGCGTGAGCGCCGCATCCGCATCACGGATGGCGCCGATGGCGAGCCTTCTCTGTTGCAATCCCTCCCTCAGCACAACGGCATTTCCCGCTATGTCGGCCGCAGGTTCGGGAATGGACTCAATGGTCTCCACCAACCGTGACATCGTCTCCAGGAGGCCAGCAAGGGCCGACGCTTCCGACTCCGCCACGCCATCGCGAATCTCCGTTGCCATCAAGACGGCATCGGCGGGCACCGCTTCGTCTCCCTGCCTTGCCAGCATGTTGAGCACGCCGGCCGTAGCGATGAGCAGCACGGAAACGATCAGGGCGAAGACAGTGGTGCCCCTGCTCATTGCTGCACCTCCCTGCCTTGCCGAATGTCCGGTAGTCTTGACCCATGACCCGGGATCGTGTCGGCCGCCTTGTTCATTTCGCCGTGGCCCTGGTAGACCCCACGATTCACGCAATCGGGACGCCGGGTCAAGTCTCGCCTTCGTCCCGGGCCCGCGCGCAAGACCTCCGTGGTGGACCGCCAGCGGCCGGATTCCGTCCCGACTGCAGACCGGGACTTGCAGGCTCCGGGCAAACTGTTCCAGTCTCTTGCGCATCCAAGAAGGGAGGAACCGGCCATGCGTACCGCCATCGTGACGGTGGTTGTCTCTTTCATGCTGGGATCCGTGGCCTGGTCAGGAGACGACGTCGTCAGCCTCGAGGAGGCCGAGAGACTGAGCGATGAGCGCCACGTGTTCATGAAGGAGTTGGGAAAGTCCATGCGGACCATCAAGGGCTTCCTCTCCGGGCGCAACGATGCGGAAGAGGCGCTGGCGGCGACCGGTGTCCTCAAGGACGCCGCATCTGCCATTCCACCGCTCTTTCCTCCAGGGACCGGCGTGGATGCCCTGCCCCGAACCGGCGCTCTCGATGCCATCTGGGAAAACTGGTCGGACTTCGAGATGGCCGCACAACTCCTGGGAGAGCGAGCGGCCATGTTCGAGGCGGCGCTGGCTTCCGGAGATCACGACTTGCAGGCTGCAGCGTTCGAGGCCCTTGGGCGCGAGGGGTGTGGCGGGTGTCACTCGGTCTTCCGCGCCAAGGACCACTGAACGTCTATCCGGCGATCTCCAGCACCCCAAGCACGACTGAAGCGGCAACGGCGAGTGTGACGAGGGCCAGGAGATCCGGTGCGAGGCGCGGGACATCGCGCCCCGGAGGAAGGTGCTTGCAGCCGGTCACCATGGGAAGGACGAGGTTGTCGCGCTTGTAGAGCCAGTGGAATCCGACAGCGGCGACATGGAGGGCGACAAGCACGAGCAGGATGTCGACCGTGACGGCGTGAACGCCCGAGGCGCTGCGTGCCGCCTCGTAGCTCACGACATGCGAAAGCGGTCCCTCGTTCCATCCGTCGACATCCACCGCAAAGAGCCCGGATCCCATGTGGACGGCGAGAACGAACAGCATCATGACAACGGAGAGGCCTCCCAGGGGATTGTGACCGGTGTCATGGCCGGGCCGGCGCTCACCAAGGGACCGGATATGGGCCATGATCTCGCCCGGGGGCCGCAGGAAGCGGCGAAACCGGGCGGTATCGCTGCCCACGAACCCCCAGATAATCCGCGCCACGACCAGGATCAGCAAGGCCTGGCCCGCCAGGATATGGATATCGAACCGACCGCGGTCGCCGCTGAGATAGCAGACGATGAAGAGGACGACGAGAACCCAGTGGAACACCCGCGTCGGGCGGTCCCAGATGCGAACCGGGCGTCCGGGCTCCGGGTCCGTCACGCCGATGGGCGCCCCCTTGTCACCCGGAAGAGCCAGGTCCTGTGCCGGATCTCCGGCTCACCCCCTGGCATGGACTGGAATGGCTCGCTCACTCGCACCTGCTGCCACAATCCGGCCTTTGCGAGTTCATCGAACTTCTCGATGAACCCCGGTGGCGTCTGGTCGTGGCGCAGTGTGAAGCAGACAAGCCCTCCAGGCTTCACGATGCGGATGATCTCGTCGAACGAGGTCGGTGGTGCATGGCCGGGCGTGAAGACGCCCGAACTGAGAACGGCATCGTAGGTGTTGTCGGGATAGTCCAGGGCTTCGCCGAGAACGCCGGTGCGCACCTCGCGGTAGACACCGCGTTCCCTCGCAATCTCCAGCATGCCCGCCGAGAGATCCATGGCGTCCACATGGGTGAATCCCGCCAGCGAAGCTGCCAGTCCGACCATGCCGCTGCCGGCTCCGGCATCAAGGATTTTCGCATAGTCTCCAAGATGGGGACGCACGGCATCGACAATGTACTCGTGACCGCGGTAACTCATTGCCCCGGAGATCGTCGAATCGTAAGTCTCGGCCCAGGAATCATAGATTCCGCGTAGCTCGTCGAGGTCCCCGCACTCATAGACCTTCTGGAGAATATCGAGCTTCACCATCCGCTGTCCCTCTCGCCAGGCACTATACAAGGACCAACGAGCGTAGCACGATTGTCCCGCTTTCTCCGTCTCCAGGAACCGGACCATGCATGAACCCGTGATCTCGATATCGCGCCGCACCCGCCGCACACCATTCTCGTCACGGATCGAGGCACAGGGCGTAGGCGGCTTCACCGTCTACAACCACATGCTCCTGCCTACGTTCTTCCGTGGGCTCGAGGACGACTACCATCACCTCAAGCGGCATGTTCAGGTCTGGGATGTCACCTGCGAACAGCAGGTCGAGGTGGTGGGTCCGGACGCGGCCCGCCTCGTGCAGCTGATGACGCCGCGCGACATCTCCCGCCTGGCTCCAGGCCGGTGTGCCTACGCGCCCCTGGTGGACGAGACGGGAGGCATGATCAACGATCCGGTCATTCTGCGGCTGGCGGAAGACCGTTTGTGGATCTCCCTCGCCGATTCCGACGTTGCGCTGTGGGGCAAGGGTCTTGCCCTCGGTCTGGGCCTTGACGCGCGTGTCTTCGAGCCGGGTGTCGGACCCATTGCCGTTCAGGGGCCCAAGGCGGACGATCTCCTTTCGAGGGTGCTCGGCGATCAGGTGCGCGACATCCGCTTCTTCAGCTTTGCGGTGCTGCCCTTCGCCGACCACGAATTCGTGGTGGCACGGTCGGGATGGTCCAAGCAGGGCGGATTCGAGATCTACATCGACGATGCGGCCAGCGGGCAGGCCCTTTGGGACGCGCTGTTCGCCGCCGGAGGGGATCTCTGTGTGGGACCGGGCTGCCCTAATCTCATCGAACGCATCGAGGGAGCCCTGCTCTCTCACGGCAACGACATGACGCTAGCGAACAATCCCTTCGAGTGCGGCCTCGACCGCTTTGTGAATCTCGAATCACCCGTGGAATTCATCGGCCGCGACGCCCTCGAGCGCATTCGCGACTCGGGCGGTCCTGCGAGGATCATCCGCGGCATCAGATTCGATGGAAGAGCGGCACCAGCCTGTGTCGAACCGTGGCCCGTGCTGCGGTCCGGCGAACCCGCCGGGCAGGTGACATCGGCGGCCTTCTCGCCCGACCTTGCCACCAACATCGCCCTTGCCATGATGGAACACAGCGCCTGGGATCCAGGAACGCCGGTGGCTGTCACCACACCCGACGGCACACGAGAAGGAGAGGTCACGGCTCTGCCGTTCATCGAGCGATGAAGCCCGGGTCACCGGCACCTTCCGGAAGGCGTCCCGTCACGGAATGATGGTTGGCAAGTCTTACGTCTCGTTGCCGGAGCGAAGGTGCGCCAGGAAGAGCGCAAACAGCTCGCGTTCACACGTGACATCCATTTTGTAGTAGAGCCTCTTGCGCAGGTTCTTCACCGTGCCTTCACTTATGCCGAGCACGTCTGCAATGTGCGGGTTGCCGAGACCGGAAAAGGCAAGGCAACAGATCTGGTGTTCCCGTCGGCTCAACAGGCCTTCGCCGAAGCTCATCAACGCACCGTCAAGATCGTTGGTGTGATGCGAACCTGCGCCAAACACCACGATCCATGCCGAGGGTGCCAGGGGGAAGCAATCGAGCTTGGTCACCGTCGCGAGACCAATTCTTGTCGACACACCCGCGACATCGGACGCGGCGTGACACCGCACCGCTTCGATGGTGGCGTCTTCGTGCCGCGGAACCGCCCGCAGCGAGTCGTTCGCATAGGCGATCCGTCCTGAAGGCTCGACGATGGCCACTCCGCTGGAGTTGAGCCGGGAGTGATTCGTCGCCAGGGCATGGAACAGCTGTCGCCTGTGGGCGACATGAAGACGCCTCAACGCCGGGAACAGGCGTGACAGGAATTCGACTTCGGCGCGGCGGTAGGCATGGTCGCGCTGAACGAAGACACCGATGGCCGATCCCTTCAGGGCAGGGAACAGGAGCCCCAATTCGTCTGCGTAGCCCGTGACGCTGTAAAAGTTGGTGTAGTAGCCGCCCTCATCGTAGTCCGGCGGCTGGACATCGTGCAGCTGGCGCAGACCTGCCCGATGGGTCAAGCGCCAGTCGCGATAGAAGGGATCGTACGGGCAGAACCTGCGGTAGAGACGGCGCAAACGCTCCGGCGTATGTTCGTCGACGACGTATTCGGGTCGACCACCTGCAGGATAGTGAATGACCTGGCAGTCGTCGGACGCCACTGTCTCGAACACCCCACGCATGACGTCGCAATAAAACGATCTGGTTCCGATCGAACCGGCAACCTCCATCAGCATGTCGGTGACGGCCTGCATGGAACAATCATAGCGCTGATTGCCATGTGTCCCAAATGGGACAATTGAACCCCGTCGTCTGCCAAACCGATACTGGTCGGCAATCCTGGGCCCACCACCCACACAGACTGTGAATACAAGCATAAGGAGGCTACCGTGAATCATCCCCGTGTTGCGTTGAATCGCCGCGATGTGTTGGCAGGGCTGACGGCCGCAGGCGTTGTTCCGACGTTCCACCTTGCCTCGACCAGCCGAGGCGTGCAGGCCGATGAAGGCCAGGCCACCTATTTCGGATGGGCCGGCTACGATGACGAGAACCTCTGGCAGGCCTATGTCGAACAGGAAGGCGCTGCTCCGGAATTCACGTTCTGGGGCGACGAGGAAGAGGGTATCGCCAAGATGCGTGCGGGCTTTACCCCCGATGTGGTGTTCCCATGCAACTACAGCATCAAGAAGTGGGTCGATTCGGGGATGCTCCAACCCGTTGACGTCTCGCGCCTTTCCAACTGGGATGACATCATCCCGGCATTGAAGGACGTTCCGGGAAGCACCATCGATGGCGACCACTACTGGGTGCCGGTGGACTGGGGTCTCACCTCGATTCTCTACCGAACCGATCTCGCGCCGGAGTATGTCGACGATGAATCCTGGATGATTCTCTGGGACCCCAAGTACAAGAGCCAGGTGGCGGCATTCGACAGTCTCGTTGATGGCGTCGTCATCGCCGGGATCGTCGCGGGCCTCGACAATCCGTTTGACTATTCCACGCAGGACGCTCTCGATACGATCCGTCCCTATCTTGAGGATCTGACCGCCAATCTGCGCTACTACTCAAACGACTACACGAGCATGGAGCAGGGTCTGGCCAGCGGCGAACTGGTCGCGGCCACGACCTGGAACGAGTCGGTCGTCCGTCTCAAGGGCGAGGGTCTTCCGGTTGCGTTCATGAACCCGAAGGAGGGCGCCATGACCTGGGTTTGCGGCCTGTCGGTCGCCAAGGACAGTCCATACCCGGACAAGGCCCATGCCTTGATCAACGCCTTTCTCGATCCGCGCTCTCGCGCATACGAGATGGAGGTGTTCGGTTACGGTGCTGCCACCCAGTCGGCCTTCGACCTCGTGAGCGAAGATGTGCTTGCCTCTCTCGGTCTCTCGAAGAACCCCCAGGAAATCCTCGCAGCGGGGATCTACCAACAGCCGATTCAGGGCGAGTCAGACCTCCAGTCCCTCTTCGAGGAAGTCAAGGCGGGGCTGTAACGCGCGCCGGGGCGGTGGTCACCCCGAACTGCCGCCCCATCCAATTGGGATGGGAACTGACGACGTGACACAACCAGACCCACGATACGCCATCCTGTTCGAGGAGGTCCGGATCGGGCCGGTCACAGCCCCGAACCGCTTCGTTCAGGTACCCCATTGCACCGGCGTGAGCGACTCGGCGCCGGAAGCCGTCGCCCGCATGCGCGAGATCAAGGCGGAAGGCGGCTGGGGGATCGTTTCGACAGAGATCGCGGAAGTCGGACCCGAATCCGAGTTCTGGCCGTTTCCGTCGCTCCATCTCTGGCATGACGACCATATCGCCCCGATTGCCCGGATGGCCGACGCCATTCATCGCCACAGCGCCCTTGCCGCCGTCGAACTGGGGCACATCGGACTGGCTGCCGGCAACCGGGCGAGCCGTCGCCCCGCGCTGGGACCCGCGTCACATCTGACGCTCGAGTCGGTAGAACCTTTCCAGTCGCGAGCCATGGATGCTTCCGACATCCGGCATGTGCGCGAGCAGCACCGAGCCGCCGCGCGGCGCGCCCGGTCCGCCGGCTTCGATGTCGTCTACGCCTACGCAAGCCATGGTCTGTCGATCTTCAGCCAGTTCCTGCAGCGGCGTTTCAACGACAGGGGAGATGAGTACGGCGGTTCCCTGGAGAATCGTGCGCGGCTGCTGCGCGAGGCTCTCGAGGACATGAAGGAAGACATCGGAGAAAGTTGCGCCGTGGCGTTCCGCTTTGCAGTCAACGAGATCGACAACGATCCCGTCCAGGGCCGCGAACTGGTGGAGATGCTCAAGGACATACCGGATCTGTGGGATGTCAACATTTCCGAATGGCCATCGGATTCCCAGACGTCCCGATTTGCGAAGGAAGGCTTCCAGGAGCAGGACACGGCATTCGTCAAATCGATCGTCGACAGGCCGGTGGTTGGCGTGGGGCGCTTCACATCGCCCGACACCATGGTGTCGCAGATTCGGCGGGGCATCATGGATCTCGTGGGTGCGGCGCGTCCGTCAATCGCCGATCCGTTCCTGCCTCGCAAGATCCAGGAGGGACGACCCGACGACATTCGCGAGTGCATCGGCTGCAACGTCTGCGTCTCGGGAGAATTGTCCTATTCGCCCATTCGCTGCACGCAGAACCCGACGATGATGGAGGAATTGCGGCGCGGGTGGCATCCCGAGAACCTGCCGCCAGCAGGTTCGGACGATACGATCCTCATCATCGGAGGGGGACCCGCAGGCCTTGAATGCGCCCACGTCCTGGCCCGCCGCGGCTATACGGTCACGCTCGCCGAGGCGCGCGAGGAACTGGGCGGACGCGTGCTTCGGGAAAGCGCTCTTCCCGGGCTGGGCGAATGGCGGCGAGTCGCCGATCACCGCATTCACGGCCTGCAGCAGATGGCCAATGCCGAGCTCTACACCTCCAGCGCTCTGGATGCCGAGACGGCTCTCTCCTTCGGCGCGCAGCACATCGTGGTGGCGACGGGTGCCACCTGGCGACGCGACGGCCGCGGCCGCTGGTCAGCAGAGCCCGTGACAGTTTCTGCCGATGCCCGGGTTCTGACACCCGACGACATCATGGACGGCACGGTTCCGAGCGGGCGGGTCGTCGTCTATGACGAGGACGGCACGTATCTCGGCAACGTCATCGCGGAGTTGCTCAAGTCGGCCGGAGCCGATGTCATGCTGGTGACACCGGCATCAGAAGTCGCTCCCTACCTGGCTCTGACGATGGAACAGGAGATCGTCGCCGCGCGCATGATTGAACTCGAGATTCCGGTCATTCGGCTGAAGTCCATGAGCCGAATCGCTGACGGTCATGTCGTCCTTGACTGCGTTCACGGGGGCGAGGGTCTCGATCTGCCGGCATCGTCCGTCGTGCTTGTGACGTCACGGGCGCCCGATGACTCGCTCTATCGGGATCTCTGCGCGACGGTGCCGGCGGAGGCATCGATCTCGAGAATCGGCGACTGCGATGCGCCGCATCTGATCGCAGGCGCAGTTCACGCCGGATACCGCTGGGCACATGCCCTGGACAATCCATTCGAGAGGACGCCATCGCCCCTGCCCGATCCATGACACTTGAGGAGGGAACTTCCAGCATGAGCACGCGGCCTGTCGGCGAACGGGGCGCATTCCAGGCCAACCATCTGGAATCGCTGACCCTGCCCTCGCGTTACTACACCGACGACACCATCTACCGGCGTGAACTTCACGCGGTTCACTACAGGAACTGGTGCTACGTCGGGCACGTCAGCGACATTCCAAAGCCGCGGGACTACTTCACCGATGTCATCGCCGGCCAGCCAATATTCGTGATGCGGGATCGCAACAGCGAGATCCGGGCGTTTTTCAATGTCTGTCAGCACCGGGGCCATGAATTGCTCAAGGGGCGCGGATCGCTCAAGGTCGGGATCACCTGCCCCTACCACGCGTGGTTCTACAACCTTGACGGCACATTGCGGAACGCTCCGCATACCGAGACGGTGGCGAACTTCGATCGTGCGCAATTCTCCCTGCGCGCCGTCAGCGTGGCCCAGAGCGCCGGATTGCTGTTCGTCAATCTCGATCCCGATTGCGAGCCGTTCGAGACGACGATGGGCCGTTTTGGCGAGACGATCACCCGGCATCTGCCGGACTTCGAAGACTATGTCGCAGTAGAACGCCTTCACTACGATATCGGCGCGAACTGGAAGGTCGTCGTCGACAACTTCGCGGAGGCGTACCACATTCCGGTGGCGCACCCCGAACTCGCCAGGGTTCTCGACGAGGGACTTGACGATTTCGTCCAGGAGGAACGGTTCTCCTACTTTCTCTACCGCAGCCGCACGGGGTTCGAAGGTCTCGAGATCGAGGCCGGTTCGCCCTATGTCGCATGGATGGCCTGGCCGACGCTGAACATGCTGAGCCTGCCGGGTTCACGGAACCTGCTGGTCCTGCGCATGCTTCCCAACGGTGTGGGCCGGTGCTCGGAACGCGTGGACATCTATGCGCCCGAAGGACCCGTGGATCCCAAGCTCCTTGCCGTGAAGAGTCTCTTCATGGACCACTTCAACCAGCAGGATATCGCCATTGTGGAAAGCGTCCAGCGAGGCCTGTCGAGCCTGGGCTACGACCAGGGACGCTATGTGTGTGACCCTGAGGATTCGTGGTTCTCCGAGGTCCCGCTGCATACCTTCCATTCGCAGGTTCTCGAAGCCCTTGAACGCCTCGACGGTTGAACCCGCCCGACCACGTCCGCGCCACAGACCATGCCGCGTACGCCCTCTCCAACCCTGTGATCGTGACAGGCCGTTGACCCCGGGACTCGGCTGCCACGGGATACCACTCATGTGCGCGTGGTCGCTGGTCCGGCCTCTGCCAGAGCGGGCGGATCGCCCGGGATGAGAGTCAGCCTGACCGGAGAGACGTCAGATCAGTCGTTCATCGGACGATGAGTTCCGCATCACCGAGGCTTTCAAGGAGACCGGCCAGAAGGCGCGCCCTGGGAACCAGGGAGGAGACGAGGATGTGTTCGTCATGCGTGTGGGCGCCGTCACCGCAGAGCCCGAGGCCGTCGAGCGTGGGAATGCCGAGTGCACCGGTAAAATTGCCGTCACTCCCTCCGCCGAAGCTGCCGTGGCCCGGTACGAAGCCGATGGATTTCGCAATCTCCTCGGCGCGGGAATAGAGAGCGAGCGATCCCTCTCCCGGCTCGAAGAGGGGCCGCACCGGTCCGGGCTCCACGGTGATCGTGACATCCGCGTTGACCGGCTTCAGGGAGGACATGAACGCGGCAATGGAATTGAAGGCCCCGCGGGTGGGAAAGACCGCCAGAACCTCGGCACGACATTCGATGGGAACGACGTTGACGAAGGTGCCGCCGTTGACGATACCGACACTCATCGTGGTCCCGGAACCAGGATCCGACATCGTCTCGATGGCGTGGATCTGATGGGCCATTTCACGAATGGCGCTGGCACCCCGGGCGAGGGTCGCACCGGCATGGGAGGGTCTGCCCCGGGTGGTCACGATGTAGCGTGCGATACCGTGACGCCCGGTCACAAGCCGACCCTGCTTGGCGGGTTCCGGAACAAGGACGAAGCGGTGGCGCTGCGCTTCGTCCTCGATGCGCCGCCGGGTCGTCGGGCTGCCGACCTCCTCGTTGGGAATGAACATGAAGGTCACCGGAAGAACCGGGGTGCGGCCGGCGCGCAGCAGCTGTTTCATGGCGTAACAGGCGGCATACATGCCGCCCTTCATGTCGTAGATGCCCGGACCGTAGAGCCTGTCCCCTTCGCGACGGAACGGGAGCGGACCCTCCAGGGTGCCGACGCCATGCACGGTATCGAGATGACCGAGAACCAGGATGCCCTTGTCCTCGACAGCGCCCTCCACGCGGGCGACGAGCACGTCCCCATACCCGTCGCCTCCCGGTTCCCGGCTGATAGCCGCTCCCAGTGACACCATCTCGGCTTCGGCGAGATCCATCATGGCATTGACGCCTTCGGGCACGTTGGTGGGGCTCTCGACGAGCACCCAGGCGCTGAGGCCCTCCAGCATCTCGTCCGTGTCGAATTCCGGGATGTTTCTCATGGACACGCAGCCACCACCTCGATGAACCGCTCCCAGAACAGACCGGCATCCACGGCTACCGCAACCTCGGCATTGGGGCAACCCAGGGGTTCGCGCTGGCGACGCAGCGTGAGGGGGCAGAGGTGGCGAAGATCGCACACCGTCATGCCCCTGGTGTGGGCCCCTTCCCGCTCGATACTCACCTCCATGGCCTCGAATCGCAGCATGTCGGGATCACAAAGCGCTGCCACGGCAAGGGGATCATGCATCGATGCCCCGGCGAGGCCATAGCGTTCCTCGAGCCGGTCGCTGAAGAAGTCAAGGAGATCGGCGACCACATGGCCGGTGCGGTTGCCGAGGGATCTCAGGCAGTGTCGCCGCTCCGGGGTTGCCTCCACCTGGCGGGTGACATTGAGCCCCACCATGCGGATCGGAACACCGCTGGTGAAGACGATGTCAGCGGCTTCCGGATCGGCCTGGATGTTGTATTCGGCAACCGGGGTGGCGTTACCCTGGCCAGTCGATCCCCCCATGATGCTGATACCCGCCAGTGCCGCTCGTGCTCCCGGAAAGGACGTCAGGACCCGGGCGATGTTGGTGAGCGGACCGGTGGCGACGAGATGGAGTCCCCTGGTGGCGGCAGCGTTGCGGGCAATGAAGTCCACGGCCGGTTCATCGATGGCACCGCCGGCCGGCGGCGGCAGGTCATGGCCATCCATTCCCGTCATGCCGTGGACTCCTGCTTCATGCACGAAGGCACCTTCGAGTGGTGCGGCCGCGCCGGCGGCGACGGGAACGTGGGCAAGTCCGGCGAGTTCCAGAATCCGGCATGTGTTGTCGGTGGTATCGGCGACGGTCGCGTTGCCGAAGACGGTGGTCACGCCCCGCAGGTCGAGCCGCCGTCCGGCCATGAGGATGGCCATGGCGTCGTCGTGGCCCGTGTCGCAGTCGAGAAGCGCCGGGATCATGCCTCAGTCTATCGCGGGCAGCGCGTCCACTGGCACCGTATAGTTCACCGGCATGCGGCCGCCGTCGGGATAGATGACCTGGCCCGTGACATAGGAAGCATCGTCGCTTGCCAGGAACGAGACGACGGAGGCGACTTCGTCCGCCTCGCCCAGGCGGCCCAGAGGCGTGCGCGACAGGATCATCCGGTAGGCCTCGTCGCTGGAAAGCACGGCGCCTCGCGCCATGTCCGTGAGGATGGTGCCGGGGCCTACGGCATTGCACCTGACATTGTGGCTTGCCAGGGCGACGGAAAAGATCCTTGTCAGCTGATTGATCCCCGCCTTCGAGACGCCGTAGGCGACACTGTTGGGTATCGCGAGCTCGGCCTGGACCGAAGACATGTTGACGATGGCGCCGCCGGATTCCTGCTCCACCATGACGCATGCCGCTGCCTGGGAACCGAACAGCACTCCCTTGAGGTTGACGCCGAGGATGCGGTCAAAATCCTCTTCCCCGATTTCCAGGACACTGGCGCTGAAACCGACCCCGGCGTTGTTGACCATGATGTCGAGCCTGCCGTGGGTGTCGACGGCGCACCTGATGAGGGCGTCGACGTCGTCGCGACGCGACACGTCCGTGGTCATGGCGACGGCGCCGAGCGCCTCTGCCTCCCCGGCAACTTTCTCCCCCTGGATATCTCCCATGACGACCAGAGCGCCTTCACCCGTGAGCCGCCTGGCGCAGGCGAGCCCGATTCCCTGGGCCGCGCCGGTCACCACCGCAACCTTGCCTTCATGTTTCATCACGTACTCCTCGCCATGTCAGGGAGCGACAACGATCTTGCCACGGGCCCGGCGGCCGGCGAGGTCGGCGAGCGCCTGCGGCGCCTCTTCGAGAGTGAAGGTCCTCGAGACCAGCGGGCGCAGCTTCCCCTCGGAGATCCACGTGAAGATCCGGTCGAAGGAACGGCTGAGGAGTTCGGGCTGGCTTTCGCGGTAGTTGGACCAGTGAACGCCGATGACGGCGATGTTCTTGACCAGCAGGATGTTGGCAGGCGCCTGGGGAATGCGGCCTGAGGCAAATCCGATTGTGAGCAGCCGTCCCTCCCAGGCAATGCAGCGCAATGACTGGTCGAAGACGTCACCCCCCACAGGATCGAAGATGACGTCTGCGCCGCCCTTCGTGATCTCCTTGACTTCGTTTCGGAATTCACCGGCGCGATAGTCGATGACATGGTCCGCGCCGTGACGGCGGGCCGTCTCCAGCTTGTCGGCGCTGCTCGCCGTGGCGATGACGTAGGCGCCCATGGCCTTGCCCACTTCGACTGCGGCGAGGCCAACGCCGCCTGACGCTCCGTGCACGAGGAGACTCTCGCCCGGCTGAAGCATGCCCCTGTGCTCGAGGCCGATGTGCGCCGTGCCGTAGACGATGGGAATGGCGGCGGCGGTCACGGCATCGATGCCGGCGGGGCGCCGCATCACCTGGGAGACCTTGCACACCACCTGCTCGGCGAATCCACCGACACCGGGCATGCCGATGACCGCATCACCGGGACCAAAGTCCTCCACCCCGGACCCGGTCTTCAGGACCGTGCCGGCCACTTCCATGCCCGGCGTGAAGGGATGTTCGGGCCTCACCTGGTAGGTGCCCTGGATGATGAGGGTGTCGGCGAAATTGACCCCGCAGCCCTCGACACGGACGACGATCTCACCCGGACCGGGCTCGGGTTCGGGCACATCCCCCACGACGAGGTCTTCAGGTCCCCCCCACGCGTGACACAGCAAGGCTTTCAACGTCGCATCTCCCGGTTCGTCATCATCTAAGGTACGTCCCCTCTTGTGCCATGCAAATGGGCGATCAGGGCCAGCAGCGCAAGGACGAGCATGATGACAATCACCGGCAACGGGCTTTCTGCCATGGTGTGGCCGACGACGGTCATGGCAATGGCGCCCAGGCCCATCTGCAGGGCCCCGGAAAGGCCGGATGCCGTGCCGGCGCGGCCGGGATCGACACTGACAATCCCGGCGAAACCATTGGGCATGCTGAAACCGTTGCCCAGGGACATCATGCCGGCCAGCACAAAGAAGTGGACCAGCCCGAACCAGCCGGACACGAAGAGCACCATCATGACGAGCGCGGCCGTGGAGGAGGCCACGGTTCCGATGGTGATCATCCGGTCGATGCCGACGCGACGGCTGATGCGTCCGGAGATGAAATTGCCGGTCATGTAGCTGCCCGAAACCAGCACGAACCACAGGGCGTACTCCGACGGACTGCGGCCGTAGATCACCACCGCCACCGCCGATGCGCCTCCCAGGAACGTGAAGAACGTTGCCGTGGTGAAGGCGACCTGAAGGGCATAGCCCTGGAAGCGGCGCTTGCGCAGGAGTCCCGCGCAATCCCTCACCATGTCCGGAAACGAGGTTCGGGACGTGCGCCTCGTGTTGGTCTCACTCAGGGCAACGATGCAGGCTCCGGTGACGAGAACGCCGATGACCAGCACCAGCAGCATGACCGACTGCCAGCCATACCACTCGTAGAGGTAACCGCCGGCGATGGCGCCGATCATCGGAGCGAGAATCATGCCCGCCGTGACATAGGCGAGCATCTGCGCCGAGCCCTCGCGATCGTGGATATCCCTGATGATGGCGCGCGCCAGCACGATCCCCGCGCTGCCACCCAACGCCTGGAACGCCCGGCCGATGATGAGCGGCACGATATCCCACGCCACCAGGCAAAAGAGAGTGCCGCCGACATAGACCACGAGTCCCGCCATGAGGACCGGGCGGCGGCCGAACCTGTCGGAGAGCGGACCATAGACGAGCTGTCCCGCCACCATGCCGACGAGGTAGACCGAAAGAGACATCTGCGTGATGGAGAAGTCCGTGTGGAAATCGCTGGCCAGGCCGGGCATCGCCGGAACCAGGACCTGCAGCGCCAGGGGACCGATCGACGAGATCATCACCAGGACAAGCAGGGACGGCCTGCGCACAGGAGGCTGGCGCATTGTTCAATCCGTATCCCGTTTCCTGTGTGAGGGTTTCGCCGCGACGCTCCTCATACCATGGCACAGACCCCGCCACTTTCGAACAACCGTTTGAGGCGTCGGCGGTCACTCGCCTTCATTCGCGAGAGTCATGCCGAACAGGCGGGCGAACTCCGCCTCGCCCCTGGCCGTCACACTGATCTCGCGCGCGCGCCCGGAACGCTCCAGCCAGTCCAGTTCGAACAGCCGGGCGGCGAGAGCGGCGCCGAGAGCCCCTGCCAGGTGCGCGCGGCGTTCGCTCCAGTCGAGACATGCGCGGGCAAAGAGGCGCCGTTTTGCCCGTGCGCCATCGACATCGACACCGAGGCGCCGCAGGAACGCGTCACCCGGTCCTGTCAGCCGATAGTCGCGGCCTGACGGTTCGAGCCAGCCGTTCTCAAACATGGCATCGGTGATGCCGACGCCAAGGCCGCCGGCAAGATGGTCATAGCACATGCGCGCCTGACGAATTGCGGCGGATGCTCCGGATTCCGGTGGTCTGGGGAGAGGAGCCCCGAGGCTCTCGAGTGTGGAGAGGGCCGTGGCGATGTCAGCGGAGGCAATGGAGTAGTAGCGATGCCGCCCGTGCCTCTCGACGATCAGGAGTCCCGATTCGACCAGCTTCGCCAGGTGCTGGCTTGCCGAGGCCGACGAAACTGACGCCTGGCGCGCCAGTTCGGTTGCCGTCAGCGCAGGCCGTTCCAGGAGGGCAGCAATCATCGCCGCCCGGGCCGGTGAACCGATCATCGACCCGACAGTCACCATGGTCGCCTTGACATTCATATTTTACAATGCAGTAAACTATGCATGTCAATCCCCCTGGACTCGATATGGAAAACTGGACCACTGAAGAGCTCGAATCCTATCTCGAAGCGCGCTACGTGTCGCTCCAGGACATCGTGGAGAGGACCGGACTGAAGATCGATCGTCTCGAGGAGCTGATCGCCACCGGGTGCATGCCTGGCGCCAGTTACGAGCGCCGTCGCCGCGAAGAGATATGGGCTCATGTCAATGGCGATGCAGACACGGTCTCGCTGAAAACCGTCTCGCGCCATTTCGCGGCTGACGTCATCACCTGGGTCCTGTTCATCGCGCCACGCCTCGAGGGATGCTCTCCCCGGCAACTCGCGCCGGTTCTCAAGGAGGAGCTTCGCACCGGTTTTCTCGATGGTCTCGTTCGCCATGGCGGCGGCGCCATCACGTACGGAGGCTTCATGTCCGAAGCCGGCGCCATCGACAGCAAGGGCTTCGACATTCACTTCGAGACCTACGTCTGGCCCCATTGGCGTGCCGGGACATGGGGCATCTGTGTCCATGACTCCTGGGACGTCCGGAACATCGCCCGCAAGACCGTCGCCGTCGAACGCCTGAAACGGCTCACGCGCGACGGCACGAGGACTTCCTACTCCCCTGCGGAGGCCCGCGTACTCCGCCACGCCATGGCGGAGTACGATGCCATCGTTCCTCCCTTCTCGCCGCACGACCGTCACGAGGCCAGCCGCGCCCTCCTAGTGGACGCCCTCGCCGACGCCGTGTCGTATGTTCCGGCAGGATCACAGTCGGCCGCAGCAAGGTGACTCGTTGCCGGAGAAGCTGCATAGTGTTCGCAATGGCCTGCCGTCGACCGGTTTGGTTGTCGGTGAGGACCGTTCAATCACAAGACTGTCTGCGAGGAGGACAACATGTTCAGGACCCGTTCCCGTAGTCTGCTGCTTGCCGCGATGGTGGCCGGCGGCAGTGTTGTGCTATCCGGTGCCTCGGCGGAAGAGTGGTCTCTCAGCGAAGCCGCAAAGCCCTACGAGGGGGTGACCATCCGCGTCATCGGCGAGGCCCTGCCCCCTCTCGAATCCCTTGACCAGCAGAAGGCGGCCTTCGAAGCGGAGACCGGCATCATGGTCGAGGTCGAGCAGCATGCCTTCGACCAGGTTATCCAGAAGACGTCGGCCGATTTCATTGGCGGAACCGGTTTCTATGACGCGGTGCTCAACCCGCTGATGCGTGTGCCCACGCTCGTCGTTAACGGCTGGGCCCTGCCTCTGGAGACCTATCTCAACGATCCGGCCCTTGCGGATCCGGAGTTTGCCGTGGTCGACCAGGTGCTGAGCCAGGACTGGCTCAACGCGTCACTGGCCCACGAAGGCACGCTCTACGGTGTGCCCTTCTCGGCGCACACGATCTATCTCAACTGGCGCTACGACGTGTTCGAGCATCCCGATGAGCAGGCTGCCTTCAAGGAAGCATACGGTTACGACCTTCCCTCGCCGCCCGTCACGCTGGACGAGCTTCGCGACACGGCGACGTTCTTTACCCGTGAGGCCGGTGACACGCTGGCCGGCGAAACCCTGGAGCAGCCCTTCTACGGCCTCACCCTTTCGGGCAAGCGCCATGTCTCGATGCTCTACAACTTCTACAACATTCTCTATGCCTACGACGGCCTCGTCATCGACAGTGCCACAGGCCCCGAGTACGGACCCGTCGTGATCAACAACGAGAAGGGTGTCGAGGCCCTGACGTTCTACAGGGACCTGCTGCTTGAGACATGTCCGCCGGGATCGCTCACCTACACCTGGGACGAGCAGCTCGCCGCCATCCAGAGCGGCATCGCTGCCCAGGCCCTGTTGTGGGCCGATGCGTCATACGCCATGGCGCACGACGAAGAGCAGTCGACTGTTGCCGGCAAGATCGCGTTCAGTGGTACGCCCATCGGTGCCCGCAAGATCGTCAACCTGCACCAGTGGGGCATGTTTATCCCGACAAGCTCGAAGAATCCGGAAGCAGCCGCTCTCTTCCTGCAGTGGACGCAGCGGCCTGACGTGCAGGCAAAGCTGATGTCGACGGGCAGTATCTCGCTCACAGAATCTGCCTATCACGAGGACTCGGTGAGGGCACTCGATTATGCCGCCACCAATCACTACATGCTGAGTGGCCGCGTTCCCGAGTACGACGGGCAGCCGGCCCTGCGTAACAGTGGCGAGGCCGACGGAGTTCCGGCGAGTTACGTCGATGCCGTCGACCCGGTGACGGGCGAAACGCAACCGGTGATCTTCAAGCTGGAGAACTTCCCCGAGTACGCCACTCTCGAAGAGATCCTCATGAAGCACCTGAGTGCCGTCCTGGCAGGGCAGATGGAGCCCAAGGAAGGCCTCGATGCCGCGGTCGAGGAGATCTACGCCGAGATTCCGGCACTCGCCGAACACCAGTAAGGCGATTCCAATCCGGCTCCCGGACCCTTCGTACCGGTTTCGGGAGCCGGATTGTCCGTTTTGATGACCCGGGATCATGTGATCGGTATCGATCAGGGTACCTCCAGCACCAAGGCCGTCCTGCTCGATGGCAAGGGACGCATGCTTGCGCAGACCGCCAGGGCATTGCCGGTGACCCATCCGGCCCCTGGCCTGGTGGAGCAGGATGCCGAGGCCATGGTGGCGAACGTTCTTGACTGCGCCCGGGAACTTCTCGACATCACCTCTGTTCCGGCCTCGGCCATCGCCGGGTTCGGTGTCGACAATCACACCGAATCCCTCGTGCTCTGGGAACGGGATACCGGCCGTCCCGTTCACCCCGTCATCGTCTGGCAGTGCCGCCGCAGCACCGGTGTGACGGCGGATATCGACACGTCGGACAACCGCCGGTTCATTCGCGACAGGACCGGGCTCGATCTCGACCCGACCTTTACCGCAACCAAGCTGCGCTGGATCATGCGACACGAACCGGAGATCGCAAGAGCGCTGGCGCGTGGGAACGTGTTGTGGGGCACGGTCGACAGCTGGCTCCTTTGGCGCCTGAGTGATGGCGCCCTTCATGCCACCGACTACAGCAATGCCTCTCGCACCATGCTCTTCAACATCGGCTCGCTGGCATGGGACAGCGATCTCGTTGCGCTCTTCGACCTCGACCCTGGCGCCATGCCGAGGGTGATCCCTTCAGGAAGCATGATGGGGACATGCGCAAGGAGACATTTCGGTGCGGAGATCCCGCTGACAGCGGCCCTGGGGGATCAGCAGGCTTCCCTGTTCGGTCATGGCTGTCTGCATGAAGGAGCGGTGAAGAGCACGTACGGCACCGGTGCATTCGTGTGGATGAACGCTGGCCATGAACGCCGGACGTCGGCTGCGGCAGGGAGTCTCGAGACCATCGCCTGGCATCTCGGCCAGCCGACCTACGCGCTGGAAGGATTCGTGATGTATGCCGGCGCCATTCTCGACTGGCTCGTCAACCGCCTCAGGTTGTGCGGCGATGCCGGCGAGGTCATCAGCCGGGCGCAGGGCGCCGACACCACATCGGGCGTCATGCTCGTCCCCGCGTTTCAGGGACTGGCGTCGCCCTGGTGGGATCCGCAAGCCCGCGCCGCCGTGATGGGACTCGACGCCTCGAGCGATGACAGCGACGTCTGTCTGGCCGCCCTTGAGGCCATCTGCTTCCAGGTGAAGCACGTCCTCGATGACATGAAGACCGACGGCGCCGTTCGCGTGGATGGCGGACTCGCCCGAAGTGACTATTTCCTCCAGTTGCAGGCCGACATTCTCGCGCGTCCGGTTGTCCGTTCTGCACGTCCTGAAGTCACGGCCTACGGTATCGCCCGCATGGCGGGGGTCGGTGCCGGCCTGTGGGCCGGGGACACGAAGGAATTAGCTGAGGACGACACCTGGTTCGAACCGCGGGACGCCATGCGGTCGAACCGGGACGAACGCTACCGGGCGTGGTGCAGGGCCGTGGAACTCTGTCTCGAGGTCAGAAAATGACGGAATGGACGTGCCTCGTTCTGGGTGACGATTTTACCCCGGCAGCGCTCTTCGAACGTGTCCTTGGAGACCGGTTCGCCGCTGACGGGTTGAGCGTTTCATTTCGCAGCATCGACATCGAGAGCAACGACGTCACGGCGTACCGTTCCGGCGAGGTGTCCGAAGCGTTCGGCGACGTCGACGAGATCGCACGCCATGTCTCCGACTGCCAGTTTCTCGTCACGACCTTCGCGCCGGTAACGGCCGACCTAATCGACCGGGCACCCCACCTTGTCGCCATCTGCTGCGGCAGGGGCGGTCCAGTCAACATCAACGTCGCCGCTGCCAGCGAACGCGGAATCCCGGTACTCCATGCACCTGGTCGCAACGAGGACGCGGTCGCCGAATTCGTCATTGCCGGCATGATCAACCTCATGCGCAGGATCCCCCTGGCGCTGGACTGGGTGCGGCAGGGGTCGTGGACAACACCGCTGGAGGACACCTTCGAGAAGCCGAGTGGTCCGGAACTCTCCAGGCAGACGCTGGGATTGGTCGGCGCCGGTCGGATCGGCTGCCTGGTGGCCCGCCTTGCCGGGGCCTTTGGCGCGCGTGTGCTGGCGGCGGACCCATTCGCCGATCCGGCCGGCCTGGGGGCGGCGGGAGCTGAGATGGTACCCCTGGACCGCCTTCTTGCCGAAAGCAGCATCATCTCCATTCACGCCCGCCTTGCCGCCGGAAGCCGGCCACTGCTGGGCAGGAACGAATTCGCTGCCATGGCGAAACGCCCCTGGCTTCTCAATACCGCACGGGCAGCCGCTCTTGACTACGACGCGCTCCTGGCAGCGCTGCGGGAAGGCCGGGTCGCCGGCGCCCTGATCGATGTTTACCCCGATGAGCCGCTGCCGCCGGACAGTCCGCTGTTCGACATGACGCCGGACCGACTTCTTCTCACACCCCACGTCGCCGGTATCTCGAGTGATGTCCCGGCGCGCACGGCCGCCATGCTGGCCGATGGACTGGCGCGTCTGCTGGCAGGCACGCAGCCCCGCCATGTCGTCAATCCGGAAGCTCTCGCAACAGCATTCCGACGCCTCGATGCCGGACCATGACGCGCACCACGCGCGCCCTGCAGGTCCCTGACGACATCACCGCATGCCCGGAGGACGTTGCCATCAGTCGCGCGGGCCGGGACCGACGAGGCGCTCGCCGCCATCGACGATGAGGGCGTGTCCGGTGATGTAGGAGGAACGGTCGGACACAAGGAAGACAATGGCGTCGGCAATCTCCCCGACCGTTCCGAAGCGGCCCAGCGGCACGCGCGTGGCGACAACCTCCTCGAGTGCCGCCCTGCCGCCGAGCTGGCGCTGGTAGGCGTCATTGAACGGCGTGTCGATCCAGCCGGGGCACAGCGCATTCACGCGAATTCCGTGTGGTGCGAGATCAAGCGCCATCTGTTCGGCCATCATGACCACGGCAGCCTTGGTGGTGATGTAACCGGTCATGCCGTAATCCGGGAAGACACCGGCGTTCGACGACGTCAGAAGGATCGAGCCGCCAGCGTCCCGCATGTGCGGCAGGGCAGATGTCACCGCGACGTAGTGGGCATGCACATTGTACCGGTAGGAGCGGTCGAGGTCGGCGGCATGAAGATCGCCGACACCACCCTCGATCTGGATGCCGGCGTGGCTGTGAAGGATGTCGATACGGCCGTGGTCAGCGGCCACGCGGTTCATGAGCGATTCGAGAGCATCATCGTCGCCCACATCAACGGCGAGAGAGGTCGCTGCGCCACCGGCCTTGCGGATGCGCTCGGCAGTTCCGGCGGCCCGCTCGGCAACGAGATCCGTGGCGATGACCAAGGCTCCCTCGGCGGCCATCGCCTCGGCACCGGCCCGGCCAATACCGGAACCTGCCGCCGTCACGACGGCGATCCTGTCGTCGAGAATCATGATCAGAACCTCTTCTGGAAGAGAAGGCGGCGTTCGTACACATCGGCGGCGCTCTCGATCAGTTCGGCGATACGATGTGCTCCGTAGGTCTGCCGGTAGTAACGGGCGAGTTCGATCAGTTCCGCCCGGTTCCGTGCCCGCCCCGGGCGCAGCTTCTCGTAGGTAGCGAAGATTTCCTCGTCAGGGACACCGACAAGCTCGGCGCCGCGCTCAAAATTGTCCGCCAGGCGATCGCGTCCGGCGCCGCGGGCGATGGTGCCCTGGTGGCGAAGCACTGCAGGGCGGATGCCCACATCACTCTCGTCCACCGTACCTGCGAGCACGTTGGCGAGTGTCAGCCCATCAGCCGGTCTCCGTCCCTCATTCATGGAACGTCACCTTCAGTTCCTCCGGTTCCGCGTCCGCCTTCACCATGGCCGTTTCGAGCGCGTAGATGAGCGACGTCTGCACATGAAAGCGGGCGCCGAGGGCTTCTCCCTTGTAGGGAATACTGACAGGTTCCGGGCGCTCGCCGCGGGCATAGCAGGCAGCATTGTGACCCATGCGCCGGTAGTGCTCGAGACCGGTGATCGGCGCCTGGGAGAACAACTCCAGGTTCATGTGGGGATAGTCGTCAGCGGTGTGGATGACCGCGGTTCCCTTGGCCTGGATGCCGATTCCGATTCCCGAGGCCGAAAGGCGTGCCGCAGTGAGACCGAGAAACGAGGTGTCCGCCGTGTGCCACGCCCGCACGACACGCGCCCGGCCACCACCTTCCCGAATGCCGTCGAGCAGCGCCTTCATCACCTCGGACAGGTACTGGCCCGAGGTTGTCTGATGCAGCTTGCGACCGAAGGCCGGGCTGATGGCAATGACCACCTCCCACCGGGAGGTGCCGCAGGTCGCGGGACCGATCGCTTGCAGGTGATACTGCCGCCTCTCCCGGGCAGCGTGGCGCTCCGCCGATTCGAAGATCTCCCGTTTCGTGAGAAGACTGCGGATTCCGGCAATCTCTTCGCGGCGCTCGGCGGTCAGCCGGTGCCCGGTCCCGGGACCGCTGTAATCGTTGGGGTGGGTGACGGCACTGACCACGCGTCCGTCACGAATGACAGCCGCCGTCTGCAGGTAATCGCCACTCACCCGGTAACGCAGCAGAAGCAGGAGGTTTTCGGCCACGTCATCGAAGCCGGTGCGTCCCAGGGCGGCGATGATGTCGAGGAGCGTGATGCCCTTTCGGGCGATCGTTTCCGAAATGACGCCGATCTCGCTCAGCCGGAAGGTGTGGGTGTCACGCGAACCGCTCGCCTGCACCACACTGGCTTTCTGTGCCTCGCCGATATCACCTAGACCAAGGTCGCGGAAAACGGCGTCAAGAGCGTCGACGGCGCGCCGGCGCAGGGCCATGACATGATCTTCCCGGACATGATGAATTCCGCCGTCAAGTTCGAAATCACGCTGGACGGCTAGGAAATCCTCCATCTCCTCGGCATTGAACAGGGATGCGGCAAAGGAGTTGTCATAGGCCGGGATGGAACCGAACC
The DNA here is from genome assembly GCA_965220805.1 of Alphaproteobacteria bacterium. Lineage (GTDB taxonomy): Bacteria > Pseudomonadota > Alphaproteobacteria > SP197 > SP197 > SP197. Next base: position 463,924 of record OZ244844.1, read on the forward strand.
CGGAACACAGGAAGTCCGTTCCGGACATGAGATGGGGCATGATCTTGGCGCCGACCCGGATTTCCGATTCGCTGATCCTGGTATCGTTGCCCGACGCGCACTCGAGATCGAGCAGTGCAGCGAGCACGTTTTCCGCCAGGATCTCGCGCATGCCACCGGTCATCGATCCGGTGACCGGAGCACCATCGATGCCGCCGTTCTGGGTTCCTTGGACACCGATTGCCCGTTGCACGCACAGGCAGCGTGCCTCGAGATAGAGCAGCGAGCGCGTGTCGTGAAATCCCATGAGCAGTTCCGCGCCACCGCCTGAGGTGCACCGCGCCTTGATGCCACGCGAGGTATAGGCGGCGATCAGGAAGGCCTTCGACCACGGCGTGTCGTCGCCGTCGACGAACGATCCCTCGGTCCCGTAGACGGAAACCGTCTCGGCATAGGACGTAAGGCCGGCCATGCCCAGTTTGAGCTCCTCGGCTTCCTCGCAGGCACACTGGAACAGCGTGCCCGGTTTTCCGACCGCCGCACCAATGAGACAGGCCAGGGCATTGGACCACGAGTTGCGCGCCACGCGCATGGTGGTCTCGATCTCGTCGAACCCCATGGCTGCCGCTGTGGCAGCATCCGCCGCGAGCTGAACCGGGTCGTCCTTGGCGTTGGTGACGTGGGCCTGGTTGCCGGGCATCCTGCGGGTCCGCAACTTGGCCTGGGCAAAGGAAAGTTCCAGGGTGTTCATGCTGTCGAGGACATCGCACAGCTTGGCGGGGGTCATCCCGCGGGCCAGGCGCACCAGTTCGTCCCTTGCCACGTTGACATCGACAAGACGCCTCGCGAAATCCTCGCTGTCGATCGCCATCGCCTCGCCGGCGACATCCGGATCGATATGGTGACGGGCGATGAAGGTATCGATCATGTCGAAGGCGTCTTGCGCCACGCCGTCCATCTCGACGACGCGGCCGTCCGTCATGACAAGGGACGGCTTCGGATCGGTGGGGCTGTTGGTGGCGCAGAAACCGTCCTCGGGACTGTCCGGTGTGAAGCGGTCATACCTCAGGGGCCGGTCGTCCCACACATCGTAGCGCTTCCACCGGTTGCCGGACGCCGCCTGCATCATCACCCCTTCACCGAACACTGCAGTCGGACGGATCATAGCGGAGTTGGCCATCTCCACCAATAGAACGGCCGGCGTGGTGGTTGCCATGTCGATGATGTGTCTGGCAAGTTGACGGTCCGGAGGAGGGCCGAGCCCGTCATGATCAATTTCATCTTCATGCTCACCCGGCACGACCAGACCATCGTCGATTGTCTCGAAGTCTTCGACGGCATCCGCGACCTCGGTCTCGGTCACGTGGGATTCAAGGATGTCGGGGTCGACAAGACCACACTCGAGACACTCAACCGGTCCATCAGGGAATCCGGCGCCATCAGCTACATGGAGGTGGTCAGCACCTCCCGTGAGGCCTCGCTGGAATCGGCGAGAATTGCACGGGCGCTCGGTGTGGACCGCCTGCTCGGCGGCACCGATGTCGAAGACACCCTGGAGATTCTTGACGGCAGCGGAATCGCCTACCTGCCGTTCCCCGGCCGTCCGGAAGGACATCCCACCAGACTTGGAGGGACTGCCGGATCCATCGAAGAGGACTGCCGGCGCTTTGCTGCCATGGGCTGTGCCGGTGTCGACCTCCTTGCCTATCGCGCCACCGAGTGCGACCCCCTCGACCTGGTGCGGGCCGCCCGCGCCGGCACCACGGGCGAGGTCGTGGTGGCCGGCAGCATCGGCTCCGTGGAGCGCATTCACGCCGTGGCCGAGGCCGGAGCCGATGCCTTCACCATTGGCACGGCAGCACTCGAGGGGACATTCTCGCCACGCAAGGGGGCGCTGGCATCGCAACTGCGTGACATCCTCGATGCCTGCAGGGAGGCCGGAGGCTGACGCTTCACCGGGAGAACTGCCATGGCGAAGGTGCGGCTTGAGAACGTTTCGAAGGTGTACGGCGACGTGGTTGCCGTCCACGACATCGATCTTGAGATCGATCACAACGAATTTGTCGTTCTCGTCGGGCCTTCGGGATGCGGAAAGTCGACCACGCTGCGCATGATCGCGGGACTGGAGGAAATCTCCAGTGGCAGCATCCACATCGGCGACAGGGTTGTGAACGACGAACCGCCACGCATGCGCAACGTGGCCATGGTGTTCCAGAACTACGCTCTCTATCCCCACATGTCAGTGCGGGAGAACCTGGCATTCGGCCTGACACTCGCCCGGGTGCCGCGTCGGGAGATCGATCTCAAGGTGGCGGAAGCCGCCGACATTCTCGGCCTTGACGAGCTCCTGGACCGCCAGCCGGCGCAACTCTCCGGTGGCGAACGTCAGCGTGTTGCCATGGGACGTGCCATCGTCCGTCATCCGGACGTGTTCCTGTTCGACGAGCCGCTCTCCAATCTCGACGCCCAGCTGCGCACCCAGATGCGCACCGAGATCAAGCGCCTGCACAGGAAGGTCGAGACCACGGTGGTCTATGTCACCCACGATCAGGTCGAGGCCATGACGCTGGCCGACCGCGTCGTCATCATGCGTGCAGGCAAGGTCGAGCAGATCGGCACTCCAGATGACATCTTCCACCATCCGGCCAACACCTTCGTTGCCAGGTTCATCGGATCACCGCCCATGAACATGTTCGAAGGCGTGGTCACCGACGCCGAGGACGGCAAGTTTCTCCGGGTGGATTCAGACTGGCAGTTGCCGGTTCCCTCGCACCTGGCGGCGCGTGTGGAAACGGGCCGTGAAGTCGTGATCGGCCTGCGGGCAGACGACATCAGCCCCCGGGGCCACGGTGTCCCTCCACGGGAGGGCGCGGTCTTCGAAAGCACCGTCAACATCGTTGAGCCTCTGGGCAGCGAAACACTGCTCTTCGTGAACTTCGGCCCCAACGAGACCATCGCCAAGATGGTGCGCCCCCGGAAGGTGCATGAAGGCGAGGCCCTTTCCTTCGACGTCAACCTCGAGGAACTGAAGCTCTTCGACCGGTCGTCCGGCCAGGCCATCGACGGGGTTCGCGCATGACACGCAAGACATCGTGGGGCGGCTGGCAGTGGCTCGTACCGATGATGGCCTTTCTTCTCATCATCGAACTGTGGCCGTTTCTCGTCATGCTTGACCAGTCCGTCCACCATCTCAGCTACACCCAACCCGGAAAGAACGGCCAGTTCATCGGTCTCGACAACTACCGCAAGGCTGTCTTTGACGACGACCTCTTCCACGGCGTCAGCGTGACGTTGCTCTACATGCTGATCGCGCTGCCCGTGGAATTCGTGGCCGGTCTCGCCCTGGCGGTGCTGATTTCCTACCACATGGTGCTGAAGCGCATCGTCATGCCGCTGTTGCTGATCCCCATGGTCCTGGCGCCCGTGGTGGTCGGCCTCGTCGCCCGTCTCAATCTCAATCCGGATTTCGGTCTTCTCGGCATCATGCTGAGAGAGATGGGTATTGCGCCCGAGGGATTGCTTGGAACACCGTTCAATGCCTTCCTGACCATCGTCGCGGTCGATGTCTGGCAGTGGACTCCCTTCGTCACCATGATCTTCCTGGCCGCCATCATCGGCATGCCGCGTGAACCATACGAGGCCGCGGTGGTGGACGGCGCATCGCGCTGGCACATGTTCCGGCGGATCACCCTGCCGATGCTGCAACCGATCATCGGCGTGGTTCTCCTGCTGCGTCTCACGGATGCCTTCAAGGTCTTCGACCAGGTGTTCATCATGACCGGCGGCGGGCCGGGTGCGGCCACGGAACTCCTCACCATCTTCGCCTACAAGGTGAACTTCGCTTACTGGAACCTCGGCTACGGTTCGGCTGTGGTGGCACTGCTGTTCTTCATCAGCTTCATCATGACGTTCACGGTCATGAAGCTGATCAACCGCATGTCCGGAGGCAGGGCATGAACGGCGTGACCCGCAAAAAGGGCGCATCACGCCTTCTCGGCCGACTGGAACTTGTCGTCATCTGGGTGGTGACGGCGGCCGCACTGGCGCCTTTCCTGTGGCTCATGGTGACAGCCTTCAAGCATCGAACCGATGTCATGTCGCCGACTCCGAAGATCCTGTTCTCACCCACCCTGAGCAACTTCCACGAGGCGTTTGTCATCGGTCCGTTCACGATCAACCTCATCAACTCACTGGTGACTGCGAGTGCCAGCACGTTGCTGTGCCTGGTTCTCGGGCTCCCGGCGGCCTATGCCTTCTCTCGGTTCCGGGTCTACGGCGAAAAACACGTCTACTTCTATGTGCTGACCACGCGAATGGCGCCGGGTATCGCGCTCGTGCTGCCCCTCTACATGTTCTTCCAGTCGATCGGACTGCTCGGGACATTGACCGCCGTCACCGTCGCCCAGACCACGTTCAATCTCGCTCTCGTCATCTACCTGATGCGCAACTTCTTCAACGACATCCCGCGCGAACTCGACGAGGCGGCGCTGACCGAAGGAGCCGGCGAATGGCAGGTCTTCGTGCGTATCATCCTGCCGCTGGCGCGCCCGGGGATTGCCGTCACCGCCATGATCTGCTTCCTCTTCGCATGGAACGAGTTTCTCTTCGCCTTCATGATCGGCGGCACCGGCGCGCAGACCCTGCCCGCAGCGTTTCCCGGTCTCGTGACACCGCACGGCACCTACTGGGGACAGTTGGCAGCGGCGTCAGTAGTGGTGTCGATTCCGGTTCTCATCATGATCTGGTTCATCCAGCGCCATCTCACGCGCGGGCTGACCTTCGGCGCGGTGAAGTGATGCTGGAGTTCGGCGACATGGTGTTCTACAGCATCGCAGGGCTGGTTCTCATCGTTCTCCTGTGGCTGAGATTCATCGAACCCCACGTCGATCTCTGGGGTGCTCTCGTGGTGTGGATCGCCTGGACTGCTTTCCTCATCAGCCGGTTCATGAAGGGACGGGGCGCCTCCTCCTGATCCATCCCGCAGCATCGTGATCACCATCTTCTCCTGACCGTCCTGCCGTGGAAGTGCTCCCATGAAGTCCCGGACCCGCGTCGTCATCGTCGGTGTCGGCGTTGTCGGTTGCGCCAATGCGTGGCATCTGGCCCGCACCGGCTGTTCGGGCGTGCTGCTGCTCGAGCGTGCCGACCTGACGTCGGGGACATCCTGAGCATCGCCCGCAAGACTGTCGCCGTCGAACGTCTGAAACGGCTCACGCGGGACGGAACGAAGACCTCCTATTCGCCGGCAGAAGCCAGCGAGGTCCGTCACGCCATGACGGAGTACGATGCCATCGTTCCAGCCTTCGCGCCCCACGACCGCCACGAGGCCAGCCGAGCCCGCCTGGTGGACGCGCTCGCCGACGCCGTATCGTATGTTCCGGCGGCATCACAACCAGCCGCACAGCATCGCCCCATGCTCCAAACATGATGCCGAACATCAGGTTTCGGCGGCGCTTCTGTTCGTTCCGTCTTCCGTGACAGTTGCGATGGCTTCGTCCCCGCTTCCCGGGTGAACGGTCCGCGGGCGGAACGTCAATTCGCACCGGCGACGGCAGGATCAAGGCCGGCAGGGCCGTGACATCAACCCGCGCGAAGCAGTTCCAGCCAGCACGCCGACGCCGGCGGCTCCCATGCGGGCCGGGCTGCGGTCGTTCAGGCAGCCAGTCGATGAGGGAGCTGCCCGTCGAGGGCACGGATGTGATCGAGGCCCATGCCGCAGCAACCACCGATCACTTGCACGCCGTTATCGGTCCATCGCCTGGCGGTCGTCACCCACTCCTCCATCGTGTGCGGATTCTCGGTGTTCGGATCCGCAAACGTCTGCGTGTAATCCTTGCGTCCCGCCTCGGGATAGGCGCCGAGTGCGCCTTTCCACTTCGAGCGCACCACCGGTATGGCCTGGTTCGTGTCCTCGATGGTCGAATGGAAGATGCACAAGACGTCGGCATCGAGGGGAAGGCGCGCATCCAGTTCGTCGGAAAGCAAATCGTCGGACATGTAACCGGAGCGGGGCGCCTCTTCTCCCTCGTTGACGTGACACTTGAAACCGGCCCAGTAGGGAATGCCGGCACCGGTGACCGCCTCCAGGACCCACTCGCGCTGAATCGTGTTGCCCGTCGCCTCCGCGATCAGGAGGTCGACGCCGGCATCGACAAGTATGGCCACCTGCTCGGCCAGGTTGCGCTGCGCCTGCGCCTCGGTAATGAGGCTGCGTTCCCGAAGCCCCGATGCTGCGGTGGCGGGGGCTGACTTTCTGAACCACTGGTACTCGGACTCGCTCCAGGCGCCGAAGTTCGAAACCGAACCGGCGATGTAGACCGGCCGGTCGGCAACCCGTTCCCGCGCCTGTTGCGCCAGCTGCACGGCGCGGATGTTGAGTTCGATCACGAGATCGCTCAGGCCTGCCGATTCATAGTTGTGGCGGGCGGCGGAATAGGTGTTCGTGGTGATCACGTCGGCGCCGGCTCGTATGTAGTCCTCGTGCATCTTCTGCACCGTGGAGGGGTGGGTGTGGTTGCCGATTGCTGCCCAGCAATGGGGGTCCATGGGCACACCTGTCGCCTGGAGCTGGGTGCCGACCGCGCCATCGAGAATGATGATCTCCCGATCGCGCAATCTCGCCTTCAAGTTGCTGTAATCCGTCATCTGCTCCTCCTTGTGCCGATTCAGGCGGCAAACGCCACGATGCGCGTCCACTATGCACGGGCCCGCGAAGTGTCGCCAGAAGCATGTGCTGCCCGCCGTGGAAACGTTCAGCTTGCGATCGGGCGCACTCCAAACGCTGCGGACGATACCCGGTTGAGGTTTCCGTAGTGTTGTCGCGCTCAATGCGAGTCCGGAGGAGCATTGCGGGCCAGAGATCGCCTTCGCGGTTTCGGACAAGGGGATGCGGGAATTGTCAGCGGGCCGATGATCTGTACTGTGCGCCCTGGTGTCGTGTGATCAGGACGCGGGTCGATGCCGGCAAGCCGGGTCCCGAGAGGACGATGCGTATCGCCGCCGCCCCTGCCCTTTCCCCGGAATACCGCACGGTTACCGGAATCCCTATCGCTGAGGAAGTGTCCTGATGAAGTCCCATGCCCGTGTCGTCATTGTGGGTGGCGGTGTCGTTGGTTGCGCGGTCGCCTGGCACCTGGTCCGCGCCGGCTGTTCGGATGTGCTGCTGCTCGAGCGTGCCGACCTGACATCGGGATCGACCTGGCATGCCGCCGCCAACGTTCATGCCATGCACACCAACACCAGCCTTGCCCACCTGCAGGACTATTCCCTGAGGCTTTATGACAGCCTCGAGGAGGAAACCGGGCAGTCCTGCGGACTGCATCGCTGTGGCGGGCTCTACCTCGCCACAAGCACGGACCGCCTTGACGAACTGAAGGTCCAGCGGGCACGGGCGCGCTATCTCGGCCAGGAGTTCGAGATCATCGGCCCGGACGACATCCGCAAGCTCAATCCGCTTGTCGACACCAGCCGGATTCTGGGTGGCATGTGGGGAGCGACGGACGGCCACGTCGATCCTTCCGGGGTGACCCATGCCTTCGCGAGGGGCGTGCGCCAGGCGGGCGGCGTCATCGCGAGAAACACGCCGGTGACCAGCTTCACGCGCCGCCGCGACGGCGACTGGGATGTCGCCACGCCCGCGGGCACGGTTGTCGCCGAAACGGTCGTCAATGCCGCGGGGCTCTGGGCCAGGGAAGTGGCGGCCATGGCCGGCTACACGCTGCCACTCGTTCCCATGGAGCACCAGTATGTCGTCACCGACGACATCGCCGAGGTTGCCGCACTGGAGGGCGAAATCCCGCTGACCCGCGACCAGGACAGCGAATTCTACCTGCGCCAGGAAGGCAAGGGCATGCTGCTTGGATGCTACGAGCGCGAAGGTGTCCACTGGGCCGTTGACGGCACGCCGGAAGACTTCGGCATGGAACTGCTGCCAGACGACATCGACCGCATCTCCGCCAACATGGAGGCCGCCATCTCCATCGTGCCCTGCCTCGGATCCGCCGGGGTGAAGAGGGTCGTCAATGGCCCGATGATGTGGTCTCCAGACGGCGCGGCTCTCGTCGGTCCTGTTCCGGGCAAGCAGGGTCACTTTGTCGCCGCCGGCATGATTCCCGGATTCTCCCAGAGTGCCGGCGTGGGCTGGGCACTGGCGGACTGGATTCTCGAGGGCGTGCCGCCGCTCGACATGATGCCGCTCGATGTCACCCGCTTCGGCGACTGGGCGGACCAGACCTTCGTCCTTGCGCGTTCGGCGGAGACCTACTCGAAGCGATTTGCCATCGGCTGGCCGGAAGAGGAACGCGAGTCGGGAAGACCGGTGAAGACATCTCCGGTGCATGACCTGATGGCACGCAACGGCGCGGTGTTCGGCGCCGCTTTCGGTCTCGAGCGGCCTTTGTGGTTTGCCGATCCAGGAGAGGAGGCGCGCGACATTCCGTCGTTCCGCCGGCCCAACTGGTTCACCGCCGTGGGACGCGAATGCCGTGCCCTGCGCCGGGCCGTCGGCATGATCGAGATCACCGGCTTTGCCCGCTACGAAGTCGAGGGTCCGGACGCAACCGCCTTCCTCGATCATCTGCTGACCTGCCGACTTCCCCGAAAACACGGACGCACGGTTCTGGCGCCCATGCTCAATGCCGCCGGCGGGATCATCGGTGATTTCACCGTGACACGACTCTCCGACACGGCGTTCTGGCTGGTCGGCTCCGGCGCCGCCGAGGCCTTCCACCTGCGTCACTTCGCGCAGTTCCTGCCCCATCACGACGTCGCACTGCGGAGCATCACCGGCGACTATGGCGGCTTTGCCATTGCCGGACCCAACGCCCGGACACTCCTCGGGAAACTCACGCAAGACGATGTCTCGAACGCCGCATTCCCGTTCCTGGCGGCGCGCCACATGGAGATCGCCGGCATGCCGGCCTTCGTCATGCGCATCGCCTTCACGGGCGATCTCGGGTACGAAATCCATGTGGGGCGTGACAACCTCAAGGCACTCTACTGCGCCCTGACGGCGGCAGGCACGGATGTCGACCTCGTCGCCTGCGGGGCAAGGGCCCTCGATTCCCTGCGGCTCGAGAAGGGCTACGGGCGCTGGGGAGCGGAGTTCACCGCAGACACGACGCCTTTCGAAGCGGGACTGGGGCGCTTCGTCGCCATGGACAAGGGTGACTTCATCGGCCGTGATGCGCTTCTCAAGGCCCACAACCAGGGGCCCCGCTACCGGCTTTGCACCCTCCTTGTCGATGCCGATGATGCCGACGCCTGGGGAAACGAACCGGTCCTGATGAATGGCGAGGTGGTGGGCACGGTGTCCTCGGGCGGCTTTGGTCACCATGTGGGGCACTCGATTGCGCTGGCCTACCTCGATCCTGGAATCGACCTTGTGTCCTCCTCGCTTCACGTCGAGATTCTCGGGGAACCGAGACGGGCGCGCATTGCCCCGGAAGCGCCGTTCGACCCCGACAACACGCGCCTTCTCGGCTGACCCTTGGATCATCGGGAGACAGTGATCTAGGATGATGCCGTCGAAACGGGAATGACCCATGAGCGAAGCGATCAGAATTGAATACTGCCGCTCCTGAAACTATGAGCCACGGGCGCTCCGTGCGAGGGATCAGCTCATCAGTGCAGGTGCAGGCGACGTCGAGATCTTTGGAGGACGAACCGGATCCTTCGAGATCACCAGGGGAGATGAGGTCCTGTTCTCGAAACTTGACCTCGGCCGCTTCCCCGAAGATGACGAGATTCCTGCTCTCGTGGCCTGAAGTGGCCACGAGAGCAGGGTTGCCGGGACTTCCCGCTTCATGATCGATCAGGCCGACCGGATACCGGAGTCGGCTGAGGTCGTTGTCATCGGTGGCGGAATCATCGGCGTTTCGACGGCCTATTTCCTGGCCCGGCGGAACATCCCGGTCGCCCTCTTCGAGAAGGGCCGGATTGCCGGCGAACAGTCGAGCCGCAACTGGGGTTTCGTGCGCCAGCAGGGACGGGCACCCGAGGAACTGCCGCTCATTGTCGAGTCCCTGAGAATTTGGCGGGGAATCGAAGCCGACATCGGCGATCACGTCGGGTTTCACCAGAACGGCGTTCTCTACACCGCCAGGGATGATGACGACATTGCTGCCTTCGAGGCCTTTGTCGATCATGCCAAGGAGTTCCAGCTGGGCTCGAAGCTGTTGTCGACGGCGGAACTGAACGCACTTGTTCCCGACATGAAAGGGACGTTCAGAGCCGCCCTCCACACGCCGACGGACGGTCGCGCGGAACCGCGCCTTGCGGTCCCCGCGCTGGCGCGGGCAACGGAACGCCTTGGCGGACGCATCATCACCGGATGCGCTGTCCGGGGCCTTGATCTCAAGCGTGGCAGGGTGGCCGGCGTGGTGACGGAGCAAGGCATCACGGCCACCTCGACCGTGGTGCTCGCCGGAGGCATCTGGTCATCGCTCTTCTGTGGCAATCACGATATCTCCCTGCCCCAGCTTCGCATCCAGAACAACGTGATGAGGACCACACCGGCTCCTTCCGTGTTCGAAGGGGCGATCTGGGCGGACAACCTTGCATTGAGACGACGCGAGGACGGCGGTTACACGGTGGCTCATGGCTACCAGGCCGACTTCCATCTTGGCCCCGATGCCCTGCGCTGGATGAGCGATTTCATGCCCGCGTGGCGCCACGAGAAGAATGCCCTCAAGCTGCGCCTGTCGCGGCAAAGCCTGCGCGACATGGTGACCCGCAGACGATGGTCCCTCGACGACACGAGCCCCTTCGAGGCCACCCGCGTGATGAACCCGAAGCCCTACCGGAACGTGATCATCGAGACCTTTTCAAACCTGTTGCAAACCTTTCCCGCACTTTCCGACGTCGGGATCGAGGAGACCTGGGCCGGCCTGATCGACGTCACCCCCGACGCCATTCCCGTGATCTCCGCAGTGGAAGGGGTTCCCGGATTCCATCTGGCGACCGGGTTCAGCGGCCACGGCTTCGGCATCGGTCCGGGAGCAGGCCGCGTGACGGCCGAACTCGTGACAGGCCAGACCCCTTCGGTGGACCTGACACCCTTCCGTTTTCGCCGCTTCGCAGACGGCATGCCCAATCCCTTCGGCGGTGCTGGCTGAGACGGCGGAGCGAGGAAGGCTCCTGCAGGCATCAAACAAGGAGGGTCACAGAACTATTTTCAATATCAACGCCTTGTATCGATCACAATTGGAGAGGAAGCCGTGAGAACAGTTTTTCGTCAGACAATCTGTCCCTCGCCTTTCACCGCCGGGCCCACCGGGAAGGATGGAGCGGAGGAGGTATGAGGCGATGACGGAACATGACGTTCAGGAATGGCTGGATGCCTATGGCCGCGCCTGGGTTGATGGCGACCCGGATCAGGTGGTGGTGCTGTTCTCCGACACCGCCACTTATCGGGAAGTGCCGTTCGACGATCCGATGCGGGGACGGCAGGAAATACGGGAGTACTGGCAGAGTGGCGCGGCGGACGCCCAGGAGAACGTCGAATTCGCGTCGCAGGTCTGGGCGGTCAGGAACGATACCGCGATCGCCGGCTGGCAGGCTCGCTTTACCGAAAAGGCCACCGGAGCGCGGGTCGAGCTCGACGGAACGTTCAGGCTCGTGTTTTCAGTCGAACAGGGTGCCCTTCAGTGCACGATACTCGAAGAATGGTGGCACAGCAGGGAATCCTGAGGCGCGACCTGACGGGTTCCAGCGTCGGTGTATTGGCAGCATTCTGACCCACGTTGCCCGTGTCCCGATAGGCATGTCCCGACAACAGGCTACTGATCCTGACGAAGGTCATGTTTCGGCCGTGCCGCATGATCCGGCTGCCGGGGTCGGGATCATGCTTGCTGTCTCCTTGTCCGCTCCCAACTCCAGGCTTCTTCGCGCGTGCTCGCCGGATGTATCTGGGTCCTCGCTCTTCTGTGGCAATCACGATGTCGCCCTTCCCCAGCTTCGCATCCAGAACAACGTGATGAGGACCACTTCCAACCTGCTGCGAACGCTTCTCACCCTTTCCGACGTCGGAATCGAGGAGACCTGGGCCGGCCTGATCGACGTCACCCCCGACGCCATTCCCGTGATCTCGGCAGTGGATGGCGTTCCCGGATTCCACCTCTCGACCGGGTTCAGCGGCCACGGATTCGGCATCGGTCCGGGAGCAGGTCGCGTGACGGCCGAACTCGTGACGGGCCAGACCCCTTCCGTCGACCTGACTCCCTTCCGTTTTCGCCGTTTCGCGGACGGCATGCCCAATCCCTTTGGCGGCGCGGGATAGCAACCACCGCTGTTCGCGGACACGTCCATTTCCCGGTCTCGCCGCTTCTTGTGATGGAACGGCTGGCCCGTGACCACGCAGGCGCGGGTGATGTGCTCCCATTCCGGAGCGAACGTCTCGTACCGCACGTTCACAACCTCTCGCCGCATCGTGTCGCGTCAGCCCCTTCAAGGCCGAAACCCGGAGCATTACACTCTCGTCACGAATGGCCCGGCGTGGACATGTGTCGTGCTGAAGTCCGCGACGGACCAGCTTTCTTTGAACGTCATCCGGGCTGCCGTGGGGAGTGTCGGCTCCGGATCATCCTTCGAGTCGGCGGCGCGAGGTGTATGCAATGGACTACGATTTCGATCTTGGCCCGTACTCCCGGTCGGTCACCGTGCGCAATCATCAGGGGCAGATCTGGTTCGACCGCGGCCTTGCGTGGCTCTACGGCTTCAATCATGAAGAAGCCATCGTCTGCTTTCGCGAGGCACAGCAGGCCGATCCGGACTGCGCGATGGCGTTCTGGGGAGAGGCCTACGCCGCCGGTCCCTTCATCAATCTGCCATGGTGCTGGAAGAGCGAGGCCGAAGCGAAGGACTCGCTCGACACGTGCCTTGCCGCCACCGCGGCGGCGATGGCAAGACGAGATGGCACGACACCGGTCGAGCGGGCTCTCATCGAGGCCCTCCCCGCGCGCTACCAGAAGAACCACGTCGTGCCGATGGAGGAATTCTCCCGCTGGGATGACGCCTTCGCCGATCGGATGCGCGACGTCCATCGCCGCTTTCCTGATGACGCGGACGTCGCCGCCCTCTTCGCGGAGGCCCTGATCACCCGCACGCCCTGGAAGCTCTGGGATCTCGACACCGGAGAACCGGCCAGCGGCGCCGACACCCTCGAAGCTCAGGCCGTTCTGGAAGCCGCCATGCGGAAACGCAGCGAGGACGGAGCGGCGCCACATCCCGGGTTGTTGCACATGTACATCCACGTGGTGGAGATGTCGCGCACCCCCGAGCTCGGCGAAACCGCGGCTGACAGTCTGCACCACCTGTCACCCGACAACGGCCATCTCAATCACATGCCGTGCCACATCTACCTGCAGAGCGGTCGCTACGCAGACGCGGTCGCGGTAAGCCGCAAGGCAGTGCGGGCGGGCGCCAAGTACGCGCGCCGGGTGGGACCCTACAACTTCTACACGACCGCGCGCTGCCATGACCTCCACGCCATGATGAGCGCAGCGATGATGATGGGGGACCGCGGCAGCGCCATGGATGCAGCGCGGGAGGTTTCCCGTACGGTCACGCCGGACCTGCTCCGCCAGGACAGCCCTCACCTGGTTGAAACCCTCGACGACTACTGTTCCTCGACGGTCCATGTGCCGGTGCGTTTCGGGCTGTGGCATGACATCGTGGACCTTCCCATGCCCGCCCATCCGGAACTCTACGTGGTGACAACCCTGATGCACCACTACGCGAAGGGAGTGGCTCACGCGGCTCTCGGCAACTTCGACGCGGCAGAGCGGGAACTGGACAATCTGATTGAGGGGTGCAACGACCTCTCCGACAGCCGTCTCTTCTTCAACGACACGGCGGTCAACATCATGGCGATCGCCCGGGACATGGTCTGCGGCGAACTGGCGTATCACCGGGGAGACCACGGGACGGGTTTCGCCCACCTTCGGGACGCCGTGCGTCGCAACGACCTTCTGGCCTACAGCGAACCCTGGCCCTGGATGCATCCGCCACGCCATGCCCTGGGCGCACTGTTGCTGGAAAGTGGATGCGTGGAGGAAGCCGAAGCGGTTTACCGGCGCGATCTCGGACTCGACGATGAAGGCAGGCGCTGCCTGCAGAACCGCGGCAACGTGTGGGGACTGCACGGCTATCACGAGTGCCTGAAGCGCCTTGGCCGGGACACGGAGGCGGCCGAATGGGCGCCGCTCCTGGCGAGCGCCCTTGCCCGGAGTGATACGGCAATCGAGTCGTCATGCCATTGCCGCAAGCAGGTGTTGCAACCTCATGCCGGAGACTGAGCGCGATAACGACATGTGCGCTCGCCGCCGGTGCCGCGTTGCCGCTGGATTCCGTGGCGCGCTTCCACCTGCGCAATGGCGCGCGGCTCGAGCAGATCAATTGGCTAGGCGACCGCTCCGCCGAGCGCCTGCGCCAGTCGGCGGGCTTTCTCGTCAACCATGTCTACGATCCCCGGTCGATCGAGCGCAACCACGAGGACTACGTGAAGAATCACCGCATCGTCGCGTCGCGCGCCGTCAGGCGCCTTCTATGGAGCGGGCGGCGGAGCCGTGGAGACGCGCGCCACGAGTTCGAGCGGGAGATTGCGCCGAACCAGCGGACGGTGCTGTTCTGAACGCACGAGTTCGAGCAGGACTTCCGCCCCTGCCTCTCCGATCTCGGCCGCCGGCAACCGCACGGTCGTGAGGGACGGAGTCATCTCGGCGGAACCGCTGAAGTCTCCGATCCCGACCACAGACATCCGGTCGGGGACCCCAACCGCGCGCTCGGTGGCGGCGAACACCGCGCCCTGGGCAAGAATATCGTTGCCGGCCACGAGCCCTGTCGGGAGGTCGTCGCCACCGATGAGGTCGACACAGGCGCGCTTGGCCGCCGCGACGCTGTAGACCGCCTCGATACGCCAGCGGCCGGGCACGGCGATCCCGCGTTCGCCCAGCAGCGCCTCGGCTCCCTCGAGCCTCGCCGCCGCGCGGTCGTTGCCCCGGACCGGCGGAAACAGCAGGCCGATCCGCCGGTGGCCGAGATCCGCAAGGTGCTGCGCGGCCAGATAGCCCGCGTGGCGATTCTCCGGCCCCACGCAGGACATCCGCGATTCGCCGTCGTGGTTCCATAGCGCGACCGCGGGCACCTGGCGGGTCTCGATCAGGGCGAACGTGGCGTCCTCGTGGTCGAGGCCGATCACGGCGATTCCGTCGACCCGGTGCTCGAGAAAGGAGCGCAGCAGGTCCTTCTCCCGTCCGAGGTCGTAGCCGTGGGCCGCGAGCAGGAGAGTGAAGCCGCCGCGGTTCAGGGCATCGGAAAACGACTGGATCAATCGCGAGAAGATGGCGTTGTCAACGGTCGGAACGATGAGACCGATGGTTCCGCTTCTCTTGCCGTGGATGGACCGTGCCGCCCGGTTGCGGATGTAGCCGAGCTCGTCGACCGCCGCCGAGATTCGCGCCCGGGTGTCGGCTCTCACGAGCGATGGATGGTTGAAGGCGCGCGACACGGTGGCCGGTGAGACCCCTGCCCGTCTTGCAACGTGAATGATGTCGACATGCCGCCTGACCATCACGCCGCCAAGAATGGACCGAAATTCCCTCGATGAAAACGTTTGCATCGTTGTTTTCATTCCCTACCGTTTCCAAGTGCGGGCGAACAGCCTGCGCTGTCGGAGGATGCGGCGAGAGGCGGAATGGAGTTTCTGACCTACTTCGCGGACGTGTTCACGGTCCCGGCCATGCTCCTGCTCGTCGGCGGGACGGTCGGTGGCCTGATCCTCGGCGCCACGCCGGGACTCTCCCCGACCATGGCGGTCGCCCTGCTGATTCCCTTCACCTTCCAGCTCGAGGCCGTGCACGGGCTGATCCTGCTGGGTGCGGCCTACACTTCCACGGTCGCAGGCGGCGCTGTCAGCGCCATCCTGCTGAAGATACCGGGGGCGCCCGCCAACATCGCCACGACCCTCGACGGTCACGAGATGGCCCGCAGGGGCCAGGGCGCCAGGGCTCTCCAGCTTGCCTTCCTCGCTTCCCTTGTCGGAGGCCTGATCGGAGTCGCGCTCCTGATCTTCCTGACGCCGGTGCTGGCCGAATGGGCGCTTGCCTTCGGACCCTCGCAACTCTTCTGGCTCGCCATACTCGGTGTCACGATCATCGGATCCCTCGGCACGTCCAGCGTCGTCAAGGGCCTGCTGTCGGGATCCATCGGGCTGTGGCTCGCAACGGTGGGGTTCGACGACATCCTCGGCGTCCAGCGATTCGTCTTCCATTCATCCCTGAGCGGCGGCATCAGCATCGTGCCCGCCCTCATCGGACTGTTCGCCATCCCCCAGGTTATCGCCATGTTCGCGGAGGGCCGTCGGCGGTCGTCGATCGAGGCCATCTCGGTGGAGAAACATCCACTCTCCCGGGCGGTCCGGGAACTCCTGTCGAAACTGCGCGCCGTGGCGATCGGCACCGTTTCGGGTTCCATCATCGGACTGATCCCGGGCATCGGCGGACAGATCGCCGGGCTGGTCGCCTACGACCAAGCGCGCAAGGTCTCGCCGGATCGCGAGAAGTTCGGAACCGGCCACTCGGAGGGCATCATTGCGGCCGAGTCCGCCAACAACGCGATGGTCGGCCCCTCCCTCGTCCCACTTCTGACACTCTCCATTCCCGGCAGCCCGACCGCCGCCGTGCTGCTCGGCGGTCTGTTGATCCACGGGATCTTTCCCGGCACCGACCTCTTCGACAACCATCCCGAAGTCGCCTGGCCGTTCATCAATTCGATGCTGATTGGCCAGATCCTGATGTGCGTGTTCGGCCTCTACGTCGCCTCGCTGGCGGCGCGCGTGGCGCTGGTCCCGAAATCGGTCATGGCGCCCATCGTCCTGGGCCTGGCGGTGTTCGGATCCTACTCGGTGCAGCACTCCATGGGCGATGTCTATGTCATGGCGGCTCTGGGCACCATGATGTACTTCCTGGAACGGTTCGGATTCTCCGCCGCACCACTCGTCCTCGGCCTCATTCTTGGACCCATCGCGGAATCGAGTTTCATTCAGGGATCGCTGATCGCCGAAGCGACCGTGGGCCCGTTCGCTTACTTCTTCGGAGGGGCGCTGAACATTCTTCTCGTCGCAATCGTCGTGACGTCGGTGGGATACTCGCTCTACGCGGAACTGCGCTCCCGGCGCGCCGCAAAGGACGCGTCATGACCGCCCTGCAGCCGCGCCTGGCCTCCGGCATCATCCTGCTGGTTGCGGTCTGGGTCTGCTGGATCAGCTTCAGCCAGTCCCCCGCCGAAGCCTTCCTCTTTCCCAGGCTGATCTCCGTGGCCTTCGTCGCCCTTGCCGGCTGGACGTTCCTACGCTCACTCCTTGAGCGCCGCGTTGCTGAGGGCGGGGTCACCCTGGATCTGGTGAAGACGATCCTGCCGGGCGTCCTCGTCGCCGGCCTCTACATCTTCTTCGCGGCAAAGTGGCTGGGTTTCTACACCTCCTCCACGATCGCCTTCCTCGTCATTCTCTCGCTCCACGATCCGGCGCCTCACGACCAGGTCCGGACCTGGGCAAGGCGCCTTGCCATCACGACCGCGTATCTCGCCGTTATGTACCTGCTTTTTTCCGTTGTTCTCAAGGTGTTCACACCACGAGGACTGTTCATCTAGACAGGCGCGAGCCTGTCCACAAGAAAGGAGAACCCCCATGAAACACATTCTCGCAGGCCTCGCGATGGCGCTGGCCGCACTCGTCGGAACGGTCCAGGCCGACGAGTATCCGGAGCGTCCGATCATGCTCATGGTGTCCTACGGCGCGGGAGGCGCCACGGATTTCCAGGCGCGTATCGTCACGATGACCGCCGGCAACGAAGACGCTCTCGGAGTGCCGATCGCGATCATCAACAAGCCCGGCGCGGGCGGCCGGGTCGGCTGGAACTGGTTTGCCACCGAGGCGGATGCCGACGGCTACACGCTCGCCGCCTACAACATCCCGCACTTCATCGCGCAGAGCATCAAGGGCGGGGTCGAGTACTCGAAGGACAGCTTCGAGCCCATCGCCAACTGGGGCGCCGACCCGGCGGTATTCATCGTCGGCACGGACAGCCCCTTTGATTCCATGGCGGATGTCATCGCCTGGGCCGAAGCCAATCCGGGCAAGCTCACCTTCTCGGGCGCGGGTCTCTTTGTCGGACACCATATCGCCGCACTGCAGATCGAGAAGGCCGCCGGCGTGACCATGCAGTACGTTCCCACCAAGGGCGGCGGCGCCGCGGCCATGAAGGCGGTGATCGCGGGTGACGTGATGGCCGGCATCAACAATCTCTCGGACGCCTACCGCGCCCGCGAGGCGGGCAACGTCAAGATCCTGGCGGTAGCGGACATCCAGAGGAACGAGGAGTTCCTCCCCGATGTGCCGACCATGATGGAAGAGGGCCTCGACGTCGACAACAGTTCCGTCAACTTCCGCGGTATCATGGTCCCCAAGGGAACCCCCGATGCCATCATCGAGAAGCTCGCCGCTATCGTGCCCGGGATGTTCATGAACTCCCGCGTGCTCGGCAAGATGGCGGCGGGAGGATCCCCGGTCCACGTCATGAGCCGCGAGGAAGTGCTCGCCATGTGGGAGGAGCGCGACGCCTATCTTCGCGAACTCCTCAAGGACCTCTAGATTGTCGGGGCGGACCGGGTCGGATTCCCCGCCCCGGTCCCTCCCGGACACCCAAGCGGGCGGAAAACGACCATGATCCGTGAGGACGACATCGCCCTTGTCGACGATCTCCTGGCCCGGGCCCGGGCGGCCCAGGCGCACTACGAATCGGGCGCCACCCAGGCGCGCTACGACAGGGCCTGCCAGGCGGCTGCCTGGGCGCTCCTGGAGCCGGACCGCAACCGGACCCTGTCGGAACTTGCGGTCAGGACGACCGGACTCGGCAATGTCGCCGACAAGGTCACCAAGAATCATCGCAAGACACTCGGTCTGATGCGCGACATCGCGCATGCCGCGACATGCGGCGTCATTGCCGACGATCCCGCGAGAGGACTCACCGAAATCGCGCGGCCGATCGGCGTGATCGGCGCCGTCGTCCCGTCGACCAACCCGGTCGCGACCCCGGCCAACAACATCATCAATGCGCTGAAGTGCGGCAATGCGATCGTGCTGTCGCCATCGCCGAGGGGGACCGAAGCGTGCCGCCGCCTGCTGGACTACATCCACGACGAGTTCTCGAAGGCCCGCGTCGATCCCGATCTCGTCCAGATGATCCCGGCGCCCGCCAACAAGACACGAACCGGGAGACTCCTCGAGACCGTGGACCTGGCCCTGGCGACGGGTTCACAGGACAACGTGAGACGAGCCTACACTTGCGGAACACCGGCCATCGGCGTCGGCACGGGCAACGTGCCGGTCATCGTCGACGAGACCGCCGATGCCGAAGCGGCGGCGAGGCTGATCGCGCGTTCCAAG
Source organism: Alphaproteobacteria bacterium (assembly GCA_965220805.1). GTDB lineage: Bacteria > Pseudomonadota > Alphaproteobacteria > SP197 > SP197 > SP197. The sequence continues at coordinate 483,344 of OZ244844.1, forward strand.
ACCTTTGACAACGCGACGTCCTGTTCATCGGAGAATGCCCTGGTGGTGGTCGATGACCTCTATGACTCCTTTTCGGCGGCGCTCCGAAGCGAGGGATGCGCCATCCTGGATTCCACGAGGGAGCACCACGTCGTCGAGCGTCTGTGGCCCGACGGTCGATTGAATCCCCGGGCGATCGCGCGGGACGCCCGCGTGCTGATCGACATACTCGAACTCGCAGACGAAGTTCCGGGTGACACGCGTTTCATCGCCGTCGAGACAGCGAATGCCGGGCCCGAGCACCGGATATCGGGTGAGAAGATCTCCCTCGTCACCGCACTCTACCGGGCCCGGGACTTCGCCGACGCCAGGGCCATCGTCGCGCGAATCCTGGAACATGCGGGCGCCGGTCACTCGGTGGGGCTCCATACCTCGCGCGACGACCGCGCCGTCGAACTGGGACGTGTGCTTCCGGCCTGCCGCATCATCGTCAACCAGGCCCATGCCATCGCCACTGGCGGCTCCTTCGACAACGGCGTTCCCTTCTCGCTCTCCATGGGCTGCGGCAGCTGGGGAGGCAACTCCATCGACGAAAACCTGCACTGGAAGCACTTCCTCAACATCACCAGGGTGGTCCGGACCATTCCTCCGGAAGAGCCCTCGCTCGAGGACCTGTTCGCGGACTATTGGGCCGGGTGCGGCCGATGACCGCAGGGGGCGACCCTCCCTCCGGCACGATCGGCGACTGGATCCAGCGGCACGCTCACCGGACACCCGAGAAGGTCAGCCACCTCTTTGCCGATGGATCACCCGATCTCACGTGGAGCGATCTGCTCGAGGGAGCAGAGGCGGTCGCCGGGTCCCTGACGGCTGCCGGCGCCACCAGGGGCGAGAGTGTCGTCACGCTCCTTCACAACGGACGGGCGGCCATCCTCGTCCTGTTCGGATTGTTCCTTGGCGGCTTTCGCGCCACGCCGTTGAACCTCGCAGCCGGTGCCGACGCCCACCGCCATGCACTGCGTCACAGCGGCGCGCGCTTCGCCATTGTCGACCACGAGACAGGGCCGGACTTCGACAAGGCAGGAGTGACCGGTCTCACGGTCATCAACGCCGAAGGGCTCGCCGGTTCGCCATCATCCCGCCAGGAGCCGTTCTCCGCCGATGACGAGGCCCTGCTGATGTACACCTCCGGTACGACTGGACGGCCCAAGGGAGTGCTGCACAGCCATCGAAGCCTGCTTGCGGGTGGATGGACCACGGCATGCGCCCACCAGCTCGGACCGGATGACCGGGGTTTGTGCGTTCTCCCCCACTACCACATCAACGGGCTCTGCGTGACGCTGATGGGACCGCTCGTTTCCGGCGGCTCCGTGATCGTCTGCCGACGCTTTTCCGTGCAGCGCTTCTGGGATGACTGCCACAGGTATGGCGCCACCTGGTTTTCCTGTGTCCCGACCATCGTCTCGCGCCTGCTCCATCACGACAGCGAACCGAACGGGAAGGCGTTGCGCCGTCTCCGCTTCGGACGGTCCGCCTCATCGGCGCTTCCTCCCGACGTTCACAGGGCCTTCGAGCAGCGATTTGCGATCGTGCTCATCGAGACCATGGGGCTTACCGAAACCGCGGCACAGATTCTCGCCAATCCCCTGCCTCCCGGAAAGCGCAAGGTCGGCTCGTCGGGCATGGCCTTCGGCAACGAAGTGGCCATCATCGACGGTGCCGGGCACGTGCTGGGACCCGGCCGGGCGGGCGAAATCGCCGTGAGGGGTCCCAATGTCATGCTGGGCTATCTCGATGACTGTGACGCGACCCGCAACACCTTCACGAAAGATGGCTGGCTGAAGACCGGCGATATCGGATCCATGGACAACGATGGCTACGTTCATGTCACCGGCAGGCTGAAGGAACTCATCATCAAGGGAGGCGAGAACATCGCGCCCCGGGAGGTCGATGACGCACTTCACGCCCATCCCGATGTCATCGAGGCGGCAGCATTCGCCAGACCCTGTCCGGACTACGGCCAGCGCGTCGAGGCCGCCGTCTGCCTTTCGAAGGACGCGACCGCGTCCACCGACGATCTCATCGCCCACTGCCGCGCCAGGCTCGGCGCCTTCCGGGCTCCCGACCGCATCCATGTCCTCGCCGACCTGCCCCGAGGCCCGTCCGGCAAGGTCCAGCGCATCAGGCTCGCCGGGATGCTGTGACGAGCGTCATGCCGACAAGACGCCACGAAGAGCACGCCTGGCCAGAAGCGATCAATATGTACACACCTGCCCTCATCGTCGATGAGGACAACGCTGGTGGGTTGTTCAGCGCCCCATCTCCACATCACAAGATTGGACCTGCGCCGGTGGGATGGCGCTGACCTCTCGTGCCCACAGAGCCGACAGCGTGTCTAGGGCTTGTAGATGCCCACTCCGAAGTGGTGGTCGTCATGCAACACCATCCAGCTCGACTTTTGCTCGACCTCTCCTGTGGCCGGGTTCATCCACTTGTAATCCACCCAGGTTCCGTCCGCCGAGGCCGTTTGCTGCATCTCCAGGCCGAACTGCTTGCCGTCGACATCCGTGAAACTCGAATACGTCCTTCCCAGAAGCGAAGGGTCGACGCCGTGGGCCACCAGCCAGCCATCAGGCCCATAGACGAAGATGTAGAGGTCGCGGTCCAGGAACTCCGGCGCCGGATCGGCATTGAACCTCGCCAGCGACGCCTCGGCCCCCATCTCGTCGTAGTAGGCTATGGCGCGCGCCACCATGTCCTGCGCCTCCTCGGGGGTGCCCCGGTCGTCGCTTGCCGCGGCGGGCGCCGCGAACGCCAGGAACGGCGCAACGGCAAGGATCAGAAAGTGGTGGATCGTCTTCTTGGTCATACTCTGTTCTCCTGGAATGCCACGTACCGCCGCATGGCGAATGCGCCCAGATAATATTCCGGTGAGACATGTCAACCGGAAACAGTATGCGGGCGTCTCGACCGACCCAGATGGACCGGGAGCGGAGAAGGCCGAAGTGCCGTCACGGCCATTGCACTTGTCGGAAACGTCCACCTTCGGACGTCGCGGCGGCAGCTTCCAAGACTGGTCTCCATTTCCTCAAATATGATCCGGACCTGGGGGTCTCCGGTGGAGAGCAGGCCTTCGGGTTCCCGGGCAGCCCGCCCGTCCTGACCTCTTCTTCGGGCTCATGAAGGCAGCCGGCACGCCCTGGGTGTGTAGTTCGAGAATGCTGCAGATACCAGTGACGGCCGCTTCGTCGATCATCGAAAGACAGTCGGAACAGTTCTCATTCCTTGGTGCGCTCCAAGTGTGGTTCGCCTCGTCGACATGGACCTGCGCGACGCAGGTGCGGCAGGTCACGGCGATCTGGCCGCACGGGGCCGGGCCCGGCTCGTTGCGGTCGCGGTAGAGGGCCCATAATGTGTGCCTGTTGCAACAGACGGGAGACATGCATGAGGCGAGTCAATCTGATGTGCGCCGTTCTCATCGCGGCGTCCGCGACGGTGGCCGCTGGGGATTCCGGCGAGTTCACCGCCATCAGCCTGTGTCAGCCCGCTTACGTCGAGGTAGGCGATACGACAGCCGGCCAGTCGCGCTGCGACGTGGAGATTGCGGACCCTGCGGACAGGCCTTTCGAAGTCGGCCACAAGGGCACGGCGCTGGGGCTTGCCTGGATCGCGGACGGCGACATCGTTGCCGTGTCCGAGTTGAACCTGCCGAACGGCAAGCTGTACGTGCTGTCACAAAGGAGCGGAAACTCCGGGACTCACGGCATGATCGGTGCCGACGGCGCCTACCAGGGTCTCGAGGCCACGTGCGACTACAGCGCAACAGCAAGTGACACTGTCGAGGGTTGGATCGAGATCCATTCCCGGTGTCGTTTCGAACGCCCCGACCCGTGAGCTGTCCCGGCGGGTCTCTTGCGGCCCTGTCGCGCGAAGGCGGAAACTGAACCAGCATCGTCGTCCCGGAGAGTCAGCTGTGCCTGGCCGCTTCTTCGAACCGGCAGAGTGATCGGGACGCGATGTCTTTGGCGCCGACCGGTGCTGGCTCGATAAATCCAGTTTGTGAGGTGCGAACAGTGAAGAAGTTCTTGATGGCGGCCGCCTGCTGGCTCGCGGCCGCAATGGCTTGGCAGACGGTCCACGCCCAGGACGGCGAAGCCCTGGCGATTCTGATCCCAGGCGGCGGCACCTACAGCAGACCGATTTCAACCGATTCGGCGCAAGCCCAGGCCTTTTTCGACCAGGGTCTGCGCATGGCCTGGAGTTTCTACTTTCCGGAGTCCATCGCCTCATACCAGGAGGCTTCTCGCCACGACCCGGACCATCCCATGCCATACTTCGGCCTTGCCCATGCCGCGGGACCAAATCCCAACAGCCGCTATGCCGGTCTGACGGACGATCCCAAGGGTGCCGGCCTCGAGGCCATCCGCAATGCCCTCGAGCGCATCGACAACGGTACCGAGCGGGAACGGGACATGATCAACGCGCTCTTCGTGCTCTACGACAAGGACACCATCGCCGATGACCGGGAACGGGACCAGGCTTATCTGAACACCATGCGCGAACTGCACCACAAGTATCCGGACGATGCGGATATCGCTTCCATGTTCGGCGAAGCATACATGAACACCAGAAGCTGGGATTACTGGGAGCCTGACGGTTCACCGAAGGCCGGCACCTCTGAAGCGCGTGCTGCGTTCGAGGCCGCCATGGCAGTCGAGCACGACCATCCCGGCGCAAATCATCTCTACATCCATCTGATGGAGGCCTCCGGCGAACCGGAACTGGCCATGCCATCGGCCCTGAAGCTGGAAGGCACCGTGCCGATTTCGGGTCACATGGTGCATATGCCCGGTCACATCTATCTGCGTGTCGGTGAATACGAAAAGGCCATCGACGCTAACGTGCGTTCCCAGATCGTCGACCGGCAGTTCGCCGAAATCTGGGGTGACAACAACTTTCCGATGATTGGCACCTATTCGCTGTCGCACAAGTCTCACGCGCCGCATGCGCTGGATTTCGTGCGTTACGCCAACATGCTGCAAGGCAACTATGCCGCCTCTTTCGAAGCCGCCCGGCGCGGCGTGGAGGGTGTCGGTCGGGTTGCCGAATCGGTCAGGGGCGGCGAAAAACGGGTGGCGCATTCCTGGCTGGTGGACAAGGTGTTCGGCAAGTGGGACCGCATCCTGGAAGGCGAACAGAGCCACTCCGGCACGCCGTATCTCGACGGCATGTGGAGCTATGTGCTCGGCAGTGCTTACGTCACTGACGGTCAGCTTCATATGGCCGATGCCGAACTGGCCAACATTCAGGCACAGGCCGTGGCCGACGGCGTCGACGATACCGGAGTCGGGCCGACGCCTGCTTCGCACATACTGAAACTGGCCGTCCACGCGCTGCAGGGCGAAATCGCCGAAGCCCGGGGCAACCTCGATGCAGCCATCGCCCATTTTCAGGCGGCGGTGGAAATGCAGGACGCCAACAACTACACCGAGCCGCCCGACTGGTCCCAGTCCATGCGCCTTTATCTGGGCGCAGCACTACTCGACGCCGGGCGCCTGGAAGAGGCGGAAGCCGTCTATCGCAAGGACCTGGAATGGAACCAGCAGAACGGCTGGTCCACTTTCGGTCTGGCACAGGCACTCGAGGCGCAGGGCATGGTAGAGGACGCCATCATCGTGAAGCGGCAATTCGATTCGCTTTGGCGCAACGCCGACATCGAGCTTGAGCGCTCCCGGCTGTAACCGGTTCCTGCGCCTGCCGGGGCGACAGTCGCATCGTCCCGGCGATCAATGGAGGGGGCCTCGCGAACTCGCGTCTGCCCGCGGGGCATTGGTGACCTCGTGCGTCCGACCTTGCACGCCGGAAACCGCAAGTTGAGGAGCTCGAACCCGAACAACCTGCTGCCATCAAGCTCGACCGACGGGCGATGAAACGCTGCGGTCAGCGGCTCCGGGGCCTCCACCCGGTTGGTTTCAAGTGCGCCCTCGTCCCACAACCCCAACGCCAGGACCGTGAACCACCCCTGTCAGGCGAGAAAGCGGTTGAGGACGTTGCGAGTGACCTGGCAGACGGCGGGGTCAGCAAGGCGCAGGCCATTGACCCACTCGCAGGTGGCGGCGGTGAAGACCTCCCCGGCCCCCTTGGAGAAGGTGACGATCATGCCACTGCCTCGCGTCACCTTCTCCAGCGCCTCGGGCGTTTCCGCACCGTGAAGCATGCGGGCGAGGAAACGCCTGTCGTGGTCGGCAATGTAGAGATCCTCTCCCCACAGCCCGAAATCGGCCTCGACGGTGGTAGCGGGACCCAGGGCCAGGATCTCGAGGTCACCGGGTACATCCTCGCCTGGAACCGGCCACGGGAGTCCATCGCGGATCACGTGGTCGAGACCGTCGACCTCGTAACCGAAGATCTTGCTGTCGGCGCCGAGAACGTCGCCATAGCCAAGACAGCAATCGGCAAAGGCCCAGTGGGCTGGGCGATAGACCGTGAATCCACCGGCACCGCGGCCGGCACAGTGGCCGAGGCCGGCGTAGATACCCTTCGAACCGTTGACCCCGAAGGTGCGGGATCCAGGCCAGTTCACCTCCGGCGATTCCCATGACGTGGTGGCGAGGCGTTCCTGTGACGTGCCCATGACGGGGTCTTCTTCACGGGCGACGTACTTGTAGCAGACCTGGGTTCGGCCCTCGTCTTCCAGCCTGACCTGCCAGAAGAAGTTCCCGGCGAAACGGACCACCCTGCCACCTGCCTCGACAAACCTGTCGATGGCATCGCGCATGGGACGACTCCAGTATTCATCATGTCCGACAATGACGGCGCAGCGGTGGCGGTCCAGCAGGTCCGGCGTGTCATGAATGTCATGGAGCGCCGCCACGTCCACCTCGTGGCCCTCCGCCTCGAGCCAGCGCGCCATGTGGCGTTCATAGCTTGCCCATCCGGCCGACGCGTACTTCTTGGAATAGCCGTGTGACCATGCCCATTCCATGTAGGGATAGCGCGCCACCGTCCCTTGTGGCAACGGCGTCGCGGGAAGGGCCCTCGGCGCTCCGGGAGGCAGCCTCGCAAAGCCGCGCGACCACGGCCGCTGAAGGCTCAGATGTGTCGAGAACCGGTCGCCGGAGTCGCCGGAGATTCCCTCGTAGGCGTTCGAGCCACCCCATTCGTTGTAGGCAACCCATGTCGGTGTCGCCGCCAGCAGGAGTACCGGCGCACCCGCTCCATGACGTGGTCCCCCGACAAGGACGACATGGTCACACGTGACCATCTCGCCGCCGCGCCGCGCCGTGAGGGTGATGATGTAGCCGCCGGGCCGCCAGGTAGCGGGAATGATCATGCGCCAGGCAACCGGCCAGCCACATCCGGTGGCTGAGGCATCGTGCGGAGTCGCATGCCAGTGGCCGGCAAGATCCGGTTCGCGATGAACCGGAACGGTCTCGAGGCCGTCCCTCGCGATATCGAGATCAAAGGTGTCGGCGGTCGTCGATACGTGGAGTTCGATGACTTCGCCCACGCGACAGGAAAGGCGAGACGTATAGGCCCAGATCTGCAGGACGGACGGATCGTCACTCGCCGCGTCATACCACGTATCGACGATGTGGCGAGGCCGTCTTGTCGTGCGTGGCACCTGCATGGCCATGATGGTGCAGTGCCTGTCGCCCGCTTGCAATGATCCCGGTGACGGCGATAAATCGGACGGGGCTTGGCGAGAGGCGCGCGCAATGGCTGACATCTGGACCGACGGGCTCGGACGCAACGACGCCAACCATGTGTCACTGTCTCCCGTGTCGTTCCTCAACCGGACGGCGGCGGTATGGCCGGACCGGATTGCCGTAATCCATGGCCCGCTGAAGAGGACATGGCGCGACACGGCCGGGCGCTGCCGCAGGCTTGCCTCGGCGTTGCAACGGCGCGGCGTGGCCAGGGGCGACACCGTGGCCATCATGGCGCCCAATCTGCCGGAGTTCGTCGAAGCGAGCCTTGCCGTGCCGATGACGGGCGCCGTGCTCAATTCCCTCAACATACGCCTCGATGCCGCCGCCATCCGCTTCATCCTCGAACACGGTGAAGCGAGAGTCCTCATCACCGACAGGGCCTTGTCACCAACGGTGAGCGAGGCCCTTGCCGGACTCGGGCACCGGTTGCTCGTCGTCGATATCGACGATCCCCAGGCCCATGGCGCAGGGCAGCTTCTCGGTGAATTGACCTACGAGGAACTGCTCGCCGAGGGAGAGGAACGAGGTCAGTGGACGGGACCCGACGACGAATGGCAGCCGATTGCGCTGAACTACACGTCAGGCACCACCGGCAACCCCAAGGGTGTGGTCTATCACCACCGTGGCGCCTATCTGAACGCTCTCGGCAACGCCATCACCTGGTCGATGCCGCACCACCCTGTCTATCTGTGGACCCTGCCGATGTTCCACTGCAACGGCTGGTGTTTCCCATGGACAGTGACTGCCATGGCGGGAACGCATGTCTGCCTGCGCTCTCTTTCCGCCGAGTCGATACTGGGCGCCATCGGCGAGCACGGTGTCACGCATCTCTGCGGCGCGCCTGTCGTCATGAACATGATGCTGGCCGGCTCCGAGGCCCTGTGGCAAGGCATTCGTCATCAGGTGAAGATGATGACCGCGGGCGCCGCGCCCCCGGCCGCCGTCCTCGAACGCATGGCAGCGCGCGGCATCGACATCACCCATGTCTACGGCCTGACCGAAACCTATGGACCGGCGACCGTGTGCGCGTGGCATCCCGAATGGGATGATCTCCCTGCCTCCGGGCAGGCCGACCGGAAGGCCCGCCAGGGTGTGACCTATGCCGTTCAGGAAGCGATGATGGTCGCCGAGCCGGAGACCATGGAACCCGTACCGGCGGATGGCGAGACCATGGGCGAGATCATGATGCGTGGCAACATCACCATGTCCGGCTATCTCAAGAACCCCCGGGCGAGCGTCGAATCCTTCCGCGGCGGGTGGTTCCACACCGGCGATCTGGCGGTCACCCATCCGGACGGCTATGTCGAGATCAGGGATCGCAGCAAGGACATCATCATCTCCGGAGGAGAGAACATCTCGACTATCGAGGTTGAGGGTGTTCTCTATCGCCATCCGGCCGTGGCCGAGGCGGCGGTGGTGGCGCGCCCTGATGACATGTGGGGTGAAACGCCGTGCGCCTTTGTCACGCTCAAGCCCGACAGGACGGCCACGGCGGACGACCTTATTGCCTTCTGCCGGGATAACCTGGCGCACTTCAAGTGCCCGAAGCACGTGGTGTTCGGCGAACTCCCCAAGACTTCCACCGGCAAGATACAGAAGTTTGTCCTGAGGGAACGGGCCGCGTCCCTGTGACACGCCGAAGAACCGCATGACGGCCATTGCGCTTGCCGTCATCGCCGTGGTGTTCCTGGCGGCGCTTCTCCAGGCAGCGACAGGCATGGGGTTCGGCATTATCGCCGGACCGGTCCTGCTGATCGCCATGGGCGATACGGCGGCCATCCAGGTGACCATCGTGCTTTCCACCATCCCATCGCTGATACTGGTCCGCAGGACCCTCGACGCAGCCGATCCGGTCATGCTCAAGCATCTTCTTGGCGGAGCCGCCGCCGGGCTGGTCGTCGGTACCCTCATTTTCGCCACGGCGACGGTGGCCGATCTCAAGTGGGGGGCGGCTGCGGCGGTGCTGGCCATGGCCGTCCTTTCGACAGGGATCCACGAACGCCGGATCGTCGTTCGTCGGAACAGAATCACGGGCCGCTTGCTGACCGGTCTGATGAGTGGCGCCATGACGGCGACACTCGCCATGCCCGGTCCTCCGGTTGCCGCATGGGCCTCGGCCACCGGACTGAAGAAGGCGCAAACACGCGCCACCCTGCTCATCGTCGCCCTTGTCTGCTATCCGGCAGCCCTGGCCCTGCAGGGCATCACGGAGGGCGTCCCGTACCGGGTCGTCGACGAATGCCTGTGGCTGGCAGCGCCCGCCGTCGCCGGGACCTTCCTGGGTCAGGCAATCGCGGGACGCGTGCCGGAGCAGTTCTTCCGCAGGCTCGTCACGGTGCTGCTCGTCCTCGTCGCCCTCGCCCTGGTGGTCCGCTGACAAGGTCGTGAGAGGACATTACCCACACCAAACGGCGTCGGTATCATGTCCGGCATGAGACCGAAGCCTGAAAGACCCCGAAAGTTGGCGCCCACATGGGGATTCGAACCTTCAACCTCGTGACCCGCAATCAGACCCCGGAACTCGGAGAAACGTTGGCGGCTCCGACCGGAAATGTGCCAGTGCACTACGGATGCGGCAGTCAACGACACTCATGGCGGTGCCATGGGCGGAGAGCAGCACCGTCACGACCGACGACAACGGGAGAGATCGAAGAATGGGGTGACCGGTAGATCCAGTCTTGATGCGGTTGCGAGAGTGTGTACATAGATACACAATGAACAGGGTCGTCGAACGCAACAGCGGTAAGCTCATCCGTATGCTCCAGAAGGACGGCTGGGTACACGTTGCCACGAGAGGCGGCCACCGACAGTTCACGCACCCTACGAAACCGGGACGGGTTACCGTGCCGCACCCGACGAGGGACATCCCGCGTGGAACGGTGGCGTCGATCTACCGGCAGGCGGGCTGGAACACTTAGGAGGAAGAACCGATGCGCTACGTATCCTTCATCCACCGGGACGACGCCGGCTACGGCGTCAGCTTTCCTGACTTCCCGGGCTGCGTGTCCGCGGGCGACTCGGTCGACGACGCCGTCCACCGTGGCTGCGAAGCCCTTGCGTTTCACGTCGAGGGTCTACGCGACGACGGCGAGTGTATTCCGCCTCCCCGCTCGATTGATGCCATCAAAGCCGATCCGGAACTTGCCGATTGGCGCGAGGGGGCCGACCTGGTGCTGATTCCGCTCCTCCTGGACCGCGGTTCATCGCGGCGGGTCAACATCTCCCTCGACCGCGGCCTGCTCGAAGCCATCGACGACGAAGCCAGGCAGCGCCGCATGACCCGTTCGGCTTTTCTGGCAACCGCAGCCCGGCGCGAGATCGAGGGTACGTGACCGACGCACTTGCTGAGTCCCGAGGTGACGCGTACCAGAGGAGATGGCGACGGAGAGGAAGCCCGGATTGAGCGATGGAACCGGGATATACACCAACTCTTTGTAAATTTTGACAAAAATGGCGCACCCCGGAGGACTCGAACCCCCAACCTCCTGATCCGTAGTCAGGTGCTCTATCCAGTTGAGCTAGGGGTGCGCTGGTTGACGTGCCTAGGTAGCCGACGACATCGCCGGGTGCAAGTCCCTTCGGGAAGGACGGTGCGAAGGGTCCGGCGGATTACGAGGTCACGGCGTGAGATGGCGGCCCATCTTCATGAACTTGTCGCGGCGCCCGGCAACGAGAGCATCGCCGTCGAGAGGATCGAGTTCTTCCAGGGCAGCGGCAATGGCTTCGGCGGTCGCGCGTATGGCGGCGTCGGGATCGCGGTGGGCGCCACCCAGCGGCTCCTTCACCACATGGTCGATGACCTTCAGTCCTTCCAGGTCGGTGGCGGTCACTTTGAGGGCATTGGCAGCCGTCTCGGCCTCATCGCTGCTGCGCCACAGGATGGAGGCGCAGCCTTCCGGAGAGATCACGGAGTAGACTGCGTGTTCGAGCATGAGCACGCGATCCGCCACGGCAATGGCGATGGCCCCCCCGGAGCCGCCCTCGCCGATCACCACGGACACCAACGGCACCTGGATGGTGAGGCAGGTCTCGATGCAACGGGCGATGGCCTCCGCCTGTCCCCTCTCTTCGGCGCCGATTCCCGGATAGGCTCCGGCCGTATCGACAAAGGTGATCACCGCCAGGCCAAAACGGTCCGCCAGGCGCATCAGCCGGGCGGCCTTGCGGTAGCCCTCGGGCCGCGCCATGCCGAAGTTGTGCCGGACCCGGCTGTCCGTGTCGTTGCCCTTCTCGTGGCCCATGACCACCACCGGACGCCCGTTGAAGGTACCGATCCCCGCCAGCATGGCGGGATCCTCGCCATAGAGACGGTCTCCGGCGAACGGGACGAAATCCTCGATGAGAGACGAGATGAAGACCGACGTGTGGGGGCGGGACGGGTGCCTGGCGACCTGGGTCTTCTGCCAGGGACTGAGTTTGCCATAGGTCTGGACGAGGAGACGGTCGAGCTTCGTCTCCAGACGATTGACCTCCTCGACAATGTTGACGCCATCGTCGACCGACAGCCGGCGAAGCTCTTCGATCTTGCTCTCGAGTTCGACGATCGGCCGTTCGAATTCCAGTGCCAGGCGCATGACGGTGGGGACGCTGTCCCTATCCGGCCGACCTGATCTGTTCGGCCTTGCGCACCATCACCTCGGCCTGCTTGATCGATGCGATATCGATCAGCTTGCCGTCGAGGGAGACCGCGCCCTGGCCTTCCCTTTGCGCCTTGTCCATGGCCTCGAGAATGCGCTGCGCCTGGGTGACCTCCTTTTCGGAAGGACTGTTCACCTCGTTGGCGAGGGGAATCTGCCCTGGATGAATGGCCCACTTGCCCTCGCATCCCAGGGCAGCGGCCCGGTTGGCCTGGGCGCGATAGCCGTCTCCATCCCGGAAGTCGCCAAAGGGACCGTCGATGGGCCGCAGTCCCTGTGCCCGGGCCGCCACCACCATGCGGGAAATGGCGAAGTGCCACATGTCTCCCCAGTGAAAATCCCGGGGGACGTCGCCCTCTGCGTCGGTCAAAACGCCGTAGAGGGGATTGGGGCCTCCAATGGTTGTCATGCGGGCACGTGTCGAGGCGGCATAGTCGGCCACGCCAAAATGAAGGCTCTCGTTGCGTCCGCTGGCGCCGGCGATCGTCTCGACATTGGACATGCCGAGTGCCGTCTCGATGATGAGTTCGAAACCGATCCGTTTCGTGCGCGCCATCGCGTCCTCGACCTGGGTGACGAGCATGTCGACAGCATAGACATCGGCCGGCGTTCCGACCTTGGGGATCATGATGAGATCCAGCCGCCCATGTGTCTGTTCGATCACATCGACGACGTCACGGTACATGTAGTGGGTGTCGAGCCCGTTGATGCGCACGGAAAGAGTCTTGGTGCCCCAGTCGAGGTCGTTGACGGCCTCGATCACGTTCTTCCTGGCCTGCGGTTTGTCGTCCGGCGCGACGGCATCCTCGAGATCGAGAAAGACGACGTCGGCATCGCCGGCCGCTGCCTTGGCGAAAAGTTCGGTGCGGCTACCCGGGACGGCGAGTTCGCTGCGGTTGAGTCGCGCCGGGGCGGCATCGATGATGGTGAAGCTCATGGCGATTATGTCCTTGACTGAATGGCGATGTTACGGGATGATGCGCGTGTGGTTTGGGGTCGCCTGCCCCGCCCCACCAAACGGCCAATGGAGGGCCGACCGCGCATGGCGGACGATACCGAATATCGACAGATTGTCTATCGACTGCTTCCCGGATCCCGGGAGAAGGCGCGCAGGCTGGCTGCGCTTGCGGGCACCTGTCGTTTCGTCTGGAACGCCATGCTCGACCAGCAGGAGCAGCTTGTCGCAGCGGCGAGACTGGCAGGGGCGGAACGGCTGCCTGGCGTTTCGTTCTTCACGCTCGGCAAGGCCTTCATCCAGCTTCGACGCATCACGCCGTGGCTGCAGGAGATGCCGTGTGCGCCTGTGCGCTATGTGCTCAAGTACCAGGCGGATGCATGGCAGCAATACTTCAGGGGACAAGGTGGCCGCCCGAGGTTCAAGCGGCGCGGGAATGACAGCGTGACGCTCCCGGACAACATTCGCATCCGTGACGGCAAGCTCCACGTCCCGAAGATCGGGCCGATGACGCTGCGCCGTCGGGGAGGGAATCCCTATCCCGAGGGCGAGCCGGTCAAGGTCGTCATCAGGCAGGTCGACGGCAAGTGGCATGCGACCGTCTGCTACAAGGTGGCGGCTGTCGAGCGGCCTGACGACGGTACGGTGACCGGAATCGACATGAACGCAGGCCAGGTGGCGACCAGCGACGGCGAGATCCTTCATGCGCCGGACATGCGCCGCCTTGAAGCGCGGTGCAAGCGGTTGCAACGCAAGATGTCGTGCCAGCGCAAGGGCAGCAGGCGGCGTGAGCGCACCCGCCGCCGCCATGCCCGGACGCTGCGCAGGATCGCCATGAAGCGGCGCAACTGGCAGCATCACGTCTCCCGGAAGCTGGCGGGGGGAACGGTGGTTGTGGAAGACCTCAACACCCGGGGCATGACCCGGAGTGCGAAAGGAACCGTCGAGGAACCGGGCACCAGCGTGCGTCAGAAGGCGGGCCTCAATCGCACCATCCTCGCCACCGGCTGGAGCGGCCTGCGGGCGATGCTCGCCTACAAGGCTCCCCGCCTCATCGCGGTGAACGCGGCGCAGACCAGCCAGACGTGCGGGGAGTGCGGCACGGTGGACGCCGCCTCGCGTCCGTCGCAAGCGACATTCAAATGCGTGGCGTGTGGCCATGCGGACCATGCGGACCTGAACGCGGCCCGCAACATCAGGCGTCGGGGACTGGCGCATCTGCACGGGGAAGGAGCGTTGCCGTCAGGCACTCCGATGATCCGTGAAACGGATCGGAGGCTGGCAGCGTGAGCCGTTCAGGCAACGATACAAGTCCCAAACTCATGATCCGGTTCTCCTCCGGGGTGAACGAGTGGCACGAGTCCATGCCTTGCGCCACTGGTGACTGTCAAGCAAGAGGGTGATGCCTGGACAGGGCAGACTTGAGGCGTTCCTCAAGGACATGGGTGTAGATCTGTGTGGTGGATATGTCGGCATGCCCCAGCATGGTCTGGACGGATCGCAGGTCTGCGCCGTTGTCCAGGAGGTGGCTGGCAAAGGCATGACGCAGCACGTGAGGAGAGACCGCCGCCGGGTCAAGGCGCGAGTCCAAGGCCAGTTTCTTCAGGATCCTGCCTGCGGACTGGCGCGTCAGGTGACCGGAAGCGCCGCGGGAGGGAAACAGCCAGGGGGACGGCCCCGGACGCACGGCGAGCCAGGCCCTGACCGTTCGAAGGGCCCGCTCGCCGATGGGCACGAGACGTTCACGTCCCCCCTTGCCGCGCACGATGATGAAGGGCGCATCCCGCTCGATCGCACGGGCGGGCAGGGACACGAGTTCGGAAACACGCAGACCGGTCGCATAGAGCAGTTCCACCAGGGCCGCCCGGCGCAGGTCTTCCGGCCGGTCACCACTCTGAGCGGTCTCCAGCAAACGGCTGACCTGATCCTGGGACAGCACCCTTGGCAGGGCCGGTCCGGACCGGGGCGATTCCAGCCTTG
Source organism: Alphaproteobacteria bacterium (assembly GCA_965220805.1). GTDB lineage: Bacteria > Pseudomonadota > Alphaproteobacteria > SP197 > SP197 > SP197. The sequence continues at coordinate 498,607 of OZ244844.1, forward strand.
CCGCCGGATCGTCGCCGCGCAGTTTCTCGCTGGCAAGGAAGCGATAGAACTGGCGGGCAGCCGACATGCGCCGCGCAGCGGTTCCGGCGCTGGCGCCGCGGCGGCGCAATGCGCCGAGCCAGCGTCGGATGTCGTCGGATGAGGCTTCCAGAAGGGGGCCGGGCGCCAGGTAGTCCGCAAGGTCCGCAAGGTCCCGGCGATAGGCCTCGACCGTGTTGGAGGATGCGCCACGTTCGACCACCATCATCTCGAGGAAGAGGCCGATGGCATCCGCCGGAACCTGACTGTCCTTCGTCACCATCGCACCGTGCGGACCATGAATGCAGGGACTCCCTTCCCGTTCTGTCAGACGGCGTTCGCGAAGGCGACCTCGAGGGCAAGGAGCCGCGCCTCGCGTTCCAGTCCCAGGGCTTTCAGGGCTCCTATCACGGCAGCGGCACTCCGGATGTCCACGCGGGAAGGATCCTGCGACGACAGGAGGACGGTGGAGAGCAGCAACGCCTCGCCGAGACGACCATCCCTGGAAGCCGCGCCGAGTGCCACGACAAGCCCGGCGTCGCCGGCGCTCTCACGCGGAACCAGTTGCCTGTCGCCGAACCTGGCGAGAAGAATGTCGTGAAGAATCGGCTCGGCGATCCGGTCATCCAGGGCCGCCAGGAGGACAAGGTAGAGTTCTCCAAGTCGACGGGCGCGTTCGGGTGCGACTCCAACGACCGTCCGCCACCAGGTGTGCATCGCGGTGCCGTCATCGAAGAGGTCGTCGCCCATCCACAACCGGAGCAGCGGCCAGAAGACGGCCGCTTCCGCCGCCGCCGCGTGATCGAGGAGCGCACGCTGTTCGATGATGGGCCACCATCCGGCAGCGTCCTCTGCCGCTCCCGCCGCCAGAAGCGTGAGGACCGCCTGGGTAGAGAACCAGCCAAGCCCGTTGCCCGGAGCCAGTGCGGCAACCTCGGTGGCCGCCACCATGGCCACGGCCCGGAACACCCAGGGATCCGGAGCCCTTGCTCCGAGCTGGACGAACGAGGCGATGAGTCTCGCCCTGTCCTCCACCAGCGCCGCATCCATCAGGTCCTGGAACATCTGTGCCCGGATGACCGGACCGGTCTGCGAATCGGTGGAAGGACCGGCCTCCAGGTAAAGGGAGGCAAGGTCGCCTGGCGCCATGAAACCGCGGGCTGTTGCCCGCTCCGCGGCGGCCAGACGCAGAGCGTCGGGAAGTCCGGGGCGATCGGCGATCGCGCGCAAGACAGGCAAAGACGCGTGATCGAGAAATCCGATGGAGACCTCTGCGGCGCCGGCAAGGGCCATGGCAAACATGAGAGGCGTGACGTTTCCAAGCGCGACGAGATCCACCGGCGTGGACGTCGCAAGCGCCCTGTCCAGCGCCAGATAGCGGGGATCGATGTCAACACCGGCATCCTGGAGCACGGACAGACTCAGTTCCGCGGCGGCATGGGCGCCCTCGAGACGCTGGCAGAACACCAGCGCGGTGGCCAGATAGGGGTCATCGTCCTCGTCAAGCTGGGTGCGGACCTCCTGGCATGCCTCCCCGCCATCGCCGGCAAGAAGGAGCACGTCGATCTTTCCCTTGTTGCCCGCTCCCTGCAGTGCCCGGCGCCCGGCACGCTGCATGAGATCAGCGGCATCGTCGGTGAGGCCAAGGGCAATCAGGGTTTCGATCCTCATCCCCAGCCAGTCGTCCACCGCATCGGCCGGGGGATCGGCCGTGGTCAGCAGCAGGCGCCGAGCCAGATCCGGCACTCTCTCGGTTCCGGATCCAAGCATGCCCATGAGGGAGGCGATGAAGGCGCCGTCACTGTTCTGCCAGAGGTCTCGGGAGAATCCGCCTGTCGTCTCGCCGATGGTTCCCACACGACCGGCAACAAGGGCCGGAAGGGCGTCCACCTCGAGGCCGTCAGCCGCCGGTTCCTCCGCCTGCTGCGGCATCGTCTCCGTCGCTGGATCAACGATGTCCTCCATCACCTCGATCGATTCAACCGCCCCGGAGGAGGTGACGTCGGGTTCAACCGGTTCGACAGGCGTGATGTCGATTTCAATCGGCTCGAGGGGAATGATGACGAGGGGCTCGGCGTCCTGACCGCGCGCACCGACCGTGGCCAGCATGGCGGCGGCGACCAGTCCGGCGCCGAAAAGACGTCTAGTTGTCAAACCTGTCATCGGGAACATCCTCGACAATCGTGCGCATCGGAGACTTGATGTCCCACACGGCGAGGTAACCGGCTCCGCCCGCAACGGCGAGAAGAACCACAAGGATGAGGAAGCGCTTGATCAATCGCATGGTTGGGCGCAGTCGTGGAACGTTGAACACATCACGAAGTACAATCTATACGTTTATGGCAGGGATGCGGCAATTGTTGCCGCCGGAGAAGGCGTGGTGAAGGCAGACCGGCCGATTGTCCTTGTCGGGATGATGGGCGCAGGAAAGACGAGTGTGGGCAGACGCCTGGCAGCAAGGCTCGGCCTTCCCTTCTGGGATTCGGACGAGGAGATCGAGAAGGCGGCAGGAGCTTCGGTGACAGACATCTTCGAGCGGTTCGGCGAAGAGGAGTTTCGCCGCGCCGAGCACAGCGTCATCATGCGTCTGCTGCGATCCGGTCCGGGGGTCATCGCCACCGGCGGCGGCGCTCTCATGAACGAGGCAACGCGTGGTCACATCCTGGAGGAAGCTCACACGGTGTGGCTGCGGGCCGGTCCCGGCACCCTCCTGCGGCGAGTCGGAGCCGATCACACGCGGCCCCTGCTCTCCCGCGGAGACCCCCTTGTCATCCTCGAGAGGCTGATCGATGAACGGTCTCCGGTCTATGCTCTCGCCACAATGGTCGTCGACAGTGATATTGAAGACGAAGATGTGGTGGCCGGGAACATCATCCAGGCCCTGAAGAGGCACCAGGCACGATGACAGATCCTGCAGTGATCCGTGTTCCGCTCGGCGAGCGGGCGTATGACATCGTCATCGGACCTGGCCTTCTTGAGGAAGCGGGACAACGCATCGACACCGCCTGCGGTCCGGACAGCGTTGCGGTGGTCACCGACGAAACCGTCGCCGGTCTCCATCTCGCGACCCTGGAGGAGTCCCTCGTGCGGGCCGGTGTACGCTGCCACAGCGTGATCCTGCCACCGGGGGAGAAGACCAAGTCATTTCGTCATCTCGAGGACCTGCTTGACGATCTCCTCGATGCGGGAATCGAGCGGGGCGACGGCGTGGTGGCGCTTGGCGGTGGAGTCATCGGCGATCTGGCCGGGCTGGCGGCGAGTCTGCTGCGCCGCGGCGTCTCTCTCGTTCAGGTCCCCACCACCCTGCTCGCCCAGGTGGACAGTTCCGTTGGCGGGAAGACCGGCATCGACACGCGTCACGGCAAGAATCTCGTCGGGACGTTCCACCAGCCTCGCCTGGTTCTCGCCGACACGGGAGTGCTGGCAACACTGCCGCCACGAGAACGGCGCGCCGGCTATGCCGAAGTGGTGAAGTACGGTCTTCTTGGCAACCGGTCCTTCTTCGAATGGCTGGAGGATCATGGTGAGTCAGTGCTCTCCGGCAGCACCTTCCACCTGCAGCACGCCGTCGAGAAGAGCTGTGCCGCCAAGGCAGCAATCGTCGCCCGGGACGAAAGGGAGGGCTCGGAGAGAGCCCTCCTCAATCTTGGGCACACATTCGCCCACGCCCTGGAAACAGCCTGCGGTTACGACGGTCGCCTGCTCCACGGCGAGGCGGTTGCCATCGGCATGACGATGGCGTTCGATCTTTCCGTCGGCCTCGGATTGTGCCCGGGCGGCGATGCCGCCCGCGTGCGCCAACACCTCGTCCGGACCGGACTGCCCGTCCACCCTGCACGCCTCGGGATCGGAACACTCGATGCCGGGGAGCTCGTCCGTCACATGGCTCAGGACAAGAAAGTAGCCGGGGGCAGGGTTGCATTCGTGCTCGTGCGGGGCATCGGCGAGGCCTTCATGACCCGCGATGTCGCCCTTGACAGGGTCGAGGAGTTCCTGACATCGACACTGGTTCAAACGACGTGATCGTGCACGACCTTGCGCCTCGTGAGATCGTTCACTCAGGCAAGAACGTCCAGCACCCAAAGGTAGCCATCGGGATCCAGGATGAAGGCTTCTCGCGTGCCGTGGGGCTTGGTGGTCGCCGGTTCGATGATGGTGGCGCCAAGTTCTCCGGCCGCCTGACAGGCCGCATCCGGATCGCGCCCGTGGAGACGCAGTTCGGCGCCGACTCCCCGCAGGTGACCGGCACCAAGGCTGGCATGCAGCGGGTGACCGTCATAGGTGTGATCGGCATGCACCATCCACGTGGTCCCGCCAAAGGCAAAGGACGCAAAGTCCACGCAGACATATTCCGCCGTCGCTCCCAACACACGGGTGTGGAACGGCACCACGGCCTCGACATCACGCGAAAGAAGGTTGACGGTCAGTCCGCTGAGCCGCCTGGCATAGTCGGCGGGGGACATCCACCAGTCTTCGGGGTTGCTGAGAACGGACAAGACGATGCTCCCTACCGTTGATGACGATCCATCGTTGCCGGTCATCGACCGGCGGACAACCCACCGTCTTGCGGATCAGGTACGCCGCAAGACAGAACCGGACACACTCAAGGCGTACCTTGCGGATGGCACACGATGACTGATCTCCTGGAAGTCTACTTCGTCCTGATTGTGGTTCTTCTCGTCTTTTCGGCCGTCTTTTCGGGCTCCGAAACGGCGCTGACCGCAGCCAATCGGTCCAGGATTCACAGCCTCGGGCTTGCCGGGGATCGCAGGGCGGCGCGCGCGACCGCACTGATGGAGGACCGCGAACATCTGATCAGCGCCATTCTGATCGGGAACAATCTCTTCAACATCGCCGTGGCATCGATGGCCACCTACGTCTTCACTGCACTGGTGGGCGAGGCCGGAGTCGCCTATGCCATCGCCGCCATGACCGTCGTGGTGGTGATCTTTGCGGAGATCATGCCCAAGACCTACGCCATCAGGAACGCCGAGTTTGTCGCCCTCACCGTCGCCCCCTTCATGAGAGGCGTCGTGTGGCTGGCCCAGCCACTCACCTGGGCACTCCAGGGAGTGGTCCAGATCATGTTCCGCCTTGCCGGAGCCCGGGATTCCCGTGACGAGACGATTCCCTCGGACGAGGAACTGCGGAGCATCCTCGATCTCTACCGGCACGAAGGCGGGCTGGTGAAGGACCAGCATGCCATGCTCGACGGTGTCCTCGATCTCTCGGACGTCGTTATCGGCGAAGTCATGACCCACCGTCGTTCCATGGAGACCATCAATGCCGACGAGCCTCTGGAGAACATCATCGAGGCGGCGTTGGCGAGCTCCCATACACGCATCCCCCTGTGGCGCGACGATCCCGACAACATCGTCGGCATCCTGCACGCCAAGAGTCTCGCGCGTGCACTCTACCGCCACCGCGACAAGGGCGTGTTCGACATTACGGAGGTTGCCACCGAACCGTGGTTCGCGCCGGACACCACGTCGCTGAGCGAACAGCTGGCCGTGTTCCGCGAGCGTCAGCTCCACTTCGCGGTCGTCGTTGACCAGTACGGCGGCATCATGGGGGTCGTCACACTCGAGGACATCCTCGAGGAGATCGTCGGCGACATCGAGGATGAGCACGATGTCCCGGAGGTCGATGCGAAGATCGGCGAGGACGGAACCCTGATACTGAACGGCGCCGCCACCATCCGCGACCTCAACCGGGAGTTCGACTGGAATCTCCCGGAAGACGGCGCCATCACCATCGCCGGCCTGGTGATTCAGGAGGCCCAGCAAATCCCGGATTCCGGACAGGTCTTCGAGTTCCACAACTTTCGCTTCGAGGTGCTTGAGCGCCAGCGCAACCAGATTGTCCAGTTGCGCGTGACACCCCCCACAGGAGAGACGGGAGAAGACTGACCGGAGCGGACTCTTGGCCCTTGTCGATGCCCTGGTACCGGTCCTCGTTCCGGTCCTGGCAACGATCCTTGTCGGAGTGGCCTGGGCTCGCTGGGGGAGGCCCGTCGAGCCCGACCGCTTGACACCGGTCATCCTCAACGTCGGCACCCCGTGCCTCGTGTTTTCGACGCTCTCGACGCTCGTGGTGCCGGCTGTGGAACTCGGGATCATGGTTCTCGCAGCCCTGCTGATGATCGGCGCGTTCCTGGCTTCCGGCCGACTGCTGGTCAGGCTGACGGCCCTGCCCGCGGGCGTCTTCCTGCCGCCTTTGGTGTTCGGCAATCTTGGCAATCTCGGCCTGCCGCTCAACCTGTTTGCCTTCGGCGATGCCGGCCTCGAACTCGGCCTCATCATGTTCGCCACACAATCGGTGCTCTTCTTCACCGTTCACTTCTGGCTGATGTCCGGACGGGCGTCGCTTGGCATGATCGCGAAGACGCCCCATGTCTACGCCATCGCCGTGGCGCTGGCCTTCACCCTTTCCGGAACCACACCGCCAACCTGGCTCACCAACACCACCGATCTCGTCGGCGGACTGACCATTCCGATGATGCTGATTCTGCTTGGCACGTCTCTCGCCCGTTTCAGGGTGTCCACCGTCGCCCGACCCCTGGTGCTGGCGATCCTGCGGGTCGTCGCGGGGTTGGGGGTGGCGTGGGCCCTCATCGCCGTCCTCGACCTTGACGGAACGGCGCGCGGGGTTGTGGTGATCTGCTGCGTGATGCCCGGAGCGGTCTTCAACTACCTTGCGTCGGTGCGCTACAACCGTTCGCCGGACGAGGTGGCAAGCTATGTCGTGGTGTCGACCGTCGCGGTCCTCTGCCTGTTGCCGGCCATCATCCCGCTGGCCTGGTGGGTGGCAGGGACGGGCCCGTGAGTCTCTTGCAATACGGGTCGGGCACCGTCAATGTTGCGACGCACAATGGACGCGGACCGAGGCATGCCATCACCGGAACCTGATACCCGGACGCTCATTCACAGACGCCAGATTTTCTGTGAGGCCTACGAACGCGACGACGGGTTGTGGGATCTCGAAGCCAGCCTGAGCGATACCAAGACCTACCCGATACCCAACAGGGACCGCGGCACGATCGAGGCCGGAGACCCGATCCACGGCATGTGGCTGCGCCTCACCGTCGATCACTCGTTCGAAATCCGGGACGTTGCCGTCAGGATGGAGAAGACACCCTTTGCCATCTGCCCGGCCATTGAGCCCGACTACGCCGGGCTCGTGGGCGTCAGGATCGGACCGGGCTGGAATCGCCAGGTGCGCCATCTCTTCGGTGGCACCCGGGGGTGCACACACATCGCCGAAATGCTGGGCCGGCTCGGGACCGTCGCCATGCAGGCGATGTATGGCCGTCGCCGTTCCGGAAAACCCGTCGACAACACGAAGAAACCCTGGGTGATTGACGGCTGTCATGCCTGGGCCGCCGACGGACCGGTGGTCGAAAGGGAGTTCCCCGACTGGTACACGGGCAAGGGTTCATGAAGGCCTCCTTTACACGGGGGCTGGCGCGCATAGGCGTCATCACGCCTTTTTCGAACACCAATCTAGAGGCCGACCTCGCTCTGCTGCGCCCGCCTGGCGTCTCCTTTCACGTGGCGCGCGCCGGTGGCTACGACCTTGACCGCATCCCCGACTCCGACGAAATGCGCCGTTTTGCCCGCGCCGGACTGAGTGACGTCCTCGACCTCATCATGGCGGCGCGGCCCGATATCCTTCTCTATGGCTGCACCTCGGCGACGCTCGCCTCGGGGCCTGCCATGGATCGCGACTTCCGCCTTGCCATCGAAGCCCAGGCAGGCGTTCCCGTCGTGACGGCTGCGGGTGCACTGGTCACCGCCCTCGAGGAACTCGAGGCCCGCCGCGTCGCCTTTGCCTCGCCCTACACGAGGGCGCTCAATCTCCAAGGCGCGGCATTCCTCAGTGACGCCGGCTTCGAGGTCGTCAACACCGCCGATGTCGGCCGGGACCTCGGAAGCTACGGTCAGGGCGATCTCGCACCGGCCGACGTTCTCGAACTGGGCCTGCGCGCCAGCCACGCCGATGCCGATGCCATCGTCCTTTCCTGCACCGACATGCGCGCCGTCGAGATCATCGACGAACTCGAACAACGCACCCATCTGGCGGTCGTGACAAGCAACCAGGCGATGGTGCACACGGCACTCGTTCGTCTGGGGCTTTCGTCATGTGTCCCCGGCCGCCTGGCTCAACGGGTTTCGCCGGGAGCGCGTGCATCGATCGCCAGCGCGTGAATGTCGCTCGCCATCTCCTCTGCCAGCGCGCGGTAGACCAGCCTCTGTCGGGCGACGCGGCCGAGACCGTTGAAAGCCGGCGAGACGATGCGTACGCGAAAATGGCTTTCGCCTTCCTCGCGCGCCCCGGCATGGCCGGCATGAAGGTGTGATTCGTCGATGACCTCGAGCTCGTCCGGCTCGAGCGCTCGCGTCAACTTGTCAACGATGGTCGCGCGAACCCTCATCGCTCCACCCCCTGCAGTCAGCTCGAACACTTGACCATTGCCCAAGCCAACGCAACGTCCCAGGCCCTCCGCACATGACTCGCCTGGTGCGGCTGTCGGTGACGGCGCCTGCCTCCGGATCGTCACCCGCACCATCAAGCGATCGAACCGCCAGCCCGCTGTCAGGGTCCCCGATCCCTACGAAACAGCGACGTGTGGTCGACGTGCCGCGGCCAGAAGAACCGGGAAATCGCCTTGCCGAGTGCCCGGGTTCAGATTGGAAATGGGTCAGGTCTTGCGCAGCTTCCGGAGTTGAAGGAACGACGCCCGTCAACTCCCGGCCTCATCGCCACCGGTGGCCGCAAGCATGATCCGGCCACACGCCTGCAGGCGGGCAACACGCCCGGCAGACCGTGCCCGCCCGCCACGATGCGATCAGGATGCCAGGGCCATGGAGCCCGCGTTCTCCTTGATCGCCCGCATGACGGCCTCGGGGGTCATGGGGACATCCACCCAGACGCCGATGGCGTTGTGCACGGCCTGGCAGATCGCCGGTCCGGCAGCGGCCGCCGGCGATTCACCGGCACCGCGCGCGCCGAACGGCCCGACCGGATCCTGGGACTCGACGAAGAAGACCTCGGGATCGGACGGAAAGTCACCGGTGCGCAGGAGCTTGTAGTCGAGCAGGCTGTCGTTCAGGACCCGGCCGTCGGCGGGGTCGAACTCCATGCCCTCGTAGAGGACGAAGCCCGCGCCGCAGATTGCGCCGCCGATCACCTGGTTCTTCAGCACCTTCGGATTCATGACGGTGCCGCTGTCCTGGCCGGCGAGATAGTCCGTGATCCGGATTTCGCCGGTCCCGACGTCGACCTCGACCTCGGCAAACTGGGCAGCCCACTGTCGCGCAAAGGCGATGGTCGGCGGCATGACGCCGTTGGGCCGGCCGGTGATCACGGAAGTCTGTGACAGGGAATCCGAGCAGAGCACGTTCATCATCTCGTCGATGCTCACCCGACGGTTGTCCGCCGGATCGTCCGCCACGTGGACGATGCCGTCCTCGATGTCGAGCTTCTCGTGGTCCATTCCATCGAAGAACTCCCTGGCGGCAATCTTCAGAAGCTGGGTCTTGGCATCCCGGCATGCCTCCCTGGTCGCCCATCCGGTCCGGAACATGGTGGTGCTGGCGGATGAACCCGAAGCCCACGGCACGACATACGTGTCCCCGGTGACGATGCTGACCTTCTCCACGGGAACACCCATCTCCTCGGCGGCCACCTGGACAAGCGTCGTCTCGCTGCCCTGGCCCTGGCGCCCGGCGGCACTGAAGACGTTGACGCTGCCGTCGTGGTTCACGCGCACCACCGACGAGGTGTTGCCTCCAAACTCGACGCCGCAGCAGTGGGCGCCGGTACCGACTCCGACACCCCAGCGCTTCGAACCCTTCACACGCGTCGGGACGCCCCAGCCCTTCCAGCGCTCGCGCCAGCGGAACTTCTCCGCACCCCGGAGCAGGAGTTCGTGGGTCGAACCGCTGGAAAGATGGAACATCTTCGGCCAATTGCCTGTCTGTTCCTCGGTCAGGCCGTCTATGTAGTCCGTCAGATTGCCCTTCATGTGTTGCCGCGGTTCCTGCATCCGCAGCTGCTGGCCGGCCTTGATCTGGTTCTTGATGCGGAACTCGAGGGGATCCATGTCGACTGTCTCAGCACACTTGTCTGCAAGGCGCTCGACCGCCAGGCCCATCGTGATGTCGCCGACAGCACGCATGCAGCCCGAGGTCACGAGGTTCGTGTTGACACCGCGTACGCGGTAGTCGCCGTTCCGTGCCCCTCCCCAGAGGTCGCAGCAGAAGAAGTAGACGTCCGTCTTGAAGCCGTAGGCGCCGTTGTCCATCAGGTGGGAGAAGTCCGCCATGGTCAGCGTGCCGTCCTTCATCACCCCCATGCGCCCGCGCGTGATTTCGATGTGGCGGCGTTTCACGGCGGCCATGCACTCCTGGCTCGTCAACTCGATCTTCACCGGCTTGCGCACCTTCTTCGCAAGAAGGGCCGTTACCATCATGAAGTTGTTGCTCCACCACAGTCCGAACGAGCAGCCCGAAGGAAGAGCCACGACCCGCACGTTGCTCATCGGGATTCCGAAGGCCTGATGAATGCCCGTCTGCAGTTCCGACGGCGTCTGCGACGAAGTCCACATGGTCACCTGGTCCCCGTCCCAGTCGCAGATGCAGGCGTTGCGCCCGATGCCCGCGTAGTTCTGGGCCTTGTAGCGCATCTCCTGATCGATGACGTAATCGGCTTCCTTCTCGCCTTCCTCGAGGTCGCCCCAGACAACGCGATACTCGTCGCGCACGTTGCCCTCTTCGCGAACCTGTGGCGCGTCGTCGCGAAGCGCCTTTTCCACGTCGAGAACAGCAGGCAGGGCCTCGTACTCGACATCGATCAGATCAAGGGCAGCGTCGGCAATCTCGACCGACGTCGCGGCAACCGCGGCCACCTCGTCCCCGACGAATCGCGAGACGCCGTCCAGGATCTGGCCGCGGTAGTTGTCCCAGACTCCCATCCAGTTGAGGCCGGGAGCGTCCTCGTGAGTCACCACGCCGAGGACACCGGGCAACGCCATGGCCCTGGTGGCGTCAATGCGCTTGATCCGGGCATGGGGCACGGTACTGCGCTTGATCTTGCCGTGAACCATCCGGGGAAGAACGAAGTCGACCCCGTACTCGAGCGAGCCGGTGACCTTCTCACGGGCGTCAATGACCGGAATGCCCTGACCGACGATCTTGAACTTCTTGGGCTTGTGATGAACGTTCATGTCACCGACTCCCGTTCGAGTGGGTTGGTTTCAGGCGGCCACAGGTCCGCGCGAACCCGTTGTTCGCTTCGACCCGTGTCGTTCCCGCATTCTTGCGGCGGCGTTCAGAACAGACTTGACGATGTAGGGATGGGCCCCGCAACGGCAGATGTTGCCGCTCATGGCCATCGAGGCCTCGTCCTCGGTGGGATCCGGGTTCTCGTCGAGAAAGGCCTTGGCCGTCATGATGAACCCTGGCGTGCAGAACCCGCACTGGAACCCCTGCTCCTCGATGAATGCCTCCTGGATGGGATGCAGTTCGTCGTGAGTGCCGATGCCTTCGATGGTGGTGATCTCGTGGCGCTCACCCTGCATCGCCAGCATCAGGCATGCCGTTGCCGGGATGCCGTCCACCAGGATCGTGCAGGATCCGCACTCGCCTTCCGCACAGGAGACCTTCACCCCGATGAGACCGAGCTGATTGCGCAGCACGTCCGAAAGCGTCTCGTGGGCCTTGCAGTCGACATCGAAGGACTGGCCGTTGACGTTCAATCTGATCATCACGCAGATCCCTCGAGACTGTTGACGCACTGACGAATGGCCCTCGCCGTCAGCGTCGCGACCATGTCCTTGCGGTATTCCTTGCTGGCGCGGATATCCGAGATGGCCCTGGCCGCGCTGGCGGCCTCCTCTCCGGCAGCTGCCGTCACGCCGTCGTTCACCTCGCTCACATCGCGCCCCACCAACGCTTCTTCCGCCCCGTTCACGCGTATGACCGACGGTGCCACCGCACCCAGCGCCACCCCGGCTCTCTCGATCCGGTTGTCGTCATTCGCCTTGAGGAAAACGGCCGAACTGACGAGGGCGATGTCGACCACGGTCCGCGCCACCCGGTCATAGCGTGCCGCCACCTTGCCGTCGGCATCCGGAACATGGATCTCCGTCAGGATCTCGGCGTCCGTGAGCGCCGTCTCGTTGACTCCGAGATGGAAGTCCTCCAGCGGCATGGTGCGTTCGCCGTCAGGGCCCTGGAGCCTGCAACGGGCGCCCATGGCGACGAGCGGCGGCGTCAGGTCGGCCGACGGCGATGCATGGCACATGTTGCCTCCGACCGTGGCGATCGTGCGGGTCTGTTTCGTGCACATGAGGCGGGCCGTATGACCCAGGGTGCCCGCCAGCGGGCCCAGATCCGACTTGAGATCGAGGTCGTCGAGACTCGCCATGGCGCCGATCCTCAACGTGCCGTTGGAACACTCGATGTACTTCAGCGCCGGCACGTAGGTGAGATCGATGCAGTAATCGAACGCGACCTTGCGGCGATTCCACAGGAGCATCATGTCGGTTCCGCCTGCCCAGTATCGGGCGCGGGCTCCATGGGCGGCCTTCATCTCGATTGCCTGATCGACAGTCTCCGGCCTGAGATACTCGAATGAGCGATGCACCATGGTTTCCATCACATCCCGGAATTCGCGTCCTCAAGGTTACCCGAACCAAATCTCCCGTGACTTGAAGCGGTGTTCTCTTTCATCGTCGCCGCCGCCGGGATCGTGCATCCCGTCTCTGTCTCGATCAGCAACAGTGAGATTCGGGACTGCATGACCCTCCCACGCGAGAACGTTGATCTCGCCGTCAGCGAAGCCTTCGGTGGGCACGGCAGATGAAGTCGCAACTGCCGTAACGAAAGGTCTGCTTCATCAGGCAGGCCTGAAGCCATACCGAAGCCGAGCCGAGTGCGTTCGACCAGTGTCGGAGAACTATAGCTGCTCGTTGAAGATTCCGAACAATAAATTTGATTTATGATGGCATAAGAGTCGAAAACGCCATGCTCCTGATGTGCAGTAACGCGACCCCGCTGCACCCATGGATTGGTCCTCGGAGTTTGCGGGTTTCGTACGGAACCAGTCCCGTTGACATCGAAGAGAGCCTGGATGACCTAGACGCCGTGGTTCCGGTTTCCCGGAGTGATTCCCGCAGTCTCTGTCCTGGTGTCACGGCTGCGGAAAGATCGTGGCGAAGGGCCTGGTCGTGCGCAAGCGTGGCCGCAGGAAAGCAAGACAGGTCAGCGCCAGTGGCGGGGCTTGAAGTCGGGTTCTACCGCTTCGTCGAGCTTGCCGACGACGAAGTTGACGAGCCGGTTCACCGGGTCGGTCTGGTTGACGTGCTTGCAGTAGAGGCCGACGTGAATCTCGGGCAATGGAGGGAATCCGTGCTTCTCGCCGAGTGTCTTCATTCCGTCGAGGTAGGTTCTCTTCGTCAGGGCGCTGACGCCCAGTCCTGCAAGAACCGCATTCTGCAGTCCCGTTATTCCGGGACTGCAGTAGGCCAGCCGCCACTCCCGGTGCACTGAACTCAGGGCCTGCGTCATGCGGTTGCGGTACTCGCACCCTTCAGGATGAGCGACAAGCGGGATGGGAGACTGCCGGTGCGGACTGCCTTTCCTGGCCGTGACCCATATCGGCCGTTCAACCCACTCGCGCGCCAGGTTCCGCTCGGTGCGCTCGCTCGTCATGGCAATGATGACGTCCAGCGCATCCCGTTCCAGGCTGTCGAGAAGGTCCCGGCTCAGTTCGCATTGAATCTTGAACGTGATTTCCGGGTGGAGCTTTGCGAACTGTGTCAGCACCTCCTGAAAAAAGGCAACTGCGTAGTCGGTGGGCAATCCAACCCGAAGCTGTCCGGCGACATCCCGCCGTGCCGTGCGGGAAAGCGCCTCGTCATTCAGGCTGAGGATCTGGCGGGCGTACACCATGAGGAACTCTCCCGCCTCCGTCAGACGCGTTTCGCGTCCAACGTTCGTGATCAGCTTGGTCTGGGTGATCTCTTCGAGACGACGAATCTGGAGGCTGACGGCAGGCTGAGTCCGTCTCAGGACTTCTGCCGCCCGTGTGTAGCTGCCAAGGTCGATGACGGTCGCGAAGGTCCGCAGAAGTTCCATCGGGAGGTTTTGTCTCGTTCGGTCGGACAACTCCCATCCCCCCAACGCCGTCAAGGCTCGCGCGACTATGGAACATGTCTTATATGTACATCACAACTATAAATTTAACGTCACAGATCGGAAAGCCCATTCATGGGGCACGACCTTCAGGATCATTGAAGAGGACCCGACATGGACGACGCAACCGTGCTTGCCTATGAACTCACCTGGCCCGAATACGACAGGAGAGTGCGGGACGGCCGCACGCCCCTGATTCTGCCGATCGGTGCGCTGGAGCAGCATGGCCATCACATGCCCATGCACGTGGACGTGCTGCTTCCGAACGAGTTTGCCCAGCGGGTTGCCCGGCGGATCGGGGCACTGGTCGCCCAGCCCTTCACCTATGGCTACAAGTCCCAACCGAAATCAGGCGGTGGCAATCACCTGCCGGGCACGACCAGTCTCGACGGCGCGACGCTGGTGAATGCTCTGAAAGACGTGATCAAGGAGTTCGTGCGTCACGGCGTTCGCAACATCGCGCTGATGAACGGGCACTTCGAGAATTCGTGGTTCATCATCGAAGGCGTCGACATCGCCCTGCGGGAACTCAGATGGGACGGCATCAGGGACGTGAAGATCGTCGTGCTGTCGTACTGGGATTTCGTGAACGACGAGACCGTCGAGAAGCTCTATCCGGAGGGCTTCACGGGATGGGACCTGGAGCACGGCGGCGTTCTCGAAACGTCGCTGATGCTCGTGTTGTTCCCCCATCTCGTCTGGATGGAGAAAGCGATCGACCACCCGCCGGCGAGCTTTCCGCCATACGATGTCTACCCGGTGAGACCGGAGTGGGTCCCCGCAAGCGGGACGCTCTCGTCGCCGAAGAACGCGACCAGGGAAAAGGGCGAGATCCTGCTCGACGTCTGCACGGAAGGCATCGTCCGCGCCCTCGCCGAGGAGTTTGCGGACCCGCCGAACTAGCCACGGCTGCGTAACCGTTTGCCGATCGTGACTCAACGGCCCGACTGGTGCGTGTGTCGCCGGGTTCGTCAGTTCCTGATGATGTTGTGATCGGGCCCGTAGGGGAAACCGGTGATGTTCTCGGCGCCCTCCTCGGTGACCACCAGGATGTCATGTTCCCGGTAGCCGCCGGCTCCGGGCTGGCCCTCCGGCAACATGATCATCGGCTCCATGGAGACGACCATCCCCGGCCTGAGTTCGGTCTCCACGTCCTCTCGAAGTTCCACGCCTGCCTCGCGACCATAGTAGTGGCACAGCACGCCAAATGAGTGGCCGTATCCGAACGAACGGTACTTCAGAAGATCCCAGTCCCTGTACATCTCGTTGAGTTCGGAGGCGATGTCGCAGCACCGAGCACCCGGCCTGATCAGCTTCAGCCCCTTCTCATGCACGGCGACGTTCTTTTCCCAGAGATCCAGGTGAACATCCGATGCATGGTCGCAAAAGAGCGTGCGTTCCAGGGCCGTGTAGTAACCGAAGATCATCGGGAAAGCATTGAGGCTCAGGATGTCGCCGGACTCGATCTTCCTGTTGGTGACCGGGTTGTGGGCGCCGTCCGTGTTGATCCCCGACTGGAACCAGGTCCAGGTATCCATGGGCTCGACATAAGCGTGGTTGCTGGCGATCTCCCGCACCATGGCGTCCGTCGTCGCGATGGCCACCTCGTGTTCGGGAACACCGGCCGCGATCGCCTCGACACATGCCCACCCGCCTATGTCGCAGGTCCTGGCACCCTCCTTGATGAGCTCGATTTCCTCGGCGGACTTGATGGTGCGCATCCACATGGAGGGCTGCGAACAATCGACGAACTCCACTCCCGGAAGCGCTTCCTCGAGAAGGCGCCTGTAATCGAGACTGACGTGATCGAACTCGATGCCGACTCGCCTGACATCGCCGGTAAGCTCCTTCACTGCCCGGTAGAAGCTGTCGCGACGCCAGTCCGTGTAGGTGATGTTGTCGCCATAGCTCCGCCGCCAGGGCTGTCCGCCGTCAATGCCCGCGGAGATGGTCACGGCCTTGTCGTGATCGATGACCATGCCGTACTTCCGGCCAAAGTAACAATAGAGCCAGCCGGAGTAGTAGTTGATGCAGTGATACGAGGTGAACAGGACAGCATCGACATCCTCGGATGACATCCACTGACGGATGGCGTCCTGTCGGCGCTGCATTTCCGCGTCCGAAAACGGCGAATACTCCTTGTCGCCGTTGTGCCACTTCATCACATGGAGCATGTCGTCTGTCATCGTGATCACCCGTTTCAACTGTGAGTCCAGAATGGATCGAATACGATACGCAATGCCCTCGACACCCGGCAATATGATCTTCTTATGACGTGATTAGGCATTTCAATCCGGCGGTGCACGACATCCTTCGCCGTGACGATGCGGCCTGTGTCAGCTGGCCGCGTCCCGAAGGGATTGACGAGAACGAGACCCAAGCCTGGTCTTGCCCGAAGAATCCGGCTCCCAAGGCGTGCTACCACCTAGCGGACTGCGTGGGGGTCTCGCAGAGGGCTTTGAAGATGCGCTTCGACTATCCGCTGGGGGAGTACCTGATGACGGACTTCTCCGGCAAGACCCTGCCGCTCGTGGGGCCAGGGAGACCGCGCAGCCACGCGGAGATCTTCGTGGCGGTCCTGCCATGGTCGAAGAAGGTCCTTGCCCATACGGCTGCGTCACAGACGGCGCAGGACTGCACCCAGGCGCACCGGGCGGCCTTCGTGTTCTTCAAAGGCGTTCCCAGGTTCGTCATGCCCGACAACCTTCCGGCAGGGGTGCCGGAGAATCGAGATCTTGACGGCCTCTGACCCTGAACCGGGACTTCCGCATGTTCTGCGAGCACTACCGGACAGTGTCCCTGCCAACGCGCAAGGCGCGGCCCCGCGACAAAGGGTGCGATGGAGGCCGCCGTCAGCTTTGTCAGGACCGCGCTGCAGGCCGCTTTGCATTGCAACTTCTTTACCTGCGACGAGATGAGCGCGACCTTCCGGGAGCTGTTGGAGGCTCTCAACGCACGGCCGATCAAGGCGTACGGCAAGAACCGTGACGACCTGTTCGCTAAGGAGCAGGCCCTGCTCAAGGCCCTGCCGGCACAACGCTACGAATGGGTGGCGAGGCACCGCCGCAAGGCAGAACTGGGTTACCGCGTCAGCTACGACAAGCGGCACTACTCCGATTGCAGAACCGACCATCGCCAACGTAATCGTCGATCGCCTGGTGAACACCGCCTGCTGCATCCAGTTCATTGGACCCCCCATTCGGGAACGCGAAGTCCTTCCAGCGATCGAGGACACTGCGGCCTCGGACACCGACAGGGCGGAACAGACGGCTAATGAACCACCGCGATGAGAAGGGACCTTTCGCCTTCGGCACCTAATCATGAACATCCCCCAAGCAACTCGGCATCCCCGTCGCCATGGACGCACGCCAGCGTAAACGGCGCGCTGACGTCCGGAGCGAGCCCCCCGGCGGTACTGAAGCACCGCGTACAGAACCGATCGTCAGGGCCTGCCTAAAGCTGCGGATCGACGTCAAAACACCGTCATCCGGGCCTGCCAAAGGCAGGCCAGAAAACCAATGTCAGCCGGAGCCGGAATCAAGAATTACTCGCTCGGATAACTCAATAGCAGGCTTTCGAATATTCAGGACAAGGTCGACAAGTCACGCACAATTCGGAGCCATTGATGTCCCCGAGCCAAGACGACGTCATCGTCCTCATGATCTATAGTCCAAGGGCCGAAACCATGGATGAGACGGTGATGATTCGCGCAGACTACGCACAGATTCTTCGGACTGTGATCCTCCACCTTGGCGACGGCCTCAATGTGATGAACCTCAACGATGGAAAGTGCAGCAGCTGCATCACCCCACTCATCTGCGATGGATCCAGCGGCCTCGCAGTTTTCTACTTGGCACTCCGCTCCCATCAAAGTAATGATCAACTGTCTGAGGCCGCTAGGACGAAGCAACCGCTCATATGCTTCTCTTCTCCCAATTCGATCTCCAAGTGCGTCAATTCGTTGGAGAATACGATGCAAGTCCCTTCCAGTCAGATTCCCGAGAGTCGCACGTTGTTTGCTGACGCCGTATCGAGCAGCTACCTCACCTAAGGCTGTAGCCTCAAAGAGGCGCCAATGGCGTCCGGTCACCATAATCAGTGCCTGCTCCCGTGACCGAGCAGGCACACGCGATTGAATGAAGTGACGAACACGTGGGCCAGCTACATATGGATTCGCTCGATGTAAATGAAAACGGCCTGGGATCACTTGGCCATCAAATAGTTCAATGGTTAGATCCACATCTTCGACAGGCAAATTGGGCAACTGCGAAGGACGAAATCGTATGATCGTTCCCGTCTGGTTTGTGAGCCAACATGGTTCCAAACTCATGCTTCTTCTTCCCATTTTCCGAGATATCGCACTACTTGGGCGACTTCGGCCTCGGACAAGCCATACATGTGTTCAACCAACCGATCCACTTCTCGGTTCAGTCCGAGAATCTGGCGACTTATCACTTGGCGATCATGAGCCGTCGTTGCTGTCTCCACCAATGCGTGAAGCCCAATCAATTGGTCAACTCGAGAAACAAGCAGATCATGATTTTTCTTGTCCTGTTTGCACTCTTGGTCTATGGCCCGAATTGGAAGAGATCGAAGGGAGCGTACTTTGACTTGTGGGAAAGCCTTCTGAGCAGCCTCCCTTACTGCAACCCTGTATGCGTACCGCATCAAGCGGGAGTTCAGGATCGCAACCACAAATCGTACGTCGCGACCGTCCGTCGGCGGATACAATGCCAACAGTGAATTACGAAAGTAATCTGCATGTTGTCTCGGCCCAACAATTGGATGGCTCGCGGTTTGACGGATTACGAACGGCGCGCTTCTGTATCGTTCGATTGGTCTAATCGTAAAATACTCTCCTTTTGAAGCCTTGTAGTCTAGCCGGAGCACTTTAGCTGGACGACGACAGACGTATCTCCCTACTTGCTTTCCCTCAAGTACGGGAACCGAATTTTCCGGCGCATCATCGAAGGACAGAATTAGCTTCTTTGAACAGTTCCCTGTGTGCACGCCCAGATCCGCATAGCATTTGTCTAAGGACTCTGCCTGAGCACGGAGCTTATCGATCAGCTCGACGTGTGGTGATTGAGGGATCCAGGGCGCTCCACCAATGATCTCGTGCACAGTACTCTGACCGTCACTTGTCTCGACTCTACTGGCTCCCCGATAAGCTCTATCAGTAACGAACGTCAACGCGGGGGTCACCACACCGGGAAACACGTTCTCTCCCCAGTAGCGGACGGCCACTAGAGATGAAGTCCCAGCGGCAACGGCACGAATCGGCGAATACCCCTCAAGATGCCCTACCTGATCCGGGACAATGAAGCCTACCATTCGCTTGCTCAAGGCATGAGCCTTGGCTATGAAAAAACCATGGCTTGTAAGCCAACCGGAATCTGGGAATTGACGTACAAAATATTCGCGCAGTTCATCATCCAATGCAATAGCCTGCCTTCCCGAGAACGACAGGTACGGGGGATTTCCTATCACTGCACTGAATCCACCAGAAGCGAATATCTGCGGAAACTCGGATTCCCAATCAAATGCATTGATTCGATAGGCTTCTTCTTCGTCGAAAAGCTCCAATTGATGCTTGGAAAAGAAGTCTGTGCCAACCAACGAGTTGCCGCACTTTATGTTGTTACCCAAATCGGGTAGCGCTCTCTCCCGAAACAAAGTCAGCTGACTTTCAAGTCTGTCTGCCGATTCTCCCTCAAGAACCTTGAGCAAGAGAGACAACTTTGTGACCTCCACTGCTTGCGGGTCTATGTCCACACCGAAAACGGTATTCGTAAGAATTCGTTTTCGCTCCGCCGTCGTCAAGTGCCACTGACCTCCAGGGCCCTGGTACACCTTAGCGCTGCGACCTCTTGCATATTTTTCAATGTCATTCGCGTGGTACCATGCAAGATGCCAATCTAGGAGCAACTGGTAAACACGAATTAGGAAAGAGCCTGACCCACAAGCTGGATCGAGAACCCTGAGAGACGCCGCCTTTCTAGGAGTACACGCCTCCTCGAGTAAGACCTTAACAGTACTCTGGACTAAATAATCCACAACCTTAGTGGGCGTGTAGTATACCCCACCGGATTTTCTAACCTCGGGTTTCTCCTCTACTTTGGCGTGCAGACCCCGGGTCAGGCGAATTACCCTTCCTAGGAATTGCTCATACACTTGCCCGAGGATGTCCGCAGAAAACACTGAGAACTCGTACGGACTATCCGGATAGTACAGATGTGATACTATGTTCCTAAGAATTTTGTCGTCAATTTTGAGAGTTAGTGTCTGAGAATCCGGCGGCTCGCTGCGTCCCGGTTCTTCGCGAAAATGAAACAAGCCGGAGTTATAGCGTTCATCCGCACTGATGAAGAGCTGAGCAAGTCGCTGATACAAGTCGGTACCGTCCAGAAGATCCCTTAGCTGACCATAGGGCTCGATTCCTCGATCCTCACAGATGCGCAAGAATACGATGCGATCGATTGTCCGTTGAACAGTCGTATTGAGAAGTCGTAAGCTTATGTTGGGATTACGAAGCGCAAGATTTCTCGCTAGAGCCTCTCGCCAGCCCTCAATTTCTTGAAGGAAGGCTTCATCGACTTCAGCGGTGCCCCGCTTTGCTTTGTTGGACTCAGCGTAAGCGTCAAGTGCGCCGGTAAGCACCGCATCACGTGAGAATGTACTGGCGATCTCGCCCCAATGATCACGGTAATCAGTAAAGCGCAAGTACAGTACTCGGGCAGTTGTGGATTTGTCAGTCTTAAATGGCCGAATTCGCGTATCGTAAACAGCAAATTCTTCAAAATCCGTTAGAATCGAAAGCGAAAGCTTGGCTGACCATGCATATCGCCGGAGCTGAAATGCTGGCTCGGGATCATTCTTGAGGTTTCTATGTGGTGCTTTTGCCTCAACGAAGAACTTTCTCTCGCCTCCGATACGGAACCCGTAGTCTGGCGCTTTGGTCCGTCCAGCAACCTTAACTGCATCTTCATGTATAACATCCTTGTATGCTTCGGCGTATCCCCTTGAGTTGCTGACATCCCACGCAAGCAACTCAAACAATGGGTCAATGAACTCGCGACGAAGTTGTGTTTCGTTGTACTTTGCAGACGTGTACGAATTCAAATTGCTCTCAAACCGCTCAACAAGTTCGCCGACGCCTTCAGGCGCAGTCGTAATTTGTGGCATTTGGTTGGGAACCAGAACAGGCATGTCGGTCACCGGATACTGTTTAGATTAGCAACAACGGCTTGTATTGCACCATTCATGGCGCGTCAATTTCGGATTGCTGCCCGAAGTGGAGTGTCGGAGTGGACTTCCAGTCTAGCCTGATAAGCAAATCCCTTGTGCTCAAGCAACCAGTAGCTTTGCGGTTCGCGCATCCTGTCTTCTCCTAACATAGTCCCAGCCCGGAGTTGCCACGCATCCCCTATACCTGTCTTGCAGCAAGTGCCCTCAGTGCCTCAATCTTCTGATCGGAGCTGCATTGGCGGAGGCACGCTCCTCTTCGAAATCACCGCCTGCAGCCGGAACGGCGGGTTGCCCTGATGCTCATGGCTCCTAGATGCGAGTTCCACTGTCTGACCGCGCACCACCAGTGTAGCGGTATGTGCGTTGTGCTTGGCTTTGGCCGGTCGCTTGATTGGCTTCGGCCATGGGGTCAGTCGGTCAACGGCTACAACCATTGTGCCGAGCACCGGAGCTGCCAGCAGAAAGCTTCAGCACAGATTTCGCCGCGCCTGTGCGGCCGGATGCGTGTCGGCGGCCCTGTGGCAGCCGGTGCAAGCGTCATCCTATACTGGGGCCATGTCGCGACGGTCGACCAGGAAAGACGTCCCTGAGAGGGTGTGCTCCCACGCCGGGTGTGAACGCCCCGGGGAGTACCGCGCGCCCGTGGCGCCTGACAGGACCGGCAGCTTCCAGTACCTGTGCCTCGAGCACGTTCGCGAGTTCAACCGCTCATGGAACTTTTTCGAAGGCTGGTCAAAGGAAGCCATCGAAGCGTGGCAGCACGCTGACCTCTCCTGGCACCGGCCGACATGGCCTGCCTCGGCGCCGCATCACCTCCACAGGGTGTGGACCGGTGACGGCGTGCGGGACGTCTTCGGCGTCGCCGGAGATGGGACGTGTGATTCGGCAACGACACGCCAGGCAGCGATGTCGGTGACGGAACGCAAGGCACGCTCCATTCTCGACATCGGACCCGATGCTGACGCGACGGCCATCCGCAGGCGATTCAAGAAGATCGTGAAAGCATGCCATCCGGACATCAACGGCGGCAGCGGCAAGGCGAATGGCCGGCTGCGTGACGTCATCTGGGCCTACCAGCACCTCACCGGTTCCGGACCCGACTGAAGGCGGCCCCGGCAGCAGGCATGCTGTCGGCCAAGGTCCCTTGCGCGCCATCCCGCGGCCATGCCATTGTTGGCCCATCCGGATCCCGGTGACGATGAAGTGGTCATCTGCCCTTCCACGAGGCATCCGGACCGGCAGACAATCAAGACGTGTGAGACCGTGAAGAACCCCAGCGAAACCAGCCTGCTTCCGCAGGGCGCCCCCGATATGACCATCAAGGTTGCGTCGGTCTTCGACCTCGACACCACCATGGAAGTGCCGGGCTATTCGAGCCGTGGCGAACACGTTCCGGATATCGACGACGCCTATGTCTTCGACCCGCAGACCACGCTGGCCATTCTCGCCGGCTTTGCCCACAACCGCAGGGTGATGATCCAGGGCTACCACGGCACCGGAAAGTCCACCCATATCGAACAGGTGGCGGCGCGCCTCAACTGGCCGTGCATCCGGGTCAACCTGGACAGCCACATCTCCCGGATCGATCTCATCGGCAAGGACGCCATCATCCTGCGTGACGGCATGCAGGTCACCGAATTCCGCGAGGGCATCCTGCCCTGGGCAATCCAGAATCCGGTCGCCCTGGTGTTTGACGAGTATGACGCCGGCCGTCCCGACGTGATGTTCGTGATCCAGCGGGTGCTCGAGGTCCAGGGCAAGATGACGCTGCTCGACCAGAACCGGGTGATCGTCCCCCATCCTTCCTTCCGCCTGTTCTCCACGGCCAACACCGTCGGTCTCGGCGACACAACGGGGCTCTATCACGGCACCCAGCAGATCAACCAGGGACAGATGGACCGGTGGTCCATCGTTTCGACGCTGAATTACCTCGAGCACGAGGAAGAGGAGAAGATTGTCCTCTCCAAGGTGCCGCACTACGCCACCACGCGGGGCATGGAGACCATCGGCCAGATGGTGGCCGTCGCGGAACTGACGCGCGGCGCCTTCGTGGCCGGCGACATCTCGACTGTCATGTCGCCCAGGACTGTGATCACCTGGGCGGAGAATGCGGAGATCTTCGATGACATCGGTTTCGCCTTCCGGCTGACCTTCCTCAACAAGTGCGACGAGACCGAGCGTGCGCAGGTTGCGGAATTCTACCAGCGCTGTTTCGGATCCGAGATCAGCGAGGCCGTCGTCGCTGGAACGGCAGCGGAATAGACCTCTTGAGTCCCTGGAGGAAGTCCCCTGACTCAGGACAGCAACCCGGCTGAGCCCTTCAGAAGGGTCGTAGCGGGAACCATGCGCGCCATGGCCCGTGAACCCGAACTCGAGGTGAGTTTCGGTGTCAGGGAGTCTGGTGCCAGCGGCAAGACGGCGCGACTGACGCAGTTGCCGCGGGAACTCGACCGGCATGCCGTCTCGATGGCGCGCGGCGAAGCCGATGCCCTGGCGCTCAAGCTGCGCCATCACGACAGCCGGACCCATGCCCGTCGCCGACCGGCGAGTGAACTCGGACGCTCCATCTTCGATGTCGTCGAGGAGGCGCGTTGCGAATCCATCGGCGCGATGCGCATGAAGGGCGTGGCCGACAACATCCAGACGGTACTCGAGGAGCGTTGCCGAACCAAAGGGTTGCACCGCATCGAGCAGCGCGAGGATGCGCCACTGGCCGACGTGATCGGTCTTCTCGTCCGCGAGAGACTGACAGGCGTGGCGCCGCCACCTTCGGCGACGCAGGCCACCCGGCTCATGCGCGGCTGGCTCAATGAGAAGATCGGCGGTGAACTGGATTCACTTCACGAAGTCATCGGTGACCAGGCTGCCTTTGCCGAGGCCTTGCGCACGCTCATTCGCCATCTCGACCTGCCCGATGACGAGGCCGACTCGGCGCCCGAGGACCAGGACGACAGCGACGAGGTCGATCCCGAGCAGGCTGAGGCGGACGGGGAGAGTGAGTCCCCTTCCGAGGCCAGCGCCGAAGAAGAGATGTCCGAGGACTCCATGGAGGCCGATTCCCGGGACTCCGAGGACGAGGAGATGATGTCGGCCAGTACCGACGACACCGATCCTGCCGGCGAGATGCAACGCGCCGACGATCCCCTGAACGTGGCCAGCAACCGGTTCCTCTACCGCACGTTCACCCAGGAGTTCGACGAGGTCATCGACGCCACGGAACTGTGTGACGCCGAAGAACTGGCACGCCTGAGAGCCCAGCTTGACCAGCAGATCGCCCATCTGCGCGGTGTCACGTCACGCCTCGCCAACCGTCTCCAGCGCAAGCTCATGTCCCAGCAGAACAGGGCCTGGGAGTTCGATCTCGAGGAAGGACTTCTCGACTCGGCGAGACTGTCCCGGGTGGTTGTCGATCCCCTGATGCCGCTCTCCTTCAAGATCGAGCACGAGACCGAATTCCGCGACACGGTCGTCTCGCTCCTCATCGACAATTCCGGCTCCATGCGCGGCCGGCCGATCGGCATCGCCGCCATGAGCGCGGACATCCTGGCGCAGACCCTGGAACGCTGCGGCGTCAAGGTCGAGATCCTCGGGTTCACCACGCGTACCTGGAAGGGCGGGCGCAGCCGCGAGAAGTGGCTGGCATCCGGCAAGCCCGCCACGCCTGGCCGTCTCAACGACCTTCGCCACATCGTCTACAAGTCCGCGGACATGCCCTGGCGGCGCGCCCGGCGGAGTCTGGGCCTGATGCTGCGCGAGGGACTCCTCAAGGAGAACATTGACGGAGAGGCGCTGCTGTGGGCCCACGAACGGCTGATCGGCCGCCCCGAGCAGCGGCGCATCCTCATGGTGATTTCCGATGGCGCCCCGGTGGACGACTCCACGCTTTCGGTCAATTCGGGCAACTACCTGGAACGCCACCTGCGCGAGGTCATCGACAGGATCGAGGGACTCTCTCCGGTGGAGCTGATTGCCATCGGCATCGGTCACGATGTGACGCGCTACTATCGCCGCGCCGTCACGCTCACCGACGTCGAACAGCTCGGTGGCACCGTGCTCGGCGAACTCGCGTCGCTCTTCGACGAGGAAACACCGGCCACCCGTTCCCGTTCCCGACGACTCGGAACGGAACGGCCTCAGGTGGCGGCCGGCGGCGCATACCGCGCCATGAGCACGCGGTAGGGCACCAGGAGCGCCAGGGCCATTGATGCCTTGACGGCGTAGTCGCCGACACCGTAGCTCACCCAGTCGAGACCCCATTCGGGGAAGAAGACACCGAACAGCAGCCAGAAGAAGATAAGCGTGTCCACGGCGGACGCCACCGCCGAGGAGATGAGAGGCGCCCGCCACCAGGCCGACTGTCGCAGCAGGCGGAAGATGAGGATGTCGAGGAGCTGTGCCGTGAGGAAAGCGGAACCGGACGCCACCGCGGTCAGAAGGGCCTTCTCCGAGAACGCCTGAGGCATGGCAAAGGGTGTCCAGTCCGAAAGGACGGCGGACATGATGACACCGACGGCAAACCCCCACAGCACCACCCGGGCCGCGCGCGCCGGTCCGAAGGCGCGGTTGGAAAGATCCGTCACAAGAAACGAGAAGGGGTAGGTGAAAGCGGCCCAGGTCAACCAGTCGTTGATCGGAGCGTGAACCAGCAGGTTCGAAACGACAACGACCGCCGACATCGCAACGATGGCGGCGGCCGGGCGTGTCATGACGGGAAAGTCAGGCGCTGGCGTTCCGGCGCGCTGCAGCCTTCGCGACGCGGCGCTTGAGCTTCAGTGCCGGACCGGCCAGCCGGCTGTCGCGCTCCTGCATCAGGAAGGCATCGATGCCACCGTGTTTCTCGACGGTACGCAGGGCGTTCGCGGAAATGCGCAGGCGCACCCGCTCGCCGAGCGTCTCGGACCACAGGCTGGCCCTCACCAGGTTCGGCCGGAACACGCGCTTGGTCTTGTTCTCGGCATGGCTGCGGTTGTTTCCCGACATGACGGACTTGCCGGTCAGGGAACATGTGCGCGACATCTCTTCGGCTCCGGAATTCCAATGCGAGGCCGTACCTATAGCGCCATTGGCTCCGGGTCAACTCCTGCGGTTGCGGCGGAAAGCCGTCCGACAGCAACAACACATTCAGCAGCCGATCACGTCTTCCATGACCCGCAACACGTTCTCACCGAGAATCTTGCGGATGTCCTCCTCGCCATAGCCGCGACGCACCAGGGCCTCGGTGAGGACGGGAAGCCTGGAGCAGTCTTCGAGGTCCACCAGGTCGAAGCGGACGGCGCCATGGTCGGTTCCGATACCGACATGATCGACGCCGGCAACCTCGATCGCGTGATCGATGTGAGCGAGCAGGTCGTCGAGTGACGGAAACGGGATCTCCGCATCAACCAGCACGTTGTAGCCGCCGGTGCCGTCGTTGCTCGCCATCGCCATCAGGTCCGAGATTGCCGATGTCGAGCCCGATGCGCTCTGTCGTCGGTTGGCGCCGCCGCGTCCCGCGCGACGGTCTGCAACATCCTCAAGCCCCTGCCAGTAACGCCGCGAAATGTACTCGGGCCATGCCGTCACACAGACGATGCCGCCGTTCGCCGCAACGGCCCGGGCCATGTCGTCGGACATGTTGCGGGGATGATCGACCAGGGCACGCATCGACGAGTGCGAGGCCATGACGGGCGCTTTCGTCATCTCGAGCACGTCCTGGAACACCTTGTCGGACGCATGCGAGACATCGACCATCATGCCCATCCGGTTCATCTCCGCGACAACGTCGCGGCCCAACGGGCTCAACCCGTCGTGGCGCGCTACATCGGTCGCAGAATCGGCCCATCCGTGCGTGTTGAAATGGGTCAACGACATGTAGCGCACGCCCAGATCGAAGTACTGGCGCAGAACCCTGATATCGTCGTCGATAGCATGCCCGCCTTCGATCGCGATGATCACCGCGAGCTTGCCCGCTGCGGCAATGCGCCGCACGTCGGAAGCGCCAAGGGCCACCTCGACATCATCCGGATAGTACCGGCAGATCTCCTTCACGCCGTCGATCATGTCGAGAGCGCGACGGATCGCCGTGCCCCTGGCGACATGGTGGAAGCCGACGCAGCAGGCAAAGAAGGACGCCGTGAGGTTGCCGCGCTTCATGAGCGGCAAGTCCATGTAGCCGTTCCCGGTTTCGACGCCGAGGTCCTCTTCGAGGTCGATCCAGCGCACCACGGTATCGACGTGCGTGTCGATCACGATTGACGATGCGTGGATGCGGCGTGCCTCGTGACTGACTTCCATCACAATTCCTCCCGGACGTCGTCGAAGACGACGCCTATCGTATCAGCAACACCACCGGGATCGAGTTCGCCCCAAGACCAGGGGAATGACACTGATGATCGGCCACGTTCGGGACGAGCAAACACAGCGCAACCCTGATCAGGTGTTGTCGAGGATCTTCCTTGCGGCGGACCGTAGTGACAGGCGTCCGCAGGCAACGTCGTCTGCGAGTGCCCGTGACGGGTCGCTGTTGCTGTTCCCGGACATCAGTCGCGCCAGGAGGAGATCGGCGACTTCGTTCCTGATGGCCTCTGAGGCCTGCGCGCGGCGGTCCTCACCGAGGTGAGGGCTGGCGGCGTCGAACCATTCATCGATGGCGCCCCGCACATCATCGAGACCGTCCCCTGTGAGCGCTGAACAGGGCATCACGCGCGTGGTCCAGAAGGACCGTCCCGGACGCAGGAGCGAGAGCGCCTGGCGAAAATCCGCCACCATGTGGCGCGCCAGTCCGGCAAGATCGCCATCCGCCTTGTTGACGACCACGAGGTCGGCCAGTTCCATGATGCCTCGCTTGACTCCCTGAAGCCCGTCGCCGGCACCGGGCGCCATGAGCACGACAAACATGTCGGTCATGGCCGACGCCGCCACCTCCGACTGGCCGACGCCGACGGTTTCAACGATCACGAGATCATGGCCTGCCGCCTCCACGAGCCGGATGACGTCCCGTGTGCGCCGCGCCACGCCGCCGAGCGTACCGCGCGACGGCGACGAGCGGATGAACGCCAGCGGATGGCGCGACAGGCGCTCCATCCTGGTCCTGTCGCCGAGGATGGAGCCGCCGCTCCTCATCGAGGAAGGATCGATTGTGATGACGGCAACCCGCCAGCCCTCATCGAGCGCCTTCAGGCCAAAGGCCTCGATGAAGGTGGACTTGCCGACACCGGGAGCGCCGGAAATGCCGATGCGCCGGCGTGCCGGCACCACATGTGCCAGATCCTCAAAGAGGCGCGAGGCGGCCGCTTCATCCTCGGCACGCGTCGACTCCACAAGGGTGATGGCACGGGCAAGGGCCCGGCGGTCACCGGATCTCAGGGCTTCGGCGATCAAGGGAGGCCATCCCGTTCAGGCGGCGTGGCGTTGCGAACGGATAAGTTCGAGGACCTGCGCCGCCGCTGCTGGAATGTGTGTTCCGGGACCGAAAATGGCCGACACCCCGGCTTCGCGGAGCATGGCATGGTCCTGTGGCGGCACCACGCCGCCCACCACGACCTGAATGTCCGTTGCGGCGAGCTTCGCCAGGGCCGCGACAAGCTGCGGCACCAGGGTCCGGTGACCTGCCGCCTGGGTGGAGACGCCGATGACATGAACATCGCTTTCCACGGCCTGTTGCGCCGCCTCTGAAGGGGTCTGGAAGAGAGGGCTGATATCGATGTCAAACCCGAGATCCGCAAAGGCGCTGGCAATGATCCGGGCACCCCGGTCATGGCCGTCCTGGCCGAGCTTGGCGACAAGCATGCGCGGCTGCCGCCCCTCCTCGCTGGAGAAGGCGTCGACAAGCGCCCTCACCTCGCCAAACTCCTCCGCCCCCTGCCAGGCAGCGCCATAGACCCCGGAAACCGGCCGCAGCACCGCGCTGTGCCGGGTAAAGACGCCTTCCAGGGCATCGGAGATTTCGCCGAGCGTGGCCCGCACCCTCGCAGCGGCAATGGAGAGTTCAAGGAGATTCCCGTCGCCGCCGGCACCGGAGCCAAGGGCATCGAGAGCCGACTTCACTGCCTCCTCATCACGGCTCCGGCGCACCTCTTCGAGGCGCCGGATCTGGGCAACGCGCACCGCGGTGTTGTCGATCTCGCGAATGTCGACCTCCGGCTCCGCCTCGTTCCGGTAGCGGTTGACTCCAACAACCGTGTCGTCGCCGCGTTCGATTCGCGCCTGGCGGCGCGCCGCGCTTTCCTCGATGCGCAGCTTCGGCAGGCCCGCCTCGATGGCGCGCGTCATGCCACCGAGTTCCTCGACCTCATCGATCAGGGCGGAAGCGGCCTCGACGAGAGAGGCGGTGAGCGATTCGACGAAGTAGCTGCCACCGAGAGGATCGACGACATGGGGAATGCCGGTTTCGCCGGCGAGAATCAGCTGCGTGTTGCGGGCAATGCGGGCCGCCTCGTCGCCGGGCAGGGCAAGGGCCTCGTCATAGCTGTTGGTGTGGAGGCTCTGGGTGCCTCCGAGCACGGCCGCCATGGCCTCGACGGTGGTGCGCACGATGTTGTTGAAGGGATCCTGTTCGGTCAGCGACACGCCGCTGGTCTGGCAGTGGGTGCGCAGCATCGCCGACCGCGGGTTTCGCGGATTGAAGGGTTCCATCAGCCGGGCCCACAACAGCCTCGCCGCACGGAGCTTGGCGATCTCCATGAAGAAGTTCATGCCGATGCCGAAGAAGAACGAGAGCCGGGGTGCGAAGGTATCAATGTCGAGACCGCGGTCACGGGCGGCACGCACGTACTCGACCCCGTCGGCAAGCGTGTAGGCGAGCTCCTGGACCGCCGTCGCCCCCGCTTCCTGCATGTGATAGCCGCTGATCGAAATCGAGTTGAAACGGGGCATCGACGTTGCACACCAGGCAATGATGTCGGCGACGATGCGCATGCTGGGCGCCGGCGGATAGATGTAGGTGTTGCGGACCATGAACTCCTTGAGGATGTCGTTCTGGATGGTCCCGGTCAGGCGGTCGGGGACGACGCCCTGCTCTTCCGCCGCCACGATGAACATGGCGAGCACGGGCAGGACGGCCCCGTTCATGGTCATCGAGACGGACATCCCGTCGAGGGGGATGCCGTCAAACAGGATCTTCATGTCCTCGACGGTGTCGATGGCCACACCCGCCTTGCCAACATCACCGGCCACCCTGGGATGGTCGCTGTCGTAGCCGCGGTGGGTGGCGAGATCGAAGGCGACCGACAGACCTTTCTGCCCCCCTGCCAGAGCCTGCCGGTAAAAGGCGTTGGATTCCTCGGCGGTTGAGAATCCCGCGTACTGGCGGATGGTCCATGGCCTGTTGGCATACATCGTAGCGCGCACACCACGCACATAGGGAAAGAGTCCTGGCAGGGTGGCGGCATGGCCAAGGGTCTCGAGATCCGCCTCGGTGTAGAGCGGCTTGACGGCGATGCCCTCGGCCGTCTGCCTGACGAGATCCTCGGCGGAACCGCCCTTGAGTTCCTTTCCAGCCTGGGTGCTCCAGACTTCTGGAAACTCCGTCATGAACCGCTTCCTTCGCACCTGCACAAAGTATTGGACCACCGGCCGGACACGTCAACGCGTCCGCGGTTTGCGCCCGCATGAGCGTGGTCTATAGTCGCTGCCCTGCCCTTGAGGAATGCATGATGGATGAACTGAACTACCCCGATCTGCCCAACGATCTCGAATCGTTCTGGATGCCGTTCACCTCGAACAGGGACTACAAGTCTTCGCCACGCCTTCTGGCGAGCGCCCGGGACATGCACTACATGACGCCCGGCGGCAGAAAGATCCTCGACGGCACCGCGGGCCTGTGGTGCTGCAATGCCGGTCATGGACGCACCCGCATCGCCGAGGCCATCAAGGCGCAGGCAGACAAGATGGATTTCGCGCCGACCTTCCAGCTCGGCCATCCCGCTCCCTTCGAACTCGCCAAGCGACTCGCCGATCTGACGCCTGGCGATCTTAATCACGTGTTCTTCACCAATTCGGGATCGGAATCCGCAGACACCGCGCTCAAGATCGCGCTGGCCTACCACAACGTCAGGGGCAAGGGATCGAAGATCCGCCTGATCGGCCGCGAGCGCGGCTATCACGGGGTCAACTTCGGTGGCACGTCCGTCGGCGGAATCGTCAAGAACAGGCAGTTCTATGGTGGCCTGATCGCCGGCGTCGATCACATCCGCCATACCCACGATCACGGACACCAGGCCTGGTCGAAGGGCCAGCCCGAGTGGGGCGCCCACCTGGCCGACGATCTCGAGCGCCTTGTGGCACTCCATGATTCATCGACGATCGCCGCCGTCATCGTCGAACCGGTCGCCGGGTCCACCGGTGTCCTGGTCCCGCCGAAGGGCTACCTGAAGCGCCTGCGGGAGATATGCGACAGGCACGACATCCTGCTTATCTTCGACGAGGTCATCACCGGATTCGGACGCCTGGGCGCCAGCTTTGCCAGCGATTACTTCGATGTCATTCCCGACATGATGACGACGGCCAAGGGTCTCACCAACGCCACCGTTCCCATGGGTGCCGTCCTCTGCTCCAGGAAGGTCCACGACGCCTTCATGGAGGGTTCATCGGCCGGTATCGAGCTGTTCCACGGCTACACCTACTCGGGCCACCCGCTGGCCGCAGCAGCAGGAATCGCGACCCTCGATCTTTATCGTGAGGAGGGACTCTTCGAAAGAGCCCGGGACCTTGCCGGCTACTGGCAGGACGCCCTGTGGTCCCTCGAGGGCGGACACCACGTGATCGATCTCCGGAACATCGGCATCATGGCAGGGATCGAACTTGAACCGAGACCCGGTCAGCCAACCGCCCGCGCCATGGAGACGTTCCACAAGTGTTTCGACGACGGTGTGCTGATCCGCGTGACCGGCGACACCATTGCACTCTCGCCACCGCTGATCGCGGAACACAGCCACGTGGACCAGATCTTCGAGACCATCGGATCAACTCTGAAGACAGTCGCCTGAACCATCGCCCGCGGCGCCGGCCCCGTGTTGCGTCACGATTTCTCCCGGGAGATCCGGTCAAGCTGGTTCTGTAGACTGTCGATGCGCTCCTGGAGGGTGCGGATGTCCTCGTTACGGTCCGGCGTCCTGTCGGCCGGCGGCTGGTCGGCTTCGGGATAGAACATCTCCATGGTGCGGCGCATCATGGCCATGTTGTTCCTGACCATGCCGTCAACGGCATCCGTCGGCGCGGGAAACATCTGATCGAAGGTGCGCGAGACCATGTCGCGCACCTGTTCCTGGTTCTTCGCCAGGCTCTCCATGCTGAGCTCGAGATAGCGTGGCACGAAGGTCTGCATGCTGTCCCCATAGAAGCCGATCAGCTGCTTGAGGAAGCTGATGGGCAGCAGGTTGGCTCCCTTGGACTCTTCCTCGACGATGATCTGTGTCAGCACCGCACGGGTAATGTCCTCGCCACTCTTGGCATCCTGAACGACAAAGTCCGTGCCGTCCTTCACGATGCGGGCGAGCTGCTCGAGGGTGATGTAGCTGCTGGTCGCGGTGTTGTAGAGTCGCCTGTTGGCGTACTTCTTGATGACGACCGTATCCTCTGCGTGCCGGTTGCTGGCTTTCGCCATCGTCTTCTGGCCTTCTTCCTGAAGGATGTCAGTATGAACCCGAGTGTGGTCCCCGGCCAGTCTTTGTTGCACTGCGGCATGGCCGCATGGCCCGAAAGGTGCCATCATCGCCACCATGAAGGAGAGGCAGGATCTCGAGGACCTCGCCAGGGATTTCGTCGAACTCTGGCAGGAACATCTCGCCACGACGTTGTCCGACCCGGCTCTGGCCGAGTGGACCACCACGTGGCTTGCGGGGATGTCGCATGACGCGACGGGGACCGCGGCCACTGCCGATGCATCTCGCGCTCTCGGCAAGCGTCTTGACGACCTCGCCAGCCGCATCGCTCGCTGCGAGGAACGGCTTGATCTCCTGGAGCAGCAGTGTCGCTCCACAGGCGAAACGGCTGAGTCACGCCCTTCACGACGCTGACGCGGACGCCTTTGCCGCAGTCGTCGGCGCCGAGGCCGGCCGCCGGTTGGGATCCTTCATCGCCGGCGTGCGTGCCTACCACGAGCATCCCTGGCGACGTTCCGACGAGACGCGCAGCGTGCTGTGGCGCAGCGGATCGACGACACTTGTCGACTACGGCGGAACCGGCCGGCCCTTGCTCCTGGTCCCTTCCCTCATCAACCGGTCCTACATCCTCGACCTCGGTCCGCAAGAAGGTTTCTGTTCATGGCTGCGCAGGAACGGTGCGCGACCGCTGCTGCTCGACTGGGGCGAACCCGGCGACACGGAAATCCGTTTCGACCTCGATGCCTACATCTCCCGTCGCCTCCTTCCGGCACTCAAGGCCGCCGCGGCCATCACCGGCGGCGCCGTGCCGGTCCTGGGCTACTGCATGGGAGGCCTCATCGCCCTCTCGGGCGCCCTCGCCCGTCCGGACCGCGTCAGGGGCCTCGCCCTCCTTGCCACGCCCTGGGACTTCCATGCCGGCGCCATTTCCTGGAATGCCCCGCTGGCTGCAGTGGCCGCACTCGCGTCCCGCCCCTCGTCGCCACCGGTGCCGGTGGACGTCATTCAGGCGCTCTTTGCCTCCATCCAGCCCGGCCACGTGGAAGCCAGGTTCCGCGCCTTCGCCCGCCTCGATCCCGACAGCGACCGGGCCCGCACCTTCGTGGCCCTGGAGGACTGGCTCAATGACGGCGTCCCGCTCGCCGCCGGCGTTGCCGCCGAGTGCCTGCACGGCTGGTACCGGGACAACCTGCCGGCGAAGGGGAACTGGATCTCGCTCAATCGGACCATCGATCCTGCTGCGCTCGATACTCCCGTTCTCGTCGCCCTTCCGGCACGCGACCGCATTGTGCCCCCGGACTCCGCGCGATCCCTGGCGGACCTCATCCCGCACGCCACCAGGATCGAACCCAACGCCGGCCACGTTGGTATGGTTGCCGGCCGCCGCTCCCTCACCACGTTGTGGCAGCCGGTGCTCTCCTGGCTCACCACCCTCGACTGAACCCTCCTAACGCTGAAGACAGTTCCGGCTACGCCGCTGCTCGAACAACGCCTGCCCCTTAGAGGCCTCGCAGGGCACGACCGAGAGCGGCAGATACTACTCATCGCCCAAATTCGCCAGAGGCTCTGACGCTCCCCTATGTCCCATCGAAAGCCCCCAAAACCACGACCAGGACTGGGGACTTCGTTATCACCAATCTGCTAGTGAGACTCGAAAATCGGAATCCCCCTTCCAAGCGAACTGTGTTACTCATCTCGTCTTCTCGCGAATTCCTCCAGAAGCTCGTTCACGGCGTCCGCGATCTCGGTCGGCAGTGGCCCAAGCTCCTCGCCCAGATCGGCCCGGACCGCATGCCAGAGCGGCTCCATCGTCCTGTTCGCGCCAGTCCGTTCCATTAATGTTCTCACGACTCGACCATGATTGGCGACGACAGCCGAGATCAAGGAGGCGATCAGGCCAGGTCGTTCCCCGTCATCTCCTTCGGCCAGTTGCAACGACTTCTCCAGCCATTGCAGTGCTTCCCTCCACTCACCCCGAGAGACTAGGATATCTGAGAGCGTGTGCAATGCAGGACAGCTCGTGGGGAGAAGGATCGCCGCGCGGCGAGCATAGTCTTCCGCTTCCGTCAGTCTCGCCACATCCCTCGCGCGGAAGATGGACACGGCACGCACATGCCACGCCTCGCCGCATTCTGGCGTCACACCCAAGGCAAGTTTGCAAATCTTCTCCGCTTCCGTGAAAACTCCGGCGAGAGACAACGCGCCTGCGATTTCCGCAAGCCAATTTGATACTGTCTCGCGCTGTTCCAACGGGTCGTCCGGGCGGATGTAATCGGTAACCGCTTTGAAAGATGAAACAGCTTCATCGTACTTGTTCAGAAGCGATGAGACCGCGCCCATGCAACAAAATGACGTTGCCGCAACAAGACGTACATCTATCGGATCATCCGAGAGGGCGTGATCTGCGGCCTTCCGCCACGAGGCAATCGCTTCATCATGACGGTTCAACTTATGTAAATCACGTCCACAGGACGCATGTGCCAAAACCGCGATACTCCGCAAATCTGTAGGATCGTCCGGTCTGGCGTAGTCTTCAATTCGCACCCAAAAGGCGATCGCTTCATCATGGCTGCCGGACTCCGAGAGAGCGAATCCTTGGCGCCATAGAGCCTTGACAGCTGTATCACGCAGATCGACCGGGTCGTCTCTGCGAACATACCGGATTAGTCGCTCACAGTTCGTTGCTGCCTCATCGGACCGATCGAGTTTGACGAGCGCCATCACCTGGAACAAAAGACTAATTGCCGCTAAGTGACGTAGTTCCAGTGCATCATCTTCCGAGACAAGATCCACAGCATGTTCGAGCGCGGTGGCAGAATGTTCGAATTCTTCCAATCCAAAAAATGCAAACCCTAGTCCGGCATGTGCGATACAGTCGTTTCGGCCTTCCTCAATCGCTCTATTGTACGCTTTGGCTGCTTCGGCAAACTTCATTTCCCCAAGCAGCGCAAAACCCTGTTCCGCCCAGCCGACCCTATTGATTTCGCCGATGACCGGTGCTTCCGGCCCAATCAGTCTCGTGGCGACATCGATGGCCTTCAGTTTCCATGTTTCGCGCTGCTCGAAGTTGTCGTCCGAAGCCACATGGCGTGCCAAGACACTTAACCAGTCGGCTACCTCTTCGGCAGTTGCTTCCCGGGTTTCCAGCGCCGCCAGCACCGTGGGATACATCGTGCGCATCGCTTCACGGCCGAAGAGGTCTTGAAGGAAGGCGACCAGCCGCCCGAGGCGATCGCGTCCACCGTGACAGAATCGAAGCAGGACGTAGATGTTGTAAAAGCGGTCCACGACTTCATAACGGATTTTTCTTTCCCGTGGCAATCGGACATCCCTGACGTAACCCCTTGTCGCAAGTAGCTTGAGCTGCGCGCTTGCATGCGATGAATCCAGCTTGGCAGCACTGGCGACCTCCCTCGCCAGCATTGGCGTCCATCCTTCGGCGAGGCCTTGGAAAACCCTTCGAGCCTGAGCCGGCAGTTCCTCGATCCGGGCCTTGAAGTAGGGGGTCTGCTCGTCGATGAGCCGTTCCAGGACCTCGAAGGCTTCGCCCAGCGGCGACTCGACTAACATCTGACAAGCCAAGACCATCAGACGTGGATTGCCTCCGGTCAACCGACGGATGGTCTCCAACCGCCCGCGCTCGCGCGCAAACAAAGCCTGCATGT
This sequence comes from Alphaproteobacteria bacterium, assembly GCA_965220805.1. GTDB lineage: Bacteria > Pseudomonadota > Alphaproteobacteria > SP197 > SP197 > SP197. The sequence goes on from OZ244844.1 coordinate 535,315, forward strand.
CCGACTCGTCATCCGCACCTTCCGGGAAGGCGGCGACCATCCGACGGGTTTCGCCCGTCGTAAGGCCCTCAAGAATGAACTGACGGAAGAACTCGTAGAACGGTTCGTCATGGCCACGGATGCCATTGAAGACGGCGTTCGCCGAGCCGATCAGCAGGAGGTCCGGACGTTCGATCAGGCTGGCGCGCAGGTCGTGGATCTCGCGTTCGTCGCGGAATTGCTCGAACACGGCATCAAGGTTCTCGACGAACAGGATCGGCCGCTTGCCACTCTCCCGGTGGTAGTCCGACAGCGCGGCCCGCGCATAGGCTGCAAGCCGTCTCGGGTTGTTTTCGTCCTTCAGGAGCGCATCCGCCCGGTCGGACCATTGGGATTCTCTCGTGGCGCGCGCCAAATGGCGCAGGGCCGTCAGCCAGAAGTCCGCCAGGTCGCCTATGCCGTAGCTTTCCTCGTGGAACGGAACCGGCTGCCAGTCCCTAGCGAGATTGGGATTCTCGGTGACGGCGTAGAGGAAGCGAAGCCCGAGCGTGGTCTTCCCCATACCCCTCGGGCCGATGAGCATCATGTGCTGGCATGGCCGGTCGCCTTCCTGTCCGCTCAGCAACTCGAGCATGCGTTGGAGGACGTCCTGTCTTGCGATAAAGGACTCCTTCAATTCTTCCGGGGTCAGTTGCGCCGGGTTGTAGAGACGCCGGCGGGTCATGCTGCGCTTCCCGACATGCGATGCTTCCGCCACCATTCGCGCACGAGATTCGAACGGAAACACAGCCGCCCGCCCTGGCGCAGGAGGTAGCCGTCCGCTTCGAGATCGTGGAGAACGGACGCGAAGGTCCAGGAATCCCGCTGCTGCAAGTTTTCAAGTTCCACCGGACTGGTTCCGTTCCTGCGCCGGCATGCGAGGTCCAGGATTGCACACGCCGTTTCATATCCGCCGCTTTCAAGTGCGGTTTCCAACCGCGTCGCATAGTGGTCAAGATGGGCGGTCCCGCTGGCGCCCGAGAGCCGTTCCGCGAAACACTGGTCTATGGCCTCGCGCGACAGGGAGGCCACTATTCCCCGGCAGGAGTCGCGCAACGCCGAAAAGAAGAGTTGGACGTGATAGGGAACGGGATCCCTCAGGAGATTCAGCATCTGAGCAGTGGCAACTTCGGGGAGGCGAAACTCGTAGTGCCGGCCCAGTTCAACTAGGAATGCTTCGGCCGTGCGCTGGTCCCAGGATTCCAAGCGGAAAGGCGCCAGATCGTTGATCGACCCCGACATGCCGGCGCGCCGCAAGACGCCTTCGAGACCGATCGAGCCACCGACGAGCGTTCGGAGTCTGCCCCGAAGCTCCGGCGACTGGCGCCAATGCCTGAGCCTCGACAGGAAGCGATCAGCTTCGTTTCGTCCCTCGTCTGTTCGCAGCATCCGGGAAACAAGGAGGGGTAATTCGTCGAGTATGATCAAGAGGTTTCCTTGCCCGTCGCGTGGGCTCGCGAATCGCGACAGGAGCCCGGCCATCGCCGACTCCCACTCCCGGCCCATCGCGCCGCGAAACTCGATGCGCAGCGCGTCGACCTGAATGCTGGCAGACTGAAAGCGCCCGAGAACATCCTTGATCGCGCTCGAGAACGGGATCGCCTCGAAGCGGCTCTGGTATCGAGGATCGGCGGCCAACTCTGCAAGAATCGCCGCGACGCAGTCAGCCGGACCGTCGCCGCCTTCGACATCGACATAGATCACATCACAGTCTTCGGGAGGCGCCCGCCGGAGTTCGAGCATTAGACTGGTCTTGCCAACCCGCCTTGGCGCAAGCATGAGGACATGCTCGCCCTGTCCCAGCATCTCCCGGAGTCGGACCAGTTCGTGTTCGCGGCCGTAGAGGTCGTCGCCGACGACGGCCTGACCAACGATGTTGCGCATGCACATCCCTCCTTGCAGTAAGACGCTGCCTTATACATTGGCAAAATATATTTTGGCAATGATTTTTTTGCCAAGAAGATTCTTGTGATTCCGTCTTGATGTGAGAGGGGCCCGATAGCGGCAGTTATTCGGTGCTCGAGGTCATTTCGGCCAACGCTCTCGTGGGCAGGAACTTGTGCCAGACGTCCAGCGTGTTGATGGCGCCGCTCGGGGCCGCAACGAACCGGAAGACATTCCGGAAATCGCACGCGTGGCGCATCGATGGCACACTCGCACAACCAAAGTGGAGGGCGGTCATGCGGGCTGATGTCTTCAAGCATGTCAGGGCGGAGCGCGGGAACCGGTTGCGTTGCAAGGGATGGAAGCAGGAATCGCTGCTGCGCATGCTGGAAAACAACCTCGAGAACGCGGAAGACCTGTCACGCCTCATCGTCTATGGCGGAATCGCAAAGGCGGCGCGGAACTGGGAGAGCTATCATGCGATCGTCGAGGCCCTGAAGAACCTCGAGGATGACGAGACTCTCGCCATCCAGGCGGGCATGCCGGTGGCGATTTTCCGGACACACAGGCTGGCGCCGCGCGTCGTCATGGCGCTTTCCAATGTCATCCAGGCGGACTGGACGAAGTTCTATGACCTCATGGACCGCAACCTGACGACCTTCTCGTCCTACACCGCCGGTCCCTGGGAATACATCGGAAGCCAGGGTGTGGTGGAAGGGACCTTCGAGACCCTTGCCTCGATCGCAGACAACCGGTGGAACGGCGATCTTCGCGGCCGCATCTTCTTCACCGCGGGGCTGGGCGGCATGGGCCGCTCCCAGCCCAGGGCCATGACCATGCACGGCGGTGTTTCGGTCACTGTCGAGGTCAGGGAGGACATCGTGAAGCAACGGCTGCGGGACGGCTGGGTCGACGTCGAGGCGGACGACCTTGCGTCGGCAATCGAACTTGCCCGCAGGGCGGCCGCCGCAAGGGAACCCCTTTCGATCGTCATCTGCGGCAACATGGTGGACGTCTGTGAAGAGGCCATCTCGAAGAACTGGCTTCCCGATATCGTGACGGAGATGTGCCCGTTTCACGATCCCTTCGCCGTCATTCCCTCCGGTCTCTCGCCGGAACGCGCCGCAGGAATTCGCGCGCAATCGCGCACCATCTATCTGGAGTACGCCCGGGAATCGATCAAGCGCATCGTGACATCAATGAACCGCTTCCGCGATCACGGGTGCGAAGTCTTCGAGTTCGGCACCTTTGCCCGCAAGGAAGCCTTCGATGCCGGCATGGGCCAGGAAGAGGCCTTTGGTTACCCGGGATTTGTCTCCGCATACTGGCGCCCCCGGTACTTCGAACTCGGCAGGGGCCCCTTTCGCTGGACCTGCATATCGGGATCGATAGCGGATCGTGACCGACTCGACGACCTGGCGCTGGAGATGTTCCCCGAGTGCCCCGTCACGCAGCGGTGGATACCGCTTGCGCGCAAGCATCTTCCCGTCGAGGGACTTCCCGCGCGAGTCTGTTTCATGGGATTCGGGCAGAGGAAGGATTTCGCCCTGGCCGTCAACAGGCTCGTTGGCAGTGGCGATGTCGAGGGACCGATCGCCTTCTCCAGGGACAATCTCGATGCGGGGTCCATCGCCAATCCGGCCATGGAGACCGAGACCATGAAGGATGGCTCCGACAGCATTTCGGACTGGCCGTTTCTCAACGCCTTGCTCAACACCGCGGCCATGGCCGACCTCGTCTCCATACAGGCCAATGGCACGATGGGCGTCTCCCATCACACCGGTGTCACCATTATTGCCGACGGCGCGGAAGAGAGCGCCATGCGCATCGAGGCGGCCATAACCACCGACAGCGGTATCGGAATCGTCCGCTATGCCCAGTCCGGATACGACACCGCACGCCAGGTTGCTGAAGGAAAGGGACCGCTCACGTCAGATACCATCGATGTCCCGTTGTGGTGGTCGGAGAACGCGACATTCGGTCCCGAAGGCTGAACGGCAAGGGGACGCCATCACCCTCCGCCGGGGTGATCCCGCCACGACCGAAGAGATCCTGTGAAGCATCGGCTTTACGTGCCATGTGAAGGACCGCCGCCCGGCTCCGTCCGTGTCGCGTCTCGACTCGATTGCAGGACCTGTGGCACAAGAGAGTGTCAGCCATCAGGGGAGTCCCCATCATGACCGATGTCGTGATTGTTGCCGCAGCGAGAACACCCGTCGGCTCCTTCAACGGCGCCCTCGCCAGCCAGGATGCCCACGATCTCGGCCAGGTCGCCATCGCGGGCGCTCTGGAACGTTCCGGCGTGGTACCGGGCGACGTCGACGAGGTCATCATGGGCCAGATCCTGCAGGCCGGCGAGGGTCAGAACCCGGCCAGACAGGCATCGATCGGCGCCGGTATCCCGGTCGAGAGCCCCGCATGGAGTCTCAACCAGCTGTGTGGCTCGGGCCTGCGTGCGGTGGCCGTCGGTGCCCAGCAGGTTGCCGGGGGCGATGCATGCGTCGTTGTTGCCGGCGGCCAGGAAAGCATGAGCCGGGCTCCCCACTGCATCCATTTGCGCAACGGCACCAAGATGGGCGATGCCGGGATGATCGACACCATGATCAAGGACGGTCTGTGGGACGCCTTCAACGGCTACCACATGGGTGTCACCGCGGAAAACGTCGCCCGGCGCTGGCAGATCACCCGGGAAGACCAGGACGAGTTCGCTGTCACCAGCCAGAATCGCGCCGAGGCAGCCCAGAAGGCAGGCAGGTTCGCCGATGAAATCGTCCCGGTCACCATCACCACGCGCAAGGGGGACACCGTCGTTGCCGAGGACGAGTACATCCGTCACGGGGTCGAGATCAGCCACCTCGCCAAGCTGCGCCCCGCCTTCGAGAAAGAGGGCACGGTGACGGCCGGCAATGCGAGCGGCATCAACGATGGTGCTGCCGCCGTTGTCCTGATGAGCGCCACAGAGGCTGAACGGCGCGGGCTGCGTCCCCTGGCAACCATCCGTTCCTGGGCCCACGCCGGTGTCGATCCCGCCATCATGGGCAGTGGCCCCATACCGGCCAGCCGCAAGGCGCTTGACAAGGCCGGATGGGAGACCGCCGATCTCGATCTCGTGGAGGCCAACGAGGCCTTTGCGGCCCAGGCCTGTGCCGTCAACAAGGACCTCGGCCTCGATCCGGAGAAGGTCAACGTCAACGGCGGCGCCATCGCCATCGGCCATCCCATCGGGGCATCGGGAGGGCGCGTGCTCACCACCCTGCTGCACGAAATGCAACGGCGCGATGCCAGGAAGGGACTCGCGACCCTGTGCATAGGCGGCGGCATGGGAATCGCCATGTGTGTCGAGCGCTGAAGCGCGAGGGATCAGGAGGTGATGCCATCATGACCAGGAACGCTCTTGTCACTGGCGGCACCCGCGGTATCGGCGGCGCCATCGCCGAAGCCCTCGCCGACGCCGGCCACTCGGTCGCCGTGAGCTATTCCGGCAACGCCGAGGCTGCCCGGGAGTTCACGTCACGGACGAACATTCCGTCATTCCGCTGGGATGTCTCGGACCACAATGGTTGCCAGCAGGGCGTGGCACTCGTCGAGGAACAGATCGGCGGCATCGATATCCTGGTCAACAATGCCGGCACGTCGCGCGACGGATTCCTTCACAAGATGACGGACGAGGACTGGTCGAGGGTCGTGGACGTCAACCTGAGTTCATGTTTCAACATGTGCCGGGCGGTCATCGGCGGCATGCGCAGCCGCGGATTCGGACGGATCATCAACATCAGTTCCGTCAATGGACAGGCCGGCATGCTGGGACTGTCGAACTATTCGGCCGCCAAGGCGGGCATGCTTGGCCTGACCAAGGCGCTGGCCCTCGAGAATGCTTCCAAGGGGATTACCGTCAATGCCGTCGCGCCGGGCTATGTCGACACCGATCTCATTGCCCATGTCAGCGAAGCGATGATGCAGCGCATCATCTCCGGTATCCCCGTGGGCCGGGTGGCTCAGCCGGACGAAGTGGCCCGATGCGTCCTCTTTCTCGCTGATGACAATGCCGGTTTCATCACCGGCTCGACTCTCTCCATCAACGGTGGCGCCCACATGGCCTGACCGGCGCCGTCCGGTTCAGGACATCAGGACTCGCCCGGGGACCCGAGGTCCCCGGCGCCGTCCTCAGTGCGGGGCGATTTCGCCCGCACCCCACCAGTAGATGGCGCAGAACAGGAAGAGCCAGACGACATCGACGAAGTGCCAGTACCACGCGGCCGCCTCGAACCCGAAGTGCTGCTGCGGGGTGAAGTGGCCCTTGCAGGCCCTGACCAGGCAGACACTGAGGAAGATGGTGCCGACGATGACGTGGAACCCGTGGAATCCCGTGGCCATGAAGAAGGTGGAACCGTAGATCCCGCCGGTGAAGGAGAACGGAGCCTCGACATACTCGACGATCTGGAAGGCCGTGAAGGTGATGCCGAGCACCACCGTGACCCACAGTCCGGCGATCAACTGATCTCGCTTGCCTTCCCTCAGGGCATGGTGAGCCCACGTGACGGTGGTGCCCGAGGTCAGCAGCACCAGCGTGTTGATGAAGGGAAGATCCCAGGGATCGAACGTGAGGACATTCTCCGGCGGCCATATGCCGCCCATCTGGATGGTCGGAAAGAGAGCGGCGTTGAAGTAGGCCCAGAACCAGGCAAGGAAGAACATCACCTCCGAGGCGATGAAAAGCGCCATTCCGTAGCGCAGCCCGATCTGCACCACCGGCGTGTGGGCCTTCTCGACCTGGGCCTCGCTCACCACGTCGCGCCACCAGAAGAACATGGTTGAGAGGGCAAGTGCCAGTCCCGGAAAGATCATCCACCACCGCCCCGGGTCGTCGAACATGCCGATCGTTCCGGCGGCCAGCACGAACGCGGAAAAGGCGCCGAGCGCGGGCCACGGACTGGGATTGACCAGATGGTAGGGATGCGTGGATGAATGATCGGCCATCAGATCTCTCCTTGTAACGGTGCGGTCGCAGTGCGGCCGTCTTTCATGATGTGCATGGCCAGCTGGCCCGGAGCCCCGGCCATCCGGTCGCTGGCAAAGAACGTATAGGACAGAGTGATGCTGCGAACCTCCGCGGTCAGCGGGTCCTTCAGCATGTCCGGATCGACGAAGAACGTGACCGGCATGGCCACTCGCTCACCGGGTTTGAGTGTCTGCTCGACGAAGCAGAAGCAATCGATCTTGGCAAAGTACGCGCCGACCTTCAAAGGCGTGACATTGAAGGTTGAAACCCCGGTAATCTCCCTCGCCGTGGGGTTGAACGCCTCGTAGAAGATCGTGACCTGTTCTCCCGTCGGTGTCCGGACCTCCTTCAGCAGCGGACGAAACTCCCAGAAGAGGCCGCGCGCCGTATCGGCATTGAACCGTACCGTGACGAGTGTCGGATCCCCGCTGAATCCGGGGGCGGCATTCGCCGTTGCGGGTGTCCCGCCGAATCCGGTCACCTGACAGAACAGGCGGTAGAGAGGCACCGCTGCCACGGTCAGCGCCGTCATCAGGGCGATACCGGCGACGATTCCTGCGACGGTGGTCCGCTTGCTCATCTCTCAGCCGCCCATCCTGATGATCGAGACGCCGTAGATGACGAGGATGAACGCGGCGAGCACGAGAGCGATCACGATGCTCCGGCGGCGGCGCTGTGTCTTGGCGCGATCGGCATCGGTCATGACCAGTGGACCCCGTGATCGATGCCAAGGAGAGCGAAGATGAGCGCAAGATAGAGAATGGAGTACCTGAACATCCAGCGCGCCGATGCCTCGTTGCGGCGGACAAGGATGGCAATGGCGCCGCACGTGAAAATGACCGAGAGCAAGGCCGCTCCCGCACCATAGAGGGCGCCGGCGCTGCCAATGAACCAGGGAGTCATCGACACCGGGATCATGGACACGCTGTAGGCGAGGATCTGCCAGCGCGTCGCCCCGGCGCCCGCGGTCACCGGCAGCATCGGAATGCCGGCGCGGCGGTAATCATCCGATCGATAGAGGGCGAGCGACCAGAAGTGCGGCGGAGTCCACATGAAGATGATGGCAAAGAGTGCAATCGATGCGGCCGACACGCTTCCGGTCACGGCGGCTTCGCCGATTACCGGAGGAAAGGCGCCGGCGGCACCCCCGATGACGATATTCCAGGGTGTCCGGCGCTTGAGCCACACCGTGTAGACGAAGACATAGAAGGCGATGGCGAGGGTCAGCAGGCCGGCGGCCATCCAGTTGACCGCCACGCCCATCATCATGACCGAGGCGATGGCCAGTGTCGTGCCGAACTCCAGGGCACTCGTTGCGGCAATCCGGCCCGTTGGTATGGGCCTGTGCCACGTTCTGTGCATGAGGGCGTCGAGATCCCGCTCGTACCACATGTTGATGCACCCTGCGGCGCCGGCGCCCAGTGCGATGCAGAGAAGCGCCACCACGGCAAGGAACGGGTGCAGACTTCCCTCGGCAACGACGAGACCGATGGCGCCGGTGAACACCACCAGCGACATCACCCTCGGCTTGAGGAGTGCCAGATAATCGCCCGGAGACGCGGCGAGCGTGTCAGCCGGGTGCGCGGCCTGGATATCCGTGGTCAGGGCCAGCTCCCTTCGTCAGTGGCCCGCCCTGGCCGGGGCACCCATGTAGGGAGGATCCTCGAACGTATGGAAGGGTGGCGGCGAGGACACCGTCCACTCCAGTGTCGTGGCTCCTTCGCCCCAGGGGTTGGCGGGACAGCGCACACGGTTGGCCACGAAGACGCAGTAGAGCACGTAGAGAAACACCAGCATGCCGGCAGCCGTGATGTAGGACCCGATGGAGGACACCAGATTCCATCCGGCATAGGCATCCGGAAAGTCCGGAACTCTCCGCGGCATGCCCGCCATTCCGAGGAAGTGCTGCGGGAAGAAGGTGATGTTGACGCCGATCAGGGTGATCCAGAAGTGCAACTGGCCGGCCCATTCGGGATACTGGTAGCCGGTCATTTTGCCGATCCAGTAGTAGAAGCCGCCGAAGAGGGCGAAGACGGCGCCAAGCGACAGCACGTAGTGGAAGTGCGCCACCACGAAGTAGGTGTCGTGCATGGCCGTATCGACACCGGCGTTGGCCAGCAGGACGCCGGTCACACCGCCCACCGTGAACAGGAAGATGAAGCCCAGCGCCCACAGCATCGGTGTCTTGAACTCGATGGAACCGCCCCACATGGTGGCGAGCCAGCTGAAGATCTTGATGCCCGTGGGCACGGCGATGATCATCGTCGCAATGATGAAATAGGCCTTGGTGTCCACCCCCATGCCCACCGTGTACATGTGATGGGCCCAGACGATGAATCCGACGAAACCTATGGCGACCATGGCGTAGGCCATGCCGAGGTAGCCGAAGATGGGCTTGCGCGAGAAGGTCGAGATGATGTGGCTGACGATGCCGAAGCCCGGCAGGATGAGGATGTAGACCTCCGGGTGGCCGAAGAACCAGAATAGGTGCTGGTAGAGGATGGGATCGCCACCCAGGGCAGGGTCGAAGAAGCCGGTGCCGAAATTGCGGTCCGTCAGCAGCATGGTGATGGCGCCGGCCAGCACCGGCAGTGACAGCACGAGCAGGAAGGCGGTCACCAGCACTGCCCACACGAAGAGCGGCATGCGGTGAAGCGTCATGCCCGGTGCGCGCATGTTGAAGATGGTGGTGATGAAGTTGATCGCCCCCAGAATCGACGACGCACCGGCAAGGTGGATCGCCAGGATGAGGCAGTCGATCGCCAGGTTCCCCTGATTGCCGTAGGTCGACAGCGGCGCATAGATCGTCCAGCCGACACCGGTGCCCCCACCGATGAACACCGACCCCACGAGTAGAATTCCTGACGGGATGAGCAGCCAGAAACTGATGTTGTTCATGCGCGGGAACGCCATGTCGGGGGCGCCGATCATCAATGGCACCATCCAGTTGCCGAACCCGCCGATGAACACCGGCATGATCATGAAGAAGATCATGATCAGCCCGTGACTCGTGATGAGCACGTTGTAGAGGTGATAGTCGCCACCCAGGATGCCGTCGCCGGGATGGGCCAGCTCGATGCGGATGAGCATCGACATCAGGAAGCCGATCAGGCCAAACACGAACCCGTAGACGATGTACATCGTCCCGATGTCCTTGTGGTTCGTGGAATAGAGGTAGCGCAGGAACCCCGTGGGCTGGTGCGCGTGGTCGTGTTCGATCGCGTGGGCTTCACTCATCTCATCAGTGTCCTTGCAGGGCTTCGCCTCATCGGAATGTTCAGTTCTGCGCGACAGTCACGACCGCGTCATCAGCCGCCCCGCGACTCGCCAGCTGCTCGTTCGCCCATGTCCCGAACTCGGCGTCGGAGACGGCCTCGACCATGATCGGCATGTAGCCGTGGTTAAGACCGCACAGCTCCGAACACTGTCCGTAGTACATGCCCGGCTGGTCAATCTTCATCCAGATCTCGTTGAGACGCCCCGGCACGGCGTCCATCTTGACCCCAGCGGCCGGAAGGGCCCAGGCATGGATGACGTCGTCGGACGTGATCTGCAGCCTGATGTACTTGTCGACCGGCACCATCACAGTCGCGTCGGTGGCAAGCAGCCGTGGCTGACCTTCCGCGAGTTCGTCATCGCCCAGGATGTAGGCATCGAACTCCAGACCATCGAAGTCCGGGTACTCGTAGGACCAGTACCACTGGTGACCCGTGATCTTGATGGTGAGGTCGGGTTCCGCCACAGGCAGGGTCTCCTGGTCATAGAGAATGCGCAGGGAAGGGATGGCAATCACGATCAGGATGAGAGCCGGAATCCCGGTCCAGATCACCTCGAGAAGACTGTTGTGGGTGGTGCCGGAGGGCTGCGGATTGGCGGCTCGGCGGTAGCGCACGAGGATGTAGGCCATGAGCAGCAGCACGAAGATCGAGATGACCATCATCACCGGAAACAGGAAGACGTCGTAGAACCAGTGGATATCGTCCATGCTCGGCGATACCGCCGGCTGGAAACCCCACTGCCAGTCCTCCGAAATGCCCACTGTTTCCTGGGCCAGGGCTGGCGCTGCATGAACGGCGACCACCAGGACCGCCACCATGAGGAACGGTGTCAATGTGACTCTCCTCCTGACATTCACCCCGCAGGCAGACCGCTCCGGTCCACCGGTTCGGGCGAGGCGGACCATACACGACCCGCAATCCGGTTCACAAGCCTAGCGGACCCGAATCTCCCGCTCCGGGGCGGCCTGGCCGAACAGCAGTCACTGCCCCTGATTTCGGTGCTCACCCGCCCGCTTGCAAGGCCCGTCGTGACGGGCCTCTGCGGGGCGCAAGCCGCATCCTTCCCCGCAAACCCCGTTGGCGGAGTCGGGGTGCAGTCGCTATAAGGATACACAGCCGGCGGAGGCCCCCAGGAATGAACGTGTCAGCCGATGACCTCTTCTTCCAGCGAAGCGGCATGGAGAGAAACCGGGTCACCGGTATCGTGGGCGATGCCCTGAAGGGCGCCGATGACGGCGAACTCTTCATGGAGTTCGGCCAGTCCGAAACCCTCGTGTTCGATGACGGGCGCCTCAGGCAGGCCGGCTTTGACGTTGTCCAGGGCATGGGACTGAGGCGCATCGTCGACGACGTGACCGCCTATGCCCACACCTCGGAACTCTCCGAAGACGCGCTCAAGCGTGCCGCCCGGACCGTGCGCCAGATCGATGGACGCGACGCCGACATCGCCCTGGCGCCGGCGCGCACCAACCGTCATCTCTACGGAGAGGACAATCCCGTCTCAGAGATGTCCTTCGCCGACAAGGTGACGCTGCTCGAGGACATCGACGCCTGGCTTCGCTCGAGGGACGAAAGGGTCCACCAGGTGACCGCAGCCCTGCTGGCGAGCTGGCAGGTGGTCTCCATCCTGCGCGCCGACGGCAGCATGGTGACGGATGTCCGCCCCCTCGTTTCGGTCAGGATCAGTTGCGTCGTTCAGTCGGGCGACCGCATGGAAGCCGGCTCCCATGGCACCGGCGGCCGCCTGCCCTATGCCGAATTCATCGGCCAGGAGCAGTGGAAGGACCATGCCGACGAGGCCCTGCGCATCGCCCTGGTCAACCTCGAGTCCGTCGATGCCCCGGCTGGCGAGATGCCTGTCGTCCTCGGTCCGGGCTGGCCGGCCGTCATGCTGCACGAGGCCGTCGGGCACGGCCTCGAGGGCGACTTCAACCGCAAGAAGACGTCGGCATTCTCCGGTCTCATGGGCGAGCGGGTGGCTGCGCCGGGAGTCACGGTGATCGACGACGGGACGCTCGCCGGAAGGCGGGGCTCGCTCACCATCGATGACGAGGGCACGCCCACCGAGCGGACGGTGCTGATCGAGGACGGAATCCTGAAGAACTACATGACGGATCGCATGAACGCTCACCTGATGGGGGCGGCGAAGACCGGCAACGGACGCCGCGAGAGCCATGCCCACCAGCCCATGCCGAGGATGACCAACACCTGCATGCTGTCGGGCTCGAGCGATCCGGAAGAGATCATCTCATCGGTTCCCAACGGGCTCTATGCGGTCAATTTTTCCGGCGGGCAGGTCGACATCGTCAACGGCACCTTTGTCTTCACCGCATCGGAGGCCTACCGCATCGAGAACGGCAAGGTGGGTCCTTCGGTCAAGGGTGCGACACTGATCGGCGACGGACCGTCGGCCTTGAAGCACGTCAAGGCGGTCGGCAACGACATGCAGCTCGACCCGGGCGTGGGGACATGCGGCAAGAACGGCCAGAGCGTGCCGGTCGGAGTCGGTCAGCCGACCATGCTGATCGAAGGTCTGACCGTCGGAGGCACGCAGGCCGGATAAACCGCTCCCGCCGTCAGACCACCGAGGCGGCGACCGCCTGGACCTCGACCTTGAGCACCGGAGTGGCAAGGGCCGAGACGAAGACCAGCGTCGAGGCCGGCGCTGCCTCTCCGAGAGCCTGCTGGCGCGCCTGGCGCACGGCCGCGAGATTGCCCTCGCCGACGACATAGGTCGTCAGTGACACGAGATTGTCCGCCGCCATGCCTTCCGCAGCGAGGATCGCCAGGATGTTCGCAAAGCACCAGTGCGCCTGTTCACCGACATCGTCGGGGATGTCGCCGTCCGGCGTGATTCCGATCTGGCCTGAGATATGCAGCTGCTTCATGCCACCCGGAACCACGACGCCGTGGCTGTAGTTCGACAGGGGTGGCGAAACACCGTCAGGATTGAATCGTCTCAGCATGGCCGTGGCGCTCCCTTCATGCGCAGGATCAGAACGAGAACTCGCTGAACACCGGATCGATGCTGCCTTTCCAGGCGTTCTCCCATCGATCCAGAAGGATCTCCGCCGGGGTCCTCCCCGACATCGCGATCTCCATCAGTGAATCGAGGAAGTGCACCTCGTCGAGGCTGCCGTCGTAGTAGCGCCGCCGGTAGAGGCCCTCACAGGAGATTTCCAGCATCTTGCGGGCGACATCCTGGACAGTTCCCGACCTGAACGGCGCCTTCAGGCCGAGCCGCGGCACGTCCGCCTTCATCCGCACCTGCTCTTCCCAGGTCCAGTCCCGCACCATCTCCCAGGCCGCGTCGAGTTGCGATTCCACGTAGAACAGCCCGGTCCACAGGGCGGGCAGGGCACAGATGCGCCGCCAGCTGGCGCCGTCGGCGCCGCGCACTTCCATGTATTGCTTGATCCGGACGTCCGGGAACAGCGTGGTGAGGTGGTCTTCCCAGTCGGAGAGCGTCGGGATCTCGCCCGGCAGGGCGGGCAGGCGGCCCTCCATGAAATCGCGGAACGACTGGCCCGAGGCGTCGACATACTGTCCGTCACGCAACACGAAGTACATCGGCACATCGAGAGCGTAGTCGACGTAGCGCTCGAATCCGAACCCGTCCTCGGTGACGAACTTCAGCAATCCGCTGCGGTCATTGTCGGTATCGGTCCAGATGTGGGCGCGCATCGACAGGTAGCCGTTCGGCTTTCCCTCGCTGAAGGGCGAGTTGGCGAAGAGCGCGGTGGTCACCGCCTGCAGGGCCTGGGCGACCCTGAACTTCTTCACCATGTCCGCCTCGGAGCCAAAATCCAGATTGGCCTGGATGGTGCAGGTGCCGACCATCATGTCGAGGCCCATGGTCCCGACCTTCTGCATGTACTCCCGCATGATCCGGTAGCGCCCCTTGGGCATCCACGGCACGTCCTCACGGCGGTCGAGAGGTCTGAGCCCCAGGCCGAGGAAGATGATGCCGAGTTCCTCGGCGACTTCCTGGCACTGGTCCAGGTGGGCATTCACCTCGCGACAGGCTTCATGGAGCGTCTTCAGGGGCGCGCCGGAGAGTTCCACCTGGCCGCCCGGTTCCAGGGAGACGTGCTGCCTGTCCTTCTTCAGCCCGATGACGTGGTCTCCCTCCATGAGAGGCTGCCAGCCGAATCGCTGCAGCTCCTCGAGGATGACGCGGATACCATTGGGAGCATCGTAGGAAAGCGGCTTGCGGGTGACGGCGTCGTAGGCGAACTTCTCGTGCTCCGTGCCGACCCGCCACTCCTCGGGCGGCTTGCATCCCGCTTCCAGATGCTCGACGAGCTGGTTGCGGGACGTGACCGGCGTGGTGTTCTGTGCGGAAGGTATGGACACGGTCGATGGGGCTCCCCGGGCGGCGCGCACGATATCCCGCGTTCAGGGCCCTTGCAAAGAAGGTCGGCGGGCGGACAATGTCGCGCGCCATCCCGGGAGTCACCTTCAATGAGCCGGCGTCCGTTCTCCGGGGAGTGGGTCATGACGCGAGCACCCGCATCATGGCAACCATGGCTGCGTCTGGCGCGCGTCGACAGGCCTGCGGGTTTCTGGCTCCTGATGTGGCCCTGCTGGTGGGCGGTTGCCATGGCGTCGCCGGGATGGCCGGACTGGACGCTGCTTGCCCTCTTCGCCGCCGGGGCCGTGGTCATGCGATCAGCAGGCTGCATCGTCAACGACATCGCCGACCGGCGGATCGACGCCAGGGTCGAACGGACCCGCGACCGGCCGCTGGCCAGCGGAGCCATCACGGTGCCGGGCGCCCTTCTCTTCCTTGGCCTGCTGCTTGCAGCGGGCCTGATCGTGCTCCTTCAGTTCAACCAGCCAGCGATCATCACGGGCGTCGCCTCCCTCGGCCTCGTGGTCATCTATCCGTTTATGAAGCGCGTCACCTACTGGCCGCAGCTCTTTCTCGGCCTCGCCTTCAGCTGGGGGGCCCTGGTGGGCTGGGTAGCGGTGAGAGGCGCCCTCTCGCCAGAGCCGCTTGTGCTCTACCTGGCCGCCATCGCCTGGACCATCGGTTACGACACCATCTATGCCCACCAGGACAAGGCGGACGACGTCAAGGTCGGCGTGAAGTCGACGGCTCTTGCCTTCGGCGAGAGCACGAAACCACTCACCGGTCTCTTCTATGCCGTCTTCGTTGCCGGGGCAGCCCTGGCCGGTTACCTGACAGGGACCGGGTGGCCCTTCCTGGTGATCCTCGCCATCGCCGCCGCCGATCTGGCAAGACAGCTCGTCACCGTCGATCTCGACGACCCGGCTTCGTGCCACAAGGCCTTCGTCGCCAACAACCGGATCGGCCTCATGGTCTTTGCCGGATTCGTCCTCGGCCGTCTCGTCCCGGTCACGCCGTAACGGACTTCAGCGAGTCGAGCACCATGGACTGGAAGAAGTGCACGTGGTGTTCGCTGTATTCGGGGTGATCCCGGTCAACGACGAACCGTCCCTGGTGATAGCCAAGCGAGTGCAGACCCTGCTGGACATTCTCGCAGAGCCGGACATCCTCCGCCACGAGAACGGTGCGGACATAGTCCATGAACCGCATCTCGAGGTCGGAGGGTTCCCGGGACGTGAAGTAGAAGTCCCAGCGCTCGCGCGTGGTTTCGGGGCCGGTGGGAAGAACCTGGAACATCGCCAGGTGGGGGCTGCCCGGATACATCAGGGGGATCGCCGTCGGCCAGATGTAGCCGAAGAGGGCTTCCTGCTGTTCGACATCCTCCGCATCGAGACGATAGGCGCTGTTGTCGAGATCCCTGGCAGCGATCCTGTGGCTGAAGGTGATGCCGTCATCGGACCAGACGGCCTGGCCGTCGTAGTCGACGAGTTCCATCAGTGACCGGTGATTGGCATCGCAGTGGTAGCACTCGTGGTTGTTGTCGATCACCGTCTTCCAGTTCGCCGCCACGTCGACTTCCCAGCGACAGGCCCGCACCAGGTCCGGCAACCGCGGACAGGCGCGGTGCATGTCCTCGAGAAAGCGCCCCGCCTGGTCGATGAGGGGGATTGCTCCCGCATCGAGATTGACAAAGAGAAAGCCGCCAAAATCCTCGATGCGCACGGGCTTGAGGTCGGCGTTCCCCTCTGCCCAGTCCTTCAGGGGTTCGCATCCCCGGCCGCCCCGAAAGCGGCCGTCGGTGCCGTAGGTCCACTGGTGATAGGGGCAGGTGATGAAGGCCCTGTTGCCGCTGCCTTCAAGCAGCGGATGGGCGCGGTGGCTGCACACGTTGTGAAAGGCGCGCAAGACGCGATCGTGGCCCCTGATGACGAGAACGTTCTGATCAACGATCCTGCCGGTGAGGTAATCGCCGCGCCGGGGCAGGTCGCTGACATGCCCCAGGTACCACCAGGTGCGGTAGAAGATCGCCTCGTGCTCGAGGCGCCAGATGGCGGGATCCCGGTACCAGGTCGAGGGCAGCGTGGCGGATTTCTCGGCAGAGACGCCGAAGCCACCGGCATCGAGCGTGCTTGTCATGGGCCCTGCTCCTCTCCCCCGGCGGCCGGCTGGGGCAGGCTCACCTCGAAGAGCGCGCCGCCGCCTGGCCTCTCGAGGCAGACTGCGTCACCACCGTAACGTCTGGCAATGCGCCGCACCAGATAGAGACCGAGACCGGCGCCCTTGCCATCGCCCGCGAAGGAGCGGAACGGCTCGAAGATGCTCTCCCTCAGGGATTCGCTGACTCCCGGACCCCTGTCGGCAACCCGAAGGCGCGCCCATGGTCCGTCAGCCGCCACTTCGACGTTCACCTGACTTCCCGCGGCATGACGCCGCGCATTGCCGAGGAGAATGCGCACGAGGTGGCGGACCAGGTGCTCCTCGGCCGCAACGACCGCGGTGCCACCGGTGAACGGAACCTCGAAGCGGGCCGCCTCCTCGGCGGCGATTGCGCCGAGGTCGATCTCGTCGAGACGGGACGGTCCCTCCTCGATCTCGAGGCGGCTGCCGAGCAGGATCCCGTCGATCAGCTGATCGAGTTCCGCAATGTCGCGCTCGATCCTGGCGACAAGATGTGGATCCGCATGGTCGGCCAGCAGTCCCGTGGCCATGGCGATTCTCGCCAGCGGGGATCGCAGTTCATGGGATGCTGCCGCCAAGGTGCTGCGCTGGGCCTCGACCAGGTCCTCGATGCGGCCGGCCGCCCGGTTGAAGCTCGTCGCCAGCGCGGCGATCTCGTCTCTGCCCTCGACCCTGATGCGCGCCGAAAGATCCCCTGAACCCAGGGCTTCGACACTGGACTTCAGCCGTTCAAGGCGCCCGGAGAGGCGGCGCGACAGGGGCCATGCGCCGATGGCGGCAGCCAGGGCGAGAAGCCCGGGAACGAGAATAAACCCGGCTCCGGCGATGCCGCCCCTTCTCACCCGGTCGACCTCCAGGGTCCGGCCGTCAGGAAGCATGATGGCGTGCGAGTGGCGCCACCTTTTCTCCTCGTCACGACCAGGGCCGGAACTCCCCAGCAGACGGCCGTCTGGTGCAAGCAGGGTGAAACGGGCATCGAAGTGTCCCGCCAGTCTGTCGAGGTGCGCATCGACCTGCTCCCGTGGCGCGGCGGCCGGCGGCAGAACCTCCCCGAGGTAGGCGCCCATGCCCCGGACCAGTTCACCTGGCCGGTGATCACCGGGGATAAACCACCATGCAAGGGCCGTCAGCACGCCAAACAGGACGATGATGGAAAGGAACGTGAGATAGACCTGGAAGAAGAGGCGCCGCCTCACCCTGCTTCGTCCCGCTGGCCGGTGAAGAGATACCCGGCGCCCCGCAGGGTGACGATTCGTCGCGGATTCCCCGGATCATCCTCGATTGCTGCCCTGATTCTCGAGACATGCACGTCGATGCTTCGGTCGAAGGCCTCGAGAGAGGTGCCCCGCACCCTTTCCATGAGCTGATCACGGCTGAGGACGCGTCCCGCATTCGCTGCCAGGGCGAGAAGCAGGTCGAACTGGCGGCCCGTCAGGGCGCGCTCCTCGCCGTCGAGGGTCACCCGGCGTGTCGACCGGTCGATCACCAGGCGGCCAAACCGCATGATGTCGGGAGTCGACGTGCGCCGGCGAAGGATGGCGCGCAGGCGCGCCAGGAGTTCGCGCGGATTGAACGGCTTGGCGAGGTAGTCGTCTGCGCCGATCTCGAGGCCGACGATACGGTCCTCTTCGGCGCCGCGGGCTGTCAGCATCAGGACGGGAACGTCCGAGCGCGCCCGGATGGCTCGGCACACATCGAGTCCGTCGGCATCGGGAAGCATGAGATCGAGGATGACCGCATCGAATCCGCCCCTTGCTGCGGCGGCAAGGCCCCGGGCGGCGCTGGCGTGGTGTTCCAGGGTCATGCCCGCCCGTGCCAGATAGACCTTCACCATCCCGGCGAGGTCCCGGTCATCCTCGATCATCAGCAGGTGGGTCATCGGCGCTCGTGGCGCTCCATGTGCTCGACGAGCGTGCGGCGCTGTTCGGGTGTCAGGACTTCCGCCACGTCGGCAAGGGCGGTGACGAGACGCCTGCTCACCTGATCCATGGTCTCCAGTCTCTGCTGACGCAGTTCCTCCAGTGCCTGGCGGTCGACGGTCTCCTCTCCGAGGGTGGTGATGAGCGCCTGCCGGGTTTCTCGGTAGAGGCCACGCAGTTCCTTCAGTTCGGCAACCGCCTCCTGGACGATTCCGGCGACCTCGGCGCGCTGGCCGTCGCTCGCGTCGACCTTGTCCAGCATGCGATCAATGCGTTTCTCCGCAAACCGTTCAATGCCGTGGCCATGGAACGCGAAGGAAGCGGCACCGACTGCAACAATAAGGGCAAGGGCAATGCCTCCGGCGATCCACCAGCGGCGGCGACGGGGTTTGTGAGTCGTGTCGGTCATGGGTCGGTCCCTGTTCCGGTGAGGAGACTCATCATGAACGCCGTCGATGTCCCGACTGTTGCCCTTGTGTAAAGTTGTGTTGCCGGACTTGACCTACATGCGCATGCGCGAGCCGGACGGATCGAAGAGCGGCGCGTCAACGATTGTGGCAGGGCGCATGTCGCCCAGGATCTCGATCATGAATTCGCCACCGGTCTCCGTCATGTCGACCGGCACGAAACCCAGGGCCACGGACTTCTCCACGTGGTGGGCGTATCCCCCCGACGTGACGAAACCGACGACCTTCCCGTCCCTCCACACCGGCTCATCGGCAACGCAGTCGGCATCGTCGGCATCGACGACGAACGTCACCAGCCGCCTGCCGGGCCCTTCCGCGGCTTCCCTCAAGGCCACGTCGCGACCGGGAAAGGCCTCCTTGTCGAAGGCGATGAAGCGATCGAGACCGGTTTCGGCGGCGGTGTAGTCGGGCCGGTACTCGCGCAACCATGAACCGAAGGATTTCTCCAGGCGCAGACTCATCATGGCGCGCATGCCGAAGGGCACCAGGCCGAGGTCCGCGCCCTCGCCGTCGAGTGTCTCGAAGAGGGCATTCTGCGAAGCGGGCGGCACGTAGATCTCATAGCCGAGATCCCCGGTGTAGCTCACCCGCTGCACGGTGGCCTCGACCCCGCCGATGGTGATGTGACGAACAGCGCGGAACGGCATGGCGTTTCCCGACACATCGGCGTCCGTGGTGCGCTGCAGAAGGTCGCGGGCGCGCGGCCCGGCAATCTGGTATCCGACGAGGGCACGCGAGATGTTCGTGACCGTCACCCCGTGCTCGGGCAGGAGGTCGAGAAAGAGGCGCATGTGGGCATCCTGCGCGACATAGCTCGCCTGCACCCTGAAGCTCTCCGGCCCGTCCCTGGCAACGGTGAAGTCTCCCGCCAGGCGGCCACGGCTGTTGAGCAGCGGCGACAGCGTGAGCCTTCCCTCCTTCGGCACGCGCCCGGCCATGATGCTGTCGAGCCAGGCCGAAGCACCCTCCCCCTCGATGCGGAACTTCGAGAAATTGTGGATCTCGTTGATGCCCACGCCCTCGCGAACGCCACGGCATTCACGGGCCGTCGCGGCAAAGGCATTCGAGCGGCGGAAACTCGGCGTCTCGTAGAGCGGCTCGCCCGGCAGTGCGAAGTAGTTGACATGTTCCATGCCGAAGGCGCTGCCGAAGACGGCGCGGCGCTCCTTCCAGACGGCATGGGCCGGCGTCATATGGAAGGGACGCCCGGCTGGAAGCTCCTCGTTGGGATAGGTGATGGCAAATCGCCGCTGATAGTTTTCGCGGGTCTTCGCACGGGTCCAGGCAGGCGTCGTCCAGTCTCCGAAGCGCGCCACGTCCATGGCGAAGATGTCCCGTGACGGCTCGCCCTCGATCATCCACTCCGCCAGGGCCAGACCGACGCCTCCGGCCTGGCTGAACCCTGCCATGACGGCACAGCAGGCCCAGTACCCGTCCACGCCCGGAACCCTTCCCACCAGGGGATTGCCATCGGGGGCGAAGGTGAAGGGACCGTTGATGATGCGCTTGATTCCGGCGGACTGCAGCACGGGATAGCGCCGGTAGGCGGTTTCCAGCGGTCCGGCAATGCGGTCGACGTCATCGGCGAGAAGATCGTGCCCGAAGTCCCATGATGTGCCGTCGACGGCCCAGTGCCGGCACGCCTGCTCGTAGATTCCGATAACGAGACCCCGGCCCTCCTGCCTGAGGTAGCTTTCCCCGGCGGGATCCATGACATGGGGAAGTTCTTTGTCGTGCCCGTAGACTTCCGCAACGTCACCGGTGACGAGGTACTGGTGCTCGAGCGGGTGGAGAGGCAGGTGGACACCCGCCATCATGCCCACTTCGCGAGCCCACAGTCCGGCAGCGTTGACAACATGCTCGGCAACGAGGGACCCCTTCTCGGTGACGACATCCCAGTGGCCGTCGCTTCTCTGGTGAAGTTCGAGCACACGGTTGTGGAGCGAGATGTCGGCCCCGGCCATCCTCGCCGCACGGGCATAGGCATGTGTCGTTCCGGAAGGGTCAAGGTGTCCGTCGAGAGGATCCCAGAGCGCCCCGAGGAGACCGTCCGTATTGATGATGGGGGTGAGTTGAGCGATCTCGCCGGGACCGATGATCTCGGTTTCGAGTCCCATGTGGCGGTGCTTGGCCCGTTCGGCCCTGAGGAAATCCATCCTGTCGGGCGTTTCTGCAATGGTCAGTCCGCCGACATGGTGGAGGCCGCAGGAAAGGCCCGTGATCTCCTCGAGCTCGCGATAGAGACGGATGGTGTAGCCCTGCAGGGCGGCGATGTTGGGATCCGCGTTCAGCGTGTGAAAACCACCCGCCGCATGCCACGTCGAGCCCGATGTCAGGTCCGAGCGCTCGATGAGCATGACATCGGTCCAGCCGAACTTCGTCAGGTGATAAAGGACACTGCATCCGACAACGCCGCCGCCGATGACGGCCACACGCACATGGGAGCGCATCGCGCCGCTATCCCAGAACGGAGAAGGAACTGTTCTGGTTGATCTCCCGGTTGCGCGAGAAGAAGGACATGTCGACGTCGCGATCGATGTGCGGGAGATGGAAGCTCACCGGATCGACATCATGATCCTGGCCCTCCTCGCAGGCCGCGATCAGGGTCGCCATCATCTCGCCGGCGATGGGCGCATTCTTGAACTGGTTGCCGCTGGTGCCGATCGCCAGGTAGAAGCCGCCAAGGTCCGACTTGTCGTAGATGGGTCCCCAGTCCTCGGTGACATCATAGAGGTCGACCGCTCCCCTTGCCGCGGAACCCGGTATCTTCAGCCCCGGGAAGCGCTGTGCCTGGCGCATGACAAGGGTCGTCCACATGCCCGTGAATTCCTGGAGATAGTCATCGGGATCAACCCATTCCCTGTCGTCGCATGCCGGATCCTCGCTGCCGATGAGGATGTGATTGCCCGTCTCGGGGCGGCAGTAGGTGCCGATCTCGCTGTCCGAAAAGACGTGGCTGACACGGGAATCGTAATCGTCCGGCGCCGGGACGTGGGCGACCTCGTGGCGCAGGGCGCGCGTCGTGATGCGCATGGTGCCGGCAAGACCCGCCATCTCGTTGACCTTCGACGAGTGCGGGCCGGCGACGTTGACCACCACGGGCGCATCGATCTCCTCGCCATTGTCGAGGGTGACGCCCTTCACACGCCCGTTGTCGCGGCGGATGGCGGCGACGGTGGCATTGAAGCGGAACGATGCGCCGAGCTTCTCCGCAGCTCTCTGGACGTTGTGACCGGCAAGCTGCGGGTCCGAGATGTAACCGCCGCGCGGGAAATAGGCAGCGCCGACGATCTCGCGGCCAAGGGACTCGCCGAACTCCGGATCATCGGTGCGGCGTGGCCCGCCGAAACACGCCGTCGACACGGACGGCATGCGCTGGCAGACCTCCTCGGGCGTGAGTTCCTCGTAGGGGCAGCCGATCTCGTCCATGACCTTGAGGATGTCCTCAAGAAAGTTGTTCTGCCGGGTCTTCATGATCATGCAGCCGACGTCGTGGTACCGCGCCATGCCGCGCTCATCGACCACCCCGCAGTAGTTCTCCCAGTCAGACCAGTAGAAATGGCTCTCGTAGGCGATGGCCGAACCGTGCACCGTGGAATAGTAGGGACGGACGATGGCGCAGGAGTTGGCCGTCGAGCCATAGCTGGCCGCCGGCAACCGGTCGATGGACAGAACATTCATGCCCGGCGCAGCAAGTTCACGTGCCGTGCTGGCGCCGATGATGCCCGCTCCGATCACGATGGCGTCCCTTGTGTCAGCCATGGCTTCAGGTCTCCCTTGTTCTCCCGGACACTCTCCGGGCACGGCCTCCATACCACCGGTTGACAGTCTCCCGCCACCCCGGATCCGGCGTCGGCGCAGCCGGACAAGAAGGTGGCTTGCGCAACCACCCGTGACATGCTTGATGGTCGCCATGAACGACACCCCGACAACCGTCCGAACGAAGGCGTTGCCGGACCGGGGACAGGAATGGCGCGAGCGTCTGGATCTCGGCAGACTCGCCCGCTTGAGAAGCGAAATCGCGCGCGCCGACTGCGGGGCCGGTCTCTTCTACGACCCGGTCAACATCCGCTACGCCACAGGCACCTCGAACATGCAGGTCTACGCCCTTCACAATCCCTGCCGGTATGTCTTCGTGCCTGTGGAGGGGCCCGTCGTGCTCTTCGAGTTCAAGGGGTGCGGGCATCTCTCCAAAGACTGCGTCGCCGTCAACGAGGTTCGCGATGCCGTCCCGTGGTACTTCAGCGTCTCGGGCCCGAGAACCGGCGATCTGGCCGGACTCTGGGCGGCGGAGATCCTCGATCTGGTGGCGGCGCACGGTGGTGGCAACCATCGAATTGCCATTGACCGTGTCGATCCTCAGGGACTGGATCGCATACGGGAATCAGGATGCTCGGTGGTGGACGGCCGGGAGGTGGCGGAGCGCGCGCGCCGCATCAAGACGCCTGAGGAGGTCGATGCCCTGCGCGACGCGGTTGCCGTCTGCCAGACCGGCATCGTGCGCATGATGGAAGCAACCGAGCCAGGCATGACCGAGAACGCGATCTGGTCGGTCCTTCACGAAACCAACATCCGGATGGGTGGGGAGTGGATCGAGACAAGGCTCTTCAGTTCCGGACCGCGCACCAACCCCTGGTACCAGGAGGCCTCGAACCGCCGCGTCGAGGCAGGCGACATGGTGAGCCTGGATTCCGACCTGATCGGTCCGATGGGCTATTCGGCAGACATCTCGCGCAGCTGGATCGTCGACGGCAAGCCACCCTCGGGAGAGCAAAGGACGCTCTACGGCCTTGCCTTCGAACAGGTGATGCGAAATCAGGAGCTCTTCCGTCCTGGGACGACGTTCGGCGAGATCGCCGGCAAGGCCTTCGCCCTGCCGGGGAGTTTCTCGGAGTACCAGATTCCGGCTGTCGCCCACGGTGTCGGCCTCGTCAACGAATACCCGATCGTCCTCCATGCCGCCCGCCACAGGGAGAGAGGGCACGAGGGCATGATCGAGGCCGGCATGGTCTTCTGCATCGAAAGCTACGCCGGCAAGCCCGGCGGGATGGAGGGCGTCAAGCTCGAACAGCAGATCCTCGTGAAGGAGGATGGCATCGAGCTCCTCTCCGACATGCCCTTCGAGACAGCATTGCTGTAGGCCGACGCAGCGGCGCGGTCGGAACTTTGGTCTCCGGGGTCACCCGACGTCCGGCAGGCCTTCGATGGGCTGATGTTCGGAGGCAAGAAGCGCGGCGGCCATGGAATCCGTCAGAAGAGCCATGCGGGAAGCGCGGTCGCCAGGGATGGCACGAACCAGACCGCGGCGACGCCGAGGGCCTGCAGGCCGATGAACGGGAGGACGCCGCTGTAGATTGCGCCTGTGGTGACTTCCGGCGGCGCCGCGCCGCGCAGGTAGAAGAGGGAAAAGCCGAAGGGCGGCGTGAGGAAGCTCGTCTGCAGGTTGATGGCGATGAGGACGGACAGCCAGATCGGATCGTGTCCCATGAGAATGAGCGCCGGCGCGACGATGGGAAGCAGGATCACGGAGATCTCGACAAAGTCGAGAATGAATCCGAGGAGGAAGATCAGGATCATGACAAAGACGAGGGCGCCGTCGGCTCCACCCGGCATGAGCGACAGCAGTTCCTCAATCCGGTCATCACCGCCGAGACCGCGAAACACCAGGGCGAAGATGCTGGCCCCGATGATGGTGCCGAAGATCATGGCGCTGATCGTCAGGGTGCCGGTCGCGGCCCCGCCGAGATGGCCCGAGCGGCCGGTGACGAGAAAAGAGCGGCCGAGCACGGGCAAGGCGACGGCGGCAAGGGCGACGCCGAGTGCGCCAATGGCCCAGTCGGTGACATCGAGATCGTGCCGCTGCAGGCGTACGGGCGCCAGTCCGGCGAGTACTGCCAGGGTCAGAAACGCGCCTCCTGCGACAAGGATCCAGCGCTTCAGACGCACGCTCCCGAAACGAAAGGCCGCCAGCAGGACCGCGCCGATGGCCCCGACCGACGCCGCCTCGGTCGGGGTGGCAACGCCGCCGAGAATGGATCCCAGAACGGCGACGATCAGGAGGATCGGCGGCAGGAGCACCTTCAGGATGTCGCCCGCGGCTCCCCGTGGTTCGGCAAGGGGCGGCGCGACGGATGGTTTGAGGCGGGCGATCCCGAGGATGAAGACGATGTAGAGCACGACAAGCACCAGACCGGGGAGCAGGGTGGCGGCAAAGGTCTGGCCGACGCTGATGGTGCTGACCGTGAAGGAGCCTTTCTCGAACTGCGCCTGCTGGTATGCGTTGGACATGACATCGGAGAGAATGATGAGCAGGGTCGACGGGGGAATGATCTGTCCCAGCGTGCCAGCCGTGGTCACGGTTCCCGCCGCCAGTCTCGTGTCGTACCCGGCGCGGAGCATCGTCGGCAGGGCGATCAGTCCGATGGCGACCACGGTGGCGCCGACGATTCCGGTCGAGGCGGCGAGCAGGGCGCCGATCAGGACCACCGAAACGGCGAGCCCGCCGCGTGCCGTTCCGAAGAGCGTGCCCATCCTGGTCAGCAGATCCTCGGCGATGCGACTCTTCTCGAGCACGGCGCCCATGAAGATGAACATCGGAATGGCGATCAGCACCGGATTGGTCATGATGCCGTAGATCCGCTGGGACAGGGCGCCGAGCAACCCGGCGTCGAACTGCCCGGTCAGCCAGCCGATGAGGGCAAATGCGAACGCCACGCCGAAGAGTGTGAAGGTGACCGGATAGCCCATCAGGATCGCGCCCATCAGGGCGGCGACCATGAGGAGGTCGAGAGAGTCCGCGAGGATCACCCGGTCCTCGCCTTGCCACCTCCGAGGATGTCGCGCAGGAGACAGGACAGACCCTGGAGGAAGAGCAGGAGGCAAAAGGCGGGGATCAGCGTCTTGAGCAGGAAGGTCGCCGGAATGCCGCCGACCGAGATCGCGCCGTCGAGGTTCTTCCAGCTGTTCGCCACGAAGGGCAGCGTGAACCAGGCGATGGCAGCGGCACCGGGCAACAGGGTGAGCGTGGCGCCAAGGATGTCGATGCGCGCACGGCCCAGGGGTGACAGGCGGGAATAGAGGATGTCGACGCGAACATGACCGTTGACGAGGAGCGTGTAGCCCGCGCCCAGCATGAAGATCATGCAGTGAAGATAGAGAACGCCCTCGTCGAGAAAGATGAAACTGATGCCGAAGACATAGCGCAGCAGGACGATGACAAACTGAAGGGCCACCATAGCCACCGCGCACCATCGGATGACGAGGCCCGTCGTCCTGTTGATTCGGTCGAGGAGGTCGGCGAGAGCTTCCATGGCGTCCCGGATTGGCGACCGGACGCCTTCCGGCGTCCGGTCGCCCGGGCCATCAGTAGGTGTAATCGAGAGCGCGCGCGTTCATCTGCGCGTTGTCGGCATGAACCATGTATCCTGCCACGCTCTGCCTGTAGGCGAGAAAACTCTCGACGATGCGCCGCACGAGATCATCCTGATCCTCGCGCAATTCGGCCATGACCTCCCCGGCGGCGTTGCCCATTGCGACGATCACGCTTTCGGGAAGCATCCGCGGCACGACGCCGTGGTCGTTCACGAGGCTTTCGAGCGCCAGGGCGTGCTTCGTGAGGTACTCGGTCCAGACATCGTTGTAGAGCGACTTGCATGCCGCCTCGACGGCGAGCTGCAGGCCCGGCTCCAGTGCGTTGTACGACTCGAGGTTGATCACGCACTCCTCGGCCGAGGAGGGTTCGCCGACACCCGGCCAGTAGTAGTTCTGGGCGATCTGGTAGTATCCAAGGGCCGAGTCCGTCCATGGACCGACGAATTCGCCGGCATCAAGGGCGCCCGACTGCATCGCCTGGAACATGTCCCTGCCACCCATGGCCTGGACCGCCATGCCGAGCTTCACACACATCTCGGAGGCAAGGCCGGTGGTGCGGTAGCGCAGCCCGCGCAGATCATCGACTGATCCGATCTCGTCGCGGAACCATCCCGCCCACTGCGGACCGGAGTTGCCGGCGAGGAAGGGCTTGAGATTGAACCGGGCGTACATCTCGTCATAGAGCGACTGGCCTTGGCCGTGGACAAGCCAGCCCACCTGCTCGTCGGCGCGCAGGCCGAAAGGCTGCGAACCGAAGAGCAGGATGCCCTTCGACTTCGAACCCCAGTAGGCGGGAACGGCGTGGTAGAGGTCGGCGGTGCCCTCCGACACAGCATCGAAGACGCCGCGGCCCGGCACGAGTTCGCCTGCGGCATGAAGTTCGACGGTCAGCCTGCCGCCACTCAACGCCGTGATCCGGTCGGCCAGCATCTGCGCGGCGACACCGGGGCCCGGCAGGTTTCTTGGCCAGGCCGTCACCATGTTCCACTGGGTGATCCCCTGGGCAACAGCCGGAGCCGCAAGGGGCGCGGCAGCGGCGCCGAGTGCCGCGGCGGCGGAAGTCTTGATGAATGTCCTTCGTTTCATCGCGTTCTGGTCCTCCTGTTGGACGGGTTTCCCGTGTCGGTACTGTGGCACAGTCGCCTTGTTACAGGAACATGTCCGCCGGTGCGCTTCACCCCGTGACGGCAGGGGGCCTGCCGGCGCACCTGATCGTTCAGGGCATAGCGACGAACGCCCTGCTCAAGCGCGTTGCCGAAGGCGGCCGGGACGAGATGACCGAGGTGCTGATCACCTGCTGGTTCGCCGCTCGTCGTTTCGCGCAAGCGCCCGGACTGCAGGACCTTTCGTTGTCACCGGCCGCCTCGGCCATGCCGTGACGCCGGGATCAGCCACGGGCAATGACGGGTTCGACGCCCTCGAGTCACAGATGGCAGGCGATGTCGTGCCCCTTGCCTGCGGCCAGCACCGGCGGCTCGGTGCCGGAAACCACCCTGTGACAGCGCGTGTCATCGCTGCCTGGACTGAGACATCGAGCACCAACACGGGCTCATCGGCAACGATCAGCACCGGGTTGCGCGGACGGATAGGCCGCGAGCGCCCTCAGGCCTCGAGCATGGGCATGCGAAGTCCATGCCTGCGGGCTGCATCCTTCGCCAGATCGTAGCCGGCGTCCGCGTGGCGCACGATCCCCATGCCCGGATCCACGTTGAGGCAGCGCTCGATCTTGCGTTCGGCGAGATCCGTGCCGTCCGCCAGAACCACCAGTCCGGCATGAGTCGCATAACCGATACCTACGCCGCCGCCGTTGTGGACCGCCACGTAGGTGGCGCCGCAGGCGGTGTTGAGCAGAGCATTGAGGATGGGCCAGTCGGCCACCGCATCGCTGCCATCCATCATGCCCTCGGTCTCCCGGTTCGGCGAGGCCACGGAACCGGTGTCGAGATGGTCGCGGCTCATCGCAACAGGCCCGGCAAGGTCTCCGGAGCGCACCATGTCGTTGAGTATCCGGCCGAAGCGGGCGCGCTGGCCGTATCCCAGGTAGCCCAGCCGCGCCGGAAGGCCTTCGATGGGCTGGTGTTCGGACGCAAGACGCACCCAGTTGGCGAACACCTCGTCGTCGCCAAACTCGTCAAGGGCAGCCTCCTCAGTCTTGCGCAGGTCGCTTTCCTCGCCGGAAAGACAGATCCAGCGGAAGGGACCGCGTCCCTCGCAGAACAGCGGGCGGATGAACGCTTCCACGAACCCCGGAAAGGCGAAGGCATCCTTGTAGCCGTGGTTGTAGGCCTCCTGGCGGATGTTGTTGCCGTAGTCGAACACCATGGCGCCGCGTCTCTGGTACTCGACCATGGCGCGGACCTGGCGGACCGCCGTGTCGCGGGCCCGTTCGATATAGGTGGCGGGATCCTTCTGACGCAGGTCCAGCGCCTCGGCCAGCGTCATGCCGCCGGGAACATAGCCTTCGAGCATGTCGTGGGCAGACGTCTGGTCCGTCACGATGTCGAAGGAGACCCCGTTCTCGAGGTAGCCGTTCAGAACATCGGACATGTTGCCGTGGAGGGCGAAGGCGCGGGCTTCTCCCCGTTTGGCACACTCCCTTGCCCTCTGCAAGGCAAGGTCCGGGTCGTCCAGGACCTCGTGAACAAACCCCAGATCGAGGCGGCGGGCTATTCTCTCCGGATCGACCTCGACACCGATGCTCACACCGCCATTGAGCGTGATGCAATGCGGCATGATGCCGGAGAACATGCCGAGCCCGCCGGTAATCGTGACGCGCCCTTTCAGCGTGCCCCCGAACTTCATCTTGGCGAGCGTGGCGAAGGTCTCGTAGGTCCCCTGGACGATGCCCTGGGAGCCGATGTTGCACCATGAGCCCGCCGTCATCTGCCCGTACATCATGAGGCCCTTCGCCTCGAGTTCGTTGAAGTGCTCGAGCGTGCTCCAGTGAGGCACCAGCATGGAGTTCGAGATCAGCACGCGGGGCGCCCACTCGTGGGTCGGCCAGATGGCGACGGGCTTGCCCGACTGCACGACAAGGGTCTCGTCGCCTTCGAGGGTCTCGAGCATTTCGACGATGCGGAAGTAGGAGTCCCAGTCACGCGCCGCCTTGCCACGACCGCCGTAGACGATGAGCCGTTTCCAGTCCTCGGCCACCTCCAGGTTGTTCATCAGCAACCGATAGGCGGTCTCCTGGGGCCAGCCCTTCGTGTTGAGTTCCGGTCCCCGTGGAGCCAGGACAGGCGCGTTGGGTGCATGGCGCATGGTTTGTTCCTCTCCAACAGGTCCGAAACCGGGATCATCATTACCATCGGCGATCCCACCATCAAGGGCATTCCGGCACGCCTCGGGCGCGGTGCTGACGCGCAGCCGCCAGCTATTCAGTCACTCGCGGTATCGAGCTCGGGCCAGCCATCGTCTTCGGGCGGATACCAGTGCTCCCGCAGCACCTCGAGGAAGCCCACGATGCAGGCGTCGCGGCGGCGCTCGATCTCGCGGAAATCTCGGTTTCCTGCCTCGTCCTCGCTGCCGGTGATGATGGCCTCGCGCAGTTCGTCGGTCAGCTTCGGCGGCTTCAGCTTGGTCCAGGGCAGTTCCAGGGTGGGGCCGAACTGCTCCATGGTGTGGCGCATGCCGCCCGGTCCTCCCGCCGCGTGCCAGGCCAGGCACATGCCCATCACGGCCCAGCGCAGGCCAGGTCCGCCGGTGATGGCGGCGTCGATTTCCGGCACCGTGGCGACGCCCTCATCGATAAGGTGCAGCGCCTCGTGCCACATGGCGCACTGCAGGCGGTCGGAGAGATAGGCGTCGATCTCCTTGCGGACGTGAAGCGGCCGCATGCCGATCCTCTTGTAGAAACCGCCCGCCGCCGCCACGGCGTCGTGCGAGGTCTGCTCGCCACCGGTGATCTCGACCAGAGGCAGGGCATAGACGGGCGAGAACGGGTGGCCGATCACGACACGCGACGGATGGTCGGTTTGCGACTGGATGCGGCTCGGCAGCAGCCCTGAGGAACTCGATGCGATCACCACGTCGTTCCGGCAGTGCCGGCCGATGTCCCTGAAGACGGCGATCTTGACGTCCTCGCGCTCGGGCACACTTTCCTGGACGAAGTCGGCGGCCGCCACCGCCTCGGCGAGGTCGGGCGTGAAGGTCAGCCTCTTCCTGCTCGCACCGCCCGCAAGGCCCAGCCGCTCGACGGCGGGCCAGGCGTTGTCGATGTTCTCGCGCATGAGCGCCTCGGCGGCGGGCGAGGGATCGGTTGCGATCACGTCGAGGCCGGCGCCCAGACAGCGCGCCGCCCAGCCGCTGCCGATCACGCCTGTGCCGACGAGGCCGACGGTGTGGATGTCCTTGGTCTTGGTCAGGTTCATGGAATGCTCCTGGAGCGGATCGTCCGGTTTGAGTTGCAGGGCTGATTTCGGTGTCAGTCAGCCGAAGATCATGGCAATCGTCCAGAACGAATCGACGGAATCCCGGCATGGCGTCCGTCGGATGCGCACGGACCATGGAGCCTCTGTGGATCGATGGCACGGCCGGCCGACCGGGCGCGGGCGGATGATCCGGTTCCGTTTTCGGCGTAGCCTTGGGTGGGTGCACGGGCTTTCCGGACACCATGTGGTCCAAAACAGGCGGGGAATTCTTGTGATGTCACAGTTCCAGCAGCTTGAAGCCCGGCTGCGAACCGGAGGACTGGTGATTCTGGATGGCGCCATCGGCTCCGAGCTTGAGCGTCTGGGCGCCCGCATGGACCAGGAGGTCTGGTGCGCACGGGCGCTCGCCGACAGTCCGGACATCGTTCACCAGGTCCATCGCCGCTACATCGATGCAGGCGCCGATGTCATCACCACCAACAGTTTCTCCGCCACCCGGGAAGCGATGCGGCGATGCGGGCTGGGCGAACACTTCGAAGACTGGAACCGGCGCTCGGTGCGCATTGCCCGCGAAGAGCGCGACCGGTCCGAGCGTTCAGGATCGGTCGTCGTGGCGGGTTCGGTCAGCAGCTACGGCCGGTTCGACGGTCTCGATTTCGAGACGATGTCCGGTCACTTCCACGCCCAGGGAGAAATCCTGGTCGAAGAGGGCGTCGACCTGCTGATCCTCGAGACCCTGGGATCCACCGCGCGCACCGTCAAGGCCATGGTGAAGGCGACGAGCGACCTCGGCGTGCCCGTGTGGGTGTCCCTCAGCTGCGTTCGCGCCCGCGACACCGGCGCCGTCATGTTCGGCATCGAGGAAAGCCGCGAATCCCCCGATGCGGTAGAGATCCACGGCCCGCTGGACGACGCGGTGCGCGAGATCATGTCCGTCGGCGGCTCGGCCGTCCTCATGATGCACTCGGTCCGGGACGTCACCGAGGACGCCGTCAAGGTTCTGCGCGCGGCCTACTCCGGCCCGGTCGGCGCCTATCCCAACGCGGGCTACTGGACGCGGCCGAACTGGACCTTTGTCGACCAGGTGACGCCGGAGACCTATCTCGCCGACGCCAGACGCTGGATCGACGCCGGAGCCATGATCGTGGGCGGCTGCTGCGGAGTGGGAGCAGAACACATACGCGCCCTTAGAGAGGGCCTGTAGACGGGTGCCGGACAGCGGGGCACAGGAGACATGCATAGCGAACGACCCGACGCCGACCTCAACCTGGCCCTGGGCGACAAGCTCACCATGGTCAACAGGGGATTCGTGCAATCACTCTCTTTGAGATTTCACGGAGAGAGGACGGCCGCGGAGCTTGCCTACGCTGACAATCTCGCGGAGACCCGGCGCCTCATGCAGCTCACCCGCGAGATGCAGCGCCAGGGTGTGCCGCTCGACCCGGACGGCGTCGCCGAAAGTCCCGACCGCGGCGAGCCCGACTTCCAGGTGACCGAAAAGGCGGTATGGCTGTCGGACTTGAGTCTGATGGCCAGGAATCTGGCGTCGCTCCGGCGGGCGAGGAGCGCGCTCGAGACGTCGCCGGGGCTTGACGATCTGATCGAGGAGGGTGCCGCCTTCGTCGCGGCGTTGCATGACAGGGCCGAAGCCGTCGGAAACCTCGCACCGGACGATCCCGGCGAGCCGGCCTCGGACGCCGAGGGCAGGTCGCTGGAGGACTTTCTCGGATATCTGGAGGACACCGATGAGAGTTTCCTGGCTGGCGAGGCCGATACGGCTTGGCCGGAGGACGAGGCCCTGTTCACCGTGTTGAACACGGTGCTCTGCAACCATCTCCTCGCCATCGAACAGTTCTTCCTGCAGGGATTTCTGCTGGAGCACTGCCACGAGAAGGCACTGGGCGAAGTCAGGATCCAACACTCCGTCGACGAGATGACCTGCGCATTCCGGGTGACGCAGCACATCATCCTCCTGGGGACCGATCCGAAGCCGGTTTTCAGTCCGGATATCAAGCTGCCCCATCGCATAAAGGTCGGCTCCGATCCGCTGACGGCCATCCGCCACGATCTCGAGCTCACGGAGAATCTCATGGCCACTCTCGAGAATGCGAAGTCGGCGGCAGATCCGAAGACGGTCGACATCCTGTCCCGTTCCCTTGCGACGGAAGGGAACGCGCAGATGTGGCTTTCCAGCCAGCTCGAAAGACTCACGAAAGGTGGAGTGCCACCGGCGGCGAGTGGTCGGTTCGATACGATGCTGCAACGTTGGGCGGTCGCATGACGCGAATCCGCGATGTGCCCTAGCTGGCGTAGGAGGGCTCGTCGCGATCGAGCATGCGGCGCAGACCCGGCCACTCGACCGATCCGTCAGCTTTCCAGTCGCCACCATAGGCTGCGCGATAGTGCCGCTCGCAGGTCTCCCTGGGCGGGACGACGTAGGGTTCGGCCGACGACGTAATCTTCATCTGCAGCTCGCAGGCGATGTTGAGCGAAAAGGCGTAGAAGAAGGCTTCCGACACACAGGCGCCGACGCTGGCGAAGGCATGGTGCCGGTAGATGAGCGCCCTGTTGCGGCCGAGATGCTGGGCAATCTGCGCGCAGTACTCGGGCTCGAAGAAAAAGTCGCCATCGATGTAGCCGAGCTGCTCGTAGAACGGGATCGCCGCTTCGGTCAGGCAAGGCAGCAGACCGTGCTCCTGGGCAGCGACCGCCATCACGCCCATGCCGTGGGCATGGATGACAACATTGACGTCGGGCCGCGCCCGGAAGATCGAAGCCGCCGGCCTGCACACCGCAAAGTTGGTGGGCGTTCCCGGATCGTCGATCGCGTTGCCGTCCATGTCGACGCGGATCAGGTCCGAGGCCCGGATCTCGTCGAAGAAGAGACCATGAGGATGGGTCAGGAACCAGCCCTCCTCATCCGCAAGGCGTGACACCACCGAACCGTTGGTGAGGTCCGACATGCCGTACCTGTCGAGCAGGCGGAAGGCTGCGGCCGTGTCCTGGCGCAGGGCCCATTCCTCTTCGCTGCAGGTCATGGAACCGGGCATCGATTCGGCGTCCATCGCTTTGCTCCCTTCACAAGATCAGGCCTGGGGTCCGAACGACGCGTGGAACAGCCTGAACTGATTTCTACTGGCCACCCCGGCAATCTCGTTGCGTTCTCCCAAGGCGTCCGGGATGGCCAGGAAGTGTTCCAACGCGGCGGCTGGCCCTATTCGGCAGCCTGTGCCTTGGGCCGCTCGAATTGCGGCATGACCCGTTCGGCAAAGAGCTCGATACCGCGCAGCACCTTCCTGAAGGGCACGAAGCCGGGGTTCGGCCACAGGGTGAAGTGCTGGCAGTTGAGTTCTTCGCGGAACTTGTGGAGGCGCTCGGCAACGAAATCCGGTGAGCCGACCGCCAGCACTTCGTACTTCTGCAGGAAGTCGAACCAGTCGAGATTCTCGTCCTCGTCCGAGATTGACTCGTGGGCCGCCAGGAGACCCTTGCGCGCCCAGTTGGGGTTGAGGCCGGTCGCCGCGTCGTAGAAGGCGTTGATGCCGGGGCGCGCCTCCCGTTCGGCCTCTTCCTGGGTATCGGCGATGTGGAATGTGCGCATGGCGTTCAGAGTCTGGCCGTTGGCGCACACGCCCATCGCAAGCTGGCGTCCGCACTGCTCCGAGGCGACCTCCCGGTACTTCGCCCACGCCTCGCGCGTGCCCTCGAACGACCGGTTGATGCCGATCACCGAATGGCCGCGCCGGGCCGCGAACTCGTACGACCTGGTGTTGTCCGCCGACTGCCAGATCGGCGGGTAGGGCTTCTGGTACGGCTTGGGCGTCACGCCCAGCGCCTTCAGGGCGCCGTCCGGGTGGTAATGGTCTGGATCGTCCTTGTAGAAACGCTCGTCCCGCTCGGACCAGCCGGGCACGGGGAAGGTGTAGAACTCGCCCTCGTGGCTCATGGCGTCCTCGGTCCAGCACTTGATCATGATGTCGAGGACCTCCGCGAACAGGCGGTAGTTCGTCTCCGGATCGCGTCGGTCAGCCTCGCGCTTGAACTGGATCCCCGCCGAGCTGTCGGTGCCGCGGGCGATGCCGACGTCGAGCCGCCCCTTCACGAGATGATCGGCAGTCGCGAGGTCTTCGGCCATGCGCACGGGGTGATGGTCGGGCAGGATGTTCGCGCTCTGGCCCATGCGCAGGTTCTTTGTCACGCTCGCGAGATGAAGACCCACGAGAACGGGATTGGGGCAGGCGACCGGATAGCCCCGGTGCCAGAAGTGGTGTTCACCCAGCCAACAGGTCGTGAAGCCGCCCTGCTCAAGCGTCATGGCGGTTTCGCGCCACTCGTCGAACAGCTTGTCTTCGGGATACACCTCAAGCTGGTGATAGTAGACGTTGCCGTCGAACCGCACTGGTCTGCCATCCCCCTCGGCATTGGCGTGCCTTCCGCGGGGAAGGTAGGCAAGGCGCCAGACTCGGTCAACCAACCAGCCGAACGATCAATCGGGCGGCGGACCGCCACGAACCGACAAGGGCGGAGTCGTCGACGAGGACGAACGTCGCCTGACCGGTTCTGCTGTCGAGCTACCCTTCTCGGTCAAGGAGACCGCGCTTGATGGCGCCGCTCATGTCCGGTCGGCCGCCACCCGCTCGCGCAGTTGCGGATGCTCGTCGATGAGGACGGCCAGCGCACTATCGAGCGCATCGGGATCGATCTCGTCGGAGGCGAGCGTCTCGACGGCGGCAAAAAGGCGGTGCTTGACGAAGAAGCGCCAGTTGACCGGCACGCGCCACAGGAGGTCCGTCAGGCGGTCGTAGAGCCGGGGAGTCCAGACCTTCTCGAAGGCAACGCGTCCTGGACTGTGGCCGAAGAACTCGTTCTCGGCGCCGGCTGCCATCTCACGGCGGCGTGCGGCGGTTGCGCCCTCGTCGATGGCACCGTCGCGAACCACCACGCCGTAATCGCGTGCGGCGCCCTCGACGGTCACGAAACCGCCCCTGACATCTGCCATGACGGCGTCTGGTTCGCGCTCGCGGGCCGGGCCCCAGCCTCCGCC
This sequence comes from Alphaproteobacteria bacterium, assembly GCA_965220805.1. GTDB lineage: Bacteria > Pseudomonadota > Alphaproteobacteria > SP197 > SP197 > SP197. Next base: position 571,197 of record OZ244844.1, read on the forward strand.
GCCGGCCGCCGTGATGCGGATGATGTCGCCGGGTTCGACCGTCACGACATCGGTGTTGCCGAGGTCGACTTCGTGGGCCGTGCCGGGATTGCGGATGAACCGGGAAGACTTGCCTGCCGCGCCGCCAGCAATTCCCCACGGCGTGAAGACCATGCGGTCGCGGTTGCGCGCCGTGAGCACCGTGTGGGGTGCGAAGACCTGGAACAGCATGGTGGTCGAAAGGCCGCCGCGGTGCCGGCCCGCGCCCGCCGTGTCGGGAGCGAGGCCGTACTCCAGGATTCGGATCGGCACGTCGGCCTCGTTGATCTCGGCAGGAGTGTTCTTGAAGAACGCCTGATTGGCGCCGCAGCCTTCCGAGCCGTCGCCCGCCGCGCTCGCACCAGCGCCGGCGGTGATGGGGCTGATGTTCGCCATCACGCTCCTGCCCGTGCGGTTGTCGGTGGTGCGCACGTTGAGCAACGGGCCTCCACTTCCCGGACCACCCTGCAACCGGTCGGGCAGAGCCTGGGCGAACGCGCCGAAGATGGTCGACATGAGGCGACCCACACCGAGGCTCCTCATGCCGACGGCGGCCGGAAACCGGGGGTTCACGATAGAGCCTTCCGGCAGGATGCAGCGCAGCGGCCGGAGCAGGCCACAGTTCCTGAGAATGGAAGGGTCGAGCGTGTAGAGCACGTAGACTGCCCCCACCATCAGCAGCACGTGCCGTTCGTTGCCTCCAGTGGGAACGTTGATCGAGGACGCCAGCTGAGGGTCGGAGCCGGTGTAATCGAAGACGATCTCGTCGCCATCCACGATCAGGTTGAGGGCGACGCGGGCCGGGTAACCGTCGGGCGAATCCTCGTCCATGAAGTCGGCGAAAAAGTACTCGCCGTCGGGTATCGAGCGGATGACCTGCCGCGCCTGGGCCTCGGCAAGGTCCAGCAGGTCCGCGACGCCTTCCCTGAAGGTCTCGATGCCGAAACGGGCGATGATCTCCTTCACCCTGGCTTCGCCGATGTTGACCGAGGCGTACTGGGCCTTCATGTCGCCCCAGTTCTGCTCGGGCATGCGCACGTTGGCCATGATGATGTCGACCAGTTCCCGGTTCAGTTCGCCCTTGCGGTAGAGCCTAGTCGGCGGCAGACGCAGACCCTCCTGGTGCACCTCGGTGAGCTGACGCGAGAGACTCGCAGGCACGGCGCCGCCGATGTCGGTGTTGTGCACGTGACCGACGGCGAAGCAGACCAGTTCGCCAGCGTGGAAGACGGGCTTCCAGATATGCATGTCGGGCGTGTGGGTGCAGACGAACCCGCTGTAGGGGTCGTTGCAGATGACGACATCGCCCTCGTCGTAATCCTCGATCAGGCTCAGGCCGCGCGCGTAGTCGAGGCCGACGAACCATGTGGCTCCGAAATCAAAGGGCGAAGCGAAGGTCTTGCCCTCGGGTGTCACGAGGCCACAGGTGAAGTCCTCGCTTTCCTTCACGAAGGTTGAATGGGCCGTGCGTATCAGCGTGCGCGCCATGGCTTCAGCAGCCGCCTGGCAGTGATTGGAGAGGATCTGCAGGGTCACCCTGTCGATCGGCATCGGGTTTCCACTTCCTGGGTCAGGATCAGGTGGCCGTAGCCGTCGACACGGGCATGGAAGCCCTCCGCCACGCAGACGGTGGTGTCGCTCTGCGAGACGATGGCCGGGCCATCAAAGGTGTGGCCGGGGTGCAAGGCATCGCGCCGGAACAGCGCGGCTCTGACGGTCCGCCCGTCCGCGTGGACCGGGACCAGATCCTCCGGCTCCGCGATGGCCGGCGTCCCGTCAACGGACTCGAAGCGGGGCTTCGGAGTCTGGCCCAGTGCAACCAGGCGCAGGTTGACGATCTGGACCGGTGCCGCCCGGTCCGCATGAGCGTAAATCTGCTCGTGGGCGGCGTGGAATGCCTCCTCAAGCGCCGCGACATCGCCAGTCCGGATGGCGTCGGCGTCGAGGAATGCCTCGATCTCGAAGGACTGCCCCTTGTAGCGCATGTCCGCCGAGTGGATGTAGACGGCGGGTCCGTCATAGCGCTGCTCGTGGCGCAGCCATCGTTCTCCCAGGGCGCGCAGGGATTCGAATCCTTCCCGGATTGTCGGCGCCGTCCCGTCGTTGACATCGGCATAGATCGTTTGGACGAAGTCGTTCTTCAGATCGGCGATCAGGCCGCCCAAGGCGCTCAGAACCCCGGGTGCGGTCGGAATCACCACGCTCGACATGTTGAGCTCGCGAGCCAGGAAGCAGGCGATCATGGGTCCCGCGCCGCCGAAGGCGATGAGAGCGTTGTCGCGCGGATCGATGCCGTAGGACGACACCAGCTTCGAGACTTCCAGGTACATGCCGGACACCGAGACCCGGACGATCGCTTCCGCGATTTCCTCGACACTGCGCTCCATGCGTTCGGCGAGCGTGCCAACGGCGCGGCGCGCGGCGCCGACGTCCAGGCGGACCGCGTCATAACCGTGGTCGCTCGGGCCGACATAACCCAGGACGGCGAAGGCGTCGGTCAATGTGGGCCGTTCGCCGCCCCTGCCGTAGCAGGCCGGACCCGGAATCGCGCCGGCGCTTTCGGGTCCCACCTTCAGCACTCCGACATCATCGATCCGGGCGATCGATCCGCCTCCAGCACCGATCGAGGTGACCGACACCGTCGGGATGTAGATCGGGAACTCGCCGATCATCTCCCCGATACCGTACTGCGGCCGGCCGTCAGCGATGAATGCGACATCGGCGCTGGTGCCGCCGACATCGAAGCTGATGACGTCGCGGTACCCGGAGAGAGCGGCGACATGGCTCGCGCCGATCACGCCCGAGGCGGTGCCCGACATGATCATCTGCGCGCAGGCGGTCTTGCCCATCTCGGCGCTCATCACCCCGCCGTTGGACTTCGTGACAAGCGGCTCGGCCGGCACGCCTGCCTCGCGCAGCGCGTCCTGCAGCGAAGCGAGATAACGGCTGACGCGTGGCTGCACATAGGCGTGGATGACGGCGGTGATCGTGCGCTCGTACTCGCGGATGATCGACCAGACGTCGGTGGAGCAGAACACGGGAAGCTCCGGCGCCATCTCCCGCACCAGTTCGGCCACCTCCTGTTCGTGGGCGGGATTGCGGTAGGCGTTCAGGAGCGCCACGACGATTCCTTCGGCGCGTGCCTCGCGCGCTTTTGCGACGGCGGTCTCGACGCTCGCCCTGTCGACCGGTCGCAGTTCGCTGCCGTCGCTTGCCAGTCGTCCCGCGACCGGAAAGACCCGCTCCCTGGGGATGAGAGATGCGGGGCGTTTCGAGAGCAGGTTGTAGACATCCGGCGTTCTCAGCCGGGCCACCTCCAGCACGTCGACGAACCCCTCGGTCGTGAAGTGGCAGAGCCTGATACCCTTGCGCTGGATCACGGTGTTCACGCCCACGGTGGTGCCGTGGCTGAAATGGGCGATCTCGCCGGGAGCGATGCCGAAGCGCGCTTCGAGCTGACGGATTCCTTCCAGTACCTCCGCACCCGGCCTGTCGGGACGCGACGGCACCTTCAGGGCCTGTGTCTCCAGGGTGGTTTCGTCGAACACGAAGAAGTCGGTGAACGTGCCTCCGATATCGACCCCGACGCGATAGGACATCCCGCTTCCCCGGCTCGTCCGCCTGTTCCTTGTACGCCGGGCCGGTTCACTGGTACGTGGGTACAGTGCCCGAACCCTTCGGACCTGGGACCGATTTGTCAAACCGCAAGGCGATTGGCCGGGAACATCGCCAGCATGCGCGGAGCGTCGATCAACCGATATGCATGATATGCGGAACATCCAGGACTTGGACGCCCGCCCAGTCCGCCGGATAGGATCCAGGCCCATCGGACAGGGACCCCTGAGTGAGGAGACGATGACGCCCGAACGGATGAGCGAGGCGATCGACGCGGCCTGGGCGGCCTTCTCGGCCGGCGACCTCGACGGTTTCGTCTCCGGCTGTGCCGAGGACATCGTCTACAGCGACAACGCCGGACAGGAACCGCTTCACGGCCGCGATGCGTTCAGGCGCTATGCCTCGGGCTGGTTCGAGGCGTCGAGCGACCGCCGGGCCACGCCCTTGCGCAAGACCATCGGCGGCTGCCGCGTCGCAACGGAAGTTCGCCTCGAGATGACACACGACGGCGCGCCGCTCTATGGAGTCCCGGCAGCCGGGGCCCGGATCACCTTCGATTTCGCGATGATCGCCGACTTCCGGGACGGCCGGATCACCAGGATCGTCGCCTACTACAATCCAGCCAGCGTGATGCAGGACCTCGGCCTGCCCGTCGGCGCGCCCGCGAACCGGCCTGCCTGAAGCGAATCGACCGAATTCCGCCAGCAGGCGCGGACGAAGCCTGTGCTCTCGAAATGCAAGACGACGAGACCTTCCCGACGGGCTTCGGGCCACCTTCCCCGGACTGCGTGAACCGTACTCCCGACTTTCGAAATCTATAGGAAGGAGGGCGGTTGGGATATCCGGATCCGTCCCCCGCGTATCGTAATGACCTTTCCCAATTCCATTGCCTGGTGATGGAGTTGAATGAGTTCATTCATCAGCTCGATGCGACGCTCTCCTGGAACGTCGGGGAGGCGGACCAGTCCCGCATGCCGAATGCCCTGCAGATAGACAAGCTCCCCAAAGTCAGTATCGAGAGTGACCAGTATTCGGTCTTCGGCTTCCGCGCGTTCGAGCAACGCCTCGTCGCCCGGGTCGGGACCGATCGCACGCGCTTCGAGAACGTCATGCCCCTGTTCCCGCAGCCAAACCGCGAGCCGTCTGCCGGCGCACCGATCGACGAGGAACCTCACGATTCGGCGACGGTCACGGCCGACAGGGTGTCTCTGGCAATGACCGCGTGCGCGTAGGCGGTACAGGCACGGATATCATCCGGCTCCAGATCAGGATAATCGTCCAGGATGTCTTCCGGCGTCACGCCCTGTGCCAGCAGACTGAGGATGAGTTCCACAGAGATCCGCATGTCCCGGATAATGGGCTTGCCGCCGAAGACGTCGGGGCGGGCCGTGATGCGTCCGAGCAGATCGCTACGTTCCGTCATGCTTCCTCTCCACAGTTCAAAGTCCTGTCCGATGAGCCTCGGTTATACACACTTCTCCAGGAGTTGATGAGCAAAACGCCCGATTACCGGCCCCGCGACACGCTTTGAGGTCGACGGAGCGCGTCTCGACGTCTCGCCATTCACTCTGGCGAGCCGGACCTCTTGACAGCGACCTCCCTCAGTTACCGCGCCACTCCCTGGCGAACTTGTTGCGAACATTTGGCAATCCGAACGTCGCGAGGGTCTCAATTGGTCCGCCCGGCGAGTGTTCCCGACCGGGTTCCCAGAACTTCGCCACTGGGACAATCATCCGGCCGTGACCCGGTCCCCCTGTGGACACCTCCTCCGGTCACGCCCTTCAACCTCTTTGCCGGCGAGAAACCTGTTGCGTCAAGGCCGCCGTTGGTCACGATTCAGGCAGCAAGACCGGGCCTGCCATGCACCGTTTCCTCGCGGGAGTGCTTGTCGCCGCAGCGATGGCGCTCCTTTCCGGCACCGCCATCGCGGAAGAAACCTACGTCCTCTCGATGCACGGCGACGAGGCCTTTCCGGACGGACCCCGGGACCACTTTCCCTGGGTCAACCGGGAGGCGCCCAAGGGAGGAGACCTGAGCCTTGCCGTTGTCGGCACGTTCGACAGCATGAATCCCTACATCGTCCAGGGACTTCCCGCGCGCGGCCTCAAGCCGCTTGTCTTTCAGTCCCTGCTCTATCGCTCCCCCGACGAACCGTTCACGCTCTATCCCCAGGTGGCGCGCGCCATCGACATGGCGGACGACCGGACGAACATCGTCTTCCACCTGGACCCCCGTGCCCGCTTCCATGACGGATCGGCGGTGACGGCCGATGACGTGCTCTTCACCTTCGATGCCCTTCTCAATGACGGCCGCCCCCACACCCAGACCTACTTTTCCGGCGTCACGAGCGCCCGGAAACTTGGCCCGCTGGCTGTCTCCTTCGACCTCAGGGGAGACAACTGGGAACTTCCCATGCTGCTGGGTCTCATGCCGGTCCTTTCGAAGACGTACTTCGAGACCGTGGCCTTCACCGAAACCAGCCTCGAGATTCCCGTCGGAACAGGCCCCTACCGGGTCGAGACCATCGATCCGAGCCATCGTGTTATCTACCGGCGTGATCCGGACTACTGGGGCCGTGACCTGCCGCAGAGCCTAGGCCGCTACAATTTCGACACGATCACGTACACCTGGTACCGGGACTCCAATGTCGCTCATCAGGCGTTCCTGGCCGGTGATGCCAACATACGATTCGAGGGCGACAGCAGGCGCTGGGTCACAGGCTATGACGTCCCGGCACGCGATGACGGCCGCATCATCATGGACTCCGTGACGAGCGGGCGGCCGTCAGGCCTCTACGCCGCCGCGTGGAACCACAGAAGGGCCCCGTTCGACGATGTCCGGGTACGCGACGCTCTGGGGCTTGCCTTTGATTTCGACTGGATCAACGAGAACCTGCTCCATGGCCAGTACACGCGGACGACAAGCCTCTTCGACAACTCCATGCTCCGGGCAAGCGGTGCCGCGGCAGGAAGGGAACGCGCCTTCCTCGAACCCTGGGAGAACGAGCTGGAGCCCGTCGTTTTCGAGAGGTCCTGGTCACCGGCAGAAGGGACCCTTCGCCAGCGCCTGAAGGAGGCGACGCGCCTGTTGCAGGAGGCGGGTTACGTCTTGCGTGACGGCGAGCTGGTCAGTGCGGCGACGGGCGATCCCCTGACCTTTGAGCTGCTGCTCAACGACCCCCGGGAAGAACGGATCTTCCTTGCCTGGTTCGCCAACCTCGAGCGTCTCGGCATCCATCCCGTCATGCGGACGGTCGATGCCGCGCAGCACCGCAACCGCATGCGGCAGTTCGACTTTGACGCCCTCGTCTGGCGCTGGGGTGTCTCGCTTTCCCCGGGCAATGAACAGTGGATCTACTGGGGGACCAATGCAGCCGATGACGAGGGAAGCCGGAACTACGCCGGCATCCGCAGTCCAATCCTCGATTCGATCATCACATCCCTCTCCGATGCCCGATCGAGGGAGGACCTCGAAGCCGCAGCCAGGGCACTCGACCGGGTCCTGATGTGGGGCCGCCACGTCCTCCCCCTCTATCATCGCACGGAGGACCTCGTCGCCTACTGGTCTTCGCTCAGGCGGCCGCAACGGTCGGTTCTCTATGGCAGCGATATCTGGGCGTGGTGGCATGAACCGCCGTAACCCCCCTTATGCTCATCCACCCAGACCATGCCGCCGGATGACCCCTTGCCATGCGGGAGACCTCGCGTGAACGGCGCTGACACGCGCCACCCTTCAGCTTGGCGACCGGGCGATTTCACTTCCCCGGAAGAACTCTCCTTGGACCTTACAGGTCGCGACATCGCCGCCCTCGAAGACGCCGTCGTGCAATGGCACGAATGCGGTCGCACCCTGCCCGATCCTCTTTGCCGCGAGGATGTGTCCCTTCCCGTTCTCGACGAGACCATCGACAACCTCGCAACCGTGCTGTTGGAAGGCCGCGGCATGGCCATCGTGCGTGACTTCCCCGTGAAGGACCACGACGAGCGCGCAATCGCGCACATGTACCGTGTCTTCTGCTGCCGCATGGGACGCCTGCTCAGCCAGAGCAAGCGGAGGGAACGCATTGGCTTCGTGGCCCACCGCCCGGACCGAATTCTCGATCTCAGGGGCTACGAGAGGGTTGGCCGGCAAATCCTGCATACCGACATGGAGGCCGTCCTCGGCATGCTGTGCGTACGCCAGGCCCGCGAGGGCGGAGAATCGAGACTGGCGAGCGCCCTTGCCATCCATGACGAAATTCGCTCATCACGTCCCGACCTTCTTGAACCGCTCTTCAGGGGGTTTCCGGTGGGCTGGGGGGAAGAGCCTCCAGACCGGCCCACCAGAGGCTACAGCGAGTACGATGTTCCGGTCCTTTCCTGGAACGACGGGCGGATTTCGGTCTGCCACCTGCCACCCCAGGTTCGTGAGGCGGCAGAGCTTGCCGGCACCAGCCTTGACGGCGCCGGCGCCGAAGCCCTCGATCTCTTCGCCCGCATGTGCGAGCGCGAGGACATCGTCCTGACACTCGCTCTCAAGGAGGGAGAAGCCTACTTCATCAACAACCACAACACGCTGCATGCTCGCAACGCCTTCACCGACGACCCCGGAGAGGGTTGCGGGCGTCTCATGCTGCGTGCCTGGCTCGATATGCCCCAGCCCTACCCGATCTCGCGGGGATTGAGGTTCTACTACGATGACCTCAAGTCGGCCTACGGCGAGAACCTGCCGTCCGGTGAAACGGCGTGCGGCTGACTGCGCCGATGCTGTCATCTCACGAAGCGTGTTCTTCCCGCCGGATTCCATTCGCCATGTTGAGAAAGGCTATGGCGAGATCAGCTTCCGTCACGATACCGAGCATGGCGGCCGGTTCTCCGGCGTCCACCACGGGAATGCTGGCATTGCCTGTCCGGCGAATACGTTCCATGGCATCGCGAATGGACATCCCTGCCGTGAGCACGGGCCCGGTCGGAAGGACAAGGTCGGAGATAGTCGTCGCCTGTCGGGGATTGTCGGCCAGATCGTCGTAACTGACCCGGCCGACGATGACCCCGCGACCATCGAGCACATAGGCTTCATGATGACGGGTCCCGACAAGGCGTGCCATGGCCTCTTCGGGCGCCATGTCGGGTTCGAGTGCCGTGAAGTCGTGGCTGACATGGGAATCGATCAGCATGTTGCCGGCCATCACCTGGTCACGCCCCAGTGACAGATCGAATCCGCGATGCCGCAGCTGGACGTCGAAGATGGACCGGCCGAACATCCGGTAGCAGACGACGTTGGAGAAGACCACGCTCACCATGGTCGCCGTGGTGAGGTCATAGTTGCGCGTCAGTTCGAAGACGATGAGGATCGTGGCAAGCGGCGCACCGATAACAGCACTGGCCACCGCCATCATGCCGCAGATCGCGTAGACGGAAAGATCCGAGCGAAGGTCCCCGAACACCAGGTAGGCTGCATCCCCGGCAAGGGCGCCGAAGAAGATGCCGACGAAGAGGGCCGGGCTGAAGACGCCTCCGGCGAAGCCGCATCCCAGGCATAGCGCGGTCGCCACGATCTTGGCAACGAGAAGCATAGCCAGTCCGGACGTCTCGAAGGCGCCGTCAACAATGGCGAGCCTCATGGTGTCGGTTCCGGTTCCCAGGATTCCGGGAAGCCACAACGCGGCGATCCCCAATGCCACGCCTGCCGCCATGGGCTTCAGACAGGAAGGGACCGGCAGGCGCTCGCCGAGTGTCTGGCTGTAGAGGATCGCCCTCATGTAGGCGACGGCAACGAGGGCGGCGAGAATGCCAATGACGATGAAACCGGGGTACTCGCCCACATGACCGATGCTGACGGGGGCCACCTCGAAGAGAGGCGGATGGGCAAACACCACTGTCACCATGACGTGGCTTGCCGTGGCTGCCACGGTGACCGGAGCAAAGGCGCGTAGCGAGTAATGCCGGAGGATCACCTCGTGGGCGAAGATGATGCCGGCGATGGGCGCGTTGAACGCCGCCGCGATGGCGGCCGCCACGCCACAGCCGACCCCTACCCTGATCGTCCACGTGTTCACCCTGCCGGTGAAACCGACAAGGGATCCCAATGTGGCCCCGAGATGGACCAGGGGCCCGTAGTGTCCGACCGAGGCGCCTGATCCGAGAGACAGAAGACTCGCCACGGCCGACAGGAAACCCGAGCGCGGCGCCATACGGCTGTCAGCGACATGAACCGCTTCGATGACGTCCTGTGGCCCGCCCGCTCTCCTGCCCGGTATCTTCAGACTGATCAGCCCGACCACCAGGCCGCCGAGCGCGGGCACGGCGATGGTGGCGACGAGGAGCCAGTCGGTGCCTGCGGCCATGGCCCGTCTCTCCGCCGAAATGAGGAACCAGTCGTTCATCAGTTCGATGGCCTGTAGAAAGACCACGGTTGCCAGCGACGCCAACACCCCCGTCACAAGCCCAAGCACCGTGACCGAGACAATGCGCGCGACGAGACCCGTACCGGAGACCATCACCGCTGGTCCGGGCGAACACTCATGACGACGTCCCTGGGCTGTTCGCAACGCGGGCGGTACTATCGACGCCACGGCCAGCGAGTTCAATTCACGAGCCGTCGTGATCCGTCCGCGCTCACATGACGGGTATCCAGCCAGCGGGACAGCGAGAACACATTTCCGGCCAAATCACGCTTACCATGAATTCGGCCGGTGCCGTGCAGAGTAGAGTGCCGTACATTGGGCACTGCCTCATGTGGTGTCGATACCGAAGAGAGCGCTCCTGCCGGAGAGCGGGGGCAATGGAATCAGATGCAACACGATGAGCCAGCCATGCAGGACCGTCGTCATCCCGCACCTCTGCGCAACTTCTGTCTTGTGGCCATGTTGACGACTGTCATTGCTGGTCCCTTTTTCTTCACCGGTTCGGATGACTCCACTAGGATCCTGGCGGCATTGCCTGACACCGGCATCTCCCGGGACGCGACGATTCTTGCCGCGCGCCAATACCAGACCCTGAACGACGACCTGATGATGGACGATCTCGCTCTGCAGGCACTGGGCCAGGAGATCGATCTCGTTCTGACGCAGATTCGGAATCGTCACCCCCGCATGGCCGACATTTCCGCGCGGCGGTGGCACAGGCCTTCGGTGCTGCTTCTCGAACTTGAAGGCGATCTTCTGGACGCAGTCGTTGAGCGCTGGAAAGACGGGAATGTCGGCTCGCTGCCCCGGACCGGTCATGCGGCCTTCGATGAACTCATTGCCAGAACCGGCCTCCACAGGGCTGACGTGCTTCCTTCCCTCTCAACCGTCATCATGCACGTCAGCAATCTTGCCAATCTGCGCGTCGCCCGTGAGGCGTATGCGGCCACTGAGGGGGTCCGCCACGCGTCGCTCGACGAGCGTCTGGGTGACGGTCCCGACATCGTGGCAACAAATCCCGACGGTGCATGGTACGTGGCCATGCGCAACGCCTGGGGCGACTGTCCTTCCGGGTGCATCCATTCGGAAACGTTCTTCTTCATCGTGAAACGTGGGCATCTTGAGCGGGTGGAAAGAAGTGACGCCGAGAACATTCCACAATTCCGGACGGTTATCCGGGCCCTAGAATGGAAAAGCTGATTTCCCTGGACCGACGCCATGACCAAGGGAGAAGTTGTTCGCGGCCAGGTTCTCGAGGAGTCCCGCGGATACACGGACCGGGGCAGCGAGGTGATCCGAATTGGTCCTCCATCCGCCGCTCCCCAGGCGGGCGAGCCAGGCGTGATCCGCAGAACGGAGGTGGTGCATCGGGAGGATAAAGTCATGGCAGACCAGAGTTCTGTTGCAGGATCGACCCCTTCACACGATAAGTTGGCTTGGAGTTTCGGCCTATGTCTGCACCAAACGGAACACAGTGGGTCTGGCCAATTGCGTGCGGCTGCCATGAGGGAGGTTGACAATGGGGTTTCATGACCGCTTGGCAACACGCGCCGCTGGAGATGGTAAGTTGGCTTCGGACATGCACAGGCTCGCGCAGTTGCACGCGAATGCGACATGGGTGTGTTTCGTCGCGGCCGGCGTGGTGTGGTGGTTCGATGACTGGCCGTGGGCACTTCCGCTAGCGGTCCTCGGGGTTTTCTCGGGCCTCCGAAGCATGAGTACCACGATGGTCGCATCGCGTCTCGAACTGCTGGAGGAAGCTGTGCCACCTGAACCGTCAAGCGGCGGGGCAGCGGAGCTAATGCAACTCATGAAACGAGAGGACTTTACGGCACTGCAGAAGGCCGCCAATCACGCGAAAAGGCGCGTCGAAGAAGCGCAAGACGATGCCGAGCGTGAGCACTGGCGGAAAGTCATGGCCGAAAATGCGCGCCAGATGGCAAGAATGATTGCGTCGAAGCAATGAGCGCGTTTGTCGGCGCGATCGAGCAGGCGATCCGCACATGCCGACACGGGTCCGCGACCGTCCTCACAGTGCTTCTGTTCGGGTTCCCTGCCGCGGCGCAATACGTCAGCGAAGCGGAGAAGCAGCGCATGTTCAATCTCGAACTGAGCAATCGCATTTTCGAACTGGAGCAGCGCGCGTTCGAACTGGAGACCCAGGCCGCCGGGCGAAGATTCGCGTGGCGCGGTGCCACTGCGGCCGAAGCTGGAGACTGGGTGGAGGCGTGCCAGAACTACATGCTCGCGGTCACTCTCGGCGGGACGGACGGGTATCGGCAGTTTCTCGCGGGCGTCACGACGATCCTGAACGAAACCGAGCGCGAGACTTGCCGGATGAACGCGCGAGTCGAGTACGCCGCGCTCTTAGCTGCCAAAGCAGAACGCAAAGCCGAGCAGGCCAGACGAATCGCCGCCTGCATGACGGAGGCGGGATTGGAGGGACAGAACGAATCCACCCTTTCTAACCGGCGTACGGCCTTACTCAATACGCGCAGGCAGTGCTTCGATCTCTACGAATTGGGCAGCGAGGAGTTTTCTGCCTGCATCAAGGTAGTTGAGCGCGAAACAGCGGATATAGAAGTGGAACTCGAGGCGGATGAGGCGACCCTTGCGGCGTGTATCAAACAGACGCGAGACTGACCGCAGGATCGGGGTGATGGACGTGGGCACTCGATGCGATGCTCGTGGCCAACGACAGCATTGTGCGCATTCTGTATGACTCGCGTGCAGTGATCGCATCAGGATGACGAGCGCTTTCGGGGAGATGACCGGTGGCCCTGTTGGCCTGCTGTGCGGAAGCCTACATGGTAGCTGACACACGTACTGTCATGCGATGGTGTCGTTGCAATCTGATTGTTGAGGGAGCACGGCGGCGTAGAGTCTACAGGGCCGGATTCACAGCCGCTGAACTCGGATACACCTTGCCTCCCGGGATCGCCCCTGCTTCTGAGAGAAAACGGGCGGTCCTGCGAAGGCGGTGACGGCGTCATCCTGACCTCTGCGAAACGCCATGATACGATCGGCGGGCGCTTGCAAGGTTCGCGAACGGAGAGGGTCTGATCATGCGCGTTCGCAACGGCCGCGAATTCCTGAGCATTCCAGGCCCCACCACTGTCCCGGACCGGGTCCTCGCCGCCATGCATCGTCCGGCCGTCGACATCTACGACGGGGAGTTGCTGAACATTACCCGGAACTGCCTGGACGGTCTGCGCACGGTGCTGGGCACCACGGGCAATGCCTACATCTACGCGGCCAACGGTCACGGCGCCTGGGAGGCGGCCCTCACCAATTGCCTGAGTGCCGGCGACAGGATTCTCGTTCTCGAGAGCGGCCTCTTTGCCGTCACCTGGGGAGGCATGGCCGAGGTCCTGGGGCTTGAGGTTGAGGTGATGCCCGGACGTCCGCGACGGGCCGTCGATGCCGACGCCCTCGAACTAAGGCTGCGCAACGACACATCGAACAGCATCAAGGCAGTGCTCACGGTTCAGATCGACACTGCCTCCGGTGTCGTCAACGATATTCCGGCGATTCGCCAGGCCATGGACATGGCGGGCCACGATGCCCTCCTCATGGTCGACACAATCGCCTCACTGGGCTCCATGCCCTTCGAGATGGACGCCTGGGGCGTTGATGTCGCGGTGGCCGGATCGCAGAAGGGGCTGATGATCCCGCCCGGCCTGGCGTTCAACGGTGCCGGCGACAAGGCCAGGGATCGCCGCCGCACCGCCGGCCTCGTCACCCGCTACTGGGACTGGGAGTTCCGCGACGGACCCGAGCACTACATGAAGTACTGCGGCACGGCGCCCGAACACCTCCTCTTCGGCCTGGACGAATCCCTGAAGATGCTCTTCGACGAGGGACTCTCACACGTCATCGAACGGCATCGCCTGCTCGCGGAAACGGTGAGGACAGCGGTTGCCCGGTGGTGCCTTGGCGATGCTCTCGAGTTCAACATCACCGAGCCCGGCGAACGCGCGAACTCCGTCACAACCGTGCGCGCAACCGGCATCGATCCGGCACCCCTGATCGCCTTCTGCCGCGATGTTTGCGGAGTCACCATCGGCATCGGCATCGGGCCCGAACTCTCGGGCAGAGCGTTCCGTATCGCCCACATGGGTCATGTCAACGCCCCGATGGTGCTCGGGACACTCTCGGTGGTCGAAACCGCGATGGAAGCGCTGAAGGTGGACCACGGTGAAGGCGGCGTGGACGAAGCCATCCGTTTCCTCGGCAAGGCTCTCGAAGAGACTGCCCGGGACCCGGCAGGATCACCCCTTCCGGGCCAGCGTTGTTGCGATACCTGACCGGAAAGGACAATTGAGCGGCAGGGCGCCCTGATCTTCGAACTTCAGCGAACGGCGACCACCGGGAACACCATTCGCGCCTCATCGCCACAGCCAGAAGACGCAGGCGTTCAAGGAGTGTTTCGCGCGGAACGTTGCAGATCCGGAAAATGCCGCCTGGTATCGTCAAAGCCCGTGCGTGCATGCAGCGTCCGGTGGTTGTCAGACATGACGAAATCACCGGATTCGTGGACGCATCGCACCCGATTTTCCGACGTCAACGTCCGCCGGATTGCCGCCATGCCGGAGACGGCTCCCGCGTTCTCCACCTCGGCCGTTCGAGGGGACTTGGTCTGGCGCAGGGATATGTGTTTTAATTCGCGCGGTTTGCTGGGAGGATCGCCGGGCGTTTTCGCGTCCGCGGCCTGGATCATGACAGGGGGGCACCATGAGGAACACACGCGAATCTGACGCGGCCGGATGGCTTCATCCAGGGCGCGCCACGGGCCCGGTCGCCGTGGTCGCGGCGGCGGCTCTCCTGTGCGGGCTCCTGCAGACTCCGCCGGCGCGGGCGATCGAGTTCGGCGACGGGGAACTCCAGGGCAGCCTTGGCACCACGATCACCCACGGCGTCACGATTCGCGTCGAGGATCGCGACCCCGAGCTGGCCGCCGACACCAACGGTAACGATGGCGATCTCAACTACGATCGGGGCATCGTCTCCAACACGTCGAAGCTCACCACCGACCTCGATGTCCGCCGCGGTGATTTCGGCGTATTCGTCCGGGGCACCGGGTTCATCGACTTCGAGAACGAGCGCGGGACGCGGGAGCGCACCCCGCTGAGCGACGCGGCGAAGGAGTTGGTGGGCCAGGACTTCGAGGTGCTCGACGCCTATGTCACCGGAACCTTCGACATCGGCGACAATTTCGTCGACGCGCGGCTCGGCCGCCACGTGCTCAACTGGGGCGAGAGCACCTTTATTCCCAACGGTGTCAACGCCGTGAACCACTTCGACGTGAGCAAACTGAGACAGCCGGGCTCGGAGTTGCGCGAAGCGCTGTTGCCGGTCGGGCTGGCATCGCTCTCCGTGTCACCGACTGACGACCTGGCGGTGGAGGCCTTCTACCAGCTCGAATGGGAGGAGACGCGGATCGACCCGGTTGGCAGCTACTTCTCGAGCACCGACTACGCGGGACCGGGCGCGAGGGAAGCGGTGATCACCAGCATCACGACGAACGACCAGGGGTTCGGTTTCGGCCCCCTGACGCAGGCGATCAACGCAGACCTCATCGGGGCATCGCTGCCGCCCCAGGCGGCGTTCGACCCTGACTTCGCCAGCGTACTGCGCGGTCCGGACCGCGCCGCCAGCGACTCCGGACAATGGGGACTGGCGCTGCGCTACTTCGCGGCCGATCTGAACGATACCGAATTCGGCCTCTACGCCATGAACTACCACAGCCGCCTGCCCACGGTCGGCGCGCAGACCTCACCCCGGAGCGCTGTACAGGCCGGAATCGCGGCGGCCGGAGCGGTCGGCGCGCCCACCTCCTTCACCGTGCAGGCCGTCAGCGAGGCCGTCACCCAGGCGGTCACGGCGGAAGTGACGCAAGCGGTACAGGCCGGCTTGATTCCCCCTGCAGCCGCTCCCGGCATTATTCGGGACAAGGTGACAGAGACCGTGGGTGCGACCGTGGGCGGCATCGCCGCCGGCCTCGCTATCGACAGGTACGGCAAGTCCGGCGAGTACTTCCTCGAGTACCCCGAGGACATCCAGCTCTTCGGCCTGAGTTTCAACACACTGCTCGGAACCACGGGCTGGGCGTTGCAGGGCGAATATTCGTTCCGCCGCGACGCACCGTTGCAAAGGGCCGAACGGGAGGTGCTCAGGGACGGTCTCGATCCAATCATCACCGGTCTGGGACTGGCGGGTGCCGCGGGTGCCGCCCTGGCTCGGGCAGAGGGGCTGGCAAAAGCCGGCGACCCGGGGGCGCCGGCTGCCCTGCAGGCCGCGCAACAGGCGGGAGCCGCCTATCAGGCTTTCCTGAGCGGCTATTCCCCACGCGCGGTCCAGGGCTATGTCAGGCGCGATGTCAGCCAGCTCCAGGCCACTGCCACGAAGGTGTTCGGGCCAGCCATGGGCGCGGACGCCGTTGTCTTCGTGACGGAGGCGGCCGTGATGCACGTGCACGGCATGCCGGATCAGGCCGTCACGCCCCTGGAGAGTCCCGCCGGCGGCACGCTTGCCGAGGGTGAAGCGGACGCCGACGCCACCTCCTGGGGCTACAGGCTCGCGGCGCGGCTCGACTACAACAACGCCGTCGGGTCGATCAATCTCTATCCCTACGTGCAGTTTCTGCACGATGTCAGCGGCAACAGTCCCGCGCCCAGCGGTCCTTTCGTCGAGGGCCGGACTGCGCTCACGCTCGGCTTGCGCGGCGACTACCTGAGCAGTTGGCAGGCCAACCTGAACTACACGCGCCTCGCGGGCGACGGTAACGAACTGAGCGACCGCGACTTCGTCACCGCCTCCGTCAAGTACTCGTTCTGAGGGTCGACGCCATGAACGCCATGAACCGCACGAAACCATCCACGCTTCGTCTCGGTGCCGCCTTCATCCTTGGCTGCACCCTGGCGTTTCCCGCCTGGGCCGAACTTCCCGCCGACCAAATCGCGCGGCTCGGCGCAGACCTCACGCCATTGGGCGGGGAAAGGGCCGGTAACGCCGAAGGGACCATCCCGGAGTGGACCGGCGGCATCACCGAGCCGCCGGCGGGCTACAGCGTCGGCGAGCACCACCGCGACCCGTATCCCGATGACCAGCCGCTGTTCGTCATCACCGCCGGGAATCTCGACGATCACCGCGACCGGCTTTCGGTCGGGCACCAGCGCATGATGGAGACCTATCCGAGCTTCAGCATGAAGATCTATCCCACCCGGCGCAGCGCCTCCGTGCCGGAACGGATTTACGACGCCACTCGAACCGCTGCCGCCACCGCGAGGCTCGTGGACGGCGGCAATGGCGTCGGCGACGCCGTGATCGGCATTCCCTTCCCGATCCCGTCCAGCGGCCAGGAGGTGATCTGGAATCACCTGCTGCGCTATCGCGGCGAGACGCTGTCGTGCATCGTCGGACAGGCCGCTGTCACCCGCGGCGGCGACTACACGGTGGTCAAGCAGAGCCTGGAGGCCGAACTGCGCTACTCGCTGCCCGGCATGACGCTGGAAGAGCTTGGCAACACGATGATCTATTACAAGAACAAGACGCTCGCGCCGGCCCGGCTCGCGGGCGACATCGTGCTGATCCACGAGACCATGAACCAGGTTCGCGAACCCCGCAGCGCATGGGTCTACAATCCCGGGCAGCGCCGGGTGCGGCGCGCGCCGAACATCGCCTACGACAATCCCGGAACCACCTCGGACGGACTGCGCACCGCGGACCAGCTCGACATGTTCAACGGCGCGATCGATCGCTACGACTGGGAGCTCGTCGGCAAGCGCGAGATGTACGTGCCATACAACTCGTACCGGTTGCACGGCGGCGATCTCTCCTTCGACGACATCCTCAAGCCGCTTCACGTCGATCCGGAGCTCCTGCGCTACGAGCTGCACCGGGTCTGGGTCTTGGAGGCCACGCTGAAGGAGGGCGCGACGCACGTCTACAAGCGGCGTACCTTCTACGTGGACGAGGATTCCTGGCAGATTCTGGTCGCTGATATCTACGACAACCGCGATCAGCTCTGGCGAGTGTCGGAAGGCCACCTCATCAACTATTATGAGAAACGGCTGATGTGGCCAACCCTGGAGGTGCACACCGACCTCCAGGCGGGGCGCTACCTCGCCTTCGGCCTCGACAACGAGTACCGGATGTGCACTTGGGATTCTGACCTGACCTCCCGGGATTTCACGCCCGCGGCGTTGCGCAGCGAAGGGCGGTGACGAGTCCGGCGTCGGCTGCCTGCGCCTCGACATTCCCGACGCCGCTCTTGCCCCCAGGGTCGTGATGTCCCCCAGACTGATGCCGTGGCGGCGGTCGTCGGTCGCGGGGTTTGCGTCGGTCATGCTCCTGCTGGCGCTCCTCGCGCCTGATGCCGCGAGAGCCGAGGAGGCAGTGAGGGCGCCGCTGGCGGCCGAATCCCTGCTGCTTGACGGCGCGGCGGCCGGCGCGCGGCTCGTGGTGGTGGGCGAACGCGGCCATATCCTGGTCTCCACCAACAACGGCGCAAGCTGGACCCAGGCGGAGGTCCCCACGCGCGTCCTGCTCACGGCGGTTCACATGCACGACGAGCGCACCGGTTGGGCCGTCGGACACGACGCGGTCATCCTGCGCACCGACGACGGCGGCGATACCTGGTCCGTGGTGCACCGGGCGCCGGAGGAGGAGCTTCCTCTGCTCGATGTCTGGTTTCGCGACGAGCGCACCGGCTTCGCGGTCGGGGCCTACGGTTACTTCCTCGCCACCGTCGACGGCGGCGATACCTGGACCCTTCGTTCCGTCAGCGAGGGCGACTTCCACCTGAACGCGCTGATACCCGTGGCCGACGACGACACCGGCACGCAGCCATCCGCATCCCGGCGCCTGTACATCGCTGCGGAGGCAGGAGTCGTCTATCGCTCCGACGACGGCGGCACGACCTGGCGCGAGCTTCCCTCGCCCTACGCCGGATCGTGGTTCGGCGGGATCGCGCTCGACGAGGACCGGGTACTGCTGACCGGACTCAGGGGCCACCTGTTCCGATCTGAAGACGGCGGCGAGACCTGGACGCAGCTCGCCACCGACACCCAGGCGTTGCTGACCGGAGCCGCCCGGCTGCCGTCGGGTGCGATCGTCGTGACGGGCCTTGAAGGGAGTGTGCTCACCAGCCGCGACGAGGGTCGCAGTGTGTCGACCGCAAGGCTTCCCCTGCGCGAGGGGATATCGGCGGTGCTGCCGCTCGCGGACGGCGGCGTGCTGCTGATCGGTGAGTTCGGCGTCAGGCGTCAGGCAAACTGACGCCCGGGGGACCTGTGTGACTGCCCACATCGAACGACTGCTCTTCGCCCGGCGACCCCTTGTGCTGGCGGTGTTCGTGCTGGTCACCCTGGCAATGGGGTGGCTCGCGTCGGGTCTGCGGGTCGACGCCGGTTTCACCAAGCTGGTGCCGGTCAAGCACGAGTACATGCAAACCTTCCTCGAGTACCGCGAGGAGTTCGGCGGCGCGGATCGGGTGCTGGTCGCGGTCATGGCGCGGGACGGCGACATGTTCACGCCCGGTTTCTTCGCCGCGTTGCGCAAGGTAACCGATGAGATGTTCTTCCTTCCCGGTGTCGACCGGGCTCAGGTCTTCTCCATCCTGACGCCGAATGTGCGCTACATCGAGGTGGTGGAGGACGGCATCGCCGCCGGCAACGTCCTGCCGCCGGATTTCGAGCCGACCGAGGCCGGCTTTGCCCGGGTGCGGGAGAACATCATCAAGGCCGGCATCGTCGGTCGCCTGGTGGCGAACGACTTCACCGGCGCCATCGTCGCCGCCAAGCTTCAGGAGTTCCATCCCAACAGCGGCGAGCGGCTCGACTACATCGAGGTTGCACACGAACTGGAGCGCATCCGCCGCGAGGCCAGCGCAGACGCGGCCGTGGATGTTCACGTTGACCTGCACATCATCGGGTTCGCGAAGATGGTCGGCGACGTCGCCGACGGCGCGATACGGGTCATGGCGTTCTTCGGACTGGCATTCCTCATCACCGCCCTGTTCGTTTACGCCTACACGCGGTCGGTCCGGTTGACTGCGCCTCCGCTCGCTTGCTCTCTCATCGCGGTGGTCTGGCAGCTCGGCGGGCTCACAGCGCTGGGTTTCGGCGTCGATCCGATGTCGATCCTGGTGCCGTTCCTCGTCTTTGCAATCGGAGTGAGCCACGGCGTCCAGATGGTGAGCTCGGTCCGCGCGGAGGTGGCCGATGGCGCCACAGGCCTGGACGCCGCGCGGGCGAGCTTTCGCCGTCTGCTGTTGCCCGGCACTGTGGCGCTAGCCTCCGACTCGGCGGGGTTCATCACCATCTCGCACATCGAAGTGCAGGTCATTCGGGAAATTGCGGTCACCGCAAGTCTGGGAGTGGCTGCCATCATCCTGACCAACCTGGCGCTGCTGCCGGTGTTACTCTCCTACGTTGAGCCGGACGAGGAGCATCGCCGCGCGGCCCGGGCGCGCGACAGCCTGCTGCGGCCGGTTTGGATGCGGATCGCACGGCTGGCTCATCGCCGGCCTGCAGCGGCGGTGATCGTCGCCGCCGCGGTGCTGCTGGCGGTTGGCTGGGAGTACGCTCGGCAGGTCCGGGTGGGCGACGAGCACCAGGGCGTGCCGGAATTGCGGGCCGATTCGGTGTACAACCTCGACTCGGCTGTCATCACCGACCGCTTCGAGATCGGCGTGGACGTGCTGACGGTGATCTCCGAGACGGTGACGGAAGGCTGCATCGACTACGAGGTGATGCGCACTCTCGACGACTTTGAATGGCGGCTGCGCAACGTGGACGGCGTTCAGTCGGTGCTGGGGCTTGCCGGTGTCGCCCGGACCATCAATTCAAGCTGGAACGAGGGCAGCCTCAAGTGGCGCACCCTGCCCCGCAACCACTACATGCTCGTACAGGCCGTCTCCCCGGTGCCAACGAGCAGCGGCCTGCTCAATCTGGACTGCAGCGTGATGCCGGTGTCGATCTTCACCACCGACCACAAGGCCGAGACCATCAAGCGCGTGGTCGACGCGGTGAAGGATTTCGACGCCGCGAACACCAACGAACGCATCACCTTCCGGCTCGCCTCCGGAAACGTCGGGGTCATGGCGGCGACCAACGAGGAGGTGGAAGCGTCACAGTTCCCCATCCTCGCCTACGTCTACGCTGCGGTCATCGCGCTGTGTCTGGTGTCCTTCCGTTCCGTGGCGGCAACAGCGTGCATTGTCGTGCCGCTCGCCGTGGTCTCTCTCCTTGCCTACGCGCTCATGGCGCTGCTTGAGATCGGCCTCAAGGTCTCCACCCTGCCGGTCGTGGCGCTCGGCGTGGGAATCGGGGTGGACTACGGGATCTACATCTACGGACGGTTGCGAACCCACCTCGCGGAGGGCCTCGACTTTGCCGCGGCCTACGAACGGGCCCTGGCCACCAGCGGGGCGGGCGTCGTGTTGACCGGCCTCACCCTGGCGGCAGGCGTTGCGACATGGACCGTGGCACCGCTGAAGTTCCAGGCCGACATGGGCACGGTGCTCACGTTCATGTTCCTGGTCAACATGGTCGCCGCCGTCGTCCTGCTGCCGGCGCTGGGCGCGTGGCTGTTTCGGCCGGGCAAGACGAAGCCCCCCTGACCGTCCGCCAATGCGGCCCTCGTGTCCGCCCGGAACGGCGTTCCCTTGTTCCCTCCCGGCAATTCCCCTCATCCCGGAAGGGAGAGGTTGAAGTTCTTTGCGCCCACGCCGCTGGAACTGCCATGGACGGCGCCGGAACGACGCGCTTGACGGCTTCCCCGATACCCGACCCTATTCGCTCTCCTGGAAGGAGTTCCCGCCAAGCAGCGGTTGCGGCGCGGTCTTCAGCATGGTGACATCTCCTCCGGAAGAGCCGGTGGGTGCCAGGTTCATCAAATTCGGGAGATCGCCATGACACTGCACCAGGAAACCACCTCCACACCGGCCGGCGTCCGGGACCTCCCCGGACCGGGAGGCCTCCCTATCGTCGGCAATCTCCACCAGATCCGGTTCTCGAGACTGCATCTCGATCTCGAGAAGTGGGCAGATCGTTACGGTCCGCTCTTCAGGGTCCGTTTCGGGCCTTCCGATGTCGTCGTGGTGTCGGACCGGGCGACAATCCAGAGACTCCTCGTCCAGCGCCCGCAGGCGTTCCGCCGAACGCAGCGGCTGGAATCGGTCGCGAAGGAAATGAGGTTGAAGGGCGTCTTTGCCGCTGAGGGCGACGACTGGCGGCGTCAGCGCAGAATTGTTGCCGCCGCGCTCAATCGCGCGCACATCGAGGACTTCTTCCCGCACCTGGTCATGACGGCCGAACGCTTGCGGCGGCGCTGGCAACAGGCAGCCGATCGAGGGGACACAGTCGATCTCTGTAGCGACCTGATGCGCTTCACGGTCGATGTCACCATCGGCCTTGCCTTCGGTATCGACGCCAACACGCTGGAAACTCCCGGGCCTGTCATCCAGCGCCATCTCGACAAGGTGTTCCCCGTGCTGCATCGCCGCGTCAATTCGCCCTTTCCCTACTGGCGCTATCTGCGGATGCCATCGGACCGGATACTCGAACGGGCACTCGACAGTCTCGAGGAGGAAGTCAATACCATGGTGCGCACCGCAAGGGAGCGCATGGCGGCAAAGCCGGAACCGACCAACTTCGTCGAGGCCATTCTTGCAGCCCTGGAGGATGAAGGCTCGGGCTTCACCGATGCCGAGATCTTTGCCAACGCCGGAACACTGCTGCTGGCCGGTGAGGACACGACCGCCAACTCCACGGGCTGGGCCGTTCACTATTTCATGCGGTATCCGGAGCACTTCGAGCGGGCACGCCAGGAGGTCGACAGGATCATCGCACCGGCTCAGGCCATCGAAACCCTGGAACAGACGAAACAGCTTCCATTCATTGATGCCTTCAACAACGAGGCCATGCGCCTCAAGCCGGTGGCGCCCCTTCACGTCCTGGAACCGGTCAGCGACGTCGAGCTCATGGGCTGCCTCGTTCCTCAAGGCACGACAATCATGATGCTGGTCCGCCGCGAGGCCATGCGCGAGGAGCATTTCGCCGATGCGGGCCGCTTCGATCCCGAACGCTGGCTTGCCAAGGACAAGCCCTCACCCCATGACCAGCGCGCCTTCCTGCCGTTCGGCGCCGGCCCGCGGCTCTGTCCGGGCCGCAACATCGCCCTCACCCAGATCCGCACGGTGCTCGCCATGCTGGTGCGGAATTTCGACATCCGGCCGGCCGGAACCGGCGTCGAGGAGCACCTCGCCTTCACGATGTTCCCGGCCAATCTTCGCGTGCGCCTGGTGCCGCGGTCCACGGCCTGACTTCGGCTCAAAGGGCGGCGGCGGCAACTCCCGGGACATCTGACGCGCAAGGGATCACATTTTTTTTCGCGCACGCATCTGGACGACAGAGGTCTTTTGACCTTGAGATAGCGTGCGGACTGCCTGCCGGGTGTCCGCAAGGATCCGCAATCGGCATGAAGGTGTGACGGCATGCTGGGCTGGTTCCGGTCAGATAACCGTCTTCTCTGGGTCATCGTCGCTCTCATCCTCGCCGCCGGCTGGAGCACGACGGGTCTCGTCTTCCGTCTCATCGAGGAGGCCGGAGTCCTTGAGGTCGTGTTCTACCGCAGCCTCGGTCTTGCTTCGGCCATCACGTCCTTTGTCGTCTTCAGGTACCGCCTCAACACGCTGCGCGCCTTCAGGACCATCGGCTGGCCAGGTGTCATCGGCGGTGTCGGTCTCGGATTCGCCGCCGTCACGTTCATCATGGCGATGGAGCGCACGACCATTGCCAACATCAGTTTCCTGGTTGCCACCGCGCCCTTCATCGTCGGCGCGCTCGCCTGGATCGTGATGCGTGAACCGATGGGCCGTCGCACCATGATTGCATCTGCCATCGCCATGGCGGGTGTCGCCCTCATGGTCTGGGAAGGGTTCGCCGGCGGCAGTTGGGAGGGCAATCTTCTGGCGCTATCCTGCGCCCTCCTCGCCTCGTTCTATATCGTCGCCTGCCGGTTTGGCCGGGGACGGGACATGGTGCCAACCGTTGCCGTCTCGGGCATGATAGCGTGCGCAGCCGCAGCCCTGACGGCCGACCACCTTTCCATCTCGTTCCATGATCTGGCGCTGTGCATGACCCAGGGCATCTTCATCAGCGCCGTGTGCAACGGCCTCTTCACGCTTGCCGCACGGCACCTGCCCGCCGCGGAACTGACCGTTCTCTCCATGGTCGAATCGGTCCTCTCCCCATTCTGGGTCTTCCTCTTCCTCAACGAGATCCCGACGCTTCTCACCATCATCGGCGGCGCCGTCATCATGGCGGCCATCTCGTTCCAGGCCTTCCTGCCCTTGAGGGGCCGTTCACGTGATGACACCGCGCCACCGGCGAAGTCACGCTGAACACGTCCGCCCTTCAGGCATCTCCCGCGAACTGAATGTCCACTTGGTTGACGACCGCCGGAGGCCGGCGCCCGGCGAGGCTCTCGATGAGGTTGGTCGCCGCCATATCGCCCATCTTTTCGCGGGTCTCGACGGTCCCCGTGCCGACATGCGGGGTGACGATGACCTGGGGCATCGCGAGAAGTGGATCGTCCGGCGCAGGCGGTTCGGGATCGGTGACGTCAAGAGCGGCTCCGGCAATTTCGCCCGAGGCAAGCGCCTGGCGCAGTGCCGCGGTATCGACGACGGGACCGCGTGACGTGTTGACGAGGTAGGCCGACCGCTTCATGCGCGCCAGCACCTCCTCGCCGATCAGTCCCCTGGTGGTCTCGGACAGGTTGACATGGACGCTGACGAAATCCGCTTCGGCGAGAAGGGTTTCCAATGGCACCTGTTCCCAGGGACCGTCGGCGATGTCGCGGACATCGCTCACCATCACTCGCATGTTGAAAGCGAGGGCGCGATCGGCAACCGCCCTGCCAATGCGGCCGAAACCGATGAGCCCGAGGGTCTTGCCGGAGATGTCATGGGCAAGGGGGAATGATGCCGTTCCCCATTGGCCCCCACGCACGAAGGTCGAGGCATCGTCGAGGCGGCGCGCCAGGGCGAGAACGAGCAGCATGACGAGTTCCGCGACCGCGTCGCTCAGAATGCCTGGCGTGTTGCAGACCCTCACTCCGCACTTCGTCGCCAGCGCCACGTTGACGTTGTCGTATCCGACACCGAAGTTGCTCACCACCCTGAGACGCGTCGACGCCCGTTCGAGACAGCCGTCGGGAATGCCCTGCATGGCAGAGCACAGGACGCCATCATGGCTGGCCAGCGCATTCTGGAACGCATCCTCCCCCACTTCGCCCGGATCGATGACCGTGACATCACCGGCCTCGGCGAGGCGTTCCATCGTCGTCTGCGCCAGCGGCATGGCAATGAGCATGCTTGGTCTCTTCATGCCTCGTCCTCACTCCATCATCTGACGAGAATACGGCCATCCGTCCCGGTGATGAACATCCCGACAACCACTCGGTCATCCGGGCGGCACACGGAACGATCAGGTCGGCTGCCGCGGCGCCGGAAATGGCGTAGACCTTCGCGGGCATGCCGCGACGTTGACTGCAGGCCAGACCCTGGCGGACCGCAGAGGTCTGGGGCGTGAGGGCGCGATCACCACACTCATCCATCAACATTCCGATCTGCCTCAGATTTCCCAAGTATCTGGCATGACGTAACGTTCAACGTTACGCTAATCCGCGATCAGGGACGTTGCCGGCAAGCGCGCTGCGACAATCTTCACCGGCTATGCCGTTCTCGGATTGCGCACAGAGATGCAGCAACGGGCTCGGGCCAAATGACGCGGATGGCCGTATCGATGACCTGAGGGTTCCGCCCGGCAATCGGTTGGAAGTACTTCGCGGCGACCGGTTTGGGCAACATAGCGTTCGCGTCGACGCGCAGTGGCACATCTGTTTCACCTGGCGTGATGGTGATGCCTGGGAAGTTGAGGTTGTTGACTATCACGAGGAGCGACACTGAACATGGCCATTGACCGAGAAGAACTGGACCGGCTCAGGGTTGATCTCTCTGACGTCGCTTCAGGACGGCGACTGCATCCAGTGCATCCCGGCACCATCTTGCGCGATGAATTCCTGAAACCGATGGGACTCAGCGTCTATCGACTGGCCCGGGACATCAAGGTGTCGCGCCCGCGGCTGAACGAAATCGTGCGTGGACGCCGCACCGTCACCGTCGATTCTGCGCTGCGACTGGCACGCTACTTCGGGACGACGCCGGAGTTCTGGATCAATCTGCAAGCCCGCTACGATCTCGACATGGCCGAACGCACTCTGCGGCATGTCATCAACCAGGAAGTAGCGCCCAGGGCGGCTTGACATCTTCGAATTGAGAAGCACCCGACAACTCCGAAACATGACCATCGCTCGGCCGATCGCATAAGAGCCGTGACGTTCGCGAACGGCCGGGACGGCGTATGGTAATCAGCCCTGGGCCGGCTGATGCGCCCGCCTCACCGAAGATCTTCGCGACGAAATCCCCTATCCGTTCAGGTCACAGCCGAGAAAGGTGCGGCCTCGGCTCATGGCGGCGGTCATAACGGAAAACGAACCTGCAGCCGGATCGATCACGAAGTCGCCCTCATTGGTGACGGCAGACAAGAGGTCGCCCTGGAGCCCCACCGGCTTGGCATGGGTATGACTCTTCCGCGTGATCTTCTCACGAACGACATCGGGGATGTTGTGGGCCTTCCACACCCCCTTTGCCTTGCGGGGCTCCTGTTGCAGCACGATGCAGTGTTCGCCCCGCCTCCGCGTTCGATATCCCATGCCGAACGTGTCCTTGTCCCAGGTAACGAGATCGACGATGTCGAGGCGTGTCTTCTCCAGCCATCGCCCGATCCCCTGGCACAGGTGGAACTTGTCCACCCACAGGAAGAGGTGGCCGGAAGGGATCAGGACCCGGTCGATGTCACGGATGAATCGGCCTATGACGTCTTCCGGCATCTGCACCAGCGCGGCCCGCTTCTGGCCGCGCTGCTTGCCTTCATTGCCATAGGCGAGCTTGTCCAGCACTCCCCGGTACTGCGGATCGAGGAAGGCGACAGGAATCACACCCGAAGGAATCTTCGACAGGAACTCCAGGCCGTCCATCCTGAGCCGCGTGTTCGGCTTCATGTCCGGTGGCAGATCGATGGCCGGCGCCTCGATCGTGCGTTTGCCGGAATAGACGGCTGCGGAAGGAAGCTCGGGGACGGCGTGATCGGGCTCCTCGGCAGGCTGCATCGCTGACCGTGGCATCGCTCTCGTCCGTTGCGTTCACCAACCATGTGTAAAGGAGTGGAGCGCACCTGTCGCACAGGGAATGACGAATTCACCCACAGCACCGTCGCCGCTGCCTCAATCTGGATGCACCGCCTTGGGTTCACCGGCGTTGCGGCGATCCATGTCGGCGGCGATGGCGTCGCCTGAACGGGCCCACAGGGCGCCCATTTCGCCGGACGAACCGTAGCCGCTCCAGATTCGGAACCCGAGAAGCTGGCGCAGGCGGTCCGGTGCGTCTTCCACGATTCCGGAGCGGGTACCGAGCGTGAAGTTCATGAGTGTCCGCATCTGGGGTGCGGCGTAGAGCGTCGGCATGCCGTATCGCGTCCCGTTCGAGGTGTTGGGGCCTGCTGAATGCCACGTGCGACCCTCCCAGATCGCGATCGTGCCTGCGGGCCCTTCGGCGGCAACGGAGGGGACCACGTGAGGGACGGACTGGTCCGGCTGGCTGCCGGTCATGTGACTCCCCGGCACCAGGCGGGTGGCGCCGTTGGCTTCCGTGAAATCCGAGACGAAGAGCATGGTCTGGGCGACCATGGGCGCCGCGATCGCCTGCGTCGCCTTCCTCAAAGGCCCTTGAACCGCGCCCTCGCGGGTGATCGTGCCGCCGGGCTGATGACGCTCTCCCGGCATTACGGTTGGCGGCATCCACCATTGGTCCGTATGCAGCGCCATCGCCGGATTGCCCGGGCGGGTGAGGTGCGCGGACGATTCGCTCAGCAGATACTCGGGGCCAAGAACGTGCTCGAGAATCGGCCGGGTGTCGGGATGATCGACGGCACGCAGGAAGACCTCGCCCTTGTTGATGAGCATGAGAACCCACTGGTTGTTGCTGTCTGCGGCGTTGACCCTGTCGGCAAAGACATGGTCGCCCATTTCCGCCTCGGTTTCGGCGAGTTCCTCAAGGCGTTCGCGCATGACCCGCAGCATGCCGGCAGGCACCGCCTCGGCAATCATGCAGTACCCCCAACGGTCCATGTCGCGCTTGAGGCGTAACGGATCGCGTGTGGGTCCGGGAAGGTCCCGTTCGTCCCAGAAGATGTCGCGCTCGTCGCTCACTGGTCCCTCCCGGGGCCGTCCCTGTCTCATGCCATTGTCATGGTCCGCTCCGGCGCCGGTCAAGGGATACGGTCCGGCAGCGGTGCACGGGGCAGATCGTCTCGACACCGGTCTGCCGGCGGTGCAGGATTTCGTGAGCGCGGTGCGGAGTTCCCATCATGAAGGTCGGTTTCATCGGGTTGGGCAATGTGGGAGGCAAGCTGGCGGGTAGCCTCCAGCGCAACGGGTTCGAACTCGTGGTGAGGGACCTCGACCGTGATGCCGCACAGTCCTTCCTCGAGAACGGCGCCGCCTGGGCGGAGAGCCCACGAGAGATGGCCCGTGCATGCGAGGTGGTGACCACGTGCCTGCCGTCCCCTGCGGCATCGGCGAGGGTCATGGAGGCAGAGGACGGAATCCTCGCCGGCCTTCGGACGGGAAGCATCTGGGCGGAAATGAGCACGACCGACGAAGCGGAGGTCCGCCGCCTCGGAGCACTCGTCGAGGCACGTGGCGCAGACGCGGTGGATTGTCCCGTCTCCGGCGGATGCCACAGGGCGGCGACCGGCAACATCGCCATCTTCGCCGGATGCGACCGCGGCGTCTTCGAGCGCATGCTCCCCCTGCTGAGGGCGATGGGCCGGCGCATCCTTCACACCGGCCCGCTGGGATCCGCTTCCATTCTCAAGGTGGTCACCAACTACCTGGCAACCGCCAATCTCGTTTCCCTCTCTGAAGCTCTGGTCACCTCGAAGATGGCCGGCATGGACCTTTCCACCACCTACGAGGCCATCCGCATTTCCTCGGGTAACTCGTTCGTGCACGAGACCGAGAGCCAGGTGATCCTCAACGGCAGCCGTGACATCAACTTCACGATGGACCTGGTGTCGAAGGATATCGGTATCTTTCGGCAGGTCGCCGAACGGGCCGGGGTGCCTGTCGAAATTGCGCCGAAACTGGTCGAGATCTTCCAGGATGGCGAGGCGCGTTACGGCCCGAGGGAATGGTCACCCAACATCATCCGCAGGCTCGAGGAGGCCTGTGGTGTCTCGATTCACGCTCCCGGTTTTCCACCGGAGATGATCGATGACGAACCGGAAGAACCGGGCCAGGAAGTGGTCCCGAGAGGAGACGTTCGATGAGCACCATCATTGCCAATCCCGATCTCACTGTGGGCCCGGATCAGCGGGAAGCATGGGTCACCTCCAGCAACCGGCGTCAGGGATTCCACAATCTGTGGCGACAGGCGCGCTACGGCCTCTTCCTCAGAAGTCCGAGGGTTCTGACACTCAACCGGTGGATCGACCGGCGAATCGGGGACATGCCCGAGGTCCGGCGCCTGACGGGAACCACCTTCTTTTCCGCCATGGTGGTGCTGCGCCACGAAGAGCTTGTATACGAGGCCTACGCGCCCGACTTCGGTCCCGATCGTCCCCACACGGTCATGTCCATCTCGAAGACGGCGATGAACCTCCTGATCGGCCGCCTCGTCGCGGAAGGGCGTCTCGACATGCTCTCACGAATCGGCGATCACCTGCCGGAAATCGGCAGCGGCTACGCCGACGCGACGGTCCAGGACGTCATGGACATGAACATCGTCAACGACTACGCAGAGGACTATTCCGATCCGATGACGACGGCTCTCGCCGACCATGGAGTCGCCATGGGCTGGCGACTCCCGGCTGATGACCAGGAAGAGCTCTCCAACAGGTCGTTCCTCTGTGGCATTGCCAGCGATGACCTCGCGAACCCATCAGGCGAACCGCAGTACAAGTCGGCGAACACCGACGTCGTCGGCTGGGTCGCGGAGAGGGTGGAGAAGAGACCGCTCAGGCATCACTTCATCGACATCGTCGAGGGTGCGGGCATCGAAAACGCGCTCTGGCTGTCGTGCGACCGCGACGGTGTGCCCAACCTCAACGGCGGCGTTTCCATGAGCGCCCGCGACCTGGCGCGCTATGGTCTTATTTTCGTTCGCGGTGGCCTTGGCATCCACGGCGAGAAGATCGGCAGCGAAGCCTTCATCAGGGCCACCCGCGCCCAGACCGGTCCGCGCTATGCGCCACCGGCCGACCACATTACCTACGGCAACCAGATGCGCACCAATGGCCGCTG
The DNA here is from genome assembly GCA_965220805.1 of Alphaproteobacteria bacterium. Classification (GTDB taxonomy): domain Bacteria; phylum Pseudomonadota; class Alphaproteobacteria; order SP197; family SP197; genus SP197. The sequence goes on from OZ244844.1 coordinate 601,645, forward strand.
GATCGGCCACGGCGGCTGGGGCGGCCAGTTCCTCTTCGTTGATCCGGACAGCGGGACTGTGGTGGCGTTCTTCAGTGTCCTCGAGGACGACAGCGCCGCCGATTTCTCCTACCAGCTGGAGACCATCGCCATGGCCGAAGCCGTCTCGCTGATGGATCCGATCTGACCACCCGCGTCACACAGCCGGCGAGCGCGGGCTTGAGGAGGGACTTATGCCCGAGACCCTGACTCTGATGCCGGGAACTCTGATGCTCTCAGACATCGAGCGCCTTCGCTCGGGTGGGCTTGCCATGGCCGTCGACGAGCGGGCCTGGGCCGAAGTCGAGCGTTCTGCAAGGCTCGTGCTCGATGTCGCCGCGGGCGACGCCAGGGTCTACGGCATCAACACCGGATTCGGCAGCCTCGCGCGGACCGCGATCTCGCGCGATCGCATCAACGACCTGCAGAGACGCATCGTCCTGAGCCACGCGGCCGGCACCGGTGCGCCCTTGTCCGATCCCATCGTGAGGCTGGTTCTCGCGCTCAAGATCAACGCGCTCGCCCTTGGACTTTCCGGGTGCCAGAGAACGACAATCGAGGCGCTTGTCCGGCTCTACAACCACGACGCGCTTCCCGTCATTCCGGCCAAGGGATCGGTTGGCGCATCCGGCGACCTCGCCCCTCTGGCACACCTCAGCGCCGTTCTCATGGGCTACGGCGAAGTGCGCATGGATGGCGAGACGGTGCCGGCCTCCACGGCGCTCAGGCGTGTCGGCCTCGAGCCTGTGGCGTTTGCCGCCAAGGAGGGCCTGGCGCTGCTCAACGGAACGCAGGTCTCGACGGCGCTGGCGCTTGACGGCTTGATCCGGGCGCGACGCAACTTTGCAACAGCCGTGGTCGCCGGCGCCCTTTCGGTCGATGCGTCGCTCGGTGCCGACACGCCCTTCGACCCGCGCATTTCCGAGGCACGCGGGCAGGTCGGACAGACCAGGGTCGCGGCCGTCTACCACAACCTTCTGCGCGGCAGCGAGATCCGCAAGTCGCACGAGGATTGCGATCGGGTACAGGACCCCTATTCGCTGAGATGTCAGCCTCAGGTCATGGGCGCCTGTCTCGATCATCTGCGATCGGTCGGCGATGTGCTACTGCGCGAGGCCAACGCGGTGACCGACAATCCGCTGGTGTTCTGCGACGAGGGTGACGTCCTTTCAGGTGGGAACTTCCATGCCCAGCCGGTGGCCATGGCCGCCGATATCCTTGCCCTCGTGCTCTCCGAGATCGGATCGATGTCCGAACGGCGCACGGCGCTGCTCACGAACGGAACCATGAGCTCGTTGCCGCCCTTCCTTGTCGAGGACAGCGGCGTCAACTCGGGCTTCATGATTGCCCATGTCACCGCTGCGGCGCTTGCCGCCGAGAACAAGCATCAGGCGGTACCGGCCTCCATCGACAGCCTGCCGACTTCGGCCAACCAGGAGGATCACGTGTCCATGGCGACCCACGCGGCACGGCGGCTCGCCGGCATGAACGACAATCTCGCCGACATCATCGCCATCGAACTCATGGCCGCGGCCCAGGGGATCGATTTCCGCCGACCGCTGCGGACCTCCAAGACGTTGGCGCGGGCGCACGAACTGATCCGGCAACGGGTGTCCTTCTGGGACGAGGACCGCCTGATGGCGCCCGACATCGAGGCGGTCTCGGCGATGGTGTGCGCCGGCGCCTTTGCCGAACTGGTCGCAGCCGAACTTGGCTGATCTTGCCATGCTTCGGTCCCATGGGCCGGTGCGTGGTTCCGTGCACCTTGTGGTGGTCTCCGGGGCCATCAAGGGCGGGCCGATGGCAGCACTTGTCCGAACGGCATGCCTTTGGGTCACCGGTTGAGATAGTGGACTTCACCGCAGCCAGGTGGTTGTCTGGACCCTGGGACAACAGGGATGCCAATCATGGCGTCATTCGTATCGCGATTTCTCAAGAGCCTCACCGGGCAGTCCGGCGGCGAGGAGAAGCGACCCGCAGGAAGCGACGAGGCCGTGACCTACAAGGAACTTCTCATTCACCCGGCGCCGGAACGCGAAGGACAGCAATGGCGAATCGCCGGCACCATCATCAAGCAGCTCGAGGATGGCGACTGGGAACGCACCTTCACCCGCGCCGACACGTTCACGACGCATGAGGATGCCGTGACCAATTCGGTCCGCAAAGGAAAGCAGATTATCGACGAGCGGGGATCGCGCCTCTTCGAGGACGGCAAGCCAACCGGCCGGGCCTGATTCCTCCTGGCTGCTCTTCAACCCCCGGCGCGGGCGCGCTCCCGAAGGTAGAGAAAGAGTGGCAGTCCGAGTGAGACGCCTACGCAGATTGTTCCGAGAACGGGGGCCCAAAGCCCCTTCACGCCGGCACGCCGTCCGTCAGCACCCACAAAGCCGAACAGGGCGACAGCGGCAATGATCACGTCGGCGCCGAAGAACGCGCCTATGCGCGTGGACAACAACTCGGTGATGAAGAGCGGGAAATCGACTCCGTGGTCGAAGAGCCAGGGCAAGAAGAAGCCGTAGGGCACGACCACGCCCAGCACGCAAAGGACCAGGTAGAAACTCGCCATCGCATCGCTCGTTCCGTTTCAGGCAGCCAGTTCGAGACCGCGAGGCTGGTCACTGCGGATGTCACCCGCGATAAGGGTGCCTGCGTTGTCGAAATGAAGCAGAACTGCGCAGAGGGTCATGTCCTGCCCTTGATCTGAAGGGCGGAGAGGCGCAGACCGTTTCGTTGATGAACCACGCACGCCCCTTCCGCCGATGGCGGAAGGGGCGTGGTGATGTTCGAAGATCAGCTGTAGCGGTACGGCTTGCCCGCCTGGGCCATGACCTCGTTGTACTGACGGAAGATGCCGACGACGCGGGCAGCACGCTCGCTGGTCGCGGCAATCTCATCCCAGAACTTGACGGCTTCGGCCTCGACCTGGGCCCACTCGTCATCGGGAATTGTGGTCAGCGACATCTTGGTGCCCTGTGTCCGCAGGTGGGCCTCACCGCCCCAGTACCAGTACTGGCGGTAGTAGTGAGACGAATCCATGGCAAGACGCCAGATGGTCTTCAGATGTTCCGGCAGCTCGTTCCAGCGGTCTTCGTTGGCGAAGAAGTGGCCGATCCAGGCCCCGGAGATATTGTTGGTAAGGAAGTAGTCGGTCACGTCCGCCCAGCCCACCGTGTAGTCTTCGGTGATGCCGGACCAGGCGACCCCGTCAAGTTCACCGGTCTGCACCGCGACCTCGATGTCCTCCCAGGGGAGGGTGACCGGAACGACACCAAACTTCTGCAGGAAGCGGCCGGCGGTCGGGAAGGTGAACACCCGCTTGCCCTCGAGATCCGCGAGGGAGTGGATCGGATCCTTGGTGGCGAAATGGCAGGGATCCCAAGCCCCGGCGGAAAGCCACTTGACGCCGCCCACTTCCGAATAGGCTTCATCCCAGATCTCGCCCAGACCGTACTGACTGAACAGCACAGGCACATCGAGGCTGTAACGCAGTGCCAGCGGAAAATAGCCTCCGAAGACCGACACGTCGGTGGGTGCGGCGATGGAATCGTCATCGGACTGCACCGCATCAATCGTCCCGTTCTGCATGGCGCGGAAGAGTTCGCCCGTGGGAACAAGCTGGTCGGCAAAGAAGAGCTCGATTTCCATCTCTCCGTTGGCGGCCTGGTTGAAGGCGTCCACCGCAGGCTTGATCACGTGCTCGGCCAGAGCAGGACCGGCATAGGTCTGGAGTCGCCAGCGAATCATCGACTGGCCATGCACGGCGGGTGCGGCAAGGGCGGCAGCGCCGGCGCCAACCGTCGCCGCGGCGCCGGTCTTGAGGAAGGAACGTCTCGACTTGGTCATGATGTCAGCATCTCCCGTCTGTTGTGGGTTCGTGGTTCTCGAGTGAACGATGTACCCGATTCTGTCTGTCAGCGCACCACCAGGTTTTGGGAGTTGATCGGCAAGGCGACTGAGGGGCTCGACGTTCAGGAGCGGGCTCGCAGGTCTGCGGCCAGCTGGCGGACGCTGATGGCCTCAATGCTTCGCGATACCGGATAGCGGTCGTCTCCGGCATGCACCACAAAGGCACGCTCTGGCCCCAGATCCCGGCAGGCGACATGGAAACCGCGGCTGACCCGGGCGGAAAGGGAGCGCTTGATCTCCACGGCCCACAGGGCACCGTCGCCATGTTCGATCACCAGGTCGATTTCGGCGCCTGCGCTCGTCCGGTAGAAACCCGGGATGGCGCGTGACGGAAGGGCGGCGAGCAACGTCTCGATGACCCAGCCTTCCCAGCTTGCCCCAACGACCGGATGTCCGGCGAGCTGTTCCAGTGAGGTTATACCCAGGAGGGCATGGACCAGTCCGCTGTCCCGCACATAGACTTTCGGCGCCTTGACAAGGCGTTTGCTGACGTTGGCGTGCAGAGGTGTCAGCCGTCGGACCAGCAACAGGTCGACCAGAAGATCGATGTAGCGGGTCACCGACTGCGCACTCACGTCCAGCGCCCGTGCAAGCGTGGACGCATTGAGCATCGATCCCTGGAGGTGGGCCAGCATCGTCCACAGTCGTTCCAGGGTGGCGGCGGGAATGCGTAGGCCGAACATGGCGACATCACGCTCCAGATACGTGCGGATGAAGTCCCGGCGCAGCGCCATGCTGTCGATGTCGCTGTGGGCGAGATAGCTCTGCGGATACCCGCCGCGCAACCACAACCGCTCCCGCGCTCTGCGGTTATCCTCTATCTCCAGCGCCGAGAGCGGCGCGATATCGATGTATGCGATGCGTCCGGCAAGGGTCTCTCCCGATTGACGCAGCACGTCAATGGACGCCGACCCAAGAATGAGGAACCGGCCCTTGCCCTTCGATCTGCGGCGGCCCCTGTCGATGACCCCGCGCAACGTCTGGAAGATGTCCGGCAGCCGGTGAATCTCGTCGAGGATGACAAGCTGGTCTTCCACATTGTCGAGAAAGAGCCGAGGCTCGCTGAGCCGGTTGCGGTCGTCCCGGTCTTCCAGATCGAGGTAGAGCGAATCACGCGCCCGGGCAATGTCCAGCGCGAGTGTTGTCTTGCCGACCTGCCTCGGTCCGATGAGTGCCACGGCCGCCTGGCGACCGAGAGCATTCCTGACATCAGGTGTGATCATTCTCGGAATCATCCTTGCAAATTATCCACGCTATGGACAATTTGCAAGAAAACAACGCTCGATACTTGGGACAGGATGCGACAAGGCACCGGCGTGAGGGTTGCCGCGGCCCCGAGGTCCGTCAGTTGCCGTAGACCTGGCCAGGCAGCCAGAGAGCGATCTGCGGGAAGGCCATGACGAGAGCCAGGGCCAGGATCATCACGAGAACGAACGGGGTGATCGAGCGGTAGATGTCGATTAGACGGATCTCCGGTGGCGCCATGGCGCGCATCAGGAACAGGTTGTAGCCGAAGGGCGGCGTCATGTAGGCGATCTGGCAGGTGATCGTGTAGAGCACGCCGTACCAGATGAGATCGAAGCCCAGGGCCCGCACCAATGGCACATAGAGCGGGGCGACGATGACCAGCATCGCCGTGTCGTCGAGAAAGGTCCCCATCAGGATGAAGGACAACTGCATGAGGATGAGGACTTCCCAGGGTCCCAGTCCCAGCTGGTCAAGGAAGAACCCCTCGATGGCCCGCACCGCGCCGAGGCCATCGAACACGGCGCCGAAGCACAGGGCCGCCATGATGATCCACATGAACATGCAGGACACACCCAGGGTCTTCTTCAGGCTCGTCTGCAGGACCTCGCGTGTCAGACGGCCACGAATCAACGCGGCGATGGTGGTGGTGATGGCGCCGACCGCCGAACTCTCGACCAGCGAGGTGATACCGGCGAGGAAGAGGCCCGTCATGGAAAAGAAGATGAAGAAGGGAAGGATGCCGGCCCTGAGCAGGCGAAACTTCTCGGCCAGCCTGACCTGGCGATCCTTCGCCGCAAGCGGCGGTCCGAGGTGGGGCTGAGCCTGGCAACGCGCGGCAATGTAGATGATGAAGAGCGCCGCCATCATCAGCCCCGGCAAGGCGCCTGCCAGCCACAGCTGGCCGACCGGCTGCCGGGCGATCATGCCGTAGAGCACGAGGACGACACTGGGCGGCACCAGGATGCCCAGAGACGAGCCCGCCTGGATGACCCCGGTCACCATGATCTTGTCATAGGATCGTCGCAGAAGTTCCGGCAACGCAATCGTGGCGCCGATCGCCATGCCGGCCACCGACAGTCCGTTCATCGCCGAAATCACCACCATGAGGAGAATGGTGCCGATGGCAAGACCGCCCCTCACCGGTCCCATCCACACGTGGAACATGGAATAGAGATCGTCCGCGAGGCGTGATTCGGAGAGGATGAACCCCATGTAGATGAAAAGCGGCAGCGTGATGAGGGGGTACCACTTCATCAGCTTCATCGCCGCGGAGAAGCCGAACTCCCCGCCGCCCGTGCCATAGAGCGCCAGAGCCGAGGCGACCGCCACGAACCCGATCGCTCCGAAGACGCGCTGACCCGTCATCAGCATGACCATCATGCTGGAGAACATGAGGATGGCGATGAGTTCGTAGTCCATCAGAACTCGATGCCGCGGGCGCTGGCGACGTCGCGCAGCATGACCGCCGTGGCCTGCAGGATCATCAGCACGACTCCCAGACACATGATGATCTTGATGGGAGCCATGTAGGGCGCCCAGGCCGAGTAGCTGCGCTCGCCCACGACGAGAGCATAGGTCGTGCTGTTGATGCCGCCGTAGAGGAGGACGCCAAGGTAGAACAGCAGGAACAGCACGGTGACGACATCGATCATCGCCTTCGTGCGCGGCGACCAGGTCGAATAGAGGAGGTCCATGCGGACGTGTTCGCCCCGCTGCATGGAGTAGGGCCCGCCGAGGATGAAGTAGGCGACCATGGTGAACTGCGCCATCTCGAGCGTCCACAGCGCCGGCAGAAGGAAAGCCTTGGAGAACGCTGAATAGAGGAGAATGGCCATGAGGACGAAGATGAGATACATCGCCGCCTCGCCGACCCGCCGACTTGCCGCCTCGACAACGAGGACGTAGCGCTTCAGAAACAGGGGCATCAGGCCCTCGTCACGGGATCCATGACAAAGCGAGCCCCTTACTGTTCGAGCATGCGCAAGGGACCGGAGATCATGTCCACGACGGTGCAGCCATCGAATGAACGGGAAGTGTGTGAACTTCCGGGAGGCAGGCTGACGCAGTCTCCCTCGACGTAGGTCGTTCCGTCGCAATCGGTCAGGGTCCCCTGGAGCATGGCGAACTCCTCGAAATCGGTATGCTCGTGCAGCTTCGAGCAGTCGCCGGGTTCGAACCTGATGAGATAGAACCCTTCTCCGGTCTCGGCCTTCGCCCGCACCGGCAGCCACTGGATCGTGCCGGAATCATCAGGCAGCGAGGGATAGGGCACAAAGTCGTTGTCGCGCCAGTTCACGATCGTGCGGCCCTGGCGCATGGTCTCCAGTTCATCATCTCCCTCGATCGTGGAGATCGGGCCCTTGATACCGGCAAGAATGGTGCAGCCCTTAGGCGAGTGGGTGCGATGGCGGGTTCCCGGCGCATAGCTCACGCAGTCGCCTTCCCGCAGCACGGTGCCATCGCCGTCGATGAGTTCACCCTCGAGCATGATGAACTCTTCCCGGGCACTGTGGAAATGCAACGCCGCGCCGGATCCTGGCTCGGACTTCATGAGATAGTAGCCGTCGCCACTTCCGGGCCTGGCGCGGATGGGACACCAGGTGAGACCGGGTTCCGTTCCGTCAAGCCCGGGATAGGGCTGCCAGTCGCAAGTCTTCCAGTTGACGATCCTGCGGCCTTCGAGATTCCAATTCTGCATCATCGGCTCCTCTTTCTGTTGCGGGCCATCACGCATGCCATTTCGAACATGAGGTTGGCGACATTGACGAAGGTGATGCCGACCGGGTCGTGAGGCGGAGACACCTCGCAGACATCGCCGCCAACAGCATTGAGCCCGGTGAAGCTGCGCAGGATGACCTGCATGTCGCGCATGGAGATGCCGCCTGGCTCCGGAACACCGGTTCCCGGACAGTCCCTCGGATCCAAGCCGTCGATATCGATGGTGAGATAACAGGGTCCGTCGCCCAGAACGCTGCGGGCAAGGTCGATGAAACTCTCCCGTCCCATCGCCTCGTACTCGTCCATCGGCACCATGGTCATGCCGACCTCGTTGCCATAGTCGATGTCGTCGTCGCCGTAGCGGGTGCCGCGCAGTCCGACCTGGACAGTCCTCGCCGGATCGATCAGCCCTTCCTCGACGGCGCGGCGGACAAAGGTGGCATGGTTGATCTTCGTTCCCATGAAGCTGTCAAAGGTGTCGGCATGGGCATCGACGTGGAAGAGGCCCAGGGGCTCATCACGGGCAATGGCGCGCAGGATGGGAAGCGGCACCGTGTGGTCGCCGCCAATCGAAAGGGGCCAGGCGCCCGCATCATGGATCCCGGCGAAGAAGGCCTGGATCATGTCGCAGCTTTCCTCGACCTTGAGGGGATGGGTCGGCGCATCCCCGACATCGGCGATGTTGCAGAGATCAAAGGGCGCCACCCTGGTTGCCGGATTGACCGCCCGGATGAGCCGGCTCGCCTCGCGCACCGCTGCCGGACCGTGGCGGGCGCCGGAACGGAAGGTGACTCCGGTGTCGAACGGCACCCCTGCAAGGGCAATGTCGAGACGGCGGGAGACCGGGTGACGCTGGGCGCGCATGAAGCTCGCAGGCTCCTGGTAGCGCGGGACAATCCCCGAATCGAAAGGCTTGAACGATCCTTCACCCGACATGATGATCTCAGTCCTGCTTGATTGGCGCGCTGCACCATTCTGGCAGACCGCCCGCAGTCGTAAAGATCAATCTGGGCTTGCCAATGGGCCCTGTCGCCATTAGGTAGTGGCGCCGACGCCTTACGCCTTCTTCTTGTTTTGATGGTGGTCGGTGTTCCGGCAGTGGCGTTCCCTCATTCGCGATGCAGCCTCCTGGAGGTTCCGGTTCATGGCCCTGAAGATTCGCCTGTCACGTGGCGGCGCCAAGAAACGCCCGATGTACAGAATCGTCGTCGCCGATTCGCGTTCACCGCGCGATGGCCGATTCATCGAGCGCGTCGGCGTCTACCGGCCGCTGCTGCCTGCCGATGATCCCGAGCGCGTCATCATGGATCAGGACCGGATTCGCTACTGGCTCGGACAGGGCGCCAAGCCCACGGACCGGGTCGCGGTCTTTCTCGGCAAGGCCGAGATCATTCCCATGCCGGAGCGCCGCGGGGGCAGCATCGGCGAGGTGACGGACGATGCGGAAGGGGACGACTCCTGACATCCACCCGGACTGGGTCTGTCTGGCCGTCATAGGCGCGCCGAAGGGGCTTCGCGGCGCCGTCCGTCTTTCGTGTTTTGCCGAAGATCCGGCCGCCATCGGCGACTACAACCCGATGCACACGGGACCCGGTGGCCGCACCCTCGATCTCACCGTCCTTGAACACCCCCGGCGTGGACACCTGGTGGTGGCCATCAACGGCGTCACGGACAGGCAGGCCGCCGCCGCACTTTCAGGCATCCGCCTTTTCATTCCCCGTTCGCGCATGCCGGAGGTTTCTGCCAACGAGTTTTATCACCACGACCTGATTGGCCTCGCCGCCTTCCATGTCGACGGCTCGCCACTCGGACAGGTGCGCGCCATGCACGACTGGGGAGCCGGCGACACCATGGAAATCAGCGGAGAAGCGCCCGGGAGCGATTTCCTGGTGCCCTTCACCGAGAGCAATGTTCCGGTGATCGATCTCGAGCATGGCCGGATCATCGTTGATCCGCCCGACGGCATTCTGGCGAGTGAGGAGGGGCGATCATGACCGCACCATGGACTGCCACCATCCTCACCCTGTTTCCGGAGATGTTTCCCGGTCCGCTGGGAGCGTCCCTGCCGGGTCATGCGCTGAATTCGGGCCTGTGGGCACTGGAAACAGTGGACATTCGCCAATATGCGTGTAGTAAGCACCGCACCGTCGACGATGCGCCCTTCGGCGGCGGCAATGGCATGGTCATGCGGCCCGACGTCCTGGCACGCGCCATCGACTCGACGGCCACTGGAGGTGAAGACGAAACACTGATCCTTCTCACGCCCCGAGGCGCGCCGCTCACCCAGCAGCGCGTGCGCCAGCTCTGCAGGCAGCGGCGCCTGGTCCTCGTCTGCGGACGTTTCGAAGGGGTGGACGAGCGCGTGGTCCAGGCACGTGGTCTCGAGGAGATTTCGATTGGTGATTATGTCCTGTCGGGCGGCGAGCCGGCAGCCATCGTGCTGGTGGACGCCTGCGTGCGACTCCTCGAGGGAGTGGTCCACGCACCCGAAGGGCTTTTGGACGAGAGTTTCGAGACCGGCCTGCTCGAGTATCCGCACTACACGCGGCCTGGCACCTGGGAAGGCCGCACGGTACCGGAAGTCCTGCTGTCGGGGCACCATGGGAAGGTGCGCCAGTGGCGGCATGACAAGGCTGAACAGACAACCCGGGAGCGCCGGCCCGACCTCTGGTCCCGATACTGGGCAACAAGAGAATAAGGGCTGACGCAGGCCAGTGGAGGACGAGAGATGAACGTTCTGGAGACGATGGAACAGGAGCAGATCGCGAAGCTCCTGGAGACGAGGGAAATTCCCGAATTCGCGCCCGGAGACACCGTGCGGGTCGCCCTGCGCGTGGTCGAGGGAACACGCGAACGCATCCAGAACTACGAAGGGGTGTGTATCGCGCGCAAGAACCGCGGTCTGAACTCCTCCTTCACGGTTCGCAAGATCTCCTACGGCGAAGGCGTCGAGCAGGTGTTTCCGCTCTATTCGCAGCGTATTGCATCGATCACCGTGGTGCGACGCGGCGCCGTGCGGCGGGCAAAGCTCTACTACCTGCGCGGACGCACCGGCAAGGCGGCGCGCATTCCCGAAAAGCGAGACGACAGGGCGAAGGCAGCCAAGAAGTCCTGACCCTTAGGACGCTTCGCAAAACCCCTGGCGCCGGATGACGGCATCTTTCGACCATGAACGCACCGAAGACACTCTACGACAAGATCTGGGACAGCCATGCCGTCGCCGACATGGGAGACGGCACGACTCTCATCTATGTCGACCGCCATCTCGTCCACGAGGTGACCAGTCCCCAGGCCTTTGAGGGATTGCGCCAGAACGGCCGGCAGGTCCGGCGGCCGGCGGCAACGCTGGCGGTTGCCGACCACAACGTGCCGACGACGGACCGCAGTCGGGGAATCGACGACGAGGAAAGCCGGATCCAGGTCGATACCCTGGCGGAGAACTGCGAGCACTTCGGCATTGCTCTTTTCGGCATGGACGATCCGCGACAGGGGATCGTTCACATCGTCGGGCCCGAACAGGGATTCACCCAGCCCGGCATGACGATCGTCTGCGGTGACAGCCACACCGCCACTCACGGAGCCTTCGGCGCTCTCGCATTCGGCATCGGCACCTCCGAAGTGGAGCATGTCCTCGCCACGCAGACACTGGTCCAGAGGCGTTCGCGCAACATGCGCATCACGGTGGAAGGCGAGCCGGGCCCCGGAGTCACGGCCAAGGACCTCATCCTTGGCATCATCGGTGCCGTGGGCACGGCCGGTGGCACTGGACATGTCATCGAGTATGCCGGTCCGGCGATCCGCGCCCTTTCCATGGCCGGACGCATGACGGTCTGCAACATGTCGATCGAGGCCGGGGCCCGCGCCGGCCTGATCGCACCGGACGACAAGACCATTGCCTGGCTTCAGGGAAAGCCCTTCTCGCCAACGGGCGACGACTGGAACCGGGCCGTGGCCTGGTGGGCGACGCTGGTGTCGGATCCGGGCGCCAGCTACGACCGGGAGGTCGTGATCCAGGCCGGCAACATCGAACCGCAGGTTACCTGGGGAACCAGTCCCGAGGACGTCTTGCCGATCTCCGGTGTCGTCCCCGATCCCGGCGAGGTCGCGGACGACGAGCGGCGCGCGGCGATGGAACGCTCCCTTGACTACATGGGTCTTGAGCCCGGAACCCGGCTGAAGGACATCCCGATCGACCGGGTCTTCATCGGTTCCTGTACCAATGGCCGCATCGAGGACCTGCGCGCCGTGGCCGGTGTCGTGGAGGGCCACAGGGTGGCTGACGGCGTGCACGCGATGGTGGTGCCGGGATCCGGGCTGGTGAAGAAGCAGGCAGAGGACGAGGGGATCGATCGCATCCTCACGGAGGCGGGCTTCGATTGGCGCGAGGCCGGTTGTTCGATGTGCCTGGCGATGAATGCCGACCGACTGCTTGACGGCGAACGCTGCGCCTCCACCTCGAACCGCAATTTCGAGGGACGCCAGGGACGCGGCGGACGCACCCACCTGGTCAGTCCCGCCATGGCCGCGGCCGCGGCCATCCGCGGCACCCTCACCGACGTCCGCACGCTCGGGGGCTAGGTCCATGGAACGGTTCACCACGCTGACCGGGATCGCCGCACCTCTGCCGATGATCAATGTCGACACCGACAAGATCATCCCGAAGCAGTATCTCAAGACCATCCGCAGGACCGGACTCGGCCGCCATCTCTTTGACGAGATGCGTCACGATGCCGAGGGTCGCGAACGCCCGGAGTTCATCCTCAATCGCGACCCGTGGCGCCAAGCGTCCATTCTCGTGACGGAGGACAATTTCGGCTGCGGGTCGAGCCGTGAGCATGCGCCGTGGGCCCTCCTCGACTTCGGCATCCGCTGCGTGATCGCGCCGAGTTTCGCCGAGATCTTCTTCGGCAACTGCGTCAACAACGGCATCCTTGCCATCACCATGCCGCACGAGGACGTGCGGCGGCTGATGGACGATGCCCGGACCGGGCACAACGCGAGGCTGACTGTCGACCTCGAGAGCCAGACCGTGACACATCCCGACGGCAGCCGGATCGCCTTCACCATCGACGAGTCGGTGAAGCACCGACTCCTGAACGGGCTCGATCCGATCGGCATCAGCCTTTCGAAGGAGGCCGACATCACCGCCTTCGAGGAGCGCCGCGCCGCTCTGCAGCCATGGCTTTGACAGGGAGGCGGGGACGTTGACCTCAAACCGGTCATTGCTGCTTCTGCCCGGCGACGGGATCGGGCCGGAGGTCATGGACGCCACGAGGCGCGTGATCGACTGGTTCGACAGGGAAAACCGTCTCAACGTCGACATCGGGGAAGCCCTTGTCGGCGGCGCCAGCATCGAGGCCCACGGCATGCCGCTGACCGACGACACCCTCGAGCGGGCGAAGTCGGTTGACGCCGTTCTCTTCGGCGCCGTCGGTGGTCCGCGCTGGGACGAGCTCGACTTTTCCGTGCGGCCCGAGCGAGCCCTCCTGGGCCTGCGCAAGGAGATGGAGCTCTTCGCCAACCTGCGCCCTGCTGTGGTCTATCCCGCCCTCTCGCACGCTTCGTCGCTCAAGCCCGACATCGTCTCGGGCCTCGACATCATGATCGTGCGTGAACTGACCGGCGGCATCTACTTCGGCGAGCCTCGCGGCATCGAGGATGCCGGCGGCGGCGAGCGCCGCGGGGTCAACACACTGGTCTACACGACTCATGAGATCCTGCGCGTCGGACGCGTGGCCTTCGAACTCGCCCGCAAGCGCAACGGCCGGGTGTGCTCCGTCGACAAGTCCAATGTCCTGGAGTCGACGCTGCTGTGGCGCCAGGAGATGACCCGCCTGGGGGCCGAGGAGTATCCGGACGTGGAACTCACCCACATGCTGGCCGACAACGCGGCCATGCAGCTTGTCCGTGACCCCCGCCAGTTCGACGTCATGGTCACGACCAACATGTTCGGCGACATCCTGTCTGACTGCGCCGCCATGCTGACTGGATCGCTCGGCATGCTGCCTTCGGCCTCCTTGGGCGCCCGCTCCGGGGACAGGATTCCGGCTCTCTACGAACCGGTGCACGGGTCGGCCCCCGACATCGCCGGCACCAATCGGGCCAATCCGCTCGCCATGCTCTCGAGTTTCGCCATGATGTTGCGGTACAGTTTCGATCTGCAGGAGGAAGCGGCCCTCGTGGATGCGTCCATCGGAGCCGTCCTGGAGAGTGGCCTGAGAACGGCCGATATCATGGAAGACGGAGCCCGCCAGGTGACGACCACCGTCATGGCGGAGGCTCTCGTCCGGGAAATCGAGAAACGGGCCTGAACCATGGGTTACCGCGTTGCCGTCGTCGGCGCCACCGGCGCCGTCGGACACGAAATGCTGCAGACGCTCGCCGAACGGGAGTTCCCGGTCGACGAGGTGGTTGCGGTCGCCTCTTCCCGCTCGGCGGGCAAGGAAGTCTCCTTCGGCGATGCCACGCTCACCTGCCGGGATCTCGAGACCTTCGACTTCCACGGCTGGAATGTCGCCCTCTTCTCGCCCGGGGCAAAGGTCTCCGGCCGCCATGCGCCAAGGGCCGCAGAAGCCGGCGCGATGGTCATCGACAACACGTCGCGCTTCCGCTACGACGATGACGTGCCGCTTGTCGTTCCGGAGGTGAACGCCCATCACCTGGACATGGCGTCGCGCCGCAACATCGTCGCCAACCCGAACTGCTCGACGATCCAGATGGTGGTCGCCCTCAAGCCGCTGCACGACCTCGTCCCCATCCGGCGCATCGTCATCTCCACCTACCAGGCCACGGGCGGCGCCGGAAAGAAGGGGATGGACGAGCTCTACGAGCAGACCAGGAAGCGGTACTGGAACGAACCTCACGCGCCGGAAGTGTTCCAGAAGGACATCGCCTTCAACTGCATTCCCCACATCGACTCCTTCATGGAGGATGGCTCGACAAAAGAGGAATGGAAGATGGCGGCCGAGACCGCGAAGATTCTCGACCCCGCCATCAGGGTCCATGCCACCTGCGTGCGCGTGCCCGTGTTCATCGGCCACGCGGAGGCGCTCAATGTCGAGTTCGCCGGGCCGCTCGACGAGGAAGACGCCCGCGAGCAGCTGCGCGAGGCCGACGGCGTCCTTGTCGTCGACGACCGTGAACCGGGCGGCTACATGACCCCGCGAGAGTGCGCCGGTGAGGATGCCGTCTACGTCAGCCGCATCCGCAAGGACCCGACCGTGGAGAACGGCCTTTCGATGTGGGTGGTCTCCGACAACCTGCGCAAGGGCGCGGCACTCAACGCCGTGCAGATCGCCGAGGAACTCGACCGCCGCCACCTCCTGTAGTGCGCGACCGCGATGTCCTCACCAGGCATGGACAACATGCTCGTCATCATGATTCATCGGGTGAAAGCCCGCATCACACTTGGTGAGTCGTTTTCGAATCCATCTCCACCATCGATGGGACACCAACGATTCCCCAGGTGAACAAGGACGGGGTGCAGGTGCAGACCGAAACAACCATCTTGCAAGAGTCCGGAGACATGATCCCCGTCCATGTGCGTGATGCGTTTCATGGCGACATTCCCACGATTGCCGACATCCTGTTGCGCTCGTCCCGCCTCGCCTACACGTTCATGTCGTGGGATCACGGCGACGACGACTTCGCCGGGTTTGTTGAGGCGTCCTTCGACGAATGGGACGCGGTGCGCATCGCCGAGGCACGCTGCGGACCCGTTGGTTTTCATTGCCTTCTCCAGGATGTCGTCGATCAGCTCTTTGTCGCGCCCGAGGCCCAGGGGCAGGGGATCGGATCGACCCTGCTCCTGGATGTCATGGCTCTCAGGCCAGCCGGTTTCACGCTGCGCACGTTTCGCGCCAATCGGAGAGCGCGGGCCTTCTATGAAGCGCGCGGCCTCGTCGCGATCGAATTCGGCCGCAGCGAGGCGGAAGACGAGCCCGACGTCACCTATCGCTGGGACCCGGCGCCCTCGACCTGAGCGCAATGTGCGCTGTCGCTGGTTCGGGCCTGTTGAGCATGCTGCAGCCGTCTCATCCGTTCACGCGCCGATGGCGAATGAAGGCCGGATCAGGGAGCGTCGATGAGCGTGACGTCAACGGGCCGGCCGGGGTTCACGATTTCATCGCGGCCGGCGACGAGGGCGAGTTCCTCTGCGCCGCATTCCGCCGTCCTTCTCATGATGCCGTGCGTGGCGGCCAGCGCATGGGCCAGGGCATCGGGGAGTGCGGCGCCCCGCAGGGTCGCTGCCGTGAAGACCGCAGCGATGAGATCGCCGGCGCCGTCGACCGGGACATCGAGGCGTTCGACGCTGGCCTGGCAGGCGCCCTGATCGTCGACGGCGATGACGGGAATCGTGTCAGGGAACCCGGCGCGGGCCTCGAGCGAGGTGACGAGCACCGTCCGTGGCCCCATGTCCTGCACCTGCCGAGCGGCGTGGAGTGCATCATCGATGCCCTCGACCCGACGCCCCGCGAGGAATTCGAGCTCCATGTGGTTGGGAAAGAGAATGTCGGCCCTGGGCACGATGTGATCCTTCAGGTACTCGGGCACGCCAGGCTCGACAAAGAAACCGTCCTCGTTGCCCATGACCGGATCGCATGCGTAGAGGGCCCCGGGATTGGCCTGGCGCAGCACGTCGAGGGCATGGAGCACGGTGTCACCGAGTTCGGGCGAACCGATGAATCCCGTCAGCAGGGCCCGGCACTGGCCAAGGCCGCGGCGCGCGACGCCGTCGATCACCCGCGTCACCCAGGCGGGTTCGAGAGCCCGCCCCTCGTAGTCCTGCCAGCCCAGGTGATTGGAAAACACCACCGTCGGCACGGCATCGACCTCGAATCCGAGAAGCTGCAGGGGCAGCACCGCCGCGTTGAGACCGACATGGCCCCGCGCGACATGAGACTGGATCGTCAGGATATCCATGGCGTCCTTCGCCCCTTCGTCCGCCCGACTCGTGCTGTTGGACAAGGCACGAGTGATAAGCCGTGCGGCCTTCCCGTGCAACGCGGGATCGAGGGTGGTTGAACACCGAGTACTGGCGCAGTCATGGAAAACCTCTGCGGCGGGTGTCACCATGGAGATCGTGACGGGAGCTGACCGCCGTGAAGGATACTTTCGATTACGTGATTGTCGGTGCCGGGTCGGCAGGGTGCACGCTTGCCAACCGGCTTTCCGCCGACAATGTCACCCGCGTGCTGGTGGTGGAAGCCGGGGGATGGGACCGCGATCCCCTGATTCACATTCCGCTGGGTTGGGGCAGGATCCTGCAGAACCGCCTGCACGACTGGATGTACTTCTATGAACCCGCAGAGGGGTTTGGCGGCCGCAGCGTGGAGTGCGCCAGGGGCAAGGTCGTCGGAGGATCATCTTCGGTCAACGCCATGGCACATGTCCGAGGGAATCCGCACGACTACGACACCTGGGCGGCCGGCGGGCTGGTCGACTGGTCCTGGGCCAACATACTTCCCTACTTCAAGCGCCAGGAGAACTGGGAGGAAGGCGCCAATGCCTGGCGCGGCGCCGGTGGTCCCCTCAATGTCCAGTTCTGCAAGTACCAGGATCCCCTTGTCGAGGCCTTCGGCGAGGCTGGCCGCGAAGCCGGCCACGCCTGGACCGACGACTACAACGCCGCACACCAGGACGGATTCGGCCGCCTGCAGATGACCATTCGCCACGGCCGTCGCGCGAGCGCCGCTTCGGCCTACCTGCGCCCGGCGCTTGCAAGGCGCGGACTGAGCGTGGCCGTGAACACCCAGGCCACCCGCATTCTCTTCGAAGGTGCGAGAGCCGTGGGCGTCGAGGTGCACCAGGGCGGTCGGACGCGCACCGTGCGGGCCGAACGCGAAGTCATCGTCTCGTGCGGGGTCATCAACTCGCCGAAACTCCTCATGCATTCCGGCATCGGCGATGCCCATGCCCTGCGTGAGCGGGACATCCCGGTCCTCGTGGACCTGCCCGGTGTCGGCAGCAATCTGCAGGACCATGTCTCGACGATCCTCCTCTACCGGCGCAGGGAACCGGGGCCCTTCGCCAGGGCCATGCGCTATGACCGCATTGCGCTTTCCATGCTGCAGGCCCGGTTCCTCGGCAGCGGCTTCGCAAGCGACGTTCCGGGAGGCATCACCGCCTTCCTCAAGACCGACGCCAAGTTGCCGGCACCCAACATCCAGCTCCTCTTCACGGCAGCACCGCTCGACGCCGGTCCGTGGTGTCTCAAGCCCTTCACGGACGGCTTTGCCTGCCGCATCGTGCTGCTGCACCCCCGCAGCAGGGGACGGGTCACGCTCGCCGATGACGATCCTGCCGGGAAAGTGCTCCTGGAATCGAACTTCCTTGCCAGGGAAAACGACTGGAAGGCAATGCGCCGCGGTATCGAGCTTGCCCGCGACGTCGCCTCGCAGCCTGCTCTCAGACCCTTCATCGATGCCGAAACCGCTCCAGGAGACGGGGACGTCGACGATCACATCCGATCGACCGCCATCACCGTCCATCATCCGCTGGGCACCTGCTCGATGGGGCGTGACGGCGATCCGGCAGCGGTCGTCGACCAGACCCTGGAGGTCCACGGAACCACGGGGCTCAGGGTCATCGACGCCTCCGTCATGCCACGCCTCGTGAGTGGCAACATCAACGCCGCCGTCGTCGCCGTGGCGGAGCGTGCAGCCGACCTCATTCTGGGCAAGACGCCGCTTTGCGAGGAGGCGGAGGTCGTTGCGGACGGCGGAAGGCATCCTGTAGGCTTGACACCCTGATCCGGCTCCCTGGTCCACCGGGGAATGGATTGATCTGACAAGGGAGACCCCCATGAAACAATCCGCAAGAAATTTCATTGCCGGGCTCGCGGCGGGAGCCTTCATGACGTTTGGCGTCATCCAGGCCGGTGTGGCCGACGACGTCTCGAGCATTGCGGTTCTCGTTCCTGAACAGGGCACGGATTTCGGCTGGAACCAGCAGGGCGTCGATGCCGCGCGCGCCGTCGCCGAAATGCACGGCCTCGAGTTCATGCCGGCAGAGGGCCTGGGCTACGGCGATGTCCGCCCGACACTGCGCGAACTCGCCGAGGACGGCGCCAGTCTGATGATCGCCCATGCCAGCGGGTACAACACAGCGGCCCCTGAAATCGCTGCCGAGACCGGTGTGCCGGTGGCCATCGTCGATAGTCCCGATGCCGTCCAGGAGGGGCTGGTCGCAGACTACACGCTGCACGGTCACGAAGGCGCCTGGCTCGCCGGCGCCATGGGCGCGATGATGAGCCGGTCGGGAACCGTGGGCATCGTCGTTTCCGGTGAACCGCCGTCGTGGAACTCCCAGTCCGCCGGGTTTGCCATGGGCGCCCGCGCCACCAATCCCGACATCAACATCATCTATGCCGTGATCGGCCCGGCCGCCTACGGTGATGTCGCGGGTGGACGCCGTGTCACGGAGACGGTGATTGCAGCAGGCGCCGACATCATCTTCGGACAGGGCAACGGTTCCAGTTTCGGCATGATCCAGGCGGTCGAAACAACCGCGGCCGCGGATGGTGGCAAGGTGTGGTTCATCGACGTGATCGGCGACAAGACGTCGCAGGCCGCCAGCCACCTCCTCAGTTCCGTCTTGTGGAACATGGTTCCGGTCTATTCCGCCATGGTCGAAGACCTCAAGGCGGGCACCTTCGGAACCGTGGGATACAAGATCCAGCTGGCCGATGACTCCGTCCAGCTGCTGAAGACCGACAACATTCCGGATGATGTGTGGACGGCGATCATGGCCAAGCGTGATGAAATCCTCTCCGGCATGATGATCGACCTCATCACGGATGCCCAGGAGGTCCGGGCACTGATGACGTCGATCGATATCGGCGAGGGCTGAACCGGACACGACGTCCAGAGTCACGCCGTCAGGAGCGTCGACGGGTGGAACCTGATCCCGTCGGCGCGCCTGACGGCGATGCCGCCCTCACACTCCATGACATCACCCGGCGATTTCCCGGCGTCCTCGCAAACGACCGGGTGTCGCTGGCCTTTCGGCGTGGCGAAATTCATGCCCTGCTGGGCGAAAACGGCGCTGGCAAGTCCACACTCATCGGCATCGTTTCCGGCATGGTGCGCCCCGACTCCGGCTCCATTGAAGTGGCCGGCCGGCCGGTGCGGATCACGTCGCCTTCTGCCGCCCTGCGGCTGGGGATCGGCACGGTTTATCAGCACGTCCTGCTCGTCCCGAGTCTGACCGTCCTCGAAAACCTGATGCTGGGAAACCCGTGGTGGCGCACCCTTGACCGCGCCGCCACGTCCGAGCGATTCGCCGAACTGGCCGAGCTGCTCTCTGTCAGGGTGTCGCCGGATGCCCCGGTGGGCAGGCTCTCCCTGGGGGAACAGCAGCAGGTCGAGATCATGCGCGCCCTGTGGCACGGCGAACTGGTTCTCTTCCTCGATGAACCAACGTCGATGCTGACGCCCCAGGGCGTCGACGATCTCGGTGTCGTCATGCGCCGGTTGCGCGACCATGGTGTCGCCATCGTCTTCATCACCCACAAGCTGAAGGAGGCCAGTGATCTCGCCGACCGCATATCTGTGCTGCGCCAGGGGCGCGTTGTCGGGGAGGTGACGCCCGCCGAGCTCATCACCATGGCGCCGGACGCGATCATCGAACGGGTCGTGGAGATGATGTTCGGAGACGGCGGGAAGGCGGGAGACCTGAGGGCCACCCTCGTCGGCGACGCCGCGGCACCGCAGAGCCGGCAGAGCGCCGACGCCGGGGTGGAGCCGCTTCTCCAACTCCGTGGCGGACATACCGAAGGACAACGGGGCGAATGCGCTCTCGATGGCGCGGATCTCGAAGTCCGGCCCGGAGAAATCATGGGCATCGCCGGTGTCGACGGCAACGGCCAGAAACACCTGGCCGAGGTTCTTGCCGGTCAGCGCATGATGACAACCGGCTCGATCTCGCTTGCCAGCAGGGAGATCGGCCATCTCGGCGTTGCCGGACGCCGGCGTCTCGGGGTGCGCTACATCACCGACGAACGCCTTGGAGAGGGAACGGCACCGCGCCACTCGCTGGCCATCAACCTCATCATCAAGGAAATCGGATCGCCGCGATACTGGAAAAGCGGAATCACCATGTGGAGGCGTATCCACGATCACGCCCGGAACATGATCAGGACCTACAGCATCGTGGCGCCGTCGGAGCGGGCGCCCCTTGCCGGTCTTTCGGGGGGCAACATACAGAAGGTCCTGCTGGCCAGGGAGTGGACAGGCG
This sequence comes from Alphaproteobacteria bacterium, assembly GCA_965220805.1. GTDB lineage: Bacteria > Pseudomonadota > Alphaproteobacteria > SP197 > SP197 > SP197. The sequence goes on from OZ244844.1 coordinate 622,771, forward strand.
ACGCCCGGCTTCTGGTGGTCTCCAAGCCGACCTACGGACTTGACCTTCAGAACACGCGCCGGGCGCGGGACTGGATCAAGAGCATCGGCGGCAACAGGGATACTGCAATCGTCGTCATCTCCAATGAGCTCGAGGAACTGATCGACGTATCGCACCGCATCGCGGTGATGGAACGCGGTCGTATTGCCGGCATCGTGAAGAACCGGTCAGGTGCCAGGACGGCCATCGGCCGCCTGATGGCGGGGGTCGGGGCTGCCTGAGATGGACCGGCGGCACCCTCTCGTTTCCTCGCTTCACGGGATGGGCTCCGTGCTGCTGCCGGTCGTTCTCGCCTTCGCCGTCGGCGCCATTCTGCTGCTGGCGCTCGGCAAGGATCCCCTCGCCTACTACGGCTACGTCGTCAAACGCGGGCTGTTGAGCCCGACGGGGCTTGAAGCCTCGCTCACCCGCACGGCGCCCCTGCTGCTGATCGCCGCCGGACTGATCGTGGCCTTTCGCAGCGGTCTGTGGAACCTGGGCGTGGACGGTCAACTCCTTCTCGCCGCCGTGGTGACGGCGGCCCTGGCGCCCGAGCTCGCGGGCACAATGCCATCGGCCCTGATGGTTGTTGTCTGCTTTGCCGTGGCCATGGCCGTCGGCGCCGCCTGGTCGCTGATTCCCGCCCTTCTCAAGGCCCAGTTCGGCGTCAACGAGATCATCTCGACCCTGATGATGAGCTTTCTGGGTGTCAGTTTCGCCAACGTTCTCATCAAGATTCCGTTCAACGATCCGCTGACCACCGTGCCGCAGACCGCTACCCTTGCCGTCGAGGATCGCCTCACGCGGCTGGCGGATACCACCATCCACTGGGGGGTGCTGCTGGCGCTCGCCGTGGTGGTGGTTGTCCACCACGCGATGACGATGACGGCGCTGGGGATGAGACTGCAGATAGTCGGGGCGAACATGCGCACGGCCGTCCATGCAGGTCTCCGGTTGCGGCTTCTCGTGGTCGTCGCCTTCGCGATCAGTGCGGGCCTGGCGGGTCTGGCCGGCGCCGTCGACGTTCTCGGTGTCCACGGCACCATCCGCGCCGACTGGAACCCGGCCTACGGCATCGTCGTCATCCCCCTGGTCTTTCTGGCGCGCTTCAACGGCTACGCGGTCATCGCCTTCGTCTTCGTCTTCGCCGTCCTCGTCATCGGCGGTGAAAGCGCCGCCCGGCGACTGGACGTCCCGACCTACTTCGTGCTGGTGCTGGTGGGTCTGGTGATGCTGTTCCTGGCCGTCACCGAATTCCTGGATCACCGCCGTCGCCTGACGGCAAGGGACTGACACCCGTGGACGGCCTGCTCAGCGAAGCCTTCATTGCCTCTCTCTTTTTCGGCGCCGTCACGGCTGGAGTGCCGCTGCTTCTCGCCGGGCTGGGCGAGCAGGTGTCCGAAAAGGCGGGCGTCCTCAACATCGGCCTCGAGGGCATGATGCTGGCCGGCGCCTTTGCCGGATTTGCCGCAGCATACGCCACAGAATCATTCCTTGCCGGATTCTGTGCCGGCATCCTGGCGGGCATGGCCGTGGCGCTCATCATGGCCGTGCTGTGTGTCGTTCTGGGCATGAACCAGATTGTCGTCGGCATCGCCATCACGCTTGGCGCCGAGGGCGTCACCGCCCTTCTCCACCACGTCCTCTATTCCCGCTCCTATCCGCGACTCTCCCGGGTCGAGACCTGGACCATTCCCGGCCTGGCGGACATCCCCTACGTGGGCGCGGCCTTCTTCGACCGCAACGCCCTCATCTACATCGCCTTTGCGCTCACCCTCTTCATGATCTGGGTGTTCAGGCGCACCCAGGCCGGGCTCAACCTGCAGGCGGCCGGCGATGCCCCGGCGGCCCTCGATGCGGCGGGCGTGAGCGTGACGATCACGCGTTTCGTCTCCGTGCTCGTGACCGGATGCCTGGGTGGTCTGGGTGGAGCCTACATGGCGACGGTCGGTGGCGGCCTCTTCCTTCCCTTCATGACCGGTGGCGCCGGATTCATCGCCATCGTGCTTGCCATGCTGGCACGCGGCAATCCCCTGTGGATCCTCTTCGGAGCCTTCCTCTTTGGCGCCAGCCTCGCTCTCACCACCGCCCTGCAGGTGGCCGGCGTCAACATCCCGACCGACGTCATCCAGATGCTGCCCTTCGCCATGGTGATCGTGGTTCTGCTATTGTTTGCCAGACACAGCTACCTGCCGCCGGCACTGGGGCTTCCCTATCAGCGCGGAGCGCGCTGACGACATCACCGACCAAGGAGGGTCACGTCATGGCCGATACCAAAGTCCACCTTCTCGATGGCGGAACCCTGGTGATCGACGGGTTCCATGCCTTCTGGAACCGGGGACCGGGGGGCGAACTCCGTTTTCCCTGCTATGCCGTACTCGTCGAGCATGAAGACGGCCGCTTTCTCTTCGACACCGGCTACGACTACGATCACGTCATGAAGGTGCTGCCCTTCGAGAAACCGCTGCAGACGCCCGAGCAGACCATTCCGGGAGCCCTCGATCTCGTCGGCCTCAAGCCCTCCGACATCAACTATGTCATCAACTCGCACTATCACTTCGATCACTGCGGCGGGAACCGGCACCTCTCGACCGCCTGCACGGTGTGCCATGCGAAGGAACTCGAGGCCTGCGAGCACCATCAGCCCTTCGAGCACCTGGGGTATTCGGATCTCGGCTTCACGAAGGGCGAGGGCGGAGATGACTCGAGTTCAGTCGGTGGCTCCGGGGATCCCGAACTCGATATCTACACGCCGAAATTCGAGACCCTGACCGGTGATCAGGAAATCGCCAAGGGCCTGTGGCTCTTCGAGACTCCCGGCCACACTGCGGGCCACTACTCGATGATGGTCGAACTGGCCAACCGGCGGCCCATGCTCTTCACCGCCGACGCCTGCTACAGCCAGAAGAACATGGACCTGATGTGCATCTCGAGTTTCCACCTCGATCCGACGGCGAGCCTGCAGTCCATGCAGCGCCTGAAGGACCTGGCAGAGACCCATGACGCGGAACTCTTCTACTCCCACGATCCGGAGAGCTTCGTCGACTACGTGAAGGCGCCCGACGGCTACTACTCCTGATTGTCGATCACGGCGAGAGCCGCCTCTATCCCCTTGCCGACGTCGGCGGGGAAACCGAGCTTGCGCAAGGCGCCTGCCATGGCCGCCACGGCGATGAAGGCATAGGCCGGTTCCGCCGTCGGGCCCATGTGGCCGATGCGCATGAGTTTGCCGGCGGTCGCGCCCCGGCCAAGAGAAAAGACCACGCCATAGTCCCGCCGCGCGACATCGAAGATGTCGGTGTCCCTGAGGCCATCGGGAACCTCGATGGCCGTGGTCGAGGGCGACGCGATCTCCTCGCGGGCCGCCCACAGTGCCGCACCGCAGGCCTTCAGTCCTTCGCGGCAGGCGCGGGCGGTGAGAGCGTGGCGCCGCCAGACCTCTTCCGGACCCTCGCGAAAGTAGTGGTCCACGGCCTCCGCCAGCCCGCAGACCTCGGCCGTGGAAGGCGTGAACGGGAAGGGCGCCGAACGGCTCCATGCGTTCCGCCAGTCAAGGTAGCTCAGCGCCGAGGCGCGCGGCGCGGCGGAATTGCCTTCCATGTGCTCCCAGGCCGCCTCAGAGACCGCGACGAACGTGATGCCCGGCGTGCCGCCCAGGCACTTTCCCGGGCCCGTGATGAAGATGTCCGCGTGACAGTCCCCGGGGTGGATGTCCATGCCGCCGAACGAAGACACCGCATCGACGATGAGAAGCGCCCCGTGATCGGCCACCAGGCGGCCGATGTCGACGATCGGGTTGAGGGTGCCCGACGGTGTGTCGTGATGGACGACGGAGACCACCGAGATCTCCGGGTGGTCTCGGAGCGCCGCCTCGACAGCCGCCGGGCTGATGGCGTCGTTGAACGGCACCTCGATCTCGACCATCGACTTGTGATAGCGCGCGGACCAGTAGCCGAAACCCTTGCCGTAGACGCCCGACGCGAGGTTGAGCACGACATCGTCGGCCGAGATCAGCGAGGCGGCCGCAGCCTCGATGGCCACCGCCGGTTCGGCCTGCAGGATGAGGGCCGGCTCGTCCTGGCGCATGGCGCGCCCGCACTTGAGCGCGGTCTCCTCGTAGAAGGCCTGGAACGAAGGATCGAAATCGTAGCCGATCGGCCGCGCCATGGCCTGAAGCACATTGGGATAGCTCTGCACCGGCCCGGCGCTCAATGTCACAACCGGAGGTTTCATCGCCGTCATGTCCATTCCCCGTCACGTCATTGTCGCGGTCGTCATGATATACGCCCTCGCGGCGTGCCGACACGACAACGGCGTCCGCATCGCGCTCATCAACGTCACGGCCGCCGAGATCCGCTGCGTTGCCGTGCTGGCGCACTTCGTGACCGTGGATCTTCCGGTCATCGCCGCCGGCGACACCTACCGTTTCACCCTCGCCCGCACGGCGGACGGCGGTCTCGCGTTTGCACACCATGACACAGGCCCGATGATGCTGGAAAACCTGCTCTGCGGCATGGACGAGGACTGGAGCCGGAGTGTCGCCAATACCGATCTTGCCGCGGCTGGAGGCCACGACCGGACGTTCATCTGTTCAGCCGACGGGGACCGCCTCGCCTGCAGTGCTCCGTGACGGGATCGCCTGCTTCCTACCAGCGCACCATGCCGGCGTCCGCCGTCAGGGCCTGGCCGGTGATCCAGTGCGCCTCTTCGGACGCAAGGAAAGCGATGGCCGGGACGATGTCCCCGGGCACCCCGCGCCCCTTGATCGCCTGCAGCATGTCGACGAACTCGAAGGCGTTGACATGATCGGTCTTGCGCACGCCTTCGGTGTCGGTGAGGCCGGGGCACACGCAGTTGACGGTGATCTTCGCCGCGCCCAGTTCGGTCGCAAGGGCCCGCGAGAACGTCAGCACGCCACCCTTGGAAGCAACGTAGTGCGCCATGTTCGGCGTCCCGGCAAAGATTGAATTGGAGCTGACCGAGACGATCCGGCCGTAGCCGTTCCGGCGCATGGCATCCGACGAGGCGCGGCACATGAGGTAGAGCCCGTCGAGATTGACACGCAGCACGCGCCGCCACTCCTCGAAGGTGAGATCGTCCCAGGCGACGAACGGCACCTGGGCGGCGGCATTCACGAGAACGTCGATCTTGCCGCATCTTTCCAGCACCTCCCGGTGCAGGGCCGCGACCGAGTCCGGTTCGGCGATGTCGCACGGGAGGGCCAGGCTGGCTCCTCCGGCCTCGCCCGCCTTGGCAGCAGCGCCGCTCTCGTCGATGTCCACAAAGACAGTGGTGGCCCCTTCGCTGGCAAGCCTGGCGGCTGCGGCTGCGCCGATCCCGCTTGCCGCCCCGGTCACGATCGCCACGCGTCCCTCGAATCGTCTCACCGTTCCATCTCCCTTGTCTCGATCATTGTTTCATGCGCCATCCGTTTCTTCGCTGTCAAACTTCCTCCGCACACTTTGACAACGCAGGGCGGCGGCCCATGCACCTGCGGTCGACATGACACGACAAGGAAAGACCGCCTGGACAGGCAGCCGGCAGTCGAGCAGGCCGGCTGCCCGCCATCCCGGAGCGTAATGGGTGGTGCAAACCCCGAGAGGATCTCGGGCCGCTACGGTCGCTGGTGGTCCCGCAGTGCCTGACCGAATGCTTCGAAGAGAGCCCGGTTGACGGGATTGGTCTCCGGGTCGTACTCGGCGTGCCACTGCACTCCCAGGGCAAACGCCGGGGCGTCGGCAATGCGAATGGCCTCGATGGTGTCGTCCTCCGCCACGCCCTCGACGATCACGCGGTCCCCCGGCTCCACAATGCACTGACCATGGAGCGAATTGACGCGTATGGTCCGACTGCCAAGGATCTCCTCGAACACGCCTCCCGGTGTGAAGCGGACTTCGTGCCTGTCCGCAAACACGACTCCCGGGTCGGGATGGACCTCTCCGTTCTCCAGCCTGGGAGCCCGGTGATTCAAGCGCCCTGGCAGATCGCCGGTTTCGGGGTGAAGAACGCTCCCGAAGGCCACGCCGAGTTCCTGGATGCCACGGCACAGGCCGAAGATCGGCACGCCCCTGGCAACACAGGCCTCCGCCACGGCGAGCGCCACCGTGTCCCGTTCCCGGTCGTAGGGTTCGTGGCTCGGGTGAGGATCGACATTGAAACAGGAAGGATGAACGTTGGCGCGCGCGCCGGTAAGCAGGATTCCGTCAACGGCGTCAACCAGCGCGGCCACATCGGTGATGTCGGGTGCTCCGGCGAACATCAACGGCAGGGCGCCGGCAACCTCCGCCACGGCGGCAAGGTTCTTCTCCCCGGTCATCTGGGTCACGTAGTGATCACCGAAGAGATGCCTGGAGCCGATGACGCCGACGAGAGGTCTCTTCATCGTTGGGTCTGGTTCCTCCCTGTTGCGCCATGGGTCCGCCGGAGACGCAAGAGGGGTTCGTAAGGCGCGAAAGGGCGCGTGTCCACCCGATCTTCAGAGAATTGCCGTCACTCCCTGGGGAGGATTGCCCACGCGGCAAGGGTGGGCATCCGATCTGATTTGGTTCCGAAGGGCGTCAGGCAATCTCCGAGGCGAACCGGTCCTCCGTCTCGGTGAGGCTCTCGTCGATGATCCCGACGATGGAATCAATCTCGTCCCTGGTGATGACCAGCGGCGGACCAAGATGGATTTCGCCCCAGACCCGGGTCAGCAGACCGCGGTCGCGGATGCGCGCCGCGAGGTCCTTCGTGAAGGCGTGGGTCGCGCCCCACGCCTTGCGTGTCGTCCTGTCCTTCACGAGGTCGACGCAGCACATCAGCCCGATGCCGCGCACGTCACCAACCGTGGGATGAGATTCAAGGGTTTGCAAACCCTCCATGAGGTAGGCGCCGCTCTGGGCGCTGCGCTCCACGAGATTCTCGTCCTCGATGATCCGGATGTTCCGCAGTGCGGCGGCGGAGGCCACCGCGTGCCCGCCGAATGTGAGCAGGTGCTCGATGGGCTTTCCTTCCCCGGTGAACCCCTCGAAGACCTCCTCGCGCGCCATCACGCCGGCTATCGGCGCATACCCGCTCGACAGGCCCTTGGCGATGGTCATCAGGTCGGGCACAACGCCGAAGTGCTCGGCGGCGAACATCTTGCCGGTCCGGCCGAAGCCGTTGATCACCTCGTCCATGATCAGGAAGACGCCGTGGCGGTCGCAGATGTCGCGCAGCATCTGCCAGTAGCGGGGTGACGGCACGTGGTTGCCGTTGGAGGTCGACACCGGCTCGCCGATCACCGCGGCAACGGTCTCCGGTCCCTGGTTCTCGATTTCCTGCTCGACATAGCGCGCGCACATGAGGTCCCCGTCCTCACCCGTCAGACCAAAGTCGTTGCGGTAATGGTTGGGCGAGGGAACGTGACTGACGCCGTACATGAAGGGGCCATGGTACTTCTCGACACGCGACGCGGTGAGGCTCATCGCGCCGTGGGTCATGCCGTGGTAGGAACCGCGCCGGGCGATGATCTTGTAGCGCCTCGGGAACCCGCGCATGGCCTGGGCCTGGCGCGCGATCTTGATCGCAGTTTCCACGGCCTCGGAACCGCCCGAGACAAGGAAGACGCGCGACAGGTCGCCTGGCGTGATATCGGAGAGCTTGCTGGCAAGGCGGACCGCCTGATCGTTGCTGAAGGTCGACGCGGCCGTGTAGGCGACGCGTCCGGCCTGTTCGGCCATGACCTCGCCAATCTCCCGCCGGCCGTGGCCGGCGTTGACGACGAAGAGTCCGGAGAGGCCGTCAAGATAGGCCCGGCCGCGCACGTCCCAGAGCGTCGATCCCTCGCCGCGGGCAAACACCCGCATGCCCTCCTGCTCGGTCAGCTCTTCCCAGTTCTCTTCCGCGCCGTGGAACCAGAGGTGACGCGCCGCCGCCTTCTCCACCTCATGCATCGTCTCCGGGAGTCCGTGTTGGGCCATGATCTCATCCCTTCTTCCTGCCCCTCAGGTGCAGACATACCGTGCACCGCCAGCACAACCCTACAGCAGTGGCCACGTACACGGAACGCCGCACGTTATGCGCCCTTGAGCGCAACCTGCGTTCGACTCTGGCAATGTCGAGGCGTTCGGGAGTTGATGACGCCGACGAAAGGTCTCTTCATCGTTGGGCATGGTTCCTCCCTGTCGCGCCAAGGGTCCACCGGGGCACAAGAGGGCTCGCAAGGCGGGAACGGACGCGTGTCCACCCGATCTTTCGGGAATTGCACACACCGGCCGACGCATCTGCGGCGCTAAGCAACTGCACTAACGCCGCATTTTCTCTCTCGACTCTGCAACTGCGGGGTGATTCGCGGGTGGAATTCCCCGAGCCTGCTACTTGAAGACGGGGAAAATCCCTGACCGCAACACATCTCACCAAGAGCCGCACCAAGGCTCTTCGACTCCTCAAGGCCGCTCGCGATGTCCGTGATGCCAGTCTCAGGAGATTCGCCATCCGCGTCTACCCAACCGGGAGGAAATGCTACTTCATCCATACACAGCACGACGGACAGAGGATCTGGAACATAGTCGGTGATGCTCGCGCGATCAGCCTCGCTGACCCCCGCAAGCGCGCGCAGGCCATGCTTCACTTCGCGCATGACGGATCCCGGCAATCCGCTCTTTGTAACTTACGGATGTAATCTCTCTTGGAGTATGATAGTTCAGGGCCACTGCTATTGCGTATCGGCCACAATCGACCACCGTTGAATTGTCGCTCTGAGCATTGGTCCGAATCGAGTCGACTACAATTGGCAGATAGAAACGGAGATACAGATGAAGCAGTTTGATGCCCGTTCCTACAGTATCGCTGATTTTCTCGAGTGGAACGCAAATAACTTACTTGATTTATCTCCCAAGTTCCAACGTCGCAATGTTTGGACTCGAGCAGCAAAGTCATTCCTTATAGATACCATTCTGCGTGGGAAACCTATGCCAAAGGTATTGCTTACGCAAGACCTAGTCGGGAGAAAAAATGTTCGCACAGTAGTGGATGGGCAGCAGCGAATCCGATCAATCCTTGAATATGTGTCGGGATCCTTCACTGTGCTTGGCACGCACAATTCGGAATATGCTGGACAGACATTTGCCGCTCTCAACGATGAAGCGCAGGCCAACATTTTGCAGTATGAAATCGGTGTCGATCTCCTATATGATGTCGGGTTAGCTGAAATGCTTGATATTTTCGCGCGTATCAACACTTACTCAGTTACACTAAATGCTCAAGAGAAACTGAATGCAAGATATCTTGGGATATTCAAGACAAGTTCTTACGAACTTGGATTCGATTACGTCGAGTATCTGCTTGCCGCGGGCATACTCACGGAGAAACAGATCACTCGGATGGCAGAGGCAAGGCTCGCCTCGGACCTTCTGGTCGCCTTAATCGGTGGAGTACAAACAGCAAAAAACATCGAAAAATATTATCGCGAATATGAAGAAAGTGAAACAGTTCCGCTAAACATAGCTAATGCGGTTGACCGATTTCGGGACACTATGAAGCGCATTGGTGCCATTTATCCGGCTGATGAGATCAAGTTCACCAATTGGTCACGCCTGCCCTGGTTCTACACACTTTTTACCTGTGTTGCGCATTCTCGGCAACCGCTCATTGGTCTTGAAAATGCATGCAGGCCGGACCTCGATACTAACACTCTCGTAAAATGGCGGAGTGAACTAAACGAGCTCAGTGCAAAATACGATCAATACACTAAGATGAACGAGGACGATGTGCCTGCAACGTTTGCACGATTTATCAACTATGGTCAGCGACGTACAGCTGACACGGAAGCCAGAATAGAGCGAGCAAAGTTTGTTCTTGAGGCGATTGCACAATGAAGCGTAGAGAGTTGAGAGCATTTAGCAAGGAAATTGATGACCGACATTCAGGGTTGATGGAATTGGTAGCTGATTTGGACGCAGCTCCGCCTGACAAACAGTCATCAGATTACAGGGCAGACGCATTGGCCGAGGCCTTGTTCCTTCGGGCGTTCACTAGTTATGCGGCTGACATTGAGATTCTTTTTCTCCACTATGCAACAGGAGGAACCTCCCTAAGTGGTGTTTCCGCCAAGAGCTATCTTCGTGTAAGGGACGAATCATTGGCGCGAAAACTAACGCGCGCTGGGTGGAGATTCCTTTCATGGGCAAAACCTCAGGAGATCCGGGATACAGCCAAGACTTACATCGAGGACGGTTGGCCAATAAGTGGGGTGATGAGTTCGCGTAGTCAGGCCCTAACCGACTGCGAACGCGTCCGCAATCGAATTGCTCATGACTCTTTGGAGGCTCGCCAACAGTTTAACGTAGTTCAGCGCAATTTGCTGCGAACAGAGCGACTTTTCCCAATCAGTCCGGGGCAACTCCTGCGAATTCGAGATACCAAAGTGAAAAAGCTGTACATCGCTCATTATCTCGATACTATGACAGAAACATTAAATGCCATTATAGAGCCGCGCCCATAGTTGGCTGCGTTGCACAGCCAGTCGCAAAGCGACTAACAACATTGAACGGTAATAGTAGTCGCGTTGTACTCCCCATTTAAACAATCTTGTCGAGAGAATTTGATGCAGATAGGACCTGCTTCCTGATGAACACTAACGCTGAAAGCGGACCACCAAAGGACCGCGGCACCGGACAACCTAAGCGCACATCGGGATTTACCGAGCGGGAGACACTAGAAAGACGTTCAGTAAACCACACTATTGGCCAGAGATGGGTTGCAATAGTGTTGGTTTCAGTCTTTATCGGTGCGATTGCCTACTTGGTTTGGCACACATACGATAGTGTGCTCAATTCCTGTCGCCAAGTTAACGAAGCGTCTATAGTTCTGGCTGTTTCACCTATGATTGTTGGAACTACTGTTGTTGTTTTTGTCTTGATTGGAGTGTTTAGAGAGCGTGGTCATAAGCGAGACGATGACGACAGGGAGAGAGTTCCTTGGCGGATTGTCTTGAGAGAAATTATTCGCCGAGAAAACCAAGGCGGCTAGAGATATTTCTTGAGCCAATCTGATTGTTCGGCGATCAAATTATTCCAAGCACCCTCCCCGGTAAGCTCTGCGACAAACAATTCGTCATCACTATCCATTGATTTCGCAATGCGATCTCGAATCTTGGGAGAGTCCAAGTTATCGGACGTCACAATCCAAGATGATTCTGTCACATGACACCAATAGCCAGATACCTTCTTTATGGCATCAAATAACTTTTCATAGTCCCGCTTTCCCACTAGATCATATGTGATTAGGTAAGATGCCATTTCTAGTCACTCCAAAGCGGACAAAGATCATCTTCGGCAGCGTCAGTGCTGCTGTCAATTGCGTCAGCGGCGCCAGGCAGCGAGCATTCGGTGGAGAAGGCCCTTTCCGAACGTGCCATGAGCAGGAGTTATTCTATCTTGATCGCACGCCGCTCGGCAATCCGTTGTCGGCGGCGAGGTTGCGACGGCGTAGTCACTTGCACACCGTATCCGCGACCACTCTCACTATTACTTCGATGGTGTCACGGTGACGGTTGTTGGGCAAGCCCGGGAATTCGGCTACATTGTGTTCAATGTGCTCGAAAGTCACATAAAACGCGGTTGACACCGGCAAAAAGTATGTGACGTGCCGGGTCCATTGTTTTCTTGAGGGTACTCTAGGGTACTCTGTGGTCGCCGCCGTAACCCGTCTGAGTGAAGCCGCCTCGACGGTCCACTACTTCGAGTCCTACAGCTACTACGCAAAAAACGACGCGGAGCACCGCAAGGTACCCCGCTGGTGCGGCAAGTGCGTCGAGGCTCTCGGTCTCCACGGCCCCGTCAAGCGGAAGTGCTTCGAGGAGGTGCTCTCGAGGCGCGTTCCCGACACGGCCACCCGCTGCGGCCGTCTGCGGAACGGCAAGCACGAACATCGCCCGGGTCTCGACATCACCTTCTGGGCGCCGAATTCCGTCTTGATGGAGGCCTTGATCCACTCGGCCCCGAAGGCATCAGTCCGGATCATCCGCGCCCAAGACGAGGCGGTGACGGCCACCCTCGACCTCATCGAGAACGAGCTGCTGGAGACATGCGGCAGGGATCCCGCAACCCGCAGACGCCCCCGCGTCAAGGGTTATGGCTTGGTGGCGGCCACCTTCCGCCATCTCGCCAGCCGCAATCTCGATTCCCAACTCCATACCCCCGTTCGTTGCCAATATGTCGGGCAATCCGGAAGGCGAATGGAGGAGCGCCGATGTTATCAAGATCGAGCGCACCAAGTACCGGTCAACAACCCCTGGAGAGGAAGGCCCACACAACAAAGGGGGATGAGCCGGTCTGGCCTGGATTCAAGGGGCATCAGGCGATTTCGGAGGCGAACCGGTTCTCTGTCTCGGTGAGGCTCTCGTCGATGATTGAGATGATGGAATCGATCTCGTCCCTGGTGATGACCAGCGGCGGACCGAGATGAAGGACACCCCAGACCCGGGTCAGCAGACCGCGGTCGCGGATGCGCCCCGCAAGGTCCTTCGTGAAGGCGTGGGTCCAGCCCCAGGACTCCCTTGTCTCCCTGTTCTTCACCAGTTCGACGCTGCACATCAGGCCGATGCCGCGGACATCGCCGACGGTGGGATGGGACTCAAGGGTGTGCAGGCCCTCCATGAGATAGGCGCCGCTCCTGGCGCTGCGTTCAACGAGATCCTCGTCCTCGATGATCTGGATGTTCCGCAGGGCGGCAGCCGACGCCACCGCGTGGCCGCCGAATGTGAGCAGGTGCTCGATCGGCTTGCCGTCTCCGGTAAACCCCTCGAAGACCTCCCCGCGCACGATCACACCACCGATCGGCGCATAGCCGCTCGAAAAGCCCTTGGCGATGACCATCATGTCGGGCACGACACCGAAGTGCTCGGCGGCAAACATCTTGCCGGTCCGGCCGAAGCCGTTGATCGCCTCGTCCATGATCAGGAAGACGCCGTACCGGTCGCAGATAACGCGAAGCATCTGCCAGTAGCGGGTCGACGGCACGTGGTTGCCGTTGGAGACCGAGACCGGTTCGCCGATCACCGCGGCGACGGTTTCCGGCCCCTGGTGCTGGATTTCCTGCTCCACATAGCGGGCGCACATGAGGTCCCCGTCCTCACCCGCAAGACCGAAATCGTTGTGGTAGCGGTTGGGTGAGGGCACGTGGCTGACGCCGTACATGAAGGGGCCGTGGTACTTCTCTACACGTGCCGCGGTGAGGCTCATCGCGCCCAGGGTCATGCCGTGATAGGAACCCCGCCGTGCGATGATCTTGTGACGACCCTGGAACCCGCGCATCGCCTGGGCCTGCCGGGCAATCTTGATCGCCGATTCCACGGCTTCGGAGCCGCCCGAGACAAGAAAAACACGCGAGAGGTCACCAGGCGTGATGCCGGAGAGTTTCTCGGCAAGGCGGACCGCAGCATCGTTGCTGCAGGTCGATGCGGCGGAATAGGCGATGCGTCCGGCCTGTTCGGCCATGGCCTCGCCGATCTCGCGCCTGCCGTGACCGGCATTGACGACGAAGAGCCCGGAGAGGCCGTCAAGATAGGCCCTGCCGCGGACGTCCCAGATTGTCGATCCCTCGCCGCGGGCAAACACGCGCATTCCTTCGTGTTCCGTCAGTTCCTCCCAGCTCTCTTCAGGCCCGTGGAACCAGAGGTGGCGCGCCGCAGTTTTCTCCAGGTCATGCAGCGTCTCCGGGAGATTGAAATCGTCCATGACCCAGTCCTTCCTGCCTTCTTGCGGGCACATGCCGTGCACCGTCGGCGCATCCTACTGCCGGACCACCGTGCACGAAATGCCGCACGTCATTCGAAAGGCCTTGCTCTCGAGCACAACCGGTGGATCGGAGCGCGTTCCTGCCCTGGACGCCGGCGATTTCGCTCCCATGGCGAAGATGAACCAAAGGGGAGGCGCTACCCTTCCGGGGCGAACGGACTGACGATAACGAGGCTGTCGATCCTACGGCCGTCGTGGAGGTCTTCGGTAAAGAGAGTCTCGCATCGCGCCTGGAGAGCCGAAGCGACAATCAGGGAATCGTAGAAGCTGAAGCCATGAGCCGAGGCCAGTTCCATGGCGGCTTCATGCGTTTCGATATCCAGAGGTCGAATCGAGTCGAACAGTTCGCGCGCATCCGCGACCGCCGCCGCAACGATGTTCCACTCCAGCCGGAACTTCCGCCGCAGGACGTTGGCGAACTCGTTCAGCACCTGAACGCTGATGATGCCGCCATCCATGAGCAGACGGCGCGCGGCGTCGCCCTTTGTGCCCGGACCCTGCGCATGGATCAGGACGATGGTGTCGAAGAACGCCGTCATCGTGCGTTGGCTTCCTCCCGGTCGAACGTGTAGTCGTCGGGGATGTTGAGGGCGCGGGCGCGCATCCGTTCGACAGCGCGCAACCTGCTTTCGTCTCTGGCAACGGCGAGACGTCCGGGATTTGCGGACACGACCTCGAGGCGGTCGCCTGCCTTCAGGCCAAGATCACTCACCAAGGCTCTGGGCAGCCGCACCGCAAGACTGTTGCCCCATTTCGAAACGCGCATGGATATCCTCCAAGGATATACTTATGAATGAAGATATCCTATACGTTTTCCGGTCGGTTTCAACAGGCGTTGACGACGGAGAGGACGTCGAGACAGGTCCTGCCGCGGACGTCCCGGAGTATCGATCCCTCGCCGCGGGCAAACAAAAGCATGCTTTCCTGTTCCTTCAATCTCTCCCGGCTCTCTTCAGGGCCGCGGAACCACAGTCCTCCGGTAGTCCAATCACTATCTGCATACGGCCACTGTGGCGGGTGGTACAATCGGTTCCATTCCACTTCATCACAATGGAAACAGCACATGCCCATTTACCAGGGCTCAGCGCCGAACATTTGGAGTCACCTCTGGGGAGATGGGTTCATGTCGCCCGGTGGCGAGAGAAATCGGGCGATGCTTTTTGGTGATCGCGATATCAAAGGAAAACGGCTGCTGGACATCGGTTGCGGGGGCGGTGGCCCCGGTCTCAAGCTGGTCGAGGAACGTGGCGTGGAGCTGGTCGGTATCGACGCCGAGCCCTTAATGGTAGAGGGCGCCCGACGACGGGCTAAGGAGCGCGGGCTCGAGGGGCGCGCCGAGTTTCATCTGGTGGATCCCGGGCCGTTTGGTTTTGCCGACAGCTCTTTCGACATCACCATGAACAACGGCGGTGCGCTCATGTACACCGAAGACAAGCTCTCCATGATCAAGGAGTGTTATCGGGTGCTTAAACCGAGTGGTCTGATCGCTTGTTACGACTGGATGTCGCGTGAGGTCGAGCAAAGCGAGGACTTCGCGTCGGTGGTCGGGGATAAGGTCTTCATGATGCCGCTCGAGCACCACGGCGAGCTCTTACGCGAGGCCGGTTTTGTCGACGTCGAGCTCACCGATGACTCCGACTGGTACCGTGAAGAGATCAAGGAGGAATGCCGCAAGATTCGTGAGGACTCCTGGGATGAGCTCTGCGAGCGGTTCGGCGAGGAGGTAGTCGATGACTTCATCAACTTGTGGACCGGTATAGCCCGGATTGTCGGGAGCGGTGAGCTGCGTACGACCTACTTTCACGCCACCAAACCCTCCTGAACCGGCTGGTCAGAAAGAGAAAACACGCGCGGGTGAACGCCGCCAGGCTCTAGCCTCAGGGTATATTGGCGGACAGCGTCGAAGCTTGGTCAATTCTTTTTTGGGAGCGTGTCATGGAAAAAGACAGCAAGCCTGCAACCGGCGGTTGCCAATGCGGCGCCGTTCGATTCGAAGCCTGCCGGCGTCTCACCGGTGCTTTCATTTGTCACTGCCGCATGTGTCAGCGCTCGACTGCCAGTGCATTCTCCGTCAATACGCTATACCCGCGCGATGCATTCAAGCTGACGGGCGATATCCGATGGTATGCCTCCTCGGATATCGCGGACAGAGGGTTTTGCCCTAACTGCGGCACATCAGTGGTGATCCGCTACCACGCGCCGGAGTGGAGCGGGTGGTTTGCGGTTTCGGTGATAGCCCATGACGATCCGGAGTCGATTCCGGCCGAGGCCCACGTGGGGGTTGAAAGCAAGCTCTCCTGGCTCAACGTCGATGACGGCCTGCCGTGCATAACCTACCCCGAAACCTTCCTCGAGGACATCGGGGCGGATGACAACAAGATCTTCCACCTGGTCAACGAGATGAGTACACGCGAACCATGAGTACGATCTCACTCGTGAGAGTGACAGCAGTGTTCCGGGTCAGAAGAAGACGTAGGCCCGAACTATCACGTTCTTACGACACGGCGCATCATCGGGCGTTGTGGGATCCTTGGCCGCGGTGTGGAAGGACCAGCGCGAAACCGACCCGTCGGTCACCGAGTCATAACACTTGAGCATTGAAACCTCGGTTGGGGTCTGCTTGGGTAACCAATACCACTCGTGCTCGGCCCGATAGGTGAACCGCGTGGTTTCGCCCACCCGGTCGTCGTAGATGCGGTAGTCGGTGATGTAAGGCTGGTCGGCGAACGAAGGCCAGGCACAGAGAACAAACGGCCACTGCTGCACCGTCTCCATTGGCTTGGCCAAATTGAGCGACATGAATCGCCGCGACATTTTTTTGTCGGCTTGCGCCTCCGTGTAGTGCTGCTCGCGGCCGAAATTGCGCAGGTTGCGCGTCAACAGCTCGCGGCAGCGCACCCGGCCGCTGTTGTCGTTAAGGTCGTTGTGCACTAGATTGATGTATTCGGTGGTGACCCCCGGATCTTTGTTGTCTTGATCCTCTACCGCCACTCGGTCACTGCCGTACTCCTTGTCGAAAACGTCGTGGTTGTAGACGAGGGCATCGGTAGCACCGGGGAAGAAGTCGAGTAGCAGCTGCTCCATTTCCGGGTAGAAAACCCGCTCCACCTCGGCCGCGTCGTAGAAGTTGTTACATTTGGACTCGCAGTGCGCCAACGACACACCGAGCTTGTCCATCGACTCAGCGCCGTAAGGCGACAGCCCCGGGTGATATTCCTCGATACGTCTCGCGTCGCGCACCACCTGCGGGAAGTAGAGGCATTGCCGTTCGTAGTTATCTTCGTCCTCGGACAGTGCCTGCACCTCGGCAGCGCGCGCCGGGTCCCGCCACGCGGCGTGCGACGAAACCAGCCCATAGGTGGGCTGCTCGAATACCGTGTAACGAATCGGCATGACAAGACCGCCCTCGGGCGCTTTCATGTTGTTTGTCTGAATGTGCGCCACACACTCGTCGTAGGTGCGAAAACCTTCGCCCCACTGAGTTGCAACTGGGCCCGGCGGTGCGTTGCTGATGCTCTCTATCAACCGTTGCGCCGCGCCCTCGGCCGCCTGACTCAAACCCTCCTCTATCGCCGCCGTCGTTCCGCCATCGCCGTTTTGATCAAACGCCATGAAGGACAAACCGCCGTTAGCGGCAATGGGCGGAGGTTGGCCTTCGGTGAGCTGCTGGGTGGGGACATAGATTGACGGTGACGGTGTATCGGTTTCCGCAGTCTGTTTCGCAAGCGGGTCCATATGGTGAATCTCCAGACAGTTTCCTATTGGCCCACCGCGATTGTATCCCCGGGGGCCCCAAAGCTCTATGAGCTGTAGCTCATCCTCTCCACCGCGGTGATACAGGTGCACCTGATCACCCTACCTGGGTCTACACAAACGTCCGACGTGTTACTACTTTATTGCCATTTGTAGCCGAGCGTACACGACTGCGCAGGACCCAGATTGTCATCTAAAGTGCGCTAAGGTCTTGTCCAGCCGTCCTCGGCGTGCTCAGGCCCCTCCTCTTGCGGACTGAATATCCTTAGTGCTCGGTGGTTCGATTCCACCCTGGCCACCAAGTTAGACCGAAGTGATCGTGTCCCGAGCCGTGGTGCAGAAGCCTGACGTCCACTGCGGTGTCCGGCGTGTTGGGCCGATGAAGACGACGCTGGACATTCACGATGAACTGCTGGCACGGGCCAAGCGTCACGCCAGGGAAACGGGACGCCCGCTGCGCGCTGTGGTCGAGGACGGTCTTCGCCGCGCACTTGCGCCTGGAGCACTTGGCCACAAGTACAAGCTGCCCGATCTCAGAACGGGGAATCCGGACGCGAGCGATCCGCTGGAACAGTATTCCTGGCCAGAGTTGCGCGAAATGATCTACGGCGACCCCGGAACGCGGTGATCGCCGTTGACACCAATCTGCTGATCCTTGCGTCCCGGCACGAGTCGGGGCTGGGTGACGCGGCGCACGCGGTCATGACCGGACTTGCCGAAGGATTCCGGACCTGGGCCAATCAGTGGCCATGCCGCTACGAATTCCTGAGCGTCGTGACGAACCGTCGCATCTGGCGCGCAGAGCACCATCAGTCGGCAGACACGTGGAGGACAGTCATAAGGCTCCTGCAAGACATGCCACCCGCCGCGTTTGGAAGGAGCCTCCCGTGACTGGTCCGGAATCAGCCGGTCGCGTTCCCGCGGGACAGCGGCTCTCGGCGGCCGAAGTAGCGCATGTGAATCTCGTCGCTGAAGAGCTGACCGGGCTCCGGCTCGTAACTCAGCGTCAACATGCGGCGCGACGGCGCGCGACGGACCGGTGCGACCCGGTGGAGCGCGCGGCGGCCATTGAAGATCGTCAGCGTACCCGGCAGGACATCGAGTTCCCGCACGTGCGGAGAGCGGCCGGCCACCAGGTCATCGATGAGGGACGGGAGATCCGCGCGATGCCGGATGTCGGGAATGTACTCGAAAGCGCCACCGGACCCCGCCTGGCGGAGCATGATGGTGACCGCACCGTCATTGGAATCGAAGTGCCATCCCAACTCGTCGCCCAATGCATATTCGCTCACCATGCACGATGCGATGGCGTCCGCATTGCGGTAGTAGGGACGCCGTTCCAGCACCTCCGACACGAACCGCGTGAGAGGGTCCCACAGAAAGAGGCGGTGCGGCGGTGATTCGCGAGGCATCTGGTCGAAGCCCGCGCAGACAAGACTGACCCGGGTCTTCTCGCCCATGCCGGGCGGAAAGGCGTTGCGGTGGTCGAGCCGCCGGAACCCGTCTCGACACAGTCTGTCGGCCTCTTCTTCCATGGCCGTGACGCCGTGGCTGTGAAGGAAGCCGGGCATGGTGAAGACACCGTCCGCGGCGAGGCTTTGGCGTCCCTCGCGCACGATTGCGACCGCTTCGGGACACGCGATATCCGCGATCGGATAGCGATCGAGATCGACGAGATCTCCCACCATGGCGCGATCCGCTCTAGACGACGGCACGGCTGCTTCCAATCCTCGGAGACGGGCGTCCGCCATCCGAAAACACCATCACGGCCAGAATCTCGTCCGGGCGCGGCGCATCCGCGACCATGACCGTCATCGTGTCGAGTTCGTTGAACGACCAGATCTCATCCTTGTGGGCGAGCGGCACATCGATGGCGGCGCCGGCCGACGCCACCTTGGCAACCGAAGGGATGAGCGCCTCGCCACCGCCGCAGGCGGCACGCATGGGTTTTCCCAGTTTGGGGTGGAGGATGCCGGCGGCGTGCTCGACCTCGCCATGGACGCCGATGATGGCCGCCTTGCCGTAGGCGACAGGCGCACGGCGGAGCATGTCGACGGCGC
This sequence comes from Alphaproteobacteria bacterium, assembly GCA_965220805.1. GTDB lineage: Bacteria > Pseudomonadota > Alphaproteobacteria > SP197 > SP197 > SP197. The sequence continues at coordinate 642,359 of OZ244844.1, forward strand.
CGGCGGCAAAGGCCTCACCGAATGCAAGGCCGATGTCGGCGAGACCGGCAAGGTCGGTCGCGAAACGCCCGGCTGCGGGGTTGTCAAGGACGGCGAGGACGGCGACGCGTGTCACCGGCTCCGGTGCAGCGTGACCGGCCTCCGAATGGACCGTCTCCGTGATGAAGAGAGACTTGCGGCAGTTCATGGCCCGCCCTCCCCTGATGCGTCAAGCGCGCGGCGCACCGCCACCAGGCGCCGCGCCCTCGCAGCCCCGAGCGAGGCGGCTTCATCCTGGTGGTATGCGTAGATTCCCTCTCCCGTCTTCAGTCCAAGCCGGCCGCTCGCGATTTTCTCTTGTGCCCACGGGCTGACGTCGCCGCGGCTGCAGAGATCACGGTTGAGATAGCCCGCCACGGAGCCATAGATGTCGAGCCCCGCCATGTCGAGGAGACTCATCGGGCCGACAACCGCCAGCTTGTAGCCGATTCCCCAGCTGACACAGGTATCGAGATCTTCCGCATCGACCACGCCGCGCTCGACAAGGTCGAGGGCCTCGCGCATGACGGCGTAGAGAATGCGGTTCTCGACAAAACCCGGAACATCGCGCTTCACGCGCACCGGAATGAGATTGAGGCGGCGCACGCTTGCCATCATCCATTCGACCGTGGCGGCCGACGTCTCGTCACCAGCAACAACCTCGACGACGGGGATGATATGGGGCGGATTGGACCAGTGCATGCCCACCACCCGCTCAGGCGAAGGCAGGCCCTTCTGGAGTCTGGAGATGGGAATCCCCGATGTGTCCGATGCGAGGACACAGCTCCCGGACACCAGGCCGGCAACCTCCGCCAGGACCGTACGCTTGAGACCGACCTCTTCGGGCACGTTCTCGATCACGAGATCAGCACCGGCGACGGCGTCCTCCAGGGTGTCCGTCAACACGATATCGCTCGCCGAACCCCTTGCCGGAACACCGAGATCGTCGAGCACACTGGAGATGGCCGGCAGTTTCCGGCGCGTCGCCTCGATGGCCCCGGCGCTCACGTCGAAGCCCCTGACGGTCATGCCGGACCGTGCCAGCACCGCGGCAATGCCGGCGCCCATGGTGCCGAGACCGATGACGGCGGCGATGCTCACGCCCGCCTCCGGGCCAGGCATGAAGGATGGCAGGGACGAGGGGCGGTCATCATCTAGAAGACGGTCGTCTCGAGGATGTCGACACCGCGCTGCCGGTCGACGAGATAGATGAGACCCCGGTCATCGATGGTGACATCGTTGGAGGAGGCGCGGTCCGCTCCCGGTGGCGGCTCGGGCAGATAGTGTGCCACCTCGTGCGGCCGGTAGGGATCGGCAAAGTCCACCAGGCGCAGTCCCTGGGCAAACCAGGCAAAGGGCACCACCGTCGTGCCGGTCAGGCGTTCGCTGGGCTGATGGCATCCGGTCATCGGCTGCTGGGGTTCGCCGTTGGCATCGACCCCCTCGACCTGGAATGTCGAGACGGGAATGGGATTGCCTTCATCGCTGATGTCGTAGACCCAGGTGAATGCGGGCGCCGCCGGGTAGAGCTTGGCCACATCCTCGTCGGCCACGATCATGATGTCGCGCCCCTTGAGTTTCATGGGCATCCTCAGGCAGGTGTGCGTGGGATGCGGGAACGACGGGCTGGTGTTGCGTCCGGAGACGAGGCGTGGCCTCGCCATGTCGGAGATGTCGAGAATGAAGAAGCCGTGATGCCAGTAGCTGACGTTGAGACGTGATCCCGTCCTCAAGGGGTGGTGGCAACGGGGCGGCACGTAGTCAGACCAGGGATAGGCCTCGCCCCCGGCCTGCCACTGACCCTCGAGCCACCACCGCCCGACTTCCTCGGGCCGGGCCGGATCGGCAAGGTCCAGGATCATGACGATGTTGCCGACATAGCCCTCCACCGTGGGGGAGATGTACGCGTGGCGGCCGTCGAAATCGTAGCGGTGCACGCCCTTGCCCGCCGTGACCCACTTGGTGACCAGGCGCGGCTGGCGGGGATTCGCCACGTCCCAGATCGCCAGACCACCCTCGGGCACCCCGTCCACGCTGCCGAGCCGTTCGTGATTGACGATCATGATGTCGTCGGCGACCCGCACCTTGTGGGAATGCATGCCCTGGGGAAGCTCGATGGTCGCCAGGCACTGCGGCCGTGCCGGGTCGCCGACATCCCAGATCGAGGTGCCGGCTGGCGGGCGCATGTGACCGACATAGAGGATGCGGCCATCGATCCAGACCTGGCCCCCTCCGGGGCAGTCGATGTGGCCAACGCGGTTCACGGTCATGGAGCGAGACGCATGGTTTCGCCGTCGGCGGTCCGTCCCCAGCGCTTGTAGAAGCCGAGTCTCCTGAGAGCCGGCTCGTCGCTGGCAACGAAGAGCACGATCGCCGACGACGTCTCGTTGACATGTTCCACCCAGCTGCCGCCGGGTACGGCAAGGGTGTCGAACCGGCGCCAGTCGTGGCGCTCGCCGTCGATGATGGAATGACCCGGACCACCCTCGAAGGGGGCAATCAGCTGGCTCGCCGTCTGGTTGAGGGGCAGGGTGCGCTCGCCCGGACGCAGCATCTGGGCAAAGAAGGTCATGGTGCGGAACACGGGTTCGCCGTCGAGCGGGTTGACGTACTCGACCTTGAGGCCGTCACGGGGGTCGCCGTCGTGATCGACGTTCTCCTCGAGGAACTGCCGCATCGGTTCCCAGCGGTAGACGTACATCGGCGACGCCATTCCGGTTCCCCGCATGTGGTCGACAAAGCACGCCCTCAGACCGCCACGGCCGTAGATCTCCCGCGAATACTCGGGCCCGTACCGCGCCGTCTGCCGGTTTCTGGCGGTGTCGTCTTCCCGATAGTCGTGCTCGAAATAGATGGCGTTCATGGTCTCGACGAGGGGAAGGTCGAGGACCGAGAGATTCACGGCCGCCTTGTCGCCCATGTTGCCGTGGTTGTGCCAGGTGTCATGCGGCGTCAACACCATGTCGCCAGGGCCGAATACGATGTCCTCCCCCTCGACACCGGTGAAGTTCATGGCACCCGTCAGCCCGAAGCGGATGGCGTTGGGAGAGTGCCTGTGCGGCGGCATGACCTCGCGGGGGTCATTGAGGCGGTAGGCGGTGTACATGGTCGTCACCGTGGCGCGGCGCGGCGCGAGGCCGGGGTTGACGAGGATGAGGGAACGCCGTTCCGAATCCGACATCGAGACGAGATCGGCAGAACGCCTGAGCAGCGGCTCGATGACGTCCTCGTAGTCCCAGACATGGGCGACCGCCTTCGATACCGCCATCAACTGGCGTACCTCGTCGTGATCGACATTCGTCGTCGTTGCCCAGAACGGAAACATCGAGGCGCCATGGACATCGTCGTAGAGACTTTTCAGGGCCGCCTCGCGGTCGTTCGTCGCCATGCACTGCCTTCACCTGCCGTGGCGCAGTCTACCAGCCGCCGACAACGTGTGCGACCGCATGGGCGCCACGGCATACCCATTCCGACTAAGGCGGCAGACTGTCGGATTGCATGCGAGTCCAGTTGCGGTGCAACGGGGCAGGTTCGTATTCATCGTGCGTCCCGGAAACACTCGGGCTGCGCCGAGTGCCTGCGAGCCGGTTCCCCATGACGTCGCGTTCCGATTTTCGATAACTGCAACGTCCAGGGGGTCAGTCCTTCATCGATGTTGGTTTGCCCCCGGTGGCGGCCCTCTTGCTATACTCAATACAACGTTATAACGTTGCATTTGTGCCCTGTTAGGTGAGAGCAGCTAATGACGAAATCGTCGACCCAACCCCGGCCCTGCACCGATCCGGATTGCCGCGGGCAGCACTCGCGACGTGAACGGGTCGCGCTGGCAGAATCGATTTGCGAGGGACGCGGCGTACAGATGACAGAGCTGAGAAGGCGTGTCCTGGAGTTGCTTTGGGCCAGCGGTGAACCAACGAGCGCCTACCAGCTGATCGAAGCAATCAAGCTCAGGGATTCGCGCCCGGTCGGACCGCCGACGGTGTACCGGGCGCTTCACTTCCTGATGGGACAGGGTCTCGTTTCCAGGATCGAAAGCCTGAACGCCTACGTGCCATGCGTCCATCCCGAGCGCGATCACGATTGCCTCTTCTTCATTTGCAGTGGCTGCCGAACATCGGTTGAGCTTGAGGATCCGCGGATCGCGGGACTGCTTGCCGAGGATGCCGCTGTCCTCGGGTTCGTCGCAATGCGTCGTACGGTCGAAGTCGAGGGCATGTGCGCACGGTGCGCAGAGACTGACGCGGCATAGGCGGAAACGCGGAATTGCACTCATGGAAAACCCGCGTCCGGATGGGCGGTCGCTGCGGCTGGCCGTGACCGCGACCACTCGACAGGGAGCATTGGCATGAAGTCCCGGTACATCCGATCACTTCGGCTGCTGGCACTCGGTGCCGGCTCCCGGCTTGTCGGTACGGCTCTGATTGTTGCTGTGCTCTGGTGCGCTTTCTTCTGGGCAACCTCCACGCCGGGGGGTCCGTGACCTACGCCCTTCAGTTTCAGGACCTGACCCTCGGCTACGACCGGCATCCGGCCGTGCATCGCCTGCATGGCGAGATCGCCGAGGGAAGCCTGACAGCCGTGGTCGGACCGAACGGGGCCGGCAAATCCACGGTGTTGAAGGGGGTGATCGGCGCACTCCGCCCGCTGGAGGGCCGGATCGCCTTCGGCGGGCTCACGCGGAACGACATCGCCTACCTGCCGCAGCAATCGGACGTCGACCGGTCTTTCCCGATCACGGTCGCCGACCTCGTGAGCATGGGACTCTGGCGGGAGATCGGCGGCTTTGCAGGCTTGCGGGCCAACCACCGCGCACGGGTTGCCGAAGCGGTTTCCGCAGTCGGGCTTGATGGATTCCAGAAGCGCCCGATCGGGTCACTGTCGGGCGGGCAGGTACAGCGGGCGCTCTTTGCCCGCCTGCTGCTGCAGGACGCGCGGCTCGTCCTGCTTGACGAGCCCTTCACGGCCATCGACGCGAGAACCGTGGCGGACCTGATAGGTGTGGTGCGGCGCTGGCACGGCGAAGGCCGCACGGTGCTTGCCGCTCTGCACGACTTCGAGACGGTGCGGGCTCACTTCCCCCATACGCTGATGCTGGCCCGCGAACTCGTCGCCCATGGACCCACGGCGGAGGTGCTGACGGCCGAGAACCAGTTCCGCGCGCGCCAGATGTGCGAGGCCTGCGCTGGCCCCCCTCACATATGCGGGCGAAGCGCAGCATGATGTGGGAGGCGCTTGTCCAGCCATTCGCCGAGTTTGGCTTCATGCGGCGCGCACTCGTCGGCTGCGTGACGATATCCGTGGGCGCGACGCCCGTCGGAGTGTTCCTGATGCTGCGCCGCATGAGTCTGACGGGGGATGCGATGGCCCATGCGATCTTGCCGGGCGCGGCCGTCGGCTATCTCATCGCAGGGCTCTCGCTTGGAGCGATGACCGTTGGCGGGCTGATCGCGGGCATGACCGTGGCGCTTCTTGCAGGTCTCGTGACCCGAGTCACGGCGCTGCGCGAGGACGCGAGCCTCGCGGCCTTCTACCTGATCTCGTTGGCGGCAGGCGTGCTGATCGTGTCCACCCGTGGCAGCAACGTCGACCTGATGCATGTGCTGTTCGGTACCGTGTTGGCGCTCGACAACGCTGCCTTGATCCTGCTTGGCTCCATTGCGAGCGTGACGTTGTTCACGCTTGCTGTGATGTTCCGGCCGCTCGTTCTCGAATGCGCGGACCCGCAGTTCCTGCGTTCGGTCAGCAGGCTCAGCACCGTTGCGCATTTGACTCTTCTCGTCCTCGTCGTGCTCAACCTTGTGGGCGGATTCCAGGCGCTCGGCACGCTGATGGCAGTCGGAATCATGATCCTTCCCGCTGCCGCGGCACGGTTCTGGACGGTGAGCGTCGGCGCGCTGATCGCCGTCGCGACAGCCATCGGGGTGTTCTCAAGCGTGAGCGGACTTCTTCTCTCCTACCATTTCAGCCTGCCCTCCGGTCCGGCGATCATCCTTGTCGCCGGTCTCGCCTACGGGTTCTCCCTGGTCCTTGGGCCGGTCAGCGGTCTTGCTGCACGAGCCTTCTGGGGCCGCTACATCGAAGCCTGAAGGATGCTTTCCATGCCCACTCGCAGAACCTTTCTAAGTTCCGTTGCCACCATCCCGCTTCTGTCGTTCACCGCTCCGATCGCCGCACAGTCCGACGAGCCGATCAAGGTGGTCGCTACCTTCTCGATCCTCGGCGACATGGTAAAGCGCATCGGAGGCGAGCACGTCGATGTTACGACACTCGTCGGTCCTGACGGCGACACGCATGTCTACCGGCCGACCCCTGCAGATGCCCGGGCTGTCAGCGAAGCGCAGATCGTTTTCGTCAACGGACTGGAGTTCGAGGGTTGGCTGGACCGGCTGATCGACGCCGCGGAATTCGACGGTGTCCGGGTGGCGGCGACCGACGGCATCGAGCCACTCGCTTTCGAGCACGGTGAAGACGACATGCATGCCGGGGAAGACGATCATGACGATCATGACGAAGACGATGATCATGACAATCGCGACGATCACGATGACCATGACGACCATGACGACGACGATGATCATGACGGGGACGACGACCACGATGACCATCACCATGGCGCATTCGACCCCCACGCCTGGCAGAGCCTCCGCAACGCCGTTGTTTACGTGAACAACATTGCGGCGGCGCTCTCCGGGGCCGACCCGGAGAATGCCGGCACGTACTATCGGAATCGCGAGGCCTATGTTGCGGAACTCGAGGCTCTCGATTCAGAAATCCACGACATCGTTGCCCAGCTTCCCGAGGGCAGCCGGACCATCGTCACGTCGCACGACGCGTTCCAGTATTTCGGTCGCGACTACGGCCTGACCTTCATCGCGCCGCAAGGGCTCAGCACCGAATCGGAGGCGTCCGCACAGGATGTCGCCCGGCTCGTCCAGCAGATTCGCGATGAGGGGATTCGGGCCGTCTTCATCGAGAACATCGCGGACCACCGCCTCCTGGAACGCATCGCCGAAGAGACGGGAGCCGTCATCGGCGGCACGCTCTATCCTGGCGCGCTGTCGGACTCCGACGGCCGGGCATCGACCTATCTCGACATGATGCGGCACAACGCGACAACGATCATGCAGGCGCTGACTCAATAGGGTAACGGCGCAGTCGAGAGACCGTCATGCGGCCTTCCTCCACGGCCGCGCAGTTCAGGGCGTAGACTTCGACGGATTGACCGACGCGACCCTCCTGTTCCTGCCGTCCCGGGCAGGCCCTCCGCCTGCCCTGCCCGGTTCAACACCCCCGGCTGCGCGTACGAGCGCGTTGGGGTGCGGTTGTCCGATCCGGTCGTGGGCCTGTAGTGTTTGCTGCACATTCTGGGAGGAGGAACAGTGCAGCACACGATTCGTCCGCGGCGAAGCGTTCTCTACATGCCGGGATCCAATCCCCGGGCACTCGAGAAGGCGAGGACACTTGCCGCCGACGCGCTCATCTTCGATCTCGAGGACGCCGTCGCTCCCGATGCAAAGGACGAGGCGCGCGGCCTTGTCTGCGCAGCTGTGGCTGAGGGCGGTTACGCGGAACGCGAGATCATCGTCCGCGTCAATGGGCTGACGACGCCATGGGGGCGTGACGACATCATGCGCGCGGCAGGCTCTGGCGCCCATGCCCTGCTGTTGCCGAAGGTCGAGGGCGCGGGGTACATCCGCGAGGCACTGTCGCTGATGGATGTCGCCGGAGCCCCGCAGTCCATGGCGGTGTGGTGCATGATGGAAACGCCGCTCGGCATTCTCCATGCGGAACGGATCGCCTCGGCCAGTCCCAGGATCGGCGCGCTTGTCATGGGGACTTCGGATCTCACCAAGGATCTGGGGGCGCGGCACACTCCCGATCGCATTGCCATGTCAATGAGTCTCGGTACCTGCGTGCTGGCGGCACGGGCCTTCGGCGTCTCGATCCTCGATGGCGTGTTCCTCGATCTCCGGGATGACAGCGGATTCGAGGCCTCCTGCATCCAGGGCCGCGACATGGGGTTCGATGGCAAGACCATCATCCATCCGCGCCAGATCGAGCCGGCCAACCGGGTGTTCGGACCGACCGCCGAAGAGGTGGCCTGGGCGCGTCGCATCATCGATGCCCACACCGAGGCCTCAGCCAGGGGTCAGGGCGTGGTGGTGGTCGATGGCAAGCTGATCGAGAACCTCCACGTGGCGGAAGCACGGCGCACCCTTGCTCTTGCCAGCGCCATCGAACAGGCGACCGCCGGTTCATGAACACCCGCAGCGGTTTTTTCCTAGAGGACTTCGACGTCGGACGGGTCTTCCGCCACGCCACGCCACGGACCATCACGGCCGGCGACCGGGCGCTTCATGTCGCTCTCACGGGATCGCGGTTCGCCATGGCCTCGGCCGATACCTTTGCTGCCGCTTGCGGCTTCGCCAGGGCGCCGGTGGATGACGTCCTGGTCTTCAACATGATCTTCGGCAAGACGGTCCCCGACATCTCGGCCAACGCGATCGCCAATCTCGGCTACGCCTCGGGCCGGTTCACCGCGCCGGTTCATGAAGGGGACACGCTCAACGCCGTCTCCGAGGTGATCGGCCGGCGGGAACTCTCCAACGGCCGGTCCGGCATCGTCTGGGTGCGTTCGATCGGACGCAACCAGGACGGCAGGACCGTGCTCGACTATGTACGCTGGGTGATGGTGAACAAGAGCGATCCGGCGAGTCCGGCGCCCGAGGCCATCGTGCCGGAGCTTGCCGATGCGGTCGATCCCGCCTCGATCGTGATCCCTCTAGGACTCGATCTTTCAGGGTATGACTGGGTTGCGGCCGGCAATGGCACGGACTGGGAATCCCTCGAGCGCGGTCAGCGGTTCGACCATGTCGACGGCATGACCATCGAGGAAGGCGAGCACCAGATGGCGACGCGCCTTTATCAGAACACGGCGCGGGTCCATTTCGATCAACACCGGTCCTCCACCACCCGCTTTGGCCGGCGCATCGTCTACGGCGGCCACATCATCAGCCTCGCTCGCGCGCTCTCGTTCAACGGCCTTTCCCACGCCTGTCTCGTGGCCGCCCTCAACGGCGGACGGCACACTGCGCCGACCTTTGCCGGGGACACCATCTATGCCTGGTCGGAGGTGCTGGAGAAGGCGGAAGTCGAAGGCCGGCGGGACGTTGGTCTGGCGCGTGTGCGCACCGTGGCGGCGAAGAATCATGCCTGTGACGACTTCCCCGATCGCGATGACGACGGTCGCGATCATTCCGACAAGGTGCTGGACCTCGACTATTGGGTGGTGATGCCCCGGCGTTGACCCAAACCGCGCCGGGACAATAGACTCGCGACCATGTCGACTGCTCAACCAGATGGCGAGGCCGGCGCCGCGCGGCCGTTGTCGCCGCATCTCCAGGTCTATCGCCCGCAGATCACATCCGTTCTCTCAATCGCCCATCGCCTGACAGGCGCCCTGCTCTCGATCGGCATCGCCGGTCTCGTGGCCTGGCTGGCGGCCGCGGCGGCAGGACCGGAGAGCTTTGCGGCCGCGCGGGAGATTGCCGGCTCGTGGCCGGGGCTGGTCATCCTCTTCATCTGGTCCCTTTGCCTCGTCTACCACCTGCTGAACGGCATCCGGCACATGGTGTGGGATACGGGACGCGGTCTCGAGCTGACGCCGGTGAGGGCGTCGGGATGGGCTGTCGTCGGCGGTACGGTCCTCCTCACCGCCCTTGCCTGGGTGCTTGGCGCCACGGTGGCGGGGTAGATGGCGAACCTGAAGCGAGGCGCGCTGCACTGGCGCCGCCAGCGTCTGACAGCGCTGGCCCTCATCCCCCTCACCCTTGTCTTCATCGGCCTGTTGCCGACTCTCGCGACCGCCGACCACGAGACCGTCGTGGGCCTCATGGAGACCGTCATTGTTCCGGTCTTCCTGGTGGCGTTTCTCGGGGTGGGTCTCTGGCACATGAAACTGGGTCTCGAGACCATCATCGACGATTACGTGGGACAGGGATCCTGCGGTTCCGCGCTCAGGATCCTCGTCATCGCCGCCGCGGTCGTATTGGCGGCCATCGCCCTCGTCTCCCTCGCCATGCTCATGTTGGGCCAGGCATGACAAACGCCTACGCCATTGTCGATCACGCCTACGACGTGATTGTGGTCGGCGCCGGCGGAGCGGGCCTGCGCGCCACCCTGGGTCTGGCCGAGGCCGGTCTGTCGACCGCCTGCATTACCAAGGTCTTCCCGACCAGGAGCCACACCGTCGCCGCCCAGGGAGGGATCTCGGCCGCCCTGGGCAACATGGGTGACGACGACTGGCGCTACCACATGTACGACACCGTCAAGGGATCCGACTGGCTCGGTGACCAGGATGCCATCGAGTACATGTGCAAGGAGGCTCCGGCCGCGGTGATCGAACTCGAACACTACGGCGTGCCGTTCTCGCGCACCGCCGAAGGCACCATCTACCAGCGCGCCTTCGGTGGCATGACCACGGAGTACGGCAAGGGCACCGCCCAGCGGACCTGTGCCGCTGCCGACCGCACCGGCCATGCAATCCTGCACACGCTCTACCAGCAGTCCCTGCGCCACGAGGCGCAGTTCTTCATCGAGTACTTCGCCCTCGATCTCATCATGGACGATGACGGCGCCTGCCGGGGCGTGATGGCCTGGTGTCTGGAAGACGGCACCCTTCACCGGTTTTCCGCGGCGCTGACCATCCTCGCGACCGGCGGATACGGTCGCTGTTATCTGTCATGTACCTCGGCCCACACCTGCACGGGCGATGGCAACGGAATGGTGCTGCGCGCCGGACTGCCGCTGCAGGACATGGAATTCGTCCAATTTCACCCGACCGGAGTCTACGGCGCCGGCGTCCTCATCACGGAAGGCGTGCGCGGAGAGGGCGGCTACCTCGTCAACGGCGAGGGCGAACGGTTCATGGAACGGTACGCCCCCTCGGCCAAGGACCTGGCGAGCCGCGACGTGGTGTCGCGTTCCATGACGCTCGAGATTCGCGAGGGACGCGGGGCCGGCAAGGAGAAGGATCACATCCTGCTCAAGCTTGACCATCTCGATCCCGATGTCATCGCCGCGCGTCTTCCCGGAATCTCCGAGAGCGCCAGGATCTTCGCCGGTGTCGACGTGACGCGCGAGCCGGTTCCGGTGCTGCCGACGGTCCACTACAACATGGGAGGGATCCCGACCAATCATCACGGCGAGGTGGTGGTGCCGCGGGACGGCGATCCGGAGGCCATCGTGCCGGGTCTCATGGCGTCCGGGGAGGCGGCCTGCGTCTCGGTGCATGGCGCCAACCGCCTGGGGTCCAACTCGCTGCTCGATCTCGTCGTGTTCGGCCGAGCCGCGGCCCTGCGCGCCGCCAGCCTGGTCACGCCCGGCGGGACGCGCGAGGACCTGCCCCCTGGCGCCGGCGACGCGACGCTCGAGCGTTTCGACCGGTTGCGTCATGCCGCCGGCGGCACACCGACGGCCCAGCTGCGCGAGATGATGCAGCGCACCATGCAGAATGACGCCGCGGTGTTCCGCACCGAAAAGTCACTCCAGGAGGGATGCCGCCGGATGGAGGAGGTCCATGCCGGATTCTCCGACATCCAGGTCAGCGACCGCTCGCTGGTGTGGAACACCGACCTCATGGAAACATGGGAACTCGACAACTTGCTGCGCCAGGCCGTGGTCACCATCGTCTGCGCTGAACACCGCAAGGAGAGTCGCGGCGCCCATGCCCGGGAGGACTACACGGAACGCGACGACGAGAACTGGATGAAACATACCGTCGCCTGGCTCGACGATGACGGCCGCCACAGGATCGATTACCGGCCCGTGCATCTCGACACGCTGACCGACGAGGTGGAGAGGATTCCTCCCCAGTCCAGGGTGTACTGACCATGCCGGGTTCCCGTCAGCCACGCACCGGAGCGATTCACCATGGCTAAGTTCAGACTGCCCCGGAATTCGAGGGTGAGGGTCGGCAAGGCCCATCCCGTGCCGCAGGGCAGCGCCCGGCGCATCCGATTCAAGATCTACCGCCATGACCCCGACAGCGGCGCCGGCCCGCGCCTCGACACCTTCGAAGTCGACCGCGACACCTGTGGCGAAATGGTCCTCGACGCCCTCATCTCGATCAAGAACGAGATGGATTCGACGCTCGTCTTCCGCCGTTCGTGCCGCGAGGGCGTGTGCGGTTCCTGCGCCATGAACATCGATGGCGTCAACACGCTCGCCTGCACCAAGCCCCTCGACGACATCTCCGGGGATGTCCGGGTCTATCCCTTGCCCCACATGCGGGTCATCCGGGATCTCGTCACCGACATCTCGCATGTCTACGGGCAGCTCGCCTCGGTCAAGCCATGGCTGCGCTCGCAGAGCGCCGCGCCGGAGGCAAAGGAACGCCTGCAGTCGCCGGCCGAGCGCGAGAAACTCGACGGCCTCTACGAGTGCATCCTGTGCTTCTGCTGCCAGACGGCCTGTCCGAGCTACTGGTGGAACAGCGAGACATTTCCGGGTCCCGCCGTTCTCCTGCAGGCCTACCGGTGGGTTGCCGACAGCCGCGACGAGGCAGGCGACGAACGGATCGCCGAACTCGACGGCGCCGACGAACTCTTCCGCTGCCGCACCATCGTCAACTGCACGAATGCCTGCCCCAAGGGTCTCAATCCGGCCCGCGCCATCGCCGAGGCCAAGAAGCGCGCGGCACAGTCACATCGCTAGCCCCACAGACTGATCCGAGGTCCACGGCTCAGGACAAGAACACTGCCCGTGCCAAATCCTCAGGCGACCGCTTCGGCTCGCTGCAACGCATGATGTCACTTACTTGCGGCTTATGTCCTGGGCGTGTCGTGCGTTGGCTCGTGTCGATAATGTTCCCGGTGGGCCTGGCAGGGTTGCAGTCGACCCTGAAAGCGGATTCTGAACACGGTCACCGGGCTGGCAGATCATAAGCACTGAGAAACTGTCAGGGTTGCGAAGCGACGACGCCGCGGATGATCTGCCGCACCTTCCCTGTCGACGTCGCCATGACACCGGCCATGGCCTCGACCCGGATCGGGCCCGCCGCGCGGCCCGCCGCGGCGTTCACTACAATCGCGAGATGCGCATAGGCGATTCCGGCCTCGCGCGCGAGCGTGGCTTCCGGCATTCCGGTCATTCCGACGATGTCGCAGCCATCCTGTTCCAGGCGATCGACTTCGGCTGCGCTCTCTAGCCTCGGACCCTGAGTGCACGCATAGGTGCCCCCAACAGTGACCGCGATGCTGGCGCTCAAGGCGGAACCGTGCAGTGCCGAACTGAGTTCGCTGTCGTAGGGGGCGGTGAAGTCGACGTGAATCGGCGCATCGAGGTCGTCCTCGAAAAAGGTATGCTTCCGTCCCCACGTGTAGTCGACAATCTGGTCGGGAATGACGAGCGATCCGGGCACGAGGTCGCCACGAATCCCTCCAACCGTGGCCACCGCGATGATGCGATCACATCCGGCGGCCGCGAGCGCGCAGATGTTGGCCCGGTAGTTGATGCGATGAGGCGGAATGCGCGAGGGCGTGCCATGACGGTGCAGGAAAGCGACGGCGGCGCCATCGAGCACACCTTCAAGAACCGGCCCCGAGGGCATGCCCCAGCGGGTTTCCTCTTCGCGGCGTGTCTGGATCTCGAGACCCTCGAACTCGAGAAATCCGGTGCCGCCGATGATACCGAGCCGTTTCATGTGACCCCGCAGTCTCAGGCATCCATCAGCGTCGAACAAGCCGGAGCAGCGGGATGCCCATGTCTTGACAAGGACTAGAACAATTTTATATTTATAGAACTATGGAAACGTCACGTGCCATCGACCTCCTGCATGCCCTCGCCCAGGACACCCGGCTGGCGGCCTGGAGGTTTCTCGTGAGGGCGGGCCCAGAGGAGACACCGGCAGGAGTCATTGCCCGCCATCTCGACATTTCGCCGCCGGTCCTGTCGTTCCATCTTTCCTGCCTCGCCCGTTGCGGCCTCGTCGTGTCACGGCGTCATGGGCGCCATATGATGTACGCGGCTGACCTTGACGTCATGAAGGACCTCACGGACTTTCTCGTCGAGGACTGCTGCCTGGGTTTCGATGCGCCGCCGGATCCCACAATCATCGCCAAGGAGTTCTGAGCCATGAAGCGCGTACATGTCAGTGTCAATGTCGACAACCTCGAGGAAGCCGTCCGTTACTACGCGGCGCTCTTCGGGGCCGAACCCGATGTCCTCAAGGAGGACTATGCCAGGTTCCGTCTCGATGAGCCCTCGATCAACTTTTCCATGACATCCAGGGGGCGCACGATCGGTCTCGATCACATGGGAATCGATGTCGACAGCGAGGACGAACTCGTCGAGGTGACTGAGAGACTCGAGGCCGCCGGCCAGGCGACAAGCGAGATCTCCGACGGCGTATGCTGCTATGCCCAGTCCAAAAAGTCGTGGTCCGTCGATCCTGCCGGCGTTCCTTGGGAGACCTTCCACACCCGTGCCGGCGCCACGGTCTACGGCACGGACAGGATCGATGACGGCGCCATCGCCGCCTCGGCACGAGAGGACGGCCGCACGATCACGTCCGCGGCGCGCGAGGCGTGCTGCGGCTGAGTCACCGGCCGCATGAAGGCTCTGGAGACTGACCGGGCAGTTTCAGGAGCCGCACTCCTCGGCGTCACGGCCAAGGAGCACGACACCTTGCCCCGGGCTTCCAGGGTACGCGGCGACGGCGGCGACATCAGGAACACGCGCTCCCTTCGCGGAGAGACCTGACCGGCGCGAGGACCGAGATTCTCCTTGCGTTTGGCCGATCGTGCTGTTTGTTTCTTGGCCGTGCAATCCGACAAGAGGTTCCTGATGCCTGGCATGCTTCATCACTATGTCGGCGGCCGCCGGGTCGCCGGAAATTCAGGCCGTTGTGGTGACGTGACCAACCCGGCAACCGGTGAGGTCATTCACCAGGTACCGTTTGCCTCGAGCAGCGAGGTCGATGAAGCGATCGCCGCGGCGTCCCGGGCACAACCCGGCTGGGAAGCGGTGACGCCGCAGAATCGCGCCCGCGTGATGTTCCGGTTCAAGACACTCGTCGAGGACCACATGGACGAACTCGCGGAACTCGTGTCGCGCGAACACGGCAAGACCCTGGCGGATGCGAAGGGTTCGGTAACCCGCGGCCTGGAAGTGGTCGAGTACGCCTGCGGCATCGCCCAGATGCTCAAGGGCGAGTACTCCGGCAGTGTCGGCACCGGTGTCGACAGCTGGTCCATGCGCGCGCCGCTTGGCGTCGTTGCCGGCATCACGCCCTTCAACTTCCCTGCCATGGTGCCGATGTGGATGTTCCCGATGGCCATCGCCTGCGGCAACACCTTCATCCTCAAACCCTCGGAAAAGGTCCCCTCCTGCGCCCTGCGCCTCGTCGAGCTCCTGGAGGAGGCGGGCGCCCCCGAAGGTGTCCTCAACGTCGTCAACGGCGACCGCGAGGCGGTGGAAGCGCTGCTTGACTCGCCGACGGTCCAGGCCATCAGCTTCGTCGGCTCCACGCCCATCGCCGAGCACGTCTATCGCACCGGCACGGCGTGCGGCAAGCGCGTCCAGGCACTCGGCGGCGCCAAGAATCACATGGTGGTGATGCCGGACGCCGATCTCGAGCAGGCGACCGATGCCCTGATGGGCGCCGCTTTCGGCTCGGCCGGAGAACGCTGCATGGCGGTCTCGGTCGCCGTGGCCGTGGGCGACAGGGTCGGCGATGCACTGATCGAGCGCCTGAAACCACGGGTCGAGTCCCTCAAGATCGGCCCTTACACCGACAGCGAGGCGGACATGGGCCCGCTCGTGACGCGTGCGCACCATGCCCGGGTCAGCGGCTACATCGACTGCGGCGTCGAGGAGGGCGCCGACCTTGTTCTCGATGGGCGCGGGTTCAGCCTTCAGGGATACGAAGGAGGCAACTTCATCGGCGGATCGATCTTCGATCACGTGACATCCGGCATGCGCATCTACAAGGAGGAGATCTTCGGTCCGGTCCTGTGCGTCGTGCGCTCAGAGGGCTACGAGGACGCGTTGCGTCTCGTCAACGACCACGAGTTCGGCAACGGAACGGCGATCTTCACCCGCGACGGCGATGCGGCGCGTGACTTTGTCCAGCGTTCGCGCATCGGCATGGTCGGCGTCAACGTTCCCATACCGGTGCCCGTGGCCTACCACAGCTTCGGTGGCTGGAAGCGTTCGCTCTTTGGTGATCACCACATGCACGGACCGGAGGGGGTCCGGTTCTACACCCGGCTCAAGACGGTGACGGAACGCTGGCCTTCGGGCCTGCGAAAGGGTGCCGAGTTCGTCATGCCGGTTCTCCACTAGACCGATGGAACTGAAGACCACAGCAAGGCGGATGGTCGAGGAGGCCACCGCCGACATCGAGAGCGTTCCCGTCGAGGAGGCCCTTGCACTCGTCCATGACCCTTCCGTGCAGTTCGTCGATATCCGCGATGTGCGTGAACTCGACCGCGAAGGCATGATTCCGGGAGCCTGTCACGCACCGCGCGGCATGCTGGAATTCTGGGTCGACCCGGAGAGCCCCTACCACCGGGAGGTCTTCGCCAGCGGCAGGAAGTTCGTCCTCTACTGCGCCGCCGCCGCCCGCTCCGCGCTGGCGACGAAGACCCTGCAGGACATGGGATTCGGGCCCGTTGCCCAGCTCGCCGGCGGATTTGCCGCCTGGAAGGAAGCGGGCGGAGACGTGGTGGAGCGTTCCCGCAAATCCTGAAGAGCGGTGGTGGAGCGGCCAGGGTGACCGCTTCACCACAACCAGTCGAGGCTCAGGCGTGCAGTTCCTGTGCCATGCGGGTGCCGTCAGGCGCATGGGTTTCATCCGGTGACGCAACCGCTCCCGGATCGGTGTGCAATGACTTCACCACGCCGAAGGCCATCAGTAGCATGATCACGCTGACCGGCAGGGCCGCGGCGATCGATGCCGTCTGCAGCGCCGTCAGGCCACCAGCAAGCAGCAGCACGGCAGCCACGAAACCCTCGCCCAGGCCCCAGACGACGCGGAAACGCTGTGGCGGATTGTCGGAACCCATGCTCAGCATGGTGGTGATCACCAGCGTTCCCGAATCCGACGAGGTGATGAACCACGTCGCCAGCAGGAACGTCGCCAGCGCTGCCATGATCCAGTTGAGCCAGTGGGCCGTGGTCACCAGTTCGATGGTGCCGTAAAGCGCCGAAGGCAGATCCCAACCCCGCACCAGGTCAGCAATTCCGGCGGTGCCGACGCCACCCGCGGCGTTCAGTTCCATGTGCATCGCCGTCCCGCCGAAGATGCACAGCCAGAAGAAGGCGAGCGTCGTCGGGACGAACATCACGCCGACCATGAACTCCCGGATCGTGCGGCCACGGCTGATGCGGGCGATGAACATGCCGACGAACGGCGCCCAGGAGATCCACCAGCCCCAGTAGAAGATCGTCCAGCCGCTCTGCCAGGCGGCATTGGCCTCGTCGTTGAAGGTCTGGAAGCCCATGGGGATGACATTCCACAGGTAGTCGCCCGTGGTGCTGACGAAGAATCCCAGCAGCCACTTGGTGGGTCCGCCGAAGAGGAAGAAGGCGAGCAGAACGACACTGAGCCAGATGTTCCACTCCGAAATGATGCGGATGCCCTTGCCGACCCCGGAGACCGCCGAAAGCGTGGCGACGATCGAGATGGCGACGATGAGAATGATCTGCGTGACAATTCCCGGATCGACCCCGAACAGGTGGTTGAGACCGGCGGCCATCTGACTGACGCCAAGACCCAGTGACGTGGCGACGCCGAAGACGGTGCCGAACACCGCCAGCAGGTCGACGGCATGCCCGATGGGGCCATAGATGCGGTCACCGATCACCGGGTAGAGCGCCGAGCGCAACGTCAGGGGCAGTTTCTTGCGAAAGCCGAAGTAGGCGAGGCACAGGCCGACGATCACGTACCCTGCCCAGCCATGGAAGCCCCAGTGGAAATAGGTGACCCGCATGGCGGCAGCAGCCCGCTGCTCATTCATGGCGGCCAATCCCGCCTGTTCGGCAAAGGGATTGTTGGGATAACCCCAAGGCTCGGTGTTGTCGAAATAGAACATCGGCTCGGCGATGCCGAAGAACAGCAATCCGATGCCGACACCTGCCGAGAACAGCATGGCCAGCCACGAGAAGTTGGAGAACTCCGGCCGGGAGTCGTCATCGCCCAGCCGAACGGCGCCGAAGCGGCTGAACATCAGGTAGAAGCAGACGAACAGCATGATCACCAGGGCCATGATGTAGTACCAGTTGAGCGCGTACTCGATCCAGCCACGCACCGCCTGGTAGACGCCGTTGGCAAAGTCCACATTGATGGCCGTGAAGACAACGAAGACGACCACCATCACCTTCGCCGCTATACCCATGCCCGAGTGCAGTCCCTTGAACGGGCCACTCCGGGCCACCAGACTTGACTGTGTCATCGTGCGATCCTCCCGAAGGCCTTGCATGGCACGGATTTGTGATCGTGCCTTGCCATTCAATCACAGGACCGTTCATGAATCACGGCCCACTGGGGACACTCAGGCCTGATCGATACGCCCGGCAAACAAGCAGATGATCCCGGCAACGATCATGGCGGCGCCCGCGACCTGCAGGAACCCGAGCCGTTCCTGGAAGACGAAAACCGACACGATGAGCGTGATGACGATCGTCCCGGTCACCACGGTCGGGATCACCACGCTCGCCGGCAAGGGGTCCGAGCCGCCGAAAATTGTGAGGTAGCAGATCTCGGCGATGCCGATGCACAGTCCTCCCGCCAGGGCCCAGAGATAGCTTGGCAGAGAGAGGCGGAAAGTGTGTCCGCCCTGGATACCGAGAACCGTGATGAAGGCCACGGAAGTGAGCAATGCACCGGTCTGCAGGCAGAGGGCGGCAAGCACCGTCGTGGTGGCCTCGGGCGGTATGTGATCTCCCGAAACCTTGATGAGCAGGTTGTAGCCCACGTAAGCCAGCGTCACGATCGCCAGCAGCACCATCATCGACATGACCGACTCCCCTGAACCCTCCAGGAAGTCTGTACCCAAGAGCAAAAAAGACCAACAGGTTGACTTCCTGTTGCCATGACCATCAGCATCCGGATCAGGGATCCCAACAAGGTGCCGTCATGATCGAAGGAAGCATGCACGCCGGACGCAGCGAAGCGCGTGGCAGGGACGGCGTGGTCTCGGCCGGACACCGTGATGCGGTCGCAACCGCACTGGCACTCCTGGAGGCAGGAGGCAACGCCTTCGATGCCATCACCGGCGCGGCCTTTGCGAGTTTTGTCGTCGAACCGGCCCAGTGCGGCATTGGTGGTTACGCACGCCTCGCCGGCTTCGACGCCCGGGCGGGCCGCCTGGTCTCGGTCGACGGCTACCTGCGGGCGCCCGCCGCTGCCCGCGAGGACATGTTCGAGATCGACGAATCGCGGGGGCTCAAGTACTACGAAACGCCATGGACCAAGGACCTGAAGGGCGAGAAGGGGCATCTCGCAGCAGGCGTTCCGGGCGCCGTTGCCGCCATGTGGGAAGTCCACCATCGACGGGGGCGCCTCGATTGGGCCCGTGTTCTGGAGCCTTCGATCCAGCTCGCCGAACGCGGTCTCACGGTGGCCTGGAACCAGCTGCTCCACGTCTGCGAGGTCCATCCGCTCATGCGCCGCTATCCGCCGATGCACCGCCATTTCTGCCCCGGCGGCGAGCTTCCCCGGATCAACGGCCAATTCGGCGGCGCCACCGTCCTCGACCTCTCCGAACTCGCAAGCACCCTGCGTCTCATCGCCGATGAGGGCCCTTCCGGCTTCTACGAGGGTCGGACAGCGGAACTCATCGAGCAGGAAATGAGGGAAGGCGGCGGAATCCTGACCGCCGAGGACCTCGCGTCCTACCGGCCGAAGGTGCTCGAGGAAACGACGCTGGACTTCCACGGGCTGGACTGCATCACCTGCTTCTGCCCGACCTCCGCCGAATTCCTGAATCTCCTCGGGACGTTCGACCTTCGTTCGGCTGAAGGCGCCGCGTCTCACCACCTGATGGCCGAGTGCATGCTCACCGCCTTCACCGACACCATCCGCTGGTACGGCGACCCGGACTTCGAGGATACTCCCGTCGCTGTCCTCTCGTCGGCCGAGTTCGCGCGGCGGCGCGCGCGCGTGATCGATCCGCAAAGGGCCATGCCGCGACCGCCGAAACCGGCCTCCGCCGGCGACCTTGCGGCCTCCGGCCACGAAGCGCTCCCGCAATCTTTGGAAACGACTCCGTGGGCGCCGAAACTCGGAGGAACGACACAGGTTGCCGTCACCGACAGGGAGGGGAACATGGCGGCCCTGTGCATCAGCCTTTCCGATGCCCATGGCTCCCTCGTCTACTGTCCCGGCACCGGTGTGGTTCTCAACAACGGCATGCAGAACTTCGATCCCCGGCCAGGACGGCCGAATTCCATCAAGCCCGGCAAGATGCCGATATTCGCCGCCCCCGTTCTCGTGGCCACCCGTAATGGCGAACCCGTCTTCGCGGCAGCCGGCTCAGGTGGCTACCGGATCCTCACCGGCGTCATGCACACCTTTGTCAACTGGGCCGTTCACCGCATGGATCTCAAGCGGGCCATCGAGGCGCCCAGGGTGCACTGCCAGAGCCGCGAGACCTTCGTCGACGAGCGCCTCCCCGCCGCCATCATCGACGAACTCACCGCCATGGGACACGACATCCGCCTCCAGCGCGACGCGCCCGGCCTCAACGCCTTCGCCCGCGTCGCCGCCGTCGCCAGGGATCCCGCGGAAGGCCTCCTCACCAGCGCCGCCTGGCCCCCCTGGATCAACGACACCGCAGCGCTCTGATCAGCGCCTGCGGTGGCATTGAAGACCGGGTCCAAGTCCGTCAGCCTGCTCCCGCAGGCGACGAGAGTGTCGGTCACTCGCCGCCGCTCGGCCAGTTCGGCGGCGTCAAGGACGTCTGGTATCACGTGATACCATTTCTCCCGGCAGAACGGTTTCTGGGCGCCGGTCAGCGTCCCTGTGTTTTCCGGCAGGAGGTCATTCCATGAAGGATGGGTCCTTGCGTTGCATCAGTCGCATCAAGGCATCCCACTCCTGCAGGCCCGGCTCGAAATGCTCGGTCTGGCTGGCGAACACATCGCAGACTTCCCTGGGAATGACCGTGTAGCGCTCTCCCGTCGCCAACACGCCCATCTGGATTCTGCAGGCCAGGATCAGCCAGTACATCCGTACGAAGGCGGCGGCGATGGTCTTGCCCAGGGTCACCGGGCCGTGATTCCGCAGCATCAGGACGTTCTTGTCGCCGAGGTTCCCGGCGATGCGCTCGCGTTCGCCGAGATCGAGCGAGACACCTTCGTAGCCGTGGTAGGCGATGTCGTTGTAGAGCATGGTGCTCTCGCTGGCGATCATCTCCAGGCCATCCTTGAGGCAGGCGACCTGGACCGCCTCCATGGCGTGACAGTGCACCGAGGCATGCGCGTCGGAGCGGGCGCGATGGACGGCGCTGTGGATGGTGAAACCTGCAGGCGGAATGTTGTCGGGTCCCTCGACGATGTTGCCGTCGATATCGACCTTGACCAGGTTGGAG
Organism: Alphaproteobacteria bacterium; assembly: GCA_965220805.1. Taxonomy (GTDB): domain Bacteria; phylum Pseudomonadota; class Alphaproteobacteria; order SP197; family SP197; genus SP197. The sequence goes on from OZ244844.1 coordinate 663,970, forward strand.
GCACAGATCTCCGTATAGTGCATGCCGAGCTGGTTGATCAGGAAGTGACTCTCGCTGCCCGGCACGCGGACCGTCGAATGGTTCCAGACCAGTTGGTCCCAGCCGAAGTGGTTGAGCAGGCGAAAGCAGGCCGCCAGTTCGACGCGGGCCTGCCACTCGGCTTCGCTGTAACGGGTGCCGCGGGACGGAAGCCAATGGACCTGTCGAGACATCCGCATCTCTCCTCTTTCGAATTGACGTAGCCAACAATCGGACTCCCGTCGTCCCGACGCAGGCCTACACGGTTGGCCTTCCAGCGCAGGTGGTCCAGCACCTCGCTCTTGTTCGGGGCATTGGGGGCATCTGATCGTGTTGCGGCTTCAGACACTGACCGAAACCGCAGGTGTGTGCTCTCCTTGTCCCACCCTTCGTACGCGGGTCAACCAACCCCGGTAGAGAGCAACTACAGCATCTTCATATCCTGCAAAGGCGGGCAGAGGCAACGTTCCGGGGCCTCACGATGATCCGTGCGTCGCCGGAAACGAGGCCCGCCCGCCTTCCTGATCAGAAAGACAGGCGGGCCAGGAACATCAGGCCTTCGTGAAACGCTTCCAGAGCATGCGCCCGTCAGGCGTCAGCGCCGGAACGATGGTGTTGCGGTAGATCGTCGGCTCGAATTCATGGGTGATGAACCGGTAGCAGCCGGATTCTTCCATCATGTCCTGCATGGACCGGTACATGCCGTCACGCACGGAAGGATCCATGGTGACGAGTGCCTCGGCATGAAGGGCTCCGAAATCCGGGTTGTTGAACCGCTCCCAGTTCCACACACCGACCTGCTGAGGCGTGAACCACATGGTGTACCACCCCGGATCGGGCTGGGAGGAGAAACGGGAATAGAGAATCTGGAGTGACTTCCAGTCCTCCCCGGAACTCTCGTCCCCCATGGTCCACCAGACGCCTGGATCGTGGACGTTGATCTCGGCGTCGATGCCGATGTCGGCAAGGTTCGCCTGGATCACCTGGCAGGCCGCCGTGTAGGCCGCCTTGTTGAGGGTGTCGATCCGGCACGAGAACCCGGATCCAAAGCCCGCTTCCTCGAGCTGCTGGCGGGCATACTCCGGATTGCCCTCGTAGGGAACGAGCGGTTCGGGGCGGTGGCCGACAAGGCCTGGCGGGATGATGCCGTTAGCGGGCGCCGCCAGCCCGAAATACGCCGCTTCGAGGATCTGGTTGACATTCACCGCATGCTGGATCGCACGCCGCACCCTGATGTCGCCCATCGCCTCGTTGTCACGGTTGATCCCCATCCAGACGTATTTCAGCGAGGGATGCTGCACCAGCGTGGCATCCTCGGGCAGGCTCTCCATGAGCGTCGGCACCGAGGTGATCGGCACGCGGGTGACATCAAGGTCACCGGCGAGGAAACCGACCTCGGCAGCCTGCTCGTCGATGATCGGGTAGATCTCGATGGTGGTGAAGTCCGGATTGGCATAGGGCCCGGTGTAACCCTGCCGCGCCGACAGGGTGAGCTTCTGGGACGGCTGCCAGTCCGTGATCTCGTAGGCACCCGACACCGCCGGCGGTTCCGCCTCGTAGCGTTTGCCGTCAAGCGACTCGACAGCCGCCTTGCAGACGATCATGCCGCGCCCGGCGGGCATCGTCGTCGTCCACAGGGGAGCGTAGGGTTCCTTGAGCACGATCGTCCCGCTGCGCTCGTCGTGGACATCGACATGGTCAAGGGCACTCCAGTCCTCGGCATAGGGGGACGCCATCTCGGGATCCGCGATCCTCTCGTAGGAATACTTGACGTCCTCTGCCGTCATGGCGCCAAAACCGTTGGTCCAGCCAATGTCGTCGCGCAGGGCAAAGTTGATGTGGGTGTCATCCACCTGGTCGATCTCGGCTGCAGCCTCGTTTTCCCAGCCCCACTGGTCGCCCGCGGTCACCGTGACGAGGCCGTGAAGCAGGCAGGCGTTCACGTCGGACTCCGGAGCCGACAGGATGTAGCCGGGGTCAAGGACCTGAATGTCCGAGTAGTTCCTCGTCCTCAGGGTATCACCCGCTTCCTGGGCCCCTACGGAAGCACCGGTCATCGCCAGCGTGCTTCCGGCCACGCCCGCGGCCGTTGTTTCCATGAAACGGCGACGGGACAGTTTCAACCGATCAATGGGCATGTCTCACTCCCCTGTGTCATTGTCAGATGCTGTGCCAATGTGATGCAGTCCTGCGCCCCTTGTCCAGCATCGAATTCCGATCCCGCCCCCGTTTCGCGTGAGGCAGTTTCCGGGCCGGGGCCTCAATGCGGGAAGATGGCGGAGAGCCTTGAGAGTCCCTACCATGTGAACCGGCCGCGCGGCTTCAGATACCCCAGCACGCCCAGGAAGTGCGGGAACCCGGACACCTTGCCCCGCAGGCTGATCGGTCCGGATGGACAGAACGTGCGGCAGACCGGAGGAGGAAGACGATGATCGACGGCGAGATCCTGCGCACCATGCAAGCGCCCCTCAAGGAGCGCTACCGCGACGAGCCCGATGCCGCGGTTGTCACCCTTCGGGCCACGGGAAGCATCGGGCTCGACGATGTCACCTGCAGCGTGGAAACCTCGAAGGCCATGATCAGGGCCGGTCTCCACCCCGCAACGGGAGGAGACGGCCTTGCCGCCTGCTCCGGTGACATGCTCCTCGAGGCCCTGGTGGCCTGTGCCGGTGTCACGCTGAATGCCGTGGCCAGCGCACTGGGCATTGCTTTGAAAGATGGGGCAATCACCGCCGAAGGCGATCTCGATTTTCGCGGCACGCTCGGGATCGACCGTGACACGCCCGTGGGATTCAGGTCCATTCGCCTTGGCTTCACCCTCGATACGGATGCCGATGACGACACCCTGGATCGCCTGATGAAGCTGACCGAACGCTACTGCGTCATCTTTCAGACCCTGACATCGCCTCCTGCCATCGAGGTCTCGCGCACCTCGGCGCCCGCTGGTTGACCGTCCCGCGGTCACGCTCGCCTGAGGACCCGCTGGCCGACGTGAATCAGGAAGCCGTCACCACGGTCCTTCATGAACATGAAAACTGTCGTGCAGGGTCGCCCAGGGCGTCACGTCGCGAATGACCGGCCGGCGACCATCTCCTGATCCTCGAAAATTGAATCGGAGTCGGGGATTCTGGGGATCGGTGCGCGCACGGGAAGGGCCTCCTGGCGAGGCTGAAGGGTCGGCTTGCCCCTGAGGATGCGGCTATCGAACTCGGCCAGATCGAATGATCCGGCACTGGCAAGCGGCCAGGCATCAATCGCCATGTAGCACATGAGGAGAAGGCGGCGGTCCCGGCCCGACCTGTTCTCCAGGGAACCGTGCAGCGTGCGCACGTGGTGAATCGTGATCGAACCCGCCCTTCCGGCAAGAGGCACCGCGTCTTTGGGAAGCGCACCGAGTTCGCCGGCACTGCAGCTCCCCACGAAAAGACCCTCGTGATGGTGATCGAAGACCGGGCCCCTGTGGCTTCCCGGAATCACCATCAACGGTCCGTTCTCCAGGGTGCAGTCGCCGAGATAGAGACCGACGGCGAGCAGGTCGTCGTTGGTATGGGGGTAGAAGGCCCAGTCCTGGTGCCAGTCGATCGCCGCCTGGCCACCCCTGGTCTTGATGTTCATCTTGGAGTGATCGAAGCGCACGCCCGGACCGACGAGGCACTCGACGATGTCGAGCAGGCGTTCCTTGCGGGCGGCGCGGGCAAAGACCTCGTCGACTATCAACCGGATTCTTGATGCGCCGCACCACCGGGCTTTCCGCCGTGTGATGCGGGGCCAGATCGAAGAGGGAATCGCTTGCTGCAATCTTCCGCGAGCGTTCGATGTAGCTGTCCGTCACGCGGTTGAGTTCGGCGACTTCAGATCCATCGAAGACATCCTCGACAAGAAGATAGCCTTCGCGGTGATAGAACCGTACCTGTTCGGGCGTCAGCATAAGCATCCTCCTGCCATCGGCCGCGGCACGTGGGGAAACGAACGGTGCCTGCAGTCACCGGCAGCCGTCAACACCAACGAAAACGGCCCGGCAGGAGCCGGGCCGTCTTGATGTGCGCCTAGGCTGGCGCCGCTCAGTCGCTGCGGGCGACGCCGAGCAGCTGGATGAGCATGATGAAGAGGTTGATGAAGTCGAGGTAGAGCCTCAGGGCCCCGTGAATGGCCGACTTCGTCATCACCGCACCGCTCATGTGGACGTCATAGCTCTGCTTGATGCGCTGCGTGTCGTAGGCCGTCAGACCGACGAACACGATGACGCCGATCGCCGAGATCGCGAACTGGAGTGCGGAACTCTGCAGGAAGATGTTCACCACCATGGCGATGATGACGCCGATCAGGCCCATGAAGAGGAACGAACCCCATGCCGCAAGGGACCGCTTGGTGGTGTAGCCATAGAGGCTCATGGCACCGAAGGTCACCGCGGTGATGAAGAAGACCCGGGCGATGCTCTCCTGCGTGAAGGCAATGAATATCGTTGCCAGCGAGAGCCCCATCAGGGCCGCAAAGATCCAGAACACCATCTGGGCGGAGGATGGAGACATCTTGTGAAGACGGAAGGAGAACAGGAAGACGAGGCCAAGGGGCGCCAGCATGACCACCCACTGGAGAGGCGAGCCAAACAGAAGGACGCCCAGCTGGGTGAATCCGATGATGTCGCCCTGCGGATTGGTGACAACCGACAGTTGCGCCGTACCGAAGGCGATGATGCCCGTGATGGCAAGCGCCACACCCATGTAGTTGTAGACGCGCAGCATGTAGCTGCGCAGACCCTCATCATAGAGGGCCGTTGTCCGGGTGAACGCAGCAGCGCGGGGTCCAGCGTTGCCGAAAGCCATGTTCTTCATCCCTGGTTGTGTCGTTCGGAAGGTGTGCCGGGCGTCATGCCCGGTTTCCCTGTCATTTATGTGTGATCCAGGGGTGAGCCGTCAAGACCGCGTGACGGTGCCCCTGGTCAGGCATTGCGCAGGACCGGAGCTGCCGGCGCCGAAAGCAGGGTCCATCCCGTCACGATGCCGGCGACGAGCGACACACACAAGGCGAGGATGAGGAGGGCGAGCGTCGCTGACCAAGGCATGACCCAAGCAAGATCAAGGGCAAAGGTCACGATCGCCCAGGATGCCACGGTACCCACCACCAGGGCCGGAAGGGCGACCGCGGTTCCGAGAATGGCGTGTTCGAGGGTGAAGACGGACAGCACCAAGGGCCTCGTGGCGCCCAGAACCTTGAGAATGACCGCCTCTCCAAGGCGCCGCCTCTGTGCGGCCACGACCGTTTCGGCAATGACGATCAATCCGCTGGCAAAGGCGATGAAGGCGATGCCGCGGACGACCGAATCGACGCTCTCCAGCATGTCGCGAATATCCTCGATGACGTGGCGCACGCTGATGATGGAGATGTTGGGAAACATCCGGGCAAGCTCCCGTCGCAGCGAACTCTCGGCGTCAACGCCGGCATGAAGGGTCGCGATGTGGGTGTGCGGGGCCGCCTCGAGAAGGCCAGGCGAGAACACGAGGACAAAGTTGAGTCCGGCGGATGCCCAGTCGATGTGCCGCAGGTTGGCGATCCGTGCCGTGATCTCCCTGCCGAGCACATTGACGGTCAGGGTATCCCCGACACCGATGCGGTAGCCGGCGGCAAGTTCGGCATCGAAGGACAGAAGCGGCGGCCCTGCGTAGTCTTCCTCCCACCATTCGCCGGCGACGACCGTGGCGTTCCCCGGCGTCCCCTGGTAGGTGACGCCGACATCGGAGTTGATGGACCACCGGGCATCGTCATCAACGGTTGCGTCAGCCACCGCCACACCATTGATCGCGGTCACCCGACCACGCATGGCAGGAGATGATTCGACCGCCGTGACATCCCGGCGCGCGGTCACCGCATCGATGAACGGATCGATCTGATCGGACTGGATGTCGATCACGAAGAAGGCCGGAACCTTGCGGGAGGAGGCGACCTCGAGTTCTCTCGCAAGATTTGCCTCGACACCGGCGATGACCGCGAGAACGGCAAGCCCGGTTCCGAGCGCCACGGACACCGGAACCGTCCCCGCTCCCGGACGATGGAGATTGGCCAGCGCCAGACGCAAGGCCACAAGGCGCGGTCTGCCGGCGAATCGCGCCAGACGGGACAGTCCCTGGCCGACAAGACGGAACAGCACAAGAACGGCAAGGATGGCGCCACAAAAGAGGGCAGCGAAGAGACGCTCGTTGCCGGCAACGACGGCAATTGCCACCACCCCCGCGGCCAGGAGAACGATCATCAGCCTGTCGCGCGGGTGGAGCGTCGTGCCTGGAAGTCCGGTGACACGAAACAGACTGGCCGGAGAGATTTCCCTCGTGCGAAGGAGTGGTGGTAGTGCAAAGACCAGCGTGATGAGGATGCCGCAGGCCGCGGCAATGAGAAGCGGTCGTGGGTGTATGTCCGCAGCGATGGAGACGGGCAGCGACTCGCCTGCCAGTCCGGCCGCCAGGACCGGAAGGACTGCTCCCGCGATCAGCCCGGCAGCGATGCCGAACCCGGCCATGATGGCGATCTCGAGGAGATAGCTTGTGAGAACCAGCCGCTGCGAAGCGCCCAGGGACTTCAGGGTGGCGATGGTCGGTACCTGTCGGGCGAGATAGGTGGTGACGGCACTGGACATGCCGATACCTCCGATCAGGAGAGCCGTCAGGCCAACCAGGGTCATGAAGAGGGAAAGGCGCTCGAGAAACCGGCGCAGCGACGGATTGGCGTCATCGGCACTGCGTATGCGCCAGGTCGCATCCGGAAAGGCCTGCCGCAGGTCGGCGATGATCCCGGACACATTGCCGGCATCATCGAGCCTGATGCGCACGAGGTGACGCACGAGGCTGCCCGTACCGGCGATGCCCGCAGCATCCAGCCGGTCCAGCGACAGGATGACCCGTGGGCCGAGGCGGAAGGGAGCACTCGCCCGATCAGGCTCGTCGACAAGGGTTGCCACGATGGGAACCTCGGTCTCCCCCAGGGAAAACGACGAGCCGACGTCAAGGCCGGTGTTCTCGAGAAAGTCCCTGTCGACGATGGCGCCCTCCGCAAGGGCATGGTCGAGCGGGTTCGGGGGATCGATGAGCGCCTCGCCGTAGAGTGGCCAGCTGTCATCGACAGCCCGCAGGTTCACCAGCAGAGGCTCGCCTTCTGGTGGTCGCGCCATGGCGAAGAGATCGGCTGACCGCGACAGCGCGCCACGCGCCTCCAGCCACCGGATCTGCTCGTCGTCCGGCGGTGTGAACGTCGTGCGCAACGCAATGTCGCCGCCCAGAATGACACGCCCGTTCTCGCGCAGGCTCTCCACGAGACCGGCCCCGAAACTGCCGACCCCCGCTATGGTCGTGACCCCGAGAGCAAGGGCGAAGACGGCCAGAAGGAACCTCCTCCTGCCGCCCTTCAGATTTCGCCGGGCGATGGTCCAGGCCAGCGTGGTCACGCCACCTCCCGGCAGGTGCCGTTCTCGATGGCGACTGTGCGCTGGCAGCGCCGCGCCATGTCATGGTCGTGGGTGACCAGCATCACCGTGGCGCCGGCCTGCGCGGCAACATCGAACATGAGGCCCGTAACCGCCGAGCCGGTCTCGTTGTCGAGATTGCCTGTCGGCTCGTCAGCCAGAAGCAGCGGCGGACGGTTGACGAGGGCGCGGGCAAGGGCCACGCGTTGCTGCTCGCCGCCCGAGAGTTCCACCGGCAGGTGCCCCGACCTCGCCTCCAGCCCGGTTTCCGCAAGCACGCGCCGCGCCTTCCGGATGGCATCGGCGTCGCCGGCCAGCTCGAGGGGCAGCGCAACATTCTCGAGCGCCGTCATCGTTGCGATCAGGTGGAAGGACTGGAAGACGATGCCGATCGTCCGTCCGCGGAACGTCGCCAGTTCGTCCTCGTCGAATGCGGCAAGATTCCGGCCGGTGATCTCGACCGTGCCGGAAGTCGGCCGTTCCAGTCCGGCTGTCAGCGCCAGGAGGGACGACTTGCCTGAACCCGACGGACCGATAACAGCCAGGTGGCAGCCCTCCTCGACGACAAGGGAGACATCCCGCAGGATGTTGACGGTGCCAGCGGCACCGGTCAGCCTCAAATGAAGGCTGCTCAGACGGACAACGGGATCGGGCATCGCGGATGAGACACGTTGGCCGCATGGTGATTCTGGCCGCAGGGCTCATGGCGAGCGCCCCCGCGGCAAGTTCCGAAATCCGCATCCTGGCGCTGGGCGACAGTCTGACCGCGGGCTACGGCCTTCCTGCCGCCGACAGCTTCGTCGCCCGTCTTGGCGCCGCCCTGGACCTGCTGGAATACGACGTCAGGGTCATCGATGCCGGTGTGTCCGGTGACACCACGACCGGTGGGCTGGCGCGCCTGGAGTGGGCCCTTGCCAGCGGTGCGGATGCGGTGATCGTGGCCCTTGGTTCCAACGATGCCTTGAGGGGTATCGATCCGGGCGTCAGCCGGGCCAACCTCGATCACATCCTCTCGGTTCTCGGGCAGCGAAACACTCCGGTGCTGCTGGCCGGCATGGCCGCACCGCGCAACCTCGGCGCCGACTACGTCACCGCCTTCGATGCCATCTACCCTGAACTCGCCGATCAGCATGGAGCCATTCTCTACCCGTTCTTCCTCGATGGTGTGGCGATGGTCCCGTCACTCAACCAGGATGACGGCATCCACCCCAACGCCCGGGGCGTGGAGGTGATTGTCGAGAGAATGGTGCCATATGTAGTCCGGCTTCTCGAACGTGCAACCACCGGACCATGACGCCGCCTCTTTTCATTGCCGTCGCCGTGCCGTCGAGCATTGCCGAAAGACTGGCGGCACTGGGTGGCGGCATCCCGGGCGGGCGCCAGGTGCCGGCAGAGAACATGCACATCACGCTGCGCTACCTGGGCGAGATCGAAGCCATGCTGGCCGACGAGATCTGCGAGTCCCTTGCCACTGTCAGTCATCCTGCGTTCACGCTCAACGTGTCGGGTGTCGGCTTCTTCGGCAAGCGGCGCGATCCCCGCCTTCTCTATGCCGGAGTCCGTCCGCACGACGACCTGGTGGCGCTGCACCACAAGGTGGAAGGTCTGCTGCTGCAGCTGCGTGTGCCGCCGCGGGAACGCAAGTACCATCCTCACATCACCCTCGCCCGTCTCAAGGGCGCCTCGCCCCGCCACGTCGGTGACTTCGTGGCCGCCAACAACCTGCTTGAATCTCCGCCATTCGAGATCCGCTCCTTCGCCCTTCACGAGAGCCATCGGCGCAGCGACGGTTCCCATTACCGCATGATCCAGGAGTACACGCTGAATTCGTGACACGGGGCCTCAAACGGTGGATATCAACGAAGAGGGTCGGGGCGCATCCCTGCCGTCGATCACTTTCATGTCACGGCGACCCCCATCACCCCGGGAGTTCTCAAGGTCTCCGAAGATCGGCACCTGCTCCGCAGGGTCCACCGTGTCGACGACGGCCGGAGGCGACACGTCTTGACCCTGTGCCGAGGCGATCGGCCTCACATGACGAACAGTCCGGACGTCAGGTTGTTGTTCTGCAGGCGCTGGGAAGCACTGCCCTGATCATGACGTTTGTGATGACTCCGTGTTGACCTGCTGAAGAAGAACGGGTCGTGGCCGATGGCGAAGTCCGTCATGAGGTGTTCTATGGGTGACGGCGTGGCGATACCATGACCGGGACCAGAGACGTGTGAGCCCGATGCCCGACATGCCGACCAATTCACCGATCGTTGCCTCCTGGCTCGAGAAAACCAGGGGCTCACGCGAACTCGCGGGCGAGGCCGGCGGGATCTTTCCCAGTGGCGTGACGCACGATTCCCGGTACCGGGAGCCCTACGGACTCTATGTCGATCAAGCCCGGGGGAGCCGCAAGTGGGATGTCGACGGCAACGAGTATGTCGACTTCTTTGGTGGCCACGGCTCGCTCATCCTCGGACACGGCAATCCGGCTGTCGTCGAGGCGGTGAGGCAGGCCGTTGGCGAGGGCACCCATTTCGGCGCCGGTCACAGGGCGGAAGTGCGCTGGGGCCGCCTGGTCTGCGACCTCGTGCCCTCGGCGGAGCGCGTGCGGTTCGTCTCCTCGGGCACCGAGGCAACCCTGATGTGCCTGCGCCTCGCCCGCGCGTTCACGGGCAGGCGCAAGATACTCCGCTTCACCCATCATTTTCATGGCTGGCACGACCATGTCGCCTCGGCCCGGGTCTCGAGCGGCGGCGCCAATGCAGCGGGCGTCGTTCCGGGAATCGAGGAGGATCTCGTCGTCGTCGAGGCCGGTGACCACACGGCGCTGCGGGAGGCGTTCCGCGCCCATGACGACATCGCCGCCGCCATCATCGAACCGACGGGCGCCACTTTCTGCCGGGTCCCGGTCGATCCGGACTTCGTCCGGCTCCTGCGTGACGAGACGGAACGTCACGGAGCACTCCTCATCCTCGATGAGGTCGTGACCGGATTTCGCGTCTCACCGGGCGGTGCCCAGAAGGCGTTCGGGATCACGCCCGATCTCACGGCCCTGGCAAAGATCCTGGCCGGTGGTCTTCCCGGCGGCGCAGTGGCGGGGCGCCGGGACGTCATGGACATGCTCGATTTCGAGGCCACGCGACGGGATGGCCGCATCAAGGTTGATCACTTCGGCACCTTCAACGCCAACCCTCTCTCGGCCGCCGCAGGCATTGCCGCCCTGGGTCAGATCGCCGACGGCACAATCTGCGAGCGCGCCAGCGCCACGGCCGCCTCACTCCGGGACGGCATCAACCGCGTCGTCAGCGAGGCCGGTGTCTCCTGGGCCGCCTATGGAACCCACTCGTCCTTCCACATCTTTCTCAATCCCCGGCGCCTCGACGTGGTGCCGGGTTCCTTCGACGGTTCCAGCGTGTCGCCCGACGACCTGTTGCACCTGCCGAAACCCCTCGCCACACGGTTCGATCTCGCCATGATGCTGGGCGGCGTCACCATGGGGGGAACGCCCGGCGGATACGTGTCGGGCGTCATGGAGAGTTCCGACGTCGACGTGACGGTGGAAGCGGTTCGTGATGCGATCCGCATGCTGCGCGCCGAGGACGCCCTTTGAATCAGCCGCGCGTGGTGGCCCACTCACGTACTGGCTGCGCGGTGCTGTCTTTCTGCCATGCCCGACACAGGTTCAGAGGCGACAATCGACCGCTCCATAATCGATTCTGCCCGGAGTCTCTTGTGGCACGATACTGCGCAACCAAGGAAGGCAAGAAGGGACCTTGGCGCTCGAAGCGCGGAACACCTGAATTTTCCTGAATTGTCACGACTGGACGTGTGGCTGAATGTTCCAGCAGGGCCACTACTCCATGTCCGGTGACACCACCGATTCAAGGTGAGCAATCAACATCGGCAGTTCTTCCCGTGCCGTTCTCCAGAGGATATCGAGGTTGATGTCAAAGTACGCATGAACCAGCCGATGCCGCATACCGATGATCTGTTTCCATGGTACATCCGGAAAGGACTGACGCGTCGATTCCGCAATCCCGTTTGCAGCTTCACCGATGATCTCGATGTCCTTCACCAATGAGAGGACCAGCTGCCGGTCCGTGTCCAGATCAGTACGCGCCCGTTGTTGGATGAAGGACAGTGCTTCGCAGGCAGCCTCCAGCATGTGCCTCAATCGGATCGCGTCATCGTCGTGCATACTGGACAACTGCCTTGTCGAGGACATCCTGACGGAAATAGCGGCTCAGATCCTGGGGCGTTCGCAGGTCCACTTTCCGCCCGCCGAACAGAGCGGACAGTTCGATTTCCAGTCCGGCGATGCCGAGCAGGCCTGGTGATCGTCCCTCAATGAACTCGACCAGCACGTCAATATCGCTGTCGGGACCAAAGTCCGTCCGCAGAGCCGAACCGAACAGGGCAAGCCAACGGATATCATGTAGCCGGCAGAAGGAAGCGAGCTCCGCTTTCGGGATCGACAATTGTGGGTTCACGCCTGGCACTGTCATCTGACCATGTCGAATTCGGAAGTCATTCTCCTGAACAGCTACCGGTTGCCGTCGGCTGCAACATCCGGTCCGGAATCGCTGGTGCGAAGGCAGATCGAGGTTACTTTAGACATCTCCACCCAAGGCATCCACCAGTTCCGGTCGTCGACACCCTTGTGGGGTCGGCGGTGCCCGTTCATCCGGGTGCACAGAAAGGGTCGGCATCATCACTCGCTTTCGAGGCGTTCCATGTCGTCGTCCGACAACCCGAAGTGGTGGCCGATCTCGTGGATGATCGTGTTGTGCACGAGATCCTCGAGGGAGTCGTCGCCTTCGGCCCAGGCATCGAGGAGCGGGCGCCGGTAGAGGTAGATGCGGTTGAGGTCGTCCATCACGTCGTGGCCGGAGGCCTGGTCGAGGGAAATGCCCTGGTAGAGACCGAGGAGACCGAACTCGCTGTCGATGCCAAGGGAGTCCAGGACATCGGCCTCGGGGAACTCGGTCACGAGAATGGCGATGCCTTCGATGCGGGCCTTCAGGTTTCCGGGAATCATGGCGATCGCATCACTGGCGATCGCCGCAATCTCCTCGGCGTCGGGAGCTGGACCGAAACGTCGCGTCATGGAGACTGGACCATAGCCTCTCTTGCCGAAACGGCCAACTCGCCGGACAATCCGGTTCGAAAGGTGAGGACACGTTCGATGGCAGACACACTTTCGCAAGCAGCGCTCGCCGAGGCGCTCGCCTCCCTGGAGGACTGGACCATGTCCGAGGGCGGGGACGCGCTGGAAAGGACCTTCCGCTTCAGTGATTTCATGACGGCGATCGGCTTCATGGGCCGCGTCGCCGTCTACGCCGATGTCGTCGATCACCACCCCGAGTGGTTCAATGTCTACAACCGGGTCGACGTCACCCTGACGAGCCACGATGCCGGCGGCATCACGCGCCGCGACATCGCGATGGCCCGCTTCATGGACCGTGCGGCCAGGAAATCGGGAGCGCCCGCGAGTTGATGAACGACGTTCTCTGGTCCCCTGGCGAAGAGCGCCGGGAGGCAACGGCCCTCGGGCAGTTCCGGCGCCTGGCCGAAGAGGCATGCGGACGGACAATTCCGGACTACGAGTCGCTGTGGCGCTGGTCCATCGATGACCGGGCCGCCTTCTGGTCGCTGTTCTGGGAATTCGCCGGCGTCAGGTCCTCCCGGACATGGGAGACGATTCTCGACAACGGCGAGGCCATGCCCGGGGCCCGCTGGTTCACCGGAGCCCGCCTCAACTATGCCGAGAACCTTCTCCGGAAGCGCGACGACACCATGGCCATCGTGTGCCTCGGAGAGGGCGGCCGCCGGCGCGCCCTGACCTTCCGCGAACTCCATGACGCCGTCGCCGCCATGAGTGCCTGGCTTGTCAATCGGGGGATCCGCCGTGGCGACCGTGTCGCGGGATATCTCCCCAACCTGCCCGAGACGATTGTCGCCAAACTGGCGACGGCAAGTCTGGGTGCGGTGTGGTCGTCCTCTTCACCGGATTTCGGAACCAGGGGTGTCCTCGACCGCTTCGGCCAGATCGATCCGAAGGTGCTGATCGCCGCCGATGGCTATTCCTATGGCGGCCGCCACTTCGACAGCAGGCCCAGGGTGGCGGAGATTCTGGAGGCCATGCCCGGCATCGCAGACATCGTCGTCGTTCCCTGGGTGGACCAGGGCTGCGACACCCAGGGCCTGCGGGATGCCGTGACCTGGCCGGAGGTGATGGCAACGTCCCACGAGGGCATCGACTTCGAACAGGTTCCGTTCGATCACCCTCTCGCCATCCTCTATTCCTCAGGCACCACAGGCGCCCCCAAGTGCATCGTCCACGGCCATGGAGGCACTCTTCTCCAGCATCTCAAGGAACACCGGCTGCATTGCGACCTCGGCGACGGAGACCGGCTGTTCTATTTCTCGACCTGCGGCTGGATGATGTGGAACTGGCAGGTGAGCGCCCTGGCAACGGGGTCCACCCTGGCGATCTACGAGGGCCATCCGGCATCGCCGGACGGCAACGTCCTCTGGGACTTCTGCCAGGAAGAGAGGTTCACCGCATTCGGCGCCTCGGCGAAGTACTTCGCGGCCATCGAGAAGGAGGGAATCCGGCCGGCGGCGAGTCACGATCTCGAGGATCTCCGTCTCGTTCTCTCCACGGGCTCCCCCCTGGCGCCAGGGAGCTTCGACTACGTCTATCGAGACGTGAAGCAGGATGTTCAGCTGGCGTCGATCTCCGGCGGAACGGACATCATCTCCTGCTTCGTTCTCGGCAACCCCGAGGGTGCCGTGCGCCGCGGGGAAATCCAGGCGCGCGGTCTCGGCATGGCCGTCGACATCTTCGATGAACGCGGGAACAGCCTGCCCGCCGGCAAGGCGGGTGAACTCGTGTGCACGCGGCCGTTCCCCTCCATGCCGGTGGGATTCTGGAACGACGACGACGGCAGCCTCTACCACCAGGCCTACTTCGACACCTTCGACAACGTCTGGCGGCACGGAGACTGGGCCGAGATCACGGCTGCCGGCGGCACCGTCATACACGGGCGTTCCGACACCGTGCTCAATCCCGGCGGCGTGCGCATCGGCACGGCCGAGATCTACCGCCAGGTGGACATCTTCGAGGAAATCCAGGAGAGCCTCGCCGTCGGCCAGGACTTTGCCGGCGACGTTCGCATCATTCTCTTCGTGGTCATGCGACCAGGCCATGAACTCGACGAAGATCTTGTCTCCAGGATTCGCCAGCGGATCCGCACCCACGCCTCTCCCCGCCACACGCCGGCACGAATCATCGCGGTGGCCGACATCCCGCGCACCCGGTCCAACAAGATCAGTGAACTTGCCGTGCGTCACGTCATTCACGGGCGGCCGGTGGCCAACACCGAAGCCCTCGCCAATCCCGAATCCCTGAGCCTCTTCGTAAACCTGGAGGCGCTGAAGGACTGAATTACGCCACACATTGCCTCGTTGAATGTGACAGACATGGGCGTGAATCATCGGGATGATCTGTGCTATGGATTTCGCCGGGCGACGACACCCACAACCACGACACGGGACGGAATGGCTGTCATGAACCTGAGTTCGCGCATCTTCACCAGCTTTCTGCTGGTTCTCGCGATCCTCGTGCCGGGGCCTGAAGCCGGGGCCGAGGAACCGAGATCCCTGGGAACCTTCCGGGACTGGTCGGCCTTCGGCTACAACGATGGTGACACGCTGGTCTGCTTCATCGCCAGCCAGCCGACGAAGGCGGAAGGCAACTACACCCAGCGTGGCGACATCTGGATACTCGTCACGCATCGTTCTCCGGCGGGCGAACGGGACGTCGTCCAGGTCCGCACGGGCTACAACTACATGGAGAATGCGCCGGTCACGGTGAGGATCGGGAACGAGACCTTCACCCTGTTCGGCGAGGGCGAAAGCGCCTGGGCATTCACCCGCCATGATGACAGGGACCTCGTGACCGCCATGAAGGCCGGTGTCCAGATGGTCATCGAAGGACGCTCCTGGCGGGGCACCGTGACCACCGACACCTATTCGCTGCTGGGCTTCACGGCCGCCTATGGCGCCATCAGCCAGACCTGCGCCGAATGACAGGTGCGCCAGGGAATCTCATCGGGCTGGACCGGAGCGAACTCGCTGACATCGTCGCCGGTCTTGGTGAGGCCCCGTTCCGCGTCAAGCAGCTCTGGCACTGGATCTACTTCCGCGGGGTCACCGATTTCGCGGACATGACCTCCCTGTCGGGAGCCCTGCGCGAGAAACTTGCGGCGTTTTTCAGTCTCGACCGGCCCGACGTGGTGCGCCACCAGAAGAGCGCGGACGGGACCATGAAATGGCTGCTCGGCATGGACCAGCGCCACCTCGTCGAGAGCGTCTACATCCCGCAGGACGATCGCGGAGCACTCTGCATGTCATCCCAGGTCGGCTGTACGCTGACCTGCAGGTTCTGCCACACCGGAACGCAGCGTCTCGTGCGCAACCTGGAACCCGGAGAGATCGTCGGACAGTTCATGCTCGCCCGCGACACCCTCGACGAGTGGCCGGCGCCGTTGGACGGCAGACGGCTGCTCTCCAACATCGTCATGATGGGTATGGGAGAACCGCTCTACAATTTCGACAACGTCAAGACAGCCCTTTCCATCATCATGGATCCGGAGGGCATTGCACTGTCGCGCCGGCGCATCACGCTGTCGACCGCGGGCGTGGTGCCGATGATGAAGCGATGCGGCGAGGAACTCGGGGTCGATCTTGCCGTCTCCCTGCATGCGGTCAATGACGATGTCCGAACCCGCCTCGTCCCCCTCAACAGGAAGTACCCGATCGGTGATCTTCTCGATGCCTGCCGCGCATACCCCGGAGCCGGCAATGCGCGACGCATCACCTTCGAGTACGTCATGCTCAAGGACGTCAACGATTCGGATGCAGATGCCCGCGAACTGGTTCGCCTGCTCAAGGGAATCCCGGCCAAGGTCAACCTCATCCCGTTCAATGCCTGGCCCGGAGCGCCCTTCGAATGTTCCCCGGCCAGGCGGATTGCCTCCTTCGCCGGAATCGTCAACGACGGCGGCTACTCCGCTCCCGTGCGCCGACCGCGCGGCCGGGACATCATGGCCGCCTGCGGACAACTGAAGTCCGACACCGTCAAGATGGCGCGCAGCGCCATGAACTCCGCCCCGCCCCCTGCTTCGTGAGGAACCGATGGACAAGCGTCACAGCTGGCCCGACCACCACTGGAACTGGCCGATCACCATCAACCACAAGCACGGTGTGCGCTGTGGCTCGATGATCTGGCTGGGAGGCCAGGTCGATCTCACCCCTGACGGAGCGGTCCGCAATCCCGGGGATATCGAGACCCAGACCGGCAATGCGATGGCCTACCTCGTCCGGGTCCTCGAGGACCTCGACTGCGTGCCGCAGGACCTCGTCACGCTTCTCATTTTCTACGTCAACGATGGCTCCCTCGACGAGCCGGACGTGCTCGCCATGGTGGCGCGCCATCTCCCGGATGACTGCCGTCTCACCGTCAATGCCGTTCCGGTTCCCTGGCTCGCCTACGAGGGTCTCACGATCGAGATCGAGGGCTATGCCATGCGCCGCAGGGACGGCACGCCAACACGCAGGGACATCGCTCCGGGGCGGTCCGGCTCTCCTCTGGCCGCACCCTGGGTGGAGGGATTGCGGTCCGACAGCATGATCTTCGTGTCGGCACAGTATCCTTTGGACGACGATGGCCATGTCGCGGCAATGGGCGACATCGTCGCCCAGACGCGGCTGGTCATGGAGCGCGTTGGTCATGTCCTCGGCCACTTCGGTGCCGGATATGACGATGCCGTCAAGATCAACCGCTGGTATGCCGGCGGCTCCGGCGTTGCCGATTTCGAGGCAGCCGCCCTTGCCTGCGCGGCACATTTCCAGGAGCCCGGACCGGCCGCCACCGGCGTCCCCATCCCGCGCCATGCCGACAACGATGTCCTCATCAAGATTTCCATGGTCGCCATGCTTGGCGAGGACGGCGAGCGTCTCGAACGAACCCACGTGTGGCCCGACAGCCTGTGGGACTGGCATGTCCATCTCCCCTACAAGCACGGGTTGAAATGCCGGGACATGATCTTCCTCGGAGGCCAGGTCTCCCTCGACCGGAAGGGCAAGGCGGTTCACCCGGACGATCTCTCGCGCCAGACGCACCAGGCGATGATCCATATCGGCACCATTCTCGAGGCCCTCGGGGCCGGCTATGACGACGTGTGCAAGGTGACCACGGTCTACAAGGGCGATTGCGGCGCCGAGGCTCTCAACGACAACCTGCCCATCCGCTCCTCCTATTTCAGCGACCCCGGCCCCGCCTCCACCGGGGTGCCGCTCCCGGTCCTGGCCTATGATTCCATGGTGATCGAGATCGATGTCTTCGCCATGAAGGAGTCATGATGAGCGACGTCAGGAAAGTCGTCCTCGCCTATTCCGGAGGACTCGACACGTCGGTCATCCTGCGCTGGCTCCAGGACACCTGGAAGTGCGAGGTGGTGACGTTCACGGCGGACCTCGGGCAGGGCGAGGATCTCGAGCCCGCGCGCGCCAAGGCGGCCATGATGGGCGTCAACGAGATCTTCATCGAGGATTTGCGCGAGGAGTTTGCCGCAAACTTCGTGTGGCCGATGTTCCGGGCCAACGCCCTTTACGAAGGTGTCTACCTCCTTGGCACGGCAATCGCCCGGCCGCTCATCGCCAAGCGCCAGATCGCCATCGCCCATGAAACCGGCGCCGATGCCGTGGCCCATGGCGCAACGGGCAAGGGCAACGACCAGGTCCGGTTCGAGCTCGGATACCAGGCGCTCGATCCCGACATCAGGGTGATCGCCCCGTGGCGGGAATGGGACCTCGCCTCGCGCACGAAACTGATCGCCTATGCCGAGAGCCGGCAGATCCCCATTCCCCGCGACAACCAGGGTGAGGCCCCTTTCTCCGTCGATGCCAATCTCCTCCACATATCAGCCGAGGGAAAGGTCCTGGAGGATCCGGCAACAGCCCCGCCCGATCACGTCTGGTCACGGACCGTTTCCCCGCAGGACGCTCCGGACGTTCCCACGGAAGTGGAGATCGGCTTCGAGAGGGGCGATGCCGTTGCCATCGACGGCGAGGACCTGTCGCCGGCGAACCTGCTGGCCCGCCTCAACGAACTCGGCGGCGCCAACGGCATAGGCCGTGTCGACATGGTGGAGAACCGTTTCATCGGGATGAAGAGCCGCGGTGTCTACGAGACCCCGGGAGGCACCATCCTGATTGCCGCCCACCGGGCCATGGAGTCAGTGACCCTGGACAGGGGGGCCGCCCATCTCAAGGACGAGCTCATGCCGCGGTACGCGGAACTCATCTACAACGGTTTCTGGTTCTCTCCGGAACGCGAGATGCTCCAGGCGCTGATCGATCGCAGCCAGGAACATGTCTCCGGCACGGTTCGTCTGACACTCTACAAGGGAAATGTCACGGTCACCGGCCGCCAGTCACCGCACTCGCTCTACAGTCTGGCTCACGTCACCTTCGAGGAGGATGCCGTCTACAACCAGCGCGACGCCGAGGGGTTCATCCGCCTCAATGCGTTGCGCCTTGCCCTCGCCAGCAAACGCCGCTGAACTTTCAGCCTTCGGGCACCTCGATCTGATTCTGCCGGCACGCTGCGTGGAGCGTGTTGACCAGCAGGCAGGCGATGGTCATCGGTCCGACACCGCCAGGAACCGGCGTGATGGCGCCTGCAACCTCGACCGCTTCCCGGAAACAGACATCGCCGACGAGTCGCGTCCCGCCGCCCTCGCGGGCCAGGCGGTTGACGCCGACATCGATGACCGTGGCGCCCGGCCTGATCCAGTCGCCGCGCACCATTTCCGGACGGCCGACAGCGGCCACCACGATATCGGCCCGGCGCACCACGTCAGGGAGATCGCGGGTGCGCGAGTGGGCAACCGTCACCGTGCAGTGATCCTGGAGAAGCAGCTGCGCCATCGGCTTGCCGACGATGTTCGAGCGGCCGACGATCACCGCGTTGGCGCCCTTCAGGCCATCCGTCCCGAGAGTTTCGCGCAGCAGGATCTGGCAGCCCAGTGGCGTGCAGGGAACCATGGCATCCTGGCCTGACGACAGGCGGCCGGTGTTGATGGCATGGAAACCGTCAACGTCCTTGAGGGGATCGATGGCGTCGATGACCTGGTGTTCGTCGACCTGATCGGGCAGGGGCAGCTGGACCAGGATCCCGTTGACCTCATCTGACGCATTGAGTTCGTCGACCCTGGCGAGCACCTCTTCGGCCGTCGAAGACGCCGGCATGCGGAACTCGAAGCTCTCCATGCCCGCTTCCCGGGTCGCCTTCCCCTTGCTCCGGACATAGACGTCGCTGGCCGGGTCCTCGCCGACGAGCACGACGGCAAGTCCGGGCTTTATCCCGGTGGCAGCCGTGAGCCGCGCCACCCGGGCCGCCACATCATGGCGCACCTTCAGGGCGACGGCCTTGCCGTCAATGATCGTTGCCTCACCCATGACTACCGCTCCGGCCCCTGTCTTCCACATGGGCACCCATAATGAACCGCGCGCCGCGCCGTCAAGGACGGATCGTGTGCGATCAGGCGGTCACGGGCTGACCGATGACGCCTGCAGGGCGGCCTTCACCGTCACGGTCGGCCGGATTCACGATCTTGTCCGCGGACCGGGCGCTTGATCGCTGACAACCCGCCGGTTCCGGGACCGGATCACCGGGTGCGCAAGGAGGCGTGGGTGAGGATTGCAGCCGGAAGGTCTGTGCGCCGCTATTCCAGAAGTTCCGTCTCGACGCGGGTCGCGATCCGCTCGTACAGCTCCTGGAGCATGGTTCCTGAATTGACATAGAAGGCCTGTGTGAACGCTCCGGACTTCAGCATCGCCCGCGCGCCGGCTTCCGTATCGAGGAAATCCTTGAGCGCCTGAATCTCGTCCCGTTCGAAGGTCTGTGTCGCAGCCGTGACCATGAGCGCCTCCATCTTCGGGCGCATCCGTGCCATCTCCTCTGCGATGATGTTGAACAGCGGTTCAAGTTCGTCTTCGGACAGCGCGCCTTCAAGACCCTGTATCTCGGCGAAAGCCATGGAATACATGGTCTCTTCGGACAGGAGTTCATCCATTATCTGCTGCATGACGGGGTGCTGAATGTACGCCTCGGAAAGTGCTCTCAAGTCCGCCTCATCGTCGGCGGATGCCGGACTTGCGAAGTTCAGCAGCAGCACGGCTACCAGGGAAATCGTTCGAAGCATGACAGGCTCTCCCTTCCGGATTGAAGGTGTCACACACGACAACGAGCTGGTCCTCCTCAAACCTTAGGCCCTGACTCGCGGTCCGCACAATTGAAACCCGTAGCCGAACCGCAAGGCAAAATCATGACCGGCACGTCCGGTTGCAGAGGTTCCTGGTGCCTGTCGAACAACTTGAGAACCTTGCCCGGGGCAACGTGCCGCTCACTTAGCTCGCGTCACCTCGTCACAGATCGGCGGTTTCTTCCGCCATCTCCACCGCCGCTACTTCGAATGCAACTATGGTACTGTGGAGATGCCGTGGGACAGGTGATTCGGTTCCTTTCACGACGGCACACCCGAAGTGTCCGAATGCATTCGACAGCGCCAGCAGCAACCGTACCGGGCGCATGAGGACAGCCAACACCCTGGAGGAACCTCACTTGGTCAAATCCGGAGAAATCCCGACCTACGACTACATCATCATCGGCGCAGGGTCCGCAGGTTGCGTCCTGGCCAACCGCCTGAGCGAAAGCGGCCAGTACTCGGTGTTGATCCTTGAGGCCGGGCCTCCGGACCGCAGCCTGATGATCCATGTCCCTGCGGGGGTTCACAAGGTCTACAAGAACCCGAAGCTCAACTGGGGCTACGTCACCGAGGACGAACCCAAAGCCTTCGACCGCAACATCGAAACGCCGCGTGGCAAGGTTGTCGGCGGGTCCTCGTCGATCAATTCCATGGTCTACATGCGCGGCCATCCCCGCGACTACGACCGCTGGGGCGAGGACTTCAATCTGCCGAAATGGAGCTACGCCCAGTGCCTGCCCTACTTCAAGGCCGGCGAAACGAGCGACCGGGGCGCAAGCGACTGGCGCGGCGGATCGGGGCCGCTCAACACGACGCGCGGCAAACTCGACAGTCCCCTCTTCGACGTCTTTCTGGAAGCCGGCAGGCAGTCGGATCAGGGTTACTCCGATGACCTGAATGCCTACAAGCCGGAGGGCATCGCCCGCTTCGACAGCACCACACGCGACGGCCGACGCTGTAGCGCCGCCGTGGCCCACCTCAGGCCCGCTCTTCAGCGGAGCAACTGCACGCTGCTGACCGGCGCCATGGTCCACAAGATGGTGATCGAGGGCAACCGCGCGTCGGGGGTCGAGTTCATGCATCGCGGTGAGCGCCGGACAGTCGCAGCGGAACGCGAGGTGATCCTCTCGGGCGGCGCCATCAACTCGCCGCAGACGCTCATGCTATCAGGCATCGGCCCGGCCGATCATCTGCGCCGGCACGGGATCGACGTGAAGCTGGATCTTCCGGGTGTGGGCCGCAACCTGCAGGACCATCCGACGGTCATCGTCAAGTACGCCTGCACAAGGCCGATGACGATCCACCGGGCGCTCAATCCGATCAACCAGCTGATGACCGGCATGCAGTGGATCCTGACGCGGCGCGGGCCCGCGGCATCCAATTTCTGGGAGGCGGGCGGCCTCGTCCGCAGCGGTCACGAGATGGACTACCCGGACGTCGAGTATCACTTCGGCCCGGCCGGCGTGAACTTTCGCGACGACGGCAGCATCGCGCTCGACCAGGCGTTCTCGCTGCATGTCGACCAGTCCCGTCCGACAAGTGTCGGGCACATCGATCTGCGGTCCGCCAACCCGGCAGACAAGCCGAAACTTCACTTCAACTACCTGTCGACCGAGGACGACTGCCGGCGGTTCGTGCGTGGTGTTCGCAAGGCGAGGGAACTCATCGCGCAAGAGGCATTCGATCCCTATCGCGGCGAGGAAATCCGGCCCGGTCCGGATGCAACGACCGACAAGGACATTCTCGACTACATCAGGAGCCTGCTGGAGACCGACTATCACCCGTCATGCACCTGCCGCATGGGCAACGATGCCGACGCCGTAGTGGATCAGGAAATGCGGGTTCACGGCATGGAGGGCCTGCGTGTCGTCGACGCCTCGGTCATGCCCAGGATCACCTGTGCGAACCTGAATGCGCCGACCCAGATGATCGCCGTCCGCGCCGCCGACTTCATCCGTGGCAAGGAACAGCTCGAGCCATTCCATGCGACGTTCCACTTCACCGAGGAAGCGCCCGCCGAGCACTGAGGCTGCCATGCGGGCCGCCTGCGAAGACGACCGGCATCACACCCTTTCCCGTGGGTCCGAAGGCAGATCGCCATCGTCGTGAAGCTCGAAACGGATGACCGGCTGGAGTGTCCCGGTGCCGAGGTTCGAACCGGGCATCTCTCGGAAGGTGTCAATGGTGCCCGTTGACGAGTACCCGGCTAGCGAATCGAGACTGCCATCTCAACCAGCATGCGGCGCGCGAAGGCGACCAGGACGAGGGCGATCAGCGGCGAGAGGTCGATGCCGCCAAGATCGCCGAACAGGCGGCGCAGGACCTGCCGTATGGGAGCCAGCACCGGCTCGGTGATCTGCCACAGGAAGCGGCCGATCTGGCTGACGAATGGCTGGCGGGCGTTGACGACATTGAAGGCAACCAGCCAGCTCAGGATTACGTGCAGGATGAGAATCCAGAAGTAGATGCTGAGAAGGGTATCAGCAAGCCAGAAGATGGACTGCATGGAACCTGCCTCTCCCTTGTCAACCGAAGCGGGCGAGGAAGCCCGCCAGGCGCTTCATGCCCTTGCCGAACACCCGCGGCGTATAGAAGGAACCCGCCGCCCGCTTGCTGATTTCGCTCAAGGTCGGATAGGGCGCGATCATCCCCGCCACGGCACCGACCTTCAACCCCGACCCGATCGCCAGGACCCAGGGCGTGATCAGTTCCCCGGCATGAGCGGCAACGATGGTCGCTCCCAGGATCCTGCCACGCGGTGTGGTCACGACCTTGATGAGTCCCCTGGTCCTGCGCTCGGCAATGGCGCGGTCATTCTCGGCACAGGGGAACCTGAGAACGGTGACAGTCCCGTGCCGCTTGCGTGCCGCGTCTTCGGTCAGGCCGACATGGGCCAGTTCCGGATCCGTGTAGGTCACCCACGGGAAGGCGCCGAGATTCACCTTCGCCGGAAAGCGCAACAGGGCATTCCTGATGACGATTCCCGCGTGATAGCTGGCCAGGTGGGTGAACTGGAACCCTCCGGCACAGTCGCCGATGGCAAAGACCCGCCGGTTGGTGGTGCGCAACCGGCGGTCCACCCGGATGCCGCTGCGGTCATGCGCGATACCGGCCGCGTCAAGGCCGAGATCGGCGGTGTTGGGGCGCCGCCCGGCCGCCACCAGGAGATGGGTTCCTTCGAAGACGAGGGCCTCGCCGTTCCTGTCGCAGGAAACCGTGATCCTGCCGGCCTCTCCCGACACCTCCCGGACGGCGACGTGCTCGATGATCTCGATGCCATCTTCCGTCATGCTTTCCTTCACGACAGCAGTGAGCTCGGGGTCGTCATGGGGCAGCAGGGGACCCATGTCGAGGACCGTCACCCTACTGCCCAGGCGGCGATGGGCCTGGGCCATCTCGGAGCCGATCGGACCGCCGCCGATGACAATCAGGTGCTCCGGGAGCACCTGATTGTCGAACAGCGTCTCGTTGGTGAACAGGGGCACGGAATCGAGACCGGGAATCGGGGGAATCACCGCCCTTGATCCCGTGGCGATGACGAAACGGCGGGCGCGGATCGTCCGCCCTTCCACCTCCAGGGATCCTGGCGAGACAAATCGGGCGTGACCGGTGATGACGTCGACACCGAAACTCTGGTAGCGCTCCACCGAATCGTTGGGCTCGATGGTGGCAATGACGTCGTGCACGTGCCGGTTGACCGCCGCAAAATCGATCTCCGGCTCATGGGGCGTGATCCCGAAGCACCGCGTATGGCGCATCGCGTGGGCGGCCTTGCCTGCTGCAAGCAGAGCCTTGGACGGCACGCAACCGAAATTGAGGCAGTCGCCGCCCATCCGCATGCCCTCGATGAGCACCGTTCTGCGGCCCATGTGGGAAGCGGCGTAGGCAGTGACGAGACCTCCCGAACCGGCCCCGATGACACAGATGTCGACGCTGTCGCCTGTCGCCGTCATTTGGAATCCTGTCGCCGGGCCCTGACTTTCCGGACCACCACGGGCACCAGAGCGATCACGGCCAGGCCGGCCAGGCCCACGACGATCTCCGTCGACACGGCGTTTTCCAGGGAGAATTCGGCCCCGGACTCGAACACCTCGCTCAAACCGTCGCCGATCACGTTGTAGACTGCCGTGCCGGGAATGATGCCGATGAAGGTTGTCATGACGTACATGCGGGTCTTCACGCCGAGAAAGGCTGGCAGGAGATTGACCACCCAGAACGGGAAGACGGGCAGCAGTCTCAAGAAGAGAAGGTAGTTGAACTCGCCGTCGCGAAACCCCTCCTCCATGCGGCCGGCAAACGGCTTGACGCGCTCCCACAGGGCCTCGCCGATGGATGTGCGGGCCACGAGAAACACCGCTGTCGCGCCTGCCGTGGCGGCTACAACGGTCAGGGCCGTCCCGAGGAGCCAACCGAAGAGAAAGCCGCCCAGCAGGGTGACAAGGGAAGCGGCAGGGAACGAGATGCCTGTCAGGAAGGCATAAGCCAGGACATAGACCACCACCGCCAGCACCAGGTTGCCCTCCACGAAGGCGCTCAGTTCTGCGTGATGCGCCTGCAGGACCTCGAAACTGATCTGCCTGTGAAGCCCGCTGGCGAAGAGGGCAATCAGCAGCACAGCCACCACAAGAACCGGGATCAGTCGCCTGAGCCGCCGCAGGTTCGTTGATTGCTGAACCATCACACGCAACCTCGCTTCAGCCATCGGCATGACACACTAGCGGCATGACGGGTGAGAGGAAATGTCATCATTGACTTCGACCGACCCCTCACCTATACAGCACCGCCGCTCGCACCCCGTCCGGTGCGCGGCCGATGCCTGGAGTCCTGACGGTGAAACGCACATTCCAGCCCAGCCGTATCGTTCGGAAACGACGTCATGGCTTTCGTGCACGCATGAAGTCCGTTGGCGGACGTGCCGTGCTCGCGCGCCGGCGTGCGAAAGGCCGCAAGCGCCTGTCAGCCTGATTTCATGTCTGTCGATGTCGTGCGCCTCAGACGGAGAAGCGACTATCTTCGCGTGGCGGCAACGCGACTGAAGGCGGTCACTCCGGGGGTCATCGTCCAGGCAGCACCCCGGGAAGACGATGCAATCGGTGTCGGATACACGGCGAGCCGCAGGGTCGGCAATGCCGTCCTGCGCAACCGGGCGCGGCGCCGGCTGAAAGCCCTCGCCCCTCCGGTTCTCGCCCGATCCGGCCGCAGGGCGACAGACTATGTCCTGATCGCCCGCCGTGAAACCGTCAATCGTCCCTTTGCCAATCTTGTTGGCGACCTTGAAAAGGCGCTCACGCGCCTTGGGAACACCGTGCCACGGTCATGAGAAGCGCCGCCTCATCCGTGCTTCAGGCCTTCATCCTGATCTACCGGTATGGCATATCGCCTTGGACACCGGCGTCATGCCGCTATCTGCCGACCTGTTCCGCCTATGCCAGTGAAGCGGTCCGCCGGCACGGTCCACTGAGAGGCACCTGGCTGGCGCTCCGTCGCATCGCGCGGTGCCACCCCCTTGCCGGAAGCGGCTACGATCCGGTTCCCGAGAGAGCGAACGAGCGATGATGCCCCAGGAACAGAGGAACGTGTGGCTGGCCACGGCGATCATCCTCCTGATGTTCATTGCCTGGCAGTTCTTCTACGAACTTCCGAGAATCCAGCGGGAACAGCAGGCCCTCGAGCGCCAGCAGGAACTTGCCGCCACCGAGGACGATTCCACCCTGCCCCAGGTCTCCACGTCCTCGGTCGGCGTGGAGGAACCCGTCGTCCGGGAACTCACCCGGGCCGAAGCTCTGGCGGAGTCGCCCCGCATTGCCATCCGGACACCGAGTCTGAGTGGCTCCATCGCCCTTGTCGGAGGGCGCATCGACGATCTGACGCTCCTCGACTACCGCATGGAGGTCGGACCGGACTCGCCGGACGTCATCCTGCTGTCGCCGGTGGGAGGCCCGTCCTCCTACTTCACCGAGTTCGGCTGGCTCGACGGGGGCTCCGGCGCAACCCTGCCGGATTCGGCCTCGAGGTGGCAGGCAGGCGATGTGGCGCTGACGCCCGAGACGCCCGTCACAATTTCCTGGAACAACGGGGAGGGCCTGCTCTTCGAGCGCACCTTCGCGATCGACGAGCACTCCATGTTCACCGTGACCCAGAGTGTCACCAACCAGGGCGGGAACACGGTTTCGCTTCTTCCCTACGGCCGGATCAAGCGGTACGGGACACCACCGACACTGGGGTTCTACATCCTGCACGAGGGGTTGATCGGTGTCCTCAACGAGACCCTCGAGGAAATCGACTACGACGATCTGTCGGACCCTGACGACCCGGAGGAAATCTCGTTCGACAGCCCGAATGGATGGCTCGGCATCACCGACAAGTACTGGCTCGTGGCACTGATACCCGACCAGAGCGATCCGTTCCGTGGCCGCTTCCTCCATCACCTCCAGGGAGGAACGACGGACACCTACCAGGCGGACTTCTACCGCAGCGCACTCAGCGTGGCTCCGGGCGCGACGGTCACCGCCGAGGATCGCCTGTTCGCAGGCGCCAAGGTCGTAACCGAGCTCGACGACTATGCCGAGGCCTTCAACATCCCGCTCTTCGACCGGGCGGTGGACTTCGGCTGGTTCTACTTCCTCACGAAGCCCATCTTCTTCGTCCTGCTGTGGCTCAAGAATGCGATCGGGAACTTCGGTCTCGCCATCCTGGCGCTCACCGTCATCATCAAGATCATCTTCTTCCCACTGGCCAACAAGTCGTACCGCTCGATGAGCAAGATGCGCAAGCTGGCGCCGAAGATGAAGGAGCTGCGCGAGCGTTTCGGCGACGACAAGCAGAAGATGCAGCAGGAACTGATGGCCCTCTACCGCCAAGAGAAGGTCAACCCGGCCTCGGGCTGCCTTCCGATCCTGGTGCAGATTCCGGTCTTCTTCGCTCTCTACAAGGTGCTGTTCGTCACCATCGAGATGCGCCACGCACCGTTCTATGGCTGGATCGAGGATCTCTCCGAGCCCGATCCGACGGTGATCTGGAATGTCTTCGGACTGCTTCCCTTCGATCCCGGTGTCTTCCTGCCACCCTTCCTGATGATCGGCGCCTGGCCGCTGCTGATGTCCTCGACCATGTGGCTGCAGCAGAGGATCAGTCCGCAGCCGCCGGACCCCACCCAGGCAAAGATCTTCATGTTCCTGCCTCTTATCTTCCTCTTCATCTTCGCCACCTTCCCGGCGGGACTGGTGATCTACTGGACGTGGAACAATCTGCTCTCCATCGCCCAGCAATGGTTCATCATGAAGCGGGAGGGCGTCGACTAGACCCCGTTGCCGTCATCTGGAGAAGCGATGTCGGATGATTTCGTCTACATGAGCGCGGCGGCCCTGGTATCGGGCTACCGCAGCAAGCGTTTCACTCCCCTGGACGTTCTCGACGCCACGCTCGGCCGCATCGAGGCGCTCGAGTCTCGCCTCAATGCCTGGCAGCTGGTGGATGCCCGGGCCGCCGGACGCGACGCCCGGGCCTCGGCAAGGCGATGGGCGGCGGGAGAGCCCGCCGGTCACCTCGACGGCGTCCCGGTTGCCATCAAGGACGTCACCGAGACCCGGGGCTGGCCGACACTCAACGGCTCGCTCGCCATTTCTCCCGAAGGGCCGTGGCCCGAAGATGCGATCGTGGTGGAACGCCTGCGGGCTCACGGGGCCGTCATCATCGGCAAGACCACGACGCCCGAGTTTGCCTGGAAGGGAACCACCGACAGCAGGCTTCACGGGATTACCCGCAATCCGTGGAATCCGGACTGGACTCCCTGCGGCTCAAGCGGCGGTTCGGCCGCCGCCGTCGCTTCCGGCATGGTCGCCATCGCCACGGGCACCGATTCCGGAGGCTCCATCCGCGGACCGGCCAGTTTCTGTGGTGTCGTCGGGTTCAAGCCGAGTTTCGGCAGGGTGCCCGTGTGGCCGGCGAGCCCGATGATGACCTTGGAGCACATAGGCCCGATCACCCGCACGGTGCGCGACGCGGCCCTTGCTCTGACAGTGATGGCGGGTCACGACCCGCGCGACAGCTATGCTCTCACCGGACCTGCGCCTGACGTGCTGTCCGGACTCGAAGGCGGTGTCAGGGGTATGCGCATCGCCTGGTCGCCAGATCTCGGCTTTGCCACCGTCGATCCCGTCATCCGGCGCATTGCCGCCCGCGCAGCCCGCGAGGTCTTCACCGCACTCGGAGCCAGGCTCTCCCGCATCAGGGCCGACATCGGCGATCCGTCAAGAATGGCCGACGTTCTTTCCGATTCCCTTGCCGCCGCCGTGACAAGGAGCCTGGCGCCCCGGCGACCGGACGAGCCCGTGCTCCTGGCCGCGGCGGGCCGCGGCAACCGCCTGAGCGCCCTTGACCTCCTCGAGGCCGAGGCCGGTCGCCGCGATCTCACCTGCCGTCTCGAGGCGCTCATGAGCCGGTACGATCTTCTCGTTCT
This sequence comes from Alphaproteobacteria bacterium, assembly GCA_965220805.1. Classification (GTDB taxonomy): domain Bacteria; phylum Pseudomonadota; class Alphaproteobacteria; order SP197; family SP197; genus SP197. The sequence continues at coordinate 693,224 of OZ244844.1, forward strand.
CCCCACCCTGGGAACGACGCCCTTTGCCGCCGAACGCTCGGAGCCCGAGGGGTGGGAGCGGTCGCAACGTCAGAGCGGGGCGGGATGGATGGCGACCACGTTTCCCTTCGACCTCACCGGACAGCCCGCCATCTCCCTTCCCTGCGGCTTCACGAAGGAGGGCGCCCCGGTGGGCCTGCAGATCGTTGGTCCCCGAGGCGGGGATGCCCTGGTGCTTCGCGCCGCGAGAGCTTTTGAAGAGGCCTCTCCCGTCACGGGCAGGCGACCGCCCGCAGGATAGTCCGGCTCAGTTGCCGCCTCCTGCCGGAGGCGTGGAACGCCACATCGGCTGCCTCCCGAATGGCCAGAACTACATTCCTTCGATCACGCCGCACGCGATGCGTCCGCCGGAGCCGCCGATGGGCTGAGACATGTGATCATCCGGGTTGGCGTGGATGATGACGGCCGAACCGTCCGCGTCGAGCAGTGCGGGAAGGTCACCGCCTTTCAGCGACACGCGCGTGGTGAAGAACTCGGCCCGTGCGGAACCGTCTGCTGCCGCATAGAGATTGGGCAGGTCGCCCCTGTCGCCGCCCTCGGGATTGAGCAGGCCGTGCGGGACGCCGTCAGGGTTGATGTGGCCTCCGGACGCCTTGAAGTCGGGGGAACAGGCCCCGATGGCATGCAGATGGATGCCGTGACCGCCAGGCGGCAATCCCGTGACGTCGACCGACACCAGTACGCCGGTGGGCGCCTGCAGGAACGTCACACTGCCAATCTCCGACCCTTCTGTATTGGTGATGCGGGCAGCAGCCGCGTCGTCCGCCGAAGCGCCAGTGGCGATGACCAGAAGGGCGAGGGCGCCGATCGCGCGGTGAAGCAGTCTCATGTTCATGACCCCAATTCCCGAGAATGACCGTTTTATCCGCTTATGCCCCGTCAATCACCGTCCGGCAAGGGCCGTCCGTCGGAGAACGGACGGGATGTTGTCATGGATGAGCCGTCGATCACGGACAGCTCGGCCCCTCCCCCGGAAACCAGGCGATTCCGCATGAATCGGCCACGTGTGTCAGTCTTCGCGGCCCTGCCGCCCGCGGCTCGGGATGAGCAGGCTCGCGGCAAAGGCCAGACTCGCGACGAGCACGATGGCCGGTCCGGCCGGAACGTCCCACTCCAGCGAACCGAACAGACCGGCGACGACCGCGACGATTCCGATGATCGAGGATGCAACGGCCATCTGTTCGGGTGTCGCCGACACGCGGCGCGCGGCGGCGGCGGGAATGATCACCAGCGCCACGACGAGAAGCATTCCGACGATCTTCATGCCCACCGCGATCACTCCGGCGAGCAGGAGCAGGAGCAGGAACCGCACGCGTTCCACGGGCACTCCCTCCACCGCGGCGAGGTCCCTGTTGACGGTCACGGAGAGAAGGTTGCGCCACTGCCAGACAAGCGCGGCTATCGATACGGCCGCGGTCGTGTAGATGAGCCACAGGTCGACCACGCCGACGGAAAGGATATCGCCGAAGAGGTAGCCGACAAGGTCGACCCTCAGGCGTTCCATGAACGCGATGACGACGAGGCCCGCCGCGAACACCGCGTGGGCCAGCACCCCGAGCAGGGCGTCGAGAGAAACGAGACGCTGGCGTTCCAGAAGTATCAGGCATCCCGCGAGGATGAAGCACATGGCGAAGACGCCAGCGAACGGCTCCAGTTCCAGGAGAAAGCCCAGAGCGATTCCGAGAAGCACCGCATGGGCAAGCGCCGTGCCGAAGTAGGCCATGCGTCTCCAGATGACGAAACAGCCGACAGGGCCCGCCGCGAGCGCCGCGCCGATTCCGCCCGCGAGCGCGCGCAGAACGAAATCTTCCGTCATCGTCTTCCGCCGGACGTGTCAGGCCTTGTCGGACCGTCGCCATCGATCGGCACCGGATCGCCATGCTCGTCATGGCGATGGTCGTGCCGGTGCGGGTAGACCGCAATCGCGTTCGCCACGTGCGGTCCGAACAGGGAGACAAATTCCGGGTGGCGCGTGATCGTTCTCGGATGGCCGGTGCAGCACACATGCCGGTTGAGGCATACCACGGTGTCCGTCGCTGCCATGACCATGTGCAGATCGTGCGAGACGAGCAGCACACCGCAGCCGTAGCGGTCCCGAATGGTCGCGATCAACTGGTAGAGTTCGCCCTGGCTCGCAACATCGACTCCCGCAAGCGGTTCGTCGAGCACGAGCAGACCGGGTTCGCGCAACAGGGCTCGCGCGAGAAGCACGCGATGAAGCTCTCCACCTGAAACTTCGGACAGGGGGTGGTTGAGGATCGCGCCGGCGCCGACTTCAGAGAGCACGTTCTCGAGTCTGTCACGTGGCGCCGGCGCGCCCAGAGTGAGGAATCCACGGACAGTCATCGGAAGAATCGGGTCGCGGTGTACGTGCTGGGGCGAATAGCCGATGCGCAGGCCCGGGGTCCGCGCGACCGTGCCAAGGTCGGGGCGTACGATACCGAACAACACGCGTATCAGCGTTGACTTGCCCGCACCGTTGAGACCGACCAGAGTCACGATTTCTCCGGCGTGGACGGCGATATCCACCTTGTCGAGCACATTGCGTCGCCCGAAGTTCACGCTCACGCCCCGTGCCTCGATCAGCGGTTGTGTCCGCGAGACGTCACCCGCCATGGTTCGCGCAACCGGAGCAATGCGGATGCCGCCGCCCGTCAGGGCCTGGTCCTTCGTTCATTCGTGGTCCCTCCCAAGGGGGATGACCCAGTCGGGATCCCGGCCAACCCGTCTCCATCAGGGCACGGCGAGCCAGGCCGGACTCATGCTCCGGGGTTCCTTCGACGGCGCAACCGGGAAGAATACAGCATCGCCTCCGACGTTGAACTGATCAGGTGCGGCATCTGCCCAAACGAGAGTCCCGGGGGAGGTCTTCAGAAGAACACCACAAGCAGCGCGACACCGGCCAATCCGCCCACGATGAAGGTAGCGGCGCTGACGATGCCGGTGAGCGTGCTCCAGTCGGCAAGGCGCCATGTCTGGCCTTCGATATTGAACATGACCTGGAAACGATCGTCGTCGCCATCGGCGAAACGCTTCAGGGCGGTTTCGGCACCGTGTGCCTCCTTGATGGAGACCAGGGTGACAAGGATCATGCTCAGCGCCGATGTCAACGTGCCAAGACCGAAGACCAGCACCGTCGAAAGCGCGAACCAGTGGAAGGCGCCCTCGTTCTCACCCGTGGTGGCGCTCATGAAACCGATGATGAGGGCCGCGCCTCCGGCATTGCCGAACAGGAGAAGACGAACCGACTCGAGAAGCATCCGGAACATGACGTTGCGGCGCATCGCAACGACCTTGTAACCCTCCCGGAGCCACTCCTCGCCGGTCTCTTCAAGGGAAAAGTCATGGAGTTTTTTCACTCGGCGGCCTCCCTTTCGAAATTGTAGCCGGAAAGGTCGACGATTCGCACGTAGTCCGAGCCGGCATTGCTGCCCTCGTCGAAGGAAACCACCCAGTCGTCGATATGGACGGGATCCCGCGACAGTGCTGTTGTCAGAAAGGCCTCTCGACTCATCTCGTCCGGCATGCGTTTCAGAACCTCGACGATGAAACGGCCCAAGATGTAGCCTTCCAGGCTGAACAGGTTCACGACATCCTCCACGACTTCCGGGTCGGCGTTCCGGTAGGCGTCGAGAGCGAGACGGAAACGCCTCACCAGCGCGTTGCTTTCGTTGGCAAAGTCCGGAATGACCCTGGTCAGGAAGATCCGTTCGTTCGAGAAGTCCAGCGATGCCTCGAGACGCCCGCTATCCACAAAGGACAGGAGGCCGAAGGCATAGTCGTTTCCAAGGGATCGCGACGTGTTGATCACTTCGGCGGCCGGCCCGAGGGTGGTGGCCAGCAAGACGACGTCCAGATCCGCCTTTTCCATGACGAACACGGTCGAGTGCACGGCGTGGGAGTGCCGCGAATAGGCCGCCTTGGCGAGAATCGAGAGATCGAAGGCCCTGAGCGCATCCTCGTAGCTGGTGATCACGGTGCGACCGAACGAGTCGTCCTGATGAATGATGCCGAACCGGCGGGCATTCAGGTTCTCGACAAAGTGCTCGACCAGACGCCTCGTTTCCTCGGAATACCCGGCGCGCAGGTTCACCACGTTGGGATACCGTCGGATTTCTCTCAGGAACTCGGCCCCTGTGAGGTGGCCGACGAAGGGCATCTTCGCCCCCCTGAAGATAGTTGCCATGCGTTCGGTCGTCGGTGTGCCGACACCGCCCAGGACGGCAAACACCTCGTCGCCCGCAACGAACCGGTCCGCGTTGGCTGCCGCCCGGTCCGGTTCGTAGCCGTCATCCAGCGCCAGGAGTACCAGTTGCCTGCCGTTGACACCGCCGGCGCTGTTGGATTCGTGGAACGCGGTCAGTATGCCACCGCGGTACTGGTTGCCCGCATACCCGCAGGAGCCGCTGAAGCAACCGCTCTGTCCGAACACGATGGAGTTCTCGGTGACGCCCGGCGCTGCCGCCGACGCGTCGAAGGCGGCCCTCGCCGTCAGCACAAAGAAGAGGACGGCAACACGGCTAATGGTTGCCGCCATCTTGTGTCTCTTCTGCCGACGCGTGTTGCCCCTCCGATGACTCAGGAGTCGTTGCGGTCGAAGTTTCCCGGCCCTTCTGGACGTCTTCGCTGGTGTCGATGACCGTCGTCTCGACCATTGGCTGCTCCGTCTGCTCCACCGCCGTCCAGACAGGTGTCGGTGCGACATGGCGATGAGAGAAGATGGAAAGATCGTCGAAGATCAGGGAACGCATCTCGGCAGAGCCAAGATGATGGCGTTCGCTCATGGGCGAATGGAACCGTCCGTCCAGGAGGAAGCGATCCGATTGCACCGCCTCGAGACCGTGTGCTCCCCTCTCGCTTGCGAGCGTGACTGAGGACGAGGCGCCGGCGATGCTCCCCAGGGGCGCCGCAGCAGCCGCGGTCACGGCGGGCACTCCGCCTACGCCGGGCACGAAGCTCTCAATCATGTTGATGTCGATGGTCGAGGTGTCGTCCGGATTGACCTTTGCCAGCGTCGCATCCCGGAAGACTTCACGCATTCTCTGCCAGTAGCGTGTCGTGGATACCGAGGAGGGCTCGTTTCGATAAGCGTCCAGCAGGTCCAGAAATGCCTGCGCGCTGCTCGCGGCCTGCACCCGGCGTTCTCTCGCCCTGGCCCTGGCGTTCAGCACCACAGCTTCAGCCTGCCCCCTGCTGCGGGCCAGGAGCCGTTCCGCCCGCCTGTTGGCCTCGCTCACGGTCTCGATGCTCTCGGCAATGGCATCGCTCACATCGCGGAAAGCGGCCACGGTTTCATCGATGGGGCGCAGGCCCACGATGTTGAGCGCCAGCAATTCGATGCCAATGTCGTTGCCTTCCAGAAAATCCTCCGTTTCCTCGAACAGGCGCCTTTGAATGATGTCGCGATTGTTGGTGAATATGAGATCGATGAAACTGTTGCTCATGTTGCCGACCAGGCGTTCGCGCACGACGAGAGCGAGCACGGCATGCGGGTCGGCAGTCGCGTAGAGATAGTTTCTCAGATTCCCGATCCTGTACTGCAGCGCCACATCCACCTCGAAGAGATTCGTGTCGCCAGAAAGGATCGAAAAATAGACATTGCCGTCCGCATCCTGGGTTGCCACGTTCCGCCGGGTCACCCGCATGACCTTTCGCACATGGGCCTGTTCGATCAGCGGGAACACGTAGTGAAGGCCGGGCGGGACATCCGTCGCCACCACCTTGCCGAAACGCGTGACGACCGCCTGTTCCTCCTTTTTCACGACGTAGAGGCCGTTCGCCAGCACGACGATCACAACAAGGACCACGAGGGACAGGGACAGGAGCAGACGGCGTTCACGCACCCAGTCAAAGCTCGAGTAGATGAGGCGTGTGCTCCAGGGGAGTTGTTCGGCAGAGGTGTCAGACATGGGTTCGAACCGCTACTCCGGTGCCGGTGGCAGCATCCCGTCGCCGTCAAGATACCGGAACAGCTCGCTGTCGGCGGGGAGTATCAGCGTCGTATTCCTGTCGATGATCGCATCGTAGCTGTCGAGCGCCCGGATGAACTTGTAGAACTCGGGGTCTTCACTGTACGCGGCCGCCAGCGTGGTCATCGCCTCGGCTTCGGCCTCTCCGAGTATGGTGGTGGCTTCGGCATGGGCGGTGGCCATGAGCTTTTCGTGCTCGTGGATGGCATAGGCCTCGATGCGTATGGCCGCTTCCTCTCCCTCGCTGCGGTAACGTGCAGCAATCCGGGCGCGTTCGGAGATCATCCGCTGAATGACACTGGGACGGTTTTCCGCCGGCAGGGTGTACTCGACGATGCCGATCTTCATGACGTCTATGCCATAGTCCTCGGCAACCGGTTTGACGAGATCAAGGATCTCGCCGGAGATCAGGGAGACGTCCTGATGTTCCAGGCCGAGGCTCACGAACACTTCACGGGGCTTGTTGCTGACCACGATTCCGGCGCTCGATCGATAGAGATCGCTGAGCCGCTCGACGGCCCTGACCTCGGTTCTGATTGATTCCACGTAGCGAATCGGGTCCGTGACGCGCCACAACAGATAGCCGTCAACCAGGACGTTTTTCTGATCCTCGGTAATGAGCTCCTGACTCAGGTTCGTTAGCGGATGGATACGCCGGTCAACCTTGTAGACCTTCGAGACGGGCCACGGGAACTTGAAATGCAGGCCCGGTTCCTTCACCGGTGCTGCAATCTTGCCAAAATGGGTGAGGACACCGTTCTCCGATTCATCAATGGTGTAGATGCTGTCCCAGGCAAGGATGGCGAGTAGCAGGACTGCGATGACGGCTGCAATCCGTTTGCCTCTGGTCATGGCGAGTCTCCTACGGCTCCGGTAGCGGGCGTATTCGCAAGGACACGCCCGGTTGGTCGTCTCAGTGGTGGGGCGCCATTGGCGTGGCGCCGCCGTTCGATGATTTCCACAAGGCTACCCTGTTCAGGGTTTCTTCGCTCGGGACGATGATCTTGCTCCTGCCGGCGAGGGAGATCTCCAGCTTCTCTCTCCAGAGCATGTTGCGAAGGACTTCCGGTGTCTTGCGAACCACGCCGGCGATCCGGCGAATGGCTTCGCTCTCGGCCTCGGAGGTGATCGTCCTCCTTGCCGCTTCCCCCTTGGCCTGCTCGAGTTCGTAGGCCGCATTGCCATGCGCCCGGGGTATCACCATGACCAGCAGGCGCTGAGCATTGACGATGATGCGCTCCCTGTCGTCCTGGGAGCTCGAGACCTCCCTGAAGGCGCTCATCGTTGCATCGATGGGCTTTGCAGAAAGCAGGTTCACCTTGACGAGCTCGATGGTGTCGAGCACTTCGCTGTCCCCGCCCAGAACACGATTTTCGAAGACATCGGCAATGTGGGATTGCAGGGCCGCGCGCTCAACGTTCAGCAGGTCGTCCAGGGTCCGCCCGGCCACGAACTTGCGGAGTTCCTTGCGCACATTGTCGACGACGGCCTGTTCAGGGTTCGCGGTCTGATAGTGATAGGCATAGGGGTCGCTGACCCGGTACTGCACGTTCACCGACATGGACACGAGATTGACATCGCCGGTGAGATACTCGTAGCTGCCGCCGCTGTTGATGGATTTCACTTCACTCACCGGCCACTTGTCGGCCCTGACGAAGGGGCTGGGCGCAAGGTAATGAAGGCCCGGGGGCAAATCCCTCCACACGACTGCGCCGAAAAGGCGTCCGTAACCCACTTCGCCGGGCTTGACGACCGTGAAGCCGCTCAACAGGAATGCGGCGACGAGTGTCAGCCAGACGGCCTTCCCGGCAGGCGTGCGCGGGTTGACGGTCCCCGTGACCGGTGCATCGCGGGTCACGCGGGACCACCATGCCTTGAACGGCACGGAAACCGGGCGCATGTTCGAAAGCAGATCATGGTATCCGCTCTTCAACGCCCCGGCGCGGAACCGCCAGATGATGAGCGCGATGAGCCCGATGGCGCCGCCCCACTGGATGATCATGATCGCCGGCGAGTCGGAAGCGTCCAGGTTGACGGTCAGCGAAAGGCCGAATGCGATCATGAGCAGATCGATGGCGATGCCGAGCACCATCGTCACTGCCACCACGGAGCCGACGTAGACGGAAGCGAAGCGTGCACCGAACTGGCTTACGATGATGGCGATCGTCCCGGTGTTGGTGGCAGGGCCGGTCATCAGGAAGATGAGCGCCGCGCCGGGACTGAATCCCTTTGCGACCAGGGCCGCCGCGATCGGAGTGCTGGCGGAGGCGCAGATGTAGAGCGGGATACCCACCAGGACCATGACGGGGTACGAGATCCAGCGGGCGTACTCGTAGGCCATGAGGTCGCCGGGTATCGCAAGATAGATGACGCCGCCGAGCGCAACACCGACCAGCAGGGCGAACAGGATATCGTCGGCGACGTCGACGAAGCCGTAACGCAGGATGTGACGACAGACGGTCGCAAACGTGACGCCACCAAGGTTCCGCTCCGACACGGAACTCGGGGACGGCGTCTCCCTGGAAGGCGTGAGGTACTCGCGGTAGAACTCCGGCTTGATCCATGTCGTGGTCCGAATGCGCCCCACGCTCTCGCTGAGGCGGCGAAGCCAGATCAGGAAGAAGCCCCTGAGTTCGGCGGGACTCACATAGCAGTCATCAGCACCCGGAATGAGCGGTTCATGGCTGTGGGAGTGACCGTGGCTGTGGGAGTGACCGTGACCGTGATCGTGGAGATCATGGTCCTCGTCTTCCGCGACCGTTTCGAACGTGTCGCGACCGCGGATCAACCCGATGCAGAAGATGCCCGCCACCACGCCCGTGATGAAACTGACGACGGGTCTCACGATTGCGGGAATGAAACCGAAGAATGCCTGGGTGACCAGAATCGAGTCCACTCCAGTCTCCGGAGCGGTGATCAGGAAGGACATGCAGGACGATCGGGATGCTCCCTTGCGGCGCATCTCGGCCACGACGGGCACCACCGAACAACTGCAGAGCGGCATGGGAACGCCGATGGCCGCGCTGGAAGAAACCGATTTGAGGCTGTCCTGCTTCAGCCACCTGAGAACGGCCTCCCGCGATATGAACACATGGATCAGCCCCGCCAGGAACAGGCCGAGAAGAAGCATCGGCGCCAGAACGAGAAACGACGACCACAGGAAATCGAAGAACAGCGTCAGTTGATCCATGACAGTGCGTCGTCCAGCAGGATCCGGTGCCACACGGTATCCGATGGCAAGGGATGTGTCGATGCAGTCCTACGGACTTCCGGTGACTTTAGGATGATCCTCCCGGAAGTCGAATGTCAGGTCCGTCACGCCACCTCGTTCACTGGTCTCCCACACATCCGGCGATGGCGTCGCCGAGGGCGCTCATCATCTCGAACCAGGCGTCCGGACCGGGTTCGAAATCGACGCCGATCGGGTCGAGTTCCGCGGTCCGCACGGTCGTTCCCTCGATCAGGGTCTCTACGAGGTCCGGTGGGAACTGGGGCTCGATGAAGACGCAATGAACATCGTGCTCGACGAGAGCGGCGCGCAATTCGACGATCCGCTTCGTGCCGGGCGGGCGGCCCGGATCGACGGCCACGGCGCCGATGGTGTTGAGACCGAATGCATGCTCGAAGTACTGGTAGCCGTCGTGGAACACGACGAATGCACGCTCCCTTACCGGCTCCAACTGCTCGGCGAGCGACGATTCCAGCGCTGCGATGCGCTCCAGCATCGCAGCGGCGTTGCTGCGATAGATCCCGGCATTGCCAGGGTCGGTGCGGGCGAGGGCGTCGGCGGAGACTTCGACAATCCGGCCGGCGTTTCCGGGATCGAGCCAGATGTGCATGTCGAACTCGCCGTGATCGTGACCGTGATCGTCATGTTCGTCGACATGTGCTTCCTTGTGCTCGTCGTGCTCGTCAGGCCACAGTCCGCCCTCGCGGGTCTCCAACAATTCCATCCTTGCCACTTCGTGCAGGGTGACGACTTCGGCATCGGCTCCGAGGTTCTCGATGGGACGCTCGAGGAACATCTCCATGTTCTCGCCGATCCACACGATGAGGTCCGCGGCGTTCAGTGCCTGCGCCTCGGAAGGGCGCATCTGGTAGGTATGGGGCGACGCGGCGCCCGTGACCATCAGACCGGGTTCGCCGGTCTCTCCCATCACGCCGGAGACAAGGGAATGGACTGGCTTGATGCTCACCATGACTTCCGTGGCCTGCGCATGGGGCACGGAAACGAAGGCAAGGCCGCAAAGGGCGGCACAGACCGGACCCTTTCGCACGGTCAGCGACCGCGCGGAATTCAGAAAGCGCATGATACTCTGCATGATGTGTCTCCGGTTTGAAGTGCAGGGCGAGGGCCCTGCGGGTTCGCCTGGCGATCTCTGCACCTCAGACCTCCCAAAGCACGGGTTCCGTCGCGGATCGCCTTCATCAGCCCGGATATGGCGGCCAGTCTGATGTCCTCGTGCTCGTGGTTCAGTTCACGCAACCACCAGAGCCACAGAATAGAGTAGAGGGTGTCTCGTGCAACACCCCCCGCGATGTCGGCGTCCTTTCCGAAGGCCGCCTCCGGTCTCCAGCGAATCCGGGTCGGCGGACATGCGGCACAAGACGCTGCGCCGATAACGTTCCGGCTGACACATGAGGTTGTGGACGACGGGCGCCTTCTCTGACGAAAACCTCGCACGGTGATCAAGGATAGGGTGCCGGCGGCGGCCGGGAATTCTGGGAAATGGTCGTTCCGGAGCCGAGTGCCGTACGCGTACATTGAATTCGGGCCGGATGTGCGTTGGAATGCCCATGCCGAGCGGCGTTGACGCCGGGAGCCGTGCTCCGTGGACATGAGCCTGACCATCATCCTGATTGCGGCAATCGCCGCCGGTCTCTACATGGCCTGGGCGATCGGCGCCAACGACGTGGCAAACTCGATGGGCACGTCGGTTGGCTCAGGCGCGATCACGGTCGGCGGCGCCATCGTGATCGCCGGAACCTTCGAGTTCCTCGGGGCGTTTCTTGCGGGCGGAGAGGTCACCTCGACGATCCGCAAGGGCATCATCGACGCCGAGGCTCTCGAGCACGATCCCGATCTGCTGGTCATCGGCATGCTGTCGGCGCTTCTGGCCGCTGCCGCCTGGCTGACGGTCGCCTCCAGGTTCGGCTGGCCCGTATCAACCACGCACTCGATCGTCGGAGCCATCATCGGGTTCGCCGTGGTCGCAATCGGCATCGAGGCCGTCCACTGGTGGGACGTGGCAACAATCGCGGCGAGCTGGGTGGTCACCCCGGTGATCGCCGGATTGATCGCGTTTCTCCTGGTGCTGAGCGTGCAGTGGCTGATCTTCGACAAGGACAATCCGGCCATCCAGGCCCGCAGGTATGTGCCCGTCTACGTCTTCGCCGCTGTGCTCGTGACCGCCACCGTGACCTTCGTCAAGGGCCTCAAGCATGTCGGCCTGGATCTCAGCATGCCGATGGCGATTCTCTACTCGGTGCTCATGGCCGGAATCGTCGCCATCATCTTCCGACTGGTCATCAACAGATTGCGCTTCCGGAGCCTCGAATCTCCCACAGGGGGGCAATCGCGGTTCAACGACGTCGAGAAGGTGTTCGGCATCCTCATGATCGTGACCGCGTCGGGCATGGCCTTCGCGCACGGCTCCAACGACGTCGCCAACGCGATCGGGCCTGTCGCGGCGATCGTGGGCGTGGTGTCGACCGGAGGGGTCGCCGCCAAGTCGGTGGTTCCTGTCTGGGTGCTGCTGGTCGGCGCGGCCGGGATCGTGGTCGGCCTGGCGACATTCGGTTACCGGGTCATGGCGACCATCGGGAGGAAAATCACCGAGCTCACGCCGAGCCGAGGATTTGCCGCCGAGTTCGCCGCGGCGTCGACGGTCGTCGTGGCGAGCGGCACGGGACTTCCTGTATCGACCACCCAGACGCTGGTGGGCGCCGTGCTGGGGGTGGGCCTCGCGCGCGGGGTGGGCGCCCTCGATCTGAGCGTGGTCCGCAACATCTTCGTATCGTGGGTGGTGACGCTTCCCGTCGGAGCGGCGCTCGCGGTTGCGTTCTACTTCGTCCTGTCTGCGGTATTCCTTCAGGGGGCCGGATGATGAGACTCGCCGAGGAGTTCCTTCTCCTGCTCCGCGACGAGGATGGGGCGCTGTCGCGGGCCCCCGAATGGCTGGTCCGCTACGCGCTGGGCGGGGCGGTCCTGATGGACCTCGCGCTGGAGAATCGCATCGACACCGACGCCGAGCGGCTGTTCCTCATCGACGCGGCGCCGGTTGGCGATCCCCTGCTTGATCCGATGCTCGTCGAGATTGCGCAATCCGACCAGACCCACGACGCGCTCTACTGGGTGGAGCATGCGACCCACCACGCCGACACAATTCGCGAAACCGCACTGGCGCGCCTGGTCGACAGCGGCATCCTCGATGTCAGCGATGACCGCTTCCTCAGGATATTCGGTACACGGCACTATGCCCTCGCCGATGCAAGGGTCGAGCGCGAGCTGTTCGGACGAATCCGGGACGTGCTCCTGACCGACACGATTCCCGAGCCGAGGGATATCGTGATCGTCACGCTGGCGGACGGCTGCGGGCTGATCGGCCATGTCCTGTCCGCCGACGAGCTGGCCGGGATCGTCGACCGCATCGCCCTGGTGCGCAAGCTGGAACTGATCGGCCGGACCTTTCTGACGGCGCTCGACCTCGCCATCCAGCCCGCCGCCGGGGTGTTCAGTCGCGGTCCGTCATCCGACACTCCATCCAGGGGATCAGGTGACGGATAACCAGGAGCGGTTCCGCCTTTCCAGCGATCAGGATCGTTGAACGAGCGGTCCGGAAGCCTGCCGAAGGGCGCCGATGCCGTGGCGATGAGGTAGAGATCCGTTCCGGTCATCGATCCTCCCTCTCGCGGTGGACGGCATCGAGGGCGGGGAATAGTGTGCTGGCCACCACCGGAGCTATCGACGCTGGCGCGGCCGGGAATGACGCTGCATGAACCTTGAGCCGAGTGCGGAACAGATGGCCATGTTCGACATGGCCCGGGCCTTCGCGCGTGACCGTCTGACGCCCGTGGCCCGGGATCTCGAGGAGGCCGGGACCATACCACGATCCCTGCTTCGCGAAGCCGGAGAGCTTGGCCTCGGCGGACTGTTTGTCGCCGGGGAATTCGCCGGCGCGGGCCTCTCCCGGCTCGACGGCACCTTCGTGTTCGAGGCCCTGGCCGCCGGATGTCCCTCGATCGCGGCTTACCTCTCCATTCACAACATGTGCGCGTCCATGGTTGACCAGTACGGGTCACCGGCCCAGCGCACACGCTGGCTCCCCGGACTCGTGACCCTTGACCTCGTTGCCGCCTATTGCCTGACCGAACCCGGCAGCGGGTCCGATGCTGCAGCGCTTGTTACAAGCGCACGCGAAGACGACGGTTCGTTCATGCTCAACGGCACCAAGAGTTTCATCTCCGGCGCCGGACTGGCCGACCTCTATCTCGTCATGGCGCGCACCGGTGAGGCGGGCCCGCGAGGGATCTCGTGCATCGTCGTCGAGGCAGGAACTCCCGGCCTCGAATTCGGTGCGCTGGAAGAGAAGATGGGATGGCGGGCACAACCCACAGCCGACGTGATCATGGACGAGTGCCGCGTCGAGGCCGGCAACCTACTTGGCGAGGCAGGCGCCGGTTTCCGCCAGGCGATGGCAGGTCTCGACGGCGGCCGTCTCAACATCGCCGCCGTCTCCCTTGGCGCGGCCCAGGAAGCCCTTGACCGTAGTCTCGCCTACATGAGCGGGCGCCGCGCCTTCGGCACCACCCTCGATCAGTTCCAGGCCCTGCAGTTCCGGCTGGCCGACATGGCGACGGAACTCGAGGCGTCGCGCAGCCTGTTGCGCCAGGCCGCGTGGAAGCTCGATCACGGCGCCAGCGATGCCACGGTGCAGTGCGCCATGGCCAAGCGTTTCGTCACCGATACCGCGTTTCGAGTGGCCAACGACGCCCTCCAGCTCCACGGAGGCTACGGCTATCTCTCGGAATACGGCATCGAGAAGATCGTGCGCGATCTCAGGGTGCACCAGATACTCGAGGGGACCAACGAGATCATGCGCATCATCATCGGCCGAGCGCTGACCGGCCGGCATACGTGACGGCAGAACTCCAGGCATGGTGCGAGGGAGGCCTCGGCCGCCTCGTGCTGGACCGGCCGGGGTCTCTCAATGCCCTCACCCACTCCATGGTGAGGGAGCTTCTCGAGGTGCTCGGCGCATGGAGAGACACCGATGACGTCACCGGTGTCATCATCGAGGGAAGAGGTGACAAGGCCTTCTCGGCTGGCGGCGACATTCTCGGCCTGTGGCAACACGGCAAGCGCGGGGATCACGCCTTCGGACGCGCATTCTGGCGCGACGAATACCGGCTCGACCGGATGATCGCACGCTATCCCAAACCCTTTGTCGCGCTCATGGACGGCATCGTGATGGGGGGCGGCGTGGGCGTGTCAGCCCACGGTTCGCATCGAATCGTCACCGAACGAACAGTCGTGGCGATGCCGGAGGTGTCCATCGGATTCCTCCCCGATGTCGGTGGCACCTGGATCCTGTCTCGCGCACCCGGGAGACTGGGCGAGTATCTCGCCATGACGGCCACGCGCCTGGGTCCGGCGGATGCCATCCATGCCGGCTTTGCCGACCGCTTCATGTCATCCGACCACCTCCCGGAACTGACAAGGCGTCTGGAAACACGAGGGACCGGCGCCATCGACGGCCTCGCCGGCACGCCGCCCGCCGGTGTCCTCTCCCCGCGCCTCGACGAAATGAACGAGGCATTCTCGGAAGCCGATGGCCCGGCCATTGTCGCCTGGCTGGAGAGATCGTCCTCGCCATGGGCGCTGGAGGCTCTCGGCGCCATCCGGCGTCATTCGCCGCTGTCGGTCGCCTGTGCACTCGAGGCCGTGCGCCGGGCCCGCCGCCTGAGAGATCTCGAAAGCTGCCTTGCCATGGAATTCCGCTTCGCCTGGCGGGCGACGCAGCAGACCGACTTCCTCGAGGGCATCCGCGCCGCGATCATCGACAGGGATCGACGCCCGTGCTGGCGCCATGCCCGTCTCGAGGATGTCACACCCGACGAGGTCGCCGCTCTGTTCGCGCACCTCGGCGACGAGGAACTCGACCCGGAAGGAGACGGAGAAGGATGACGTCAGTCGGATTCATCGGCCTTGGCAACATGGGAACGCCCATGGCAGGCAACCTGTTGGCGGCGGGACTCGATGTCACCGGCCACGACGTGGCCGAGCGAGCCCGCGCCGCGGCCCGTGCGAAGGGTCTCGCCATCGCCGAGAGCGCGACCACCGCTATCGCAGACCGCGATGTCGTGATTACCATGCTTCCGGACGGCGCAGCCCTCCTTGAGGTCTACCGCACGATCGTGGCGGACGTGCGTCCGGGCACGACCCTGATGGACTGTTCGACGGTCGACATCGCGTCGGCACGGCGGGCTCATGACATGGCGGCAGAGCGGAACCTGCCGTCGGTCGACGCACCGGTCTCCGGAGGCATTGCCGGCGCCGAGGCGGGAACTCTCACCTTCATGGTCGGCGGCGAGGTGTCCGTCTGCGAGGCCGTTCGTCCGCTTCTCGACATCATGGGCCGGACGATCGTGCGGTGCGGCGGTCCGGGATGTGGCCAAGCCGTCAAGATCTGCAACAACATGATTCTCGGAGTCTCGATGATCGGCGTATGCGAGGCACTCGTCCTTGCGCGCAAACTCGAGCTCGACCCCGAGCGGGTGTTCGACGTCGTCTCGACCTCATCGGGATCGTGCTGGTCGATGAACGACTATTGTCCCCTTCCGGGCGTCGGGCCCGAAAGCCCGGCCGATCACGACTATGCGCCGGGATTCGCAGCCGCCCTCATGTCCAAGGACCTGGGGTTGAGCCAGCAGGCGGCCGCTTCGGTGGATGTCGCCACCCCGATGGGAGCGATGGCAGCCTCCGTCTACGAGGCCATGGTGGCGTCGGGCAGCGGCCACCTCGACTTTTCGGCCGTCATCCGGCATGTCCGGTCGCTGATGAGGGAGTAATCGAGCATGTCGGACAACATCATCGTCGAACGCGACCGGAAGGTCCTGCTGGTCCGCCTCAACCGGCCTCAGGCGCTCAATGCCCTCAACACCGGCCTCGCCAGGGACCTCGTCGCCGTCCTCGCCGAGGCCGATCACGACCCCGGCATCGGCGCCATGGTCATCACCGGCTCCGAAAGAGCCTTCGCTGCCGGCGCCGACATCCGGGAGATGGCTGAAAAGGACTTCGCATCCGTCTTCGGCGAGGACCTCTTCGCCGAGTGGGACCGCCTCGCAACCCTGCGGACACCCACCATCGCCGCTGTCGCCGGCTATGCCCTGGGCGGCGGATGCGAACTCGCGATGATGTGCGACATCATCATCGCCGCCGACAGCGCACGGTTCGGCCAACCGGAAATCAGGCTCGGCGTCATTCCGGGCATGGGCGGCACGCAACGCCTTGCCCGCGCGATCGGCAAGGCGAAGGCGGTCGATCTCATCCTGACCGGGCGCATGATGGATGCCGAGGAAGCCGAACGCTCAGGCCTGGTGGCGCGTGTCGTCCCCGCCGACCGGTTGATCGACGAGGCTCTCGAGGTGGCCCATGCCATCGCCGGACATGGCCGCATCGCCACGCGCATGGCCAAGCAGGCGATCAACCGCGCGTTCGAAACCTCGCTCGCCGAGGGTCTCGCTTTCGAGAAACGCGCCTTCCAGTCCCTTTTTGCCACCGACGATCAGACCGAAGGCATGGCCGCCTTCATCGAGAAGCGCCAGCCGGACTTCACGGACTCGTGACGGGCGTTCAGTCCCTCAGGAGTTCGTTGATGGACGTCTTGGCGCGCGTCCTTTCATCGACTTCCTTGATGATGACGGCACAGTAGAGCGAGGGGCCGCCCGGGACCTTCGGTGGCAGGGAACCCGGCACCACCACCGAACCGGCAGGCACGCGCCCGGTGACGACATCCCCCGTTTCGCGGTGAACGATCCGCGTGGAGGCGCCAATGAAGACTCCCATGGAGAGCACCGAACCCTTCTCGACGATGACTCCTTCGACAACCTCGCTGCGGGCGCCGATGAAGCAGTCGTCCTCGATGATCACGGGTGCCGCCTGCAGGGGTTCGAGAACGCCGCCAAGACCCGCACCCCCGGAGATGTGACAGTTGCGGCCCACCTGGGCGCAACTCCCCACGGTGGCCCAGGTGTCCACCATCGTCCCCTCGCCGACCCAGGCGCCGATGTTGACGAAACTCGGCATCAGCACGACGCCGGGAGCGACATAGGCGCCGTGACGGACGATGGCGTGCGGCACCGCACGAAATCCGGCCGCCGCGAACCGGGCCTCGTCCCACCCCTCGAACTTGTTCTCCACCTTGTCATACCAGTTGGCACGGACACCCGGAGCTCCCGGAATGGTCCGGGTCTCGGTCAGCCTCAAGAAGAGCAGAACTGCCTTCTTCAGCCATTCGTTGATGATCCAGCCGTCAGCGCCCGGTTCTGCAATCCGGCACTCACCCGAATCCAGCAGTTCCACGGCCTGCAGAACGGCATCCCGGACCGGGCCCGAGGTGCCGGTGTTGATCGTGGTCCTGGCCTCCCAGGCCTCGTCGATCGTGGTCTGAAGATCGTGCGTCATCGGGGGTTGCCTTCCCGTCTGGTGGAGACTGATGCGCCGCCGGACCGGATGAGTGCGGCAAGCCAGCCGGTGAGATCCGGCGTGTGATGGTCGATGTGATCGCCGGCCTCGTCACCCTCATCCCCGACCAGGACCGTCGTCATGCCAAGGTCCTTGGCCGGCTTGAGATTGCGGGCGATGTCCTCGAAGTAGATCGCCCGGCCGGGATCGATGTCGTGATGCCGGATGAGCGCCTGGTAGACGACGGGATCGGGCTTCGGAATGTAGCCCGAGGCGACGATGTCGAACACGGCCTCGAAACACCCGGCGATGCCCAGGCGTTCCATGGCGCGCTGGGCATGCGGCCGATCGCCGTTGGTGAAGATCAGCTTGCGCCCGGGGAGTTCGGCGAGGGCGCGGGCGAGGTCGGGATTCTCCGGTATGGGCGACCAGTCGATGTCGTGCACGAAAGCGAGAAATTCCTCGGGATCGCAGTCATGGAACTTCATCAGGCCGTTCAGCGTGGTGCCGTGCTCGATGAAGTACTGCTTCTGCAGCGCCCGTGCCTGGTCTTGTCCGAGCCCGAGGAACTCCGCGATATAGATGGTCATGCGGTCGCTGACCTGGTCAAAGAAACCTAACCGGCCGGAATAGAGCGTGTTGTCCAGATCGAAGATCCAGGTGTCCACGGCCCTGAGAATGCGTTCTGCGGCGATCACGCGTTGATCTTCGTGCCGGTGCCGTTCTCCGTGAACAGCTCGAGCAGCAGGACATGGGGAATGCGGCCGTCAAGGATGTAGGCGGCGTCGACATCGTTATCCAGGGCCTTCAGGCAGGTCTCGAGCTTCGGAATCATGCCGCCGGTGATCGCTCCGGTGTCGAACAGTCCCTTTGCTTCCTGGCGCGACATCTCCGAGATGAGCGTGCCATCGCTGTCGAACACGCCTGGAACATCGGTGAGCAACAGCAGCTTCGGCGCCTTCAGCACCTCGGCGATGGCGCCGGCCGCCGTGTCGGCGTTGATGTTGTAGGTATCTCCGTTCTCGGCAATCCCCACCGGCGCGATCACAGGTATGGCCTGGGTCGACGCCAACAATGTCAGGATGTCGGCGTTGACCTTCTCGGGCTCACCGACGAACCCAAGGTCGACGATCCCTTCAATGTTCGAATCGGGATCGCGGGTCTGCCGTTCGACCTTGCGGGCCTGCAGAAGACGCCCGTCCTTGCCCGATATGCCGATCGCAAGGCCACCCTCCGCGTTGATCGACGAGACGATCTTCTTGTTGATGGACCCGGCGAGGACCATCTCCACGACGTCCATGGACCGCTTGTCCGTGACCCGCAGTCCGTCGACGAACGTCGACTCGATCGCCAGCTCGCCGAGCATGGAGCCGATCTGCGGGCCTCCACCGTGAACGATGATCGGGTGGATACCCACCTGCTTGATGAGGACGACATCGCGGGCGAAGTCCCGCGCCAGCTTGTCGTTCCCCATGGCATGGCCGCCATACTTGATGACGAAGGTGCACCCGGAAAACTGGCGCAGATAGGGCAGCGCTTCCGCCAGGGTCTCGGCGGTCCTCAGCCAGTGCTTGGTGACAGCGATGTTCTTTTCGGCAGTGCCGCGCCTGATCATGGAGGGCCGCCTTCATTCACGCGAATCCGGCAAGGAAGCGCCCGAGAATAGTCCGGTTGTTCCGGCAGGTGCAAACCGGTCGCCTCGCCCGGTGTCCGGCCTAGGTCTCGGAGTGCAGGATCTGGCTCAGGAAGAGCTTGGTGCGGTCGCTCCTCGGATTCCTGAAAAACTCAGTCGGCGGCGCCTCTTCGACGATCTGCCCCTCATCCATGAAGATGATCCGGTTGGCGACCTGGCGGGCGAACCCCATCTCGTGGCTGACAACCAGCATCGTCATGCCGCTTTCCGCGAGATCCACCATGACCTCGAGAACCTCCTTGATCATCTCCGGATCGAGAGCCGAGGTCGGCTCGTCGAACAGCATGACGCGCGGCTCCATGCACAGCGAACGGGCGATGGCCACGCGCTGCTGCTGGCCACCGGAGAGCTGGCCCGGGTACTTGGAGGCCTGTTCGGGAATCTTCACCCTGTCGAGATAGCGCATGGCGGTTTCCTCGGCCTCGGCCCTGGGCAGGCGCCGCACCCAGATCGGCGCCAGTGTGCAGTTCTCAAGCACAGTGAGGTGCGGGAACAGATTGAAGTGCTGGAAGACCATGCCCACCTCGCGGCGCACCTGGTCCATCTTCTTGATGTTGTCGGTCAGTTCGATGCCGTCGACCTCGACCCTGCCGCGCTGGTGCTTCTCGAGCCGGTTGATGCAGCGGATCATGGTCGACTTGCCCGATCCCGAAGGGCCGCAGACCACGATTCGCTCGCCGCGGTAGACGGTGAGGTTGATGTCCTTCAAGACGTGGAAGTCGCCGAACCACTTGTTCAGGGACGTGATGTCGATCACCACCTCGTCGCTGACCGTGCCAGTGAAGGCTTCCTGGGAACCAGGGGAGTCCTGATCAGTCATGGCATTCGTCCTAGTGACCGGTGTGCAGCCTGCGCTCGAGCCACGCCGAATAGCGCGACATGCCGAAGCAGCACAGGAAGAAGAAGATGGCAACGAAGATGTAGACCTCCGTCGACAGGCCCTGCCACGTGGTGTCGGAGAGCGTCGCCTTGCCGATGCCGAGGGGATCGAGGAGGCCGATGATGATGACCAGGGTCGTGTCCTTGTAGAGCGCGATGAAGGAGTTGACGATTCCCGGGATGGAGATCTTCAGCGCCTGGGGAAGGATGACGAGTCTCATGGTCTTCCAGTAGGGGAGGCCCAGGGATTTCGCGGCCTCGTACTGCCCCGCGGGCATGGCCTGGAGCCCACCGCGGATGACCTCGGCGAGATAGGCGGCCGAAAAGAGGGTGACCATGATGAGAACGCGCACCAGCAGGTTGAAGCTGGTGCCGGGCGGCATGAAGTAGTTGAGCAGGGTCGAGGCGACGAAGAGCAGCGTGATGAGCGGCACGCCGCGAATGAACTCGATGAACGCGACGCACAGCACCCTGATGATGAAGAGATCGGACTGCCGGCCCAGCGCCAGCAGGATGCCCAGCGGCAGGGAAGCGGAAATCCCGGTGATGCCGATGACGATGGTGAGCAGGAACCCGCCGAATCGCGCGGTTTCCACTTCCGGCAGGCCGAGACCGCCGATCAGCAGGATGTAGGCGACCACGGGATAGGAGATGGAGAACCCGACGAGGTAGCGCCGCCACGGGATCCTGTCGAACAGCACGGGCGCCAGGGCGACGAACAGCAGGATGAAGGCGAGATTCGCTCTCCAGCGTTCGCTCACCGGGTAGTCGCCGTAGACGAACTGGTCGAACCGCGAGACCACCACCGCCCAGCAGGCGCCGTCGGCGGTATCCCAGCACTCGGCACGCGACGCGGCGTTCCACACCGCATCGAAGAGAGCCCATTCGAGGAAGGGCGGGACGATCAGCCACAGGAGATAGATCACCACGAAGGTGAGGAAGATGTTCGAGGCCGACGAGAAGAGGTTGTCCTTCAGCCAGCGGACGAACCCGACCGACATCGCCGGTGGTGGCAGGGTCTCGGCCTTCTCGTGAACGATGTGAAGAGGGCGTTCCATGGCCTCAGCGTTCCACCAGGCGGATGCGCCGGTTGTACCAGTTCATGAAGGCCGAAATGGTAAGCGAGATCAGCAGGTACACGGTGAGCACGATGGACATGCACTCCAGCGCCCGGCCGGTCTGGTTGAGCGATATGCGGCCGATGGTGGCCGTCAGATCCATGTATCCGACGGCGATCGCCAGGGAGGAATTCTTGGTCAGGTTGAGATACTGGCTGATGAGCGGCGGCACGATCACACGCAATGCCTGCGGGATGATGACGAGACGCATGGTCCAGCCGGGCTTGATGCCGAGGGAGTAGGACGCCTCGGTCTGTCCGTGACTCACCGCCACGATGCCACTGCGCACGACCTCGGCGATGAAGGCTGCCGTGTAGATCGACAGGGCGAACCACAGGGCGAAGAACTCCGGCTTCAGCGCAATGCCGCCCTTGTAGTTGAAGCCCTTGAGGGCGGGCCAGTCGAGATTGATCGGCATTCCGGAGGCGAAGTAGGCGATGACGGGGACGGTGATGATGGCCGCCAGGGATACTGACAGGACGGGATAGATCCGCCCGGTCCGTTCCTGGACGCGCCGTGCGTGCCGGGCAAAGAGCCAGACGCCGACAAGGGTGACGACAAGGCTCGCCGGAATCACCCAGGCGAAGTCCTCGAAGACCGGTCGTGGCAGGTAGAAGCCCCGGTTGGAGAGGAAGAGTCCACTGACGGGCTCGATGGCCTGCTTGGGATGCGGCAGGACATGGACGACGATGCCGTACCACAGGAGGATATGGAGAAGCACCGGCACATTGCGCGTGAATTCGATGTAGGCGGTCATCAGCCTGGCGACGAGCCAGTTGTTCGACAGACGCAGGATGCCGATCGAGAACCCGAGCAAGGTGGCGAAGATGATGCCGGTCACCGCGACCAGCACCGTGTTCAGGAATCCGACCACGGCGGCGCGGGCGTGGGTCGAGCGCGAGGAGTACTCGATCAGGCGCTGGTTGATGTCATAGCTTGCCGGATGTCCGAGGAAACCGTAGCCGGTTTCCACACCGAGATGCTCGAAATTCTGGATCGTGTTGTTGATGATCCAGGCCAGCGTCACGAGCAGGGCGACGAGGGCAACAATCTGGATGACGAGGGACCGGGACCGTTCGTTGGTCCAAATGTCGGACAGGCGGAAATCCCTGCCCGGTTCAACATCCGTATGGACTGCCACTGCGACTCTGGTCCCGGGAGATCAGTGATGATGTCAGGAAACGCAACCGGCACCCGCTTCAGTCAACGGGTGCCGGCCGCGATTTTCCAGGATCAGCTCAGATCAACGGAACGGTGGGGCGTAGAGAATGCCTCCGTCGCGATAGGAGGCATTAACGCCACGCGAAAGGCCGATCGCCGTATCCGGGCCGATGTTGCGATCAAAGATCTCGGCGTAGTTGCCAACGGCGTTGATGACGTTGACGACCCAGTTCTGGTCGAGCCGCAGCATTGCGCCGTACTCGCCTTCGGTGCCGAGCATGCGATTGATCTCGGGGTTGTTGGTGCCTTCGGCAAGTTCGTTCACGTTGCCGGAATCGATGCCGTACTCCTCGGCGAGGATCAGCGCGTTGAGCGTCCAGCGGGCGATGTCGGCCCACTCGTCGTCACCGTGCCTCACCAGCGGGCCAAGCGGCTCCTTCGAGATGATCTCGGGCAGAACCACGTGATCATCGGGATTGTCGAGGGCTGCACGGGTCGCGGCGAGACCGGAACGGTCCGTCGTGTAGACGTCGCAACGTCCTGCCAGGTAGTTCTGGCGCGCTTCCTCGTTGTTCTCGATGGGAACCGGCTCGTAGCTCATGCCACTGGCCCGGAAGAAGTCCGCGAGGTTGAGCTCGGTGGTCGTGCCGGTCTGGATGCAGACCGAAGCGCCTTCGAGATCATACGCACTCTCGACGCCGAGTGCCTTGTTCACGATGAACCCCTGGCCATCATAGTAGTTGACGCCGACGAAGGTGAGCGCGAGGTCGATGTCGCGACTGTAGGTCCAGGTCGTGTTGCGCGACAGGACATCGATCTCGCCCGACTTGAGGGCTTCAAAGCGCGTGGCGCCGGTGAGGTTCGTGTACTTCAGTGCGCTGGCGTCACCGAAGACCGCCGCGGCCAGTGCCCTGCAGTAATCGACATCGAAACCCTGCCATTCGCCTGCTTCGTCCTTGAATGCGAAGCCCGGCAGACCGGTGTTGATGCCACACTGCACATGCCCTTTTGCCCGGACATCATCGAGCGTGGCAGCCCCGGCAACCGACGTGACGGCTGCGAGAGCTCCAGCTGTGATCAACAAGATCAGTTTTTTCATGTGTCTAGAATCCCTTTCAGTCTTGTTCGTTGGTCAGGAGAGTGCTTCTGACGACGACGGTCTCATCCTCCCCCAAATTGAGGCCAACTGTCAATCATCCGGCACCTCCCCACGCGTGCTCCACGCTGGTGGCGCGGAGGCTCCCTCGGGACCGCAGGATGGCCAGATTGAACGGTCTCCAACTCAGGAGACAAGGGCAGCGACGGCAGAGCGCAGATCATCGATGCCCCGGCCCTTGCGGGCGCTGGTGACGAGGATGCCCGGAACGGCGGCGGGCCGCTGCCGGAGTTCCCTTTCCACCTCGCCAACCACGTCATCGAGACCTGCTCCCTTCACCTTGTCGGACTTGGTGAGCACGGCCTGCCAGGCGACACCGGCGGTATCGAGGCTGTCGAACGTCGTACGGTCCCTGTCGGTGATCCCGCGGCGCGCATCAAGCAGCAGGAAGACGCGCCGCAGCACCGGGCGAAGGGCAAGGTAGTCGTCCACGGCCCGTGTCCACCCGGCGATCTCCGTCTTGCCGGCAGCGGCATAGCCATATCCGGGCAGATCGACGAGATGCATGCGTCCATCCAGGCTGAAGACATTGATCGCGCGTGTCCTGCCCGGTGTCCTGGAAGTTCGCGCCAGGCTTCGCCGTCCGGTGAGCGCATTGATGAGCGACGACTTGCCGCAGTTCGAACGACCCGCGAAGGCGACTTCGGGGACCTCAGGGTCGGGCAGGCCCTCAAGCGAGGTCGCCGATGTGACGAACGTACAGGGCCGCGCAAAGAGCCTGGCGTCATGCGTTGCCATGTCAGGCCGGCCCTTCGTCGACCGTTTGCGGGTAGCGGACGGCGGCGAGGTAGAGTCCGTGGGCCGGAGCGATCATGCCGCAGGCCTGGCGGTCCCTTTGCTCGAGCGCATGCCGGAGGTCGCCGGCCGTCCACCGGCCTTCCCCGACGTGGACGAGCGAGCCCACCATGCTGCGGACCTGGCGATGCAGGAAGGAACGGGCGCGGGCGCTGATCACGATGGCGTCCTCAGCGCCCGTGACGCCCAGTTCATCGAGCGTCTTGACGGGCGAGGACGCCTGGCAGCCGGCATCCCTGAAGGTGGAAAAATCGTGCCTGCCGACAAGGCCCTGCCCCGCTCTCTGCATGGCCGCGGCGTCGAGGGATCTCGGCACGTGCCAGGCGCGGTTGAGATCGATGGTCAAGGGCGCCCTCCGGCACACGATCCGGTAGCGATAGAGACGTTCGACGGCATCGAACCGGGCATGAAAGTCCGCCTCGGCCCTCGCCACCTCGAGGATGGCGATCGCCTGGGGGCGCAGGTGCTGGTTGACCGCGTTTTTCACGGTGGCGGGCGGCCAGTCGCGAATCAGGTCGACGTGCGCGACCTGCTGCAGGGCATGGACTCCGGCATCCGTCCTTCCCGCCGCCACCAGGCTCACGTCCTCCTGGCAGAACGACCGGAACGCCTCCTCCAGCGCCTGCTGGATGGAGGGCTGGTCACGCTGCCTTTGCCACCCGGCATAGCCGGTGCCGTCGTATTCCAGCGTGAGGCGATAGCGAGGCATGGTCACACGAGACGCGCCGGAGGCGCGAGGCGCTGACCGCGCAGCCAGGCGGCGCCATCGGTGGTCGCTCGTCCCGCCGCGCGGACCTTCACAAGACGCAACGCACCCCTGCCGCATGCGACGACGGCACGGCGATCAAGCAGCGTTCCGGGCGGGCCCTCGCCCGCGACGGCCTCGGCCTCGAGAACCCTCACCGGCGCCGATTCCGGTCCGAAATGAACCCCGGGGCGCGGATTGAGGGCTCGCACCATGCGATCGATTTCTTCCGAACTGAGCCCCCAGTCGATGCGGCCATCGCCCCGCGTGAATTTCGGCGCGTAGGTGGCGTCCCGGTCGTTCTGGGGTTCTGCCCGGGCCACAAGGTGTTCGAGCCGTCCGAGGAGTCCCGGGAGGACATCGGCAGCGAGGCCCGCAAGGCAGGATTCCAGGCACTCCGTGGTGGCGCGACAGGGTACGGCGATGCGATGGCGGCTGAGAATGGCGCCAGTGTCGAGGCCTTCGTCCATGAGGAAGACCGTCAGACCGGTCTCCTGGTCACCATGGAGGATGGTGTGGGCTGCCGGGGTGGCGCCCCGCCAGCGCGGCAGAAGCGACGGATGAAGATTGATGCAGCCCAGCCGCGGCGCATCGAGGATGGGCCGGGGAAGGATCAGCCCGTAGGCGGCGACGATCGCCAGATCGGCATCGAGTGCCCGGAAGGCGGCAGCGGCAGCGCCGTCCCGCAGGGAGACCGGTGTCATCACGTCGAGGCCCAGGGCTTCGGCCCGCTCGGCGACGACGGAGGTGCGCATGCGCTTGCCGCGTCCGGCCGGCCGCGGCGGTTGCGTGTAGACGGCCACGATGTCCTGGCCGTCGCGATGGAGCGCCTCCAGCACCGGCAGGGCGAAGGGCGCCGTTCCCATGAACGCAATCCTGAGAGTGGTCACGCGATGTCGCGCAGCCGCGCCTTCTTCCACTTGATCATCTTGCGCAGGATCAGCCGGCGGCGCAGGGCCGAGAGGTGATCGACGAAGAGAATGCCGTCGAGGTGGTCGATCTCGTGCTGCAGGCAGCGTGCCAGGATGCCATCGGCATGAAGCCCCTGCTCAACACCGTTCTCGTCGAGGTAGGTAACGTCGACCGACACCGGGCGCTCCACCATGGCATAGAGCTCCGGAAAGGAAAGACAGCCCTCGTCGAACTCCACCTGTTCCTCGGACGACGCGGTGATGACCGGGTTGACGAGCTTGAGCGGCTTCGCAGCCTCGCCCTGCCGCGCCACGTCGACAACCATGATTCGCCGGGGGACGCCGACCTGGATCGCCGAGAGACCGAGACCCTTCTCGGCATACATGGTCTCCAGAAGATCGTCCATGAGTCGGCAGACATCCTCATCGACGGTCTCCACGGTCTCGGAGATCACCTGGAGACGCGGATCGGGAGCATGAATGACCGGCATGACCGTCATTGCGACTCGCCCTCTTTACCCTGTCGGCATGACTGGAAGACTAGGTTCAGGACCCGGAGCGATCAAGACAGGGGGCCTCAGCCCGTCGCGAGAGTGCGGCGGGCCTGCATCGCCGCGCCGAGCGTGCCGTCATCAAGGAAGTTGAGCTCGCCGCCGACCGGGACACCCAGCGAGAGGCGCGACACGGTGACATCGCACGTGGCCAGCATGTCGACGAGATAGTGGGCCGTGGTCTGCCCTGGAACCGTGGCGCCGGTGGCGAGAACCACTTCCCTGACGTCCGCCGAGCGGGAGCGGGCGACGAGGTCCGCAATCCGAAGATCCCCGGGGCCGACGCCATCGAGTGCCGACAGGGTGCCCCCCAGGACATGGTAGCGGCCGGAGAACACTGCCGAACGCTCCATGGCCCACAGGTCATCGACATTCTCGACGACGCAGATGATCGAGGGATCGCGCCGTTGATCCGAACAGATGGCGCAGGGGTCCTTCGTGTCGAGATTGCCGCACTGGCTGCAGGTGGTGATGGCCTCGCCCGTCTGCTCGAGCGCCTGGACGAGATTGACCAGCAGGGTCTCGCGATGCTTGAGAAGGTGGAGAACGAGGCGGCGCGCCGAGCGCGGTCCCAGGCCCGGCAGGCGCGCCAGCAGGGTCGTCAGACGGTCGATCTCGGGGCTGGCATGGACCATCTCTCAAGGGTCCGCAGACGCGGGTCGTGCGGAGTCCATCAGAAGGGCAGCTTCAGTCCCGGGGGCAGCTGGAATTCGCCGGCGATGTCGGCCGTTCTTTCCCGGACCGTCTCCTCGGCCTTGCCGTGCGCATCGTTGATGGCCGCCACGATCAGGTCCTCGAGCATGCCTTTGTCGTCGGTCGTGACGAGAGAGGGATCGATCGACAGGCTGTTGAGCCGGTGCTGACAGGTCATCGATGCCTTGACCATGCCGCCGCCGGAAACCCCCTCGACCTCGATCCGGCCGAGATCCTCCTGGAGGCTCTCCATGCGCGACTGCACTTCCTGAACCTTTTCCATCATCTTGAGAAAATTCATGGGTTGCCGTTCCTTGCGTGCGGTTTGTCGCCGTCCCGGACATCGACGATCTCGGCACCGGGAAAGGTCTCGAGTATGCGTGTGAGGTCCGGTTCCCTGGCAGTCTCTTCCATCAACGCCTTCTTCTCCTGCGCTTCCGACAGCGCAATCGTGGGCGCGCCGTCACGCGTCGACGGCGTCACCTGCCAGGTCATGCCGGTCCAGGCGCCGAGCAGCCTGGCGAGGCTGGAGGGAAGATCGCCGGGCGCATCCTCAGCCAGCCTGATCTCGATCTCGCCGACGGCAAAGGACACCAGGTGCACATTGTTGCGCAGGTGGGAGTGAAGCATGGCCTCGCGGTGACTCTCCACGAGATCGAGCACCGCTTCGAAACTTCGTGGCACCTCGATGGCGGCGTCTGCGGTCTCCGCCGGCGCAGCGCTTGCGGACGCCCTTGCAGGTGCGGGCGGCGCCGACCCTTCGAGCGCCTTCAACGCCTGTTCGGGAGTCGGCAGTGTCGCGCTGAAGGCCAGCCGCACCAGGGTCATCTCCACGGCCTGCAGGCTGTCGGGCGCATCACGCGCCTCGTCGATGCCCTTGAGGAGAATCTGCCAGGCCCGCGTGAGGTGCGGCATGCCAAGGGATCCGGCCATCTCCGCCCCCTCCGTACGCTCGAACTCGGGAGCCGCCTGCCTGGCGGCATCGGGAGTGACCTTGCAGCGAGTCAGCCAGTGCGTGAGTTCGAGCAGGTCCTGGAGAACGACGAGCGGATCCACTCCCGATCTGTACTGCTCCGCCAGGCCCTCGAGCGCTTCGGCGATCCGGCCGGCCATGACATGGCGATAGAGTGCGAACGTCCTGCCCCTGTCAGCGAGTCCGAGCATGGTCCGCACATCGTCCTCAGTCACCGTTCCGCGACCCTGGGCGATGGCCTGATCGAGGATGGAGAGGCCGTCACGCACCGAACCGTCAGCGGCGCGGGCGATCAGGGCCAGTGCTTCATTGCTCGCCGACGCCTGTTCCCTGGAGACGATGTCCCCGAAGTACCGGGCAAGTTCTTCGACATCCACCCGGCGCAGGTCAAATCGCTGGCAACGCGACAGGATGGTCGCCGGAATCTTGCGCAACTCGGTCGTCGCGAAGACGAATTTCAAGTGCTCCGGCGGCTCCTCCAGGGTCTTCAACAACGCGTTGAACGCCGGCCCGGACAGCATGTGGACCTCGTCCATGACGTAGACCTTGTAGCGGCCGATGGAGGGCCGGTAGCGCGCCGCATCGAGCAGGCTGCGTATGTTGTCGATGCCCGTGTGGCTCGCGGCATCGACCTCGAGGACATCAATGTGGCGGTCGGCGGTGATGGCAACGCAGTGTTCACAGACGCCGCAGGGTTCGGCTGTCACATCGCTCGAGCCATCCTCGCCGACACAGTTGAGCATGCGTGCCAGAATGCGTGCCGTGGTTGTCTTGCCAACCCCGCGAACGCCGGTCAGCAGGAAGGCCTGGGCAATCCTCCCGGTCTCCACCGCATGGGTCAGCGTGCGCACGAGGACATCCTGACCGCGCAGTTCATCCAGGGTCTGTGGCCGGTACTTGCGGGCCAGGACCTGGTACTGCGGGTTGTCTTGATCAGGAGGTGCCATCGCGTTCCCTGATGAACGGGGCGGAGGTTCGCGCAACCGTATGAGTAGCGGATGACTGGAAGGCCGGACTGACCCGGTTGAACACGCTACGGCTGCTTCCTCTCGGACCTGACCGGGTTCACGAGCCAATTCCGTCCATTCCGGCCCCCGTCGGCCACACTAGCCGCCACGACCGACGGCACGCAAGCCTGATTGCGCGGCAGCGGGCCCCGTGCGAACGTCCCTCCATGGTCGACGTCTCCCACTACCGCGGCGATCTGATCGATCGCGCCGGCGAGTTGCGCCGGGATGATTCGTGGATCGCCGCCAGGCTGCACGATCCCGCGACCAGGCTCGTTCCCGTTCACCGCGGACGCAGCCTGCTGCGCGGAAAGAGTGCGGCCTTTCTGGCGCCGGGCGATGTCGATGGATTCCCCGATGATGCCCGCATGGAGCCGATCTTTCTCGGAATCGACGAGGTCGGCCCGCTGTTTGCCGTCGACGTGTCGCATCTCGACGAACGGGATCTTGTCGGCGGGGGAGAAGGCTGCGCCCTCGAGGAACTCTATGGCATCGCGACACAGCTGTTGCGCCGCGATGCCTCGCTGCTTTCCCATGCAGCCTGGCTCGTCAGATGGCGGCACCACCATCGCTATTGCGGTGTCTGCGGCCATGTCACCGAGGCCAGGGAGGCCGGTCACGTGCGAATCTGCACCAACGACGCGTGCAGGACCCTTGCCTTTCCGAGGACGGACCCGGCCGTCATCATGGTGACGGAGTTCGCTGACCGGTGCCTGCTGGCCCGTCAGAAGAACTGGCCGGGCGGGCTTCACTCCTGCCTCGCGGGCTTCGTCGAACCCGGTGAATCGGCGGAAGAGGCGGTGGTTCGCGAGGTTCGCGAGGAATCGGGACTCGAGGTGCGGGATGTCCGCTACCACGGGACCCAGCCATGGCCCTATCCGTCCTCGCTGATGCTGGGCTACTTCGCCGTCGCCACGCACGATGATCTTGTCATCGATACGGAAGAACTGGCCGGCGCCCGCTGGTTCACCCGCGACGAGCTCGTGACACTTCCCCGCGGTGTCGAACTGCCACGCCGTGATTCCATCGCCCGCGCCCTGATCGACGCCTGGATTGCCGCGGGATAGAGTGATTGTCAGCCTTCCCGAGCATGAGGAATTCGTCCATGAGCTGTCTCGAGATCCACCAGATTCCGGTTCTCTCCGACAACTACGTCTATCTCGCGCACTGCCCCGAGACAGCAGCCACGGCGGTCGTCGACCCGGCGGTCACGGAACCCGTGCTCGACGCGGCCGCGAAGAAAGGATGGACCATCACGCACATCATCAACACCCACCATCACGACGATCACACGGGCGGCAATCTCGACATCAAGCGGGCCACGGGCTGCACCATTGTCGGACCGGGACCGGACCGCGACCGCATCCCGGGGATCGACATCATGGTCGACGAGGGCGACACCTACATGCTCGGGGCGGCCGAGGCCCGCGTCTTCTTTGTCCCCGGGCACACGCGCGGGCACATCGCCTACTGGTTCGCCGACTCGGCGGCGCTCTTCTGTGGCGACACCATGTTCGTCATGGGGTGCGGTCGGCTGTTCGAGGGAACCCCGGTCCAGATGTGGGATTCACTGCAGAAGCTCATGGATCTGCCCGGCGACACGCGTGTCTACTGTGCCCACGAATACACCCAGGCCAACGGCCGGTTTGCGCTCACGGTCGATCCGCAGAACGACGATCTCGTGCGGCGCATGGCGGTTGTCGACGACATGCGCTCCAGGAACCTGCCGACGGTTCCCTCCACCATCGCCGAGGAACGGGCGACCAACCCTTTCCTGCGGCCCAGGAGTCCGCTGGTCATGAAGGCCCTCGACATGGAGGGCGCAGATCCGGTGACGGTGTTCGCCGAACTGCGTCAACGCAAGGACAGGTTCTGAACCCCTAAGGCCGGCGGCGGATCAGCCGCTGGCATCACCGCCATGGCTGCTCCACCACGCCGTCCACTGATCGTAGTCCGGTCCGATGTCGGCGCCGGTGATGGTCCGCAGCGACCAGGAGGAGAACCAGCGGACATCCTGGGACGTATCCTGGAGGGCCTCGATCAGGTGCGGCACCGCCGTCGCGTCACCGATGCGGCCAAGCGACCACGCCGCCTCCCAGCGAACGCGTTCATGCGCGTCCTCCAGCGCCTCGATGAGCGCCGTGACAACCGCCGGCTCGCCGGTGCTGCCGAGGGCCGAAACCACGGAAAAGCGCACTTCATGCCCCGGTTCGTCGAGAGCGGGGAGCACGCTCGCCACGCCCCAGACATCGATCATGACATTGACCAGCGCCTCGAGGAATCCGTCGGGCTTCACCAGCGTTTCGAGAAACGGGGCATTCTCCGGGTTCTCGTACCCGTGATCGATCAGGACATCGAAAGGACGCTCGATCGTGGACGAGAAGGGGCGCATGCTCTCGTTCGCCCCGGGACCGGTGACCGCCACCTCACCGGAGAGATCGGCACCGGTGTAGAGATAGGTTCTGCCACGGTCGATGTAGAGCCGGCCAAGCGCCCGCCCCGTCAAGGAGACCCGGAGTTCCCATCCCTCGTTGCCCATGTCACCTTCGAGGGGTTCGATGTCCGCTGCAAGGAGCAGGTCCTCGGCATAGTCGAGAAGCGGCAGTTCGAAGTCCTCCAGAAGGTGGTACTCCGGCAGTGACGCCTTGCGGTACTCGAACTCCTGCTCGATCGAGATCGCGACCGCATCGGGAAGCGACTCAGGCGAAGCGTCGGAGCCGGAAGGCGTCAGCGCAAGGCCGGCTACGGCAACCAGGATGATGAACACACGTCCGGACATGGCGCGGCCATTCTAGACCGCATCACGGGAAGGAGTCCCTACCTCGTCTCTCCTTCGAGCCACGCCTCAAGGGCGACGGCAGCGCGTTCCCGCGTGGCATCATCGAGACTGTCCTCGAGGCTGGCGAGGTTCGCGGCAGCAATGTCGTCGCCCGCCCGGGCTGCGAGGCTGAGCCACACAAAGGCGCCGACCGGATCGTACGGTTCCACGGTCAAGAGCAGGAAACCGAGAAGAGACATCGCGTCCCGCTCCCCGGCCTCGGCCGCCGCCTCAAGAAGGACCCGGGCGCCCTCTGGGTCCGCCGGGCCTCCCTTCGCCTCGAGAAGCAGGCGGGCAAGGCGCACCCTCGCCCGGTCGTGATCCTGTGCTGCAGCCTCGGAGTACCAGTGCCGCGCCTTGGCCGGATCGACGGGAAAGGGGCTCGGTTCTGCCGACACGTGACCGAATGCCATTCCGGTCTCGTAGCCATAGCCCAGGAGGAACTGCGCCTCGGCGTTGCCCGCCTCGGCTTCGACGCGATACCACGTCATCGCCTCGACAAAGGTCTGCGGAACATCCGCGACAACGGGCAACCCCGACCATCCGGTCACCAGGGCTGCAAAAACGACAAGACGTGTGTGTCGGAGGGTGCCATCCACCAGGCTCAAAACAGTCACTCCCGCCCTGATCAGCTCATCCACGCAGCATGGCAGATGCCAACAGTCCTGAAGCCCCATGAACCGGCCGGACGTTCATACTACTCCCGAACAACGGGGATTGACCACTGTTTTGGCGCGCCTTCGGTCATGGGTATCCCCAGGGTGCGGCATCAGGGCGAATCGTCACCACCGGTGAGGATCTCCAGCAGCTGGCGGGCGGCATCATCAACTCCCTCGGTCCCTTCCGCGACGGCATCGGCAAGACCGGAGAGCCGTGGGTGGTGAAGAGCCCGCTCGCGGGCGAGAGCCAGCGCTGCCTCGACGATTTCCTGGCGCAGGGCCTGGAGGGTGCGCCTCGGTGATCGCCTGGCCGGATGACCCTCGTCGAGGAGAAGGCCGGCAAGCTCACCAACCCCGTCGCCCTGCGTGGCGACCGTCATGAGGACCGGCGGCACGGGTTCGCCTCGCCAGGAGACCGCCGCCTCCAGCGCCGCCTTCGCGGCATCTGCACCGGGTCGGTCGGCCTTGTTGACGACGACGAGGTCCACGGTCTCCAGAATCCCGGCCTTGGCGGCCTGGATGTCATCGCCGGACCCGGGCGGCCACACCAGGACGCTCCTGTCCGCCAGGCGGGTAATCCCGGTCTCGGACTGGCCCGTGCCGACCGTCTCGACGATGATGATGTCGCTTCCGGCGGCATCCATCACGTCGATGACGCGTGACGTGGTCGTCGCCAGACCGTCTGCGCGGCCCCTGGAGGCGTGGCTGCGGATGAAGACCCCGCGGTCCGTGGCGTGGCCGGACATGCGGATGCGGTCACCGAGAAGAGCACCCCCCGTCACGGAGCTCGAGGGATCGACGGCGAGGACCGCAACCAGCTTCGAGCGGCGGCGGAACTCCCGCACCAGGGCGTCCGTCAAGGTCGACTTCCCGGCGCCAGGGGGACCGGTCAGTCCCAGGACCAGCGCATGGCCCGCTTCCAGGCGTGCGGTCTCCACGACCACGGCAGCGTCGGGATAGTCGTTCTCCACAGCCGTCACGGCTCGGGCAACGGACGCGCGCTCGCCCCGCCTCATGGCGCCAACCCAGGAAGGCGTATCCGGCCCTGAAGCAGGTTCAGTCATGGCAAGGGAGAATACCCTTGCCGCCGGTGCCGGCAACCGGCCTTCGCCGGAGCGATCAGGGATCCGCTTCCTGGAGCGACATCAGGTAGGCGATCACGTCGGCGCGATCGTCCTCGTTCTTCAGCTTGAAGACCATCTTGTTGCGCACCCTGGAAGCATTCAGCGTTTCCTTCAGGAAGGCCTTGGGATCGGTGATGTAGGCGTCCACGCTTTCCGGCGTCCACACGAGGCCCGCTTCGCCGGCCTCGATCATGCTGGTGGAGAACCTGTAGTCCGCCGTTCCGGCCTGGCGCCCGAAAACGCCGAGCAGGTTCGGACCCGTCGGCTTGGTCCTTCCGGCCTCCACCGAATGGCAGGCCTTGCATTTCCGGAACACCTTCTCGCCCCTGACCGGATCTCCAGGCGTGAAGGCCGCACTCAGGGTGGTGAGCAGGGCCAACGCCAGCACCCCTGAAAGCCACGCGGCACGCGTCATGTCCGTCTCTCTCCAGCTTCCCCAAAACGCCACCGGTGGAGCGTGATCTCATCTTCCGTCATGAACGGAGCGATTCCCCGGGTCGCGCACCTTCACCGTCAGGGGCGTCGATGTCGACTCCGGAGTTCCCAATGACCGGCGCCCGAATGGCAGGCCAGGTCCCACAGGCTCTCAAGGGAGACCGCCGATGGCGTTGCGGATGACTTGCCATCAGCCCGGCCTCTATGGTCTAGATGGCGCCAGCCGAAACAGTCGCTGAGGCGCATGATCAAGGAGGCAGGTGATGAGTGACGGCAAGACGATTGTTTTCTTCCCCGAGGCCGCGTTCGGGCCGGCCCTCAATTCCGTGGGCATCGCCCAGGTCTGCCGTGACATGGGGCACCGCCCGGTGTTCCTGGCGGATCCCGGATTCAGCGGCGTCTTTGCGGACTACGGCTTCGAGGAACATGCCGTGCCGATGTCCGAGCCCATGGAGCCGGAGGCCATGGCGCGGTACTGGTCGGACTTCATCAACGGCCAGATCCCCAACTTCCACACGCCGCCAATCGAACAGGTCTCGACCTACATCAAGGCCTGCTGGGAGGCGATCGTCGAGACCGCCGTGTGGGCCGAGAAGTCCCTTCCCGACGTCCTGGCAAAGGTCGAGCCCGATCTCATCTGTGTCGACAACGTGGTCCTCTTTCCCGCCACCAAGCGCCACGGTGCGCCCTGGGTGAGAATCATCTCGTGCAGCGAGAACGAGATTGAGGATCCGGACATCCCGCCTCACCTCTCAGGTTGCCGCGAAGACGACCCGGAAGGCTTCCGCCTCTATCGCGAGGCGTTCGAGAGGGAAATCGCTCCCATCCACGCGCAGTTCAACGAGTTCCTCGTCTCCTGCGGCGAGGAGCCCTATCCGCTTGGCGAGTTCTTCGAAACCTCTCCCTGGCTCAACCTCCTGCACTATCCCAAGCCCCTTGCCTTCCACCGCCGCCACCCCCTCGACGAGGAGAAATTCGTCTACCTCGAGGGCTGCATCCGGGAGGAAGACCCCTACACCGTCCCGGACTTTGCGGCGAACGGCGACAAGCCGCTCGTCTACGTCAGCTTCGGCAGCCTGGGATCGGGCGACACGGATCTCATGAAGCGCCTGATGGCAACGCTGGGCACGCTGCCCCTGAGGGTGCTGGTCAACGTCGGGGACTATGGTGAGGCCTACGACCATGTGCCGGCGAACTGCCATGTCGAAGGCTGGTATCCGCAGCCTTCGGTCATCGCCGAAGTCGACGCCGTCATCCACCACGGCGGCAACAACAGCTTCAACGAGTGCCTCTACTTCGGCAAGCCGTCACTGATCATGCCCTATTGCTGGGACGGCCACGACAACGCGACGCACATCGACGAGAGGGGCTACGGCCTCGCGATGGAACGCTACACGTGGAAGGATTCGGACATTGCCGGCGCTCTCGAGAGACTGCTGGGCGATGCCGCCATGAAGCAGCGGCTCCAGTCGCTCTCGGCGCACATGCAGGCCGAGGACGGACGCCGCAAGGGTGCGAAGGCCCTCGACGACCTGCTACGGAAGAGCGCATGACGAAGGCGTCGGTCCTCGCCGACGGGCCGCTTGTCGACTGGGGACCGGTCGAGACACCGCTGGGCGAGCCCGTGTCGCAGACGTCCGGACGGCTCCTCGAAGGCGGTTCCGGCCGCTTCCCCGAGGCCGGGTACTGGCGCTGCACCGAAGGCAGCTGGCGCTGCGAGATTGCGCGGAGCGAGTTCTGCCACTTTCTCGAGGGTGAGTGCACCTACACGAGCGATGATGGCGCCGTCATCAATGTGACGGGCGGAGACACCGTGTGGTTCCCCGCGGGCTGGAAGGGTGAATGCCGGGTCCTGAAACCCGTCTCCAAGGTCTACGTGATCGTATGACCACCTTCCTGAGGCGCGGCAGGGGCTGTCTCGCTCTCCTTTGCGTTCTCATGCTCCACGCCCCGGCCTGGGGTTCCACCACCACCGCCAGACTCGAAGAGCTCACACGAGCTTTCCTGGAGGCGGTGCCTGGCGGGATTGCCATCACCTACCGGATCGCCATGACGGAAGGGGAAGACGGCGCCACCATCGCCACGCTCTCCGATATCACTCTCCATGACGCATCCACGACTTTCGTTGTCGACGACGTCGCCGTCACCTGGAGACCGGCAGGCGACCGGCTCTATTCCGCATCCATGACGATACCGTCTGTCAGTGCACTTGATGACGAAGGCAACACGATTGCCCGCCTCACCACCGCCGGCGGGACACTCGACATGCTCGTCAACATCGATACCGGACACATCGAATCCGGCGCCATCGACGCCCGTGGCGTGACGCTGTCCCTCGCCGGGAGCCCGGCAACGATCCGCATCGATCACCTGGCAGCGTCCGTGACGCAAGAGGAGACCGCATCCGCAACGTGGACAGGCGCGGCAGAGATCGCCCTCAACGGACTGGCCGTGACCGCCCGTGACGGGACGACCGTCACGATGACCAGCGGTCATGTCACGACTCGATTCAGTGACATCCCGGCGACTCTGAATGAGGGGATCCTGGCGGAGGGAACCTCCCTGAAGGGCGCGGCATCCCTGGAGGGACTCTCCGGGATCGACGGGTCCGGCATGCGCGGCGCCATGGACTCATCTCATCTGGAGTTCGACGTGTCGGGCACCGGCAACAACCTAGGCGCCATCGGCCTGCAGTACAGTCATGAGGGGCTCACCCTGGATGACGCCGGATTGGCGCCGGTCATGCCACTCTCGCTTGCCGGCAATGTGAACCTCGATGGCGTGCCGGTCGCAGACCTGCCGGCTGCCTTCGCCCGCCCGTTTGGCAGCGCCATGCCGGAGGGCGCCACGCTCGGCTTCGATCTGGACTGGACATGGCCCGACGGCACCGGCAGCGCCACGGGCCAGCTCGCATCGGCACAACTCGCACCGGTTCCGGCAACCGGGACCGTCAGTCTCGTCACCACCGGCATGGGGGACCTGGTCCTGAA
The DNA here is from genome assembly GCA_965220805.1 of Alphaproteobacteria bacterium. Classification (GTDB taxonomy): domain Bacteria; phylum Pseudomonadota; class Alphaproteobacteria; order SP197; family SP197; genus SP197. The sequence goes on from OZ244844.1 coordinate 730,626, forward strand.
CGTGATGGCGGAGGCGGGTACCGGCAATCTCCAGGCACGCCATCTCGTCACCTACCTCGCCCTTTTCAGGGCCATGGGCCGCCATGACGAGATGGCAGAGGAGCCCCGTCTCGTCCATGACATCGTGCTGCAGCCCGACAACAGGATCCTGGTGAACGACAACGACATCAACGTTCTCCTCAGCCTGCTGAAGGCCGACTGAACCGGTCAACCCGGCGTTCGCATGACGCTGCGCCTATCGCACGGATCGCGGCATCGAGGAGATCCTGGACCTTCTCGGGAGGCGTCGCGGGACGGGTATGGCCGGAATTGCTCCTAGAAGGCAGCGAGGCTTCGGTGCACCAGGAAGCCGTCCGCACGCAGCAATTCGGTGTGCAGCGCCTCGCCCGTCTCACGTGTCTGCAAGCGCAATTCGCCGGGCATGGACATGCCGGTGGACTCGCCACTGCGAGCCGCGTCGATGAACGCCCCGACCTCGGCGAGCGTCGGCTGTCCACGCACCGACACGCCCCTCTCCCCGATGGCCTCCGTGGCCACGGCGGTCAACTGACGCGCCCAGAGCTTCCGGAAGAGCCCAGCGTTGGCGAATTCGTCGCCTCCGGCGATCCTGCCGTCGACGGCGAAGACATAGCCCACGGCGTCCTGGTGCCCTTGAGCCAGCGAACCCATGGCCACCTCGTAGCGCTCCAGGGCCGAGGCGAGACCCGGGTTCTCGAGCGACAGCTGCAGGCTCGAGGGAGAGCGCACGTCCGCGACGTCCAGCGCCATGGCCGAACCCAGGTCCGCCTGAACCGCGCTGACCGACTCCCACACCCGGCTCTGAAGGTTCTCGCTGTCCGACCAATCCGACCTTGCCAGATCATCGCTTTCGGGTGCGAGCCAGCGTTTCGCCTGTTCAAACAGCGCGATCCTGCCCTGACTCGACGGCAGGCGGGCCGTTGATTTCGAGAACACGCTCACCTCCTCCCCGCCCCTCGCGGACCATCGGCCGCCCTCCACGCAGAAGACGCCGATGGAAAGATCCCCCGAACCTGGCGGAACGATCATGCTGGCGATCACGACACGGTCCTGCTTGCCTCCCTTGAAGATGTCGCCCGACTGGATGAAGACCTCGCGGTCGCCCGTATTGCGCACGATGAGCTCCTCGACCACGCCGGTCTCAATGACCTCGACGAGGCCCCGCTCCATTGCCTCGTCCAGGGTGAGCGGTACGGGACCGTCACGTCCGCCTTCGCGGTGAATCAGGTAAACGGCCAGGTTGTCGTGTACGTAGGGGCCACTCAGCCAGTAACTCCCGTCATCCGCGCCGGCTGCAGCCGGCGTTGTCCATCCCGTCCAGATGACGGCGGCCAGAACGACGGCCAACCGGAATCCGTGTCGACGCATGTGAGATTCCCTCCCCTGAGATATCCATCCGGGTTACGCACTACAGGGCCGGTGAGGCGGCGCCGCGGCCAAATTGCGGCAATTCTCTGTCCGCCAGGCTGACGAACCCTTCTCGATGGCCGGCTTGCGGCGGGTCTGCGCCAAACAGCAGTATTGTCCTCTGCCATCTGCCCAAGGTAGCGGGGAGAGAGCGATGACGGACCGAAGCAGGGATGTTCCAGGCGAGGCTCCGCTGATCGGCGGGGTCGAGGAACGCACGATCGTTCTCGTACCCTACCGTCAGGAATGGCCCGAGACCTTTCGCCTGCACCGCGAACGCATCGCGGCGGCACTCGGCTCAGGCGCTCTCGGCATCGACCACATCGGGTCCACCGCCGTGCCCGGCCTCGACGCCAAGCCAATCGTCGACATGCTCGTCGTGGTCGCCGATTCCGCCGACGAGGATTCCTATCTGCCGGCAATGGAAAACTGCGGCTACGCGTTGCGGGTGCGCGAGCCCGACTTCGAGGAACACAGGATGTTCCGCACCCCGGAACGTGACGTGCATGCCCATGTGCTCTCGGAAGGCTCGCCGGAGATCGAGCGCTACCTGCGCTTCCGCGACGCGCTGCGCGCCACTCCGTTTCTCCGCGCCCGCTACCAGGAGCTCAAGCGGTCGCTCGCAGCGCAGGGCCCGCAGGACATGAACGGCTATGCCCGGGCGAAATCGGAGTTCGTCGACGCGATCATCCGCTGGTCGATGCGAACAGATCGTCGTGCCCCGCAGCTCGCACCCGGTGGCGGCTGAGGAACTCTCGACGTCGACGCCTGCTCTGCTTGGTGAGGTCGAGGCCCGGCGGACCGGCGAGCTCCGTCCGGTTCGTCTGCATCGTTGACGACGTCCCTGCTAACATGACAATCCACATGACAACGAGGGTGACCGGACGGCGCGTGCGATGTCAGGGATGGAATTCGATATCTTCGTTCTCGTTCAGTCCTTCGTCGTCGCCCTGCCGGCAGCCTGGCTTTCCCTGGGCGCTCTCGACAACATCCTCCATCCCCAGATCAACCGCGACGATGTGGCACGGGTCCTGGCGCTCGAGGCGCTGCGGGAGTGGCCGGACGTCCGGGAAAGGGTCGGCTATCGGGCCATTACGAACGGAAGGACGGTCCGTCGCCTCTTCATTCTGATAGTGATTGCCGAATGCGCGGTGTCGATCCTGCTGTGGATCGGTGCCGTCTGCCTGGGACTGGCGTTCTTCGGCCTTGCCGATCACGACCGGGCCCGCGACCTTGCCATGATCGGCGCCCTGGGTTTCACAGGCATCTGGGCATCGTTCCTGACAGGAGGGCAGTGGTTCTACTACTGGTATGACTCCTTCGGTCGATCCATCCACCTCAAGGCCACGCTCTGGGGACTGGCCACCCTGATCATCCTGGCCCTGTAGGACTGTCACGAGATCGACGGCATGTACTGATATGGAACACGGCTTCCCGCGCCGCCGCCGACATTGTCCTTGCTGAACACCCAATCTAATGTCTTCCCACAAACTGGAGTCCAACTGTGAGGATGCCGGTCGTGCGGAATGCGATAGAGAGACAAACATCATGAGCGATCACGAGGAAAACGAATACACCGACAGCTTTGTTGGCGCCCTGGAACTGGTTTGGGGGGACGGGTTCCTTTCGCCGGGCGGCAAGGAGGAAATCGCTCTCTTTCTCGAAGGTCTCGACATCTCGGGAAAGGAGGTTCTCGACGTCGGTTGCGGTATCGGAGGTTGTGACGTGGTGCTGGCGCGCGACTTCGGCGCGGCCCATGTCCACGGAATCGATGTCGAGCAGCCGTTGCTGCAGCGTTGCGTCGAACGAGCCGAGCGCGAGGGCCTTTCCGATCGCCTGAGCTACGAGAAAGTCAGCCCCGGTCCGTTTCCGCTGCCTGACGAGAGCTTCGATGTCGTGTTCAGCAAGGACGCCATGATTCATATCGAGGACAAGCATGCGCTGTTCGCCGACGTCTTTCGGGTCCTGCGGCCGGGCGGGGTGTTCCTCGCCAGCGACTGGATGCGGCGGGACGAGGAGCCGCCGGGACCGGAGACCCAGCACTGGCTGGATATTGTCGGTCTTACCTTCGGCATGCATTCGCCGCCGGTCTACATCGACGCCCTGGAGGCAGCGGGTTTCGTCAATTGCTCCACCCTGGATCGCAATGAGTTCCTGATCCGCGTCCTGCGTGCGGATTACTCCCTGATTACCGGTGAAGGCCGGGAGGAACTCATTGACCGAACAGGCGAGGAGGCCCAGCACTTCACCGATGTCTGGCTTGCCGCATTGCGCGCAGCCGAAGTCGGAGAACTTCGACCCGGTCATCTGAGGGCCTTCAAGCCGTGACCGCTGCGGGCGGCTGACCCGGTCCCATGATCGGCACGGCCGACATGAGCCAACCGATCGTCTTTGGTGCCGCCTACAGCGTCTATGTTCGCACGGTGCGTCTTGTCCTGGCGGAGAAGAACGTCCCCTACCGTCTCGTCGAGATCGACGTCTTCGGTGAAGGAGGGCCACCGCCGGACTACCTCATGCGCCATCCGTTCGGGCGCATCCCCGCGTTTGAGCACGACGGCTTCCGGCTCTATGAGACGGATGCGATCATCCGCTACATTGACGAGACATTCGAAGGCCCATCGTTAATCCCGGACACGCCGAAAGCTCGGGCGCGCATGACTCAAGCGATGCGGATTCTCGACTCTTATGCCTATCCCAGCATGGTCTGGGGTGTGTACGTCGAGCAGGTCGACGCCACGCAGGAAGGACGCGAGACGGACTCCGCCAAGCTCGAAGAAGCGATCGGGCGCTCGCGCACCTGTCTGGCAGCACTGGAACAGCTGATGGATGACGGCCCATTCCTTGTCGGCTCCAGACCGTGCCTTGCCGACCTGTTGGCCACGCCGATGTTCACCTACTTTCGAATGGCGCCGCAGGGTCGACAGCTTCTGGGTGAGCACCCCCGGCTGAAGTCCTGGCTGGAGCAAATGCTGGTTCGGCCGAGCATGGTCGAGACCCGTTGGTCGAACGACGAGGCTGGCTCCTGAGATCCGGGAGACTAATGCGCCGATCGTGACAGGCTTGCCTGCGTGTCCTTCTGAGGCTGTCTTGTGACAAGTAGATCGCGTGGAGGTTGTTGAGGCGATCCGGAGCCGTCGCCAGGTAGCCTTGGCACCAGCACCACGGAGTTAGAAGTGCGCGTCACCGAATTGATCGCGCTGACGCAGGACCTGCGGTCGGTACTGCAACGAATACGTCGATGGAAGTTGTGACAATGGAATGTGATTCGGAAGAGGCACGCATCTGGCACACGATGACGCTTGTATTGTCCGAAATATGCCTCATATTTCAGACATGACCACCCTGAGCCACAATACAGGTCTGCGCTCCAAGCTCCTTGCCCGCGTTGCGGCAAAACCAGATGAGGTCTGGGTTCCCAGCGACTTTGCCGACTTGGGGAACCGTCCCGCCATCGACAAGACCTTGCAACGTCTGGTCGCCGCGGGCGACCTGCGCCGCATCGACCGGGGCCTCTACGATCGGCCCCGGATGAACGACCTGACCGGACGCCCGACCGTACCCGACTACCGCAGCGTCATCCGCGCCGTCACCCGCCGCGACCGGGCGCGCGCCCTTATCGGCGGCATGACCGCAGCCAACGAACTCGGTCTCACCACCGCGGTGCCGGCGCGGATCGAGGTCCTGGTCGATGCACGATTGAAGCCGATCAAGCTCGGCGGCCAGGAAATCCGTTTCAGGCATGCAGCGCCCAGCCGCCTCTATTGGGCCGGCCGGCCGGCCATGCGCGTCGTCCAAGCGTTGCATTGGATGCAGGACATGCTCTCCCAGAACAGCGAGCGTCAGCGTGTCGAGGTCAAACTGCGCAGATTGTTCGCCGACCCCCGACACGGCCAATCGATCCGAAACGATCTCCGGGAAGGTCTCTCAGCCCTGCCGATCTGGATGCAGGAGTTTCTGCGCGGGCTGCTCATCCCTGCCGACACGGACGAACTTCGGCAATGACTGCCGCTACCTACAGGCAACTCATTGCCGCGAGGCCACGCGACCGGCTCGATCTGTTTCTCGCGACCGCCAACCGGCTTGGCGCTCCGGTCGGCAATGTTGAAAAGGACTTCTGGATCTGCTGGAAGCCCCCGTCTGCTGTTCAAGGGCGGCACGTCCCTGTCGAAAGCCTATGGCCTGATCGAGCGCTTCTCCGAGGACATCGACATCGCGGTGTTCCGGGACGACCTCAACCAACCGGTGTCCATCGAAGAACTGGAATCCCTGTCAAGAAAGAAGCGTCGGGCCAGGCTGGACATGATCAGGGACGCGTGCCGCACCTACATCACCGGACCGCTCCGGGAGTTCCTGGACACGCAGCTCGCAGACGCCACCGCCGGAGCCGGCCGTATCGAGATCGACCACGCTGATCCCGACGGGCAGACATTGCTTGTCTGGTATCCCGAGGTAGAGCCGCGCGACGAAGCCTACGTGCAGCCGGCGGCCCGCATCGAAGCAGGCGCGAAGTCGGCTCTCGACCCGCACCGCTTGGTCACGATCCAGCCCTACATCGCTGAGGATGCCGCCGGCCTCGATCTGACGACCGACAAAGTGACCACCATCGACGCCACCCGCACCTTCTGGGACAAGGTCGTAATCATGCACGGCCTGCGCCGCTGGTACGAGCGGCGGGGACTTCTTCGACAGGAGGGACAGCGTGTGTCACGGCACTGTTACGATCTCCATTGCCTGCTTCTTTCTGATGTCGGCGAAGCGGCGCTCGCCGATCGAATTCTGGGCACCGATTGCGTTCACCACGCCCGCATGTTCTTCGACCGGACCGACTACGATCTTTCTTCCGCCCTTCCGGGCACGTTTGCGATTGCACCGACGGGCGCAATGGTTCGTGCGCTCGAAAACGACTACGCCAACACGACGGCCATGATCTTCGGCGCCGCTCCGTCGTTCGAAGAGATCCTGGCGTCCATAAGTGAAGTCGAACGGATTCTAAACAGCGCCGACTACCATTGACGGAGCGGAATCGGGACCGTCAGAAGGCGCCGTGCCCGGACACAGTTTCTCAGTTCTCCGGCCTTCGGGTTGCTCGCGCCCTCAGGGTCGCTTCCCGGTGGAAGATATAGAGGCCCGATGCGGCGATGACGGCAACGCCTACCAGGGTCCACAGATCCGGCACCTCGCCGAAGACGACGAGCCCGGCGATCATGGCAAGGATCATGTGTGAATAGGTGAAGGGCGCCAGGGCAGAGACCGGGGCGTGGCGAAAGGCGTGGATCAGGCAGTAGTGGCCGGTCATGGCGCATCCCCCGAGCAGGGCCAGCATCAGCCAGTCGAGGGCACCTGGCGGCATCCACTGCCCGGGAAGGAGAAGGACCACCAGGGACATGACCGAGGCGCCGGCCACGTTGTTGTAGGCCATGCTCGTGCGGGCCTCGTCATAGCGGTTGACCAGGCGTGTGAGGACATTGTAGGTGGCCATACCCGCGGCGACACCCAGCGGCAGGAAATAGGCCCAGTGGCGTTCCTCGAATCCGGGTCTGAGCACGATCATGACGCCTGCGAAACCAATGGCAATCGCCGTCCAGCGGCGGATGCCGACCTTCTCGTCCAGCACCGGTATGGCGAGCACGGTGGTGATGAAGGGCGCGGCAAAGCCGATGGCGACGGCATCGGCCAGCGGGATGTGGCGGATGGCGATGAAGAACGAGCAGGTGACCGAGACCAGCAGGACCGAGCGGGCCATCTGCAGGTCGAGGCGCCTGGTGCGCAGGGCCGGAATGAGCAGCCGCGGGGAGATGAGGAGGGGCAGCAGGACGACGGAAAACACGTACCGTCCCCAGGCGATCTGCAGTGACGGCAGGGTCTGCGTCATGATCTTCGCAAGCGAATCCAGGGCCACGAAGAAGACAATCGATATCAGGGTGAGAGCGATGCCGCGCGGAATGTTGTCCAACGATCACCTCGTCAGCCGTCACGGCCACCCTTCTGCGGCCAATGGTAGGGCAGGAGCATGATTGTTGTCGCCGGCAATCTGTGCCATGGCTTCACCACACGTTCGGCGCCCGTGACGATCCCCGGGGCCAACTCATTCATGGAGTGTGCCGTCTTGACCTTCCCTGGGCCGTCACGCCGGTGATTCGCCTGAGCGCCAGGGGGCGCAGCATCGCGGCGGTCATTGCGAGTGTCTTCGCTGCTTCGCTGACGTTCTCCATCTGTATGCCGCTGCTGTCACTCATCCTGGAGCAGCGGGCAACGGCGAGCTGGCTCATCGGTCTCAACAACGCGGCCGGGCCGGCAGGACTGCTGATCGCCACGATCTTCATGCCACGCATCGTGGAATGGCTGGGCACCATGTACGCCCTCTATCTCGGCTTCATTCTCATGTTCGTGTCGATCGCCCTCCTGCCCGTCTTCGACAACGTGTGGGCCTGGTTCCCCCTGAGGTTCACGCTCGGCATCGGCACCGCACTCCACTGGGTCGTCAGCGAGACCTGGATCAACACGCTCGCCGACAACCGTACCCGTGGTCGGGTCATGGCCATCTACGTGACCGCTCTCTCGGCTGCCTATCTTGCCGGGTTGCCGGTGCTGCTTGTCGTCGGCACCCAGGGCATCCTGCCCTTCGTCATTGTCGTCGCGATCCTGGTTCCCGCCGTCCTGCCTCTCGTCATGGCGCGCAACCTGGCGCCCCGTATCACCACGCAGGCCGGATTCGGCCTGCTCGCGGCCGCCAGGCGGGCACCTGCCACCATGGTGGCGGCACTCGTCGATGGGGCCATGATGGGCGCGCTCTTCGTGTTCTTTCTCATCTATGCCGGCCGCCAGTCCTATACGGAGGACGAGGCGATCACTCTGCTCATCATGATGGCTGCAGGCAGCGTGATGCTTCAGTACCCGGTCGGCATGCTCGCTGACCGGTTCGACAAACGCATCCTGCTCATCGTCTTTGCCCTTGCCATCTCACTCTTCACCATCTCCTTCCCGTTCGTCCTCCACCATCCCTGGCTGGTGTGGCCCACACTCTTCGTGTGGGGCGGCATCATGGGCGGAATCTACACCTGCGGACTGGCACAGATCGGCCAGAGATTCAGGCCTTCCGAACTGGCCCCGGCCAATGCCACGTTCATCTTTGTCTACGAACTCGGACACCTGATCGGACCCCCGGCGGCGGGCTACGCCATGGGACTGTGGAATCCCCACGGCCTCATCGTATTCTGCGCCACGGGCGGCCTCTTGTTCGCCCTGTTCGCGACCGCGCGTCATTTCATCGTCCGCTCCCAGGACGCATGACCCGGTGAGAGATCACCGGCTCTCCAGAAGCTGAAACCGACCGGTCCCGCGTCGCGCCGGACGCCTGAGGGTTGGTGGAATCGTCATCGATTCTCTATTGTGGAACCCCGTGAACGAACGACGGAGAGGCGTGGTCGATCCTCACTGATGGCCACTCTCCCGGCGATTCGCTGAACCACGAAATGGATGCAGCGTGACCGGCAACGCCTACGATCTTGACAAGACCATCCATGACGAGATGTACGGCGCCGACGGCGCGCCCCGTGACCACTGCCGGTTGCTCGATGACGCTCTCCAGGCTCTCCCCGGCAGCGAACTTGCATTGATCCAGGAGCGGGTGAGGCGATCGTTTGCCGAAGAGGGAATCTCGTTCACCGTCTACGGGGACGACGAGGCCCAGGAACGGATCATTCCCGTCGACTGCATCCCGCGCATCCTGACCGCTGAGGAGTGGCAGCAGATCGAGGCCGGTCTCACCCAGCGCGTCGACGCGCTCAACCGGTTCATCGGTGACGTCTACGGCGAGGCGCGTATCATCGCCGACGGAGTGATTCCGGCGGACCTGGTCCGTGGCTGCCCCCAGTACCGGATCGAGATGCGTGGCATGACCGTTCCCCACGACACCTGGGTGGCGGTCTGCGGCACCGACATCGTGCGCACGACCGACGGATTCATGGTCCTGGAAGACAATCTCAGGGTGCCCTCCGGGGTGTCCTACATGCTGGCGAACCGGGCTGCGGTGAAGAGCAACCTGCGCCGCCTCTACCGGCGCTACAAGGTGCGCGACATCGGACATTACGGAGAGGTTCTGCGCGACACTCTCGCCAGTCTCGCTCCCGAAGAGAGCGACGATCCCTGCATCGTCCTTCTCACGCCCGGTGTTTTCAATTCCGCTTTCTACGAGCACATGTTCCTGGCCCATGAGATCGGCGCATCCCTCGTCGAGGGTCGCGATCTCGTGTTCGATGAGGGGTACGTGTTCATGCGCACCACCCGGGGTCTCAGGAAGGTGGACGTGATCTACCGGCGCATCGATGACGACTTCATCGACCCGCTCGTCTTCCGTCCCGACTCGCTGCTCGGCGTGCCCGGTCTCATGAATGCCTGCAAGCGCGGCAATGTCACCCTGGCCAACGCACCCGGCACGGGCGTGGCGGACGACAAGAGCGTCTATGCCTACGTTCCCGACATGATCCGCTACTACCTGGGCGAGGAACCGCTTCTCGCCAATGTGGAGACCTTCCTGTGCCGCCGTCCGGAGGACCTTGAATACACCCTCGACAATCTCGAGAACCTCGTCGTCAAGCGGGTTGGCGAATCGGGGGGATACGGCATGCTGGTGGGACCGCACGCGACACCGGACGAGCGCGAAGCCTATGCCAGGGGCATCAGGGACAATCCCGCGGACTTCATCTCCCAGCCGGTGCTGCCGCTCTCCCGGGCACCCTGCCTCATCGGGGAACACCTCGAGCCGCGTCACGTGGATCTTCGGCCCTTCGTGCTTCGTGGCCGCGACACCCGCATCGTGCCCGGCGCCTTCTGCCGCGTCGCCCTCGTCAAGGGGAGCCTTGTCGTGAACTCCAGCCAGGGCGGCGGCGGCAAGGATCTCTGGGTCCTGGGGTCATGATTCTCGCCCGCAGCGCACAGGGCCTCTACTGGATGAGCCGCTATCTCGAGCGCTCGGAATTCATTGCCCGCCTGCTGGAACTGCAGACGAGGGCGCTGGTGGACAGACCGCTCGCGGAGATCCACTTCGGCTGGCGGCGCATCTACGGCAGTCTGGGCGCCAGTCCCCCGGCCGGTGATCTCGAACCGGATCACAGCGAAGATTACGCCCTGGCGGATTCCTACACCCTTGCCGGCGATCTCACCTTCGAGCGCAGCAATCCCAACTCCATGAGGAGCTGTTTCGCGGCGGGCCGCGAGAACGCCCGCCAGATGCGTCACTGCATCAGCAGCGGGATGTGGACGAATCTCAATCTCGCATGGCTGGACATCAAGGATCTTGATATTCAGGACATCTGGGCTCGGGAGCCGGAAGCGTTCTATGCGCGGATGGCGCGAACCATCAAAACCTTCGACGGGTTCGCCGCGGCAACCATGTATCGTGACGAAGGATGGCAGTTCCTGCAGCTCGGCGTCTTCATCGAACGAATCCAGCTCATGACCGCTCTGGTGACCACACACTGCCGCGTTCCCGAAGGCGCCGGGGATCACGAATGGACCGGCCTGCTGCGGGCATGCCAGGCGCTCGATGCCTTTGAACGTGTTCACGGCGTGGAGAGAAAGCCCGAACGGATCCTTGCCCTGGTGATCACCGATCCGCTGCTGCGGGGATCGCTTCTGGGTTCTCTCACATCCGCCGAATTGTGCCTTGACGCCCTTGGCGACGAGGCAGGAAGCCCGGAGACGGCGGCCGCAGCCAGGCGTCTCGCCGGCAGAATGAAGGCCCGGGTGGTGTACGACTGGGCGGACAGCACTGACCGGCTTTCGTTGCTTGACGAGACTGCCCGGGATGCGCGCGACCTGCACGGCCTCGTGACCGGTGCCTGGTTCGAATACGCGATCGGAAAGGAACGGGCGTGACACCCCCTGCTGGTTACGAGGTCATCCATCGAACCCGGTACCGCTTCTCCGAACCGGCAACCGGGAGCGTCCTCATGTGCTGCCTCAGGCCGTGTCATGATCGTGGCCAGGAACTCCTTTCGTTTTCCCTGGAAACCCGCCCGGAATCTCGGGTGACGGACGACGTGGACTGCTTCGGCAACCACCGTCACGTGCTGTCGCTCCTCGAGGAACACGATCAGCTGGAGATCGAGGCGCGCTCGGTGGTGGTGCCCGCACTTGGAACCGACCATCCGGCGGACCTCGGAGAAAACGCCTGGGAGAGACTTCACGCAGAGTCGCGTCCCTTTGAAGACTGGGAATGGCTTCACCCGAGCAGGTTGACACGTCCTTCCGCCTCGCTGACGGCGTTTCTCGAGCGCCACGCCATCGCGCCGGGCGCAGACCCGCTGGCCAGCACGCGGGATCTCTCGAGCGAGCTCCACCGCAGCCTCAACTACGTTCCGGGCAGCACCTCCACGCAGTCCACCATCGAGGATGTCCTGGCGACCGGCCAGGGGGTGTGCCAGGACTACGCTCACCTGATGATCGCCATCACCCGTTCATGGGGCATACCGAGCCGCTATGTGTCGGGATTCCTGTGCCCCGACGAAGAAGGGAATCCCGGATATCACACCACCCATGCCTGGGTGGAGTGTCGCTTCCCGGATGTCGGCTGGACGGCATTCGATCCCACCAATGACAGCATCGACGGCCCCGGCCACATTCGCGTCGCGACGGGGCGCGATTTTTCCGACGTTTCGCCGACCCGTGGCATTCTGCTGGGCGGGAGCCAGACCACCCTCGAGGTCGATGTCAGGATCCGCCCCGCCTGACGGGGAACCGCTCCCCTATTCGATCACGGCAGTCCGGGCAGGGACGCGATGCAGGAAACCCGCGTCGTCGTCGGTGAACATCATCATGTCGATGAACATGGACATCCCGGCATCCTGCGGCAGGTAGAAGTTGGCCTCGTAGTTGGACGCCATCCCGGACTCGAACACCTCTTCTGCGGGATCGTTGTGAACATCCCAGAACCACGGTCCGACCCAGTCCGGCGGAAATGAAAGGCCCAGGTCATAGCCGCCGATCCAGCACTGGTCCTGCCAGATGCCGGTGTCGCGGTAGTAGACTTCGATGACCTCGAGAAGTTCGCGCACCGGCAAATTCGGGCGGAGAACCTCCGCCAGCATGGCCTTGACCCCGGTGACGGCATCGAGATAGCGCGACACCTCGGGGTGCGGTTCACCGACACACACGGTACGCGCGATGTTCGAGTGGTAGCGGTGCCAGACCCCACAGATGTCGACGTTGACGACATCGCCCGGCATGATCTGCCGCCGCGTGGCCAGGGCATGCATGGTGGCGCTGCGCGCGCCCGAGGACACCGGCATGGTGATCGACGAGGGTTCGCCCCCGGCGCGGGCCATGGCGCGCACCATCTCACCCCAGACCTCCAGTTCCGTGACACCGGGGCGAATGGTGTCGATGGCCGTCTGCATGCCGATATCGCCGATCCTGGCGGCGGTGCGGATGAAGGCGAGTTCGGCGGGCGACTTGATCCGGCGCACGCCGTTCACGATGTCGCTGCCGTCGACCACCGTCGCACCGCGTGCCTCGAAGCCTGCTTGCAGGCGCTCGCTTGCAGCGCGGTTCGGCCGGTAGCTGTGCATCTCCAGGCCGACCCTTCCCTTGAGCCAGCCCTCGCCGTCGAGGGCCTCGACGATGAAGCCGATCACATCCTCTGAAGGCTGGGCATCGCCGCCAAAGATGCGCAGATCCCGGCTGACCGTCGTGAACCCCGCCAGGATCTCTTCGTTCTGCACCTCGATGTGAATGAAGTCGTCAGCATTGACGTGAACGGCGATCCCGGTGACAGGCAGCCAGGCTGTCGGTCCCTGGGCCTGGTACCACTCGGCACGATAGCCGGAGAGGTAGCAGACGGATTCCGGTGACGCGAGATAGAGGGTGTCGATGTGGCTGGCGGCCATGGCCTCACGCACCCGGTCCAGCCGTCGGCGGTACTCGTCGAGGGAGAAGATCGTCTCGGCTTCCGGCCGCAGAAACTTCAGCGTCCTTTCCTTGTGCGTCATGCCCATCTGATCCCTCCACTTCAAGGTGACCGGGGCCTCTCGCTTCCGGCCGGTGTTTTGACCATAGTTCAGCCTGCGCACTATCCGGGAGACCACGCCTTGGCGCTGATGCTGGGTATCGATACCGGCGGAACCTACACCGATGCCGTGTTGCTTGACACCACCCGGGGGCCGCTCGGGACGGCAAAGGCGCTGACGACGCGGCACGACCTGACGATCGGCATCGCCGGCGCCGTCGATGCGGTGCTCGGCGATCATGCCGGCACGATTGCCCTCGTGTCGGTCTCGACCACGCTCGCCACCAACGCCATCGTCGAGGGCCGGGGCAGTCCGTCGGCGCTCATCCTCGTCGGCCATGCACCTGATGACGGGATCAGGAAGGATGTCATGAGCGCCCTGGCCGGAGGTCCCCTGATCCGGGTCCGCGGAGGCCACGACGCTCTCGGCGAAGAAACCGCTCATCTCGATCTTGATCACGTTGAATCAGAGGCCCTCAAGGTGGCCGGCACCGTCTCGGCCTTCGCCGTCTCCTCGATGTTCTCGGTTCGCAATCCGGCGCACGAGATCGCCGTGCGCGACATGCTGCGCCGGTCGACCGGCCTTCCGGTCTCCTGCGGCCACAGCCTGAGTTCCGAACTCGATGCGCCGCGCCGCGCCTTGACGGCGCTCCTCAATGCCCGGCTCATCCCCATGATCCAGGAACTCATCGTCACGGTTACGACGCTGATGAGCGACCGCGGGATCGAGGCCCCGGTCATGGCCGTCAAGGGTGACGGATCCCTGATCGATGCCGCCACCGCGCTGGAGACTCCGGTGGAGACCATCCTCTCCGGCCCCGCGGCGAGCGTCATCGGCGCCCAGCATCTTTCCGGTCACGACAACGCCTTCATCTCGGACATGGGCGGGACTACCACCGACATCGCCCTGGTCGAGAACGGGCAGCCCAAACTCGACACCAGGGGTGCGCGGGTTGGCGGTTACCACACCATGGTGCGCGCGGTGGCCGCCTACACCAGCGGTCTGGGCGGCGACAGCGAGATTCGCCTCGACGAGAAGGGGCGGCTCACCATCGGTCCGCGCCGGGCCGTGCCGCTGGCGCTCCTCGCCCACCGTCACCCCGGCGTCATCGACACCCTCGCGAGGCAGGTGAAGCGCGCCTGGCCGCTGGAATGGGACGGCGTCTTTGCGCTTCGCCTGCGCCAGCCCGCCCGTGAGCCATCCGGTCTCTCGCGGCCCCAACGTCACCTGTGGGAGGCTCTCGCCGACGGTCCCGTCGCCATGGAGGAACTCTACCGCGACCGCTCACCCAAGCTGTCGCTGGAGGCACTCGTGGAACGAGGGCTCGTCATCACGTCCAGATTCACGCCGAGCGACGCTGCCCATGTTCTCGGCATTCACGACGCCTGGGAGAGCGAGGCGGGGGAACTCGCGGCGCGCCTGTGGCTGAGGTGGTGGGCCATGACCGGTCATGTCGCGCCGGATGATCCACAAGCCTTCGCGCATCACGTCCTGGAGGCGACGCTCTCGGCCAGCGCCCACGCACTCCTTGAAGCGGCGATGCAGGAAGAACACGGTCTTCCATTGCCTTCCGGGCGTTCCGCCCTTGCCCTGCTCCAGGCGGCAACGGACGGCCTCGAAGGCACGCACTTCGCGCTCGATGTGCGCCTGCACCATCCCGTGGTGGGGGTCGGCGCCCCTGCCGCGACCTACTATCCGCGCCTCGCCGGCCGCCTTCACGCCGAAGTCGTGGTGCCGCCCCATGCCGACGTCTGCAACGCCGTGGGAGCCGTCGCCGGGGGTGTGGTGCAAAGGGCCGACGGACTGCTGACCTCGCCCCGGAGCGGTGTCATTCGCTGCCATCTTCCAGACGAGGTGACGGACTTCGAGGACCTCGAGGAGGCGGCGCTCCATGCCAGCGGCGTCCTCGAACGCCTGGCGCATCAGGCGGCCCTCAGGATCGGTGCCGATGACATTACCGTGCGCCTGGAGCGCAAGGACGAGATTGTCGCCTGCAAGGACGGCAGCTCGCTCTTCATCGAAAGCCGCCTTGCCGCCGTGGCGGCGGGCCGTCCGTCACTCGGCAGTCAGGCGGGATGCGGCGAGAAGCTCTCCTCGTAGAAGCGGTACCAGTTCCCTCCCATGACGCCTGCGATCTCATCTGCCGTCATGCCGACGGCGCCGAGGCCCTCCTCGATCGCGCCGAAACAGAGATTGCTGGTGAACCAGGAGGGAAAGGGTGGAACGGCGGCGTTACCGCCATCGTCCCTCGTCCAGCGTCCGGTTCGCATCCAGGCGATGACGCTGTCGGGCTGATCCTGCACGAGATCAGAACCGATGCCGATGCGGTCCATGCCGAACCGCTCGCCGGTTTCGGCAACCATCCGGCAGAAGCTCTCGAGACTGCACTTCGAGCCGTCCTTGAGATGCGGCGGATAGAGGGAAAAGCCGATCATGCCGCCATTCGACGTCACCGCTCGGATGGCATCGTCCGACTTGTTGCGCGGCACCGGCCACCAAGTCATCGGATTGGCGTGGGTGATGGCGATCGGCCGCTCGGACAGCTCCGCCGCCTCGATGGTGGAGCGCTCGCCCGAGTGGCTCATGTCGATGACGAGCCCGACCCGGTTCATCTCCCGGATCACCTCGCGGCCCATCCTCGTCACCCCTGAATCGTGATGCTCCTGGAATCCCGCCGCCAGCAGGGACTGGTTGTTGTAGGAGAGCTGCATGAAACGGCCGCCCAGAGTGTGGAGGATCTCGATGAGACCGATGTCGTCTTCCATGGGGCTGCAGTTCTGGAACCCGAAGAAGATGGCGGTCCGCCCGGTCTCGGCCGCCCGTTTCACATCGTCGGCCCACAGCCCGTGAAAGATGAGATCCGGATACTGCCCGAACCACCGGTTCCACCGCTCGATGTTCAACACCGTTTCGCGAAATGTCTCGTGGTAGGCGACGGTGACATGCACCGCATGCACCCCGCCCTCGTTCATCTGCCGAAAGATCCTCTCGGACCAGTTGGCATACTGGAGATTGTCAATCCTCATGGCGCAAGACTGCATCCGACAGACCTCAAGGTCCACACCGCCCGGGCCTGCGCGAACGCCATGGCGTCGCGACCGCAAGGCCGTTCTGATCGTCCCCTGAGGTCAATTCATGGGAGGATCCAGTGGCGGAACAGCGAGCAGCATGCAGCGGTGCGCTGCCAACCACGCCGACGGAAACAGTTCGCCGTGACTCGAACGGGTTGACCGCAAGAATTCTGAGCGGCACGAAGTGGCGCACGTCCGGACGAGAATCGTGAGAGATAGCCCGAATTCAGCTGGAGTCAGGGATCGCGTCCTACCGAGCGGTGTAAGGGCCTCGCGTCCATCGCAGTATCCGGCGTTTAGCGCCGGGACGTTCGGGCCGGCACGGTGGGACATGATCCCGGTGGAGCTGCAGAGTCTGCCGCCATATGGTCGTATTTTGATTCTCCGGGTTGACAAAACGGAAATATGAGGTATATGGAAGCATATTCTCATATACACGGAGAGCGGAATGCCAGAAATTACAATTGAACAGGCGACCTTCGAGCGCCTCCAGCACCACGCGCAACCGCTGATAGATACAGTAGACGCGGTCGTTAACCGGGCGTTGGACGCCTTGGAGACGGGCGCATGGAAGCAGCCGGACGAGGTTGGTCGTGTGGACGAGCACGAAGTTGATCCTGACAGACTGCCGGATGTGACGCATACGAAAGTGCTTACCGCACGGATCGCGGCAGCGGACGTCAAGGGGCCAAACTGGAACCGGCTGCTCCACCGCGTGCTGGTCCTGTCGATGGGTCAGGTGGCGGACCTGAACGGACTGCGGAGGCTGTGCCCCGCCAACATGGTCTGCGGCAAAAAAACAGACGAGGGCTACTCCTACTTGCCTGAGATTGACATTTCGGTTCAGGGGCTGTCCGCCAACGAAGCCTGCGCAGCGCTAACTGTAACGGCACGGGCGCTTGGAATCGGGCTCGAAATTGCATTCATGTGGCGTGCAAAGGACGGAGCGGCACATCCGGGAGAACGGGGGCGGCTGCGAGTCCCCTCCCCGTCGAAGGGACGATAGGAATGGAGTGAGTAGTCATGGAAATGGGGCGCAGCGGCCTTGTGTGCCCCTCCAATCCGAACGACGACGCGTGTGTCCATCAGATACATGAAGACATCTACAGAGCGGAGTCGCGCACCGGGCTCGTGTCGCGTGGCAGAAGATCACCTTCTTCGAGTTCCGAAGCGGCGAGAAGGCGGCCGAACGACGGGACCTGGCTAAGGCGGGTCCATTCGTCGAGGCCAACAAGCACGGCCCGGGGCTGTCCGCGGTTGGCGATGACGACCGTCTCGCCTTTGGTGGCTCCTTCCACCAAGACTGACAGCGCGGCCCTCGCCTCTCGCAAATTCACCGTCCGCATGGGAACTCATCCTGAACCAGTGTCGTCATGAGGGCCTCTATCGCCGCGACAGCGAGGCGCTGGTGAGCACCTCGTCCGGAACACCTCCGGAAGGCCGTCTCAACATAGACTGGAGTCACCTGAAGGGGCTACCCCACCGACCGGACGCCGCGGAATTCAGCAGTGCTCGGCTTGCGCCTGACGACTGGCAGAACGGTATCTCCTAGTTCACTCCTTCCAAGGTTCGAAGGCTGCGGGGAAAACGGCTTCGATGGGTTCGTTGTCGGGCCAGTAGTCGGCGAAACATTCCCATGCCGCCGCGCTGGATTGGCGCACGCCGTCGAGAAGTTCGCCGTCGTCCCATGCCAGCAACCGGCCGCCCTTCACCAGGGTGCGGCCATCGACGATGACGGTGTCGATCACCTCGCCGTCGCAGCACTGGATGAGGGCCTTCAGCGGATCGAGGAACGGGCCTATGCGCAGACGCTGGAAGTCGACGATCAGGATGTCCGCCTTGGCCCCCGGGGCAAGACGTCCAAGATCGTCGCGTCCCAGGGCTCTGGCGCCTCCCAGGGTGGCGGCATTGAAGATGTCCCTGGTGGCGGCCACTTCGAAATCGCGGTCGGCGATCTTGGCCGTCAGCGCCACGGTCTTCAGTTCCCCCAGCATGTCCTGGGGATAGGAATCGGTGCCGATGGCAAGGTTGATCCCTGCATCAAGATACCGCTGGAAGGATTCGAGATGGACGCCCCGGCGGGCGAAGACGGTGGGCGAATGGGCTACGCTCGCTCCGCTTGAGGCGATGAGGGTGAGGTCGTCTCCGCGCGTGAAGGCGATCTGCGAGTGGCCGGACGTGTAGAGTCCGTGACCCAAGATCACCTCGGGCCCGAGAAAACCGAGATCGTGCAGCATGGCGAACGGCGTGCGACCGGTGTGGCGCACGGAATCCTGGAACTCCAGCACTGACTCGGCGACATGCATGGTGATGCCGATGCCGTGACGCGCCGCCGCCTCCTTGGTGCGGAGCAGCAGTTCGGCGGAAGACAGGTGATACTCGAGGGGCACCAGAATGGCGCGCACCCTGCCGTCGAAGGCGCCGTCCCACGTCTCGACAAAGGCAAGGGCGTCTTCCAGCGTGGCCAGTCCGTCATCGTCATGCCAGTGGATCTGATGGCGTCCGCTCTGGTCGTAGTAGTGATGGGCCGAGCGCATCCCCGGTGCCGTGTAGAGGCGGATTCCGAGTTCCCCGGCATGTGTCGCCATGGACCCCGGTTCGCCGCCGAGTTCGCTCCCCATGTCGACCACCGTCGTGGAACCGAAGCGCAGCAGGCAGGCAAGGCTGTAGCGGATGGCCGCATCCACGTTCTCGAAGTCGTGGATCGTCGGACCGTTGATCCCCTTGGTGGTGCAATAGTTCATGAAACCGGACCGGAAGAGGTCGGCCCGCCCGCCGTCAAGGATCATGCGGTCTCCGGTATGGGCGCCGACATGGGCATGGGCATTGATCAACCCCGGCATCACCAAGTGGCGTCGGGCGTCAACCGTCACGTCCACGGGCTCCTGCCAGGATCGCCCGACGTGAACGATGCTGTCGTCGCGATAGACAACCACGCCATCGGTGAGAATGCGGTGTCGGTCACCATCGAAAGCGACTATCCAGCCGCCCCTGATCAGGGTAGTCGTCCCGGACATCGTCGTGCCTCCCTCAGGTCGATCCATCATATCCGGGCGCGCGAGCGAAATCTGTCGACTGCCGTCTCGGCTGGTCTCGACGTGAACGGGGGAATGAAATGAGGCACGTCCGTGGCATGTGTCATCGCCTGAATCCGGTGTAGTGTGCGGCCTCGCTGAAAGGGGTTGTCGTGAAGATGGTGGTGCGTCGCGTGTGCGTGTTCTGTGGGTCCCTTGAGGGACGTGATTCGCGGTACCTGGAACTTGGTGTCGACCTCGGGCGGTTGCTGGCCGAGGCCGGACTTCAGATCGTCTACGGCGGCGGCGGAGTGGGCATCATGGGAGCAGTCGCCGATTCGGCCATCGCTGCGGGAGGTCATGTGACAGGGGTCATTCCGTCGTTTCTGGCCGAACGGGAACGCTTTCACCCCGACGTTGCCAAGCTGATCGAGACACGGGACATGCACGAAAGACGCATGGCCATGTACGACAATGCGGACGCCTTCGTCTCTCTTCCAGGGGGTATCGGCACCCTTGAGGAGACCGTCGAGGTCCTGAGCTGGATCACCCTGGACCTTCACACGAAGCCGGTGATTCTCGTCGATTCGGCGTACTGGTCACCCTTTCTGGCCCTGCTGGAACACATGGATGACCACGGCTTTTCTCACCGAAGTCTGAAAGACTGCGTGGAGGTGGTCGACGAACCGCAGGATGCAGTCGCGCGCCTTGTCACGGGTGCCTCCTGACAAGGCATCTCCCGGGCGGGGCGATCACGCAGTATCGATGCCAGCGAGTTCGTCGAGAGCGGCAACGATGGCGGTGGCCATCGCGGGCTCGTCAGGCATGTGCCCGCCGTGTTCGACGATGTTGAGGTCGGCGCGCGGCCAGGCCTTCGAGAGACGCCAGGCCTCGCGAAGCGGCGTACACATGTCGAAGCGGCCGTGGACGATCATTGCGGGGATGTCGGCGAGGCGGTCGCAGCGCGACACGATGTGGTCCTCGCCGTCAAGAAAGCAGCCGTTCTCGAAGTAGTGCGCCATGATCCGGCCGTAGCTTGCGCCCCCGTCGTCGTCGCCTTCGGTGAGGCTGGCCTCGCGAGGATGAAAGTAGACCGAGGCGGTCTCCCAGGCTCCGAGGGCGCGGGCGATGCGGTTTGCGTCCTCAGGGTCGTTGCCGCGTATACGGCGGTAGGTTGCGGCTTCGAGGTCCTCGATGTCGCCGGGCGGAAAGTGGGCCACGAAGCGATCCCAGGCTTCGGGGTAGACCATGTTGGCGCCGAACTCGAAGAGCCAGCGCTGCGTCGCTCGGTCGGCCAGCCAGACGCTCCAGACACAGATGGCGCTGACGCTTTCGGGATGTGACTGGGCATAGACGAGTGCGAGAGTCGATCCCCACGAGCCGCCGGCGACGTGCCAGCGACGGATGCCAAGATGCTCGCGAATTCTCTCGATGTCAGCCACGAGGTCCCAGGTCGTGTTGTCGTCAACGAGCGCGCTCGGCGTGCTGCGGCCGGCGCCACGCTGGTCGAAGGCGACCACGCGGTAGCGCTCGGGATCGACGAGTTGACGATGACGCGGCGAGATCCGGCCGCCCGGTCCACCGTGGAGGAGAACGATCGGCACGCCGTCGGGATTGCCGCTTTCCTCGACATGGAGCTCGTGGCTTGGGGACACCCTGAGACGAAAGGTGCGGCGCACCTCGCACTCCGGATAGACGATGCTGGAGACATCGGGGACGGTCACGGGTCAGTACCCCCTTGCAGGATCGACGAGATTGGCGAGCGGCTCGCCCCGCACGAAGCGATCGAGATTGTCGAGAAATACCTCGGTATTCAGCCGGTCGTAGTCCTGCCAGGTCAGCATGCCGCCCACGTGAGGCGTGATGTGGAGGTTCTCCATGTCCCACAACGGGCTGTCGTGAGGCAGGGGCTCCTGGGAAAAGACATCGAGAGAGGCGGCGGCCACGTGACCGGACCGCAGCGCCTCGATCAGTGCCTTCTCGTCGATGACCTCGCCCCTCGACATGTTGTGGAGGATCACGCCCGGCTTGGCGGCAGCGAGCGCAGAGGCGCTGATCAGTCCGCGCGTTGCATCGGTCAGCGGTGTGACGACGATGACATAGTCGGAGAGCGCCAGGACATCGTTGAGCCGGTCCGGCCCCACGACCTCCTCGACCCCTTCGAGGGGCTGCGGTCGCGCCCGTACGCCGTAGACGGTCATGCCGAGGGCACGGCCAACCCGGGCGCAGGCCCGGCCGATCCTGCCCAGGCCGACGACGGTCAGCGTACCGCCGGTCGAGCGGATGACGTCGTGGGGTTGCCAGAGATGTGCCTTTTGCTGGTCGTGGTAGCGGAAGAAACGGCAGCTGATCGCAATCAGGCGAGCGATGGCGAACTGCGCCATCGCCTCGTTCTGCACGCCGCCGGAGTTGCATACGTGCACCTTCCCGGGATCCCAGGGCGTCAGATGGTTGATGCCGGCGCCCGAGACATGGATGAAGCGCAGCGAGGGTTGCGCCAGCAGGGCCTCGCGCGGATAGGGTCGCCGCTCGAATCGTTCGCTATAGACAACGTGGTGGTCGCCGCGCGCGGCGTCCGGCAGGGCATCGAAGCTGTTGCACGTCGTGATGACAACGTCGGGGTAGCGTTCGGCAACCGCGCGCGCCACCATCCCGGGCCGCTCGGAGTGAACGAGAATGCGCAAGGTTCCGGTCATCCTTGTCTTTCCTCTCAGGACGGACACAACCATACCAGTGCTCCCGTCGTGTGTGTCGAGGGGCGCCTGCCGGTCCTGTTGAGGCCTCAAGGAGGACGCACGCATGGCACGTGTCGAGTTTCTCTACCTCAATCGTCACGAGGTCGAACATCTCCTGCCGGACGCTTCGGTTGCCATGGAGATCGTGGAACAGGGTCTAGTGGCTCACGGTCGCGGCGATGTCGTGCTGCCGCCCAAGGCGCACATCCATCTCGACGAGAGTTACAACGGTCACTTCAACGTGCTGCCCGGCTACGCCGGTCACATCGACCGCGCCGGAGTGAAGGTGGTGGGCGACTACGTCGACAACTGGAGACACGGCCTCCCCTCGGAGGTGGCGCTCCTGACGCTTTACGAGCCCAGGACCGGCGTCCCGCTGTGCCTGCTCGATGCCACCGCGACGACGTGGCTGCGGACCGGCGCGGTGACCGGAATCGGCGTGGACCACCTCGCACGCAAGGATGCGATGATTCTCGCTCACCTGGGCGCACGCGGCACGGCGTTCTCCAACATTGCGGCCATTGCGGCGCGGCGTCCCCTTGCAGAGGTGCGCATTGCGAGCGCCCGCACCGAAACCCGCGAAGCGCTCGCCCGCAGGGTCGAGGACGAGCTTTCGCTGCGGGCCCTTCCCGTCGCCAGCGCCCACACCGCGGCCGATGGCGCCGACATCGTGGTCGAGGCCACGCGCCTGGAACGGCCCGAGATCCTCGTGCGCGACGCCGTGCTGAAGCCCGGATCATTGTTGGTCGCTTACGGCTGGGTCATGGCGGTCGACCCTGCCAGCGCCACGGCCTGCGACAAGTTCGTGGTCGACGACTGGGAGCAGTGCACGAAGGGTGGCACCTTCCATTCCCTGATTCGCGACGGTGTGCTCGCCCGCAACGAAGTCCACGCCGAGATCGGCGAGATCTGTTGCGGCAAGAAGCCCGGGCGCACCGACGAGAGCGAGCGAATCACCTTCTGGCATCGCGGATTTGCCATCAGCGATGTCGTCCTCGGACACTGGATTCACGCGAGGGCCCTGAAGGAGGGACGGGGCCAGCGTCTCCTCCTGTGGGATGGTCCCGACGAGTAGTGACGCTGGAGCGAGATAGGTGCAGGTTGTCGGCGTGCTCCGCGGACCGTCTTGACGATGACCCTTGAGCGGCAGGTGCGCACCCTCGCGGAAGGCGCGTGGCGTGGTAGTCTGCCGAACGGCAGGCAGACACGCGGATCATGACCAACCTGAATGACAGGGTTGCTGCGGGCGACATTGTCGTCATCGACGGCGGGATGGGGACCGAGCTCGAGCGTCGCGGTGTGCCCATGCACGCCGAGACATGGGCGGGCGCGGCGCTGGTCGAACACCCCGACGCCGTGGTCGATGTCCATGCAGATTTCATTCGCGCAGGCGCGGAGGTCATCATCACCAACACGTTCGGCGCTTCGCCTCACATGCTCCAGGCGATGGGTTATGGCGAGCGCGCCGAGGAGATCATCCGCGGTTCGGTCGATCTCGCCAAGCGTGCGCGCGATCGGGTCAGCCGCGACGTGGCCATTGCGGGATCGATCTCGACAATGGCGGCGGGCGGAGATCTCTCCCGTCCCGGCGACCGCCATTCCGACGACGAAATTGCGGACAGCCTGGGCCGCATGGCACGGGCGCTTGCCGACGGCGGCTGCGACCTCATTGCTCTCGAGATGATGCGGGACACGCGCTGCGCCCCCGTCGCCATGCAGTCCGCCAGGGAAACGGGCCTACCGTTCTGGCTGGGTCTTACGTGCACGAGGGAGAAAGACAGCGGCGATCTGGTCGCATTCGATGTTCCGGAACACCGGTTTGCCGACACCCTGGCGTCGACGCTGCCCCTCGAACCGGATCTGGTGTGCGTGATGCACAGCGATGTCGACGTGACGGGTGATGCCATCGATGTCGTGAAGGAGCACTGGAACGGGCCGCTCGGCGTCTATCCTGAATCGGGCTATTTCGAAATGCCGCACTGGCATTTCGTCGACGTGATCGCGCCTGATGCCCTTGTCGCCCGGGCCCAAACCTGGGCAAGTCAGGGCGTGACCCTCTTCGGAGGGTGCTGTGGCCTTGGACCTGAACACATTCGCGCTCTGGACGCCGCCCGCGAGAGTCTCGAGGCAAGCCGCTCCCGTCACCTCGCCTGATTAGGAAGATCACGTGTCTGGCAGAACCGGACCCCCATAGCGCCACCGCCCGTGACAAGTTTGTAGTCGACGATCAGGAGCAGTGCACAAAAGGCGGCACCTTCCGCTCCCTGATTCGCAACGGCGTGCTCGCCCGCAGTGACGTCCACGTCGAGATCGGCGAGGTCTGTTGCGGCAGGAAGCCCGGGCGCATGAACGAGAGCGAGGGGATCACCTTCTAACATCGCGGCTTCGCCATCAGCGATGTCGTCCTCGGGCACCGGATTCACGCGCGGGCCCTGAAGGAGGGACGGGGCCAGCGTCTCCTCCTGTGGGACGGTCCCGACGAGTGACGCTGGAGCGAGGGATGTGCAGGTGGTGAGCGTGATCCCTCGGACCGCGCCTCTCGAATGCGGCGATGCTCGCTGGTGGAACCCTTGAGCGGCGGTTGCGAACCCTCGCGGAGTGCGCTTGGCGTGATAGTCTGCGGAACGGAAGGCACGAAAGCGCATCATGACCAGGCTGAACGACAGGATTGCTGCGGGCGACATCATCGTCATCGACGGGGGGATGGGGACCGAGCTCGAGCGTCATGGGGTGCCCATGCACGCCCAGACATGGGCGGGCGCGGCGTTGATCGAGTACCCGGACGCCGTGATCGACGTGCATGCAGAGTTCATCCGCGCAGGCGCGGAGGTCGTCATCACCAACACGTTCGGCGCCTCACCCCACATGCTCCAGGCGATGGGCCATGGCGATGACGCCGAGGCGATCATCCGCGGGTCCGTGGATCTCGCCAGGCGTGCGCGCGACCGGGTCGGCCGAGATGTGACCATTGCGGGATCGATCTCGACGATGGCGGCCGGCGGAGATCTCGCAGATCCCGGCAACCGTCATTCCGATGACGAGATTGCCGACAGCCTGGGCCGCATGGCACGAGCGCTTGCCGACGGCGGCTGCGACGTGATCGCTCTCGAGATGATGCAGGACACGGTCCGCGCACCCGTTGCCTTACGCTGCGCCAAGGAAACGGGCCTGCCGGTCTGGCTGGGCCTCACATGCACACGGGAGAAAGACAGCGGCGATCTGGTTGCGTTCGATTATCCCGACAACCGCTTTGTCGACATCCTGGCGGCGACAGTGCCGCTGGAGCCGGACCTGGTGTGCGTGATGCACAGCGATGTCGACGTGACGGGCGACGCCATCGATGTCGTGAAGGAGCACTGGAACGGGCCGCTCGGCGTCTATCCCGAAGCGGGCTATTTCGAAATGCCGAACTGGCACTTCGTCGACGTGATCGCGCCCGATGCCCTCGTCGCGCGGGCCCGGACCTGGGCGGGTCAGGGCGTGACGCTCTTTGGAGGTTGCTGTGGCCTTGGACCTGAGCATGTCAGCGCTCTGGACGCCGCCCGCGAGAGTCTCGAGGCAAGCCACTCCCGACACCTCGACTGACACTGAGAACATAGGCCGGCTCGCCGGTTCATGGATGCGGTCGAAAGGGGCACCTGTCGGCTGAAACCGGATGTGGTTTGGAATGCGCGGGCCTTGGGCAGTTTCTCACTTCGACTTGCGGAGCCAATAGGTGGTTCCAAGATTAGGGCCGGGACGCCAGATCTGACGATTTGTACGGATCGTCCTCATCTGTCCAATTGCGACCTACAAACTTGACTTCGGATCTGTCACCGGCGTCAATCTCTGGGCGTCTCCTCCTACATACTGGATGGCGGACATAGCTTCGGATCGGGAGAGATAACATACGCCGCGCTATTGCCGTCATTTCTCTGGTCGTGTCGGTGGCTGCAGCCACATCAGCCGAGGAAGTGAGCTACTACGACCGCTTCGAGTTATGGAATGACTGCCAACCCATATCCTTGTACGTCACGCCGCTGTCTCAGGATGCAGACGATATCGGCCTGACAGAGGAGTCACTCGAAACGGCCGTGCGCAGCAGGCTTCGGGCGGCGCGCCTCTATGACCCCGACTCATGGACGCCGTATCTTTTTGTAGGTGTGAGCGTAATTGGCAGAGCATATGGTTTGGATCTCGCCCTCTACAAACGGGTAAACGATCCCATTTCCGGCGCCACAGGGGACGCTGCAACTTGGGCCGCTAGCTGGACTGGAACACACGGTGGGAATGGAAGCTTCATTCTGTCCAACGTGTCCGAGGGCATGGACCGCTTCCTCGATGAATACCTACGGGTGAATGCCGAGGCGTGTCAGTAGGGTGGCCAACTCTCGACTGAGAGAGTGCCTACCGGGCCCAAGAGTCAAGGTGAGATACGGCAGGGCCTTGACATCGGCGGCATCGCAAACCATACAGTACCAGACTGGTCCTGATTGGTAGGTCTTCATGATCCGATTGTCTCGCATGACCGACTACGGTGTCGTCGTCATGACCTACATGGCGTGGCAGGGAAGTGAAACGCGTTCCGCGCACCAGGTGGCCACGGCCACCGGTCTGCCGGAAGCCACGGCCGGCAAGCTCCTCAAGCTCTTCGCCCGTGCCGGCCTCCTGAAGAGCCGGCGTGGCGCCCATGGCGGATATGCCCTGACCTCGAGCCCGGAAGAGATCTCGCTGGCACGCGTCGTCGAGGCCGTCGAGGGTCCGATCGCGCTCACCCTGTGCGTCGACGACCACCCCGGTCACTGCGACGTCGAATCGCTCTGCCCCATGCGCGGCGGCTGGAACCAGATCAACACCGCCCTGCGCGACGCCTTCGAGGGCGTCTCCCTTGCCGCCATGACCGCACCTGTGATCCCCCTCGCGGGGCTCCGGCAGCTGGAGGCCTGACCCATGGCCATCGTCCAGGAAACCATCGATACCGTCCACGAGGCCACCGGCGCCTACAAGCACGGCTTCGTCACCGAGATCGAGACCGAACGTGCGCCCGAGGGACTCTCGGAGGACACCATCCGCTTCATCTCGGCCAAGAAGGAGGAGCCCGACTGGCTTCTCGCGTGGCGTCTCGAGGCCTTTCGCCACTGGCTCACCATGAAGGAGCCGGTGTGGGCCAAGGTCGGTTATGCGCCGATCGACTACCAGGCGAGTTCCTACTATGCAGCGCCGAAGTCCGCCGCCGACGGGCCGCAGAGTCTGGATGAGGTCGACCCCGAACTCCTCGAGACCTATGCCAAGCTTGGCATCCCGCTCAAGGAACAGGAGGTCCTCTCAGGGGTGCGGAACGTTGCCGTCGATGCCGTCTTCGACAGCGTCTCGGTGGCGACGACCTTCCGCGAGCGCCTGGAGAAGGACGGCATCCTTTTCTGTTCGATCTCGGATGCCGTCAAAGAGCACCCGGACCTCGTCCGCAAGTACCTGGGTTCCGTGGTGCCCGTCACCGACAACTTCTTTGCCACGCTCAATTCGGCGGTCTTCACTGACGGGTCGTTCTGCTACATCCCGCCGGGTACCCGCTGCCCGATGGAGCTCTCCACCTATTTTCGCATCAACGCCTCCCAGACGGGCCAGTTCGAGCGCACCCTGGTAATCGCCGACAAGGGGAGCTACGTCAGCTACCTGGAAGGCTGCACGGCACCGCAGAGGGACGAGAACCAGCTCCACGCCGCCGTGGTCGAGCTGGTGGCGCTTGACGACGCCGAGATCAAGTACTCGACCGTCCAGAACTGGTATCCCGGCGACGCGGAGGGCCAGGGCGGCATCTACAACTTCGTCACCAAGCGGGGGCTGTGCGAGAAGCGCGCCAGGATTTCGTGGACCCAGGTGGAAACCGGATCCGCCATCACCTGGAAGTATCCCAGCTGCGTCCTCAAGGGCGATGACAGCGTCGGCGAGTTCTACTCCGTCGCCATCACCAACAATCGCCAGCAGGCCGATACCGGAACGAAGATGCTCCATGTCGGCAAGAACACCCGGAGCCGGGTGATCGCCAAGGGTGTCTCCGCCGGCCATTCGCAGAGCACCTACCGCGGCCGCATCCGCGTCAACCCCATGGCTCACGGCGCCAGGAACTACACCCAGTGCGATTCGCTGCTGATCGGAGACGAGTGCGCGGCCCACACCGTTCCCTATATCGAGGCGCGCAACCAGAGCGCCCAGGTCGAGCACGAGGCCACGACATCGAAGGTGTCGGAAGATCAGATCTTCTACTGCCGCCAGCGCGGCATCCCTGAAGAGGAAGCGCTCACCCTCATCATCAACGGCTTCTGCCGCGAGGTGCTCCAGGAGCTGCCGATGGAGTTCGCCGTGGAAGCCCAGAAGCTCGTCGGCATCAGCCTCGAAGGCAGCGTGGGATGACGATGGAGAAGAATGCCGCCATGACCCTGCTTTCCATCAAGGACCTCCGTGTTGCCGTGGACGGCAAGGAGATCCTCAAGGGAATCAACCTCTCCGTCGACTCAGGCGAGGTCCATGCCATCATGGGTCCCAACGGGTCGGGCAAGTCGACGCTCTCCCACGTCCTCGCCGGCCGTGACGGCTACGAGGTGACCGAGGGCCAGGTTCTCTACAAGGGAGAGGATCTCCTGGAGATGGAGCCCGAGGAGAGGGCCCAGTCGGGGCTCTTCCTCGCCTTCCAGTATCCGGTGGAGATTCCGGGCGTGCCAACCGTCAGCTTTCTCAAGCACGCCATGAACTCCGTGCGCAAGGCAAAGGGAGAGAGCCCACTCGACGCCTTCGAGTTCAAGAAGATCATGGACGCCCGGCTGGAGGATCTCAGGATCGACAACTCCATGGTGCGCCGGCCGCTCAACGCCGGATTCTCCGGCGGCGAGAAGAAGCGCATGGAGATTCTCCAGATGGCGTTGCTGGAACCGGAGCTCACCATCCTCGATGAGACCGATTCCGGTCTCGACATCGATGCCCTCAAGGTGGTGGCCGACGGCGTCAACGCCATGCGCTCGCCCGATCGCGCCACGCTGGTCATCACCCACTACCAGCGCCTCCTGAATCACATCATCCCTGATCGCGTGCACGTCCTTGCCGGAGGCCGGATCGTCAGGAGCGGAGATCCCTCGCTCGCCCTCAAACTCGAGGAGAGCGGATACGGCGACCTGGTGACGGCGGCCTGACCATGACCGGCGAACCGACAGGCCTGCTCCATGCCGGGGATGCGGCGAGCCTTCCCGGCGCCGGCAACACGTGGATCGATTCCCTGCGCCAGGCCGGCGCCCGGAGATTCACCGGCCTGGGCCTGCCCACGCGCAAGGTCGAGGACTGGAAGTACACCGACTTGAGGGCGCTTTCCGGTTCGACCTGGGACCATCCCATGGCGCCAGCTGGCCCGGTGGAGATCGACGATGGCGCGTCCGCGGTTCTCGTCAACGGCCGCTGGACGAGGGGCGATCGCCCCTTGCCTGACGGTGTCGAACTGGTCTCCCTTGCCCGTGCCATCGAGAACGATGACGACGTTGTCAGAACCCATCTGGGCAGCGTCGCCAGTCTCGCGCGCAAGCATTTCGTCGCTCTCAACACCGCCTGGCTCGCCGAAGGGTTGGTCCTGAAGGTCGCCGATGGCGTCACGGTCGACGAACTGCTTCACGTCACCCTTGCCGGGGCTCCCGGCGCCCAGCGCCTGGCATGGCATCCGCGCAACCTCATCGTGCTGGGACGCGAGGCTTCGCTCACCCTCGTCGTCCGTCACGTCGGCACCGGCGACTACCTTGCCAACCTGGTCGAGGAAGTCGTGCTCGACCGAGGATCCCGGTTGCGTCACTACCGGGTGCAGGACGATTCGCCCGACGCCGTCAATGTCTCGACCACGGAAGTGAGGGTCGCCGGCGATGCGTCTTATGAGAGCTTCGTGCTGGCCACGGGAGCCGGAGTGGGGCGCAACCAGATCGCCGTCGAACTCGGCGAGGCCGGCGCTTCGGTCCGCCTGGACGGAGCCTGCCTGGGCCGTCATCGCCAACAGCTCGACACCACCACCGTCATCGACCATGCGGCGCCGCACTGCGCCAGCCGCGAGGCCTACCGCTACATCCTCGACGACAGTGCGAAGGGAGTCTTCCAGGGGCGGGTCACCGTGCGCAAGCACGCCGGAGGCACCGACAGCCACCAG
Organism: Alphaproteobacteria bacterium; assembly: GCA_965220805.1. Taxonomy (GTDB): domain Bacteria; phylum Pseudomonadota; class Alphaproteobacteria; order SP197; family SP197; genus SP197. Next base: position 761,028 of record OZ244844.1, read on the forward strand.
TCCAGCAAGACCCTGCTCTTGTCCGGCAGGGCCGGGGTCGACGCCAAGCCGGAACTCGAAATCTATGCCGACGATGTCCGTTGCGGTCACGGGGCAACGGTCGGCGAGCTCGATCAGGACGCGCTCTTCTACCTGCGCAGCCGGGGCATCCCCCTCGACGAGGCGCGCGATCTCCTCATCGGCGCCTTCATCGAAGGAGCTCTGGAGACCATCGGATCACCGGTGGTGCAGGAGCTCTTGCGCGATCACGCCATGGCCTGGAGGAAGCGGGCATGACGATGACCGCAGCCCTCGCCACAAACGACGTCGCCTTCGACGCCTCGCTGGTGCGTGCGGACTTTCCCATACTCTCGCGCCAGGTGCGCGGGCGCCCGCTCGTCTATCTCGACAGCGCCGCCAGCGCCCAGAAGCCGCGCCAGGTGATCGACGCCGAACGCCGCCTCTACGAGGAGGAGTACGCGAATGTCCATCGCGGCGTGCACTGGCTCTCCCAGTCCGCGACCGAGAGGTTCGAGGAGGCGCGGGATGCGGTCCGCCGCTTCATCAATGCCGCTGAAGAACGGGAAGTGGTATTCGTGCGCGGCGGCACCGAGGGCATCAACCTGGTGGCACAGTCCTGGGGCCGGACGAACCTCGAGGAAGGCGACAGGATCCTGATCTCGACCCTCGAGCACCACGCGAACATCGTGCCGTGGCACCTTCTGGCAGCCGAGAGAGGGCTCGTGGTCGAAGCGATCCCCATCTTCGACGACGGCCAGATCGACATGGAGGCCTATCGCCGCCTGCTGAACGGTAAGGTGAAGCTGGTGGCTCTCACACAGATGTCCAACGCGCTCGGCGTCATCACGCCCGCCGCCGAGATGATCCGCATGGCCCACGACGCCGGCGCCAGGGTCATGCTCGACAGCTGCCAGGCGATCAGCCACGGCACGGTGGATGTCCAGGCGCTCGATTGCGATTTCATGGTGTTCTCCGGCCACAAGATCTACGGGCCGACGGGCATCGGCGTCCTCTACGGCAAGGCCGAGCTTCTCGAGGCAATGCCGCCCTGGCAGGGCGGCGGCGAGATGATCGCGCGCGTCACCCTGGAACGCTCGACCTTCAAGGGCATCCCCCACCGCTTCGAGGCCGGCACCCCGGCGATCGCCCAGGCCGTCGGACTGAAGGCCGCCATCGACTATGTCACCGCTCTCGGCATGGAGAGGATCGCCGAGCACGAGGCCATGCTGCATGCCCTGGCCGTGGAACGTCTCTCGACCATCGAGGGTCTCACCATGTTCGGCACCCATCCCGCCAGGGCGGCCATCGTCTCCTTCAACCTGGACGGCATCCACCCCCACGACGTCGGCACCATCGTCGATCACGAGGGCGTGGCGGTGCGCGTCGGACACCACTGCGCCCAGCCCCTGATGGACCGTTTCGATGTCGCCGCCACGGTCCGCGCCTCGTTCGCCCTCTACAACACCGCCGACGAGGTCGACGCCCTGGTGGCGGCGCTGCAACAGACGAGGACGCTGTTTTCGTGATGGACGACCTGCGCGAACTCTACCAGGAAGTGATCCTCGATCACGGCAGGCACCCGAGGAACTGCCGTCGGGTGGACGATCCCAGCCACGAGGCGGAGGGCGACAACCCGATGTGCGGCGATCGCCTGTCGGTCTATCTCAAGATCGACGAGGACGGCACCATCCAGGACGCCGCCTTCCAGGGACGCGGCTGCGCGATTTCCATCGCCTCGGCCTCGATCATGACGGAGATGCTGCCGGGTCTGAGCGAGGCCGATGCGCGCCGTCTCTTCGACAACTTTCACCTGCTCGTCACGGGCCAGGACATCAACGGAAGCGATGCGGGCCTCGACAAGCTGGTCGTCATGTCGGGCGTGCGCAACTTTCCAGTGCGCGTGAAGTGCGCGACCCTCGCCTGGCACGCCATGACGGCCGCCATGGACGGCGAGGCCACGGCAACGACGGAGTAGACCATGCAATCCGACAAGCCAGAGGGAATGGCCTCCACCAGCCTCCACGAGAGCTGGACGCCGGAAGCGGAGGTGGATCCCCACAGCATTCCCCAGGCCGAGGGTGAGCCGCTGATCGGCGACATCGTCGATTCGATTCGCACGGTCTACGATCCGGAGATTCCGGTGAACATCTACGATCTGGGTCTCGTCTATGCTATCGATTCAAAGCCTGACGGCTCGGTGCGCATCGAGATGACGCTCACCACGCCGGGTTGTCCGGTGGCGGAAGACATCCCCGTGTGGATACGCGATGCCGTCTCGAAGGTGGAGGGCGCCAAGGATGTCGCGGTCGACATCGTCTGGGATCCTCCCTGGGATCCGTCGATGATGTCGGACTACGCAAGGATCGAACTGGGCTTCTACTGAGCCCCGATCAGGACTGGAGAGGAAGCAGCCATGTTCGCAATACCCGGCAAGGATCTGATGACCCTGACCGATCGCGCCGCCGAGCGTGTCAAGGCGCTGATGCGCCTCAACGAGAAGGCGGTCGGGCTCAAGGTCGGAATCAAGATGGCCGGATGCAGCGGCTTTTCCTACACGATGGACTATGCCGAGGAAGAGACCGGCAAGGAGGACAAGATCGAATCGAAGGGTGTGAGGCTCTTCATCGATCCTGCCGCCTCGATGTTCCTGCTCGGGACCGAGCTCGACTGGCACGAGGACCAGCTGGAGAGCCGCTTCGTCTTCAACAATCCGAACGTGAAGGGCATGTGCGGTTGCGGTGAATCGTTCACCGTCTGAACACTTCGTCTGCCGAGTTTTCCGTCGTGCGCCGTTGCCGTCTTGCCGTCCTGGCGATCGTTCTTGCTCTGATCGTCCCGGCACAGGCCGACACAGGGCCCTTGGGCGAGGACGACATCGCCGATTACCGATCGGCCTTCTACCACGCCAAGAAGAACCAGTGGCGCGATGCGGAGATCTGGGCCTCCAGGGCCTCTGATCCGGTGCTGGTCGACGTCATCGCCTGGATGCGGATGAAGGACGACTGGCGGGCCTCCTTCGACGACATCCGGGCCTTCATGGAAACCCGTTCCGAGTGGCCGTTGCAGGACATGCTGCGCCGCAACGCCGAAGACGTCATGCCCGACGATCTCGAGAGCGCCGACGTGATCGCCCACTTCACGCGCTGGCCGCCCCTGACGGACGGGGGCGTCCTGCGCCACATCGAGGCCCTCCTCGATGCCGGCCGGGAGAGCGAGGCCCGAGCGGCGGTCCTCGATGCCTGGCAGCACCACACGTTCAGGGCGGCGGGTGAACGGTCCTTCCTCCGCAAACATGGCTCCTGGCTGACATCCGATCAGCACCGGGAACGTGTCGACCGGTTGATCTGGCAGGGTGAGACCGCCGCAGCGCGGCGCATTCTCGCCCGCCTGGACGACGACGGACTCGCCGCTCTCGGCGAGGCGCGCATACGTCTCAAGGGTCGGGAGTGGGGCGTCGATGCCGCGATCGCCAGGGTCCCGGCGCACATGCGTGACGACGAGGCGCTGATCTTCGAGCGCGTCGACTGGCGCCTCGCGAAAGGGCGCCACGACGCTGCACTGGAACTCGTTCTCAGCCTGCCGCACGACATCAGCCAACCGGACCGGTGGGCCCTGCAGCGGCTTCGCATTGCCGGCGAGCTGATGGCCCGGGGCGACATGGCAGGGGCCTACGATGTCGTTGCCGATCATCGACGCCACCATGGCGCCTTTCACCACCGCGCCGAGTGGCTGGCCGGATGGATTGCTCTCCGCCATCTCGATGACCCCGTCACCGCACTGCGGCACTTCTCCTGGTTCCAGGAACAGGTGAGCCAGCCGATCAGCCTGGCCCGTGGAGCCTACTGGTGCGCCAGGGCCGCTCAAGCAGGCGGTGATGTGGCGCTGGCGAGCGACTGGTTCGACCGGGCGGCAGAACACCCGCAGACCTTCTACGGACAGCTTGCCGCCATGCGCCAGGGAACCGTGATCTCCCTGCCGGCACCGCCCGTCATCGAACGTGCGGACGCCGATGAAGGGCTGTTCCTCATCGTCCGCCGGCTGACGGAGGTGAGGGAGTTGAGCCTGGCCGAGACCTTCCTCCAGCACATGGCGAGGACGGCCGAATCGTCTGAAGACCTGGAGGCCATCGCCGCCACCGCACTCGACCTCTATCTGCCTCACGCCGCCGTCAGGGTAGCCAAGATCGCGGCGACCAAGGGCGTGGTGATGCCGGCAGCCGGGTATCCTGTCATCGACCTGCCGGACAACGGGCGTGTCGATCCCAACCTGGTGCTGGCCGTCATCAACCGCGAGAGCGAGTTCAACAGGATCGCCATCTCCGGCAGTGCGGCCTATGGCCTGATGCAGCTCCGCCTTGCCACCGCCCGCGCGACAGCCGCGCGGCTCGGTGTCGAGACGTCACGTGAGCTGCTTCTCGGGAACTCACGGCACAACATCAGGCTGGGCGCCGCCTACCTGCGGCGGCTGATCGGAAACTACCGCGGCTCCCTCGTTCTGGCGCTGGCCGCCTACAACGGCGGATCGGGAAACGTCGGCGCCTGGATCAGGCGTTCGGGCCGCCCCGACGACGCGCACGTCGATGCCATCGACTGGATCGAGAGCATTCCCTTCCGCGAGACGCGAAACTACGTCCAGCGCGTGATCGAGGCCATGCAGGTCTATCGTATGCTGAGGGGCGAAAAACCCCTCGACCTCTTCCCGGTGACGGGAAGCTCCTGACCACGACACTTGGCGAGCCCTGAGGAGGCGATCCATGACCGAAGCAGAGCTCAACATCATCGACGGAACGCCTCTCGACATGCTGGCAAGTCGGCGCTCCGTCCTCGCCGCGAGGTTGGCCGAACCGGGCCCGGACGAAGAGGAGCTTCAACGCATGCTGGACGTGGCGGTGCGGGTTCCCGATCACGGGCGCGTCACGCCGTGGCGCCTGCAGGTCCTCTCGCGGCAGGCACAGAAGGAACTGGGAGACGCGTTCGCCGAGGAGTTCACGAGACAGAACCCCGGTGTCCCGGAGGACCGCCTGCACCTCGAGTGGATTCGTCCTCAACGCTCTCCGGTGCTCGTCATCGTCTCCAGCCGTATCGTGCCGGACCGCGACGGCGTTCCTCCCGTCGAGCAGCTGCTGTCGTGCGGCAATGTCTGCTTCAACTTGCTGCATGCGGCAACGGCGCTGGGCTACGGCGCCCAGTGGGTCACCAACTGGCCGGCCTACAACGAGAACATCAAAGCGACGCTCGGCATTCCCTCAGACGACCACCTGGTGGGCTTCGTCCATATCGGCACCCCGAAGGGCCCTCCCCAGGAACGCCAGCGTCCGGAGATCTCGGAGGTGGTCTCCTGCCTCGACAGCCTTCCCTGACGCGTCTCGTTCAGGCCGCCGCGACAGCCGAGGAGGGTGACGTGATGAAAGCCGCGCCGTTCTTCATGCCGTCCAGATCCTGCACCACATTGGGACAGGCATAGGACGAGATCACCGAAGGCGGCAGTTCCACCGTCGGCCAGCGAGCGGCCAGTGCCGTCCGGACCTCCTGATCGAGGCGCGTGTCCACCGTCACGAGGTCGTCGCCGCTGACATCGATCCGCGGCGTGTGACACGCCTCCTCCAGAGTCATGCCGAAATCCACCAGCAGCGAGACGAGCTGGAAGATCGCCGGGAAGATGCGGCGGCCCCCGGAGGCTCCGAGCGCCACGTTGCCGGCCGGCGATCCCGTCACGATGGTGGGGCACATATTCGAGAGCGGCTTCCGGCCGGGTGCCAGGGAGTTGGGCCGACCGGGCCTCGGATCAAACCACATGACACCGTTGTTCATGAGAAGGCCCGTGCGGGGCAGCATGACGCGGCTGCCGAAGACGGAGAGCAGGGTCTGGGTGAGGGCGACCATGTTGCCCTTGCCGTCGACCACGGAGAGGTGCGTCGTCGATCCTTTTCCTGAGTCCCAGCCCATGGTGGCGAGGCGGTGACGATAGGCGTCAAAGAGCGTGTCGGCCCACGCCTCTGAAGTCGAGGCACCAGGGGCCGTCTCCTCCCGGCTCCACGAGGCGGCGACACGGGAGAGCGCATCGATGAGCGTCGGTCCGGCGTTGAGACCGGGCGGAACGTTGATCCCCGCACCGCGGTAGGTGGCTCCCAGCGCCGGTGCCACTGTCGCCTCGCAGCCCCGGAGATCCTCGAGGCCGACCCGTGATCCGGCCTCCTCGAGATCGGCGACGAGGAGACGAGCGAGGTCGCCCTGGTAGAAGTCCTCAAGACCGGCATCACGCAGCCGTTCCAGGGAGGAGACAAGGGCCTCGTTCTCGAGAATCGCGAGATCGCCCTGATCGACACTCGCCGCCGGCAGACCTCCGGGAAGGAAGTGGTCGCGACTCGTCTTGTAGGCCGCGAGGCCTCCCGCCTCCAGGGCGATCCTCAAGGTGGTGTGCCAGTCGACCTTGAGGCCCCTCTTTGCCAGATCGATGGCGGGAGACATGACCTCGCCAAGCGGCATGGTGCCGAAGCGCTTGAGCGCAGCGGTCATGCCGGCCGCCTGGGTCGGAACGGCGATTGAAAGCGGTCCCTGGACATTGCGGTCGTCCAGCACCAGGGGCCAGCCGAAGAGATCGTCGTCCGCGCCACCCTCCTCCTTGAGGGGATAGTCTTCCGCATCGAGGGCAAGGGGAGCCCGGGTATGGAAGTCGACGGCGTGACAGTCTCCGCGTTCGGCGTCGAGGACCATCATGTAGCCGCAACCGCCCAGTCCGCTCATCCAGGGCTCGACCACGCCCAGCGCGAAGCTCGTCGCCACCGCGGCATCGACCGCATTGCCTCCAGCCTTGAGGACTTCCGCGCCGACGGCCGATGCCTCGTAGTGCTGGCTCGCGACCACGCCCTCCCGGCTGGAGACGGCGGGTTTGGTGATGCGCCAGGTTTCCTCAAGTGTCCACGTCATGACTGCCAGGGCTCCGGATGGAAGAATGGAGGATGCACAATAGGTCGGGTATCGTTCGGCCGTCATCCCCCGTGACGGGAGTTCCAGATGAGTCTCTTCGCCAGCACCTTCAAGTCGGATCCCTACTGGTGGGACGACGCAGCCCCCACCCGTCACGACACGAATGAACTCCCATCAGAAGTCGACGTAGCGATCGTCGGCAGCGGCTATACCGGCCTCAATGCCGCCATCGTCCTGGCGCGGGCCGGGCGCAGCGTCATCATCCTCGAGGCCGAGGAGACCGCCTGGGGGTGCAGTTCACGCAACGGCGGCCAGATCAGCCCCGGCGTCAAGCCTGGCGTCGACACACTCGAACGGCGCTACGGGCGCGAGGCGGCCCACGCCATCCTCCGCGAGGGACATGCCAGCCTCGAATTCCTTGGCGATTTCGTCAAAGCAGAAGAGATCGACTGCGACTACCAGCACTGCGGCCGCTTCATCGGCGTCCACCGTCCGGGCCGCTACGATTCACTGGCGGAACATTTCAAGGAATCGTCCAGCGTCGTCCCCTTCGAGTGGCACATGGTTCCACCCGCCGAAACGGCAACCGAGCTCGGCACCGAGGCCTACCACGGAGGCGCCGTCATGCCGGCCCACGCCAGCCTCCATCCGGCCCGCTACGCCGCGGGCCTCGCCAGCCGCGCGACCCAAGCAGGCGCAGACATCGCCACCAGCACACACGTCGACGGCATCACATCCGACAACAATCGTGTCACGGTCCGCACCAGCCGCGGCACCATCCAGGCCCGGGACGTCATCGTCGCCACCAACGGCTACACGGGCGCCGCCACACCCGGACTGAGGCGGCGCGTCATTCCCATCGGCAGCTACGTCATCGCCACCGAGCCGCTGGACACCGCTGTCATGCAGCGCATCATGCCGAAGAAGCGAGTGATCTCGGATACCCGCAAGGTGGTCTACTACTATCGGCCATCGCCCGATCACACGAGGGTTGTGTTCGGCGGCCGCGTCGCCCTCGGCGAAACCGACCCCAAGGTGAGCGCGCCGCGCCTCCACAAGGTCATGACCGATCTCTTCCCGGAGCTCAAACAAACCCGGATCTCGCACAGCTGGATGGGATTCGTTGCCTACACCTTCGATGAGATCCCGCACATCGGCACCCATGACGGCGTCTGGTTCGCGACCGGCTACTGCGGGTCCGGTGTGGCCTGGGCGAGCTATCTCGGCCATCGCCTGGGCCACAAGGTCCTCGGCAACGCCGAGGGCAAGACGGCCTTCGACGACATGGCCTTTCCGACCCGTCCTCTCTACACGGGGAGACCCTGGTTCCTCGGTTTTGCCCTCGCCTGGCACAAGACGATGGACCGCTGGGGCCCCTGAGGCAGTGGAAAGCCGCCAGCCGACCGGATAGGGTCCGAGCCCATGTACTTCGACCGTCGCCTGTGGGCGTTCACCGAAGGGGTGCGCGGCCGCATGGCGTTCTCCGTCATCGTCGGCCTCGCCGCGGCCTGTGTCGGCGTCGCCCGTCTCGCCCTCCTTGGCTGGCTCATCGCCATGGTGTTCGAGGGGCGCCCCTTCGCGGACCTCATCGTGCCGATCGCCATCGTCGGCGGCGTGATGGTGGCCCGCGGCCTCCTCGAATACGTGCGCGTCATGGTCGCCCACGAGACGGCGGCCCGCGTGCAGATCGCCATCCGCAAGAGGATCTATGACAAGGCCGTGATCCTGGGACCCGCCTGGTTCGGCCAGCAGCGCACCGGGGACGTGGTGCTCTCGGTGGTCGACGGCGTGGAACAGCTCGAGACCTATTTCGGCGAGTTCCTTCCCACTCTCTTGATCGCCATCGTCACCCCGATCGCCATCTTCGCCTTCGTCGCCTTTCTCGATCTCCCGGTCGCCGCCGTCCTCGTCACCGGCGCCGTCCTCGCCCTTGTCCTGCCGATGGCCTTCCATCGCCTCGACTACCAGGCGAGCATCAATCGCTCCCGGGCCTACGGCGAATTCGGCGCCGAGTTCCTTGATGCCGTGCAGGGCCTTGCCACGCTGAAGGCCTTCGGCCAGAGCACGGCACGGGCCATCGCCCTGGCGGCAAAGGCGAAGGCCCTCGCCTTCGGCACCCTGTGGGTGACGGCCGTCAACTCCTTAGGCAGAGGCATCACCGACGCCTCGATCGCCATCGCAGCCGCCGCAGCCCTCGGCTACGGCGCCTGGCGCGTCGAGGCCGGTCTCATGGAGCTTTCCACCCTCCTCGTCGTGCTGATGATGGGCGTCGAACTCTTCCGCCCCCTGCGCGACATGAGAACGCAACTCCACACTGGCATGCTCGGCCAGTCGGCGACCGAGGCCATCTTTCGGGTCCTCGATGCCAGCCCTCTCGTCGACGAGCCCGCCACCCCCGAACCCGCAGAAGACGACCCCACCATTTCGCAGGGCCTTGCCTTCGAGGACGTCACCTTCACCTATCCGGGCGAGGCAGACACCACCCACGAGAGTCTCTCATTCTCCCTCAAGAAGGGAGAGAGCGTCGGCGTCGTCGGACCGTCGGGCGCCGGCAAGTCGTCGATCGTGCGCCTGCTGCTGCGGTTCTGGGACCCGGAGAAGGGCTCCATCACGATCGGCGGCCGTGACATCCGGATGATGACGACAGACGATCTGCGCCGGCAGATCGCCGTCGTCAACCAGGACACCTACCTCTTTCACGGCACCGTCGAGGACAACCTGAAGTTCGGCAAGTCCGACGCGACCGAAGACGAGATGGAAGAGGCCTGCCGCCTCGCCAATGCCCACGACTTCATCTCCGTCCTGCCTTCGGGCTATCAGACCGTGGTCGGGGAGCGGGGCATCAGGCTCTCCGGCGGCCAGCGCCAGAGGATCGCCATCGCCCGCGCCGTCCTGCGCGATGCGCCCATCCTCGTCCTCGACGAGGCGCTCTCGGCGGTCGATGCCGAAAACGAGGCGGTCATCCAGCAGGCGCTCTTCCGCCTGATGCAGGATCGCACGACCCTCATCCTCGCCCATCGCCTCTCAAGCGTCATCCGGGCCGACAGAATCCTCGTCCTCGATGACGGCAAGATTGTCGAGGAGGGCCCCCACGATGATCTGATGGAGCGTCGCGGCGTCTATTGGACGCTCATGCACGAACAGGCCTCCGCGCCGGCGGCCAGAAGCGACGACTTCATTGCGCCCGACGATGTGGTGTCTGCCGACAGGGATCGGGATCTCGCGGCCCGAGCCGCCGCCGAGGCTGAACCGACACACGGCATCCTGCGCGCCGAGGGCCTGGGCTGGGCAGGCGCGGCGGAAGTCCTTCTCTCCTTCGTCTCCAGCGAGCGCCTGCGGCTTTTCCTCACCTTCATCTTCGGCGTGAGCCGCGTCGTCAGCTTCATCGGCGTGGGCGTGCTTTCCGCCCTCGTGGTGGCGCGCATCGCCAACGGCGAGCCTTGGACAGGCCTCCTGGTCTGGCTTGCCATCGCCGCACCGCTCTCGGGGATACTGCACTGGCTCGAATCGTGGTTCGCCCACGACATGGCGTTTCGCCTGCTGGCGCGCATGCGGATCAGGCTCTTCGACAAGATCGACAGCCTGGCCCCGGCCTACCTCCTGCGTCGGCGCACCGGCGATCTCTCGGCCATGGCGACGCAGGACATCGAGACCATCGAATCCTTCTATGCCCACACCGTGGCCCCGGCCTTCGTGGCGGTGCTGACCCCGGCCATCGTGATCGGCGTCCTGGTGTCGTTCGGCTGGCCCATGGCGGTGGCTCTCGTCCCCTTCCTCGCCGTCGTCGCGCTCTCCCCGGTCATGCTGCGCGGCCGCCTCGATCGGCTGGGATCGCAAGCCCGCGAGGCCCTCGGCGAACTCAATGCCTTCACCGCCGATTCGATCCAGGGACTGGGCGAGATCCTCGCCTTCCGGCAGATCCGCGAGCGCCGAGGCAGCTTCATCACCATCGCCAGCGCGGTCTACCAGGCGCGCCTTCCCTTCTTCCGCGACCTCACGGTCCAGATGGCCATCCTCGAGGTGGCGACGGGCCTCGGCGGCCTCGTGATCATCGTCACAGGCGCCGCCATGGTGACCTCGGGCAACCTCGACGGCAGCCTCCTCCCCTTCTTCACGCTGCTCGCCATGGCCTCCTTCCTGCCGGTGAGCGAGATCGCCCACGTCGGCCGCCAGCTCGCCGATACCCTCGGCGCAGCCCGGCGCCTCCATGCGGTCGACCGCGAGCCCGTCACCATCGCTGACGGACCGGGCATCGACACCACACGCACCAGCGGCGGCGCGGCGATCACCCTGGAACACGCGTCCTACACCTATCCGGGCCGCATCGAGCCCGCCGTCTCGGAGGTCGACCTCGCAATTCCGGCGGGCTCCACGGTGGCCCTCGTCGGTCCCAGCGGCGCCGGCAAGACCACCATGGCCCACCTCCTGATGCGCTTCTGGGACTGTGACGAGGGACGCATCACCCTCGATGGCGACGACATCAAGAACTACCGGCTCGATGATCTGAGATCCCATACGGCCCTGGTCGCCCAGGACACTTTCCTCTTCAACGATACCCTCAAAGCCAACATCCTGATCGCCCGCCCGGACGCCAGCGACGATGACCTCCATCAAGCCATCGCCAACGCCTCCCTCGACGATGTCGTCTCAAGCCTGAGGGACGGTCTCGACACCCGCCTAGGGGAGCGGGGCGCCCGGCTTTCCGGCGGCCAGCGCCAGCGCGTCGCCATTGCCCGCGCCTTCCTCAAGGACGCGCCCATCCTCATTCTCGACGAGGCGACAAGCCATCTCGATGCCGTCAACGAGATGGCGGTCCGCCGCGCCCTCACCAGGCTCATGACCGACCGCACCACACTCGTCATCGCCCACCGCCTCTCCACCATCCGCAACGCCGACATCATCGTCGCCATGGAGAACGGCCGCATCGTCGAGCAGGGAAGCCACGACGACCTAGCCTCCGGCGACGGCCTCTATTCCCGCCTCGTCCGCCACCAGATGGCCACCGCCCGCGCCGCCTGACAGCCCCGTCCCCGTTCAGCCCGGCTGACGAGGTTCGGTCCGCTGAGAGCCCCGGAACGTCACGCTTGACATTCATTCAGGTCGGAACTGACACCGAGGCACCTCTATACAACCAACGACTTGTCCATACTGTGTTTCCCGGCATACTCAGCCGCTTGGGCTTCTTCCCCACCGGCCATCAGATCGCGGCAACTTTTGGAAATTGAGTAGCATTTGTTCCGAAGTCTCGAATGCAGGGGCAGGCTCGGTTGTGTGCGCTCAAGAGAGCCTGGATCTAGGACTTCTCGTCGACGCACAGGACAACTGCACGCTCGAATGGCGCCTTGTAGGGACCGACAATCTCGCAGACCTTCTCGATGAACGAGGAGTCTCGCGACAGTTTGAAGGTCCCGTGACAGTGGGGCTGGAAATCAAAGCCCTTCGGATACGACTCATCGCAATCGCACTCAGACCAACAGCCTAGGCTATGGAACGCGTACTCCAGTGTGTCGCGCCACGTGGAATCGATCCCAGAGCAATCGTGATCACCCGCTCCACATTCTCGTTCCTGACTTTTCTCGCTTCGCCCAGACTTGGCTCGCCGAAAAGACCATCTCAGCGAAATCGCAAAGCTACCACCGACTCAAGACCCGGACCGCTGCCTACCAGGATGCCGCTTCGCATATGAGGCAAGGAAGCCATGAATGAGAGGATTGGGATTGGAAACGGATCTGGCCGATAATCAAGTACACGAAAATGAAGAACGTTCATAGAGAAATGACATAGCACTAGGAGTGCATGAAAATGCTTGAGTTGTGCTCCTTGATCATTGCCTCGACAATAGCCTCAGGCTGCTGGTACTCTCGCACGGACAGCAGTCAGCCCACTTTGGAATGGTAGGCACAAGCGAATGACCGTGACGATACCTTCACCGCTAGTTGATGCAATCAGAGATGGGCGAACCATTCTATTTCTCGGATCAGGTGCGTCCAAAGGAGCTAAGGATAAGGCTGGAAACTGCATTCCAACAGCTCAAGAGTTAGCGAACTTACTCGCCAATGAATTCCTAGACTCTACTTTTGTAGATAACGAATTGCGTGTCGTATACGACCTTGCGTGCTCGGAGCGCGATGTAAGGACGATCCAGCGCCGCGTTTACGAAATCATTAACAAATTTCAGCCCCCACCACACCATTTCCTCATCCCCAGTTTTGCATGGGCTGGGATAGCCACGACAAATTATGATTTACTGGTGGAACGTGCGTACGAGAACGCGCCAACTACACTACAAACTCTCTTGCCCAATGTGAACGACCGAGACGGTGCTGCGGACCGTGTTGGTGTTCGGAGTGTATTGTATGTCAAGTTGCATGGCTGCATCAGCCGATATCAAGAAACAACACCGCCGCTGGTGAACAGTACTGAACAACTGATAGCTTATCGATCTGGACGGAAGGGGCAATTCGATACATTTCTAGAGTGGGCGAAGACGAAGACAATTGTCTTTACCGGTTATTCATTTCGTGATTCGAATATGAGGACGCTTCTCGATGAAATTATAAGGGAAGGAGATAACCGACCTCGCCATTACATGGTCGATCCAGCCATATCAGATATTGAATCTAGATACTGGAGAGAGCGTAGAATCGAAACCGTTAACGCTACCTTTCGGGCGTTTCTAGAAACAATAGATCAGGAAATCGTTACGCACCAGCGAACATTGGGTGCATTAGCCGCAGACACTATAGCAAAATCCACCATTTCACGCTTCATATCTACCCCCGGTGCAATCGAAAGCCGTAATCTACAAGCGTATCTTGAATCGCACATCGAACACGTAAGCCAGGAGCTGGATCCGGTTCCCGACGAACCAAAGCGGTTCTACAGCGGCTTTGGCCTCGGTTGGTACCCCATAGCAGCGAATCTCGACGTCAGACAACCGATAGTGGATGATGTTCTGGCAGAGCATGTTGCTGCTGCTTCGGTTGCCGCACGACAGTCGTTGGTGGTTATAAAAGGGCATGCTGGAGCCGGAAAGAGTGTAGTGTTGCGTCGAGTCTGCTGGGAGGCGGCGAAGAAATACAAGAGACTGTGTTTTTTTGCGGATAGACAACATGTGATTGAATCGCAATATTTCGAAGAAATATTTCGCCTTACGAATGTTCCTGTGTTTCTGTTTGTGGATAATCTGGCGGACCATCGTAGCGGTGTTCAAGCTGTTATGGGATTGGCCAAAAACATGACATCAGAACTTGTTGTCATCGGCACCGAAACCTATCCCATTTGGAACGTGGCATGTGATGAACTTGAGCCGCTCGTAACCAATACACAGAGTATGCGATATCTGTCTGAGCCCAACATAGTTGCACTAGTAGAGAAACTAGAGAAACACGGAAGCCTTGGTTATCTCCAAAATCTAACGCAAGAAGACCGCGTGCACGAACTCCAGCACGTACATGGGCGCCAACTGTTAGTCGCTTTACTCGAAGCAACGCATGGCACACCCTTGGAAGAAATCGTTGCGAATGAGTACCGGTCCATTCCGACCAATCTGGCGCGACTGTTGTATCTTGACATATGTTCCCTGTTTCGCTTCGGAGCTCCGGTCAGGGCGGGCCTGATAGCGCGAATTCATGACATAACGTTCGATCAATTTCGCGAGACTCTCTTCGAACCTCTGGAAGGTGTTGTGGTATTGCGTGAGGATAGAAAGTCTGGAGATTATGTGTATGAGGCACGACACCCATATATTGCGCACACAGTGTACGAAGTGGCGGTCACATCCACGGACGAGAGGTTCGAAAATGTTACAAGAATTTTGGCCAAGTTGAATCCATCTTACTCGTACGACTCTGAAGTTGTGGCACGTGTGTTAAGATCAGATAATTTGATACAGTCAATTGGGGACACTCATAAAATAAGGCAGATCTATGAGATAGCTGCAGAACTTTTCGGGGACTTTGCATTGGTGTATCACCAGAGGGGTGTATTCGAAATCAATGCTTCTAGTGACCTGCCAGGTTTGGAGGGAGCGGAAAAATATCTGTATCAAGCTGAGGAAATTGAACCGTACAATAGAGCCATTCAACATTCGTTTGCAGAGTTAGATTTGCGTAGGTCGCGAATGTCAACCGATCCCTTGCAGCGACAGTCGTGGAGACAAAGAGCTGTGGCGAGAGCCAGTAAGCTCGCCAAGGGAAGTAGCCCATATCCCCATCATACGATGCTTAAGGCGGCGGTAGATGAGGTGCGTGATGCTCTGAGTGACGCGGAGAAGGACGAGATCGAACATGATGCCCGACCCTTGGCGGAGAGCATCGCAAGTGCGGAATCGGTATTACGACGTGGTTTGGAGGCATTTCCAAACGAGTCAATTTTGCTGAGCGAAGAGGGGAACTTATCAAACGTGTTGGCACAGGCAGTTCGGGCCGAAGCAGCGTTCGAGAGAGCTTATAGGAGCAATCCACGAAGCACAAGAACAGCCGACAGGTTGGCGCGGATTAAGAGGGCGAAGGGAAACTATGATGAGGCGCAAACAATTCTTCAGAAATGTTTGGAACATAATCCAGGTGCGAATCAGATACATTACCAATTGGCAATGACAATTCGGGAAAGTAGACCTGATGCCGATTTTACCGAAAGCGACACTATCGTGCGACATTTAAGGAGGGCAATCGGAGGTGGCGGTCAAAGCCGGCAGGCGAAGTTTTGGTATGCGAGGCAGCTAACTATATCGGGTAGGTACGATGAAGCGCGCGGAATATTTCGAGAATTGGCTAATGCACCGATCCCCTTTCGTGAAAAAAAGGAGTTAAGGGGATTTGTGCGGGCCGCTGATGGTAGTGCCAGACCGTATACCGGAAGTGTCACACGTCTTGTTGGTGGTACGTTTCTGCGATGCGAGGCACCAAACCTTAGTGCCTACTTTGCGCCAGAAGATTTGGATGCAGACATGATCGACTTGCTGTCAGTCGGGGACACAGTGCAGTTCGATTTGGCCTTCAACTTACTAGGGCCGGTTGCTGTGAACATAAGAGTCTAGTGGCCGAATGTCCCTTTTCCATAAGACTAGCCCCATTGTGATGTTATGAGACAAAGGCGATCAGGGGTGGGAAAGAAGCACTACAGATCGGATGAGAACGAGAGCTCGTTGTAGCAGGCGAAAATGTTGCATGTCGAAGGCAGGACGGTTGCGTACACAATCCGACACCTAGAATCTGGCAAGGAGATGTGCTATGGCTGACGTAAGGAATATGGCGGGATGAGCGAGTGCTGATTCCGGCGCTTGAGGAAGTTCGAAAAGTAGAAAGAATGGCTGCGCCGGTCGGTTTTCGACTGGTGTTGGAGGCGAGTCTAGATTCCTTATCTATCGCCGCCCAACACACCGGATACTGCGATAGACGCCTGGCCCCCACACCACGCCGTGGGACACATTCTCCCGGTACGTCACATAGCCGCAGGGATCGGCCTCGTGGCAGAAGCTCAACACCTCGCCATGCGAATTCAGATTGCGCACCAGTCGTCGCAAAGATGAACGCTGGTTGCGGATCTCGCCCCGGTATACCGGTTCCTCGCTGCACGGCACTGCAACCGCTACCGCGATCGTCTCCTTGTGGACGTCCAGACCAACAAGCGCGCTATACTCGAACACGACCTGCCCTCCTCGATGTGGCTCTGTGTTCAATGGTACTCTGACCTCAAGCATAACCCGCGAACCTCGACGCCAGGGCAAGTCAATCCATGATGTCTACCAAGTTGGCTCAATTGGGACTTCTATGAGGCCGCTAGCAATGGGTCCCGGCGCCATAGCAGCGCCCTTGTTCAGCCGTATAGGCACGTTATGGCCCGCATGATTCCGTCAGATCCGCCTAGCTTCAATCAGAGCCTAGGCGAAGAACGTGTGTTCAAGGCTCTCCAAACACTCCCCGACGAGATCACTGTGATCTACTCCCTTCGCTGGATTCACCCCGGCCACCAACGGATGCCGACGGAGCCATTGAATGCCCAGGGCGAAGGCGACTTTGTCCTGTTCGACCCGCGTCGCGGCGTTCTCGTCGTCGAGGTCAAGGGTGGTGAAGTCTGGTGTGATCGCGGACGCTGGTTTCAGAAAAACCGCAAGACCGGCGCCATCAAGGACATTGACCCCGAGAAGCAGGCCGGGGATACCATGTACCGAATCAAATCCGCAGTGAATGACAGGGTCCCTACAGCGAAGAGCTTGCTATTCTGCCATGCGGTGTGGTTCCCAGACGGCACAGTAAACCGGAACCAGTTGCCAATGAATTATCATCCCGCGATGACACTCGACGCTGAGGACGTGTCGCAGGTTCGGGCAGCCATTGGTCGAGCGTTTGCCTACTGGGCGTCATTGTTCAAGGACCGCGGCGGAATCTCCGATGAAATCGCCGAAAAAGTGTTCGACACACTTGCACCGACTCTCTCTTTAGTGCCCTCGGTGAGGCAACGAATCGATGAGACAGATGAGCGCCTTGTTCGCCTGACTGACGAACAGACCCGTATCATCAGCTTTCTGGATGATCAGGCCCATGCCACCATCGTTGGGCCTGCGGGCACCGGAAAGACGCTCCTTGCGGTCGAAAAGGCCAGACGACTGTCGTCTTCGGCGGAGCCCGTGCTTTTCCTTTGCTACAACGCGGCGCTCCGCGATCATCTTTCCAAGAATCACCAACTGCCGAATGTACGGTATCAGAACTTTCATGGCCTTGCCCGAGAGGTCACGGGTCCTGAAGGAACGCTCGAGGAGGCCGTTGATACGCTGCTCGAGCACCTTGCCGATGATGAGCCCTTGCCCTACGACCACCTTGTCCTGGACGAGGCGCAGGACTTCGATCACGACTGGCTAGAATTTCTTCGGGCCCGATTTCGAGACCGCGCGTTCTACGCTTTCTATGACCCGAACCAGAACATTCAAGGCGAGGCGGATACCGCGTGGCTGGACACGATCCCGTGCCGGTTAAGTCTATCTCGAAACTGCCGCAACACCCTTGAGGTTGCCCGTTCCGCCTACCGAGCCGCTGGGCTCGAGATCACTCCCAATCTCGGCGCCACCGGACCCAAGCCCGCTATTCATCGCGTCGACTCAGCGCAGGATGCAGTCAAGCTGGCGAACAAACTCGTCGCCACTGCGCGCACCAACCACAAGATTCCACCCGATGAGATCGCGGTCCTTACGCTAGAGTCATTCGGTGATTCGCCTCACCGGTGCCAAGCGAAACTGGGCGGCAAGCCCACCGCCCCTAGTCCCGAGCGAGGCCACGTGACACTCAGCACTGTTCGGCGATTCAAAGGTCTTGAGGCCACGGTTGTGATCATCCTAGATGTCGATTTCTCAAGAGCCATACATGATGAGTGGCGTCGGAGACTCTATGTAGCCTGCTCAAGAGCTCGCCAAGTCGTTCAAGTAATCACTAGAACGAAGGAGTCCGAACTGGCAGAACCGGTAAGAATATTCGCAGGCTCAGAGAAGGTCAGACCGAGTTGGTCCGCTCTCGCCAGACACCTTGGCGCTCGCATTGCAAAAGGAGACGAGGATGATCCGTTCGTCGAATCAAGAACTCGGTGAGTATGACCTCATCCGACAGCCGGATCACATTGCGAAAGTGTGGTCAGTCATAGACGCATCACTGCCGCAGTACTGGGATCACTTCGTCGAAAGCGTGGTGTCGCCTGACCCAGAAGCCGGCCGTGTTCTCACTAAACTCTTTGAAAAGGCCGTTCACGACTACGAAAGGGATGCCCAGAAGTATCGGCGCTTCTTCGATCTGGAGGCTCTCGACGAGTACCACGACGACCCTAATGCCTTCAAGCAGGCGCTGTCCCGTGATGTCCCGATCATTGCCAACACCCTCCGCAATCGCCGCACCGAACTCAAGGAGTGGCAGAAGAGCTTCCGGATGGCACGCGCCAAGGACTTACTCGCGGTCTTCGAGAGTGTTCTCGATTTTGTGGGCGAGTGGCAGGAAGCGCTCCCCATCAATCGGTACATCCAGCAAGCGTTCGAGTCAGAGCCGTCCAGCTTTGCACTAGACCCTCTCGACGACGACGAGACCATGTCTATCCCAAACGTCATTGGGATGGGTATCAAGAGTATAGTGCTGTTTCACCTCGATCCCGAACGCCTCCCGCCAAGGGGTCGATATGGGCTTTATGGACTCTACTTCTTGTCGAAGATGCAGGACTTCAGACTTCCGAGCCGGTCCTCCGAGTTTCTTATGGTGAATGACATTAATCCGGCCCCTGACGGTAGCATCATCATGGATCACAACTACTGGTATCCATACGGTCTCTTTTCTCTCTATTCACTTCGTGTCTACAACTGGATCGAGGCACGCTCCCAAGAGGTCGGGGTTACGCTCGATCCCAGACTGCGTTTCGTCTATTCTGAGCGGTTTTTTGAAGCCGTCTACACTCAACATCAAGCTGATCTCCGAACCATGCGCGCCCACGAACGCTTTGAGGTCCCAGGGTGAACCGTCCAGATTGGTCGCCCGAGGCGGCGCTCGCCAGATGGTTCCCGGACGCATCGTTTCGGGATCGTCAGCTTGACGCGGTTCGCCGCCTTCAAGCGGGCCACTCTGCGCTTGTACTAATGCCCACCGGGATGGGAAAGTCGCTCATCTACCAACTCCCCGTGCTCGCTAGCGCGGGTGTGGGACTCATCATCTCGCCGCTGATTGCATTGATGCAACAGCAGGTACAAATTCTGGATGGACTTGGCGCCAGGGTGCTGACTCTCGGCGGCGCCGACGCGCAGTCGGCGCAAACCAGCCTGCGCGCGTTTTCCTGGTTCAATGGCCCTGCCTTTCTTTTCATTTCCCCGGAACGACTCGAGACGGACGGATACCTCGAGTTCTTACTGCGACGCTATCGCAGCGCAATCACACTTGTCGCGATCGACGAGGCGCACTGCATCTCACAGTGGGGGCACGACTTTCGTCCAGCCTACAAAGCCATCCCAAACTTTCTCGACCGGGCCTTCGGACCCGGAGCATGGCCGCAGCTTCTCTGTCTGACGGCCACGCTTGACGAGAGCAGTCAAGCCGAGATCATCTCCGACCTGCGCCTCTGTTCTGAAGATATGATTCGCAGCGTGAACATGCTACGAACAAATCTTGATCTGTCATTTCGCACATATCACGGCAGTGATGAGAAGATGTCGGCGCTAGAGGAAATCCTCAACAACCATCGCGCTGAGAAAATCATCGTCTATGCGCATCTCAAACGGAACAAGCGACACGGTACGCGGGCCCTCTCAGAACACTTTCAGGCGCTGGGGCACCGCTGTGCACCTTTCGATGCTGATCTTCCGATCGAGCAGAAGAATCAGATTGTCCTAGACTTCAAAGATGGCGACGTTGATGTCGTGTTCGCCACCGGCGCCTTCGGGATGGGAGTCGATATCCCGGACGTCCGCGGCGTTATTCACTTTCTGCTTCCCGAGTCGCTGGAGCAGTACTACCAAGAGGTGGGGAGGGCAGGTCGCGACGGGAAGCCGGCGTTTGGCATCTTGCTCTACACCACGGCAAACGCGAAAGTACGTCGGGACTTGATCAAGAGGGCGAATCGCGCCAGCGAAGAGGTCCGAGAGTTCTGGGATTCAGTGTGTACGTCTGGGCGGGCAACGCTCCAAACCATAAGTCCTTGGACGGAGTTTCAGGGGAAGGACGACGAATACGCCCTCTTTTACGCATTGCAGCGCGCAGGCGCTCTGAAAATCATCGCGAGAGGACCCGGGCGGCTTCAGTCCTTCGAGCCGTCAGGTCCTAACGGAATTGAAATGCTAGCCCAGTTGAACTCAGCAACACGCATTGGAAATACGACATCCGCCATCCGAAAGCTAAAGCTTGACCCAGCGGAGACCATGGAGAGGCTATTTGCGCTGTATCACGATGGAGAGTTGAAGCTCGCGCGGAGCCCTGACAAGACCCTGCTCTTCGAGGCACATGAGCTACTTGACGAAGCAGTCTCGAAGATCGTCGATGACATCGCCGAGAAGGTCGAGAAGCGTCTTGAGGACTTCGAGGCCTTTGTCTCGCTGGTCGAGGATGGGGCTGACCCAGGGGAGACCCTCTCTCGGCGCTTTGGTTCGTGCCAATAAAAGCAACGGACTTGTTCGTGGCCGAAAAACCGGCGCAGCGCTCTACTTTCGTCGTTAGCCTCACGACCCGCTCATTTACCTGCAGGTTCCAGTGTGAACCGACTGCATCGGTAGGTGGGGACAAGACTGATACCTCGGACAGGATTGATTGTTGGAGTGACCAATGGAAGACGGAGGATTTAAAGAGTGCTGGGCGGATATTCAGCAAGCAGTTGCAGCGGGCGACACAGTTAGAAACTGAACTCAGACCAATGGTTATCTGGGAGACGAATTCACGGTGCGGGTTGTTGATTGAGAATCGATCACTGTGGAAGCGCCTAGTGCATCAAATCTGCAGCGAGTCTCCAAGGCTGACATTGAGGCCGTCTACCGGCACTGGAACGACTATTGCAAAGGACGATACCCGCGACATAGGTTGCGAGCGGAAGAATACGTGGGGAAGCGCGCAAGGTTCGAGAAGAACGCGGCAATTGAACCATGCTTGAACTGATCAGGGAAGTCATCAAGGGGATCATCTACATGATCATCGCCTTCCCGCTTATGATCATTTTGATCTTCATTGTCCTTGCAATCGTGACGGATGGCTGAAAGGGAACATGTTGTGACTCAACCGAAGTTTGAAGAAACACTTGCGGAACGTCGAAGTTTGGTCCGCATTATAGTTACCTATGCTGCTACCGGATATGTGTTTATCGGCAGCATTGCCTTGATCATTGCTCTTTGGGTCGCAGAGGACTTAAGTGCTGCAAAGGAGGTTTTCACAATGGTCTTGCCCATTGCAACGGGCATCATCACTTACTGGTTTGCCAGTAGAAAGCCGGAACAGGATTTGCAGGGCCCAAATGATAAGAAGAGGGATGAAAACAAATAGATCAAAAATCGGTATTGTGAAGTACCCTGCCGAAAAGAGTTCCAGGCAAGTGGAACCGAATGTTCTTTCACACTTGCGCTCTTCGCATTTGCTGTTTTCGCATGTCATGTAATTATGTATCAAATCAGCACCTTGTCAAGCATGTAAATCCCATTGATTTCCCTCATCGGCACGCAGAATACGGCACCATGACGGCAGCTGTGGCAATGCCCGGCAACACAGTTGTACCTTTCCTGGTTCATTTCTTCGGCACCGGTCTGACCGACGATCGCTACGTTGTCGAGCCGCTCCGAGCCCGTGCGGACGGCGACAGCGTTCCCGCTCCCGCCGAGGCGCCCAAGACGTTGAAAATCGCGGAGCGATCTCCCGCGCCAAGATCGGCGACCTTCCTCACCAGCCCCACCCAAGGGCTTCTAAGGCTAGGTGCTTGACTGTATGCTTCCCGCGCCTGACGGACCGGCGTAGGTTTATCGGGGCCTACCGAGGGTGCCCGACGTGGTTCTGGAATGATTGATGCGGATAACAACGGTAATCGCGGCATTGCGGTCATTGGTGAACTCTCTCTGGCCTTTCGCAAGGAATCCCGCATCCCCTGCCAATCCGGCCGCCGCGCTTCCAATGCACGAACCCTTGCCGGCGACCCCAGACGACGCAATCTTGGGCCCGGACCAGCCTCATTCGGGAGATACTCCCCGAGAAGCCACGGACGAACGCGATGGACCTTCCGATAGACAACCAGAGGGCGGGCCGCTCGACGATGAACCTCGAACTGCCGAATCGGGCACTGCGTCTGCCGAACCCCCATCAAGTCCCGCCCTGCCCGAACACGAACCTCCTCCTTTGAGTTCCGATACCGACGATCGGTTCCCTACGGATTGCTCTGATGTCGAAGCCGACGAGTCGTCCACAACCACTCCACCGACCGATGACGATGAGCAACACCCTCCACCGGAGACCGGCGCGAGACCGGAAAGCGGAGAATCGGACAACATTGCCGAAGACAACACGAGCGCAGCAGATTCACTGAGTACGAAGAGCGGGCCACGCCGTTTCGGAGGGAGGCGAGGTCCACAGCCCAGTAATCTGGTTTCGGATCGGCGGCAGTCACCGTCTTCTCGCCCGGAATTGGTCTGCCGGAGAGTTCCCGCATCTGCATGTTGGGAGGTCATTCTCACCGCGGACGAAGACGCGCCGCTCACAGCCGCTCTCCTCGAAGGTGTGCCCCTGGACTTCACCGGCGGACAATGCCGCATTCCGTCACTGGACGGCTGCCTGACCGTTTCCTCTCAGGACGGACAGGCACATGTGGTCCCTCTGTTCGACGGCGAACCCGTAATCTTCAAACTGCGAAAGAACTGGGCCGGGGAAGGGCGCAGAATCTCCAAGATCACCAGCGGACACTTCATTGTCATCGTGCCGAAGACATGGCAACGGACGGGTCACGCGCCAGTTGAAGCCGATCGTTGTGCCGATCCGGAGTTCCGGGCGCACTATTTCCACCTGGAGCCCACTGCATCAGAGGGAGGCGTCGACGGCTTTCGCGAGTGGAACGTCTCCTCTGCCAACGGCATCGAATTGACCGGGCGGCGCATCTTCGATGATTCGGACAACGGCGAGTTGTTCGTCGGCGACCCACCTGATCTGAAATGCTCATCAAATCTTGCATGGGCGCGGGTCGGAGAGGAAACCGAAAATGGCTGGGGGAAGAACTTCCTGCCCCAAAGGCTATCGCTCCCGGAAGTTCTGCGTGGACGGGAAGGAAGTTTTTTTCTCCGGGTCTACGATTCGAAAGTGAGCCTACTCGACAGTGTGGCATTCCGGTATATGCCCAACTTGCAGAAGATCCACGTGAACGGAACCGAATACGCTCCGGATACGGTGCTCGTACCGGACCCCACGGGATACCCGCTCACGACCGTACGCTTTGTTGACGCGGACGGCTCGACGCTTTCCCCTGTTCTGCCAATTGGGGTTCGTCAGAGAGTACTGCCCTCGGGTGCAATCGAAGTTCCGCCGTGCCCGGACGCGGATTGCATAAGGTGCAGCCTCGCATCCAATGCGCGTGGCGTGGACATCGTCCTCAATCTTCCTCGAATCTGGTGGCGGTTGGAGGACGGTCGCGCCGACCCTGGCGCATGGTGCGACACCCCACTCCTAATGACACGCAAGGAGTTCCGCAGACACGCTAGCGCAGACGCGACGATCTCGCTCTTGTCCAAGCAGCAAGCCTCTGTCCGCGTGGGGTTCGGCGACGAACTGGACCAGCCCTATCGCCGACTGATCGAACATGATCGCATCGCGGTCCCCCTGGTTCACTTCGTTGATCACGTGCAGATTGACAAGAGATTGAATGACGATGCCCGCTTCAACGTTGAGTGGGCACGGGAGGTCGTGTCGCTCATCGTGATTTCAGCCGATCCCATGCCCGAAATCGTTTCGTTTGCCGCGGAACCGGCAACAATTGTCGCCGGCGAGGAGACAGTGTTGGAGTGGACTACCCGGAACGCCGGCGACGCCCGCGTCGCTATGGTTCCAGGTGCCGGTGCGCTTGAAATCGACGGAACCTGCACCGTCCGCCCTGCGAAATCGACTACGTATACACTCATCTTGACCGATTTCGGCACCGACGACATCAGTAGAGCCGTCACGGTCACTGTCGTTTCGCCGGCCAATTCAGGCGAACGGTCAGATCCTCGAGTCATGTCTACCGCAAGCGGATGGAGAACCGGCAAGGGCTTCAGTTCCGGTGAACTCGAGGACGCCGGGCTGACGCTCAAGGAAGCGTTGGACCGATCCATCCCAATTGACAGGCGCCGGCGGACCTCGCATGGGGCCAACGTGGAGACAATCAGGAGGATGTTCAGTGCCTGATACCGATGTTCGGGATTGGCCGGAGAAAATCCGGCAACGCTACGAGAACTACCTGAATACGTCATTCTTCTTCAAGAAACCGCTGCTGCGGGCATCTTTCCAGGAAGCGCTACGCGAAGAGGGGAGTCTCCTGAAGGGACCCTTCCCTGAACCACATCGAGGATTCCAAAAAGGACTGCGTGCGCTTGTACTAGCGGGCGAGTGTTTCCCTGACTGTGCCGAGGGTCTCTTACCTGCATTGATCGATGGCCAGCTGTACACGCATCAAGAGCGCGCCATCCGCGCCACTCATATCGACGGCCTCAATGTGGTGGTCGCGACCGGCACCGCCAGCGGCAAGACCGAGAGCTTCCTCTACCCCATCTTGTTCGAACTGTATCGCCAGCACCTCGCCGGGGAGTTGGAGGAGCCGGGCGTGCGAGCGATGATCCTGTACCCCATGAATGCGCTAGCGAACGATCAACGCGAGCGGTTGGGGGCAATCTGCGGCAACTTGCGTGAAGCGGGATCTGATTTCGAACCGACGTTCGGGCAATACATCGGCCAGACGCCAACAAACCCCAGGGACCGATGGCGAAACGCCACAGTGCGCGCCGATGACCGGTTATCCGGTGAACTTGTCTTTCGCGACGAGATGCGGCAGTCGCCGCCCCACATTCTGCTGACCAACTACTCCATGCTGGAGTACCTGCTGATCCGTCCCGACGACAGCCCCCTGTTCGACGGCGGACGAAGCGCACACTGGCAGTTCATCGTGTTGGACGAGGCGCATCAGTATCGCGGCGCAAGAGGCATGGAAATGGGGATGCTGATCCGCCGCCTCAAACAACGGTTGCGCGATGGGGGGCGGCAACGGCCGTTCCGATGCATCGCCACCAGCGCAACCATTACCTCCAGCCAAGGCGACGAAGACCGAAGGGCCGTGGCCGAATTCGCGTCGGAACTATTCGGAGAGTCTTTCTCGACGCCATCCATCGTATTTGGGGAATCGCTTGGTGCCGACGACGACGGACTTCCAAGGCGCTATCACGCGTTTCTTCGTGCGCTAGAGGGCGCATTCCTCGTTCACCGGAATGGTGTCGATGCGGTGGTGCTCAATCGCAGGAGCGAGGACGCAGACGGTGCGGCCGGGGGATCGCTCGAGATCGCGCTCTGTCGCGAGTGCGGACAACACTACTATGTCGGTAGGGAGCGCCAAGGTAGGTTGCGAGAAGCAGACCGTGATCCGAGCCATCCAGGATTCGGTGTCGATTACTATCTTCCGACAGACGATGGAGACGAATGGCTGTGTAGACGCTGCGGCGCCTTGTCAGGATCCACACCCGACTGCGACTGTGATGCAGGGATACGCGTGAGGAAGTGCGACTCCCACGAGCACAATCCCGACCAACTAAAGCAGTGCGCCGTCTGCGGCTACCGGCGGGGAGGGGTCGGCGATCCCGTCCAGGAAATCGTGCATGGATCGGACGGTCCCAACACCGTTATCGCCACTGCTCTGCACGAACTGCTTCCGCAAGACCGGCGAAAGGTTCTCGCCTTCGCCGATAGCCGTCAGGAGGCGGCGTTCTTCGCGTGGTATGCCGAGGATTCCTACGAGAAGCTGCGCGACAGGAACCTCATCCTGAGAGCGATCCTGTCCGAACCAGTTGCCGAAGAAGGCTTGTCGATCGACGACCTTCGGAGCCGTTTGCTCCGGGAGTGGGACGAGGCCGGGCTCTTTCGCGAAGCCGATACCCGGGAGCAGCGAATCCGCCGGGCGCTGACGCCCATCCTGCGCGAGGCGGTTACGGACGAGAATAGGCTGTCGTTGGCCGGTGTCGGCCTGGTCAAGTGGTTTGTCGCGCTCCCCCGGAACCTCCGCTTGCCCGACGTCATGCGACGGGTTCCCTGGAATCTCGGCGAGGACGACGCACGCCTCTTGATCGGCTATCTGCTGGACGAGATGCGCCCGCGGCGTGCCATGAGCCTTCCGGAGGGCGCAGGGACGCCCGCATGGAGCGATGTCTCGCCCTGGCCGCAACGGGCATTCGGAATCGCGCCGCCAGGAAGACGGCGCAACGTTCTGCAGTGGGGCGGCCCGCAATCAGCGATCATAAGTCATTTCCTTCGCCGGCTCCTTGCAGATAGTGACCTGACCAGTGACGGGAAACGAACGGCGTCGATTGAACTGATGACGGAGATTTGGCACGCACTGCGGGAACATGCACGAGACCCCGTACTCCTGCGTGCAAGGGAAAACGGCACATTCCGGCTCGACTCGCGGTGGCTCCGGATCAAACCGACAGACCTCGACGAACTTTGGGAATGCGACACTTGCGCAACGCTCAGCAGCTACAACGTTCGAGGCGTCTGTCCGCGTAACAATTGTCCTGGAACACTCTCCCCGGCTCGTCAGGAACGTCTGGGCTGCAACCACTATCGAATCCTCTATGAAAGTCCCGCATTGCCCCCCGAACTGCGCGCCGAAGAACACACCGCTCAGATCGACGCTGATGAGGCGCGCTTAAGGCAGGACGCGTTCAAGAATGGTGAAATTCACCTGCTCAGTTCCTCGACCACTTTCGAGGTAGGCGTCGATCTTGGCGATCTGGAGTCCGTCTTTCTCCGCAACGTCCCCCCGGAATCGTTCAACTACGCTCAGCGGGCCGGCCGGGCCGGGCGGAGGGACACACCTGGTTTGGTTCTGACATACTGCCGCCGCAATCCCCACGACCTCTATCACTACGAGGATCCCGTCGGTCGCGTAATCGAGGGCGCAATACATCCGCCTCGTCTACGCATGACGAACGAGAAGATCGTCCTGCGGCACATGGTTGCCGTCGCCCTGTCCGAGTTTTTCAAGAAAGATCCAGTCAGGTTCCAGAGCGTAAAAACGTTCGTGGGCAGCTGGCACGCGCCCCAGGCACAGAGTGACCTTTACATCTTCTGCGAAACCAACGGCCGATTGCTGGACACTCTGACCCGCATCGTTCCGGAAGACATGCACGGTCGGGTGGGGCTCGAGAACGATGCCTGGATCGCACATATTGCCGGGGCGAACAGCCGCTTGGCGCTCACGGAGATCGAAGTGTGCGAAGACTACACCGCGATGGAGGCCCTTCGCCGGGAATACTTCGACCAAGGCAAGGACAGTTCCGTTGGGCGTATCGGCAGGCGGATGAAGACCATTGCGGAGGAGAGCACGTTGAACTTGCTTTCCCGTAAGGCCGTCATTCCGAAGTATGGCTTTCCGGTGGATGTCGTCGAGCTTGATGTCCGGCCCACGGACGGACGGACGACCGGTGTCGCACTCCAGCGGGACCTGTCGCAGGCGATCGCCGAGTACGCTCCAGGCGGCAAGGTAGTTGCCAACAAGCTCGAATGGGAATCCTGCGGTGTCAAGGCGATTTCCGGGAAGGCATGGCCTGTGCGCCATTACCGGTATGACGACGCCCGCAACTTCAGGCAATGGAAAGAAGGCGACTCCGACGCACCGCCCGTCGGAAGGAAGTACCTCATTCCCGAGTTCGGCTTCGTAACTCCCCTGTTCAAGAAACCCTCGGAGCCGCAGGGACGGGCGCGCCGCCTCTACACCACGCGGCCATTCTTCCGCGGTTTCGACGCACAACCCGAGAGCAAGACCGTTCTCGGCGTGCAGGTGACGCGGGCTGTCCCCGGGGTTCTGGTCATCCTGTGCGAAGGTCGGAACAGGGAGGGGTTCTACATCTGCCGATCCTGTGGCAGTCATATGGCGGTGCCTCAGGCTGGCCACAAATCGCCATCTGGCTCGGATTGTATGGGTACCTTGGAGAAATTCTCCCTCGGCCATGAACTGCCCACCGACGTCGTGCGTCTTCAGTTTCCGATGGTCCACGGCGAATGGGACGCGTATTCGGTAGCCTACGCGGTCCTGCTCGGCGCGTCGGACACGCTCGAAGTGCCGGACACCGACCTGAACGTGACCATTACCGGCGGAGACCGCCCGGGTGAGTCCGCAGTCGTGCTCTACGACAACGTGCCGGGTGGTGCTGGGTTGGTCGCGCAGCTTGAAAACGAACGGATCTTCTGCGAAGTCCTGGGTGCCGCCGCGGAACGCGTGCAGGGCAATTGTGGCTGCGACTCAAGCTGCTACGGTTGCCTTCGCAGTTACCGCAATCAATTCGCACACGCCCAACTCGATCGAACCCGGGCGCTGGATATCTTGACCCAATAGTGTGAACGTAAGGTGATGGCGGCGCGCCGCCCCTACGTAGGAACGCCGTCCGACCACGAAGCAATCTCCAGAACTGAGGATCGGCGCCATGGCAAAGCAGGAACGAACCCCCGCGGTGGTATCGGGCGCGGCTGCCGTCATCGTGCAACAAGGCAAAATCCTCGACTACATCGATGAACTGACACAACGCAAGGAAACTCCGGAGGAATACATCCGGCAAGAGATCGCGAAATCACTGGTCCGGGAGTACGGATATCAGAAAGATGAGATCGGAGTGGAGTTCGGATTACGGCTGGGATCGCGAAGACCCAGGGCAGACTTGATCATTTTCGGCGAGGACGATCCACACGCCCAGGACCGAGCACGGATCATCATCGAATGTAAGTCGGAGAAGATTAAAGCGACTGCTCGCAAAGATGGGGTCGGGCAGTTGCACAGCTACATGTCTGCATGCCCAAACGTGCTCTACGGAATGTGGACCAACGGCGTTGAACGCTTCTGCTACAGGAGGGTTGACAAAGACGGAGATGTCGGATTCGACGAGATCCCCGACATCCCAGGTAAGGGGCGAAGCGATGATGAAGTCGAACGGCCTAGGTTCGACCAGCTGAAGGGAGCGCTGTCTGACGCCTTGCTGTTCGCATTCCGGCGCTGCCACAACTACATCGCTGGGAACCAGGGCCTGCAGAAGCCGGATGCCTTTTGGGAACTGCTCAAGGTCATCTTCTGCAAGATTCACGATGAGCGGCTGTCGCGGGAGGTCGAATTCTACGCAACATCCAAGGAACGCGATGGCCTCAATGGCCGCCTGAAAGCGAAGAAACGGCTTGAGACGCTATTCGAAGAACTGAAGACGGAGTATCCGACAATCTTCCGACCGAACGAAGTCATCGAACTGAACCCCGAAGTGCTAGCATATGTCGTGAGCCAACTCCAAATGTACTCGCTGCTCGAGAGCGACGTCGACGTGAAGGGGCGCGCCTACGAGGAAATCGTGGGTTCGAACCTTCGAGGTGATCGAGGCGAGTTCTTCACACCGCGGAACATCTGCCAGATGGCAGTGGCGATGCTCGACCCGTCGGAAGGCGACTTCATTCTCGACCCCGCATGCGGAACGGCCGGATTCCTGATCACGGCAATGAACCACGTAATCGAGAAAATCCGAGCTGCAGAAACCGAGCGGTGGGGAGACATCGAACGGGCAGAAATGGCAGTCCGGGAACGGGTTCGGCGCTTCGCCCAGAAGTATGTGGTCGGGATGGACCTCAACCCCAATCTCGTCAAAGCCTCCAAGATGAACATGGTGATGAACAACGACGGCACGGGGGGACTGTTCCAGGCAAATTCGCTGAAGGCGCCCGTGACTTGGGAGGACGACTTGCGCAGTCGACAACTCATAGGGCAAGTGGATCTCCTCTTCACCAACCCGCCATTCGGTTCGAAGATCCCCATTGACGATCCTGCAATCCTCGAACACTACGACCTCGGTCATATCTGGAGGCAAGATAAGGAGACCGACTCCTGGACCATGACCGATCGGATACAGAGCAAGCAGCCACCTGAGATCCTGTTCATCGAACGCTGCGTGCGTTTCCTCAAACCGGGAACCGGACGGTGCGCCATCGTCCTTCCGGATGGGATTCTCGGGTCGCCGGGCCTCGGATATGTTCGAGAGTGGATTCTTCAGCGCACCCGGGTACTCGCGAGCATCGATTTGCATCCCGATACCTTCCAACCGCATGTCAGCGTCCAGACGAGCGTCCTAGTACTTGAACGCAAGACCGACGAGCAGGTGGCGCTCGAAACAGCGGCCGGTCGACTCAGCGACTACAAGCTGTTCATGGGGATCGCGGACCACATCGGTCACGACAAGCGGGGGAACGTCACCTACGTCCGGGACGAGAAAGGAAACGAAATCGTTGAGGAACGCGACGAAACTATCAAGGAGTACGTCGGCGGCCGACCGGTCTACAAGCGGCAGCGAATCCGCAGGAAGGTTGTCGACGACAACACTCTCCAAGTGGCACAGGAATTCAGAGAATGGCTGTCCGAGCAAGGCTGACAGCTCCTCGCGAGACCCGAAGGGACTGGCCCTGGCATACGGTTAAATCTGCCTCGTTGTCGGCAGAGCTCCTCTTTCGCGGAGAGCGTCGAATGGAAGCAGCGGGGTTGCTCGCGAGCGGATTCATGACCCGTATGGCGATGGAGTCGAAGCGCACCGGGTGGGCACGTCTCGCGGAAGTGGCACACGCATGGCAGCCACCTCGCCTGCGAGGTATCCAAGTCGGTCCCAGGTTCGGTACTCCCTTTCTTACCGCAAGCCAAGTCTTCGACTCGCCGCCAATTCCAAGAAAATGGCTTTCCCTAGAGCAGACGGAACACGCGCAGGAACGATTCGTGACCCCCGGCACGATACTCGTCACCTGCTCTGGAACTGTGGGCCGCACGACACTCGCGCGGAAACGCCTGGAACACACTCTGATTTCCCACGACATCCTGAGAGTAGAACCAAACCACGAGTCCCTGTGGGGATGGCTCTACGCCTACCTTCGCGCGCCTTCCGTTGTGAAGATGATGCAGGCCACGCACTACGGACATGTGGTCAAGCACCTCGAGGTCGAACACCTCCGTGAACTACCTGTCATCCAAATCGACCCAAACACACTCCTCACCGTTACGAGGAAGGTCCAGCGGATCGCCGATAACCGGAACCAAGCCGAAGAGCTATTGGCCAAAGCCCATGCTCAGCTTGCATCTGCCTTTCGCCTGAACCAAGGGAGACCAAGACGCTCGATGCACTCGATTGCGCATGTTGCCGAAGTATCATCGGGACGTCGACGCCTCGAAGGGTCCTTCCACGCAGCGCGAGTAAGGGCGTTGCTTGAGCGGGTAACCCAGCATGCCCTCCGCGTGGATCGGCTCGCGGATGTCACGGCGCGGGTCTGGTGGATGGCGAGGTTCAGTCGAACCTTCGGAGAGGGTGGAGTCCCCTACATGAGCGCGGACGAACTCTTCTCGATCAGCCAGATCTCGGAAAAGCGGGTGCACCTCGATCCGATTCCGAAGCACAGGGAATACTTCGTCAAGAAAGGATGGATCCTGATGGCCTGCTCGGGACAGGTTTACGGACTGAACGGCAGCGTCACCCTAGCGACCAAACACGACGAGAGTTTCTTCTTTTCCCATGACCTAATCCGAATCGCGCCTCGAATCGACACGATTCGTCCGGGCTATCTGTTTGCCTACCTAGGCCATCAGGAGCTGGGAAGAATCCTCGCACAGCGCACCGCGTACGGGTCCTCCGTACCCCATCTTGACCCGGGCGACGTTGAGAATGTCCTGATCGGTCGCTTGGCGGCGCAGCAGGAGAACAGAATCGCAGACTTGGCCGAGGAGGCGTCGCGCCTGAACGCCGAAGCAGCAGAGCTGGAGCGTACGATAGGACGTCAAGCAGACGAGGTGGTGCGGAGATTCGTCGCATAACCGTAGAGTGAGAGCGCGCCGAACAATCGGACGGCGGTTGCGGAAACTGGCGAAGCACGTCCAGTCCTCCACCTGCCGCGGGACACGCTGCTCGCTTTCGCCTGAGGCGAGGACCACGGCCCAGCAGCGTCTTCGACTACCTCGACACAACGACGGCGCAGCGCGCAAGGGCTGAATGACGTCGATTCCACGAGGAGCCCCTCTCCGCAACGTTGCGCCAGCTGCGAACGGGGACGAGAAACCAAGCCGACAAATCATTGTCGACATTCCGAGAACACGTCCTGTCATTCGAAAGACTCAGGACTCCGGCACCAGCAGAACACAGGGATCTACCCTCAGCGTGAGGGGCGCCGTACGTTTCCATGCATGGGTGACGCTCTACTTGAGATTCTGCCGAGTCTGTTCGTCCTCGTTTGCCCTTAGGTTGCCCTTAACAATTCCGTCCGGCTTGCCGACAATCCTTCTCTTCTCGTAACGCGGCCATCCCTCGAAAACGATCATCTCGTTCAATTGCTTCCCTATCTCCTTGTACATGTTCATCACAACCACGTCGAATTCTAGTTTGGCGTTGGTGAAGAAATGCTCCCGGACAAACGCTTGCCAGACAATCTCCTGCACCCCGGCGTAATGCACGTTCTCCCGCCAGTTCTGCAACAAGCCCTCGCTTAGTTGAGTATCGCGATCCAGAAGTAGGATGTTCCGCACCTCTGTCGTGATCCATCGAATCTTTGACAGTTATGTTGGAGGTAGGAGGAAATGGATTGCATATGTTACGAATGCCCACTCTAACAGTGTGTGTTCGCCATGTTCCTTTCTTGCGGGTTGCATTCGCAGATAGGTGGTTTCCGGATTCTAGGTCGCAGCCTCAGTGACAGCTAAACCGCAGCCTTTCCACCTGTCACACCACGAATAGCTTCCCTTACAGAACCATCAGGCTTGTATGGTCCACCGTGACGTCGCACAAACTCAGACCAGCACTCAACAGTCACAAACCACCACGCTCCATTCAGTTATTGCTACGTCGCACCACCTGTGGTTACTTCGCACCGGATCAGCACGTGTACTATGGGGTAGGAATTCAAAATGCCAAATACTCACTACAAGGTCGAGGTTCAAGGAGATCATCTCGAAAAGTTAACTCATGCGAAGCCCATACATGCCTTGGCGGAATTGATTTGGAACTCTCTGGACGCCGACGCAACAATCGTGAATGTCGAGACTGTCTCCAATGACACGGGAATGCAGTCCGTGACAGTCTGTGACAACGGTCATGGAATCGCTCACAGTGAAGTGCCTGACCTTTTTGGACGCCTTGGCGGCTCATGGAAAACCAGCGGAGCAAGATCAAAAACTAAATCCCGAATGCTACACGGCAGAGAGGGACGAGGTCGCTTCAAGGCGCTTGCGCTTGGTCGAGTTGTCGATTGGGTTGTAGTTTCGGGAAATTCTGAATGCAAAGAACAATATACGATAACAATAATAAAGGACGATTTGATAGATGTTCGTGTAAGCGAACCATTCAATGCCAGCCGTGACATGAATGGCGTTGAAGTGCGCGTTACCGAACTTCATCACAATTTTCTATCCTTCGAACGAGAGACAGCAGTTCAAGAGCTCTCAGAGATATTCGCCCTCTATCTTAGCGACTACTCTGATGTTACGATTTCACTCAACTCAGAAATACTCGATCCATCTACCGCGATATCGAGCCAACGGCGCATCAACCTAAGTCCATTCGAGGAAGATGGAACTGTATACAATGTTGAGCTTGATCTAATTGAATGGAACGCATCCACAGATCGAGTTGTGTATCTCTGCAGTGAAGACGGTTTTCCCCTCCATCGTCGGCAACCTCGTTTTCACACATCCGGTTTCCAATTCTCGGCATACCTCCGCTCCAAGTACATATCCAAACTGCACGAGGAAGGCATTCTCGATCTTGCAGAAATGCAACCAGCACTGCAGGCGATGTATGACGAAGCTCAGGGCCACATTAAGACATACTTTAAGGAGAGAGAAGCCGAAACAGCTCGTTCAGAGATCGAGCAGTGGAAAGCTGACCAAGTCTATCCATACTCGGATGAACCACGATCGTCCGTGGAGGAGGCCGAGCGTCAAGTTTTTGACATTGTTGCCCTCAATGTTAACCAACTCCTCCCTGACTTCTCAGAAAGCGGCCGAAAAAACAAAGCCTTTCAGCTTCGCATGTTACGACAAGCAATTGAAAGTGGCCCCGAGGAGCTACAACTTATCTTGCACGAAGTCCTCGACCTTCCGGAAAGAAAGCAAAAGGAGCTTGCGAAGCTACTTGAGGAAGCCTCGCTCGCCAACGTTATCAGTGCCTCCAAGCTTGTCGCGGATCGCCTCAAGTTCCTCAACGGATTAGAAGCATTACTCTTTGACCCAGCTCACAAGTCGAGACTCAAAGAACGCAGCCAACTCCATCGCATTATTGCGGACGATAATACCTGGTTGTTTGGTGAAGAGTTTAATCTTACTGTCGACGATCAATCATTGACAGAGGTGCTGCGAAAACACCAAAATCTGATTGGTGAGGATACACAAATAGACCGACCGGTGCTTCGTCTTGATGGCACGAAAGGTATAGTAGACCTAATGCTCTCTCAGGCAGTGCCTCAGAGCAGACCCAATGAGCGCGAGCACCTTGTCGTAGAGTTGAAGCGACCTACAGTGAAGATTGGCAGCAAGGAAATTTCCCAAGTGAGGCAATACGCATTTGCCGTTGCCGAAGATGAACGCTTTGAGTCCTTGACCACGCGATGGACATTTTGGGTTGTATCAAATGCGCTCGATCCCACTGGTAAGCACGAAGCACGGCAAAGTGACCGACCCTTCGGGCAGGTTTACAAGACCGACAACATTGTAATATGGTGCAAAACTTGGGCTGAAGTGTTAGGAGCGGCAAAATCTCGAATGCGCTTCTATGAAGACTCATTGAAGGCGAATATTGACAAGGAGAGTTCTCTTCGCTTCCTGCGAGAAACATACAGCAGATATTTGTCAGGTAACCTGAGCCAAGCTCTGGACGAAGAGTCTTTGCCAATTTCCTCTCTACGACAGTTGGCATAAGACAGGATGCATCTTGAAGTGCCGGCAGAGTGGTCACCAGCTACAGTGGACGCTTTTTCTCTAGGCTTGCTTCGCGCTCCTCCAACCGTCATTTCATAGCAGTTGTAAAGCACTCCGACTGTTTGACCGGATTGGCAGGTACGTTGTTCTGGCATGCCTAAAGTGACTTGCAACCGTTCATGTGACTGCCATGGCAACGGAGTTAATCTCGGCCGATAGTAACTACGCTACCGGTCTATTCACAAACAACCACCAGTATTCTGTCTTGACTCTTACGTCCGCTCTTGCGTCCAGCTAACAATCAGTCGCGGCCCGCCGATGATTGGAACTTCAATCCTCTCAAATCACTCTCCCTCTTGCTCAGGTAATGAGAACTCTCTCCATGAAATCGCTAGGTTGTTCGTAGTGTT
Source organism: Alphaproteobacteria bacterium (assembly GCA_965220805.1). Lineage (GTDB taxonomy): Bacteria > Pseudomonadota > Alphaproteobacteria > SP197 > SP197 > SP197. Next base: position 796,987 of record OZ244844.1, read on the forward strand.
TTTCCCCAATGCCGAAGAGAGCGCTGCCCTCAAATGGGTGTTGATCACATGACCAATCCTGCCATCCTATTTGATCCAACATTGCCCTTGCCAACATCTCATTTCCCACGTTCGCGCTAAAGTCAGGGACCAAATCAAGTATAGGGAAGAAGTCATAGAATTCACGACACTGATCGAATAGGAGACAGTCCCCGAACATTGTGGTCTCCTTTGCTGTGTACTTCAAACGTAAGGACGGGCCAGGGGCGACATGATGCGGATAGCCATAAATGCCCAACACAGAATTGACCAGTAGGTTGGGTAACGCGGCGTCACAGTAGAGGCTTACCTTGCTATTGAACCAAGAATTTGCAATGGCCCTCAACAGCTTGTCACTAGCCACATCCCAATGTCCCTCAAATATTGACTCTATTACTAGCGCAATTCGCAGTAAGTCGGTAACTTTTCTTCCGTTTATCCTATATGAACGAAAAACTGGTGTGACCGGATCAAAGCCTAGCATTGTCTTCGATTCTTCTAAGAAAACATAGAGAGGATAGCTTGAAGGCGAAATTTCCCAAGTATGTCGCATCAGTGCTTCGGTGAGCCATTCGTCAAGTTCTGTGGTCGGAACACTATTGGTTTTTGGTCTAAATATACTATCAAGAATTTCTCTGAGTTGTGTTGCACTAACGCCTATCAATGAACTAAACACCGAGGCGATTGAAAGCGCGCGGCAATTTGGGATAATATACCGTGCTACATCTACCGTAAATCTTGTGATAAAGTCGGAGTAGAAGGGTTCGATATTCTCCGCACAAAATTGCCTGAGAGGTTCCCCATCGTAGGCTAACGTCGCGGGGTCTAAGTTGGTTTCAAATAATATCTTCGGAACACTGCGATAGCGCGCCATAAAGTATGCAGATGTCAATGCAGCGTACTGATCTATTGCATCCGGTTTTACTTCAGCATAGTTCGTAACTAGAGCGGATAACGGTGTGAGTCTCTGAAATGTCAATGCGTCCAATAGTGGAGCTAGTGTGTTAGGCTTCCCACCCATAAACCGTCCACATACGTCCAAGTACACAATATCAAAATTGGTCGGAACTTGACGAAAGAACTCTGCTAGTTCACCTCGATAAAGTTTGATGCCCAGACGCAGTTCCTTAGTCTTGTCAAGAGCAGCGCTGAAATTCGAATATTTGCTTTCTATGGCCCAGATGTTCTCCGGCAAAATTTCACAATCCAAAAGAACGCCGAGATCGTTCTCTGGTGAAGGTCCACATAGGTATAGAACGCGGAGGTCACTAGGGAGTCTTGCTTGGTGATGGCTCTTGATCAGGGGTTGCCATCTCCGAAACAGATCTAGTGTTGCATCTCGCACCAGGCCCGGAGTAGTGCCTTTAATGTATTTTTCGAAGTGATCCGCCGCATCCAGCGCAATCTCTAGGGTTCTTTCTTCATCAATGATTCGAGTTGATGCTCTATTCTTGGTGAGAGCATTCACTGCATTGCGAAGGAGGAGATTCCTTGCTTTCCGTTTTGTCGGTTCACGGTACATTTTGGTGGAGGTACAAGACGGCTAACGGTTTCGTGTCGAGCAACCAAGCTTTGGTGTGGTACATGGCAAATGCTAGCCGAAAAGCGGTCCGCCATTCAACAACCCAAATGGGCGACTGCCGTGAGTGAACAACCGCACGCTAGTGTCCGGATTCTGAGGTTTTGATGATTTCTCTTTGGCATTCGGCGGTAACAAGGGTTCACAGACAGAGGCGTCTGATGGTCGGTTGGCGTATGGGGAGTGGTCGGATCAGGTGGAGAGGCCGAGGTCGCGCTTTTTGCTGGCGGCCCAGGCCTGGATGATGCGGTCGGCGATCATGGCCATGAGGGCCATGGAACCGCCGGCGATGACGCCCTGGCCGAAGCGGGCGTTGGTGAGGCTGTCGTAGACCCACTGGCCGAGGCCCTTGGTGCCGACGAGGGCGGCGATGACGAGCATGGCGAGGGCGAACATCACCACCTGGTTGAGCCCCACCATGATCTCGGGGATGGCGAGGGGGAGCTTCACCTTCCAGAGGATCTGCCTCTCGGTGCAGCCCATCATGCGGGCGGCCTCGATGGCCACCGGATCGACGTGGCGGATGCCGTGTTCGGTGTAGCGGATCGCCGGCACGATGGCGTACATGATGATGGCGAGAAGCGCCGAGAAATCCCCTACCAGGAAGACCATCACCACGGGGATGAGGAAGACGAAGAGCGGCATGGTCTGGAGCGTATCGTTGATCGGCCGCAGGAGGGCGGAGACACGGTCGTTCTGCGCCGCCCAGATTCCCAAGGCCCCGCCGGCGACGAAGCAGATGATGACCGAGGTGGCGGTGAGGTAGAAGGAGAGCATGGCCCGTGGCCAGGCGCCGCTCACCAGCATGAAGAGCATGCCGAGGAAGGAGAAAAGCGCCACCTTCCAGCCCCCGACCTGGAAGGCGATGAGGGTGACGGCGGCGATGAAGACGGGCCACGGCGTTCCGGAGGCACCGTAGTAGAAGAGGATGCCCAGCAGCGCGACGGCGACGACGGCGCGCCAGCCGCCCAGCCTTGCGGCGAGAGAGCCGATGGCGATGAGGATCATCCAGTAGATGACGGACGCCAGAGCCGTCATCTCGAAGCCCCACGAGGTGGGCCGCGCAATTCTCTCGAGACCCGCCTTCATCGGCAGCATGAAGAAGTAGAGCGTGTAGGTCTTGATGGCGTCCGTGGTGTCGAAGAAGTTGCGGGTGAACCAGGAGACCGCCGTGTTGAGGCGCTCGGCCGGATAGATGATCCACGCATCGGGATAGGCGTTGAAGACGGGCACCGCCCATGCCAGGAGCGAGCCGGCGACGACCGCCGTTGCCATGGAGACGAGCATGGGATGGCGCGCGAAGTAGTTGCCGGAGCGATGCACGTGGATCTCTCCGGAGCGTTCGGCGAAGCCGCGGCTGATGCGGTCCATCATCATGGCGATCAGCACGATGACGAGGCCGGCAAGCAGGCTCTGTCCGGTCTGGGCCTTGCGCATCGTGGAGAGCACCTCCCAGCCGATGTCGGCGAAGCCGCCGATGATGGCGGCGATGATCACCATGGCGAGTGCCGCCATGATGGTCTGGTTGACGCCGATCATGATCGTGTGCATGGCTGCCGGAATGCGCACCATGAAGAGCAGCTGGAAACCGTTGCAGCCGGACATCTGGCCGCTTTCGATGACGTTGTCGGGAACCCTCTGGAGGCCCAGCATGAGATTGCGGACCATGGGCGGGCTTGCGTAGATGGCCGATGCCACCATGCCGACCACCGGTCCGATGCCGAAGAGAATCAGGATGGGAATGAGGTAGGCGAAGGTCGGCACCGTCTGCATGACATCGAGCGTCGGTTCGATGACACGCCGGGCCCAGCGAAACTGGAAACCGAGCAGGCCCATGACGAGCCCGATGATGATCGAAAGTGGCACGGACATGCAGACCAGCGCCAGGGTCGACATGCTCTCGTCCCAGTATCCGACGACCACCATGTAGAAGAGGGAGGCGATGCAGAAGAGGGCGAGACGCCAGCCCTTGGCGGCGTAGGCGATGATCGCCACGATGGCGATCGTGACCGGCCACGGCGACGTCTGCAGCACGAATTGGATGCCCTTCATCGGCCATTCGAGGGCATCGGAAAGCAGGCGGAAGATCGGCTTGAAGTAGGCCGTGAACCAGTCCATCAGGTATTCGAGGCCGGCCTCGATCGGGAGAATCCAGTCCTTCGGGTACTTGACGAGCCACTTGGCGTCGTCTCGCAGCACCAGGCAGAGAATCGCCAGGACACCCAATACCATCCAGACCAGGAGCTTCGGCGAGATCTGGCGCACGCTCATCAGCGCACCCGTTTCCCGTGCCGCCGCGCTCACGCCGCATCCCCCGCGGCATGGCTGTCGGCAAGGGCGCTCAGAACCTTCTGGGCGGTGATGCTGCCGACGATGGCGCCCTCCCCGCTCTTCACGGCGATGACATCCGCACCGCCGGCAAACCGCGGCATGATTTCTTCGAGCGTGGCATGCTCGTCGACCACGTCATCGGTCTGGGGAATGTCTCCGGTGGCAATGTCGCCGGCGGTGATCACCTTCACCCGCGGCACATCCTGGGTGAACTCGCTGACGTAGTCGTCAGCCGGCTGCATCACCACCTCTGCGGGCGTGCCGATCTGCACGATCCGGCCATCCTTCATGATGGCGATCCGGTCCGCCAGGCGCAGCGCCTCGAGGAAATCGTGGGTGATGAAGACGATGGTCTTGTGGAGCAGCTGCTGGAGACGCAGGAACTCGTCCTGCATCTGCCGGCGGATCAGCGGATCGAGAGCGGAAAAGGGCTCGTCAAGGAACCACAGCTCCGGTTCGACGGCGAGACTCCGCGCGATCCCGACGCGCTGCTGCTGACCGCCCGAGAGCTCGCGCGGATAGCTCGTCTCGCGCCCCGACAGCCCGACAAGATCGATCATCTCCATCGCCCGGGCGCGTCTTTCTTCCTTGGAGATGCCCTGGATCTGCAGGGGAAACGCAACGTTCTCGAGCACCGAGAGATGCGGCAGGAGACCGAAATTCTGGAACACCATGCCCATCTTGTGGCGGCGGATGTCGATCAGCTTGTCCCTGGAGACCTGCAGGAGGTCCTCGCCATCGAGAATCACCTCTCCTGCAGTCGGCTCGACCAGCCGGGAAAGGCAGCGGACGATGGTCGACTTGCCCGAACCAGAAAGCCCCATGATGACGAAGATCTCACCGATGTGGACATCGAAGCTGACATCGCAGGCGGCACCGATGTGGCCGGACTGGTTGATGGTGTCGACCAGGCCCGCAGTATCGGCCACGTCGCCGTTGCCCGCCGTGAAGAACCTGTCCGCCTCGGGACCGTACACCTTCCAGACATGCCTGCAGGTCAGCTTGACTTCCTGGTCATCGGTTCCCGTCATGATCTCCCCTGAATGGGCCATGCCTCGATCCCGGACTGTCCCATCCTCTCCCCAAGACCCGACAATCTATCCCCTCGGACCGCAAAACGCCATGATCCGAGCCTGCGGTCTCGACCGCTCCCGCGAAGAGGTGCAATATGGCGGCGCAACCTCTTGGGAGTGTGCACGTAAGGCCATGCTCAGGACCGAGGACATCGAGGGTCTTCGTCGCCCGACGGGTGAGGCCCGCGGCTTGCCGGGACGCGTCTACACCTGCGAGGATTTCGCCCGCCAGGAACACGCCCGTCTCTTCGCACGGACCTGGACATTTGCCGGGTATGCCCACGAGGTGCCGGAGACCGGATCCGTCATGCCGAGGACGCTGGCCGGCGTCCCGCTCCTCTTCACGCGCACCCGCTCGGGCGAGGTCCGGTGCTTCCACAACATCTGCACCCACCGGGGTTCGCTCCTCGTCGACGAGGCGGCAAGCGGTCTTGCCACCCTGCGCTGCCGCTATCACGGCTGGACCTTCGATCTCGACGGAGAACTGCGCCTGACACCCCACTGGGGCGGTCACAACCAGGCGCAGGCTGAAGGATTCGACAAGTCCTGCCATGGTTTGAAGCCCGTCCGCATGGCGCGCTGGCTCGACTGGATCTTCGTCAACGTCGATGGCGAGGCGGAGCCCTTCGATGACTACGCGGCTCCCTTCATGGCCCATCTTTCCGAGTACGACCTCGACGAAGCCACCTGGGCGCTCACCCTCCACTACGACATCGCCGGCAACTGGAAGCTGGTGGCCGAGAACTACCTCGAGACGCTCCATCTCAATTTCGTGCACACCCTGCTCGCCGAGGCAGCCCCCTTCGAAGAGCACGAGGTCATCACGCAAGGCGCCTGTCTCGGCACCATCATCGATGTCGGCCTCCCCGCCGCCTGGACCGGGGACGCTGCACTGCCGCGCTGGCCGGGCATCGATGGCGCCAACAGAACGGCCAAGAACCTGGCACTCTTTCCCAACTTCAAGTTCGTGGTCGGTCCCGACCATGCCTGCACCATGGTGGAGTTCCCCGATGGCGCCGGCCATTCCCACCAGCGCTGGGACTTCTATTTCCACGGCGAAGGCGCCACGGCGCCGGCTTATGACGATGCGAGGAAGGCAATCATCGACTTCTTCGACACCACCAACGTCGAGGACTTCAACGCCGTGGAGGCAGTGCACAGGGGACACATGTCCCCGGCCATGCAGGGTGCGCGCTTCAACGGCATCTGGGAGGGGGGCGTGCACCACTTCCAGAAACTCGTTGCCCACTACATGAGCGAGCCATGAACACAGACGTCTTCATCACCTGCGCCGTGACCGGCGCCGGCGACACCACAGACAAGAGCCCCCACGTGCCGGTAACGCCCGAGGCCATCGCCAATGCGGCCCTCGAGGCCGCCCGTGCCGGTGCTGCCATCGCCCACATTCACGTGCGCGACGTGAAGACCGGCAAGGGCAACCGGGACAGGGACGCCTTCCGCGAGGTCGTGGCACGGGTGCGCGACAGCGAGTGCGACGTCATTCTCAACCTGACTACCGGCATGGGTGGCGATTACATGCCGGACGCCGACGATCCGGGCCACGCGTCGCCCGAAAGCGACATGACTTCGCCCGAGGAGCGGGTGCTCCATGTCGAGGAACTGCTTCCGGAGATCTGCAGCCTCGACGTCGCCACCATGAACTTCACCGACAGCGCCTTCATCAACGTCCCCGATCACCTGAGGGTCATGGGCGAGCGCATTGCCAAGGCGGGCGTCAAACCGGAACTCGAGTGCTTCGATCTGGGTCATGTCAGGCTGGCCAACCAGCTCATCTCCGAGGGGATCATCGAGGAGCCGCCGCTCTTCCAGATCTGTCTGGGCGTTCCCTGGGGGGCTCCTGCGGATCCCGAATCGCTCATCATCATGCGCAACCTGCTTCCCGACAATGCACACTGGTCGGCCTTCGGGATCAGCCGCATGCAGATCCCCATGGCGGCGCAGGCCGTGATCTCGGGGGGCAACGTGCGCGTCGGTCTCGAGGACAATCTCTACTTGTCGCGCGGCGTGCTTGCGACCAACGGCCAGCTCGTGGAACGTGCCGTCGAGGTCGTCGAACGCCTCGGCGCGCGGATCATGAGTCCCGCCGAGACGCGCCAGAAACTGGGTTTGACGAAGCAGTTCTGAAAACGGACAGCGGACCATGATGGAGAAGATCGTCAGGACCGATGAGGAGTGGCGGGCCCGGCTCACCGAAGAACAGTTCAGGGTGACGCGGCGCGCCGGAACGGAAAGGCCGTTCACCGGGGCCTATCAGGGACACGGCGAACCGGGGCTCTATCGCTGTGTGTGCTGCGGTGCGGCACTCTTCGACGCGGCAACCAAGTACGAGTCCGGCACCGGGTGGCCGAGTTTCTGGGCCCCAATCGACGACGAGGTGGTCGAGCTCAAGTCCGACAGGAGCATCTTTTTCATGCCCCGCACCGAGGTGGTCTGCGCCCGTTGCGACGCCCATCTCGGCCATGTCTTCCCCGACGGACCGCCCCCGACCCACCAGCGCTACTGCTTGAATTCGGCCGCCCTCACTCACGAGAAGGCGAGCGACGGCGGAACGTGAAGCCCGGACCGCTCAATCTCATCACCGATGTTGATGGCATCCTCGTCGGTCAGGCGGAGGATCACCAGGTCAGGACCGGTGTCACCGCCATCGTCCCGGCAGAACGCGTCACGGCCGCCGCCGATGTGAGGGGCGGCGCCCCGGGGACGCGCGAGACCGGCACGCTCCATGTCGCCAGTCTCGTTGACGCCGTGGATGCGGTCGTGCTCTCCGGCGGCTCGATCTTCGGTCTCGATGCGGCGGGCGGCGCCGTGGCACGCCTGGCCGAAGAGGAACGGGGATTTCCAACCTCCGCCGGCAGGATTCCGGTGGTGCCGGCGGCCATCCTCTTCGATCTCACAAACGGCGGCGACAAGGCGTGGGGCCGGCATTCTCCCTACGCTGACCTGGGGTACAGGGCGGTAGAGGTGGCGGCAGAGCGTTTCGATCTCGGCAACACCGGCGCCGGTCTCGGCGCCAGCGCAGGACGCCTGAAGGGTGGAACGGGCAGTGCCTCGATGGTGACCGACGGCGGTCTCCAGGTGGGAGCCATCGTCGCGGTCAATGCTGTCGGATCGACGGTGATCCCCGGCACCTCGACGCTCTGGGCGGCGCTCCTTGAACAGGCAGGCGAGATGGGCACGCCGCCACGCTCGCTCCCCGCAGAACCCCTGGATCTCGAGGACGAGTTCAGAGGCTTCGCCGGCGAGAACACCACCATCGGCGTCGTTGCGACCAATGCGGCCCTCGAAAAGGGGCCACTCAACCGCATAGCCATCATGGCCCATGACGGCCTCGCCCGCGCCATCCGTCCCGTTCACACACCCTTCGACGGAGACACCATCTTCGCGCTCGCCACGGCGAGGCATGCGGACACCATCGATGCCGTCTCGCTCGCGCGCCTGGGTTCGATGGCGTCGGACTGCGTGACGAGAGCAACGGGAAGGGCCATGGTGGCGGCCCAGACCCTTGACGGCATGACAAGCTACAGCGACTGGAGGGACGGCGGGTGCCAACAGCAGTGATCACGGGGGCAAGCCGGGGGATCGGCCTCGAACTGACGAGGCAGTATCTCGACAATGGCTGGCTGGTCCATGCCGGAGCCCGCCAGCCTGGCGAGGCGACGGGGCTGTCGGAACTGGCGTGTCCGAAGCTTGTCGTCCACCGGCTCGACGTGACGAGGAGCGAGGATGCGGACTCCCTTGCCGCATCGCTCGGCGGGGCGCCGGTCGATCTCCTCATCAACAACGCCGGCATCTGGTTCGGTGACGACGAGCTCTATGGCCGGTTCAGCGACGAGGCATGGATCGAGCAGTTCCGGGTCCACGTCTTCGGCGTCATGACCATGGTGGCGGCGCTCGAGGACAACGTCGCGGCGAGCGAGGGACGCACCATCATCAACATCTCGAGCGGCAGCGGCAGCTTCGGTTGGAAGGCAAAGTCGCCCGACTACCCCTACAACTCCTCGAAGGCGGCGCTCAACATGCTGGCGCGAGGGCTGGCAGTGGATCTCCGGGCGAAGGGAATCATCGTCGTCAACCTGACACCGGGGTTCGTTTCCACCGACATGACAGGCCATGCCGCAGATCTCGACCCCGCCACCAGTGTTGCCGGCATGCGCCAGGTCATCGCCGGCCTCGACAGCGCCGCCAGCGGCTCGTTCCTGCGCTACAACGGCGAGGCCGTGCCATGGTGAAAACCGTCCTCATCACCGGCACAAGCCGCGGCATCGGCTTCGAATTCGCGGCTCAGTATGCCGCCTCCGGCTGGAAGGTCCACGCCTGCTGCCGCCAGCCCGGCGATGTCTCCTTCGACCGTGGCATTGACGTGCATGCACTCGATGTCACCGACCAGGCGTCGATCGAGGCGCTGGCCTCATCCCTCGACGGCACGGCCATCGATCTTCTCATCAACAACGCCGGAATCTTCGGCGGCCCCCGCCAGGATGTCGGCGAGACGCGTGACGATGACTGGGAACTGGTGATGCGCACCAACGTCATCGCTCCCTTCAGGGTGACCGACGCTCTGAGGGGCCATCTTGCCCGTGCGTCCCGGCCAGTCGTCGTCCACATCTCGAGTCTCGCCGGGTCCATCGCCGACAACCGTTCCGGAGGCATCCACCTCTACCGGACCAGCAAGACGGCGCTCAACATGGTGGCGGCAAACCAGGCCCGTGATCTCGCCGGAGACGGCATCACGGTCCTCGCTCTTCATCCGGGGTGGGTCAGGACGGACATGGGGGGCCAATCCGCGCCACTCTCCACCAGGGAGAGCGTGGCCGGCATGCGCCAGGTGATCGCGTCGGCCTCCACGGAGATGAGCGGCGGGTTTTTCAACCACGACGGCCGGCCGCTGCCCTGGTAGGCCGCCCGGCCGTCTTCAGGAAACCGTGGTGCCGGTTTTTTGTCCGGAGGTGGCGGCGATCCTGCCGTGGCACTGCTTGTACTTGCGCCCGGAACCGCAGGGACAGCGTTCATTGCGCCCTACCCTGCCCCATGTCGACGGATCGGCAGGGTTGCGGTCACTCTGCCTGACACGGCGCATCGCGGCTGGCATCGGCCGCCACCCGCCACGCGCGGACGACGGCATCTCCGGGGTGCCGCGTGAGTCCTGCATGCGCCGCCGCGCCTCCTCCTGGCGCTGCGCTTCCATCTCCGCCGACGAGCGGATCTCGACACGCATCAGAAGCTGGGTGACCGATTCGCGCACGGAGATGAGCAGGTCGTCGAACAGGTTGAAGGCTTCCCGCTGATACTCCCGCAGCGGATCCCTCTGCGCATAGCTTCTCAACCCGACAGACTGCCGCAGGTGATCGAGAGCAAGCAGGTGGTCACGCCATTTCTGGTCGATGACCTGAAGGAGCAGGCTCTTTTCGGCGATTCTCATCACTTCCGGCGTGAATTCCGTCTCCTTGCGGTCCATGGCCCCGTCGGCAGCGCCGAGAACTCGGTCGAGCACTTCCTCCTCGGCCATGCCCTCTTCTGCCGCCCATGCGGTGACCGGTAGATCGAGCCCGAGAATGCGCCGGACGTCGTTCTCAAGACCCTCGATGTCCCACTGTTCGGGATAGGTGTCGGCGGGAATGGCGCCGTTCACGCAGTCCTCGATGACTTCCCGGCGCATGTCCTTGATGGTGTCGGCGACCTCAGTCGCGGCCATCAGGTCGCGGCGCTGCTCGTAGACCACCTTGCGCTGGTCGTTCATGACGTTGTCGAAGCGTAGCAGTGTCTTGCGGATCTCGAAGTTGCGCGCCTCGACCTTGCCCTGTGCCCTCTCGATCGCCTTGTTGACCCAGGAATGGGCGATCGCCTCGCCTTCCTCGAGACCCAGCTTCTGGAGCATGGAGTCGAGCTTGTCGGATCCGAAGATGCGCATCAGGTCATCTTCGAGGGAGAGCAGGAAGGTTGACGCTCCCGGATCGCCCTGACGACCGGAACGGCCACGCAGCTGGTTGTCGATGCGCCGGCTCTCGTGGCGTTCCGTGCCGACGATGAAGAGGCCGCCGGCCTCGAGAACCTTTTCACGCTCGCTGGCGACCTCGGCACGGATCGTCTCTTCCCGGCGCGGGCGTTCCGCCTCGTCCGTGACGTCGGAAAGCTCCTGGTCGATACGCACGTCCGCATTGCCGCCAAGCTGGATGTCGGTGCCCCTGCCCGCCATGTTCGTGGCGATGGTCACCGCACCCAAGCGCCCGGCCTGGGCAATGATGGCGGCTTCCTGTTCGTGGTAGCGCGCGTTCAGCACGTGGTGATCGATCTTCTTCTTCTTCAACTCGCCCGAGATCATCTCCGACTTCTCGATCGACACGGTGCCGACGAGGACAGGCTGCCCGCGCTCGTGGCAGTCCCCGATCAGGTTGAGGATCGCATCGTGCTTCTCGGCAACCGTGCGATAGACCTCGTCGTCGCCATCGGCGCGGATCATCGGTCGGTGGGTCGGGATCTCGAGGACCTCGAGCCCGTAGATCTCGGCAAACTCCCCGGCTTCGGTCATGGCCGTGCCAGTCATGCCGGCGAGCTTGTCATAGAGGCGGAAGTAGTTCTGGAAGGTGATGGAGGCGAGGGTCTGGTTCTCGGTCTGGATGGGCACCCTCTCCTTGGCCTCGAGCGCCTGGTGAAGACCGTCCGAGTAACGGCGGCCTTCCATCATGCGCCCGGTGAACTCGTCGATGATGATGACCTTGCCATCCTTGACGATGTAGTCGACGTCCCTGGTGAAGAGCTTGTGGGCGCGCAACGCCTGGTTCACGTGGTGCACGAGGGTGACGTTCTGAACGTCGTAGAGTGAGCCTTCTTCCATCAGACCGGCGTCCTTCAGCAAGGTCTCGACGGAATCGGCGCCCTCGTCGGTGAATGTCACGGCGCGGCGCTTCTCGTCCTTCTCGAAAGCGTCGTCGGGAAGTCGGGGAATCACGACATCCACCTTGCGGTAGACGTCGGAGGTGTCCTGGGTTGGACCGGAGATCACCAGCGGCGTTCTCGCCTCATCCACCAGGATGCTGTCGATCTCGTCGACAATGGCAAAGTTCTGCCCGCGCTGGACCATGGTCTCCAGGGAGAACTTCATGTTGTCGCGCAGGTAATCGAAGCCGAACTCGTTGTTGGTGCCATAGGTGACGTCGCAGGCGTACTGCTCCTTGCGTTCGGCATCCGAGAGGCCTGAAACGATGCAGCCGACACTCAGTCCGAGGAATTGATAGATCTCGCCCATCCAGTCGGCATCGCGACGCGCCAGGTAGTCGTTCACTGTCACCACGTGAACACCCTTGCCGTCGAGGGCATTGAGATAAACCGGAAGTGTCGCCACGAGGGTCTTTCCCTCGCCGGTCTTCATCTCGGAGATCTTGCCGCTGTGAAGCACCATGCCGCCCTCGAGCTGGACGTCGAAATGGCGCTGACCCAGGGTTCTCTTCGCCGCCTCGCGCACGGTCGCGAAAGCCTCGACGAGGAGATCGTCTCTCGGAGTGCCGTCGGCGAGACGCTGGCGGAACTCTTCCGTGCGAGCGGCGAGCTCGGCGTCGCCGAGCGCCTCCATCTCCGCCTCGAGAGCGTTGATTCGATCGACGGTCTTGCCGAGCTTCTTGATGATACGCGAATTGGCCGACCCGAAGAGCCGGTTCGCGAAGTTGCCGAGCATGAGAACCGTCTGCCTTCCGCCGCAAATCTGGCGTCGTTCTTCCCTGAGACAGATAGGTCCGCGGTCAAAAACTGTCAATGTCACCGGCATCGACGCCTTGGCGTCCGGCAACCTTGTGCCGGTCCGCGAGATGTGGTCTCTGCGCCCCATGAAGATTCTCTATCCTGCCCTCGCCTGCCTGCTGCTGAGCGTGCCCGTCTTCGCCAGCGACCCAGTCGCCCGGATCAACGGCGACGATATCTCCAGGGCCGATGTCGACGCCTTCGTGGCCTCTCTTCCTCCCGAGGTGGCGGCCACGCCTCCCGCAGATCTGTGGTTGCCGGTGATCGAGAGGATGATCAGCAACCGCCTGATCGTCGAGGAAGCGCGGCGGCTCGGTATCCAGGAGACCGATGCATTTCTCGCCGAACTTGCGCGCCTCAAAGACAACCTGCTGCAGCGTCTCTACGCCGAGTCACTCGTCCAACAGGCCGTCACGCAAGAGACCGTGGCGGAGGCGTACGACGCATGGGCTGCCAGTCTGACGGCTAACGGACTTCCCCTGGAGGTCCATGCCAGTCACGTCCTCGTTGCCACCTCCGGCGAGGCGCAGGAGATCACGCTCAGGGCCCGTGAGGGCGAGGACTTCGCGGAACTGGCGCGAAGCCATTCGATCGGTCCGACGGGTCCGAAAGGAGGCGATCTAGGCTGGTTCAGGGCGGGTATGATGGTTGCCGAATTTGAAGAGGCTGCCTGGGCGCTTGCGCCAGGCGACGTCTCCGATCCGGTCGAGACGAGGTTCGGATGGCATGTCATCAAGGTCCACGACAGGCGGACTATGGAGGTGCCCCCGCTCCAGGAAGTGGAAGCGACGCTCCGCCAGGAACTCGCCCGCCAGGCCATTGCCGACGATGTCGAGCGCCTCCGGTCGGCGGCCGCCATCGAGATCCTGATAACAGAACCGCCGGACGACTTCGGGAGGGTTGAATGAGCGACCAGACGGACATCTCGCCCTTCGCTCCGGAACGGTTCCCGGTCATGCACCGGGTAGAGGGCTTGCGCCTCGGGGCCGACCGCTGCGGCATCAAGCAGGCGGACACCAAGCTCGACCTCATGGTGGCCGCATTCGACCGGCCCGCCGCAGTGGCCGGCGTCTTCACGAAGTCGAGTACGGCTGGTGCCCCGGTCCAGTGGTGTCGCAGACATCTCGCCGGCGGCACCGCGAGGGGGCTTGTCGTCAATTCCGGCAACGCCAACGTCTTTACCGGAAAAGCGGGACGCGACGCCGTGGAAGCGATGGCCGGGCGGACGGCAGAACTCGTCGGCGCAGAGCCTCACGAGATCTTCGTTGCATCCACCGGGGTGATCGGCGAAACGCTGCCCGTTTCCGCCGTCGTCACGGCCCTTCCCGGAATCACGGCCTCGCTCGATGCCGACGCCTGGCACGACGCTGCCCAGGCGATCATGACCACCGACACCTTTCCCAAGGGATCCTCTCTCGTCACCTCGATTGACGGTACGCCAGTGACGATCACAGGATTTGCCAAGGGTTCCGGCATGATTGCGCCCGACATGGCGACGATGCTGGCCTACGTCTTCACGGATGCGATGCTTCCCGCAGCCATTCTCCAGGCCCTGCTCGCCTCGGCGGCCGATCGCTCCTTCAACGCCATCACCGTCGACAGCGACACCTCGACCAGCGACACGCTGCAGCTCTTTGCCACGGGCGAGGCCCGGCACGCGGCCATCACCGACCGCCGGGACCCGCGCCTCAAGGCCTTCCGCGAAGCGCTCGACGCCCTCTGCCTCGATCTTGCGCACCAGGTCGTCAAGGACGGTGAAGGGGCAAGTAAGTTCGTCGAGATCCGCATCGCCGGTGCGAAGTCGGCCAAGGCCGCGCGCAGAATTGGCCTTTCGATTGCCAATTCACCGCTGGTCAAGACCGCCATTGCCGGAGGCGACGCCAACTGGGGCCGCATCGTCATGGCGGTGGGCAAGTCCGGAGAACCCATCGCCGAAACCGACCTCGACATCCATGTCGGAGGCCACGCCGTCGCCCTCGACGGCGCACCGCCGCCTGGCTACGACGAGACCCCCGTCGCCCGGCACATGGCGGGACGGGAAGTCCTGATCGAGGTCTCGGTCGGCCAGGGACGCGGCAAGGCGACGGTCTGGACCTGCGATTTCACACGCCGCTACATCGAGATCAACGCCGACTATCGCAGCTGAAGCGGAATATTTTCCGGCAGCGCCGGCACCATCTTCGAATACCGGACTCAATTCTGGACCTCTACAGCGCTGCTAGAGGCGATGCCAGTTCTCCCAGGGCCTAGTCTGACTCGGTCATCGAATCGTCACCGCGTCTTCGCTCGGACGCGTTCAGCAGTTCGATAAATTCGGTCGCAGACATCCCCTTCGCCTCGGACACTTTCAGCACTTCGATCAATTCGGCGGTGGAGAGCACCTTCGCCCTGGAACCGACCCATAGTCCGAGCGGGCGAACCAGAAGTTCGCGGAGACGCTCGTAGGCCTCCATTGCCTGCTCTCGCGTGACAGCCTTGTTGTTGGCACCGTAGTTGGGATCGTCGAAGCTCGTACCGGCAAAGCGGGTGCCTGTCCCGCTTGCATCGGTACCCTTCCGTTGATCCGACATGCGTTGCGTCTAACTCCTGACCCTACCGAACTATAGCGCCTCGCAGAAATGCCGAGAAGGACGTCATCCCGAACCACGTCCGAGGTGTGGGAAGCACGACCATCAAAACCGCTCCATCCACTCTTTCAATTGAGGTGTGCGAACACTTCGCGACATCCTTGACAGATCAATCATGGCCCGACCCACTCATTTCAGCGTGGCCTTCGACGGGATCCTGGAATCCAGCAACGAAGTTCTTGCAAGGGTTCTCGATCCGCGATAAGCCGCTTGGACGCTGGTAACCAAATGCGGCCAGCACTTTGGCTATGCCCGGTAGGAATCGACATGAATTGCGTAGGAATCGGCTCTAGAAGCCGCAACTGAACTTGAGATACATTCCATGGAAGCAATAGACCGACAATTCAAAGAAATAATTGACGGAAACAGGCAATACATCATTCCCGTTTTTCAGCGGGACTTTAGCTGGACTCGTGAGCAGTGTGAGCAGCTGTGGCGGGATGTAGGGCGCGCTAGTACCGGGGGAAAAGACCGCGCACACTTCATGGGTTCCATAGTTTACATTGGACACAAACTGTCGAGCGCCTTTCAGAGCTGGTTGCTGATCGACGGACAGCAGCGCCTGACCTCGTTAACTTTGCTCATGGTTGCGATGCGCGACCATATTCAAGAGTCAAACTGGTGCGGCAGCGATGACGGTCCTTCTATCTCAAAAATTAACTCCAATTATCTGAAAAATACCGCCGAATCAGGTCAGCGACGGTATAAACTCCTGTTGCGTCGCAAAGACAATGCCACTCTCCAAGCGCTGATTGATGGCAAGGTGCCCTCCGAAATCAGCAGTGAGTGTTCAGAGTCTATCCTCGAAGCATATGAGTACTTTCGAACTGCTTTGCAGACACCAAACTGTAATTTGGAAGATGTGTATCGAGGCATCAATCGCCTGAGCATCGTTGATGTCACACTTCATCAGAATATTGATAATCCGCAACTTGTGTTTGAGAGCATGAATTCCACTGGCGTTGATTTGCGCCAAAGCGATCTGGTTCGAAACTATCTCCTGATGGGTCTCGATGAGTCAGAACAAACACGGCTCTATGAAGAGTATTGGAACAGGATTGAGGACTTCTTTCGCACTTCCGAGTATGCGTTTGACGAGTTTCTGCGCGACTATTTGGCTCTGGAGCAGGGCCTAACGCGACAGATTCGCCTAGACCGCGTTTATGACGAATTCAAGTCTTTCCGAAACTGCGATGGGAGACCGTTGGAAGAACTACTTAGTGACATGACCCGTGTCGCCCGCACATACGCGTCATTTCGAGGAATCGCTCCAATGCAACGCCCATGGCTTGCTGACGCCATGAGCCACATGCGATCATTGAGCACAAGCCAAGCGTTGTTGATCATGAGGCTGTACGACTGTCATGAGAAAGGTCTGCTTTCTCAGAATCAATTTGTTCGTTCCGTGGGGTTGATCGAAAGCTATCTCTTGCGCCGTGCCGTTCTGGGTTTGCAGACGCGCGGCTATTGGTCTGTCTTTGCAAGGATCGCGCACGATGTTGATCTAGAATCAGTTTTCGAATCGTTGCAAGTTGGGCTGGCACGACTAAGGGGCAACAGCAGGTTCCCTTCTGATGAAGAGTTCTGGAGAGGCTTGAAAGAGTACGATCTCTATGGGTTGCGAGTCTGTAAGCACGTACTCGATCGGCTCGAAAACGAGGGGAGCAAAGAGCCGAGCCCAGTTCACAACTTCTCAATTGAGCACATCATGCCTCAGGATATCAGCAACGAGAGGGCGTGGCAGGATATGCTGGGCGAGAATTGGGGTGAGTGTCATGCGACCCATTTGCACCGCTTGGGCAACTTAACCTTGACGGCGTACAACAGCGCCTATTCCAACCGTCCATTCGAGGAAAAAAAGTCCATCGAGGGCGGGTTCAAGCAGAGTGCCGTACGGTTGAACGAAGACGTCAGAGAACAACCGATGTGGACGGCTGCGCAGATGGAGGCTCGCGGAGACCGGCTAGCTTCTAGAGCGCTCGACATATGGCCGCATCATAATGCTGACGTGGAGAGAATACGGGCGACGGAAGTTCGCGAACTCAGGCAACGTGCGGCAGAGCGAAATGCCCGTGGACTGACGATGGCTGACGGAGTAAGGCAATTGCTCGACCTGATTCGAGCGTCGGTTAGTAACTTGGCTGATGTCATCGAGGTGGTCGAACATAGGTCAGTTTGCTGTTACGGGCCGGAGTTCTTTGCTGAACTGTTGCCAATGCGTCAATCGGTCAGGATCATACTTCCGCTGGAGTTTAGCGAGGTTGAGAAGCCGGACAAGGTGACGGTACATGATGCATCGACGTGGAAATTCGTTCCAAACCGAGTGCACACCGATAGCGATATCTTGGTGGATGTGTGGACAATGGAAGATGTCGCTGCGGCGACATCCATGATTCGCCAAGCTCTGGATCAGTCACGACAGTAGCTGTTGGGGTTCAACCTCCACATTACTGATCCCCAACGTGTTCAATCGGCAAATGGACCCTATGCTACGCTGCTAGGGCCAGGTGTCCCACACGCCTGTGGAAGGACCACTTTACCGATAACCCGATGACAACCGACGACAGCAGGGCCATGCTCACGAAGGCGCCGCAGTCAGCCTGAAAATCAAGCACGGGTCGGGCGTGTAGGACACTAGGCGTCAAGTACGTCTCGAGTTATCCGTCGCAAACAAACGAGTGTCGGCACCGGCAACAAATGCCGGGGTCTCTCCAGACCTCACAGCTCTGCGAGCAGTGAAGCGAGTTCTGCCAGGCCGATCACCTCGACGCCATCGCTCTTGGGGTATCGTTCGATGCCCGGGTAGACGACGAAGGAGCGGTCCGGCTGGAGGTCTTCGCACGCGTGATGAAATCCCCTGTCGAGCCGGGGTGCGAGACTGCGCTTGATCTCAACCGCCCACAACGCTCCGCCCGGCATCTGGAGCACCAAGTCGATTTCGGCACCGGCTGTCGTTCGGTAGAAGGATGATTGAACGCGCCCCGGAGCGACGCCGAGGAGGTTCTCCAGCACGAACCCTTCCCAGCTTCCGCCGGCGACCGGATGACCGAGCACCGCATCCCTGTCATCGAGCCCCAGCAGGGTGTGAACGAGACCGCTGTCGCGCACGTAGACCTTCGGGGATTTCACCAAGCGCTTGGAGACATTGACATGGAATGGCGGCAGGCGGCGCACCAGCAGGAGGTCGACAAGCAAGTCGAGATAGCGGGCGACCGTCTTGCCATCGACAGCCAGGCTTCGTGCGATCTGAGCGGCGTTGAGGATTCCGCCCTGCAGGTGGGCGAGCATGGTCCAGAAACGGCGCAACGTTTCCGCCGGTATGCGCGGCCCCAGCTGGGGAATGTCACGTTCCAGGTATGTACGGATAAAGGCCTCGCGCCAGACTGCGCTCGCCTCATCGTTCCTGGCGAGAAAACTGTCCGGGAATCCCCCCCGGACCCAGAGTTTCTCGCCTTCTTCCCCGACTTCGAGAACATTGAGAGGGCCCAGTTCGACATAGGCAATCCGGCCGGCAAGGGATTCTCCTGACTGTCTGAGCAGATCGATAGAGGCTGAGCCGAGGAGCAGGAACCGGCCGGCGCGGAGACCCTGGCGGCGCCCCTTGTCTATGAGAACGCGAAGGGTCTGGAACAGTTCCGGCGCCCGCTGCACCTCGTCAATGATGACCAGGCCCTCTTCGTGTCCGGAAAGGTAATGTGCGGCATCGGTCAACTTCTCGCGGTCGGATGCGTTCTCGAGGTCGAGATAGAGGCCCGCCCGTTCCTGCGAGATGAGTCCGGCCAATGTGGTTTTGCCTGCCTGACGCGGACCCAGGACGGCCACGGCCGGGAATTGATCCAGCCGGGCGCGAACAATTTCTAGTGCTTGACGAGGTATCATCCTTGCATTTATGGCACACTATTCCATAAATACAAGGTTATTGTTGGAAAAGGGTGTCTGTCCTCGAAGGCCATACAGGATCAGCAGACGTCGCGTGCACAGGAATTCACGAAGGAGGAGAGAATTCAATTCTCCGGGACGTCACCATGACGACGGCCTGTCGTGGCATCCGCTGGAGACATGGGCATGTCCGCACCTTGTGTCACCTCCGGGGCGATACCAGCATAATGAAGGGGTGACGCTCGGGAGGCGGCATGGATTGGCCTCACGACCGGAAGGTGCTGCCCCTGGCCGGAGCGAACTTCGGCAGGCTGATCGAGGTTGATGACGCCGAAGCATTCGTGGTGGCGGATGCGAGCTAACCTTCCAGTTCACTCCAGATGTTTCGCACCGAATCCTTGATCATCAACGCCTCTTCCCATCGGTCAGACAGTTCCTCGCCATCAGGACCCGATATCGCATACTCCTTTGGTCCCAACTCGCACAGGAAGTTGAGGGTATCGTCAGGGCCCGACCGTTTCCGCCACGATTCGAATCCCCGTCTCCACCAGGCCTGAAACAGTTCAAACCACTCGCGATGATGCGGGAAGGAGATCTGGATCTGCACCTGTTCACGCGATGCGACCCGACCTTGGAAACTCTCTGAGCGGTCAAGAACCTGCTGAATCTGGCCATGAACGATGTCATCTATTGGCCAGGAGAACTCGCGGCCAACAACAAAATGCGACAAGTCGGCGCACAACCGCATCCGGGGTACGGCATCCATCAACTGGAGCGTGTAGAGCATGTCCGTAGTGATGCAGTCCCTGTGTGTCTCGATCGTGACATCGACGCCGGCCCGCTCACAGTCGTCCAGCCAGCGATTGATGTACTCTGCGCCCTCCGCGACGGTGAAAGGGTAAACCTGGCCGATGATGTTGAGATGTCGAGAGTTCAGATCTTGGGCCAACTCGATCGCCGGTCCCAGATCGTCCACTCCCTTGGGAAATGCCGTTACGGTCGACGCGAGCCCAAACTCCCGAAGCAACGGTCCGATGCCTTCGCCGTTCGGATCTCCATAGACAACGTCAATACCGTCATATCCTGCGTGAGAAATCATGCGCACCTTGGTGTCGAGCGACCACTCGTCAACCTTTGCGCTGCGTCGCTCCATAGCCCAGAGCGCTTGAAACACTTCCAGTTTTTGCGCCATCTCCACCTCAGTTTCTGATCCGGCAAAGCCCATTGGACCGCGCTATTGTAAGTCTTGAGGCCAACTAGCGCCCCTACAGGCGAGATATCACAATGTGGGGGGCAATGAACCTGCAGGAACCATGGCCGAATCTGGTGTACGGAGGGTTGGTCATGCGACGGCCCTGCTCTTCTCGATGGCCTCAATGCCGTCCTTGAACTTGACCCCCTCGTTGACCTTGCCGGGCTGCCGGAAGCCGCGTGGCCAGCGCCAGGATTGCTCTGCACTCCTGCCCATCTTGTAGAGCATCGTGCGGAGGGTGACACAGCCCTTCGCTCGCAAACTCCGGTGGAGGATGGTGGCGAACGCCGACTCGATCACGTTCGTCGTGCGCAGATACTGAATGAAACAAGCCGGGGTGCGAGGCCACGCTTGATTTCAACCGCTCACAATGCCCCGCCTGGCATCTGGGCACCAGGTCGATTTCGGCGCCGGCTGCCATTCGGCAAATTGCCGGTTGAACGCTCCCTCCCTAGAGCGACACCGTGACGACAGGCTCACGTGACATTCGCTGGAGACAAGGGCATCCCCGTGCCTTGTGTCTCCTCCGGGCCGGTGCCAGCATGATGAAGGTGTGACGCTCAGGAGACGGCATGGATTGGGTGCACGACCGGAAGGTGCTGCCTCTGCCCGGAGCGACCTTCGGCAGGCTGATCGACGTCGACGACGCCGAGACATTCACGGTCGCGGTCGAAGGAGCGCCCGACGTGCTGCCCGCCTTGCTTTGTGAAGCGGGCGGACTCCTGATCTTGAAGGGCATGGGAGCGATTTCCGGGCATCCCGAACTTCTTGTGCGGCTCAGCCATCCCTTCGGCACGGAGGTGGAGGACTATGCTCTCACCTCGAACCGCCACAACCTTCTGCATCCGGCCTCGACCCGGATCATCCGGATCTCGAACCGGCCGCCGATGAATTTCGAACCTCCCGAGCCCCCGAATCCTCCGCGCACCGAAGACGGCGAACTGCCGGTCCGGTTTCCTCACCGGCGCGGCTGGCACACCGATCAGAGTTTCCGCCGGCCGCCTCCCGACATCTCGCTCTTCTATGCCCATGAACCGGCGCCCCGCGACCAGGGCCAGACGCTCTATGCCGATGGAACGGGCGCCTGGGAACGTCTCGACGACGATCTCGCCGCCATCGCCGAGAACCTCGTCGGCATTCATGTCGCGCCCTTCAAGGGGCATGGCGAGGACGACGTCCGGGACGGGCGTGAACCCCATGCCCTGAACGAACGCGACGGCCCCCAGCCCCAGCCGGTGGTGCGCGTCCATCCGGTCAGCGGACGCAAGGCGCTCTATCTTTGCGAGCGCGAGCAGATGGACTGGATTCACGGTCCTTTTGCCGGCATGGAGCCTGGAGTGCACGGCGAGGCGGCACAGCTCCTCTACCGCCTGATGCACCATTTCACGCAGCCTGCCCTCACCTATGCCCATCACTGGGACCAGGGAGACCTCGTGATCTACGACAACAGGTGCACGATCCACTCGGCCACCTGGTTCGATGCCACGAAGCACAACCGCGACATGTGGCGCACCACCGTGTGGGGCAACCCCGGACCGTTCTACGATGGCGAGGCGAGGAGCTGGGAGGGCGACGCCGTCAGAGGCTGATGGTGAGGCCACCGTCGATCGTGAGGACGTGGCCGTTGACGTAAGACGCCGCATCGGAGGCAAGGTAGAGCGCCGCCCAGCCGATGTCCTCGGGCTCTCCCCAGCGTCCCGCAGGGGTCTTGTCCTTGACCGACTCGAAGAATGCCGGATCGTCGTGAAGGGGTTTCGTCAGGTCCGTGATGACATAGCCGGGTGCGATGGCATTGACGGTGATCCCGTGCGGTCCGAGTTCCGTCGCCATGACGCGAACGAGGGCGTTCATGCCCCCCTTGGCAGCACCATAGGCCGGCACGTTCTCGCGCCCCATCGAGGCGATGATCGACGAGATGAAGATGATGCGGCCGCTGGCCTGCTCCACCATGTGTCGCGCCACGGCCTGCGAGAGGCGAAAACCGGCGGAGAGATGCACGTCCAGCGTGCGCTGCCAGTCATCGAACCCGTGTTCGAGAAACGGCCGGCGCATGCTGTGGCCGGCGTTGTGGACGAAGATGTCGATTGTTCCCTGCCGGTCGCGAAACTCCTCGACCTTCTCGAGGGCTGCGTCGGTGTCGCTGACGTCGAAGACAAGATCTTGCGCCTCGATGCCGGCCTCTCCCAGCTCGCGGCACGCTCCGATCGTCGTCAGCGGATCGCGGCCGTTGATGCCGATGACCGCCCCCGCTTCACCCAGGGTCCTGGCAATGGCAAGCCCCAGACCACGCGTCGACCCGGTGACGACGGCGGTCCGTCCTGAAAGGGAGAAGGGATGGGTCATGGCCGGCGCTTCCTGATGGAGGGGGCCGACAGGGTATCGTTCTGTTACGGGTCCGCAATCTGCCTGTGTGGAACGATGAGAGCATCGGCAACGGTGCACCCCTCGCCTTCGCCGTGAACGATGACGGGATTGATGTCGATCCCTTCGAGCCATGGCTCATGAGACGCGGCAAACTCGGAGAGAGCCCTCAAGGCGGCGATGAGGGCAGGCTGGTCTGCCCGCGGCGCGCCTCGCCATCCCGCGAGCACCTGACCCAAACGGCGACCGCCGACGAGCGCCGCCAGCTCGTCATCGGTTGCCGGAACCAACGCCATGGCGACCTCGTCCACGAGTTCTGCCAGAACTCCGCCCGGTCCCACGGCCATCACCAGACCGAAGAAGGGGTCACGGGCGATGCCGGCGATGACCTCGACACCCGGCGACGCCATCTCCTGAACCACGATCTCGGCTTCCGGCAGCCTGGCAAGCCGTTGTTCCAGGTCTTCGAAGGCCTCTCTCACGGCATCGTCACCGGCAAGGGCGAGCTTCACCAAGCCATGCTCGCTGCGGTGCGGCAGGCGGTCGCCCACCGCCTTCATGGCAACGGCACCATCGAGGTCCCGGGCTGCCGCAACGGCATCCTCTGAGGTGGCGACGCGAATACTGCGGGTCACCTTCATCCCGACGTCGGAGAGAAGGCGTTTGGCATCGAGTTCGTGAAGCGTGGGCCTCCTAATCCAGGCCGGCGGTTGTTCTGCTGGCAGGACTTGTGCAGGGCTTCGTCGAACCGATCCGCTCCACGCAGCATGGCGGGTGATGGCGCCGAGGCCCTGGGACATGCCGCTGACGGTCGTGATGCCTTCGTCGAGTAGCTCCCTCACCTGGCTCGTTCGCATGACCCCGTGCCTGGCAGACATGAGGTAGAACGGCAGGGTGGCGTTACGGTGGGCATCGATGAGCGCCGGCGTGATGGCCTCGTCCTGTCCCTCGTACTCCACGGCCTGTCCGTCGTTGTTGTCGAGCAGCACCACCACCGCGTCATAGGCGCCGGAGACCGAGGTCTCGCGCATCGCCACCTCGAAGTTGCCGGCAAAGTCGCCCTGTCCCCAGACGTCGACCGGATTGCCGTCTCCGGTGATCGACCCGACCTTGGCTTCGACCGCCTGCCGTGCGGCGGCCGGTAGGGGCGGAAGGTTGAGCTCCCCACCCTCGGCCAGATCGAGTGCAAGGCCGGCATGGCCGCCCGAGCCCGTTATCACGGCGAGCCGGTCGCCGGCAGGCCGACGTCCCGACTGGGTGACCGCCATCACTTCCACCATCTCCTCGAGATCGTGCACCTCGATGGCACGGTGCGCCTTGAGCACCGCGGAAAGAACCCTCGATTCACCGGCAAGGCCGCCAGTGTGGGTCTCGATCGCCGCCGCCGCCCGGGCCGACCTGCCGGCCTTGAGCACGATGACCGGCTTGCCGGCGTCATGGGCGCGGTCGAGCGCGGCAACGAACCTCTCCGGTTCGCGCACGGTCTCGGCGAAAAGCGCGATGACCCCGGTCTGCGGATCGTCGACGAGGTACTCGATGTAGCGCGCGGCCGTCACGGCTGCCTCGTTGCCGCTCGAGATGACGTGGCTGAACCCGAAACGCCGGGTATCAGACAGGAAGCCGATGGAGATCGAGCCGCTCTGCGAGATGACACCGACGTTTCCGGTGAGGCGGGGGGGATCCACCACATCCATCATGAAGAGCGAACTCTGGTTGTGGAGGCTCATGGTTCCCATGCAGTTGGGCCCGCAGAGAGCCACACCGGCCTGGCGGCACATGTCAACGAGTGCCCGCTGTTCGTCCGCGCCTTCGCTGCCGGCTTCGGCGAAGGCGCCGGAATAGATCACGATCGCTCCGGCGCCGCAGGCCACAGCCTTTTCGGCCTCACCCATCACCCGGTCCCGGGAAAGGCAGATGGCAACGGCGTCGATCTTGCCCTCGATCTCCCGGATGTCGGCGTGGCAGACATGGCCCAGGACCGTCTCGTTGCGCGGATGGACGGGGAGAATCCTTCCCCCGTAGCCCAGGACATCGAGCGAACGGACAATGGTTCGCCCCAGCGACGGGCGTTCCGAGGCTCCGACAACGGCAATCGAGGACGGCGCCAACAGGCGATCAAGGGCCATCTCCCTCATCCCCGGCATCTCTCCCAGCAGTCTGGGGACCGTCGTTAATCTCCAGCGTCGCCGGGGTCAACGCCCGCTTGAAGACGTGTGTGCCGGCTTCTAACGTGTGCGCCTTCTATCTGCCGGGGGGTTGGCGTGAGCGAGGACATCGAGCAGTTTCGCGAAGAGGTGCGTGCGTTCATTCGCGAAGCGCTCCCCGACGACCTCAGGCGCAAGGTGAGGCGCGAACACGCCGGCTTCACACCCGCTGACACCAGTCGCTGGATGCGCATCCTCCACGAGCGCGGCTGGAGTTGTCCTTCCTGGCCTGTCGAACACGGCGGTCCCGGCTGGTCCTTCGAACAGCAGTATGTCTTCGAAAGGGAGCTTGCACTCAATGACGCGCCGCACGTCAGTGTCTTTGCTGCCGGGATGGTGGGCCCGGCGCTGATCGAGTTCGGCACGGAAGACCAGAAGGAGCGGTTTCTTCCTGGTCTCGCCAACGGCGACATCATTCTCTGCCAAGGGTATTCCGAACCGGATGCGGGATCGGACCTGGCATCACTGAAGTGCCGGGCGGACCGTGATGGCGATGACTATGTCATCAACGGTTCCAAGATCTGGACCAGCGACGCCACCTGGGCCAACTGGATGTTCGGCCTCTTCAGAACGGACTCGTCCGGACGCAAGCAGCATGGCATCACGCTGCTCCTGGTCGACATGGCCACGCCGGGGATCTCCGTGCGACCGATCCCCACCTTCGAGGGGGGCGAGGAACTCAACCAGGTGTTCTTCGAGAATGTCCGGGTTCCGGGCGCCAACCGTCTCGGCCCGGAACACGAAGGATGGTCGATCGGCAAGTACATTCTCAGCCTCGAACGGTTCGGGTCGGCCGAGGTCAGCCGGACCATGGCCATGCTGGACCGCCTCAGGGAGATCGCCGCCCGCGAACCCCTGCGCGACGGATACCTGATCGATGATGCCGACTTTTCGAAGAAGCTGGTGCGTGCCGGGATTGCCTTACGCCAGGTCGAACTGACGGAGCGGCGCCTCCTCTTCGATGCGGATGACCTGGGCGCCGAGGCGTCGCTTCTCAAGATCAAGGGCACCGAAGTCCAGCAGCAGGTCATCTCTCTCATGGTCGAGGCTCTCGGTCCCTATGGCCAGCTTGACCCGGAGGACATGTCCGCGCGCGACAATGCGCCTTTGCCCGACGCGGCGCATCATGCCGGGAAGGTGTGCTTCAATCTGCGCAAGTCGACGATCTGGGGCGGATCGAGCGAGATCCTCAAGAACATCATCGCCAGGAGCGTTCTGGAACTGCGGTCATGACCGAAGGCCTCACCGACGACCAGAAGACGTTCGCCGACAGCCTGGACCGGCTGCTCACCGACGCCCTGCCCTTCGCCCGCCGCCAGGCGGCGGTGGCGACACCAGGCGGATTTGACGAGGAAGTCTGGCGACAGCTTGCCGATCTCGGGTGCATGGCGGCCGCCTTTCCCGAGGAACATGGCGGACTGGGAGGCGGGCCGGAAGAGCTCATGATCATTGCTGAGAAGTTCGGCCGCCATCTGGTGACCGGACCCTTTCTTGCCAGTGTCGTCCTGGGTGGTCATGCCGTGCTGTTCTCGAGCTCCGATACGTGGAAGACCAGGGTGTTGCCCGGCGTCGCCGGGGGAACGGAGAAGCTGGCACTCGCCTGGGTGGAACGGCAGGCGCGCCACGACCTCCACGATGTCGCGACGAGCGTGCGGCAGGCGAATGGCAGCTGGGTGCTGTCGGGCCGCAAGGACGTTGTTCCCGGCGGCGCGCAGGCCGATGTCATCGTCGTCTCGGCGCGCGCTTCAGGCGACCGGCGAGACCGTGACGGAATCGTCCTCGTCGCCGTACCGGCCGATGCCCCGGGGGTCGTCCGGCTGGACGAGCGGGCCCATGACGGCAACCGGGTGTCGACGATCCTCCTCGACGGTGTCGAGATTGATGAGACGCAGCTTCTGACGACACCCGATCGAGGCCTCGCAGTCCTCGAACGCGTGATCGACCATGCCATTGCGTTTGTCTGCGCCGATGCCGCCGGGTCCATGTGGCAGGTCTTCGAGACCACCCTGGAGTATCTGAAGACCCGGCAGCAGTTCGACCGGACACTGGGGTCATTCCAGGCGCTCCAGCATCGCCTGGTGGATCTCTACATCGACTGCGAACTCGCCTGGTCGATGGTTCTCGACGCGACGCAGGCCCTCAAGACGCCGCAACGACGCCATGCCGTGTCATCGGCCAAGGTCGCGGTCGGCGAATCGGCACGGCGGGTGGCCGAGGAGGGCGTCCAGCTCCATGGCGGCATCGGCATGACCATGGACGTACCCGTCGGACATCATCTGAAACGTGCCGTGGTGATGAACGCCTCATTCGGCGACGTGGACCATCACCTCGGCCTTCTCGCCTCGTCACCAGTTTCCCGGGAGTCAAGCCATGTCTGAAGCCGTCAGGACCGAGCGTCGCGGAAAGGTTCTCGAAGTCACCCTCGACAGGCCACCTGTCAATGCCATCGATGCCAGGACATCGATGGAACTCTACCAGGCCTTCCGCACCTTGCAGGATGACGACGGGCTCATGGTCGGCATCGTCACCGGCGCGGGTGAGCGCTGCTTTTCCGCCGGATGGGACCTCAAGGCCGTGGCCGCCGCCGACCGGCTCGACGAGGTCGAAGGCGATGAATCGCCGGGCGGGTTTGCCGGACTGACGGAGTTTTGGGATCTTCACAAGCCGGTCATCGGCGCCGTCAATGGCGTGGCCATCGGCGGCGGTTTCGAACTCGCCCTCTCGACCGACATCATGCTCGCCGCCGATCATGCCGAGTTCTGGCTGCCCGAGATGCAGCGCGGTTTCCTGGCGAGCGCCGGCGCCATCCAGCGTCTTCCCCGGCGCATCCCCTACAACGTCGCCATGGACCTCTTCCTGACCGGGCGCCACATGGATGCCGCGGAAGCGAAACACTGGGGCCTGGTGAGCGAAGTCCTGCCGGCAGAAGACCTGATGACGCGGGCCCGCGAACTGGCGGACCAACTCGGCGAGTCGGCGCCCCTGGCGCTCCAGGGCCTCAAGGCGATTATGCCGGTCGTCATGCCGCTCACCCTCGAGGATGCCATGCAGAGGACGAAGACCGGCAACTCCGGTGTCGACGTCTACGAGAGGATGATGCTCTCCGAGGACGCCATCGAGGGACCGCGCGCCTTCGCCGAGAAACGCAAGCCCGAATGGAAGGGACGCTGATCCGGTCTTGTTGGCAGGTTCGGTCCTGGAGTAAGGTCGCGCCCCTGCGGAGAGGTGCCGGAGTGGTTGAACGGGGCGGTCTCGAAAACCGTTGTGCGCCTTGCGTACCGAGGGTTCGAATCCCTCCCTCTCCGCCAGCCCGTCCACTGTGAACGGGTCGTGTCCGACAGGTCCTTGATCTTCCTTCAAGTTCTCAATGGATCATGCACACACGGCGCTGCCGCTGGCGTGCCAGGAGACGGATCTTCCACGCCCGTCTTTCCGGCACTCTCCAGTGATCCCGTAAAGAGACTTCAATCGCGGGTCTGAGGTGTGTTGCCGTGAAAGGTGATTATCCCCTGATGCCGGGCATATCAAAGCCAATGGCCGTAACGGCGTCGATAAGCCCTGTCTCCTGTTGCGGTGTCAGTTTGACCAGTGGGGGGCGAACCCGGTGCCAGTCCGGGTCCTCCGAATAGTGTGAGATCAGTTTTTTCAAGGATGGGATCATGGGAAAGCCCTGCACGACGGCCCGTGTTTCACTGATGCCCGCTTGCAGGGCTTCTGCCTCGTCGGATTGCCAGTTGGCGTACACATTGTGAATAGCAGCCGGGTTGACGTTTGCAGTCGCGGAGATACACCCCGTGCCACCGAGACGCATGTTGTCGAACAAGAGAGTTTCGGTGCCACAAAAGACATGGAAATCCGGATACTCGCGCAACATGTTGGCCAGGTTCTCCGGGTCGCCCGAACTGTCCTTGATGCCAATCACCGTATCTGGATAGTCCCTGATCAATCGGCCGATCAAATCGATGCCGAAGGGGACCTGCGACATGGCCGGAAAATGATAGAGATAAATCTTTAGGTTCGCATCGCCCAAGCGCTCAATGACTTCCGCGAAATTGGCATAGATGCCATCGTCACTGACGTTCTTGTAATAGAAGGGTGGCAACATCAATGTGCCGCCAACGCCCTTCTTTACGGCGTGTCGGGTCAGTTTGATGGTATCTGTCAGCGCTGCGCAACCGGTACCGGGCATCATGGTCTTGGGGTCAATCCCCTTGTCGATCAAGGCGTCCATGACTCCCATGCGCTCTTCGACCGACAGGGACGTGCCTTCCGAATTCGTCCCAAAGATCGCAAGCTGGCATTTCTGCGACAGCAACCAATTGCAGTGCCGCGCAAGCCGGTCGATATCAGGAGAAAGGTCGGCCTTGAATGGCGTGACAACAGGCGACAACAGGCCTGAAAACGGTTTTGCTGTCATGGAACTCTCCTGCAGACCTTGGCTTCAGAAGCCGTAAGGGCGTGATGGGTTATCGACCAGGATTTTTCGGCGCAGCTTTTCGTCCGGTGCCCAGGTCATAAGCTGACCCATCAAGGCCCCGTCGTTTGGCACGGTGCCACCGCCAACAGTGCTTGCAGGTGTCGTACCACGAGAGTGAAGAGCTTGAATGACATCACTTGGCGTCATCTGAGACCTGCCCAACCTCCCTCCGGCGCCCGCTCGGGGGGCGTGAGGCATGCGGAGGTCGCGATGCCGCTTGCGATCATGGTCCGAATCTCATCACCGCTGGAACCGGCAACCGAATTCTCGATTCAGCCGGCGTCTCACCCGAAAGTCTGTACCGGTTCACCCAGGATCGACATGTCCGGCTCGACGCCCAGGCCCGGCTTCTCATTGGGCGCAAGAAAGCCGTCGACAACCTCGGGCGCCTCTTCGTCGTAACGCATGTTGGAGAAGTAGGAGGAGACGTAGGTCGCGGCGAAGGTGGCGTCCGGCGTCGAGACCGCCATGTGCGCCTGCGCCGCCGCGGAGAGGTCCGCCCCCCAGGCATCGTCCACTGTCATGAACTTGCCCGCCGCGGTGCACACGTCCCGGATGAGTCGCATGCCCGTGATGCCGCCGACCCGGGTGATCTTGCAACCGATGCCTTCGAAGCAGTTGTCGGCAAGCCCCCGCAGCAACACCTGGATGTCCGTCATGCACTCATCCAGGATCATGGGCTGACGCACCTGATGGCGAATGGAGAGGCACTCGTCATAGGTCAAGCAAGGCTGCTCGATGTAGAAGTCGACGTCTTCGGTCAGCCTGAGGACGCGCAGGGCCTCGTGGGTCTTCCAGGCCTTGTTGGCGTCCACCACCAGGGTTTCTCCTGGCTGAATGCACACGCCCGCCATGCGTATGCGCGCGATGTCCTGTTCGAAGTTGCTGCTTCGGCCCGCCTTGACCTGGAAGTGGGTGAAGCCCTCGGAGCGGTACTGCGCCATGCGTTGCTTCACAATCTCGGGCGAACCCATCTCGATCTCGGGATAGGCGCGGGCCTTCTCCTGCATGCGCCCGCCGATCAGATGATAGAGAGGCCGATGGTAGGCCTTGCCGACAATGTCCCAGCAGGCAATGTCGATGGCCGACTTCGCGTACTCGCCACCCATC
Source organism: Alphaproteobacteria bacterium (assembly GCA_965220805.1). Taxonomy (GTDB): domain Bacteria; phylum Pseudomonadota; class Alphaproteobacteria; order SP197; family SP197; genus SP197. The sequence goes on from OZ244844.1 coordinate 827,650, forward strand.
AGCCATCGGTCCATCGTGGCATTGACGCGATCTGTCTGGGTCGGATCCTCTCCGATCAGCCCCGGCGCCATTTCCTCGATTGCCGCGCGCACCCCCAGCGCATGTTCGGGCTGGTAGGTCGAGGCAATGGGGCAGACCTCACCCCACCCGACGAGGCCCTCGTCCGTTTCCAGCCGCACGATGGTGTCGTCCAGGGATTCGTAGGTCCTGTTGGGATAGCGCTTGGGCTTCTCGAGCGGAATGTCGAGTTGAAACACGTCAATCCGCGATATCTTCATCTGACGTCTCCGTCATGTGGTGGGGCGGGTCGAGAACGGGTTCTTCGACAGAGAATTCTTCCCGCGCCACGCACAACAGATCTCGCACACGCGCCAATCGGCGCCCTGGATACGGGAAAACTTCGGGGCAACGGCCGTCCGGTTCCTGAACCGTTTGCCGTGGATATCGATTGGCGAGAACAAGGTCGCAAAGGCGGGCGTTCGGGTCATGGCCTGACCACGACGTGCTCGAAAGGAGAAACGCCGCGGGCGGCGTGATCGACCGCTGCGCCGACATCGTCCAGGCCGTAGGTGTGAACCCGGAACCGGTCGACCGGCAGGCGGCCGTCGGCGATCATGCGGACAAGCGATGCGGGCGCGTCTCTCGCAAACCACAGCGACCCCCGGAACCCGAGTTCCTTGGTCACGAAAGCGGACGTCGGCACGTCCGGATTGGCCGACGCCACCGAGACGATGGAGCCTCCGCTGTTCAAGGCGGCGACCGCCTGGTGGACCCACGCCGGATCGTCGATGTCGACGGTGTTCAGGACCATGTCGATTCCATCGGGAATCTCCGTCGACGTCTCGACCCGGTCATCCAGTCCGTCAAACGCGGCCAGTCGCTCCGGCGACCTGGCGACGGCGCAGACGCGCCCGGCGCCCATGGCCAGAGCAACGACGACGGCGCTGACACCGACCAGTCCCGTCGCGCCATAGACAGCGACGCTGGAGCCCGTCGAGATCCCCCCGTGAACGAACCCCCCGTAAGCCGTTCCCAGCCATCCCAGCCGACACAACACGTCAGCCGACGTCACGGACAACGCCGGTTCGACGGAGGTCAGGCACTCGACCGGCAGGACGATGTGCGTCGCAAGGGCCCCGTCCGGCCAGCGCTCCAGTATCTCGCCTGCTCCGCCCGAAATGTCGAAACAGCCGGCGAAGGCGTATTCGGTTCGACCCTTCGGTGACGCTGCCTCGATGTAGCTGTCACAAAACACGTAATCGCCGACAGCCACGCATGTTACTCCGGCGCCAACTTCTACGATCGATCCGACACAGTCCATTCCCGGCGTGAATGGCCGGCGCGGTGTGGTGAAACCTCCGCTGCCGTCGATCAGCGTCCCCATGTACGGGGACAGGAAGACCGCTTCGACCGCGACGACCGCACAGCCTTCCGGCGCGCTCGGATCGTCCAGGTCTTCAACCACCAGGGATTCAGCATTCTCGTAGAGCCGCGCAGCGCGCATAGCGTTTCACCTCCATACGGTCCAGGCCATCACCTCATCCCTTCGGGAGTGGATTGACCACGATCAAGACTGGGAAGCGCGAACATCCCCGGTCGGCTGACCACCGGACACGCACTCCTTGAAACATGCACACTGAGCATCGTGCACGAGTGCACCCTGCAGGAGGGCCGGTCGGGCGACCTGCTCGAGCGCATCCAAGTAGCCTTCACTCTCAACCAGGAACCCGCCGGAGAGGTTCGCATGAAGCTGTCTTGCGGCATCCAAGGCCATCCGGGTGATGTCGGAAGATACCCGGGTTGGAGATCACCGCAAGAAACTCGTGGGCAGAGGGCCAGGAATCACAAACCGATCCAGTGCAGCGACTGCCTCCATCAGCAGATGTCGAGCACGCTCGTGGGAAGACATTTTTTGGGCGATGCGCGTAGACGAGCAGGTTGTGTCGACGACGATCATGCGCCGTGCCGACGATAGATTTCATCGCGAATCCGGCTCCAAGGAGCACCCTGGAATTTGTCAGTGAGACCGTTGCCGCCGTAGCTCGGAAAGTCGAGCTGGCGGCGTGGCGCCCGTCGCCGGTCCTCGAGGCTGCGCTGCAGACCTTCCTCAACGAACGCACGGAGTGTGGCGCCCTCCCCTTGTGCTACACGGCGCGCCTGCTCAATCAACGCGTCAGGAAGCTCGATGGTGATCTTCATAAGCGGCTCCGACACGCTTCAGCTTGCTCGTTCAGAATGTCCTCGTAGTCCTCCAGGTTCACCATGTCGAGATTGCGTCCGACCCGACGGAGGTCGCGCAATGCCGTCTCCACCCAGGCGATGCGCAGGGGCCGATTCTCCATGATGAGCGTGCGGCGCAGGATATCGGCTGGTGAGCGTTTGGTATGGGTGAACTCGATCACGCCATAGGGTGTCCGGATCGTCGCACTACGCCCGGTGGTCATCACGGTGATTCGGCTCATCGGAATCTGCGAAATCGCACCGTACTCCGAGAGAGCGGATTCCAGACTGACATAACTGTATTCGCCGCGCCGGAGACACACCGCGACCTTCTCGATCAGATACCGCTTCGACAACCTCGAAAGGGGATTGACATAGACACCCCGTGCCGCGCGCTCGAGGAACCCCTGTTTCACGAGACGCCTGAGGCCCTCGGCAAATGTTCTGGGCGATCGCTCCGGAAACATCTTGCGAAGATCCGTCACCAGGAACACCGACCGACCCCTCCGGTCCCATTCCCAGAGTGTCTTGACCGCTTCGACAGTCTTCAACGTTGCACTCTCATCTAGGTCCCATCGTGTACGATGTAATACACGTACAACTGTAGACTTCAATGACGGTTCATTCGTGTCTTCGCAAGACTGCTTGGCCGCGACTGGTCAACCTGTATCTCTGGTTTCGTGCCCTCGGTGACGTTGGGTTGGTCATTTCCACGTAGCCCTGCTCCAGGGCAGGCAACAGGTATCGTTGGCGGAACGACTTGCGATCGTTCAGGTCCAGCACCTCCAGGAGGTCGCGCGCCGACATCTCTCCCCTGAGGGCGGAAATCAGGCGGCGTACTTGGGGGGTTTCTTGTAGGGTTTCTTGGGAGGTCGAAAGAGCTTCGAGGATCGCCTCCAGCATGAACTCGATGAACGGGGTGCCCTCCCCCCTGCCAGAACTCTCCTGGATGGCCGCGTAGTAGTCGCCCTGGCGTGCGTGGACCATGCTCTCTACGGGAATGGAAGCAAAGAGGGGATTCCAGCGCGCCAGGATCAACGTCTGCCAGAGGCGGCCCATGCGGCCGTTGCCATCATCGAAGGGGTGGATGAACTCGAGCTCGTAGTGGAAAACAGAACTGGCGATCAGGGGATGCTCGTTCGTTCCGTCCAGCCAGGACAGCAGGTTCGCCATGGCTCCGGAAACACGGTCAGCGGGCGGCGCAATGTGGTGCACGGTGCCCCCTCCGGCTACAACGGCGCCGGTACGCCGATAGCGACCGGGAACGTCGAGAAGTCCCGCCATGAGCATCTCGTGAGCGCTTAGAAGGTCGGCCTCACTCGCCGGATCCCAATGCGGGAGCATGTCATAGGCGGCAAACGCGTTGCGTGCCTCCTGGATTTCCCGTGGTGGGGCTATGACCGGCTTTCCCTCGAGTATGGTCGCGATCTGGCCTTCGCTGAGCGTGTTGCCTTCAATCGCCAGGGATCCCCGGATCGTGCGGATACGGTTGATGCGCCGCACGTGCAGATTGTCGCCCTCAGCCAGAGCCTGCGCCTGACCGAGCGCTTCACCGATCCTGATGGAAAGGGTGGATATGGCCGGGTTGATTGCGTAGGGCGGTGGCGTGGGCGTCATGCACCGGGTTCTCCGGCAGCCTCTCCTCCAACGTTATCCACGCAAGAGAAGGTGACATGCCATGGTTCGGTCGGTCCGGCAATCGGTGTTGCGGACTCGCGCGGAGCAAGGATCTTGCGTGCGCCCGCAGACCACGGGACCTGCCATCGCATCCTGTTCACCGTTGTCATGTCACAAGGAATGGTCATGATGGAATAATCGCTGTTTTCTCGTTCAAAATCAAGCGATTTGCTTCCAATACGCGCAGGCATTTGCATGTTGGCGGACCATGTGAATGCCCGATCACCGGCATGTTTGGCGTCTTTCACCATCATGGTCACGACGTGACTGGCAAGCCATAGATCAGGTGCGGACGTCCGGTTGCCTGCGGCCGGTTCTGGCCCTGATGCCGGCCATGGCATCGGCGGCGGCGGCGAGTGGCGCCAGCGCTTCCTCGCAGTCGCGATCGAGACGTGACTCGTCCGCTTCGTAGCGCTCGAGATAGACCCTGAGAATCGCGCGGCCCGTGGAGGTTCCGGATAGGCGGAAGACGACCCGCATCCCGTCCTCGAAGTCGATCCGCAATCCCTGGTTCCTGGCCGTCGAGCCATCGATCGGGTCCGTGTGATGGAACTCGTCCGCTGCCGTCACCGTCAGTCCAGTGACCGTGCTTCCAGGAAAGCTGGGGAGGCGTGAACGCAGGGATTCCACGAGGTCACCGGCAATGTCTGGCGGCAGGTCCTCCCAATCATGGCGGGAATGGAAGTGGCGCCCGAACCGGCGCCAGTGGTCCTGCAGGATTTCGGCGACGGATCGACGGCGCTCGGCGATGATGTTGAGCCAGAAGAGTACCGCCCACAGACCGTCCTTTTCGCGGATGTGGGATGAGCCGGTTCCTGCACTCTCCTCGCCGCACAGCGTCACCTTGCCGGCATCGAGCAGGGTGCCGAAGAACTTCCAGCCGGTCGGGGTCTCGTGACAGTCGATTCCAAGGGATGCCGCCACGCGGTCGACGGCCCGGCTCGTCGGCATGGAACGGGCGACCCCGGCGAGACCCCCCTCATAACCCGGCACGAGGTCTGCATGGGCGGCGAGCACGGCCAGGCTGTCGCCCGGCGACACGTTGACGCCGCGGCCAAGGATCATGGCCCGGTCGCCGTCACCGTCGGCGGCAGCGGCAAGGTCGGGCGCTTCAGGCGACATCATGTGGGCCACGAGGTCGCGGCATGTCTGCGGATTGGGATCGGGATGAAGACCGCCGAAGTCCGCCAGCGGCACTGCGTTCACCACGCTGCCCTTGGGCGCGCCCAGATCGTCCTCGAGAAGCCGGCGTGCATAGGGGCCGGTCACCGCGTTCAAGGCATCGAAGCGGATCCGGAAGCCGCTCCCCAGGAGGGAGCGGATGGCATCGAAATCGAAGAGATCCGCCATCAGGTCCCGGTAGTCCGAGACCGGATCGACCACCTCCACGGTCATGCCGGCGAGCATGCCCGTTCCAGGCTTCTCGAGATTGATGTCGGCGTCTTCGGTGATGCGATAGGCCTCGATCGTCTTCGTGCGTTCGTGAATCCGGGCCGTCAGGTCGACAGGCGCCGGACCGCCGTTGGCCGCGTTGACCTTGATGCCGAAATCGCCATCCGGACCACCGGGATTGTGACTGGCGGTGAGGAGGAGCCCGGCGGCAGCACCGTGCCGACGGATGAGGCACGATGCGGCCGGCGTCGACAGCAGTCCCTCCCTTCCGACCACCACGCGACGGGCGCCATTGGCCGCCGCCATGGAAAGGATGGTCCGGGCGGCTTCCGGCGTGAAACGGCGGCCGTCCCCACCCAACACCAGGGTCTTGCCGGCAAGACCGCCCAGGGTATCGAAGACGGACTGGACGAAGTTCTCCAGGTAGCCCGGCTGCATGAAGGTCCGGGTTGTCTTCCGCAGGCCTGACGTCCCCGGTTCCTGTCCGGCAATCGGCCGTGTGGCGACAGTCAGAACACGTGAACGGCGTCCCATCCCTTCCTCATCGCCACCCACTCCAATGTAACATGTCCGGCTCTCGCCGCTTGCCGGCGTGACGCGATACACTCGCGCCACGTGACCGAGAGAGCATCATGGCCGACATGAGAAGATGCTGGGATGACGTGCATCGTGAGGCTGTACGGCTGAAGCCGTTTCATCTTCGTCAACTCTTCGCCGCGGACCCCAACCGGTTCGACCGCCTGTCGGTTCGCCTTGACGACATCCTTGTCGACCACTCCAAGGAAAAACTCGATCCCCCGGCCATGGCCAGCCTCCTTGCCCTGGCGCGGGCCGCCGGCGTCGAAGCCAGGCGCGAGGAGATGTTCCGGGGAGAGACTGTCAATGTCACGGAACGCCGCGCCGCACTCCACGTGGCGCTGAGAGGCGCCGCTGAAGACGACATCGGAGCTGCCGCCGGGAATGTCATGGCCGAGGTCTTGGCGATGCGTGAACGCGTGCTGGGCTTCGCCAGGGACCTTCGGCACGGACTCGTTGCGAGCGCATCCGGCGAACCCTTCCATGATGTCGTCAACATCGGCATTGGCGGCTCCCACCTCGGGCCGGCGATGGCGACACGGGCGCTTGCCCCCTTCCACGACGGGCCGCAGCTCCATTTCGTTTCCAACGTCGACGGCGCGGACATCACGGACACGCTCAAACCCCTCGATCCCCGCAAGACCCTCGTCATCGTCGCTTCCAAGACCTTTTCGACCCTCGAGACGATGGCCAACGCCCGCACCGCACGCGCCTGGCTCGGCGATGCTGCGGGACATCAGATGGCAGCGGTCACGAGCCAACCGGCGGCGGCGCGTGACTTCGCCATCGATGATGAACGAATCTTCGGCTTCGCCGACTGGGTCGGCGGGCGCTATTCCCTGTGGTCGTCCATCGGTCTCCCCATCGCGATTGCAGTCGGCGACGACACGTTCCGGTCCTTCCTCGAGGGCGGACGCTTGATGGACCGGCATTTCCGCGCGGCACCGCTTGAAGGGAATCTCCCGGTCATCCTTGCGCTCATCGGCATCTGGCGGCGCAATGCCATGGGCTGGCCGACGCGAGCCCTCATCCCCTATGACCAACGCCTTCGCCTGTTTCCCGCCTACATCCAGCAGCTGGACATGGAATCCAACGGCAAGGGGGTGGGACGCGACGGGTCACCTCTGGCGAGACCGAGCGCACCGGTCGTCTGGGGCGGATGCGGAACGGCGAGCCAGCATTCCTTCTTCCAGCTGCTCCACCAGGGCACCGACACGGTTCCGGTTGACTTTCTCCTTGCCGCCCGGCCCCAGGAAGCCCCGGGCGACCACCATGCCATCCTGGCTGCCAACGCCGTGGCACAGGCGGCGGCCCTTGCCTTCGGCAGGACCGCTGCCGACGTGGAGGCGGCCATGGCGGCATCGAGGGCGTCCGCAGAGGACATCAAGCGCCTGGTTCCCCCTCGCGCCCTTCCCGGCGATCGCCCGTCGACGACCATCCTCTATCGCCGGCTCGACGCGATGACCCTCGGGCGCCTGGTGGCCCTCTTCGAACACAAGGTGTTCGTCGAGGGCGTCATTTGGGATCTCAACCCCTTCGATCAGTGGGGCGTGGAGTTCGCCAAGGACCTTGCGCAGCAGGTCCTGCCCATGCTGCAGCACGGGAAAGGAATGGAGGAACTCGACAGTTCCTCGCGCGGACTGATTGCCCATCTTCACCAACTTGACAGGGACTGACGGCGTCACAGCATCCAGCACAGCCGGTTGGCATCGAGCAGGGCGGCGTGAATGTCACGCGGCGCCAGGGCATCCCCGATCCTGAAGAGGCGGAAGGTGCCTTCGGGATTGAGCGTGAGTTCCTGCGGCGCAATGTCCGCCAGGGCCTCGTGATCAACTTCGCCAAGGTTGGCAGAGCGGTCCCGCAGGTCATCGAAGACGTCGCTGACGGACCGCACTCCAGCATCGGCGATCACCAGATCGCCTGTCACGTCCTCGACCTGGCGCGTATAGGCGTGACGCAGGCGGGCGATGAAGCGATTGCCCTGGCGACGCACGCCGACAAGCGACCTGTCGGTGAGGATGACGGCGCCGGCCGAGACGAGATTGCGGAGATAGACCGGCACGTTCTGAACGCCGAGCGCCCGCCCGACATGACGGTCCGCCGTCACGAATGTGAGACATTCCGCCGAACCGGCAAGAGTGTCGGCGAGCGAGAGTGCGGCATGGCCGCCCGTGGCATCGGCGATGACGATGTGGCCGGTGGGCCGCTGTCCGCTTTCGAGGGCGTCCCAGACCGTCATGACATGCTCGCCGCCGTCTTCCGCAAGCTCGGTCTCCGGCACACTTCCTGAGGCCACGATCACGATATCGGGATCGAGGCGGGCGACGTCGCCGCCTTCGACAAATGTGCCGGTGCGCACGTCGACGCCGGCATGGTCGACCTCTCCCGAGAGCCAGTCGACGATGCCGATCATGTCCCGCCGCCACCCGGCCGCTGCGGCAAGCAGGATCTGTCCACCAGTCCGCGTGGCCGCTTCGAAGAGCGTGACGGCATGGCCGCGAAGAGCCAGCACACGGGCCGCTTCCAGACCGGCGGGGCCACCGCCCACCACCACGGCCCGCCCGGGCTCGGTGGTCCTCTCGATTCGGGATCCGAGCCAGGACTCGCGGCCCGTGGAGACGTTGTGCTGACACAGTGCGTCCCGGCCACCGTAGATCCTGTCGAGGCAGTATCCCGCACCGACGCAGGGACGGATGCGTTCCGCCTCGCCGCGCACGAGCTTGTTGACGATGTCAGGGTCCGCCATGTGCGGGCGAGTCATGCCGGCCATGTCGACATACCCTTCGGAGACGGCCCAGTCGGCAGTCGCCGGATCCGAGAGTCGTGCCGCCTGCAGTGTCACGAGACCGCTGGCCTCGCGCACCCTGCCTGCCAGTTCGATGTAAGGGGCAACCGGCCAGGCCATGCCCGGCATGGTTTCCGTCAGGCCCATCTCAGTCCCGCCATAGGCTCCGTTGACGTTGACGATGTCGGCGACGCCGTGGCGTCCGATCATGCGGGCAGTCTCGATCCCCTCCTCGGCCGTAAGTCCGTTCTCGTTGCTCTCGTCGGCATTGATTCTGACGCTGACGAGAATGTCATCGCCCGCCGAACTGCGGCAGGCCTCGAGAACCTCGAAGAGGAAGCGCGCCCGGTTGGCAAGGTCGCCACCGTAGGCGTCCTGGCGATCGTTGGAGAGCGGCGACAGGAACTGGCCCACCAGGTGGGTCGACGCCAGGATCTCGATGCCGTCGAGTTCGCCTTCCCGGCAACGCCGCGCCGCATCGCCAAAGTCCCGAACGATGCGCGCGATTTCATGTGCCGAAAGGGCATAGGGAACGGAATGGTGAGCCGGATCGCGAAACGCCGAAGGTCCCCTGGTCGGCAACCAGTCACCGGCATCCCAGGTGGTGCGGCGACCCATGTGGGTGATCTGGCACATCAGGCCCGCGCCATGGCGGTGAACGCGCCGCGAGAGCTCCCTGAACGGCGGGATCACCCTGTCGTCGCCGACATAGATCTGCCCGTAGATCGAGCCGGAATCGCGCGAGACGTTCGACGATCCGCCGAACATCGTGAGACCGATGCCGCCCCTGGCCTTGGCCTCGTGATAGGCCTGGTAGCGCTCTCCCGGCAGCCCCTCCACCGCGTACCCCGGTGCATGGGCGCTCGAGAACACTCGGTTGCGGAACGTGCGTCCGCGAATGGTGATGGGCGACAGCAGATCGGGAAAGGCGTTCACCACCAGATCTCCCTCTCTCTCCGGGTCCGGTGTCCGGGGGTGTGTATAGTGCCCGCCGGTGGTGACGGGTGCCAGATGCCATGGCGAGGACGAGGCAAGAGAGGCATCGCAGGCAGGACGCTTCGACCAGAGTCGATGGCGGGATCGTGAATCCGCTCGCGCCCGGTGTGGGGGAGAGTATCCATCGAACGGCCTCGACATTCTCGAGAACATCGGCCTTGCCGAAGCACCGGACCTAGTCGTCGATCTGGTCTCGGCCAGGGGCAGCCATCTCGCATCTGACGGCAGGCTTCGTTTTCCGCGCAACCTCGTCGAGGAGGCAATCGATACGCTTCCCGGATCCCTGGTGCTGTGCGGACAGCATCCGGTCCACGACCTCGAGCTCCCCGGAACCAGGGTGCATGCAGGAGCCGGTGGTTGATCCCGACACCGGCTGCGTGCGTCGATCAACCCTCGCCGGCCTTCACGATGCGGCGCGCCTTGTCGATGGTCTCGACCACATTCGCTTCTTCAGCCGGCCGGCGGTTGCACGGGACGTGACGGACCCGCGTGAGACCGTCAGAGGAGGGTGCCGGACGTCTTGACAACTCCAGGCATCGGACCTACATCGGCGCTTCCCGATGGGGGGCTGTAGCTCAGTCGGGAGAGCGTCGCGTTCGCAATGCGAAGGTCAGGGGTTCGAATCCCCTCAGCTCCACCAGATCCCAGGACATCTCGTCAGTCCCGCCCATGCTCCTTTCCGTGACCCATGGGCGCGGTGTGGTTTCTTCCCCTGCATCTGCTATCCTTGGTGCCACAACGATGAGGGAATCAACGTCATGGAATCACGTGATCCTGTCGATCAACTTCTCTCGGGAAGGATGGATCGGCGCACTCTTCACAGCACGCTCGGCGCACTCGGCATCGGTGTGGCCACCATGCCGCTTGTCGGCAATACAGCGGTCGCGCAGGAGGATGAGGCGAACTACTTCACCTGGGCGGGATACGAACTCACGGAGTTCCACCAGCCCTACCTGGACAAGTACGGGGTTTCGCCTAACATCTCGTTCTTTGCCGGTACGACCGAAGCCAAGAACAAGATCCTCGCCGGCTACAAGACCGACATCGGACACCCCTGTTCGGGAGGTGTCACGGAGTGGTACGCCTCCGGCATCATCCAGCCTTTCGATACGGATCGCCTGAAACACTGGCCTGACTACTTCGAGGCCCTGAGGACCATCGGGACCACGCTGACCGAAGAGGGCGAGAACCTCTTTATTCCGTTCGACTGGGGAAACTCCTCGGTCCTCTATCGCACTGACCTCGTCGAAATGGAGGAGGAATCCTGGAGCCTGCTGTTCGACCCGCGATACAAGGGCAAGCTGGCCACCTACGATTCACCGCAGGCCGGCGTGCAGGTGGCAGCGCAGGTGCTGGGCTTCACCAATCTGGAGTCGCTCAGCGACGAACAGCTGCTGGAGGTGAGGAAGCTCCTCGAACAGCAGCGCGACGTGTTGCGGTTCTACTGGGAGAGCCAGTCCGAAGCAGGCCAGGCCATGGTCGCCGGCGAACTCGTGGCGACCTACGCCTGGAACGACCTCTACAAGACGGTTGCCGACCAGGGGCTGCCGGTCAAGTACATGTCTCCCAAGGAGGGGGCGCGCAACTGGGTCTGCGGCTTCGTTCTCACCAGTCCCGAGAGCCGCGTTGCCAGCGACGAGCGTGTTTACGACTTCCTGGATGCCATGATGTCACCGGAGTCCGGTGCCTATCTGATCGAAAACTACCGCTATGGCGCCTCCAACGCCAAGTCCTTCGATCTCGCCTCGGCAGAGGCCATTAGGGAATCCGGTCTTACGGATCCGGAAGCCTTCATAGCGAAGGGTATCCTGGCGCCGATTCCTCCCGAGTTCGACGAGAAGTACGTCAACCTGTGGGAAGAGGTGAAACTCGGCATGTAGATGCGTGACGTGCATCTGACCAATGGAGGGGCCCTGGATGTTTCAGGGCCCCTTTCTCGTGCGGACGGGCTGGTTTCAGGCCGATGATGCCGGCATGTCCTGACCTGGGTGATCTTCGGCCTCGTTCAGCGCCGCCAGGAAGCGCGTGCCGTAGCGCTCCAGTTTGCGGGCGCCCACGCCGTGGCAGGTCGCGAGGGCGTCGAGGCTGCGGGGATTTCGCGACGCCATGTCCATCAGGCTGCGATCGTGAAAGATCACGTAAGCCGGCACGCCCTCCTCCCTTGCGATGTCGAGGCGCAGCTGCTTGAGGCGGCCGAAGAGCGTCTGATCGACCTCGTCCGGTACCTCTGTTGTGCGATCCCGTTTCCTTGGCCGGCCAGCGGCCTCGCCGTACAACGCCACGCTCTCGTCGCCATTGAGCACGGCCCGACCGCGGCTGCCCGGACGGAGGGCACCGTAGCCGCCGATATCGATCTTCAGCACGTCGGCCGCCACCAGCTGGCGCAGATAGGATCGCCAGAGCGTCTTGTCGACATCCGCGCCAACGCCGAATGTCGGCAACCGGTCGTGATGGTGCTGGAGAACCTTGTCCGTCGTTTCACCCCGCAACACGGCGATCAGGTGTTCGGTGCCGAAGCGCTCACCGGTTCGCAGAACCGCCGACAACGCCTTCTGCGCGGTCACTGTGCCGTCGACGGTCTCGACGGGTTCGAGACAACGATCGCAGTTGCCGCACGGCTCGCACGCTTCGCCGAAATAGCCGAGCAGCGCCTGACGCCGGCAGCTGGCGGACTCGCACAGGGCCAGCAGCGCATTGAGCCGCTGGTGATCGACCCGTTTGACCTCGTCGGGCCGGTCGGAATCGTCGATCATCAGGCGGCGGATCCGGATATCGTCCATGCCATGGAGCATGAGGGTCTCCGCCGGCTCGCCGTCGCGCCCGGCCCGCCCGATCTCCTGGTAATACGCCTCGACGGTCGACGGGAGGTTGGCGTGAACTACAAACCGGATGTCGGGCTTGTCGATACCCATGCCGAAGGCGATGGTCGCCACCATGACGACCCCCTCCTCGGTCAGGAAACGGTCCTGGTTCCGGTCCCGGTCGCCCTGGTCCATGCCCGCGTGATAGGGGAGTGCGATCCTCCCTCGCGAGGAAATGCGCTCGGCAGTCCGTTCGGCTGCCTTGCGCGACAGGGTATAGACGATGCCGGACCGGCCGGCATGCCGGTCCAGCATGTCGTCGATCTGCCGCGCTCCGGATTGTCGGGGCGCGATGGCGAGGCGCAGGTTCGGGCGGTCGAAGCCGGCCACGAAGACGTTGGCCTCACCGCCAAAGAGCCGCGCGACGATGTCCTGGCGGGTCACGGAATCCGCTGTCGCCGTGAAGGCGCTGAGTTTGGCGTCGGGAAAATGTTCAGGCAGTTCGGCGAGGCGGCGATAGTCCGGCCGGAAGTCGTGGCCCCACTGGGAGATGCAATGGGCCTCGTCGATGGCAAACCGCGCCGGGCGTTGGCGGGCGAGGCCTTCCAGCGTGCCCGGGACCATCAGCCGCTCAGGCGAGATGTAGAGGAGGCGCAGGCGGCCCTCGCGCAGCAGCCGGTGCGTTTCCACGGCATCCGTCCGCGGCGTCGCCGAATTGAGGGCCCCTGCTGCGATACCGTTGAGACGCAGGGCGGCCACCTGGTCGCGCATCAGTGCGATGAGCGGCGAGACGACGACGGTAAGGCTCTCGCAAGCCAGTGCCGGAAGCTGGTAGCAGAGCGACTTGCCGGCGCCGGTCGGCATCACCGCCAGCACATTCTCGCCCGCCAGCAACGCCGCGACGATCTCCGCCTGACCGGGCCGGAAGTCGTCGTAGCCGAAGGTGCTGTGGAGGACCGCGCGAGCGGCGTCGAGAGTCGTCAAGTGGCCTTAAGGGAATCGAACCGGGGCACCATACTGCCTCCACCCGGCCAAGAGAATGGTGGCGCAGGACTATGGCAGGCCGACGCACCCCAAACTGCGGGTCGCCCGCGGCAACCGGCTACTCAACAGCCTGTCCCAGCATCTCCATGACCCGCCGGCGTGCGCCCGCCCGACTGCACAGGGAATGTTCTTCGCCTGAACGCCCTGAAGACCGTCCACAAGACCTCGGGACAAGGCTATCGCCCCTCGGCGGCATTCTCCCTATAGTCCGGCGCGGCGTTCCAATCCGGTTTCACGGCATGACCGAGCATCGTCTGCGTCCCCTTCTCAACCCTCGCTCGATCGTCGTCGTCGGGGCCTCCGCGAACCGCGAGTCCTTCGGCTGGAAATCATGGCAGGCCATCCGGGAAATCGGCTATGCCGGCGATCTCTTTCTCGTCAATCCGCGCTACGACGATATCGACGGGGAACGCTGCTATGGCGACATTGCCTCGATCGGCCGGCCGGTCGAGCACGCGATGCTCAATGTCTCCAATCCCAATCTCGAGAGGGTCTTCGACGAGGCGATCGCCGCCGGCGTGAAGGCGGTGACGATCTTTGCCTCGTGCTACGTGGCCAACGACGGGGATCCCCCTCTCCTCGAACGCCTCAGATGCAAGGCCCGCGAGGCCTCCCTTCTTGTGTGCGGCGGCAACGGGGCCGGGTTCGTCAACCGGGAAGAGAAGGTGCAGGTGACGCTGTCGGGCGGCCGCTCCAGTCTCGACGTCGGTCCGATCACCCTGATTTCGCAATCGGGTTCCATCTATCTCGGCATGCTCCAGACCGACGGCCGGCTGGGTTTCAATCTCACGGTGACATCGGGCCAGGAGATCGCCGTCACGGCGGGCGACTACATGGACTATGCGCTCGGTCTCGAATCGACGCGGGCGATCGGCCTCGTCCTCGAGACCGTCCGCGATGCCGCCGGGTTCCGCGCGATGGCCGACAGGGCCCTGGAGCGCGGTGTTCCCGTGGTGGCGATCAAGTTCGCGCGAACGCCCGAAAGCATCCGCATGGCCCGCACCCATTCCGGCGCCCTTGCCGGCAACGATGCCGCCTACGATGCCGTCTTCCGGCATCACGCCGTCCAGAGGGTCGACGACATCGATGCCCTGATCGCCACGCTGCAGATGGCCGTCCAGCCGCGGCGGTTCTGGCCGGGCGGAATCGTCGCCCTCACGGACTCGGGAGGCGAGCGGGAACATCTCGTCGATCTCGCACACCGCCACGAGGTGCCCTTCGCCGGTATCTCCGACGACACCACCCGGCGCATGGCAGCCTGTCTCGAGCATGGACTCGAGGCGACCAATCCGGTCGACGCCTGGGGGACCGGAAACAACTTCGTGGACATCTATACCGAATGCTGGGATGCGCTGATGTCGGATCCCGCCTCGGCCGCCGGGCTGTGGGTCGCCGACATCCGCGACTTCGATGTCTTCCGTACGCCCTGCATCGAGCCCGCCAGGGTGATCGCGGAGCGCACCGGCAAGCCGATGTGCTTCGCCAACTGCGTGCCCGCCGGCGTCGTGCACGAGAAGGCGCGCGAACTCGCCGAGGCCGGCATACCGCTGATCGACGGCCTCAACGCCGCCGTGACAGCCTTTTCGCGCATGCTGGCCCTGCGGGACCACCGGCCGACGCGGCCGCCCGACGCGCCGCCGGATGAGGTCATCGGACGCTGGCGCAGCCGTCTGGCCGAAGGCGGCGCCCTCGATGAGGCAGAAGGCCTGGCGCTGGTGCGGGATTTCGGGTGTGTCGCCACGGAACCGGTGATCGTGGAAAGCGCTGACGACGTGATGGAAGCGGCGAAGAGGTTCGACGGCTCGCTGGTTCTCAAGACGGCCATGCCCGGACACCATCACAAGAGCGATGTCGACGGCGTCAGACTGGGGATCGAGAGCAGGGGAGCCCTTCTCGAGGCCTGGCAGGAGATGGCGTCGCGTCTCGGTCCCCGCGCACTTGTCGCACCCATGGTGCCTCCCGGGGTCGAGATGATGTTCGGTCTCGTTCACGACGAGACCTTCGGTCCCTTGGTCCTGGTGGCGGCGGGAGGTGTGCTCGCCGAGGTTGTCGACGACAGCCTTCTCGCGGTTCCACCCCTCGATGCAGATGCGGCTCTCGCCCTCATCGACCGCTTGAGGGCGGGACGCCTGCTCGACGGCGTGCGCGGCAGGCCCGCGAGCGACCGCAGGGCCCTGGCCCAGATGCTGGCCTGCTTTTCGGTGCTTGTTGCCTCGCTCGGCGATATGATCGCGGAACTCGATCTCAATCCGGTGATCGCCGGGGTCGACGGCGCCATTGCCGTCGATGCCCTCGTCGTGCCAAACGCCTGATTGACGCACCTGGGAGGGGACCCATGGCCATCATCAACCGGATCGCCGACTGGCAGGCCGACATGACCCGCTGGAGGCGCGACATCCATGCGCATCCGGAAACGGCTTTCGAGGAGACCAGAACCTCCGAGGTGGTGGCGGGCCTGCTCGATTCCTTCGGCATTGAAGTCCACCGCGGTCTCGCCGGCACCGGCGTGGTGGGGACGCTGAAATCCGGCAATCGCGCGAGGCACATTGGCCTCAGGGCCGATCTCGACGCCCTCGACATCCACGAAAAGAACGATTTCGAGCACCGCTCGACCCGTGACGGGAAGATGCATGCCTGCGGTCATGACGGCCACACCGCCATGTTGCTGGGGGCGGCGCGCTATCTCTCCGAGACGCGGAACTTCGACGGCACCGTCCACTTCATCTTCCAGCCCGCCGAGGAAAACGAAGGGGGAGGCCGGGTGATGATCGAGGACGGCCTCTTCGATCTCTTCCCCTGCGAGGAAGTCTACGGCATGCACAACGCGCCGGGTCTCGAGGTCGGGCGCTTTGCCGTGCGCGAGGGACCGTTCCTCGCCGCATTCGACATCTTCGAGGTGACGATCAAGGGCACCGGCACCCATGCCGCGATGCCCGACCGCGGCGCCGATCCCATGGTCCCGGCTGCCCAGGCGGTGCTGGCGCTCCAGGCACTGGCATCGCGCGAAACCTCGCCACTCGATACCGTCGTCGTCAGCGTGACGCAGATCCATGGCGGCGATACCTGGAATGTCATTCCAGACGAGATCGTCTTGAGGGGGACCTGCCGGTGGTTCGAGGCCTCGGTGAGGGACGCCCTCGAGACATCCATGCGGCGCATCGTGGAGGGCATCGCATCGGCCCACCGCTGCGAGGCCACCCTGCGCTATGAACGGCGCTACCCGGCGACGGTCAACAGTGAAAAGCAGACGGACTTCGCATCCGGGGTCGCCGCCAGCCTTGTCGGCTCAGGGAACGTGGAGAGATCGCACCAGCCGGTCATGGGATCCGAGGACTTCGCCTTCATGCTGCAGGAAAAGCCCGGCTGCTACATTCTCATCGGCAACGGACCCACCGAGGGTGGCTGCCTTCTCCACAATCCGCACTACGACTTCAACGACGACATCCTGCCCCTGGGCGCGAGCTACTGGGCGCGCATCGCGGAATCGGCGCTGCCCTCGTCCTGATCACGCCGGTGGCGGCGGCGGGCCCTTGACGGTGACGCGGTAACCGGAACGCACTTCGGGCCAGTAGTCCCAGATGGCGAGGTGCTGCGTGGCGCGGTTGTCCCACATGGCAACGGAGTCGGCCTTCCAGCGAAAGCGGCACTGGAATCGCGGCTGCGCAATGTGCGACCACAGGAACTCGAGAACCGCCCGGCTTTCCGTTTCCTCGAGTTCGACAATTCTCTCGGTGAAGATCTCGTTGACGTAGATCATCCTGCGGCCGGTTGCCGGATTGACGGCAATCACCGGGTGCACCGCCTCCGGGAAGGCGCCGTCGCGGGTATCCTCCGGCCTCGTGCCGAAGTATCCGCCATAGCGACTGGCGCCGGCGTGAATGGCTGTCAGGCCCTCGAGGAAACGCTTCATGGGCTCCGAAAGGGCATCGTAGGCGGCGTGGACATTGACGAAGAGCGTGTCGCCCCCTGAGTCCGGCACGGTGCCAAGATAGAGGACACTGGCGGTCGGCGGTTCACGATCACAGGTGACATCCGCATGCCACTTGGCGCCGCTGTACGTCGTCGAGTTCCTGTCCGTGTGAATCGCCAGGATGCCCTCGTATCCCTCGACGTCCCCTTGCGGATGGACGTGGAGCGGGCCGAGACGCCTGCCCAGACGCTGCAGGGAGGCAGGGTCCATGTCCTGATCTCGAAAGAAGAGAACGTGGTGCCGGTGCCACGCCTCCATCAACTCCGCGAACACCTTCTCGTCGAGGGGACCGGCAAGGTCTATGTCACTGATTTCGGCGCCGAGGGTCGGGGTCACCGGCTCAATTCGAAAGGATGTCATCGTCGCTTCCCCTCTACTCTGCCGGCACTGTCACATGGCGAATATCTTGCCGGGATTCATGATGTTCCCGGGATCAAGGGCCTGTTTCATCTGGCGCATCAGGTCGACCGCCCCGCCGTGCTCCTCCTCGAGGAACGCCATCTTGCCCAGACCGACACCGTGCTCGCCGGTGCAGGTGCCGTCCATGGCAAGGGCCCGCCTGACAAGGCGCGTGTTGAGGCGCTCGGCCTCGGCGAGTTCTGCGGGATCATCCGGATCGATGAGGAACACGAGGTGGAAGTTGCCGTCGCCGACGTGGCCGGCGATCGGAGCCGGAATGTGGGTCGTCTCGAGGTCCTCCTTGGTGGCGACGATGCATTCGGCGAGCCGGGAGATCGGCACGCAGACATCGGTCGGCCACATGGCGCACCCGGGACGCAGCGCCTTGGCCGCCCAGGCGGCGTCATGGCGCGCCTGCCACAGCCGGTTGCGATCCTCCTGGCGGGTCACCCAGACAAAGTCGCTGCCGCCGAAATCCCTGCAGATCTCGCCCATCCTCTCAGCCTGCTCGCCGACGCCATCGGTGGTGCCGTGGAACTCGAGAAAGAGCGTCGGAGCGACGGGATTCTCGAGGCCTGAATAGGCGTTGATCGCCTCGATCTGGAGTTCGTCGAGAAGCTCGATCCGCGCCATCTGGAGGCCGGACTGGATGGTGACGATGACGGCATCGACTGCCGAACCGATGTCGGGAAAGGAGACCGTCGCGGCACTCACGGCTTCCGGTATGCCGAAGAGTCTCACCGTGATTTCGGTGATGACGCCGAGCGTGCCTTCCGAACCGACGAAGAGTCGCGTGAGGTCGTAACCTGCCGCCGACTTCCTCGACCGCCTTGCCGTCTCCACGATGCGCCCGTCGGGTGTCACCACCTTCAGGGCGAGAACCACCTCGCGCATGGTTCCGTAGCGCACGGCATTGGTGCCCGATGCCCGGGTCGCCGTCATGCCGCCTATCGAGGCATCCGCACCCGGATCGACCGGGAAGAACAGTCCCTGATCCCTCAAGTGCTCATTCAGCTGCTTGCGCGTCACGCCCGCCTCGACCGTGGCGTCGAGATCCTCCGGGCTGACACGAAGAACGCGGTTCATGCGCATCATGTCGATGCTGACGCCGCCAGCGGTCGCCACCACCTGCCCCTCGAGCGACGTGCCGGTGCCGAAGGGAATCACCGGCATGGCATGACGCGAGCAGATTTCGACGATGGAGGCGACCTCCTCTGACGTCTCAGGCCAGACCACGGCGTGAGGCGCCTGGGGATGATGCCAGCTCTCGTCATGGGAATGCTGCTCGAGAACGGACGCGCCGGTCGAGAAGCGTTCACCGAGCATGTGGCGAAGCTCCGCCAGGGCCTCCTGGGGGACCGGGTCAGCGACGGCATGCGTGCTCATCAGCGTGCCCTTCGTTCTGCGGGCGGGATTATGTCGCCTCGTTGAGGGAGAGGGAAGCACCCGGTCTGCAAGACTGTTACCATGAGGATCCCTCCCGAAGAGCTCGAAAGACGAGGACATGCCGGAACACGATCTCATGCAGACCTTCCCGCCCGAGGGCGACGCACAGGTCAACCTCGAGAACTGGCGCACGCCGCCCCACAACCGCTGGGCCTTTCAGCATGTCAGTGAACTCGTGCCCTCGGCGCAGATCTGGCGCGGCAGCGGCGGAATGAGCCGGCTGGAAAGGGCGCCGGAGGATCTCTCCGCGATTTCCTTCGTCGACCACACAGGCGCCAACACCACCTTCGGCGCCTTTCTCGATGCCACCTCGACCGACGGCTTGTGCGTGCTGCGCCGGGGCGCCATCATCATCGAATACTACCGCAACGGGCTGGAAGCCCGGCGCCCGCACATCCTGATGTCGATCTCCAAGTCGATCACGGCACTGGTGATCGGCATCCTCGTCGAACGCGGCCTGCTCGATCCCGCGCGCGGCATTGGCGACATCATTCCCGAGGTCAAGGGCTCGGCCTTTGCCGGGTGCACCTTGCAGCACATGCTCGACATGACAGTCGGCGTCGACTTCACCGAGGACTACCTGGCCGCCGAAGGTCCCATCACGGAGTACCGCGAGGTCTCCGGCTGGAAACCGCCGTCCGACCCCGAGAGCCCGGGCGATCTGCGCTCCTGGCTCACGACCCTGAGTCCGAAGGGGTCACACGGTCATGCTTTCCACTATGTCTCGCCCGTCACCGATGTCCTCGGCTGGGTGATCGAGCGTGTCACGGCCTCGCCCTTCGCCGAGGTCGTGAGCGAGCTCCTGTGGCAGCCCATGGGCGCCGAATTCGACGGCTATGTCACCGTCGACAGGTTCGGTGCGCCGCGGGCCGCCGGCGGCGTCTGTCTTGCCCTGCGCGATCTTGCGCGGGTCGGCCTGATGATGCTGGAGAACGGCGTGGCGAACGGTCGCCAGGTCATCCCCTTCTCCTGGGTGGCCGACACGCGCTTCAACCACGACCGGCAGGCCTGGGCGAACGGCGAAGGCGCGTCCGCCAACCCTTCGGGCGGCTATCGCAACAAGTGGTGGATCATGGGTGACGAACACGGCTGCTACACCGGTATCGGCGTCTACGGCCAGTATCTCTGGATCGATCCCGTGGCCAGCCTCGTCATCGCGAAGTTCGCCTCCCAGCCGCTGCCGACCGACGAGAATCTTGACCTCGATACGGCCCGCTGCTTCCAGGCCGTGGGCCGCGCCCTCTCGGCTTGAGTCAGGGAGCCTGTCGCTGCCTCAGACTGTGGACGACGAGGAGGGCGAGCGTGAAGACCACTAGGGCTCCGGCCTGGTGGAGGGCGCCGAGCCACACCGGGACGTAGGCAAGCAGCGTGGCAATGCCCAGTCCCGCCTGGACCACGGCGCCAAGCGCCACCGCCGTGGCGAGGTGGCGGGTGCGGGCCGTGAGCGGCAGGCCGTGAAACGATCGCCACATGAGGAGTGCGGCCACCAGGGTCACAACGGCCAGAAACCGGTGATTGAACTGCGCTGCCGCCGGATTGAGAAACGGGTTGATCCACCACGGCTCCATCTCCGACCATGAGGCGGGAATCAGCCTGCCGTCCATGAGCGGGAAGGTGTTGTAGTAGAGACCGGCATCGAGGCCGGCGACGAAGGCCCCGGCGACAATGGTGAGGCAGACGAGGGCAAGGACGAAGAGCGCCCGGCGCCGTGGCTGACGCACGCCGGGTTCGGCCGAGCCGTAACCAGGCGCTCCGAGCAGCGATGCCGCGGTCCACACCAGCATGCCGAGGATGACAAAGGCCAGCGCCAGGTGCATGGCAAGGCGGAACGGGCTGACGCTCGGCCGGTCGACAAGGCCGCTCGCCACCATGAACCAGCCCAGCACCCCCTGGAGTCCTCCGAGAACGAGGATGAAGGCGAGCCACGCGGCGAGGCGGCCCGGCAGCTGGCGTGTGACGAGAAACCAGACAAAGGGCGCCATGAAGGCAAGGCCGAGGATGCGCCCGAGCAGGCGGTGGGCATATTCGAACCAGAAGATCGTCCTGAATTCCTCCAGCGACATGCCGCGATTGAACTCCCGGTACTCCGGGGACTGCCGGTAGCGATCGAAGGCCTCATTCCACTCGGCAAGATCGACAGGCGGGAGCCAGCCCGTCACCGGTTTCCACTCCGTCATGGAGAGCCCCGATCCGGTGAGGCGCGTCACGCCGCCCAGCACGACCATGGCACAGACCAGCAGGGCCACGACAAGGATCCAGACCGCCACCTGGCGGCGGGATCGCGCCGTCATGGATCCTCGCGCCAGTAGCCGGACTCCTTCAGGGCTTCGGCCACCTCCGGCGGCATGTAGGTCTCGTCGTGCTTGGCGAGGACCTCGACGGCCTGGAACATGCCGGTGGCCTGGTTCAGCGTTCCCCTGGCGACAATTCCCTGACCTTCCCTGAAGAGATCCGGCAGGATGCCGGCATGGACCACCGTCGTGCTGGCGAGGCCATCGGTGAGATCGAATGTCGTGGTGAGGCCGTCACCGGATCGCAGCACGCTGCCCTCCACCACCAGGCCTCCCAGCCTGATCTCCGTTCCGGCCACTCCGGTCGCCTCGGCAAGGGATGCGGGGGAATAGAAGAAGGTCACCGTGTCTTCGAGGGCAATCAGCACGAGGACGGTGGCCACGGCAAAGCAGGCGACCAGGGCGCCAAGGAAGAGCATGCGCTGTTGCTTGCGCTTCATGGATCCCGTTCTCCCCTGGTTTCGCGTTCGAGACGCTCGAGATCCCGGTGACGGCGGCGGGAACTGACGAGGCTTGCCACCACGAGCCCCACCAGGATGGCAATGGTGACGCCGTAGGCCGGCCACACGGTTGCCGCATGACCTCCCATGTCGAGAAAGCCGCTCACGGGTCGTCCCGGGTGTGCCGGCGCATGAGGGCCTCGATCCTCCACAGCGCCAGCTCGGAGCGGATGCGCACCAGCAGGATGGCAACCAGGAAGGCGGCAAAGCCTAAGGCCGTGATCATCAGCGGCCACAGCATGGAGGCATGGATCGACGGTCCGCCGGCACGCAGGATGCTGGCCGGCTGGTGCAGCGTGTTCCACCAGTCGACGGAGAACTTGATGATCGGCAGATTGATGATGCCGACCAGGGCCAGGAGAGAGGCCGCGCGCAGTCCCCGCATCCGGTCGTCAAAGGCGCCTGCCAGCGCCAGGTAGCCGAGATAGAGAAAGAACAGCACGAGGACGGACGTGAGACGCGCATCCCACACCCACCAGGTCCCCCATGTCGGCTTGCCCCACACGCTTCCGGTGATGAGGGCGATGGCCGTGAAGCAGGCGCCAATCGGCGCCGAGGCCAGCGCGGCAATACCGGCCAACTGGTGTTTCCACACCAGGAAGCAGGCGGAGAGAACGGCCATCAGGGCGTAACAGGCCATGGCCATCCAGGCCGCCGGGACATGGACATACATGACCCTGACCGTGTCGCCCTGCTGGTAGTCGGCGGGCGACAGCGCCAGGCCCCAGACGAACCCGCCTCCCGTCGCCAGGACCGCCACGGCCCAGCTCCACGGCAAGGCGCGCCGTGCAAACCTTTGGAACCGCGCCGGGTTCGCCAGCCTGTGAAAGGAGAGGGTCACGTCGTCTTCCGGTTGTCTTCGGGGATCATTCGATGGCCATGCGCAATGCCACAGCACTCGCCAGGAGGGCAAGGGGCGTCCCGGCGATCAGGATGGCAGCCTCGATGAGAAGCGGAGGCAACACCGGGCCTCCTCTCAAGAGGGCCTCGACAGCGCCGATTCCGAAGATCATCACCGGAACCTGGAGCGGCAGGACGATGAGTCCGATGAGCGCCCCGCTCTTCCTCGCACCCAGGACAAGGGCTGCCCCGATGCTCCCGATGAGGCACAGCACCGGCGTGCCGATGGCGAGCGACACGACGAGAATCCACCAGGCGGCGACATCGAGGTTGAGCAGCATGGCCATCAGTGGCGACAGGACGACAACCGGGAGTCCGGACGTCAGCCAGTGGGCGAGGCACTTGGCCGCCACCTGGAGTTCGAGGGGCTGTGCGGAGAGCGCCATGATCTCCAGCGAGCCATCCTCGAGATCGGCCCGATAGAGGCGTTCCAGCGACGTCATGGAGGCGAGCAACGCCGTCACCCAGATGATCCCGGCGGCGATGCGGGCGAGAAGATCCGGATCGGGACCGACGCCGAAGGGGAAGACCGCGACGGCAACGACAAAGAACACGAGGGTCAACGCCGCATCGCCTCCGCGCCGGGTGGCGAGCGCAAGGTCGCGCCTGACGAGGGCGGCGAACGTCGTCACGTGGAGGTCCCCAGGCGGACTGTCTGGGCATCGTCGAGGGCATGGGCGGCAAGGACCACGATCCCGCCCCGGGCGCGGTGCCCGGCGATCAGACCGTCCAGCCGGGCCGTCGAGTCGGCGTCGAGATTTGCGGCCGGCTCGTCCAGGATCCAGCAGCCACCGGGGTGCGCCGCCACGCGTGCCAGGGCCAGGCGGCGCATCTGGCCGGCCGACAGCATGGCCGCCGGGAGGGGATCGAGGCCCTCGAGGTTGAGCGATTCGCGAAGGCCGGGGAGCTCGTCACATTGCAGGAAGGCAAGGTTCTCGCGCACCGTCAGGGTGCTCTTGACGGCATTGAGATGTCCGAGAAACACCATCTCCCGGCGCCAGTGCTGCGGTTCCTTGCGGGTATCGAGACCACGCCAGAAGACCTGGCCCGAGGTGGGAGCCAGCAGCCCGGCGATGATGCGCAAGAGGCTGCTCTTGCCGCTGCCGTTGGGGCCCTCGACGATGAGGGCATCCCCGGCGGCGAGGGAGACCGACAGACCTTCAAAGAGCAGGCGTCCGCCACGCTCACAGGCGAGATCATCGACAAGAAGCCGTGGTTCGCCTCCCCGGGAGACGTCCGGGCTGTCAGTGGCCGGCACCCGCTCCACCATCGAGCGACAGGATGATGCCGGTGGCAAGGCTCGCCTCGTCGGATGCGAGCCACAGGATGCCGCGGGCCACCTCGTCGACGGTTCCGATCCGGCCCATGGGCACCCACGCGTTGATGCCCTTGAAGTAGCCCTTCTCGTTACCGGACTGGCGTGCCGGGATCCTGTGCATGTCCGTGTCGACAGGCCCGGGGGCGACGGCATTGACACGGACCTCGCCTGCGAGTTCCAGGGCCATGGCCCGCGTCATGTTGTTGAGGCCGCCCTTGGACGTGCAGTAGACGGTGGCGCCGTTCGGATGGCCCATCAGCCCAGACACCGACGAGACCATGACGACGTTGCCCCCGCTGGCACGCAGGGCGGGAAGGGCGTGCCGTGTCAGGAAGAAGGGCGCGCGAAGGTTGATGTCCATGGTGGTCTGCCACAGCGCCTCGTCCGATTCCCCGATCGTTCCGCCGTCGCCTATCGCTGCATTGTTGACCAGGACATCGAGACCACCAAGGTGATCGAGGGCTTCATCGATCAACTGCCGGCAGCCCTCCAGGGTGGAGAGATCGGCGGCGATGCCCTTGCCCCCGCCAAGAGCCGCAACGGTGTCGTCGATTCCTGTCCGTGAACGTCCGTGGATCACCACACTGGCGCCCGCTTCGAGAAAGAGACGGGCAGCCTCGCGCCCGATACCCCGCGTCGAACCCGTGACGATGACCCGCTTGCCGGAGAAATCCATGGTGAGCTCCTGTGGCTTCAGATACGGTCCGCAGCCAGGGTGCGGCCGAGATAGGCGTAGAACTGTGCCAGAGTCTTCTCGAAGGGCGAGAGCGGACCCCGGGGCGCCTTGCGGCTTCGCATGGTGCGCGCCAGTTCCGTGGTCGCGAGGGCGTCTTCCGCATTCACCTTGTCAATCAGTTCGGCGCGGGCCCGCATGGCCTGCGCGTCACTCGACACCAGGTCCTTCCAGACGAGATAGCCGCCCAGCACGCGGGTCCGGTCGGGGCCGTCGGGACGGAAGGAGAGCCAGTTGTTCGAACCGGCGCGCATCGCCATGGTGAAGGCGGGAAAGACGTAAACGAGATAGCCGGTATCCAGCTCTTCCCGCGTCAGGCTCGTCACGTCGCCTCGAGGATTGAGGGGATGATCGGCGCCACCCAGGAACTCCTCGCCGATCTTGCAGCGTTCGTGCGTGAAGGTGTGATCGACCTCAGGATGCTCGGGAAAGTAGGTCCCCTTCGCCGGCATCTGCACACCCACGGTGCCGGCATGCAGTCCGATGTGGTGGTAGTACTCCATGGAGTTCTCGGCCGAGAGTTTCCAGTTTCCGTCCCACGTGGTCTCGTAGTGGAAGATCTCTGTCTGATCCTCGATGCGGTAGTTGGCCGTCGCCTTTCCCATGGATGCCATGGTGACCTCGAGGGAGCCGGCATCGTCATCAAGATTAACGAACAGGAATCCCCTCCAGCTTTCCATGCGGTAGCCGGGAAGGTGGCAGCGCGCCCTGTCGAAGACCGCGCTCCCCTCCATGTGCGGAGCGCCGATCAGGCGCCCGTCGGTGCCATAGGTCCAGGAATGATAGGGACAGACGAAACGCCTGGTATGGCCCTTGCCCGTCACCACCGGCATGGCCCGGTGGCGGCACGCCGTGTTGAGCGCGCGAATTTCGCCGTCCATGCCCCTGACGATCACGACCGGCTCACCCATGACGTCGATGGTGTAGTAGTCCCCCGGCTGCGGCACGTATTCCTCGCGGCCGACGCACAGCCACGAGCGCTCGAAGATGGTGGCGACCTCGAGTGCCGCGAGATCTGGAGAGAGATAGGCATCGGGAGGCAGAGACACGCAGGCGCTCTCGGGCAGACCCACGTAGTGCGCGAGCTCATCCAGCAGGCTATCGAGACTCGTCATGACATCCGGTTCCCCCGCCCGCATCGTTGCGAAACGCCGAAGACAAGACAAGTCCCGGAGGTTTCGCCAGGACGCCACCGGGGTCCGCGGCAGAACCGCATCTTTGATTTCCTGGAGAGCAGGGCTGCTGGTCGAGACCGAAGTGCGCAGACCAGCAAAGGCCTCAGTTCAGGATGTCGGGGCGATCCCGCGCGCGTGAAGTCCGATGACGTGCCGTCTAGCCCGGATCGGTCACCAAGTCTGTTTCATGGGGATGGATTCTGTGATATATGTGAGCGAGTCCAAACACTTGCATGTACCGAGGACCCCATCCCCATGGCGACACACTGTACACCACGACAACTCGAGTTTGAAGGCCTCGCACGGCGCCGGATTCGACGGCGGCCGCATGACATCACGGGCGCGGTGGTCGACCGGCCGACCGTGGTCGAGACCACCGCGCCGGGCGCGGCCTGGCTCGCCGGCCAGCGCGCCGGCGTCTGGCCCGGCATGGAGGCCTTCGCCGCGGACTGGCAGCTCGACCGCCGCTTCACCCCGGAGATGGACCGCCACGACGCCGACGAACGTTACGCCGGCTGGCGCGACGCAGTCCGGCGCACGCTGAGCAGACCCGATGACCAAGCGTAGCGACGGGCACACTGCGCGCGCAGCGGTGGTTGCGATCATGGACCTCAAAGCAGCAGCCGTGCCAACGGCGAACGTTGTGGCGCCGGAGGTTTCGTGACGGCCACATTGAGACTATGCTGAAGACAGCTGGCAGAAGACTCGTGATGGCAGCCATCCTCGAACCTACGACCCTGCCCATCGACCTTGACGACGTCCGCGCACGGCTGGCCGAAGGCTGGACGTTACCCGCCGAGTTCTACACTGATCCCGGAATCCACAGGCTGGAGATGAAGGCGGTCTTCCGGGCCAGCTGGATTCTGGCGGGCGCCGCGATCGATCTGCCCGAAGCCGGCGACTTCCTCACGCTCGACGTCGGTGACGTACCGGTCGTCGTGGTGCGCAACGCGGAGGGCGCGCTCAACGCCTTCATCAACATCTGCCGGCACCGCGGCCATGCGGTCGCCAGAGGGCGCGGCAACGCAAGAACCCTGCGCTGTCTCTATCACGGCTGGACCTACGACCTCGACGGCAGGCTGCGCCTGGCGCCGCAGTCAAAGGGCGGCGGTCTCGATCTCGACCGTCTCGGGCTCGTCCCGGCGCCGCTGGAGACCTGGAACGGGCTCATCTTCGTGAGCGTCGAACCGGCCCTGTCGCTGAAGGCCGCGCTGGGCGAACTGCCCGGCATCATGGACACGACCTCTTGGGACCATCCCTTCGCCGAACCGGGTCGCCTGTCGTGGCGTCGCAGGGTCGAACACCACTATGCCTGCAACTGGAAGATCGCCTGGGAAAACTCGATCGAGTGCTACCATTGCCCGACGGTGCACGCGGCAACGATCGGCCCGATCAGCCAGGACATGTACCGCGTGATCGACTACGACCGCGGTTTCTACCACCTCTACTTCTGGCCCGATGGCAAACACGCCGCGACGCCGCCGGAGGAGCGGGACTGGAGCCGTCGCGATGCCGCGTTCTACTACCTCTTCCCGACCAACAGCGTGATCCACAGCGACACGGTGACGCTGCAGCGGCTGATGCCGCTGGGACCAGAGCGTTCGGTTTCGTTTCGCGACTACTACGCTCCCGCCGACGCTGACTTCGAGGCCGTCGACCGGGAGATCGACGAGAGCAACGTCACCCTCAATGAGGATGTCGAGGTGGTCGGCGCAGTCCAGGCGAACCTCAGAAGTGGCGCGCTGCGCTACGGCCACACCGTCGGCGGTACCGAGACCAACATCCGGCATAGCCAGAAGCTGCTCTGGCAGGCTCTGGAACCAGCCCTGCTGTCGGCCCGATAGCCCGGATCTGCTCAGCCGGTCCTGACCTCGATCTTCTTGCCGCCCGAGGGCGCGGGCGCCCGCTTGGGCACGCGGATCGTGAGCAGGCCGTCCCGGTGGTCGGCCTCGACGCGTTCGCCGTCGGCGTCGCCGGGCAGGCGGAAGCTGCGCATGAAGGTGCCCGAGATCCGCTCGGTGAAGAAGTAGGAGCGGCCCTCCTCCTCGCGCGTCGATTCCTTGTGGCCCTTGACCACCAGCGTGCCCTCGTGGACCGAAAGATCGATGTCCTCGGCGGCCACGCCGGGCAGCTCGATGGCGATCTCGTAGGCGTCCTGGGTCGCCGAGGCATCGGGCGAGGGCGTGAAGACATCGGCGATCTTCTGCCCGACGGTGCAGAACGGAGCGTAAATCTGGGGCCAGGAGCCGCCGTGCTGTGACGATTCGACCATGACTGTCCTCCGCTGGTTGAATGATAGAGTGAGGATTCGCCGCCGCCGGGGCAGCGGCATTGACGGAGGTCAAGCCGGCCGTTCGGCGAAGGGAGTGAGCATGGATTTCACGGGCAAGCGCATCCTCGTCACCGGCTCGTCACGCGGCATCGGACGGGCCGTCGCCGACGAGTTCCTGTCCTCGGGAGGTCGCGTCGCGATCAACGGCCGGACGCCGGAGTCGACCCACGAGGGCATCCGCGCGCTGGGCGACGCCGCCGCGCTCTGCACCGCGCCCGGCGACGTCGGCACCCTGGCGGGCTGCCGCGCCGTCGTCGAGGCGGCGGTCGAGGGCCTGGGCGGGCTCGACATCCTGATCAACTCCGCCGGCGTCGGCGACTACGCACCCTTCGCCGAGACAACCGAGGCGATGTGGGATGCGGCGATCGACGTCAATCTCAAAGGCACCTTCTTCTGCAGCCAGCTCGCCCTGGACGACCTGCGCGCGGCCAGGGGCAACATCGTCAACATCGCCTCGGACGCCGGCCTGATCGGCGAGGCCGGGCTTTCGGCCTACTGCGCCTCGAAGGGCGGCGTCGTGAACCTGACCCGCGCGCTGGCGATCGAGCTGGCGCCCGACGTCAGGGTCAACTGCGTCTGCCCGGGCTATGTCGACACCGACATGGTCCGCCGAGACGGCATCGAACAGGCCGACGATCCGGTCGCCCACGAGCAGGCGCTGATCGACTACGCGCCGCTCAAGCGCATCGCGCACCCGGCCGAGATCGCCAAGGCGATCGCCTACCTGGCGAGCGACGACGCCATCTTCGTCACCGGGGCGGCGCTGCCGATCGACGGCGGCACCACGGCGGGACGGGGTTAGCCCGGATCTGTCACCAATCCCTTTTCATGGGTATGAAACCATGGTATATGAAAGTGTTATCAAGAACTTAAATATACGCGGAAGCCCATCCCCATGGCGGCACAGTGTACAGCACGACAACTGGAGTTTGAAGGCCTCGGACGACGCCGGATTGTGGCCAAATTCGACGGTGGCCGCATGACATCCGACGGCGGTGCGCTGCTGTTGCGGGAGGCCGACCATCTCTTCAATGTGACGCAGCGCGTTGCCGATGCCTTTGCCGATTACCGTGATCCCGTGCGCATCGAGCACGATGTGAAGACGCTGGTGGCGCAGCGCATCTTCGCCCTGGCCCTGGCCTGTGGGAATGACGACGTGGAGGGAGAGCGACGTGTCCGCGAGCGAGACCGTGGTCATGTGCTGGCGGCATCCAGCACGCTGAACCGCCGGGAACTCAGCAAGCCGTCCGCGCTCCGCTCCCGCCATGTCGAAAGGGAGGGTGGATGGAAACAGTCAGTGCCGATGTAGACAGGTCGATCCATATCAGTGTTCGTGATCCGAGTGTCCGTCGGAGCCGCCGAAGTGGAGCTTCTCGACCAGCCGGTCGCGGTTCGGCTTGGTGAAATCGAGCTTCAGCGCCCATTCTCCGGGCATGTCGAGCGTGATGCGGGCCCGGTAGGTCCCGGGCGTCCCGTGAGGCTCGGCGGGGACGGGGCGAATGTTGTGAGCGCCGGGCATCGACGGCATGTCGGCGCCGACCGTGAACTCGGCCTCGGCGATCGGCGTGCCGCTCGTCTTGCCCTCCAGCGTGATCATGCAGTCGTAGACCAATGTTTGATCTTCCACCGGAAGGCACTCCACCTCGGCCGCCTTTCGCTCGTCTGCCTCTGCGAGAGCCGGCAACTGCCACGCCGCTGCAACGATGCATACCGCAAGAATTCTGACGTTCATCTCAATGGCACCTCCTTCAGGACGGAGTCGATGACATGCCGAGGTAGTTCGAAACGAGCCTGTCGTCGGACAACAGCTCCGCCGCAGATCCCTCGAGCGTGATTCGGCCGCTTTCCAGAACGTAGGCGCGATCAGCAAGTGCCATGGTGCGCCTGACATTCTGCTCGACCATGAGGATGGTCAACCCTCCCTCGCGCAGCCGCCCGATCAGATCGAAGACGTCGGCCGCCAGCTTCGGCGAGAGGCCGAGCGAAGGTTCGTCCAGCAGCAGCAGTCGGGGCCCGGCCTCGAGACCGCGGGCGAGCGCCAGCATCTGTGCTTCACCGCCGCTCAAGCCGGCCGCCGTCTGGTCCAGCTTGTCCGCGAGAGTGGGAAAGAGCCGGCGAAAGTCCGCTCGCGGGCGCTGTCGAAGCATGAATCCGCCCTGGCCGTACGCTGCAACGCGAAGATTCTCCTCGACGCTCAGGGTCCCGAAGATCAGGCGGCCTTCCGGAACCTGCACGATGCCCCGGGTGACGATGGCGTGCGTGGCGAGACCGCTGATCGACTCTCCCTCGAACAGGATCTCGCCGCCATCCGGCGGCACGATGCCGGAAATGGCGTTGAGGATCGACGTCTTGCCGGCGCCGTTCATGCCGATGATCGAGACGATTTCTCCCGGCCGCACCTCCAGGGACACCCCGTCGACCGCGCGCAACCCGCCGTAGGAGACCGCCAGCCGGCGCACCTCAAGCATCGCTGTCATCGTCCGTTCCCAGGTAGACCTCCCTCACCATCGGATTGGCGAGCACCTCGTCCGGGCTTCCTTCCGCGATCTTGGCACCGAAATCGAGCACGCAGAGGCGGCTGCAGACACCGGAGATCAGCGCCATCTTGTGCTCGATCACCACGCAGGTGCGTCCAGGAGCGACGACCTCGCGGATGAGACGCGCCATCTCCGCGGTTTCAGCCGGCGTCATCCCGCCCGCGGGTTCGTCGAGCAGCACCAGATGCGCATCGACGGCGAGCAGACGGGCGACCTCGAGACGCCGGCGCGCCGGCAGGGGCAGATGGCTCGCAAGAACGTCGCGTTCCCCCAGGAGCCCGACCTCGTCCAGCACGGACTCGACGCTCCTGGCGCCGGCACGCGACGGGATTGGTCGGCCGTGCTGCGCGGCCCGCACGTTCTGGAACACCGTCATGGTCCCAAACAGGCGAACATTCTGGAATGTGCGCGCGATCCCGAGACGTGCAATGCGGTGCCCCTTCCACCCGGTGATGTCCGTGCCCCGAAAGGAGATGCGCCCGGCGCTCGGCGCGTAGACGCCGGTCACCGCGTTGAGCAGAGTCGTCTTGCCCGAACCGTTGGGGCCGATGATGCCCAGCACCTCTCCGGCCGCCACCTCGAGGTCGATGCCGGCGAGGGCAGCGAGCGCGCCGAAGTGCTTTTCAAGACCCTCGAGCGCCAGCATGGCTCCGCCGCGACAGCAGGGTTTTCAGTCGGTGCACCCGGACCTCGTCGAGGATGCCCCGGGGCATGACGATCAGCAGCACCGCCACCAGGCCGCCGAAGACGATCATGCGGTAGCCCTGGATAAACCGAACCGCTTCGAGAAAACCAAGATCGATGGCGACGCCGATGAGCGGCCCG
The DNA here is from genome assembly GCA_965220805.1 of Alphaproteobacteria bacterium. Classification (GTDB taxonomy): domain Bacteria; phylum Pseudomonadota; class Alphaproteobacteria; order SP197; family SP197; genus SP197. Next base: position 859,567 of record OZ244844.1, read on the forward strand.
AACGCGGTGCCGAGACCGCCGATCAGGCCATAGGCGAGTGCGTGAACGCCCAGCATCACGTTGAAGAACTGCGGCTCCACGTAGGTGGTGAAGTGGGCGTAGAGCGCGCCACCGATGCCGGCGGTCACACCGGCCAGCCCGGCGGCCAGAATGCGGTATCGCACCGTGTCGAGACCCTGCATCTCGGCCAGCAGGTTGTCGGACCCGAGCATTCTGAAGACCGAGCCCAGACGGGACCGCTCCATCCACAAGAAAGCGATGAGCACCAGCGCCAGCAGACCGTAGATGATGAACATGAACTCCATGAGGCTGATGTCACGCTCGAACATCCAGCGGATGTCGTGGAACCCGTTGGCGCCGTCCGGGCCGACCATCTCGCCGTCGACCTCGACCTGAACCTTCACGATCAACAGGATGAGACGCACCATCTCGGCGAAGGCCAGTGTCGCGATCGAGAAGTAGAGACCGCTCAGCCGCAGGGTCAGCGCCCCCACGACCATCGCCATGAGGCCCGCCACGGACGAGCCGACAAGGATGGCTGTCCAGATCGGCAGTTCGAACATGGCGGTGGCGGCGCCCGCCACGTAGGCGCCAAGGCCGAAGTATGCCTGCTGGCCGAAGGAGATCTCTCCGGTCGTCAGCAACAGGTAGGCCGACAGCGCAATGAACGAGATCATCCCGATATTCGACAGCACCGTGATGACGTAGTCGTCCATGGCTCACACGCGCCTCGAGGCGAACTCCTCTCGGCTGAGAATGCGCCGGCCCATGAGCCCACCAGGCCGCAGCACCAGGATCGCGAACAGCAGGATGTAGGCGCTCAAGTCCTTGTACGCGTTGCCGAGATACCACTGGGAATGGGCCTCGGCCACGCCGAGCAGGAGGCCCCCCAGAATCGCTCCCGGCAGCGAGCCCATGCCGCCCAGCATCATCGCGATGAGGCCCTTGAAGGTGGCCCACAATCCGAAGTAGGGCGTGATCTGCTCGTCCGTGGCGAGAATGGCGCAGCCCGCGACCCCGCCAACCAGGGACACCAGCGCGAAGCTCAACAGCATGATCCAGCCGGTGTTGATGCCCATGTAGCTGGCTGCCCGGGGGTTTTCGGACATCGCCCGCAGCGCCAGGCCATAACGGGTGTGGTGAACGATGAGGTGCAGGGCTCCCATCATCATCACGGCCAGCACCAGCATGGTGACGTGCTCCGCGCGGATGAGGAACGCGCCGAGTTCGATGGGTTCGGCAACGAAAAGGGAGGGAAAGGAATAGGTGCGCTCGGGCAGGATGTGAATGGCGACCTCTTCGAGCTGCATCCAGATCACGAAGCTCGACACCATGGACGCGAGTGCGGCATCCCGGCGCACCGCGCGGAAGCACAGGCGCTCGACATAGATGCCGGTGAGAACGGTCGACACCAGGATCACCAGCGCGACGATCAGCACGTTGACCTGGTAGTGGACGTGGAGCCACGTGCCGGCATAGGCGCCGAGCATGATCGTGGCGCCATAGGCGAGGTTGAGCCGCCGCATGACGCCGAAGATGATGGTGAACCCGACCGCCAGCAACGCGTAGGACGAGCCGAACATGATGCCGTCGACGGTGTTCTGGACGAAATCGATCACGGCGTCCCCGCTCTTCGAGTCTGGCTACTCCTTGTGAGTCCCAAGGTAGGCCCGGTGAATGACCTCGTCCTCCTCGAGTTCCCCGGGCGAGCCTGAGAAGGTGATCTCGCCACCTTCGATGAGATAGAACTTGTGGGCCACCGTCAACGCCATGCGGGCGTTCTGCTCGACGAGAAGAATGGTTGCTCCGCCCGCGTTCAGTTCGCGGATGATGCCGAAGATCTCCTCGACGATGAGCGGCGCCAGGCCCACGGAAGGTTCGTCCATGAGCAGGATCTTGGGACGGGTCATGAGGCCTCTGGCGATGGCCAGCATCTGCTGCTCGCCTCCTGACAGCGTGCCGGCGAGCTGCTTTTTCCGTTCCTTGAGGGGAGGAAACCGCCGGTACATGTCCTCGATATCGACCGCAATCTCCGCTGCGGAGGCTCGCCTTGCATACGCCCCGGCGCGCAGGTTCTCCTCGACGTCCATGCGCGGAAACACCAGGCGATTCTCGGGCACCAGCGCGATGCCCTTGGCCACCACCTTGGCGGCCGGCAACCGGGTGAGATCCTCGCCGTTCAGCACCACGGAGCCGGACGTGGCGGAGAGAATTCCCGCGATGGTGAACATCGCCGTTGTCTTGCCCGCGCCGTTGGGACCGAGGAGGCAGGTGATCTCTCCCTCGACGGCATCCAGGCTGACGCCCCGCAGCGCCTCGATGTTTCCATAGGAGGTCACCAGGTCCCGGACGCTCAGCATCGGCTCAGGACCTCCCGCCCGGGGGCTCGGACTCCGGTGTGGACGATCCGAGGTAGGCCTCCTGCACCGCCGGGTTGCGCTGCACTTCGCCCGGCGTGCCCAGGGCAATCCTGTGCCCGAAGTTCAGCACCGCGATACGCTCCGTCACGCCCATGACGAGTTCCATCACGTGTTCGACGAGCAGCACGGTCACGCCCGAGGCGCGCACCCGGCGGATGCGCTGACCCAGATCATCGATCTCCCTTTGGCTCATGCCGGCCGCCGGCTCGTCGAGCAGCAGCAGCTTCGGACGGGCGGCCGCGGCGCGCGCGAACTCGAGCCGCCTCTGCTCTCCGAAGGCGAGATTGGCTGCGAGATCGTCGCCCTTGTGCCCCAGGTCGGCCAGTTCAAGCAGTTCGGCAATCTCCTTTCGTGTCTGGCGCGTGGCGCCGAACCAGCGCGGCAGAAATCCCTGCCGGGCGATGTCCTGGTGCGAGTTCTGCGCCACCCAGAGATTCTGCCAGACCGTGAGGTTGGGAAACAGGCGGATGTTCTGGAACGTACGGGCAATCCCGGCACGCAGGCGCTGGTGCGGCGGCTTGCCGTCCATCACTTCGCCGCGGAATCGAACGGTGCCGGCAGTCTGCCCGTAGACACCGCAGATCACGTTGATCGTGGTGCTCTTCCCCGATCCGTTGGGGCCGATCAGGCCGCAGATCTCTCCCTCTTCGACGGTGAGGTCGAGCCCGTCGAGGGCCTTCACCCCGCCGAAGTGCTTCGACAATCCGTTGAGTTCAAGCACCGCTCTGGCCTCGCCCGTCCAGGCCGATCGCGCGCTTGAGGATGCGGGCTGTGGGGGCATCGAAGAGGCCTGAAGGCTTCAGGTTCATGGCGGCGATGATCATCAGTCCGAAGACGATGTTGCGCCAGTCTCCGAGGAAGCGAAGCCCCTCCACCAGCACGCCCTGAATGAAGATGACCGCCAGCAGGGTGCCGAACACGCTCGAAAGGCCTCCGAGGATCGGGTAGGCGATCGCGAAGGTCGCAAGCAGCACCGTGAAGGTGAGATGGTCGACGTAGGTCGCGGTGTGGGCGTAGAGGCCCCCGCCGATGCCGGCGATGAAGCCGCCGGCGGTCATGGCCGCAACCTTCACGGCGGTGAGGTTGATGCCGACACTCTGGGCCGCGAGTTCGTCCTCGCCTACCGCGCGCAGCACCGCCCCGGTGCGCGAGCGGTCTGCCCACCACAGCAAGGCCATGGCCAGGATGACAAAGATCCAGACGAAGGCCGTTATCTCCCATGCCGACCAGCCATTCGCCACGAAGTAGCGGATCTCGCGAAAACCGTTGGTGCTGTCCGGCCCCACAGAAATGTCGCCGCGCGGCACGCGCCAGCTCAGGTTGAAGAAGAACAGGCGAACGAACTCGCTGAAGGCAATGGTCGCCACGACGAGCATCAGGCCCTTGACCCGCAACGCGGGAAAGCCGACGAGAAAGGCGAAGAACGCCGCGATCAACGCTCCGATAAAGAGCGCAGGAAGGATGGGCAGCTGGAAGATGACGGTGAGAATGCCGGCCGAGTAGGCGCCGATGGCAAAGAAGCCGGCCTGGCCCAGGGAAAGCTGGCCCGTGAGCATCAGGATGTACGCGGAGAGCCCGAGGAGGGTGTGAATTCCGATGAGCTGGACGAGGCCGAGATAGTACGCCATCGGCCTCAGTCCCGGTTGATCGCGGATCCGAAGATCCCGTGCGGCCGGAAGACCAGGAACACGAAGAGCAGCAGAAGCACGTACATGTCACGTTCGTTGACGCCGCGGAAATACAGGAACAGGTTCTCGAGACCGCCAACCAGCAACCCGGCCGCGATGGCTCCCGGAATCGACCCCAGGCCTCCGATCACCGTGACAATCAGGCCCTTGACCGTCAGCGGAATCGTGATCAACGGCGAGAGCACGCCGACCGAGGCCGCCGTCATGGCGCCTGCTATGCCTCCCAGCAGGCCAGCGAGCACGAACGTGACGGCATTGGTCCGGTGAACATCGATACCGCAGAGCCGGGCCGCCACGTCCTGCTGGGACACCGCTCGCGTCGCCAGGCCCAGCCGGCTCCTGTAGAGCACATAGAGCAGGCCAACGGTGCTGACGATGCACACGGCGAACACGAACAGTAGATCGCCGCGTACCCCGTAGTGGCCCAGAAAGAACATCACGTCGTCGAACATGGCCGGAAACGTCAGCGGCGAGCCGTCCGTGGTGTGGATGATGATCTCGTCGACGAAGAACAGCGCTCCGACCGAGGCCATCAGCGCGGCGAGGTGGTTGTTGATCGGAATGAACCGGAAGCAGGCGACGTAGACGACGAGGCCGATGAGTCCCGAGGCAAGCGCCGAGACCAGGAAGACGATGAGCGCCGGGACATCGAGGAAGGTGAACGCGGCCAGACCCACGTACGCTCCTGCCAGCGAGGCCGCGGCGTAGGTCATGTTGAGCTTTCCCATCGCGCCGAAGATCAGCGAGAAACCGATCCCGATCAGCGCATAGGTCGCACCGAACAGCAGGCCGTCACCGACGGCCTGCGTGACATCCACGACCTCGAACCAGAAGTCACCCATGGCGTGGCATCATTCGCCTCTCGGCAACAAGGGTGCTTGCCGAACCGTCATGCACGTTGCAGGGCCGGCCACCAGACCGGTCGCGGTCTGGTCCCGACCCTGAACCACCTGTGCGGTGCTTGAGCGCGGCTGGAATCCCGACACCTCCCGATGGCGTGGGGGGCGCCCGCCTCAAGGGCCGGCGCCCCGACCCCGCTAGCGAGGATCGTGGACCACGTTCCAGTTGCCGCCGCCAGCCTGCACGAAGACGTAGGGCTTGATGGACTCGCCCTCGTCCTGCACGCGTCCGATTTCACCCAGCAGGCCATCGATCGAAACCACGGCCTCGAGGCCATCCCGGACCTTGCGCCGGTCTTCCGCGAGTGTCTCAGGCTGTGCCATGACACCCGTCGCTTCGACCACCTGCTTGATGATGTGCGCATTCTCCCAGGCGGCCGCGCTGTGAAGGTCGGCTGCCCCGCCATTGGCCTCGGCTGCTGCCGCAACCGCGGCGGCAGCTTCCGTGATCGGCGCGAAACCGGTCGGGATGTAAATGCCTTCGGCGGCGTCAGAACAACCCTTGAGGGTCTCTGCGCTGGACGAACTGGTGAGTCCCACGAGCACCTTGGGCTCGATCCGCTGACGCTTCATCTCTTTCAGCATGCCGCAGGTCGTGAACGGGTGCGCGGAGACGATCATCATGTCGGCGCCGGAGTTCCGGAAGGCACGGGCCTGGACCGAGAAGTTCGTGTCCGCCATCAGCCAGTTCGACGACTTCGAGGCCTCCAGGACGTTCTCGTGCCCTTCTCCGATGGCGCCGGTGACACCCTCGATGCCCCCGCCGACCCATTCGAAACCGTGTTTCTTGGCCATGGGGACGATGACGACGGCGAACGTGATTCTCGAATGGGCCTGATCGGTCTCCGTTCCTCCATAGATCGTCGTGACGTCCGGATACTCGGAGCGCAGCCACGCGAAGAGCTCGTCGTACATGGCGATCTCGCTGGGCACATTGCGGAAGGTCCACTGGGACTTCTTGGCAAGGCCGGGACGGATCGCCGTGTCTGTCAGAATGGGGAACTGCAATCCGGTGTCGGACTCGTCGTCCACGGTCTTCTGGAAGATGCCGTACATGGCCGCCGCGGCGCCGGAGCATGTCGGACCGATGCCGATCAATGCTTCGGTCTGCGATTCGACCTTGCGCGCGATCGATATGGCCTGATCGGCGTTGCAGGCGGAGTCGTAGTAGGTGAGCTCCATCATGGCCATCGTGCCGTCACCGAGCATCACGCCGCCCGAGTCGTTGATGGACTGCACGGCCGCGGTGAGCACGGCCTCGGAGTTGACCCCGAAGGAGCGCAGCGGCCCCGACTTGGCGCCCCAGCCTGCAATCTTGACGGTGCGCTCGGTATCCGCGGAGACCGGCGGTGCAAACCCGATCAATGCAACTGCAACCACGGCTGAGAGGGCCATCGTTGCAAGTCGTGTCATGAACCTGGTTGATTTCGTCATGTAGACCTCCCCAATATGTGGGATAGCAGTGGATTCCCGTTCCACAACTTTGTCAAGGGAACGGGAACCGGGCATTGGTTGGCCTTTCAGGTCGACTTCCACCTGCGGCAACCTCTACTCCATTGAGTTGACGCGATTTATCCGGTTGCTTCGCACCCGTGAATGGCGACGTTGTCTGTCCTTTCGAACCGGGTCTCGCACGCGGACGGCGGGCTGTGATAGTGTGTTTGCATACTGACATCTCGGAACGGAGGCCGCCATGAGCGTGGGATGGGTGAAGGCCGTTTCATGCGATGACCTGGCAGATAAGGGGCGCACGGTTTTCCGCCTCGACAATCGCCAGATCGCCATCTTCAGCACGAAGAAGGGGATCTTCGCCTGCAACAACCGCTGCCCGCACGAGGGGTACCCGTTGCGCGAGGGCACGCTGGATGAGGACTGCAAGCTGACGTGCAACTGGCACAACTGGAAGTTCGACCTCGAAACCGGCGAGAACCAGCGTGACGGCGACAGGCTGCGCACCTACCCGGTCGAGTTGCGCGACGGAGCGGTCTGGATCGAGATCGTCGATCCTCCTCTCGAGGAACAGGTCGCCGGCGCCCTCGAAGGACTGAAGAAGGGCTTCGACGATCACGCCTACGAACAGATGAGCCGTGAGATCGCCCGCATCATGCGCATGGGAGGAGACCCCCTCATCGCCATGGTGAAGGCCATCTGGTGGTCCCACGACCGGCTCGAGTACGGCTGGACCCACGCCTATGCCGGCGCCGCCGACTGGCTGGCGCTCTACGACCGCCATGAAAACGATCCTGAAAACCGCCTGATCTGCCTCCTGGAGGCAATCGGTCACATGTCGGACGATACGCTGCGCGAGCCGGCCTATCCCTTTGCGAGAGGTGTCCTCGACTGGGACGAGGAGGCGTTCGTTGAGGCCGTCGAGAGGGAAGACGAGCAGTTGGCGATCCGCCTTACCCGGGGAGCGCTTGCCGCCGGCAATGCCCACGTGACGATGGAACGGGGCCTCGCCCGGGCGGCCCTGGCGCACTACGCCGACTTCGGTCATTCGGCCATCTACGTCTCCAAGGTAGGGAGCCTCGTCGAACGCCTCGGGAACGATGTCGCCGAACCCCTGCTGCTGTCGCTCGTCCGCAGCCTCGTGTCGTCCTTCCGCGAGGATCTCATCCCCGAGTTCCGCGCCTATGGACCCGCCCTCGAGTCGTTCGGCGCAAAACCGAACGGCTCTGTGCCGGCCGCACGAGACTATGCGACGCTCAGCGCCTCGAAGGCTGTCGAGTTCACGGCCCTCCACGGACAGGCGGCGCCGCTCGATCTCTATCGCAGCCTGCTTGGCGCCAACGCGATGAACATGCTGACGTTCGATCTGGCTCACCTCGATGACATCGATCAGCCCTACGGCAGCGACTTCGGCTGGCTTGATCTCACCCATGGTCTCACCTTCGCCGATGCCGTGTTGCGGCTGTGCACGCGCCACAGCGACCTGTGGCCGGCAGGTCTCTTGCAGATGGCCTGCTTTGCCGGCAGGAACATCGGTCATCAGAGCCCGAACGTGGACTTCGAGGACTGGAGGGTTGGCGATTGCGCCGGTTTCTTCGGCGACGTCGAGGCGAAGCTCCTCGACCATGGTCAGGACGAGTACATCGTTTCAGTTCATCTTCTCAAGACGGCAGAAGCCGTGCGCGGTCTCGCATCGTCCAGGGAAGCGGGCCATGCGGGCGATGTGGCGCTCGCCGCCCTCAACCGCCTCCTCAACTCTCCGGTGCGTCGCAAGATGGTGCGCCGCACGGCGCGCCAGGCCATGCGGTTCGTCGCCACCGACGTGTAGCCACGCGGGCGTCAGTCCGTCAGGGCATCGAAGAGGCCGGAGACGCGCCGGGTCCGCCTGGCAAGTGCCGTCCTCAACTCGTCCTCGCTGCCATGGATGGTGACCGTGCGGCGCGCCCTCGTGACGGCCGTGTACAGAAGTTCACGGGTGAGGATCGGTGACTCCTCGCCGCCCGGAACGACCGTCACGTCCCGGTACTCCGAGCCCTGGGACCGGTGGACGGTCATGGCGAAGACGCTTTCATGGTCGGGCAGGCGTCCCGGAGGGAGGCGAAGCGCGTCGCCTTTGTCGTCGCGAAGCTGAGGGAAGAGCACCCTGCGAGCGCCGCCCTCCGCCGGGATGACGATGCCCGTGTCGCCATTGGAGAGCCCCGTTGCATAGTCGTTTCGCATGATGATGACCGGGCGTCCGACGTAGAACCCGTCGCGCTGCCGGGCGAGACCTCGCTCTCTCAAGCCCTCCTCGACAAGGCGGTTGAAGCGCGCCGATCCGATGGGCCCTCGACGGTGACCGCACAGCACCGCGCACCGGGAGAAGGGATCGAACCCCTCGTCCGCGGCCGAGGTCATGCCCTCGACCTGGGGGGCGTAGACGTCGTCGGTCAACCGGACCGCGAGTCGTCGGAACCCCTCGGCTCCGTCGAGCGGACAACGCGTGATGGCTGGCTCCCCGGGGTCATCGAGTGCCGCGATGACGCCATCGGCATCATCGCGCCTGATGGCCTCGGCCAGGCGTCCGATACCCCCCTCGGGATCGAAGCGCCAATTGTGGCGGAGCTCGACGATACGGGAGTGAAGCGGCGACGAGCCCGAGGAGGACGCGGCGACGAGATCGGCGAAGACGGAACCCGGTTGCACCGACGCGAGCTGCATGGAATCTCCCAGCAGGACGAGGCGGGCAGTCTCCGGAAGCATCTCCAGGACCTGGCCCATGATGGTGATGTCCACCATGGACGCCTCGTCAACGACAAGCAGGTGCGTCGGTTCCTCGCTCCAGCGGCTGGCATTGAGCCAGCGGTGAATGGTCCGTGCCTCGAGCGTCGTCACGTCGGGACGCCCGGATGCGTCGCGGACCGCCTGTTGCAGACGGGCTGCCGCCTTGCCCGTCGGCGCGGTCAGCGCAATGCCTCCGGGCGACGCCAGGCCGGCATCCAGAAGGACCGAGAGAATCCTGGCGACGATCGTGGTCTTGCCCGTGCCCGGGCCGCCGGAAATGCAGCAGAACCTGCTGCCGAGGGCGTTCCTCACCGCCTTTCGCGGACCGTCCGTGCCTGCGCCTGCCGGCAGGTGCCGGTCAATCAGGGCGACGTGCGGGTCCGCTGCCTCAAGGGGGCCGGCGCAGCGTGCGCGAATGCCGGCCGCAACCGTTCTCTCGAGTTCGAAGAGGCGCTCCAGGTAGAGCCGCCCGCCCCTGGCCAGAACCAGGGGCGCAGGCGCGCCGGAGGTTGCCTGCCTGACGAGCGGGCTTGCCTCGAGAGAGGCGATCCAGGCATCCGGGCTCGGTGGGCACCCGTCCCGGCCCACATGCTCCTCGAGATCCAGGCACGTGTGGCCTTCGCGGGTTGCGGCACTCGCCAGGGCCGCGGCAAGCGCGACAGACGGGTCGTCATCGGGAGCGAGATCGCTCATGAGGGCGGCGAAGTGCCGGTCGATGGGCGCGATGGCGCGCTCCCTCAACAGATCCTCGACGGTGCCTGGCGCCTTCACGACGCATCGTCCCTGAAGCAGGCGTCGAGATCGCGAATGCAGGCGTGCGCCGGTCGATCGAACCAGACGCCCCGGGTCATGCCGGCCTCGGGATCCATCCCTCTCAGAAACAGGTAGAAGGCGCCGCCGACGTGGCGTTCGTAGTCGTAGTCCGTGATCCTCGTCGCCAGGTAGCGATCAAGGGCAACCAGGTAGAGCAGGTACTGGAAGGTATAGCCGCTGTTGTGCATGGCCGGATGGAGCCGTGTCGACTCGTAGTCGCCTGCCCTGTTGCCGAGCCAGTTCGACTTGTAGTCGAGAACGTACCAGCGATCGTTCCGGGCGATCACAAGATCGATGAATCCCCTGAGATAGCCCCTGATCGGCTGAACGCTGGCCGATGACGGGATCGGATCGGGGTAGCCGTGGCGCACGAGACACTCGGAGATGCATCGCCTCCGCAGCCGCTCGGCCGGAAAGCTGAACTCCAGTTCCGGCAGTCTCTCCAGGGGATCGGCCAGACGGAAGCCTTCGTGCCCCGGCTCCTCGAGATGCGTGGCGCGCGCGTTGACGACCACGGTTCGCGCCACGGAGGCCCAGGACCCGTCGATTCCGTAGTGCCGCAGCTGTCGGTGGCAGATGTTGTCGAGGTCGTCCTCCGGATTGAGATCCATCGCTTCCAGAATGCCGTGGAAGCACCGGCCCGCCGTGGCGCCCCGGGGAAAGGTGAAGGGCGACGGGCCATCCGATGGCGTCTCTCCGGAGTCATCGGATGGCGCACCCTTGTCGTCATCGTGATCGGGACGCCCGATCAGGCGGCCTCCCGGACCGTGATCGGCACTGAGAGCGGAGAAGCTGGTGATGTGGCGGATGCTCTCCAGTTTCCTGGTGAACCGCCTCGCTTCGAGAAGCTGTCTGGCCTGCGATGCGGGTGCCGGTTCAGGAGCGTCGTCGGCCACGCTGACCGGTTCCTGTGCGATGGATCCCCCGGATCCCTCAAGAGCTTGTGCGATCTGCTGGCGCCATGCGTCCTCCGACAGGTCGCGGAATGACGACTTCACCCATGTGTAGAGACCCCGGACAGCGAGCGGAACCGCCCACTCTCCGGTCGTGTTCACGTTCTGGCCCGCCACGTAACCTGCGCCGAGCGGTCCCTGATGAAGCAGCCACGAAAGTGGGGATATCTCCTTCGTTCTGGTGAGCCGCGCCGTCGCTATCATGCAGCGTTCCCGTGCCCGCGTCAGAGCGACATAGAGGAGACGCACGTCCTCCATGAAGTTCTCGATGAGCTCGGCGTCGAGGTCACCGGCGCCGGGATCGAGATTGAGAACCACCGGATAGGACGTTCCGGTCCCGTCATCCCTTTCGAGGTGGCAGGTCGCCGTGTTGTCGCGGGATGTCCGGGCACTCTGGACATCCCACGTGAAGGGACAGAAGACGATCGGAAACTCGAGACCCTTGCTGGAGTGAACCGTCATGATCCGGACAAGGTCCTCATCGCTCTCGAGGCGCAGCAGTGACGTCTCGTCCCGGTGAACCGTGTCGCTCAACTGCCGGCTGAACCAGGTGGCGAGGCTGGCAGGGCCGAGGCGCAGGTCCGCTTCGGCATCCTGCAGGACATCGATGAGGTGGCGCACGTTGCTCAATCGGCGGGGCGCATTGCCGTAGGACGTCAGGCCGTCGCCGGATGCGAGGATATGATGGAGCGCCGTTCCGATGCCCCGCACCCGCCAGATGTGTCGCCAGCCGTCGATGCGCTCCAGCCACCGGTTCCAGGTGGCGTCGTCCTCCTTGATCGCCAGGAGCTCTTCGCTGTCGAGGCCGAAGATGTCGCCTGACAGCATGGCGCGTTCCCGCGTGATCCGGCCCGGCTCGGCCAGGGCCCACAGCACCCTTTCCAGCTGTTCGGCCTCGCGCGTCTCGAAGACGCTCGCATCGTCGATCTCGATACAGCCGACACCCCTCTCGCGCAGGTCCGTGGCAATATCGCGTCCCTGGATGCGCTTGCGAACGAGGACCGCGATGTCGGACCCCTTGAGGGATCGGCCCCCCAGGCGGGCCTTCCCGCTTTCTCCCGCACGGAGCAGTTCCTCGATCTCCATGCCGGTCCGCTTGACGGATTGCCGCGTCGCGGCCGCCTTCGTGATGCCATCACCGAGATTCCACACCCTGAGCGGCGGACCCTTGTCGCCCTTCACCTCGAGAACCGGTGTGGCGTCGCGCCCCGGCACCGCCGGACTGAACGCGATGCTGTCGATCAGGAACGGAGCCCGGGTGTCAAAGAGATGATTGACGCCCTTCACGAGAGCCGGAGTCGATCGCCAGTTCTCCCTGAGGGTGAGAGTGTTCCGGGCGCGCTTCTTCGCTTCCAGGTAGGAAAAGACATCGGCGCCGCGGAACCAGTAGATGGACTGCTTGGGGTCACCGACGATGAAGAGAACGGGAGGGGTGCCCGGCACCTTGACAGGTGGTTCGTAGACACGCGTGAAGATCCTGGTCTGCAGCGGATCGGTGTCCTGATACTCGTCGATCAGGGCAACCGGATAGCGTTCACGCATGCCGCGGGCGAGAGCCGTGCCGTTTCGCCCCGCCAGGGCGTCATGGAGTTCGGTCAGAAGGTCCTGGTAGCCCAGGCGCCGGGTCTCCCGAACCAGTTTCGACCGGAGGCTGCTCACCCTTTCCAGAATGTCATTCCTGATGTGCCGGACCACATCGGCATAGACGGAACAAACCCTGTCGCGCGCTACTTCGAGACGCTCGAAGGCATCGACGAGCGGGTTCTCGGGAAGGGTCTGGCCTTTCAGCAGGGCGCCTTCGAGCCTGGTCCTGCCGAATCGGCCGGCGCGGCCGGATTCCCACAACCTGTCATCGTCACCGTCGAGAAGGGTGTCCCCGATACCCGTCAGCCGCTCCCGGGTCCCCTTTTCGGGGTAGGACGTCCTCCTGAGGATGTGCTCTTGCGTCAGCATCGACACGAAGTGTTCGCCATGCTCCACCCACAGCTCGCGCGCTTCAGCCAGAGACGCCTTCCATCCAGCCTCGCCTTCCTTGGCCGTCAGCGCGGTCTGCGGAACGCCGTGGATTTCAAGGCCGGGTTGCAGGGGAACGCCCGCCGCCCACTGGGCCAGTGATTCGGGCGAGACCTTCTCGTCGTTCATGTACCGGGCAAGGCCGGGCGTGAAGGCGGCCGCTCCCTTCTGCCAGATGTCGTGCGTGGCCCGTGTCACGCACGTATCGAGGCTGCCCGTGATCTCGCAATGGAAGGGCAGCCCGCACTCGAACGAAAACTCGTCAAGCAGGCGCGCGCAGATGCCGTGAATGGTGTGTATGTTGGCCCGGTCGATGTCATGGATCGCCAGATCGAGGCGGCGGGCGGCCATGGCGGCATCGACGCCCGCAGCCTTCCAGTGCCGGACGAGTTCGCGTGCCTGGTCATCCCCTTCACCTGGCGAGTCCATGGCGCGCCAGGTCGACTTCAGGGTCCGGCGGATTCTCTCCTTCAGCTCGGCAGTGGCGGCACGCGTGTAGGTCACGATGAGGAGACCGGCAAGTTCAAGGTCGCGTTCGACAACCAGCCGCGCCACAAGCGTCGTGATGGCCCTGGTCTTGCCGGATCCGGCACTCGCCTCGATGAGTGTCAGACCTGCGCAGTCGAGGGGGACGTCGAGCGGGGTGGACATGCTCACTCCCCGGCCAGGGGTTCCAGGAGCGGCACCCAGTCCGCAAAGCCGAGGTCCACGGGATGACTCCTGTCCCAGACAAGGGAGAATTCGGCCCTGCTTCCCTCGCCCGGGCCGCCAAAGCCATCCAGCCAGGCATTGTCGACGGCGCTGCGGACCTCTTCACGCTCCCGCGCCGTGCTCTCCTTCCCCTTCCGTGCCCGCCATTCGGCCCACGCGAAGGAGGTCTGCGGTGCGAAGGGAAGCGGGGACTTCAGCCCTTCCCTCAACGCATGGATCCATGGCTCGAGGCTCCGCCCCCGTGGCGGCGCGGCAAATGCCGTGCTCGTCCACATGCTGCCCTCCCGGTGGACGGCGGTCGCACCGGGTGAGCGGTGTCCTGCAGCCGCCAGGGCAAGCTGGCGCAGGTGAATTCCGATCCGGTCGATGGCCCGTAGTCTCCCCGGACGCCACCACACAAGTCCTTCCGGGCCCGTGTGCGGGACGGACCCGATCACGCGGCAGCCTGCGACCGTGATGTCGATGGGAACGGGAGCGCATCCGAGCGTCTCCTGGAAGGGGGCGAGGAGCTCCGCCAGTTCCCGCGTCTCTTCGACCTCGTCACCAATCAGGACAACCCCGGGTTCGCCCGGCGGAAGCCTGCCGGACGTGATCATCAGGTCCTCGATGTCCCGGCCATCCATGCCGGCAAGGCACATGTCGGCGATGTCGGCGCGCAACTGGTAAGACTCCAGGGCATCGAGGGAGAAGCGGTCCTCTTCCTCCAGTGCGATGTCCGTCCGGGCGAGGCGGATCCCCAGCCGGTCGCCCAGGAAGGCACGGGCCGGGTTGGCAAAGAAGCGTTCGAGCTGCGCGAGACCCACGGTCATGGGCTCGCCATCCGGCAGAACCAGCGGAGTCCTGAAACGGCCGGGATCGGCTTGCTGATCGCCCGGGTTCGTGATGGCGCGGGCCATGTCGCACATGGAGGCCGCATAACTGTAAAGGTCGGTGTCCGCGCGAAAGTAACGCGAGTCGAAGGGCTGCAGGGGATGCTCGGTCCTGAAGGCGCCATCCGGAAAGCGCTCGGCCAGGTAGTCGACCAGTTCATCGATCACGACGCTGGGCGGGACCGGTGCATCGTCCCTGATACCACGTCCGCTGTAGGTCACGATGAATCCGGTTCTGGCCGCCAGCAGCGCTTCGATGACAGAGAAGCGGTCTTCGTAACGGATGTCGCGGTCACCTCTCTGACGGGGGCTGTTGGCCACGAGATCGAAAGTGGAGGGGCGTGGCGTGGCGGGAAAGACATCGCTGTTCATGCCCACCAGGCACACGATTCGCGATGGCAGGGGCTGTCCTTCCGCGAGCCGGCTCATGGTGACACCGTCGCCCAGCCAGGCCGAGTCCGGGGTTGGCGCGTTCGCAAGGCTGTGAAGGACATCGCGGACGACCTCGAAGAAGAGGTCCGCCCTGCCCTGGATCGCCTGGTCCTCGAACTGCCTGACGGTTCTGCGCAGGGCATCGACCTCATCCGCTTCGTCAGGCAGGAGCCTGCCGGTCGGCGGAAGGAAGAAGCGGTCGATCATGTCGTGGAGGGCGACAACCCAGTCTGCGGCGCCGCGTTCCGCTCCCAGACTGTCGCGCAGGCTGAAGACAGCCTCGCAGTAGGACACGAAACGTCCCAGGATCTGGTAGGTGCTCTCGGTAGCGAACCGGAAACCCCCGCTCTCCAGCCGGCAGGGAGCGATGCCGTGAATCGTCCGGCGGACGTCTGCCGCCGCGTAGCCGAGAAGAAGGCGGCGCAGGCCCTCGTACCATGTGTTGCGGGACTTCGGATCCTGGCCCTCGTCCCTGCGGTGCTCGCCATCGACACCCCAGCGGATGGCCGCGGCATGCACCCAGCGGCGAATGTCGACCAGGTCATCCACGTCGATACCGAAACACCGGCAGACCAGCGAAGCATCGAGAGGCGCCATCATCTCCTCGGCGCCGCATCGCGAGCGGACCAGGACCAGCAGGTCGAAGAAGGCGCGCAGCGAGGCCGCCTCGACGGACCTCCCGCGCGACAGCGTCACCGGAATCTCGCCGCGCGACTCGAAAACCGACGCGATTGCGGGATCATAGCGTGCGGGATCGGGCGAGAGGATGTGCACATCCGCCGGCTGAATGTCGGGGTTCTTCTCGAAGAGATCGAGAAGACAGTCGTGAAGAACTTCGGCCTCGCGCGTTGCGGAGTGGCAGGCGTGGACCTGCAGCGATCCGTCGGCCGGCACGCCGTCTGCCCTTTCCTCTCTGGCAAGCCTGAGATCGAGAATGTCGCGCTGGAGATCGGCCAGGCGGTGGAGGCCCTCGGGCTCGACGAAGTGGTCGAAGTCCCGTGCGCCCTCCATGTCGACAAGTGTATCGAAGGTGTCGCGTCCAATGCGCCCCCAGGCCGCCAGAAGCTCGTTTCCCTCGGTGATGTGAAGCTCACCAGGATCGTCGTCCCCGGAACGCACGACCGTCTCGAAACGGGTGAAGATGTCACCCCAGTACTGCCTGCAGGGATTGACGAGGCAGTAGTGGACCTCCACCCTTGAGGCGATACGGCCGAGGAGGTCGAGATAGGACGGTGACAGGGCCGGAACGGCGAAGAACGTCACGCGTTCGGGCCATTGGCCGGGAACGGCGGCGCCATCCATGGCCGCGTGGAAGCGATCGAGAGCATTCACCCAGTGCCCCTTGCCGACGACGGCCACCAGTTCCTGCCACAATCGCGCCTGCCAGTGCGGTGAATCGCCCGCTTCCCATTCCCTGATCCACTGGGGCCGGTAAAGCAGGCAGCGGTCGAACATCCGGGCGATCTCGCCGGAGAGATCGAATCGCTTGCAGGGATCTCCATCCTCCAGGTAGCGCCTGACCGGCGCGGCGACCGGCTTTCTGGCGAACGCGGGCAACATGTCGAACAGGCGCCACCGCAGGTTGTCCGGCGCAAATGGCTGCATGTGGGGCAGATCGGGAACCACGTCACGAATCATCGACCAAGCGAACTGCGCCGGCAGTTCAAAGCGGTAGTTCGCCGCGATTCCGTTGGCACGGGCCAGTTCCAGGGAGAGCCAGCGCCGCATGGTCGGGTGCGAGACCACCACTCTCTCGGCAGCAAAGGGATCGACCGGATCCTGCCGCACGCGCGCCGCGAGATCGCCGGCGAGTGCTTCAAGACTGTTGGAATGGTGAATATGCACTCTCGGTTCGCACCCGCAGACATCGCCGCATCGAGGGGTTATGTGGCGTGGTGGCAGACCGGTCAAGGTAATCTCGGGGCTTGTTGCCGGCTCGCAATGCCACTATGTGATCGCCATGGTCCTCCAGACATGGCGCAGCAAACCACCGCTGAAGTGGCTTCCCCTTGTCGGCCTCTCCGGCAAGCGCCCGGTGGTCAATGTCCTCAGGCTTGAGGGGCCGATCATGACGCCCTCGCGCATCAGGCGTGGCCTCAGTCTGGCCGGTCTGGAAGCCCTTCTTGACCGTGCCTTCTCGTCAGGTCGTCCTGCGGCCGTCGCCCTCGTCATCAATTCTCCGGGCGGCTCTCCGGTGCAGTCGGCGCTCATTGCGGCACGGATCCGGACACTGGCCGATGAAAAGAAGCTCCCTGTCGTCGCCTTCACCGAGGATGTCGCGGCATCCGGGGGCTACTGGCTTGCCTGTTCCGCAGACGAAATCTATGCCAGCCACAGTTCGATCATCGGCTCGATCGGCGTGATCCATGCCGGGTTCGGTCTCCATGGCTTCCTCGAGAACCATGGTATCGAGCGGCGTCTCCACACCGCCGGTCCCCGCAAGGCGATGCTGGATCCCTTCGTTCCGGAATCCGATGAGGACGTCAAGCGGCTGTCGGCACTCCTGAAGGAACTGCACGTCACCTTCCGCAATCACGTGCGCGAGCGCCGCGGCGACCGCCTGAAGTCCAGCGCCAGAACGCTGTTCTCGGGGGAGTTCTGGACCGGGGACAGGGCTCTGGCCCTGGGTCTCGTCGACGGCATCGGCGACTGCCGTACCATCATGCGCCAGCGGTTCGGCAACAAGGTCCGGTTCAGGTCCATCGCCAGGCGCCAGCCCCTGGGCGGTCTCCTTGCGCGCAGCAACGTCACGACCGAGGGTCTCGCCGATGACCTCGTGGGCGCCGTGGAGGAGCGATTCCTCTGGCAGCGCTTTGGCCTTTGAGGGATGTCGATTTCCTTCATCCAGGAAGACGACGTGGTGCGGGGCGTGGCGACACGGGTCTCGCCCCTCGTGCGCCGCATCGTCGCCGACAATCCCTCGGTCTTCACCTATCACGGCACCGGAACCTTCATCGTTGGCCAGGGGGACGTGGCGGTGATTGACGCCGGCCCCGCATTGGCGCGCCACGTCGAGGACATTCTCGACGCCACCCGTGGCGAGACCGTCACCCACCAGTTCATCACGCACACCCACAGTGATCATTCACCCGCCGCACGGCTCCTCAAGGAAGCGACTGGCGCCGAGATCTGGGCCTATGGCCCGGCCACCGGAGGTGATGACGGCACGACACCCGTGGACGAAAGCGAGGATCGTGGCTTTGCCCCCGATCACCTGCTCTGCCACGGCGAGCGAATCGCCGGGCCAGGATGGACCATCGAGGCCGTGCACACGCCCGGTCACGCCTCCAACCACATGTGCTATGCCCTTGACGAGGAGAAGACGCTCTTTTCGGGCGATCACGTCATGGGCTGGTCGACCAGCGTCGTCTCCCCACCCGATGGCGACATGTCGGCCTATCTCGACAGTCTCGAGCATGTCCTCGAACGCGGTGACGCCATCCTCAGGCCCACCCATGGCGCTGCCATCACCGATCCGGCGACCTTTGTCAGTGCCCTCATCGACCATCGCAGGATGCGCGACAGGCAGATCATCGCCTGCCTGTCCGACGGGATCGGCACCATTCCGGCCATGGTGGAGACACTCTATTCTGCAACCGACCGCCGCCTCTTTCCGGCGGCCCGGCGTTCCGTTCTGGCCCACCTCATCCGCCTGGTCGACCAGGGAAGGGTGGCCGCCGACGGCACGCCCGACGAGCGGACCCATTACCGCCTCAATACTACGGCATGACAACAAACAGTGCTCCAGGGAGACCTTGACCATGATACAACGACTTGTTTCTGCTCTCACGGTGGTCGCCGGCCTCGGCGCAGCCGGAGCGGCGGCGGATGACAATCCGCAGGTGTTCCTCGATATCGAGATCAACGATGAGCCGGCCGGGCGAATCGTCATCGAGTTGAGAATGGACGTCGCCCCGAAGACAGCGGAGAACTTCCGCCAGCTCGCCACCGGCGAGGCGGGTTTCGGCTACGAGGGTTCACGGTTTCACCGGGTGATCGCCGACTTCATGATCCAGGGAGGCGACTTCACCCACGGGAACGGAACCGGGGGCAGGTCAATCTACGGCGCCATGTTCGAGGACGAGAACTTCACCCTGAAGCATACCGGTCCGGGCCTTCTCTCGATGGCTAACCGGGGCCCCGATACCAATTCCTCGCAGTTCTTCATCACCACCGTGCCGACACCTTGGCTTGACGGCAAGCATGTCGTCTTCGGCCATGTCGTCGAGGGCATGGACGTCGTCAGGAAGATCGAGGTGTCCGCAAACAACGCGGCGCGGATCGCCGCCTCGGGAGAACTTGATTGATCAGCCGCATCGCCGCCGCCCTGGTCCTCGTCAGCCTGACCGCGGCGGCGGACGACAACGAAGCCCTCCTCGAGAGCATCGAGGCCTATCTCGATTCGATCACGTCGCTTGAATCACGGTTCGTCCAGACCAGCCAGGACATGACACACCTTTCCGGGTCGTTCCAGCTCAAGCGGCCGCACTTTCTTCGCTTCGCCTATGACGATCCGCCGACCCTGATCATCGCCAGGGGGGAGCGTCTCATGTTTCGCGACGGCGAAACCGGAGAAATCACGGAAGGTGCGGTCGACGGCACGCTGGCCGAGTTTCTGCTGCGTCCGCAAATCCGGTTCGGCGACGAGGTACGGGTCGCCGACGTGAGGCGGGACAGCGGCTTCGTGGCCGTCACCCTGGAATCGGCGGACGATCCGGGCACGGGTTCGATCTCGCTGATTCTCGCCGAGGACCCCCTCGCCCTCGAACAATGGCTGGTTCGAGATCCCCAGGGCGTGGTCACGCGAATCACGCTCGTCAGTCCCCGGTTCGACGTCGAACTCGACAACAGTCTCTTCGAAATCGACAGCGGGCCCTGACGCTCAGGCAGCCAGGCGGCGATACGTCTCGACGAGATCGAGCCAGCGGCCGGAGACGGCATCGCAGAAGGTCTGCGCGCTTGCCTCGTGACTGGCGAAGTGCTCCGGCCATCGGGCGTGAAAGTCGGGGTCGGTCTCGAGGAGGGAATCGTTCATCTGCGGCCACCACTCCTCCCACAACTCCCTCGAACACTCGAAGTGGCACTGGAAACCGTAGCTTGCGCCAAGGCGGAAGACCTGGTTGCGGCACTGCCCGCCTGTCATGAGGAGCGTGGCCTCGCTGGGTATGTCGAAGGTATCCTCGTGGTACTCCAGAATCCTGACAGGACCGATTCCCTTCAGCAGCGGATCGCTGCCGGCGGCTTCGGTCGGCTCAAGTTCGTTGAATCCGATTTCCGTCCAGCCCTGCCTCCTGACCCGGGCGCCGAGTCCCCGGGCGAGAATCTGGCTGCCGAGACAGACCCCGAGAACCGGTCGCGAGGCTTCGTGAAACGCCGCTGCCAGACGCGCCGCATCGCCGAGGTAGGGATAGCCGGCATCGTCCTCGGCATGCTGTGGGCCACCAAGCATGACCAGGCCATCCCAGCCATCCGGCTCCCGCGGCAGCGCTTCTCCTTCTTCCGGACGCACGTAGACCGTCCTGGCACCGCATCTATCGAAGGTGGCGGCGATGGCCCCGAGGTGGCAGGTCGGCCAGAATTCGATAGCAAGGATGGTCACCATGGCATGTACCTCCATCACTGAAGCTTGCAGGGAATCCTCCCCGGTTCAAGACAGCAGCAGCCATGCGTTTTCTGCACATCTCCGTTTCAGGATACGCAATTGAAATTTTGTGATTCACGTTCCATTTAGCACGGTGCCGGAGGCACTGTTTCCTCCCTCAGATACGGCTTTGGATCCTCCTCGGCGCGCTCCCGGCGCGTTTGTCCTTGCCGCAATGCCTCCGGCCCCTCCTCCCCTGGTTGACAGCACCCCTCCCGCAAGGGGAACAATCGTTCATGGTGATGCTGACGAACCTCGAGCTGGTCGCACGGGGCAAGGTGCGCGACCTCTACCGCCTCGACACATGCCTGCTCATGGTGGCGAGCGATCGCATCTCCGCCTTCGACGTGGTGATGCCGACGCCCATTCCCGACAAGGGCAGGATCCTCACCCGTCTCTCCCTCTTCTGGTTCGACCTTCTGCGGCCCGTTGTCGCCAACCACGTGGTCTCCACCGACCTCGCCGGCCTCGACCTGGCGGACGAAGACCGCGCCTGGCTCGACGGGCGCAGCATGATCGTGAAGGAGGCGGAGGTTCTGCCCGTGGAGTGCGTCGTCCGCGGCTATCTCGCCGGCAGCGGCTGGAAGGACTACCAGGCGAATGGCGCCATTGCCGGGCTGCGGCTGCCCCGGGGCCTGCGACACGGCGACAGGCTTCCCGAACCCGTCTTCACTCCCTCGACCAAGGCGCCGGCGGGAATGCACGACGAGACCATCACCTTTGCCGATGTCGCCGACAGGCTGGGAGCTGAATGCGCCGGACGACTGCGCTCCCTCTCCCTTGAACTCTACGGGCAAGCGCATGCGCAAGCCGGCAGGCGCGGCATCATTCTCGCCGACACCAAATTCGAATTCGGCATCATCGACGGCGCCATCGCTCTCGTTGACGAGTGTCTCACCAGCGACAGTTCCCGCTTCTGGCCGGCCGACGCATGGCAACCCGGATCCCGGCCGGTCTCGCTTGACAAGCAGATCCTGCGCGCATGGCTCGAGACGCAGACGTCCTGGGCGAAGACACCACCTGGCCCCGATCTCCCCCGGGAGATCGTCGAATGCGTCCGCCATGGCTATGTCGAGGCCTGTGAACGGCTGACCGGTCAGCCTTTCTCCTGATCCCGTCACATTGCCTTGAAGGGCAAGGCGCGGCATGTTGGCCGGGTGAAGTCCAGGGGGTGAATTGCCGTGCCCAGCGCCAACCATCTCGACTGCCGTCGCACCCTGACGGTCGACGGCACGCCATATGACTACTTCAGCCTGGAAGAGGCCGAACGGAAGCTGGGCGGCATTGGCCGGTTGCCCGTTTCGCTCAAGATTCTGCTGGAAAATCTGCTGCGCCATGAGGATGGCGATACCGTCACCGCCGACGATATCGCCGCACTTGCCGGCTGGGCAGAGACACGGTCCGTCTCGCGGGAGATCGCCTTCAGGCCGGTGCGGGTCCTCATGCAGGACTTCACCGGTGTGCCGGCGGTGGTCGACCTTGCCGCCATGCGCGATGCCATGAGCTCTCTTGGCGGCGATCCGGACCGCATCAATCCCCTGACCCCCGTCGATCTCGTCATCGATCACTCCGTCCAGGTGGACCGCTTCGCCAGCGCGGACGCCTTCAGGCACAACGTCGACCGGGAGATGGAACGCAATCAGGAACGCTACCGGTTCCTGCGCTGGGCCCAGACGGCATTCGACAATCTGAGGGTGGTGCCTCCGGGAACCGGCATCTGTCACCAGGTCAATGTCGAATACCTGGCGAAGGTGGTATGGACCGACGATGGCGTCGCCTGCCCGGACACCCTGGTCGGGACCGACAGCCACACCACGATGGTGAACGCCCTCGCGGTTCTCGGCTGGGGCGTCGGCGGTATCGAGGCGGAAGCCGCGATGCTGGGCCAACCGATCTCGATGCTGATTCCCGAGGTCGTCGGTTTTCGTCTTGGCGGAAAACCGCGGGAAGGGACCACCGCCACCGATCTCGTCCTCAGGGTGACGGAGATGCTGAGGGCACGGGGTGTCGTGGGCAGGTTTGTCGAGTTCACCGGCGACGGGCTCCGATACCTCTCCCTGGCGGACCGCGCCACGGTATCCAACATGGCGCCCGAATACGGCGCCACGGCGGGGCTCTTTCCGATTGACGGTCAGACCATCGACTACCTTGCCTTCTCGGGGCGCCCGGAGGCGCAGGTCCGCCTCGTTGAGGCCTACGCAAAGGAGCAGGGGCTGTGGCGCGGCGGCGACGGCGTGGAACCGCTCTATACCGATGTCCTCGAGCTCGATCTCGGTGACGTCGAACCCGGCCTTGCCGGTCCGAAGCGACCACAGGACCGCATCGTCCTTTCCGATGCCGGCAGCGCATTCCGCAAGGTGATGGCCGAAGCCGGCCGCGATGCCGACAGCCCGGTCTCGACGGCCATGGCCGACGGCAACCGGTTGAGCGATGGAGATGTCGTCATCGCCGCCATCACGAGTTGCACCAACACGTCCAATCCTTCGGTGATGATCGCCGCCGGCCTCGTCGCCAGGAAGGCTCTCGAACGCGGCATCCAGACAAGGCCCTGGGTCAAGACGTCCCTGGCGCCGGGGAGCCAGGTGGTGACCGACTATCTCCGCGAAGCCGGACTTCTCGAGCCTCTCGAGGAACAGGGATTCCACATCGTCGGCTACGGCTGCACGACCTGCATCGGAAACTCCGGGCCCCTGCCGCAGGCAGTCGAGGAGGCGATCGAGGGTGGCGATCTCGTCGTCGCCTCGGTGCTCTCGGGCAACCGGAACTTCGAGGGCCGGGTCCACGCGCTCACCAGGGCGAACTATCTGGCCTCACCGCCGCTGGTGGTGGCCTACGCCCTGGCAGGCACGATGGCGATCGACATCACGTCCGAACCTCTGGGCAGGGGGGATGACGGTGAACCGGTCTATCTGAAGGACATCTGGCCGTCGAACGACGAGATCGGGGAGGCCATCGGCCGCCATCTCACACCCGACATGTTCAAGAAGCGGTACGCCGATGTCTTCAGCGGCGATGACGCCTGGAACGCCTTTGCCATTCCCGAGGGCCGCGGTTACGCATGGGACGCGGGAAGCACCTACATCCATCGTCCGCCCTTCTTCGACGACATGCCGCGCCAACCGGCTGTCAGCGGCGACAATATCGTCAATGCCCGGGTCCTCGCCCTGCTCGGTGACAGCATCACGACGGATCACATCTCTCCCGCCGGAGGCATCGCATCCGACAGCCCCGCCGCCGCCTGGCTCAACGAACGCCAGGTCGGCCAGCGGGACTTCAACAGCTATGGCTCGCGGCGCGGCAATCACGAAGTGATGATGCGGGGGACCTTCGCCAACATTCGCTTGAGGAACCTGCTTCTTCCCGGATCCGAGGGTGGCGTCACGCGTCACCAGGGGAGCGGCGACGAGATGTCGATCTTCGCAGCGGCGATGCGCTACCGCAACGAGGGCGTGCCTCTCGTCATTGTCTCGGGACGTGAATACGGCACCGGCTCGTCACGCGACTGGGCCGCCAAGGGAACCGCCCTCCTGGGTGTGAAGGCGGTCATCGCCGAGAGCTTCGAGCGCATTCACCGCTCCAACCTCATCGGCATGGGAGTCCTGCCCCTGCAGTTCCGCGATGGCGAGAACCGTGAGAGCCTCGCCCTTGATGGCAGCGAGACGTGGACCATCACCGGTCTCGAAGGCGGCATCTCGCCCGGCATGGACGTGCCGGCCACCATCCGCAGAAGAGATGGTTCTCTCATCGACACGACGCTCGTCTGCCGGATCGACACCGGCAACGAGGCCACCTACTACCTCAACGGCGGTATCCTGCACTACGTGCTGCGCCGCACCGCCGGCATCGTCTGACCGGCCTGGCGGACATGCGGGAATCGCCGGAAGGCGGGTTGAGACGACATCCCGGGCCTGCCGCCTGCAGTCTCGTCATCGCCTTCGGCATCTTCCTGATGCTGGCGGCGACCGCCGTTCACACCCGCGCCGAGATCACCGACCGCGCCGTCACCCGAACGTTCCTGACCCTGCTTGCCGGAGAGACGGACGACAAGGCGCGCGCCGCGGCGCTCATCGAGGCCCAATGGGAGCCGTCATTCCTGGCGATGGCTCTCGAGGTGGTCCGCCTGACCCGCAGCGCGGAAGTCTCCGCCGCCCTGGTGAGAATCATGGAGCGGAAAACCGGTGCCGGGCACGGCCACGACCTGGACGCCTGGCAACGCGAGATGTGGAATGCGCCGGAAGCGCGGCACCCGCGCTACGCCGCCTTCAAGAGTGCGCTCTACAGCCTCATCGACCCGCGATTCTCGGCGTATTTCGACTCGGCCGGCAATTCGCTCATCCGGCTCGACGAGAT
Source organism: Alphaproteobacteria bacterium (assembly GCA_965220805.1). Lineage (GTDB taxonomy): Bacteria > Pseudomonadota > Alphaproteobacteria > SP197 > SP197 > SP197. The sequence continues at coordinate 884,568 of OZ244844.1, forward strand.
CGTCTGGGGCGGCGTGCGGCAGGATGGTATTCCGCCGCTTCGCAACCCGGCGATGCTGGATGCGGACGAGGCTGGCTATCTGGAAGATGACCACATCGTGTTCGGCCTCTCCCTCAACGGCGATGCCCGCGCCTATCCCAAGCGCATCCTCGCCTGGCACGAGATGTTCACCGACATCGTCGGCGGTGTGCCGGTCGCCGGGGTGTACTGCACCCTGTGCGGTACCGTGATCCTCTATCACACCGGGCACGAGAGCGTGAATCACGAGCTCGGCACGAGTGGTTTCCTCTACCGTTCGAACAAGCTCATGTACGACCAGGCCACCCAGTCGCTATGGAGCACGATGCGGGGCGCGCCGGTCGTCGGACCGCTTGCCGGGAAGGGTATCGTGCTGGAGAGGGGAGCCGTGGTGACGACCACCTGGGGCGAATGGCGCCGGCGGCATCCCGAAACCCTGGTGCTCTCGCTCGATACCGGCCACCTGCGCGACTATGCCGAAGGGGCTGCCTACCGCGACTACTTCGCGACCGACGAGTTGATGTTCCCGGTCCCGGTCCTTGACACCCGGCTGAAGAACAAGGACGAGGTGTTCACGGTGCTGCTTGCCCTTCACCCCGAGGCGGCCCTTGCCATTTCGGCCGAGTTCCTCGCCGCAACACCCCTGCATCACGATACGATCGAAGGCACGTCACTCGTGGTGCTCACCGATGCATCTGGCGCAAACCGCGCCTACGGGAGCGAAGACGTGACGTTCACCCGGTACGACGGCGACCGGAGCGTCGAGGACAGCTCGGGCATGATCTGGACGATGGACGAGCACGGCCTGACCGCCGGAGACGGCCGTGTGCTACGCCGAATCCCGGCGCAGCGGGCATTCTGGTTCGGCTGGCACGCCGCATTCCCGAACACCCGCCTGGTACAGTAGCCGGCAAACCCATCTCTCGCCGTCACGTACGCGACCGCCGGTCATCTGCCATTCACGAACGTCTCAACACCGAGACCAAGCGCCGTACCGGTGGCATCGGCATTGCTGCCAAGCAGAACGACGAACGGGGCGTCGAAAAAAGACGAAATTGGATCCGTCGCTCCCGAAAGCGAATCTCACCCTCACGTTGCCCACCGCGGTAGTCTCGGAGGCCCTGCCCTACCCGCCGGATGCTGCAATGGACGCCAGGCTCTTGCACCATGCGGCGGGACAGGATCATCCATGCCGACATCCAGTGCGACACTCAGGTTGACGCTGTTCTTTCCAGAATAGCAACGTTATATCAGTATGTTACGCGCTCGACACGTCAAACTCGACGCGCTACTTGACGTGTTGTTTGACATCCTGTGTCGCCGCTGGCCCGACCTGGTCGATGCCACCCGTCACCAGACTCAGGGACGTGACAGGCGCGTGCGGGCTACCCTGCCGGGTCGGTCAGACCGCCCAGTCGACGATATGATCGGGGAGATCCTCGTCGGCGACATCAGCCTCGGAGACCACACGGTTCGAGAGCGACACTCCGGCGCGATGCACGCTGTCGGGATCACCCGACACCAGGGGATGCCAGTCGGGAAGGTCGCGGCCCTCATGGAGCAGGCGATAGGCGCAGGTGCCGGGCAGCCATGCCAGCATCGAGGCAATGGTCTCGGGCGTGATGCGGATACACTCGGGCACCCACTTGAAGCGCCTGGCGTAGTCCCGGCAGCGGCAGGTGACGGTGTCGAGAAGAAAGCACGCAACGTCAGTGTTGGAAATGGTGCCGTCATCGACGTCCTCGAGCTTCACGAGACAGCACTTGCCGCAGCCGTCGCAGAGCGATTCCCACTCCTGCCCGTTCATCTCCTCAAGGGACTTGGTGCGCCAGAAGGGTTCGTCGGCCATCAGTAGACGTCCCTGTAGCGCCGGCACACCTCTTCCGGCGCCAATCCTGCAACCGTCTGCAGTTCCCCGCGCTTGTGCATGATGTAGGCCTCGAGAAGTTCGCCCGGCAGGAGCGTTCCGGCATCGGGCGCGCGTTCGAGACGGTCGAGGGCCTCGTCAAGTGAAGTCGGAAGGCGCTCGACACCATGTCTGCGGCGTTCATCGTCGCTCATCGCATCGGGGTCCGATGACACCGGTTCGGGAGTGGGCAGGCCCTCGCGGATCCCTTCGAGACCGGCCCTGACAAGGATGCCGAGCTGGAGCCAGGGACTGGCTGCCGCATCGCCGGCGCGGAATTCGACATTGAATGCCGAGGCGACATCGGCGCCGGGCGCCTCAGGGCCCGGGCAGATGCGGATCGCAGCCTCGCGGTCCCGCCAGCCCAGATTGTTGTAGGCGGAACTCCAGGAATGCGGCTTGAGACGCTGGTAGGAGGCCGCAGAGGGCGCCGTGACGGCGACCAGCGCCGGCAGGCGCTTCAGGATTCCGGCGACAAAGCTCCCCATCCGGGCGGCGAGCCCCGAAGGTTGCGACGCGTCATGGCTGACTGGCCGGCCATCCCGGTCCCGGAAGCTCATGTGGATGTGGACGCCGTTGCCGGGGCCGGCAGGATCGACCTGTGGCGAGAAGCTGACATCCCGGTCGAGGCGCCTGGCGGCGGCGCGCACCATTTCCCGGGCAATGATGGCACGGTCGGCCGCCACCATGGCCGGTGCTGGCCTGACGGTGAACTCGAACTGGCTCCTGCCGAATTCCGGCAGGAATGTCTCGGGCTCGGCGCCCGCCGCCTCAAGCGCGTGGAGCACGGCGCCCGGAAAGTCGCCAGCCCGCCTCACCTTGTCGAGGCTGTAGGAATCGGCCCCGCGTTCAACGAGACCGCCATCGTGGAACTCGTGCTCGAAGGCGGCGACCAACTGCAGTCCGGTCTCGCTTTCCAGCTCGTGGAGCGCGCAGCGGAGATAATGGCGCAGGCAACAATCCCAAGGCGCGCCGTCCATGTGGAAAAGATCGCCCAGCATGAAGTGCTCCGCCACGCTGCCATCGCCGAAGTCGACCTCGACGGCGGTGGTCGCGTCGGGCATTAGAACAAGATCGCCCAGCGGCCCCCAAGGTGTCGTCGGGATCTGGCCCCAGCAGTTGATCATGTGATTGGTGAACGTGTAGCCGACCCCCTTGCCAAGCCGCTCGTCACACTCGGTCACAGGAAATCCCTTGCCCCTCACCTGGCCGGCAAGGTCGCTGGTGACCACCATGATCAACGGCATACGGTGCACGACAGCCTCTCCGATCATGACGCCGCGGGCGCGCCATTCGACGCGGCAACCCGGCATTCCTCGAGGTAGGCGCGCAGGGTTCGCGGCGACTGCCCGGTGAGGATCTCGGTCCAGCCCGAGACCAGGGTTGCAGGCCGGGCGCGGTATGATTGCCAGTGCACGATCATTGACCGCGCGAAGCCTTCGTCCATGCCGCTCTCGAGAAGCTCGCGCAGTGCCTCGGCATCGCTTACCGGACGACAGGCAACGGGTGTCGCGAAGACTTCCGCGATGAGCGCTGCCAGGGCGGGTTGCGTGAAGGCTTCCGGCCCCGTGAGATCGTAGATTCGGCCATCATGACCGGTCCCGTCGAGCACCGCGGCGGCCACATCAGCAATGTCGCGCGTGTCGACAAACGGCGTCGTGGCTGCGCCCTGTGTCGAGTGCAGCACACCCCGCTCAGCGACGGCGCGGGGATCGAGCGATTGGTTGAACGCGGTCGGACGCAGGATCGTCCACGCCAGGCCCGAATTGCGCAGGTGGCGTTCGGCAACGCCGTTCCAGCGTCGAAAATCCGACGGGTTGGCGTCGTGCGCATCGTAGGCCGAGAGCTTGACGACGTGGCGGACGCCGTTGCGTGCCGCCGCGTCGACCGCTCGCATCTCGAGGTCGGCCTGATCCGGGGTTGGCGCGCAGGCAAGGTACATGCGCTCGACGCCGGCCATGGCGGCGGCGAGGCCGGCCGAATCGCGGAAATCGCCGCGGACGCATTCGACGCCGTCCTTGAGCGCCGCGCCGCGCACCAGGGCACGAAAGGCAAGCCCGCGTAACCGCAGCACCGACACGAGCTCGCGACCGACCTGTCCCGTTGCCGCCGTGACAAGGATCATCGCATCCTCAGCCGAAGCGGTAGATGCGCCTGGCGTTGTCGTAGACGATCTTACGCCGGTCCTCGGCCGCAAGGCCGGCGAAGGTCCGCTCGATCACCTCCTGGCTGTGCGGAAACGTACCCTCGTCGTGGGGATAATCGCTGCCCCAGAGCAGGACATCCGCGCTGGTGAAGTCTAGCAGGCGCAGCGCGACGGGATCATCGCTGAAGGTCACCGCTCCCTGTCGCCGGAAAAACTCGCTCGGTCTCATCTCAAGCTCAGGGCGGATCCACATGTGCTTCTTCTCCACCTGTTCGTCGAGCACATGGAGCAGCCAGGCGAGCCATCCGGCGCCGCACTCGACAACGACGAACTTGAGGTCCGGATATCGCTGCAGCGCACCCGACGCGATCAGAAGCGCCACCGGGCTCTGCCCCCTTGCCATGCTCATGGCCATGTGGGCGAGAGCGCCGCCGTGACCCTCCTCCTCGCCCCAATCGTCGGGGTACTGATCCTCGCTCTCTGTGAAGGCATGGAGCGAGATGACGAGATCGTGATCGGCACAGGCCGACCACAGCCGGTCATAGTCAGGCAGGTTGTAGGGTCTGCCGTCCACGGTCAGGGGAATCTTGATGCTGCGGTACCCCTCCCGCGCCACCCTTGCGACTTCGCGAACGGCTTCGTCGAGATCGATGACGGGAACGATGGCGACGGGAACGAATTTCTCGCGGTGTCCGCCAAAGTGTTCGATGCACCAGTCGTTGTAGGCGCGGGCCACGGCAAACTGGTAGCCGGGATCCCTGGAGTTGTAGAGAAAGAGCGAGGTGTTGGGATAGAGGACTTCGGCGCTGATTCCGTCGCGGATCTGGTCTGCCAGGCGACGCTCAATGTCCCGTCCACCGCTGGGATCATTGCGGAACTCGCGATTCTGGTCGTCCTCGTCCGTGCGCTCCGAGGCAAGGTCGATGCGCCGCGGCTTCTTGCCGTCCACCACGAAGTACGTGGCGCCATCGCGCTCCTCGAGCCTCGGGACGCGGTCCCTGTACTTCCTGTCCAGCCTCTCCCCGTAGAGTTCCGGCGGTTCCTGCACGTGGCTGTCAGCCGAGATCACGCGCTGATCGCTCATCGTTCGCTCCCGTCCCCGAGTCGAGGCAAGAGTGCACCCGACAACGGACATGACTCAAGCCCCTCAGCCCTTCCGCCATGACGCGCGCTGCAAGGCGCTTCCCCGGCGGGCAATCGCGCCATGTTCGTGTTTTCCCGGCCGTCGAGTCCGTGCCGGCAACCGGCCTGCTTCGGAAATCGGGACGCGCGGCGTATAATCCCCATCCGATGGGGCCTGGTGCCTCGGAATCCCAGTCAACCGGAAGGAGTACTGCTGATGGCTGAAGCACACATCGAACACGTGGCGGCGGGAACATCGACCGACAACATTGTCGAGATCCTCGATCGGGACGGCTGCGTCATCATCGACAGGCTGATCGGTGAGGCGCGATGCGATCAGATACTTGATGAACTCCATCCCTGGATGAGCAAGGTGCCGACTGGTGCCGGCGAGTGGTTGGGCTTCAGGACGAGACGCACGCACGGCCTGGTCGCAAAGTCACAGGCGGTTCGCGAGGAAATCTGCAATTCGGAAGTCCTCGCGATCCTCGACCGGACGCTGGGGCCGTGGTGCGACAGCTATCAGCTGAGCTCGAGTTCGACGACATCGATCGGACCTGGTGAATCGGCACAGGAAGTTCACCGGGATGCCCTGATGTTTCCGTTCAAGCATCCAACAGAGCGCGTGGCCTACGTGACGGCCTTCTGGGCGCTGGCCGAATTCACCAGGGAAAACGGCGCAACCCGCGTGGTACCGGGAAGCCACCGCTGGGATGACGAGCGCGTCGCCGAGGAAGACGAGTTTGCGCAGGCCGTGATGGACAAGGGTTCGTGCCTCATCTTCACCTACGCCGTTCACCACGGCGGCGGCGCCAACACAACGAAGGATGTCTGGCGCCACGCCCTCTTCCTCTCCTATGTGGTCGGCTGGCTGCGCCAAGAGGAGAACCAGTATCTGGTGAGTCCGGTCGAGGTGGCCCGGCACTACCCCGAACAGCTCCAGCGGCTGATTGGCTATCAGGTTCACCGCCCCTTCCTGGGCTGGTACGACCTGCAGGAACCGCTGAAACTGCTGCAGGGCTACGAGGAAACCTCGGAAGCCAATGTCGATCTCTACGCCGCAGGCGAGGAGCACGGTGTCCTGAGCAGGAACGTGCGCAGGCTCTGAATCCTCGAACTGCCGCACATGGCCTGATCACGGCTACTTCAAGACGGCCGGGCTTGGCACGTCAATAGCGCACGAGGAACCGGTCGCCAGTCCGGCCCATTCGCCCTCGTTGTGTCGAATTGTCTTGGCCACTCATGGCATGTTCACCGCCCAGGCCCACCAGCGATTCAAACATTCGCTGGCCACCCCATCAGGTAGCTCGTTCGCCGACGGACTGGACAACGCTCTGAGCCTTAGGTCGCTTTCACGAAGGATCGGTCGGTCGTCCAGATAACCGTTATCCCGGAGATACTCTTCCAATGCCTCAGCATTGCTGTGCCTGAAACCCTTCAGGCGGGAATCCCTTCTGGCGAGAACCGTCGCGAGAAATGCGCCCGCGTCTCCGTCCAGGTCTTTGGCAATGGACATGAGGTTATCAAGGTACTTGTTGCTCAGGGAGCGGCTCTGCACCAGCACGTCTCGATCGACGATCCGTCCTTTACCCTGACTCCACAGTTCGCAGAACACCTCAAGCAAGTTGATGCGGGCATCGATTTCCAGCGCAGTCTTTGAAAGGGCCGTCAGCTTGTCTGCGAGAGTGGTGCCGGTCACCGTCTTCCACTGCCCGGCATGCTCGATGCCCTTTGTCAGAAGGGCATGCAGCAGATCCAGGTCGTCAGTCAGGAGATAGAACAGGTGCTGTTCGGAGTATCCCCGGACCGGGGCAAACCGGGGTACGCCCAGGGTGACCCCGTATTCTTCCGGCGTGGTCCCGTGAGGCGGCGGGATGTCCAGCTTCCTCGCCACCTGAAGCGCAGACGGTTGTGTGACGCCGGCCGCTCTGCCGCGCAGCGATCCGAGATCGATCTCGGCGGCGATCGAACAGTCTTCTGCCTCAAGGGCGTAGCGAATACGGTCTCGATCCAGCTGGTCGGTTGTCAGGTAAAAGATCTGGCGTTCCTGGTCGTTTGCAATTCGGCCCAGGCTGCGTGCGATGGCTTCGAAGCGATCTGGGTCGCTTTGATCAAGCGCTTCATCAAGAAACAACGGAAGGGTGGTTCCCTGTTCGACCTCCTCCGCAAATGACAGTCGAGCCGCCAGGAGAAGCTGGGCCCGTGTGCCGTCGGAGAGTTCATCGAGTTCCCGAGGCTCACCGCTTCGTAAGTCGACCGCCTGCAAGCGGGGCGCCCCTGTGCCGCGGCCCAACCGAAGTTCATAGCTGTGATGCGTAAACGTTGAAAAATGGCCTGAGGCCCGCTCGAACACTCGGGGCATCTGGGTTGCTTCGTACTCCCGCTCCACCGCATCCACCAGGAACTTGCCGGCGCCGACGAACAGCGCCTCGTCGCGGCGGTGCTCCAACTCGGTACGGGCTTTCTCCTGTCGCGCAATCAGGGCTTGAAGACCGGTGCTCCGCTTGGCTTCGTTCACCTGCGCATTCACGTCGGCGATCTCTCCCCGCAATCCATCGATCAAGTCTGCCGCCTCGGAAAGATCAAGTTCCAGCTGTTCCAGGCTGGCCCTGTCGAGATCCGCAAGTGCAGCTTCCCCGGCCTTCGCAAGCTCTCCCCGATCGAGGCTGATTTGGCCCTGGAGGACCGTGGCTTTCTCTTGCAACGCACGATATCGGGGCAACATATCCAGCAATCCGGTCAGACTCGCCACATCCCCGTCCTCCAAAGAAGCGGTCGCGTAGATCTGCCTGACGGTTTCCACAGCTGCGTTGCGATCGGCGAGATTCTGATCCAGTTGGGTGTTTGCCTGGCGTTCGTCGGCGCGTCCCTTGATCAACTGTGCATTGCGATCCGAAAGAGCGGCGAGGTAGGCCTTTGCGGTCGTCGCGTCCTTCGGTAGCGGTTCACCATGCTGTTGCAGAACGTCCGCCAGCTCGGAAAGGAGGCGCAAGTGTTTCGCTTCGTACTCTTCGACGCGGCCTGCCGCACCCTCGTACTTGACACGGGTGACCCGCAGCTGATCGACCGCACGCGCAAAATCCACGAGTTCCGCGTCCGGTCGCGGGGAATTCAGCTTTAGGCTCTCAAACAGACTGTCCCGCCGTTCGTCGAGTGAGGCTTGCGATTCGTCGAGCTGATCCAATTGACTATTGAGATTTTGCCGGTCCACGTCCCGGTCCCGGGCGCGCTGCAGCCGCGACTCAATGGACGCAGATTCTGCTTCGAGGCTGCGCAGTCTTGCTTCGACCGATCCGACATTCCATTCGTCGGGCGCATCCACCGTGAGGCGCGCAAACGCTTCCTCCGCCTGAGGACGCGCTGTCGAAGCCGGGTTAGTGCTGCGCAACAGGAACACCGGCACCAACACTCCCGCACCGACGACTGCCAACAGCAATCCAAACTGCGGATCGTGGAACACCGACATGGCTGCGCCGAGAACCGCGAACGCCATGGCGACGACGATCCAGATGCGCCGCGCTTTCAGCCTGTCCCGGCGCGTTTCCGCCTCAGGCGCGCGAAGCCACTGGCGCAGCGCATCGAGCGCCGCATGCAGTTCCACGAGACGGCTATCGCCGTCCTCGACTTGCTCGATCCTCGCCAGAAGGCGCAATCTCCATTCGATGGCGCTCTTATGCGTTCGATGTTCGTTTGCGGCGCGCAGGAACTCGAACAACCGCCCATGTTCCTCCAGCGTGAAGGCGACCTCGTCCACATCGCCTCCGCCGAGGGACAACAAGGCAGTCTCGCATTCCCGTTTGCACTCACCGCAATGCATCCTCGCGTTCTGAAGATCCAATTCGACGCGAGCCAATTCTTCGGCATTCTGACGCCAGACTGTGAGTTCGGACGGATTCAACTCGGTCGTTAGACGTGACTCCCGCGCGCTGTCGCTTGCGGCATCACGCTGGCTTTCGAAGTCTCGGATCCGTTCGTCCAGTTCGACAATGCGCGCCTGGCGCTCCTCAATCTGTTCCAATTCTTGGCCGGTCAGGGACGCCAACGCATTGGGCAGTGCTTCGATCTCTTTCCTGGTGACCTCATACTCTTCAGCGCGACCGGCCAGCCCGATCGCTCGCTGGACCGCTGGCAACCGGCGTGCTCCCGTTGCCGCGGCGTCGAGCTGCGACTGCAGAGCCCCCAGTTCATCCTCACGGCGCTGTAACCTCGACTGCGTTCCCTCCTCCGCCTGGACCTCCCTCGCCGCGGCATTGAATTCGTTCCGCTGCCGACGCCCGTGTTGCCTGGAAACACCAGAAAAGTACCTGTCCAGGATCCGGTGCAGGTCAAATCCGCCGGACATCTGTCGCCTGATCTCGGAGGCGACGTCCTGCGTGCCTTCCGGGGAGGGATCGATAAGGTCTCGCAGGCGGAGAAAGAAACAGCGATGGTGGTGGGAGAACGGGATTCCCGGCTGTACTCCGTCTCCGTCTTCACAACGCCACCTCAGGCGTGTGCCTTCACGTTCCGCCCGCCAAACCTCGCCCTCCGATTCGAATAGGGCGGTTACAGAGGTTCGTTCAACGGGACCCCGATCTTCCCAGTAGAGGGCTTCGACCGCCCGGCAAATGCTCGACTTGCCGATCGCGTTCGGTCCGAAGACGACGTGCACGCCGGCACCCGGCGACTCGATCTCGAATGGTTGGTCGATTCCCGGTAGCCGGTCGATTCTCAGTCGCTTCAGCTTCATGACGGATCAGCCGGCTCGGTTTGAGACAGCATTGCATTCAGGATCGTCATCCCAGATCGCAGCAGTATGTCCCGCAGAGCCAGATCCGACAGCGGGTCCGTCGCACTTCGATGCTCTTCGACGACGGACCATCGCTCATCGCGGGCAGTGCGTGCCAACTCTGCGCGAGCTTCACTAAGCAGCTCCATCGATCTATCCCCGCCTTGTTCGAGGATCATCAACCGACGTGCCAGCAAGGCAGCCGGATCGTCCCCCTTGGCGATTTCCGCCAGCTCCAGTCGGGGCCTGGTGGCAGACACGATTTTGCTGAAGAAAACTGCTGTTCCGTTGATAAGGCGTCCAAGGTCGTCCCATTTGCCTGTGTCAATGCGCCTGCTGATATCTTCGAGGCAAGGACTTGCGCCAGTCAGTCGAGCGATAAGTCCTATCACCCGGGGCGCAGGGCCTTCCCGACCGATCCGACGAACAAGTTCTGCCGCCTCGCTCAACAATCGGTCCTCTACATCTTCGGCGTACTCGAGTCCTTCGACCGAGACAGATACCTGCTCCCAGCGCAGCGGCGCCAATGGGACGTGCTCCAACTGCAGCTCTCGTCCATCACGAACCTTCAGCATCCATGGGCCATGAGGCCCCGTTTCTGATGGATCGAGCCCTACCAGAGAGCCCAGATAGCCCGAAGGTCGAGAGTCCGCGCTTGCAGAGAGTCCTTCGATGGACGGTTTGTGGATGTGACCGAGAAGCCACGCATCGTAGCCTGTATCGTCCAGTTCGAATTGCCTGACCGGCGCGTAGTGTCCTCCCGATGCGTTCAGATCGGCATGAAGCAATCCAATACGGGGAACAGAAGTCGACGCGGGCTCCAGCGGCTCCGAAAGGAGATCTGCTACCGGACTCTGCCGGACAAACCGTTCGCCAAACGACCAACCGACGATCTCGGCGATAGGCACCTCGTTCCTTGTTACCGGTATGGACTCCCATTTGCCTCCGGCTCCTAACAGAGTGAATCCGTCCAAGAGTGATGCAAGTCTGGGCAAGGCTTCCACATCGTGATTGCCAGCCACCGCAATGGCCTCGATCCCTGCTTCCCGAAGCCGCCGTACGCACTCTTCGAGCGGAGGTATTGCTTCGAATCTGGCATTGGTGCTCTCAACGACGTCACCCGCGAAGAGGACAGCATCCACATCCCGTTCAATCGCGAAGTCGGTAGCAAGCCTCAGGGCGGCTGCTGGCGTTAGCTCATTCGGATCAATGCCCCAGGATGAAACAAAGTCCGGCACACCCGAGCAGCTTGTACCCAAGTGGACATCGCCAACCGCCAGCAATGCTGCTTGATCATCCATTTGCCTGCCCAATTGTTCGACCCAACGACCGTTACAAGTCCTATAGATACGGCCTGGCTAACGAATACAGCAATGCCGTCCCGCCTTACATGATTGCCCTAACATCTGCTTCTCACCAGACTTTCACCCGGTGCCGGTGAACCAGTCCGCTTGGCGCGCTCCGAGTTAGCTTGACCTTCAGAACCGCGAGATCTGCCCGACCATCAGGGCTGGCCGTGCTTTCGGGTCGACTAAGGTAGTTCCGGAGAGATCTCCGGCGATGACGACGAAGGCAACGCCCTCGTTGATCGCGTGGTCCGCCTGGATCTCGAATGCCATGCGGCAGGCAGAACGAATGAGGCGGGGCGCGTGACCTTCCTGGGCCGCCAGCCCTCTCAACGGGCTGTCAAGATGGATATCGGCGCAGTGAATGAACGAAAGTGATTTCACGCCGATGCGGCATCGTAAGCTGCCGAACCTTGTCAAACCCAACTCCTGGCGAAAGGGAGTTGTGGAGGCCTTGAAATTGCTCGGGACTTAGTCATAATTCTAGCCATCACCAAGTGAGGTGTACGGTCCTGCCAGTTGTGAATGTTCATCAAGCCAAGACCTATCTGTCACGGTTGTTGGCGCAAGTGGAGGCGGGCGAGGACGTCATCATTGCCAGGCGGGGTCAGCCGGTCGCTCGCCTTGTTCCCTGCAGCCCTCCGGGCCGACGGAAGTTTGGCGCCATGAAGGACAGAATCGTCGTAGACGACAGTTTCTATGATCCTTTGCCGGAGGATGAACTGAAGGCATGGGAAGGCGGCTGAATCTTGCAGGTCTTGCTTGATACACATGCCTTTCTCTGGTGGCTTGCCGGTGATTCACGTCTGACAACTGTGACCCGCAGCACGATCGAGGACGACGCCAACACCATCCTCGTCAGCGCTGCATCGGCATGGGAGATCGCCACCAAGTTTCGCCTCGGCAAGCTCCCACGGGCCGGGGCGGTGGCGCTTGATGTCAACGGATGCCTTGCCAGTCAGGGATTCAGGGCACTGTCGATCACCGTGGATGACGCGGAACGCGCCGGACGACTTCCTGGTCCGCATCGGGACCCCTTCGATCGCATGATCGCCGCCCAAGCCCTGGCGCGTGACATCCCGGTTGTTTCCGTAGACCGGTTGTTCGACGCCTGGGGCGTCCAACGGATGGTGTGATTCCCTTCATACCCCGGGGTCGGTCAGCTGGCGCAGCCGTCGTCCCGCCTGGATGGCGAAGGCGAGGGTCTGGGCCTTGCGGCGCGCCGCGTTGAGCGGTGATTCGGATGCCGGACGCAGGATTGCTGCACCGTAGCGGTCGGCGACGATGAGGCCGTGCTCTTCCGGCAGGATATGGGCCGGGAAGTCCTCCGGCACGCCGAAGTAGTAGAAGTCGCAGTAGTCGAGGTAGTCGGGCCACTTGGCGTCGGACTGAAAGTCCGCGACGGACGTCTTGACCTCGACGATGGTGAAACGCCCCTTGCCGTCAAGCGCCAGCACGTCGGCTCTCCTGCCGTTCCTGACCGTGAACTCCGTCACGCTTGCCTGATTCATGGCGGCGAACATGCGGCCTATGCCGCGGGCAAGATCCAGGGCGCGTTGCCGATTGCCGGTCACGGATCGTCCCGTCTGCCGCTCACACCCGCCTCGTCGAAGGTGGCCATGCCGTCATGGAGTGCGACGGCCGCCCTGACGATGAGGGCCGCGCAGGCAGCACCGGATCCCTCGCCGAGACGCATGCCGAGATCGAGCAGCGGCCTCTTTCCCAAGTGATCGAGAAACCGTCCGGCTGCGGGTTCGGCGCTGACATGCCCGGCCATGCAGTGATCGAGGGCCCGGGCCTCAAGGCAGTGGAGCACGCTGGCCGCCGCGCAGTTGACGAACCCGTCCAGGATCACGGGCGTCCTCTTCAACCGGCAGGCAAGAATGGCGCCCGCCATGGCGGCAATCTCCCGCCCGCCCAGTGACGCAAGCGTCTCAAGGGGATCTGCCGATTGCCGGCGATGTCGTTCCAGCGCCCGGTCGATCACGGCGGCCTTGTGGTCCACGCCGTCCCGGTCGAGACCGGTTCCGGGGCCCGCCCAGTCGGCGCCGTCACCGCCAAAGAGGGCAGCGCCAAGGGCCGCCGCCACGGTCGTGTTGCCGATCCCCATGTCGCCGATCAGCGCGATATCTGCCCCTTGCACCGTTTCGAAACCCATCCTGAAGGCATCGCATGTCTCGCTTTCAGTCATCGCCGGTACCCGCGAGATGTCTCCGGTGGGCTGCTCAAGCGACAACGGCACCACCTCGAGACGGGCATCGAGCGATCGGGCCAGCTGGTTGATGCCGGCGCCCCCGGCGGCGAAGTTGGCGACCATCTGCCCCGTGACATCCGCGGGAAAGGCGGACACATGCTGCTCCGTCACGCCGTGGTTGCCGGCAAACACCATGCAGGCGACATCGCTGGCCCGCGGTGGATGACGCCCCTGCCAGGAAGCCATCCAGACAGCCAGTTCCTCCAGCCTGCCGAGTGATCCCGGGGGCTTTGTCAGCCGGTCATTCCGCGCGGCCGCTTCGGCAGCAGCGTCTGCGTCAGGGGGCGGGAGGTCCCGCAACAGGTTCCTGATATCGGCATGGGCGGAGATCATGGTGGATCCGGAGACCGTCGGCAGCTCGCGTCCTTCTTACCCTTGACCTGATCTGCCAACAATCCGATAAGCACCACCATGCCGGACCATCAGGAAAAACCCGGGCTCGCCGCCAGTCTGGCGGCTGCCACACAGTTCCTGACCCTGATTCCGGCAGGTGACGGACATGATCGACCGCTCGCCCAGTGCGTCGCAATGTTTCCCGTGGTCGGGGCGGCCATAGGCGTTGTCGGCGCGCTCTTCTACATCGTCGCCGGCTGGCTCGGCCTTGGCCCGGTCCTGGCGGCGATCGTCTGCGTCGTCGTCATGCTGGTTCTCACCCGGGGTCTCCACGAAGACGGCCTGGCGGATCTTGCGGACGGTCTTGGCGCGCACGCCGACCGGGAGGGACGGCTCGCCGTCATGCGCGACAGCCGTATCGGTGCTGTTGGCGTCATGGCCCTCATCATCGTCATCGGCGCCCGTGTTGCCGCCGTGGCGGATCTTCAGAACGGCATGGACGTCCTGGCGGCGCTCGTCGTTGCCGCCGCCCTCTCCAGGGCCTTCATGGTGGTGGCGATGCGGATGATGCCGGCTGCCCGCGAGGACGGAATGGCGGCCGGAGCGGGCGACCCGGAATTCGATCAGGTGCTGATCGCCCTCATCGTCGGCGCCATCCTTGCCCTGGTGCTCCTCTTTCCCTGGGCGTGGATCGCGGCGCTGGCTGCAGGCGGAATCGCCGCATGCATGGTGGGATGGCTGGCCATGATGGTTCTGGGGGGCAAGACCGGTGACGTTCTGGGCTCCATCCAGCAGGTTTCGGAAATCGGCATCCTTGCCGGCGCCGTGGCGGTGACATGACCGAGACACGCTGGTGGTGGGTGCGTCATGCGCCGGTCACCGAGACCGATGGGCGAATCTATGGTGCCACTGATCCCAACGCGGATACCGACGACCTCGAGAGTTTTCTGGCGCTTTCGGCCCTGCTTCCGCAGGAGGCGCGCTGGGTGACGAGCCACCTCCGGCGCACCCGACAGACAGCCCGGAGCATCGCCTCCGCAGGCAGGAGGACAATCAGTCCCGAAGTCGAAACCGGTCTTGGCGAACAGGACTTCGGTGACTGGCACGGCAAGACGTACGACGAATTCGCCGGATCGGCGCCTGCCCATCGTTTCTGGCTGGCCCCGGCTACCACCACCCCGCCCAACGGCGAGAGCTTCGCCGATCTCTGTGATCGCGTCGCCCCGGTGATCCATCGGCTGACGGAGGAATGGGCCGGAGAGGACATCATTGCCGTCGCCCACGGCGGCACCATTCGCGCAGCCCTGGGGCTGGCTCTGGGACTCGATCCCGACAGGTCTCTCAGGTTCGCAACCGAGAACCTCTCCGTAACCCGTATCGATCACTACACGATGACACCCCGCCACGAGGCCACGTGGCGCGTCGTCTACATGAACCTGGTGCCTGGGCTGACGTAACCGGCGATCATCGCGCCTGCCTGGCAGAGCCAACCCGGCATCGTTCGTTCGAGTTCCCGGACGGTCTTCATCGGAAGCGATGACTCCTGGCGCCGGCAACCAATGCCTGCGTTGACGACCGGGGAATGCTGTGACAGCGTCCCCTGCAACAACATTATCTGCGGGGAGACCGAAGAAAATGCGTACATCAGGAATAGTTGCCTCTGCCTTGCTGGCCGCCGCGGTGGCCGCCCAGCCGCTGGCCGCCGCGGAAGTGAGGGTGCTGAACTGGCAGGGATACGGAACCGACGAAGCCTGGGGCGTCGAGGCCTTCGAGGCGGCGACGGGCCATACGGTGGTGCACGACTATTTCAATTCCGAACAGGAAATGCTGACCAAGCTGCGCACCAGTCCCGGTGCCTACGACGTCGTGCTGATCAACTCTGCCTTCACCATCCAGGCCGCCGAGGAAGGCCTCATCCAGCCGATCGACAGTGCGGCCATCTCCAACTTCGGCGACCTTTCGCCGGGCTTGAGGGATGCCGCGGAGTTCAGGCTCGACGGGGACCTCTACGGTGTCGCATGGACCTGGGGCCTGACCTCGATCGCCTATGACACCGAGGAAGTCGACCCCGGCAATTCCATCGATATCCTGTGGGATCCCGCCCATGCCGGCAACGTGGCCGTGCGCGACGATTCCGTCGAGAACGTCTACCTTGCCGCGCTCGCCACGGGTCAGAACATGAACGCGCCGGATGATCTCGACGCGATCCGCCAGAAACTGCGCGATCTCAAGCCGCAGATCCGCACGTTCTGGTCATCGGAGGACGAGTGGAACAAGGAGTTCGCCGCTGACGCCTTCGACGTGGCTGTTTACTGGTCGGGTTCGGCGTCACGCAGTGCCAAGGCATACGGACTGCCGGTCGGCTATCTCATTCCCGAGGAAGGCGCCATCGCCTGGCTCGATGGTCTCTCCCTTGCCGCCGGCTCGGCCAATCCGGAGGGAGCGCTCCAGTTCATCGACTACATGGTCAGCCCGGACCACTTCGTGCGCTGGGATACCGAGGTCGGGGCACCCGCTTCGGCCAATGGCGTGGCCATGAACCAGCTGCCCGAAGATGCCTTCAACCGGCAGGTGCTCGGCGATCCCGCCGCCACCGCCAATCTCCAGTTCATGGCACCGCTCTCCGACGAGACGCGGGAGACTTTCCTGGAGATCTGGGAGGAAACGAAGGCCTGGTACGCCGAATAGCTGATCTTTGGGTTTCGCCGGACGGTCCTGTTCTCTCGCAGGACTGTCCGGCACCCCGGCGGCTCCGCTGACCATGCGTATCGAGACCCGGCGGCGCTGGGCGATCGCATGGCTGACGGGGCCTGCCTATCTCTGGCTGGCGGTGACGATCTTCCTGCCGCTGTCAGCGATGCTCTACTTCAGTTTCCAGAAGAAGGGTCCCTTCGGCAGGCACGCCAGCGAGTTCTCGCTGAAGCACTACGAGGCCTTCTTCACCAAGGGCTATCTCCAGGACCTCATGTGGCGGTCGCTGGAAATGGGCTTCCACGTCACCGGCCTGTGCATCCTCATCGGCTTCCCGGCTGCCTACTGGCTGGCCCGGCGCATCCGCGGGCGCTGGCGCGAGGCCCTGTTCCTGCTGGTCGTCCTGCCGTTCTGGTCAAACGCGCTTGTCCGCGTCTTTTCCTGGACGATCGTGCTCCGGCCCGATGGTGTCCTGGACCGCGCCGTACACCTGGTGATCCCCGGACTGCCGACCATTGATCTGACCGATTCCTATGCCGCCATCATCATCGGGCTCGTTCATTCCTACCTCCCCTACATGATTCTCACGTGCTTCCTCTCACTGCAGGCAATCGACGAGTCGCTTCTCGAGGCGGCACGCAGTCTCGGTGCGCGGTCATGGACGATCCTCCGGAGGATCATCCTGCCGCTTGCCGTTCCCGGTCTTGCTGCAGGATCCATCCTGATCTTCGTTCCGGTGATCGGCTCCTTCTTCGAGCCGCGTCTGCTGGGCGGGCCGAAGGGAACGGTGATCGGTACGGTGATCGAGGAACAGTTCACCGTCGTCTCCAACTGGCCGCTGGGTGGCGCCCTCTCGTTCATCCTTCTGGCCATCGTCCTCCTCATCCTCGCAGTGGCGGCGCCGGTTCTGAAGAACCACATGAGGACGACATGAACCAGGCGCGCTGGGTGGTGCTGATGAGCGAGGGAGCGGGACGTCTCTGGCTCTTTCTGGTCCTGCTCTTCCTCTACCTTCCCATCCTCGTGCTCGCGGTCATGGGGCTGAACGATTCGGTGCACTACACCCTCCCGTTCTCGTTCACGACGCGCTGGTACGAGGATCTGGCAGGCAACGAGCGACTTCTTCAGGCCAGCGTCAACAGCGTCGCGGTGGCGCTGGCCAACACGCTCATCGCCACCACGCTGGGAACCATGGCGGCCCTGGCCTTTGCCCGGTACCGGTTTCGTGGACGCACGGCGCTGCAGCTGCTGCTGTTTCCTCCCATCACCATCCCCTGGCTCATCATCGGCACCTCGATGCTCGTGCTGTTCTTCTGGACGGGCATCGGACGGGGACTTCACGCCATGCTCCTGGGGCACGTGGCTCTTTCCCTGCCCTATGTCATCATTGTTGTGGGCGCCCGCCTGGCGAGCATCGGGCCGGATCTCGAGGAGGCTGCAGCCAGCCTTGGCGCCACTCCGTTCCAGTCCCTGGTGCGCGTGCAGCTTCCCGTCATGGCGCCCGGCATTGTTGCCGCCGCCCTCTTCGCGTTTGCCGTGTCGTTCGACCAGTTCGTCATCTCCTATTTCCTGGCGCCGCCCGGTGTCTCGGTGCTGCCCGTCGAGATCTTTTCCGCCATCCGCAAGGGATTCACGCCCGAGGTCAATGCCATCTCCACCATCATGATCGTGATCTCCATGACGGTTCTCCTCCTGTTTGCCCGCCTCTCGAAATTCGGTGGCGAGCGATGAGTGCCGTCGACGTCCGCAACGTAACGAAACGCTACGGCGCCACGACAGCCCTGGACCGGGTCTCGCTTGCCTTTCCAAACGGATCCTTCTTCGCCCTCCTGGGCCCATCGGGAAGCGGCAAGACAACCCTGCTACGCGCCCTTGCCGGATTCGTGGATCCCGATGAAGGCATGATTCTCATCGACGATCAGGACGTGGCGCATATTCCCTCGTTCCGGCGCAACATCGGCATGGTCTTTCAGAACTATGCGCTGTTTCCTCACATGTCGGTGTTCGACAATGTCGCGTTCGGATTGACCGTGCGCCGCCTCCCGCGTACCGAGGTGCGCCAAAGGGTCGGCAAAATCCTCGAGCTGGTGCGCCTCGACGGTCTCGATCACCGCAAGCCACGCCAGCTTTCAGGCGGACAGCAACAGCGCGTCGCCCTGGCGCGCGCGCTTGTCACCGAACCCCGGGTTCTGCTTCTCGATGAACCCCTGGGCGCTCTCGACAAGAAACTGCGACAGGACATGCAGGGCGAACTGAAGCGCATTCAGCGCACGGTTGGAATCACGACAATCTTCGTCACTCACGATCAGGAAGAGGCCCTGACACTCTCCGATCACATCGCCATCATAGACGAGGGCCGGCTCATCCAGGTGGGTGAACCAGGCGAAGTCTATGACCGGCCACACACCAGGTTCGCGGCAAACTTCCTGGGCGATGCCAACTTTCTTTCGGGACCGGTTCAGGATTCCGGAATCATGGTCGATCGTGTCGGACATATCGCCACGACATCGCCGTTGCCGGCCGGCGAGGCGACCCTTGCCGTCAGGCCCGAGAGAATCCGCCTCGTGGCACCCGACACACCAACTGATGACAACTGCATCGAGGGCCATGTCGCCGAGCGTGTCTTTTCCGGCGCCAGCCTCACCTATACCGTCCAGACCGACGCCGGACCGCTGCGTGTCCTGCGGCAGAATGCCGACGGTGACGTCATCGACACCGGAGAACGGGTCGCTCTCGTCTGGTCGGCGGACCATTCGGTCGTGGTCGAGGACTGATGCAGGACATCCGCCCGATCGGCCAGGATGCGGTTCATGTCGTCGTCGACATGCAGGATCTCTTCGCGGCTCAGACCGCGTGGCACACGCCTTCCATACCCGCCATCACGCCCGCCGTCCGGCGTCTCGTGGCCCACCGCAGCGACCGCACCATATTCACCCGTTTCATGACGCCCCACACGGCAGATGAGTCCAGCGGCGCCTGGCGGACCTACTACCGGCGCTGGACACCTGTCACCACGTCGCAGATGGATCCCGCCGTGCTTGACGTCATGAGCGAATTCCGGTCCTTCATTCCACCGGCCCATGTCATCGACAAGACCACCTATTCGGCCTTCGAAAGCGACACCTTCGTCAATCTTCTCGACGCCATGGCCTGCCAGACCCTCATTGTCACCGGTGTCGAGACGGACGTCTGTGTCCTTGCCACCGTGATGACCGGCGTGGACCGCGGATATCGCGTGATCATTGCCGATGACGCCATCACGAGTTCCGATGAGAACGCCCACAGGGCCATGCTTGATCTCGTCTACCGCAGGTTCGAGGACCAGATTGAGATCGGCAGCACCGCAGAGATCATCGCATCCTGGCAGTCCTGATGACGTGAGGGCACGGGTATCGTTCCCGAAGGGGTCGCGTGCTATGATTTCGGGGTGCTGACACGGGAGGCCGCACGTCATGGCCGAGGTTCTTCAGGTCGAGTTTGCCCGTCCACTCGGGCCCGATCCTCGCCGGTCCTACACGTTGCCCTCGCGTTACTACACGGATCCTGCAATCTTCGAACTGGAACGCGAGAAGATCTTCTACCGTTCGTGGATGTACCTCTGCCATGCCAGCGAGGTGGCCCGTCCCGGAGACTACCTTGCCGGCAGCATTCTCGATCAGGACGTCTTCGTGGTGCGCGACCGCTCGGACCAGCTGCGCGCCTACTACAACGTCTGCCAGCACCGGGCGCATCGCCTCGTGGAGGGCTCCGGCACGATCAAGGCTGCCATCACCTGCCCCTACCACGCATGGGCCTATGGTCTCGACGGCCAGCTCCGCACCGCCCGCAACAGTGACGGCGTGGAGGGCTTCGACAAGTCCCAGTTCTCCCTCAGGCCCGTCCGCGTCGAGGTCCTGTGCAACCTTGTCTTCGTCAACCTCGATGACGACGCGAAGTCCCTTGCCAGCCAGGCGCCCAATCTCGAGGCCGACATCTGTCGGGAACTTCCCTTCTGGAACGATCTCACCCTTGCGGAAACCTATGATTTTGGCGGTCGGGCCATGGAAGCCGGCTGGAAGGTGGTCATCGACAACTACGTCGAATGCTATCACTGCGAAGTGGCGCACCCGCAGTTCTGCGACATCATCTCCATGCCCACCTACGAGAACACCATCGATGGCATCACGGCACGTCAGAAGGGCTGGGACGTCCGCCATGACAACAGCGCCTATCACCTTGCCAGGGATGCCCGCATGCCCCATTCGCTCTTCTGGTACGTATGGCCGACAACGACCATCAACGTCCTGCCCGGGGATGGGGACCTCCTGATCGTCTCTGCGGTGCCGGTCAACCACCTCGCCACCCGGTTCATCAGTTACCGGTTCTCCCCCGACGGCAAGCCTGACAGCGAGGATCGGCGCAACTACCTGGAGAACGTGCTCGGAACGGAAGACATGCTGCTGTGTGAATCGGTGCAGCGGGGACTGTTCTCGCGCGGTTACGATCAGGGACGGTTCATCGTCGACAGTGAGGACAGCGGCGTGGGCGAACACGTCGTCCACCACTTCCACAGGATGGTGCGCGAAGCCCTCGACGATCAGGGAAGCGAGCCGAACCGCTCCCTGTAGAACTGGAGAATGGCCGCGGCGGTTTCCTCGATGGAGCGCCGAGTCACGTCAATCACGGGCCACCCCCTCTCCTCGTAGAGCCTGCGGGCCTCCGCCATCTCGCGGCGTACTGCATCCGGTTCGACGTAGTCGCTTTCCTCGTCCTGGTGAAGGAGCTTCATGCGGTTGCGCCGAACCTGGACCAGGCGTTCCATGTTCTGACTGAGAGCCACGATGAGCGGCCTGGTGGCCTCGAGAAGTTCCACCGGCGGTGCA
The DNA here is from genome assembly GCA_965220805.1 of Alphaproteobacteria bacterium. GTDB lineage: Bacteria > Pseudomonadota > Alphaproteobacteria > SP197 > SP197 > SP197. Next base: position 906,014 of record OZ244844.1, read on the forward strand.
ACGCCCGGAACGATGGGGACGTTGGCTGCCTTGATGCCCCGATTGGCGAGATAGAAGCAGGTCGGCGTCTTGGAGGTGCGCGACACACCAACGACGATGACGTCGGCATCGTCGAGGTCGTGCGGTGACTGGCCATCGTCATGGCGGACGACGAACTGGATGGCTTCGACCCTGTCGAAATACTCGGCATCGAGGGAATGCTGTCCTCCGGGCTGTCCCTTGACCGGCTGGTCAAGAACTCCCGACAGCGCTGCAAGAACCGGATCGAGAAGCGGTACCGAAACGATCCCGAGACTCTGGCATCCCCTGACCAGCTGGTCTCGGCGCTCCGGATTGACCAGAGTGAAGATGACAATTCCAGGACTGGATTCGAGAGTTTTCAGGATCCTGTCAATCTGCCGCGACGTCCGGACCAGCGTCCATACGTGCTCGACCACATCGACGTTCTCGAACTGGGCAACCGCGGCACGACCCACTGCAAGGACAGTCTCGCCCGTCGCGTCGGAGATGAGATGCACATGAAACCTGGTCATGGATATGGGGAAGAATGGCTGATCGCCCTGTGTACGACCGGCTCCCGAAATGGCCGGCGCAGAGTATCACACTCCTGGCCAACATGTGTGAGACCGTTCTTGCCCGGGGACAAACGGAACCGTGGGCATGGTGGATTTCGTGTACGCAAGGCAGCGATCCACACTTGTCCGGGAACCACTCCACATCGTCCGTCCCAGGCACACTGGCGGTGCACCTCGATTCCCGTTCAACCATGCACAGGCGGGCGAACCGATGTCCCCCTGAATGCAGGGACTGTTGACAGACAGCATGACAGCCTTGCGTCCACATGATGCACAAGGCTCACCATTACCACCTATTTTTATGAATGATTCTTTGATGTGGCATTGCGATGCCAATTCATCGGATCATGCCGCCCATGTCCATTCCCACCACCGAGAAACCCCTGGTTGCCGTCCTGCAGGGATCCGCGCACAACCCGCCTCCGGTCTGGTTTCTGCGCCAGGCCGGGCGATATCTGCCGGAGTACAGGAAGCTGCGCCGCAAGAGCCCCGACTTCCTTGCCCTGTGTAACACTCCGGAACTCGCCGCGAGGATCACGCTGCAACCGGTCGAGCGCTTTTCCGTGGATGCGGCCATCGTCTTTTCCGACATTCTCATCGTTCCCCATGGCATGGGCCGTGCGGTGCGCTTTCTTGAAGGCGAGGGTCCTTGTCTCACGCCTCTTCGATGCCAGGCGGACATTGATGCCCTCGATCCACACGGAGCTGTCGAGAAGAACCTCCCTCTCATGGAAACCCTTCGTCTGGTGAGGCGGGAACTCGACGAGGAGACCGCTCTCATCGGATTTGCCGGCGGTCCGATCACGATCGCTGCCTACATGATCGACGGGTCAGGCGGTGAGTTTCCCGCAACGCAGCGGCTGATCAAGGACGATCCACGCCTGATTGACCGTCTCGTTGAACGACTTGTTCATGCTGTCGCCGAACTCTTGCTGGCCCAGATCGATGCCGGCGTCGATGCCGTCCAGATCTTCGACAGCTGGGCCGGCCTACTTGACGACAGTGCAAGCTTTGCCCGGTGGTGCATCGGCCCGACGCGACGCATTGTTGCCCGTGTGAATGAGGTGCATTCCCGGATCCCCGTGATCGGCTTTCCTCGCGGAGCGGGAGAACGCTATGCGGAGTTTGCCCGAGAGACAGGCATCCATGCCCTGCAGGTCGATCAGGACGTGCCTCTTGGAACCATGCGGAACCTGCAGTCGATCTGCCCGGTTCAGGGCAATCTCGATCCCGGGATCCTCCTCGTCGGAGGCGACAGAATGAAGCGCCGGGCGCGATCCATCGTGACGGGCCTTTCGGGGAAGAGTCACATCTTCAATCTCGGGCACGGAATCCTCAAGGAGACGCCGCCGTCACATGTTGCGGACCTGGTGGATACCGTGCGTGCCTGCGGGACGTAAGGCCATGGACAGAACGGCGGTCGTGCTCTTCAACCTGGGTGGTCCGGATTCACCGGCGGCCGTGCAGCCCTTCCTCAACAATCTTTTCAACGATCCGGCGATCATCTCCCTTCCCTGGCCGTTGCGTCCCGTTCTTGCTTCGGTGATATCGCACCGCCGCCAGGGTGAAGCGAAGAAGATCTACGGAGAGATCGGTGGACATTCTCCTCTCCTCGAGAACACACGCCAGCAGGCCCGGGCGCTTGAGGCAGCCCTGGGCCATGAGGCGATCAGGGTGTTCATTGCCATGCGCTACTGGCATCCGATGAGCGAGGATGCGGCAATGGAGGTGGCCGGGTTCGAACCGCAGAGGATCGTGCTGCTGCCACTCTATCCCCAGTTCTCGACGACGACGACGGCATCGTCGATGAAGGAGTGGATCCGCTCCTGGAAGCGTCATGGACATGACGTGACAATCAGGGCCGTGTGTTGCTGGCCACGTTCTTCCGGGTTTGTCGGCAGTTACGCGGCGGCCATCAGGAGTGCCCTTGAGGATACCGCAGGACAGCCGTCAAGGGTTCTGTTTTCCGCTCACGGCCTTCCGGAGAAGATCATCCGACGCGGCGATCCCTACCAGTGGCAGGTCGAGCAGACAGCCGAGGCCATCGTCGATGACATCGCACGCAGCGATCTCGACTGGACAGTCTGCTATCAGTCGCGCGTCGGGCCGCTCGACTGGATCGGTCCGTCGACGGAGGAGGAAATCGACCGGGCCGGCAGGGCCGGAACCGGTGTCATTGTCGTGCCCGTCGCCTTTGTCAGTGAGCACAGCGAGACCCTTGTCGAACTCGACATCGAGTATCGCCGGCGAGCCCGGGAGGCGGGATGCCCGTTCTACAGGCGCATAGCAACCGTTTCGTGCGACGACACCTTTATCGACGGCCTGGCGGCACTCGTCAGGTCAGCTCTGGACGATGACCGGCCGGCACTGGCATCCGGAGATGGGGGCAGGATCTGCCCTGCGTCGTTCACCAGGTGCCCCTTGAGGACAACGTGACATGGACGGCTTCCTCGGCGCCTGGCATGACGTCATCAAGGCGTTCCACCTTCTTGCGGTGATCGCCTGGATGGCAGGCATGCTCTATCTCCCCAGGCTCTTCGTCTATCATGTCGACTGCGAGCCCGGTTCACGCCAGTCCGAGACCTTCAAGGTCATGGAACGCCGCCTCCTCAAGGGAATCATCAATCCGGCTATGGTGGCCGCCTTTGCCTTCGGCATCCTGCTGATACTCGATGCGGGCTGGACGCTGTGGAGCGAGGGCTGGTGGCTCGTTAAGGCTGTAGCCTTCATCGCCATGTCCGCCGTTCACGGATGGTTCGTGACGTTGTGGCGCGCCTTCGCCGAGGATCGCAACCGCCATACCAGCCGCTTCTTTCGGCTGATCAACGAGGTGCCGACAGTATTGCTGGTCATCATCGTCATCATGGTCGTCGTCAGGCCGTTCTAGTCCGAAATTCGAGCGCCTGCGAAACGGGTTTGACAGGCCCGGATGACCTGCTCTAGGGTTCCTTTCATTCCTGGCCGTTCACCGGTCCTGTCGAATCACCCGCTTTTCCGGGACGCAGTTCGACACCTTTCCAGACGTGACAGCAGCAGCGTCGTTTCGTTCTTTCCCATCGCTATTCAGCAGGTTCATCATGACCTTGACGGGCAATGAAAATGTGCAGACCGGGTTTGCAGCCATGAGTCATGGCGCACTCAATCTGCAGGAGTTGAAGAATCGCAAACCCGAGGAGCTTCTCGCCTATGGCGAGGAACTCGGCATCGAGGGAGCGAGTGTTCTCAGAAAACAGGATCTCATGTTCGCCATTCTCAAGGAGATGGCCGAACAGGATGTGCCGATCAGCGGCCAGGGAGTGCTCGAGGTGCTGCCGGACGGATTCGGTTTTCTGCGCAGCCCCGAGGCCAACTACCTGCCGGGTCCCGACGACATCTATGTCAGTCCCGGACAGATCAGGCGGTTTTCCCTCAAGACCGGCGACACGGTGGAAGGAACGATACGGAGTCCCCGGGAGAACGAACGCTATTTCGCACTCGTCAAGCTCAGCCACATCAACTTCCAGGAACCCGAGACAACGCGCCACAGGGTGCCGTTCGACAACCTCACGCCGCTCTATCCGGAGGAAAAGCTGAGCCTCGAGGTCCAGGATCCCACCAGGAAGGATCTGTCGACCCGGGTGATCGAGCTGATCTCTCCGCTCGGCAAGGGGCAGCGGGCCCTTCTGACGTCACCGCCACGCGCCGGCAAGACCGTTCTCATGCAGAACATCGCCCATGCCATCGAAAGCAACCACCCGGAGGTCTACCTTCTCGTTCTGCTCATCGACGAGCGTCCCGAAGAGGTGACCGACATGCAGCGCCAGGTCAGGGGCGAGGTCATTGCCTCGACCTTCGATGAACCGGCCAGCCGTCATGTCGCCGTCTCCGAGATGGTGATCGAGAAGGCCAAGCGTCTCGTCGAACAGAAACGCGACGTGGTAATCCTGCTGGATTCGATCACCCGCCTGGCACGAGCCTTCAACACCGTCGTGCCATCCTCGGGCAAGGTGCTTACCGGTGGTGTCGACGCCAATGCCCTGCAACGCCCGAAGCGGTTCTTCGGAGCGGCGCGCAACATCGAGGGCGGGGGCAGCCTGACCATCATCGCCACGGCGCTCATCGAGACCGGCAGCAGGATGGATGAGGTCATCTTCGAGGAGTTCAAGGGTACCGGCAATTCCGAGATCGTCATGGATCGCAAGATTGCCGACAAGCGCATCTTCCCGGCCATCGATATCGGCAAGTCGGGCACCCGCAAGGAGGAACTCCTGGTTGGCCGGGCCGAGCTGGCCAAGATGTGGGTTCTGCGCCGCATTCTCATGCCCATGGGTTCCGTGGACGCCATGGAGTTCCTTATCGACAAGCTCAAGAGCACGAAGAACAACAACGATTTCTTCGACTCCATGAACACCTGATCCCTGAATGACCGTCAGGCGAGCGCTTCTCTCCGTCACAGACAAGTCCGGTCTCGTTGATCTAGCCCGATTTCTCGATTCCCGGGGCGTTGAACTGATATCAACGGGTGGCACCGCCGCGGCCATCGCCGCCCAGGGCCTGCCCGTCACCCACATCAGCCAGGTCACGGAGTTTCCCGAGATCCTGGATGGCCGCGTGAAGACGCTCCATCCGGCCATTCACGGCGGAATCCTCGGATGCCGCGATGCCGCGAATCATGTCCGCGAGATGTCCGAACACGGCATCAGGGGCATCGATCTCGTGGTGGTCAATCTCTATGCCTTCGAGGACGTGATTGCCAGGGGTGCTGACTGGACGGGGACGATCGAGGCCATCGACATCGGCGGGGTGGCGCTTGCCCGGGCAGCGGCCAAGAACCATGCCTTCGTCACCGTGATGACCGATCCCGAAGACTACCCCGCCCTTGTTGAAGAGATGGAACAGAACGAGGGCGCCACCTCCGGCGCCTTTCGTCTGCGGATGGCCGGCATCGCTTACCAGATGACGGCTGCCTACGATGCGGCCGTGGCGACACGGTTTCTGGGAGAGTCGAAGGAGACCTTTCCCCGCCGGCTCACCGTCTCGGGCAGGCTCGACCGCCGCTTGCGCTACGGAGAAAATCCTCATCAATCCGGCGCGTTCTACCATGTCGGGAGCGGAGAGCCGGGCGTGGCGACGGTAGGCCAGGATGGTGCCAAGGGTCTTTCCTACAACAATCTCAATGACGCCGACGCGGCCCTCGAGGCCGTCGCGGAGTTCGACCATGAAAGACCTGCTGTCGTCATCGTCAAGCACACCAATCCCTGCGGCGCGGCCCTCGGGGACTCTCTCATCGATGCCTACCGCAAGGCGCTAGCCTGTGACCGGCTGAGCGCATTCGGCGGAGTGGTCGCGACCAACCAGCCCCTTGATCGCGAGACGGCGGAGGCCATCACCGGAATCTTCACGGAAGTGGTCATTGCGCCCGATGCCAGCCGTGCGGCGCGTGACATCCTGGAAGGAAGGAAGAGCCCGAGACTTCTTCTCACCGGCGGTCCGTCATCAGGAAAGGACTCCCTGATGATCCGGTCCGCAGGATCAGGGCTTCTGGCACAGACCCCCGACCGGTACTGCCTGACAACCGATGACATGAGGGTTGTGACCAGGCGTCAGCCGGACCCCGGCGAACTCGACGACATGCTGTTTGCCTTCCGTGTCGTCAAGCACGTGCGCTCGAATGCCATCGTCTATGCCCGGAACGGACAGACCCTCGGGATCGGGGCGGGACAGATGAGTCGTGTCGACAGTGCCATGATCGCCCGGCAGAAGGCCGGCCGGTCCGGTCTTGCGATCACCGGATCGGTGGTCGCTTCGGATGCATTCTTTCCCTTTGCCGATGGTCTGCTCGAAGCTGCTGAAGGCGGGGCGACGGCCGTCATTCAGCCAGGCGGCAGCGTGCGGGACGAGGAGGTGATCGCCGCTGCGGACGCACATGACATGGCCATGGTGATGACCGGCGTCCGTCACTTCCGCCACTGATCACGTCTGCCAGCGACCGGCTGTGGCGGCGGTCTGGTTGAAGAGAATGTCGCGCTCCTCCTTCGACGGCGCGGCGGAACGCCGAAATTCCTTGCCGAGATCGACGGCCCGCTGCACCGCCGGGCGTTCCTTGATCCGCTGCCGCCAGTCCCGCACGTTGGGGGCGTCATCAAGACTTGCCGTGAGCGGCCTTGCGATCAGAACCCATGGCCAGCAGATCATGTCGGCGATGGAATAGGAGTCCCCGACCAGCCAAGTGCGCCCGTCAAGGCGTCGTTCGAGAACACCCAGGCAGCGATCGTACTCCCGCGCGTAACGCTCGCGGGCGTAGGGCTGGTCATCGGGCGCATAGTTGACGAAGTGCGAGAGCTGACCTGCCATGGGTCCCTGGTTGCCCACCTGCCAGAACAGCCACTCAAGTGTTTCCTTTTCGCCTACGGGATCGCTGGCGACAAAGCGCCGGTGCTTGCGGGCGAGATGGAGCATGATGGCACCCGATTCAAAGACAGGCAGCGGCCCTCCTGGATGGTCGTGGTCGACGATGGCGGGAATGCGGTTGTTCGGGCTCGTCTCAAGGAAGTCAGGCGCGAACTGTTCGCCCCTTGAAATGTCGACCGGGATCAGCGTGTAAGCCACCCCGAGCTCCTCGAGGAGAATGGCGACCTTCCAGCCGTTGGGTGTCGGCCAGTAGTAGAAATCAATCATCGTTCAGTTCCCGAAGACCCCGGTGCGGCGCAGTGTGGCGATGGCCCCTGGGTCGTAGCCGGCCTCTTTCAGGATCTCGTCCGTGTTCTCTCCGAGCTGCGCGCCGGATTCGCGCAACTCGAAATCGGTCTTCGAGAACCGTGCGGCGGGGCGCGCCTGGCGTATCCTGCCGACGAGGGGATGATCATGTTCGGTGACGATACCGTTGGCGGCGATCTGCGGGTGACGGATCATGTCGTTGCGGTTGAGCACAGGGGCACAGGGGACATCCTCGGCCTCGAGCCTTTCCAGCCATTCGACGCTGGTGGCCGTTCGGAGGACCTCCTGGGTCAACTCAAGCCTTGCGTCGATGTGACGCTGGCGGCCGGCCGGTGTGCGAAAGCGCTCGTCGTGGAGCCACTCGGGCCTCTCCAGGGCGCGCGTGAGAGCTTCCCATTCCTTGTCTTGCTGGACTGCCACCGAAATGTAGCCGTCGCTCGTCTCGTAGATGAGATCGATGAAGCTCTGGGCATGCTGCTGGCGGATTCCGTGATCGACCATGGTCTGGGCTTCCATGTCCGATCCCCACAGGAAGGCGATGACCGAATCGAGCATGGAGACGTGGATCGCCTGGCCTTCTCCGGTTCTCTCCCGGTTGAAGAGCGCCGCTGCGACCGCCTGGGCGGCTACGATGCCGGTGAGCTTGTCAGGGATAATGGTTCTCACGAGGCGCGGCCGCGCCTCGTCTGATCCGGCCTGCACGGTTGTCAGCCCGGAAAGGGCCTGCACGAGGGGATCATAAACCGGCTTTTCCGCAAAGGGTCCGCTCGGGCCGAATCCCGAGATCGACACGTGAATGATGGCCGGTGCGTGCTTCCGCACGTCGTCTTCGCCAACCCCGATGCGTTCCGCAACTCCGGGCCGGAAGTTCTGGACCAGGACATCGGCGCCCGCGACAAGGCGCATCAGCACCTCGATGCCGCAGGCGTGCTTGAGATCGATGGCAATGGAACGCTTGTTGCGGTTGTTGTTGAGATAGGACGATGCGAGACCGTGTTCATTGGCCGACACGCCGCGCGTGGTATCTCCACCGCGGGCGGGGCTCTCGACCTTGATGACATCGGCGCCCTGGTCGGCCAGCAGCATGGTGGCCGAAGGTCCCGACACCATGCGGGTCAGATCAATGATGCGCACCCCGTGCAATGGACCCGGCATTGTTCCCCGTGCCTCTGTCTCGTAAGGGACATGCCATGGAGTGCGTCAACAGGACAAGCCCGGGATTTCGTCTCTATCGTCTTGCAATTGTTCCCGCGGGCCACGACGCTGGCGGCGAACAGGGCAGTGAGGATGGCGTCCCATGAGCAACACCGGTTATCCGGACTGGGAGACCTTCATGGCGACGAGTTTCGCCGGAAGGCGAGAGTTCCCTCTTGTCGCACCGGAGACACCCTCGTTCATGTCACGTCCCGTCGCGAGAACGCCGGATGATCTTGAAGGTGCGGACGTGGTCATTATCGGCGCGCCCTATGTCGCCGCCGAGGATGGCAAGTATGCCGGTGTCGCCATGGAAGAATGGATCGAGGCACCCAAGCGGGTCCGCCAGCAGTCGGCGCGCTACCCGGGCGGCTACATCCAGGATTTCAACCTGGAGCTCTTCGATCACATCACCATGGTCGACTACGGCGATGCGGACATTCCCCCGGACGTCATGGAAAACCAGACGCCCGAGCGCATCCTCGCCGCGCAGGAGGCCGTGGAGGCGAAGTGCCGGGACGCCTTGCGAGTCGGAGCGGTTCCGGTGGTGATCGGGCAGAACAGTCCCTGCGGCAGCTTTGCCATCGCCAAGGCCTGCGCCGAACACACCGACGGTGCGGTGGGATGCGTCAGTCTCGATACGCACTGGGATGCCCAACCTCTCGATTACCTGACCGGCGATCCGAGGATTGCAGGTGCTGCGTCCTGGAAGCACAAGATGTACGAGTTTCTCGACAACATGCATCCCCGCAATCTTGTCGAGATCGGCGAGCGCGGCATGCTGGAGACAAGCGACATCGTTCGCCGCTATCTCGATGACGGCGCCCGCTTCATCTCCTCGTGGGAACTGCGCACAGACCTGGGAATCGAGGGATGTGTCCGGGAGCTTGATCGCGCCTGGGATGGAACCCGGGGCGTCTATGCCCACTTTGACATGGATGTCATGGGTGGCGCCGGGCCAGCGCCCGGAGACATCCTCGGCGAACTGGTGGAACCCATCGCCATGACCGACTACGAAGTCATCCGCATTGCCCACGAGATCGGCCGGCGCGGATTGACAGGATTCAGCTTCATCTGCATTCCGCCGGGCTCGGCCGCCGTCTACCGGGTCATCGTCTACATCATTGTCTACCTGGCTGCGGGTCTTGCCCTGCGGAAACTCGGCCGCGGCGCGTGACATGAGCGAAACCCGTGACACCGAGGTGCGTTACGAACCCGACGATAAACCGCCGCTCCTTCTGACCATCGGCCTTGGAACCCAGTTTGCGATTCTCGTGGTCACCGGCATCGTCCTGGCACCGGCAATCGTGGTAAGGGCCGGAGGGGGCAGCGAGGCCTTTCTTGTCTGGGCTGCCTTCGCCGCCCTCGTCGTGAGTGGCCTCACAACCATTCTCCAGGCCCAAAGGATCGGGCCGTTCGGTTCTGGCTACATTCTCATCATGGGGACCTCCGGCGCCTTCATTGCCGTGTGTGTCACGGCTCTGGCCGAGGGTGGACCGGGCATGCTGGCGACGCTCGTCTTCCTGTCATCCCTGGTTCAGTTCACGCTGGCCAAGCGTCTTTCGATCCTGCGCCGGATCCTGACACCGGCGGTGACCGGGACCGTCATCATGATGATTCCGGTGACCGTCATGCCCATCGTGTTCGACATGCTGGCAGATGTTCCAGACGACGTTGAACCACTGGCCTCCCCGCTCGTTGCAGGCACGACGCTCGTCATCATCCTTGCCATTGCCTTCGGCTCGCGGTCCGCCCTGCGCCTGTGGGCGCCCATCATCGGCATCTTCGTTGGTTGTCTCGTCGCCGCATGGTTTGGTCTCTACGACATGGCCCGGGTTGCCGCAGCCGGCTGGATCGGCATTCCGGACGGCGGCTGGCCGGGGTTCGATCTTGATTTTGGACCGACGTTCTGGATCTTGCTGCCGGCCTTCATCTTTGTGACCTATGTCGGTGCCATCGAGACCGTGGGCGATTCCGTCGCCATCCAGTCGGTTTCCTGGAAGCACCGTCGCGCCATCGACTACAAGGTGGTTCAGGGTGCGGTTTCGGCCGACGGCGTGGGCAACTTCCTTTCGGGACTCGCCGGGACGATTCCCAACACGACATATTCAACGAGCATCGCGGTCGTCGAGCTGACCGGCATCGCATCGCGCAGGGTCGGGGTCTGTGTTGGCCTGGTTCTCCTGGCTGCCGCGTTTGTGCCGAAGTTTGCGGCCCTCGTGCTGGCGATCCCGGCGGCGGTGGCGGCCGCCTACCTGATTGTCCTTCTCGGCCTTCTGTTCGTCGCCGGCATGCGCCTCGTGATCGGTGACGGCATGGACTATCGCAAGAGTCTGATGGTCGGCACCGCCTTCTGGATCGGTACCGGTTTTCAGCACGGTGTCATCTTCCCGGACCTGCTGGGTCCCTGGATGGGCAGCCTCGTCGGCAATGGTATGACCGCCGGGGGTATCACGGCCGTCGTGCTGACGGTCTGTCTCAACCTGATGTCACCGAAGAGTGCGGTCCTGAAAACGAGACTGGAAACCGATACGCTCCAGGAGATATCCGAATTTCTCAAGAAGACCGCCACGCGATATGGCTGGACCGAAGTGCAGACGGACCGTCTCATCCTCGTTGGCGACGAAATGGCCGCCACACTGATGACTGCCGACGACAGCGGTGACGCCAGGCGGCTTGTGGTCAAGGTGCGCGGCTCGGGCTCCTCCATAGAGCTCGAGTTCGTCACATCGGGAAGCGAGGGCAACATCGAGGACCAGATCATGGTGCTTGGCGAACAGCCTGACAGGACCATGGTCGAACGGGAGCTTTCTCTCAGGCTGTTGCGGCACTACACCTCGTCGGTCCACCACCAGAGCTTCACCAACGCCGATATCCTGACCGCGCGTGTCGAACGCCCCGAAGAGGGGACATCCCGGTCGCGACCTTCAATCGAGTGAAGGCAGTCGCGCTGGACCCTCTATCGAAGGCGATGGCAACAAGGGAGATGCGAGACATGACCGTTCCCCTGAAACCGACCAAGGCCCGGCAGCTGTTGCCGAAGCAATGCTACTACTCCAGCACCTGGTTCGAACGGGAACACCGGGAGCTGTTCAGCCGGTCCTGGACCTTTGCCTGCACGGTTCAGGATGTGTCGCACACCGGAGACTACAAGGCGGTTCGGATCAACCGCTATCCCATGATTGTCGTGCGCGCGAAGGATGGTTCCCTGCGCGCCTACCACAACACCTGCCGACACCGGGGAACGCAGATCTTCGAGGAGGGGGCGGGCAACTGCCGCCATGGCATCGTCTGTCCCTATCATGCCTGGACCTACAACATCGACGACGGCAGCCTGCGCGGACTGCCGAAGAAGGACCTCTGCTTTGCCGGCATGAACCTGGCGGACTGGCCGCTGCACTCCGGCAGCGTGGGTACCATCGGCGACCTCGTGTTCGTCAATCCTATGGCTCGGCCCGACGAGGACTTCGATACCTGGATCGGCTCCATGCCGAAGACCCACATGTGGCCACACTCACTGGAAGGACTGTCCGAGAAACGCCCGGTACGCTACGACATCCACTGCAACTGGAAGGTGTTCTGCGAGAACGCCATGGACGGCTATCACCTGAGCTACCTCCACGACAAGACTCTCATGGGTCCTGACGTGGAAGATCAGGACTGGGATGCGGTACACCGTCACTGGGTCTCCATCGGCTTCGGCGAGAATCCGTCCCGGGAGAATTCGCACTTTGCCACCATACCCGGAACCTCGATATCGGGACGGCGCCCCGTCGTGTGGCAGTTCTTTCCCAATTCCGGGGTCCTGGCCACCTCCATATTCTTCTCGGCTTACGTGATCGTTCCGGTCGGCCCGGAGCGTTGCTACCTCGAGCTGCGCACCTGGATGGCCCCCCGGGAGAAGGGCGCCGAGCCGAAGAAGGAGGGGCACCGCAGCGGCACCAGCGGTCATGGCCACATCATGAAGGATGGCCGACGCTACATTTCCATCGATGAACTGGGCTGTCACGCCATGGAGGCCCTCGACTTTCAGATCGAGGACATGTGGGTCGTCGAACAACAGCAAAAGGCCCTGCATTCACCGATGATGAAGACCGGTGAACTGGCCGACTACGGCGAAACCTCTCTGACCTTCTTCCAGGCGAACATTCTCGACATGGTTCCGCTCGAAGCGCCCTGAAGCGTCACGAGTCGTCTGTCTTTCGGCGCAGCGGCCTCGCAAGCATGCCGGGCCGCCCTTCCCTTACCATCCATCTGGACGCCGGCCGCCCGCGCCTGCTCCGCTTCACGGTCATCTCCCCGGACGCAAGGCGATCAAGGGACGGCGCCGAATCGAAAGAGGGCTCGGCCTCGGCGTCGTCGTCAGCCGCCGCCTCACGCAGCACAGGGAGGTCAATGGGCAGTTCCGGAACGCGAGAAGGCACGGCCGCCTGGGCGCGGACCATCGGTTTGACGGACGACGCGGGTGCAAATGCACCGCTGTCGCGCACGAACCTCTGGAAGTTCCCCGGATCGAGAGGAGTGTTCCAGATCATTTCATAGACCTTGCGCAACTCTGCTACCGTGAAGGCAGGCGGACAGAACTCGGCGGCGATTGTCGTTGTCTCGAGTCTTGAGCGGACCCGGTTCACCGCATCCTGGACGATCCGGTCATGGTCGAAGGCGAGGCGAAGATCCCCGCCTTCGATTCTGTCCACAGGCACGAGGTAGGCGGCTGCTGCATCGCTGCCACCCCGGGGGCGGGGCAGACTGGCGGTGATGGCCCAAAAGGCGACGGTCACTGTCCGCATGCGCGGATCCCGATCCGGATCGCCGTAGGCGGCGAGCTGCTCGAGGTGCCAGGCGTCGTCGGCAAGGCCGGTTTCTTCCTCCAGTTCCCGGGCGGCTGCCGCTTTGAGATCCTCATCGGGAAGCACGAAGCCGCCCGGCAGGGCGAGGTCTCCGCGATAGGGATCCCCGCCGCGCTCGATCATCAGAATCTTGAAGGTGTCATCCTCGATGGTGAAGAGCGCTATGTCGACGGTGACAGCAAATGGCGGATATTTCACGGTATTTCCTCAATGGCTCCCCTGCAGAATATTTATTGTTGCAATGACAATTATGAGCGCCATATAATTGTCAATGTCACAATAAACCAAAGGAGGCCAGAATGACCATACCCAGCCTTGAAAATGCGGCTGTAGGATCTCCGATCACGCGGCTTGGCGTCTCGTTCTTCCCCGTCTACTTGCAGGACAACCCCCTTCCAGCCATCGACACCGGTGGTTCATCGGGACTGATCGTCAGCGAATTCGATGTCGCAACAGTCGGGGCACTGCAGGTCACCAATCCAACTGCCAAGCCGATTCTGATCGTCGAAGGTGAACACTTCACCGGCGGCAACCAGAATCGCACCATCAACGCCACCGTTCTTGTTCCGGCCGGATCCAAGCTAGATATTCCTGTATCGTGCCTGGAACAGGGCCGATGGGGTCGCCATCGGGCATGGCGCCGCGCGGAGGCCTTCGCGCCCGAGCGAATCCGGAAAAGGAAGCGGGCGAGCGTCAACAGGTCCTTCAGTGTCAACCAGGACCGCAGAAGCGATCAGGGCGCCATCTGGGACGACATCTCGGCCATGATGCTTCGGGAGGGTGTGGCTTCACCGACGGACGCCGCCGAAGAACTGGAAAAGTCCTATCGGCGTCACCCCTCCCAGAGGGAGACCGTCAAAGCTCTCGTTGAACGTGGTCCGCTTCCCGGACAGTGCGGCATTGTCGTGGCGCACGGCAGGGATGTCACGGCCATGGATCTCTTCGGTGCACCGCATCTTCTCCGCAAACACTGGGGAGCGCTGGTGCGATCACACTTCATTGAAACCGGACAGTCCAAGGGTCACCCTTCGGCCACCCTCGCCCTCAGAAGAGTCAGGCGGCTGGGAACGTCACCGGCCGAGACCGGACCCGGTGTCGGGCTCGGCTGCGAACACCGGGTGACCGGGCGCCGTCTGACAGGCCAGGCCCTGGTCCTGGATGATGCGCTGATCCATGCCTCGTTCTCGTACGACTCAGGTCGGAGCGCGCACCATGGTTGATGATCGCGCGCGGGGCCTGATGGTCGGACTGACTGTCGGCAATCTTCTGGGCATCACGACAGAGGGATGGCAAGCCCGGGCGGTCGCCGAGGCCTTTCCCCGGGGCATGAAGGATATCATTGCACGATCCGGGTATCCCGACGACGACCTGGCGCAGACCATCATCGTTACCAAAGCGGCCAGGGGTAGAGATAAGGCGACGGAGTGCAAGGTTGTGACGCCGGCGCTGGCCGGTCATGCTCCTCGCGGGTCCCGCCGGATCCGAAATGCTCATCTGAAGAAGGAGGTGCGAGGTTGCCACCCTACAGGAAGCCCGTGCAGTGGGAGGACCCGCGCAACAAGCTCTATCCCCGCCAGGTCGTCTTCACCTGTCCGCCCAGGGACTTCTGCGGAGGGCCGACGGACTTCGTGCGCATGGCGCCCGACGCGGTTGGGGTCCATGGCCGCATGCTGCACATACCCGACTACGAACACCGTCTCGACCAGCGCCTGCAGAATTTCGCGCTGCTCGAGGAGGTGGTCGAGTGCGCGGCGAACGCCGGAGCCGACGTCTGCGCCCAGGTCGGCTCGAACTGGGTCCATGCCTCGAACCAGGGGGTCGAGGGCATCCGCCGCTACATCGAGCGGCTGAGCGAGACCTATGCGACCGCGTTCCACATGGCGGGTTACGCCATGGTCGAAGCGCTTCGCGCGGCCAACGTCGAGAAGGTGGCACTCAATGCCGTCTACCACTGGCCCGACTGGTGGCAGGGGACCGTGGGCTTTCTGCGCGAGGCAGGCTTTGACGTCGTGTGGGCCGGCAATTTCGTCGACCAGGGCTGGTTCGCCACCCAGGAGGAGCTCAATGCCCAGGTGTTCTGCTTCGACGAGGAACTGGCGGCACGATCCATGGCTTACGTTGCCGACAAGGCGCCCCACGTCGACGCCTATCTTGCCAACGGCACGGCCCATTTCCGACGTGCGTCAGACGGCGTGACCCGGCGATTCTGCGGGCTGGCGCCCGAACTCGAGGCCATGCTCGGCAAGCCCGTGATCACGCACGACATCGCGCTCTACTGGCGTGTCTTCAAGACACTCGGCATGGCTCCCGTAACAAGGCAGGGCAGCCTGCTCGCATCCCTGCAGTGAACGTCGCCGGCAGGCGGCGCCCCCCAGGACCGTCCGGGTCCGCAGTGGTTGCGAGGTCGTTGGTGGCCCTCGCCAGGCCCCGCGTCACGGGTCGTCGTGGAAGACCACCTCTGCCGGCAGGACTGTCACGCCCGAAGGCAACACGGCCTGGTACGTGACCTCTTTCGAATCTTCACGACGCCGTTGTCGTACAACAATGTTGTCATAGGCGGGTACTCGAGATCGACGAGGCCCCCTTCGACGAGCAGCGTTACAGGGTCATGGCGAGGGTGCGGGCCTCGAAGATGGCCATGGAGGCCGTGCGTGCAGCGACGGCATCGCCAAGATTGTGAATTCGGAGATCGTCGTCGGCGAGTTCGCGGCGCAGGCTGTCTTCCACCGTGTTCGTGGTGGCCAGAACAAGGCTGTCGAAGTCGCGTTCCTCGGTGTCTCCGGTATAGAGGTTCATGAGTGTGGCGGTGTTGCCTTTCCAAGCGCTCAGGGCATGGCCGCAGATGACCTCGACGCCGAGTTTCCAGAAGCGCTCGCGGGTGGTGTCGCCGGTCCGCGAGAAGTCAAGCTGCTCGGCGGGTTTCTCGGCCGCGGTCACCACGGTCACCATGTGACGCGCCAGGGCGAGGTGCAGAGCCGTTCCCGAGGCCGGCCACCAGCCATTGATGTCATCGAGGAGGAGAACGTTGGTGCCCGGAACCGCCTTGCCCTCGAGAATGTCGTGGGCTGTCATGACGTTGTCCTGCTCAGCTCCTTCCAGACGTTCGACATGCGGAAAGGCGCGCTGGAAGCCTGTTCGCGTGGGGACCGATCCCGTCGCAAGGATCACGTCATCCGCCCCGAAGGCACGGACGTCGTCGGCCGACATGTCGGTGTTGAGAATGACGCGCACCTGGAGTTTTTCCAGCTGGTTGCTGCACCAGGTCAGGAACTCGCCGACCTCTCCCCTTTCAGGCTGACCCGCCGCCAGGCGGAACTGGCCGCCGAGTTCGGCGTCCTTCTCGACAAGTGTGACGCGATGACCGCGCATCGCCGCCACCCTCGCCGTCTCGAGACCGGCCGGACCACCCCCGACGACGAGGATGTGGCGGGGGCTGGGCGCCCGTGGCGCGCTGTCGCCATCCCACAGCGTTTCCCGTCCCACCGAAGGGTTGACGAGACAGGAGATCCAGTAGTCGCGCAGTCGCCGGCCGAGGCACAGCTGGTTGCACGAGATGCACGGCCGGATGTCGTCGGCCCGACCGCTGGCTGCCTTGTTGGCGAGGTGGGGATCGGCAATCTGGCCGCGGACAATCGAGACCAGATCGCACTTGCCGGCGGCGAGCGCCTCCTCGGCGCGCTGTGGTGTCTTCACGCGCGCCTCTGCGGTGACGAGGGCGTGCCTCACCACGCTCTTGATCTCGCCCGCTTCGTCCGGGCCAAGGGGAGTGTCGAAGTGAAAGCTCGGAACGATCTTCGAGAACTGGTTGAGATAGCTTCCTGCCCCACAGGAAAGATAGTCGCACAGGCCCCGCTCATCGAGCCATGCGAAGACCTCCAGCTTGTCGGCCATGGTCAGACCGCCCGGGTAGGGCTCGCCACCCGAAACGGTCATGCCGACGATGAAGTCCTCGCCGCAGGTCCGTCGGATGCCCTCGACGATGCGTGTTACGAAACGCAGGCGGTTCTCGAGGCTGCCGCCCCAGCGATCGTCGCGGCGGTTGGTGAGAGGCGACCAGAACTGGTCGATCAGGCAGGAGTAGCCGGCGAAGAGGTCGACACCATCGAAACCGCCGGCCTGGTCGCGTTCTGCCTGCCGGATGAAGGCGTCGACAAGTTCCTCGATCTCCTGATCCGTCATCACGTGGCTGCCCCAGGGGTCGTGGTGACTCACCTGGCCCGAGGGAGACCAGTAGGCGGTCCACGAATTGTCCTGATCGCCGTGGGCGCCGGTATGGTAGATCTGGTGACACATGACGGTGCCGTGTTCGTGGCAGGCATCGGTGACCTTGCGGAAATGCGGAATGACCACGTCCTCGGCGAGAAAGTTGCCCCGGGTGAGAATGGCCGTCGGGTGCGGTGGCGACGGTTCGACAACGATCATCGCCGCCCCGCCCCGGGCGCGCTCCCGGTAGTATCCGAAGTGCCTGTCGAGTGGCAGGCCGCCTTCGGACATGTTGGCGGTATGCGCTCCGAAAACGATGCGGTTCTTCAGTTCGTGCCCACGCAGCGTCACCGGGCGGAACACATGGGGAAACGGTGTCTCGGTCATGTAAAGCCCCTGAATACAATATGTTGTGTCATGGTTGATGAAGCAGTTGTGCGAGACTCTCGACGTCCGTCACCGGCAGAGAGCAGGTCTGGCCACGGCAGACGTAGGCCGTCGGCCGGCCATCGACCGGACCCTTGCCGGCGGCCGGGTGGGTGGCGGGCAGGGCCTCTCCGGGCGTGATGACACGCAGCACCACATGCATGTGTGCAGACTTCCACACCTCGGCAATGAGCGAGTCCGTCGCCCTCTCGCCCCTCGTTCCGATGATGGTGACGTCGAGCGCCCTCGTCAGGAGGTCGAGATTGAGAATCATGACCGCATGGCCGGCAGGATTCTTCGCCAGATCCCGGGCGAAGGCGGCCACGACCTCTTCGGCCCGTTCCCGGTACTCCGCCTCTCCTGTCAGGTGCCACAGCCGGGCAAGGACGCCGACCATGGTGCCGTTGCCCGATGGCGTGGCATTGTCGATTGCAGTCTTGGTGCGCACGATGAGGGCGTCCGCATCGTCCGCCGTGAAGAAGTAGCCGCCGCCATGACTGTCGCGATAGAAGCGGTCTGCCACGCGGACCCATGAGCGGGCCCGTTCAAGGCAGGTTTCGTCGCCGGTCACGTCATGAAGGACGAGCGCTGCCTCGGCCATGTGGCTGTAATCGTCGATCATCGCGACATCGAGGGTGGCGCCGGCCCGCGCGCTGTGTCCTAGACGGTCCCCTGACGCCATGGCGCCCGAGACATGATCGAAGGCGCGCCGCGCCATCGCGATCCACTCCGTTCGCCCGAATGCGGCGCCGGCGCGGGCAAGCGCCCGGATCATGAGACCGTTCCAGTCCGCCAGGACCTTGTCGTCAAGACCAGGTCGGGGACGTACCGCGCGCCGGTCAAGCAGACGCCGGCGCAGTGGCGCGAGGCGGATTTCTCCGGCCGCATCGGGCTCCCTCACAAGGCTGTTCAGGATGGTCTTTCCCTCCCAATTGCCGTGTGACCTGACGTCGTGGAACTCCTTGAAAAATGATGACTCTTCACCCAAAATCGTGTCGATTTCCGACTCTGTCCAGACATAGAAAGCGCCCTCCTCCCCGTGACCTTCGGCGTTCAGGGAATCGGCATCGAGACTGGAACAGAAGGCGCCCTCGCAGGTGGTCATTTCGGACTGCAGCCAGGTAACGGTCTCCTCCACCCGGCGACGGTAGAGGTCCTTTCCGGTGACGAGCCACAACCGCGTGTAGAAATCGGTCAGAAGGGCATTGTCGTAGAGCATCTTCTCGAAGTGCGGGGCAAGCCAGTAACGGTCAACGGAATAGCGCGCCCAGCCACCAGCGAGGTGATCGTAGATGCCGCCGCGAGCCATGGCATCGGCCGATACCTCGACAGCCTGCATGAACGCGCCCTCTCCTTCCCGGCGCCAGGCGCGGAGCAACAGGTCGAGATCGGGAACATGGGGGAATTTCGGCGCTTCACCAAGACCGCCAAACCGCATGTCGACGATGTCGAGCAAACGCCGCGCCGTGGTGTCCGCGACATCGTCAGGAACATCGCCTTTCCCTTGCCCGGCCGAGAGATTCGCCAACGCCTCGGCGAGAGCTGCGCGATTGTGCTCAACCCTTTCGGGCTGATTGCGGTAGGTCGTCTCCACGACGTTCAGCACTTCGGTGAATCCCGGCCGGCCGAACTTCGGCGCCGACGGAAAGTAGGTGCCGCCCCAGAAGGGTTCCCCGTCGGGAGTCAGGAACATGGTGAGTGGCCATCCCCCCTGCTGGCCGAGCAGCTGAAGGGCCGACTGGTAGATGGCGTCGATATCCGGCCGTTCCTCCCGGTCGACCTTGATGTTGACGAAGAGGTCATTCATCACGCCGGCGATTTCTTCGTTCTCGAAGCTCTCGTGGGCCATGACGTGGCACCAGTGGCAGGCAGCATAGCCGACCGAGAGCAGAATCGGCCTGTCGTGTTCCCTGGCATGTTGCAGGACATCCTGGCGCCATGGCTGCCAGTGGACGGGATTGTCCCGGTGCTGGTGGAGATAGGGACTGGTTTCCCCGTCGAGGTTGTTGCGCCGGAAATCCAGGGCCATGTTGCGTTCACCGGTTCGGGAACCCTACCCTGACGGTTGTATTCGACATACTCAACCGGTATCCGCCATGAAAGTGACGATCAAGATCGACTGTACACCGGAAGAAGCCCGCGCCTTTCTGGGCATGCCCGACATCCGTCCACTGCAGGACGAGATCATGGCCGGACTGAAGGAGCGCATGGACGAAGCCTTGTCCCGGTTTGATCCCGAAGCGATGCTGAAGGAATGGACCGGGGCATCGGGTGACGGCATGAACCAGATGATGGAGATGTGGCGTCACATGCTGAACCCGGCAAAGCGCGACTGACTCCTGTGTTTCACGTGAAACAGTGACGATTTTCGCGCTGGCTACGGCGCCGGGCAGGGCCGCCATCGCCGTGATCCGGGTCTCCGGCCCGGCTGCCGGCGAGACAGTGAGACAGCTCTCCGGCAAGGATCCGCCCGCTGCCGGGCGAGCTGTGCTGCGCCGCCTTCAGGACGGCCGGTCGGGAGACTTGATCGATCAGGCCCTGGTACTGTGGTTTCCTGGGCCTGCCTCCGTCACGGGAGAGGATGTGGCGGAGTTCCACGTCCACGGCGGACGCGCGGTGGTGCACGGTGTTCTCGATGCCCTTGCATCCGTACCCGGCGTGCGGCCTGCGGAACCGGGGGAGTTCACCAGGTGGGCCGTGCTGAATGGCAAGATGGACCTTGTGGAAGCGGAAGCGGTGGCGGATCTCGTCGCCGCGGACACGTCACGCCAGCGCCACCAGGCTCTCGGTCAGCTCCAGGGGTTGCATTCGGCCCTCTATGACGGGTGGCGTCAGCGCCTCGTTGACGCCATGGCCCGCCTCGAGGCCGTGATCGACTTTCCCGACGAGGAATTGCCGGCCGGCCTCCTTGGCGAGAACACAGCGGTCGTCACGGCTCTCGAAGAGGAAGTGCGTGCCCATCTTGATGACGGACGCCGCGGTGAACGGCTGCGCGAAGGCTTGAGTGTCGTCATTCTCGGGGCGCCCAACGTTGGCAAGTCGAGTCTTCTCAACGCTCTTGCCGGAAACGAAGCAGCCATTGTCTCGGCGGAGGAGGGGACGACCCGGGATACTGTCGAGGTCACCATGGACATTGCCGGCTTCGCCGTCTCCCTTGTTGACACCGCTGGGTTGCGTGAGGTTCCGCAAGGTGTTGAAGAAGAAGGGATTCGCCGGGCGTTGACGAAAGCGGAGGCGGCTGATCTGACGCTGCTCGTTGCCGATGCCAGCCGTTGGGACGAAACCTGGCGCCGCGTCGAATCCCATTGCGGCGAGAATGTGCTTGTCGTGGCCGGAAAGGCCGACCTCGCCCGTCCTCCCCCGGGAGTCCCCGGCCTTTCCGCGAAGACCGGAGAGGGGATTGATCGTCTGATCGATGCCATGGCGCAGCACTTTCGGCGGGCCTGGCAGGGAGCGGGACTGTCTCCATCGCGGAACCGGCACAGGGCCGCACTTCTCCAGGTTGTGGACGCCCTTGCACGCTACGGGCATCCGGAAGCAGGCGACATCACGCTGGCTGCCGAGGATTTGCGCCTTGCGGCCACGGCACTGGGGCGGCTCACAGGCAGGGTGGATGTCGAGGACCTTCTCGACGTGATCTTCTCGGAGTTCTGTATCGGAAAGTGAGTGTTTCACGTGAAACAACGCTTTGACCCGCCGGTGTGCCGACACTACATTCCAGATATGACGCACGATTTCTCCCATGATGTCATCGTCATCGGTGGCGGACATGCCGGTACCGAGGCGGCAGCGGCGGCGGCGCGGTGTGGCGCAGCGACGCTTCTTGTGACCCTGCGCCTTGAGACCATTGGCGCCATGTCGTGCAATCCTGCCATCGGCGGCCTCGGCAAGGGGCACCTGGTACGTGAGATTGACGCCCTGGACGGAGTCATGGGGCTGGCCATCGATCGCTCGGGCATCCAGTTCCGTCTTCTCAATGCCAGCAAGGGGCCCGCCGTCCGGGGGCCCAGAGCCCAGGCCGACCGGTCGCTCTATGCTCAGGCAGTCAGGAATATTATTCAGAAACAACAAGGACTTGACGTTCTCGAAGGTGAGGTGTCAGACCTGGTTGTAGACACGGCCGGAGGGATTGCCGGCGTCAGGCTCGCCGACGGCAGGGTCTGTCGTGGTCGTGCCGTGATTCTCACCACCGGAACCTTCCTGCGCGGGATGATTCACGTCGGTGACGAGCGCTGGCCGGCGGGACGGATCGATGAGGACGCCACCGTGGCGCTTGCCGCGACGCTCGAAAGGCACCGATTTTCCCTTGGACGATTGAAAACGGGGACGCCGCCGCGGGTTGACGCTAGGACCATCGACCATGCCGCCCTGGAGGTCCAACCCGGAGACGATCCTCCGCAACCGTTCTCGTGGCTGACGGACGCCATCACCGTGCCGCAGGTTCCCTGTCATGTGACGGCAACCACGAAGGCCACGCACGACGTCATTCGCGCCAACCTTGACCGTGCGCCTGTCTATTCCGGCCGTATCGACGGTACCGGTCCCCGTTACTGCCCGTCCATCGAGGACAAGGTGGTGCGGTTCGGCGACCGGGAAAGCCACCGGATCTTTCTGGAGCCCGAGGGCCTCCAGACCACGACGGTCTACCCGAACGGCATTTCCACGTCGTTGCCGCGCGATGTCCAGGAGGCCTTCGTCGCCACGATACCGGGTCTGGGCGGAGCGCGCATCCTGCGTCACGGCTATGCCATCGAGTATGACTACGTCGACCCGCGCCAGCTCGATCACACGCTGCAGGCACCGCGGATTGCGGGTCTGTTCCTGGCGGGCCAGATCAACGGCACCACCGGATACGAGGAGGCGGCGGGCCAGGGACTGGTCGCCGGAATCAACGCGGCGCGCTTCGCTGGAGGTCTTCCCGGCGTACGGTTTGACCGGGCAGAGGCCTATCTCGGCGTCATGATCGATGATCTCGTCACGAGAGGGACCACCGAGCCCTACCGCATGTTCACGAGCCGGGCCGAGTACCGTCTCGTTCTGAGGGCCGACAATGCCGACCTGCGTCTCACGGCGAAGGGCCGCGAGGCCGGGTGTGTCGGCGAGGCCCGATGGCGCGCCTTCTTGCGACGCCGCAACGAGGTCGGAGCGGCCATGATGCGGGCGTCGGAACTGCGGGTCAGTCCGGACGAAGCGTGCGCGGCAGGGTTCGACGTCAATCGGGACGGTCGTCGGCGAAACCTGTTCGACCTCGCGGCGTCGTCAGGCGAGGACGATCAACGGCTGCTGGCCCTGTGGCCGGAGATAGCATTCTGGCCGGATCATGCCATGGACCAGGTGAGAATTGCCGGTCGCTACCAGGGTTACCTGGGGCGCATGGAGGCGGACATTGCCGCCTTCCGGCGTGACGAGGCCCTCACGCTTCCGGCCGGCCTCGATTACGCCCGAATTGGCGGACTGTCTGCGGAAATGCGCGAGACGATGTC
This sequence comes from Alphaproteobacteria bacterium, assembly GCA_965220805.1. Lineage (GTDB taxonomy): Bacteria > Pseudomonadota > Alphaproteobacteria > SP197 > SP197 > SP197. The sequence continues at coordinate 929,441 of OZ244844.1, forward strand.
AACCACCCGTCCGGCCACGCTTGGACAGGCGGCACGGCTTCCCGGAGTGACACCTGCTGCGCTGCAGGCCCTGCTTCGCCATGTCAGGCGGAGTGCGGCATGACCCGCGACGAAGTGTGCCGGCTGCTTGGCGCCTCGCCGGAAACATCCGAGCGCCTCGCCGCCTACGTTGCCGTTCTCGGGGAATGGCAACCGCGACTCAAGCTCATCGGCCCCGGTACGGTTGATGAGATATGGGCGCGGCATGTACTCGATTGCGGACAGATCGCCCGCTACGTTCCGCCGACGTGCCGGCGCCTCGTGGATCTCGGATCCGGCGCCGGTCTGCCCGGCCTGATTCTGGCCATCATGGGGGTCGCCGGCGTCGAGATGGTGGAGCGGGATGAGAGCAAGGTGGCGTTTCTTCATGCCGCAGCCAATGTCTGTGATGTCGATGTCGGTATTCACGGCATGCGCATCGAGGATCTTCCACGCGGACAGGCAGATGTCGTGACGGCCCGTGCCCTGGCTCCCCTCGATGTTCTCCTGCCCATCACGGCCTCCTTTCTGGGTGAGGGCTCCGTTGCCATTTTCCCCAAGGGAAGATCCGTGGACGACGAACTGAAGTCCGCCGCCCGTCACTGGCACATGTGGTTCTCGCGCCACCCCAGTCTTTCGGATGCGCGATCCAGCGTTCTGGTCATCAACAGGATACACCATGACTCTCGACCGTGACCGCGTTGCACGGCCCCTGGTGGTGGCCGTCGCCAACCAGAAGGGTGGGGTGGGCAAGACGACCACCGTCATCAACCTTGCAACCGCCTTTGCCGCCACAGGACACAAGGTCCTCGTCGTCGATGCCGATGCCCAGGGAAATGCCAGCACGGGTCTGGGTGTCGAGCAGCCGGCCAGAACCGCAACGACATACGACCTGCTGAACGGGGAGCGCGTGACCCCGGCACCGACCATGATACCGGGCCTCACCATCATTCCGGCGACTGCCGATCTTTCCGGTGCAGAGGTTGAACTGGTTGATGTTCCCGACCGCCAGAATGTTCTCGCAAGGGCGTTGTCGGAGGTGGCCGCCGGACATGAATTCGTGCTTGTCGACTGTCCGCCGTCGCTCAACCTGATGACGATCAACGCCTTGGTGGCCGCCGACGAGGTCCTGGTGCCCATGCAGTGCGAGTTCTTCGCCCTGGAGGGCCTCTCGCTCCTGCTCGACACCATCGAGAGGGTTTCGGGTACCCATAATCCGGGACTCCACATAGGCGGGATCGTGCTCACGATGTTCGATCGCCGGAACCGCCTGTCCCGCGAGGTGGAGCGGGATGTGCGCCGCGTCATGGGGGATGTTGTCTACCGCACGCTCATTCCGCGCAATGTCAGGGTCAGCGAGGCGCCATCGCATGGTATGCCTGTGATTTTGTACGATGTTGACTGTGCGGGGGCACGCGCCTACGTGCGCCTGGCACGTGAATTCCTTCGCCGCCACGCCACCCAATCAGAGAGTGCCGCATGACGAGATCAAGAGGCCTCGGGCGCGGCCTCGACGCGCTCATCGGAACGCCGGCAAGGACAGCTGTCTCCGGCATGCGCACCGTTTCCATCGCGGAACTGAGGCCCGGCCGTTTTCAGCCACGCACCCGTTTCGACGATCAGGACATCGACGGCCTGGCCCGCTCTCTCGCGGACAGCGGCATGATGCAGCCCATCATCGTCAGGCCCGCTGCCGACGGCATGATGGAGATTGTCGCCGGTGAGAGACGCTGGCGGGCGGCTCAGCGGGCGAAGCTCCACGATGTTCCGGTAGTCATCAAGGAGATGAGCGACCGCGAGGCCCTGGAACACGGACTGGTCGAAAACCTGCAGCGCGAGGATCTCGGTCCCGTGGAGGAAGCGGCGGGCTACCGCCGTCTCAACGAGGAATTCGCCCTGACCCAGGAGGAGATTGCGGCCCTTGTCGGCAAGGGCAGGGTCCATGTCGCCAACACGCTGCGCCTCCTCCAGCTTCCCGAAGCGGTGCGCAAGCTGATCAATGAAGGACAACTCAGTGCAGGCCATGGACGTGCCCTGCTGGGAGCCCGCCAGCCGGAGGCGCTGGCCGCGCGCATTCTGAAAGAGCGTCTGTCGGTGCGCCAGACCGAGGCTCTGGTGCGCAGCCAGGATCAACGCTCGGGACGTAGCGGACGGGCGAGACACGTCGATCCCGACATCCGGGCACTCGAACGACGGCTTGGCGAGGCAACAGGCCTGAAGGTCGCGATCAGCCCGAAGGGCGAGACAGGAAGGCTGACACTGACCTACCGGACCCTTCAACAGCTAGACGACATCATTGCGCGCCTCGAACGAGGCCTCATAATTCCGCACAACCGACAAACCGAGGAGGCATCATGACATCCATGAATGTGTCACGTCTTGTGGGAACGTTGCTGCTAGGAGTCGCTGTCGCCGGCATTCACGGCGTCGCCTCGCAACAGGCCCGTGCGGCCGAAGAGGTGGACATAGCGATCATATCGTTCTCGCCCTATGCACCCTGGTACATCGTTCAGGAAAGGGGTCTTGCCCGCGACATCGATCTCAACATACGGATCATCGAGGACATCACCGCGAAGAATGCGGCACTGACGACCGGAACGGTCCAGTGCATGCTCAATACCCTCGATTCAGTCGTCGTGGCCCGCGCCTCGGGCGTTCCCGTCAAGGTCATCGCCATACCGGCGATGTCGTACGGACTCGATGAAATGATTGTCGATGAGTCCATTGAATCCGTCGACGATTTTCCGGGAAAGAGCTACGGCGCCGATTTCGCCTTCCTCAATCACATGTGGATGCTGCTCACGCTGAAGAAGGCGGGCATTGCCTTCGACGCCCTTGATCACAAGATCATGCTTCCCCAGGACAGCGCCGCTGCGTTCACGAGCGGTCAGCTGGACATCGACGTCAACTACAAGCCGTTTTCGTCCCAGTCGGCCGATCGTGCCGGCTCGCGCATTCTCAAGACCAGCCTGACGGACCGGACCTGGGAACGCGGTCTCATCTCCGAGTCCATCGCCTGCAACGAGAACTGGCTGGCGGACAATCCCGATGTTGCCACGGAACTGCTGAGGGCATGGTTTGAAGCCGTGGACTGGTGGAAGGCCAATCCCGAAGAAGGGAACGATCTGGTTGCCCAGGGCCTCGACTGGCCCGTTGCCGATGTACGCGAGACGCAGTATGGCGCTATCATGCTGAATCTTGACCAGAATCTTGGCGCATTCGGTGTCGGCGAAGGCAAGCCTGTCTGCCAGAGCCTGCCAGAGGGGGCACCGGAACCGCCCGCGGAACCGAGCGGTTGGGGCGACATGCTGTTCGATGGCGAGCCTGACTGTGCGCCCGGCTATCTTGCGGCCACCTGGGAGCTCTTCGGTGAGGTCTACATGGAGGCCGGCGTCATTGACTCGTTCGCCTCATCGGAGGACGGCGTCGACCTGTCGATCCTCGAGGCGCTTGACAGTGCCGGCGCCTCGCAGACCTGGTCTTCGAATGCATGGATCGGAAGAGTGGGTCTGTAACGATCCCTTGTCGTCACCCCTTGCACGGCCCGTCCTGCAAGGGGTGACGATCAGGCCTGGCCTGCGTCAATGATGCCGCGGCGGATGTCCCGGCTTCTGCGGAAGAGATCCTCGAGTTCCTCGCCCTCGCCCCAGCGAATGGCGCGCTGGAGCCTGGAGAGGTCTTCGTTGAAACGCTGGAGCATTTCGAGAACGGCTTCGCGGTTGTTGAGGTAGACATCACGCCACATCACGGGATCCTGGGCTGCGATCCTCGTGAAATCCCTGAATCCGCTCGCAGAATATTTGATCACCTCCTGCCTGGTTTGGTTCTCCATGTCGGCGACGGTGCCGACGATGTTGAAGGCGATCAGTGTCGGCAGATGGGATGTCAGTGCCATCACCCAGTCGTGGTGATCGGCATCGATGATATCGATCATCGAACCGGCCTGGCGCCACAGTTCGCAGACCTTTTCGATGGCTTCGGGGTCCGTGCCTGAAGGGGGCGTCAGCACGCACCAGCGGCCCTCGAACAGGGTGTCGAAGCCGCTTTCCGGACCCGACTCCTCCGTTCCGGCAAGAGGATGGCCGGGAACGAAGTGAACGCCCTCCGGAATCGCCGGCGCCACGTCGCGGATGACGGCCTGCTTCACGGACCCCACATCGGTCACGATCTGACCCGGGGTCAGGACGGGCGCGATGGTCCGGGCGATCATGCCGTTGGTGCCGATCGGTGTGGAGATGACCACCAGATCGGCGCCGCGGGCCGCCTCGGCATGGTCCTTCGTCACCGTGTCGGCCAGGCCCAGTGTCCTGACCGTCTCCAGGGTCGAATCACGGCGCGCACAGGCGACGATCCGGCGGGCAATCCCCTTGCGGCGAATGACTCGTGCGAGCGAGGAGCCGATCAGGCCGATGCCGATCAGGCAGACCGTATCGAACAGCGGGTCCCGGGTCATGTTTCGCCCATGAAGCGGGTGAGGCTGTCGATGAGCGCCTCCATCTCGTCGTCGAGGCCGATGTTGATCCGCAGGCCGTCAGGGATGCCGTAGGCACCGAGGTCGCGGACAAGAATGGCCCGTGATGCCAGGAACCGCTCCGCGGCCGTGGCCTGGGAAGGGCCGCCCGGGAAGCGCGCAAGGACGAAGTTTACGACGCTCACGGGAACATCGAGCCCGATCGCCTTCAGGCGTCGGGTGAGCTCCGGCAGCCAGCGGTCGTTGTGCTCGATGGCGCGCTGCAGGTGGTCGGGATCGTCCAGAGCCGCGGTTGCCGCAGCCTGGCCAACGGCGTTGACATTGAAGGGACCGCGGACCCTGTGAAACGCATCGACGACGGCCGGTGGACCGTACATCCAGCCGACCCTGAGACCGGCCAGGGAATAGACCTTGGAGAACGTCCGCGTCATGACGGTGTTGGTGCTGTCATGCACCAGCTCGGCTCCGGCACGGTAGTCGTTGCGGGTGACGAACTCGGCGTAGGCGGAATCGATCACGAGAAGCACGTGATCCGGCAGGCCGGCCCTCAGCCTGGCGACGTCGCTGGCCGGGATGACACTGCCGGTCGGATTGTTGGGATTGGCAAGGAAGACCAGCTTCGTCTTGTCGGTAACTGCTGCCAGCATGGCCTCGACTTCCACCCGGAAGGCGCGTTCGGGAGCACTGACAGGTGTTGCACCGGCCGCCATGGCCGCGATCGGGTAGATGGCAAAGCCGTACTGGCTGTAAAGGACCTCGTCGCCGGGACCGGCGTAGATGCGTGGCAGCAGCTGGAGAATCTCATCTGATCCGTTGCTGCATACGATTCTCTCCGGGTCAAGGTCCCAGCGCCGGGCAATGGCCTCGCGAAGGTCAAGGGCGCTGCCATCGGGATAGCGGACCACGCCGGCCGCTGCCTCCTGTGCCGCCTCGACGGCACGCGGACTGGGTCCGAGAGCCGACTCGTTCGAAGACAGCTTGATCACGCGGCGGCCCTGGGAGTCGGTGACGGAACTTCTTCCCGGCACATAGGCCTTGATATCGAGAATGCCTGCACGGGGTGCGGGTGCGTTCATGGTGTCACCGGAGTCAGTCCTGGAACGGTGCGGGATAGGACCCGAGGACCATGCCCGTCAAGGAATCCATGGTGATGCGACGCTCTTCATCTCCCTGGTGCCAGCCGTCGACCGTGGTGATCCGGACATCCGTATGCGCACCATCGGACTCGTCGAAGACGGCAATCACGGTCCGGTCGTCTCCCGACGGTTCGGGTGCGGTCGCCGATAGCACAAAGGCCTCGCAGCGTGACCCGGATCCGGGTGCCGGAGGGACAAACGGAAGCAGGGCCACGATATGGAGGGCGTCAGGTCCCTCGCCGGCAAGCAGTTGCAGGGCCTCACGGTCCGAAGCCGGGACCACGGCAAGCCGGTTTCGGCCTTCTTTCACCCGGCGCATGGCCGTGATGGCATCGTCGGTTTCAGACATCAGGGTGGCCGAACCATAGAAATCGCGAGCGGTGTCATGCAGACCAGGTTCCGATCCACCCACTACAACCGAGAACGTCCCCTGGAGCGGCAACAGGGCACACACCATCTCACGCCACATGCGCACCAGTGCCGCCGGTGGAAAGACGCCGCGGTTGCGGACAAGGATACGGCGCAGGATGATCGCCTCGCGGCCCGGCCTGAGGAAGCGGTGGAGCGTGCCGGCTTCCGTCTTGACCGCAGTGACCTCGTCGACGAGTTCGACGCGGCGCAGGATAAGATCGAGAATGCTGTCATCGACAGCGTCGATCTCCCGGCGCAGGCGGGCGAGGGCGTGTTCGGGCGAAGTCAGAGTGATGCCCCGGGTGACGTGATGAATCAGGGATGATGTTTAGGTGACATCGTCACCAAAGGCAAAACCGGACGGAATCAGCGAGACCCGCTGAAACGGCCGAAGGTGCGCCGATAGGCCGTCGGCGTGGTTCCCACCAGACGGCGAAAGTGGTGACGCAGTGTTTCGGCCGCGCCGAAGCCCGAGTGCATGGCGATCTCGTCGACCGTCAACGACGTGGTCTCCATCAGTTGCCGCGCCCGGGCGATGCGCTGCCGGATCAGCCAGGCGCCGGGCGTCGAACCCGTGGTTTCCCGGAAGCGGCGCTGAAAGTTGCGCATGCTCATGCCTGCCTGCCGGGCGAGGTCGGCAACGCAGAGATCCGCTTCAAGGTGGGCGGGCAGCCATTCGAGCAGTCTGGAGAACCTCGCGTCCGTGGCGACCGGTCTCTCGACGAACTGCGCCTGACCGCCTTCGCGATGGGGAGCCAGTACGAGACGCCGGGCGACGCTGTTGGCGACGGCGGCGCCGTGATCGCAGCGCACCATGTGGAGACAGAGGTCGAGACCCGCCGCACTGCCGGCTGACGTCAGGACCCGTCCTTCATCGACGTAGAGCACGTCCGCATCGACCTTGATTCGAGGAAAGCGGCGCGCCAGTGCATCCGCGTAGCGCCAGTGGGTGGTGGCGCGCCGGCCGTCGAGCACGCCGGCTGCGGCCAGGAGAAACGCACCCGAACAGATCGAGGCCAGTCGACCTCCACGCTCGATGACACGGCCGAGCGCGGCAAGCAGCAACGGTGAGACTGGTGCGTCAGGTCTCCGCCAGCCAGGCACGATGACCGTGTCTGCCTGTTCGATCAAATTGAGGTTGCAAGGCGCCTGAATGGTGAGTCCGCCCGCCGCTCTCAGAGGTCCGTGCTCGACGGCGCAGATCTCGAACCGGTACCAGGGCCTGTCCAGTTCCGGTCGGGGCAGACCGAAGATCTCGTAGGCGCAGCCGAACTCGAACGTGCACAGTCCGTCGTAGACCAGAGCGACGACTGTGGAATGCGGGTGGGTATCGGTCATCCTGGCAGGATCTTACCGACATTGGGCATTTGCGCCACTCGTCAATCGCGGACGGCATCCGGAGACTGATTGTTCCGGTTTCAGCCTGGAGGGCACCAATGCTTCGCCTCTACGACAATCACCTCTCCGGCAATGGCTACAAGCCGAGGCTGCTTCTCGCCCACCTGGGCAGCGCGTACGAGGCTGTCGAAATCGATATCATGAAGGGCGAGAGCCGGACTCCGGAGTTCCTCGCCCGCAATCCCAACGGACGGATTCCTGTCCTTGAACTCGAGAACGGTACCTGTATCGCCGAGTCCAACGCCATTCTCCACTTTCTTGCGGAAGGTTCGCGGTTCCTTCCGGCGGATCGGTTGTCCCGTGCTCTTGTCCTGCAGTGGATGTTCTTCGAGCAGTACAGCCACGAGCCCCTCATCGCGGTCGCGCGCCATTGGATCCAGCATGCAGGGATGTCCGAGGCACAGCGCGCCCAGCTTCCGGACAAGCACGAAGGAGGACATGCCGCGCTCGCGGTCATGGAGGGGCACCTTTCCGGGTCCTACTGGTTCGTCGGTACCGGCATGACCATCGCCGACATCGCTCTCTATGCCTATACCCACGTTGCGGACGAAGGCGGATTTGATCTCGCCGGCTACCCGGCGGTTCGCGACTGGCTCGACCGAGTCCGCCAGCAGCCAGGTCACGTGCCCATGTGATCCATGTAGTGAGTGCCCGGCACTCGCAAGACCGGGCGTGTCCGGCGCTGCAATGGCGCCGGAAGCCCACCTTGTCCAGTTGGGGTCACCCTTGCGGCAAGCCAGCTTCGGGTGCCGGCAGGATGGTCGGCGAGGGGCCGAGTGATCGTCCGGCCGAAGGCTTGACAGGCCGGGGTGCGGTCTCCATACAGCCCTCCACGCTCCGCTGACTAGAATCCCGGGTTCATGGCACCTGGTTACACGGCGGAATGAGTTCGACATGACAAAGGCTCTCAAAGCCGTTCACGAAATCCAGGACGACCTTCCCGGACCACGCGCCGAACTGGCCGGAGGCGCGGCTGTCAGGCTCGAGTCCGGTGAGAAGCTGGGACCGGTGCGCGTCGCTTACCAGACATGGGGAACGCTGAACGACGCCAGGGACAACACCGTGCTGATCTGCCACGCCTTGACGGGCGATCAGTATGTCTTTGGCACCCATCCCGTCACCGGAAAGAACGGCTGGTGGGAATCGATGGTGGGACCCGGCAAGCCGATCGACACGGACCGTTACTATGTCGTCTGTCCGAACTGCCTGGGCGGATGCATGGGAACGACAGGACCGGCGGCCGTCAATCCCGCCACGGGTGAACTCTACGGCACGTCATTTCCGATCATCACCATCGGCGACATGGTTCACGTGCAGGCGATGCTTCTCGATCACCTCGGCATCGAGAAGGTCATGTGCGTGATCGGCGGTTCGATGGGCGCCATGCAGGTTCTCGACTGGGCCGCCCGCTATCCCGACCGGGTTGTCAGTGCCGTGCCGATCGCCGGCGCCGCCCGTCATTCGGCGCAGAACATCGCATTCCACGAAGTCGGCCGTCAGGCCATCATGGCCGATCCCAACTGGTGCGGCGGCTTCTACTATCGCGAAGGAAAGCGTCCGGAGAAGGGCCTCTCCGTGGCGAGGATGGCGGCCCACATCACCTATCTCTCGGAGCCGGCGCTGTGGCGCAAGTTCGGCCGGGAACTGCAGAACCGCTACATGAAGTCCTATGAGGGGTTCGGAGCCGATTTCCAGGTCGAGAGCTATCTGCGCCACCAGGGAGCCAGCTTTGTCGAGCGCTTCGATGCCAATGCCTATCTCTACATCACCCGCGCCATGGACTACTTCGATCTCGAGGCCGACCACGGCGGGGATCTCGCGAAGGCCTGGCAGGAGACGAAGGCGCGTTTCCTGCTGACGAGTTTCACCAGTGACTGGCTGTTTCCGACCTCCGAGAGCAAGGAAGTGGTGCATGCTCTCATCCGCGCCGGAGTCAACGTGAGCTTCGTCGAGATCGAAAGCGACAAGGGTCACGATGCCTTCCTGCTCGATGAACCGGATCTCTTCGAGACCACACGCGGGTTCCTCGACAGTGTCGCGCGCAGCCTGGGATTCTAGGTCATGAGCCTGCTCCTGGGGGCCCGGGACCGTTTCATCCTCGGCGACAACCGCTTTGGCCTGAGGCCCGATCTTGCCCTCGTTGCCAGCATGATCGAGCCCGGGTCGCGCCTGCTGGACGTGGGTTGCGGTGATGGCGCCCTGCTGGACTATCTCGTCCGCGAGCTGTCGTGCGATGGCCGCGGCGTGGAGATCTCCCAGGCCGGGGTCAATGCCTGCGTCGCCCGCGGCCTGCCGGCCGTGCAGGGTGATGCCGACCGGCATCTTGCGGACTATCCCGATGACAGTTTCGACTGCGTCATCCTGAGCCAGACCCTGCAGGCGGTATCGAGGCCCAGGGAGGTGTTGCGCCAGATGATGCGCATCGCCGACACCGCCATCGTGTCGATCCTCAACTACGGACACATCAGTGCCCGCGTGTCGCTGGTGACGAGGGGCCGCATGCCGCATACCCGAATGCTGAGCGAGCCGTGGTTCGAGAGCAGCGCCATTCGGCCCTGCACGGTGCGCGACTTCATGGACCTGGTGCGAATCGAGAAACTGGCGACCGGCACCTGCTATGGCATCGCGAAGGAACGGGAGGTCACCGTGATCCGCCCGGGATTCGAGGGCCAGGCGAACCTCTTCGCCGAACAGGCCGTGTTCGAAGTGCTGCGTCCCGCAAGGCGCCGGTCACGCTGATACCCGCGTCAGGCGGGGCGCGGGCGGTATGGTCTGGCGACAAGACGCCCGAGACCATAACGCCGTTGTGCCGGAATGGCGCCGTGGACCTGCTTGACAGCCTCGACGACGAGAACGCCGGGTCCGGGAAGACCCCAGCGGCGCCCGATCCGTTCCCAGGCCGGCGCCGACCACAGGGAAAGACCGCGGTCACTTGGCGGAACATAGATGGCCCGCTCGGTCACGAGTGGCGTGAACATGCAGTCCTTCAGCAGACGATCGATCTGCCGTTCGTTGAAGGGGTAGCCGTGACCGAACGGCGTGTGATCGGCCTTTGACCACAATCCGCGGCGGTGGGCGACGATGACGACGAGACGGCCCGACGGGGCGAGGATGCGCCACAGTTCACGCATGGTGGCGGTACGGGCCTCGCAATGTTCCAGGGCGTGGACCGCGAGGATGCGATCGACGGAGTGATCGGGCAGGGGCAGGGCATCCTCGTCGGTGAGGCAGACTCTCGCCTTTCCCTCGCCGGGCCAGCGGATCACGCCCTGCATGGCCGGGGCAAAGGCGAGCACTCTCTCGGCCTCGCTGGCAAAGATGTCGAGGAAGGGGGTGGCATAGCCCAGACCCATGACACGCATGCCGGTGACGTCCGGCCAGCGGTTCCGGATGCGGGTCAGCATCAGGCGCCGCGTGACCTGTCCCAGCCGGCTGCGATAGAAGGAGTTGAGATCGGCGACGTCCTGGTACATGGCTCTTCGGTAACGAATGACGCGCCAACCATAGCCCAAACCGGCGCCTTCTGCCGGTGGAGGCCGTCCGCTGACTGGACTATTCTTGGCCGTCCGGGAGAGAGCCCATGAAACTGTATTTCAGTCCGACACCGCCCTTTGTCAGGAAAGTCATGATGGCGGCCCACGAGCGGGGTATCGCCGGAGACATCGAGTGCGTGAGCGATCTCGATGATCTCCATGCGAGGAATCCCCTGGCAAAGGTGCCCACGCTCGTGACCGGTGACGGCCAGGTGCTCTATGACAGTTTTGTCATCGTTTCCTGGCTCGACGCCCGGGGTTCGGGACCGGACCTGATACCGGACGAAGCGCCGCTGCGTGACAAGGTCCTTTGCCGCCATGCGCTGGCGGACGGAATCATGGAAGCGGCGGTCGCCAGCGTCATGGAAACCCGCCGCCCGGCGGAGAAGCAGTGGCAGGGGTTTCTTGATCACCAGCGGGGCAAGATCGAGCGCGGCATCGCAACTCTCGCGGGCGTTGACCCGGGCTCCGCGGTCGACATCGCGACGATCTCTGCCGCTGCGGCCCTGGGTTACGTCACGTTCCGCCTTCCGGCGATCGACTGGAGGAGCGCTCACCCGGATCTGGCGCTCTGGTACGACACCTTCGCCGAGCGCCCGTCCATGACGGCGACAGTTCCGCGCAATCCGTGACCTATGATCGCCTCTGCCAGGCGCTGGCGATCCATGGCCTGATCCCCCGCGGCGGCTTTCGTCCCCGCGAGGACGACGGTCTTGGTCCGGATGCGGGCAGCGTCGTCCTCGTGGGGAATGCCGGCGCCACGATGTGGGAGGCCTTCAGCGCCGCCCGTGGTGGCGAGAAGGATCCCATGAATGCGTGGAGCCGCCGCGTCATCGGCGCTATCGCCGAAGCCTTCGGCGCCCGGGCGCTCTATCCCTTCGACGGCCCCCCCTGGTGGCCGTTCCAGCGTTGGGCACAGCGCGCCGAAGCAGTCTTTCCGTCACCGGTCGGCATGCTGATCCATCCTGACCATGGTCTCTGGCACGCCTACCGCGGCGCTCTCGTCTTTTCAGAGCCGGTTGCGGGCCTGCCTTCAAGGGAAGAGGCCCCGAGCCCCTGCGATACCTGCCAGGAGAAGCCCTGCCTCGATGCCTGTCCGGTCGGCGCCTTCACGGATACCGGCTACGACGTACCGGCCTGTGCCGCTCATCTCGCTTCGCCGGCCGGGTCCGACTGCATGTCGCTGGGTTGCCGGGCCCGGCGCGCTTGTCCGGTCGGCCAGATGAGCGCCTATGTCCCGGACCAGGCGCTCTTCCACATGGATGCCTTCCTCAAGTCAAGACCGCGTCCCTGAACGCACTCTTCACCCCGACCCGACACCAGGACAGCGGAAGACGACAGCGCACTCGACCGTCTCAGGGTTGACATGACGCTCCGCCGCGAGTGCCCTTCCTGCCCCATTCTGCATGGGCGGCCGGAACGACATGCCGGAGAAGGGTTGGCGAAAGCAAACACTGGATCGGGGCTGGCGGAGAGGAAGGGATTCGAACCCTCGATGGGATTTTGGCCCATACTCCCTTAGCAGGGGAGCGCCTTCGACCGCTCGGCCACCTCTCCGTTGATGGTTCTAGTGGCTTCATCGGGGAGCGTCAATGCGGCGCCTCGCGTGGCCGTCGTCGATGGTCTGATCGACAATCCAGTTGTTCAGGCGATGGACCGCTTGCTCGCGCACCGAGAGGCGGCCTGGCCGGTGGAAGGGAGACGAGAGTCCGGCCTGCTGGGCCTCGCAGATGGCATTGTCCTCGTCGATGCCGGTGTCCCAGCGACGGAAATAGGACTTCGATTCTTCAGCGAAGTCGTGCCGGCCTGTGGTGGATTCCGGGAAGCACTGGCCGACCTCGAGATGCGTCAGGCCGGGCGTGATCGGAAGGTAATGGAGCCACCACATGCTGTCCTGGGCACAGGCGAACTGGGTGTTCGGGTGAAGTGTCGTGAAGAAGGTGCCGGCCTGCGCCTCCTCTGACAGGGAGGGTGCAGGAGGGAAGGGAACCGGCTGTCCGGGCAGCACGGCGACCGAGGCCTCGCCGAGGACCTGGATGGCGTCCCAGTGACCGCGGGTGACGAGGTCCCGGGAGGCCTGGGCGCCCAGCGAGTCACCGTGAACTGTTCCGGTGTGATAGGCCTCCATGGCGTTTTCGGCGATGAGTTTCCAGTTGGCCCGGACCGTGTAGTGGCGCCGGCGCACCACGCGGAATGTCGCAAAGTCGTGGCTTGCGAGGCGTTGGGTCATGTCGCCGGTCCAGGTCCGGAAACCCGCCGTGTGTCGCGAGAAGCAGACAAAGACAAACCCGGCCCAGGCCGCGATGCGGATCCGATGGAGTCCGTAGTCGGCGTGATCAATCGACATCCCCGGCGCCGATTCCAGCGAACCGTCAAGACGGTAGCGCCAGCCGTGCAGGGGACAGACCAGTCGCGATGCGATGCCACATCCCGACGCCAGGGGCGTACCGCGGTGACGGCAGGTGTTGGCGAACGCACGAAGAGTGTCGTCGTGGACCAGCAGGATCGGCCCGCCGGCTGTCTGAACGGCGCGGTAGCCTCCCCGTGGGATCTCCTCGAGACGCCCTGCGAACTGCCAGGCGCTCGAGAAGATGCGTTCACGTTCGCGGCGCAGGAAGGCGTCCGACACATAGCACCAGCCGGGAAGCGTCGAGGCCTTTCCCGTCGGTCGGCGCACGTCCCTGTAGTGACGCGGATGAAAGAGGTCGTCATGCATTTCTGTCATGATAGAGCAGACTGGCAGCCTTATGACCGGTCGGCATGGCCCGGCGGGACCAGCTTCCCACCTTACTGAATCTCTGACGCCCCTCGATCAAGTCTCCACCTGAAAAATCTCCCCGCCCATGATCGCGCCTTTCCAGGAGGGTTTCGTGACCGTGAACCTGATAAGCTCTGTCGAGATCAGCAAGATGAGGCCATACGTGGCGAGAACCTGCCCACCGTTCGACATCGTCGAGGCGCACGAGGATTTCGTGGCAAGACAGCAGACCGGGAAATTCGTGCCTCTTCCGCAGCTGATCACTCCATGAAGATTTCTCGCATTGAGCTTTACCAGCTCGACCTGCCCTATTCCGGTGGTGTCTATCTGCTGTCGGGCGGTCGGGAGTATCGAAGCTTCGATGCCTCGATCGTTCGCGTGGTGACCGACGACGGTACGGAAGGATGGGGTGAGAGTACGCCCTTCGGATCCACCTACATCGCCGCCCATGCGCTCGGCGTGCGTGCCGGGATCAGCGAGATCGCCCCTCACATGCTTGGCCGCGATCCGCGCCGGGTGGACCGCATCAACGATGCCATGGACCGGGCGCTTTCCGGACACAACCATGCCAAGGCGGCCCTGGACATTGCCTGCTGGGACATTTTCGGGAAGTCGGTGAACCTGCCGGTCTGCGAGCTGATGGGAGGCAGCACGAACCTGAGGATGCCCGTTATCTCCTCGATCTACGCCGGGGACCCGGACGCCATGCGGGCACGGGTCGCGGAACATCGCGCGAGGGGTTACCGGGGACACTCCATAAAGGTCGGTGCGCTCGACAGTGAGGGCGGGCCTGCCCTGGATGCCGAGCGTATCAGGGCCGCGCTCGCCGATCGGTGTCCAGGCGAGTACTTCATCGTCGACGCGAACGGCGGATTGCTCCCCGAAACCGCGCTTCGGATGCTTCGGTTGCTGCCGCGGGACCTGGATTTCGTGCTCGAAGCGCCCTGTGCGACCTGGCGCGAGACGCTCAGCCTGCGCCAGCGTTGCAGCGTGCCGATCATTCTGGATGAGCTCGCGCAGCATGACGAAGACATCACGCGATTGATAGCGCTCGACGCCGCAGATGGTGTCGGACTCAAGATCTCGAAGGCGGGAGGTCTCACGGCCGGCCGCCGACACCGGGACATCTGTCTGGCGGCGGGCCTGACCATCAGCGTCCAGGATACCGTCGGCTCGACGATTGCCTTTGCCGGCATCGTGCACCTGGGTCAGACCGTGCCGGAGCGGGCCCTGCGCTGTGTTCTCGACTGCCGGGACATGGTGACGCTGGAGACAGCAACGATTCGCGTCCCGATCAAGGACGGCGGGGTCATGGCGCCGGAGTCACCCGGACTGGGAGTGACCGTGAATCGGGATGTACTGGGGCCACCCGTCGGCGTGTACGAAGCGTAAGTCCGCACATCAAGATCCAAGAAACCGCGAATGGCGGTGCAAGAATCATGGTGGCACATGGACTTGATTGCGGATCGCGTTCGGGGGTGTACTGTTCCCGGTCCCTAGGTGAGGGACGTGCACCTGGGACTGGAACCAAGCCTAGAGGAGGCAACATGACCACGTTGAATGAACTGAAGCGTGTGGCGCTTGATGGTCGCATCGACCGCCGCGAATTCATCCGGCAGGCGACCGCGCTTGGCATGACGGCTGCGGCGGCGGCCACGCTCGCCGACAGCGCCGCGCTGGCGGAAACGCCGCAGAGGGGCGGCACGTTCCGTATCGCGGTGGACGACGGCAACACCACCGACAGCCTGGATCCGGCGACCTATGAATCGACCTTCCAGATTTTCCTGCCGAGGATGATTACCAACAACCTGACCGAGATCACGTCCGATAACACATTGGGCCCCGATGCCGCCGAGAGCTGGGAAGCGACGCCGGACGCCAAGACCTGGATCTTCAAGCTGCACAAGGGGGTCGAGTTCCACAACGGCAAGAGCTTCACGGCCGACGACGTGGTTGCTTCGCTCAACCATCACCGCGGCGAGAATTCGACCTCGGGCGGCACGGCATTGCTTTCGACCGTCACCGACATCAGGGCCGAGGACGCCCACACGGTGCGAATCGATCTCGAGACCGGCAACGCCGACCTGCCCTTCATCATGACCGACTATCATTTCGTCATGTTCCCGTCCGACGGCGAGGGCAGCATCGACTGGAGCGGAGTCGGCCTGGGCGGCTATGTGCTGGAGAAGTTCGAACCCGGCATCGTGGCCTTAGGCTCGAGGAACCCCAACTACTACAAGGAGGGCAAGGCAAACTTCGACGCCGTCGAGATTCATCAGGTGACCGATGTGATCGGGCGCGAGGCGGGTGTGCAGACCGGTCAGTTCGACGCCATGATCGAGGCCGACCCTAAAACAGCGGACCTTCTCGCACAGAACGAGAACGTGATCGTCGAGGAGATCGCGACCGGCCAGCACGCCAGCATGCCGATGCACACCGACGTTGCGCCGTTCAACGATGTCAACGTCCGTCTGGCGCTGAAGTACGCCCTCGATCGCGAGGGCGCTCTGGACGTCGTGCTGCGCGGGCATGGCACGGTCGGCAACGATCATCCCATCCCTCCGACGATGCCCTACTTCGATCCCGCTATCGAGCAGCGGGTGTACGACCCCGACAGGGCAAAGTGGCATCTCCAGCAGGCCGGCATGGACAGCCTTGCCGTCGACTTCTCGACTTCGGAGGTGCCGTTCGTCGGTGGCGTCGATTTCTCGGTCTTCTATCAGGAGACGGCCAAGGCCGCGGGCATCGACGTCAATGTTATTCGCGAGGCGGAAGACGGCTACTGGTCGAACGTCTGGCTCGTCAAGCCTTTCTCACTGTGCGGCTGGGGTCCGCGCCCGACGCCCGACATGATCTTCTCGCTGGGCTACTACGGCCCCGCACCGTGGAACGACGCGCATTGGCAAAACGGGCGCTTCGATGAGTTGTTGATCCAGGCCCGTGCCGAACTCGACGACATTCGCCGCGCGGAAATGTACTCGGAGATGCAGCATCTCGTGCGCGATGACGGCGGCACGATCGTGCCGTTCTTCCGCAACTACATCTGGGCCACCGCGCTCAACGTGCGGCACACCGAGAGCGTGTCGGGCGAGTGGTCGCTCGACGGGAACCGCGCACCGGAACGCTGGTGGTTCGCCGAAGGCACCGTCTGACCGTTCAAGGAACGATTAAAGGGCCCGGCGTCAGCCGGGCCCTTCCCGCTTGCGCCTGAAGTCCAGGGACTGCCCCTTCCCGGACCACAGAAGATGCCGGAAGGCGGGGTTCTCTCAGGATATCGCCGGCCCGGTGTGAATGCGGCATGCCTACGTCCAGTCGATCTGCACAATCCCGTCGACAACGCGGCAGGCGTAGACCCTGATGGGCCGCGTCGCCGGACGGCCGGTGGCCTCTCCGGAGCGGATGTCGAAACACCCTTGGTGCAGCGGGCATTCAATGCGGAAACCGTCGAGATAGCCGTCGCACAGATCTGCGCCACCATGGCTACAGCGAGCTGACGTCACGTGGATTCCGCCCGGTGTGTCGTAGACGGCCAGGCGTCGACCCTCGAAAAGCGCGGGCGTCACGTCACCGCAATCGAGACTGGCGACGGCGATCAGATCGCGCCAGCGATCATCGTCCATCGGTGCCCACGAGGTCGCCGAGGCGCTCGGATCGTCCTGTAATCTGGCCAAGGATGCCGCGGTGGACGCCAAGATAGCTGCCGGCTTCGACGTGCAGGTGCCCTTTCAGCTTCTCGTGAAGCGCGGGCAGGGCATGGAACGGAACCGACGGAGCGAAGTGGTGCTCCGCATGGAACGGCATGTTCCATGCCAGGAAGCGCCAGGGCCAGGACACCACAGTGGTGCGCGTGTTGGTCGTCATGTCGCGAACATTGGGTCGGCCGACGTGTTCCGTCATGCGGATGAGGCGCATGACGGGTTCACCCAGGAAGACCGGCAGCCACCAGAACCAGAGAGGTTCCCACCAGTCGAAGACGACGACAGCCGCGGCGACCGCGAGATAAAGAGCCAGGAACACGCGTGCTTCGACGACGACCGCTCTTCGCTCCTCCGGTGGAACGAAGCGCTTCTCGGCTGCGCTCAGGCGCCCCCATGCGTGGTTGAGAAGGCCGCCGAACATGCCGCGCCAGTACGGCAGGGACGACAGGTAGACAAGGTGCCCCCACACGGAACCGGACAGGGGGATCAACTCGGGGTCGCGACCCACGATCTGGGTGTACGTGTGGTGATCGCAATGTTCGTAACGGAAGAAGATCGGCGGGACGCAAATCCAGAAACCGCACCACGCCGCGACCCACTCGTTGATCCGTCGCGTGCGGAACGCGGTGAAATGCGTGCACTCGTGCTGCAGCGAGAAGTGATGAACCAGAACCACCCCGTGGATGAACATCACGGGAACGAGCCACCAGGTGCCGAGTGCCGTCCACACCAGCAGGGCCGTGGAGGCCAGCACGCCGTACCATAGCGGCAAACGGATCAGGGCCGGGAGATCGGAGCGCCGCATCAGGGACTTCAGTTCCCGCCGCCGGAGCGGCGCTGCGCCGTGAAACGCCTGGGATTGGGGAGTGAGAACGTCTTCGCCCATGAACCCATCCTAGCGCGGCTTTCTCGCAACGGTCACCGCCTGCCTCGCGTAGCGTTCCATGGCTTGCCTCAGACGCCCGAACTACTTGTTCCTGTCGATCGTCGTGACAAGTCTTGCCGGTCCTGACCTGCGCCTTGATGATCGTCCGGCCATGCAGCGGCGTGTCGCGAGTCTCGACCCGAATCGTGCATGCCTCAAGGTCGAACCAGGCCAACACTGCGGTCGCCGCAACGTCGTTGAGGGGACCGGAAACTACCGCCACATCCCGGCCAGAGCCGCCCCGGGCCTGCGCCGATCCGGATATCGGTTGGTCTGGGTCCCAGGCCCGTCCGGCGGGTGGCGCACGATCCTCGCGCGACGCGGATGGAGGGGGCCATCGTGCATCCCTGTCACCGCGAAGTAGTCTGACGGCTTTATCACCGGTCACTGTAGGGCTACGCTCCATGGTTCTAGGGGGAAGAAGCGGCGCATTCCATGGCGGATCAGGTCAGGGTCAGTGACATCGATGCTCTCAAGTTCCACGCGGAGGGGCGCCCCGGCAAGTTGGCGATCACGCCGACAAAGCCGCTCAACACCGCCCGTGAGCTTTCGCTCGCCTACTCTCCGGGGGTCGCAGCGCCCTGTCTCGAGATCCACCGGGAACCGGCAACCGTCTTCGACTACACCGCGAAGGGCAATGTCGTCGCCATCATCTCCAACGGTTCGGCCGTTCTGGGGCTGGGCAATCTCGGCGCTCTGGGCGCCAAGCCGGTCATGGAAGGAAAGGCCGTTCTCTTCAAGCGCTTCGCCGATGTCGACGGCATCGATATCGAAATCGACAGCGAGGATGTCGACGAGATCGTGCAGACGGTGAAACTCATCAGCCCGACCTTCGGCGGCGTCAATCTCGAGGACATCAAGGCACCGGAGTGTTTCATCATCGAGCAGCGCCTGAGGGAGCTCGTCGACATTCCGATCTTCCATGATGACCAGCACGGAACAGCTATCATCTGTCTTGCCGGCGTCATCAACGCCCTGGAGATCGCCGGCAAGGAACTGGCCGACTGCAAGGTGGTGGTGAACGGCGCGGGTGCGGCCGGAATTGCCTGCCTCGAACTGGTGAAAGCCCGTGGCCTGCCCCATGACAACGCCATCCTGTGCGATTCGCAAGGCGTGGTCTACCAGGGACGCGCGAAGGGCATCAACCAGTGGAAATCGGCCCATGCCGTCGAGACGTCCGCAAGGACGCTCGAAGATGCCATGGAGGGGGCGGACATCTTCCTCGGCGTTTCGGTCAAGGATGCCGTGACGGGGGACATGGTCGCATCGATGGCCGCACGGCCCATCATCTTCGCCATGGCGAACCCGGATCCGGAGATCCTGCCCGAGGATGTCCAGGAGGTCCGCGAGGACGCCATCGTGGCGACCGGGCGTTCCGACTATCCCAACCAGATCAACAATGTCCTGGGGTTTCCCTACATCTTCAGAGGGGCGCTCGATGTGCGGGCCACGACGATCAACGACGCCATGAAGATTGCCGCTGCCGAGGCGATTGCCTCCCTGGCAAGGGAAGACGTGCCCGACGAGGTGGCGTCGGCCTATGCCGGCGACCACCTGCGCTTTGGGCCGGATTACATCATTCCCAAGCCCTTCGATCCCCGCCTCATATCACGGGTGCCATCGCGCGTGGCGCGGGCGGCCATGGATACGGGCGTGGCACGTCGGCCGATCATCGATACCGAGGCCTACCAGGCCCGTCTCTCCGGCCTGCTTTCTCCGGTTGCCGGACGCATGCACGAGATCTTCGAAACCGTGCGCCGGCGTCAGGCGCGGGTCGTGTTTGCCGAAGGCGAAGAAGAAAAGACCATCCGCGCAGCGGCCCTGTGGCGTGACCAGGGACTCGGCGTCGCCATCCTCGTCGGCAGGACACGGCACATCCAGGAGAAGATGGAGACACTTGGCGTCAGCCCGGGCGGCCTCGAGATCGCCAACGCGGATGCCGTGGATACCGAGCAGTACGTCAACCACGTCTATGCCCACATGCAGCGCCGCGGTGCACTTCTTCGCGATTGCCAGCGCTGGATTCACCTGGATCGCGATGTCTTCGCTGCGGCCATGCTGGCGACAGGTGATGCCGATGCCATGGTCACCGGCCTCACCCGGTCCTATCCGGGCGCTCTCTCCCATGTCCAGAGAGCGTTGAAGGCCGGCGATGGCCAGATCGTCTTCGGCATGACCATCCTCGTCTCCTCCCAGCACACACTGCTGTTGGCCGACACCACCATCAACGAGGAACCGTCGGCCAGGGACCTCGCCGACATCACGGTCCAGGCGGCTGCCAAGGCGCGCGCACTGGGCGTCGAACCGCGGGTTGCCCTGCTGTCGTTCTCCAATTTCGGCAGCCGCGGCGAACGACGGACGGCCCACCTGCGCGAAGCCGTGCGCATCCTCAAGGAACGCGAGGTCGACTTCGAGGTCGACGGCGAGATGGCGGGCGACACCGCGCTCGACAAGAACTCACTTGACTACTATCCCTTCATTGCTCTGGGTGGCCCGGCCAATGTTCTCATCATGCCCAACCTTCACGCCGCCAACATTTCCTACAGGCTGGTCGAGGCGATGGATGGCGCGCGCGTGATCGGACCGATTCTTCTCGGTCTGGAGAAGCCCGTGCAGATTGTCCGCCTGGGGGCGACGGTCAACGACCTCCTCAACATGGCGGCCCTGGCGGCCATCGACATCGAGGATTGACGACCTGCAGCATGGAGTGGTGTCCATGACCGTGGTGGTCCTTGTTCCTTCATGGGCCTGATTCTGCCCCTGGTCCTTGTCGAGGCAGGGGTCTTCCTCATCCTGGTGGTGGCCGGAGAACTCGCGGTGTCGGCGGCCCTTGCCGGATTTGCGGTCCTGGCGGCGATAAGCGTGGCGCTGGTGTGGCCCCTCGTTTCGGGCGTGGACAGCATCAGGTCATGGATTGTCCGGCGGAGCGGCCTGCCTGATCTGGAGCCACCACGGCTGCGCAGTGGATCACTTGTTTCGCAATTGCAGTCTCTCCTTCACGCCGTGACACACGCTCTCGATGAACGGGACACGCGCATTCATCACCTGGCGAAGGACAACGATCACCTGCTTGACGCCCTGACCGCGCCTGTCCTGCTGGTCTCGAAGGACAGTGAACTGGTGCGCTTCAACGGTGCTGCGGATAGGGCGTTCGGCGACCTCCGAGCCGGGCAGCACGTTTCCAGGATCCTGCGGGATCCCGGTTTCGACGGCGCCGTCGCGTCAGGCCTCGGTGACGGCCTCTCCAGTGTCATAGAAGTCGTCGTGACCCGTGACCACGTTGACAGCCACTTTGTCCTCGATGTCGCGCCCTTGCCCGCCGGCATGGGCGATGCAGCACTGATGGTGGTGTGCCACGATGTCACCGGAGCCCGGAGAACGGAGCAGATGCGCGTGGATTTCGTGGCCAATGCCAGCCACGAGATCCGTTCGCCGCTCACCACACTCATCGGTTGCATCGAGACCCTGCAGGGGCCGGCAAGGGACGATGCAGATTCGCGCGCCAGGTTCCTCGCGATGATGGAAGAACAGGGCAGGCGCATGGCGAACCTGGTCGAGGATCTCTTGTCGCTGTCGCGCATCGAGATCCGGGAACACGCCCAGCCGACAGGCGAGGTCGCCATTGCGCCGCTGCTTTGGCGCCTCGCATCCGCGCTCCACTTCGAAGCCGACAGGCGGTCGATGACCATCGATCTCGACATCCCCGACACCATGCCGCCTGTGCGAGGTGACGAGGACGAGATCGAACAGGCCTTCTACAATCTCATTGCCAACGCCATCGGGTATGGCAGGGAGGGGACCGCAGTCAGTCTCGCCGCCGGTGTCGCGGAGAGGCCGCCCGATCACCTGCGGGTCGCGCGTGGCCGGCTGGCATGGATTTCCGTCACCGATCAGGGCGACGGGATCGAGTCCCACCACCTGCCGCGGCTCACCGAGCGGTTCTACCGTGTCGACAAGGCGCGCAGCCGCGAACGCGGTGGAACCGGTCTTGGCCTTGCCATCGTCAAGCACATTCTCTCTCGCCACCGTGGAGAACTGCACGTGGCGAGCACGCCGGGCAAGGGATCCGTCTTCACGGTGTGGCTGCCTGCCGTGTTTCACGAAAGTGTCATGAAGTCTTCCTAGGGTGCGCGCCGATGCACCCTGTCAACCCATGGGAGACCGTGACATGAAGTCCAGAGTGTTGAATGTTGTCCTTGCCGCTGGTGTCAGTGCCCTGATGGCCGCTGCGGCGACCGCGCAGGATGCGCGGGACACGATCAGGATCGTCGGTTCGTCAACCGTGTTTCCGTTCTCGACCGCCGTTGCCGAACAGTTCGGCCAGAGCAGCGACTTCCCGACACCCGTTGTCGAGTCGACCGGTTCGGGTGGTGGACTGAAACTCTTCTGTGCCGGCATCGGCTTCGAACACCCGGACATCACCAATGCCTCACGCCGCATCAAATCCAGCGAGGTCGAGCGTTGCGCCGAAAACGGCATCATGGACATCACCGAGGTCATGATCGGCTTCGACGGAATCGTGCTCGGCAACTCGCGTGGAGCGGACCAGCTCTCCATCGACATTCCGGACCTGTGGCTTGCCCTTGCGGCCGAAGTGCCTGACGCGGATGGCAACATTGTCGCCAACCCCTACACGATGTGGAACGAGATCGACGATTCGCTGCCCGCTGTCGCCATCAGGGTCATGGGCCCACCGCCGACGTCCGGTACGCGTGACGCCTTCGTTGAACTCGTCATGGAGGAGGGATGCGAGCACTTCGAAGCAGTCGTCATGATCGAGGAGTCGGATGAAGACCGCTTCGAGAGCATCTGCGCCTCGATCCGCGAGGACGGCGCCTTCATCGAGGCCGGGGAAAACGACAACCTGATTGTCCAGAAACTTGAGGCCGATCCGGATGCTTTCGGCATCTTCGGCTTTTCCTTCCTCGATCAGAACATCAACAAGATCCAGGGGTCCATGATGAACGGTGTCGAACCGACGTTCGACAACATCGCCTCCGGCGACTATCCGGTATCGCGTTCGCTCTACTTCTACGTCAAGAACGCCCACATCGATGTCGTTCCGGGCATCACCGAGTTCGTGGCCGAGTTCACCAACGAAGATGCCTGGGGTCTCTTCGGTTACCTTGCGGACAAGGGCCTGATCCCGCTTCCCGACGAAGATCGGGCAGCCATGGCGGCGTCGGCGAATGCCGCCACGCCCCTCAGCATGTGATACGCTGATTCTCGAGGTGCCGGGGACCTGCAACCGGTCTCCGGCACCTTGTCTTTGTTCAAATGATGCCACCACACGCCGGAGAGTGACCGGAACGTGACCCAGTTGATCCTCACCCTGGTGCTGATCTGTCTTGCGGCAGCAGCCTTCCTTGTCGGGCGAAGGAAAGCGGTCAGGGTCACCGGAGGCCGGACGTCCGCCCTTCACTCCCGTCCGGTCTATCACGGCTGGTATGTCGCACTGGCCTGTGGCTTGCCGGCGGTGTCTCTCTGGTTCCTGGTTCTCCTGGCCGGGGACTGGTTGATTGACAGGACCATTGTGGCCGCGCTCCCCGGGGAACTTCGAGAGGCCTCCGCCCCGGTCCTGCAGCGATTCCTGAACGATGCCGAAACGCTCGCTGCCGGTGGTATTCCAACGATCGAGATCACTCCGGAACTCGAGACCGCGGCTGCCTCCTTCAGGCAACTCACGCTTCTCGAGCACTGGGTCGGATTTGGTGCCGCAATGGGTCTTGGGCTCATTGGGGCGGGGTTCGCGATGCGCCGGATCGACATCTCCCGGCGGACCCGTCAGCCGGTCGAGCGTGTGCTTCTCGTTGTGCTTCTTGCCGCCGCGGCGATTTCCATCCTGACGACGGCGGGCATTGTCTTTTCCGTGCTCTTCGAGGCGATCCGCTTCTTTGACAAGGTGCCGTTTCTCGACTTCCTGTTTGGTGTGCAGTGGAGTCCGCAGATCGCCCTGAGGGAGGACCAGGTGGGATCGTCGGGGGCCTTCGGTGCGGTCCCGCTCTTCACCGGCACGCTTCTCATCACCCTCATCGCCATGCTCGTGGCCGGTCCTGTCGGACTCCTTTCGGCAGTCTACCTGGCCGAGTATGCCGACCCGCGTCACCGGGCGGTGGCCAAGCCGATGCTCGAGATTCTCGCCGGCATTCCCACGGTGGTCTACGGCTTCTTCGCCGCCCTCGTTGTTGCGCCGGCGCTGCGCGAGGCGGGCATTGTGATCGGGCTCGACGTGGCGTCGGAAAGCGCCCTGGCGGCAGGGCTGGTCATGGGCATGATGATCATTCCCTTTGTCTCGTCGCTCACCGACGATGCCCTCGCAGCGGTGCCTGACGACCTGCGCGACGCGTCCCTGGGACTTGGTGCGACGCACCAGGAGACGGTGACACGCGTCATCATTCCCGCTGCCCTTCCCGGGATCGTCGCCGGGTTCCTGCTGGCGGTGAGCCGGGCCATCGGGGAAACCATGATCGTGGTGATGGCGGCTGGTCTCGCGGCCAATCTCACGGCAAACCCCTTCGAGGCCGTCACCACGGTGACCGTGCAGATCGTGACGCTCCTCATCGGCGATCAGGAGTTTGACAGCGCCAAGACCCTCGCCGCCTTCGCACTTGGCCTGACCCTCTTCATGGTCACGCTGGGCCTCAACATTGTCGCACTGAGAATGGTGCAGAAGTACCAGGAAAAATATGACTGACCTGGCGTATCCCATGACGTCGGTTCACCAGAGCGACACGTCCCGTGAACGTCTTCGAAGGCGCTATGCGCGTGAACGCAGTTTCAAGATCATCTCCATCTCGGCCCTGGGACTCACCGCCCTATTCCTCGTGATCCTGCTCGGCTCCATCGTTCTCAACGGCTGGTCGGGTTTCCTCACCACCAAGCTGCGGCTTGAGGTGACGTACTCCGCCGAACACCTCGATGTGGAGAATCCGGCGAACGGCAACTTCCGCATGATCGTCCTCGATGCGCTGCGCGAGAGATTTCCCGATGTAACGGGGCGCAGGGAACTGCGCGCGCTGCTCGGCATCGTGTCGAACAAAGGCACCTGGGATGTGCGGGACGCCCTCCTTGACGACCCGTCACTTGCCGGCGGGACACTGGAATTGTGGCTCCCGGCGGCAACGGAGGTCGACATGCTCAACAAGGGCTACGTCGACCGTTCCGCGCCCGAGGAACTGCGGCTGATTGACGATCGGACGATTGCCTGGGTCGATGCCATCGATGAAGCCGATGATCTGGCGACTGCTTTCAACTGGACGTTCCTGTTGAGCGGGGATTCCCGCGAACCGGAACTTGCCGGAGTCGGCGGCGCAGTCCTGGGGTCGTTCTGGATCCTTCTCGTCACCTTTGTCGTGTCGTTTCCGACCGGGGTGGGTGCGGCCGTCTTCCTCGAGGAGTTTGCGCCGAAGCGCCGGTGGGTCGACGTCATCGAGGTCAACATCAACAACCTCGCTGCCGTTCCCTCGATCGTCTTCGGCCTGCTGGGTCTTGCTGTTTTCCTGAACGTCATGCACCTGCCGCGTTCAGCACCGGTTGTTGGCGGCCTCACCCTGGCCCTGATGACCTTGCCGACGATCATCATCGCCACGCGGGCCGCGCTGAAGGGAATACCGCCCTCAATCAAGGACGCGGCCCTCGCCATTGGCGCCTCACCGGTACAGGTGGTTTCTCATCACCTGCTGCCGTTGGCGATGCCACGGATCCTCACCGGAGCGATTATCGGCATGGCGCGCGCGTTGGGAGAATCCGCGCCATTGCTCATGGTCGGCATGGTGGCTTTCGTAGTCGATCTGCCCTCCGGGCCGACTGATGCGGCTACGGCGCTTCCGGTGCAGGTGTTCCTGTGGGCCGACAGTCCGGAACGCGGCTTTGTCGAGAAGACATCTGCTGCGATCATGGTATTGCTCGTGTTTCTGGTCGCCATGAATGGCCTGGCGGTCTACCTGAGACAGAGGTTCGAGATAAGATGGTAGAATCGGCGGGCATCCGTGATGCGTCGTGCGTCAAAATGAGGACGCGCAATCTCAAGCTGTGGTACGGCGACAAGCAGGCGCTGGCTGGCATCGATCTTGACGTGCCCGAACACCAGGTTACCGCCCTCATCGGTCCATCGGGTTGCGGCAAGACCACGTTCCTGAAGTGCCTTAACCGCATGACCGACACCATCGATGGCGTGACGACCGAAGGCAGTGTCACCCTCGATGAGGTTGACGTTCGGGACCGTTCTGTCGATGTCGTGCAACTGCGTGCGCGTGTCGGCATGGTTTTCCAGAAGCCCAACCCCTTTCCCAAGACGGTCTACGACAACATCGCCTATGGTCCGCGGATCCACGGCCTTGCCGCCAACCGGCGTGAGCTTGACGACATCGTGGAATCCAGTCTGCGTCGTGCCGGGCTGTGGGACGAGGTGTCCGGCCGTCTCGGAGACCTCGCGACCGGCATGTCCGGCGGCCAGCAGCAGCGCCTGTGCATTGCCCGCTCGATCGCCGTGGCGCCCGAAGTCATCCTGATGGACGAGCCCTGCTCGGCGCTCGATCCGATTTCGACGGCGCGAATAGAAGAGCTGATCGACGATTTGCGGGCGAAGTACACGATCGTCATCGTCACCCACAACCTGCAACAAGCGGCCCGGGTCTCCCAGATGACCGCCTTCTTTCACCTTGGCCGGCTGATCGAGGTCAACAGCACGGCCGAACTCTTCCAGAGCCCGGCCGAATCCATGACCGAGGACTACATCACCGGCAGGTTCGGATGAGCCCACTTGGCTGAGGATTTCCCATGACTGTCCAGCACACTGTCCGTTCCTATGATTCCGAACTCGAGGAGGTCACGAACCGTGTTCTCTCCATGGGCGGAATCGTGGAAGACCAGATCCGCAACGCGATGCAGGCCCTTGTGGACGGCAACCGCACCCTTGCCCAGAACGTCATCGATAGCGACCAGAAGGTCGACGCGCATGAGCGCGAGGTGGAGGAACTGGTCACGCGCATCGTGGCGTTGCGCCAACCCATGGCCGAGGACCTGCGGCGCATCATGACGGCGCTGAAGTCGGCCAGCAATCTGGAGCGCATGGGTGATCTTGCGTCCAATGTCGCCAAGCGCACCCTCGTCATCGAGGACACCGCGAGAATGCCGCAGCGCGAGGCCCTGAGGCGGCTTGGCGCCGCCGTCTACAATATGACGACAGATGTCATGAACGCGTTCCGCGATGGCGATTCCGATCTGGCCGAGCGGGTGTGGCGCCAGGACGAGTTCATCGACGAGATGTACAGTTCCGTCTTCCTCGCCATCCTCGCGGACATGATCGCCGATCCAAAACTCATTGCGTCCGGAACCCAGGTCCACTTCATGGCCAAGAACATCGAACGCATCGGCGACCATGCAACCAACATTGCCGAGATGGTGACCTACATGATTCTGGGCCAGTTGCCGGATCGCGACCGGCCCAAGGCGGATTCCGTGATCGGAGTGGAAGGTGAGACAGTCGAGAATGGCAGCTAAGGCATATGAAGCCACTGCCCTCGTCGTTGATGACGAGGAACCAATCCTCGAACTGGTGCGCTACAACCTGGAGGCCGAAGGTTTCAGGGTCCTGACCTGTGGCGACGGCCGCGAGGCGCTCCTCCTCGCCGAAGAGGAAAATCCGGACATCGTCATCCTCGACTGGATGTTGCCCTCGCTGAGCGGACTGGAGGTCTGCCGGCGCATCCGCCGCGATCGCGACCTCGCGCATCTGCCGGTCATCATGCTGACGGCGAGGGCCGACGGAGCGGACCGAGTCAGGGGTCTCGATGTCGGTGCCGACGACTATGTGCCGAAGCCCTTTGCGCCTTCCGAACTGCTGGCCCGCGTGCGTGCCGTGCTGCGCCGTATCCGTCCGGCCCTGGCCGGCGATTCTCTGGCCTGTTTGGACCTTGTCATGGACCTTGCCGGGCGGCGTGTCGTGCGTGCCGGCCAGCGCATTCATCTCGGGCCGAAGGAGTTCGCCATCCTCAGACTCTTCATGGAGAATCCGGGACGGGTGTTCGGTCGCGAACAGATTCTGGACAGGGTCTGGGGTATCGACTCGTTCATCGGTGACAGAACTGTCGATGTGCATATCGGCCGGTTGAGGAAGGCGCTCAACGTGACCGGCGGAGGCGAACTCATCCGCACCGTCCGCACGGCGGGATACGCGCTTGATACGGACTGAGGTTTCTGCTCGATGGGGAGCGGGTGCTTTCCTGTCTCAGTCGGGGGGCCGCATTGCCTTCATGATGAGGGTCGCCGGCACCATGTCGAGAATCTTCGGGACATACTTGGCGCGAAGGCCGAACCAGGGATCGTAGGGATAGCGAATCCGGGAATCCGGCTCGACAATTCTCTCGACCGTCAAACCGGCGTCTACCAGAGCCTGGTGCAGGTCCGAGATACTGTACCGGTGGACCGTGACGTGGCCGTGTTCGCCCCTGTCGTCGAGGCAGGGACCCGTTTCATTGCAGCTCTCGACGAGCATCAGGGTATCGCGATCGACCTTTCTGAAGAAGGGATGCTCAAGTGAAAAGACAAAGGTACCGCCTGGCCGCAGAACGCGCTTGACCTCGCGGAAGGTCCCGGCCCTGTCGGCCACGAACTGCAGGGCGAAAGCGGAAAACACGATGTCCTTGCTCGCCGAGCCGATTGGCTCCAGATCGCTCATGTCGTGTTGCACGAAGTCAATCTTGACGCCGTGCCGGTCCGCCAGCGTCCGGGCGAAACGGAGCTGCTCGACCGAGATGTCGAGTGCGGTCGGCCTGGCCCCGCGCAGGGCAAACGCGATTGAGCACTGGGCTCCACCACATCCGATCTCCAGAACGTCCCGTCCCTCAAGATCGCCCAGCAGGTTGAGTTCGGCCTCGTTGGGGCTGCTCGGGCCGTAGTGGATGTCGGTTGGGATGCGGGTACTCGCCTGGTAAGCCTCGGAATAGCCTTCCCACCATTCCTTGATGTCGTCAGTCATGTCAGTCGCCCGCGACGGTGCCAGCCGGCACATCACGCAACGGCGTGGCGCCCTGATTCGACCTGAGACGCCCTTGCATTGCTTCTGGTTCTCGTGCCGCAGCCGGCGCGGTGTCGGGTGGGGGCGATTGGACGGGGCGAAAGCTAATGGAGTGCATGCTCACGACTCATTGCCCTTGTGACGGATCAATGTCGGCGATTCAGGCGACGGTCCGGTCAGTCAAGCACACCAGACGCCCTCCCGCACAAGTTCGTCCGTTGCCATCGAGATTGACTTGCGAAGGACACGCTCGACGAAATCGATCTCAGTGTCGCCCAGAACCAGGGGAGGGGAAAGCACGCTCAGGTGTCCCAGGGGCCGGACGATCAGGCCCTCGCGCCGCGCGTAAGTTGCGATGCGTTCCCCAATCCGTGCTTCGGGCGGCAGGAGAGCCTTGCTCTCCCGGTCGGCCACGCACTCAATTGCATGCATGAAACCCATGCCGCGAACCTCTCCGACCAGAGGCAGGTCGCGCAACCGGGACAAGGCCTCGCGAAAGCGCGAACCGAACGTGCGCACGTGGCCCGGCAGGTCCTCGTGTTCCATGATGGCGATGTTCGCCAGGGCCGCCGCGCAGCAGATCGGGTGCTCGGAGTAGGTGAAGCCGTGTGTGAAGAGCGCGCCCTCTTCCATCGGGGTGCGGATGGTCTCGAAGATCCTGTCCGACACGATCGTCGCGCCGAGGGGTTGGTAACCCGACGTGAGTCCCTTGGCGCACGTCACGATGTCTGGCGACATGCCGAAGATCGCATCGGAGGAAAAATACTCGCCAAGTCTGCCGAAGCCGGTCACCACCTCATCAGCGATGACGAGAATGTCGTTGTCGTGACAGAGCTTCGAGATTCGTCTGAGATAGTCATGCGGCGGCACGATGACGCCGGCCATCCCCATGATCGGTTCGGCGAAGAAGCAGGCGATGTTCTCGGCGCCGACGTGTTCGATCACGTCCCGGCACTCGGTGAGCAGAAGATCGCAGAACTCCTCCTCGGACGTGTCGTCAGGCCGGCGGTAGACGTAGGGAGCGGAAAGGACGTTCACCCCGATGTCCGGCATATCAAAGCCGATCTTGTTGGCCGCCATGCCCGAAAGCGCCGCGCTGACCGACGTGCTGCCGTGATAGGCATCGGATCGGCACAGGACCTGTTTCTTTCGATCCTGGCCAAGGTGGTTGAAGTAGTGCTGGACAATCCTCAGCGCGGAATCGTTGGCCGTCGAGCCGCCGCCGGAATAGACGACGCGGTTGAGGTCGCCGGGGGCGAGATCGGCGAGCTTCGCGCTCAGCCTTGCGGCCGGCGGGTTGGTCGTGTTGCGAAACGGGCAGGCGAACGGGAGTTGGCGGGCCTGCTCCATGATCGCCTGCGCGATTTCTTCGCGACCGTAGCCGACATTGACGCACCAAACGCCTCCCATTCCGTCCAGGAGGCGATTGCCCTCGGAGTCCGTCACGTAGGCGCCCTCGGCATGCACCAGGATCTCGGACCGGCCGGAGCCAAGCGCCGCCAGGTCGGCCCAACCGCGCAAGGAATGCCGTTGATCCTGCATTTCCAGTTCGACGGAATTGATGGGCGCGTTAAGCATCGCAGCAGTCCTTGTCTTGTCGACCCCCAACGAGGCACAGGGCCAACCTGCACGGCTCGTGACCGATGTCGGCATGGACGGCGCGAGACTAACAGGCGCCCGAATGCGCACCATGCGAATATCTCTCATGGATCATGAGTCCCCCTTCGCGCGGCCGTTTGCGGCCTTCACAAGGTCCAAGCGCTTTGGGATGATGGAGCACCGGAGAGCAACGAGGGCGAGCAGCGATGATGCCACCCCTTAAGGGACTGAAGGTCTTCGAGGCGGCAGCACGCTTCGAGAGCTTCTCACGGGCCGCCGAAGAGCTCAACGTCACCCAGTCGGCGGTGAGCCACCAGGTCCGCAACCTCGAGGCCTTCCTGGAGATCGACCTGTTCGAGCGCATCAACGGCGCCTTGAAGCTGACCGATGCCGGCTTGTGCTTGTTCAAGGAACTGAACATTGCGTTCCGGCACATCGATCAGGGCATCGCCAATCTGAAAGCCAGCCAGGAGGGACATCTGGTTGGCGTGTCTCTCAATCCCCACTTTGCTCTCCGCTGGCTGACGCCGCGGCTGGGCGCCTTTTGGAAGCTCCGTCCGGGTTTCGAACTCCGCTTCGTTCACGACTACAATCCGGCGGATTTCTCGGACCCCGAAATTCACCTGTCAGTCGAGTGGCGGCACGCGACGGACCACGACCCGAACGCCAGCCTGCTCATTCCAGGTGAACTGACACCCGCCTGCAGCCCGTCGATCCTGGAAGGCGCAAATGCCGTCAGGACCCCCCGGGATCTCGAGAAACACTCACTGTTGCACGGCAGGGGCCAGAGGGCCTGGCGCGAATGGCTGGACCTCGCCGGGGTGCCGGATCTTCGCCCCACCTACAACGAGATTTACGAAGACACCAACGTTCGCCTGCAGGCGGCGATGGAGGGCGAGGGCGTGATGCTGGCGTTTCCCGCCCTGGTTGCCGACGAAATTGATGCGGGCAGGCTGGTGTGTCCGCTGGACATCAGCTTGACGACATTCTCCTACTACATGGTCACGCCCCGCTCGCG
The DNA here is from genome assembly GCA_965220805.1 of Alphaproteobacteria bacterium. Lineage (GTDB taxonomy): Bacteria > Pseudomonadota > Alphaproteobacteria > SP197 > SP197 > SP197. Next base: position 961,423 of record OZ244844.1, read on the forward strand.
CATCGAAAACAGGAACGTACGATACTTTCGACAATGGCTCCTGTCGCAAAGCAGTCCTTCGAGCAGTCAGCCAGGAAGCGTTTTCGGGTGTCCGGCCCAGCCAGCGGACACGTCTGTTCGCGTCTAGCCGCCGATCGCAAGGAAGCGCCCGGCCGGCATTCTCCGAGAGAATTTTTCGTGAAGCATGAGCAAACCGCGTTTGGAGTCCTTGCGGGCTGATCTCAGACTGCTTGCGTGATCGGAGGCAAGGAACGAGGTTCCAGGAGTTTGGGCAGCGTGGGCGGACGTGCAGCGAAACCTGATTCCGGAGACGGCGTCGTGCCTGTGGCAGGAGACTACCGGGGCTACCGCCAGACGGAGGATTCGGCTGAAGACCCGGAACTGACGCACGTCATGCCCCGCACTCCATGCGGCGAACTGTTGCGCCGCTACTGGCATCCGGTAGCCATGAGTTCGGAGATCGAAGACGGCCCCTGTGCGCTGCGCATTCTCGGCGAGAATCTCGTCCTCTTCCGGAACCTCAGCGGCGATGTAGGCCTGCTCCACCGCAACTGCGTTCATCGCGGTGCCTCTCTCCTCTACGGTGTCTGCGAAAGGCATGGTCTGAGGTGTTGCTATCATGGTTGGCTGTTCGCGTCCGACGGCACCATTCTGGAGACCCCCGGCGAACCTGCAGGAAGCCAGGGTGCCGCCAATCTGAGGCGCAAGCTGAAGCAAGGAGCCTATCCGACAAAGGAACACAACGGCCTGATCTTCGCCTACCTGGGGCCGCCGGACCGGATCCCCGAGTTTCCGATCTACGACACTTTCCAGATCGCGGGAACCGTGACGCAGCCCTACACGCGGGACTATCCGTGCAACTGGCTGCAGATCACCGAGAACGCGATGGATCCGGTCCATGCGGTGTTTCTTCACGTTCGCGCGACCGGACCCCAGTTCGATCAGGCTTGGGGCCAGATCGGTGTCAGGGATTTCCACGAGCGCGCAAGCGGTCTCTACTACACCAACGCCCGACGCGTGGACGGCAACCTCTGGGTTCGCATCCACGAAGTCGTCGTCCCGAACCTGACCCACGCCGGCGCGGTCATGACGATGGACGGCAAGGCACCCAAGTACTTCGGGCGGAACACGTTCACCCGGTGGGTTGTACCCGTCGACAACGAGAATACCCGGGTCTTCGCCTGGGCGAACTTCGGCGAGCGCACCGATCCTGACGAGGCGGATTGGCGCACCGAGGCGGGTATCGACATCATCGAAGGCGGCATGCCGCGCGAGCGTTCAGACGACGATGCGCGGAAGTTTCCCGGAGACTACGAGGCTTTTGTTGGTCAGGGGCCGATCTCGATCCATGCCAACGAGCATCTCATGTCATCGGACCGCGGCGTCATCCTGTTTCGCTCGCGCCTGAAGAGCCTCGTTCGGGCGCTTCAGGCGGGGGAGGAGCCCGCTCAGCCGTCGCAGCTTTTCCGGGCGCCGATCCCGACCTACTGCGGCGACACGGTCCTGCGTATCAGGAACTGCGAGGACGACGCGGCGATCCTGCATCACTCACGTCAGATCATGAAGATCATCCAGAGCGGCGACGGCCTGGCACCGGAGCATCGGGACAGGCATGTCATCGAGAAGCTTCGCGACTACGAGGCAGGGCAGCAATGATCCCGGGCAGGTGAGTGCCTGGCAACGGTCGACGTCGGACAAGGAAGGGACCTGACCGAATTGGAGAAAGACCGATCTCATCGAGTTACGCGACGACAGGTACGGCCGCTAGCGAACTGCTCCTCTTGAACGGGCGGCGGCGTCCTGACATGCGAACTGCTCGACGAGACCGCTCGTCGCCAAGAAGAGTTCGGCCGGTTCCCACCGGGAAGGAATGCGCCATGCCTCGATCCGTCGTTGAGCTTCAGGGAGTCTGGAAGATTTTTGGTGACCGCGCGGACGAAGCGCTTCAGGCCATGCGTGACGACGCGATGTCGAAGTCGGAGGTGCTGGAGCGCTTCGGTTGCGTTGTCGGAGTCCGGAACGCCACCTTCTCCGTCGGAGAAGGCGAAGTCTTTTGCATCATGGGACTTTCGGGCAGCGGCAAGTCCACTTTGGTCCGCCATATCAACCGCCTCCTGGAACCCACTGCCGGTCGGATCTTCGTCGACGGTGAAGACATCATGCAGAAGGACACCAGGCAGCTTCGTTTCCTGCGCGCCGAGAAGATCGGCATGGTGTTTCAGAACGTCGCCCTTTTGCCCCATCGCACGGTGGCCGACAACGTAGCCCTGCCCCTCGACGTCAAGGGTCTCTGTCGACGCGACCGCCGCGAGATCGCCGAGCGGACACTTGCGCTGGTCGAATTGTCGGGCTGGGAGAATCACTACGCCCACGAGCTCTCCGGCGGCATGCAGCAACGGGTCGGCCTGGCCCGCGCTCTGGCGGCCGACCCGACGATACTGCTGATGGACGAACCCTTCAGCGCCCTGGATCCGTTGATACGCCGACAGCTCCAGGACGAGTTTGTCCGGCTTTCCAAGGTCACGGGCAAGACTACCGTCTTCATCACGCACGATCTCGACGAGGCCATTCGAATCGGTCACCGCATCGCCATCATGAACGACGGTGGTCTCGTTCAGATCGGCACGCCCGAAGAGATCGTGACGAACCCGGTTGACGACTATGTTGCCGATTTCGTCGCCGGTATCTCACGACTGACGCTTGTCACCGCCCACAGCGTGATGACCCCGATCGAAACCTACCGGACGCACGACGCTGGCGCACTGTCTGGAGCGCCACGCGCACCGGAGGACTCCGATCTCGATCACCTGGTCGACCTTGCGGTCGAACGTGACGGTCCGATCGTGATCACGAACATGCAGGGTCACGACGTAGGCGTGGTCGACAGGCAACACCTCCTGCGAGGATTCCAAGGGGGGAAGGGCCATGCGTGAGTCCGCGCCCACGCCGGGCGGCATCGCCGACGATGTCCACGCCTTTATCGGCTCGAAAGCCGGCTACTACCGGCAGAGGTTCGAGGAGCTGGACGCTGCGACCGGCTTCGTGCCGGCCTTCAACATGGCGGCTGCGATCCTGGGTCCTGTCTGGCTCGCAGCACGGCGACTCTGGATTCACTTCTGGGTGTTTCTGATCCTCGAGACCTTGGCCGTCGTGCAACTGTGCCGGGGCCTCTTTGCCGAACTGGGTGCTTCGGAGTATGCCCGCGCGGAACGACTGTCGGACAGCGCCGTGTCGCGCCGCGCGGAAGCCGACGAGGCTCTGGCTAGCGGAGCCGACAATGCCGGCACGCTGGTGGAGTCAGCGACGGCCCTGGAGCGAGCCAGCACCGCATCCCTGGAAAAGGCGGACGCTATCGCTGCGACGGCACCCTCGCTCGTGATTCTCGGAATCGGCCTCCTGCTGATTGCGAAGGGCATGCAGGGTCTGCTGGCCAACCGGGCCCTGAATGCGCGGTTTCGGCGGTGGTGCGCCGACCGCTCCCTGGCGCGTGGCCTGGATCTTCCGGTCAGCGGGCTCACGGCGGCCTTCGTCGCGATGACATACTCGCTGACGGCCTACCGGTTCACGGAAACCGACGTGCCGGACTGGTTGGAGACCTTTCCGGCAAGCCGCTTGTGGCGCAAGGAAACAGCATCCTGGATCGATGGGTCCTTTCAGTGGATGACCGAAGCCGGGGCCGGGCTCTTCATGGGCATCACCGGCGCCATCAGCGCCCTGTTGGATGCGATGGAGACGCTGCTTGTCGCCACGCCCTGGCCCGTCGTGATGGCCGTGATCGTTCTCCTGTCTCTGAAGGTCGCAGGCGCCCGCGTCGCCATCTTCACGGCAGCGTCGCTGGCCTATCTGGCGCTGCTCGGTTTCTGGGAAAAGAGCATGATCACCATTGCTCTTCTCGGATCGGCAGCCCTGCTCTGCCTTGTCATAGGCATACCCCTGGGCATCCTCTGCGCAAGGAGCAGGGGCGTCTACACGGTGGTGCGGCCCATTCTCGACCTGATGCAGACCGTGCCCTCGTTCGTCTACCTCATCCCTGTCATCGCATTTTTCGGGATCGGCAAGCCACCGGGTATCCTGGCGACCATCGTCTTTGGCATGCCCCCGGTGGTCCGACTCACGGTACTGGGTCTGCATGGCGTGCCTGGCTCGGTGCGCGAAGCCGCCAACGCGTTTGGCGTCTCGAAGACCTACATGCTGCTGAAGGTGGACCTGCCACTGGCAGCGCCCTCAATCATGACCGGCATCAACCAGACGATCCTGATGTGCCTGTCGATGGTGGTTGTCGCGTCGCTCATCGGGGCCAAGGGCCTCGGCGAGGACGTCCTGCAAGCGCTCACCTACGCGAACGAGGGCCAAGGCGTCCTGGCGGGGCTGGCCATTCTTCTGTGCGCGATGGTTCTCGACCGCATCGTTCAGGGGCGAGGGGGCCAAAGCAGGATTGTTTCACAGTGAATGTCAATCACAGAACTTCAAAATGAAGGAGGCTTCCATGTTGAAACGTTTCTCAATCGCGGTGTCGGCAGTGGCATGCTGGCTCGCTCTGGGTGTCGCGCAGGCCGAGGAGAAGATCGTCATCGGTCAGCCCAACTGGGCCTACGCGCAGGTCATGTCGAACGTCCTCAAGTTCATGATCGAGGACAACTACGGGATCGAGGTGGAGTTCGTACCCGGAACGCCCCCCGTCTTCTTCAAGGCCATGGACCAGGGGACGGGAGAGGTCGACATTCATCCCGATGTCTGGCTGCCCAACAACCAGGGACTGGTCGATGAATACGTCGACGGCAATGGGACCGTCGCTCTCACCCAGGAGACCTTTGCGGCCATGGACGGCTTCTGCACGACGCAGGCGGCCAAGGACAGGTATGGCCTGGCTTCGGTGTACGACCTGACGCGGCCGGAGATCGTCGAACTGACGGACCGCAACGGTGATGGCAGGGGCGAGATCTGGGTTGGCGCACCGGGTTGGGCATCGACCAACATCCACAGGGTCAGGGCTCGCGACTACGGGTTTTCGGACCTCTACGAACTCACGGTCAGCGAGGAAACCGTCATCCTTGCGCAGATTGACGCGGACGCCAAGGCGGACAAGGTCATCGTCTGGGCCTGCTATCTACCCCACCATATCTTCGGCATGCATGCGCTTGCCGTGCTGGAGGAACCCGAGCACGATCCGGCCAAGTGGAACATGGCGGATGCAGCCCAGGACCCGAACTGGTACGAGAACTCATACGTGGCAACGTCCTTTCCGCCGATCAGTGCCCACATGGCCTACTCCAGGAGACTGGAAACCGCCGCACCCAACGTCGTGAAGCTCCTGAACAGCGTTGTTTTCGGCACGCAGCTGGTCAACGAGTGGTCCTCGGCCGTTTCGGTCGACGAGCGCGACCCGGCCGAGTACGCCCGGGAATGGGTCGACAACAATCAGGACCTGGTGAGGTCTTGGCTCGGGGGCTGAGCGGTTTCTGCCGGTCGATCCGGGGTGGCCGTAACGCGGCCACCCCGCCGCCACTCGGCAAACACGCGATTGCCTGTGAGGTGGCAAATCGGCGGCTTGGCCTCCAACCGACCGGGCGATTCGCCCGACCGGGAAATGTAGTTGCGGACGCCGACGATGGGCGAACTCAGGGCTTCGGCGCCGGACGAATAAATGATTTGCGACTGACACGCCTGTCGAGCCCCGGATCCTCTTGCCGTCGACCTGACGGTGGAGAAAGAAACCCTTGCGTCCTGAAGGAAGGATACGCACACCGAAGCCCGGATGACGGAATCGCGAACGCCCGGGATCTTCTCATCCTGTTTGAGGGAATTGACTCTTCGTTGCGTCGGGCAGTCTTTCTGCATAGCTTTCTGCCCTGCTCCTGTTGCACCGGAGGACCGGAAGCGACCTGAGACCGTACGCCCAGCAAGAAGTTCGTGAGAGCTATTGGGTTTAATTTCAGTGTCTTACTTCTTCGTATGGCACAGAAGGTGTGGGAAGGACATCCATGGCGATCGATTTCGACACGTATGACGACCAGAACATCTTCGCGAAGATCCTGCGCGGCGAGCTTCCCTGCACCAGGGTCCGGGAGGAGGAACACGTGCTCGCCTTCAGGGACATCGCGCCCCAGGCTCCCGAACATGTGCTCGTCATCCCCAAGGGGCGCTACATTGCCCATGACGACTTCCACCGCAACGCCAGTGACGCCGAGATCGTCGCCTTCTGGAGGACCGTGGCGGCGATCTGCGATGAGCTCGGGGTTCGTGACCGTGGTCACAGGCTGATTGCCAATCAGGGCCGGGACGGCCACCAGGTCGTTCCCCACTTCCACGTCCATATCCTCGCCGGGAACGATCTCGGTCCGATGCTTCCCGGATCGTCAACCTGAAACGTACCGGCGGCATGGACAGGGTCCGGCCTCTGGTTTACACCTCCGCCTTCCTGCGAGGAGCGAATCCTCCATGCCATTCGCCCTGCTCAAACACGGCCTCACCCGGCGTCGCAGCGTTCCGGACGCCTTTCCCGAACCCGGAGACCTGAAGGACTCATACGACATCGTCATCGTCGGCGGTGGCGGTCATGGCCTGGCAACCGCATATTATCTTGCCGTTGATCACGGGATCACCGACGTCGCGGTGCTTGAACGCGGGTACATCGGCGGTGGCAACACGGGCCGCAACACGGCGATCATCCGTTCCAACTACCTGACACCGGAGGGCGTGAAGTTCTACGACGAGTCGGTGAGGCTCTACAGGGACCTCTCCAACGACTTCGACATGAACATCCTTTATTCGGAGCGCGGCCACTACACCCTGGCGCATACGGACAGTGCCATCAGGACCATGCGGTGGCGGGCCGAAGTCAACAAGCACTTCGGTATCGAATCGGAACTCGTGATGCGGGACGATCTCATGAAGATGGTGCCGCAGCTCGATTACTCCGAGGATGTCCGCTACCCCATCCTCGGGGCGCTCTACCACGCACCCGGAGCCATCGCTCGCCACGATGCGGTGGCATGGGGCTACGGCGCCGGCGCGGCACGGCGCGGCGTCCACATCCACCAGAACACGGAGGTCACGGGTTTCGAGATCACCGGAGCCAACGGCCACGCGGGTCGTGTCACCGGGGTGAAGACCAACCGGGGAACCATCCGCGCCGGAAAGGTGCTGCAGGCGGTGGCCGGCATGTCCGGCGAAGTGGCGGCGATGGCGGGTTTCAGGTTGCCGCTGAAGACGGTGCCGCTCCAGGCCTGTGTCAGTCAGCCCCTCAAACCCTTCCTTGACGCCATCGTCGTCTCGGGAAGCCTGCACGTCTACGTCAGCCAGTCATCCCGCGGCGAACTCGTCATGGGCGGTTCCACGGACCCCTACGGGGTCTACATGACGCGCTCGACACTCGACTTCAAGGAAGGTCTGATGATGCACCTTCTGGAACTGCTTCCCTTCATTTCCGAAGTGAAGCTGCTGCGGCAGTGGGCCGGCATGACCGACATGACGCCGGATTTCGCGCCGATCATGGGAGAGACCCCCGTCGACAACTACTATATCGACGCCGGCTGGGGGACGTGGGGGTTCAAGGCCACGCCGGTGTGCGGCAAGGAAAATGCGCAGATGCTGGCGACCGGTGAAGTCGGAGAACTCATTCAGCCCTTTGCCCTCCAGCGCTACCACGACTTCAACCTGGTCGGGGAAAAGGGCGCGGCCAGCGTGGGTCACTGAGGAGGCTGTCAGACCATGAAGATCATGCCGTGCCCGCTCAACGGTCCGCGCAACATCTCGGAGTTCTCCTGCGGTGGCGAGGTGGAGCATCTGCCGCCGCCGGACTGTGACCACGCCGCTTGGATCGACTACGTCTACCTCGAGAACAACACCGCGGGCATCGTCCGCGAGTGGTGGTATCACACACCCACCGCCTACTGGTTCGTCGCCGAACGTGACACCCGCACCGACGAGATTCTCCGGACATGGCCGGCCGTCGAGTTCCTTGCCGAATTCGGAGAGGAACGATGAACCCCGGACGCCTTCCCTCCCCGGCGGGCCAGCTGATCGACCGCTCGAGGCCGCTCTCCTTCACCTTTGACGGCCGCCGTTACGAGGGATTCGCCGGGGACACCATCACCAGCGCACTCCTTGGCGCCGGTGTCAGGGTGCTGTCGCGTTCTTTCAAGTATCACCGTCCGCGGGGAACGCTGTCGGCCGCCGGTCACGATGCCAACAGTTTCGTGCAGATTGGTGATGAGCCCAATGTGGCGGCTGATACGCGACTGATCGAGGACGGCATGGTGGTCGGGGCACAGAACGTCTTCGGCAGTCTCGACAACGATCACGCGCGCCTTCTCGATCACCTCGGACGGTTCCTGCCGGTCGGGTTCTATTACAAGACATTCTACCGCCCGAAGGGCGCATGGAAGGTGTGGGAGCCGGTGGTCCGCCGCCTTGCGGGTCTGGGCTCGGTCAATCCCGAGACGCCGCACGGCTACTACGACAAGCAGTATCTGTGGGCCGACGTAGTCGTGGTCGGCGGTGGACCTGCGGGTATGGCGGCGGCGCTCGAGGCGGCGGCGGTCAGCCGCGCGGTCGAGGTGCTGCTCGTCGAAGAGAACCCGTGCCTGGGCGGTTCCCTGACCTATGCGCGATTCGATGCCGAGGGAGAACGGGCCGCACGCGAGCGGGCAACGCTCGTGGCTGCGGTGGAGGGATGCGACAACGTCCGTGTGCTCACCGGCGCCGTGGCCAACGGCTGGTTCACGGACCACTTCATTCCCGTCATCCAGGGCAACCGCATGTTCAAGGTGCGGGCCAAATCCGTGGTCGTGGCCACCGGATCCTGGGAACAACCCCTGGTGTTCCGCAACAACGATCTTCCCGGGGTGATGTACGGTTCGGCGGTCCAGCGTCTGGTCAACCGGCATGGTGTCAGGCCCGGCGGCCGGGCTGTCATCGCCACGGCCAACGCCGACGGCTATGCCACCGCGCTCGATCTGATCGGTGCCGGAGTCGACATTGCCGCGGTGGCTGAACTCGGGCCTGTCGTGCCGCGGCACGACCTGGCGGTGGCGGTGGCCGATCACGGGGTGCCGATCAGGCCGCGATCGACCGTGGTCGTGGCAGAACCCGGCCGGTGGAAGGACACCATCGAGGCGGCGCGAATAGCGGAGATCACCGGGCCCGGCACGACAGCCGCACGCCATGATGTCCATGACTGCGACACCATCGTGACGTCGGTCGGCTGGCAACCCGCCGCCAACCTCGTCTGGCACGCCGGCGGCCGGACGCCTTACAACGAGACGACGTCCATGCTCGAGATCGGCCAGCTGCCCGCCGGCATGCACGCGGCGGGATCGGTGGCCGGGTGTTTCCGAATCGACACGGTGATCGAGGAAGGCAGGCGCGCCGGCTGGCTGGCTGCCCGCGACGCCGGTTTCAACGGCACAGCGATGCCGGCGGTGCGCAACGACCGCGGCGAAACGGGGCAGAATCATCCCTGGCCCATGTTCGAGCACCCGAAGGGCCGTGATTTCGTCGATTTCGACGAGGACCTGCAGATCCACGATCTGAAAGATGCAGTCTCGGAGGGCTACACCCACATCGAGCTGATGAAGCGCTTCTCCACCTGCGGCATGGGTCCCAGCCAGGGCCGCCACTCCTGGCTCAACGCGATACGCCTCAACGCCCGGGAGAACGGCATCAGTGTCAACGAGGCCGGAATGACGACACAGAGGCCGCCCTACACGGCCGAGAAGCTGGGCGTCCTGGCCGGACGCAGTTTCGAGCCCCAGCGCCTCACCGCCATGCACTGGCGTCACGTCGAGGCCGGCGCCCGCATGATGCAGGCCGGCGTCTGGTACCGTCCGGAACACTATGGCGGCGATGACCGGGAGGCCGTCATTGAGACCGAATCGCGTCATGTCCGGGGGAAGGTCGGTCTGATCGACGTGTCGACCCTGGGCGGGCTCGAGATTCGCGGCCCCGATGCCGCGGACATGATGGAACGCATGTACACCTGGGCCTACAGGAAGCAGCTGGTGGGGCGCGCCCGCTACACGCTGATGACCGACATGACCGGTGTCATCACCGACGACGGAGTCGCCTGCAGGTTGCATGAGAACCACTACTACGTCACGGCCACCACGTCCGGTGTCGATGGTGTCTACCAGGAGATGCTGTTCTGGAACGCGCAGTGGCGTCTCAGGGTCGACATCACCAATGTCACGGGTGCCCTCAGCGGCGTCAACATCGCCGGGCCACGGTCGCGTGCCGTGCTCACCCGCCTCACCGACGAGAAACTCGATGCCGAATCCTTCCCCTACATGGCCGTCAGGCAGGCGAACGTCGCCGGCATCCCCTGCCGTCTCCTCAGGGTCGGTTTCGTCGGCGAGCTCGGGTACGAGATCCATTGTCCGGCACACTCGGGCGAAGCCCTGTGGGATGCCCTGATGGAAGCGGGCAGGGATCACGACATCAGGCCCTTCGGCGTGGAGTGCCAGAGACTCTTGCGTCTCGAGAAGGGTCACATCATCGTCAGCCAGGACACCGACGGCCTCACCAATCCCCTGGAAGCGGACATGGACTGGGCCGTGGCCAAGAAACGTCCCTTCTTCATCGGCAAGCGGTCCATCGATATCCAGCGCGACAATGTCCAGCGCAAGCTGGTGGGATTCGAGATCGAATCCCGAAATCGCGACGGCGGCATCCCCCGGGAGTGCCATCTGGTGATCCGCGACGGGGACATCACCGGCAGGGTGACGTCCTGCAGCTACTCGCCGACTCTCGACAAGGTCATCGGCCTCGCCTACGTGGCGCCTGATCAGGCAGAACCGGGCAGCACCTTCCAGGTGAGGATCGACTCCGGGCGCATCGAGGGGCGCCGGGTGAAAATCATGCCCGATACGCTCGTTGATTGCCGGGTCGTTCCGTTGCCCTTCTTCGACCCGGAGAACGCCCGTCAGGAATCAGGGAACGCAGTTCCATGAGCACCGCCGAAAGGCTGATGACACAGCCGGAGAAGCTCCAGCGCCGGTCCCATCTCTACCGGACCTGTCGCGAGGCAGGCGCCCACTGGCGCGCTGTCAACGGCTTTGGCGCGCCGGCACACTACGGCGATGTGTCGGGCGAGACCGCCGCTGCCGCTCGTCTCGCCATTGCCGATCTGACGGCATTGCCGCGGGCCGGATACAAGGGCTGGGGTATGGCGGACTGGATCCGGGATCAGGGGGTGACCCTGCCCGAACCCAACCAGGCTCAAAGACAGGAGGACGGCACCCTGGCCTGTCGGCTTTCCGCGGGTGAACTCCTGCTGCTCGCCGATGACGATGAGGCGACACTGATCGATCGTCTCGCAGAGGCCTGGTCCATGGACGATGCCGTCTGCTTCCCGGTCCCGCGCGCCGATGCCAGTGCGCGGCTTGTCGTCACCGGAAGCGAGAGCGCGGACATGATGGCGAAGATATGTGGTGTCGATCTGCGGGGACACCGCTTTGCAGATCATGCCATCGCGCAGACCAGCGTGGCACGCATGAATGTCATTGTACTGCGCAACGACCGGGGTGCGGCGCCTGCCTATGACCTGATCTTCGACAGCGCCTCGGCGGTCTATCTGTGGGGATGTCTCGTCGACGCCATGGCGGAATTCAGCGGGCGCATCGTCGGCCTCGATGCCATCGACGCACTGCGCGGCTGACCTCCCGTATCAGGGCCGCCGGTCCGCACAACGTTTCTCGATCGCGTCCCAGACCCTGGATTCCAGCCGGCTGCCGTCGAAACGGTTGATTTCCTGGATTCCCGTGGGTGAGGTCACATTGATTTCTGTCAACCAGTCACCGATCACGTCGATGCCGACGAGAATCATGCCGCGGCGCACCAGTTCCGGTCCGATGATACGGCAGATCTCGTGGTCGCGGGGGGTCATTGCCGCACGCTCGGGCCGGCCCCCGACATGCATGTTGGAGCGCGCCTCGCCCGCCGGTGGCACGCGATTGATGACACCGGCCGCCTCACCATCGATGAGAATGATCCGCCTGTCCCCCTGACGGACCTCCGGAAGATAGGCCTGGGCCATCAACGGCTCCCGCGAGACGCTGACGAACATCTCGTGGAGGGAGGCAAGGTTCTCGTCTCCGGGGGGAATGTGGAAGACGCCGGCGCCACCGTTGCCGTAGAGCGGCTTGACGATAATGTCGTGATGCTCGTCGCGAAACGTCCTGAGGGCCTCCAGGGAACGGGTGATCAGAGTCGGTGGCATGATGCCCGGAAACTCCGTTGCGAAGAGTTTCTCGGGGGCATTCCTCACCCCGGCCGGGTCGTTGACAACCAGGGTCGAGGGGAGGAGCTTTTCGAGAAGGTGGGTGGCGGTAATGTAGGCCATGTCGAACGGCGGATCCTGGCGCATGAGCACCACGTCGACCGTCGACAGATCCAGCCAGCGTGGCTCGTCGAGACTGACGTGGTCTCCCTTCCTGCGCCTCAGGGCCATGGGCCGGCAACGGGCAAGAACGGCGCCGTCGCGAAACACCAGGTCGTCGGGCTGGTAGACCCACAACTCGTGGCCGCGTTCCTGGGCCTCAAGAGCGAGAACGAAGGTGGTGTCCGCATCGATGTCGACGGATTCGACCGGATCCATCTGGAAGGCAACGCCAAGCGGCATGGAAGCGAGGCTCAGCCGTCCAGGACGCGGACGTAGCTCACCACTTCCTCGACACCGGATATCGTGCGCGCATGGTTGAGCACGCGTTCGAGTTCCGCATCATCCCGGGCGATTCCCGTGACGTAGACCACGCGATCGACGGTCTCCACGTTGAAGTTGATCTTGGAGACATCGGAATCGAACAGCATCAGGGCGCGCAGTTCGTTGGAGATGGCGATATCCTCGAGGGACCAGCCTCCGGCATTGGCCGGGTCGACATCGATCTCGTTTCTGACCTCGACAACCCCCTCCGCCTGCCAGGCGAGTCGCACGGCCTCGATACGCAGGTGTGCCTCGGCGACGTTCCCGGTGAGCAGGACGCGTCCTTCGGTCACATCGAGGGAGACGCCGGAGAGCGCGTCCTCGTTGGTCTCGTTGAACCGTGTGAAACGCTGAGAAATGTCGAAGGTGATCGTCAGGTCATCGACCTGCTCGCCAAGACTGCGTTCCTCGACAATCGACACGCCGCTCGTGGCCACGGCTCCCACGGCGAGACCGACACATCCTCCAAGCAGCGGAGCGATGATGAGGAGAGGGAGAAGGGCGGGCATGACGCCTCTGATGGATGGATGGACCCATAATGCGCGCATCATGCCTTTGTGTTCAAGGTCGGGTGGACCTTGCCGTCGTCGCGGCGCATGATCGCTCGTGATGACACGAACGTTGTTCATTCTCGTCGCACTGATTCTGGCAGCCTGCCAGACCGTGCCGAAGAAGACCGCCGTTGTCAGCGAAACCGAGATCGTCGTGGAGGAATCGGGACCGGTTGCCGAACCGGATGAGGCCAGCACCGCCACCGATTCGGCAACGACCGGCCACAAGGTCGGATTCCTGGCGCCGCTTTCCGGGGAGCACGGCGGACTGGGCCGCGGCCTTCTTGATGCCGCTACCCTGGCGCTCTTCGACATCGGCCGCGACGACATCGAGCTCGTCATCGCGGATACTGCCCACGGCGCGGCAGCCGCCGCACAGCAGGTCGCCGCTGCCGGTGTCGATGCGGTGATCGGGCCGTTGCTTGCCCGGTCCGTCGAAGAGGCCGCAGCGACACTCGCCGGACCGGATCGGCACGTCTTTGCCCTTTCATCCGACCCTGCCGGTGCCGGCGTCCTGGTGATGGGTCACTCTCCGGACCAACAGGTAAGGCGCCTTGTCAACCATGCCGTGGCGACCGGCAACCTGCGCTTTGCCCTGCTGGCGCCGCGATCTCCCTTCGGCGAGCGCATGGCCGGACTCCTGCGCGAGGCGGCTGCTGCAGCAGGCGGATTTGTTACCGCCGAGGTGTTTCATGACCCCGCAGGCAATGACGTCGATGCCGCTGTGGCCGCTCTGGCCGGCACCCCCGTTTTCCCTGGTGACATGGAACGCGCCGTCGCCACGTTGCAGCATCAGGGGGGGCTCGCCGCCGAAGTGGCGATCGAGAGGCTGCTCAATTCCGAAGACCTGCGTGCCTTCGATGCCGTGTTCCTTCCCGGTTCTGTTCCTCTCCTGCAGAGAACTGCGGCCTGGATGGGCCATCACGACTTTCGCGCCGGCGATGTCCAGCTGTTCGGGCTCGGTACCCTCGATGATCAGGTGCTGTTTCGCGAACCGGTCATGAACGGCGCATGGTTCGCCGTGCCGCCTGATGCCGGACGCAGCGCAATGCTGAGCCGCTTCCGTGACACCTTCGGTTACGATCCGGGTGATTCGGTCACACCTGTCTACGACGCCATGGCGCTGGTTTCCGCCGTCATCTCGGACCCGTGGCAACGCCAGATCACCGACTGGCGGGGTTTCGGCGGGATTGACGGGCTCTTCCGTTTCCTTGGCGACGGTCGCACAGAGAGACAGCTTGCCGTCATGCGCATCACTCCGGCCGGCCCTGTCATCGAGGATCCAGCCCCCGCCGCCTTCGCTCCGCCGGCGGATCCTGGCTCCTGACCTTCCTGCCGGAACCTACAGCAGCCTTTCCAGGACGGCATTGAGGACATTGCGACCGACGGGCGTCGCGGCGAGACCGTTGTTGCGGCAGCGGAGGAAGCCGGCATCGATGAGGATGCGAAGGGCCGACGCATCGAGACGGTCGGACCAGTCCGGGCCGGCAGCGCGGGCGAGGTCATCGCCATCGAGGCCTGAGGTGAGGCGCAGTCCCATCATGAGCACTTCCCGCAGGCGCTCTGTGCCCTTTACCGTCTCTTCCTCACAGACCGCATGACCGTGCTTGTGGACGCAGGAGAGCCAGGTCTCCGGGCGCCGTTGCTGGCGCCGCTCGATGCTGACCCCGGGTGCGGCGTCGATGCGGCCGCAGGCACCGGGGCCGACACCGACCCACTCACCTGAGCGCCAGTAGACGAGATTGTGCCGGCATTCTTCTCCCGGCCGCGCGTGGTTGGAAATCTCGTAGGCCGGCAGGTCCGCCCTGGAGGTGAGGTCCTGAGTGATGTCGCGCATGTCGGCCCGCGCATCGGCAGGCGGGAGGATGAGGTCACCGCGCCCTGCCAGTGTCGCAAACCGGGTGCCGGGCTCAATGGTGAGCTGGTAGAGCGACAGGTGATCAGCGCCCAGGGTGAGCGCCTCTGCCAGTTCATCGCGCCAGGCGGCAATGGTCTGGCCACTGCGGCCATAGATGAGATCGAAGGAGAGGCGTTCGAAGATCCGCCGTCCGGCCGCGATGGCGGCACGGGCATCGCCGACATCATGGCGCCGGCCGAGTGCCCGCAAGGCAGGGTCGTCGAGGGCCTGGACACCGATCGAGAGACGGTTGATGCCGGCGCTGCGGTAGCAGGCGAAGCGGCGCGCCTCGGATGATCCCGGGTTCGCCTCGAGTGTCACCTCCACATCCGGCCCGACAGTCCAGTGACCAGCGATTGCGCAGAGGATTGACTCGACCGTAGCCGGCGCCATCAATGAAGGTGTTCCGCCGCCAAAGAAGATGCTCGTGACCTCGCGCCGAGGCGCAAGGGAGGCCATGAAGGCAACCTCACGGGTAAGGGCATGACGCCATGACGCCTCGTCGATTTCCGTGCGGACGTGGCTGTTGAAGTCGCAGTAGGGACACTTCGACTGACAGAAGGGCCAGTGAACATAGACCCCGAATCCCGGGGCGGTCATCGCGCCAGCGCTACCATGAGCGCATGGAAGGCCCGGGCGCGATGATTGGTGGCCATCTTTCCGGTCATCGACATCTCACCATAGGTCAGGACATCCCCGGCGGGCATGAAGACGGGATCATAGCCGAATCCGTTCGTTCCCCTCGGTGGAAACGTGAGCGTCCCCTCGACCACGCCGGAGAAAGTCCGGCTCGTTCCGTCCGGCCAGGCGAGGGCGAGGACACAATGGAAGGCGGCATCGGGTGCCGGCACGCCGGCAAGGGCGCGCTCGAGGCGGGCCATGGCGGCGCCAAAGTCGCGGGTCTCTCCCGCCCAGCGGGCGGAGTGGATTCCCGGCGCACCATCAAGAGCGGCGACAGCAAGGCCGGAATCGTCGGCCAGTGCCGGCAGACCTGTGGCCTGTGTCGCGCTTGTGGCCTTCAGCAGCGCATTGGCCGCAAAGGTCTCTCCGGTCTCCTCCGGGACGGCAAGTCCGAGCTCGCCTGCACCCGTGACGCGGACATCGAGGCCATGCAGGAGATCGGCGATCTCCGCCACCTTGCCGTCATTGTGGCTGGCAATGACGAGATGTGGTGGCAGTACCATCACTCCATTCCCAGCGCCGAGCGCTGCAGTCCGACGATGTGGTCGATGCCGTCCCGGGCAAGATCGAACAACTGGTTGAACTGGTCGCGTGTGAAGGCCTTCTTCTCGGCTGTCGTCTGAATCTCGATGATGGTGCCCGTGTCTGTCATCACGAAGTTGGCGTCAGCCTCGGCGGTGGAATCCTCTTCGTAATCGAGATCGAGAACCGGGGTGCCTGCAACGATTCCACAGGAGACCGCCGCCACCATGCCTGTTACCGGCCGGGCATCCTGCTCGTGGCCGGGAAGGACGGCATCGATGGCCTGGCGGAGCGCCACGTACGCTCCGGTAATGGCCGCCGTGCGGGTGCCGCCATCGGCCTCGATGACGTCGCAGTCAACGATGAACTGGCGTTCGCCGAGCTTGGCGGGATCGATCACCGCCCTCAGACTGCGGCCGATGAGGCGCTGGATCTCGAGGGTACGGCCGGACTGTCGGCCGCGCGACGCCTCGCGCATGGTGCGAGAGTGGGTCGAGCGCGGCAGCATGCCGTACTCCGCGGTGACCCAGCCCCGCCCCTGTCCTCTCATCCACACCGGAACACGGCCTTCGAGAGAGGCTGTGCACAGCACCCGGGTATGGCCGAAACGCACCATGCAGGAACCCTCCGCGTGTCGCGCGGCACCAGTGTGAAGTTCAATCGTGCGCAGCTCATCGGCGGCGCGGCCGGATGGTCGGGTCATGGCATGCCAGGATGGTGCTGTGGACCGGCAAACTAGACTCTGCGGTCGATCTTGGGAAGTGTGTCCGGGGCTCGGAACACGTTGAATTGGGACTTGTATCGTTGCCTGAACGGCTCACGCTGCCAGCCTCCGATCCGTTTCACGGATCATCGGAGTGCCTGACGGCAACGCTCCTTCCCCGTGCAGATGCGCCAGTCCCCGACGCCTGATGTTGCGGGCCGCGTTCAGGTCCGCATGGTCCGCATGGCCACACGCCACGCATTTGAATGTCGCTTGCGACGGACGCGAGGCGGCGTCCACCGTGCCGCACTCCCCGCACGTCTGGCTGGTCTGCGCCGCGTTCACCGCGATGAGGCGGGGAGCCTTGTAGGCGAGCATCGCCCGCAGGCCGCTCCAGCCGGTGGCGAGGATGGTGCGATTGAGGCCCGCCTTCTGACGCACGCTGGTGCCCGGTTCCTCGACGGTTCCTTTCGCACTCCGGGTCATGCCCCGGGTGTTGAGGTCTTCCACAACCACCGTTCCCCCCGCCAGCTTGCGAGACACATGATGCTGCCAGTTGCGCCGCTTCATGGCCATCCTGCGCAGCGTCCGGGCATGGCGGCGGCGGGTGCGCTCACGCCGCCTGCTGCCCTTCTTCTGGCGCGACATCCTGCGTTGCAACCGCTTGCATCGCGCTTCAAGGCGGCCCACGTGCGGCGCCGGCATGATCTCGCCATCGCTGGTGGCCACCTGGCCCGCATTCATGTCGATGCCGGTCACCGTGCCATCGTCGGGCCGCTCGACAGCCGCCACCTTGTAGCAGACGGTCGCATGCCACTTGCCGTCGACCTGCCTGATGACGACCTTGACCGGCTCGCCCTCGGGATAGGGATTCCCTCCCCGACGGCGCAGCGTCATCGGCCCGATCTTCGGGACGTGGAGCTTGCCGTCACGGATGCGAATGTTGTCCGGGAGCGTCACGCTGTCATTCCCGCGCCGCTTGAACTTCGGGCGGCCACCCTCTCCCCTGAAGTATTGCTGCCATGCATCCGCCTGGTACTTGAGCGCATAACGCACAGGCGCGCACGGCATCTCCTGCAGCCACGGCGTGACGCGTCGAAGCTGGATGAAGGCCTTGCCGAGCGTGAAGAACGATACGCCAGGCAGCCGTTCCGCCCCCGCCAGTCTCGCCGCTGCGACAAGCTGCTCCTGCTGGTCGAGCATGGCGTTCCAGACGAAGCGGCAGGCGCCCGCGAGGGCAGCCAGCCTGCGTGCCTTCTCCCGGGATCCGGGAAGCAGCCGATAGACAATCTGTCGGTATTCGGTATCGTCCGCCATGCGCGGTCGGCCCTCCATTGGCCGTTTGGTGGGGCGGGGCAGGCGACCCCAAACCACACGCGCATCATCCCGTAACATCGCCATTCAGTCAAGGATATAATTGCCATTGAATTCAGGGACATCAGTTCCTACATGGACTGCGGCGGATTGTCTTCCATCCCGGCCGTCCATGGCGGCAGCGACAGTTTTCACCCTCGGCGGACCATGTGATTCAGGAACTCGACAGCCGGTCACGCAAGATCCTCAGCATTCTGGTGGACGAGTTTGTCCGCACGGGAGAGCCTGTTGGCTCGCGTTCGATCGCCCGCAAGTTCCCGAGCACGTTGTCGGCCACGTCCGTGCGCAACATCATGTCGGACCTCGAGGATGCCGGCCTCATCGCCGCTCCCCACACGAGCGCCGGACGCCAGCCCACAGATCTCGGGCTCAGGCTCTTTGTTGAGGCTCTCCTGGAGGTCGGGGATCCCTCCGGAGACGATCGCGCGGCAATCGTTGCGGCGTGTCAGGAAGCGGGCCGCAACCACGAGGAAGTTCTCGAGGCAGCGACCAATCTTCTTTCGGATCTCACGCGCCATGCCGGCGTTGTCGTGGCGCCGAAGATGGACACGCCCTACCGCCACATCGAGTTCGTGTCCCTGTCCGCCGACCGGGCCCTCGTCATAGTCGTTCACGAAAACGGCATGGTGGAGAATCGCATCATCCAGCTTCCCTCAGGCGTCACGCCGTCGACCCTGATGCGTGCCGGCAACTATCTCTCGGCGCGGCTCGCTGGAAGGACCTTTGCCGAGGCGGTGGACGAGATCACCCGTGAACTCAATCTCCACGAAGCGGAACTCGACACCCTGTCAAGGCGGGTGGTGGAAGCCGGTATCGCGACGTGGACGGGAGACCGGGCCGACGATGACCGCGCCATGCTGATCGTCCGGGGACAGGCCAACCTGCTCGACGATATCAAGGCCATGGATGACCTCGAACGCATCCGCGACCTGCTCGACAAGCTCGACCAGGCGAGGCACATGATGCAGCTCATCGACCTCACCCAGGACGCTGATGGAGTCAGCATCTTCATTGGCGCCGACAACGACCTCTTCCGCCTGTCGGGCTGCGCAACCATCGTGGCTCCGGTCACCGATGAGACGCGACGCTTCATCGGCACCCTCGGCGTCATCGGGCCGACCCGCATGAACTACGCCAGGATCATTCCCATGGTGGACTACACGGCACGGGTCGTCGGCCGCCTGCTGAGTTGACGACCGCTCCGACACCTGAACAGGAAGGACACATGACAACCACGCCCGAAACCCAGACCGAACAGTGTGCAGAATGCGATGAAGACGTTGATGCTGGGTCGGCGGAGGCAGAAGAGGCCGCCGTCGATGCGGAAGACGATGACCGGGAAACACGGATCGCCGAGCTTGAGGAGGAGGTGGCGGATCTGAAGGACCGCCTGCTGCGCGCGGCGGCCGAGACGGAGAACATCAGGAAGCGGTCATCGAAGGATGTCGAGGATGCCAGGAAGTTCGCTACCCGGCAGTTCTCCGGTGATGTGCTGGCGGTGGCCGACAACCTTGCGCGGGCCCTGGAGTACGTCACGGACGAGGTGCGGGCGGATGACGGGAGCAAGGGACTCATCGAGGGTGTCGAGATGACCCTCAAGGAATTCGCCAGCATTCTCGAACGACACGGGATTCGTCCGGTCGAGGCCATGGGTGCTCCCTTTGATCCCAATCTTCATCAGGCGATGTTCGAGGTGGAGAGCGCCGATGTCGCGGCAGGGCACGTCATGCAGGTCATGCGGGTCGGTTACACGATTCACGACCGCCTGCTTCGACCGGCCATGGTGGGCGTGGCGAAGGCGCCGGCGGACGATCAGTCGTGAAGGTGCGGCCCACTTCCATGAGGAACGGAGTTCGTGTCTTGCGGGCGGGCCAGCGAGACCTATATCTCAACCAACTACAGAGACATGAGGACAAGGGGGTCATTGCGGAGTGCCGGGATCCGGGCTTCGACACCGACCCGCCGGAACACCTGAGGAGTTGATGTTATGAGCAAAGTCATCGGTATCGATCTTGGAACCACCAATTCGTGTGTGGCCGTCATGGACGGGTCCAGTGCACGCGTGATCGAGAACGCGGAGGGCGTGCGTACCACGCCGTCCATGGTCGCCTTCAGCGACAGCGGTGAGCGGCTGATCGGCCAGTCGGCCAAGCGCCAGGCCGTGACCAACCCCGAAGCCACCCTGTTCGCCATCAAGCGCCTCATCGGCCGGCGAATCGATGATCCGATGACCCGCAAGGACATGGAACTCGTCCCCTACAGGATCGTCAAGGCGGACAACGGAGATGCCTGGGTTGCCGCCAGGGGAGAGAACTACAGTCCCAGCCAGATCAGCGCCTTCGTCCTCCAGAAGATGAAGGAGACCGCCGAGGCCCATCTCGGACAGCCCGTGACTCAGGCGATCATCACCGTTCCCGCCTACTTCAACGACAGCCAGCGCCAGGCCACCAAGGATGCAGGGAAGATTGCCGGGCTGGAGGTTCTGCGCATCATCAACGAACCCACCGCAGCGGCGCTGGCCTATGGCCTCGACAAGAAGGATTCCGGCACCATCGTCGTCTACGACCTCGGGGGCGGCACCTTCGATGTGTCGGTACTCGAGATTGGCGACGGCGTCTTCGAGGTCAAGTCGACCAACGGCAACACCTTCCTCGGTGGTGAGGATTTCGACAAGCGGATTCTCGACTACCTTGCAGAGGAGTTCCAGAAGGAAAACGGCATCGATCTGAGAGCCGACAAGCTGGCCCTGCAGCGCCTCAAGGAGGCAGCCGAGAAGGCGAAGATCGAACTGTCGAGCGCCGTGCAGACGGAGATCAACCTTCCCTTCATCACGGCTGACCAGTCGGGACCGAAGCACCTGACGATCAAGCTGACCCGGGCCAAGCTCGAGGCCCTGGTCGATGATCTCATCGAAAGCACGCTGGTCCCCTGCAAGAAGGCACTCAAGGATGCCGGGTATTCGGCCGGAGAAGTCGACGAGGTGGTGCTGGTGGGCGGCATGACGCGCATGCCCAAGGTGCAGCAGAAAGTGCAGCAGTTCTTCGGCAGGGAACCACACAAGGGGGTCAATCCCGATGAGGTGGTGGCCATCGGAGCGGCCATCCAGGGCGGAATCCTGCAGGGCGACGTCAAGGACGTCCTGCTCCTCGATGTCACGCCGCTTTCCCTCGGAATCGAGACACTTGGTGGCGTCTTCACCCGCCTGATCGATCGCAACACGACAATACCGACGCGCAAGAGCCAGGTTTTCTCGACGGCTGACGACAACCAGACGGCAGTCACCATCAGAGTATCCCAGGGCGAACGGGAGATGGCGGCCGACAACAAGCTGCTCGGGCAGTTCGATCTCGTCGGCATTGCCCCGGCGCCCCGCGGCATTCCGCAGATCGAGGTCACGTTCGACATCGATGCCAACGGCATCGTCAACGTGTCGGCCAAGGACAAGGCAACCAGCAAGGAGCAGCAGATCCGCATCCAGGCCTCCGGCGGGCTGAGCGATGACGAAATCGACTCGATGGTGAAGGATGCGGAGAGCCATGCCGAGGAAGACAGCAGGAAACGCGCCCTCGTCGAGGCAAGGAATGCCGCCGATGCGCTCGTCCATTCCACCGAACAGCAACTCGGCGAACATGGCGACAAGGTGGAACCTGAAGTCCGGTCAACCATCGAGGCGGCTATCTCGGATGTCCGCGAGGCACGTGATGGCGAAGATGTCGACGCAATCCAGTCCGCCACCCAGGCCCTGACCCAGGCGGCCATGAAACTCGGAGAGGCAATCTACCGGAACCAGCAGGAAACGCCCGACGGCGGCGGAGACGGCGATGACGGTGTCGTTGATGCCGACTTCGAGGAAGTTGACGACGACAGGAAGAGCGGCACCGCCTGACCGTCCAAGGACGAGCCAGGGTCATGGCTGAGCAGGACTTCTACGATGTGCTCGGCGTCGGTCGTGACGCCGATGAGGGCACCATCAAGAAGGCGTATCGCAAGCTTGCGATGAAGTATCACCCCGACCGCAACGCCGGCGATGCCGACGCGGAGGTCAGGTTCAGGCAGGTCAACGAAGCCTACGAGGTTCTCAAGGACACGCAGAAACGTGCCGCCTATGACCGGTTCGGGCATGCGGCGTTCGACGGCTCCATGGGGGCCGGCCAGGCTCATGACTTCGCCAGCAGCTTCGCGGACGTCTTCGACGACCTCTTCGGTAACTTTGGCGGCGGTGGCCGGCGCCGCCGCGGCGGTGGCATGCAGGGCGCGGATCTCCGCCATGACATGGAGATTACTCTCGAGGAGGCGTTTTCCGGGAAGAAGGCCGACATTCGCGTACCGACCAGCGTGTCCTGCGAGGCCTGCGGCGGCAGCGGTGCGCAGGATCCCGACGCGACCACCTCCTGCAGCACGTGTTCGGGCTACGGCAAGGTGCGCACCCAGCAGGGCTTCTTCTCGATTGAAAGAACGTGTCCGGCCTGTGGCGGAGCCGGCAGGGTCATCAGCCATCCCTGCACGTCGTGTTCGGGTTCGGGCCGTGTGCACAGGGAAACCACCCTCAGCGTCACGATTCCCCCGGGTATCGAGGACGGCATGCGCATCCGCCTCTCGGGCAAGGGAGAGGCTGGGGTGCGTAGCGGTCCCTCGGGTGATCTCTACATCATTGTCTCCATTGAGCCGCACCCCTTCTTCCAGCGCGAGGGAAGCACGGTCTACTGCCGCGTGCCGATTTCCATCACCTCTGCTGCCCTGGGCAGGGACGTGGACATTCCGACCATAGAGGGCACGCGTGCGAGGATCGCAATTCCCCCCGGAACCCAGACCGGCCGCCAGTTCCGCCTGCGCGGCAAGGGCATGAAGGAAGTGCGCGGTTCCCTGCGTGGCGACATGATCATCGAAACCGTGGTCGAGACCCCCGTCAACCTGACCTCACGGCAGAAGGAGTTGCTGAGGGAGTTCGACGAGGTCAGTCATTCGGGCGGGCACAACCCGGAAACGGAAGGATTTTTCTCGCGCGTCAGGGAGTTCTGGCAGAATCTGACCGACTGACGGAACCAGGAGGCGGCCATGACCGTGCACGCAGGAATCTCGGGCTCATCGGGACGCATGGGCAGAATGCTCGTGCAGATGATCAGCGAACGCGACGACATCGCGGTAACATCAGCCAGTGAGCACCCGTCAAGCGACGCCGTTGGCCGGGATGTCGGTGAGGTCGCTGGAACCGGCACCCTCGGCGTCACCGTCGTCGACAGCGCCGAAGCGCTGTTTTCGTCCTGCGATGTCGTCATCGACTTTTCATCGCCCGCAGCCACCATCGCCAATGCTCGCGTGGCGGCGGCCACGGGCAAGGGCCTCGTGGCGGGAACCACCGGTCTCGATGCTTCCGCGCGTGCGCAGATCGCCGAAGCCTCCCGCACGGCCGCGATCGTCAGCGCCGGAAACATGAGCCTGGGGGTCAACCTTCTCCTCGGCATCACCCGGAAGGTTGCCGCGGCACTCGACGAGGAGTTCGACATCGAAGTGGTCGAGACCCATCATCGCCACAAGGTGGACGCGCCCTCGGGAACGGCACTGATGCTGGCCGAGGCCGCCGCGAAGGGACGCGGTGTCATCCTCGACGAGGTCGCCGACCGGGGACGGGACGGAATCACCGGAGCGCGCCGGCGCGGCGCCATCGGCATGGCCGCCATGAGAGGCGGCGACGTCGTCGGCGAACACCAGGTGATGTTTCTCGCCCCCGGCGAGCGCATCGAGATCGGCCACCGTGCCAGCGACAGGGTCATCTTCGTGCGTGGCGCCATCACGGCCGCCCGGTGGCTCCACAAGCGCCCTGCGGGACTCTACGGCATGGAAGACGTTCTCGGTCTCGCCGGAGACTGACCAACCAGCCGGTCCCGTGCTCTTTCCTTCCCGAGTCAACGTCCTGCATTTGCGACATGACGGTGCGCGCATGCAGGATCATCCTGACAATCCAAGGCAGGATTCCGACTTTCGCGCATCGAGCGGTCGAGAAAGTCGGAATTGCCGCATCTCGTCGGCGAGACCATCGACAAACACCGCGTTCCGTGGGTGGTGGAAACGGACGGCCCGCCGGGATGATATGGAGAATCCATGTTGCAGCGGAGAATGACGCCGACTCAGTCCTGGTTGGTCATGCATTGCGGATTGCCGCCACGCTCGCCCGGACGCCGGCTCCGATAGACACCCGTACGTCTCGACCTTCATGATCAGGCGTGAAGTGACGGCCGATTTCTCGCCATGTTGGCAGCTTGCCGAAGATCGCCGTACACACCGAGCTTGTGGCAAGCCTGGGCACATTCAACGGCGAGCCGCGACGATCCGGTAGGAGCGGGAACATGTGATGAAGACCATCCGCGAAGAACAAAGAGGCAAGAACGTCCTGCGGCTGGTGAGGACCGCGACCGGCTATTCCGGCATCATTGTGAAAGTGAGGAAACAGAACACCTCCCATCGACGGCGAGGATATGGTGTTGCGCTGTGTTTACGCCGCCGATCGCATGAAACAGAGTTGAACGACTATCATTGATCGACATTCACAAGGGGCAAGGACATGACTCTCGACAACGAGAGATTTCGTCCGATTGAGACCGCTCCGGATTGGAGCGAATGGGTCTTCGATACCTGTGTGGAACTGACCGAGCTTCTGGAGAAACACCCTTACCGGTTTGCCAGGACGATGCCTGACGCACCGCACTCCTACACCCTCAAGAGGGCATGGCGCACAGAGGATCAGTTCGTCGAGGCTCTCAGGAAGATGAGGGCCGTGGAGCGCATCGAGGAGTTCTTCAAAGGCTACTGGTATCGTCGCTTCACCGCGAACGGTTACAAGTACTGGACGATGGGGGCGGACCTCCACCACATCCTCATCAACCGGGCCATTCACGAGCCTTCTTTCGATCCCTATGCGGCCGTTGCCGACGCTTACGATCTCGGTGTCCACAGGAGGAAGCCCGATGTCGAGCGGAGTAGGCGGATTTACGAATCACTGGAGATCGAGCCCGACACCGACATTCTCGACATCGGTTGCGGCACCGGGACTCTCGTCGATTTCCGGTTCGCGCATGTCGATCCGGCGCACTATGTCGGCATCGATCCCAGCCGGGGGATGCTGGGTGTCTTCGCCGACAAGCATCCCGAGTTTCGCGGCTGTCTGATCCGCACGGCGTTCGAGGACTATTGGCCGAAGCCGGGGCAGACGTTCGATCT
This sequence comes from Alphaproteobacteria bacterium, assembly GCA_965220805.1. Lineage (GTDB taxonomy): Bacteria > Pseudomonadota > Alphaproteobacteria > SP197 > SP197 > SP197. The sequence continues at coordinate 987,066 of OZ244844.1, forward strand.
GGTCGTGGCTCTCTTCGGCGTGCCTTCCTACATCGGCAAGCCCGAACTTGTGTCAAGGAAGGTCCAGTGGCTTCTCAAGCCCGGCGGCACGGCCGTCCTCATGTACTATGGAGGGCAACCCGGGGAGACGGACTTCTACCGGCATCTTGGCGTGGAGGTTCCTGGCTCATACGGCGAGCGCGTGAGCGATGACTTCTGGATCGTTCGGGAGGACGGCGATCCCGCCTGGCTCACGGTCGTCGGCAGCAAGCCCTGACAGAATGTCCGATAATGCCCGTGTTTGTTCAGTTCGGTCACGGCAAGCAGAAAGGGGTGGTCTGGCCCATTCAGCAGAGCGCGGGATTCTGGCCTGAAACTGTCTTCAGCACTTGGTCCGCGATTCGTGTCGTCCGCGCGACGCATCTCATCCCTTACGATGCCATGGACCTGGTCTGCGGGGTGATCCCCGATCGCTGATACTCCAGTCGAAGGCCATTGATGGCGTGCGCACCTTCCGATCCCCTTTTCCCGGTTCAGCCACCGCTTGTGAGGTGCCGCACGTAAGCCCCGGCATTGCCAAGAGCCCTCACTGCCTCCGGCACATCGGGTACCATGTGGTGCCAGACATGGGGTGTCCCCTCCTCGGCAAGCTCAAGCAATGGAAGGTTGTTGGCGCGCTCGAGCGCCTCGGCGAGGCGCACCGCGTCGTCGTAGAGGAGTTCGCTTTTGCTGGCCTGGATCAGGAACGGCGGCAATCCCTCAAAACTGCCAAAGATCGGTGCGGCAAGCGGATCGCGCCGGTCCGCACCCGCCAGGAAGCCGTCGACCAGCATTTCGAGTTCCGCCGGGGACAGGAAGACGTCGCGCTCCGGGTCGCCGGCACGCCACGTGCCGGCTCCTTCCATGTCTGTCCAGGGCGAGAGAGCCACGCAACATTTCGGAAGGGCCATTCCCCGGTCCCTGGCGGCCTGGGAAACACTGAAGACCAGGCCGCCACCGGCCGAATCGCCGGCAAACGCGACACGGCCCGGCTCTGCTCCCAGCTCGGCGAATCCCTGCCACGCCGCGATGCAGTCTTCGACCGGAACGGGAAAGGGGTGTTCGGGCGCCAGTCTGTAGAGAGGAAACCAGAGGGGACAGCCGGCAATCCTGGCCAGCCTGGTGACGATCATCTCGTGGCTCCTCTCGGAGCCGATGCAATAGCCACCGCCATGGAAGTAGACGATGGCGCGCGTCTCATCGGCCTCGGGCGGCACGTAGCGAAAGCCCTTGATGCCCCCGAACTCGGCATCCTCCCGCCGAACCTCCGGCAGCGCGGGAAACGCCTCGCCCAGGCTGTCGTACGATTCGCGGTGTTCCTGCCAGGTCGCATCAGCCCCAAGAGAGCCCTCGGCGAGCAACTCGAGGTTGGTTGTCATCTGCTTGCTCAGCATCGCGGGTTACTCCGTGTGTCGACGATCGAAAGCGTTCGGATCGTTCACCAACCCCTTTTCATGGGGGTGGAGTCAGTGAAATAGTTACAGGATTTCCGACGTTTGCATAATCCGAAGAGCCTATCCCCATGACGACGCAGTGTATAGCACGACAATTGGAGCTTGAAGGCCCCGAACGCCGCCAGATTGAGGCCGGTCTCAGTTCCCGCGCAGGATTCGCGTCGACATGTCCCTGGGCGATCGCGGCATTCATGCTCTGGTGCAGAGACTTGAGCCGCAACCGCTGGCGAGCAAGGCCGTTGAAGGACGGCTCGCCCTACCACTCGGGTCCCTTTTGGCGGGAGTCGGGACTGTCGCCGGTGAGTTCGCCCAGAAGGTCGCTGAAGAAATCCGTGAAGTCGTCGGTTGCGGGAGGCGGCGCATGATCGACGAGCTTCAGGGAGGGCTCTCCTGCGAGGGCTTCGTTCATGTAGGCGGCCCAGATGCGGGCGGGCAGGCCACCGCCGGTGACCCTGCCGGTCGGACTTCCGTCGTCGTTCCCCACCCATACCCCTGTCACGTACTGACGGGTAAATCCGATGAACCAGGCATCGCGGAAATCCTGGCTGGTGCCGGTCTTGCCCCCGGCCGGCCAGGCAATCTGTGCCGCCCTGCCTGTGCCGTCTTCCATGACCTTGCCGAGCATCGCCGTCATCGCGGCGTGAACAACCGGTTCGATGAGGCGGGGTGCGGCGAGATCGTGCCGCCGGTAGAGGGCCTCGCCTGACGATGTACGGATCTCCCGGATCACCCAGGGCCAGGAGGCCAGGCCCTGGTTGGCCATGGTGCCGTAGGCGCCGGTCAGTTCGAGGAGACTGAGTTCCGTCGTTCCGAGCGCCAGACTCGGGACCTCCGGCAGTTCACGGTCGATGCCGAGGCGATGCGCGACCTCGATAACGTTCGGAATGCCGACCTTCCAGGCCGTGGCGGCCGCCACCGTGTTGACCGAGCCGGCGAAGGCATCGGCAAGCGTCATCACGCCCTCGTAGCTGTCGCGGAAATTCCCCGGACTCCAGCCGTTGATCGTCACCGGGCGGTCCTCCACGCCGGTGTCGGGATGCCAGCCGGCTTCAAGGGCTGCCAGATAAACGAAAAGCTTGAAGGCCGAGCCCGGTTGCCGGTAGGCGTGCACGGCGCGATTGAACTGCGTGTGGCTGTATCCCGAGCCGCCGACCATGGCGAGTACGGCGCCATCGGGGGCCAAGGAGACGATGGCGCCTTCGGCGACGGTCGCAGGCCCGCCTTCGGCAAGCCCGGAGACAAGCGCGTTGCCTGCTTTCTCCTGGAGCGTCGCGTCGATGGTCGTCGAGATGATGAGGTTGCGGGTCGCCACACCGATGTACTCGGACGCCCGTGCCGTCACCCAGTCGGTGGCATAGCGTGCATTCCCGCCGGTGTTGCTGTCCATGGCAAGAATCAAGGGGGTCGCCTTCGCCTTTCCGGCCCGTTCGCGGTCGATGAAACCGGCATCCACCATGCTGTCGATAACGGTGGTGGTCCGGGCAATGGCCCGGCCAGGGTTGTTGAAGGGGTTGTCCCGCGAAGGGGCCTTCAGGAGACCGGCGATCATGGCCGATTCACCCAGGGAAAGATCTCCTGCCTTCTTGCCGAAGTAGCGGTGCGAAGCGGCGGCGATGCCAAAGGCGCCGGCACCGAGATAGACCCGGTTGAGGTAGATGGCGAGGATCTCCTGCTTGGTGAACTTCCGCTCCAGCCAGAAGGCGAGCAGCACTTCCTGGACCTTGCGCTTGAGGGAGCGTTCCGGTGTCAGGAAGACATTCTTGATGACCTGTTGGGTGATGGTGCTGCCGCCCTGGACGACCTCCCCGGCGCGCAGGTTGACGATGAGGGCGCGCAGAACGCCGAAGATGTCCATGCCGCCATGGCTGAAGAAGCGGCGATCCTCGGTGGCGATGACAGCTGCCACGAGATCCGGCGGCAGACGGTCAAAGGGAACGATCTCGCCGCGAAAATCGCCGTAGGTCGCGAGAATTCTGTCGCTGGAATCAAGAACGGTCACCGAAGGCGTGCGATCACTGACGAGGCGGTCGGGATCGGGAAGATCGAGGGCGTACCAGCCGACAAGGGCTCCGGTGAGAAGAGAGATCCAGATGGTGGCGATGATGGTCCAGCGCAGGACGGGAGCGATCATGCGCAGGGGAGTGCGTTTCTTCATCTCGGATCAGGCGGTGCCCGGCTATACGTCCAGGTTGGTCACCTTCAGCGCATTGGACTGGATGAACAGGCGGCGTGGCTCGACGACATTGCCCATGAGGGTTTCGAAGAGATCGTTCGCCTCGTTGGCGTCCTTCACGGTCACTCTCAGGAGCGCCCGCGCATCGGGGTCGAGGGTGGTTTCCCACAGCTGGTCGGGATTCATTTCACCCAAGCCCTTGTAGCGCTGGATCGAGGCGCCGCGCTGGGCCAGCTGACGCACCAGCCGGACGAGGTCTCCCGGTCCCTGGACAGGGTGACGTCGCTCCCGGCGCTCGAGGAGACCGGGCCGCGCATAGAGTTCCTGGAGCGAGGGCGCCATGGCATCCAGCGCCATCGCTTCCTCGGAACGCACCAGGCTTGGGGTGATGCGATGGGTTTCGGCGACACCACGAATGGTTCGGCTGAAGACTGCTCCGCCTTCGCCATCCGTTTTGCCGCACCAGGCGCCGTCTCCATCCATCTCGCCCAGGCTCTCTGCCACCATGGCGGCCCGGCGGCTCGCTTCATCGGCATCTGCCAGATGGCGTGGCGACAGGAGCCCGGCGATCGCTGCCCGTTCGGCGATGGCGATCGGCAGATGCCGTCCCAGGGGCTGCAGCAACCGGGCGGCGCGCCGTGCCTGTCTTACCATCTCGTCAAGTTCGGCCGAGCCAATCTGGCGTCCGTCGTGGTGGTGAAACACGCACTCCTCGCGGGCGATGCCCAGGAGATGGTCGTCGAAGGCCTGCTCGTCCTTGAGATACACCTCGCTCGAGCCACGCTTGACCTTGAATAGCGGTGGCTGCGCTATGTAGAGGTAACCCGCTTCGATGATCCCGGCCATGTGGCGGAAGAAGAAGGTCAGGAGAAGAGTTCGGATGTGGGCGCCATCGACGTCGGCATCGGTCATGATGACGATCCTGTGGTAACGGATCTTCTCGATGTCGAAGTCCTCGGCAATTCCGGCTCCCAGGGCCATGATCAGCATGGCGACCTGGTCAGAGGACAGCATCTTGTCGATGCGTGCGCGCTCGACGTTGAGGATCTTGCCTCTGAGCGGCAGGACAGCCTGATTGGAACGGTCCCTTGCCTGCTTGGCGGACCCGCCTGCGGAATCGCCCTCGACGATGAAGAGTTCCGAATTCTCCGGGTTCTTTTCCTGGCAGTCGGCGAGCTTGCCCGGCAGATTGCCGATATCAAGGGCGGTCTTGCGACGGGTGAGTTCGCGGGCCTTGCGCGCCGCCTCGCGCGCTGCCGCGGCCTCGATGCACTTGGAGACGATCGTGCGGGCATCCGCCGGGTGTTCCTCGAACCACTGTCCGAGGCGATCGTTGACGATCTGCATGATGACCGGATGCACCTCGGAGGAAACCAGCTTGTCCTTGGTCTGCGAAGCGAACTTGGGGTCGGGCATCTTGCACGAGACCACGGCGGTCAGTCCTTCGCGCATGTCCTCCCCGGAGATTGACACGCGATCGCGCTTGAACAGTCCGTTGGCCGAGGCATAGGCCTGGACTGTGCGGGTCAGCGCATTGCGGAAACCTGCAAGATGTGTGCCGCCGTCACGCTGGGGAATGTTGTTCGTGAAGCACAGGGTGTTCTCGTGGTAGGCGTCCGTCCACTGCATGGCGACCTCGACGATGACGTCCTCCCGGTTGTCGCTGAAGCAGATCACTTCGCCGTGAAGACCTGCCTTGTTGCGATCGAGCCAGGTCACGAACGCCCTCAACCCGCCCTCGTAGAAGAACTCCTGGGCGTGCCGTTCCACGGTGCGATGATCCTCGAGACGGATGCGCACGCCGTGGTTGAGGAAAGCCAGTTCGCGCAGTCTGTTCTCCAGCACCCCGACGTCGAACTCGGTTCTCGAGAAGGTGACGGGTGACGGTGTGAACGTGACTCTGGTTCCCGTCTTCGTGGTGGGTCCCCGAGCCGCCAGCGGGGCTTCGGCGACACCGTCGGCGAAAAGGAGAAGATGTTCCTCGCCGCCGCGCCAGATGATCAGTTCGAGATGGGAGGACAGGGCATTGACCACCGACACACCCACTCCGTGCAGCCCGCCGGAAACCTTGTAGCTGTTGTGGTCGAACTTCCCGCCGGCATGCAGGCGGGTCATGATGACCTCGGCGGCGGACACACCTTCCTCGGCATGGATGTCGGTGGGAATGCCGCGCCCGTTGTCTTCAATGGTGATCGATCCACCGGGATTGAGCGTGACCGAGACCGTGTCGCAGTGTCCGGCGAGAGACTCGTCGATGGCGTTGTCGACCACCTCGAAGACCATGTGATGGAGACCGGTGCCGTCATCGGTATCACCGATGTACATGCCTGGCCGCTTGCGTACCGCGTCGAGCCCCTTCAACACCTTGATGGCATCGGCGCCGTACTCTTCGTCGGGTGTCGGCCTGTCGGAGGTGAACGACTCTTCGTTCATGCTGCAGCCCTCTCGTCGAGGCGCCGTGCACGGCCGGTCGTGACATGGAAGAACAGGGCCTTGCGGTCGAGGACGTCGAAATGGTCCCGGTCAGTTCCCGTCATCCATGCCTGCAGTCCCAGATCGAGAATCAGCGCGAGGAGCGATTCACGAGCCTTGCGGTCGAGATGGGAGACCACGTCATCGAGCAGCAGGACGGGCGCGCGGCGGCCACCCGCAAGGCGTGCCGATGCCATCAGGATGGCGATGACCAGGGCCTTCTGCTGGCCTGTGGAGCACAAGGATGCCTCCATGCCGGCTTCGAGGTGGTGCACGACGAGGTCCGTGCGATGAGGTCCCTCACCTGTCATGCCCTGTTCCGCGTCGCGCCGCCGCGCCGCCACGAGATGGTCGCGGAACCTGGCCTCGGCATCGACGGCCGGCATGTCGGTGATCCAGGTCTCGACGAGGCCGGCAAGGTCGAGGGTAGCGCCGGGAAAGGGCGCGGTGCCGGCAGCGAGGACCGGCGCCAGGGAGTCGCGGAACTCGCGTCTGGCAGCGGCGACGGCAACACCGGTCTCGGCCATGGTGCCCTCGAGTGCGGCAAGCCATGCGGTGTCGCGGCTCATCTCGCGCAACAGGCGCAGACGCTCGCGCATGGCGCGTTCGTAGGCGCCGATGCGGCGGGCATGCAGCGGATCATGGACGCACACCATGCGGTCGAAGAATCGGCGGCGGTTCTGTGCCGGTTCGCGGAACAGGCCGTCCATGGACGGGGTCAGCCACATCATCGACACGATTTCCGCAAGCGGCGCCTGGCCCTTGCAGTTCTCACCGTCTATCCGGACCAACCGGCCTCTCGTGTCATCATCTGCGGGCGCGCCGGTCCCCACCCGCGTGGTTGCACGGCCGGCGGTGATGTCGGCCACGACGGACCAAGTTCCCCGGCCGTTGCGGCGCGGTATGTCGGCCAGCCTGGCGCCAAGAAGGCCACGGCCCGGCGCCAGGAAGGACGCCGCTTCCAGGAGATTGGTCTTTCCCGAGCCGTTGGCTCCGGTCAGCACCACCGGAAGGGGGCCGGCCTCGAGGTCGAGATGCTCCCACGAGCGGAAATCCCGCAGCCTGAGACGTCTGATGAAGGGATCGCTCCTGACAGCAGTTGGTCTTGTCACCGTCGCCGTGCCTAGACCCTGAGCGGCATCAGGACATAAAGCGTCCGGTTGTCGTCGGCATCCCGAACGATGGCCGGCGACGAGTCGCGGGACATGACGACCAGCATGACGTCGCCATCGAAATTCTTCGCCATTTCCGAAATATAGCGTGCATTGAAGCCGATTGTCATGGGTGGTCCCTCATAATCGACCTCAAGCTCCTCCTCTCCGGTGACTCCTTCGAGATTGCTGGCGGACACCTGCAGGCGACCGGTCGAGATGTCCAGCTTGACGGGTCGTCCCTTGTCCGTGGTCGTGATCACGGACATGCGGTCGGTCGCCCTCACGAACGTGTCTTTCGAGACCTTCATGACCCTGTCGTTGTCGTCGGGGATCACCTTCTCGTAGCTCGGGTAGGTGCCGTCGATGAGCTTGGACGTCATCTGGATGGTGCCGGAACGGAAGCTCATCTTGCGTTCCGCCACTTCGATGTCGATGTCCTCATCGGCAGTGTCGATCAGGCTGCGCAGAACATGAATGGTCTTGTTGGGAACAATGATTCCCGGCATGCCGTCGGCGCCTTCGGGCTGCTCGGTATCCACCCTGGCGAGCCGGTGGCCGTCCGTGGCGACGGCGCGCAGCGCAGGGCTGCTGTCGCCTGATGTCGCGTGGAAGAAAACGCCCTGCAGATTCTCCCGGGCGCCCTCCACGAGAGCAGCGAAATGCGTGCGGTCGAGGAGGCGCCGCAGTTCCACGGCCGGCAACGAAAACCCGTGGCTGAAGGGAGTTGCCGTCATCAGGGGGAAATCCTCAGGCGGCAGGCAGGCGAACTCGAACTGCGTGGGCCCGCAACGAATCGACAGACGCCCGCTCACCTGATCGCGTTCGAGGGCCACCTGGGCACCGTCGGGCAGGGTGCGGCAAATGTTCTGGAGCAGGAACGCCGATGCCGTCGTGGTGCCTGATGCGCTGACGTCCGCGGCAACGTTCTGCACCACCTCGAGGTCCATGTCGGTGGCTGTGAGACGGAGGTTCTGCTCGTCCGCGTCGAGTCTGACATTGGCAAGAACGGGGATGGTGCTACGCCGTTCGACAACGCTGTTTGCGTGCGTCAGTGCCGTCATCAGGGCGCTACGTTCAACAACAAGTTTCATGGACCAGCATCCCTGGCAGGTAAACGCCGACCGGGGTGCGGTCCCCGCCGGCTGGCATGTCACGCCAATCTAGCAGGAAGCGGCATGCATGTGCCACACCATTGCCACCTAACGGGCAGGCTGGCCTAACAGATGCTCCAGAGTTTCGACATCCTCGGCCAGAGCCGGGTCCTTCGCCTTGAGCTCCTCGATCTTGCGCACACCGTGCATCACTGTCGTATGGTCGCGGCCGCCAAACCGGCGGCCGATTTCAGGCAGGCTGCGGTTGGTCAGACGCTTGACGAGGTACATGGCGACCTGACGCGGCCTGGCGATAGCCCTCTCCTTGCGGCTCGACAGCATGTCCGCCAGACGCAGGTTGAAGTGGTCGGCCACAACCTTCTGGATCTCCTCCACCGTCACCCGCCGTTCCTGGGCGCGCAACAGGTCGCGCAGCAACTCGCGGGTTGAATCGAGGGTCACCGGTTGCCCCACCATATGGACGTGGGCCACAACCCGGTTGAGAGCCCCCTCGAGTTCGCGGACGTTGGAAGTGATGGCGGTGGCCAGAAACTCCAGCACATCTGCCGGCACCACGTCTCCCGGGTCGATGCCGGGCCGCTTCTCGCCGATACTGTGAACCAGCTTGTTCTTCAGGATGTCGAGACGCAGGGCGTAGTCGGCAGGACGGAGCAGGGCCACGACGCCGCCGTTGAGGCGGGACCGCAGCCGCTCGTCGATTCCCTCGAGATTCGATGGCGCCCGATCAGCGGTGATCACGATCTGCCGGTTGAGATCGGCAAGTGCATTGAAGGTGTGAAGGAACTCCTCCTGCGTGGACGCCTTGTCGGCAATGAACTGGATGTCGTCGATCATCAGGACATCCACGGACCTGAACTCGTTCTTGAACGCCATCGTGTCCTTGAAACGAAGGGCGTGCACGAAGCGCGTCATGAACTTCTCGGCCGACATGAAGAGACCCTGGCGTTCCGGCCGTTGCGAACGGATCCGCCAGGCGATGGCATTCATCAGATGGGTCTTGCCCAGTCCGACGCTGCCGTAGAGATACAGCGGGTTGTAAGAAACCCGGTTGCTGTCAGCGACGTCCATGGCAGCCCGATGGGCGAAGTGATTGGTCTCACCGACCACGAAGTTCTCGAACGTGAACCTCGGATTGAGCTGGGTCGCGGCACCGGCCACATCCCTGGAAACCCGGTTCAGGCCGTCAGCGACCCCGGGACGGCGCTGGACGGGACGGATTTCCCGGGTCTTGGGACGGCGCTCGGGAACACCGACAGCAATGGCGATGTCGGTGATCTCGTCGCTTTCGCCGCACCACAGGTCACGCAGGCGCTCGCCACAGCGCGACATGACCCACTTCTTCATATTGTCTCCCGGCACCCGCAGCACGACCTTGGTCCCCGACACTCCGTCGAGGGTGAGAGGCCGTAGCCACGTTCTGAAAGCCGCTTCCCCAAGTTCGGCCCTCAACCGCGAGCGCACACGCTTCCACTGGTCCTCGACGAGGGCCGTGCGCTTCAACTGCCGGACTGCCATCAAACCGTCCTCTCGGTTGAGCCATACAGGCCCGCAAGCAAGCAACATTTTGTAATTGTTCTCGAAAGTGTGACGCCCATCGATTCAATGCCCCCGGCTCTCCCCGAAATGTGCTCCCGGTTGTCGTGGTTTCCGTGTGTGTTTCGCCTCGCTCCCTCACCCGAGGATCGGCTCGCGATCCGTGCTTCAAACTAGAGCGGGCCTTGCCGGAGAACAACACAACGCAAGCGCCAATCCACCTGCGAGGCAGGGCGGGACTGTTGACGTTCGCTGTATGGATCGGGGAAAGGAAACTCTTCCGCTGTGGCGGAAAGGGGAGCCAGTTACGCCAGATTGGGCAGCACGCCGCTGCCGGTCACTACATCTTGGCGATACGCCTGGAGAGTCGTGAAACCTTCCGTGACGCTGCGTTGCGATGGATAACTCCGAGTCGGGCCCCTCGCGCCAACTCTGACTCGGCCCGGCGCAGCATGGTGGCGGCCGCATCCTTCTCGCCAGCCGCGATCGCCGTCTCGACCTTGACCACGAAGGTGCGCACGCGGCTCATCCGCTGGCGGTTTACCGCGGTTTTGCGGGCTGTCTGGCGTACCCTCTTGCGGGCCTGCAGGCTGTTGGCCATGTCGCTTCATCCACTCAACGAAAGGCGGCTTATACCCGTGGCCGCAGAGGCCGTCAATTCAGGAAATCCGCGGAGTCTCGGCCCCCCGCCCAGCCGCCGGAGGCAATTGCGAAACCAAAGCCTTTGCGAATCGGCCGACTCGAGTCTCGCTCAGCGCTGGCAGCGACCACAAAAATAGGTCGACCGCCCCGACTGGATGATCCGCCGGATGGTGCCGCTGCACCCTGCATTCGGACAGGGAGCGCTCTCGCGGCCATAGACGCGGAAGTCGTGCTGGAAGTAGCCGGGCTCACCCGACGTCTGGACGTGATCCCTGAGTGACGCGCCCCCGGCGGCGATGGCGCGGTGAAGGACATCGCCAAGCGCGCCGGCCAGTGCCGCCGCCCGGCCAGGGCCGACATGGGCTGCCAGACGGCGAGGCGAGATGCGCGCCTGGTGGAGGGCTTCCGAGGCATAGATGTTGCCGACGCCACCGACAATCTCCTGGTTGAGAAGCGCCGCCTTGACCGGCGTCCGGCGTCCGGCAAGACGGGCGAGAAAAGCATTTGATGTAAATGAGTTGTCGAGGGGATCGGGAGCGAGGTGGCGAAGCAGGGGATGGTCGGCCTCGTCCGTTCCGGCTACGAGAGTCATCAGGCCGAAGCGGCGCTGGTCGTTGAAGACGACCTCGCTGCCGTCCTCAAGCGTGACCACCACGTGGTCATGGGGGCTGGAAGAAAAGCCGGTGCGTGGCCGGACAAGAAAGTGTCCCGACATGCCGAGATGACAGATCATCACCTCTTCATCGTCGAGATCGACCAGGAGATACTTCGCCCGGCGCCGCAGCCCCGTCACCCGGCGCCCTGCAAGGCGACTGGCAAAGTCGGGGGGAAAGGGAATCCTGAGATCCGGACGACGCACCTCGACACGGGCAATGCGCTGGCCGCGGAGAACCGGCTCGAGACCCCGGCGGACAGTTTCGACTTCGGGAAGTTCCGGCATGGAGATTGCCAGCGGCTATATTAGTCAACTGTGACAACTTCATGACAAATACACAATAAACCGGCGAACATCGCTCCGGTGTCGACGGGAGCCCGATCGCCGTGGCGGCTTCTCTGCGGATCGGGCAACGCCAACCTGTGCTAGAAGGGGTCATGACCACGAATGACTATCACGACCATGCCGGCCGGTTCGGCGAGGAGCATGTCGGTGAATCCCGCAAGGAAGGCATGGTCGGCGCCGTCTTCGACGAGGTGGCGGACTCCTATGACCTGATGAACGATCTCATGTCCGCAGGAGTCCATCGCCTGTGGAAACGAGAGATGGTGACATTGCTGGCCCGCGACCTCTCCCGTGGCCACATCATCGATGTCGCCGGCGGAACCGGCGATGTCGCCTTCGCCCTGGCACGCCGCGGGTTCCGGGTGGACGTGGTCGACATCAACAGCGCCATGATCGAAGTCTCGCGATTGCGCCGACCGGCCGGAGTTCCGGCCGGATCGCTGGCCTTCGTGTGCGGTCGCGCCGAGGCACTGCCCTATGGTGACCGTTCGGTGGACGGCTGCACCAATGCCTTCGGTATCCGCAATGTCACGCACATTGACCGGGCCCTCGCCGAGGCCTTCCGTGTCCTCAGGCCCGGAGGCCGGTTCCTGTGCCTCGAATTCGGCCGCCCGGCGCGGCCCGTTGCTGGCCTCTACCGCCGTGCCTCGCGGACCGTGATCCCGCGTCTCGGCGCCCTCGTTGCCGGCAGCGCCGGATCCTACCGCTATCTTGTGGAGAGCATCGCCCGCTTTCCCGACCAGCACCGCTTTGCCGCCATGGTCCGCGAGGCCGGTTTCAGTCACGTGGCGACGCGTAACCTCACCGGCGGAATCGCCGCATTGACGACGGCGTGGCGGCTGTGACGGCCGTGCCGAATGCAGTTCTCCAGGGCATGACAACAGGCGTATAGTGGCGCCGGACAAGGGAACTTCGACGATGCTCAACAGAAGAAGTGTCCTTCTCGTCATCTCGGGCGGTGTCGCCGCCTGCAAGTCTCTTGATCTCATCCGCCGGCTGCGGGCGGAAGGAGTCCGTGTGCGGTGTGTTCTCACTCCGGCCGCTCTCGAGTTCGTCACACCTCTTGCCGTGGCGTCGCTCTCCGGCGAGCCGGTCTTCCAGGACCTCTTCACGCCAACCGGTGATGGCGGGATGGACCACATTCGCCTGTCACGGGAAGCGGATCTCGTCGTGGTGGCGCCGGCGACGGCCGATATCATGGGCCGCATGGCAGGTGGCCTGGCGGACGACCTGGCGACGGCTGTTCTGCTTGCCAACGACAAGCCGGTCCTTGCCGCTCCGTCCATGAACGCGCAGATGTGGGAGAATCCCGCCGTGCGCCGTAACGTCGCCCGGCTTACTGCCGACGGCGTCGCTATGGTTGGACCGGAAGCGGGAGATCTCGCCTGCGGCGAAACCGGACCGGGGCGCATGAGTGAACCGGATGCCATCGTCGACGCCATCGCCGCGCTCCTCGAACAAGACGGCACCCGGCCGCTCAGCGGCCGCCACGTCCTCGTCACGAGCGGCCCGACGCGTGAACCGGTCGATCCGGTGCGCTATGTCGGCAACCGCAGTTCCGGCAAGCAGGGACATGCGCTGGCGACAGCCTGTGTCGACCTCGGCGCCAGAGTGACCCTGGTGTCGGGCCCTGTGGCGCTTGCCGACCCCCCGGGGGCTGATGTTGTCCACGTCGAGACGGCCTGCGACATGCTGCATGCCTGCCTTGACGCCCTGCCCGCAGACGCCGCGGTGTGCGCCGCCGCTGTCGCCGACTGGCGGGTGGCCGAACCCCGGCCGTCCAAGTGGAAGAAGGGTGCTGCATCGGCGCCGGTTCTCGAACTTGTCGAGAACCCCGACATTCTTGCCACCCTTGCCACTCCGGGAAACAGCCGGCCAGGCCTTGTCATCGGCTTTGCTGCCGAGACAGGTGATGTGCTTGGTGAGGCGACGAGAAAACGCGCCGCCAAGAAGTGCGACTGGATGGTGGCCAACGATGTCAGCCCGGGAACGGACACCTTCGGTGGTGACGAGAACCTCATCCACCTGGTAGGCCCGCGGGGCGCGGAAGCATGGCCCCGCATGGCGAAGGCAGAGGTCGCACGCCGGTTGGCCGGAAGAATTGCGGATCACTTCAACCCATGACGGTGTCCGTCCTCCTGAGGCCAACTTCGTGCCGGGGCCTCCGGCGACGATCACTGCGACCCATGACGGTGCTGTTCGCAACCGGGGTGTCCGTCTTCTGACCCATGGAGCTTTCCGACTTCACCGAAGAGCAGCTTCACCGCTATGCCCGGCACATCGTCATGCCCGAGGTCGGCGGCACCGGGCAGATCAGACTGCTGAACTCGCGGGTGCTCGTTGTCGGAGCGGGTGGTCTCGGGGCGCCACTTCTCATGTACCTGGCGGCCGCTGGTGTCGGCACCCTGGGCGTGATTGACGACGACCGGGTCGATCTCTCGAACCTGCAGCGCCAGGTTATTCACACGACCTCGCGGATCGGCGATTGGAAGACCGAAAGCGCGCGCGGCACCATCGCCGCCATCAATCCCGGCGTCGAGGTCCGCTGCCACACGGAACGTTTCAACCACCTCAATGCGCTGAACATTCTTGCCGATTACGATCTGGTGTGCGACGGCTCGGACAATTTCCAGACACGCTACCTCGTCAACGATGCCTGTCACCTGGCGGCAAAGCCCCTGGTGAGCGCCGCCATGATGCGTTTCGACGGCCAGTTGACGACCTTTCCCGCCGACGGTCCGTGCTACCGGTGCCTGTTTCCCGAAGCGCCACCGGCCGGTCTCGTGCCGTCCTGCTCCGAAGCCGGAATTCTGGGCGCCATTGCCGGCGTCATGGGAACGCTGCAGGCTGCCGAAGCCATCAAGGAGCTGCTCGATCTCGGCGATCGCCTCACCGGTACCCTGCTGATCTACGATGCCCTGGCAGCCTCCTTTCACAGGGTTGCCTACGAGCGCGACCCCGGCTGCGCGCTGTGCGGCGAGGCACCGGAGATTGTCGACCTGTCGTCCCATGGCGGACGGGAGCGTCCGTGAACGCCTACAGCTACCTCAACGACGGGACCCTGATCTACGCCCGGTCGCGATCAATCATCGAGGCTGAGACCGGATTGTCGGCGGTTCCGGAGGCCCTGCGCGAGGTGGCTGTGAGGCTCATCCACAGTTGTGGCATGACCGACGTGGTGAAGGATCTTGATGCCTCGCCTGGGGCGGTCGCCACCGGCCGCCGTGCCCTTGCAGGCGGGGCGCCGGTGCTCTGCGACGTTGACATGACGGCAAGAGGAATCATCGTCCGACTGCTGCCGGCGCAGAACCGTGTCGTGTGCACGGTCCACACGTCCCGGGTTCGGCATCATGCGAAGCGTTCTGCCACCACGCGATCATGGGCGGCAGCGGACCTCTGGGGCAGCATGCTCGAGGGTGCCGTGGTGGTCATCGGCAATGCGCCCACCGCACTCTACCGGGTTCTCGAAAAGGCACCGGATGTCCGCCCGGCCCTGGTCATCGGTATGCCTGTCGGTTTCGTCGGAGCGGTGGAGGCGAAACGTGCACTGGCGGAAAGCGGTCTCGACTACATCACGGTTCACGGCCGCCGTGGCGGCAGCGCCATGGCAGCGGCGGCGGTGAACGCGCTCCACGGGACCCTCTAGGTGATGCCCTGGCTAGCCGTTGTCGGCCTCGGCGAGGACGGCCCTGATGGTCTCGCCGAGGCCGCACGGGCGCTGATCGACGGCGCCGAGGTGCTGGTGGGTGGCCACCGCCACCTCGCCATGGTCGATGCAGGCGACCGGCCCGCACTCTCCTGGGAGTCACCCCTGTCGCGGACGGTGGAGGTGATTGCCACCCACGAGGGGCGCCGGGTCTGTGTCCTGGCGACAGGAGATCCGATGCACTACGGCATCGGTGTCACGCTGGCGCGTCGCTTCGGCAGGGAGGCTCTCGTGGTGCTGCCGGCGCCGTCGGCCTTTTCCCTCGCCTGTGCCCGTCTTGCCTGGCCGCTTGCCTCGACCATCCAGCTCACGGTGCACGGCAGGCCGCCGGAACTCGTGCTCGCCCATCTCGCACCTGGCCAGAAGATGCTGGTCCTCTCCCACGACGCGACGACGCCACCAACCGTCTGCCGCCTGCTCTGCGAGACAGGTTACGGTGCAAGCGAGGTCCATGTGCTGTGTCACATGGGCGGCAGCAGGGAACGTGTGCTGAGCGGCACCGCGAAGTCACTGGTCGATTGCCAGGCAGACGATCTCAACACCGTGGCGATCGATCCGAGGGCAGATGCCGGGGTGTTGCCGCTTCCCCGCACGCCGGGCCTTCCCGACAGTGCCTTCCGCAACGATGGCCAGCTGACCCGGCGCGAAGTGAGGGCATCAACCCTGGCAGCGCTCATGCCCCTTGGCGGGCAGCGTCTGTGGGATGTCGGCGCCGGTTGCGGTTCCATCGCCATCGAGTGGATGCGGGCAGCCGGGCAGGCCACGGCGATCGCCGTCGAGCGCGATCCGGCGCGCTCGGCCATCATTGCCGAGAACGCCGCGGCCCTGGGCGTTCCGGGGATCGGTATCGTCACCGGCACCGCGCCGGAGGCCCTCGAAAATCTCGAGGCGCCCGATGCGGTATTCATTGGCGGCGGCCTTGCCGCCGGCACCATTGCCGGACCGTGCTGGGATGCGCTGCCCCGGGGAGGACGCATGGTCGCCAATGCGGTGACCGTGGAGAGTGAACAGGTGCTGGCAACTCTCCACCGGGACCTTGGAGGCGAGCTGGTGCGGATTGCGGTCTCGCACGTCCGGCCGGTGGGCGGATTCTCCGGCTGGAAGCCGTCGATGCCGGTGACGCAATGGCGCGTCATCAAGCCATGACCACGGGAGTGCTTTATGGCCTTGGCGTGGGCCCGGGCGATCCTGAGCTCGTGACCCTGAAGGCGCACCGGATTCTGGGCGAGGTTCCCGTCATTGCCTGGCCTGCTCCGCAATCGGGCGAGAGTCTGGCCCGCTCGATCATCGCCTCGTGGCTGCGCGGTGATCAGGAGGAGATAGCCATCCGCATGCCACTCGACGCCAACCGGTTTCCGGCCGAAGAGGTGTACACCCGCGCCGTCGAGGCCATCAGCTTCCATCTTGACGCCGGCCGGGATGTCGCCGCCATCTGCGAGGGCGATCCGTTCTTCTACGGGAGTTTCATGTATCTCTTTGCCCGAGTGGCCGATCGCTACCAGGTCGAGGTGGTGCCCGGTGTTTCCTCTCTCATGGCCTGCCCGGCGGCCGCTGGCCTGCCGTTGGCGGCGCGCAACGATGCGCTGCTGGTCTGTCCGGGCACCCTCACCGAAGCCGCGATGACGGAACGTCTCGCCTTTGCCGACTCTGTCGCCATCATCAAGGTGGGGCGCCATCTGGCCAGGATCAGGCGCGTACTCGATGCGGCGGGCCTGCTGGAGCATGCCTGGTATGTGGCCCATGCCACCATGGGACGCCAGGTCGTGATGCCCCTGGCAGCCGTCACCGACACCACCGGACCCTACTTTTCCATGATTCTTGTTCATCGCCGAGGCGAGGCATGGCGATGACTCTTCCCGCCGGGGCCGCGGTGATCTGCCTTGCCGCCTCGGGGCTGCCGACGGCGAGACGGATTGCCGGAAGCCTGCCTGGCGCCCGCGTGCACGGCCTCGCGCACCGGGTGGGGGCTGCCGATGTCGCATTCACGGCGACAGTTGATCATGTGGCGGGACTCTTCGCTGCCGGCGTGCCCGTCATCGGCGTCTGCGCCACCGGCATCCTGATTCGCGCGGTGGCGCCCCTTCTCGCCGACAAGACGAACGAACCCCCGCTGCTGGCCGTGACCGAGGACGGAGCATCGGTCATCCCGCTTCTCGGTGGTCACAGGGGCGCCAACCGGCTGGCGCGCCACTTGGCCGCCGTGACGGGCGGCCATGCGGTGACGACCACACTGGGCGACGTGCGTCATTCGCGCGCTCTTGACGAGATGCCATGTGGCTGGCGTCTTGCCGCCGCCTCCCGAACGGCGCCGGTGATGGCCGCCGTCGCTGCCGGCGAGACGGTCCGCCTCAGCGTGGAGGCGGGCGATGGAACCTGGCTTGGCGAGACGGGCCTCGTCGCCTCCGACGACGGGCGTTTCGAGGTGTGCGTGACCGACCGTGCCGACCGGTCGGCCGATCTCGTAATGCATCCCCCGGTCCTTGCCGTCGGCGCCGGATGCGAACGCGGTTGTGATGCCGGGGAACTGATTTCGCTCGTGCTCGAAACCCTGGCCGCAACAGGCCTGGCGCAGCAGGCCGTCGCCTGCATTGCCAGTCTGGATCTCAAGTCCGATGAGCCGGCGATGCTGGCGCTGGCCGAACACCTTGACGTGCCCCTGGTGGTGTTTCCTCCCGAACGTCTCGAGGAAGAGCTGCCACGCCTTCGCCATCCATCGGACATCGTCCATGCCGTCACCGGCTGCCACGGCGTGGCGGAAGGCGCAGCCCTGGCGGTGGCTGGCGAGGCAGGCGATCTCGTGGTGGAAAAGACCAGGTCGCGCCGGGCCACCTGCGCCATCGCCCGGTCACCGGTCGCCATTGAAGCCGATGCGATCGGCGCGACGCCGGGCCATCTCGCAATCGTCGGCCTGGGGCCGGGCGCGGACCATCTCAGAACCCTGCAGGCAAGCCGGGCCATCGGCGAGGCAAGCGACGTGGTGGGCTATGGCGCCTACCTTGATCTCATACCCGCTCTGGTGCGTTCCAAGACCTGTCATGCCTTCGGCCTTGGAGAGGAGACCGAACGCTGCCGGCATGCCCTCGATCTCGCCGCTGCCGGCAGGAAGGTGGTCCTGGTCAGTTCCGGCGATCCGGGAATCTACGCCATGGCAAGCCTGGTGCACGAACTCGTCGACGGCTCTACCCGGTGGCGCGGTGTCGGAATCAGCGTCATTCCAGGCATTTCCGCGGTGCAGCTCGCGGCAGCCGAATCAGGGGCCCCCATCGGCCACGATTTCTGTGCCATCTCCCTTTCGGATCTCCTGACACCACGCGACACCGTGCTCTCCCGCGTGCGCGCGGCCGCCGAGGGTGACTTTGTGGTCGCCTTCTACAATCCGGTGTCCGGACGCCGGCGTCTTCTCCTCGGCCTCGCCCGCGACATACTCCTCGAACATCGCGATCCCGCCACGCCGGTGGTCATCGGCCGATTGCTGGGGCGCGATGGACGTTCGCTGGCCCACACGACACTGGCCTCCCTGGATGCCAGCGCCGTCGACATGCTGAGTCTCGTCATCGTCGGTTCGTCCCAAACCAGGCGCTACCGCCACCGGGGGCGCACCATGGTCTATACGCCGCGTGGATACGACGCCTCATGACCGTTCACTTCATCGGAGCCGGGCCGGGAGCGGCGGACCTCGTCACCGTGCGCGGTCTGAGGCTGATCCGTTCATCGCCGCTGGTACTCTATGCCGGCTCCCTGGTGCCCCGCGAACTGATGGCCGAAGCGGCGGACGGTGCCCGCATCATCGATACCGCCCCGCTTCATCTCGACGAGATCATCGACCTCATGGCCGCCGCCGGCGACGCCGGTGAGGATGTCGCCCGCCTGCAGTCCGGCGATCCCTCGGTCTATGGCGCCATCGCCGAGCAGATACGCCGCCTTGATGCCCTCGGCATAGCCTGGGATATCACGCCCGGCGTTCCCTCGTTTGCTGCTGCTGCTGCCGCCATCGGCCGGGAACTCACCCTGCCGGAGGTCTCGCAGACGGTCATCCTCACGCGGACCGCTGTGCGGGCGAGCGCCATGCCGGAAGGGGAGAACCTTGCCGACCTCGCCCGCACCGGGGCCACTCTCGCGATTCATCTTTCGATCAACAATCTCGCACGCGTGGTGCGCACGCTGGTTCCGGTCTGCGGGGGCGACTGTCCGGTGGCTGTCGCATTCCGTGTCGGCTGGCCCGACGAGTTGCTGATCCACGGCACGCTCAATGACATCCGCGACAAGGTCAAGCAGGCCCGGATCACGCGCACGGCGCTCATTCTCGTCGGGCGCGTCCTCGAAGGAAGCGACTTCCGTTCAAGCATGCTCTACGACGAGACCCACCACCACGTGCTGCGGCCCCGGCGCTGAATGAGGTTAGTTGTCCCAGCGGCGGTGGAGCCACAGCCACTGCTCGGGGTGCTCGCGGATCCAGTCTTCGTAGGTGGCGTTCAACGCCCTCAGCATGATGCGCACGTCCTTCGCTTCGTCTCCGGTCCTGACAACATTGAGGGGGCTGAAGAGGTGCAGGTGAAAGCATGCCCGGGGTTTGCGCAGGATGCGGATGGGGATGATCGGAATGTCGTGCTTGAGCGCCAGTTCGGCGAGGGCCGGGGCGGTCATTGCGTCCCGGCCGAAGAAGGGGACCGGGACCCCTTGCGAGTACTTCTGGTCGCCGAGGACGGCGATGGCACCCTTGCGGCGTATGCCCTTTAGCACCAGTTGGGAGCCCTTGCGTCCCTTCGGCGCCCATGTGCCGCCGCACTTGAGACGCCATGACTGGATCAGGCGTTCAGCCAGCGGATTGTTCGCCTGGCGGTAGATGATGGTGAGGTCGATGTCCTTCTGGGTGGCGAGAAGAATACCGAGGTCGAAGCAGCCGAAATGGGCGCCCATGAAGATCGACGGCAGGTGGGCAAACTCATCGACGCCCGGATCACGGGTGACGGTGACCCGCGTGCCGCCATAGATATCGATGGTATGGAGATGCGGGAACTCGGCCACGAGGCGCCCGAAGTTCTCCCACATGCCGGTGACGATGCGCTGCACCTCCTTCGCGGTGATGCCGGGGAAACTCCCCTCGATATTGCGCCGGGCGATGCGGTTGCGCGAGATGGCGAAGCGTCCGACAAGGCGTCCGAGACATCCGCCTAGAGCCGAGGCGTTCTCGATCCCGACGGTCCGGAAGAGAGCAAATCCCAGCCACAGGAATCCAGCTTCGACGATATCGCGCAGACCCGCCTTCATGACGCGGCAATCCCAACCCGATCGATCAGGGCATCGAGGCTACCCTCTTCCCGGAACACCATCGTCACCGGCACCGGCTCGGCAAGGGGGCGCGTCTCCTCATCGAGGCGCACCCAGTCCTTTTCCGTCGTCACGAGCCTCGCGCCCAGGGCGTTTGCCTCCTCGAACATCGCTGTCACGGTCATGGGATCATACCGGTGATGATCGGCAAAGCTTCGCGTCTTCACCACGTCGGCGCCGTGTTCCTCGAGAGTGGCGAAGAACTTGGCCGGTCTGGCGATCCCGGCGAAGGCAAAGAGCGGCAGGCCGTCACCCGGGATGGGACCGGCTTCGAGGCGGGCGTGGAGGACACACAACCCCTCGTCCGCCAGCATCCCCTCCAGGCGGTGATGGTCATCGCCGACGATGACCACCGTGCCGGCGCGCGACAGCGCGTCGGCGAGAGGCTCGCGCAGGGGTCCGGCGGGCAGCACCTTCGCGTTGCCGAAGCCGCGTGGACCATCGATGACGATGAAGGAAAGGGTCCGGGCAAGATGGACGTTCTGCAGGCCGTCATCCATGACCAGGATATCGGCCCCGGCCCCGACGGCAGCTGCGGCAGCCCGGGCCCTGTTCCGTGCCACCCAGACGGGCGCATGGCGCGCCAGCAACAGGGGTTCGTCCCCCACGTCGCGAGACGTGTGGCGCTCCGGATCAACGGTCACCGGCCCGGCGTGGCGACCACCAAATCCGCGCGACAGGATATGGGGTTGCCAGCCACGGGATGAGAGCCGGTCGGCGAGAGCCCGCACCGCAGGTGTCTTTCCGCCGCCGCCTACGGTGACATTGCCGACACACAGCACGGGTACCGGTGCTCGCCATGGTCGCGCCGCTCGCCTGCGCAGGCGTGTTGCCGCGGTCCACACGCCGGCAATGGGCAGCAGGACCTGTGCCGTCGGGCCGTCACTTTCCCAGAATGCCGGCTCGCGCATCATGGCTCTTTCCCGAAGAGCGGTTGCAGTGACGCGAAGGCCCGGTCGAGTACGCCTGTGGCATCACCTTCGACGAGAGTTCTAGCCCGTTCACCCATGGTGCGGCAGGCCTGTTCATCTCCAAGCAGTCCGGCGATGTGGCGGCGGAGGGAGGTGGCATCGGAAACCTCAATGGCGCCGCCAGCCGCCACGAGCCGCCGTGCGATGTCGGTAAAGTTCTGCATGTGCGGTCCGAACACAGTCGCCTTTCCCAGCCATGCTGCCTCACGGGGATTGTGGCCACCGTGATGGAGCATCGACTTGCCGATGAAGACGGCATCACCGAGGCCAAGATAGAGACCCATCTCTCCAATACTGTCCCCGAGGAAGATATCCGTGGCGGAGTCCGGGATGTCCGCCTGTGACCGCCGCGCTATCGTGAGACCGTGCGCCGTTGCCTCTTCGGCAATGCTGTCCGCCCGCGCCGGATGGCGCGGCACGATGACGGTGAGAAGCCCGTCGATCGTGGCGGCGAGATCGAGGTGAATGTCGCAGGCCAGCCGTTCCTCCCCTTCGTGCGTGCTTGCCGCCAGCCAGACCCGGCGCCCGGCAACGGCGTCTTTCAAACGTGCCAGTGCCTCCGGATCGGCCGGTGGAGGACCCGCTGTCGCCTTGAGGTCGCCTGTGACCACGACCCGTGTTGCGCCAAGGGCGGTGAAACGTCTGCCTTGCCCTTCGCCGGGGACAAGGACGGTGGTGAAACTGCCCAGAAGTCTTCGGCTGAAGGCGGGCAGCCGATTCCAGCGGGCGAAGGAGCGATCGGAGAGATGTCCGTTCACGAGCGCGGTGGGGATGTGCCGGTACTGCGCCTCGATGAGGAGATTGGGCCACAGTTCTGATTCAACCCAAAGGGCTGCATCCGGTTGCCACCTGTCAAGGAAGCGCGCCACCGCTCCCGGAGTGTCGAAGGGGATGTACTGGTGAATCCAACCGGGTGGCTGCCGTGACGCCAGAGCCGCGGCAGCCGAGGTCGTCATGGTGGTGAAGAGAACGCCTGCGTCATGGGCGCCGGCCAGTCTCTCCGCAAGGGGCAGCACGGAGAGCGACTCTCCGACACTGGCGGCATGGATCCACAGGAGAGGCCCTTCCGGCCGTGAAACCGTGCTTCGCCCGAGTCTTTCCTCCCGGCGCAGCGGGTCCTCCTTGCCGCGCCTGAGGCGCCGCTCGATAAGGAGCGGGGCAAGGGGTTCGAGGAGGGCGGTGGCGTGGCGGTAAAGTCCCTGGATCATGGCACCCTGGCAGCGCCGTCGACACCTTCTTCCTCGACCGGTTGCAGGCGTGACAGCTGGGCATAGAGTCCGCCCTGGGCCAGCAGTGTGTCGTGGGTGCCTGACTCGACGATTCGTCCCTCGTTGAGGACATGGATGACATCGGAATCGGCGATTGTGCTGAGCCGGTGGGCCACGACAATCGATGTGCGGCCACTGGTGAGGCGGGCAAGGGCCTGCTGGACCTGGCGTTCCGATTCGGAATCGAGGGAGCTGGTGGCTTCGTCAAGGATGAGGATCGGCGCATCGCGCAGAACCGCCCGGGCAATGGAGATTCTCTGTCTCTGACCTCCCGACAGGCGGATGCCGTTTTCGCCGATGAGAGTCTCGTAGCCGCGCTCAAGCTGCTCGATGAAGTGGTGCGCATCGGCCACGCGTGCGGCCGCCTCGATCTCGTCCGGCGTGGCGTTCGGCTTGCCGAAGGCAATGTTGGCCTCGATGGTGTCGTTGAATAGCACGATCTCCTGGCTCACGACGGCAACCGCGTCGCGCAGACTCGCCAGGGTGACGTCACGCACGTCGGAGCCGTCGATGGAGATCCGTCCCTTGCCGACATCATAGAAGCGCGCGACAAGGTTGAGGGCGGTCGACTTTCCGGCACCTGAGGGTCCGACGAGGGCGGTGGTCTGACCGGCCGGCGCCTCGAAGGACACGCGATCGAGGACCGGCTTCTCGTGGTAGGCAAATGAGACGTCTTCAAACCTCACCATGCCGCCCGCGATTGACAACGGCTCGGCGTTCTCGCGGTCCTGGATCGCCGGTCTGATGTCGATGAGGGCGAACACCCGCTGGGCGGCGGCCAGGCCCCGCTGCAGGGCGTTGTTGAGGCGGGCAAAGCTCTTGAGGGGTCGATAGGCGAGGAGCAGAGCGGTGATGAAACTGAAGAAGGCGCCGGGGGTGGTGGTACCCTCGATGACCTTCAATCCGCCGTAGACGATTGTGGCGGCAATGGCGATGCCGGCCAGTGATTCCATGATCGGCGAAATGGATTCACTGGCTCTTACAGTCTTGACGCTGCGCCGGAAGAGAAGGTGGATGCGGTCGCCGAGCCGCGCCATGTGGTGGCCTTCCTGACCATAGGCCTTGATGTGGCGGATGCCGCGGAACATGTCGGAAATGAAACCCGTGATATGCTCGCGCTCGATCGCCACCTCGCGCGACCTGATCCTGACCTTGCGTCCGATCCTCTGGACACTGGCGAAGGCGGCGGGAAAGATGAAGAACGCGATGAGGCCCAGGACCCAGTCCTGGTAGAACATCATGGCGGCAAGGAAGATGAGGGTCAGCAGGTCCTTGACCATCGTTGTCATGGTCTGCGCCACCGTCGCCTGCAGGTCGTCGACATTGTTCATGCATCCGGCGATCAGGGCGCCGGTCGAGGCCTTGTGGAAGTACGCGAGATCGGCGCGAATCAGGCTGCGGCAAACCCTTTCACGTATATCCGCGATGATGCGCATGGAGGTGCGGGCCATGATCACCGCCTGGGCGTACTCCGAGAGGCCCTTGACGAAAAAGAGCAGGAAGACGGCAACGGTGATCCACACCAGTTGTCCGCGGTCCTTCTCGATGAAGACCTCGTCGAGAATGGGCTGAACCAGCCAGGCATAGCCCGCAGTGCTGCCGGCCACGAGACCCATGAAGACGATGGCGACGAGTATGCGCGGAATGTAGCGGCGGACATGTTCGCGCACGATGCGCCTTACAATGGCGCGTGTCGTGTGATCGACAGTGTCGGTAGTGTTCATCAGCGCTCGCGCGGCACGGTTCCGGAAGGATGTTCTACCGCAAGAGGGCGCGTCATGCGCCACTTCATCCGCCGGCGCTGCCTGCCACCGTCATCGTGTCGACCCGGATGCTCGGCGCATTGGTTGCGGCCCGAAACTCGAGGTCATTTGCCGGACGCAGGGTGGCATAGATCTCTTTCAGGTTGCCTGCGATGGTGATCTCGTTGACCGCATGGTCAAGCGTGCCGTTGCGAATGCGCTGTCCCGACGCGCCCCTGCTGTAGTCTCCCGTCACCGGATTGATGCCATGGCCGCTCAGCGATGTGACATAGAGTCCTTCGTCAATGTCCGCCATGAGGGCATCCGGCGAGACCTCTCCTGCCTCGAGCCACAGGTTGGTCGTGCCGACCGATGGCGGGCCGCCGGCGCCCCTGGTGGCGTGACCGGTGGGGTGCATGGAGAGCTGACGCGCCGAGCGGCAGTCCAGCAGCCATGTGACGAGGATACCGTCGTCCACCAGCTTGCCGGCATGAGGGCGCAAGCCTTCGCCGTCGAAGGGACGCGAGGCGAGACCACGACGAACGAAGGGGTCCTCTCTGATGCTGATTCCTTCGGCGAACACCGGGCAATCGAGCGAGTCCTTCAACCAGCTCGTTCCGCGGGCGATCGCCGGGCCGGCAATGAATCCGGCAAGGTGACCGACAAGGGAGCGTGCCGTCCGCGATTCGAAGACCAGCGGCATGCGGGCCGTGGCGAGCTTGTGGGGATCGAGTCTCCTGACGGCACGTTCGGCCGCCTCCCGGCCGATGTCGGCCGGCGACGGAAGGTCCTCCAGGTGGCGTGCCGAGCGGCCCTCTCCGTCGCTCTGCATGTCGAGACCGGTGCCGGCGATGACCGTTACGTAGAGGCTCGACATGGTGCGTTTTGTGACTCCGGCAAACCCTGTGCTGGTGACAAGGGCGCCGGTTGAGCGTTGCCAGGCGGCGGTCGCGCCTTCGGAATTGGTGATGCCGGAAACCGCGAGGGCCGCATCCTCGGCTTCAGCCGCAAGCCGGGTGAGGGTGTCGGTTCCCGGTTCATCCCCACCGTCGAGATCGAGTTCGGCCGCCTCCCCGGTCAGAAGCTTGGGGTCGGCAAGGCCTGCGTGGTTGTCCTCCGGCGCCGCGCGAGCCATGGCGACGGCCCGTTCGACGAGTTCGTCGGCGGTGTCGCCGGAAGGATCGGTGGTCGCCACGGACGCCTGGCGACAGCCGCAGAAGACGCGCAGGCCAAGGGCGAGGGATTCGGAGCGGTCGAGGTCCTCGAGCTTGCCCAGACGCCGGTTGACGAGGACCTCCTCGCTCAGTGTGGCGACGGCGTCGGCAGCGCTTGCGCCCGACGCCTGCGCCCGTTCAACGAGACGGCTCGCCAGGTCGACGACGGTGTCCGTCATGGGCTCTTCCTGTCGCCTGCGGTCAGCCGGTTGGCGACCGCCGTAACCGCCAGCAGGCTCGCTTGGACGATGTTCGGGTGAAGACCGACACCGAACTCGACCGTGCCGGTACCGTTTCTCGCCTCCACATAGGCTGCCGCCAGTGCATCGCTTCCCTGGCTGATGGCATGCTCGTGGTAGTCCATCACGGTCATGGCAAGGCCCGCCTCCTCCGCAAGGGCGTGCACGTAGGCGTCGATCGGTCCGGTTCCGGTGCCCTGAATGTCGCGGACCTCGCCATCGATGCTGACCGATGCAGTCAGGTGCCGCAGTTCGCTGGCATGGGATCCGGGAACCGTCTTGTAGGAGAGAAACGTGAAGGGCCCTTCGGGTTCGATATAAATTTCACGGAAGATCGCCAGGAGTTCGTGGCTCGGCAGTTCCGCTTCAGTGGCATCGGCCCGGCGCTGCACCACGCGGCTGAAATGGATCTGCAGTCGCCGTGGCAGCCTGAATCCGTGATCGTTGTCCATGACCCAGGCGACACCACCCTTGCCCGACTGGCTGTTGACCCGGATGATCGCCTCGTAGCTCCGGCCGACGTCGCCCGGATCCATGGGCAGGTAGGGAACCTCCCAGACGTCCGAGTTGGACAACTCCATGGCCCTCATGCCCTTGTTGATGGCGTCCTGATGGCTTCCGGAGAACGCCGTGAAGACGAGGTCCCCGGCATAGGGGTGGCGGACCGGGACAGCAATGCGGTTGCAGTGTTCGGCGACGCTCACGAGATGGCTGATGTCGGAGAGGTCGAGCTCCGGGTCGACACCCTGTGTCATCATGTTGAGTGCCAGGGTCACGATGTCGACATTGCCGGTCCGTTCGCCGTTGCCGAAGAGCGTGCCCTCGATACGGTCCGCTCCTGCCATGCAGGCGAGTTCGGCGGCCGCAACCGCCGAGCCGCGGTCGTTGTGGGGATGGAGCGAGAGGATGATCGATTCGCGGTCGCGAACGTGCCGCAGGAACCACTCGATCTGGTCGGCGTAGATGTTGGGGGTGGACATCTCCACCGTAGCCGGCAGGTTGAAGATGGTGCGCCGGTCCGGTGTCGGCTGCCAGACGTCCATCACCGCCTCGCAGATCTCCACGGCGAAGTCGAGTTCCGTGCCGGTAAAGCTCTCGGGAGAGTACTGGAAGCGCCACCCGGCGGAATCGCGGGCGCTCTCCGTGATCTCGCGGATCAGACTGGCGCCATCCACGGCGATACGGACGATTCCCGCCCGGTCCGACCTGAAGACGACGCGGCGCTGCAGCGCCGAGGTCGAATTGTAGAGATGGATGATGACGTCCCTGGCACCCTCGATTGCCTCGAAGGTGCGCCGGATGAGGGGATCGCGCGCCTGGGTGAGCACCTGAATGGTGACATCCTCGGGGATCATGCCTTCATCGATGAGTTCGCGGCAGAAGTCGAAATCCGTCTGGCTGGCGCTGGGAAAGCCGACCTCGATCTCCTTGAAGCCCATGTCGACGAGGGTGCGGAACATGCGTCGCTTGCGTTCCGCCCCCATGGGTTCAACGAGTGCCTGGTTGCCGTCCCTGAGATCAACGCTGCACCAGATCGGAGCCTTGCCGATGACCCTGTCCGGCCACGTGCGGTCAGGAAGGCGAACCGGTTCGAAGGGGCGGTACCGGTGCCAGGGCATGGTCGCGGTGCGCGGCATCACCACGGATCCCGGTGGGAATGGACACAACGGCCAGATGAATGTTCGGTGGACATGGGCTTCTGATGAAGAGGAGGTGGAGGCGTAACGCGTCGGCACGGCACCCCTTCAGGGGAAGTGCCGCTCAGGCCGCCGCTAGGCCCAGAGCTGATGTCCCGAAACCGATCATGGCCCCTACCTAGTGTTGTCGCCCGAAGGAGTCAAGACGTTCACGCCCGCCCGGAGAGGGTCAGCGCCGGTCCAGAATGTCCCGGATCTCGTCCATCTGGCGTTGCATGGCCTCCATGCGCTGTAGCAGAGCCGAGACGCCGGCCTCGCTGACGGCATGGAGATCTTCCCTGAGTTCCACGGACTCGGCATGGCCCTGTTCGGTCATGGCGTTGACGATCACGGCAATGAACAAGTTGATGACGGCGAAGCTGGTCATCAGGATGAAGGGCACGAAGACCATCCAGGCGTCCGGGTACTGCTCCATCACCGGGCGAACGATGCCCATGGACCAGCTTTCCAGGGTCATGATCTGGAACAGCGAAAAGAGGCTGTCGCCAATGGTGCCGAACCAGTCCGGGAACGTCTCGCCATAGAGCTTGGTCACCATCACGGCGAAGACGTAGTAGACCAGCGCCAGGAGGGCGAGCACGCTCGAGACGCCGGGGATCGCCGCCATCAGGGCCATGACCACCCTGCGCATCGACGGCACGATGGCGACAAGCCTCAGTACGCGCAGGATGCGCAGGGAACGCAGCACAGAGAGGTTTCCGCTCGCCGGCGCCAGGGCGATCCCGACGACCACGAAGTCAAAGACGTTCCAGCCGTTCGTGAAGTAGCGCCAGCCGAAGGCGAACAGCTTGGCGATGAGTTCGATCACGAAGATGGCCAGCACGGCGTCGTCGAGGAACCGCAACAGCGTCCCGGCGTGTTCCATCACGCCAGACGACGTTTCCAGGCCGAGGGTGATGGCGTTGAAGACGATGACGGCGGTGATCGCGCGCGTGACCCGTGGGCTCTCCATGAAGACGCCGACCCGGCGGCGCACCCGGTTGAGCGGCGAATTCGGCGTCGGCAGTGCGGTCACGGCGTGTCCTCCGGCAGGGGGGTTAAGATCGACAGGCGAGATTGTGGTGAGGGTTCCCGTTTAGCGAACTGGCTCGCCAGCAGGAACCCTTCGATGAAGCCCGTACGGAATGCGGGCACGTCCATGATCGGGACGGTGATGCTGCGGGGCAACGCCCTGATCAGATCTCCCAGGACGCCTGCACCACGTAGCGCGACATCCCCGTCGCCCTGACTGTCCGGACGGTCCCGCCATTGGATACGGCAGGGATGTCAGCGGCCGTCCACAATCCGTTTCATGGTCATCATGACGCGCATCCCTGGGGCTCCTCGCCAAGACATTCGCGGAATGCGCCGTTGGCGATGGCGGCGGCGACGGCGGCGACTTCGCCGGTCATGCTGCGGTCGTCGTCGAGGGGCGGAACGATGAGACGCAGTGCGTCGCGCAGGCATCCCGCGACACGGGCGTGGCGCGGCGGATTGCGCAGATCGAAGGCCTGGGCGGCAACAATGAGTTCGGCGGCGGCGATGCGGGTGAGGTGGGTGACCGCATCCCGTGCCTGGCGGACTGCCACCCAGGTCATCGGTGCGTGGTCCTCGACATTGTAGGTCGAACTGTCCAGCAGGCTGGCCGGTGCGCCGAGCAGGTGGATCTCCTTCGACAGGGTCTCCGACGTGAGCGACAGCAGGCCGAGACCGGCCCTGGTGGTGCCGTGGCGCGTCAACATGTCGGGCAGTCCGGTGAACTGGTTCTGCATCAGGCGGCCGACGCGTTGTGCCGCCATCGTCGCCGTCTGGGCCATGGCAAGAGTGAGGGCATCGAAGGCGACCGCCATGGCCGGCGTGTGGAAATTGCCGGTGGACAGGATGTCGCCGTCCGCCGCCAGCACCAGGGGGTTGTCCCCGGCGCCGTTGATCTCGACGGTGACATTGGGCGTCGCGAAATCGATCGCTGCCCTCAGACTGCCGTGGACATGGCTGACGCAGCGCAGGCTGATCGGATCCTGGACACGGCGCGGTTCCGCAGGATCGAAGAGCGCCGTTCCCTCGAGCTTGTGGCGCAGACTCAGTGCAGCCCTGGCCTGGCCGGGTGCGCCACGAGCCATCACCACGCGAGGGTCGATTGGCCCGGGATTGGCGCGGAAGGCCTCGAAACCGAGAACGACAATGCCGTCCATCAGTTCCAGGAGATGCTCCAGATCGACAATCACCAGGGCCGCCTGGCCAACGGAAACGGCATTCGAGGAGCAGAGAGCCAGACCCTCCTTCTCGCGCAGCTCGACCACGTCGATACCTGCGCGCGCCATGGCTTCGGCGCCGTCAAGGAGTGTTCCCTGGAGCCAGGCGCGCCCTTCGCCGATGATGGGGAGTGCCATGTTGGCGCACAGTGCCAGATCCGAGGCGCCGATGGAGCCGATGCCGGGAACATAGGGGTGAACGCCCCTTTCAAGCATCGCGCACAGTGTTTCAGCGATGAGCGGGCGTACCCCGGCCCCTCCCTGGGCCATTCCGGCGGCTCGTGAGAACATGGCGGCCCGCACGGCCGCCCCGGGGAGTGGCTCGCCGGCGCCGCAGGCCCGGGCAAGCACCACGATCCGGCTGTAGTCCCCTCGATCCACTTGGTCCACTTCGTTCACCACGCGTCCGCCAAGGCCTCGGGTCAGGCCGTAGACAGGTCGGTCGGAAGCGCTGAACCGCTCGACCACGGCACGGCTCTCTTCCATGCGGGATCGCGCCTCGCCGGCGATTCCGACCGCTGCGCCGCCACGGGCCACAGCCACCACGTCGTTGATTCCAAGCGGAGCGTCTCCCAGCAGGATCGTCGTCATCGTCCGTTCTCCCGATCGTCGTGGGGCATGTGCCCGGCCGCAAGGCTCCCAGCGATATCGTCGATTGCCCGAGGAAGATCGGCGACGGTGTCGATGACATGATGGGCGCCGGCCTCATGGAGAGGTGCCGCGGCCCTGGTCCTCAGGCGGTCGATTTCTGACGCATCGAGATGTGCCAGGTCGTTCTCGTCAAGCCCGGCTCCGTTCCCCGACAGCGTGACGCCGACGGCCCAGCTGCCGGCGGCGACAGCCTCCGCAATGCCGGGCGCCGTGTCGTCCACCTTGACGACGGCACTCGCCGGCCAGACACAAAGATCGATGAAGCAGCGGTACATCATGAGCGGCGTGGGTCGGCCGGCGGCGAGGTCGTCCGAGCACACCGTCACCTCCGGTGCAAATCCCTGTGCTGCCGCCAGGCGGGCGAGAGGCGTCAGGACGGAGCGGGGATACCCGGTGGTCGAACCGATCCTGACATCCCGCCGGCGCAGGTCGCCGACGACGCCGGCAGTGCCCGGAATCAGGGCGGAACGGCGGAGAGCTGCGTCCTTGATGCGTTCTTCGAAGATTCCGTGAAGCCGGTCGATGTCGCCAGCCATGATGTCCTGGCCATGAATGTGGCGCCATGCAGCGGCGATGCGGGGCAGGCGTGCCAGAGCCTCGATATGGTGGCGTTTGCCGAGGCCCATGGGCTCCCTCGCCTCGTCACCACGAATGGTGACGCCACGATCGGCGAAGACCTCGATGAAGGCCTCGACCGGTGCCCTGGATCCGAAATCGACCACGGTGCCGGACCAGTCGAAGATGACCGCCTTGATCCCGCCCATGTCCTCCGGCCTTCGTGCCCCGGGTCAACGTAGCCGGGACCCCTGCTCTCTCCAAGCCCCGGCATGCCGATGGCGCCTTGCACGGGACGCTCGGGCCGCCTTAGGGTGGCGGGGGTCAAGGAGAACAGGGTCCATGTCACGCGCGCGCTTCGCCAGTGACGGAAAGGGTGGTCTGACACGTCACGTGCCGATCAGGATTCCACGCCATGCGGCCCTGCTGGTGGTGGATGTGCAGGTCTACACGGTGACGCCGGGTGACGGTGAATTCAGCGACATAGACCCCTCCTCCATCCCGGACCATCTCGCCTACTACTTCGCCCGCCTTGAAGAAGTGACCCTGCCGGCGATCACCCGCCTTCAGGACGCGTCGAGGCGGGTCGGCATGGAGGTGATGTACACGGTCGTCGAGGCCCTGACCTGCGACATGCGGGACCTTGGGCTCGATTATCGCATCTCGGGCATCGGCGTTCCGAAGGGTTCGCCGTGGGCCGCCATTCCCGAAGCCATTGCCCGCCGCGACGACGAGATCGTCATCTCGAAGACATCATCGAATGTCTTCATGTCGACCAACATCGACTACGTGCTGCGCGCACTCGAGATCGAACAGATCGTGATCTGCGGCCTGCT
Source organism: Alphaproteobacteria bacterium (assembly GCA_965220805.1). Taxonomy (GTDB): domain Bacteria; phylum Pseudomonadota; class Alphaproteobacteria; order SP197; family SP197; genus SP197. The sequence continues at coordinate 1,019,062 of OZ244844.1, forward strand.
GACCGACCAGTGTGTCGAATCGGCAGTGCGAGATGCCTGCGATCTCGGCTATCTGGTGACGGTGCCGGAAGACGCGTGCGCCACCATGAGCAGGGAGCGGCACGAGCAGTCGCTCGACATGTATTCGGGGTACTGCCGGATCGTGACGAGCGATGATGTCGTCACCGAGCTCGCCGGATTTCCCGCAACCGGAGAAGCCGGTCTGCGGGCAGTGACAGCCTGAGGAGCCGCCATGGAAAGGATCATTGTCCCGCCATCAGAAGGTCGTGCAGTGCGTGTCGCCGCCGGCCAGTCCATCTCCGTTGCAACGCCGAAGGGAGGTCAGGCGGCCGATTTCTTCGCCTACAACAGCGCCAATGTCGGCGAGTGGCTGTCGCCGCCGCACACGTGGGTCACCACGTTCTCGCTCAAACCGCGCCCGGGCGACGTCTTCCTGTCGCGATTCCGCCGGCCGATGCTGACGATGACAGGAGACACCGCCGACGGCATCCACGACATGCTGCTCGCGGCCTGCGACCAGTTCCGTTACGAGTTCTTCGGCTACCGGGGCGTGCACGCCAGCTGTTCGGGGAACCTTGAGATCGCCATGCGCCGCGAGGGCTACGAGATTTCGGTCATTCCCCAGCCGATCAACTTCTTCACCAACGTGCCGGTGGATGACGAAGGACGCCTGTCGGCTCCCGCCAACCGGGTCAAGCCGGGCGCCAGCGTGACCATGGAGGCATTGATGGACCTCATCTGCGTGGTCTCCTCGTGTCCCTTCGACATGCACGCCGAAGGCTGGGAGATCAACGCCGGCAACCGGCCGACGGAACTCGAGATCGAAGTGGAGTGAAGGCTTCGGCCGTCAGCGCTTGGAGAACTGGAAGCTGCGGCGCGCCTTGCGCTTGCCGTACTTCTTGCGTTCCACGACCCGTGGGTCGCGCGTCAGGTAGCCGTTGGACTTGAGTGTCTTGCGCAGAACCGGTTCATGGAGCGCCAACGCCTTCGAGATGCCGTGACGCAGGGCGCCGGCCTGGCCCGACAGCCCGCCCCCCTTCACCGTGCAGAAGACGTCATACTGGTCGACACGGTCGGCGACATGGAAGGGACGGCCAAGGATCAGCCGCCAGGTGCCGCGCGTGAAGTACTCCTCGACGCTGCGGCCATTGACGATGATGCGCCCGACACCGGGTTTCAGCCAGACGCGGGCGATTGCGTTCTTGCGCTTGCCGGTGGCATAGGAGCGCCCCAGGGAATCGATCTGGGGTTCGGGAAGCTGGATGTCGGCGTCGGGAACGGCGGGTTCCTGGGTTTCGGCCACAATCGCCATGATCAGGCAGCCCTTCTGTTCTTGGGGTTGCGCGCTGCCAGGTCGAGAACTTCCGGCTGCTGCGCCTCGTGGGGGTGATGCGACCCGGCATAAACCTTGAGTTTCTTCATGACCTGGCGGCCGAGCGGATTGCGGGAGATCATGCGCTCGACGGCCTTGATGATGACGCGCTCGGGGAAGGCTCCGTCGAGCCGCTCGCCGAGGGTCTGGCCCTTGATGCCGCCTGGCCATCCGGTGTGCCAGTAAAATGACTCCCCGGCCCGCTTGTTGCCCGTCAGGTGGACCTTTTCGGCGTTGATGACAATCACGAAATCCCCGCAATCGACATGCGGCGAAAAGGTCGGCTTGTGCTTGCCCCGCAGGATATCGGCGATTTCGACGGCCATGCGTCCGAGAACGAGATCCTCGGCGTCAACCAGATACCACTTGCGCTCGACTTCGCGCGGCTTGGCAACATAGGTCTTCATGCGGGTTCCGAATGGCAGTCAGCCGGGCGCAGCGGAAGCGGCGCGACCAAAGGGAGCGCGGAACCTAGTCAACATGACCGGTGGTGTCAATGCCCGAATCCTCATCGCCGAGACATTCATTGCCCCCCTGTCTGCCGCTTGGCTACAGTGCGGACATGGACGAACCACTTCTCCTCACTTCGCAGGAAGGCCAGGTCGCGCACCTGGCCCTCAATCGCCCGAAACAGCGCAACGCGCTCAGTGTCGCATTGATGGCGGCGCTGCAGGACGAACTCGATCGCCTGGCGAACCGATCCGACGTGCATGTCATCGTCATTGCCGGCAAGGGCAAGGCGTTCTGTGCCGGTCATGACCTGAAGGAAATCCGCGAGCATCCGGGGGCCGACAACTACAACCGCCTCTTCGATCAGTGCAGCCGCTTGATGACGACCATCGTCAGGCTGCCCAAGCCGGTGATCGCCAGTGTCGGCGGCATCGCGACAGCGGCTGGTTGTCAGCTGGTGGCGAGCTGCGATCTCGCCGTGGCCTCGGTGGAGGCGACCTTCGCCACGCCTGGCGTCAACATCGGACTCTTCTGCTCCACGCCCATGGTCGCGCTGTCACGCAACGTGGCGCGCAAGCAGGCCATGGAGATGTTGCTGACCGGCGACGCGATCGACGCGGTGCGGGCACGGGATCTGGGTCTCGTCAACCGCGTGGTGGCGGCTGGCGATCTCGACTCCGCGACATCCCGGTTGGCGCGAACCATCGCCTCGAAGTCCCCCCTGACCCTGGCCATCGGCAAGGAGGCCTTCTACCGCCAGCTGGAGATGCCACTGGATGAGGCGTACGCCTACGCCAGCCGGGTGATGACCGAGAACATGCTCAAGCGGGACGCGAAGGAGGGAATCGATGCGTTCCTCGGCAAGCGCGCTCCCCGGTGGCAGGGTGAGTGATGGCCGGTCACGGCCACTACAGCGATGAGTCGTTGCGCTCGATCCTGCGCCGCTGCCGCACCATCGCCATGATTGGCGCCAGTCCGAACTGGGTGCGACCGAGCTACTTCGCGATGAAGTACCTCCAGGGCAAGGGATATCGCATCATTCCGGTCAATCCGGTCGCCGCCGGCCAGACCGTGCTGGGAGAAACCGTGCTGGGATCCCTCGACGAGCTCCAGGCGCCCGTTCCCATGGTCGACATCTTCCGCAACTCCCAGGCGGCCGGGGGCATCGTCGACGAGGCCATCAGGTTGAGGGACGACAAGGGCTTCCAGGTCGTCTGGATGCAGCTCGGGGTGCGGAACGATGCCGCTGCCCAGAGGGCCGAGGCCGCGGGTCTCGAGGTCGTCATGGACCGCTGTCCGAAGATCGAGTACGGACGACTCTCCGGGGAACTCTCGTGGAGTGGCGTCAATTCGGGAATCATCACGGCAAGGGTGCTCAGATTGTGACCCCCGCCAATTGCCGTGTTGCCAGGGAGCGAACGTGCCGCTGGAAAGGGGTCAGTGATGAATGACGGTGACCGCCGATACGGCATGGAGACCCGTGCCGTCCACGCCGGAGCGCGACCCGACCCCGCAACCGGAGCAAGGCAGACACCGGTCTACCAGACGACCAGCTTCGTATTCGACGACGTCGAGCACGCGGCTTCGCTCTTCAATCTCCAGACCTTCGGCTATTTCTATTCGAGGCTGACCAACCCGACGGTGGCGGTTCTCGAGGAGAAGATCGCCAATCTCGAGGACGGCCGCGCCGCCGTCGCCTGCGCCTCGGGCCATGCGGCTCAGTTTCTTGCCTTCTTCACCCTGCTTGAGCCCGGCTCCCACATCGTTTCGTCGCGCTATCTCTATGGCGGTTCCGTGACGCAGTTCACGAAATCCTTCGCCAGGCTCGGCTGGCAGGCCGACCTCGTCGATCCCAACGACCCGGATGTCGTGGAGGCAGCCATCCGCGACGAGACCCGCGTCATCTTCGTCGAGGTGCTGGCCAATCCCGGGGGAATCGTCGTCGACCTCGAGCCCCTGGTGGAAATCGCACGCCGCCACCGGATTCCCCTTGTCGTCGACAACACCCTGGCGACACCGTGTCTCATCCAGCCCATTCACTGGGGGGCCGATATCGTCATCCATTCAGCGACCAAGTTCATTGGCGGCCATGGCACGTCGATGGGAGGCGTCGTCGTCGAGTCGGGTGCGTTCGACTGGTTTGCCAGTGGCAAGTTTCCCGGCATGACCGAACCTGAAGAGGCCTATCACGGTCTCACCTTTGCCGAGACCTTCGGTGATTTCGGATTCACCATGAAGGCGCGAACCGTGGCATTGAGGGATTTCGGGCCGTCACTGTCGCCGGCCAACGCCTTCCATCTCATCACCGGATGCGAGACCCTGCCCCTCAGGATGCAGCGTCACTGCGACAACGCGCTCGAGATCGCCCGTCACCTCGAAACCCATCCCAAGGTCGCCTGGGTCTCCTATGCCGGACTGGAGTCGAGCCCCTGGCACGGCCTCGCGCAGAAGTACCTGAAGAACGGTTTCGGCAGTGTCTTCACCTTCGGTCTGAAGGGTGGTTTCGATGCCTGCACCCGCATGGTCGAGGCATCGGGCCTCTTCAGTCATCTTGCCAACATTGGCGACACGCGGAGCCTCGTCATCCACCCGGCGAGCACCACGCACCGCCAGCTTACGTCCGAGCAACGGGCCACCGCCGGCGCCGCTGACGACACGATCCGTCTCTCCATCGGCATCGAGACTGTCAGCGATCTGATCTGCGATCTCGATGAGGCCCTGGAAAAGGCCTGATGCCTACCGGCACATTCCCCTGGATCCTTCGGCGCACACCTTGACGCCATCCGTCCACGTGGCGCCGGAAAGGGTGGCGCCGGTGAAGTCGACATCTCTCAGAATGGCTCCGGTGAAGTCGACGCCGGTCAGATCAGCGAAGAGGAACTTGGTGTCCCGGACCTCGACGTGCTGCATGGAGGCGCCCGAAAGGTCGGCCCTGTCGAAACGTGCGCCGGTGAGCTTCGCGCCGTCGAACGTGGCGCCGGAAAGGTTCGATTCGACGAAGCGCACGCGGTAGCCGTCGATGCGCGAGAAATCGGCATTCCGGAGGTTCGCGTTGCTGAGCGCCGCGCCGCGCAGGTTGCCACCGGCGAGGACGGCCCCGGGGAAATCGATGCCGGAAAGGTTGCAACTGCGCCAGTCGACGTTTTCTGCCGGAAGGTCGTTGCATCCGGCTTCGGCCGCACTTCCCCCGGCCACCGCCAGGAGTGCGATGACGGGAAACAGGGAAAGTGTGCGGCCGGCCATCCTGGAACCCGGTCTCCCGGGCACGCCTGACGTGCGTGCCCGGGAAGGCCCACTTTCTAGATGCTGTAGTACATGTCGAACTCGATGGGATGAGTGGTGGTTTCGAATGCCATCACCTCCTCCCACTTGAGTTCGAGATAGCCGCCGATGAGATCATCGCTGAAGACTTCACCCTTCTTGAGGAAGTCGTTGTCTTCCTCGAGGGCGTTCAACGCCTCGCGCAGGCTGCCTGCTACCGTCGGCACATCCTTGAGTTCCTCGGGCGGCAGATCGTAGAGATTCTTGTCCATCGCATCGCCTGGATGGATACGGTTCTCGATGCCGTCGAGGCCGGCCATCAGCATGGCCGAGAAGGCAAGGTAGGGATTGGCGGTCGGATCGGGGAAACGGATCTCGACACGCTTGGCCTTAGGCGATGTGGCATAGGGAATACGGCAGGACGCCGAACGGTTGCGCGAACTGTAGGCGAGCAGCACCGGCGCCTCGTAACCCGGAACCAGTCTCTTGTAGCTGTTGGTCGAGGCATTGGTGAAGGCGTTGAGCGCCTTGGCGTGACGGATGATGCCACCGATGTAGTAGAGCGCCATGTCGGAGAGGTCGGCATAGCGGTTCCCGGCGAAGAGAGGCTCTCCGTCCATCCAGATGGACTGGTGCACATGCATTCCGGAGCCGTTGTCGTACATCACTGGCTTGGGCATGAAGGTCGCTGTCTTGCCGTAGCTGTGGGCGACCCGGTGGACGACGTACTTGTAGGCCTGCACGTGGTCAGCGCAGGTCACCAAGGAACCGAATGTCATGCCGAGTTCGTGCTGTGCCGGTGCCACCTCGTGGTGATGCTTGTCGATGGGAAGACCCATTTCTTCCATGGTCGTCAGCATCTCGGAGCGCATGTCGCTCAGGGAATCGATTGGCGGAACGGGGAAGTAGCCGCCCTTCTGGCGTGGCCGGTGGGCAAGGTTGCCCGTACCTTCGTACTCGGTGTTGTCGTTGTAGGGCCCTTCATCCGAATCGATTTCGTAGCCCATGGCGTGGGATTCGGTGGTGAAGCGCACGCTGTCGAAGACGAAGAACTCGAGCTCGGGACCGAAGAAGGCCGTGTCGCCGATGCCGGTGTACTGCAGGTAGGCTTCCGCCCGCCTCGCCAGCGACCGCGGATCGCGCTCATAGTCCTGTCCTGTCGACGGTTCGTGGATGTCACAGTTCAGGATGAGAGTGGGCTGCGATTCGAAGGGGTCCAGGACCATCGTGCCAGGATCAGGAATGAGGGTCATGTCGGATTCGTTGATGGCCTTCCAGCCGGCGATGGAGGAGCCGTCGAACATGACACCGTCGGTGAACATGTCCTCGTCAACCATGCGTCTGGACAGCGTGAGATGCTGCCATTTGCCCCTTGGATCGGTGAAACGGAGGTCAACATAGGGGATGTCGTCATCCTCGATACGCTTGATCACACTTTCAGCATCTGACATCGCGGAGTCCTTCCCGGTTGTCTGTTGGAGATTCGGGCATGCTTCTACACGGCATCCGGGCCGCGTTCACCGGTGCGGATGCGCAAGGCATCGTCAACCGGAACAATGAAAATCTTGCCGTCGCCAATGCGACCGGTGTGCGCCGCGTCGCGGATGGCCTCGACAGCCCGGTCAACGAGATTGTCATCGGTCACGAGCTCGATTTTCACCTTGGGCAGGAGATCAACGACGTACTCTGCCCCGCGGTAGAGTTCCGTGTGGCCCTTCTGGTGACCGAATCCCTTGACCTCCGTCACGGTCAGGCCCTGCAATCCGGCCTCGTGCAAGGCCTCCTTGACCTCGTCGAGCTTGAAAGGCTTGATCACCGCCTCGATTTTCTTCATGACGACCCCAACCCCGATGTGACACGTCAATCCTGCATGAGGACACATGGCATGCGCCCAACCCGCCGCCGGATCAACGCATTCCGTGCAGCAACAACCATACTGCAGTATCTGGCAGATCGGATCGCTCTTGTCGAGATTCCAAAGAGGCATTGTCTCACAGGGAAGTCGACCGGAGGGCCCGTTCTGACCCGTGGAGAGTGACATGAGACAGGCCAACACCATCATGGCGAACCTCGGAACCACGGTATTCGAGGTCATGTCGCGCCTGGCGATGGAGCACGGATCCATCAATCTTGGCCAGGGGTTTCCCGATGAGGACGGCCCCAGGGACATTCGCCAGGTGGCGGCCGAAGCTCTCGTCGAGGGTCCCAACCAGTACCCGCCCATGACCGGGCTCGCCGAACTCCGCCAGGCCATCGCCGCCCACGCTCAGCGCTTCTACGGTCTCGACTACGACTGGCAGAGCGAGATCGTCGTCACGTCGGGGGCAACGGAAGCATTGGCGGATTGCTTCCTTGCCCTGCTCAATCCGGGCGACGAAGTGGTGTTGCTGGAACCTCTCTACGACTCCTATCCGCCGATGATCGAGCGGGCCGGCGCCGTCCCCCGGTATGTCACCCTCGAGCCGCCGGAATGGGAACTCGATCCCATAGTACTCGAGGAGGCGTTCACGCCGCGAACACGCATGGTCCTTCTCAATTCGCCAATGAATCCTGCCGCACGCGTGCTGACCATGGCGGAACTGGACCTCATCCGGCGCATGTGCATCGAGCACGATGTCATCTGCCTGTGTGACGAGGTCTATGAGCATCTGCTCTTTGACGGCCTCGAACACCGGCCGATCGCGTCGCTTGACGGCATGCGTGAGAGAACCCTGCGAATCTCCTCGGCCGGCAAGATCTTCTCGTTGACGGGCTGGAAGGTGGGGTGGATCGAGGGACCGGCCGACCTCATGACGGCCGTCATGAAGGCTCACCAGTTCGTCACCTTCACCACGGCTCCCAACCTGCAGAAGGCCGTAGCCTATGGGTTGGGGAAGGAGACGGCCTACTACACCGATCTCGCCGCCACGCTCCAGGGCAAGCGCGATCGCCTGGCTCGCGGCCTTGCCAAGGCCGGATTCCCGGTCCTGCCCTGCCAGGGCACCTATTTCATCAATGCCGACATCACGCCATTCGGCATCGCCGGCGGTGACGAGGCGTTCTGCCGCCTCATTACCGAAGAGGCCGGTGTCACCGCCGTTCCGGTCAGCGCCTTCATGCGCAAGGGCAGTATCGACAACCTCATCCGCTTCTGCTTCTGCAAGAAGGACGACATTCTCGACGCCGCCGCCGACAGGCTGCAGCGCTTCCTCGCCTGAACCGGCCCCGCTGTGCCGCAGGCCCCGTGAGCCGTCCTGGAATGGAGGACAGTCTCCGCGGTGACCGCGCCGGATGCGTAGGGGCCGCCGGTCGTGGACCACCCCCGCCACGGTGACTGGCGGTTCGATACCGGGGCGGCCTTGCTGGAAGCCGCGGGAACGGCAGGTGAGGTCCGCACCGCTACATGACCAGCTTGGCCGGGATAGCGCCAATGCACTAACATCCTTGCCGGACCAGTCGGTGGGGCCGGTCATCCTGACAGGGACGACATGATGGCGGGGCAAACGAACGCGTTTCCGGACCTTGAACGGGAACTCAGATTTCATCCGCTCGGCGTGGACGCGCCCAGAACGTTGAGCAGGGAAGAGATTTCACACTACAACGACCAGGGTTTCCTGGCGCCGATCAATGTCTTCGATGATCGCGAAGTTTCAGACATTCGAGAGTACTTCAACCAGCTGCTGAACGGGGCGCTTGCCGCTGGATGGACGGCGGGCGAACTGACCAACTGGCACCTCCATTGCCGAGGCGTATACGATCTGGTCACCCATCCCCGCATTCTCGATGTCGTGGAGGATTTCCTGGGCGGCACGGTCATTCTCCGGAACTGCCACTTCTTCAACAAGCTTCCCGGCGAAGGTCATCGCGTGAGCTGGCATCAGGACGCTTCCTACTGGCCCCTGACGCCGAGCAAGGTCATCTCGGTTTGGCTCGCCATCGACGATTCCTGTCAGGCGAACGGCGCGATGCAGGTCATTCCCCGCTCGCATCTGCGCCCTTCCATTCCCTTTCGCCGCAGCGCGCCGGAAGAACGCAACGTTCTCAGCCAGACCGTCGACAACCCTGAGCACTATGGCGATGCTCCGGTTTCGCTTGAGCTCAAGGCCGGTCAGGTTTCCCTGCACAGCGACTGGATCCTCCACGGATCGGAACCCAACCGGTCCGACCGGCGCCGTTGCGGTCTGGCGATGCGTTACCTGTCATGCGACGTTCGTGCGTCCGATGGCTGGAACAGGGATTCGGTCATTTGCCGGGGCGCGGACCCGTCGGGTCACTGGGCCGATCATCCAAGACCCAAGGATGACTCGATCCCGGAGAGACAGCAGGATGCGGAGAGAACCACGCGCTCGTTCACACATGGCTGGACCGATCGCGGCGCAACGGCTTCATGACGAACGCAGACCGGGACGAGCGTCACTCTGCCACCGGCGCAGGAGACGTTTCTCGGCGTCGGAGCAGGCGAGCGAGACGATTCCGCGAGGAACCGAATGTATGTCATTCGCCGTACATCATCCGACGTATCCCGAGGTACGAGTTGTTGTCGGGGGATGCCCTGAAAGAGATCGAGACACAGGCGGACTGGCTCCTGGCGGAAATCGGCATCCGCATCGAGGGAGACCCGGAAGCACGCACGCTGTTCAGGGACGCGGGAGCCAGTGTTGATGGAGACCGCATTCGGTTCGATCGCGGCCTGGCGCGATCGCTCTGCGCCACGGCGCCTTCAACCTTCACGATGCATGCGCGCAATCCGTTGCGAAGTGTTGTCTTCGGGGGCGACAATGTCGTGATGGCCCCGGCCGACGGCGCGCCCTTCGTCACCGACATGAAGCAGGGCCGCCGGTACGGCACGATCAAGGACCATCAGAACCTGACGAAACTGTTGCAGCATGCCCCGGCGCTTCACCACAACCCGGCGCTGATCTGCGAGCCCGCCGACGTACCGGTCAACAAGCGGCACCTCGACATCGTCTGTTCCCAGTTGCGATTCTCGGACAAGCCGATCATGGGGGCCGTCAGCACGCCGGAACGCGGCGAAGACACGCTCGAATTGGCGCGCATTGTCTTCGGCGACGGCTTTCTTGACGATCATGCAGTGGTCCTGGCCGGCACAGCCGTGCAGTCACCTCTGACCTTCAACGCGGCAACGACCGGCGCAATCAGGACCTACGCGGCGGCCAACCAGGCCAACATGATCACGCCCTTCATCATTGCCGGCGCCATGTCGCCCACCACGATGGCGGGCACCCTGGCGCAAGCCCATGCGGAAGCCATGGCTGGAATCGCCTTTTCCCAGCTCGTGCGAAAGGGTTCGCCCGTGCTCTACAGCGTCTTTGTGACGACCATGGACCTGAAGAGTGGCGCACCGACCTACGGCACGCCGGAATCGAGTCTTGCGAACCTCGCGATTGTCCAGCTCGGGCGCCGTCTGGGGTTGCCGGTCCGATGCGGCGGACATCTGACGGGCTCCAAGCTGCTTGACGCGCAGGCCATGGAAGAATCCGTCGCATCGATGACCCCGGCGGTCATGGCGGGGGCGCACTTCATTCATCAGTCCGCCGGCTGGCTCGAAGGCGGTCTGACGACAGGATTCGAGAAGTTCATTGCCGATTCCGAAAAGTGCACAGGCATCGCGAGGCTCCTGAAGGGACTGATTGTTGACGACAACACCCTTGCAGGCGATGCCTTCCTGGAGCTCGGCGACGAGTCCAACTTCCTTGGTTGCAGCCATACCTTGCGCAATGCCGCGACGGCCAACATTCGGACTGAATTGCCGGATTCCGACAGTTTCGAAGCGTGGACGGACCGGGGCGGCAAAGACGCGCGCGAACGGGCCTACACCCTGTGGACACGCATCATCGAGGACTACGAGAAGCCGCCGATCAATTCGGCCATCGACGAAGAGCTGACGGCGTACTGCGCCAGAAGAAAGGCGTCCATGAACGACGCCTGGTACTGACTTCTCAATCCAGCAACAAACGGAATGCCCGCCTTGACCATGGATCTGCCAAAACTGCAAATGTACATCGACGGTTCTTTCGTCGAACACGCTTCCGGTGCGTACTTCGAAAGCTGGGACCCCTACACCGGCAAACCGTGGTGTCTGGTCCCGCGCGGCACGGCGGCTGATGCCGATCGTGCCGCCCGCGCGGCGCATCGCGCGTTCACCACGGGCGCGTGGCCGGATCTCAACGCCAGCGAGCGCGGTGCCCTGCTGCGCAATCTCGCGGAACTCGTTGCAGAGAACGCGGACAATCTCGCCCGACTCGAGGTCAGGGACAACGGCAAGCTGTTCAGCGAAATGGTGGGGCAGTTGCGGTATGCCCCGAGCTTCTACCACTACTTCGCCGGGCTGGCCGACAAGATCGAGGGATCGGTCATCCCGACCGACAAGGCAGCCTTCACCTATACGCGCCACGAGCCACTGGGTGTTTGTGCTGCCATCGTGCCCTGGAACTCGCCGCTGCTGCTCACCGCCTGGAAGCTCGCGCCCGCGCTTGCCGCGGGCAACACCGTGGTGGTGAAGCCCTCCGAGTACACCTCCGCCTCGACTCTCGAGTTCATCAAGCTCGTTGAACGCGCGGGCTTTCCGAAGGGCGTGGTCAACGTCGTAACGGGCTTCGGGCCGGAAGCCGGGCAGCCCCTGATCGATCATCCGTACGTGCGCAAGGTTTCCTTCACGGGATCCGAGAAGACGGGGGCGAGCATCTACTCGGATGCCGCCCGGGACATCAAGCGCGTGAGTTTGGAACTCGGCGGCAAGTCGCCGAACATCGTCTTCGCGGACGCCAATCTCGACAATGCCGTCAAGGGCGCCGTCGCGGGGATCTTCGCGGCAAGTGGCCAGACCTGCGTGGCGGGATCCAGGCTCCTCGTCCAGGAGAGCATTCACAACGCGTTCGTGGACCGCCTTGTCGCCTTCGCAAGCAGGGCGAAAATGGGAAATCCGATGAACGAGGACACCAACGTGGGGCCCGTTACCAACATGCCCCAGTTCGAAAAGGTGCTTGCCTACATCGACATTGCCAGGAACGAGGGCGCGGAAGCCGTGCTCGGTGGCGGGAAGGCGACCCGGCCGGAATGCGGTGACGGCTGGTTCGTCGAACCGACAATCTTCACGGGCGTGCGAAATGACATGCGCATCGCCCAGGAGGAGGTGTTCGGGCCCGTGTTGTCGGTCATTCCGTTCAGGGACGACGATGAGGCGGTGGCGATCGGCAATGACGTCGCCTTCGGCCTGGCGGCGGGCGTGTGGACTGAAAACATGCGCCGGGCCATCACCATGGCGAACCGGCTGCAGGCCGGAACCGTCTGGGTCAACATGTACAGGGCCGTGAGCTACACCACGCCGTTCGGGGGATACAAGAAGAGCGGTGTGGGCAGGGAACTCGGGCAAGAGGCGATCCGGGAGTTTCTGCAGACCAAGAGCGTCTGGATCTCCATGGCCGAAAGCATGGACAACCCGTTTGTCATCGGATAGCTCCACGGGCGAACTTCCCTGGACCCACGGATCTCTTGCCTCAGCTTGCCGTGTCGTGCAGCGGGCCCAGCCAATCGAAAGGTCGATACGTTGAAAGGTGTCGTATTCCACGGAAACCGCGTCCTTGAATTGATGCACTTCCCCGACCCGGAGCCTGGCCCGGGGGATGTCGTGCTGGAGATCAAGGCATCGGGAATGTGTGGAAGTGATCTGCATTTCTATCGCGCCGCCGAAGGCGCCAAGTCCCTGGGCCTCGATCTTGTGGACGGCCCGGTCATTGCCGGTCATGAGCCCTGCGGCGTGATCGTGGCCCGTGGGAGGGATGTTCCTGAAGGTCGTCTGGCGTTGGGCGAACGCGTCATGTGCCATCACTACAGCGGATGCGGTATCTGTTCCTCCTGCCGGACCGGATGGCAGCAACTCTGTTCCGAGGGCTTCGTTGTCTATGGTGCCACGGCACATGGATCCCATGCCCCCTACATGCGCGTGCCGGCGGACACTCTGGTTGCCCTGCCCGAAGCGCTCTCGTTCTCGGAAGGTTCGGCAATCGCCTGCGGGACCGGCACGGCCTTCAGAGCGCTCAAGCGCATGAACCTGACCGGAAGGGACACGATCGCCGTGTTCGGCCAGGGACCCGTCGGCCTCAGCGTCGTCCTGATTGCGGCAGAGATGGGCGCGCGCGTCATCGCCGTGGAACTCTCCCGGGAGAGACGGGAGATGGCGCGGATGTTCGGTGCGGCCGATACCATCGATCCGCGGGCCATCGATCCGACCGAGGCGATCAGGGAGTCGACCAGCGGCGAGGGAGCCAGCCTCGCTATCGACTGCAGCGGATCAGCAGAGGCGAGGGTGCAGGCCGTCCGTTCGACCCGAACCTGGGGCACCACGTGCTTTGTCGGTGAAGGCGGATCGGTGACCCTTGACGTCTCGAAGGACATCATGCGCCGGCAATCGACCATCATGGGATCATGGACGTTCTCAAGCGTCGATCAGGGAGAATGCGCCAGATACATTGCCGAGCGCGGCATCGATCTCGACCGCATCTTCACCCACAGGTTCTCCCTGGACGAGGCTGAAAGCGCCTATCGGCTGTTTGACAAGCAGTCGACGGGAAAGGGCGTATTCGAGTTCTAGACACGGTCATCGTCGCAACACCCGCGCCGCAGCCTTGATTGCCGGGTGAATTCGCGAGCCCTCATCGGCGCGCAGGCGTGCCAGTGCCTGTCTGAACTTCAGAGCCCCGATGCGGCTGGGCCAGACTGGCGATCCGTCATCCGACGCACCGAGGCAGCACACCTCGGGCCCGGTGAACTTCATGCTCGCAATGTCGGGAGCGACGTCAGGACGGACTGGACTCTCGCCAGAATTCACGCGGGTCCGTGATCTTGCCGGTAATCGCCGACGCAGCTGCCGTGGCGGGAGAGGCGAGATAGATGAAGGCGTCGGGGCTGCCCATGCGGCCCCTGAAATTGCGGTTGGAAGTCGAAAGGCACGTTTCGCCAGCACCAAGGACCCCGTTGCTCCCTCCAGGACAGGCCCCGCAACCGGACGGGGTGATATGGGCACCCGCCTCCAGCAGGGTCTCGACATAACCTTCCCGTGTCGCGTCCAGCAACGTGCGGCGCGATGCCGGCGTGACCAGCAGGCGCGTGGTGGGAGCGACGGCATGGCCTTTCAGGATTCTTGCGGCGATCGCGAAGTCTTCCAGCCGGGCATTGGTGCACGAACCGAGAAACACCTGGTCGAGCGCCATTCCCTCGAGGTCTTCCACCGGACTTACGTTCGCGGGACTGTGGGGCTTGGCCACTTGCGGGGAGATTGCGGAAACATCAATCTCGGCCTCGAAAGCGTAGCGAGCATCCTCATCGGGGCCGAAACTGGACAAGGGGGCATCGGTCCGCCCCTTGAGATAGTCCAGAACCTTCGCGTCGGCTTCGAACATCGCGAACTTGGCCCCCATCTCCACGCCCATGTTGGCCATGGTGAACCGGCTTGCGATGCTCATGCGGTCGACAAGGCCTCCGGCGAACTCGATCGCCTTGTACTGCGCGAAATCAGCGCCGTAACGACCCAGCAGATACAGAATGAGGTCCTTCGACATCACGCCCGGTCCGGGAGAACCGTCCAGGGAGAACCGGATGGTCTCCGGCACCTGCATCCAGAGCTGCCCGGTCGCCAGAACGTAGCTCATTTCGGTGATGCCGAGACCTGTTCCGGCAGCGCCCATGACACCATAGGAGGTGCTGTGCGAATCCGTCCCGAACACGAGACTACCGGGCAGGACGTCGCCTTTCTCGACCATGACCTGGTTGACGATCCCCTCGTGACCGTAGAAGCACGAGACCCCTTTCTCGGCAGCGATCTCCCTCATCCGGACGTGGACTCTGGCCGCTTCGGGATCGGGAGCCGGAAACCGCAAGGTGCTGATCGAGGAGACCTTGTCCGGGTCCCAGAAGTCCTGCACACCGGCTTCGGTGAGGCGATCGACACAGGAGACCATGAACTCGATCAGGATCGCCCGGTCCGCCTCGGCGACGACCAGATCTCCCGGGCTGGTCTTCGTCCGCCCGCTGGCCCGGGCCAGGACTTTCTCGGCCATGGTCTGGCTCGGTTCGAGCTCGCCAAATGTCAGCGAGGCGATCTCGGCGACAGGGGCCTCGTCCAGAGTCTCCAGAATGCCGCCCCGGGCGAGGATCGTCCTTATGGTCTCAGGGAAGGCGGGGAAACGGAGCGTACGTCCGGTGGTTCTGTTGCGGACCACACCGGCCTCCAGATCGATCGCGATCTCGTCGCCATCGGCACAGGCGGACGCAATCCCGGCGCAGGGGACGCATGGCAGGCCCAGTGCGATTCCGTTGCGAAAGAAAATCCGGGCGAAGGATTCCGCGACGATCGCGGCCGCGCCCAGGGACTTCATGTTGACAGTCGCCGGCTCCCTGCTGGAGCCGCAGCCCCAGTTCCGCCCGGCGACAATGATGTCACCGGGCCGGAATGTCTCGACGAATCTCCGGTGGTCGGGAAGTATCCGGTCACGCACCTCGTCCCAGTTCCGTCCGAAGGGATACGGCGCCAACTGGTCGGTATCGATATCGTCACCGAGTTTTCTCGCCCGACCACGGATCACCGATGTCACGGCAAGGCCTCCGAAGGAAACAGTCGCTCCGGGACGGCATCCCGGAGCGACTGTACCGTGTCGAGAGGCACGCAGACGATCAGGCGGCGAACCACCAGCGTTCCGGCGCCTTGTCGCCGTCCATGGGCCAGTTGCCGGCAATGCGTTCCGGCGTTGCGATCTTGTCGCTCACTCCGAGGAGCCAGTTGGCGAAAACCGGAACGACAACGCCACCCTCGTCCCGGCAAATCTCTTGCATGTCGCGATACATCTGCCGTCTCTTCGCATCATCGAGTTCACCGCGCGCTGCAACCAGCAACTCGTTGAACCTGTCATGCTGCCAGTTCGTATCGTTCCAGCTGGCCTCGGCGGCATAGGCGGTCGAGAACATCCAGTCCGACGTCGGACGCCCGCCCCAGTAGCACACGCTGAACGGCTTCTGCATCCAGACATTCGACCAGTAGCCGTCGATCGGTTCGCGGACGATCTCGAGCGTGATTCCGGCGGCAGCGGCGCTCTCGCTGTAGACGATCGCGCTGTCCATGCCGCCGGCATAGATGTCCGCGGCGTGCAGCGGAATTGTGAGGCTGTCCAGACCCGCCTTCTTCAGGTGATGCATGGCCTTGTCGGGATCGTACTCGCGTATGGGCAGATCGGCCGCAAAATAGCGCTGGCTAGCCCCGATCGGATGATCGTTTCCAAGATACCCGTGGCCCCGCAGGATGGTATCGAGGATGGCCTCGCGATCGACGGCGTACTTCAGCGCCAGCCGCACATCGTTGTTGTCGAAGGGCGCGACGTCGGTGTGCATCGGGAACGTGAAATGCTTCGTCCCGCCGACTTCCTTCACGCTCAGACCGGGAATCTCAGCAAGCAGGTCGACTCCCTTGAGCTCCGGTTCCTCCATGGCGTCGACTTCGCCTGTCCGAAGCGATGTCATCCGTGCCGTCGTGTCGCCGACGTTCAGCGTTTCGCACTCGTCGAAGTACGGGCGCCCTTCCTTGAAGTAGTTGGGGTTGCGCGTGCCGGCCGAGCGAATTCCCGGTTCCCAGGCCGTCAGGGAGTAGGGGCCGGTGCCAATGCCTGATTCCCAGCCGGCCGCATCGGTTCCGTCGGGAACGATCGTCAGATGGTAGTCGGCCATCAGGAAGGGAAAGTCCGCGCTGCCGCCCGAGAGGTTGAACACGACCCTGTCCGTGCCGTCCGACTCGATGCTCTCGATGCTGGCGACGGCGCCTGATCCACCCGATGTCGAGTCCGGTCCGCGATGATGATTGATGGAAAAGATCACGTCGTTCGCATCGAGGGACTTGCCGTTGTGGAATTCGACGCCGCTGCGCAGGTTGAAGACCCAGGTGGCGGCATCCGCAGAGGCTTCCCAGCTTTCCGCGAGTTCCCCGACAATGCTCCCGTCCGGGGCCACTTCCGTCAGGTTGTTGCGGCAGGTCCAGGACGTCATGATGTTGTGCGTGTCGAGCAGCGCCGCACCGTCGAGACTGTCCGACGTGGCGCCGCCACGCACCGCCGAGCGGAACAGTCCGCCGTGCTTCGGCTCCGATGCCTTTGCCTCTTCGGCGAGGATGCCGGCCGGGATGGCAGCAGCCATGCCCATTGCTGTCGCCCGTCGAATGAAGTCGCGCCGGTCAACGCGCCCCTCGGAGAAACTCCGCTTCAGATCATCGAATGTTGTCAAGGTCCGATCCCCCATTCTTGTGGTATCAGCAACCCTATCCGCCAATGCAGTGTGGTCAAGTTTCGATGCGATGCGAACGGCTACGGTCCAGTACCCACAGACCCACCTTCGGTTTCCGATTGAGGCGATGGAACCTGACCGCGTGCCGGACGGCGCGGGTTCCTCATGTCATGAACGAACGGAAGTTCTGGATGGGAGCTTCACCCGAATACCCGCATTCCAGCGGCTTGTATGTTGTTCATCCTGTCTGGACGAACCATCTGGCGCAGACCGCCGATGGTCGAGGTCCCGATGTTCTCACCGGCGCAAAGTCGCCACGCGAGAGGCATTGAGGCCACGACGATGAGGTCGTTCGAAGGCCAGCCCAGGACAGATGCCGGTCTCCGGACGGATCTTGCGACGATCGGTGTCACTCAGGGGATGACCCTGCTGGTTCACTCCTCGTTGAGTTCGATCGGCTGGGTTGTCGGCGGGGCTCCAACCGTGGTGCGTGCACTCCTGTCCGCACTCGGGGAAAACGGTACGTTGGTCATGCCGGCGGCGACGCCTCACTGCACGGATCCTGCGACCTGGACGAGTCCTCGATTGCCGGAGGCCTGGCTGGAGGAGGTGCGCGAACATCTTCCTATCTTCGATGCCCGGTCGACGCCTACGACCATGGGTGCCATATGCGAGAGTTTTCGCACCTGGCCTGACACCCTGCGGAGCAATCACCCCGTCGAGTCCGTCTGTGCCCGCGGCATTGAAGCGCCAGGCATTGTCAGCGAACATCCCCTGGCGTTTTCGGAAGGTCCGGGCGGGCCGTTCGAGAAGCTCCACAACCTCGATTGCCGGATCCTGCTCCTCGGCGTGGGTTTCAACCGGTGCACGGCACTGCACTTTGCCGAGTCGCTGGTCGACAGGCGAAGACTCAAGACCCTGCGATTCCCGGTGCTGGACAATGGACGCCGTACGTGGGTGGAAGTGCCGAATGTTGCGGACGACGACAGTACCCACTTCCCCGCTGTCGGCGAGGCCTACGCCACTGCAGAAGGAGTGAGACGAGGCAGGATTGGCGATGCCCCGTCCATGCTGTTTCCCATGCGCAGCCTGGTCGAGTATGCCGTGCGCTACTTCGAAGAGGTGCTGTAGCAGCGGGCTTCAGGCTAGCACGTCATCCTCACGATCGCGTTGCCCGGATCGGTTCCGCTGTCGGACGAGTTCCGTCGTCACCTCTCATTCGGTGCGGCGGCGGCAACCCTGTCACGATCCGTCAGTGTAGGACTGTCCACCTTCGGGGGCAGGCGCCGTCGGGTTCAGCTGAGATAGTCGCTCACGCGACGGGCCGATTCGCGAATGTTCTCCATGGACGCAGCGTAGGAGAGACGCAGGAAGCCCTCGCCCATGGCGCCGAAGCTGGTGCCGTGGACCGTGGCCACGCCGCACTCCTCGAGCAGGGCCTGCCCGAGTTCCCAGGAATTGCGTCCCGTTCCTGCGATGTTGGGGAAGGCGTAGAACGCTCCTCCGGGCATGACGCAGTGAAATCCCGGGATGGCGTTCAGCAAATCGACGATCACCCCGCGGCGCTCCTCGAAGGCCTGGCGCATGGTCTCGACGCTGTCCTGTGGGCCGGTGAGGGCGGCAAGGCAGGCCATCTGGGTCGCCGCATTGGTGCAGGAGTTGGCGTTGACGATCATCTTGTCGATGTAGTCCACCAGACTCTTCGGCCACACGCCGTAGCCGGCCCGCCAGCCGGTCATGGCGTAGGTCTTGGACCAGCCGTCGAGCAGGATGAGACGGTCGCGGATCGATTCATAACCGAGCAGGCTGCGGTGGGCCCTGTTGTCGAAGACCAGGCGGCAATAGATCTCGTCCGACAGCACGGCCGTCTCGGGGAAGTCCTCGAGGCCGGCAACGAGGCGGTCGAGTTCTTCGTCGTCGATGACGCCGCCTGTCGGATTGCCGGGGCTGTTGATGATGACCAGCCGCGTGCGGTCCGACAGCTTCGACAGCACTTCGTCGGCGCTGAAGGAAAACAGCCTGTCCTCGTGAAGCTCGATGGGAACGGGCGTGGCGCCGGTATAGCGGATCATGGATTCGTAGATCGGAAATCCCGGATTGGGATAGAGAATCTCGTGGCCCGGCTGACCGAACATGAGGATGGCGAAGAACATCGTCATCTTGCCGCCCGGAACCACCATGACCTGTTCCGGGGACACCTCGACGCCACGGTGTTCCAGGATGTCGGCCGCCACTGCTTCGCGCAGGGGCATGACGCCCGGAGCCGGCGTATACCCGTGATGTCCGTCGCGCAGGGCCTTGACCGCCGCCTCGACGATATGATCCGGGGTGCGAAAGTCCGGCTGGCCGATTCCGAGATTGATGATGTCGCGCCCTTCGGCAGCGAGCTGGTTGGCGCGGGCGAGCACGGCAAACGCGGTCTCGGAGCCCATGTTCTGGAGATTGTCGGCAGGAATCATGTCAGGTCCGGGGTGTCGGGTTGACCAGGAGACGCTTGGCGTCGTAGAGAACGAAAGGTCGTTGTGGTGGCTATAGCTCAGTCGGTTAGAGCGCCTGGTTGTGGTCCAGGAGGCCGTCGGTTCGAATCCGACTAGCCACCCCGAACCATGCACCGAATGTCGGTCTGTATTTGCGTGATTGCGACATTCCCTTTTCAGAACACGACATCACAGCGGTCACCGCTGCGACGCCACGCCGGGGCCTTACAGCGGTTCGACGTTCCCTGGCTCTGCGTCGCCGAGTTCCGGAATAGGGCCCGGATAATAGGGAAGACAGTCGCGCCGTGGTGTCCACGAGCCGCTTTCCTCGAGGTGTCGGACATGGCAGGCGATCTCCTCGAGGGTGGCGAACCAGACATCGCCCTTCTCATGCATGTAGCGGATGAGAGACCTCGTCTCCCGGGCCCGGGCGAGGCGTCCGCTGAGGAAGGGATGCCACACTGAAATCCAGAGGCCGCCGTATTCCCAGGCGGCGTCGAACTCCTCTCGGAAGACCCTGTGCGCCTCAGCCGCCGACTTGATCGGCATCATGGTCTCGAAGTCCCGGGAGAACTGGAAATGGGGCCAGTCATCGAGGCCGTAGTGGCTCGGCAGTTCGACAACCGATCCGCGATCATTCGCGAGGACATAGGGCACATCGTCGCCGAAGAGCGAGGCGTCGTAGCGGATGCCCGCATCAATGAGGATGTCGAGCGTGTTTCGCGAGAATCGGTAGGTGGCGGCCCGGTAGCCGGCGGGCCGCCGTCCCGTCGCCTCGACGATGACATCGAGGCTGCGCTCGAACCAGGCGCGCTCTTCGGCTGCCGGCATCTCGTTGGCGTGTTCGTGAAGGTAGTGGTGATGGCCGATCTCGTGTCCACCCTCGAGGATCGTGTCCACCGCCGCCGGATACCGCTCGATGCACCATGCCGGAAGGAAGAATGTCTGGCGCATGGAGAATTCCGCGTAGATGTCGACGAGCCGCGGCACGGCGACCTCGGGTCCGTAGCGCAGGGCGGAAAGAGCGGCCACCCTGGTGTCGGCCGTGCTGTGGAAGCCAAGATGAAGGATGGAATCGGCGTCCATGTCGAAGGTGAACGCGACGGCGCAGCGGGCGCCACCGGGCCATGGTGGCGGATTGGCGATCATGCCTGCGGATCCTCGTCGGCCTTGTCGCGATGAAGTTCGGCAAAGAACAGGCTCAGCGTTGTCACCACGAAGCACATCATCACGATGTTGACGATCATGTTCACGTAGTTCATGACCAGCCCGACCACGACACCGAGACCGCGCTCGACAAACATGCCGCTCAAGTGAAGCAGGACGATGCTGACGACAACCAGCGGCAGGCAGACGAGGATCAGCGTTGCCGACATCTGGGCTCCATGGCCCCGGGTGACCTGCCAGCTGCGGATGAGGTCGGCCCCCTGGCCCAGGGCAATGGACGGGAGCACGAGGCACGATCGGGCAACGATGAGAATGGCCGGCACCATGCCGATCAGAAAGGCGAACATCTGCCACACGGGGCCGGATACCCCCAGCGTGGCAGCCAGAAGGGTGGCCACCACGCCGGTCACCACATAGAGGCCCATGACCACGATGATGGCGAGAAAGACGGCTATGATGCCGTAGAGAAACTCGCGAAACCCGAAACGGATGTAGATGCGCACCTTCGACGCGTCGAACCCGGCCAGCATGGTGCGGTGCCACGCCACGGCAACCATGGCCTGCACCATGAGGCCGACGATGGCGAGGAGGGCCAGGCGCAGAATTCCGTCGGGCGGCAGGCCGGTGCCGTCGGAGACGGGGGAGCCGGGGGTCAGGAAGTGGACAGCAACGGCAACAAGCAGGACCGGGAACCAGGACAGGCGCAGAATGGAATCGATGCCGGCCCAGGTCTTCCTGAAGGCACCGAATGCGAAATACAGAGGGTGGATCCTCAGGTCCCTCATGACCGGCTCCGGACGCGATTGACGTTCACCCTAACAGAACGCGCCAGCACTGGCAGCGGTGTTGCCGTCGGCACACCGAAACCAGGTCCATTCCGCACGGTCTTGGAGACCGGCATGGGTCTTTCCACCATATGGGGTTGTGCCGACCCTTGCAATCCGGCCGATGTTCCCTTTATAGTCCACCTTGAGCGATGGATGATCTCTTCGACAGTCTGCCCGGGTCGGGATCAAGCTACACCGCAGACGATATCGAGGTCCTCGAAGGTCTTGATCCCGTGCGGCGGCGTCCGGCCATGTACATCGGCAGTACGGATGAGCACGGCCTCCACCATCTCTTCGCCGAAGTCCTTGACAATGCCATGGACGAGGCTGTCGCGGGCTTTGCCAATCGCATTGATGTCGAGCTGGCGGCCGACGGCACATGTTCCGTCCAGGACAACGGCAGGGGCATCCCGACGGACCCCCACCCGAAGAACCGTTCGCTGTCTGCCCTCGAGGTCATCCTCACGACGCTGCATTCGGGCGGCAAGTTTTCGGGAGAGGTCTACACCACCTCCGGCGGCCTCCATGGTGTCGGTGTCAGTGTCGTCAATGCGCTCTGCGACAGGCTGACGGTCGAGGTCGCGCGTGAGCGCACGCTGTGGCGACAGAGTTACCGGCGAGGAGAACCGGTGACGGCCCTTGAGGAGGCTGGCAGGGTTTCCAACAGGCGCGGCACAAGGGTGAGTTTTCATCCCGACCCCGAGCTCTTCGGCGCCGCTGGCTTCCGGCCGGCGCGCCTCTACCGGATGGCGCGCTCCAAGGCCTACCTGTTCAAGGGAATCGAGATTCGCTGGACGTGTGATCCGTCCCTCGTCGACAGCACGACGCCAGGAGAAGCCGTCTTCCGGTTCCCCGGAGGGATCGCCGATTACCTTGATGTCCTGCTTGGCAATCGTGCCGCCATCAACGCCCGACCTTTCGTTGGCAACGCCTCCCTCGCTGACGAGGCAGGCAACGTGGAATGGGCCATCTCGTGGCCGGCTGACGGCGATGGCTACGTTTCGACCTACTGCAACACCGTTTTCACGCCCCAGGGCGGCACCCATGAAAGCGGTATCCGCAATGCCCTGACGCGGGCCCTGCGCACCTATGGCGAGAGGGTGGGAGCGAAAAAGGCTGACAGGCTCTCGGCCGACGATGTCGCCGGCGGGGCCGTCATCCTTCTGTCGGCGTTTGTCACATCCCCGCAGTTCCAGGGACAGACAAAGGAGAAGCTGGTCAATCCGGAGATGACCCGCCTCATCGAGAATGCGGTGCGCGATCATGTGGATCACTTCCTTGCCGGTGACCCGGAGAGCGCCAACGAACTGCTGCGTGCGGCACTCGAGCGTTACGGCGAACGGCAGCGCCGCCGTGAAGAAAGGGAGACCCGGCGCAAGACCCCGGCGCGCAAGCTGCGTCTGCCGGGCAAGCTGGCGGACTGTTCGCGCCGTGAATCGCAGGGAACCGAACTCTTCCTCGTCGAGGGCGATTCGGCAGGCGGGTCGGCCAAGCAGGCACGCAACAGGGAGACCCAGGCCGTGCTGCCCCTGCGCGGCAAGATTCTCAACGTGGCCAGCGCGTCCGCCGACAAGAAGCGCGCCAACCAGGAGCTCAAGGACCTTTCGCAGGCCCTGGGGTGCGGTGTCGGAAACAACTATAGGGACGAGGACCTGCGTTACGACCGCATCGTCATCATGACGGATGCCGATGTCGACGGCGCACACATTGCCTCGCTGCTCATCACGTACTTCTACCGGGAGATCCCCGAACTCGTTCACCAGGGCCGGCTTCACCTTGCCGTGCCGCCGCTTTACCGTCTGTCACGCGGCACCGATATCGTCTACGCTCGCGACGACCGGCACCGGGACGATCTTCTGGAGAGTCACTTCAACGGCAGGGGCAAGGTGGAAATCAGCCGCTTCAAGGGACTCGGTGAAATGCCGGTCGCCCAGCTGAAAGAGACGACCATGGATCCGGACAGCCGTCTGCTGCTCCGCGTCGAGATCCCCGCCGACGACCGGACACGGACACTGCGGGTCGTGGAGAACCTGATGGGGCGGCGCCCCGAGGAACGCTTCAATTTCATAAGGCAGCATGCCGGCAATGTCGGTGAACTCGATATCTGACCGCAAACCCTGGAAACTCATGGCGGCGATGGGTCTCGTCCTCGCTCTCATGGGATGCGCCGGCGACGGATCGCGGACACTCGTGACTCACGTCAATCAGGAGCCACTCTGGTCGCCGGGACTTCTGCACCACCTCGCGTCGTCGCCACAGGGACTCGTCATGCGGGTGTCGGCTGCCGACGGGGATGCCCGATGGGCAGCCGAAGCTGCGGCGGTGCTGGGCGACATCGGCTGGATGCCCTTTTCCGACCTGACCATCGATCGTCCGGGTTCGCATGAACCCGTCTTCCACATCGCTCTTGCGGTCCACGCACCGTCGACCCTGTCGGGGGATAGCGCCTGCAGCGACGACATGACGCCGGTCATCGGCCGCGCCGACGTCGTGATCGCCCTGTGTCACGGCGGACGAGCCATCGCCACGGCACGAGCCACGGCATCGCCGCCGCTCATGCCCGACTCTTCCTCATTCCGCCAGGCTGTGAGGGCTGCTGCCATCGGCGCCTTCCCGCGCCGCAGTCCGGACGAACCCGATTTCGACCCCATCATTCTCCTTCCCATCATCTGAGGACGCTGGTTGACCTCGACCACATCAACGGAGTATCCGCTCCGCAGCGACCGTTGTGTTTCCCTCATCATGGCCACACTCGACCAGGAACACGGACAGGCATGAAATTCGAAGACCTGGGACTTGGCCCTGAAGTCCTGGCGGCAATCGCGAAAGCCGGTTACCACGAAGCCACACCAATCCAGCAGAAAGCCATCCCGATAGCCCTGCAGGGGCGCGACCTCCTCGGTTGTGCGCAGACCGGGACTGGCAAGACAGCGGCCTTCGTCCTGCCTCTGATCGACATCCTGATGGGGAGCAGGGCCCGCATGCGCATGCCGCGGGCGCTCATCATCTCGCCGACCCGCGAGCTGGCGCAACAGACCATGGAGAACTTCCGCATCTACGCCAGCCTGACCGAGCTCGAAGCGGCGCTGCTTGTCGGAGGCAACGACATGCGGGTCCAGGAGCAGGCGTTGACGGGGCACGTGGACATCCTGATCGCCACGCCAGGGCGCCTGCTCGACATGATCGAGCGCGGCAAGGTCCTGATGATGGGCGTCAAGCACCTCGTCATCGACGAGGCCGACAGGATGCTCGACATGGGGTTCATTCCGGACGTCGAGCGCATCTGCACCATGCTGCCGCCGCTTCGCCATACGCTGATGTTCTCGGCGACGATGCCCGCAGAGATCCGCAAGCTGGCAGAGAGATTTCTCCACAACCCCAGGGAAGTGGCGGTAGCGCCTCCGGACTCGCCGGCCGACACCGTGGATCAGTCTCTCGTCATCGTCGAGGATGGCCACGAAAAGAAACGGGCCCTGCGCCGTCTCCTGCGCATGCAGGAAGTGACGAGTTCCATGGTCTTCGCCAACCGCAAGCGGGATGTCAATTCCCTCCATGGTTCCCTGGTTCGGCGC
Organism: Alphaproteobacteria bacterium; assembly: GCA_965220805.1. Taxonomy (GTDB): domain Bacteria; phylum Pseudomonadota; class Alphaproteobacteria; order SP197; family SP197; genus SP197. The sequence goes on from OZ244844.1 coordinate 1,044,449, forward strand.
GGCATCGATGCCGTGCGCATGCAGGGCGACATGTCTCAACATGACCGGGAGACCGCACTGGCTGCCTTCAAGAACGGTGATTCCCGGACCATGGTGTGTACCGACGTGGCCGGCAGGGGCATCGACATCTTCGGTGTCAGCCATGTCATCTGCTTCGACGTTCCCATCAATGCCGAGGACTACGTCCACCGCATCGGTCGAACCGGACGCGCCGGCATGAGGGGCTGTTCCTACATGCTGGCAACGCCCGAAGACCGCGATGCGCTTGATGCCATTGCCAGGCTCATATCCCGCCAGTTGCCGGTGGTCGAACTGGAGGGTATCCGCCACGTCGATCTTGCCTGCGCACCCGACCGTCCCCAGGAGAACCGCCGTCGCGGTCGGCGGAACTGGGAAAAGGAGGATGCGACGGCTCGTCGTCGCGCTGCTGCCAAGAGCGAGGTCCAGGTAGGGGAGATGGAGGATGCCGCCGCCGTCCCCTTCGGCGAGGGCCCGTTCGTGCCGGCGTTCCTGTTGCGGCCGGTTTCAGCAGGCACCACCAGGCGAACACAGAACCGGGGAGACAGCGACCGTGCCGACAGGTGATCTCACTCGCCAGGCCATGAAGGGTGGCGCGAAACAGCTCGGAGCGTGGGTGAACATGGAAAGCCCGATCGCTACCGAAATCATGGCGGGCGCCGGCTTCGATTTCATCATGATCGATCAGGAACACGGTCCGGGCGATGCCCTGTCCGCCATCACCCAGCTGCAGGCCATTCGTTCAGGTGGCACCGAAACAGCGATGATGCGGGTGAGGGACAATGACACCCAGTTCATCAAGAAGGCCCTTGATACGGGCATCGACGGCATCATGGTGCCACTCGTCGAGACGGCCGAAGCAGCATCACAGGTGGTGGCCGCCTGCAGGATGCCGCCGCTCGGGGTGCGCGGGGTCGCGCCCGGCAACGTCAGGGCGGCGCGCTACGGCTACGAGAAGGATGCCTTCATCCGCAACCGCGGTGAGGACGTCCTTGTGCTCACCCAGGTCGAAACCGCGGTGACCGTCGGCAATCTCGCCGACATCGGCGGCATCGAGGGCATCGATGTTCTCTTCATTGGCCGCAACGATCTTGCGAGCAGTATCGACCGGCTTCACGACCAGACCTCTCCGGAGGCCCGGGAGCTGCTGGACGAGGCGGAGCGCCGCATCAGGGAATCGGGGCGCCTGCTCGGCGGCATTCCGGCGCCCTTCGACGACCCCACGGCCATGTTCGAGAGAGGCTACGACATGGTGCTTGCGGTCGCCGATCATGCGTTGCTGCGCGATGCGGCTGTCGCCGCGGTGGCGTCGTTCAGGCCTGCCTGATGGTTCCCTTCGGACCGTTCCTGGAGCGGGCGACGGTCCGCTCCGGCGGACGCCGGAATCTCGAGGCCCGGCTCCCCAGGCCGAAGACGGCGGCGGACCTTGCCGGTACGGGCGATGATCGTTACCTCTCGATGATGTCGCTCCGCATTTTCCGCGCGGGTCTCAAGCATGCTCTCGTCGATTCGAAGTGGCCGGCGTTCGAGGACGCCTTCCACGGCTTCGCGCCGAGGAGGGTGGCCATGATGAGCGACGAGGATCTCGACGACCTGATGGCCAACCGGGCTCTCATTCGCCATTGGACCAAGATCTGCGCGGTTCGCAGCAACGCCACGTCCATGGTCGCCATTTCCGCGGAACACGGCGGTTTCGGATCCTGGATTGCCGGTTGGCCAGGCGGCGACATCGTCGGGTTGTGGGACGTGCTGGCGAAGGAATTCAGGCAGCTTGGCGGCAACTCGGGTCCTTCTTTCCTCAGAATGGCGGGGAAGGACACCTTCGTTCTGACCGGCGATGTGATCGGGGCGCTGATCGACAACGACATCGTCTCCCGCCCGCCCACGGGCAAGGCCGCGAAACGCGAGGTCGCGACCGCCTTCAATGCGTGGGCCGACGAGACCGGCCTGCCCTTGTGTCAGCTTTCCATGATCCTGGCTCTCTCCCGAGAGTGATCCTCACTCCATCGATGGCCACCGCCATCCCCACAACGGCACGCATCGTCATAATCGGTGGCGGCATCATGGGAACCGGTCTTGCCCACGGGCTCGTCGCCGAGGGATGCCGGGACGTGGTTCTCCTCGAAAAGGCCGAACTCACGTCCGGTTCGACGTGGCACGCCGCCGGACAGATCACCCATTCGACATCAAGCCTCACGCTGGGGAAGTGCGTCGACTACAACATCCGTCTCTATTCCGGTGACCTCGAACGGGAGTCGGGACAGCCGGTGTCATGGCACGGTTGCGGTTCCCTGCGTCTCGCCTACAGGGAAGACGAGATGGACTGGCTGCGCCACACCCTTGGCGTGGGCACATCCCTCGGATTCGCCATGGAACTCGTCGGTCCGGAACGCATCCGCGCCCTTCACCCCTTCTACAATCTCGACGGTGTCCTTGGCGCTCTCCACACTCCCGACGACGGTCACGTCGACCCCTCCGGAGTGGTCCAGGCCTTTGCCACGGTGGTGCGGCGCGAAGGCGTGAAGATCGTGCGCCGCTGCCGCGTGACCGGCATCGCCCGGGGTTCGCAGGACGAGTGGACGGTGACCACCGACAGGGGCGTCATCACGTGCGAACACGTGGTCAATGCGGCGGGCACCTACGCGAGGCAGATCGGCGCGTGGAACGGAATCGACATTCCGGCAACCTCGATGACCCATCACTACCTCGTCACCGAGACGATTCCCCAGTTTCTCGATCTCGATCGCGAGCTCCCCGTGGTGCGGGACGACCACCTGGTCTCCGGCTATGTCAGGATGGAGCAGAAATCCGGCCTCATCGGAATCTACGAGAAGCGCAACCCCAATGCGGTGTGGATCGAGCACTGCCCCTGGGAGGCGGAAAACGAACTCTTCGAGCCCGACTTCGAACGCATCATGCCGTGGTTGCAAAACGCCATGGAGCGCATGCCGGTGCTGAGCGAAGCAGGCATCCGCCGAACCGTCCACGGAGCCATTTCCCATCCCCCCGACGGCAATCCGCTGATCGGTCCGGTCCCTGGCGTGAGAAACTACTGGTGCTGCTGCGGCACACAGATCGGCATCGGGTGGGGACCTGGTCTCGCCCGGGAACTGGCGCGATGGATCGTCCACGGCACCGCAGACCTTTCCATGACCGCTTTCGACCCGCGACGCTACGGATCGTGGGCGACGAGGGAATGGCAGGTGATCAAGGCGAGGGAGGACTACTGCCTGCGTCACGAAGTTCCCTTTCCCGACCTCAACAGGCACGCCGGACGTCCGGTCAGACCCTCGCCGGTCCACGATCGCAACGTCGATGCCGGAGCCGTCTTCGAGGAGGTTTGCGGTCACGAGAGACCCCGCTGGTTTGCCACCTCAGGCACGGCTTCGGTGGAGCACCATTCCTTTCGTCGCACCGTTGTCGACGACTTCGTGGCTGCAGAGGTGCGGACGGTCGCTTCCCGGTCAGGTCTCATGGACATCACCGCCTTCACCAGGGTCGAGGTGGCGGGTGGCGCGGCACCATCCTGGCTCGACAGACTGGTCGCCAACCGCCTGCCGGGCAGGGACGGCGGCATCGTCCTTGCCCACATGCTGAACCCGGCCGGTCGCATCGAGACCGAACTTGTCATCGTCAGGATGGCGGCGGAACGTTTCCTGCTCATTGCCTCGGCCGCTCACGAACAGCGTCTTCTCGACCTTCTGCCTGCCTGCCCGGGTGTTGCGGTCACCAACCATTCGCCCACATGGGCGGGGCTCTCCCTCCAGGGACCGCGGTCGCGCGACATCCTGACTGCGGTCGCCGGCAGTGCGCTCGACAACGCCTCCTTTCCGTGGATGACAGCACGGCGCCTCGTCATTGCCGGCTCTTCGGTGTGGGCCTTGCGCCTTTCCTATGTCGGGGAACTGGGCTGGGAACTTCACTGCCACCGGAACGCGCTGTCCGCGGTTCACGACGCACTCATGGAGGCCGGGGCGTCGCTCGGCATGGGCCGTTTCGGATCATTTGCCATGAATGCGATGCGCCTGGAGAAGGCCTTCCGGGGAGGAGCCGAACTCACCAACGAGGTCACCATGCCGGAAGCAGGCATGATGCGTTTCGTCAGGCTCGACAAGGGCGCCTTTGTCGGTCGCGAGGCAACCGTCGAGTGTGCCTCCCGCCCCCTGAAGTGGGTCTGTGCCTATCTCGAGGTGGAGGACGGTGACGATTGCGACGGCCACGCCGGCGAGGCGGTCCTCATGGAGGGGACGCGCGTGGGCGCTGTCAGTTCAATCGCCCGCGGAAACCGGACCGGCAAAAATCTGGGCTTTGCCTGGGTGACGCCGGAAGCCGCCCGGCCGGAAACACCACTCGACGTCATGATCCTCGGCACGCCCCGACCCGCGCGGGTTCTCCGCGAGGCAGTCTACGATCCCCGGAACCTGCGTCCCCGGTCGTAAGGGCCGGGCCGTCTCACTTGCGTACGCTGTAGACGTAGACGAACCAGTAGACGAGACCGACAAGGACACCACCGCCGACGATGTTTCCGAGGATCACCGGCACGAGATTCCTGAGGGCGCCCGAGACGGTGACAGCCGTGTAGGCAGCGTCCGGATCGTCGATCAGCAGCGCCAGAGTGAAGAAGTAGATGTTGGCGATGGAGTGCTCGAAACCGGCGGCAACGAAGGTGGCAATGGGAAGCAGGATGGCGAGGATCTTGTCCGTCGTCGACGCGGCGCCGTAGCAAAGATAGACCGCCAGGCACACCAGGGCATTGCACAGGACTCCGAGGAAGAAGGCCTGCATGAAGGGAAGTTCGGCCTTGGCGGCGGCAATGCGCATGGCGACATGACCGGCCTCGCCGTTGTCGAGGTCGTGGTGTCCGGCAAGGAACACCAGCACGGCAATGGCGACGGCTCCGATGGTGTTCCCGACAAAGACGAGACCCCATGCGCGCATCAGGGTCCGCAGCCTCATGCGTCCGCTTGCTATCGACATGATCATGAGAACATTGCCGGTAAAGAGCTCCACGCCACCCAGGACAACGAGAATCAGCCCCAGAGTGAAACCGAGCCCTCCGGCCATGCGCATGAGGCCGAATGGAACGTGGTCGAGACCTGTCCATATGGTGATGGCGGCCATGGCGCCGAGGCCGATGAAGGCACCCGCCATGATGGCAAGGACAACGAGACGGGCAGGCGCCATACGCGCCTTCATGAGACCGACGTCCTCGGCCTTGAGGGCAACGTCCTTCGGTAGAAGTATGGTCTCGGAACCGGGTCTCCCGCCTGTTTCGGCCATCACTCCCGCTTCGGTGCCTGTTTGTCTATATTGTGCCTGACCAGTTCCGTATGCAACAGACTGGCGCCGGAGACCCGTTCCACTCCCGATTGACCACGGATGACAGGATGCAGAACCGGACCCATGACGTTCAGACTGCCGGTGTTCTCCATGAGCACCTCGACCTCGAACGCTACCCCCTCGATCAGCCCGGGCGCTGCGAGCTCCTGATCGAGAGGTGCCGCGAAGAACTGGCGGGGCTGGGCGTCTGCAGCCTGCCGGCGTTTGTCAGGACAGCGACGATCGCGGGAGCAGCGGAGGAACTGCTGCCCCTCGTGCGCGAGCGGTCCTTCTTTCATTCCCGACGCCACAACATCTACTTCACCGACACCCCCCCTGGCATCGCCGCCGACCATCCGGCACTGGCACTCCAGGAGACCTCCAGCCGGACGGTGTGCGATGACCAGATCGCCTGGAGCTTTGTGCACGCCCTCTATGAGTGGCCGCCGCTCCGGAACTTTCTGGCGCGGGTCATGGGAAAACCGCGCCTTCACCTCATGGAAGACCCGCTGGCCCGGGTCAACGTCATGGGCTACCGGGAGGGCGAGGGACTGGGATGGCATTTCGATCGCTCGGAGTTCACCACCACGCTTCTCATTCAGGCATCGCAGGACGGCGGTCATCTCGAGTACCGGCCGGATCTTGCCCAGGATGACCTCGACGGTGTCGCCGGCCTTCTGGAGGGCAGGGATGCGGCAAGGTGCACCCACGTCCAACAGGCAGGGACGCTGACGGTCTTCAAGGGCCGGAACACGGCTCACCGCGTGACACCGGTCGTTGGCGAGACCGAACGCCTGATTGCCGTCTTCTCCTACTTTGATCGTCCCGGTGTCGTGTTCAGCGCCGCCGAACGCCTCGGCTTCTACGGACGCGCGGCCTGATGGAAGGGTTTGTCGCCGTCAGGGACATCTGTTCCTTCCGCGAGATCCGTGCGCTCTCCAGGCGTTCGGATGTCAAGGGACTGGTCCAGCTTGCTTCCCACCTCGGCGCGATCGCCGCCGCCGCTGTTGTGGTCTGGCTGGCGGCCGGGACGTGGTGGCTCCTGGTTCCGGCCGAAATCGTTCTCGGCGTCCTGCTCACCTTCCTCTTCTGTCCTCTCCACGAGACCATTCACCGCACGGCCTTTCGCTCAACATGGCTCAACGATGCGGTGGCCTGGCTCACCGGGTTCGTCGTCTTCCTGCCTTCGACCTGGTTCCGGTACTTTCACTTCGAGCATCACCGCTTCACGCACATCGAGGGCGCCGATCCCGAACTCGAAGAGCCGAAACCGGCGACGCGCCTTTCCTTCCTCTTCTATCTTTCCGGCCTCAAGTCCTTCTGGTGGAGCTCCTGCAAGACCCTGGTGCGCCATGCCTGCGGCCGGGTGACGGACCGCTTCGTGCCCGATGATGCGGCGCGCCGGGCCTGCATCGTCCAGGCGCGCCTCTATCTTGCCGGCTATGCCGCGATCCTTGCCGCAGCCGTCTGGGCGGCCGATCCGGCGCCGCTTCTCTACTGGATCATTCCCCTTGCGCTCTCGGCCTGGTCACTCAGGCTCTACCTCATGGCCGAGCACACGCTGCTTCCCTTCGACGCCAACATGCTCGAGAACACACGCACCATGAGGACCAATGCCGCGGTGCGCTGGCTCGCCTGGCAGATGCCCTATCACACGGAGCACCACGTCTTCCCGTCCGTTCCATTCCACGCCCTCCACGAGGCATTCGACCGCATCGCCCCGCGCCACGGCCATGTCATTCCGGGCTACCTCGCCTTTGCGGGCCAGTACTGGGCAAGCCTTGCATCGCCCCCGCCGGAAGAGAGGTCCGGCATCGGCACAAGCCAGGAGGGCGGGCGGTGACCTACCGCGTGGTGACGGCGCAGTTCATGCACGAGACCAACACGTTTGCGCGCATTGGCACCGATCTCGCCGCCTTCGAGCGCCTGGTGCTCGCCCGGGGCCCCGACGAGATCATCTCCCGCCTGGATGGCACCAACACCGAGACCGCAGGCTACATGGACGCTGCCCGGGACCACGGCTGGGAACTCGTCCTTACGGTCGCCGCCATGGCAAATCCCCTGGGAAGGGTCACGTCCGAGGCTTTCGAACATGTTGCCGGACTCATCATCGAGGGACTTCGCCAGGCACGTCCCTTCGACGGCGTCGCCCTTGCCCTTCATGGCGCCATGGTGACCGATGATCACGAGGATGCGGAGACGGAGCTGCTTCGACGGATCCGCGAGACGACCGACGTCCCCATCTGCTGCACCCTCGATCTCCACGCCAATGTGGCCCCCGCATTCGCCGAGCGGGTGGACATCCTCTGCAGTTATCTCACCTACCCCCACATCGACATGAGGGCGAGGGCAAGACGGGCAGGGGACCTCCTGCACCGGGCGATGGCCGGTGACATCACGCCACGCGTTGCGTTCAGCCGGCGTTCCATGATCCAGGGCGCCGATGGCGGGCGCACCGATGTCGAGCCGATGATCTCGCTTCAGGGCAAGGCCGGCCGTTTCATGACAGGTCATCCCGGGGTTCTCGACATCTCGATCAATGCCGGTTTCAGCCAGGCCGACATTCATGACGTAGGGCCAAGCGTGACGGTGACGGGCGACGGGGATGACCCGGCGTTCCAGGAGATGGCGGACGATCTCATAGCGGACATCTGGGAGACCCGGGACGTCGTCAACAACCGCTACCTCGACGTGACCGAAGCCGCTGACATGGCACGGTGCTTCAACCATACCGGCAAGCCGCTGGTCATTGCCGACTATGCCGACAATCCAGGGGCGGGAGCCTATGGCGATGCGACGAATCTTCTCAGGGCCATGCTCGATGCCGGACTCGACGAAGCCTGTTTCGGCGCCCTCTTCGATCCCGAAGCCGCCGCCACGCTCGTGTCAGCCGGAGCCGGCACGTCCGTCACCCTGATGCTTGGCGGCAAGACCGACCCGGCGTTCGGCGGCCCACCTCTCCATCTTGCGGGCGAAGTGATGCGGACGAGCGATGGAGTCATGGTCCTGGACGGGCCGATGTTCGCCGGCATGAAGAAGAGTTTCGGGCCGACGGCGGTGTTCCGCACCGGCGGCATCGACGTGCTGGTGGTCTCCAACCTCATGCAGATCATCGATCTCCAGCAGTTCCTCGCCCACGGCATCGATCCCCGCACGAAGAAGACGGTTGCCCTGAAGTCCATGCAGCATTTCCGGGCCACCTACGAGCCTCTGGCAGAGAAGGTGATCGTCTGCGACTCGGGGGCCCTGGCGACCCCGGACCTGGATCGCTTCACCTACCGCCACGTCCGCCGGCCCATGTACCCCCTGGACCCGTGAGCGAGCGTTTCGCCATCACCCGCGAAGTCCTCATGGATGAGCGTTTCTCGCCGCCCATGCAGGAAGCGGTCGACCAGGGCCTCGTCACGCCGACGCCCGAAGACGAGCGGGAGCGAAACCGGCGGGACCACCTTGCGGGCCATCCCCAATCGGAAGACCTCTACGTCTTCGGTTTCGGATCACTGATGTGGAATCCCGCCTTCGAGGTCGCCGGCTGGCATCCGGCCCATGTGAGGGGCTGGCACCGCCGCTTCAACATGTGGACCCATACCGGCAGGGGGACGGCGGATTTCCCGGGACTGACTCTCGGTCTCGAGTCGGGCGGTTCGGTCAAGGGCATGGCGCTGCGCATCCGTGCCGCAGAGATCGAGAGCGAGACACGGCTGTTGTGGCGCCGCGAGATGTTCGCCGGCGCCTACCGACCGATCTGGGTGAACGCCGATCTCGGGGATCGCACCGTGCCGGCCACGAGCTTCGCCATCAACCGCGCCTACAAGCGTTACGGCCACGCCATCCCGCTCGCCGTTCAGGCCCGCCACATCGCCCTCGCCGAAGGCCCTCTCGGCCCCTGCATCGACTATCTCGAGAACACCGTCCGCGTCCTCGACACCATCGGTCAGACCACCGGCGCCATGCACACCCTCCTCGCCGCCGCCCGCAAGCTGCGCTGACCACTTACGACAGAACCCTTCGCAGCCCTTCACAACCCGGTACGCAGACATCCGATGGACCTGCATGGGATGTACTCCGAAGGCGTTGCGGCATGACGGTCCATGTCGCAAGGGAATTGCCAGGCGGTTCAGGTTCCTGTAGGCAAAATGCTGATTTGCCTACAGACGGAAGGCACGGACATGACCACGCGTCTCGAACGCCTGCCCGTTTCGGTGCATACACTCTACGCCGACCTGGCTGACCGCGCCTGGACGGGAGATTTCCTCGAGATCATCGAAGCCGGCGGCACCCCTTACAAGCGCACCGAAAAGGGCAGGTCCTACTGGTACTGGCAACCGCCCACCATCAACGGTTCCCGTCCTTCCGCCCGGTATCTTGGCCCTGACTCTCCAGAGGGGCGCCAGCGGATACGGGAGCGCGAGGCGCTGGCTGGCGCCAGGAAGGAACGTATCGGAATTGTCCGGGCGCTCCGAGCAGCACGCCTGCCGGTTCCGGACGGGCTGACCGGTCGCGTGGCGGCAGCCCTCGCCGGAGCAGGGGCCTTTCGTCTCCGGGCCGCCCTCGTCGGTTCCGCGGCCTTCCTGTGCTACGGCCCGATGCTGGGCTTCCGTGTCTCCGGAGCGCTGACGCGCACAGGAGACCTTGACATCGCCCAGTTCCACTCGGTCTCCATCGCGGTCGGCGACGAAATCGACGGCGACTTCCTGACCGTGCTACGCCGGGTGGACCCCCGTTTCGAGGCGATCCCCTCTGCGAGCGATACGCGCCGAAGCTGGCGCTATGCCATTCGCGCGGGAACCCAGGAGACTTTCTCGGTGGAGCTTCTGGCGCCCCTGCGGGGCGCGGAGAGACCAGGGGGTCTGACTAATTTGAAAGCCATGCGGAGCGACGCCCGGCTCCTGCGCTTTCTCGATTTCCTGCTTTACCGGGAGGTCGAGGCCGTCATGCTTGCCGGCCCGGGAATTCCTGTCAGGGTGCCGGCCCCGGAGCGTTTCGCGTTGCACAAGGTGCTGCTGTCGGACCTGCGCGCCGAGGGACCGGCGAGCCGGGCAAAGGCCAGGAAGGATCTTGAGCAGGCGATGGCGCTGTTGCGCATTCTCGCACAGGATCGACCGCAGGAACTGGAAGCGGTCTGGGAGGAATTGCTCGACCGCGGACCGGCCTGGAGGACGCGGGCTCGGCAGGCAAGCCGGGCGTTGCCAACCGATGTTCGCGATCTGCTTCCGGCCCTCCCGGACCGCGATGAAGGTTGAGTGGTGGCGCTTCGGCGGCAAGGGCGACGGCGTGCTTCGTCGAGGGACCGGGTCGGGTCTTCTGAAAGTGTGTTCAAGCTTCCCTCCTTCCCGTAGTGTTGGTCATGGCGGAATGGCCAGGGAGGCGCCGGGATGAAGGGGTCGTGCCAGTGCGGGGCGGTGAGATACGAGGTGACCGGCAAGGTCGGTCATGTAAGCCACTGTCACTGCTCGATGTGCCGGAAACTGCATGGAGCGCTCTTCGTGACCTTCGGGGGCGTTGCCCGTGACGACCTGAAGATTGAAGGCGGGGAATCCCTGCGTGAGTACCGCAGTTCGGACGCGATCAGCCGCCGATTCTGCGCGACCTGTGGCGGACACGTGTTCGCCGAAGTTCCCGGAGACGGCGACACGGTGTTCCTCTGTCTTGGCAGCCTCGATCAGGGCGAGACGCCGGACCATGATCGGCTGAGCGAACAGCACATCTTCTGGGAATCACGGGTGAGGTGGCATGACCCGGGCGATGGTGCGGAGCGTGTCGATGGCTACGGGGAGACCTGGCGATGACGACGGGAGGATGCCTGTGCGGCGCCGTACGCTACGAGCTGACAGGAAAGGTCCACGACTTCTATCACTGTCACTGCTCGATCTGCCGCAAGTGCCAGGGTGCGCTCTACCTCACCTATGCCAGTGTCGAGCGCTCGGGCTTCAAGCTCCTGGCGGGCGAGGAAGCCCTGTCGACCTACAAGACATCGCCTGCCCTGAAGAGACGGTTCTGCCGTCACTGCGGATGCCATGTCTTCGGCGAGATGGGAGACGAGATCAGCCTCTCGGTTGGCACGCTTGATGACGGCGCCGACCCCGGGGGCCGCGAGGGCAATGAACGGCACATCTTCTGGGAATCCCGGTGCGGCTGGTACGAACCCGACGATGCCCTCGAGAAGGTGACGGAATTCGGGTCATGATGCGGGGTGGATGCCTGTGCGGCGCCGTGCGCTTCGAGGTCAGAGAACCGGCATCGGATCTCTATCACTGCCACTGTTCGATGTGTCGCAAGATCCATGGCACAGCGTTCGCCACCTATGCGATCGTGGCGCGTTCGGCCATGACGCTGACGAAGGGCGAGGACATGCTCTCGCGCTATGACTCGTCGCCCGGCGTCACGCGATCGTTCTGCCGGCGGTGCGGTTGCCAGATCGCCATCGACGTCGCCTATCAGCCGGATGACCGCTGGTTCATGCCGGGGATTCTCGATGATCCGGTTCACCCGGGAGCCGGGAACCGGGAACGCCACATCTTCGTCTCTTCGAAGCTGCCGTGGCTTCACCTCGACGCAGTCCTGCCGCAATCGGAAGAGGCGTGAGAGCCTGCCCCAAGGCATCACGAATCTGCTTTGAGGAGATCGCAGTATCTGGCCTCATGGACACGATTGCGACCTCCCACAAGTTCACCGGGGAATTCCACAGCCTGGAGGAGCGGACGCAGGTGCCGTTCGTCGGACTGTTGCCCAAAGCGCATGGGGGTTACTGTTCCGGCGTGCGTGTCGAGCTGGGACAGCTACTGCCATGAAGTCTGTCAAAACGGGTTTCCTTGCCCTTGCGGTGACCCTGCTGATGGCAGGATGCGCCGCCACTCCGCCCGCGCAGCAGGAGAATGTGTGCGCGATCTTCGAGCAGTATCCCGACTGGTACGACTACGCTCGTCTCTCGGCGAGCAAATGGGGCACGCCGGTGGACATCCAGATGGCCTTCGTGCGCCACGAGTCAAGCTTCCGGTCCGATGCGCGCCCTCCGCGCGAGTGGCTCCTGTGGGTCATCCCCTGGGGGCGCGTTTCCTCGGCGAAGGGCTACGCACAGGCTCAGGACCCGGTGTGGTCGGAGTACGAGGCAGAGCGTGGTTGGCTGTTCCGTAGCCGTTCCGATATGGAGGACGCGCTCGACTTCATCGGATGGTACAATTACAAGACTTGGCGCGAACTGGACATTCCCCGCACCGACGCGTACCGACTCTATCTGGCCTATCACGAAGGCCGAGGTGGCTACAGACGCGGCAGCTGGGAATCGAAGCCGGAGGTGCAGCGCACCGCAGAGCGGGTCAGGGATACGGCCAACGCCTACAAGTCGCAGCTCGCACAGTGCGAGGATCGCTATCGCTGCGATTCCTGGTATCAGTTCTGGCCCTTCTGCAGCTGACGGCACACCTCCAGGTTCGCAGTATCGCTCATTGCGTTGACCTGTTGAGGTGACGATGCACTGGAGCGCGTTCCATCCGCGCTCGAATGGTGCGGGCCATCCAAACGCAAGCGAGAAATGGCACGTCACGGACATCCCGTCCCCAGCATGAACTGGATCGCGTTGAAAACCTCACGAAGGTCGGTGCGGCTTGGACGGCCCAGCCGCGGCGGTGTCGGCAGCAACGGCGGAACACCACGCCCCTGGGGAGACCACTCACAGGTCAAGCGTTGATACCCCTGTCGGTGCGCTGCCGCTTCTGCAGCACATGTGATTATGCGGTCTGTGGCAGGCCCCGCATCCGTTGCGTGTGCCTGATGGAGTCCTCGAAGGCCTTGAGGCGTTTGTAGATCGAGATGAGCTCGACGATGATGCCCCAGGAATTCACCAGGAACTGGAACGACGACTCCACACGGTCGAAAGCGCGCAGGATCTGCTGCAGGACACCCAGCGTGATGATGCCGGCCACGATGGTGGGTCCCATCATGATGTAGGGTACGATCACCGAGAACTGGAGGTAGGACCACTTCGCGATGTCGAAGTAGAGGTAGTGCTTGAACAGACGGAAGTAGTTCTTGCGCACGTTGGCGAAGAGTTCGATGACGGATTCCGGCTGTGCCCTGTCCTCGTGGTCCTCGCCGAACACCAGTTCCTTGCGGTATGCGGCCTCCACCTTCTGGTTGTTGAATTCGAGGCCGGGAAGCTTGATGCCGACGATGGCGAGAAGAACGGTGCCCGCCGCCGCCGAAACGATGGCAAGCCAGACCAAGGAGTGATCGACGGCGCCGATCCAGGGGAGCTCGGTGACGTGCGCGCTCAGCGACCACAGCAACGGCAGGAAGGCAACGAGCGTCATCACCGAACGCATGAAGGCGACACCCAGACCTTCGACGATGCGGGCAAACCGCATGGTGTCTTCCTGGACGCGCTGTGCTGCCCCTTCGATGTGCCGTACATCGTGCCAGTAGGACATGTAGTAGTCGTTCATCGCCGTGCGCCAGCGGAACACGTAGTGACGCACGAAGAATTCGAGAAGCACGGCGACGACGATGTAGATGCCCGCGATTTCGGCGAAGGTGAGGCACTTCCCAAGGAAGTCGGTAAACTCGACAGCACCCGGTTCGGCCAGTGCGACCTGCAGGGTGTCGTAGAAGTCACCGAACCACTCGTTGATCTTGACATCGAGCTGGACCTTGTACCAGGTGACGCCAAGGATCGTGGCACTGCCGAGGATCGACCAGTGCAGCCAGCGCCGATTGGCAAAGAATGACCGGAACATGCATTGTCCCCTTCGCGTTCGTGTCGGGCGGGGAGATACCATGATCGGACAGGACGGCACACGGAAGGATGGGCCATGGCCCATCGCTGCCTTCACGCCGCCGGCTGATCGCCGGCCTTGCCGTCACCCCTTCAACGGCGTCCTCGCCATCGACGGATCCTCCCTGGCGGCCAGCGATGCCACGGCACACGCCGACTTTGCCCTGGGCGGCGGCGTCGACCGGTTTCCCGGCGTCAATCTCGCCTTCCGGACCGACGGCGACGCTCTCCTGCCAGATCACAGGGGACTGCATCGCCGGCCCGATCCGCAGAGTTACTGGGACATCATGGTTGGCGACGGATGTATCTGGAGGGGCGACGATGCCTGCGATGTCGCATCGTTTCCCTTCCAGCTTTCCTGCGAGAGGGAGAACGACAGCCACCACGGGGTGGCCCGGTTCGCCTGGGATGGCGCGCGGGTGCGCGATCTTGTCGTCCAGGTGGTGACTGAAACACTCCCGGATCACATTCCCGAACGACTCGATCTCTGGGGCGTGGCAGAGGCGTCATTCCGTGAGGCGGGGGGATCACCGGCCGTCCCCTGCCGTCGCGACCCGATGCCGATTCACGACATTGCAGAGATCGCTCCGCCGGAGATGCTCGAGGAACTGCTGGACGATGCGTTGCGCGATGGCGAGATCACTAGCGGCCTCGTGATGGACGGGCGCATCTACGCGACAGGGTTCGCCACACGGCACGGGCCCTACCCCTTCCCCCATGCGATGCGCTTTGGCATCTGGTCGGCCACCAAGGCGGCTTTTGCCACCACCGCGCTCATGCGCCTTGCCTGTCACCTCGGTCCCGAGGTCGCCGACACCCGCATCGTCGATGTCCTCGATGTCACGGCAGATCACGACGGCTGGCACGACGTGACGATCCGGCACTGTCTCTCCATGGCGACCGGTATCGGCACCGCCGGCGAAACCGGCGATATCCACGCCGACAATCTTACCGGGCCGGAATACGCCTCGGCAGACGGTCCGGAAGTCGCCTGTTACCGCGCCTATCAGAGCTGGTATGCCGCCCGCAGTCGTGCGGACAAGCTCCGCGAAGCGTTTTGTGTGCCTTCCTATCCCTGGGGACCCGGCGTCGTCGCCCGCTACCGGGACCAGGATCTCTTCGTGGCCGGCGCGGCCATGGATGCGGTGTGGAAGCGCCACCGTGGCCCCGATGCCGATCTCTTCGCCATGGTCGAGAAGGAGGTGCTGCGCCCCATTGGCTGTGGTCCGGTGGACATCAACCGCACCCTCGAGGAGGACGGCACAAGGGGCGTGCCGCTTACCGCCTTCGGTCTCTTCCTCGGTCTCGATGACGTGGGGCGGCTGGGACGACTGCTGTCGAACGGCGGACGCCACGAGGGGACGGAACTGCTGGAATCGTCACTGGTGCAGGAGTGTCTCGATGGCGCCATGGCGAAGGGGCTGCCGACGGGGACTGTCACCGCCGGCGGGAACGACATCACGTATCACCTCGCCTGGTGGCAGCTGCCGCTCACCACCCGATCCGGTCGGGCCATGAGGATCGCCACCATGCGGGGCTTCGGCGGTCAGATCATCCAGCCACTCGCCAACGGCATCACCTGTTTCCGCTTCGCCCACGACAGCGCGGCCAACCAGGAGCGTTACGACGCCCTGATGCTGCCGCGTCTCGCCGACGCCCTGCGCCCGCTGTGACGTGACGGATCAGGGGCTGGCGTTGGGAAAGAAGAGCTGCCTCCCGTCGATGCGGTAGGAGGCGATCGAAGCCTGCCCGGAGGGCGAAAGGAGCCAGTTGACGAAGAGGTGCGCCTCCTCTTCGCGGACATGGGGAAAGCGCTCCGGGTTCACCACGGTCACGCCGTACTGATTGAAGAGATTCTCGTCCCCCTCGACAAGAAGGGCGAGATTGCCGCGGTTCTGGAAGGCAATCCAGGTGGCCCGGTCTGTCAGGACATAGGCACCGACATTGGCGGCCACGTTGAGAGTGGCGCCCATGCCTGAGCCGGTCTCGAGATACCACGAGCCGCTGTGCTCCGTGGGATCGAAACCGGCGTCGCGCCACAAGGCCATTTCCTTCGTGTGGGTGCCGGAATCATCACCACGGGAGGCAAAGGGAAGACCGTTGCGTGCGATATGCATGAGTGCGGCGCCGGCATCAGCGATGCCGCTGATGCCTGCCGGGTCGGAAACGGGACCGACAATCACGAAATCGTTGTACATCAGGTCGAACCGCTCGACGCCGTAGCCGCCGGAGACGAACTCCTCCTCGGCGTCGCGGGCATGCACGAGCAGGACATCGCCGTCTCCGTTCATGGAGTTGCGGATAGCCTGCCCGGTGCCCACGGCAACCACCTTGACGAGAATGCCCGTCGCATCGCTGAAATCGGGAAGGATGTGATCGAACAGCCCCGAGTTCTGCGTCGAGGTCGTCGACTGGACGATGATGGACCTATCGTCGGCGGTCACGCCACCAGGGACGAGGCCGAGGACAACCACGGCACATGCGAAGAATCTTGACACCATCTTGGGACCTTTCCGGCTGGGCACAGTCAGGCGACCAGACGGCCCTCGACAAAGGCCCGGGCCCGTCTCGTGGGGGGAGTGGAGAAGAAGAGCGGGGCGGCGCTGTCCGCCTCGAGAACCCCGCCATGAAGATAGAGGATGCGGTCGGCCAGCCGGCGTGCCTGGGCAAGATCGTGGGTGACGAGGAGGACGGGCGTGCCGTCGTTACGGGCCTGATGCACCAGGTCCTCGATCGCCAGGATCGAACCCGGATCGAGGTTGGCGGTTGCCTCGTCGAGGAGCAGGACGTCCGGAGATGTCGCCATGGCGCGGACAAGCGCGAGCCTTTGCTGTTCTCCTCCCGAGAGTGCCTGTGCCTGCACTCGCGCCCTTTCCCCGAGACCGGCGGCCGACAGTGCTTCCATGGCCCGCCGCCGCTGCTCGTGACGGGGTACACCGGCGGCCTGGAGCGCAAAGCGGATGTTGGCCAGGGCCGTGCGGTTCAGCATCACCGGGTGATGGAAGACGACTCCGAGCCGGATGGCCCGCTGGCGATCCGGTGGGCGATCGTTCCAGGTGACATCGCCACTGTCGGGTTCGACGAGGCCCGCCAGCATGCGGACCAAAAGGCTCTTGCCGGCGCCATTGGGTCCCAGAAGCACCGCTATTTCCGGCCGGGAGATGGTAACGCTGACATCATCGACAACCGGCCGTGTCCCCCGCATGAGACAGAGGTTCCGGCCGGCGAGCGGCAGCACCTTTCCATCTCGACGCTCACGCAAGGCGTGGATTCCTCGCGAAGGTGTTGAGCATTCCGGCGAGCCCGTTGATGATGAGAATGATCGTCAGCAACACGATCCCCAGACCGAGAGCGAGATCGAGAGCGCCGCGCGAGGTTTCCAGCGTGATGGTCGTGGTCATCACCCGGGTGACATGGTTGATGTTGCCGCCGACCATGATGACGGCACCAACCTCTGCGATGGCCCTGCCAAAACCGGCAAGCACCACGGTGACGAGACTGAATCGCGCCTCCCACAACAGGGTGATGGCTGTGGCGCCCCTGCCGAGGCCGAAGGCGCGCAACTGTTCATCATAGCGGCGGTGAAGGTCCTCGATGACCTGGCGCGTCAGGGCTGCAACGATGGGTGTGACGAGCACCGTCTGGGCGATGATCATGGCCTCTGGGGTGTAGAGCAGACCCCATTCACCCAGCGGTCCGGCACGTGACAGCAAGAGATAGATGGCAAGGCCGGCAACCACGGGCGGCAGGCCCATGAAGGCGTTCATCACGGCGATGAGGGCGCCTCGTCCCGGGAACCGCGAGATGGCCGTCGTCGCACCGACGGGCAGGCCGATCAGCATGGCGAAGAGCACCGCAAAGAGACTGACCCGGAGCGACATGAGGATGATCTCGACGAGGTCACGGTCGAGTGTCGTGATCAGGCGAAGGGCTTCCGTGAAGGCGTCGCTGGTGTCCTGCATGGTGATGGTTCGCAAGGTGGATTGGTGATGCAGGGCGTACCCGGACGGGCGACCTGCAACAGGAGTGTGGTTGGGGCGCCAGGATTCGAACCTGGGGTCACGGGACCAAAACCCGTTGCCTTACCGCTTGGCCACGCCCCAGCAGGCTTCCTATAAACCGGAAAGCGCCGGAGTGCGCAACCACGGGGCAGGAACACCGCTCCGGTCAGGCGAGAACAATTCTCTCGCGATGGTGGCGAACGTCCCGTGTCGCATTGCGCGTATCGACCACCAGTGGCACGGACGCGACGAGGGCATCGTAGTTGATGCCGTCATGGTCGGTGACGATCAACGCTGCATCGTGGACGCCATTGGTGACCTCGGTCCACGCAAGGCTCTTCCGCCCGGCCAGTCCGGCATGGGCGCGGGTGGCAGGAATGGTACCGATGAAGGGATCGAAGAAGGACACCGCGGCTCCCCTCGATTCGAGCAGCGCCATCAGCGTCAGGCCAGGACTTTCGCGGCTGTCGTCAACGTTTTTCTTGTAGGCCATGCCGACGATGAGAATTGCCGCGCCATTGAGACCGCGGCGGAACCGGCGATCGATCTCGCTGGCGAGCCTGGAGACGATGTGGTGCGGCATCGAGGTGTTGATCTCTCCGGCAAGCTCGATGAACCGGGTGGGCACGCCGAACTCCCGCGCCTTCCAGGCAAGGTAGAAAGGATCGATGGGAATGCAGTGGCCGCCGAGTCCGGGGCCGGGCCAGAAGGGCATGTAGCCAAAGGGCTTGGTGCTGGCGGCCTCGATCACGTCCCAGATGCTGATGTCCATGGCATCGAAGATCACCTTGAGCTCGTTGACGAGGGCAATGTTGACGGAGCGGAAGATGTTCTCGCTGAGCTTGACGGCTTCAGCGGTTTTCGTGTCCGGGAGGACCACGGTTCCGGCAGGAATGAAGGTCTCGTAGAAGGCGGCCGCCGCCGTCCGTGCCAGGTCATGATCACCGCCGACGATCTTGGGCACCGTTCCGAGGTGATGGATGGTGTTCCCCGGATCGTCGCGTTCGGGTGAATAGGCGAGAAGAAAGTCCACTCCCGACACCAGGCCATTGCTCTCGAGGATCGGTCGCACCAGTTCATCCGTGGTTCCGGGCCAGGTGGTCGATTCGAGAATGACGAGACGTCCGGGAGCCAGGATCGATGCGACGCTGTGGCTGGTGTCCACAACGTGGCGCATGTCCGGTTCCCGGTGGCGGTCCAGGGGTGTGGGAACACAGATGACGATGATGTCGGCAGCGCCGAGATCGCTCACCGTGCTGGTGCCGCGGAATCGTGGCGACGCGGCGAGTTCGCTGATCGCGGCGGTATCGATGTAGTTGATGTAGCTCGTGCCGGCGGCAAGGGTCGTGATCTTGGCGGGGTCCGTATCGAAGCCGGTGACGCGAAAACCACACTTGTGGGCTGCCAGGGCGAGGGGAAGGCCAACATAACCCAGGCCAATGACGGCAACATGGGCATCGCGGGCGGCAATGCGCGCCGTGATGTCTGCTATCGCGCTCATGTCCGCTCCCGGGGTTGCGCGAGAATGGTGGTGGTCTCGATCCACCAGCCGGGGTGGTGACGGCGGAGCAGGGTTGCCGCGCGATCGGCGAGTTGCAGGGTGCCGGCAAGACCGAAGCATGTGGCGCCGGTGCCGGTCATGCGTGCAAGAGCTATTCCCGGGGTGGTGCGCAGTGCGGCGAGGACGTCGCAAATTCCTGGATCGACGCGGCAGGCCGCGGGTTCGAGGTCGTTCCGCCGGTTCTCGAGTTCCCCGACCAGGTCGTCGAAACTCTCCGGCGGGCGAGTCAGGGGTCGGGGCACCGACAGAGGTTCATCGAAACCGGCGAAGACCGTTGCCGTGGAGAGCCGGGTTCCCGGGTTGACGAGAACGAGAGCACATGGGGGAAATGGCTCCACAGGCGTGACGACATCGCCGGTTCCTGCGGTCATGACCGCACCATCATGAAGACAGGAAGGAACATCGGCGCCCAGTGTCGCCGCGATGGCCGGAAGATCGTCGCTCAGGCCTGAGACCGTCCGCAGCGTGGCGGCAGCATCGGCCGAGCCGCCTCCCAGGCCCGAGGCGACAGGAATGTTCTTTTCCAGGACGATGCGGAATGCCTGTGCCGGCGCAACGGCAGCGATCGCCCGCGTCACCAGGTTCCGGGATCCGTCCAGGTCCCTGAGCGCCGCAGAAAAGCGGCCGGTCACCTCGAGAGCCGTGGAGGCTGCCGGAGTGAACCACAGGCGGTCGGCCAGGGAGGTGCGCACATGCAGGCTATCCAGACTGTGATAGCCGTTGGCCAGTCGTCCGGTCACGTGAAGCCACAGGTTGACCTTGGCATGGGCCGGGACCGCTCTTTCACCGGTCAATGTCATCGAGTCCCGCCTCGAGCTTGTGGCGCACGGCGTCGACAAGGTCCTCGTCATCCGGCGCCAGTGTCAGCACGTGACGCCACTGGAATCGTGCCTCGTAGTGTCGCCCGGTCTTCCAGTAGGCATCGCCCAGGTGGTCGATGATCACAGCCTCGGCGGGTTCCAGGCCGACAGCACGCTCCAGTTCGACGACGGCTTCATCGTAGCGGCCGAGCCGGTAGAGCACCCATCCCAGGCTGTCGATCACCATGCCGTCATCGGGTGTCCGCTCCAGGGCGCGCTCGATGAGATCGAGGGCTTCGTCAAGATTCTCGTTCCGGTCGGCCCACGAGTACCCGAGGTAGTTGAGAAGCCATGGGTCGTTCGGTCGCGACTCCAGGGATTCGAGAAAGGCCTGTTCGGCGCGTTCCCACTGCCCCGTCACCTCCAGCACCGCTCCCAGGTCGAAGAGGAGGTCCGGACGGCGGTGCGATCCGTCATCAAGCAGGCGGAGCGCTTCATCGTAGGCTTCCACCGCCTCGTCCCATCTCCGGTGCGAGCGCATGACATCGCCGATGGTCATGAAGGGATCCGCACTCTCCGGCCGTTCCCGTGCGAGCGAGCGTCCCAGTGCGATGGCGTCTTCGGTGAAGCCCGCGTCGTTGAGGCTGCGGACACGGCGAAGCCGGGCATTCCATGAAAGGGGAGAATCGGGTGCCACGCGGCCATAGGCCGCCGCAGAGGCGGCGTCGCGCCGCAATCGGGACAGGACATCTCCGGTCATGAAATGAATGCGGTCGTCGGCGGGCTGCAACCAGGCTGCATGATTGAGCAGTCTCAGGGCCATAACTCCCGGGCGTTCGCCGAGCAGTTGCCGTGCGGTTTCCGCCAGGGCGTCGGTGATCGCCTGGGACATGCCGGGCCGTTCGGGTGGCGTCCCACCAGCGAGAGCCCGTGCGAGTGCATCATCGAACCACCGACTCTCCGGATTGATGTCCATGAACCGGCGGTAGAGACGGGCAGCGTCCTCGCCCCGCCCGAGGCGCTCCAGAAAACCGCCGTAGGCCCGCGTGGCCTCCCAGGTGACGGTGTCCCCGGCCGCCATGGCCTCGCTGAAGGCTGTCTCGGCCGCGTCGGTCTCTCCTGCGACGTCACCGAGAAGCGCGGCATGATAGGCCACCAGGGGTTCGGAGCCCGGCGCGGCGGTGTCGAGAATCTCGAAGGCGCGCGCAGGGTCACCCCCTCTTGCCGTCGACCATGCGCGCACGATGATGGCGAACGTGCCGAGCGGGCCTTCGAAGTCGAGCCGGGCAAGGGCGTCGTCCATGGCATCCGCATCGTCTGCCGCCAGGGCGTCGACAAGGAGGGTGACAGGGGAGAGTTCAGTGACGACGTTCATCTCGACGAGACGCCGGGCCAATGTGGCCGCCTCGTCAATGCGGCCGACAGACACCATGGTCTTGTACGTCTGGCGGGTGAGTGTCACGTCCCCGGGAATGCGTTCAAGCGCCTGCGACAGGAAGTCGGCCCTGGCCGCCATGTCGCCCTGGTAGGCGGCTGCTCTCGAAGCAAGGTAGGCGCCGCTCGCCGAGACAAGATCGGTGGATGCGCGGGCATCCGCCGCCGTTGCCAGGCCCTGCACCGCAAGTACCGCGAAAGAGAGGCCGCGGCACGCCCTGGAGAAGTTCATCCAGGTCTCCTCGCCGTGGCAATCCGTCACATGTTGGGGTAGTTCGGGCCGCCGCCGCCTTCCGGCGTCACCCAGACGATGTTCTGTGTCGGATCCTTGATGTCGCATGTCTTGCAATGCACGCAGTTCTGCGCGTTGATCTGCAGCCTCACCCCGTCATCATCCTCGATGATCTCGTAGACACCAGCAGGACAGTAGCGTTGTTCGGGGGCTTCGTAGAGCGCGAGATTGATGTCGACCGGCACGCTGGCATCCTTCAGGGTGAGATGGACGGGCTGATCCTCCTCGTGGTTCGTGGATGCAAGGAACACCGAACTCGCGCGGTCGAAGGTGATCTCGCCGTCGGGCGCAGGGTAGTCGATAGCCTGGCAGGCATTCTTCGGCTTGAGAGACTCGTGGTCCGGCCGATGCCGGAATGTCCAGGGCGCCCGTCCCCTCAGGATCACCGTGTCGATGGCGGAATAGAGGAAACCCTGCACGAAGCCGCCATGGAAACTCGGTCTGATGTTGCGCACGCGGTAGAGCTCGTCCCACAGCCAGGTCTGGCGCAGGCGCTCGCCATAGGAGAGGACTTCAGCATCCGGCTGAGTCTCGGCCGCGAGCCAGTCGAACACCGCCTCGGCCGCGGTCATGCCACTCTTCATGGCCGTGTGACTGCCCTTGATCTTGGGCACATTGACGAAGCCGGCCGCACAGCCGATCAGCATGCCGCCCGGGAATGAGAGGCGAGGAATCGACTGGAATCCGCCCTCGTTGATGGCGCGGGCGCCGTAGGCGATGCGCTTGCCGCCTTCGAAGAAGGGGCGAATCGCCGGATGTGTCTTGAACTTCTGGAATTCGTCGAAGGGCGAGAGCCACGGGTTCTCGTAGTCGAGCCCGACGACGAAACCGACGGCGACCTGGTTGTCTTCGAGGTGATAGAGAAAGGACCCGCCATAGGTCCTGCCATCCATGGGCCAGCCGGCGGTATGGATGACCGTGCCCGGCGCGTGTCTTTCCGGGTCGATCTCCCACAGTTCCTTGATACCGATACCGTAGGTCTGCGGCTGGACCCCCTCACGCAGGCCGAAGCGATCCATCACCTGCCGGGAGAGGTGCCCGCGGCACCCTTCGGCAAAGAGAACCTGCCTGGCATGGAGTTCGATACCGGGCTCGAAGGTATCCTTCGGCTTGCCGTCGCGGCCTATGCCCATGTCACCGGTCGCAACGCCCTTCACGGACCCGTCATCGTGGAACAGGACCTCTGCTGCGGCAAAGCCGGGGAAGATCGCCACGCCAAGGGCTTCCGCCTCGCTGGCCAGCCAGCGGCAGACATTGCCAAGGGAGATGATGTAGTTGCCGTGATTCGCCATCTGCGGGGGTGTCGGCAGGCGAAACGCCCGCTTTTCGGTGAGATAAAGGAAGCGGTCTTGTCTCACCGGCGTCAGGAGAGGCGCCCCGCGTTCCTCCCAGTCGGGAAAGAGCTCGTTGAGCGCCCGCGGTTCCATGACCGCGCCCGACAGGATGTGCGCACCGACTTCGGATCCCTTCTCGAGAACGCAGACCGAGACCTCCTGCCCCGCTTCTTCGGACAGCTGCGCAAGGCGGATGGCCGCTGCCAGACCTGCAGGTCCGGCGCCCACGATCACGACATCGAACTCCATGCTCTCGCGTTCGCGCTGTTCCATCTCGTCCTTCAGTGCGCTGTCATTCCAGTTCTCTTAACCGACGGTGAATTTCGTTACAATGGCGCCGGACGTCCGTCGAACGGGGAACCATGGATCGCGAGGAAGCTCGCAGACTGCTGGACTGGTACGTCGGGATCGGTGTCGACGAAGCAACGACTGCCACGGCGGTCGACCGCTTCGCTCCTCCTCCGGCGCCGCCTCCCGTCCGCGCGGCACCCGCGAGACGCCCGCAGGTGCCGGCCCGACCGGCCGTTGCCCTTGAGGATGCCAGGACCCTGGCTGCCGGCGCCTCCAGTCTCGCGGAGCTGGTCGAAGCCATCAACGCCTTCGAAGGGTGTCCACTCAAGCGCACGGCCACCACAACCTGCATCGCCGACGGCAATGCAGAGGCACCCATCATGATCATCGGCGAAGCCCCCGGGGCCGAAGAGGACCGTCAGGGCAAGCCTTTCGTCGGCGCGGCCGGAAAGCTCCTTGACCGGATGCTGGCTGCGATCGGTCTCGACAGAACCCGTGTCTACATCACCAACACACTCTACTGGCGCCCGCCGGGCAACCGCACCCCCACGCCCGAGGAAATTGCGGTGTGCCTTCCCTTCCTAGAAAGGCAGGTGGAACTCCTCTCGCCGAGGCTTCTCGTCTACGTTGGAGGGACAGCAGTGAAGGCCATGTTCGACACGGCTCCGGGCGAAGGCATCACGCGGATTCGCGGACGCTGGCTGCGGCTCGAGCGCGAGGGCAGGGAACCCGTGCCTGCCATCGCCATGTTCCACCCGGCCTATCTGTTGCGCCAGCCCCTGAAGAAACGTGACAGTTGGCGCGATCTTCTCGCCATACGACTGCGCATGGAAGAACTCGGGATCGCACCCGGAATGCCGACGGTCTGACGGCACCTGCCTGATGGAAACGAATCGTCTCCGCGCCGGGATGTCCGGCATCCTGCGCCTGCTCGTGACGGGTGTTGTCGTCGTGTGGACCCACGGCGCGTCGGCCCTTGATCTGCCCCCCCTGCCCTCCGTCAAGCCGGCCGCGCCGGTCGACGTGAGTGCCGTGCCCCTGCCGGGCGTGCGGCCCGAGGCTCCCGAACGCGATCCCTGGAGGATCCTTGACGATATGGATCGGGAGACCTATCGCCGCATCTTTGCGGTTCAGCTGGAGTCCGACTGGAGAGAGGCAGACCGGCTGATCACCCGCCTGCGGGATCCGATCCTGATGGGCCACGTTCTCGCCCAGCGCTACCTCCATGCGACCGGGTGGATCTCGAGCTTCGACGAACTGCGAACCTGGCTTGACTCCTGGGCGGACCATCCGGACGCGAAGCGCATCCACGCCCTGGCCCTGAGGCGCCAGCCGTCAGGAGCGTCGGCCCCCGCCCCTCCCGTCGGGAGGTGGGGTGAACCGGACATCGAGGCCGTGACCATCGGCACCGGCTCGGCCGTCCCTTCGTCAAGGAGTTCCGACAGCGGGCTCAACGCCGGGGAACGCAGTCTCCTGAAGCAGGTGCGCCGCGATGTCCGGAACGGCCGCCCCGGGGTTGCATGGTCAAGGCTGAGCGATGCGGAGGCACTCGGCGGCGCCGGCCCGCTCGCCATCGACATGGCGGCGGCAGAGATCGCATTCGGTTACTTCATCGATGGCGATGACGCCCTTGCCCTCGACATCTCCACCACGGCCCTTCATCGATCGGGACACCTGGTTCCCCTGGCCGGATGGACGGCAGGACTGGCTGCCTGGCGCTCCGGTCGTCCACATACGGCGCGTTCGATGATGCTGATGACCTCACAGGGAGACCCTGCCAACCCGCTGGTGGCCGCCGGTGCCTGGTGGGCGGCAAGGATATCCCTGGGGACGGGCGCGCCGGGCGAGATCGGCCGTCTTCTCGGCATTGCGGCGCAAGGGCCTGAAACACTCTACGGACTTCTCGCCCGCCATGGCCTGGGCATGGATGGTGGTCTCGTCAATGATCCCCTTCCTCAGGTGTCGGACGAGGGGTTGAGGACACTGTTGAAGATACCGGCCGTGCGAAGGGCCCTGGCGCTTGCCGAGGTCGGCCAGTACCACCGGGGAGACCGTGAGATGCGGGGACTCGGTGTCCGCAGTCATCCGGCCGCTGCCGCCGCCATCATGGCCATGGCGGAGCGCATGCCGTTTCCGGCGACACGTTTCCGGCTCTCCCGGGAGTTCCTCGCGCTCCATGCGACACGTCTCGATGACGCCCTCTTCCCGCTTCCTCCGTGGGAACCTCAGGACGGTTTCACCATCGAGCCCGCCCTGATGTATGCCCTCATCCGCCAGGAGTCGAATTTCAGAGCCCGCACGGTCAGTCATGCCGGTGCCCGGGGGATCCTGCAGATCATGCCGGCAACGGCCGCCTGGATTGCCGGTGATGCCGGCCTTGCGGGCGCCGGGAGGTATCGTCTCGATGATCCCGCAGTCTCCATCGATCTCGGTGAACGGTATGTGCGCTACCTGTTCGATCTGCCGGATATCAGCGGCAATCTCTTCCTCATGCTTGCCGCCTACAATGGCGGCCCGGCCCGACTGGCGAGACGGCTGAATGACACGGGCCCGCTGACCGATCCTCTTCTCTTCGTGGAGTCCTATCCCTCCCGCGAGACCCGTTCCTTTCTCAGGAACGTGATGGCAGACTACTGGATCTACACCAGGAGACTGGGATACGAACCGGCTTCGCTGGCCGCGCTGGCGGCCGGAGGCTGGCCCCTCTATGGAGGTTCCTGACATGCCCGGAATCGATGACAGCAAGCCGTTCCTCGCGGTCCGGATCGCCGTCCTGACGGTCTCGGACAGCCGTTCCATCGATGACGACCGGTCAGGCGCCGTTCTCGTCGAACGCGTCGAGGCGGCGGGCCATGAAGTGGCGGACCGCCGCATTGTCACCGACGACGTGGCCTCTATCGTCGGAACCCTCCGCACGTGGATCAACGATGCGGGTGTCGATGTCGTGATCGCCACGGGCGGGACCGGAGTCACCGGCCGCGACGTCACGCCTGAAGCCTTCGACGAGGTCTGCGACAAGGCGATACCGGGATTTGGCGAACTCTTCCGCTGGCTCTCATACCGCAAGATCGGCACCTCGACGATCCAGTCCCGGGCAACCGCGGGCGTCGCCGGCGGCACCTATCTCTTTGCGCTGCCGGGTTCGCCCGGCGCCTGCAAGGACGCCTGGGACGACATCCTGGTCCACCAGCTCGACTACCGCTTCGGCCCCTGCAACTTCGTCGAACTCATGCCCCGCCTTCTCGAGACAGGCCGCGCCGCGGCAAGAGGCTCCTGAAGACCCCTGCGGGCGACGGCTAGCCTTTTCCATGTCCCGCACAGGCCGGGGCGTGACTCGACACGCCATCTGATTCGGCGTGGAACAATGCGTGCGGCACGACAGGTACACGCCATGGCGGAGGCTGACCTGAACAGCCGTACCGGCTACAATGAACCCAATGAGAGCAACAACAAAAGATGGGGAGGTTCCTATGGCATTGAAACCACTGATGGAAACAACCCGTTTCCACGACCTGTTGTGCGAAGGCAAACTCAATCGCCGAGATGCCCACCGCGTCATGGCGACCTTCGGTATCGGCACTCTGACCGCGCATACCCTGGGAGGGGGCGCACTCGCCCAGGATGCAGACGAGGACCACCCGATATTCTTCACCTGGGGGGGCTATGACGAACCGGAGTTCATGGTCCACTACACCGCGAAGTACGGCCGCGAGCCGAACTACCACTTCTTCTCCGACGAAGACGATGCCTTTGCCAAGATGAGGGGCGGCTTCGAACCGCATGTGACCTACCCTTGCGGTCCCTCGCTCAAGCGCTGGTACGACGGGGGCCTTCTGGCGCCGATCGAGACCGACCGGCTTTCCAACTGGCCCGACGTCATGCAGGTTTTCAAGGATGTGCCTCACTCGGTGGTGGACGGCGTCAGGGTCTACGTGCCGGAGGACTGGGGCCAGACCTCGATGGTCATTCGCACCGACGTCGCACCGGAATACGCTGATCCCGAGAACCAGACATGGAAAGCGTTGTGGGACGAGAATTATGCCGGCCGTATCTCGATCTCCAACTCTTCCTATGAAGCCTTCGCAATCGCGGCCCTCGTCCTGGGTATCAGCCCTTGGAACATGAACGAGGCCGAACGCATCCAGTGCGAGGAACTCCTGCGCAAGCAGATTCCGCTCAACCGCGTGATCGGGGCCTCGTTTACGGAGCGTGTGCAAGCGGTGGCAATGGGTGAACTCGTGATATCGACGAACGACAACGGTGCCGTTGCGGAACTTGCGGCGCATGCCGAAGGCACCAACTTCGAATTCACTTGGGCCACGCCCAAAGAAGGTGCGCTCACGTGGCATTGTGGCCTGTGCATCCATCCTGCCGCGATCAGGGACGGCTTCTACGAGAAGGCGCACGAGATCATCGACTCCTTCATTTCGCCCGAAGCCGGCGCATACGAGATCGGCAACTGGTACTACGGGCACTCCAACGTGAAGTCCTACGAGGGGTTCGATGAGGAGTTCCTCAATTCGATCGGTCAGACCGGGTATGTCGAGGAGTTTCTCGCAACCGCCCAGTTCCAGCTGGAGATGAACGAACCGGACGTGCTTGCCACCCGTTGGGAAGAGCTGAAGGCCGGGTTCTGAGTCGCCCGTTCGTTTGGCCGACCCGGTTGATTGCAGTCAGGCCCGGCACCGGTGGTGCCGGGCCGATTGCCCCCTGCCTCGGGGCAAGACCCGTCTCCTGTTGGCCGTCATGGCGCGGAAGCATCACCACGCCTGATTCAATGAAGATCGTTCACGGCACCCCTACCTGAGCCAGCGGACCTCGCCGGTTCCTCGGCTCGCACGCACCTCCGCGAGATGACGTGGACCGGGTGCAAGGCAGCGCTTCATCGCCTTCGAGTCCAGCGTCGGGAGCTGGTGGCTGCCGATATGACGATGACGCGCAAGGAAGCAGGGTCTCGGCCGAGTGTGTCCGCAATGCGACCAGCTCGAAGACTGACGGACTTGCCGATTGTCTGCCATGGGTCCGGATTGATATGCTTTCGGCCTTCACTTGGCCACAGACAGGAATCACGGAGGGACGATGATGCTGAGTTACTTCGATCGATCCGCCGACTCCGAGGCCATCAAGGCGGCCCTCAGCCGCGACGGCGTGGTGGCCGTGACGAACCTGGTCGATGAGGACCTAGCCGATACCGTGGCCGCGGAACTGCGGCCCGAACTCGATGCCAGGGGCCTCGAGACGGCCAGTGCCTTCAATGGCGACCTGACCAATCGCTACGGGGGTGTGCTGCGGACAGCACCAAGTGCTGCCGCGCTGGTCGAGCATGACCTGGTGATCGATATCGCGAACCACGTCTTCCTGCCCCATGCCGCGACATACAGGATCAGCAGCCTGACGGCGATCGAGATCATGCCCGGCGAGACACACCAGGCGCTCCATCGCGACGACACGGTCTATCCGATCGATATTGCCGGCATGGAAATGAACCTGGGCGTGATGTGGTCCCTCTGTGACTTCACCGAAGAGAACGGCGGCACGCGGGTGGTTCCCAACAGCCATCGCCTGCTGCGCTCGTGGCACATTCCGGACGTATCGAACTGGGAGTCCGTGGTGGTGCCGAAGGGATCGGCTGTCTTCTTCCTGGGCTCGACCTGGCACGGCGGCGGCGCCAACCGAAGCAACGCGCCACGCCTGGGGCTGATCAACAGCTACTGCCTGGGATGGTTGCGCCCGGAGGTCAACCAGTACCTGATCACGCCGCCCGAGGTGGCGGCGCAGTACAGTCCTCGTGTGCGTGCGCTGCTCGGCTACATGGCGCACGACTCGGGCGACGACCGGTGCGGCAGCCACCGCGGCGACTGCCCGGCCTGGGTCGACACGCCGCCTGATCCGGCATGGAACAACGCGCGTGGCACGGTGGGCACGATGGAGGACGCCAGGGCGCAGGGCGGAGGCTGACTCGAACGATCGCGCCGGCTATGGTGAACGCTTTGATATCAACAACTGAATTGGGGGAGGTTCCCATGACATTGAAGCCAATGATGGAGACGACCCGTTTCCACGACCTGTTGTGCGAAGGCAAACTGACCAGGCGCGACGCCCACCGTGTCATGGCGACCTTCGGCATCGGCACGATGACCGTGCACACCATGGGAGGGGGTGCGCTCGCCCAGGAAGCCAACGAGGACCACCCGATATTCTTCACCTGGGGCGGCTATGACGAACCGGAGTTCATGGTTCACTACACCGCGAAGTACGGCCGCGAGCCCAACTACCAGTTTTTCGCCTCCGAAGACGAGGCCTTTGCCAAGATGTGGGGTGGCTTCGAACCGCACGTGACCTACCCGTGCGGGCCCTCGCTCAAGCTCTGGTACGACGCGGGCCTTCTGGCGCCGATCGAGACCGACCGGCTCTCCAACTGGCCCGACGTCATGCAGGTCTTCAAGGATGTGCCGCACTCGGTGGTGGATGGTGTGCGGGTCTATGTGCCGGAGGACTGGGGTCAGACCTCGATGGTCATCCGTACCGACCTCGCGCCGGAGTACGCTGATCCTGCGAACCAGACATGGGAAGCGTTGTGGAACGAGAAGTACTCGGGCCGCCTCTCGATCTCCAACCACGCCTACGAAGCCTTTGCGATCGCGGCCCTCGTCCTGGGTATCGTCCCCTGGAACATGAACGAGGCCGAACGCATCCAGTGCGAGGAACTTCTGCGCAAGCAGATGCCGCTCAACCGCGGACTCGAGTCCTCGTCCACGGAGCGCAGCCAGGCGGTGGCGGCGGGCGAGCTCGTGATATCGACGAACGACAACGGAATCGTTGCGCAACTTGCGGCGTATGCCGAAGACACCCCGATGGAGTTCGCCTGGGCCACGCCCAGGGAGGGCGCACTCACGTGGCATTGCGGCCTCTGTATCCATCCCGCCGCGATCAGGGACGGCTTCTACGAGAAGGCGCACGAGATCATCGACTCCTTCATTTCGCCCGAAGCCGGCGCATACGAGATCGGCAACTGGTACTACGGGCACTCCAACGTGAAGTCCTACGCGGGGTTCGACGAGGAGTTCCTTCGTTCGATCGGTCAGACCTCGAAAGTCGAGGAGTTCCTGGCAACCGCCCAGTTCCAGCAGACGATGAACGAGCCCGAGGTGCTTGCCAACCGCTGGGAAGAACTGAAGGCCGGGTTCTGAGCCGCTCATTCGTCAGACCAACCACCAGGCCCGGCGTCGGTGACACCGGGCCTGGTGCTCTCTCCCCCGGGCAAGATACGTTTCTTGTCGGCCGTCATGCGGCGCGCGCATCACCACGCCCGGTTCAGTTGAGATCGACAACGGCATCGCTGCTTGAACCTGCGGTAGGGCGGGCGTCTGTTTCGAGAGCGTCGAGGAAGACGAGTCCTCTCACGGCGCACCAGGATCGTGAGAGGAGTATTCGGTTGACCGGCCTGCACCACGTTGGAACCCTCCTGTATCCGTGCAGCATGGGCCACACGGACACATCGAATCGCGAACTCGGAACAGCCGGGGCATTGGAATCGATACGTCCTGCGCCGGAGCGCGCAGGGTGACTGCCAGGCGTCCGGCCCGGGAGCTGGCCTCGGAGTTGTGGCGCCTGTTCGACGCCGGGCGATTCCGCGACACCATGTCTTTGTTCGCGGAGGACTTCGAGGCGCACTGGCCCAATACCCGGGAGCGCATCCGCGGCCGGGAGAACTTCATTGCCCTCAACGAGAACTATCCGGGTGTCTCGCGCTGTACGGTCCGGCGAATCGAGGAGTGCGCCGGTGGGGTGGTGACCGTGACCGAAATCAACACCGAATCCGGCGATGACCGGATCACGTTGTTCGCGGTGTCGTTCTTCAGCGTGCGGGATGGTCTGATTGCCGCCGCCGAGGAGTACTTCAGCGAAAATGGTCCGCCGCCATTCGATCGTTCCGCCTGGGC
Source organism: Alphaproteobacteria bacterium (assembly GCA_965220805.1). Taxonomy (GTDB): domain Bacteria; phylum Pseudomonadota; class Alphaproteobacteria; order SP197; family SP197; genus SP197. The sequence goes on from OZ244844.1 coordinate 1,076,212, forward strand.
GGAGCCCTACTGAACCATCGTCGATCAACGGGGCGCCCGTTTCCCGCTGCTGACACCGTCAGTGGCAGTGCGCGCCAGACTCCGGACGTGGCGTTTTCCTGGCCGTGATGCCGGTCGCCGTCGAACGCGCGAACCGAATGACGCATTTCCGGCCCTGGGCGGGCGCTGTACATTCCGGTCGATGTGCGCACCGAAGACTGCGTCAGGGATTTCCGAAGATGACCGCTAGCCACAAGACGAGTGTCCGGCGAAAGCTGCACCGCTGCCTGTTTGCGATGACGCTCTGCGCAGGCCTGACATCCATTTCCGCCACCGCAGCAGGTTCGGAACCGGGGGGCGAACCTTACTGCGAGTTCACGCCGGCTGCGAAGACCGACTGGTTCGTTCCCGGACTGATCGTCGGCGCCGATGTCATGCTGCCGGAGGGAAACAGGCCGGATCACGCCGTCCTGATCCGCTTCAACGGAAGCCTTGGAGCCGTTTCGGATTTCGATTCCGTACGGGCCGACTATCCTCACGCTGCCGTTCTCGACTGCCGCGGCAGAGCCGTCCTGTCGCCGGGCTTCGTCAACGCCCATGAACATCCGGCATACAGTTGGGCCTTTCCCGATCCGAACCTGAACCCGGACTATGTCCACCGGGACGAGTGGCGCCTTGGCCTCAACGAGAAGGTGGCATTGCCGTCGCCCCAGCCTCACCGCTTCGATCCCGGGGATCCGCGAACGAACGCGATCCTCGTCGCCATGGAACTGCGGCACCTGCTTGGCGGAGCGACGACGATCGCGGGCTGGGGCGGCGTGCCGGGGGTGATCCGCAATGTCTACCGTCACAAGCGCTGGGGCGATCCGGCGCTATACGACGCGGAAGCGGACGTATCGACCTTTCCCTTCTCGTTTCGGGCGATGGAGGACCTGAAGGAAGAGTGCGCCGGCGGCGAGGAGTACCGGTTTCCACCGCCGCCTGACGGCCACCTGATGTTCATGGCCTACGTTCCGCACGTCGGCGAAGGCAGGCTGTCGAACTGTGCGGCAAGGGCCGAGGTGGCCCGCTACCTGAAGCGCGCGCAGGGACGCGACCGGCGCTACTCCCTGGTTCACGGGGTGGCGACTGACCGGGAAGACTACGCGCGGATGCACGAATTCGACGTGACGCTTGTGTGGTCGCCGCGCTCGAATCTCGCGCTATATGGAGAGACCGTCGACATCGCGGGCGCCCTGGAGAGCGGTGTGCGGATTGCCCTGTCGACGGACTGGTCGCCGAGCGGGTCCTTCAACATGCGCGAGGAGGTCGTATGTGCGAAGCGGGTGGCGAAGGAAGCCGGCGTGACGCTGTCCGGCGAAACTCTGTGGCGCATGGCCACCGTCAACGGAGCCTACGCACTTGGTCTTGAGGACAGGTTCGGAGCGGTCCGGCCCGGACTGCGGGCGGATCTTCTGCTCGTGAAACACGATGGCCGGGATCCATACGACGCGGTGTTGACGGCGACGGACAGGGACATTCTGGCGACCTGGGTCGATGGCAGGGCCATTCTGCGGTCCGCGTCCTTGGACGAAGCGCTGAGCGACCGGACGTGCGTGGCGCTGGAGGGCCTCGCGCCCGAGGTGTGCGGCGTGTTCGCCGCCTTCGGTCTGTCGGCCGGAACCTTCGGCGACTACATCAAGGATGCCGTGCCCCTGAACGACACCACTCGGCAGGCTCCCTGCGAGACCTCGCCCGGCTGACGAAGTCCTCTTGCCTGATTGCAGCACCGTCGCAAGGAAATGCGCCGCCATCTTGTCCGCGACCGGAAAGGGCCGCGGTTACTCAAGTCCACCGACGTGTTCCGCAGCCACTCGCTGATAACCGTCCGACGAACCGGAAGCAGGATGTCGTCCGGTTGTTCCATCGGCTGACGCTTCCGGAGTGCCCGACACGCACGTGCAAGTCCACGAGAATGTCACGACCGGGCTTTCAGGGCACCCGCAGGCACTGATGCGGAGCAGGGCATGGCGGAGGGGACGGGATTCGAACCCGTGAGGGCTTTCGCCCAACACGCTTTCCAGGCGTGCGCCTTAGACCGCTCGGCCACCCCTCCGTCTTCGGGAGACGGCCGTGAACCTAGCGACTGTGGCGGATGCCGACAAGCGTTCAGTCGGCGAGCTTGAGGGCGGCGAGAAAGGCGTCCTGAGGGATCTCGACATTGCCGAACTGGCGCATTCGCTTCTTTCCCCTCTTCTGGCGGTCGAGCAGCTTGCGCTTGCGACTGACGTCGCCCCCGTAGCACTTGGCCAGCACGTCCTTGCGCAGGGCCGAGAGGGTCTCGCGGGCGATGATCCTGCCCCCGATTGCGGCCTGGATCGGTACCTTGAAGAGCTGCCGAGGGATGGCGTCCTTCAGTTTCTCGCAAATCACGCGGCCACGGGCCTCGGCCCGGCTGCGTTCCGCGATGAGGCTCAGTCCGTCGACCTGCTCTCCGTTGACGAGGATGTCGATGCGCACGAGGTCGCCCTCGAGATAGCCGTCGAGGTGATAGTCGAAACTCGCATAGCCGCTCGACACGGACTTGAGGCGGTCATGGAAATCGAAGACGACCTCGGCGAGCGGCAGGCGGTAGATCACCATCGCCCGGCCACCGACATAGGTGAGATCGACCTGTTCGCCGCGCCTTGAGGTGACAAGGCGCAACACCGCGCCAAGATAGGTGTCGGGAACCATGATGGTGGCCCGGATCCACGGCTCCTCGATGGCCTCGATCAGTGTCGGATCGGGAAGATCCGCCGGGTTGTGGAGATCGAAGGTCTCCCCCGTCTTCTGCGTCACCCGGTAGACGACACTGGGGGCGGTGGCCAGGAGGTCGAGGCCGAACTCGCGCTCGAGCCGCTCCTGGATGATCTCGAGGTGCAGGACACCGAGAAAGCCGCAGCGGAATCCGAACCCGAGGGCGGCCGAGTTCTCGGGCTCGAAGTGGAAGCTGGCGTCGTTGAGTCTCAGTTTGCCGAGACTCTCGCGCAGTTCGTTGTAGTCGCCCGAATCGGTGGTGAAGAGACCGCAGAAGACGACCGGCACGCTCGGTGCGAAGCCCTCGAGCGCCGTGGCGGTGGGATGGCGGTCATCGGTGATCGTGTCACCGATCCGGCACTCGGCGATATCCTTGATGGCGGCGGTGATGAAGCCGATTTCGCCGGGACCAAGGGAGTCGACGAGGACGGCCTTGGGCGTCATGATTCCCACCCGGTCGACCTCGCGCACCGCGCCCGTCCCCAGCATCCTGATCTTCTGGCGTTTCTCGAGATGGCCGTCGAAGACGCGCACGAGGATGACGACACCGAGATAGGGATCGTACCAGGAATCCACCAGGAGGGCCTTGAGAGGCCGGTCCTCTCCCTGGCTCACCGGCGGTGGCAGGTGGGCGATGATGGCCCGGATCACCTCGGGCACATTGGTTCCGGTCTTGGCGGATACGGGAATGGCAGATGTGGCGTCGATGCCGATCGAACTCTCCACGTCGCGCCGGGTACGCTCCGTGTCGGCGGCGGCCAGGTCGGTCTTGTTGATGACGGGGAGGATCTCGAGGTCCGCCTCGATTGCCAGGTAGGCATTGGCAACCGTCTGGGCCTCGACGCCCTGCGTGGCATCGACGATGAGGATGGCGCCCTCGCAGGCACGCATGCTGCGGCTGACCTCGTAGGTGAAGTCGACGTGACCCGGGGTATCGATGAGATTGATGAGCCAGGATTCGCCGTCTTCACCGTCCCAGGTGAGGCGGACCGTCTGAGCCTTGATCGTGATGCCGCGTTCCCTCTCGAGATCCATGGCATCGAGGACCTGGCCACGCATTTCGCGCTCGTCGAGACCGCCGCAGACCTCGATCAGGCGATCGGCCAGTGTCGACTTGCCGTGATCGATGTGGGCGATGATCGCGACATTCCGGATGTGGTCGAACGTCACCATGGATCACTGCGCACGCAGCGTCCCGCCGGTGCGCTTGTGGACGGCCTCGACGATGCGCGCGGAGAGGGACTCGATCTCGCTCTCGGTCAGGCTTGCCTCTTCGGGCTGGAAGGTCACGGCCACGGCCAGCGAGACCTTGCCGTCGGCCACCCCTGACCCGGTGTAGCGATCGAAGACCTCCACGTCCTGGATGAGGGTCCTTGCCGTGCCGGTGATGGCGCGCAGCACCCGGGAGGCGGGCACGTCGAGATCGACGAGGAAGGCGAAGTCCCGGCGCACCGGCTGGAAACGCGAAAGATGGAGGTCCGGACGTGCCGTCGTCCGGCTCCTCGGCCGGGGCAGTGCCTCGAGGTGGAGTTCAAAGACAACGGCAGGACCGGCAACATCGAGGGCGCGGAGAATCTCGGGATGCACCTCGCCGAAGGAGGCAAGGGCCTTGGGTCCGAGTCTCAAGACTCCCGATCGTCCGGGATGAAACCACGCCTCGGCGTCGGCCGTGGCCTCGAGACGGTCGGTCGGGACACCCGCTGCGTCCAGAACCGCCATGGCATCGGCCTTGGCATCGAAGGCGTCCACATCCCGGTCGCCGCCGCTCCAGTGACGCGGCCCGGTGCGCCCCGTTCTCAGTCCGGCGACGGCCGTCTTCTGGTCCTGGATGCCGTGATAGACGGGGCCGATCTCGAAGATGCCGGGGTCCCGCAACCCTCTCGCCTGGTTGCGTGCCGCCGCCTCGAGGAGGCCGGGGATCAGGGAGGGGCGCATCGCCGACATGTCCGAAGAGATCGGATTGACGAGTTCCAGCCCGTCATTGCCGCCGCCAAACAAATGGGCTCCGCCCGAAGCGATGAAGGAATAGGTGACCGCCTCGCAGAGACCGCGGCCCGCAAGGATCCGGCGGGCCCGGCGCAGTCTCTTCTGCCCGGTCGAAAGAGCCTCGCGCGGGATGCCGCCAGGGCGCGGCAGCGTTGCCATCGGGATCTCGTCGAATCCGTGAACTCGCAGGATCTCCTCGATGACGTCCGGTTCGCACTCCATGTCGTGGCGCCATGACGGCACGGTGACGGACCAGGCGTCCTCGCCTGCTTCGCGAACCGTGAAGCCGAGATCGCCGAGTATGGCCGAGGCGCGGTCCGCCGGAATGTCGATGCCTCCCAGCGAACGGACCCGCGACGGGCGCACGTCCATCACCTGGCGGGCCACCGGAACCGAACCGGCGGTCACCACGTGGCTTGCCTCGCCGCCGCAGATGTCGAGGATCAGGCGGGTGGCGATCTCCATGCATTCGGCGGCAAAGGCGTTGTCGATGCCCCGTTCGAAGCGCTGGCGGGCATCGCTCACCAGGTTGAGCTTGCGGCCGGTGGCCGCCGTGCGCAGCGGATCGAAGAGGGCGATCTCGAGAAAGCCCTCGCTTGTCGTGTCGTCGGCCCCGGTCCCCGCACCGCCGATGACGCCGCCGAGTCCCAGCATGCCGGATGAATCGAAGATGACGGTCATCTCCTCATCGGTCTCGTAGGCCTTGCCGTTGAGGGCTTCGAAACTCTCGCCCGGTCGTGCCAGCCGGGCGCCGATCGGTCCGCTGACCTTGCGGGCGTCGTAGATGTGCGCCGGGCGTCCGATATCCAGGGTGAGCCAGTTGGTGATGTCGACGAGTGCGGAGATGGGACGCAGGCCGACAGCTTCGAGTTTCCGGCGCATCCATTCCGGACTCGGCCCGTTCGCCAGCCCCCGGAAATGGCGGCCCAGGAAGGCCGGACAGGCGTCTTGCGCGCCGGGCGCGAAGTCGAGTTCGATGGCAATGGGGCTGTCATGGGTTCCCGGCCATGGCGTGGTGTCGAGCGGCAGCAGTTCCCCGACGCCGGCTGCGGCGAGATCCCGGGCGATGCCGCGCACGCTGAAGCAATCGCCCCTGTCAGGCGTCACGGAGACGTCGATGACGGGATCGTCGAGGCCGGCGATGGCGGCAAAGGAGGTCCCGACCGGTGTCTCATCGGGAAGTTCGATGATTCCCTCGTGCTCGTCGGAAAGGCCCATTTCGCGCTCTGAACAGAGCATGCCGCGACTCTCGACACCCCGGATCACGGTGTTCCTGAGGTCGAGACCGGTCCCGGGAATATGGCTGCCGGAGGGAGCGAAGACACCCATCATGCCGGCCCGAGCGTTGGGTGCGCCGCAGACCACCTGGATTTCGGCGTCGGCCGTTTCGACCAGGCACACCTGAAGCCTTTCGGCATTGGGGTGGGGTTCCGCGGACTTCACCCGCGCCGCCGTGAAGGAAGCGACTTCGCGCGAACGGTCCTCGACCCCCTCGACCTCTAGGCCGATGCGGTTGAGCGTAGCGACGATCTCGTCAAGCGAAGCGCCCGTCTCGAGATGCCGTTTCAGCCATGCGAGTGTCAGTTTCATGATTCAGGCGGCGTCAGGGGGAGCGTAGTGGTCATGGCGTCAGCCCCCCATAGAGCGTGGGAACGTCGAGCGGCCTGAAACCGTAGTGACGCAGCCAGCGCAGGTCGGAATCGAAGAAACCGCGCAGATCCGGGATGGCGTACTTCAGCATGGCGAGGCGGTCGATGCCGAGACCGAAGGCAAAGCCCTGCCACGCCTCCGGGTCGACGCCACCGTTGGCGAGCACACGGGGGTGCACCATGCCGCTTCCGAGAACCTCCATCCAGCCCTCGCCTTCGCCGATGGTGAGCCGGTTGCCCGAGAAGGAACAGCCGATGTCCACTTCCATGGACGGAGACGTGAAGGGAAAATAGCTCGGACGGAAGCGCATCGGCACATCATCGACGCCGAAGAAGGCCTCGACAAACTGACGCAGGCAACCCTTGAGATGACCCATGTGGATGGCCCGGTCGATCACCAGGCCCTCGACCTGGTGGAACATGGGCGTGTGGGTGAGATCGCTGTCGCTTCGGTAGGTGCGGCCCGGAGCGATGATGCGGATGGGTGGCGGATTCTCCAGCATGTGGCGGATCTGCACCGGCGATGTGTGCGTGCGCAGCACCGGCCGGGCTCCGCCGGCGACAGGCAGCAGATAGAAGGTGTCGTGTTCCTGGCGCGCCGGATGTTCCTCCGGCATGTTGAGGGCGCCGAAATTGAACCAGTCATCCTCGATGTCGGGACCCTCGGCCACCGTGAAGCCCATGTCGGCAAGGATGGCGATGATCTCGTCGGTCGCCTGGCTGACGGGATGCACCGTGCCACCGGGCGCGGGCCGTTCCGGGAGTGTGACATCGATGCGTTCGGTTTCGAGAATAGCGTCGAGGCGATGGCGCTCGAGTTCCTCCCTGCGTCTGTCGATGGCGGACTGAAGGTCGTCTTTTGCAGCATTCAAAGCCTGTCCGGCCTGGCGTCTCGCCTGCGGATCCAGGGTGCCGAGGCCCTTCATCAGGAGCGTGATCGAACCCTTGCGTCCCAGTGTGGCGACACGGACGGCGTCGAGACCGGCGATGTCACCGGCACCGGCTATGGCGTCGAGGGAGTCGTTGAGTATGGTGGTAATGCGGTCGTCCATGTCGGGGTCCAAACAGCACAAAGGGGCCTCGAGGGAGGCCCCTTCGCCGGTCAGGTTCTGGTCCGTCAGTCTGTCTGTTGATCAGGCAGCGCTGGAAACCGCCGAGCGGGCCTCGTCACACAACTTGCTAAACGATGCGGGTTCCCGTGCCGCAAGGTCGGCCAGGATCTTGCGGTCAAGCTCGACTCCGGCAAGCTTGAGGCCGTGCATGAACTGCCCGTAGGTGAGGCCGTGCTGCCTCGCCCCGGCGTTGATGCGCTGGATCCACAGGCGGCGGAAATCGCGCTTGCGCGTACGGCGATCGCGGTAGGCGTATTGCAGACCTTTTTCGAGGCGCATCAGGGCCACGGAGTAGCAGCTGTTGGCGCGACCCCGGTAGCCCCTGGTCTGCTTGAGAAGCTTCTTGTGACGTGCGTGGGACGTCGTTCCGCGTTTGACTCTGGCCATCGTTCAACGTGTCCGGTCTGGTGTGTGTCAACCGCCGGCCAGCAGACGGCGGATCATCTTCGCGTCTGCCTGGCTTACCGCCGTCGTACCGCGCGTGGTCCTCAGGAACCTCCTCGTGCGTCGGCGCATGAAGTGGCGCTTGCCGGCATAGTTGCGGCGCAGCTTGCCGCTTCCGGTCGTCCGGAACCGCTTCTTCACCGAACTTTTCGACTTGAGCTTCGGCATCGGACCAATCCGGTCTTCGTCAGGAAACACCCCAATGGGGGAGTGCCGTCATACCCCCTGGCCCGGGGTATTGCAAGGGGCGCTACTTCGGCGCCATCACCATGATCATCTGGCGCCCTTCCATGCGTGGCATCATCTCGATCTTGGCGAGTTCCTGCGCTTCGTCGTGGATGCGCTCGAGAAGGTTCCTGCCGATCTCCGGGTGGGCGAGTTCGCGGCCACGGAATCGGATGGTGACCTTCACCTTGTCCCCGTCACCGATGAACCGGGCAAGTGCGCGCATCTTCACGCCGTAGTCGTGATCATCGATGTTGGGCCGCATCTTGATTTCCTTGACGTCGAAGGTCTTCTGGCGCTTGCGCGCCTCGTTGGCCTTCTTCTGCGCCTCGTACTTGTATTTCCCGTAATCGAGAAGCTTGCAGACCGGAGGATCGGCGTTGGGCGACACCTCGACGAGATCGAGGCCGGAATCCTCTGCGGCCCTCAGTGCTGCCTGGAGAGTGACGACGCCGACCTGCGCTCCATCGGCTGAAATCAGCCGGACGCTGGGTGCGTTGATGTCCTCGTTGGCCCGCGGTCCCGACTTGACGGGCGGGGCCATGTTCTGTCCGTAGCGTGCTATGTAACCAACTCCTCGGGTTGTTCAGGTCTTTCGGGCGATATCCGGCGGAACGGATTGTGTGCCAAGTGTATGGATGGCGGCGTCAAGATCAAGGATTTGCTGTTCCTTGCTGCCGAGTCGGCGCAAGGAAACCTTGCGCTCCTCCTTCTCGCGCCGGCCGATTGCAAGAAGCACCGGGACCTTCGACACCGAATGCCGCCGCACCTTGTAGCCGATCTTCTCGGATCCGGTATCGATGACGCCGGTAAGTCCGGCGGCGATGAGGCGCGCGTGCACCTCCTCGGCATAGTCATCGGCATCGTTGGTGATGGTCGCCACGGCATACTGGACCGGCGCCAGCCACAGCGGGAAGTTCCCGGCGTAGTGCTCGATCAGGATGGCGATGAAGCGCTCGAAGGATCCGAGGATCACGCGATGCAGCATCACCGGGCGGCGGCGCTCCCCGTTCTCCGCGACATAGGTGGCGTCGAGACGCTCGGGCAGGACGAAGTCCAACTGCAGGGTGCCGCATTGCCAGTCACGGCCGATGGCATCACGCAGATGGAACTCCAGCTTCGGACCATAGAAGGCGCCCTCGCCCGGGCTGTAGGACATCTCCAGTCCCGTCCCTGCTGCCGCCTCTCTCAGCGCCTCTTCCGCCTGGTCCCACACGGCATCGTCACCGGCGCGCACATCCGGGCGGTCCGCGAAGCGGACAGAGAACTCGTCGAATCCGAGATCGCGGTAGACCGATGCCAGAAGCGCGCAGAAATGCTCGGTCTCGGAGGCGACCTCCTCTTCCGGGCAGAAGATGTGTGCATCGTCCTGGGTGAAGGAGCGGACCCGCAGCAGCCCGTGGAGGGCGCCGGAAGGTTCGTAGCGCAGGCAGGAGCCAAACTCGGCCATGCGCAGCGGCAGGTCACGGTAGCTCCTCACTCCCTGGCGGAAGATCTGCACGTGGCAGGGACAGTTCATCGGCTTCACCGCCCAGATGCGTTCGTCCTCGGTGGTCGCCGTGAACATGTTGTCGCGGAACTTCTCCCAGTGACCGGAATCCTCCCACAGCGACCGCGCCACCATTTGCGGCGTGTTGACTTCCTGGTAACCGGCGTCCTCGAGGCGACGGCGCATGTAGTCCTGGAGGGTGCGGTAGAGGCGCCACCCGGAGGCGTGCCAGAAGGCCGAACCGACCGCCTCGTCCTGGAAATGGAAGAGATCCATCTCGCGCCCGAGGCGCCGGTGGTCGCGCTTTGCGGCCTCCTCAAGGCGGTCCGTCCAGGCCTTCAGTTGCGCCTTGTCGGACCAGGCTGTGCCGTAGATGCGCTGCAGCATCGCATTGCGGCTGTCGCCCCTCCAGTAGGCCCCGGCGAGGCGCGTGAGACGAAAGGCCTTCGGCAGTCGGCCCGTGGAGGGAAGATGCGGACCCCGGCACAGGTCGATCCAGTCGCCCTGCCGGTAGAGCGTGATGGTCTCGTCGGCGGGAAGGTCGCGGATGATCTCCGCCTTGTAGGCCTCGCCGATGGATTCGAAGAAGCGCGCCGCCTCGTCGCGGTCCCAGACCTCGCGGCTGATGGGTTCGTCACGGTCGACGATTTCCATCATGCGGGCCTCGATGGCCTCCATGTCTGCTGGCGTGAACGGTTCGTCGCGGGCGAAGTCGTAGTAGAATCCGTCGTCAATCACCGGTCCGATCGTCACCTGGACCTCGGGAAAGAGCTCCTTGGCCGCCTGTGCCAGAACATGGGCGGCATCGTGGCGCAGCAGTTCGAGGGCTTCGGTCGAACTCGATGTCACGATCTCGATGTCCGCATCGTGATCGATTTCCCTGCCAAGGTCGCGCAGGTCGCCGTCGACCTTCACCGCCCACGCGGCCCGCGCCAGGCCGGAGCCGATGGATGCCGCCACGTCCGCCCCGGTGACCGGAACGTCAAACGTGCGGCAGGAGCCGTCCGGCAGCGTGACGTCGATGGTTCCCGGGCTGGTGTTCATGCCTTCAGGGTCTCCGGCGGTGAGCGATGCCATACATGGAGACTGTGCAGGGCTTGTGCAACCTCTTCCGGGGAGAGATCTTCGAGCGCGGCGCGGCGCAGCACCGTCACATGTGAACCGTGGGGCCGCGAAAGATCCGGGTCGGATGCTTGCGAGAACAGGACGACGCATGGGCAGCCGGCCGTGGCGGCGACATGCATCGGCCCGGTGTCATTACCGACGGCGAACACCGCATGACGCGCCAGGGCAACGATTTCCTCGAGACTGGTCCGTCCCATCAAGTTGACGATGGCGGGATCGGTGGCGGCAATCCGATCGAGAACATCGGCTTCGTGGGGACTGCCGATGAGCAGGGGCGTGACGCCGCGCTCGAGCATGCCGCGGGCGAGAGCAGAATAGTGCGCGGCCGGCCATCTCTTTTCCGGGCGGTGCGGCGCACAGCCGGGCACCATCAGCGCCATGCGGCCGGCGGGTACGCCGGCGGGCGGCGGGGTGCGGATCATCGACAGGTCAGGAGGCATGATTCGCTGCACGCCGGCGCGGCGCAACTGGAGTGCGTGACGCTCGACGGGGTGATAGCGCACGAGTTCGCGGCGCTGGTTGTAGAGGGAGCAGCCACGGGCGACACCGGACCACTCGGGCCTGGGCCGTCTCAACAGATGATAGTAGGCCGAGGTGCGATCCGAGATCTGCAGATCGTAGACACGCTCGAACATGCCGGCATCGAGGCGTCTCTTGTGAGCAAGGACGCCGGACGGCTTCCACCACACCGGTCGCCGGTCGATCCACACATCGTCAAACCAGCCGCCGGCGCAGCCGAGACCGGCATAGGCCGGGCGTGTCAGAAGCACGATGCGAGCGGTGTCATGGAAGGCACGGATCGATGCGAAGGCTCCGCTGGCCATGACGAAGTCCCCGAGGGCTCCAAGCCTGATGACGAGAATGCCTTCGGTCATGGCCCGGCGGTCAGTTCCCGGTAGACCTCGAGGGTGGCGTTGCACATGTTGCCGAGGGCAAAGTGCGAAACCGCATGGGCCCTGGCGATTGCCGCATGCCTGATGCGCGCCTCGGCATCGAGATCGAGCGCCGTGGTCAGTGCCCCGGCTAGGGCGCCGGCGTCGCCCGAAGGCGTCAGCCATCCGGTCACCCCCTGGTGGACGGTCTCGCTGGTGGCGCCGGTATCGGAGGCGACGACGGGAACACCCATGGCCTGCGCCTCGACGGCGACACGCCCGAAACCCTCCGGAACGAGCGAGGGTTGCACGACGACATCGGCGAGGCGGTAGGCTGCCGGCATGTCGTGACAGCTGTCGATGAGAGTCACCCGTCCCTCCAGTCCGGCCTCGAGAATGAGGTTCTCGATTTCCCGTCGCAGTGCGGGACGGGCGCCGGCCACACCCACCATCAGGCACATGGCGTCACGGTGCAGCTGCTTGAGGGCGTCGATCATGACATGGTGGCCCTTGAGCCGTGTCAGGCGCCCGGGAAACATGATGATGGGAACGCCGTCCGGCAGGTTCCAGTAGTCCGCCAGGGTGGTGATGCGGTCGATGCCCACAGCCGCCGGGTCGAACCGCGCCATGTCGATACCGCGGAAGATGCAGCGCAGCCGGTTCTCCGGCACGCCATACTCCTCGCGCACGTGACGGGCCACGTATTCGGAGACGGCGATCACCCGGTCGCCTCGCGCCATCACGGAGTTGTAGAGCCGCTTGGCCCTGGAGTTGATGGTGTAGGGTGCATGGAAGGTGGTCACGATCGGCGTTCCCGTGCGCCGCGCGGCGGCCAGTGCCGACCAGGCGGGCGCCCTGGAACGCACGTGGATCACGTTAACCTGATGGACGCGGATCAGGTGGACAAGACGCAGTGTGTTGAGGGCGATGGTCAGGGGATTCTTGGAGGCGACGGGCATCGCCATGTGAATGGCCTTGGTGTGCAGCAGATCAGGCACGAGTTCGCCCCCCTGGGAGGTGACGAGGGACTGCATGCCGGCGTCGTTGAGTGCCCGGGAGATATCGATGACGGCGCGTTCGGCGCCACCGATCTTGAGTCGCGGAATGACCTGGAGAACGACAAGAGAGTCGTCCTGACGCTCAATCATGATATAGGGACACCTGCCGCTTGCACCGGGAAACCATGATATAGGCCATGCCGGACACAGATACGAGATGGCTCGAACGCGAGGATGGAGTCACCCTCGCCTACGCCCGCCGCACCGGCACCCGCCCGGGTGTCGTGTTTCTCGGTGGCTATTCCTCCGACATGTCGGGGACGAAGGCGACGTGGCTCGATGAACGGTGTTGCCGTCGCGGACGTTCCTTCCTGCGCTTCGACTACAGCGGTCACGGCCAGTCGGGTGGCCGTTTCGAGGAGGGCACCATCGGCGCCTGGACTGCGGATGCGCTGGCTGTTCTGGACTCCCTCACCGAGGGACCCCAGATCCTTGTGGGTTCCAGCATGGGCGGCTGGATCATGCTGAACGTGGCTCTGGCGCGGCCCCGGCGCGTCGCCGCCCTCGTCGGCATCGCCGCCGCGCCTGACTTCTCGCAGGACATCTTCTGGAACCTCTCGGCCGAAGACCAGGAGCGGCTGCGGCGAGACGGCGCCCTCAAGGTCGAGGAAGAGGATGGCAGCTACACGGTAACCCATGGCTTTATCGAGGAGGCGCGCCGTCACCTGGTGATGCGCCGCTCCATTGCAATCGATGTGCCGGTGCGGCTGCTCCATGGCATGAGGGACGGGTCGGTGAAGTGGTCGCTCGCCCTCGATCTCGCCACCAGGCTGGCGACGGATGACGTTCGCGTTCACCTGGTCAAGGATGGTGATCACCGGTTGTCGCGTGATCCGGACCTTGCGCTCCTTGGCCGGGCACTCGACGGCCTCGAGGATGCCGTCAGCGCTGACAGTCCCTCGCGATAGGAGGGATAGCGGAGGCGAATGCCGAGTTCCTCCTTGATCTTGCGGTTGGAGACGCGCTTGTTGTCGGCATAGAAGCTTGCGGCCATGGCGGAGAGACCGGCTTCCTCCAGGGCTACTGGCCGGGGCGCTGCGACACCGAGGAGACGGCAGGCGTATTCCGTGACAATCGCCGGTGATTCCGGTTCATCGTCACACACGTTGTAGATGGCGCCCGGCGAGGGCCTGGCAATGGAGGCCTTGAGCGTCGCCACGATATCGTCGACATGGATACGCGAAAACACCTGCCCAGGCTTGATGACGCGCCGCGCCTTTCCGGCACGCACCTGCTCGAGCACCCCGCGGCCGGGTCCGTAGATACCCGCCAGGCGGAAGACATGCACCGGAAGGCCGTAACGTTCATGCATGATGAGCCAGGCCTGTTCCGCAGCCAGACGCCGTGCTCCGCGTTCGGTGGCCGGCTCCGCCTCGTCCGACTCGTCGACCCAGTTTCCCCGGCGGTCTCCGTAGACACCCGTGGTCGAGAGGTAGGCGAGCCAGCGCAGGTTCTCGTGACGGGCAAAGGCGCCGGCGTGGCAGACTAGGGGCAGCGGCGCCTCGCCGGGGACAGGCGGTATGGAATCGATGACATGAGTGGCCCGCAAGAGAAGAGTCTCGGCCGCGTCACTGCCAAACACCGCCGCCTCGATTCCCTCGCGGGCCAGGCCGGCGATCTGCGACGCATCGCGCACGGTCCCGGAGACCCGCCAGCCCTCGTCCCGGAGTTCGAGGGCGAGGCGCCGGACCGTGTATCCGGGACCGAGGCAGAAGAGTTCCGTCATCGGGCGTCGGAACCCTCCCTCCACTCGCGCCTGACCTGGGGATCGTCCTCCGAAGAGAGATGGCGCGCCCTGGCGGCGGCAAAATGCGCCGCCGGCGTCAGGCGGGAGAGAGCCCACACCGCCATGGCTCTCACCAGCGCCGAAGGGTCCGCCAGCCTGCTCTCGACCACGGGGACGGCCTCGCCATCGCCGCTGTTGCCCAGGGCGATCATGACATTGCGCACAAAGCGGTCGCGGCCTGTGCGTTTGACGGCACTCGCCGTGAAGAGGGCGCGGAAGGCGGCATCGTCGAGCATGGCAAGGCTGGCCAGTCGTGGCCGCGTGAGCTCGGGCCGCGGCAGGAAATCCGCATCCCTGGCAACCCTGGCAAACTTGTTCCACGGGCAGACCGCGAGGCAGTCGTCGCAGCCGAAGATGCGATTCCCCATGGCCGCGCGGAACTCCCGGTCGATGTGGCCCTTGTGCTCGATGGTGAGATAGGAAATGCAGCGACGCGCGTCGAGGCGCCAGGGTTGGGGGAAGGCATTGGTCGGACAGATGTCGAGGCACTTCCTGCAGGAACCGCAGTGGTCTCCCTCGGCCTCGTCCGCCTCGAGCTCTGCCGTCGTGACGATGAGGCCGAGGAAGAACCATGAGCCCAGCTGCCGCGACACCAGGTTGGTGTGTTTTCCCTGCCAGCCGATGCCGGCGCGGCCGGCCAGCGGCTTTTCCATGACGGGAGCGGTATCGACAAGGACCCTGACATCGCAGGGAGTCCCGCGGACCAGCCATGCCGCCAGCGCCTTGAGGTGCCTCGAGACCACCCGGTGATAGTCCCGCGCACGCGCATAGCATGAAATGACACCGTGCCTGCTTTCCCTCAAGTCATCCAGGGGGCTGGTGTCCGGACCATAGTCCCTGGCGACAGCAATGACGCTCCTGGCGCCGGGCAGGAGAGCCTGCGGATCGGTGCGTACCCCCAGGCGTCCGGCCAGCCACGCCATGTCTCCGTGATAGCCTGCCTCGACGAAGCGCACGAGATCCTCGCGCCAGCGTGGATCGCGGGTCGCACCGGTGATGCCACACGCCGAAAACCCGAGATCCCGAGCCTGCTGCTTCAGCTGGCCGGAAAGCGTCACCGCCACGGCGGCTCACCGCACCCTGCCCGGCAACCCCTGGTCCGGGGGCCGGGCATCGTCCACGGCGCCTCCCGGCCTGGCGCCGCACGCACAGGCATGGGATGGCGCACCCGTTCAGAAATCCGGGTCGGCATAGTGATCGTCGGGCGGCATGCCGGCAAGGCGGTCATGGAGGATCGGCCGGAATGACGGCCGCGACTTGATCCTGGCATACCACTCGCGGGTTGCCTGCGAGGAGGACCAGGGAATGTCGCCAACATAGTCGATGCAGGAAATCTGCGAGGCTGCGGCGATGTCGGCGAGACTGAAGCGTTCGCCGGCAAGCCAGAAACGCATCGCCAGCAGACCTTCCATGTAGTCCAAGTGCAACCGCAGCCTGTCGCGCGCCGCGGCCAGCACCGCCGAGTCGGGTTTGCC
Organism: Alphaproteobacteria bacterium; assembly: GCA_965220805.1. Taxonomy (GTDB): domain Bacteria; phylum Pseudomonadota; class Alphaproteobacteria; order SP197; family SP197; genus SP197. The sequence goes on from OZ244844.1 coordinate 1,092,190, forward strand.
GCGTCTCTGGCGCCACTTCTGAACCTTCTCCTCGATGATCAATCCGGTGACTTCCCGGTACATCTTCCTGTCGAACCAGGCGACAAGCCGGCGGGTCTCCGCACGTTCCGCGGGAGTGCCGCCAAGGAGATCGGGTTCCTTGTGGATGTCCTGGAGGTACTCGGCAATCGCCTGGCTGTCGGCAAGGGCGGAGCCGTTTCCGTCGATGAGAACAGGGACTTCGCCGGCGGGATTGAGGGCGAGGAACTCCTCCCGCCGCAGCGAGACGTTCTCCTGGGTCAACGAGAAGCGCACACCCATTTCGTCGAGAACGACCCTGACCTTGCGGCAGAACGGCGACATCGGGTCGTGGATCAGCTCAGGCAAGACCATCCTCATGACGCAACCGGACATCTTATGGACCGGCTGGCAGGGCAAATACAACCATCCTGGGGGGGGGGGCAGGCTCAGGCGAGCAACGCCTCTTCGTCATCGACGAGGGGGAAAGCCAGCCGGTCGACCATCTCCCTCGGGCAGACCTGCCAGAAGCGGGTGACCTCGAACTTCCAGTCATGCAGCAGCCCCGAGGCCCGCTCGGAGTGTGTCGCCGTGACGTGGTCCTCGATGAGGGATTTCAGGTGCGCCTCCCACCTTGTGCTGGCCAGGCGCTGCATGATCACAAGATCGGAATTGATGTTCTCGGTCAGGCGCTCGTGCCTGTCGTGAACGAAGGCCATGCCGCCGGTCATGCCGGCGGCAAAGTTGGGACCCACAGGACCGAGGACCACGACAGTGCCGCCGGTCATGTACTCGCAGCCGTTGGATCCGCAGCCCTCGACCACGAGATCGGCCCCGGAATTGCGCACCGCCAGTCGTTCGCCGGCCTCTCCGGCGGCAAAGAGGCGCCCGGCGGTGGCGCCGTAAAGCACCGTGTTGCCGATGATCGTGTTGGTGTGGGCCGGCCGTTCGCTCGAAACCGGCGGGCGCACCACGACAGTACCGCCCGAGAGACCCTTGCCGACGTAGTCGTTGGCGTCGCCGAAGACCTCGAGACGCACACCCTGTACCGCAAAGGCTCCCAGCGACTGGCCGGCAGAGCCTCTCAGGCGGACCGTGATGTGATCATGTGCGAGTCCCTTCATGCCAAAGCGGCGGGTGATCTCGGACGAGAGCCTGGTGCCAACGGCGCGATCGGTGTTGCGCACATTGTAGGCGAGCTGCATTTTTTCGCGGTCGTCGAGACCTGTGCGGGCGTCGCGGAGCATGCGCATGTCGAGGCTGTCGGGAACCTCGTTGCGTCCCTCGACCACCGAGTGGCGCGGGAATCCGCCGGAATCCGCCTGAAGGAGCAGGGGATTGAGATCGAGATCGTCAAGGTCCTCGCTGCCGCGGCCCACCTGCCTGAGAAGGTCGGTGCGGCCGATGATCTCGTCGAGAGAGCGCACCCCGAGCGAGGCAAGAATGTGGCGCACGTCCTCGGCGATGAACGAGAAGAGATTGACCACCTTCTCCGGCGTACCTTCGAACCTGTCGCGCAACGCGGGCTTCTGCGAGCAGATTCCGACCGGGCAGGTGTTGGAATGGCACTGGCGAACCAGCAGACACCCCATGGCGACCAGCGAGGCCGTCCCGACACCGTACTCCTCGGCGCCGAGCATGGCTGCAATGACGACGTCGCGGCCGGTGCGGATACCGCCGTCCGTGCGCAGGCGCACCGTGTGGCGCAGACGATTGAGGGTGAGCACCTGGTTGGTTTCTGCCAGACCCATCTCCCAGGGCGCGCCCGTATAGCGGATGCTGGTCTGCGGACTGGCTCCGGTGCCGCCGACGTGGCCGGAGATGAGGATGACATCCGCCTTGGCCTTGGCGACTCCGGCGGCAACCGTTCCCACCCCCGCCTGGCTGACAAGCTTGACGCACACCCGGGCGACGGGGTTGATCTGCTTGAGGTCGTAGATCAGCTGGGAGAGATCCTCGATCGAGTAGATGTCGTGGTGCGGCGGCGGTGAGATGAGCGACACCCCCGGCGTTGCGTGGCGCAGACTGGCAATCATGTCTGTCACCTTGAAGCCCGGCAGCTGTCCGCCTTCTCCGGGTTTCGCGCCCTGGGCGATCTTGATCTCGATTTCCCGGCAATGGGTGAGGTATTCCGCCGTCACGCCGAAGCGTCCCGAGGCAATCTGCTTGATCGGCGAGTTCGCGTTGTCGCCGTTGGGCCGTGTCCTGAAACGCTCGGGACTCTCACCGCCTTCACCGGAATCCGACAGCGCGCCGATGCGGTTCATGGCGATGGAGAGAGTCTCGTGCGCTTCCGGTGACAGGGCGCCAAGCGACATGCCGGGAGTGACGAATCGCTTGCGGATCTCGGTAATGGACTCCACGTCATCGATGTCGACAGGGTCGTTGCGATCATCAAACTCCAGGAGGTCGCGCAGGCTGAAGGGTTCCCGTGCGTGGAGCCCTTCTGCGTACCGGCGGTAGAGCTGCCAGCTGTCGCTTGCCACGGCGTTCTGCAGGGTGTGGATCAGCCGGCCCTCCCAGGCATGGGCCTCACCGCCCTGGCGAAAGCGGTAGAGACCGCCGATCGGCAGCGTTTGTGCCGCCATGCCATGGACCTCGTGGTGGAGCTTGAGGGTGCGTTTCTGAATGCCGCTCAGACCGATTCCCGAGATCTTGGCCGGCATTCCGGGAAAGAACTCGGCGACCAGGGTCCTCGAGAGACCGATGGCCTCGAAGTTGTAGCCGCCCCGGTAGGACGAGATGACGGCGATTCCCATCTTGGACATGATTTTCAGGAGACCGTCGTCAACCGCCTTCACGTAGCGGGCAACGCACTCGGTCCGGCTGTAGCCACCAAAGAGACCGCGTCCATGGAGTGCCCGGATGCTCTCCTCGGCGAGGTAGGCATTCACCGTTGTCGATCCGACGCCGATGAGCACGGCAAAGTGGTGCACGTCGAGGCACTCTGCCGAGCGTACATTGAGTGACACGAAGGTCCTCAGCGACTGGCGCACGAGGTGACTGTGCACGGCGCCGGCGGCAAGAATCATCGGCATGGCGGCCCGGTCCGGACCGCTCATCTCGTCGGTCAGGATGATGTGTTCGCAGCCGCCGCGGACAGCGTCCTCGGTCTCCTGGCGGATGCGCGTGATGGCGTCGCCCAGCACGTCGGGATTATCCCCGTCCGCCGGAAAGGTGCAGTCGACGACCACCGCGCCCTTCCCGAGATGGTGTCGCATGGTGGCGAAACGGGCATTGTCGAGAACCGGAGAGGCAAGTTGCAGGATGCGGGTCTGGCTTTCGTCCTGATCGAGAATGTTGGAGAGGTTGCCCAGTCTCGTCGCAAGGGTCATGACCCGGCGTTCGCGCAGCGAATCGATTGGTGGATTGGTGACCTGGCTGAAGTTCTGGCGAAAGAAGTGATGCAGTCCGCGGTAGTGGCCCGACAGCACCGCAAGCGGCGTGTCGTCGCCCATGGAGCCCACGGCCTCCTTCGCTTCCTCGACCATGGGGCGCAGGATGAGTTCCAGGTCCTCGAATGAGAAACCGGCGGCGTGCTGGCGCCATCGCAACTCGGCGTCCCCGCCAAGGGCCATCGCTCCGTCGCCGCCGCACTGGAGGTCGTCGAGATGGGTGATGTTGCCGATCCAACTCGCGTAGGGTTGCTTGGCGGCCAGGTGTTCCTTGATGTCGGCATCCGAGAAGAGCCGTCCCCCGGCCAGGTCGACGGCGATCATGGCGCCCGGTCCAAGACGGCCGCAGTGGTCGAGATTGTGTTCGGGTACCGGGATCATGCCTGTCTCGGAGCCGACGATGAGCAGGCCGTCCCTGGTCAGCGAGTAGCGCATGGGGCGCAGGCCGTTGCGGTCCGTGCCGGCGATGACCCAGCGGCCGTCCGACGCCGCGATGGCCGCCGGGCCGTCCCAGGGCTCCATCACCGTGTTGCAGTAGAGGTAGAGCGCACGCACTTCCTGCGACAGCCGCGCATTGTGTTCCCAGGCTTCCGGAATCAGCATGGTCTTCGCCAGAGGCACCGAGCGTCCGGCGCGCACCAGGAGCTCGAAGACGGAATCGAGCGCTGCCGAGTCGGAGGCGCCCGACGCGATGACCGGCTTGATGACATCGAGATGCTCGGCAAAGGCATCATGGCCGATGCGCGCTTCGTGACTCTTCATCCAGTTGACGTTGCCGCGCAGCGAATTGATCTCGCCGTTGTGGGCGAGCATGCGGAAGGGATGGGCGAGATCCCACGTCGGAAAGGTGTTGGTGGAGTAGCGCTGGTGGAAGACGATGAAGCTCGAAACGAAGCGGTCGTCGGAGAGGTCCGGATAAAAGTTGGACAACTGCTCGGCGACGAACATGCCCTTGTAGACGATCGAACGGCACGACAGCGAACAGACGTAGAATCCGGTCACCCCTGCCTCGCGTACGCGGGCCTCGATCTTGCGGCGGATGATGTAGAGATCGTTCTCGAAGCGGTCCTCGGCGAGGGTGTCCTCGCTGGCGATCATGATCTGCTCGATCTCCGGGCGCGCCGCGCCGGCGCGCTCGCCGATCACCGTGCTGTCGATGGGGACCTGGCGCCAGCCGAAGATGCGGTACCCGAATTTGAGGATCTCCGATTCGACGATCGCCCGGCAGGCTTCCTGGTTCGCAAGGTTGGTGCGCGGCAGGAAAATCATGCCGACCGCCAGGCGGTCGCTGCCCGGTTCGTGTCCCGTGCGCTCAATGTGCTCCCTGAAGAAACCCTGGGGGATCTGGACCTGGACTCCGGCGCCGTCACCCGTCTTGCCATCGGCGCTGACCGCGCCGCGGTGCCACACCGCCTTGAGGGCGGCAATGCCCGCTTCCACCACCCTGCGTCCGGGGGTGCCATCGATGGCGGCCACGAATCCTACGCCACAGGAATCGTGCTCGAAGGAGGGATCGTAAAGCCCGTACTGCTCGAGGCGGGACCGTTCGGCGGTCCGGCAGGGGTCGCTCATGGTCCGCTCAGCTCCTGGTGGATTGAATCGGCCGCCTGCCTCGCGTCACGGATTGCCCACACCACCAGGGATGCACCGCGTGCGATGTCGCCGGCGGCCCACACTCCTGGCACGCTGGTCCTGCCCGAGAAACCGGCAGTCTTCACGGTGCCGTCGGTTTCGGTTTCGAGGTCGTCGAGTGCGAACATCTCTGCGACCGGCTCGGGATCGAACCCCAGGGCCTTCAGCACAAGTGTTGCCTCGACACCGAAGCCGGTGCCCTCGACCGGCAGTGGCTGGCGGCGGCCGTCGCTGTCGGCGTTGCCGAGGCGCATGCGCGACGCCCTCACCGTGGCCACCCGGTCGTCGCCGGCAAAGGCTTCCGGGGCGGACAGAAACTCGAAGATGACTCCCTCCTCGATGGCGTAGCTCACTTCCCTCTGGCTGCCGGGCATGTTGTCCCGATCACGGCGGTAGAGACAGGTGACGGCTCTGGCGCCCTGGCGCACCGCCGTGCGTACGCAGTCCATCGCCGTGTCGCCACCGCCGACGACAACGACGCGGTGTCCGGCGGCATCGGGACCAGCGACGTCCATGCCGAGGCCGCGGCGGTTGCTGGCGATGAGGTAATCGAGGGCGGGGACGATGCCATCGAGGCCGACCCCGGGAGCCTGGATGTCGCGCGCCTTGTAGACACCGGTGGCGAGCAGCACGGCATCGTGGCGGGTGCGCAGGTCGGCGAAGGAAAGGTCGCGTCCGATGTCGGCTCCCTGATGGAAGATGACGCCGCCTTCGAGGAGCAGGTCAACGCGACGCGAGACCACGTGCTTTTCAAGCTTGAAGTCGGGGATGCCATACATCAGCAGGCCGCCGGCCCGGTCGTGCCGGTCATAGATCTCGACCCGGTACCCATGGCGCCGGAGCCTGTCGGCTGCCGCGAGTCCGGCGGGTCCGGCGCCGACGATGCCCACGGACTGGTCGCGTTCGCGCGCCGGTTCGGGGCCACGCACCCAACCGTTGTCGAAGGCCGTTTCGGTGATGAAGCGTTCGATGGTGCCGATGGTCACCGACTCGAATCCCTTCTCGATCACGCAGTTGCCCTCGCAAAGCCGGTCATGGGGACAGATGCGGCCACAGATTTCCGGGAACGTGTTGGTGGCCGAGGCGATGGCATAGGCCTCCTCAAGCCGGCCCTCGGCGGTCAGCGCCAGCCAGTCGGGGATGTTGTTGTGCAGCGGGCAGTGAATCTGGCAGAACGGGACGCCACACTGCGAACAGCGCGAGGACTGGGTGACGGCGCTGTCGGGAATGAACTCGTCGTAGATTTCGCGAAAGTCGTGGCGGCGCTCCCCGGCGAGACGCCTGTAGGGCCGCTGTTGCGGCACGTCGACAAAGGAAAGAAGGGTCATGACGCCTGATGCGGAAAGATAGGTCAGCTACTATGCCATAATTTTGCACCACAGTCACCTGTTCTTTTCCAGTCAGGACGCCAGGAGCATACGGCATGCCAATTATAGTCAGTCTTACTGACCTTTATGAAGTCCTTTTTCTTCCATATGCTGAACCATGCCTGGCAGGAACCCCATGATCTTGATGTTACGGTGGGCACGCCATGCATGATCCGGGGTCACCATTCCCGACGCACGATGGATCGAGCATGACCGGCGCTATCAATCCGTGGCCGCTTCAGGTGTGTGCGCCATGACGTGGCTGCAGCTGGTCGTGCTCGCCCTGGTCCAGGGCATCACGGAATTCCTTCCGGTGAGTTCGTCAGGTCATCTGGTTCTCGCTTCGAACGTGCTGGACTGGCCGGACCAGGGGCTGAAGATCGACATTGCCGTCCACGGCGGCACGCTGCTGGCGGTCATCATGTATTTCCGCAAGGAGATTGTCCGCCTCTTGAGGGGCAGGGAGGTTGCCGACCGCCGTCTCCTGGCTCTCATCATCCTGGCGACAGTGCCGGTGGGCGGAGCGGGTTTCGTGCTCCATGCCACGGGTACGGACATGCTGCGGGATCCGGCGCTCATTGCCTGGACGACCCTTGGGTTCGGGCTTCTGCTCCTCGTGGCCGACAGGCTCGTCGGGGCTGCGCGCCCGTTCGAAGACCTCACGTGGCGTGGCGCGGTGGTGATCGGCCTTTTCCAGGTGGCCGCTCTTGTCCCCGGAACAAGCCGCGCCGGGATCACCATCACGGCAGCCCGCTTTCTCGGTTACCGCCGGTCGGACTGCGCCACCTTCTCGATGCTGCTCTCCATTCCGGTGATCGGTGCCGCCGTGCTGCTGTCGGCCGGCGACATGATCGCATCAGGCGACACGTCCCTGACAGGTCCGTCTCTGGCGGCGGCGATCCTCTCGTTCGGCGCCGCCCTCATCACCATCCGCCTCTTCATGGCGTGGCTGGCCCGGGCCTCCTTCACCCCCTTCGTCATCTACCGCGTGCTTCTCGCCGTCCTGCTTCTGGCCTGGCTCCACCTGTAGTTCTGGTCGTCCCGCAGCAGGTCGAGGCCGTGCCTGATGACGGGGACGGCTTGGCATGACTCCCGAATCGCCGATTCCGGACAGTAGTTCGCTGATGTTCCTGTGACCGAATCCCGCGTTACCGGCTTCCACTGCTGATGTCGCGGCAGCCGGTTCGATCTCAAGCGGACCCTTGCTCCGGAACGCCGCCGCCACGGCGATAGAGGGCGAGATAGGACGGCACCACCAGTTCGGGGGTGGTTGCCTCGATGCCGAGGTCTTTCAGGGTGGCGGCGTCCGGCGCCACCACGTTGTCGGATTCGAGAAGCAGGGCCTGATCGTGCGTGAGCGGCGGCTGCGGCAGGAGTTGGAGGAGGCGTCCCGTGAGGCGTGCCGCGACGAAGGGCAGCGGCAGGAGCAGGACACGTCGGCGGGTCTCGCGGCGTATGAACTCCATGAGATGGCGGAAGGTCGAGACCACGGGGCCGCCGAGTTCGAAGGTTCGTCCCCGGGCATCGTCATCGCCGAGCGCGGCGACGATCGCCGCCGCGACATCGTCGACATAGACAGGCTGGAACCGTGTCGCACCACCGCCGAAAAGAGGGATGACCGGAGAGCGGGCCGCCAGGCGGCCGAACAGGTTGAAGAAGCCGTCTTCCGGTCCGAAGACGATACTCGGCCGGAGGATGACCGCATGGGGCATGGCGGCCCTCACCGCGTTCTCCCCGGATGCCTTCGAGCGGGCATAGGAGGATGGCGCACGGTCCGAGGCGCCGATGGCCGAGACATGGACCATGGAACGCACCCCTGCTGCCGCGGCCGCCCGGGCGATGTCACCGGCGCTCCCGGCATGCAGTCTGGCAAAGGTGCGCTGGCCCCTTTCGTGAAGAATGCCGACCAGGTTGACGACTGCGTCGGCCCCTTCGATGCGCTCGCTGACCTGACGTGGGTTGGTGATATCGGTGGCGACGGCAACGATCTGCCCGACATCTCCGGCTGTCTGCAGAAAAGCGGCCCTGCCTGGCCGGCGTACGGCAATGATGACCCGCCAGCCGCTGGCGGCCAGCCTGCGGACGGCATAGCGCCCGATGAACCCGGAACCGCCGAAGACAACAACCGTCCCAACTGCCATGAAAACCTCCAGCAACACCGGCTGCGGATGATTGAGCCTCGAGGGCAAGGCGTCAATTGCCCAGGAGGGTGTTGCCACTTGACAGGTTTCCCCTGTGCCCACTAGGAGAGGCGTCGTGCCCAGGTGGCGGAATTGGTAGACGCGCAGGTTTCAGGTACCTGTGGGGGAGACCCCGTGGAAGTTCGAGTCTTCTCCTGGGCACCAGCGCCACCCGACCTTGTTCCTTCGGGCGGGTGCGGTTAGCCTTGGCATACTCAGATCGCCCGTCAATCCGGCGCCTCTCCGGGTTCGCAGGTGTGGCGGGTCAGCCTTCTTCCACCCCGGCTTTCACATGGCCAACCTTCTTTATCAGGGAGATCTTCCCTCCGGTCTTGATCTCGGGGCCACGGTCGCTGTCGACTCCGAAACCATGGGCCTCAAGCCTTTCCGCGACCGTCTGTGCCTCATCCAGCTTTCCAGCGGTGATGGCAATGCCCATCTCGTGCAGTTTTCCAGGGGCGATCTCGCTGCGCCGCGATTGCGCGCGCTCCTGACGGATCCGGACACCCTGAAGATCTTTCACTTTGCCCGGTTCGACCTTGCGGCAATCCGCCACCACATGGGCGTCGTCGTGTCGCCCGTCTACTGCACCAAGATTGCTTCCCGTCTGGTGCGGACCTTTGCCGAGCGTCACGGTCTCAAGGATCTGTGCAAGGAACTCCTCGGAGTCGACATCTCCAAGCAGATGCAGAGCAGCGACTGGGGGGCGGGGGAACTTTCGAACCGGCAGCTTGACTATGCTGCTGCGGATGTTCTCCACCTCCATCGGCTGAAGGCGGAACTCGATCGCCGCCTAGAGCGCGAGGGACGCACGGAACTGGCCGAGGCCCTGTTCCGCTTTCTCCCGACCCGCGCCGAACTCGATCTTCTGGGCTGGAACGATCCGGATATCATGGACCACTGATCCGATGGCCCACCCGCCTGCACACGGCCTCGCTCCCGAAGACGTCCTGCCGCATCCCCGGCACCGCTCCCTGCTGCGCTACACGCGCATTGTCCGCCTTCTGCGTTGGCTGTTGCCGCTGTGTGCCCTTGCCCTGGCGGCCTTTCTGCTGATGTGGCCGACCTTCAACATCATCGAGTTGCCCGATGTGATCCCGATCAGTGGGCTTGAACAACCGACGGCCGAGCGCTCGACCATGACCAATGTCAGGTTTCTTGGAACAGACAGCGACGGCCGACCCTTCACGATTAACGCCGAAAGGGCCTGGCATGATTCGGAGAGGGGCGAAACGGTGTTTCTCGAGGGCGTGAGCGGTTCCATTACGGTCGGCGAAGGGGAATGGACATCCTTGCGGGCCGACAGCGGCTATTTTGAACAGAAGAGCCAGGTGCTCACTCTTGAATCCTCCGTTCAGGTCACGTCCAGCAGTGGATATCGCCTGGACAGCGAGCGTGTTCTCATCGATCTGGAGAAGGGAATGGCGCGCAGTGATGCCATGGTCAAGGGCACCGGTCCCTCGGGAGATCTCGAGGCGGAGGGTTTCGAGGTCAGCGACCACGGTGGGAAGTTCACGTTTTCCGGTGACGTTGAGATTCTCCTCAATCCGGAGGATTGACAGGTTTCCATGCGGCGTTGGAGGATCAGCGTCAGGATCGCGGTCAAGAATTCCTTGAAGCACCAGCGGTCCGTCGGCTAGGATGCAGACGATGGGGACACATTCACGGGTGGAATTGATGACCAATCTCCACTATACCTCGTGGAAGAATTCCCGTCCGGGGTGTCTGTGACCATGTATCGCGCGTCCTGGACAATACTCTCCGGCGTTCAACTCAAGAGCCTGCCATGAACAAACTCGAGAGCTTCGTGGTCATTGGTGTTCTTGGTCTTCTCCCGGTGTTGCCGGCAACGGCACAGATGTTCTCGATCAGCGACTACAACAGCGGTGAGCCGATCGAGGTGTCGGCTGACAGCCTCGATGTCGATTCGGAGTCGCGGGATGTCACATTGAACGGCAGCGTCCAGGTCATGCAGGGCGAGTTGACCGTACGCGCCGATACGATGGTCGTGCATTACCAGGACGACGGAGACGGCAATCGGGTCGAGTCCATCCGGGCGAACGGCGATGTCGTGGTTCTCACCGACGACGGGACAGCGCATGGCGATTCCGGTCTGTGGTCGGTGGCGGCGGGTGTGGTCATCCTTGAGGAGAATGTGCGACTGGTGAACGATGATGCCGTCCTGACGGGCACCAAGGTGACGCTTGACCTGAAGAATGGCCAGGTCAACATCGTTGGCGGAGAGGAAAGGGTGAACATTCTGCTGAGCGCGGTTGAAGAAGGCGATCAGTGAGCGCGACCCATGAGAGCGGACCTGTCCTGGTCAGTCACAACCGGGGTCTTGTCGCCTCCAACCTGACCAAGAGCTATCGCAAGCGTCCCATTGTCCGCAATGTCAGTCTGAACGTGCATGCCGGCGAGGTCGTGGGCCTCCTCGGATTGAATGGCGCGGGCAAGACGACCTGCTTCTACCTTCTCACGGGCCTGGTGGCAGCCGATGCCGGCACGATCATGCTCGATGGCCACGACGTCACGGGATTGCCGATGTACCGGAGGGCGCGCCTTGGCATCGGCTACCTGCCTCAGGAAGCCTCGATCTTCCGTGGCCTGTCGGTCGAGGCCAACATCAGGGCCGCTCTCGAGGTTGTCGAGGACGACTACGATGTCCGTGAGACCATGCTCGACTTGCTTCTCGCCGAGTTCTCGATATCACACCTGCGCCGCACCCCCGCCGTGGCTCTTTCGGGGGGAGAGAGACGGCGCGTTGAAATCGCCCGCGCCCTTGCCTCGCGCCCCTCCATCATGCTGCTGGACGAACCGCTTGCCGGGATCGACCCCATAGCACTCGGCGACATCCGAGAACTGGTGGCCCAAATCAAGGACAGCGGTATTGGCGTGCTCATCACCGACCACAACGTGCGCGAGACCTTCGGCATCGTCGATCGCGCCTACATCCTCCACGAGGGCGCCATCCTCATGGAGGGCCCGCCCGAAGACGTGGCCGCCCACAGGATCGTTCGCGAGGTCTATCTCGGCGACCAGTTCCGCCTCTAGGCATCGTGGATGGACCGGCCCTGATTGGGCCAGCACACAGCTTTGCGGCTCATCTGCCGACGTTGTTGTCCATCCAGGCTCGCTGGCGTGCCCTCGCGACAGAATCGAATCAACAGGTCGTCTCGTCGACCGGCTCGACACCACGTGTCAGCAACCCCGAGTCGACAACACATGGCAGGAAGCTCACCTTGGCTTGGCCTGCTTCCGGACCACATGCGCCTGAATGACATGCGATTCGTCGGCAGGCGAAGATTCACCGTCAGGCCCATAACCTGAAGGTCGCAGCCTCGAGGCCTGCCCGTGCCTTTTGCCCGCTTGCTGTGGTCTGCCGGCCGGCAGCTTCATGGAACGCAGCTTGTTGGCAAGGGTGGTCGTCTTTCCTGTCCATCCGCCCGGCGGACCGCTACCATGGGTGTGGCGTCCGCCCTTCGCCATGCCGGGAGGCCCGATGTCGCTGACCCTGTCCCCGCTGTCACCGGCCCTTGGCGTCGAGGTCGCCGGCGTCAACCTCGCCTGGCCGATCGACGGCGGGACGGCGGGTGCCTTGCGCGATGCGTTCTGGGAACACCATCTGCTGTTGCTGCGCGGCCAGGAAATCGACGTGGACGCCCAGATCCGGTTCGCGACGCTGTTCGGTCCCGTCTCGCACCGCGGCGCTTACATGAAGGGCCGCGATTTCAGCCACGTCTCCAACGTGCGCGAGGGCGGCATCCTGGGCTCGGGCGTCCTGCGCTTCCATTCGGACCATACCTTCTTCCGTCATCCGCTCAGGGCCATTTGTCTTTACGCCATCGAGATTCCGCCGTCGGGCGGCGACACGCTGTTCGCCAACGCGGCTGCGGCCTACGCCAACCTTCCCGACGAGCTGAGGCGGCGCATTGCGGGCCGCCGGTCGCTCCAGCTCTTCGACTACAGCGGCGACTACAACCGCCGCGTCCTCGAGCGCGATGCCGCGCCCGATGCGCCGCGCTGCTGGCATCCGCTGACCATCGAAGACGACGCGGGCCGCACGGTGCTCTTCATGCACGCTCACACCACCGCGGCCGTCGACGGCCTGGACAACGCCGATACCGGCGCGCTGATTGAGGAGCTGGTGACCTACATCGCCGATCCCGCTGTCGGCTATTGCCACGCCTGGCGGCCGGGCGACGTGATCGTCTGGAACAACATCACGCTGCAACACGCCCGCACCGACTTCGACGCGCGCGCCCGCCGCACCCTGCGCCGCGTCCCGATCGCCGTCAGCGAGTCGGAGGCGCGGGACGAGACGGCGACGTCGGCCTGACCGGTACGTGGAGCCGAGGGCATACGGGAGGAACCATGGCCGAACCCATCGTCGAGACCCGGATCGCCTGGCCAGGCGGTGCGCACTGCGCGATCATGCTCAGCTTCGACTTCGACGCCGAGACGATCGCCGACGCCCGGGACGGCCAGGAAGGCAAGTCCCCTTGAGTGGCGGGCGATTCGCCGGCAAGTCCGTGATCGTCACCGGGGCGGCGGGCGGCATCGGACGGGCGACGGTGTTGCGCCTGGCGTCCGAAGGCGCCTCGGTGCTGGCCGTCGACGTCAAGGAACGGGAACTTTGCGAGACCGCCGCCATGGCCGGCGGGCAGGCTTTGCATACGCTCGTCGCCGATGTCGCCGACCGCGCCCAGCCAGAGCGCATCGTGAAGGAGGCCCTCGACGCCTACGGCAGGCTCGACCATCTCGTCAACAATGCCGGCATCGGCGGCCGGGGCGGCGGTGTGGCCGAAGCGAGCGATGCGGACTGGGACGGCGTCCTCGACGTGAACCTCGGTTCGGTCTTTCGCATGTCACGTGCCGCGTTCGGATGCCTGCCGCGGCCCGGCGGCAGGATCGTCCAGGTTGCCTCCGTCTTCGGTCTCGTCGGCTTTCCCGGCTCCGCCGCCTATGCCGCTGCCAAGGGCGCGGTCGCCCAGCTCACGCGCCAGATGGCTGCCGACCACGCCGCCGCCGGCGTCAACATCAACGCCATCGCCCCCGGGGTGATCGACACGCCGATGACGGCGCGGAACATCCGGACGGACGCATGGTACCGGCAGGCCATGATCCGCAACACGCCCATGGGCGTTGGAGGCCCCGACGACGTTGCGGGCGTTGTGGCCTTTCTTTTGAGCGACGACGCCCGCTACATCAACGGCCAGGTCATTGTCGTTGACGGCGGCTGGCTGGCCACGCGATACCTGCCCAAGGATCACTGAATCGACCGGGATCCAACTGCTCCCGAAGCGACCTTTGTTGGCTTGATCGGGGACGCCGACGGCCGCGCTGTCATCGAGGCCGTCGAGGCGCACCCTGCCGGAGGCTCTGAACCGCAGGGGAGGACTGTTGCTCGAGCCTCCGAAGCCCGCTCCCGTTGCGGGATTCCGGATTTCGAACGTGACCGCAACGACAGTCAACACATGATGGCATCGATCAGGGTTCGGGATTCCGGGTCGGATAGCAGGGCAAGCCGCGGTCCGTGTTGCCTTGACCAGGCTGGCGTGGGAGGGTCCCCTTGTCGGACGGGCAGACAATCCCTATATTCCGGACCACGAAACGCGGGCGAGGTCCATGTCTGCGACCGGGGATGTTGGTAGTGGTCCCCGGTGACGATGAGCGGATCATCAATGAAGATTTCCATCACAGGTCATCAGACAGACGTCAGTGAATCGTTGCGCCATCACGTGGAGCAGACTCTCGGCAGTGCCATCGACAAGTACTTTGCCGATTCGAAGAGCGCTCACGTGACATTCTCGCGCGAGGCGCTGTCTCACCGGGTTCGCATCTCTGTCCATGTCGGACACGACATCAATGCCGAGGGGCAGGGCGATGCGCAGACGGCGTCTGCCGCGTTCGGCGAGGCTATGGAACATGTCGCAAAGCAGCTCCGGCGCAACAAGCGGAAACTGCGCGAACATCACTGACATGGCCAACGCCGTGCCGAGCCGGATCGGGTGACGGGATGGAGATCTCTTCGCTGGTGACGCCTGATTGCGTGGTCCCGCGCCTGCGGTCGGCCAGCAAGAAGCAGGTACTCCAGGAGTTGGCGCGCCATGCCTCGCGTGTTGCCGGCGCCGACGAGCGGGTCATCTTCGACGCCCTTCTCGAACGTGAAAGACTGGGCTCGACGGGTGTGGGGCTGGGCATCGCCATTCCCCATGCCAAGCTGCCCGGACTGCCGGGCCTCCATGGTGTCTTCGCGCGGGCGACCTCGCCGATCGACTTCGATTCCGTGGATGAGCAGCCGGTCGATCTCGTGTTCCTGCTGCTGGCGCCGGAGGATGCCGGTGCGGACCACCTCAAGGCCCTCGCGAGGGTGTCGCGTCTGCTTCGCAACCACGACATCTGCCAGAAACTCCGGGGTGCTGACAGTCAGGAGGCCATCTATGCTCTCCTGACCGAAGAGGAGACGGGCCATCCGGACTGAACTGTCGTGCTGATTCACGGCACCTCGATCGAGATCGATGGTGCCGGTATCCTGTTGCGCGGCCCACCGGGAAGCGGCAAGAGCGATCTTGCCCTTCGTCTGATCAGCGAATGCGAGGCGCGGCTGGTGGCCGACGATCAGGTCGAGGTCAGCATGCGGGACGGACGCCTGGTGGCCCGGGCGCCGGCGACTCTGGCGGGCATGATCGAAGTGCGGGGGCTGGGCATTGCCAGACTCGACCACCATCCGTCCTGGGCTCTCCACCTGGTCATCGAACTCTGCGATACCGTGACCAGGTTTCCAGTACCCTGCCAGACAGTGATTGCCGGGCATCCGCTGCCGGTCTGCCGGCTTCGTGCAACCGAAGCCTCCGCCGTGGCCAAGGTGATGCTGGCGGTGAAGGCGCTCCAGGGCACGGTGTCCATCGATGGTGGTCTTGGCTGCTGAATGCAGGGCCTCGAGAACGCGGCGATGCCGATAGTGATCGCCGTCGCCACGGGCTGGGGCGTGGGCTTCCCTACGGTCGTGGCGTTTCGATGCAGGAAATCCTCAACCGCAGGCTGAGGGCTTTCGCCGCCCGGCGGAGAAACCTCCGATCCTCGGGGCCATTGGTGACGGCGTCGCTTTCGCGAGGGCGAGTTGTGCCGCCTTGCACGAAGCGCGAAAGTGGCATGGGCGCGACGATGCGGCCGGGAGGAGGCTGTCTGTCATGTTCGAGGAACTGGGGCTCGGGGAACTGACGCCGCTCACGGCCTCTGTGCTGCTGGGCATGATGCTTGGCGGCGCCTATGGCGCGCTGGCGCAGCGCAGCGCCTTGTGCCTGCGCCGCAGCTTGGCCGGAAAGTGGCGCGACTGCCTGCCGGCGCTGGGCGTTTGGACGATGGCGCTGGCGTGTGCGATCGCCGGAACCCGGCTGGCGGTTGCCGTCGGCCTGGTCTCGTTCGAGGCGCACCGGTTTCTCGCGTCCGACCTGCCGGTCGCTTCCGCGCTGACGGGCGGTGCGCTGTTCGGGGCCGGCATGGTGCTGGCCGGCGGCTGCGTTTCGCGCCTGACGGTGCTGATCGGCACCGGCAATCTTCGCGCCCTGTTTGTCCTGCTCGTCTTTGCCGTCACGGCCCATGCGACGATGAAGGGTGTGCTGGCGCCGGTGCGCGAGGTGCTCGGCGCGGCAACCGTTCCCGGCGGAGATGCCGCTGCACTCACAGTGCTGCCCGGCGGGGAGGTCTGGCCTCTGGCCCTGGCGGCCGCCGCGGCGCTCTTCGCGCTTCGCTCCGGCGCGCCGATCTCTCGCCTGGCCATGGGAGGTGCGATCGGGCTGCTGGTTCCACTCGGCTGGGCCGGCACGGGGTTCCTTCTGCAGGACGATTTCGACCCGATTCCCCTGCAGTCGCTGGGTTTCACGGGACCGATGGCCGACACGCTGTTCTGGACCGTGGCGGCAACGGCCATTCCGGCCGGCTTCGGCACCGGCCTGGCTGCGGGCGTCCTTGGCGGAAGCCTGATCGCGGCGCTGACGTGCGGCGACTTCCGCTGGCTGAGCCTGGAAGGGCCGAGGCAGACCGGCCGCTACCTCGCCGGCGCCATGATGATGGGGGTCGGCGGCGTGCTGGCGGGCGGCTGCACGGTCGGCGCCGGTCTTTCCGGCGTCTCGACCGCGAGCCTTGCCGCCCTGCTGGCGCTGGCCGCCATGGCGGTCTCGGCGAAAGCCGTCTGGGCGATGCTCGACGACCGGTAGCACGGGAGAGCCGGCGCCCGGAGCGACAATGCCGCCTGCAGAACCGGAGCGGTTCGCAGGCGATCCGTTCTACCCGAACATGTCCCCGGTGATGGCGTCGTACCAGCCGAGCGACTCCTCATAGGTCGCCTTGCGGGTCTCCTCGCTTTCCCCGGTCTGGGATATGAAGCCGTCGGTCTTGGCGATCTTCTCGTCGGTCCCCTCGTAGGAGGCTCCGACCTTGACGCCGTCATCGGTGCCGATGAGCGACCAGCAGGTGTTCGAGAAGCGCGCCGGAAACACTGTCGATCCGGTAAGCGCCCCGCGCACCGCCATGGCGCACACCTTCGCCTGGCTGTTGGCCGAGAACCCCGACTTCGGCATGTCGCCCTGCAGCGAGGCGTCCCCCAGCACATGAATGTTGGCGTCCGCCCGGCTTTCCATGGTGTGCGGTACCACCGGCGCCCAGCCGGACTCGTCGGTGAGCCCCGCCAATGCCGCGATGCGCCCCGCCTGCTGCGCGGGAATGACGTTGCAGACATCCACCGTCATCGCCTCGCCGTCCACCACCACCTCCATGGTCGCGGGACGCACCTCGACCATGTCGCCGCCGAAATCAGGGCCGATGCGCTCGATCATGCCGGGATAGTGGCGCTGCCAGCCGTCCTCGAACAGGCCCTGCTTGGAGAACTTCTCCTTGGGATCGACGATCAGGATTTTCGCCGTCGGATTGGCCTGTTTCAGCACATGGGCCACCATGGAGATCCGTTCATAGGGTCCCGGTGGGCAGCGGAACGGGTTCGGCGGCGCGACCATGCAATAGGTGCCGCCCTGCGGCATGGCCTCGATCTGCGCCTTGAGAAGCTGGGTCTGCGAGCCGGCCTTGTAAGCGTGCGGCATGCGGTTCTGCTGCGACAGGTCCCACCCCGGGACGGACCCCGGCCGGAAGTCGATGCCCGGCGACAGGATGAGGCGGTCGTAGTCTAGGCTGGCCCCGCCCGCGAGTTCCACGCTTCGCTTGTCGCGGTCGACGGAGACCGCCCAGTCGTGGACGACGTTGATCCCATGCCTAGCGGCCAGCGCGCCATAGCTGTGCCCGATCGAGTCGTAATCGCGAAAGCCGCCCAGGTAGAGGTTCGAGAAGAAACAGGAGTAGTAGGCGCGGCTCGGTTCCACGAGCGTCACATCCACGGCGCCTTCCGAGTCCCTGGCAATGTAGCGCGCCGCCGTCGCGCCGCCCGCGCCGCCGCCCACGACCACGACACGTGGACGGCCCTGTGCGAGTATCGCCGGTGCCGACAGCGCCGTTGTCGCCGCAGCCGTGGATGCAAGGAAGCGGCGCCGGCTCAGGCCGCTGTTTTCATTTCGCAGGTTCATGTCGCGTTCCCTCCGGTTCACGGATCGTTGTCCGCCTCTCCAAAATACGCGGCGAGAGCGGCGATTTCCTCGTCCGACAGACGCCCGGCCACGAGCTGCATGGCAGGATGCACCCGCTTTCCCCGCTTGTAGGCATGCAAGGCTATCACGAAGTCGTCGAATGGCCATCCCGTTATCGAAGGGATGCCCTGGTCGGTACCGTCCGTCCGGTGGCAGGTGGTGCATTCGCCCGCGAGATAGGCGCCGTACTCGGGGTCTCCCCGGACGGTGAGGATCTGCGGATCGAGGCCGTATTCCTCGGGCGTGGCGGTCGGCTCCGCCAGTGGAAGATCGGCGCTGGAACCGGAAAAGCCGCGCAGCCATGCCAGCAGGTCGGCCCTGTCGCCGGCTTCCGCCATGCCTCGGAAACTCATGCGCGAACCGGGCACGAGAGCGGTCGGGTCCGCCAGAAAGGCATCAAGCGTCGCCTCGGTCCAGACCAGGCCGCCTGTCCCCGCAGCCTTCATCGCCGCGGAGTAGCGAAAATCCGCGAGCCAACCGGCCGCACGGCCGAAGACATCATTGAGCTCCGGGCCGATCCGGTGTTTTGCGCCTTGACCCACCTGGTGGCAGCGCTTGCATTCATGGAAGAGCGCCTTGCCGCGCTCGACGTCGGCGCTCCATGCATCGACGGCCGGGGGAAGGACCAGCAGTGCTGCGCCAAGCAGCCTGAATGCGGCGAATGCCGCAAGACCGATCGTCCGGGACCGGCGTCGCGCGGAGGTCCTAACCGACGTCAATCTCTTTGCGAATGCTGTAGACCGCGCCGTCGTCATCGATCCATCCGAACTCCAGAAGACCCGACTCCGGAACGGACATTTCGAACTGAATGTAGGGATCGGCCGACACCGCCGGTTGCAGATCGACGGAAAGCGCCACCTCGCCGTTGTAGTGAACCGCGAAGCGGTTGATGATCTGGCGGGGCACGAGCTCCCCGTCGCTGCCATGGCGCAGCCCCGTATGCATCGGATGGGTAATCCGGGCCTTGACCGTGAAGGGGACTCCCGCCACCACCGACTTCGGTAGCCTCACGCGCGGCTTGGGTTCCGCCATCGCCCGTTCCTCACGCGCAGCCGCCGACCGTCACCGCGATCGCCTGGGAGGCCTGGAGAAATGTGCCGTCCGCCATCTCCGCCACGGCGATCACATTCTGGCTCCCGGCCAGCCGGATGCGGATCGTGGCCGCGGGGGGTACCAGCCTTCCGAATGTGAAAACGGCGACGCCGGGATTCGGGTTGCCGTCGGCGAACAGGGCGATGCGCCTGGCGCCCTCGGCAGCGATCCGAACCGGCACGGAGCCGCCGTTGTCGGCAATCTCCGGCACCTCGAGAAGCACGCCGCCTTTCAGGGGCGTCGCCCCTCCCGTGAATCCCGCGATCGCCTGCTCAACGCCGTTCGAAGCCTCGGCCAGACCGACAGGAACCAGCGACGCCGCAGCGGCGGCGCTGAGCCGCAACACATCCCTGCGCGTCGGAGCGATGATGCAGCCTCCTCCAGTTCGCCAGATACCCGGCGATATGGCTCTCCATGGCGACGCCTGTCAAGCCCCTGCAGCCCCGGGATTCGGCCTTCTGCATGATGACGGAGAGTATCGGCGCAAAGCGGTTTGCCGCCGCCGCCGTCGTCGATGGTCTTCCAGATTCGCCGGTTAGCGTCTGGCGCCCGAAGGCGCCAAAGCCCTTCAGTTCGGTATCGCGCACATCCAGGATGACCTTCCTTGGTTTGAGCGTATCGACCCGGTATTGGGTGAGGTGTAGTGTGGCCATGATCGTTCCTCCGGTGTTCTGTGACATTGGGGGAAGAAGGACATCGCCCTTCCGTCCGCAGTTGCAGAAATGAGAGGAATTAAGTACGTTGTATCAGTTGATTAGCACCACAGGTGCGGCCCCTTGTGTTATGGGCGACATGCCCTGCACAAGGGGGGAATTGAAGACGTGACGCGCTGCACTCCGGCAGGTGCCGCATGATCGGTGTCGTTCTTGTGACCCACGGCCGGCTGGCCGACGAATTTGTCGCCGCCATCAGGCATATCGTGGGTGACCAGGAGAACATGACGGCGATCTCGATCGGACCCGACGACGACATGAAGCAGCGCCGTGCCGACATTGTCGAGGCGGTTGCCGGTGTCGATACCGGTTCGGGCGTCATCATCCTCACGGACATGTTCGGCGGCACGCCGTCCAATCTCGCAATCTCGGTCATGAGTCCCGGAAAGGTGGAGGTCATCGCCGGCGTCAACCTGCCGATGCTGGTCCGATTGGCGTCGGTCCGCCAGAACGCCACGGTCGAGGAGGCCGTTGCCGCCGCACAGGAAGCGGCACGGCGCTACATCAACGTGGCCAGCAGCCTCCTCAAGACCGAATCGTGACAGCCGGTTCCTCTTCTGCGGTGATGCGCCGCTGTTTCACCATTGTCAACGAACGGGGATTGCATGCCCGGGCGGCGGCGCGCTTTGTTGCGGCACTCGACTCCTTCAGCGCCACCGTCGAGGTGGAAAAGGACGGCATGAGGGTGTCCGGCAGGTCCATCATGGGCCTCATGATGCTGGCCGCCGCCATTGGCACGACCATCGAGGTGGAGGCCCGTGGCGACGATGCCGGGGCTGCCCTCGATGCCCTCGGGACACTCGTCGGGAACCGGTTTGATGAATAGGAAAGGCGGTCTGCAGCTGGCCGGACTGGGAATTGCACCGGGCATCGCCATCGGGCCGGCCTATGTCGCCGAGAGCGGTGCCCTCGAGGTGCCGGTCCATGAGATCGCAAAGGGCGAGGTGGCGGCGGAGATTGACCGGTTCCACGATGCCGTGGCTCGCGGGCGCGAGCAACTCGCCGTCCTCTCCCAGAAGGCGCGGACACTGCACGGAAGCGCTGCCGAGGAACTTGAGTATCTGCTGGTCGCGCACAGCCGGATGCTGGAAGGATCGCGGTTGGTCCGGGGTGTCGAGGAGAGGGTCCGTGACCAGCGCCTCAATGCGGAGGCCGCGGTTTCCCAGGAGGTCGGCGATATCGTCCGGGCCTTCGAGGACATGAATGACAGTTATCTCGCCGAACGCAGCAAGGACGTGCGCGATGTCGGCAAGCGCCTGTTGCACAATCTGATGGCCGCCCCCTACCGCGCCCTCACCGATCTTGCCCCGGGCACGGTTGTGGTGGCCGACGAACTCACGCCTGCCGACACCGCACTCCTCGATCCGCGCCGCGTTGCGGGGTTCGTGACGGCGTCGGGCGGCGCCCAGGACCATACTGGCATCCTGGCCCGATCCCTTGGTCTGCCCGCCGTGGTCGCCACCGGAGAACTGCTCGCAAATGTGGCGAGCGGCGATCGGGTGATTGTCGACGGCGGCACCGGTACCGTGGTCATCAATCCCGATGCAGACGCCGAGCGGGCTTTCGAGAAACGCCGCGGCGAACTCCGCCTGCAGGCCCGCAAGCTCCGCCGCCTGCGTGATGTCCCCGCGGTCTCGCGAGATCAGGTCCGCATTGGCCTTCTGGCCAACGTGGAACTCGCCAGTGAAATTGATCCCGCCCTCGACCACGGCGCCGAGGGCATAGGTCTCTTCCGCACCGAGTACCTCTTTCTCAACCGCGACACCATTCCCGACGAGGACGAACAGTACGTTCACCTCGCCAACGTCGTCGAACGCATGGCCGGCCGCACCGTGACCATCCGGACCCTGGACGCCGGCAACGACAAGCTGCCCTATTCCCTCGGCGAACCGGTTGGCGCCGGCGCCAATCCCGCCATGGGACTGCGGGCCATTCGCCTGTCGCTCAAGTTTGGCGATCTCCTGGAGAACCAGCTCGCCGCCATCCTGCGCGCCGGTGCCCATGGCAGGGTGCGCATCCTCCTGCCGATGATCTCGACGACCTCGGAAGTGCGCCAGGTCCGCAAGGTAAGGGACAGGGTGGCCGAACGGCTGACGAAGGCGGGCGTGGCCATTGCCGACCCGTTGCCTCCGGTCGGCATCATGATCGAGATCCCCGGTGCCGCGCTGGCGGCTGATTCCCTGGCCGGGGTCAGCGACTTTTTCTCGATCGGCACCAATGACCTCACCATGTACACGCTCGCCATCGACCGCGGCGACGACCAGGTGGCCCACCTTTACAATCCGCTTCATCCGGCAGTGCTGCGGCTCATCCAGTTCACCACCGCTGCCGCCGAACGCGCCGGTATCGGCGTCAATGTGTGCGGCGAAATGGCAGGGGACGAGAGAATGACAGCGATTCTCGTCGGACTGGGTATCCGCGAACTTTCCATGGCCTCGTCCGGGGTGCCGCGGGTGAAGCAGCGCATCCGCAGCCTCGACATCACCGAGGCGGTGCGGCGGACCGAGGCGATCATGGAACAGAACGACGCCGGCATGGTGGCAAGCCTGCTCGATGACTTCAACGCGCTCGCCTGAGGCGGTGGACGGCTCCGCAGGTCTCTGGTAAGCGATGCGCCCGCTCGGGTGGAAGAGATGGCATTGTCATGAACAAGGACAGGGATTACCGGGTGGCCGACATTGGTCAGGCTGCCTGGGGGCGCAAGGAGATCAACATCGCCGAAGGCGAAATGCCGGGCCTGATGGCGCTGCGCAGGTCTTACGGCGACACCAGGCCCCTGGACGGCGCCCGCATCACCGGGTGTCTCCACATGACCATCCAGACCGCGGTGCTGATCGAGACGTTGCGCCACCTGGGCGCCGAGATCCGCTGGTCATCGTGCAATGTCTTTTCGACTCAGGACCACGCCGCCGCGGCGATGGCAGAAGCCGGAGTGCCCGTCTTCGCCTGGAAGGGCGAAACGGAAGAGGAGTACTGGTGGTGCATTGACCGTACGGTGGAGGGACCCGACGGCTGGACACCCAACATGCTGCTTGACGATGGCGGCGATCTGACCGCGGTGATGCATGGCAAGTACGCCGGCATGCTCAAAGATATCCACGGGGTCAGCGAGGAGACGACCACAGGCGTTGCCCGCCTCCACCAGATGGCGTCGGCAGGCGAACTCGCCATGCCGGCTTTCGATGTCAACAGTTCGGTGACCAAGTCGAAGTTCGACAATGTCTATGGGGCTCGCGAGAGCCTGGTGGACGGCATCCGTCGCGCCACGGACGTCATGCTGGCGGGCAAGGTCGCCGCGGTGGCCGGCTACGGTGGTGTCGGGAAGGGCTCGGCCCAGTCGCTCCAGGGAGCCGGAGCCCGCGTCGTGGTGACCGAGGTCGATCCCATTTGCGCCCTGCAGGCTGCCATGGACGGCTTCCAGGTCGTGTCCATGGACGCTGCCGCGAAGGAGGCGGACATCTTCGTGACGGCTACGGGTAACGTCGGCGTCATCACCATGGATCACATGCGGGCGATGAAGGACCGTGCGATTGTCTGCAACATCGGACACTTCGACAATGAGATCGACGTTCAGTCGTTGCGCAATCTCCGGTGGACCAACATCAAGCCCCAGGTCGACGAGATTGCCTTTCCCGACGGCAAGAAGATCATCCTTCTGGCCGAGGGGAGACTGGTCAATCTGGGCTGCGCCACAGGCCACCCGAGCTTCGTCATGAGTGCCAGCTTCACCAATCAGGTCCTTGCCCAGATCGAATTGTGGTCCGAGCGCGGCAACGGCACCTACGGGGTCGGTGTGCATGTCCTTCCCAGGCACCTCGACGAGCAGGTGGCACGGCTCCATCTCGACAAAGTGGGGGCGCATCTGACGACCCTCACACCAGCTCAGGCGGACTACATCGGAGTCGATCAGGCCGGTCCCTTCAAGACGGACGACTACCGTTACTGATGGTGCGGCTCAGGAACCGGGCACGCCTTTCGTCGTCGAGTACTCGAAGCGAAGCGGCTTGTCGGGCCACACCAGGGAATGGATGTCATGGGCAGCCATGGCGGCTTCGCTGAAACCGGAGAGAATCAGTTTCAGCTTGCCCGGATAGGTGACGATATCACCGATGGCATGGATGCCCGGAGTCGACGTGGCGCATGTCGCCGGATCGACGTTGATGAGGTTCCTCTCCAGGTTGAGTCCCCAGCCGGCAATGGGTCCCAGTTCCATCCTGAGACCGTAGAAGGCCAGCAGAAGATCCGCCTCGAGACTCTTCGTGCGGCCGTCGAGGTCGGCCACGACGACTTTCTCGAGGCGTCCCTCGCTGCCCTCGAGTCCGTGAAGCTGCCAGGGCACCACCCGTTCGACTTCGCCGGATTCGACGAGCGCCTCGAAGCGGCGCACCGTCTCGGGCGCCGCCCGGAAACGGTTGCGGCGGTGCACTACCTGGATGCGTGCGGCGATGCCGTAGAGGGCCAGCACCCAGTCGAGGGCGGAATCGCCGCCACCGGCGATCACGATGTTCTTGCCCCTGTGGTCTTCCTTGCGTGTCACGAGATAGGCGACGGATCCCTTTTCCTCGAAGGCCTCGATACCGGCAATCGGTGGCCGGTTGGGTCCGAAAGCGCCACACCCAGCGGCTATGACGACAGCCTTGCAGGCGATGGCCGTGCCGGCGGAGGTGGTGACAGTAAAGGCGCCGGCCTCGCCGTCGAGACGGACAACCTGCTGGTCGAGGTGGTAGACCGGCGAGAAGGGGGCGGCCTGGCGTTCGAGTCGGTCGATCAGGTCCCGGGCCTCGACCACGGTGAGGGCCGGGATGTCGTAGATCGGCTTTTCCGGATAGAGCGCAGTGCACTGGCCACCGATGGCATCGAGGGTGTCAACCACGTGACACTGCATGTCGAGCATTCCCGCCTCGAACACCTGAAAGAGACCCACGGGCCCGGCTCCGACAATGACGATGTCGGTCTCGTGCGATGTGTGCATGGCCGGTATCCTGTCCACAGGTCCCATAAGGCTTACCCGAAGGCGGCGGGAGGTAACAACCCGGTTGGGGATTGTCCATGAGCGCCTTGCGCGAGAACGAGATCAGGGAGTTCCTGCAACGCTGCGGCTGGGACGATGCGCGGCGCCGGCCGATTCCAGGCGACGCCTCCTTCCGCCGCTACGAGCGCCTCGAGGGGCCCAGGGGCCGGGCCGTGCTCATGGATGCGTCGCCGGATCATGAGGATGTCAGGCCCTTCGTGCGCATCGCCCGGCACCTCATCTCTGTCGGCCTTTCCGCCCCGGCCATCCTGGCCAGGGATGTCACGAGGGGCTTTCTTCTCCTCGAGGATCTTGGTGACGATCTCTACAACCGCATTCTCGATGAGGGAGCCGACGAAGGACTTCTCTATCGCGCCGCAGTGGAAGCGCTGGCACGGCTCCACAGGGAGCCGGTTCCCGAAGACCTTCCCCCCTACAGCGACGACCTCTTTCTCTTCGAGGTCTCGCTCGTGACCGACTGGTTCATGCCGCTCGCCGGCCTCGAGATCAGCCGCACCGGTCGCGACGACTTCCTCGCCCTGTGGCGCGACCTCCTGCCACTGGCACGCAGGGTGCCCGCGTGTGTGGTCCTCAGGGACTACCATGCCGACAACCTCCTTTGGCTGCCGGCGCGCGACGGTGTGGCGCGGGTGGGCCAGCTCGACTTCCAGGATGCGGTTGCGGGCCCGGTGACCTACGACATCGTCTCGCTGCTCGAGGATGTCAGGAGGAGGATTTCCCCTCAGACGGTGGAAATGTGCAGAGCGCATTACCTCAGCCTGATGCCGCATATCGATCCCGGGGTCTTCGCCACATCCGCGACGATCATGACGGCCCAGCGCAATCTGAAGATCGCAGGCATCTTCAGCCGCCTGCTGGGCCGAGATGGCAAGGCGGCCTACCAGAGGTTCATGCCGAGGACCTGGGCGCTCGTCAACGACAGCCTCAGCTGTCGCCATCTGGCGCCGCTGGCGGCATGGCTCGACCACTGGATCCCGGCGCAAGCGCGGCGAGGCGTGGCATGACTGTCCCGAAACGCGCCATGATCCTTGCCGCCGGGCGGGGAGAGCGCATGCGGCCGATGACCGACCACATGCCCAAGCCCGTCATTCCCGTCGCCGGACGATCCGCGCTCGACCGCATGCTGGACAGACTGGCCGGTTTCGAGCGCGTGGTGATCAATGCCTGGCATCTTGCCGAGAAAATCGAGGCGGCGGTGGCCACCCGGCGCGAGCCACCGGTGGTGGTGGTGCGCGAGGAGCGTGTTCTCGGCACCGGAGGCGGGGTGGCCAACGCCCTCGGTCTCCTCGGCGACGAGCCCTTTCTTGTCGCCAACGGCGACGTCTTCCTCGACGAGTCTCCCGGCCATCCGGTCCTGGAGTCCCTGGCCGGAGCATGGGATGGCGACAGCACGGACGCCCTGTTGCTGCTGGTGGAACGGGAGCGCGCACGGGGCTATCGCTACGCAGGAGACTTCTCCATGACGGACGGGAACCGTCTTCTCGCCCGTGGTGGGCGGGACTCCGCGCCCTTTGTCTACGCCAGCCTGCAGATCGTCCATCCCCGGCTCCTTGAAGGAGCGCCCGAAGGCGCCTTCTCCTTCACTCTCCTGTGGGACCGGGCGGCCCGGCAGGGGAGGCTTCGCGGGGTGGTGTGGGGTGGCGGCTGGATGACCGTCGATACCGTCGACAACCTGGCCGCGGCCGGCGAGTGGCTTGCCTCACCGGTCAGAAACCATGAACAAGTGGTTTGATCGGTCCGCTTGACGAGCACCGTCGCACTTCTAGATTGGTGGCTGGTGCGTCAATACAAAACACAACCCGGCGCACGTCTCGGAAGGGAACACCCATGAACATTCGTCATGTCACCGATGATTCGTTCGAGGAGGACGTCCTCCAGGCGACTGGACCTGTGCTGGTCGACTTCTGGGCCGAGTGGTGCGGTCCGTGCAAGCAGATCGCGCCGGCGCTCGAGGACCTTGCCCAGCGCTACCAGGACAAGGTCCAGGTGGTGAAGGTCAACATCGACGAGAATCCGTCCACACCGTCACGCTACGGTGTGCGCGGCATTCCCACGATCATGATGTTCAAGGCCGGAGAAGTGGCCGCCGTCAAAGTGGGCGCGCTGCCGAAGAGCCGGCTCTTCGAGTGGGTCGACAGTTCCATGTGAGACGGCGTCGGCTGCAGGCAGGGCCGGGCCATGACCTCACATTCGGATTATCCGGATGTACGGTGGATTGACGTCCTGATTCCCGACATGTGGGGTATCCCCCGTGGCAAGCGCCTGGACGCTTCGGCCATGGAGAAGGTCCTGACGACGGGAATCGTTCTCCCCGGGTCCACCTACGCGATGGACATGCAGGGCAACAATGTCGAAAGCACCGGCATGGGTTTCGCCGACGGCGATCCCGACTATCCCTGCCATGCCGTTGCCGAAACCCTGGCCCCGGTGCCGTGGCTGGGCCCGGATCATGCCCAGGTCATGCTGTCGATGAGCGATGCTGCCGACCGGCCCTGGTGGCTCGATCCGCGTCACATCGTCCAACGCATGGCCACGTCTCTTGGCGCGCTGGGGTACCGGGCAAGAGTCGCCTTCGAACTGGAATTCTACCTGGTCGAACGCGACAGGGACGGCACACTGCAGCCGGCGCCGCCGCCCGGCAGCAGCCAGCGGCCGTCCCAGACCCAAGTCTACCTGATGGATGACGTCGAGGCCTATGGCCCGGTTCTGGGCGACATGGTGACGACATGCCGCAGGCAGAACATTCCGGCGGACGTCATCACCATGGAGTACGCGCCGGCACAGTTCGAGATCAATCTCCATTACAGCGACGATCCCCTCACCGCCTGCGATCACGCCTTCCTGATGAAGCGCGCCGTCAAGGCGGTCGCCAGGTCGCACGGCATGACCGCGACATTCATGGCGCGGCCGTTCGGGGGTCTCTCCTCCAGCGGCACGCACGTCCACATTTCGCTCCTTGACGACGAGGGACGCAATGTCTTCGACGACGGCAGCGATGAGGGAAGCGATATCATGCGCCACGCCGTTGCCGGTCTCGCGGCCACGATGGCCGAGGCGATGCCGATCTGGGCGCCTGGCGCCAACTCCTACAGGCGCTTGGCCCCCGGGGGCTGGGTGTCGTTGGCGGCAAGCTGGGGCTACAACAACCGGGACATGTCCCTGCGCATTCCCGGTGGCGCCGCCTCGGGACGCAGGATCGAACACCGCGCCGCCGGTGCCGATGCCAACCCCTACCTCGTCCTGGCGGCGATCCTTGCCGGTCTCAACCACGGCCTTTCGAACAGGCTGGATCCAGGTCCGCCCGCCAGCGCTGACCCGGCCGCCCTGCCGGTGCTCTGGGTCGATGCGCTTCGTTCCTTCGATCAGGCGGAGGTTCTGCCCGGTTACTTCACGCCGGAGTGGTGGAAGGTCTACAGCGCCCTTGCATGGTCGGAGTTCCACACCTTCAACGGCCACGTCACGACGCTGGAACACGATCGCTTCCTCACCCTCGTGTGATCCCACCGGTCAGCTGTTGGCGCCGAGAACCCGTCCGGCGAGATAGAGTGAACCACACACCAGGACACGTGACGTCTGTGTGGGAGAATCCGAAAGGCAGGAGATGGCGTCTTCGATGCCCGGAGCTACCGTTGCTGTCACGCCTTCTGCTTCGAGAACGGCGCGGGTTGCCGTGGCGTCGAGGGTGTTCTTTTCGCCCGGAATGGAGACGGCGACGGCATGCCGGATGAAGGGAGCGAGCGGACGGATGAAACCCGCCGGGTCCTTCGTGTTCATCATGCCGATGACCACGTCGAGGGGACGGTCATGCCATGTGCGCGCCACGTCGGCGAGGACGGCGCCGGCTGCCGGATTGTGGCCACCGTCGAGCCACAGTTCCTTTCCGCGGCCCAGCCGGTCCACCAGGCGTCCCGATTCCAGGCGCTGCAGTCGTGCCGGCCACCGGGCCTGCAGCATGCCTGCCGCGAGGGCCCCGTCATCGGGCGCCAGGTGGCCGGTGAGACCAAGGGCGACGACGGCGGTCGCCGCGTTGGCGAGTTGGTGATGGCCGGCCAGCGCCGGCGCCGGCAGCACCGTCCGCCTGCCCCCGGGGGATGTCACCTCGAAGCGGCCGCCGGTTACTGCATGAAAGGTGAAATCGCGGCCCGCCACGATGGCCGGGGCCCCCAGCGCGCCGGCCCGGTCAAGAAGCACCTCCATGGCTTCGCCTTCCTGGGGAGCGATGACGACGGGAACACCGCTCTTGATGATCCCCGCCTTCTCGCCTGCGATGGCGGCAAGCGTGGTGCCGAGAAACTGCTGATGATCCAGTGACACCGGCGTGATGATCGTGACCAGCGGCTTGTCGATGACATTGGTGGCATCGAGCCTGCCGCCGAGTCCGGTCTCGAGAAGCAGGATGTCCGCCTGTTCCCGGGCAAATGCCAGGTAGGCGGCGGCGGTGGTGATCTCGAAGAAGGTGATCGGCTCGCCGCGGTTGGCAACCTCGCATTCCTCGAGCAGGGCCATGAGCCGATCCTCCTCGATCAGGTGACCGGCTGTCTCGATTCTCTCGTGAAAGCGCACGAGATGCGGGGAGGTGTAGACATGGACCGCATGTCCGGCGGCCATGAGCGCAGACCGCATGTAGGCGATGACCGATCCCTTGCCGTTGGTTCCGGCCACGTGGACAACGGGGGGCAGACACCGGTGCGGCTCGCCCAGGTGTTCGAGGAGTCGGTGGAGGCGGTCGAGTGAAAGGTCGATGAGCTTGGGATGAAGCTGCATCAACCTTTCGAGAACGACATCACTTCCCGTCTGGGAGGTGTTCGGCATCGTTCACCGTCGGCTGCGGAAGCTGCCGGGATGTCGCCGGCATGAGGTGACTGAGCAGAATGGCAATGGTGGAACGCATCTTCGAACGCGTCACCACCATGTCGAGCATGCCGTGATCGAGGAGATACTCCGAGCGCTGGAATCCGTCCGGCAGCTCTTCCCTGATGGTCTCACGGATGACCCGTGCCCCGGCGAATCCGATGATGGCGCCGGGCTCGGCGATGGAGACGTCGCCAAGCATGGCAAAGGAGGCGGTTACGCCTCCGGTCGTCGGATTGGTGAGGACGCTGATGTAGGGAAGGCCGGCATCCTTGACCTGGGCAATCGCGGTTGTCGTGCGCGCCATCTGCATCAGCGACAGGATGCCTTCCTGCATGCGGGCGCCTCCCGAAGCGGAGAAGATGACGAGAGCACGGCTCTCGTCGACGGAGATTCTCGCGGCCTCGACGATGGCTTCTCCCAATCCCATTCCCATGGAGCCGCCCATGAAGTCGAAATTGAAGACGGCGACGATGGCAGGCCGGCCGTCGATCATGCCGCGGGCGACGACGATAGCCTCGTGCTGGCCGGTCTTCCCCTGGGCTTCCTTCAACCGGTCCGAATAGCGCTTCCTGTCTCGAAAGCGCAACGGATCTGTGGCTACGCCGGGGAGGTCAACATCGCTCCATGTGTCCTCGTCAAGGATGTCCTGCAGGCGGTCGCGTGGCGCGATGCGCATGTGGTAGCCGCAGCGCGGACAGACATTCAGAGAGTCCTCGAGATCACGGCCGAACACCATCTGGTCACAGCTCGGGCACTTGTCCCACAGCGTTTCCTCGCTCGGTGTCCTGCCGACAAGGTCGCGGATCTTCGGCAGGGTGAGATTCGACAGCCAGTTCATGCACGCGCCTTGCGGACATCGTGCGAGATCGATTCGCACAACGTCAGGGCATTGTCGATGGAGGCGTCAGTCCCCTTGCCGTTGTCGAGGCCGTCGGCCACGGCCTGGCAGAACGCCGAGCCGACAACCACCGCGTCGGCGATACGGGCGACGCCGGCCGCCTGTTCGCCGTTGCGGATTCCGAACCCGACTGCGACAGGCAGGTCCGTGTGACGACGCAGGCGGTCGACCGCGGAAGCGATGGTCTGACTGGTTGCCGCGCGGGTGCCGGTGATGCCGGTGATCGAGACGTAGTAGACGAATCCCGAAGCATGCGCCAGGACGTCCGGCAGGCGCTTCGAGTCGGTGGTCGGTGTCGCGAGGCGTATCCAGTTGAGGCCGGCCTCCAAGGCCGGAAGACAGAGCTCCCGGTCTTCCTCGCTCGGAAGGTCGACGAGAATGAGGCCGTCAACTCCGGCCTCGACGGCATCCTTGAGGAAGGCGTCGTTCCCATAGGAATAAATGGGGTTGTAGTACCCCATGAGAATGATGGGTGTGTCGTCATCATGCCGACGAACCTGGCGTACGAGATCGATGGTGCCGGCCAGGGTCATGCCGGCCTTGAGCGCCCGCTGTGAGGAGGCCTGGATGACCGGCCCGTCCGCCATGGGGTCGGTGAAGGGCATGCCGATCTCGATGATGTCGGCTCCGGCTCCGGGCAGACCGGCGACAAGACGCGCCGAGAGATCCGGATCCGGATCCCCCGCCGTCACGAAGGCGGCCAGTCCGGCCCGCTGCTGCCTCGCCATATCGGCAAAGCGCCTGTCGATGCGGGTGCCGTTCACAGGTCCACTCCCTGGGTCTGAGCGACGGTGAACACGTCCTTGTCGCCTCTGCCGCACATGTTCATGCAGATGATGTGATCGTTGGGGAGCGCCGGCGCAATCTTCATGACATGGGCGAGCGCATGGGCAGGTTCGAGGGCCGGGAT
Source organism: Alphaproteobacteria bacterium (assembly GCA_965220805.1). Classification (GTDB taxonomy): domain Bacteria; phylum Pseudomonadota; class Alphaproteobacteria; order SP197; family SP197; genus SP197. The sequence goes on from OZ244844.1 coordinate 1,123,895, forward strand.
GATGCCTTCGAGCCGGGAACACAGGAGGAAGGCCTCGAGAGCTTCGTCGTCCGTGGCCGACACGTAGCTGACCCGCCCCTGCTCCGCCAGCCACGCGTGTTCGGGGCCGATTCCCGGGTAGTCGAGACCCGCCGAGATCGAATGGGCCTCGACGATCTGGCCGTCATCGTCCTGCAGGAGGTAGGTCCGGTTGCCGTGCAGGACGCCGGGCCGGCCGCCGGTGATCGATGCCGCGTGCTCGCCGCTCTCGATGCCGCGTCCAGCAGCCTCCACGCCGATGATGTCGACGGTCCGGTCATCGAGAAACGGATGAAAGAGGCCCATGGCGTTCGATCCGCCGCCGATACAGGCGACAATCGTGTCGGGAAGGCGGCCTTCCACGGCCATCATCTGCTCCTTCACCTCGCGTCCGATAACCGCCTGGAACTCGCGCACGAGCTCCGGATAGGGGTGAGGACCGGCCACGGTGCCGATGATGTAGAAGGTTGAATCGACGTTGGTCACCCAATCGCGCAGGGCCTCGTTGAGGGCGTCCTTGAGGCTGCGGGAACCGGACGTCACATGACGGACCTCGGCGCCAAGAATCTTCATGCGAAAGACATTGGGGGCCTGCCGTTCGACATCCTTGGTGCCCATGTAGACAACGCAGGGAAGGTTGAAGCGGGCGCACACCGTCGCCGTCGCCACGCCGTGCTGGCCAGCGCCGGTTTCGGCGATGATGCGGGTCTTGCCCATGCGTTGGGCCAGAAGCATCTGGCCGACCGTGTTGTTGATCTTGTGGGAACCGGTGTGATTGAGTTCGTCGCGCTTGAAGTAGATGCGGGCGCCGCCAAGATGCCGGGTCAGCCTTTCGGCGAAGTAGAGCGGACTGGGCCTGCCGATGAAGTCCTTGCCCAGCTTGTGGAACGCGTTCCAGAACGCCGGGTCGGCACGAGCCTCCTGCCAGGTCCGGTTCAGGTCCAGAATGAGCGGCATCAGCGTTTCGGCGACATATCGGCCGCCAAACATGCCGAAGTGGCCGTCCTGATCCGGACCCTGGGCGTAGGAATTGTCCGTCATCGTTGGTCTGTCCGGGCGCGAACCTGGCACAATGGATATCAGATAACCCGGGCCTGCTCCATAAACTCGGCGATGCGTGAGGCAGACTTGTGTCCGGGCGATGTCTCGACGCCGGAAGACACATCGACCATGGTGGCGCCGCTCGCCTCCACGGCCCGGCAGAGGTTGCCGGCGTCGAGGCCGCCTGAGAGGATCCACGGCGACCGTGGCCGGATGCCGGCCAGCAGCGTCCAGTCGAAGGCTGTCGCGTTGCCTCCGGGACGCGTCGCACCCCTTGGCGGCATGGCGTCGAACATGACCATGTCGGCCACGGAGTCGAAGGACGGCAGGGGTTCCAGGTCAACGGCCGTCGCCACGCGAATGACCTTCATCACCCGGACACCGAAACGCGCGCGGACGTGGGCGAGTCGGCGGGCATCCTCGCTGCCGTGAAACTGGATGGTATCGAGTCCTGCTGCCGCGATCATGGCGCCAAGACTGTCATCGCCGGCATCGACGGCGACGCCGACCTTCCGGATGCCTTCTGGCACGTGGCGTGCCAGGGCGGCGACGTCCGCGAGGGACACGTTCCGCGGGCTCCTGTCGAAGAAGATGAATCCGACCATGCGCGCGCCGTGGCGCACCGCCGCATCGAGGGCAGACCGCTCCCTCAGGCCGCAGATCTTGACGCCGACGGCCAAGGGTCAGGACCTGCTCATGTCGGCGACGGTCCGTGCCGCAGCCGCGGCCGGATCCAGGGCCCGGGTGATCGGGCGCCCGACGACAATGTAGGACGCGCCGGCGGCCACAGCGTCGCCGGGGGACATGGTGCGTTTCTGGTCGTCACACCCGTTGCCTCCGGGGCGGATGCCGGGGGTGACGACAAGGAACCCGGGTCCGCAAAGGCGGCGCACGTCGGCGACTTCGCGGGGTGAACACACCACGCCGTCGACTCCTGAGTCGAGGGCGAGTTCGGTCAGGCGCAACACCTGGTCACGAACGTTGCCACGGCCGCCGGTCACCTCGACGTCATCGTCATTCATGCTCGTCAACACGGTGACGGCGAGAATCTTCGGCCGGGCATCTCCCGCCGGGGCCACGGCCTCCATGGCGGCGCACATCATGTCGGGCCCGCCGGTTGCGTGGACCGTCGTCATGAAAGGGGCCAGGGGCAGGAGGGCGCGCAATCCTCCGGCCACGGTCGCCGGGATGTCATTCAGCTTGAGATCAAGAAAGATCCGGGCCTCTTCGCCGGCGACCGCCTGGATACCTGACACGCCGTGGGCATAGAAGAACTCCATGCCGAACTTGAAGGCCCCGACATGGCCCTCCAGACAGGAGACGAGTGACGACGCCCTTTCCGTGCAGGTGGTGTCGATGGCACAGACGAGGCGTTTCCTGGGGTCAGCCGTTTGCACCCTACCCTCCACCGCGTTGTCGTGGGACGAGTGTCTTGTAGGGCGCACGGGACAACAGCGCAAGACGGGTCTGCAGGCCGGCCCTGTCAGTCTCCGGCAACCCTCGCCAGCAACCAGCGCGCGGTGCCGAGATCGAGGTGCCCGCCACCCGAGTTCTTGAAAAGCGTGATGTCGTCCGCATTTCGCCTGCCGCCGACCGTCCCCCGCGAGAGATCGAAGAGATCGCCGGCAACATCATCTTCGGTGATGATGCCGGCCTCCAGCGGCTGCGAGATGTCGCCGACGCGATCCAGCGTGAACATGCGGGAATCCATGTAGATCCTGGCGCGCCGCACGCAGTCGTCGTCGCTTTCGCGCATGTGTGTCTGGTAGCTTCCGACAAGGTCGAGATGGGCGCCCCTGGCGAGCCAGGCGCCACGGATCAGGGGCTCGGTGGCCATGGTGGCACAGCTGATGACGTCGGCCTTTCGCGCCGCCTCCTCGAGGTCGTCGGTCGCCTCTACCGTGAGGGAGTCGATGGCAAGACGCCGGGCCAGGGCCTCGGCCCGTTCCGGTGTGCGGTTCCAGATGCGGGCGATTTCCAGGGAAGGGCGTACGGCCTTCATGGCCATGATGAGGTGCGGCGCCATGGCGCCGGCCCCCACCATGAGCATGTTGCGGACATCCTCGCGGGCAAGAAAGCTGGCGCCTGTGGCCGAATCTGCGGCTGTCTTGCGCAGTGTCAGCGCGATACCGTCGATGAGGGCGAGCGGTTTGCCGTCCTTGCCATCGAAGAGCGCATAGACTCCCTGCACCGAGGGCAGCCCCGTGCCCGTGTACTCGTTGTCGGGAAACACCGTGACGAGCTTGATTCCCACCGCTTCGTCACGCTGCCAGGCGGGAAGGGCCAGAAACACGTTGTCGGTCCCCGACGGCCCCGGCTGTGAGAGATGGATGTCGCGCACCTCGTCGATGTCCTCGAGGTGAAAGCGCTTGAACCCCTCGACGAGCGCAGCGTAGTCCGCCAGTTCATGGACTTCACTGCCGGTGATGAAGCGGACCATCGCCGGGTGTCCGTTCAGACGGTCACCGGAGGCGAGTCCTGCGGCTGCCGGTCGAGTTCCGACTTCAGCACGTCGCGCTCCCGGGTCACCGAGGCAAGGTTTGTTTCGAGATGCTTCACGCGGCGCTTGCGCTCACCCGACAACCGGCGGGACGGATGGCCGCGCATCCATACGAAGAGGCCGCCGAAGAGGGCCCCGGCGGCAAAGGACACGAGGACGACAAGGAAGACGGGCGCCGTCACGATCCGCGGGTAGGGGAACAGGGAGACCTCCATCTCCGTACGGTTGGCCAGCACGAAGACGACAATGGCGAGAGCAAGAAGGGCGCCAGTAATCCCGACAACGAGCATGAGGGGATTGCGCATGGCGGCTGGTTCAGTCCTGCGCGCCCCTTGCGTTGAGGCGGTCGCGCAGGGGCTTGCCGGTCTTGAAGAAGGGCGCGCGCTTGGCCTTCACGTCGACTTTCTCGCCGGTTCGCGGATTGCGTCCGATCCGCGCCCGCCTCTCGCGGGCCGCGAAGGAACCGAAACCGCGCAGTTCAACACGCCGTCCGGACTCCAGGGACCGGGCGATTTCATCGAAGATCGTGACGACGAGGCTCTCGGCCTCGTACATCTTGAGATAGGGATAACGCGCGGCGACGAGCGCGATGAGGTCAGATCTCGTCATGAAGGGTGTCCCGTTTTCCGGCCACGGAGTCTGGTGCCGGCATCATTCGACTGTCAATGATCTCCATGGGGCGGGCGCTCTTCATGCGCCCGCCCCATGAGGCAAGGTCTCAGGCTGTCGGGTCCGTGAACCACCAGCGTTCCATCAGGCGGCCTCCGTCGAGGCCCCAGTTGCTGCCGATGTTGGGTCCGTGGGACAGCGCAGTCGATGCGGCGTCGACGTTGTTGGCATAGGCCATCACCATGGCTCCACCTTCCATGGCCACGATCTGCTGCATTTCTCGGTACATTTCGCGCCGCAACGGCTCGTCAAGCTCGGCGCGGGCCGCGATCAGCAGTTCGTTGAACCGATCGTGTTTCCAGAAGGTGTCGTTCCAGGGCGCATCCGCCGAATAGGCGGTGGAGAACATCCAGTCTTCGGTGGGACGGCCTCCCCAGTAGCAGGTGCACCAGGCCTTGTTCATCCAGACATCGGCCCAGTAGCCGTCGGCCGACTCGCGCACGACGTCGATCGTGATGCCGGCCGGCGCCGCGTGCTCCCTGTAGAGGACGGCCGTGTCGACGGCGCCGACGAAGGCCGCCTCGGATGTCGACAGCTCCACCGTGAGACTGTCGAGGCCGGACTGCTTGAGATACCACTTCGCCTTGTCGAGATCGTAAGAGGCATGCTCGATGTCATCGGCAAAGTAGCGGTTGGCCGGGGTGATCGGCGAATCCTGGCCGACCAGTCCATAGCCGCGCAGGACCTTGTCGACGATGTCCTGGCGATCCATCGCATGCTTGAGAGCGAGGCGGACATTGTTGTCATCAAAGGGTGCCATGTCCGTGCGCATGGGCAGGGTGTAGTGCAGCGTGCCCGTGGCCTCGACAAGGTCAACGGCAGGATGCTGCGCCAGGAGATGAGCCGTCTTGGTGTCAACCCGGTCGATGACGTCGACCTGACCCGACATGATGGCGTTCTGGCGCGAGGCCGGGTCGGCGATGGTCGTCATCTCGACGGCGTCGAACCAGCCGTAGCCGGTCTTCCAGTAGTTCGGATGGCGCTCGAGGCTGGCGCGTACGCCGGGTTCAAACTCGACAATCCGATAGCTGCCACAGCCGGTGCCGGACAGTGGATCGGCAATGTTCCCCTCACCGTCGCTTGGCTGAATGCCAAGATGGTAGTCACTCATGATGTAGGGGTAGTCGGCGTTGCCTTCCGTGAGCTCGATGACGACCGTATCACCATCGACGCGCATGTCCGCCACCTGCTCGAACAGGCTCGATACCGCCGAGACCGAATCCTCGCCGCGGTGGTAATTGAGGCTGGCGACGATGTCGTCGGGCGTGACGGTCTTGCCGTTGTGGAACTCGACGCCCTGGCGAATCCTGAATGTCCAGGTCTTGGCATCGGGCGTGGCGTCCCACTCCGCGGCCAGTTCGGGTGCGAGCTGGTTGGTTTCGTCGACGGCCGTGAGATAGTTGAAGAGACCGCCCATGCCCATGTTCGACACGAAACCGTTCTCGAACGTCGCCGGATCAAGGGAATCAGTCGTCGAACCGTGACCAAGACCGATTTTCAGCGTGCCGCCGCGTTGCGGTTCGGACGCCCTTGCGGTGCCGGTTTCCAGCAGGGAAGGGCCGACAACGGCAGCCGCCCCGGCTCCAACCGCACCACCAAGCACGGTGCGCCGAGAAGCGCCATTCTTGTGTATTGTCTTTTTCATGTCTCGCTGTGACCTCCCGTGGTCTTTCCAGTGATGAACCACTGGTATAGTGCGAAGCGGAATAGCCATGATGACAGAAATCCAGGGGTCTTTCCACACGAGGATTCGGCTCCGTCGGGGTGTCGTGGGATCGTGTCCGTGGGTCAGTCCGGGAATGCCCACAGACACCTCATTCATGCTCTGCGGCATCCTTGAAATCGCCTCTCAGGGATCGGCTACATCCATTCGGCACACATCATGGTCAATGCCGGCACCGCCCGTTCGGTTTGCCGGATCGCGAGCGAAGCAGCACAGGCGATTCAGCACCTGCTCCTTGACCCGGAACTCGTCGTCGTCAGCCAGTCGAAACGCTTCAGGGCTTTCTCCCGAAACTCCGTTGTTCGTGACGGCCTCGTCGGGCCAGGCAACGGCGTTCTCCGTCATGTGCCCGAGGCAGGCGCGCCGTCCCGGGGTGAAGGAGTGATGGGATGACAGTTCGATGTGCTGCCGGACTTGCGGGGTTCCCGCATTCCCCGGGCCGGGGCAGGAGATGACCTCAATTGGGCCTCAGGGGAATGTCGTCCGGGCGGGGCCGGTGATTGGGTGGGGAACTGGTGGAGCCGAGGGGAATCGAACCCCTGACCTCTTGAATGCCATTCAAGCGCTCTCCCGTCTGAGCTACGGCCCCTGAATTTGGAATCGGTCTTCCTGCAACCTATGGACAGGCGGCCATGGGTGCAAGGCCGACATCTCGTCAATCCTCGATCTCGGGATCCTCCTCGCCCTCGACATCGTCATCGGTCTCGAGGGTTACATCCGTAGCATCATCGTCATCGCGGACAACGTCATCCTCCGGCGCGTCGGGCGGCGGATCGTCACCTTCCAGGGCGATGATCGTCCCGCATTGGGGGCAGTACGGAGGAGACCGGTTGAAATCGTAGAACTTGGCCGGGCAAGCCGTGCAGCTATGCTTGGTGCCCCATTCGGCCTTGGGCATGGTGTCGATCCCCGATCGCAGTGATCATTCAAGGCGGCAAGCCGGATATAGACTCAGTGCTGATCTGTCAAAGGGAAGGTTGCGCATGGCGTGGTCCGGATTGACGATGGGCACGAGCCCATCGATACCGGGTGCCGGAGAAAGATGTCATGAACCACCCGACTCGGGCAGTGATCGCCCGTCCCCTGCCCCCGTTCACGGGCACCGTGCGCGTTCCCGGAGACAAGTCCATCTCGCACAGGACGCTCATTCTCGGGGCACTGACGGTCGGCGAAACCACGGTCGAGGGACTGCTCGAGGGCGAGGATGTCCTGGCGACAGCTTCGGCGTTGCGACTGATGGGTGCCCATGTCGAACGCGATGCGTGCGGCGTGTGGCGTATCAACGGGTGCGGCGTTTCGGGACTGAAGGAAGCTGATGATGTTCTCGATCTGGGGAATGCCGGCACCGGTGTGCGACTGCTGTGCGGGGTTGCGGCGGGACACCCCTTCACCACGTTCCTGTCTGGCGACAGGTCGCTTTCGCGCCGGCCCATGGGTCGTGTCATCGAACCCCTGGAGGAAATGGGAGCCCGGTTTCTCGGCCGCAGTGGTGGCCGCCTGCCCCTTGCCGTGACAGGCGGCGATCCCCTGTTGCCTCTTCATCATGAACTCCGGGTGCCGTCGGCGCAGGTCAAGTCGGCGGTGCTGCTGGCGGGCCTTCATGCGCCGGGAACCACCACGGTGGTCGAGAGGACGCCGCTTCGCGATCACACCGAGCGTCTGTTGCGCGCCTTCGGGGCCTCCCTCGAGATCGTGCCTGGCGAGAACGGCCAGCGGTCGATCAGCGTTGCCGGACATCCGGAACTTGTGCCCGTGGACGTCCATGTTCCGGGAGATCCTTCATCGGCCGCCTTCCTCGTCGGCCTCGGCGCAGCGCTGCCCGGTGCGACGCTGACCGTCAGGCATGTCGGCATCAATCCGACACGGACAGGGTTCTTCGAGACCCTGAAAGACATGGGGGCGAATCTGACCTTCACCGATCGCCGCGAAATGGCGGGCGAGCCCGTGGCCGATATCACCGTCGAGGGTACGGTTCTCAAGGGAATAGAGGTGCCTGCGGAGCGGGCTCCCTCCATGATCGACGAATACCCTGTACTGGCAGTCATTGCGGCGACGGCCGAAGGTCCCACAGTCATGCGGGGCCTCGGCGAACTCCGGGTCAAGGAAAGCGACCGACTCGCCTCCGCTGCCGCCGGTCTTGAAGCCAATGGCGTCAGGGTTGACGAGGAGAGGACCGGGCTGGTGGTGCATGGCGTGGCCGGCCGTCCTCCGGGGGGAGGCTGCGTCACCGTCGACCTCGATCACCGGATTGCCATGGCCTTCCTTGTGATGGGACTCCTGTCGCGCGACGGCGTGGCGATCGACGATTCCGGCGCCATGGACACCAGTTTTCCGGGATTCACCCGTCTCCTCGAGGAGCTGGGCGCGGAGTTTGGCGAATGGACGGGGTGATCGTGATCGCCGTCGACGGACCTGTCGCCGCCGGCAAGGGAACACTCGCGCGCGAACTGGCGGCGCGCACAGGCCTGCGCCATCTCGACAGCGGCATGATCTACCGGGCCGTGGCCGCCCTCGTTCTCGAGGCCGGTGATGATGCCGGAGACGGGCAGGCGTGCAGGCGAAGGGCGGAATGTCTGGTCGTGGCGGATCTCGAGCGTCCGGGGCTGCGTGATCAGAAGATCGGTTCCACGGCCTCGCGCGTCGCTGCCCACCGCGACGTGCGTGAAGCTCTGGTGGAGTTCCAGCGCCGCTTCGGCAGGACGCCGCCGGGGGCGGTCATCGACGGGCGCGACATCGGCACCGTTGTCTTTCCCGACGCCGATGTGAAGTTCTTCTTGACAGCTGATGTACGGGCGCGGGCAGCAAGGCGTCACCGGGAACTGGTCTCCATGGGCGAGACGGCCGACTTAGGCGACGTGCTGCAGGAACTCTCCGAAAGGGACCGCCGCGACAGTGAACGGGCCTGGGCGCCATTGCGCAAGGCTGACGACGCTGTCGTCATCGACACCACCACGCTTGATGCCGCGGCGGCGGTGGAAAAGGCGCTCGACATCGTCCGCCACCGCCTTGGTGCCGCGTCCGTTTTGAGTTGAAGATGGCTCCGGCTGACGCTATATGGACGCCGCCACATGCGGCTCGGCCGGTGTGGCGGCTTCCGTCTCGCCGCGGCGAAATCCCACAACGGAGGCACAGGAAGCGCACGCACAAGCTTCCGGAAATCCAAGGAAAAACAGCACCATGACGAACGACTCGAGCACGGCGCCCGACGCGCCCGCCTCCACCACGCCCCAAGGGGAAGAGAACTTTGCGGATCTCTTCAACGAGTTCCTTGAACGCGTCAACATCGTCGAAGGAGCGGTCACGAGCGGAACCGTTCTCGACATCCAGGGCGACCTGGTGCTGATCGATGTCGGACTCAAGGCCGAAGGACGGGTGCCGCTTCGCGAGTTCAACACGGCCGGAGGCGAGCCTTCCGTGGCCGTCGGCGACAAGGTCGAGGTCTTTGTCGAGCGTCTGGAGAACAACCAGGGCGAAACGGTTCTTTCCCGGGAAAAGGCCCAGCGCGAGGAAGTCTGGAACCAGCTCGAGGCAGCCTTTGCGACCGGCGACCGCGTCAAGGGATACATCTACCAGCGTGTCAAGGGCGGCTTCACCATCAATCTCGGCGGCGCCTTCGCCTTTCTCCCCGGCAGCCAGATCGACATCCGCCCGGTTCGCGACGTGACACCGCTCATGGGCGAGGAGCACGAATTCCGCATCCTCAAGATGGACCGCAGGCGCAGCAACATCGTGGTGTCCCGGCGTTCGGTTCTTGAGGACGAGCGAGCCGACCAGCGCGCCGAACTGATCGCCGGTCTCGCCGAAGGCCAGGTGCTCGAGGGCGTGGTCAAGAACATCACTGACTACGGCGCCTTCGTCGATCTCGGGGGACTCGACGGGCTGCTTCACGTGACGGACATGTCCTGGCGGCGCATCAATCACCCCACGGAGGCCGTCGCCATCGGCCAGACCGTGCGCGTCCAGGTGATTCGCTTCAACCCGGAAAACCAGCGCATTTCACTGGGCATGAAGCAGCTCGAGACGGATCCCTGGGAGGGCGTGGGCGCCAAGTACCCGGTCGGCACCAGGTTCACGGGGCGCATCACCAACATCACGGACTACGGCGCCTTCGTGGAGCTTGAACCCGGTGTCGAGGGCCTCGTCCACGTCTCGGAAATGAGCTGGACCCGCAAGAACGTTCATCCCGGCAAGATCGCCTCGACCAGCCAGGAGGTCGAGGTCGAGATTCTTGATGTGGATGCCGGCAAGCGCCGCATCAGCCTTGGCATCAAGCAGACCCAGAGCAATCCCTGGGAGATCTTCCTGCTCGAACACCCGGTCGGCAGCGAAGTCGAGGGCGAGGTGCGGAACATCACCGAGTTCGGTCTCTTCATCAACATCGGCGGCGACCTCGACGGCATGGTTCACATGTCCGATCTTTCCTGGCAACAGAACGCCGACGAGGAGATCGCAAAGTACCACAAGGGCGATCTGGTCAAGGCCAAGGTTCTCGACGTCGATGTCGACAAGGAACGCATCAGTCTCGGGATCAAACAGCTTGAACCCGACCCCTATGCCGATGCCATGGGTGGCATCTCGCGTGGATCCGTCGTCACCTGCACGGTGGCCCGGGTGGTGGACGGTGGTGTCGAGGTGCTGATCAACGGAGTCGTTCCGGGCATGGTCCGCAAGGCCGAGCTGGCCCGCGACCGCAGCGATCAGCGACCGGACCGCTTTGCGCCCGGAGACAGGCTGGATGCCAAGGTGACCAACATCGACAAGGCGTCCCGCCGCGTCTCCCTTTCCGTCAAGGCCCTGGAAATCGAGGAAGAAAAGAAGGCCATGGAGGCGTATGGTTCAACGGACAGCGGCGCCACCCTGGGTGATATTCTTGGTGCGGCCCTGTCGGCCCGCAATGCAGACACCGACGCCGGCGAGGAAGCCCCGGCCGGCGAAGAAGTCCAGGCCAACGAGGAAGCCCCGGCCAGCGAGGAAGCCCCGGCCAGCGAGGAAGCGCAGGCCGGCGAGGAAGCGCAGGCCAACGAGGAAGCGCAGGCCAACGAGGAAGTCCAGGCCAACGAGGAAGTCCAGGCCGGCGAGGAAGTCCAGGCCGGCGAGGAAGTCCAGGCCAGCGATGAAGGCCAAGCGAGCGAGGATGACAAGGAGTCCGGATCCTGAGCCAGACTACCGCTACAAGCCAAAGGTCCATCGTTTCGAGGCTCCTTGAGGGGCCTCCCCTGGTGATGGACGGAGCCACGGGCTCGGAGCTCCAGCGGCGCGGCGTCTATCTCTCATACGGGGTCAGCAGTTCTGGCGTGCTCGGCTCATGGTCGGCGACGGCCATGCGGGACGCACCCGACATCGTGCGCGCTGTGCACGAGGACTATCTTGCCATCGGATGCGACATCATCATCACGAACAGCTTCTGGACCAATACCGTCAAGCTGGGACTGGTGGGTCTCGAGGACAAAGCGGAGGTCTACACGCGCCTCGCCGGTGATATCGCGGTCGAGGCGCGGGACCGGCTCAGCCCCGGCGCCTGGGTTGCCGGCGGCATGGCTCCACCCCACGGCGGCATGCCCGGGGTTCCGGTTGACCGCGATGACCTGCCCCGGGAATTCGCCATGCAGGCACGCCATCTTGCGGCCGCCGGCGTGGACCTGATCCTTGTCGAGTATGTCGGCTGGATCGAAGACTGCGTCAATGCCGTGGATGCCGTCAGCAGCACCGGACTGCCGGTGATGCTGGGCCTGCGTCACGTGACCATGAACGGCACCATGCAGCATGGCGAGAACTTTTCCGACCTCGTCGCGGAACTCGGCAACCGCGATGTCTGCGCGATCCTGCTCATGTGTTCGTTGCCCGAAGAGATTGACGCCTCGCTCCCCGGTTTGCTGAAAGCGTTCGACGGACCCGTCGGGGCCTATCCCAACATCGGGTACGAGTTTTCCGACGAGAACGTCGCTGCAGGGGGCCACTTTCACAGCCTCGACACCACAAGCTGCTCCCCCGAACGCCTTGCCGCCCACGCACAAGGCTGGCTTGACGCCGGTGCACGCATCGTCGGCGGCTGCTGCGCCACCACGCCCGATCACATCCGGGCAATCCGCGATCTCGTTCCCCGGTGAGTTGTGGCGCCGGCCTCTCGGGTTCAGGCTGCCGCGAAGGGCTCGACCCCGTGGCGCTCAAGGAGTGCCGCCATGGCCGGACGTGACTGGATACGCCTGACGATGGCGCCGACGTGCTTCTCGCGGGCGATCATGACGTGACAGTCCCAGTGCATCGTGGCCTGGACGAGAAGAAGGATGTCGGCTGTCGAGAAGCGTTCCCCGACCAGCCATGTCCGGCCGGCCACGCTGGCATCAATCTGCCGCCACAGGTCATCGGCGTTGCGCCGCGCCGCCTGGCGCACGCCATCGATGCCGTCCGGTGCCGTCGTGTACCAGTCCGCATGGTACTCGTTGGCCACCGTCGGGTGAACCACGGAGCCCAGCCAGACCATCCACTGGTACCACCATGCCCGCTCCCGACTCCCCGGCGACGGGGCAAGGCCCGCCTCCTCGTGCCTGTCGGCAAGGTGCATGGCGATGGCGGAGCCCTCGTAGATGACGAGGTCGCCGTCGACGAAAGTCGGAACCAGGCCGTCAGGACGAAGTTCGAGATACGCCGGATCCGTTGAGCGTCCGTCGGGAAGCGTCACCGTCTCGAAAGGAACGCCAATCTCGTCGAGCGTGCCTTCGGGGACCATGGACATGGTGAAGGGTTTGCCATAGAGGCGGTACATACGCACATCTCCTGTTCGTCCGGAGGGACCAGTCATTGCCGATCATTGACGCCAATGGAAACGGAATCTACGTCGAATGTCACGGAGATCCCGACGGAACGCCCATTCTGCTCGTCAGAGGCCTTGGATCCCAGATCATTCACTGGCCCGCCGCGATGATCGGCTGTTTCGTGGGCCAGGGCATGCGCGTCATTGTTCCCGACAACCGTGACGCCGGACTGTCGCAGAAGTTCGATGACCTCGAAACGATGCCTGCGGACGAAGCCCTTCGCCGCGAGGCCGAAGGCCTGCCCGTCGAGGCGCCCTACTCCATCGGGGACATCGTCGCCGACCATGTCGGTGTCCTTGATCATTTTGACGTTGCCCGTGCCCACATCTTCGGCGTTTCAATGGGCGGCATGATCGTGCAGACCATGGCCGTCACGCATCCCGAGAGGGTGATCACCATGACCTCGGTCATGTCCTCGTCCGGCAATCCGGAACTTCCGTCAATGGCGCCCGAGGTGCAGCGCCTGCTGCTCGCTTCCCCCGACGATCCCGATGACCGCGACTCGGTCATTGACTTCACGCTCGCCTGCGACCGGGTCTGGGGGAGTCCGGGGTATCCCTTCGACGAGAGTGAGAGAGCGGACCTTATCGGCCGGGCGTTCGACCGCTGCTACACCCCTTCGGGGGTTCTGCGCCAGTACCTTGCCGTGCGCCAGGACGGCTCACGGGTCGAGCGCCTGCGGACGATTGGCGTCCCAAGCCTGGTCATCCATGGCACCGATGACACATTGTTGTCGATCGAACACGGGCGCGATACCGCGGCCAACATTCCTGGTTGCGTCATCATCGAGATCCCCGGCATGGGCCATGATCTTGAAGGCGAACTCGGCCCGATGATAGCCGGGTTCACGGCGCATCACGCGCGGACGAGGGGGAGTGACTGATCAGGTGGTGCCCAGGGGCGGAATCGAACCACCGACACCATGATTTTCAGTCATGTGCTCTACCAACTGAGCTACCTGGGCACCTTCGGGGGCGTCTTCTTAGAGAATTCACCGGGCATTGTCCATCACGATCACCCGTCCGCCTCGGGGGGTTCCGCATCATTGGTGTCTGTGGACAAGAGGTCCGCCGGCTCGCCTTCAATCACGTAGGGCGGCGCAGCGCCGATCCAGTGCGCCAGGTCCTTCATGCTGCAGCGCCGGGAGCAGAACGGGGCATGGCGCGCGTTCGTCGGCCTGCCGCACGCGGGACATCGCCGGTCGGTCATGACGCGGGCGCCAGGCCATGGCCGGCCAGCAGCCCCGCTGTCTCGTAGAGGCCGAGTCCGACCACATTGCTGTAGGAGCCGTTCAGCCGCCGCACGAAAGCCGCCGCCCTTCCCTGAATGGCGTAGGCTCCGGCCTTGCCATGCCAGTCACCGCCGGCGAGATAGGAATCGATTTCGTCAGCCGACAGACGCTTGAAGGCGACGCGGGTGACGACAAGGCGTGAACGTGTAGCGCCGGAGACGAAGAGACAAATTCCGCCGTACACCATGTGACTGCGACCGGACAGCCGCTCGAGACACAGCCGAGCCTCCTCGGCGTCCGCCGGTTTGGGCAGGATGCGCCGGCCGCAGGCCACCACTGTATCGGCGGCGAGGATTGCGGCGCCGGGACGCAGACGGGCGACGGCGAGAGCCTTCTCCCGGGAAAGGCGGGCCGCCAGCTGCCGCGGCAGTTCTCCCCTGCGCGGCGCCTCCGGGATATCGGCCGGTACGGTCTCGTCTGGAACCACACCGATCTGTGCCAGGAGCTCAAGGCGGCGCGGCGATGCCGAGGCAAGAATGAAGGGCATGTCAGGACGCTTGGTCGATGTTGTCATGTCTTCAGATGGCCGACAGCGAGGTCGGGGGAAAGCGCTCGTCGATGCGCTGTCGTATGTGGTCGCGCACGCCCCGGAAGGCATCGAGGATCATGTCCCTGTTGCCCTCGATGGCAACCGGATCGAATGTCATCCAGTACTCCACGTCGAGTGCGGCATAGCGGGTGAGTTCGACAGCACGGTGCTGCGCCTCGGGCGACATGGTGACCACCAGATCGAAACTCTCGGCGCCGTCATCGATGTCGTCAAAGGTCTTGGGCCGGTGGCCGGACATGTCGATGCCGATTTCCGCCATGACCTCGATCATGAAGGGATTGGCGTCCCCGGTCGGGCGCACGCCGACCGAATCGATGAAGATGTTGTGACCATAGAGGCTTTTCATGAGTCCTTCGGCCATGGGGGACCGCACGGCATTGTAGTTGCATGCGAAGAGCACGGCACCCGGCATATCGGCCATGCCGTCAGCTCCGGATATGAAGCACGCAGAGCAGGGTGAAGAGCCGTCTCGAAGTCTCCATGTCGATCGTCACGCGCTTGTCGAGGGTTTCGCGCAGCAGTGTTGCGCCCTCGTCGTGGAGACTGCGGCGCCCCATGTCGAGCGCTTCGATACGCGATGGAGGCGCACTCTTGATCGCCTCGAAATAGCTCTCGCACACCGTGAAATAGTCCTTCACGATCCGCCGAAAGGACTTGATCGGCATGGTGACTTCTCCAAGGGGCCGGTCCTTCTCGTCACCAATTCCGAACACCAGGCTGCGGCCGTCCCTGACCGCAAGACACACGCGATAGGGTCCAGGTGGCAGACCCTCCGGCTCGAAGTGATTGGACTCCAGGAGGTCGTAGATGGCCACTGCCATCTCGTGTTCGACCTCGGCGCTGCGCCGCACCACCAACCGGTCATCGAGCTGGATATCGCTGATCCGGAAGCGGATGTCGCCGTTCCCGACCGTCATGACCGGAACAGGACGAAGGTCATGGGCGCCATCCGGTTCTGTGGCATGTCACGGTCATGCACCATCATGGCTCACACTATCGGCAGTTCCGCCGCCGGTTCAATCGGTCCGCCCGGCTTGCAAGTTCCGGAATGCCGCGCAATTGTGATGCCATGTCGGCCGTGGCGGACAAGCTCTCCCATGTGGTGGGTAACTCTCATCCGCCGCTTCGGCATGTGACCATTCCGGCCCTGCTGCACGAGATGGCCCGGCAATATGCGCCATGACGGTCATCGACTGAGGTACAGCGATCTCGTCGGCGAGGTCGACGCCATCGCCACGGGCTTTTTCGACCTCGGCATCCGGTTGTCAGGCTGTCCCGAAGGGAGATGCCGACCGTCTCGCCCGGCACGCGTGTATGCGCGTGCTTCACGGACTTTCCGGCAGCCGGAAGAGTGCGCCATGGCGTCGGCACCAGCCTTGAGGGTAGTCTATGGACCTTGAGGACAGGCCAATACATCATGTCCGGAACATGTGAATTCTAACCTGGTGAATCGGGTGGCGCCCATCACGTGTCCAATCAGCCGGAGGACCACACAGCATGGCCGGTCGAAAGCCTTCTGCCATGAACCAGTACCTGTTTCACGACCTTGCGGCAGCCCACCGGACTCTCCATGCACGACTCAATGACAGGTTGAAATCCCTCGGCTTGCAGGTGGAATCCTGGCGAGTCCTGGAAACGCTGAGTTCGCACGACGGATTTACGATGGGGGACCTTGCAGACATCGTGCTGATGAATCCGCCGACATTGACCAAGCTGGTCGACCGCATGGTGTCGAATGGCCTGGTACAGCGGACCCTCTCGGCGGAAGACCAAAGGCGTGTTCACCTGGTCCTCACCGATGCTGGGACGGACCTCGTAGCCAAGGTCAGGTGCCATGCCGAGGAACAGGACCGGGACATTGTCGAACGCCTCGGCGAGGAAAGTGCGCAGGTTCTGCGCGAAGCCCTGCGTTCCCTGGTCTGATCATGATATCGCTGCCACCCCGACGGGATTCGATGGCAGGTCGGGTTCTTCCATCCGGATACCTGACGGTGCCGCGCCGCGCCGGTCCGGAGTGGTTGTGGGACACCTCTCCCCTCCACCGTTCCTCGCCGGCATTCCGGGTCGGTCTCCTGGTGCCGCGATGCGGAGCAGCCGGACTATGGGGCCCTTCGTCGATCGCCAGCGCCGAGGTCGCCGTCAGCGAACTCAACAGGAAAGATGGAATTGGCAGGCAGGAGGTTGAACTGGTCGTCATCGATTCGGCGGAAGAAGCGCCGACCCCGGCCGAACACATCGTTGACGCAATGATGGCGAACCACGCGCTCGATGCCATCGTCGGCATGCACATCAGTTCCGTGCGCCAGCGGCTGACCAGGATCGTGAAAGGGCAGATTCCCTATGTCTATACGCCTCTCTACGAGGGCGGCGAGAACGGGGTGGGCGTGTTCGCGATCGGCGATACGCCTCCGCAGCAACTCGGACCGGCAATCACCTGGCTTCACGAAAGCCGACGACTTGAGAACTGGGCCCTGATCGGCAACGACTACGTGTGGCCCCGGGCCTCCCATCGCTATGCAAAGGCACGGCTGGCAGCCATGGGTGCGAAACTGGCCTGTGAGCGCTACATCCCCTTCGCATCGAGCAATCTCGCACGGGAAGTCGAGATGATCGCGGGTTCGGGCGCGGACGCCGTGCTGGTATCGCTGGTGGGTCAGGACGCCGTGGACTTCAACAGGATCTTCGGTGCCATGGAACTCGACCGGAAGATGATCCGGCTCTCCTGCGCCATCGAGGAGAACGGACTCTTGGCCAGCGGGGCCAGCAACCTCAAGCGCCTCTATTGTTCATCGTCCTATTTCGGTTCCCTGGGCAACGAAAACAATGCCCGTTTTCGCGAACGCTATCACAGCTTCCATGGCCACCGCGCTCCGATGCTGAACGCACTCGGGCAATCGACCTACGAGGGACTGCATTTTCTGGCCTGCCTCCTGGAGGGGGATGACGAGAGGTGGCGGCGCCCCGGTGGACAGCCGGGAAGGCCGCTGGCGTATCGCAGTGCCAGGCACGGTTGCTATGTGTCGAATTGTCACAACCCGGCACCGACCTTTCTCGCCCGCGCGGACGGACTGGTTTTTAATGTCATTGCCAGGATCGCCTGACATTTTTATTTGAAATGGAAAATAACTGTCCGGTAAGCTGACCGTCGTCTGATCGACTGCAGGGGATACCCCATGCAGCGGGGAGAGGATGGGTTGGTCTGGTTCCTGATACTTGTCGCCATCACGACCACCGCTCTCGCGGTCATCTGGTTCCTTCACCGGTTCTACGCCAAGGCCAATCGCGATACCGCGTTTGTGCGCACCGGACTGGGCGGACGGAAAGTCGTCATTGATGGCGGATGCCTTGCGCTCCCCATCATTCACCAGATCCAGAAGGTCTCGATGAGTGCTCTGTCGCTCCCGCTGTCATGTCGGGGAGAGCAGGCCCTCTTGACGGGAGATTTCCTGCGGGCCGACGTCGAGGTGCAGTTCGAGATGCGCGTCATGCCAACCTCCGAGGGCGTGGCCACCGCAGCACAGTCGCTCGGACGTGCCATCACGCGCGGTGGAGAGGCCGTCCAGACCCTTGTCGAGGGTCAACTCATCAACGCCATGCAGGATGCTGCGGCGTCCCGCACCCTCGCCGAAATTCACGCGGACCGGACCGGCTACACCCGCGAGGTCGGCGAAGCGGTCCGCCAGCACGCCGAACAACTCGGACTTGCCCTGATCTCCGTTGCGCTCCTGCGCGTCGACCAGGGCAATCTTGTCAGTGCTGACGACAACAACGCCTTCAATGCCGAAGGCCTGCGCAGGCTCGCCGATCTCGTCGCCGAAAATCGCAAGGAGAGGGTCCGCATCGAGACTGCGGCCGAGATTGCGGTCCAGCAAAGCAGGCTTGAATGTGCCCAGAAGCGCCTCGCGGTCGAACGCGAGGAGAAAGAGGCGGTGATCGCCCAACGCGAACACCTTGCTCGCCTCGAAGCGGAGGCGGAGGCGGTTTCGGCGATGGCAAGGGCGGAGTCCTCCCGCAAGGCCGAAGCTGCGGACCTGGAGAAGGACCGGGACATCGCTGCCGCGAGAATCGGCAATGACCAGGACCTTCGCGCGCGGGAAATGGTGGCCATCCTCGCCCTTGAGGAGACCAAGATCGAGCATGCGATGCAGCTCGCCGCCCGCCGCGCCGAAGAGGCGGATGTGCGGGCCAGCGAGGAGGAATCCCGATCCCGGGTGGTGCTCGCGAGCGAGGCGGTTCAGACCGACCGGGAAGCGGCGGTCGCCGACCGGGAAAAGCGACTTGCGACGATCAGGGCCGAGAAGGAGGCAGCGGTCGAGCAGGCACTGACCCATTCCAGGATGCAAAGCCTCATCGCCAAGGCCAAGGCCGAGGCCAGCGCGACCGAAGCCGCGGCATTGGCAGAAAAGACACGCCTCATGGCGGAAGCGGAAGGGCGTACGGCGCTTATCGCCGCCGACAACACCATGAGCGAGGCAGTGATTGCCAAACGAATCGAGGAACATCGTCTCGATCGTCTGCCGGACATCATGACGCAGATGATGAAACCCGTCGAAAAGATCGATTCGATTCGGATCCACCAGCTATCCGGCCTCGGAACCCCGCAGGCACCATCAGCAGGAGGCGGTGGAATCGACAGCGCGTTCGGTGCCGCCATGGACCAGATTCTGTCCATGGCGGTCCGCCTGCCGGCCATGAAACAGATGGGCGAGGACATTGGTCTCGATCTTGACGCCAACCTGGCGGGCCGCGTTG
The DNA here is from genome assembly GCA_965220805.1 of Alphaproteobacteria bacterium. Lineage (GTDB taxonomy): Bacteria > Pseudomonadota > Alphaproteobacteria > SP197 > SP197 > SP197. The sequence continues at coordinate 1,143,251 of OZ244844.1, forward strand.
CGGACTACGCCAGTCGCCTGCGCCAGCGCACCGGAGACGAGGACACGCAACCTGCCAACTCAAAAGGGAGAAAGTCATGATCATGAACAGACGTCACTTCATCGCCGCGGCGGGCGCTGCCGCAACCCTGTTTCCGGTCGTGGGCCGGGCGTCGGACACGATCCGGCTCGGTTCGGTCCTCGACACGTCCGGGATTTTCGATGCCTACGGCAAGCCCATGGACATGGCCCTGCGCCTTGCCGTGCAGGAAATCAATGCCTCGGGTGGTCTCAACGGCAAGGAGGTGGAGGTCGTCAGCTACGATACCCAGTCGGACATGGCGCTCTACTCCCAGTACGCGCAGTTGCTGGTCCGCAATGACGACGTCGACGTTGTCCATGGCGGGATTCTTTCGGCATCACGCGAGGCGATCAGGCAGACCCTGCGCAAGGCCGGTGTGCTCTACTTCTACAACGTGCTCTACGAGGGTGGCGTCTGTGACCGCAACATCTTCATCAATGGCGTGACCCCGGCACAGCAGGTCGAGGCACTGGTGCCATTCGCGATGGAACGTTCCGGCAAGAGGATCCACATCCTCGCCGCAGACTACAATTACGGGCAGATCACCGCGAAGTGGATCCAGAAATACGTTGCCGACAACGGTGGCGAAACCGTTGCCGCGGACTTCTTCCCTCTGGAAGTCTCGGAATTCGGCTCCACGATCGCAAGGATCCAGTCGATTGATCCCGACCTCGTCATCGCTCCCCTGGTCGGTGGCGCACACCTCTCGTTCTTCCGTCAGTGGGCCGCAGCCGGGATGAACGAGCGAATCCCTCTGGCGTCGACCTCCCTGGGCGTGGGCAACGAGCACAAGGTGCTGACGGCGGATGAGGGCAACGGGATCATGGTCGCATACCATTACTCCCAGGAACTCGACACTCCTGCCAACAACGACTTCAAGGCGAAGTGGGCAGAATCCTACGGCGACACCTCGGCGATCCACGAGATCGCGGTCTCGAACTACCAGGGTGTCCTGACCTGGGCGGAGGCTGTTCGCAGGGCCGGCAGCACCGACCGCGACGACGTGATCAGAGCTCTGGAAGAAGGCATCTCGATCGAGGGACCCGGGGGCACCGTCACGGTCGATCCGCAAACCCACCATGCGAAGCTCGATGTCCATCTCATGATCCTGGAGAATCAGGGCATGACGGTCGTCGAGACGTTGCCGCAGAGGCCGCCGGTCGACACCCAGGCGGTCTGCGATCTCGGAGCCAACCCGGACGACAACACACAGTACGAAATCCGGATCTGAAACGCGGCCAGGATCAGGATTGCCGCCGACGCTGCCTGATCCCGTCCGGCTGGAGGTGCTGTGGACCTGATTGCGGTCATGGCCGTCGAGTTTCTTTACGCGGTGGCGTCGCTGGTCCTGATCAGCGCCGGCCTCGCAGTCGTCTTCGGCATGATGCGGGTCATCAACCTTGCGCACGGCGAGTTCATGATGCTCGGCGGCTACATTACCATCACCGCCGTCAATCTCGGCGTCGATGTCTTCGTAGCCATGGTGATCATCGCACCTCTCGCCGTGGCCCTGATCGGAGTTGTCGTCGAACGACTGATCATTCGCCATCTCTATGGCCGTCTTGTCGACACCATGCTCGCCACCTGGGGACTGAGCCTGTTCTTCATTGGTCTGGCGACCGTGATCTTCGGCAACACGACAACCGGAATCTCGACGCCGATACCGGGATTCGCGGTCGGTGACTACAGGATCAGCGGTTACAGTTTCTTCATCATCCTGGTTGCGGTCCTGCTTCTCACCGCCATGGCCTTCGTCCTGAAGTTCACCCGCCTGGGTCTGATCGCCCGTGGCACCATGGCCCGCTCCGACATCGCCGCAGTGCTCGGACATGAACCCGAACTGATCTACATGGCGACATTCGCGGTGGGCTCAGCGCTGTCCGGGCTGGCCGGAGCGGTCCTGGCGCCGCTGGTCGGTCTCGTTCCCGGTTCCGGTGCCGCCTACATCGCCAAGGCTTTCATCACGGTCATCGCCGGCGGCCCCCAGCTGCTGGCCGGCCTGATGAGCAGCGCCACGTTCTTCGGCGTCGTCAACCAGTTGTTCACGTTCACGATCTCGCCGGTCATAGGCGAGGTTGCCCTGCTCGTGGCCGCTGTCATCCTGTTGCGAATGCTCCCCCGGGGAATCACCGGGCGCTTCTTCAGAGCACGATCATCGTGAAGGGATCCATCGGACGGGAGATCGCCGTGATGGCGGCGGTGGCGATCCCGGTCACGCTCGTCCTCCCCCAGGTCATCGACACCTACACGCTCACCGTGCTCGCGATCTACGCGATGCTCGCACTGAGTCTGGGGCTGGTCTGGGGCTACGGGGGAATCCTGTGCTTCGGCCAGGCAGCCTTCTTCGGACTGGGCGCCTATGGATACGCGATCGGAGCCCTCAACGTCGGCGAGAGCACGATCGCCCTGATTGCGGCGGTTGCAGCAACGGCTGCCTTCGCTGCCGCCCTCGGCGCGATGATGTTCTACGGTCGCCTCGGCGACGTCTATCTTGCCATCATCACGCTGGTCGTCACCCTGATTCTCTACCGTTTCATGTCGTCCACCGCGGGTGACGCCTATGTCATCGGCAACGCGCGACTCGGGGGTTTCAACGGTATCCCCGGCTTTCCGACATTGCATGTTCCAGGCAACCCATCAGCCTACATCTGGGGCGACGCGCTCTACTACGTTTGTGCTGCGAGCCTGGTTCTCGTGTTCGCCCTTGTAACGCTCCTGCTGCGTTCCGGTTTCGGCAGGGTTGCCGTCGGCATTCGTGAAAACGAAACCCGAATGTCGCTGCTGGGTTATGACGTCCGGGCGCGCAAGACTCTGCTGTTCACGATTGGCGCGGCGGTCGCCGCACTGGCCGGAGCGCTCTATGCGAACTGGGGTGAAATCGTGACACCCAGACTGTTCGGGCTCACCCAGTCGGCGGAAATCATCATCTGGTGCATCGTCGGCGGTTTCGGTACGCGCCTGGGACCGGTTCTGGGCGCAGCGTCCATGGGTTACCTCAAGTTCCTGCTCGGCCAGCAGTCCCTCATCGACAACACGCTGGTGATGGGCCTCATTCTGATCCTTGTCGTCCTCTTCCTCCCCCGGGGCCTCGTTCCGGCGCTGGAGGGTCTCTGGATTGCTGCGTGGCAGCGCTTGCCTGCCAGGCGGACGCAACGGCGGAGACGCAATCTTGCCTGACGTCGTTCTCGAGACCTCGGGGCTTTCCAGGCACTTTGGCGGTGTCGTGGCCCTGGACAATGTGGATTTCGTGCTTCGCGAACGTGAGCTCCGCTGCCTGATCGGACCCAACGGTGCGGGAAAGAGCACGTTCTTCAACTGCCTGACGGGTCTCACCAGACCGAGTGAAGGACACATCTTCATGCGCGGCGATGAGACAACCGGCTGGCCGGTACACCGAATTGCATCGCTCGGTATCGGCATCAAGACCCAGGTTCCCAGTGTCATGGACGGGCTGACCGTCCACGAGAACATCTGGCTCGCAGCCAGCCGGCACCATCGTCACAGCGATGGTGCCGAGCGCCGGACAGACGAAATCATTGCCCGTCTCTCCCTCGGGTCGATGTCGCATCAGATCCTTGCGCACCTCGCCCATGGGGAGCGCCAGCAGGTGGAACTCGGTCTCGTGATGACCGGTGATCCGTGGCTGGTCTTGCTCGACGAGCCGGCCGCCGGCATGTCTGCCGAGGACATGGTGCGCATCGGGGAGATCCTGGGCGAGATCAACGAGACCGCCGCGATGATCATCGTGGAACACGACATGAAGTTCGTCCGGTCGATTGCTTCGCGGATCACGGTCTTTCACCAGGGCCGTGTTCTCCTGGAAGACGAGATGGAGCGCGTGATGTCCGATCCGACGGTGCGTGACATCTATCTCGGCCGGAAGGCGTGAAGGACGGGGTGCGATGTCACGCTGTCTTGAAGCGAACGGTCTCGCTGGCGGTTATGGACGCATCACAGTTCTCCATGACATCTCACTCGGCGTTGACGATGCCGAAATCGTCGGTGTCCTGGGTCACAACGGCATGGGGAAGTCAACTCTTCTCAAGGTTCTCATCGGCGCCCTGCCGGCGACCAGGGGGACTGTCCGGTTCTTCGACTCCGACATCACGCGTCTGGTCACCAGCGGTCGGGTGAAAGCCGGTATCGGTTACGTGCCTCAGGGCCGCGGCATCGTTCCGGGCCTTTCGGTGCGCGACAATCTGCGTTTCGGCTGGCAGGGTCACAGCCCTCATGACGAAGCCTCCACGCTGCGCTCCGTTCTCGGCAACTTCCCCCGAATTGCAGATCTGCTCGAGCGTGACGGCGCGACACTCTCGGGTGGTGAGCAGCAGCAACTGGCGCTTGCCCGCTGTCTCATGGGTCAGCCCGAACTCCTGCTTCTCGATGAGCCGACCGAAGGTATTCAGCCCTCGGTCATCGACGAGTTGGCGGACGTCCTGAGCGCACTCCGCACGGAACAGAGGCTCTCGATCCTTCTGGTCGAGCAGAATGTCGACTTTGTCGCGCGCCTTGCCGATCGCGTCGTGGTTCTCGAACGGGGGCGGATTGACAGCGAACTCACACCCCGCGACCTCGCCGACCAATCCAGGATCAGTCGCCATCTCGGTCTGGCCGCCGGGTTCCCGGCCGGGGCGCCTCTGCGGCCCCCGGCGAACAACGATTCCGCGCAAGGACCTCCACCGGAAGCTGCTGGACTCCACCCACCATCGGAAGATGTCATGACGATCAAGCGTCCCGTTCTCTCACAGATGCAGAGCATGGCGGAACGATTCCGCATGCGTCTGGAAGACGACGAACTTCTCGCCTTCCGCGACGTCATGGAACCCTACTTCAAGGCCTACGGCAGACTCGATGCCATGGCTGACAACCTTCCCGAGGTCCTCTATCCACGTGCTCCCGGGTACCGACCTGCGCGGTCGGACAACCCGCTCAACGCCTGGTACTACAGGACGGATGTCCGGGGCGCTGTGCACGGTCCGTTGAGCGACAGGCGAATCGTGCTCAAGGACAATGTCTGCCTGGCGGGCGTGCCCATGATGAACGGGTCATCGATCATGGAAGGTTACACGCCGGAAATCGATGCAACGGTGGTCACCCGTATTCTTGACGCAGGCGGCATCATCGTCGGCAAGGCCCATTGCGAGAACTTCTGTCTCTCCGGAGGCTCCCATACCGGCGCTCAGGGGCCCGTGCACAATCCCTGGAAACACGGCTACATGGCGGGTGGTTCGTCGAGTGGGTCTGCGGCGCTGGTGGCGGCCGGGGAAGCCGACATGGCAGTCGCCTGCGACCAGGGGGGGTCGATCCGGATTCCGTCATCCATGTGTGGCGTCTACGGCATGAAGCCCACCCACGGCCTCGTTCCCTATACCGGGATCATGCCGATCGAGCGGACCATCGATCATGTCGGACCGGTGACGGGCAACGTCGCCGACAATGCCCTCTTTCTCGAGATCCTGGCCGGGCCCGATGGCCTTGATCCCCGCCAGAGCGGAGTCGAGGGAGAGCCCTATACGAAGGCGCTCGGAGGTGGTTGTCCCGGCATTTCGATCGGCATCCTGCGCGAGGGGTTCGAGCGTCCCGAAAGCGAGCCGGAGGTCGACCGGAAAGTTCGTGATGCAGCCGAACGGTTTGGCGCGCTTGGCGCGAACATTCGGGAAATCTCGATCGAAGAGCATCTCGTGGCGCCTGACCTGTGGACCGCCATTGCCGTCGAGGGGCTTCAGGACATGATGATGCACGGCAACGCGTTCGGAACCAATTGCCGCGGACTCTTCCTGCCGTCAATGATCGACCGTGTCGCTGCCTGGCGCCATCGTGCCGACGAGCTGTCCGATTCCCTCAAGGTCTGCATGTTTCTCGGAGAGTATTTCCAGGAGGTTTACCGCGGTCGCTTCTACGGCAAGGCGCAGAATCTGATGAGACACGTCGAGGAATGCTATCTCGCGGCCCTGGAGGACGTTGACCTCCTGCTCCTGCCCACCGTGCCGATGAAGGCGCAACCCATACCCCCTGTCGACTGTCCGCTCGAACTGACTGTCCAGCGAGCGTTCGAGATGGTGGGCAACACCTGTCCGTTCAACGCAGGGCTTCCCGCGATGTCGGTTCCCTGCGGCCTCGTTGACGGTCTTCCAGTCGGGATGATGCTTGTTGCCGCTCCCTATCGCGAGGCGACGATCTACCGGGCAGCGCATGCATTCGAGCAGCACGCCGACTGGAAATCCCTCTAGCGACGGAGAAGGACGTGTCCATCCTGAAGGATAGCCAGGCCAACGTACTTGCCAGCTTCCCCGTGCGTCCCGATGATGGAACGATGACCGTTCCGAGAGATGGCCTGTCGATCGTGGCGGGAGAGCGCAGTCTGCCACTGCGTCGCGCCACCATTCCGGACACGCTGGCCGATATCGTCATGCGTCACGGCTCTCGCGACGCGGTCGTGCTGGCAGGCGAGCGCCGTGTTCTGAGCTACAGCGAGTTTGCCCGTCAGATCGACCGGTTGGCTGCCGGCCTGCTCGCTCTCAGTATCGGAAAGGGTGATCGTGTCGGCATCTGGTCGCCCAACCGGCTCGAATGGGTGCTCACTCAGTTTGCCACGGCACGGATCGGCGCCATTCTCGTCAACATCAATCCCGCCTACCGTCTCGCGGAACTGGAGTTCGCGCTCAACAAGGTGGCATGCAAGGCACTGGTCACGGCTGCGAGTTTCAAGTCGTCCGACTATCTTGGGATGACGCGGACACTTGCTCCGGAGCTTGTCCACTGCCAACCGGGATCCCTGGTGTCGGCAAGACTTCCGCACCTGAAGGTGATCATTGCGATGAGCGAGGATCCCGGACCGGGTATCTTGCGCTTTGCCGACGTGTCCGATCGGGCGAGTCCTTCCGGAATCCTTGACCTCGACAGGCTGACGCGGTCTCTGGACCCTTCCGATCCCATCAACATCCAGTTCACGTCCGGGACCACGGGAGCCCCGAAAGGCGCCACGCTCACCCACAGCAACATCGTCAACAACGCACGCTTCGTCACGGACCGGATCAAGTTCACCGAGCATGACCGGCTCTGCATTCCGGTACCGCTCTATCACTGCTTCGGCATGGTGATGGGCGTACTCGGCTGTGTCGTCCAGGGATCTGCCATGGTCTTTCCCGGAGAGGGATTCGACGCCGTCGAGACGCTCGAGGCCGTGTCACGCGAGCGCTGCACGGCCCTTTACGGGGTTCCCACGATGTTCATCGCCATGCTCGACGAACTGGCCCGCGGCGCTTATGACCTTTCCGCCATGCGTACGGGGATCATGGCAGGCGCTTCCTGCCCCATCGAGGTCATGCGTCGCGTGATCGATGAGATGAACATGCCCGACATCACGATCTGCTACGGCATGACCGAAACGTCCCCGGTGTCATTCCAGAGTCATGTCTTCGATCCTCTGGAAAAGCGTGTCGCCACCGTCGGGCGCGTTCACCCTCACGTTGAAGCAAGAATTGTCGATGAGGCAGGCGAGACCGTTGCCGTGGGAGAGAAAGGAGAACTTCTGACCCGCGGCTATGCGGTGATGAAAGGCTACTGGAATGATGACGCCAGGACGAAGGAGGCCATCGTCGACGGCTGGATGCACACCGGTGATCTCGCCACCCTCGACGATGAGGGGTTCTGTGCCATCGTTGGGCGGGTCAAGGACATGATCATACGTGGTGGCGAGAACATCTATCCCCGCGAGATCGAAGAGTTCCTCCACCGCCATCCGTCCATCAGCCAGGCCCAGGTATTCGGTATTCCCGACACCCGCTACGGTGAGCAGGTCTGCGCCTGGGTGGTTCCCGAAGTGGATGCAGATCTTCGGGGCGATGACGTGATCGACTTCTGCACCGACCAGATCGCGCATTTCAAGGTGCCGCGCCACGTCCGCATCGTCGAGGCTCTGCCGATGACCGTCACCGGCAAGCCACAGAAGTTCGTCATGCGTGACTGGATGATCGAGCACGGCTACGTCGATGCTCAGGGCGCTGCGAAACGTCCATGTACGAACCCGGACTGAGTTTCGGCCTGCCCGAAGACGTCGAGAGCCTGCGGGAGACCGTCGGACGCTTTGCCCGCGAGCGTGTTGCACCCGGTGCCGCGGCCTTTGACAGCGCCGGGGGATTTCCCCGCACTCTGTGGCGCGAGATGGGCGAACTGGGGCTGCTCGGAATCACCGTGGAAGAAGAGTGGGGCGGTGCCGACATGGGTTATCTCGCCCACGTCGTTGCCCTCGAGGAACTCTCCCGGGCCTCGGCGTCCGTCGCACTTTCCTACGGCGCCCACTCCAATCTCTGTGTCAACCAGATCCGTCGGCACGGCACACCTGGACAGAAGGAGCGCTACCTGCCGGGTCTCGTCTCCGGAGAGACCGTCGGAGCCCTGGCGATGAGCGAGGCCGAGGCCGGGTCCGATGTCGTCTCGATGCGTCTCGCCGCCCGCAGGCGCAACGACGGATACGTTCTCAACGGCACCAAGATGTGGATCACCAACGGCCCCGATGCCGACTGTCTCGTCGTCTATGCGAAGACCGATGTCGAGGCCGGCTCGCGTGGCATCACCGCCTTCATCGTCGAGCGGGATTTCAGAGGTTTCTCGAGCGGACCACCACTCGAGAAGCTCGGAATGCGGGGATCGAGAACCTCGGAACTCGTCTTCGATGACTGCAGGGTGCCCTTCGACAACGTTCTCGGAGAGGAAAACGGAGGTGTTTCCGTCCTCATGTCGGGACTCGACTACGAGCGGATCGTACTGGCCGGAGGTCCCTTGGGAATCATGGCCGCATGCCTCGACACGGTGGTCCCCTACGTTCACCAGAGACGGCAGTTCGACAGGCCGATCGGCACGTTCCAGCTCGTCCAGGCGAAGCTCGCCGACATGCTGACGACCCTGAGCGCCTGCAGGGCCTACGTTTATGCCGTTGCGGCAGCTGCGGACCGTGGTGCAACGAGCCGCGAGGATGCGGCCGGCTGCATTCTCTATGCCTCGGAAAGGGCGACGTCGATGGCGATTGACGCCATCCAGCTTCTCGGCGGCAACGGCTATATCGAGGAGTTTCCGGCGGGGCGGCTGCTGCGCGACGCCAAGCTCTACGAGATCGGCGCCGGAACGTCGGAGATCCGGCGCATGCTGATCGGCCGGGAACTCTTTGCCCGGACCGCGCCGTGAGTGTTCTGGAATCTGCCGTTGATGCCTCCGGCGCGGATTATTGCCGCAACCGGGAGCGCATGTTGCGTTTGATCGACGAGACGGAACGCCAAGCTGCGACCATCATGGAGGGAGGACCGGCGCAGGCGCGGCGGCGTCATCTGGAGCGCGGCAAACTTCTGCCCAGGGAGCGGGTCCGTCGCCTTCTCGATCCAGGATCTCCCTTTCTCGAGATCGGTCTTTTTGCCGCCCACGGCCTCTACGATTCCGAGGTTCCGTCAGCCGGAATCATCACCGGCATCGGCCTCATCGAAGGCACGCAGTGCATGGTCGTGTGCAACGATGCCACGGTGAAGGGCGGCACCTACTACCCGCTCACCGTCAAGAAACATCTGAGAGCCCAGGAAATTGCCCGCGAGAACCACCTTCCCTGCCTCTACCTCGTGGATTCCGGTGGCGCCAACCTGCCGAACCAGGACGAGGTCTTCCCCGACCGCGACCACTTCGGACGCATCTTCTACAACCAGGCGACCATGTCGGCCGCCGGAATTCCGCAGATCGCCGTGGTCATGGGATCATGCACGGCCGGCGGCGCCTATGTTCCGGCGATGTCGGACGAGAGCATCATCGTCGCCGGCCAGGGCACGGTCTTTCTGGGCGGTCCGCCCCTCGTCAAGGCAGCGACAGGGGAGGATGTCTCTGCCGAAGATCTCGGCGGGGCCGACCTCCATGCCCGCCGCTCCGGCGTGGTGGACCACCAGGCGGCCGATGACATCGAGGCGCTCGAGCGGGCACGCGCCATTGTCGCGTCTCTCAACCGGCCGACGAGCGAAGGACCCGTCAGGCGCCCTTCCGAGGCGCCGCTCCACGACCCTGAGGAGATTCCGGGTTTCATTCCCGGGGATCTGCGCCAGCCACTCGATATCCGTGCCGTCATCGCCCGCATCGTCGACGGGTCCCGGTTCGACGAGTTCAAGGCACTCTACGGCACCACGCTGGTGTGCGGGTTTGCCCACATCGAGGGCATTCCTGTCGGCATCATCGCCAACAACGGGATACTGTTCAGCGAATCATCCCTCAAGGGAGCGCACTTCATCGAACTGTGCGCCGGACGGAGGATTCCCATCGTCTTCCTGCAGAACATCACCGGGTTCATGGTGGGCAGGAGTTACGAGGAACGGGGAATCGCCAAGGACGGCGCCAAGCTCGTCACCGCAGTCGCCACCGCCGGCGTTCCCCGCATCACCTTGATCATCGGAGGCTCCTTTGGCGCGGGGAACTATGGCATGTGCGGGCGCGCCTTTTCCCCCAGGTTCCTGTGGATGTGGCCGAACGCACGGATCTCCGTGATGGGAGGCGAGCAGGCGGCCAGCGTTCTTGGCACCGTGCGCCGGGATGCCATGGAGCGGCGCGGAGAGGACTGGCCGGCAGAGGAGGAAGAGGCCTACAGGAAGACCATCGTTGACCGTTTCGAAGCGGAGGGTCATCCGCTTCATGCCAGCGCCCGGCTGTGGGACGACGGCATCATCGATCCCAGGAAGAGCCGCGAGGTTCTCGCCCTGTCTCTTTCGGCGGCTCTCAACGCGCCGGTCGGCGAGACCCGGTTCGGCCTCTTCCGCATGTAAGGGGGCAGGAGTGTTCACCAGGCTTCTCGTGGCCAACCGCGGCGAGATCGCCTGCCGGATCATGAAGACGGCACGGCGTCTCGGCGTTCATTCCATTGCCGTCTACACCGATCCCGACCGTGGCCAGCGACACGTGGCAGAAGCCGATGAAGCCTGGAGCATCGGTGAAAGGGATGGCTATCTCGACATCGATCGGCTGATCGCTGCTGCCCGCGATTCCGGCGCCGAGGCACTGCATCCGGGCTACGGCTTTCTTTCCGAGAATCCGGCGCTGGCCGAAGCCTGTGAAGGTGCGGGCATTGTCTTCGTCGGTCCTCCCGCGAGAGCCAGCCGCATCATGGGCCTCAAGGATTCCGCCAGGGCCGTCATGGTGGCAGCCGGTGTCCCTGTCTCCGAGGGTCATGCGGAGGAATCGCCGGATGACACCGGCCTTCTCGACCATGCCCTCGACATCGGCTTTCCGGTGATCATCAAGGCGGTTGCCGGTGGCGGCGGGCGCGGACTGCGCCGGGTGGAGAGAGAGGAGGACTTTCCGGAGGCGCTGCGTTCGGCGCGTCGCGAGACCGAGGCGGCTTTCGGCGACAGGCGGATGCTCGTCGAGCGTTTCATGGCCTCTTCGCGCCACGTGGAGGTCCAGGTGCTGGCGGATTCCCATGGCACGGTTCTTCATCTTCCCGAACGTGACTGCTCGGTGCAGCGCCGCTGGCAGAAACTCATCGAGGAATCCCCGGCGCCCGGTCTCCCGGCCCGGTTGCGCCAAGCGATGGGGGAGGCGGCGGTCGCCGCGGCCCGTGCGGTCGACTACCGGGGTGCGGGAACCGTCGAGTTCATCGTCGCCGACGGGTCGTTCTCGTTCCTCGAGATGAACACCCGCCTGCAGGTGGAGCACCCGGTGACCGAGATGATCACGGACATCGATCTCGTTGAATGGCAGCTCAGAATCGCGGCCGGGGAAGCACTGACCTGGCGCCAGGATGCCATCTGCCCTCATGGGCACGCCATCGAGGCGCGCCTCAATGCCGAGAATCCGTCGCGGGATTTCCTGCCATCGACGGGGCGGATCCACCACCTGCGCATGCCCCGGGAGTCGCCCCGCCTGAGGATCGATTCAGGCATCCGCGACGGCGTCACGGTGAGCCGTCACTACGATTCCCTCATGGCCAAGGTCGTTGCGCACGGCGATGACCGCGATGAGGCCATCTCCCGCCTCGGCGAGGCCCTGGGATCCGTCAGCATTCTGGGCATCGCCACCAACGCCGGGTTTCTGAAGGGTGTCCTCGAGGATCCGGAATTCCGCGAGGGCGCCGTCGACACCGGGTTTCTCGAGAGGCACACCCAACAGCCTCAAGCCGCGCCCGGGGCGGTCATCGCCGCTGCCGCCATGCATTTCAGCGGCATCATCGATCAAGGCCCCACAGGTGATCCCTGGGTGTCATTGCCTGGCTGGCGCCTGTGGGGCGACGATTCCGGAGTGATGGAACTTGCCATCGACGGAAGACCGCAAGATGTCGCTGTCACGATTCTTCACAGGGGTTGCTGCCGAATCGGCGATGACGTTTTTAGGGTCGTGGAACGCACCGGTGCAAGCCTCTCGCTGGAGGCCGGATCGCGGATCCTGCATCTCGACCTCGTGGTGGCGGGCGAGGACGTTCTCGTCGCCTGGCAGGGATGCAGCCATGTCGTCAGGCGACGGCGCCACCAGGCAACGGCAGGCTCCGCCGCCGGGGCGTCGAGCGACGTGACGGCGCCGTTGCCGGGGACTGTGGCCGCCGTCAACATTGCGGAGGGTGACACGTTCCGACGCGGTGACATTCTCGTCATCCTGGAGGCGATGAAGGTGGAGATTGCCGTCCGTGCCGAAGGCGCCGGCACTGCCCGGATCGTCAACGTCCAGCCCGGCGACCGTGTCGAGGAGGGCGTCATACTGGTGACGGTCGCAGCTCCGCCGCCCGACACCGTCCCTGCCGGCAGGTAGGGAGCCCTTGATGCGAACGAGCCGGGAATCTGCCCAGCACGGTGGTCGCTGTTGACGAGGGGGAGGCCCCTTCGAAGGACGACTTTCCTGTCGTTCCGGATACGATGACGATCAAACGGGCGGTCAGGGCGTCACGCGATGTCGCCTGCGGACCGCGTCGGGAACGGAGACGAAGCAGGCGATGACGATCACCATCTGGCACAATCCGCGCTGCAGCAAGTCGCGGCGCACACTGGAGATCCTGAATGACCTCGGCCTCAGGCCCAGGGTCGTCGAGTACCTGAAGACACCGCCGCACCCGGAGGAACTGCGCGATGTGCTCCGTCGGCTCGCCATGGGACCACGCGACCTGATGCGGACCCGCGAGGCGCCCTGGCGCGACCTCGGACTCGACGACGCGGATCTCTCCGACGACGTCCTGATCCGGGCCATGCACGAACATCCCGTGCTGATCGAGCGCCCTGTCGTGCTGGCAGGCGACAGGGCGGTTCTCGGACGGCCGCCGGAACGAGTCCTCGACCTCGTGGGCGATCAGCCACCGGCGCCGTGAAGTGCCTGCCAGACCCTCAACGGGGTTGCCGGCATATCGAAGCGCGTGATTCCCCGGACTGAAAGCGCGTCCAGGACAGCGTTGATGACAGCGGCGGGTGCGGCGAACGTGCCGACCTCGCCGACCCCCTTGGCGCCGAGCGTATTGACTGTCGCGCGGCAGGCGATGCGTTCGCTGGCGAACGACGGGACACTGTCTGCCCGTGGCATCGCGTAGTCCAGGAAACTGCCGGTTAGCAACTGGCCGCTGGCCGGGTCGTAGCGGATGGCCTCCATCAGAGCCTGGCCGGCTCCCTGGACGATCCCGCCGTGAATCTGACCTTCGACGATCATTGGATTGATCTCGACGCCGACATCATCCACGGCGACATAGCGCTCGAGCGTCACCGCACCCGTCGCCGGATCGATCTCCACTTCGGCGACATGGGCGCCGAACGGCCAGGTAAAGTCCGGAGGATCGTAAAATCCCGTCTCGTCGAGGCCGGGTTCCAGGTCATTCTTGCCGAAACCCGCCGCCTGATAGGCGGCGCAGGCGACGTCGCCAAAGGCGAGCGAGCGGTCGGTTCCGGCAATGGTAAAGCGGCCGTCTTCCAGTTCGACGTCGTCGGCCGACGCCTCGAGCATCCATGCGGCAATCTCCCGCGCCTTGGCAGTGACCCTGTCGCAGGCAAGGGCGATCGCCGGGCCGCAGACGACCGCCGAGCGCGAGGCGAAGGTGCCCATACCGCGCTGCACGCGGCGGGTGTCGCCGAAGACCACCTCGATGGCCTCGAAGGGAAGGCCGGTGCGCGCGACCACCAACTGAGCGAAGGCCGTCTCGTGGCCCTGGCCATGATTGTGGGATCCGACGTAGAGGGTTGCCGCCCCGGAAGGATGCACCTGGAGGCGCGCACTCTCCCAGTTGCCGACAAGGGCGCCTGCCGCCAGATTGTCGGCCGAGGAACAGCCGCCGCAGGCGGCCGCATGAAGCGCCATGCCGAATCCCCTCAGATGCCCCCGGCGTTTCGCCTCGTCACGACGCGCCCGGAATCCGGCCTGGTCCGCTGCCTCGAGGGCGCGCTGCAGGAGTTGCGGGGCATCGGCGTCCCGCAGCGTCGTCCCGAGTGCCGTGGTGAAGGGCATGTGCTGCGGCTCGATCAGGTTGCGGCGGCGCAGGTCCGCGGCATCGAGTCCGAGTGTGCGCGCAGCGTGATCGATGATGCGCTCGGTCATGTAGACGGCTTCCGAGCGTCCCGCTCCGCGGTAGGCGTCGATGGGCGCCGAATGGGTCAGCACGGCACGCACCCTGACGTGGGCCGAGGCGAAGCGGTAGGGACCAGGAATGGAGTAGGTGCAGTAGATGGTCGGCACTGCGTGCGCATGCTGGCTGAGATAGGCTCCCATGTTCGCCGTGATCTCGATGTCGAGCGCCAGGAACCTGAAGTCCGCATCGAGGGCCATCCTGACCCGGGCGACATGGTCGCGGGCTCCGGCATCGGCCTGAAAGGCCTCGTTCCTCTCCGAGGTCCAGGCGATGTCGCGTTGCAGCCGGCGCGCTGCCCAGGCGAGCGCGATGTCTTCGGGATAGGAGTAGGACTTCATGCCGAATCCGCCGCCGACATCCTCGGCCACCACGTCGACCCGTGTTTCCGGCATGGAAAGGGCGGTTGCGAGCGCCCGCTGCAGTTCATGGGGAAGCTGGTTTGACACGTGGCAGGTCAGCCGGTCGGCGCCGGCGTCGTAGCGCGCAACGGCAAGCCGCGGTTCCATGGGCATGGCCGTGATGCGCTGGTTGACGAGGTCGAGGCTCACCTGGTGTGCGGCGCCGGCGAAGGCCCGTGCCACCGCCGAGGCATCGCCATTGGTCCAGTCAAGGCTGACGTTGGAGGGACAGGCGTCCCACACCGCTGGCGCCCCCGGGGCGGTGGCCTCTTCGAGGGTGGCCGCTGCCGGCATGTCGTGGAAGTCGATGGCGAGGTTCTCGGCACCGTCCCGGGCTGCAGCCTCACTGGTGGCGACCACCATGGCGCAGGGCTGGCCGACATAGCGAACCCGTCCGTCAGCCAGCGCATGCATGGCGGGAAAAAAGGAGGCGCTGCCGTCGGCATTGGGGAGATTCCAGGAAGCCGACAGGGGAGCGACGCCGTCGGCCGCCATGTCGGCCGCCGTCAGCACGGCGACGACGCCTGGCTGGGCCAGCGCACCGTCCAGGTCGGTGATGGTCATCTCGGCATGGGCCAGGGGCGAGCGTACGAAGACGGCGGTGAGAACGTCCGCTGGCGGACGATCACCGGTGTAGCGGCCCCGGCCGGTCAGAAATCGCCTGTCTTCCCTGCGCAGACAGGAAGCGCCGATCGATTGGCGTATCATGGTCCATCCCACATAGCGCGCCAGGATGACAAAGGAAACCAAATCGACCTACCTTGGCGTTTGGGAAGCGGGAATTGGGAACCATGATCGGACACGGTCTCATTCTTCGCGGCGGCACGGTCATGGACGGGAGCGGCCGCAGCGGCTTTCGCGCCGACGTCGCCATCGACGATGACCGGATTGCGGCTGTCGGAGACCTTTCCGGCAGGGTGGCCGACACCGACATCGATGTCACCGGCCGGGTGGTGGCCCCCGGGTTTATCGATGTTCACACCCATGACGACCGCATGGTGCGCGATGCCGGTGACATGACCCCCAAGGTCAGCCAGGGCGTGACGACGGTGGTGGCGGGAAACTGCGGAATCTCGCTCGCTCCCCTGGTGGCGGGCGAGCGCCCCATGGAGCCCTTTGACCTCATCGGCCTCCAGGATGACTTCCGCTATCCCACGTACCAGGCCCTCTTCGACGAACTCGACCGCGCGCCTGCGGCCTGCAACGCCGCTTTCCTGGTGGGCCACGCGACGCTGCGCCTTGCCGCCATGGATGATGTCCTGCGCCCTGCCACCGGGCCCGAGATCGAGACCATGAAGGGAGCGCTTGACGAAGCAATGGCGGCTGGCGCCATCGGCCTCTCGACGGGGCTCGAGTACCCGCCGGCGCGTTGCTGCGAGACAGCTGAGGTGGTGGAGCTCGCGTCCAGGGCTGCTGCGGTCGGTGGCGTCTATGCAACCCACATGAGGAGTTATGCCGGCGAGGCGAAGGAAGCGTTCGACGAGGCCGTTCACATCGGCCGGAAAGCGGACATCCCGGTCATCGTCTCGCACTTTCACTGTCACGAGCACGACAACCCGGAACTGGCCGGCGAAGCGCTTTCGTGGTTTGAGCGGAGCCGTCGGCAAGGTGTCCGGATCATCGCCGATGCCTACCCCTACGAGGCTTCGAGCACGTCCATCCTGCCGGAGTTCGTCGAGCGCCGTACCCGGGTGTTGGTCACCTGGTCGAAGCCTCACCCGGACATGGGTGGACGCTATCTCGACGAGATCGCAGATGACTGGGATGTCGATGTGCTGACCGCCGCACGCCGTCTCGCACCGGGTGGAGCGATCTACTTCGGGCGCGACGAGCGCAATGTCGAACGTCTCATGGCCCATCCCGACATTCTCATCGGTTCGGATGGCATTCCCCTTGCTCCGCACCCCCACCCACGGTTGTGGGGCACCTTTCCACATGTCCTGGGTCATTACGTCCGGGAAATCGGCCTGACCGGCCTCGAGGCCGCCATTCACCGCATGACCGGCGCCTCGGCCGAATGGTTCGGTCTCGAGGGCCGCGGCCGCGTGGCTGCCGGCGCATGGGCCGACCTCGTGGTCTTCGACCCGGCCGCCATCGCCGCGCGGGCGACCTACATGGACCCCGAACAACCCTCCGCCGGAATCGGGCATGTCTTCGTCAATGGAATCGAGGTGTGGAACAACGGCGGCCACACCGGTAGACGTCCCGGCCGCATCGTTGGCCGCGGGAAGAATGGAGGATCACGATCATGACGCGGATCGTTTCACGATTTCCGAAACGGGTGACGAAACATGACACCGTGTGGATTCCCATGCCGGACGGCGTCAGGCTTGCTGCGACCATCTGGCTTCCGGACGACGCCGAAGATCATCCGGTGCCCGCCGTTCTTGAGTTCATCCCCTACAGGCGGCGTGACTTCACGGCCGCCGGTGACTCACTCCACCATCCCTGGCTGGCCGGTCACGGCTACGCGGCGGTGCGTTGCGACCTGCGGGGCAACGGCGATTCGGAAGGTCTTTTCGATGACGAGTACTCGGCGCAGGAACTCGATGACGGATACCACGTTCTCGCATGGCTGGCGGCCCAGCCCTGGTGCACCGGCGCAACGGGCATGATGGGAATCAGCTGGGGCGGCTTCAACTGCCTGCAGGTGGCGGCCTTGAGACCGCCGTCGCTGAAGGCCGTCTACTCCGTCGCCTCGACGGATGATCGCTATGCCGACGACATCCATTTCATGGGCGGTTGTCTGCTCAACGACAATCTCAACTGGGGTACGACGATGACGACCTTCGCCATGCGTCCGCCCGACCCCGCTGTCGTTGGCGCGGACTGGCGCCGCATCTGGCTCGAACGCCTCGACAACGCGCCGAACCTGGTGGCGAAGTGGCTGCGCCACCAGCGGCGGGACGGCCAGTGGAAGCACGGCTCCGTCATCGAGGACTATGACGCCATCGAAGCCGCCGTCTACATGGTCGGCGGCTGGGCCGACGGCTACACCAACGCCATCTTTCGCGTGGCGGCCGGCCTGAAGGCGCCGTTCCGGGGCCTCGTCGGTCCGTGGACCCACGCCTATCCCTGGAAGGCAAAACCCGGTCCCGAGATCGATGGCCTGAAGGACCTTGTCCGCTGGTGGGACCACTGGCTGAAGGGTATCGACACCGGCATGATGGATGAACCACGCCTGCGCTGCTGGATGCAGGATACGGTGGCGCCACAGACTTCCTACGACCATCGCCCCGGCCGCTGGGTGGCGGCCGACTCCTGGCCGGACCCCGCCATCACCGGCGCGACATTCCATCTCGCCCGAAACGGTCTGACGAAGCGCCCGGGCCGCCCTGAAACGCTTGTGTGCGCCTCGGAGGTCCTCGCCGGCATCACGCACGGCGACTGGTGCCCCTACGGTTTCGATGCCGAAATGCCATCCGACCAGCGCGAGGAGGATGGCCGCAGCCTTGTCTTCGATACTCCCGCCCTCGGGCGGCGCGTGGAGATACTCGGAGCGCCGGTTGTCGATCTGGAACTCATCTGCAACATGCCACAGGCGCAGCTCTATGTGCGTCTCAACGATGTGGCGCCGGACGGGGCCTCAACACGTGTGACCTACGGGGTTCTCAACCTCTCGCACCGCAACGGCCACGAAGCACCCGAACCGCTGGAACAAGGCGTCATGACAAGGGTCCGCGTCCAGCTCAACGACTGCGGCCATGTCTTCCCCCCGGGCCATCGCATCCGCCTTGCACTCGAGACGGGCTCGTGGCCGCTGGTGTGGCCGTCGCCAACACCCGCGGCCGTCTCGGTTATCGCCGCGTCAAGCACGCTCACGCTTCCGGTGAGGCCAAGGCGCGCGTCCGACCGGAAACTGCCATCCCTGGGCCGGGGAGCGACCGCACCGCCTCTGGCGGTGACGACGATGAAGCCCTACCACCGATCCCGATCCATGGCGCGCGACTACGTCACCGGCGAGACCCGGATCGACATGGTGAAGGATCGCGGTCATATCCGGATTGAGGAGACCGGCACCGAGTATTCCGGTGGCGGCCACGAAACCTATGTCATCAGGGATGGCGATCCGCTGTCGGCACGGGCCCGGGTCGACTACGCCATCACGCTGTCGAGGGATCCGGATTGGAAGACCAGGCTCGATACCCGCTTCGTTCTTACCGCCACGCGTGAGGCCTTTCTGCTTTCGGCCCATGCGGAAGCCCACGACGGCGATGAGCGCATCTGGTCGAGGAGCTGGGAGGACACCATTCCGCGTGATGGCGTTTGAACGTGATCGTTCCGCTTCACACGTTACTGCAGTGGTGAGCGGCTTCCGCACGACAGCGCGGAAGCCGCTCTGCACCGAACGTCAGGCTTCGGACCACATGAAGGACTGAAGCTGCCAGATGTAACCGTTTGGCGTGATCACCGGGTCAAGGCCTTCCCGGTAGAGAACGCCCCTGGGCGGGAACATCAGCCAGACATAGGCACCTGTATCCTCCATGATTTCCTGCATGCGGATGTACATGTCGTGCCGCTTGGCGGTGTCAATCTCCGCCAGCCCTGCAGCATAGAGTTCGTCGAACTCCGGATCGGACCAGCGCTCCCAGTTCCACACGCCGACCTGGTCGGAAATGAACCACTGGGCCATCTGGCTGGGATCGGGAGAGTCGAGGTAAGCCATGATCCACAGTTCCAGATCTCTCCACTCCTCACCCTCCGCTTCGAGGCCCAGGTTCCAGAACGGTCCGGCGTCCACAGGCACGACCTCGACCTCGATCCCGATTTCCGCGAGATTGGCCTGGATGATGGTGGCCGCCGCAAGTCGGTCCTGAAGGTTCATCGTCTTCAGCGTCACCTTCAGTCCTTCGGCGCCGGCCTCGGCCATCAGGGCGCGGGCGGCATCGAGGTCCTGCTCCATGAACTTGCCTTCGGTGCGATGGCCAATGAGGCCCGGAGGCACAATACCGTAAGCCCGCGTGCCGACTCCGGCCCAGGCGCCTTCAAGAACCGTATCGACATCAACCGCATGCTGAATCGCCCGGCGCACACGGATGTCCTGAAGATTGGGATGATCGACATTGAGGCCCATCCAGTACCACTGGGTCCCTGGAAAAGCCCGGAGAATTCCGCCCTCGGGAGGGCTCTCCAGCAAGCGTGGAATGGCATCGGTTGCCACGAGGGTGATGTCGATCTCGCCAGCCTCAAAGGCGATCTCGGCGGTTTTCTCTTCAGCGATGATGACCAGCTGCACGTTCTCGATTCCAGGCGGCGTTCCACCCCAGTTCGGATTGGGTTCCAGGCTGATGCTCTGCTTCAGGACCCATTCGGAGACCCGATAGGGTCCGCAGTAGAAGTTGAAGAGCCCGTCGAACTTGCCGCCGACCGCCTCGACTGCAACCTTCGAAAGGATGGAACCGGTTCCGTCACAGAGCCAGGTCAGCCAAATCGGAGCGAAGGGCTGATTGAGGTGAATGATTCCCGTATGGCTTCCGGTGACCTCGACATGGTCCAGAGAGACCGCCTTGTCCTTCCACTCCGAGACCTGCATGCGTTCAAGCGAGAACTTCACATCTTCGGCATTGAGTTCGCCGATCACCTCGTGAGAGGTGCCGTCGTACCACATGATGCCCTTCTTCAACTCGAACGTGATGGTTTGCGGGTCTGGCTGGCCGAGGCTTTCCACGAATTCGCTCGGTTCCCAGTCCCACGAGGTCAGGCTGTTTGTGTACTTCGCCAGGCGCGCCATGCAGGCGTACTGCAGGAACATCTCGTAGCCGCCGATCATGTAGCCCGGGTCGGTTGACGAGACCGTCCTGTCGGCGCGAACCCGCAAGGGCCGGCCCGACTGCGCCCAGGCGCTCGATGGATCGAGCAAGCGGTCAACAAGGCCGGCAGCAGCCACCGAAGCAGCCGATGCCTGCAACATGTTGCGCCGGGAAAGTTTGGGTAAGGTCATCGTCGTGCCTCCCTGCACTTGTATGAAATGACGCGCAATCGTTTCAGGATGGCCGGACACGGTCAAGCCGCGCGACGGGGTGCCTTGGCGTTGTCATGAAGAGTGACCCGGCGAATCGACAGCGAGAGATGCAACGTCAGTCTCTTACTTCGGTCTTTGGTTCATTCCGCCGGGACCGGCGTTGAGGGAGCGGCTCTCGGTTGAGTCGTGAGGACACCATCCCGCGCGATGGCGTGTGAACTTGACCGTCCCCGGTCGTTGAGGGAATGATCATTTCTTCAACAAGAGGCGTTCCAAGGAGGACCCATGACATTACCCACCATGACACGCCGCGGCATGCTCCAGGCAACAGCCGGTTCCGCTGCTGCGGCTGCTTTCGTTGACGGACTGCTTGATCCTGGCACGGCCTGGGCGCAGTCGGGCAGACCACTCAGGTTGCGCTCCAACCGGGCCATCCTGTCGACGGATCCCGGCTACATGATCGGCGGTTTCGAGATGGTCCTGCAGTATGCGTGCCTTGCACGTCTGGCCAAGTACACCAACAGCGGTGACACGTGGGACTGGGAGCCAAGCGAGTTCGTCGAGTCCCTGGACCAGCCCGATGCGCAGACGATCACCTTCGAGTTGAAGAAGGGAATCATGTGGTACGACGGGAACAGCCACGAGGCGATCGGCGAACTCGACGCCGAAGACGTCAAGTACTCGCTGGAGCGCATGAAGGTCTCCGAGTGGAAGGACAAGGCCGTGGCTCTCGATCACGTCGAGGTCACCGGCAGCCATTCCGGAATCATCCACCTCAACCAGCCCTTCGCGCCCATCTGGCTGACATGGCTGTGCGACGGCACCGGCGCCATTCTCTCGAAGACGGCAGTTGAAGCGGCCGGCGGCAAGTACGACGGCATGTTCAACTTCTATTGCGGCTACTACCGCGTCTCGGAGTGGCTGCAGAAGCAGAGCTTCACGCTGGAGCCGAACCCGAACTGGCCCGGCACACCTCCGGCCATCTCCGATGTCAAGTTCGTCATCATCGATGACGAGAAAACCGCCGAGATCGCCTTTGAAGCGGGCGAGATCGACATCACCCATATCGCTGTCGATGCCATCCCGCGTCTCATGGAATCACCGCCCGAAGACGGCATCGTGAAAGCCTTCTCGGGCACACAGTGGTACTGGATGGGTCTCAACACCGAGCACCCGAACCTCCAGGACATCCGGGTGCGCCGCGCCATCCAGCACGCGGTGGATGTCGACACCATCCTCGAGGGCGCGTGGGCCAATGCGGGGACCCGTGCCTACGGCATCGTGCCTCCGGGGCTCATCGGCCACCGCACCGAGGGCAAGTTCGCCAAGCCCAATCTCGAGGCTGCCCGTGCGCTCATCGCCGAGGCCGGCGCCGAGGGGACCAAGCTCACACTCAAGACCATCAACCTGCAGGACCGCATGGCGGCGGCCACCATCATCCAGGCCAACCTCGCGGACATCGGTCTCGAGGTGGACGTCATTCCGATGGATGCCGGGCCCTTCTGGAACCTGGGTCTCGAGGTCGAGGGCGACGAGTGGAAGGATCTCGAGCTCTGGATCATGTCCTATCTCGATTCTCCTGATCCCAGTCAGATGACCCAGTGGTTCATCTCGGATCAGGTCGGCGTGTGGAACTGGGAGCGCTGGAGCGACGAGGAGTTCGACCAGCTGTTCCAGGATGGTCTCTCCGAAACGGATCCGGCCAAGCGCCACAACATGTACGTCCGCATGCAGGAGATCATGGAGGACACGGGCGGCTACGTGTGGCTCATGTTCCCGCCCAACGGCGTCATGTACCGCAAGGGGCTGGAACCCGTCATCACGCCCAACGGATACATCTGGCAGACCCAGCACTTCAACTGGGCCTGAGCCTCTGCACCCTGCCGGCCGTTCAGGCCGGCAGGGTGCGGTTCTTGCGACCAGGTCGGTCCGGCATGGCGGCGCCTCTCGGCCTGATCACTCGAGTTGCGTCTGGCCTGCCTCGAACGGGCGGGTCAAGCAAGGTATCGGCTGCAAGCTTGAAATTTCGAATTCCATGTTCGGACTTTCCTGTTTCTGCGCAATCAATCCTCCATGTACAGCCTTCCTCTTCTCCGGGTCCTGCAGGCAATCAGGGCCGATTGCGGCGCGTCTGATACCTGAGTGCTTTCCGCCGACCGCGGCTTCGGTTGTGAGTAAACGCCTCACCGGGACGGCTTTGCAGGCAGGTTCCCTGACGGACGGATCGCTCGTGTCGGCCTTACCACTTGGCGATGAGTTGGGTTCCGGCTTCGGGAGCGGCAGGGAAAGAGGCGGTCAGGGCCTCGGCAAGGGAATCCCGGTGAACACGGTGGGCAGGATCGTGGAAGAGATTGTGGTGTTCGTCCGGATCGGCCTCGAGATCGAAGAGTTCGCCCCAGTCCGCCTTTCCCCGGGGATAGAGAGTGAGGCGCCGGCCATCGGTGACGATGGAATGGTTGTAGAGGTGCCGGTCGATTCGTGGATGGTATTCGAGGAAACGCGCCTTGCGGTCGAGGGAACGGCCCTCGAGGAGCGGCCTCAGGGACATTCCGTCGAGACGGGGCGGCAGGGCAATGCCGGCAAGGTCAAGCAGCGTCGGCATGATGTCGAGATGGCTCGACGGCGCCCTGGTGGTGGTGCCTGCAGGAATGTCCGGTCCCGCCATGATGAAACTCACCCGGGTGAGGTCGCGCCAGGGTGGCGGTCCCTTGTGCAGCAATCCGTGGTGACCGAGAAACTCTCCGTGATCGGAGGTGAAGATGACCACCGTGTCATCGGCGAGGCCGAGGCGGGCGAGCGTGGCCAGGATTCGGCCGAAGGCATGATCCACCTGGGACTCCATGCCCCGCGTGAGGCCGATCGCCCGGGCGAGGCTGGCATCCGACATGTCCGAAGTGAGGGTCATCCCTCCCTGTTCCACGGCCGCTGCCGCATTGTCGATCCAGTCGGTTGCAAGATGCTGGCTGATGTAGTCCGGCATGCGTTCGAGTTCTCCCGGGTCATGCCGGGGCAGGGGGCCGGGATCATGGAGGTCCGCCCATGGCCTTGGCGGGCTGAACGGATGATGAGGATCGGGTGTCGAGACGAACATCATGAAGGGCGGCCGGGCGCGCTCGAGAAAGGCGATCGCCCTGTCGGCGATCCACGTGTTGTAGTGAAGCGCATCCGGCACTGCCGAAACCCAGGCCTCGGCAAGATCGTCAAGCGGGCCCTCGAGAGCGGCGGCGGGCTGGAATAGCGGCACGGCCAGCGGATGTTCCCTCTTCAGCCAGGCGGCGTAGTGGCCGCCTTCGGTGACGAGCAGGGATTCGCCGATCACGAAGTCCACCGTGCCGTAGCCGAAATAGGGTCCGGTCCAGTTCGCGTGGTCGTTCGATGACCAGAAGGCGACTGATTCCGGATAGCCACGATCCTCGTGAGCAAGAATCGGCTGCAGGTGAAGCTTGCCCACGGCGTGGGTGTCGTAACCGGCGGCTGAGAGAAGGGCGGGCAGAAAGTGGAGCCCCTGCTCGAGAGTACGTCCGTTGGTCGTCATGCCGTGATGCCGGGGGTAGAGCCCCGTGATCATGGTGCCGCGGCTCGGGCAGCAGATCTGGTTGGGAGTCAGGTGGTTGTCGAAGCGCAGGCCGCGTGCTGCCAGGGCATCGAGATGGGGGGTGGACGCGCTGGTCTCGCCATAGCATCCCAGACTGTCTGCACGCTGCTGGTCGGTGCACAGGAAAAGAATGTTCGGACGCATCGGTCCTGCCTCAGTAGGGTCCGGGCACGATCCTTGATCCGTCGGCAAAGCGTCCCGGGCGGAAGCGATGCAGGTCGTGGTCGGGACTGCGTCCGGTGACGAGATCGGCCATGATGCGTCCGATGGCAGGGCCGATGCCGAAACCGTGGCCACTGAATCCGGTGGCCACAAAGAGTCCCGGCACCTGCAGTTCCCCGAGAATGGGAACGGCGTCGGGCGTGACATCGATCATGCCGGCCCAGGCCTCGGCCAGTCCCGCCCTTGCAAGGGCAGGCGCCCTCCGGGGCAGTCGTTCCTCGAGGCGCCGGATGACGAGAGGCGATGGCGGAGGATTGAGGACGCGCTGGCGCTCAAAGGGAGACTCCTCGTCAGCCGACCAGCGCCGGGCGAGACCCCAGTTCCCTGGATATCCGGCGGGGGCTGCCGGGCGCAACCTGACATCGCGGGCGGACTTGCGCAGCAGGGGCACGAACCGCTTGGCGTGCCGGAAGGACGGCGGTCCGACGTAGTGTTCGGCGACATCTCCGGTGGAGACCGTGTAGCCCCCGTCGGCGCGACGCCGCGTGGCCAGCCCGGGAACCGACACGTTGAGCGGCAGGATATCCTCCGACGGAGAGGTCCGCGCCGCCGTGGAGCGCACCACCAGCTGGGCGAGGTCAATGCCGCAATTTGCGGCGAATCCGGATGACCACGCGCCGCCGGCAAGGAGCAGGCGGTCGCAGGCAACACGGCCCTTTTCCGTGACGACGCCGGCGATGCGTCCACCCTCGATGTCGGGAACCCGTGCTGCGCACTCCTCGATGACGGTCACACCGCGGTCCCGAAGGGCATGCGCCCAGGCCGGCACCGCACGCTCGGGTTCGGCACGGCCATCCGATGCGGTCATCATGCCGCCGACGAAGTTGCCGCCCATGGCGGCAAACTGGTTCTCGATCTCGCGGGCGCTGAGGAGGACCGTGTCGAGCTGGTGTTCCCGGGCGATGGCATGCCACGCCTCCATGCCCCCGATTGCCTCTTCGTTCTCCACCAGCTTGACACACGCCGATTGTGTGAACGCGAGGTCCGCGTAGCCTGTGGTCGCCGCCAGGCCGCGCCAGATCCGGTTCGACTCCATCATGATCGGGAGTTCCGCGGCATCGCGGCCCTGCTGGCGCACCCAGCCCCAGTTCCTGCTCGACTGCTCTCCGGCAATCCTCCCCTTCTCGACTACAAGAACCCTGTCGCCGCGTTCGGCGAGGAACCAGGCGCTGGCAATGCCGGCGATGCCGCCACCGATGACCACGACATCGACGCGTTCGGGAAGCGGATCCCGGAAGGTCACGGGACTTTTGTGGCTGAGCATGGGCATTATCCGGCCTCCCGGGCGCAACGGATGCAGAGGGCAACGGTGGGGTCGAAGTCAAGACGGGCCCCGGCAATCTCCTCGCCGCACTCGGTGCACAGGCCCCAGGTGCCGTCGGCCAGGCGTTCGAGGGCAGCCTCGATCCGCTGGCGCTCGGCACGACGTCGCCGTTCCTGTGCCGCGGCCATCGCCTGGACCTGCAGGGCATCCATGCGCGACAGCCGGCCGATCCGGGACTGATCGAGCATCACTGGACCGCGTTCACTGGCCGTGGCCGCCTGATCATCATCGATCCGGGTGAGCCGGTCCTTCAGAAGGCGTTCGATTCCTGCAGCGTCATGCATGGCGGGCCGGAGTCTACAGGCAAGGTCTGGAGATTGAACAGCGACACCGTTGATGTATATCTCCAAGAGCGCACACCACCTTCACGAGAGACATCATGGCCGCGATTACTTCTCTTCCGGTCACCGGCTTCCAGGATGATCCGGAACGATCCCAGACGATGTCGGCATCCTACTACCACGATCCGACGATCTACGAGCGTGAGAAACGCCGGGTCTTCCATGCCACCTGGCAGTATGTCGGGCATGTCTCGATGGTGCCGGACAACGGCAGTTACATCGTGCGCGACATCGTCGATCAGAGCGTGATCGTGCTGCGCGACGCGAAGGGCGAGATCAAGACCTTTTTCAACGTCTGCCAGCACCGCGCCCACCGCCTGCTTGAGGGAGAGGGTCGTCTTGGTCCGATCATCACCTGCCCCTATCACAACTGGGCGTATGATCAGAGCGGCGCCCTGCGCACGGCGCGGGGCAGTGAACGCATGGCCGGCTTCGATGCCTCGGCGTACCACCTCGAGGAGGTCCCTGTCGGCGAGATGCTGGGTTTTCTCTTCGTCAACCTCGATGGCAACGCACCGCCCTTCGGCCAGGTGACGGCAGCGCTCGAAGCCGAGATCGCGTCCTTCTCTCCGATGGCGGCGGAACTGAAGTGCGCCGATCGCAGCGAGTACCCTCTCAAGGCCAACTGGAAGAACTCGGTGGAGAACTATGACGAGTGCTTCCATTGCCCGAACCAGCACCGTTCGCTGATCGAGGAAGCGATTGACTGGGAGAGCTACCGCATCGCCACCCATGATCATCACCACGCCCACTATTCGGTTGAGAAGAACGTGGGCTACCGGTCGGTAACAAGAGGAGCGGCGAAACCGGGGAGCTTTGCCAGCTGGCTGTTGTGGCCCAACTGGGTGTGTGAGGCCTATCCGGGGGGCAACATCACCGTGTTCCACCATGTTCCCCTGGGGCCCGAGGAAACAGTGCAGCGCTGCGAGTGGTACTTCCCGCAGTCGACTCCGACCGCCGAAGAGCAGGAGGTCATCGACTTCGTGCACGAGGTGCGCCTCGAGGACATTCCGCTGTGCGAGAGCGTGCAGCAGGGACTGCACTCTCTCGGCTACCGTCAGGGCCGGTTCATCGTCGACCCTGAGCGCAGCCAGTACAGCGAGCATGCAGTACATGATTTCCAGGCGAAATGGCTGAGCGCCATGGGTGATCCCTGAGCTACCGGGAGGTGTGCGATTGAGGACCGGAATGCCGGTTCAGGCAGGCTCCACCCACGTCGCCAGCGGCCCCCGGTCACCCTCGCGCCAGCGCACCCGCACCCGCTGGTTGGACTCCAGCATCGGAATTCCGGCTCTCGTGAGAATGCGTCCGGGAAGGAAGATGTCACGGTCACTGTCGTCTGGAACGATGAAGCCGAAACCCCTGTTGCTGTCGAAGAACTTCACGGTGCCGTCGGTCTCGTGCTCGTCGCCATAGGAGCCCTGCCATTCACGAGGCCCCCTGCCTCGATCACGGGGAGGCATCTGTTCCGCTGTCGACACGTCGACCTTGTGAAGGTTGGAAACCTGGAATCCCCGCTCCGTGCGGATGATGTCACACTCGATGGTGGCACCGTTGGGGATATCACTCAGGCCGGCCTGGGTCACGGCGGAGGCATGGATAAACACATCAGGTTCGTCGGGATTGACCTGAACGAAACCGAATCCCTTTGTCGAATTGTACCACTTGACAGTGGCCGAGACGTTGAGACGGCTGCCCGGGGATTCCGATTCATACTCGTCAGACATGCGCATTGTTCCAGTGTTGCAATGTGTCCGCTCCCGTTCTGTTGGTGGTCACGGGACTTCTCATCGGACAGGACAGGCTTCCGGCAGGCAAGCCATAACATCTCCGGTTGCCGCGGACTTCCCCCATGGTGAACCAAATTCTGTAACAGACAAGTAAAAAGTTTGGCTGTGCCTGCGTTCGCACGTGCCTACTAGAGCATTCGTCACACGGGGTACAGCCCGCAGTAGGCCCGGTCATGTGATCCCCGACGCTTGCACTTCGCGGGTCTTTGGTCCACATGGAGCAGGAAATCCTGCTCTGCCGGGCCTCCGGAAGGGCGGAACGTGGCAACTACAAGGGAGTCCTGAATGTCGAAAGAGGATTTGATAGAAGCTGATGGCGTCGTGACGGAGGTTCTTCCCGACGCCCATTTCCGGGTAGAGCTCGACAATGGCCACAAGGTGATGGCCTACACGTCAGGCCGCATGCGCAAGGCCAGGATCCGTGTGTTGACGGGTGATCGCGTCACGGTCGAGATGACGCCCTACGATCTCACGAAGGCGCGCATCAATTTCCGTCACAAGGACGAAAGCAGTACGGCACGCGTGCCCGGGGCCAACCCTCGAAGGTTCCCCCGCAATCGCCGTCGCTGACGGCTCAGGCAGCCAGCAGGGCTGCATACCAGAAGGCAAAGTTGGCCATCGACGGTTCCAGTGCCGAGAATCGGCCCGGAACGGCGTCAGGTGACGCCATGCCGCCTTGTTGCCTTTCGAGGACATCGATGTCCTCGTCCATGGCTTCATCCATGCGCTGATAGTAATGCCGGGAAGCGCGCTTGAACCCCGGCGCCGCGCGCGTCTCCTCGGGAAAGCACACGGACATGACGGCACGGCATGAGTCCGCTCCCCGGGGCCAGGCCTCCAGCATCCACACCGCTTCCCTGCCGGCGGCAAACGTCATGTTCGGATAGATCCACGTGTAGCGCGTGCCCGAGAGGTGGCGCCCGCCGAGCCCCGGCATCGGATCGAGAGCGTGTTGCTGGTCGCCGGACTTCAGGGCTCCGGTTCCCGATGTCGTGCCGAACTGGGAAGTGAAGTTGCCGGCCACCGCATCCGGTGGATCGGGTTCATCGTAGATGGCGCCGAAGGTCTGCCGGTGGACGCTGCCCAGGTGGTAGTACTCGTTGAAGACCTCCAGGAACAGTTTCCAGTTGCAGGCAATGTCGCGCTCCAGGCGGCGCGTGGTGACGAGTCGATCGAGGGGCCAGGGCGCATGCACTGCCTCGAAGTCACCGAGCCAGTTGTCGATCGAGCAGGGCGCCGCGTCGAGGCTGACGAAGACGAATCCCGCCCGCTCCGCCACGTGGTAGGCATGGAGACCGTGGTCCGCCATGTCGAAGCCGGAGGCCGTCTCCATGCGGGGCGCCGCCGCCAGGCGGCCGTCGAGGGTGTAGGTCCAGGCATGAAACGGGCAGACGATGCGGGCGAGACGGCATGATTCGCCAACGAGTTCCGTGCCGCGGTGGCGGCAGGAATTGGCGAAGGCATGGAGTGTTCCCGTCCCGTCCCTGGTGATGAGGACCGGTACGCCGGCGACATCAACCGGAGCGCATGAACCGCCAGACGGCCAACGGTCGCTGCGGCCGCAACCCACCCATCCGGTGCGGAACAGCCGGTCGCGTTCGAGCGCCAACACATCCGGATCGGTGTAGACCGCCGGAGGCAGTGTCGGCGAATTGCTGGCAGGCGGTTTCACACACCGGAGATCGGCGATAATCGCTGGTCGGGAACCCTCCATGCGAGCTGCCTCCCTTGAGTCGGCCGGCGGTGTCCGCATCATGGCGGCATCACCTCAAGGAAGGGACGTTACCCATGAAGATCGCCGGGATCGAGACGTTCGTTGTGGGCAATCCACCGCCGCACTTCGGTGGCCGCTTCTTCATCTTCGTCAAGCTGGTGACCGACGACGGCATCGTCGGCTACGGAGAAGTCTATGCGGCCAGCTTCTCGCCTCACGTGGTGGCGGCCATGGTGGAGGACATCGCCATGCGGCATGTCATCGGCGAGAATCCCTTCAACATCGAGACCATGTGGCGTCGGATGTATGGCGGCGGTTACAGCATGCGCCCCGAGATCTCCC
This sequence comes from Alphaproteobacteria bacterium, assembly GCA_965220805.1. GTDB lineage: Bacteria > Pseudomonadota > Alphaproteobacteria > SP197 > SP197 > SP197. Next base: position 1,173,553 of record OZ244844.1, read on the forward strand.
TGCTGGCGGTCATGTCGGGCCTCGAGATCGCCTGCTGGGACATCATCGGCAAGGCGACGTCGAAGCCGGTCTACATGCTGCTTGGCGGCAAGGTGCACGAGCGGTTGCGCAGCTACACCTACCTCTATCCGGCCGACGGTGATGAAGAAGAGGCCGTCTACACCGATCCGGATGTCGCCGCCGAACAGGCCGCCGCCTACGTGCGCGAAGGGTTCACCGCGGTGAAGTTCGACCCCGCCGGCCCCTACAGCGTCTTCGATCCGCGCCAGCCCTCCCTGGAGCGAATGGAGCTTTCGGAAGCCTTCGTGAGGGCGTTGCGCGAGGCCGTGGGCACGAAGGCCGACCTGCTCTTCGGCACCCATGGACAGTTCACTCCGTCCGGGGCCATCCGTCTCGCCCGTCGGCTCGAAGCCTACGATCCGCTCTGGTTCGAGGAGCCGGTAGCCGCGGAAATGCCGGAGGAGATGGCCCGTGTGGCCCGCTCGACGACCATTCCGATCGCCACCGGCGAGCGGTTGGCGACGAAGCATGAGTTCGCCCGCGTGCTGGCAACCGGCGCGGCATCGATCCTGCAGATGGCGCTCGGCCGGGTGGGAGGCCTCCTGGAAGCAAAGAAGATAGCCGGCATGGCAGAGGCGCATTACGCCCAGATTGCGCCCCATCTCTACTGTGGACCGATCGAGGGTGCGGCCAACGTCCAGATTGCCACCGCAACGCCCAACTTCCTGATACTCGAGAGCATCCGCCGCTGGGGCGGTTTCCACGCCAGAATCCTCAAGACCCCGATGCGTTGGGAGGAAGGCCATGTCATCCCGCCGGACGCACCCGGTATAGGCGTCGAACTCGACGAGGACGTGGCGCGCGCTCACCCCTACACCGACGACCATCTCCACCTCGAACCGGAGACCGTGCCGCTTTGATCCTGTGTGAGCCGCATGCCTCCTCACTCCTTCTGTCGGCGCAGGCTCCAGACGGCATGTGAGGCAAGTGTCGCAAGAATGACCAGTCCGCCCACAAGTGTGGTGCCGGCGGGTTCTTCCCCGATCACCGCCCACACGAGGATGGGTGCCAGGACCGCCTCCAGCAGGAAGAGTAGAAGGACTTCCGGGGCCGGAAGGTAGCGGGCGCCGATGAACTGCAGGGCGAAGGCAAGAGGGAGCATGATGAGCCCCATGATGGCGATCAGGCGGGCATCTCCCGTGCCGACCGCCACCGGCAGGGAGACGGCCATGGCGATGGCCGCCGTGACGAGACCGCCGATGGCCAGGGTCGGAACCATGTCCGTCATCCTGTGTTTGCGGATGAGGGCGAAGGTCAGGCCCGAGAGCACTGCCACGACGAGGGCGGAAAGATCGCCCTCCAGGGAGGAGCCGGTGCCGGCTTTCCCGGAGACGATGATCAGCAGTCCGGCGAATGTCCCGATCATCGCGACGATGGTGTAGACCGGCAGCCTTTCGCGCATGAGGAGCCAGGAAAACGCCGCGCCAAACATGCTGCCGGTGGCGATGATCAGCAGTGTGCTGGCAGCGGAGGTATGGGTGATGGCCCAGACAAAGGCGACCGTGCCGATGCCGAAGAGGGTGCCGATCACGAGACCTGGAACACCGGGCGCCAGCATGACTTCCAGGGACCTGCGACGGTAGAAGGCGATGAGCCCGATGACGAGTCCGGCGGCGGACAGGAGCCCGCGCCAGAAGGCCAGTGTCCAGGGATCGGTGTCGATCAGCCGGATCAGCAGGACATCGGGCGTGATCACCAGCATGGCCAGTGTGGTGATCGCCAGGCCCCGGGCGCGTTCGCTCACTGCATTCTCCTCAAGGTGATCCGTCCTGCGCTATGGAGCCATGGCACGTCACGGGTATAGGGTGCATGCTCCGTACCCGAAAGGTGTGCGGGTTTGCACACCATCAGGCTGCCCGGGGTGAAGGATGAGTTCGGACGTCATCAAGGCCATCCCCCTGGCAAGCCTGACCGCGATCATCTGCGGCATGACCGTCATTGCCATGATCGCCGGATTCAACTCGCCGCTCTTTTCCACGCGCCTTGATGCCATGGGATACAGCGACGAGCTGATCGGTATCAACGCCGCCGCCAACGCGGTCGGCCCCTTCCTCATGGCGCCACTGGCCGCACTGGTCCTGGCGCGCTGGGGCCTGGCGCGGGCCATGATCGTGGCCGGCCTCCTCGAGGGTCTGCTCTACCTTGCCTGCATCCTGGTTCCCGGATTCACCGGCTGGACCGCCATTCGTCTGGTCATGGGAGCCGTCGGTCTGGCGTCATGGGTTGCTGGCGAGGTGTGGATCACGTCCGCCGCGCCCGATGCCTTCAGGGGACGGATCCTCGCCATCTACAATTCCTGTTTCGGTCTGGGCGTGGCAATCGGTCCGGCGATTCTCGCATGGGCGGGGCATACCGGAAATCTGCCCTTCATCCTCGCGGCCCTGCTGATGGCGACGGCAACCGTGCCTGTCATTCTCGCCCGGCGCCTGGCGCCGGTCATGCAGGGAGACCACACACGTCCCTCGATCCGCGCCCTCTTGAAACCGATGCGCCAGACGCCGCTGCCGATGCTGCTCAACCTCTCCTACGCCCTCACCTTCATGGCCCTGTGGACCTTTCTCCCGGTCTATGCCGTCGACACGCACTACGATGTGGAACGCGCCTACCACCAGCTTTCCTTCTGCGCTGCCGGAGCGGTCGCCCTGCAGCTGCCGATCGGCTGGCTGGTCGACCGGGGCGACCGGCGTCTCGTCGGTCTCCTGCTTCTGCTCGTCGCCGTTGTCGGCTTCGCCTGCCTCGAACTGGTGGTGCGCCTGCCGTGGATCGACTACCTCTTCTTCTTCCTCATCGGCGGCCTGACCAGCGGCCTCTATGTTGTGGCGCTGGCCATGATCGGCAGTTTCTACCGAGGCGCGGCGCTGGCGTCGGCGATCACCATCTTCACGCTGATGTGGAGCCTCGGGAGTCTCGCCGGCCCGCCTGTCGTCGGCATCATCAACGGAATCCTCGGACCATCGGGTCTTGTTGTCGCCCTCGTCCTGTTCTGTGCTGTCTTCGTGCCCGTCGCCACCCGGGAGTGGTGGCGACACAGGACTCCATCTCTCTCCGGCGCGCCATGAGGGGACTGTTTCCCGCCATCCTCGCCGTGGCGCTTGCTTTCGGCGGATGCGCCGGAGCGACGACGCCGGTCGTGGTCGAGCTCTTCACATCCGAGGGCTGCAGTTCATGTCCGCCGGCCGATGAACATCTCTTCGAACTCCGCCGCCGCGACGGCATCCTCGCCCTTGGCTGGCATGTCGACTACTGGGACTGGCTGGGCTGGCGCGACAGGTTCGCCGATCCCGAGTTCAGCGCCCGCCAGCGCGTCTATGCCCGGCGTCTCGGCACACCCGTCTACACGCCCCAGCTGGTGATCTCCGGCACACACCAGGCGATCGGATCGGCGAAACAGGCGATCGACACCGCCATCCGCCAGGCTCGGTCCTCCGGAAGGCCAGGTGTTGTCATTACCGCCAACTGGAAGGAAGAGGGCCTCCTGGAGATCACCCTTGGCGAGGGGTCGGCAGACAGTTCCCACCTGGTTCACGTCGTGCGCTTTGTGGACGAGGCGAAGACCGAGGTCGAAGCCGGCGAGAATGCCGGGCGCACCCTGCGCCACGCCAACATCGTCGAAGCATGGCAGACCGTCGGGACCTGGGACGGCTCGCCCGCGGTCATCATCGTCCCCGCCGTTCCCACCAGCAATCACGCCGTCCTTGTCCAGACGCCCGGTCAGGGCGCGATCATCGGCGCCCTGGAGGTGCCGGCGCCCTGATCCTCGGCCCTTCCCCGATTGTCGCCGCCCCGATGTGACAATTCGAACCACGGACCTTCAGGCTATGAGAATCAATGTCGATGCGGCACCCCCATTGCTGCGGGTGCAGCGTTCCGGGGCGGGGCTCTTCTGCGCCCAGGCTTCCCCCATTTTTTCATCGTGACACGGGCCACACGCCATCCGGCCCGGTCCCTGCCGCGTCCGAACGGAGCTTGTCGTTGGGGTTTCCTGATCAGGCGAACCTGGCGACCCGTCGCCACGGGACAAACCTCGCAGGAATGAACGACGGGAAGCTTGCGAGATTGACCCCGCCACGCCCATGAGTATCAATCACGGGCCCAATCGGTGTTCAAGACGAACGCCGGCACATCCGAGAACAAGGGAAGACCATGAGTGACAATAACTCCGCCGATGGCGCAGCAATGCGACCGCAGCGCCGCCGTGGCCGCAGCCTGCCTGTTTGGCCAGGGGAATTCGGCAAGCTGCAGGCCTCGCCCTTCGTCCCGTTCTACGAGGATCGCATCGGACCCAAGGCCTCGTTCTCGGTCTACAGCGGTCACATGTCGCCGGGATACCTGAACGAGGACGTGGAGGCCGAGTACTGGCACCTGCGCCGTCAGGCCACGTTGTTCGACGTGCCCGAACATGCCATCGAGTTCGTCGGTCCGGACGCCGCCCGCTTTCTCGACCGCCTGATGCCGCGCCGCATCGCGTCGCTGAAAGTCGGGCGTTGCTGCTATGGCCTCATGTGCTACGCCGATGGCGGCATCCTGATGGACGGGGTGCTGGTGCGCCTGGCCGAGGACCACTTTCGCTACGTGCTGGCGGACGGCGAGATCTTCGCCTGGCTCAAGGCACACCAGCCGGGATTCGACGTCGAGATCATCGACACGAGGGACTGGGTGCTGCAGGTTCAGGGACCACGCTCCCTCGAGGTGCTGGCAGCGCTGTGCGACGGCGATGCGCCCGATCCCTTTCCCTATTTCGGCGTGGCCCGGGTCACGATGGCGGGCGAGCCCCTGCTCGTGACCCGCACCGGCTGGACGAGCGAGGTGGGGTTCGAGATCTACGTGCCCGAGGACGCCGACCACGGTGCGTTGTGGAACCACCTGACGGGCGTGGGCGGCAAACACGGCATGCGCTTTGCCGCCATGGCGTGCATGAACGTCCGTCGCATCGAGGCCGGCATCCTCAACAACGGCACCGACATGTCGCCTGCCATGACGCCCTACGCGGCGGGTCTGGGCCGCTTCATCCATCCGGAAAAGGAGGGGTTCATAGGCCGCGAAGCCCTGCTGGCGGCCGACCGGCGACCCCGGCTGGTGGGCCTGAAGGCCCACCGCAAGATTCATGGCGGCATGGCGTTCGAGATCGACGGTCAACCGGCTGGCCGGTTGACCGCAGCTGTCTTCTCGCCCTACCTCGGGCACTACATTGCCTACGCGCTCTTCGAGAAGGCCGGGGACTGGACCGGTCGCCAGGTGACCTGTGGTGACGACCGGGTGCCGGGCGAAACCCTGGAGCTTCCCTTCTACGATCCCGAGAAACTCATCCCGCGGGGCAAGATCAACGCACAGGTCTGAGCTGGCGCCGAAGGCGAGGGAGGCAAGGGTCTCCATCAACAAGGGGCTCGAAGCCGGCGTCGTTCATCCTCTCGTGCAACTGGTTGGACAGGGCATCAACCCCGAGGCCGATCGCGGTGATCTTGTGCGGCACCTTGGTCATGAGTGAAACGAGAGCTTCAGGCGCGCTGGCGACCTGCGCCTCGGTTGCTGTTCTGCTCTTCTCGCCGAGAACGCACACGGCCGTGCTTACCGGCGATACGTCGAGGTCGATCAACGCATCCAGTCGTGGCGCTGTCCTTCAGAGGGTTACGGCGAGCCTTGCTGCAGGGCCCCTTGGACACCGTCAGACGAGCAAGGGCCACGACGCCTGGGACCTCCGACGTCGCTACAAGTTCCAGAGGTGAAGACAAGCGCCGAACCCCAGTACGGTATCCTCCGCACAGCCGGACATCTTCAAATGCCTTCCCAATGCCCTTAGGCTGTTGTGGATCGCATGTGGGAGGCTAGGTCGTGACACTGGATGAAACGATCGCTGCAGGCACCACCATCGTGCTCGACGGCGCGACAGGCACGGAAATCGCGCGGCTGGGAGGCAGAATGAACGACGCGGCATGGTGCGCGGAGGCGAACTTGACGCATCCCGACATCGTGTGCACGGTCCACGAGGAGTACATTCTCGCTGGAGCCGACGTGATCACCGCCAACACCTTCGCGACCTGTCGCCATGTTCTCGCGGGCGCAGGTCTGGACCAGCAGACCGAGGCGATCAACCGGCGCGCGGTCGAGCTGGCATGCGAGGCGCGTGCCAACGCGGCGCCCGGACGACCGGTCTGGGTGGCGGGTTCCATGTCGAACATGATGGCCTGGATCGAAGGCACGATAAGCCCCGACCCTCGCTACCTGCCCAGTCGTGAAGAAGAAGCCGCCAACTACCGCGAGGTGGCCGACATCTTTGCCGAAGCAGGCGCCGATATCCTGCTTTTGGAGATGATGTCTGACATCGATCACGCCGGCCTGTGCCTCGAGGCAGCGCTGGCGACAGGCTTGCCGGTGTGGGTCGGCCTCAGCTGCAGTCTCCTGCCGGACGGCTCGCTGATTGGCTGGGACATCTCTCGTGAGGAGCAAGGCCAGCTGGCGGACGATCACGAGCCCAGGACCCGGCTGCCGCTCACCGAGATTATCGCCGGACTCACGGCAATGGGTGGCGATGTCTACGGCATCATGCACAGTTCGATCGAAGCGACGGGACCTGGCCTCAAGGTTCTGCGCGAACTCTGGGACGGTCCCATCATGGCCTATCCCGAAACGCTGCTCTTCGATCCGGCGATCAACCGAAGCACCGAGGCGGCGACCCCCGAGGAGTTCGGGATCGCCTGCCGTGGCTGGGTTGACTCAGGTGTCCAGATCATCGGCGGCTGCTGCGGCACGACCATCGAACACATTCGTGCCATGGTCGCCGCCTTGGGCGTGATCGGGGAAGCTGCCTGAAGGACAAAGCGCGTTCGACCCTCGAACGCCCCCTGATGCGTCTGGCGCGTCTCCCTCTGTTCTCACGCGCCGGGCCGACGATCTGTTTCGAATTGCGCTTCGGCCAGGTGACGAATCAGGTCAGGTCCGCAGGAGGCGAGCGCGGAGTATCGAACTGCCTGGGCGCTCGGCCGGCATGGTCCGGAACAGCAGGAAATCGCCGTTCCGATTGACGACCTCACCCGTATCGCGGTGTGGGACGGGCCTCGATATCGGTCATCACGAGCGGGACGGAACGCCTGCGCCGGATCCAGATTGCCGTTCCACGTCACTCGCGTCTCACGACCACGAATGATTCGTCGACGAACCACAGCCCGCCATGACGCGCGACAACTTCGGCCGTCGCTTCGAAGTACGCGCCGTCGGACATGGCGTTGGTCACGCGCTCGTCGTCGATCTGGGCGACGTACACCGCGGCATTCCATGCCGCCAGTCGTGTCGAAGTCCCGATGTTTTCGGCGACCTCGTTGGGCATGACGTGCAGGGAGTAGCGGAAGAAGCTGCTCGACTTGCCATCAATGCCGAACTCGCGTTCCGGAAAGTTGGTCTTGAGCCGGGAGCGCAACTCCTGCATGAGTACCGGTCCCGGGGTCTGGAACGGTTCCTCCGAAGGCCAGATCTTGCGGATGACCTCCATACCCGGGTCCTGTCCCGTCGATTGGATGGCGATCATGCGCCCTCCCTTCGCAAGTGAAGCGGCGAGGGGCTCAAGTACGAACCGCACTTTGAATTGGGCCGTGTGGCGTGCGCGATACGGCTGCGCCGCGATAACCAGGTCGTAACCTTCGGGCGGCTCATCCGGCCTGGGAATGACCGAATCGAGCATGAACCTGTGGTCGGAACGGTAGAGAACGATCACGGACGGTTCGGCGTAAACAGGGTTGCCGGTCCTGGGGCTCGTGCGCACTTCCCACCAGTCGGCCAGAACCGGGCGGAGATCGGCGATCTGCCGGTCGAACTCGTGCGCGGTGTGTCCATCGAGCGCGACCTCACGCCAGTTGAGGTTTTGTCGTGCCTCGCTCCCGGTCGGCGACAACCATGGCGCCTCGCGATAGTGCATGTTGGTGAGCGCCACGACGGTCTGCGGATGCTCGGAGAATCGATCGGGAAGCTTGTCCAGGGTGAGTCTCACGTCCTCAAGGCTGATCTCCTTTCCGACGACGAGAAACGGCACGGTGGGGAAGCATCCGTGAAGCCGCCGGAGCACACTGGCCATCACGGTGCCGTCGCCGGTCCCGGCGTCGAACACCCGCAGTGCCGGAGGTTCGGGAGCGAGATCGGAAAGCTCTGCGCCGATGCGCTCGCCGATCGCCCACTTTTCGCTGCATGTGGTCACGAAAAGCAGGTACTTCTCTCGGTTGTCGAAGAAGCGGAAGGGACGTGCGCCGGTCGTGGTGTTCATCAGATCCTCACGCCTTGACGCATTGGATGGTGACGCGGAGCGTCCAGGTCATGCTGCTGCACGATTCGACTGGGTGCGAGGCGCGATGTTGGGCACGCAGCAATCGTCGGGAAGGAACGACCGCCTGGCGAATTCGACCACGGTCCGCTTGCGTCCACGTTTGATCGGACAGCCGCCGCGCGGGCCCGTCAGACGATCCTGCTCGATCAGGGGACAGAGGGCCTCGGCGATCTTCTCCACGCCCCGTCCTCGACTGCACGACAGGCCATTCGGCAAACGCCCGCTTGCCGATCTCGTCGCCAACGGTCTGGCGCCGGGGGTTCAACGTGCGACGCTGCCCCCTGGTCAGAGCACTTTCCTCAATTGTCGGGGAAGGCATCTGTCGAGTTGACCTTTCTGCTGCGTAAGCGAATGGGACCATCGCCGCCGGAAGCGGCTCAATAGACGGTAACGACAACGACCACAAGAACGCTCCCGTATTGATGCTTTCCGGTGGTCGCTTCCAGTTCACGGTGACAGGACGCTTGCTGCGCCGGTCGCGCTTCTACACCGCCGGCGGCGGAGACCATCGCTACCACCCGGTTCGAGATCACGGTCTGCGCGCCGAGGTCGTTGCATCCGAAGCAGCAACGGGCCATAAGCGCGGTGTCAGGATGAACCTCCACTTCAGGCACCGAAGGCAGACGGGTCCCCCCAAGGGGAACAGGAGGTAACTTCTGCATCGTGGCCGCAGAGTTGCAGTTTCCGCCATGTCTCACCCACCGATAGGCGTGCCGCACCGCAGCGAGGAGGCCATGAACCGGAAGGCTGCGAGACCCGCCCTGCGTCACGGCGAATTCATCGTGCTGGTCGCGCTTCTGATGTCGGTCGTCCAGCTGGCAACCAGCGCGATGTTGCCGGCGCTGCCCGCGATTGGCGACGACCTGGGCGCGACGAGGCGCAACGATGTGCAGTTCGTTGTCACTGCACTGTTCCTCGGTCTTGGCGCGGGCCAGATCGTGTTCGGTCCGCTGTCCGATCGCATCGGACGCAAGCCCGCCATCCATGCCGGCCTCGTCCTGTTCATGGCTGGCTGTCTGATGAGCATCTTCGCGCCCACCTTCGAGACAATGATCGCCGGCCGCGTGCTGCAGGGCATTGGGGCTGCGGGACCGCGCATCGTGGTCATGGCTCTGGTGCGCGATCAGTATGAAGGACGCCGGATGGCGCGGCTGATGTCGTTTGCGATGGCCGTGTTCATCCTTGTTCCCACTGTCGCCCCGGCACTGGGCCAGACGATCCTGTGGCTGGGAAGCTGGCGCGCCATCTTCGCCGTCTTCCTCACCATCGCCGCGGTCGCCTTCGTGTGGCTCGCGCTGCGCCAGCCGGAGACCCTTCCTGTCGAGCGCCGGCGCCCGCTCTCGCCGCGCGACGTTGGCGCCGCCATCCTGGAAGTGCTCAGGCTCCGGACCGCGCTGGGATACACGCTGGCCACTGGGTGCGCCTTCGCGCCACTCATCGCTTACCTGAGTTCGGCCCAGCAGATCTTCCAGGAAGCCTACGGGACCGGCGCGCTGTTCCCACTCTACTTCGGGGTGCTGGCGCTGGCCTTCGGCAGCGCCTCGCTGGCCAATGGCCGACTCGTCATGAAGCACGGAATGCGCCGGCTCTCAAAGGTGGCGGCGGCGTCTGTCACCTTGGTCTCGGTCGCCGCGTGGCCGCTGGCCTTCGCCACCGGAGGGCTTCCGCCGCTGTGGCTGTTCATGGCCTACCTGATCCTCGTCTTCCTCGGTGTCGGTCTCATGTTCGGCAACCTCAACGCGCTCGCCATGGGGCCGCTGGGCCACATCGCCGGTGTGGGCGCGGCGGTGGTCGCCTCGCTTGCCACTCTCATCTCGGTCCCTCTCGGGACGCTCGTGGGCCAGAGCTTCGATGGCACCGTGCACGTCCAGATCGCCGCTTTCGCGGTGTTCGGTGCCGCGTCCTTCACCGCCATGCGATGGGCCGAGGGAAGAAGAACTGCACGAGCCTGAGACTAGGATACTCCCGGAAAGGAGCAGTGACTGCGGGAGGCGGCTGTTCCTTCGTTCGACTGCGTGGGGCGCAAGGCCGCTCTTGATGGAGAACAGGCCTCGGAACTCCGGGTGACAGCCGCCGCCGCGCACCACCGGGAGCAGGTAGAACCGGCGCGCTTCGATGGAACGAGGGTTCCCCGATCCGCCGACGTCCATAGACGGTTCCTGTGCCCCTGCAGCGCTCGGCGCCAGCGCAATCGATGGAGGCCGGGCGCTCCGCCTCCGATCGATTGCCATTTTCCTCATCGTATGCGACCGAATGTGACGTACCTGCCCGCTAGTGTCTCTCCACAATGCCAATGGGGAGAGACATGCTGACCGCCTACGAAACAAAACTGCTCACCTCGTATCTCGCCAATATCGCCTCGGGCCTGACAAACCGGGATCCTGAGGCACGGGCGCTGATCGACTGGGTCGGCGATCGGGACCACCGCATCGGATCGGGAGCCGGAAGACGAGGTCGCAGACGCCGCCGCGGGCAGGGCCTTGACGAGGCGGACGTTACCACGAGGACATTGCGCCGCGTCGCGGAAGATCTGCGAAGGGAATGTGCGAGCAGTCGGGCAAGACGGGACCGTACCACCCTGCGCCTGCGGCAGCTCGGGATCACGGTCGGACTGAACAGAACGGATCTCGAGATTCTCGAACTGCTGCTGCGTTACGAGACCCACACGGTCTTCGAGTCCATGATCGACGACATCTTCGAGTCTCCTGGTCCGCGCATGAGTGTGCTCAATCAGCGCGCATGGACGGTGCCCCTGACGCTCGGATTGAGAGCTCGAACGATTCAGTCCCGCTTGCAAGGCGGCGCACCCCTGGTTCGCTCAGGCCTCGTCTCGATCGACGTTGACGGCGATCTTGTCACCCCGCCCCGTCTCTGCCGCCTTGTCACCGTGCCCGGCGGCGGGCATATCGATGTCACCGGTCTGCTGCTCGACGTCGCACCATCGGCTGAACTCGAATGGACCGACTTCAGCCATGTCACCTGTGATCGCGACCATGTCGAGAAACTCCTGAGTGGAGCCCTCTCCAGCGGCGCGTCGGGAGTGAACGTGCTGCTCTACGGGCCTCCCGGCACCGGCAAGACGGAATTCTGCAAGGCACTCGCGGCCCGGCTCGGCGTTACGCTCTACAGTGTCGGTGAAGCCGACGATGACGGCGACGAGCCTTCGCGCCGGGAGAGACTCCAGGAACTCAAGCTGGCGCAACGCCTGATCGCCAACGACGGCCGTTCTCTCCTCATGTTCGACGAAATGGACGACCTGCTCGAAGACTCCTTCGGCAACATCGGTCTGTTCGGATCCCTGCGGTCCTCCCGTTCCCGGGAGGCTGCCTCGAAGGTCTTCATGCACCGGCTGCTCGAGCAGGCACCGGCTCCGACACTGTGGACCATAAACGACGCGGACGGGGTCAGTCCCGCGATCCTGCGCCGCATGATGTTTGCCCTCGAACTGCGCCCTCCGACAACGGCCGTACGGGCCCGGGTCTGGGCGCGGCAACTCGACCGTCACGACATCGCTGCCGCACCGGAAGAGGTGTCGGCACTGGCCTCGGAGTTCGACGCCACTCCCGGCATTGCGGCTGGCGCCACCGCAGCCGCCCGCCTCGCCGGAGGCAACATCGCCGCGGTGCGCACGGGGGTTCGCAGCCTGGCCCGTCTCCTCTCCTGCGACAGGCCGCCCCAGCGGACCCCGGCCGGATTCGATCCTGCTCTCATCCGGGCCGACACGGACCCGTCGGTGCTTGCGGAGCGTCTCGCGGCGGAGAAGCGCCGGCGGTTTTCCCTCTGCCTTCAGGGGCCTCCGGGAACGGGCAAGAGCGCCTACATCCGCTACCTCGCAGAGAGACTCGGCCTTGAGGTCGTGCAGAAGCGGGCCTCCGATCTCGTGTCCATGTGGTTAGGCGAGACCGAGAAGACTATCGCCCGGGCCTTCGCCGAGGCACGCGATACGGGCGCATTCCTGGTCTTTGACGAGGCGGATTCCCTTCTCGCGGACCGGCGTTTCGCTCACCGCAGCTGGGAGGTGAGCCAGGTCAACGAGATGCTGACCTGGATGGAAAGCCATCCCTTGCCCTTCGCCTGCACGACCAATTTCGCAGACCGTCTCGATCCAGCGACTTTGCGCCGCTTCGTCTTCAAGGTGAAGCTCGACTATCTCACCCCCGAAATGGCCGACGTGGCGTTCCGCAACTTTTTCGATCTGGCGCCACCGCCCTCTCTCTCGGATCTCGCGGCCCTCACGCCCGGCGACTTTGCCGTGGTGCGCAACCGGGGCGAGATCCTGGGTGTCCTGCACGATGCGGAAGCCCTTGTGGAGATGCTGCGCGCCGAGTGCGCGGCCAAGCCGGACCGTCCGTATCCCATCGGTTTCGGCCGTAGCAGTTCTGCATGACGCCACCGCGCCCTATGGTGCCAAGGCACAAAACTGCAGGATTGGGGGAAGGTTGGACGGATGCGGTACGAGCGCCTGAAGGACATCATGCACCTCGCCATCCGGCTCCAGGGGTCGCGTGCTGGCGTGACACTCAAGGAGATCGAGGAAGACCTGTCAGTCAGCCGCCGGACTGCCGAGCGGATGCGCGATGCCGTCGAATGGGCCTTCGGGCCGCTGGAAATCGTGCCTGCCGACGACACGAGGTTGCACTGGCGACTGCAATCGGCAGCGCTGCGTCATCTGGTGCGGGTCACCGCCGAGGAAATGTCGGCGCTTGGCACCGCCGCCGCAGCCCTCGAACGGACCGGCTTGCGGGAACAGGCGGCCAGGCTGACGGACATCGACACCAAGCTGCGCGCCGCCCGGGGCAATGCAACCCTGGAGGGACGTGAAGCCGACCTCGAAGCCCTGATGCAGGTCGAAGGTCTGGCCATGCGGCCAGCCCCGAGGCAGCCGGTCAATGCCGATCTTCTTGCGCTCCTGCGCGAGGCGCTCCTGACACGCCGCATGATCGGATACCGCTACCGGGCGCGCTCGACCGGCAAGACCAGTCCTCAACGCGTGGAGCCCTGCGGCCTGATCTACGGCAACCGCGCGTTCCTCGTCGCCCGGAAAGACCGGACCCACGCACCGCGGCTCTGGCGTCTCACCGGAATCAGCAATGCCAGGCTGCTCGAAGAACGGTTCGAACGCGACCCGACGTTCGATCTGCAGCGCTACGCCCGCCGCTCCTTCGGCACCTTCCAGGAAAGGCCCGTCCGGGTGGTCCTGCACTTCGACACCGCCGCTGCGCCCGACGCTTCAGCGTTTCTCTTTCATCCGGATCAGACCGTGGAGGAGAACCGGGGCGGCACGGTCACGGTGCGCTTCGAGGCCGGCGGTCTCGACGAGATCTGTTGGCATCTCATGACCTGGGGCGAGACAGTCACCGTCGAGAAGCCCGTGCGCCTCCGCCGACGGCTTGCCAAGATGTGTGCCACGCTTGCATCGCATCATCAGGACAGCTGACAGGACGGCTCGGATCAGGGAGCGGTCGTGGCGCAGTCGCAGTTCGGGTCCCTTAAGGAGTAAGGGCGGAACGCAGCAGGCTGGGATGGTGGTGTACGCCGACACATGACTGGAGCCAGGATTTGATCCACCCTGGCGTCGCCTGACTTTCCGGCATTCAGGCAGTTGGCGGCATGTGCTGTTCGGAAACGCCGGACACCAGGCTCTTGCACCACCTCGAGGGGCACGGTCCATTCGGACGACCGCACCAGTTGCGCCGTTGCGTCGACGTCAGAGCTACATGGTCGTGAAACCGGCGGGTCAGCGGACGTGCAACCCCATGCTCAAGCGCTCTTCCGCCTCGAATCCGAGCGACTCGTAGAACCCCCGAACCGCGGTGTTCGTCGCTCGTATCTGGAGATTGACCTTGATGCAGCCCACCGCGCGCAAGGCTGCAATGGCATGGCGAACAAGGTTCGTGCCGATGCCGCGCCGCCGGTACTCGGGCGAGACCGCCACTTTGTACAACCAACCCCGATGCCCGTCGTATGTCGCCATGACGGTGCCGATGATGCACTCCGCGTCATCGGCTACGAAGAGCAGACCATCCGCCACCAAGAACTTTGCGTCGAACACCTTTGCCGGCGCGTTGTGCGGCGGATCATCGGGGAACACTCGTTCCCACAGCGCGATGACTTTGGCGCGGTCGTCAAGGGTAGAGGGGCGAATGTTCAATGACTCGTTCTCCGTTGTGTATGGCAAATCTTGCACGGCGAGTTGTCGGTCGTCGACCGGAGGGGAACGGCGTCCGTTCCGCCTCCTGACCGCTGAGACAGCGAGCACGAGTCCGGTCATGGAGCGATGGAGCTTCGTGAGGCGCCGCCCATGCCGCGCGGGGCCGCGATCCGGCCTTCGTCGTTTTGCGGCGTGGCGTCGTCGCGAACCTGCGCGCGCGTGATACAATCGGCCTCTTTGGGTTTTCGGAGACAACAGCACGATGAACAAGGTGGAAAGAGGGCTGCGCCGTGACGTGGTTGAACGCTGTCGCGAACTGAATTCGAGCGGCATCAACCAGGGAACGTCCGGCAACATTTCGGTCCGCTACGGCACCCGCATGCTGATATCGCCATCGGCGATTCCATACGACACGATGGAGCCCGAGATGATCGCGTCGGTGTCACTGGAGGACGAGAGCGGCGCCTGGGAAGGCCCGCTCAAGCCGTCGACGGAGTGGCCCTTCCACCACAGGATCCTGCGCGAACGTCCCGATGCCAACGCTGTTGTGCATGCGCATCCGGCCTACTGCACGACCCTTGCTATCGCGCACAAGGAGATTCCTGCCTGCCACTACATGGTCGCCAGCTTCGGCGGGAACAACGTGCGCTGCGCCGACTATGTGCGATTCGGCACCGATGAACTGTCCCGGCTGGCTGTCGCTGCGCTGAAGGACCGGACCGCTTGTCTGCTGGCCAACCACGGCATGATCACGATCGGCGACACGCTCGCCAAGGCGATGTGGCGGGCCGTCGAACTCGAGACGATCGCTAAGCAGTACTATCTCAGCCTGCAGATTGGCGGGCCGATGTTGTTGAGCGACGCCGAGGTGGACGAGACCCTGGCAGCCTTTGCAGGATACGGCGTCCAGGATGACGCCGGCGGCGCGCGACCCCCACGCAGAGCGCGCAAACAAGCTGCCTGATCCAGACGAGAGATCGCAACGCCGCCAGGGGCTTCGGCCCCGTCGAGGTGATGCGAGGTCACCCGTGACGACGTGCTCTATCTTGCCCCAGGCACCGGTGATGCCGATGTGGCGGGACTATGGATCGTCGCTCCGACACCGGAAACGGTTAACGCTCTGGGGCCGACCGCGTGATCAGGGTGCGACCGCCTTCGCCATCGTGTCGCTCATGCGCTTGGCGAAACGGGCCGGATCCTGTGGCAGTTCGCCTTCCTGGATCAGTGCCTGGTCGAGAAGCAGGTGGGCCATGTCCTCGATCTGGTGGCTTGAACCCTCGCTTCGCGTCCGTTCGACGAGCGAGCGGATCAGGGCATGGCCCGGGTTGATCTCGAGAATGCGCTTGCCGGCCATGGCGTCCTGACCGGTGGACTGCAGGATCTTCTGCAGACGCATGCTCATTTCACCCTCGTCCACCACCAGGCAGCAGGCCGAGTCGGTGAGGCGCTTCGATTCGCGCACGTCCGTGACCTTGTTCTCGAGAGCGAGTTTGATCATGGCGATGAGCGGCGTGATGTCGCCGGTCTCCTCCTCCTTGTCGGCGGTCCCGGCGTCGTCTCCGGCGATGGCCGAAAGATCGATGTCGCCGCGCGCGACATTGACAAGCGTCTTTTCCTCGTACCGGTCGACCGACATGGTCCAGAATTCGTCCACCGGGTGATCGAGCAGGAGCACTTCGACACCCTTCGCCCGGAAGGCCTCGAGCATGGGATTGGACCGCATGGTCTCGAGCCTGTCTCCGATCAGCAGATAGATGGAGTCCTGGCCCTCCTTCATGGCGGCGAGGTAGTCGTCGAGGCTGACCCAGCCGTCGCGTGTCGTTGAGCGGAAGCGCAGCAGCGGGAGGAGCGTGTCGCGGCGCTGGTGGTCCTCATAGACACCTTCCTTGAGCACGGCGCCGAAGGTCTCCCAGAAGGCGTGATAGGACTCGGCGTCCTTCTTGGCCTTCTTGCCGAGCTCGGACAGCACCCGCTTGACGACCGCTCTCGAGATTCTCTCGACCACCGGGTTTCTCTGCAGCACTTCGCGGCTGACGTTGAGAGGCAGATCCTCGGAATCGACGATACCCCGCAGGAACCGCAGCCACGGCGGAATCAGCCCCTCGCATTCATCAGTGATGAAGACCTTGCGGACATAGAGCTTGACGCCGTGCTGGCGCTTGGGATCAAAGAGGTCGTAGGGTGCCGAGGTGGGAATGAAGAGCAGGTTCGTGTAGGCGATGACGCCTTCCGCCCTGTTGTGGAGCGTCAGCCAGGGTTCGTCGAAGCCATGGCTGACATGGCGGTAGAACTCGGTGTACTCATCCTCGGAGATGGCGGACCTGGCCCGCGTCCACAGGGCCGCGGCCTCGTTGACCTGGCGCGATTCGCCTCCGGCGGCGACCCACACCGGCAATCCGATATGACCGGAGTAGGTCTTGATGATGGTCTCGAGACGATGCCTGTCGGCGAACTCCTTCGAGTCCTTCTTCAGTTCCAGGGTGATGGCGGTGCCGCGTGGCGTGTCGGCCGGCGCTTCCGCCACGTCGAAACCCGTCCGGCCGTCCGATGTCCAGGTCCAGGCTTCCCCGGATCCGGCCTTTCTGGACGTGACGGTCACCGATCCGGCAACCATGAAGACGGCATAGAACCCGACACCGAACTGGCCGATCATGCTGACGTCGGAACGTTCCTTCTTCGCCTTTTCCTTCTCGGCTTCGGCCAGTTGCTGGGCGAACTTCGCGGTGCCAGAACCGGCGATCGTGCCGAGATTGGCGACCAGCTCGTCCCGGCTCATGCCAATGCCGTTGTCGCTGACCGTGATCTGCGAACTCTTGTCGTCGAGCGACACGGTGATGGAGAGGTCGGCATCGTCCCGCATCAGCGAATCGTCGAGCTGGGCCTCGTAGCGCAGTCTGTCGCAGGCATCCGACGCGTTGGAGATCAGCTCCCGCAGGAACACCTCGCGCTTCGAATAGAGAGAGTTGACGACAATATCGAGGATACGGTTGACCTCGGCCTGAAACTCGTGATGGGCGCCGGTCTGCGTTTCGGCCATGTTGGATGCCTCACTCTAGCCTTGGCCTGATGTAGGCCACGATTCCCGCACTTCAAGGCTGCCGGCGCCATTCGGGACGTGCACCGGCCCACTTGAGGCGTCGGGCGCCCCGCCTTTTCAGGAAGGATGAATGGTGGCGCGGAACGCCGTCGCGATATCGGCCACCAGGGGGCCGAAGGCGCGCCGTTCCTCCAGGTTCGGGAAGACGTTGCGCACGGTCTCTTCAATTCCGGCCAAGGGCTCGGGGACCCGACGTCCGGTGACATCCAGGGCCCTTACGGCAATGGGTGCGAGACTGGCAAGTGCGAGATCAAGGCATTCACTGGCGCGCTGCAGCTTGGTCCAGGCGAGGAACACCGGGCTCGCCACGTCATTCTGTCCGAACCCTCCCGATTCGCTGCCCGGAAGCAGGGTGGCCTGGGCGTGATACCGTGCCTCTTCCTCGTAGCCGGTCTGCGCCATGGGCAGGCATCCCATGTATCCCCGCCGGATGCCGCCTTCCCGGTCGGAATCGATCAGTTGGTCCGGCAGCAGGGAGACACGACCGTCAAGAAGCTTGGCGCCGTGGCGTTCGGCAAGGACACAGAGATTGGCGCATGTCGCCGTCAAGGCATCCATGGCGAGAACCGCGTGGGGGTTGTGGTATCCGCCGGTCGACACGAACTGTCCGAAGGGATGGTCCTCGTCGCTTCCATCAATCCACACCGGATTGTCGGTCACGGCCCGGAGCGACTCGCTGGCCACGTCACGCGCAAGGTCGACGGCACGCCTCGCCTGACCGAGCATGCGTGGCGCAATACGGTAGCTCACAGGTGCCTGGTAGGGCCGGCGGTTGCCGCCATGGCCGCCGTCGATGAGCGTCCGCATGGTCCTCAAGGCCCAGGCGTCGCAGGGATTGTTCCAGTAGTCCTCCAGAGCCCCGGCGAGGTGGCCGAGAGGCGCGTTGAACGCCTCGAACGACAGTGTGATGATCCGGGCTGCGAGATCGAGACGCGCTTCGGCCGTCAGTGCGGCATCGGTGACGAGCCCGGTTGCCGCGGGTGATCCGTTGACGAGGCACATGACATCCTTGACATCGGCCCCGACCGACTCGACGAGGGGCGCGAAAAGGTGACTGAGCGAGAGAATCTCGCCGGCGCCCCCCTGGCCCCGCGCCGGGATCATGGGCACGCTCTCCTGCGAGAGCATGGACGCGACACCCTGGGCAATCTCAGGGGAGACGGCCGCATGGCCCTCGATGAAATTGGTGAGGCGCGCGAGGATGATGAGACGCACCACGCGGTCGGGCAGGGGGTCGCCCCACGATGCCGCAGCGCCGGTCGGTGACATGCGGGCATGGCTGCTGCGATCCTCCGGCCTGATCTTCTGTTTCGCCATCTGGCCGGCACCGGTCGTGACCCCGTAGATGGTGACATCGGGGTCATGCTCGAGGATGCGCATCAGCCTTTCGCGGCCGGCTTCCATGGCGGCCAGGGCCTCGGCGCCGATCTCCACATCTTCCCGGCCCCAGGCCACGCGCCGGGCGTTTTCCAGAGTGAGGTCGCCGCGGCTGGCAATGATGATGGTCATGGTTTCGGCGCCTATCGCATGACGAAAGGGTTGTCCATCGGCTCATCCGATGTGTTGATCCACACGGTCTTGGGCCGGGTATAGTCGTAGATCGCCTGGGCACCCGATTCGCGCCCGTAGCCGGAGTCCTTGAAACCACCGAATTCCGCGATGGGCGATACCACGCGATAGGTGTTGACCCACACGATTCCGGCGCGAATCCGTTTCTGGACACGCAGGGCACGGGCAAGGTCCCGCGTGAAGACTCCTGCCGCCAGCCCGTAGCGCGTGTCGTTGGCCATGGCGACCACCTCGTCTTCCTCGCTGAAGCGCAGCACCGAGAGCACCGGCCCGAACATCTCCGTGTCGACGATCTCCATGGACTGGTCCGGGCAGGACACGATTGTCGGCTCGAAGTACCACCCGGCATCGGGATGGTCCGGGCGCTTGCCGCCGGTGAGCAGGGTGCCTCCTTCCTCCACGGCGCGGGCCACCTGGCGCTCGCAGCCCTCGAGCTGAGCCATGGTGCAGAGCGGCCCCATCTGGGTCTCTTCGGCCAGGGGGTCGCCGATGCGGATGTCACCGGCCCGTGCCACCAGGCGGTCGATGAAGGCATCGTGGACCGACTCGTGGAGGTAGATCCGGCTGCCGGCGACACAGCTCTGTCCGCTGGCGCCGAAGATGCCGGCAAGGGAACCGTTGATCGCGCTCTCGATGTCGGCATCGCCGAACACGATGACGGGAGACTTGCCTCCCAGTTCGAGGGAGACTTCGGCGAAATTGTCGGCGGAGTTCCTGACGACATGACGGGCCGTTGCCGGTCCGCCCGTGAAACTGATGCGCGCCACCAGGGGGTGGGTGGTGAGCGTGCGTCCGCACGGTTCGCCATGGCCGGTGACGACGTTGACCACGCCGGGCGGGAACCCGGCCTCCATGGTGAGTTCGGCAAACTCCAGCATGGCGGCCGAGGCATGTTCGCTGGCCTTCAGCACAACGGTGTTGCCGGCTGCGAGCGCCGGTCCGATCTTCACCGCGACAAGGAAGAGCTGGCTGTTCCACGGCACGACGGCAGCCACCACGCCCAGGGGTTCACGCGTGGTGATGGTGAGCATGTCATGACGGTCGATGGGCAGGGTCTCGCCGGTCACCTTGTCGGCAAGGCCCGCATAGAAATGAAAGAACTCGGCGATGTAGCGCGCCTGCCAGCGCGTTTCCTTGAACATCTTTCCGGTGTCGATGCACTCGGTCCGGCCCAGGTCCTCCGAGCGCTCGGCCAGCAGACCGGCAAGATTGCGCAGCAGACGGCCCCGCTGGGTCGGCAGCATGGTCGCCCAGGGACCGCTGGTGAAGGCGCGATGCGCCGCCTGGACGGCCCGGTCGACATCATCCGCGGTGGCGGCGGCGACCGTGGCCCAGGCCTTGCCGGTCGCCGGGTTGATGCTGTCGAAGGTGTTGCCGTCTCCGGAATCGACCCATGCGCCGTCGATCAGCATGCGGTAGTGCCTGAGTTCTTCCATGATCCCCGGTCCCGTTCCTTGAACATCGGCCATTCAACACAGGCTTGCACACGGAACGCAACTCCCCACAGTGTCACGCACGACACCAGGGGAGATCTGTGAAGATGACGACGACGAAACAGGTGATCGGCGGGCCGCTCTCGATTGGCGGGCGGGTCCTGTCGCTTTCCCGCGCCATCCGGGCCGGGGATTTCGTGTTCCTGACCGGCCAGGTCCCCCTTGAGGACGGAAAGCCGATGACCCATGGCACCATCGAGGAGCAGACCCGGGTCGTCATCGAGGCGATCCGCGAGACCCTGGCGGAAGCGGGCTGCGATCTCGGCGATGTGGTGAAGGCCATGGTGTGGCTGTCGGATCGTGCCGATTTTCCCGGATTCAACGCGGTCTATGCGGAGTACTTTCCCGAGGAGCCGCCGGCCCGCTCGGCGTTGATTTCCGAGTTTCTGGTCGATGTTCGCGTCGAGATCGAGGTTGTCGCGTTCAGGCCGCTCGACGCGACATCCTGAGTCGCGCCGGGAGGCGATTCTCGCCTATGATGGCGTCAGCCCGATGCAGCTCGAGACCATGAAAATCTACCCCACCATCGAAATCATGGGAGGCAAGGCGGTCAATCGCGTGGATGGCCGTCACGAGACTCCCGAGCCGTTTGATCTCTCCCCGGAGGATGCCGCCCGCAGGTTCGCCGACGCCGGCGCGGACTGCCTCCATGTGGTGGATGTTGACGGGACGCTCCAGGGCGGTCGGCACAACGCCGAGCAGATCTGCCGGATCATCGACAGCGTGGCCATTCCGGTCCAGGTCGCAGGTGGCATCCGGTCCATCGGGTCCGTGCACTGGTGGTTCGAACACGGCGCCTGGCGCGTGGGTCTGGGGACGGCGGCGGTCAAGGACCGGCACCTTGTCACCGACGCCTGCACGGCTTACCCCGACCGCATCATTGCCACGATCGCGGCGCGCAACGGCATGGTGGTCATCGAGGGGTGGCGCGAGGAAACCGCCTTTCCGGCGACGGAGATGGCGAAGAGCCTGGTGGAGGCCGGTATCTCGGAAATCGTCTTTGTCGATCTCGACCGCGACAAGGAACCCAGGGACTACAGCCTGGCCCGGACAATGCGCATGGGTGAGGTTCTCGATGTGCCGGTGATCTCGAGCGGCACGGTCACCGGCATCGACGATGTCTCGATGCTGAAATACCTGCCGAACATCGGCGGCTGCATCATTGGCAGGGCGCTGTTCCTGGGTCGCCTCGATCTTGCCGAGGCCATCGGGACCGCCCGTGCCTCCTATACGCCGGCACGGCTGATCTGATGGCAGGAATTGGTATCGAGCGGCGTGGAAAGCTGCTGGAAATCACGATCGACCGGCCCAAGGTCAACGCCATCGACCGCGCCACGAGCCGTCTCATGGGGGAGGCCTTCGTCGCCTTTCGTGATGATCCCGCTCTCAGGGTGGCAATTCTCACGGCGTCCGGAGACCGCCTGTTTTCGGCTGGCTGGGACCTCAAGGCTCTCGAGAGCGGCGATCAGCAGTTGGACAACTGGTGGGAAACGGAGGACGCCTCGCTTGGCGGCTTCGCCGGCATCACGGAGATGTGGAATCTCGACAAGCCGGTGATCGCCGCCCTCAACGGCCACGCCATCGGCGGCGGATTCGAGATTGCGCTCGCCTGCGACCTCGTCATCGCCGCCGACCACGTGGAGTTTGCCCTGCCTGAACTACCCCTTGGCATTGTCCCGGATGCCGGAGCCCTGCAGCGTCTGCCACGACGCCTGCCCACCAATGTCGCCATGGAAATGCTGCTGCTCGGCCGCCGCATGAAGGCAGGCGAGGCACGGCGCCTGGGACTGGTGAACGCTGTCGTCCCGGGCGCCCAGCTCATGGCGAAGGCCCGCCACTGGGGCGAACGCCTCGCCGCCGGCGCGCCACTGGCGCTGGGCGCGGTCAAGGAAGTGCTGCGCGCTATCGAGGGAGAGACCGTCGAGGGCGCCTTCAGGACCATGCGCTCGGCCGACCTCCCCCTCTACCGGCGGATGCTGGCCTCCGATGACGCACGGGAAGGCATCAGTGCCTTCGTTGAACGGCGTCATCCTGTCTTTCTGGGCAGATGACGATGGGCCGGCCACAGCCACAGGACGTCTCGACCGTCACCTGCCTTGGCGCCGGGCCGATCGGCGCCGGGTGGGCGGCGTTCTTCCTGGCCACGGGCCATGACGTGACGTCGTGGGTTCTCGATGCGGAGGAGGAAGAGAAACTCCGTTCTCTGGTGGCGACAGCCTGGAGCGCCCTGGAGCAACTCGGCACCGCAGAAGACGCATCGCCCGGGCAGCTGCATGTCACCACCGATCTCGCGGCCGCGGTCGCCGGAGCCGACTTCGTGCAGGAGAGCGTTCCGGAGGTTCTCGAGGTGAAACAGGCGGTCTACGCCGATC
Organism: Alphaproteobacteria bacterium; assembly: GCA_965220805.1. GTDB lineage: Bacteria > Pseudomonadota > Alphaproteobacteria > SP197 > SP197 > SP197. The sequence goes on from OZ244844.1 coordinate 1,196,603, forward strand.
TGGGCCGCCTGGCGCCACCGAATGTCGTGCTGTGTTCCTCGACCTCAGGTCTTTCCATGAGTGACATCCAGGCGCTCTGTCCGTCACCGGAACGTACGGTCACCGGGCATCCCTTCAATCCGCCTTACCTCATGCCGCTGGTCGAGATCGTCGCCGGCCGCCGGACGGATCCGGACGTGGTGTCCTGGACGGAGGCGTTCTTCCGCCACGTCGGCAAGGCCCCCCTTGTCATGGAACGCGAGGTTCCCGGATTCATCGCCACGCGCCTGCAGGAGGCGATCTGGCGCGAGGCCCTGCACATGATCGCGGCCGGGGAGGCGACGGTGGAGCAGATCGATACGGCGGTGACCAACGGTCCCGGACCGCGCTGGGCCCTCATGGGGCCGTGCATGGTGTTCCATGTCGGCGGTGGCGAGGGCGGCATGGCCTATTGCCTGGAGCAGTTCGGTCCGGCGCTGAAGTTTCCGTGGAGCCGCCTCGATGCGCCCGAACTCACCGACGATCTCGCTCGCCGCCTCATCGACGGATGTGACGCGGCCGCCCCGGGAGAGGACTTCCGGACGCTGTCGGCGAAGATGAACGATGGACTTGTCGGAGTTCTGAAAGCCCGCCGCGCGGCCGGTTTCTGACCATTCAGCCAATTTACTGACCTGGAGGACCATCCATGAATACGGACGTCATCATCACCTGTGCCGTCACCGGCGCCGGGGACACGGTTTCGCGGAGCGACAAGGTTCCGGTGACCCCGCGCCAGATCGCCGATGCGGCGATCGAGGCGGCCCATGCAGGGGCCGCGGTGACTCATGTCCACGTGCGTGATCCCGAGACCGGCAAGGGTTCGCGCGATCCCGACCTGTTCGAGGAGACCGTCAACCTGATCAGGCAGGATGGCGTCGACGTGATTCTCAACCTGACAGCGGGCATGGGCGGCGACTTCAATCTTGATGACGACAATCCGTCCCGCCCCGGTCCCGGCAGTGACATCGTCGGCCCCGTCGAGCGGCTTCGCCATGTCGATCGCCTGCGCCCGGAGATCTGCTCTCTCGATTGCGGCACCATCAACTTCGGCGACGGCAACGAGACCTACGTCAACCCGGCCTCGTGGTGCCGCGCCATGGCGTCGCGCATTCGCGAGATGGGTGTCAAGCCGGAGATCGAGGTGTTCGATCTCGGCCAGGTCCGTCTCGCCTGCGCCATGTACGACGAGGGACTCATCGAGGATCCACCCCTCTTCCAGGTCTGCCTCGGCATTCCCTGGGGTGCGGGGGCCGACACGCGCTCCATGATGACCATGGCGGACAGCCTGCCCCAGGGGGCCAATTGGGCAGGATTCGGCATCAGCCGCATGCAGATGCCCATGGTCGCCCAGGCCATGCTGCTGGGCGGCAACGTCAGGGTCGGCCTCGAGGACAACCTCTATCTGAAGCGCGGGGTACTGGCGAGCAACGGCCAGCTTGTCGAGAAGGCGGCCGGGATCATCGAGATGATGGGCGGGCGGGTTGTCGGAGCTGCCGAAGCGCGCCAGAAACTCGGACTCGCTGCGGCCTGAGGCCCGGGCGAGGGACGCCACGGCGCCCCTCGCCATCGCGATATCACCGGCATCGATCCTCGCGTAGTATCCGGTGTCAACGACAAGGGAAAGGCGCCATGAAATTCAGTCTTTCGATCGATCTTGCCCGCGACAACCCGTCGGTCGACATGCGGGATGTCGCCCGCCATGCCGTGGATATGGTGCAGATGGCCGATTCGGCAGGATTCGAGATCGTATGGGCTGCCGAACACCATGCGATCGAGATGACGATCGCGCCCAATCCTTTCCAGTTGCTGGCGTGGTTCGGCGCCAATACCGATCAGATTCGCCTCGGCATCGCCGTGGTCCAGGCCCCTTACTGGCACCCGATCAAGGTGGCCGGAGAGGTCGGCCTGCTCGATCTCATGTCGGGTGGACGGGTGGAGTTCGGCATCGGACGCGGCGCCTATCAGCGTGAATTCGACCGCATGATGGGAGGCATGGACCAGCACAAGGGTGTCGCCTACATGCAGGAGATGCTGCCGGTGCTCAAGGGCCTGTGGGCCGGGGACCATGAGCATCGCGGCGAATACTGGTCCTTCCCTTCAGCGACCGCCTGTCCCAAGCCGCTGCAGAAACCCCATCCTCCCCTGTGGGTCGCGGCGCGCCATCCCTCGACCTACGACTGGGCGCTTTCCCAGGGGTGCAACATCATGTCCTGGGCGCTGACCCGTCCCTTCAGCGAGGTCGAGAAGTACAGGCAGCAGTTCGAGGATGCGCTGGCGCGGGTTCCGGAGATTCCGCGACCGCGCTTCCTGACCATGCGCCACGCCGCCGTCTACCAGGACTCCGAGCACGGCTGGAAGCCCTTCGTCGAGGCGGTGCAGAGGGGCGGTGTGCAGTTCGAGAACCTGTTCAAGCAGCTGGGCGAAGTGAAGAACGGCTTTGTCGAGGCGGTCGATCTTGCCTCGCTCGACAATGTCGCCGAATACGATCCCGAAATGCTGCGCACCAATCTCGTCTTCGGCACGCCCGACGAGGTGATCGCCAAGCTGCGCCGCTACGAGGCGCTCGGCGTTGACAATTTCCTCTATCGCGTGACCGGTCCGACGTTCGAACTGCAGAAGTCCTCGTTGCGCCTCTTTATCGACGAGGTGATGCCGGCCTTCCCGAATTCACGCGCATTCATGAAGGCGGCGGAATAAGGGGTCCGGCCTTGCGATTCGGCGGCAGTTTGCCCACCTAACGGACCAGCACCAGACCAAGAGACCAGGAAGGCGGCGATCATGGCATTCATCATCCCGGGGGGAGAGTCACAGGCTGAGGCAGAGACCGGTGGCGAGGTCAAGGACGTGACCACGGCGACGTTCCAGGAGGATGTCCTTCTGGCTTCCCGCGACAAACCGGTCATCGTCGACCTGTGGGCACCCTGGTGTGGACCGTGCAAGCAGATCGCACCCATTCTCGAGAAGGTGGTCCGGGCGGCTGCCGGCAAGGTCTCCCTGGTGAAGATCAACATCGACGAGGAGCCGCAGATCGCCCAGGCCCTGAGGGTGCAGTCGATTCCGGCGGTGTTCGCCTTCGATCAGGGACAGCCGGTGGACGGTTTCGTCGGGGTCCAGCCGGAGAGCCAGATCAAGGCCTTTGTCGAACGCCTGGTCGGCAACATCGGACCGAGTGCGGTGGAGCAGGCCCTCGCACAGGCGGACGAAGCCCTGGAAGGGGGTTCCGCGGAGCAGGCGGCAGCCATCTACCGCCAGGTCCTGACGCGCGAGACCGACAATGTCGATGCGGCAGCCGGTCTGTGCCGCTCGCTCATTGCCCTGGGACGCACAGGCGAGGTGACGGACCTTCTCGACAGCTTTGACGACACCATTGCCGAGGACGAGCGCATCAAGGGTGTCAGGGCCCAGCTGGAACTCCTGGGCAGCGCCACCGGCGACATGGCGGCTCTCGAGGCGAGAGTTGCGGCCGATGGCAGAGATTTCGAGGCGCGGCTCGAGCTGGCGCGAGCGCTGGCGGCCATTGACCGGCGCGACGACGCGGTCGATCAGCTGATCGCCATCATCGCTCTCAAGAGGGACTGGAATGAGGAGGCGGCGCGCAAGGAGCTCCTGAAGTTCTTCGAAGCCTGGGGACCGACCGACCAGGCGGCCATCGACGGCCGCCGCAAGCTGTCGTCGGCCTGGTTCAGCTAGGGTTCCGGTCGTGGCGTGATGGCGGGCCTGCCGTACTACCGCACCATCGACGGGCTGCCGTCGACCATTCCTGTCTTTCCCCTGCCCGGGGCTCTCCTGTTGCCGCGCGGCACCCTGCCACTCAACATCTTCGAACCCCGCTACGTTTCCATGGTCGAGGATGCTCTCAAGTCCGACGGCCGCGTCATCGGCATGATCCAGCCCGACGAGGAGGCCGACGATATCGGATCGGCCCATTGCTTTGCCATCGGATGTGCCGGACGCATCATCCAGTTCACCGAAACCGACGACGGCCGCTACCTGATCACGCTGATCGGACTGGCGCGCTACCGCGTGGCGCGCGAACTCGCCCTTGCCGCCGGCGCCTACCGTCAGGTCGAAGCCGACTACTCCGACTTCGCCGACGACATGAAGCCGGTTTCCGCCACCGACCTGATCGAACGCACCTCCCTCATCGCCCACCTCAAGCAGTTCTTTCACAGAAAGCAGATCGAGGCCGACTGGGATGCGATCGGCAAGGCGAACGATGAAACCCTCGTGACGGCGCTCTCCATGGTCTGCCCCTTCAGTCCCCTGGAGAAGCAGGCCCTGCTCGAAGCAGCGGACTTTCTGGAGCGCTCCCGCATTCTCACCACCCTGCTCGAGATCGGCAGCCAGGAAGACGACGACAGCCCCGTCCGTCAGTGACGCGTCGAACGAGGTTGGAGACGACCCGGGGACCGGCATGGCCGGAAGCAAAGCGGCAAGCGCCCGCATGCGCGCCATCGCTCGGCTCCCGGCTTCGGACTCCAGGCTCGCCACGGCGCGGTGCCCGTTGACAGCGGGCTCGATACCTCTTCCCCCGGCGTTTCACAGCACCCTGGTGGCATGCGGGCGCTGATCAACCGGGCGGCGCTTTCAGGACACGCGCACAGTGTTTCGAGCGTGCGTTCACCATGTGCAGAATCAGGTGATCCAGTCCGTTGGCGCCGGCGTCGGCCACCGTCTTGTCAAACGCAGCCGGGACCGTCTCGGCATGGTCTTCCCCATGGCGAGGACGGCAGGCGTACTTGTGTGGCGAGTCTCACCCAACGGCGTGAAAGGACCTCTTCGAGAAGACGCTCATCCATCGGCCGTCACTCCACTCTTGTCGAGAATTCCCTTCGCCGCATCCTCTGCTGTGCCGACCGCGCCCTCCATCTGGCCGATGAAGTGTTCCGCGTACTCCGCTCCCGCCCAGTGAATCCGGCCCACGGCCGGACGGAGCGCCGGGCCGTAGGCGGTCCAGCAACCGGTGGCAAGGAAGCTGTTGCACCCCCTGCTCCATGGCTCCGCAGCCCAGTCAATGGCATGGAAGCAGACGACCTCCCGGGCAGGCGGCCCCAGCAGGACGGCAAGGTCGGCGAGAACCGCGGCACGGCGCTCCACAGCCGGCAGGGCGGCGATCTCACGGGACCGGACGATGGAGGACAGACCGCCAATGCAGGCAAGGTCTCCCTCGTCTCCCTCGTCCCAGGCTACGACGTTTTCCGACGAGACGGCTCTCATGCTCCTCGCCTCGCGCCAGAAGGGCTTTGTATAGAGCGCTGCGAACGCCACCTTGCCCCGTATGGGCATGCGCTGCGTCAGGTAGTCCCGCTGCGCCGGCATGGGAGGATCATAGGTGAGCCGCCCGGCGAGCGCCGGCGGCAGTGCGGCGACGGCGTGGTGGGCCCTCACCTCTCCGCCCGCCGAATGGGCCGTCACCCCGCTTGCGTCCTGGCACAGGCGATGGACCGGAGAGTTCAGGCGGACGTTCTCCCCGAGGTCACGGCCGAGGCGATCCGTGAGGGCATGGGCGCCGCCCGCGAAGAGTTCGCTGTCGTGGGCCGGGCCGTCGAGACCCATGATCGAAGCCAGCCCTCCGTTCGATTTCAGGTAGATCAAGGCATGCAACAGGGAGCACTCGGCAGGATCCGGGAGGAAGCCGATCAGGAGTCCGGCAAGGGTCCTGGCCGCGCTCCCTCCCACCTCTCGGTCGAGCCAGGTCGCCAGGGTTTGGCGGTCCCAGGAGGCGGCCTCCGCTGCCCGCCACGGCGCCTCCAGCGGCACGCTGCCGGCGAGACCGTCGATTCGGCGGACGACCGCCTGGAGGCCGTCGTCCACCACGCCCTCCTCGCGGAAGGTCGTGGACAGCCGCACCCCGATCCCGAGTTCCCGGGCCAGCGCCTTGATTCGGTCCTGTCCCGGTCCCGTCCAGCGGCCGCCGAGCTGGATTGCGCGGCCGCCGCGCTCCATGCCGAAGATGCGTCCCCCGGTCCGCTCGCGAGCCTCCAGAACCACCACGGACTGCCCGCCTTCCACCAGCCGGCGGGCGGCCACGAGGCCTGCCAGGCCGGCACCGACGATCACCGTGTCGCAGACCGTCATGATGGAGCGATCCGCGGACCGATACCGGTGCGCTCGACGATCAGGCCGTAGTGCTCCGTGCGTCGGTGGGCCGCGAAATTGAAGACAGTGTCCCGGCTGTACCTCCCCGCATCGAGATCGCAGTCATGGGCCACGAGCTCGTCCGCGAAGGTGTGACACATGGCGACGATCTCTCCCGAGGGCGCGATGATCGCCGACTGTCCGATCATGTCGTAACCCTCCTCGTGCCCCGCCTTGGCCACGCCGACGACCCAGCAGGCGTTCTGGTAGGCACCCGCCTGCATTACCAGGTGGTTGTGGAACGGCGCCAACGCCGTTGCCTCGGGCGGTTCTGCGTCCAGTCCCACCGGCGTGTTGTAGCCAAGCACGATCATCTCGGCGCCCTGGAGACCCATGACCCTGTAGGTCTCAGGCCAGCGCCGGTCGTTGCAGATGCACATGCCGATCAGACCGCCGAGGGCGGGAAAGACCGGAAACCCGAGATTGCCGACCTCGAAGTAGCGCTTCTCGAGATGTTGGCCGGGATTGTCCGAGATCGGTTCCGCCGTCCCCGGCAGGTGGACCTTGCGGTACTTGCCGATGATCCCGCCCGAATTGTCGACGAGAATCGACGTGTTGTAGCGGTGGACACCGCCGTTCTCCCAGGCGCGTTCCGCATAGCCGAGGTGGAAGGCGATGCCCAGCTTCCCTGCTTCGTCGAAGAGGCGGATGGTTTCGGCGCCGGGCATCTCGTCCTCGAACCAGGCGTTGATCTCCTCCTCGTCCTCGATCAGCCAGCGCGGAAAGAAGGTCGTCAGCGCGAGCTCCGGAAAGACCACCAGATCGCAGGCCGCCTCCCCGGCCTTCCGCGTCAGCGCTATCAGGCGGTCGACGACCGCGCGGCGGCTTTCGTTGCGTGCCACGGGACCCATCTGCGCGGCTCCTACCCTGACGATGCGACTCATGACGGACCTCCCGTTGCCGGTGGTGGATCGGGCCGTCCGCAGTCTGCCAGCACCCTTGTTCCCTCGACAATGTCTTTGCCCCGCGAGATCATCGTGTCCGGCCAACCCTCGACCTCGAAACCCTTGCAGGGCGTGTCATTGAGGGGTTCGTGCGGCATGCCCATGCCGATCATGAACCGCCTCACGGGAATTCAGATCGCAAGGTCGGCGTCGGAGCCCGTCGTGATCGTCCCCTTGCGCGGATAGATCCGGTAGATTCTCACTGCGTTGATGTCGAGGCGCCTCCTGTTCACACCTTCGGAAAAAGCGAGGGGCAGGCGAGCCTCGGTCCCGGGGACGCCCGGCGACACGTTCGAACCGCATCCTCACCGCCCTCTTCGAGACCGGCAGCCGGCGTTCGACGTGCCGATTGCGTGGCGCGTCGACATGCGTCTTCGTCATCGAACCACTGGACCTGCGTTTCCGCACTACGCCCAGACGCAGCGCATGAGCGCGCCAGTGGTCTGAATCTGGACTATCTGATGCCCGATTGATATATTCCAATGTCATATCTTTTTTTGGAGGTGTTTATGTCCAGAACGGCCAAACTCTTCTGGTCGGGCCGCTCTCAGGCGGTGCGGCTTCCCAAGGAGTTTCGGATGAAGGGCGCTGAAGTCCGCATCCGCAGACAGGGCGCGGCAGTAATCCTTGAGCCCGTTGCGTCGGATTGGGAGTGGCTCGATTCCGTTGCAGGCGAATTCTCGAGTGATTTCTTCGCCGCAGGCCGCAACCAGCCGGAACTGCCATCGCGAATTCAGCTCGACAGCCTTTTCGACTGATGCGCTACCTGTTCGATACCAACGTCTGCATTGCTTTGCTCAACGAGACATCGCTGCCGCTTCGCAAGCGCCTGCACCGCTTCGCGCCCGCGGATATCGGACTGCCTGCCCCGGTCGCATATGAACTCTACTACGGTGCCCACAAGAGCCGACATGCAGACCGCAATCTAGGGTTGCTGGACCGACTGGAGTTCGAGATCGTGCCATTCGATGCTGGCGATGCGCGCGCAGCAGGCGCGGTGCGCGGCGAGCTTGAAGCGAAAGGGCTTCCGATTGGACCTTACGACCTGTTGATCGCCGGGCAGGCCCGCGCCCGCAAACTGGTGCTGGTCACCGCCAACAGCCGGGAGTTCGAACGGGTCGAGGAGCTCGTATGCGAGGACTGGACTCTTGCCGACGCAGACCCGTAACCCCGCAACCGGCCTGACCGGACAGTGACCGCCCCCCAGTTCGACCTCCATCGTTCTGTGCCGCCGGCCATAGGCGACATGCCTTTCATGCTGGCTCGTCGCGAGGACGTCAAGCTCATCACCGACCCGATGTGGCAGGGTGTTGCCATGGCCTCCTTTCGCCGTTGCGGCGAGGCGGCCGCGTCGAGTAGAAATCTTCGAACCACGGTCGACTCATGGGAACCGACCAGTTGTACATTCGGTGGGGTTCGTCCAAAGCCCGCCTGGTTTGCGGAGTGCACGTTGGGATCGAAGGAGATGATATGGGCATCACACGTTGTATCAGCGAAGGACGGTCGCGATGAGTGATACCGACGTCGATCCCCGGCTTCTCGAGATCCTGGTCTGTCCGCTGACCAAGGGGCCGCTCACACTGGATCGCGAACGCCAGGAACTGGTGAGCGCGGAAGCGGGCCTCGCCTACCCCATCCGGGACGGCATCCCGATCATGCTGGTCGACGAGGCGCGCCGCCTCGACGGAGAGGAGACGTGAAGGGCGAGGCCCATGCCAGCCGCCACCGGCCTGTCGAGATCCGCGTGAAATCGCAGCAGAAGGCTCTCGAGATCGACTTCGATGACGGCACCTCCGTCACGTTGCCGGCCGAACTGCTGCGTGTCGAGAGTCCCTCGGCCGAGGTCCGGGGCCACGGCGCAGGCCAGAGGAAGACCGTACCCGGTCGCCGCCATGTCGGCATCATGTCGGTGGAACCCGTCGGCAACTACGCCATACGCATCACGTTCGACGATCTGCACGATACCGGCATCTACTCGTGGAACTATCTCCACGAACTCGGCTGCAACCAGGAGAGTGTCTGGCAGGCCTACCTCGATCGCCTCGACGCCGAGGGCCTGTCGCGGGACCCCTGATGTCGCCGTTCGCTCAGAGCGCCAGCGAAGCGGCCATGGCAACCAGGAAGCTCTCCACTTCGGCTCTGGCCCGTTGGGGGTCTCCGGACGTGATGGCATCCGCAATCTTCGACAGACGATCATGGAAGTGCTTGCGGACGATGTTGGCCACCTGAGTCCGGTCACGTCCGCGGCCAACAATGCCAACCCCGGATAGACTCCTTGACACCCGCGCAAGAAATGACCACCGTTATCTACCGTTGCACATTAGGGGGAATGCTCCAGGACATTCTTCTCGCTGCTACAGTTCGGGGGAGGCGCTGGAAGTGAAGACATTCCGCCGCCACTGTCAGGTTGGTTGTTTCGACCGCGTTACGCGAGCAGGACAGCTATGATGGCCGATTCGGAGATTGTCTCTGAGGCCCCACGTCGCATCGCATGCGTGCAAATGCGTCCAAATGTCGGTGAAAAGTCCGTCAATCTCACCAGATCCGAGCAACTGATCCAAGAGGCTGCGGCCGCCGGAGCGCATCTTGTAGTTCTGCCGGAACTTGCCAATTCGGGCTACGTGTTTCAGACACGTGACGAAGCGTTCGAAGTATCGGAATCGGTGCCAGGCGGTGAAACGAGTGAACTCTGGGAGAGTCTGGCAAATCGCCTCGATATTACCATTGTCGCGGGGATTTGCGAGCGCGATGGAAATGCGCTCTATAATTCCGCGGTGACGATTGGCCCGAACGGCTACATTGGCACCTATCGCAAGGTCCATCTCTGGGGTCGGGAAAGTTTGTTCTTTGAACCCGGCAACCTTGGTTTTCCGGTGTTCACGACTGGCGCAGGACGCATTGCCACTTTTATCTGTTATGATTGCTGGTTTGCGGAAGCGTTTCGCTGCTGTGCGCTCAAAGGCGCCGACATTCTCTGTGTGCCTACGAATTGGGTGCCGATTCCGGGTCAGCGTGAGGACCGCGAGGCCATGGCAAACCTGGTAGTTATGGCAGGTGCTCACACGAACTCGGTCTTTGTCGCCGCAGCCGACCGGGTCGGCACGGAACGCGGGCAGGAATTTATCGGTCAGAGTGTGATTGTAAGCTATACTGGATGGCCGATCGGTGGTCCGGCCTCAAAAGATGAAGAAGAGATTATCTACGCCGATGTCAATCTCTCGGATGCTCGCAAGAGAAGAACCTGGAACGAGTTCAATCACATCCTTCGGGATCGTCGGCCAGAGGTATACAGTCAGGAGGTTTGGGAGACCGGGCATAGAAGATGAACATCCGTCCGCTTAGTCAGCAGCCACAGGCGACTTTTCTCGGTGCGCCATTCGTAGAGGCTCGCGAAAGAGACCTGAAGAACCATGGCGCTCAAGCGGCGCTCCTTGGAATTCCTTATGATATGGGTGGCATCTTTCGTACCGGAACGGCTGCGGGACCTCGCGGATTGCGAGAGGCATCTCGTCAGTATGGCGGCTATTTTTTCGATGACGATGTGGATTTCCTGGAGGAGTTGAGACTCGTCGACTGTGGCGATGCGCGGATGGTCCCCGCCAGTCCCGACCAATGCCGGGCTGCTGCCAAGAGGGCAGCAAAGGAGATCATCAGATCAGGAGCGATTGGAATCTACATCGGTGGAGATCACAGCATACCGATACCACTGGGCGAAGCCATCTCGGAAGAGACACGAGGCAAGGTTGGCTACATCGTGTTCGATGCCAACATGGATGCAGAGGAGGACGTGGACGGTGAATTGAACTCCAACTGGTCGGAAGTTTGCCGTCTGGCGGAACTGGGCAATATTGACCCGGGAAACATGGTCCTCATCGGTATTCGGGGAGCATTGAATACGCGCCGCCAAACGGAGTATCTCAGAGATCGTGGGATTCGCGTGATTGGCATGCGCGAAGTGATCGCGCGTGGAATAGAAGATGTCATGTCCGAGGCGTTGTCGATGGCCAGCGATGGCACGGACGCGCTTTATGTCAGTTTCGATACCGACGGCATCGACGCGGCTTACGCACCGGGCACCAGTGGCCCGGAGCCGGGCGGATTGACATCACGAGAAATCCTGACCGCTGCCCGGATGATCGGTGCACACGGCACCACCATGTTCGACATTGTTGAATATTGCCCTCAGTATGACCCATCCGGTATCACCGGGAAACTGTGTTGCTACATTATCTTCAATCTGCTCGGCGCGCACTGTTGCAGCGAGCGCGCTGTGCGGCAGCAGACAGAGGGCTGCTAGCGTCCTGACTGCAGGTCAAGTGGGCGTCCTTTGAGAACATCGTGATGTGGCCATCAGTAGAGGTCCACTTGACTGCGCGGGGGTGCTCCGAGCCTGAGCGCCTGCCACGGGGACGCAAGGGACTGGCGTGGGCTGTCGGATCGGGCGCACATCGTGCTGCTGGCGGCTGAGGTGCTGATCAATGTCGAGATCCGGAAGGCGCTTGGCGTGACCGACCAGACCGCTGAGGAGGCGGCGCAACCGGTTCGCACACCATCGTCCTGACGGGGTTGACGACGAGCCTCGCCGCTTGGGCGTTGATTCTTTCAGCTCCCGCAACCTGGTCGGGGTGCTGATCCCGGTCCGTTCCGTCTCGCACTCCACCCGGTCGACGTTACTCTTGGGATGGTCCTTCAACAGCTTCCCCGTCGCCGGGGAAACGGAAGGGTTCGGGATCGAGGAATCTCCGGAGCACGTTCGAGGTGATGCGAGCGACGTGGTTGTCGTAACGGTTCCAGGCCATGCTCCCCGCCCACGAGATCGAGCCGGTTGCGAACACCGCGCCTCCATGGGTAGTCTCGAAGAAGACCATGTCGCTTCGAATGACGTCGGCCTCGGTTCCACCAAGGCCGGGTGCCGGATCGAGCATGTCTTCTGGAGTCATCAGGTAGACATCTGTGTGCTTCTGCGACGAAGCAAGCACCAGCCTGTGTTCGGGCGTTCCCAGGGAGTAATCAGCTGCGTCCAGTTCCAGGCCAGCAGCGCCTCCGCCGCAAAGGCCGAAGTCACCGATGATCTCTTCGTCCACGCCCTCGAAGATGAAGGAGGCTCTGGGATCGCGGCTGGCCGCGGCACGGCGGTAGGGCGAGGAGATGTCGAAGCCCTGCGATACCATGCCGATACCGACCAGGCGGTTGGGCGGGCGACCGTTGCGGCGCCACAGCCCTGTGTACTCGCCGGTGAAACTCGCAAAGAACTCACCCGGCTGCGGAGCGACGGTGCGAATACCCTGTTCGGACTTGCGACACTCGATGACACCGGGAAGCTCGGGGTGAAACGAGACTCGCCAGTAGAATCCGTTGCCGCCCAGATACATCAGGCGTCCGCCGCGGTGAACAAACGCCTCGATCCCGTCGAGCATCGCGGCGCTGTAGTACTCGGGATGTGTCCCGGTCAGCACGACCTGGTAGTTGTCGAGCAGGGACAGGCCCTCTCGGTGCAGGTCCTCATCCGTGATGAGGTCGAAGTTCTGGCCGACATGTTCGAGCCATCCGAGGATGTGCGTATCTGCGTTGAACTGCCAGACATTGGAGCCTGTGCCTCCGAGCTTTGCTATGAACTTGGGCTGCATGTTGACGATGGGGCGCAACCGCGAACTGTAGAACACGCCGGAGCCGTCGTTGTGGACGTCGTAGAAGCAAAGTCCTAGTTCGGGGTGCTCCTGCATGAACAAGTCCTGGCTCGTGAGCTGCAAGAGCCGGCCGGACACGATCTCCGATTCCGGCACGTCCAGTCCGATCCGATTGTTGGCATAGGCCATGTAGCTGGCCGTCGGCAGGAGGAAGGCGGCCGCTGCCGTCGGTCCGTTGCGTGGGGGCAGCACCGCGAAGGGCACGTAGTACTCGTGGTTCTCCGCGTGCAGGCGAGCCGCGTAGAGGCCGCTTCGAAACGCGGGTGGGATCCGAAACGAGAAGTCCGTCTCCCACCCGGCGTCGTAGAGATCGTCGTCATGGAAATGGATCGCGCCGTAGCGCTCTGGGTTACGAGTCCAACACAGAGAATTCGCATCACTGTGCCGACCGGTGACGCCGCGCGTGGGCAGGTTGATCAGGGTCCCGTGCAGATGACGGGGAGACACTTCGAATATGTGATCGGTGGCGATTCCGATCGAGAAGTCCCACGCCGCCACCAGATCGGTGTCGAGTCCGCTTTCGGGGTCGGCATCGAGCCGCGCGAGCATGGCATCGAGCGCGAGAACCGAGGCGTGGAGAGTCGGACGTTCGATCCGACCGTTGAAGTGGCGCTCGGCCGGCTGCCGAAGCCCGGTCCGAGCGGCGACAGTCAGTGGCGCCTTAACGTCCGAAGGACTGCCGAGGATCGGTGCTTCGCATGTCGCGGTTGCCTGCGCTGCCGGCAGCGGATGGGGGCTGAGGCGATGCTGTGTCACGGTTATCCGTTGCTCGCTCGAGCACAGGGTCGCTGCCACCAGATACCATCGTTCCGGCAGCAGCGGCTCGTCGGTCGAGACGCAGCGCGGCGCGGCGCCTTCGGTCTTCACCTCGAAGGAGAGTGCACCCGCCTTGTCCAGATGGAGCTCGAACCCCGCGCCGCTCAAGGGGTCTCGGCGCGCAACGATGGTCTGCGGCCTTTCCCCTGGAGTGGTCGCCCAGATGGCTGCCAGAACTGTGAATGTGGCAAGTTCGCGAAACACCGCGTGATCCTTGACCAGACCGTAGGAACCGACGTGAAGCGGCTGGAAGCGGCCGTCGAAAGGGCCGCCCAGATCGATGTCCATCGGTTCTTCGCAGTACCCCGGGCCCTCGGGATTGATGTCTCCCTGGATGATGCGGACGAGTTCCGCTTCGTAGACTGGCAGTGCATCGCAACTCACCTTGAACTCGACGGTCTCGCCGGGTCTTGCGCTCAGCCGATCAGCGTACGCCAGAATCCTCACGATCCCGCCACCAGGTCCGTCGTTTTGTCCAGGGCCGGTGCTTCGAGAGACAGGGCCTCGCCAGTGTGTTCCCGCCAGCGAAGGTTGAACACCGTCCACTCCGCATCCCTCAGATCTCGAAATCGGTAGCCAGGAACGATTCGTACGGGTTCGCCGCGCTGTGCCGGCAGCTTGCCGAGGCGCCAACTTCGAAAGGGCTCTTCGACGATCAGCACATACTTGCCTGCCTTGGGCCCGCCGCGCATCACGTTGAGCACACGCTGCAGCCCGGGGCTGTGATAGTGGTTGGCGGAGTCGAGATTGCGCTTGAATTCGACGGCGTAGACCTTGTCGGCCTCGGTGATGCGGTATCGGTTCATGGATGGATTCTGCCCGGCACGTCGGTCCAATTCCACGCGCGTCCTTGCCCGTCCCGATTCAAGATCGACGCACCCCGTTTAGTTGTCAAACACGCTGCTGTCTGTCGGCCAGCGGTCCCAAGAACTGCTGATGCACCGAGAACCTCCGAGCCCCGTCGCCAGCGGGAATGACGCGCTGTCGTCAAGGTCAGCCTCCATGGGCACGCGTCATGTGAGCGGTCTGCTGGGTGCGGGACGACGCGCCATGATCTGGACCGCCGGGACAGTACTCCGGAGCGAAGTCCGCCGCGATTTGGAGATGGCGGCGCATCAGTTCGGCGGCCTCTTCGCGATCGCCGGCCTCGAGTGCCGCTAGGATGGCCATGTGTTCCGTGCAGGACTCAATCAACCGGCCTCTGTCCAAAAGGGAAGCGTACTCCACGAGGCGCCGAAGGGAGTTCTGCCGCTCGATGGCCGCGAGAAAGAAGCTGTTCCGCGACGACACCCCGATCAATCGGTGAAACTCAGCGTCGATGTCGAAGAGCGTGCCGAGCGAATCTTCTTCGGGTGTTTGTTCAAGTGCGGTTTCGTGATGGTACCGGGACATTTCGGCCAAGCCGCGATCGAGATCAAAAGTCGGCATCAGGATCGCGGCTGGTTCGACCACCATGCGGAAGGCATAGCTGGCGTCATGCGCTTCCCTGGTGTTCAGCGTCGGTTCAAACTGCCAGCCATGCGTCGTGTTTCGCGATACGATGCCCTCTTCCAAAAGCTTGAGCAGGGTTCGGGTTGCGGCGAGCCGTCCGAGGCCATAGCGTCTGCGAAACTCCGCCTCTGAGAACGATCGAGGCACCTTCTGTTCGAACCAATCTCTTGCGATGGAGACACCGAGCTGTTCCTCGGCGGTCTTTGGCAACTGCAACTGGTCGGAGCGCAGTTCGCCACTGCTCACGCTGACGAAGAAACCTCGGTTTTCCCGACGTTCGACAACACCCTTCTCGGCCAGATACTGCAGAGCGCGGCGGATCGGTGGGCGCGAAACGTGGAACTCTTCAACAAGTTCCTTCTCGGTCAGGTGGCTTCCCACGCTCATGCCGTAAAGACGTATGTAGTCGAGAATGTTGCGCGCAACTTTAAGCTGCAGTTCACTTGGAACGATATCTGCAGAAGACATGCTTGCCCTAGTCTTCGGAGACGGCGGTTCTACATGATGTCGGCCCGCTGCGGAGCCGGTGCCTGCCCAGGCGGGGATGCCGCTCGTGCACGTGGTCCCGGGAGTTCATGCTGTGTGGCATGACATTGACTTCCGGGTGACGAGGCACCGGCGCGGCCTCGCTTCGGAGCGGCGAAGCCTCGTTGGAACTGGACATACTATGTTCCACTGACTCCTGTTTGGCGGGGGTCGCAATTCACCAAGGGGCGCGGGAGGCAGGACATGGACATGCGGCCTCCCGCACGGGTTGCGCCACCAAACTCTCGCATCCGGTTTGACACGTTCATCTTGCGATTCAAGTGATGGAATGTCTGGCACACCGGCTTGCTCTGGCTGTTCGGCCTCGCGCTGGGGTTGATCGGGCTGGATGCAGGTACGCATGCGATTCAAGGACATTGGCATTGACGGGCCAGTATTGAATACTCATGTTGACGAAGTTACAATTTCATGATGCGCTGTTCAAATGCCATGTCTACATACCCGCATGACAGTTGCCTGAAGCGCCCACCTGCGCCGCGCGTCGGCGACGGAACGGTATGCACGACTGCCGGTTGGAATGCCGTCCATGACCGCGCCTCCAGTGCTCCATGAGCAACGACGATCTCTCCTATCTCCCGGCGCCCACCCTTGTCCGCGATGGCTCGCTGTCGCTGCGGGGATGGGTGACCCATTCCCTGGCGCGCCTCGAGGAGGCCAAACCCAGGCGGCAGCGCTTGTGCTTGAATGATGTGACGGGGTGGGGTGCATCGGTGCCGCGTTCGAGAAGACATGGCCGTGGTGCCAGGGCCGAGCGACTCCCGATTGGGCGGAACGGCTCAAGCGCAACACCCCGGCTCTGCGGCCTCGACGGCTGCAGTCGTTGGCCAATCAAAACACGAAGGAGAGTGCCATGATTCGATCTTCGATACGACGCAATGTCATGGGAGCCGCCGTTGCTGGCTTCATGGGCACCGCTCTCGTCTCCGGGCATGCCGGGGCGCAGAGCACGTTCATCTACGGGATGCCGGCCGACCACGGCATCCTCGATCCCCATGTGACCTGCGGGTGGATGGCGAAGATGGTGAACTATCAGATCTATGAAAGTCTGGTGGAGATCGATCTGCAGAGTCCGGATTGGCCGACACAGTTCAAGGGCCAACTCGCTGAATCTTGGGACATCTCGCCTGACGGCACCGAGTACACGTTCCACCTGCGCAGGGGAGTGACGTTCCATGACGGCACGCCGTTCAATGCCGACGCCGTGAAGTACAACTTTGATCGCTTTCTCAACAAGGACGCTGCCCATTACAACGAGACGGCCAATGCGTACATGGATTTCATCCGCTTCGTGGCAGACATCAAGTCCGTCGACATCATTGACGAATTCACGGTGAGGATCACGCTCAATGGACCGAATTACGAGTTTCTGCGCACAGGAATGGAGGACTGTCCGCAATTGTACATCATCAGTCCGACAGCGATCGAGACCTACGGCGATGAAGGCATCCCCCTCAATCCGATCGGCACCGGGCCGTTCAAGTTCGTCGAGCGCGACCCGACCGTGAGCACGACGCTTGAACGTAACGACGACTACTGGGGCGAAGAGGCGAGGGTGGATCAGCTGATATTCCGGATACTCGAAGATCCGGCTACACGCGTGAACGCGCTCCTTGCAGGAGAAGTGCACGCCATCCAGGACCCGCCCTGGGACGAGATCGAGAGCATCGTCGAGGAAGGCTTCGTCATCACCAGGAATGATAACGCGCCCACGATCTGGTACCTGAGCTTCAATATGAATCATCCGGTGATGAGCGACGCGCGCGTACGCCAGGCGATCAACTTCGCCATCGACAAAGAAGGGATTGCGGAACGGATCCTGCACGGCTACGGGAAGCCGGCATACGGCATGCTGAACGCCGGCACTTATGCCTATGACCCGGACTTTGTGAGCTACACATACGATCCCGAAAAAGCGCGGGAGCTTCTGGCCGAGGCCGGCTATACCGACGGACTGGATCTGGACTTCGACGTCATGATTTACGGCACTGGCGAACTCACGGAGAAATGGATCCAACGCGACTTGAAGAAGGTTGGAATCAACGTCAACCTCAACAAGCTGGAGTGGCTCGCCTACCTCGACAAGTGGGTCCCCGGCATGCCCGATGAAGTCCATATGAACGAGATGATATGGGGCGAACAGACACCACGCTGGACTGCCTTCGGCTACCGTTGCGACCGGGTGCCGCCCCATGGCAACAACATTGGCTGGTACTGCAACGAGGAGATGGATGCGATCTTCCAGCAGGCGTTGGAGACGGCTGATGAAGCCAGTCGCGCCACGCTCTACCAGAAGGCGGATTCGTGGATCATGCTCAACGACCCGGCAAACGCGCCCATCTACCATTACTTCAACCCCATCGCGCTTCATCCGTCGGTCACGGGTTTCGTCAACGCACCGTCGAACTGGTGGGATTTCTCCAGGGTGGAGGTCAGTGAGTAGCGCGTTTGCGTCGCGCCCGGCGGTGATCGGGATGCCCGGCCAATCGCTTCGGCGCCGTGTGTTCGGCTTTGAACGCTTAACAAGGCGAGGGCACCGATGTTGCGGTACTCGCCTTGGCGCGCGGGCTTGACGACCCATGATCAGGGACGTACGGGTCGGGCCATGGCCCGACCCGTACTGACATGGAGGAAAGCGAGCCCGCAACCGTCTTGGACAGGTCCCCGCGCCACTGCCACGAAGGCGTGCTCTGATTCGGTCATAAGGGGACCGGAGTCCGTCATGTCACGAGTCGGTATCAAGCCGGTGTCGAAGGTCGACGCCGCCTGGACGCTCGGCCGATTCCATTCGGCTGGGGACACAGCATACTCGGGGTCGGTCGGGACGGTGACCATAGCATTCAATGCAGTGCAGCAGCGTGTTGGAGTGATTCGAAGATCGAGCAAGCTTCCTCCCCGCATGGCGACCGGCTCGGTCCGAGCCCGTTTCGCTTTCGGCATCCGTTTCCAGGTCGCATTATTCGCTGAAACTGTCATCAAGACGCCGGTGACGGGGGTGGCGACGCCATCTCAGCGAAGCGCGAGTTGATGCGCCGATGCTGCGCTTTATTGTCGGGCGACTGCTGCTTGTGGTCCCTGTGTTGTTCGGGGTCTCGGTCATTGTGTTCCTGCTGGTCCAGTTCGCGCCGGGCGACGTCACCTCGACACTGCTCGGACCTATGGCCTCGGAGAATGCAAAGCAGGTTCTGCGAGCGGAGATGGGACTCGACCGCGCCCTGCCTGTTCAATATGCGAAGTGGTTGACCGCCGCGGTGCAAGGAGATTTCGGCACCTCCTGGGTACACAAGCGCGCTGTTTCGGAGATCGTCTTGCCGAAGTTCGTGAACACGGTGTTGCTTGCCGGTGCGGCTGCACTCATCGCCTACGTGTTCGGCTTCTCGTCGGGACTGTTTGCCGCAGCCAACGCAGGCACCGTATACGATCGATGCATTACCACGTTGGTGCTCATCGCCGGCGCCGTTCCGTTGTACTGGGCCGGCCTGGTGCTGGTTCTGCTGTTCGCCTTGACCTGGAGGTGGCTGCCGGCCACCGGCATGACAAAGTTCGTAGGCGGAGGGGGCGTGCTCGATGTGCTTGAGCACCTCGTGCTCCCAGCGGTGGCGGCCTCGTTGCCGTCGACGGCTCTCGTGTCACGGATCACGCGTGCCACCATGATTGAAATCCTGGGCAGGAACTACATACGGGTTGCGCGTGCCAAGGGCATCCGCCGCGCGGTCATCCTGCGCAGGCATGCCCTGCGCAATGCTCTTCCTCCCATCGTCACGGTCAGCGGCATGGAACTCGGATATCTTCTCGGTGGCGTCGTTTTCGTTGAAGTGGTGTTCGCATGGCCCGGATTGGGCTTCGTTCTCTACAGCGCAATCATCGGGCGCGACTTGCCGACGGTTCAGGGAGCCGTGCTGATCATCGCGCTTGCCTTCGTCCTCATCAACCTGGCTGTCGACGTACTGAACGTCTGTCTGGACCCGGCGATGCGCACTGCCGAAGGGAGTATCGGAGAGTGACCGATTCACTGCAGCCCGGTCGGCCACGCCGTCTTGCGGCGGCATTCGAAGCGGTGAAGATGTCGTTGTTCACCTTTAGCCGCCACAAGGTCTCGTTTGCCGCGTTCGTCTTTCTTCTTGTGGTCTTTGTCATCAGCATTCTCGCGCCGTACATCGCGCCGCACGACCCCTACGAGGCGGTGGGCTGGCGCAATTCGCTGCCGGGAGAGGAAGGCCTCCTGCTGGGTGCCGACGGCGATGGCCGGGATGTGCTCTCGCGCTTGATCTGGGGTGGCCGGATCTCGTTGCTGATCGGTGTGGCGCCGACCGTGCTCGCCATGTTCGCGAGTCTCGCAATCGGTGTCGTCGCCGGCTATGTCGGGCGCTGGGTGGACCAGATCATCATGCGCGCGCTCGACATATTCTTCGCGTTTCCGATCGTGCTTATGGCGACGGTGGTCGCGGGCATCCTGAAGCCGGGCCTGGCGACGGTCTGCATCGCGATCTTCATTGCACTGATCCCTTACATCACGCGCCTCGTACGCACGACGACACTCAGCATCAAGAGCGAGGCCTATGTGGAGGCGGCCTACGCCGCCGGTGCCAACGGCTGGGAGATCGTCTCACGCTACATCGTCCCCAACGTCGTCGCGCCGGTCATCGTCTACACCACGACTCTGATGGGCATGATGGTCGTGCTGGGTTCGGCTCTGGGGTTTCTTGGTTTCGGCGTACAGCCGCCGATCGCCGACTGGGGGACGATGGTGGAGGAGGGCCGCGTCGTGCTGCGCAAGGCGCCACACGTCACAATCTTTCCCGGATTGGCCATCGTGAGTGTGGCCGTCGCATTCGGGTTCGTCGGCGACGGCCTGAGAGACGTTCTCGATCCCAGGTTGCACGGGCGATGAACACCAAGCTGCAAGCGGGCGAAACAGTGCTCAGGGTGGAGAACCTGAGCACCTGGTTCGATCTGCGCAGTGGCGTCCTGAAAGCGGTCGACGGTGTTTCCTTCTCTGTCGAGGCCGGCAAGGTGCTTTGCATCGTCGGAGAGTCCGGATCGGGAAAGAGCGTCACGGCGTTGTCGACTCTTCGGCTTGTTGATGCGCCAGGCAGAATCAAGGACGGCAGGATCCTTTATCGAGGCCGGGACCTGCTCGGCCTTTCCGAGGCCCAGATGACGGACGAGATCCGGGGGAACCGGATTGCAATGGTGTTCCAGGATCCGATGACTTCGCTCAATCCGAGCTTCACCGTCGGCGACCAGATCGCGGAAGGAATCATGGCGCACCGTGAGGTGAGCAGGGACGAAGCCCGCACACGGTCGATCGAACTCCTGCAATTGGTGGGGATTCCGCACGCGGAGGAACGGCATCGCGATTACCCGCATCAATTCAGCGGAGGAATGCGACAGCGGGTCCTCATTGCAGCGGCAATCGCTACCGAGCCCGACGTGTTGATTGCCGATGAGCCGACGACGGCGCTGGATGTCACGATACAGGCGCAGATTCTGCGCTTGCTGGTCAGTCTCCAGAGGCGCCTGAACACCGCGATGATCCTGATCACCCACGATCTCGGGGTTGTGGCGGCGATGGCCGACCAGGTCATGGTCATGTATGCCGGGCGCATGGTCGAGTACGCAGACGTCGAGACGCTGTTCAGAAACCCCCGCCATCCCTACACCATCGGCCTGCTGGGATCGGTGCTCGCACTCGACGCGCCGATCGACGCCGAGCTCCGTTCGATTCCTGGATTGCCGCCGGTGCCGATTGATATGCCCCCCGGGTGCAGCTTCCGCCCGCGTTGCCGGTATGCCATCGACGAGTGTGCGCGTTCGTTTCCGGCGTTGCGAACGGTCGAGCCCGGGCACCAGGCGGCCTGCCATGTCGTCGACGCCAGACCGGACGGACGATCATGAACGAGCCTCTGCTTCGGGTGCGCAACCTCGCCAAGCACTTCAGCCTCAAGTCGCGCAAGCTGTTCGGCGCGCCTGCAACTCTGAAGGCGGTGGACGGCATCGACTTTGATGTCGCGAGAGGCGCGACCTTGGGTCTCGTCGGCGAATCCGGTTGCGGGAAGTCGACGACAGCACGCCTGGTGTTGCGTCTCATCGAGCCGACTTCGGGTGAGGTCAGTATCAACGGTGTCGACATCCTGCGAAGCCGACCGGCAGCTCTGAGATCTCTGCGCTGCGAGATGCAGCTCGTGTTCCAGGATCCGATCTCCTCGCTCAACCCGCGTATGCCGGTCGGGGTGTCCATCGCCGAGTCGCTACGTTTCCACCGCATCGGGAACAGGGCCGAGCGTCATGACCGGGCACGGCGTTATCTCGAAGTCGTCGGGTTGTCACCGAACCATTTCGATCGGCTCCCGCATGAGTTTTCGGGCGGACAGGCCCAACGCATCTGTATCGCGCGAGCGCTCGTCCTGCGCCCCAAGCTGGTGATCCTCGACGAGCCGGTCTCCGCACTGGATGTCTCCATTCGAGCGCAGATCCTCAATCTGCTCATCGAGCTGCAGCGTGATTTCGGACTCACCTACGTCTTCATTTCCCACGACCTCTCGGTCGTAAAGCGGCTCTGCAACGTCACCGCCGTGCTCTATCTCGGGAAGATCGTGGAGATCGCCTCCAGTGAGCACCTGTACCGGGATGCACTGCATCCCTACACGCAGGCCCTGATCCAGGCGATCCCGGTCGCTCGACCGGGCGCGAAGAGCGTGACCGAGATGGGAGCGCTCCAGGGAGATGTGCCAAGCCCAATCAACCCTCCTCGGGGCTGCGCGTTCCACACTCGTTGTCCCCACGCGATGCGCCAGTGCCGCCAGGAGCAGCCCCGTTTGCGCGACATGGGATCCGGCCACAGGGTCGCTTGCTTTCTGCACGGCGGCGATTGATGCCGGAATCAACGAGAAGGAGGCCGAAACCGTGATCGATACGCTCCAGGCGGCGCGAAACTCATGAACAGTCCGCGTTCCAACCGGTCTTGGGAAGAGCGGGACCTTGAGCACCATCTGCACGGGTTTTCCGATATCCTCACCCTGGACACCGACGGTCCCATTGTCATCTCCGGCGGCAAGGGCGTCCATGTCTTCGATACCAGCGGCAAGGCCTATCTCGAAGCGAATGCTGGTCTATGGAACTTCGTTGCAGGTTTCGATCACCCCGCCCTGATCGAAGTCGCAAAGGAGCAGTACAGCCGACTGTCGGGGTATCACGCCTTCTTCGGCCGGGTGAGTGACCAGGCCGTCGCGTTGGCCGAAAGAGTCATCGAGGTCTCCCCCTTTGCGCGTGGCAAGGTGTTTTTCACGAGTTCGGGATCGGAGGCCAACGACACAGCGGTCAAGATGCTGTGGATGATGCATCGCAACGCCGGAGAGCCCCTTCGCCGCAAGATCATCAGCCGCGTCAACGCCTATCATGGCGTTACCGTTGTGGCCGCCTCGATGACCGGCAAACCCTACAACGAAGCGTTCGGCCTGCCCTTGTCAGGGTTTCTGCACGCCGACTGCCCCCATTACTGGCGTTACGCCCGGGAGGGAGAGACCGAAGCCGGATTCAGCGCCCGCATGGCCGCGAACCTCGAAGCGCTCATCGAGCGTGAAGGGCCAGAGACCATCGCCGGCTTCTTCGCCGAACCGGTTATGGGTGCGGGCGGTGTGATCATCCCTTCCACAGGCTACTTCGAAGCCATTCAGCCCATCCTGAAACACTATGACATCCCGCTCGTGGCCGACGAGGTGATCACAGGGTTCGGACGCACGGGCGAGCTTTGGGGATCGACCACCTACGGCATCAAGCCCGACATCGTCGTTGCATCCAAGGCCATCACCGCCGGGTATTTTCCCATGGGGGCAGTCATTCTGTCCGAACCCATGGCCGCGCGCCTTCACGAAGCTTCTCGTGTTCAGGAAGAGTTTCCCCACGGGTTCACCTCCGCTGCCCATCCGGTGGGGTGTGCGATTGCCTGCAAGGCCATCGAGCTCATCGTCGAGAGAGGGCTGCTCGACAACGCGCGGGCCGTCTCGGTGCACTTTCGGAACCATCTGGACAGCTACGAGGATCATCCCCATATCGGGGAGGTACGCTGCATCGGCCTGATGGCTGCGCTCGAGGTGGTGCGCGACAAGGATACCGCAGAGCCCTTCGCGAATGACCTCGCCGTTGGCGAGGTGATTGCTCGAGCGGCGTTGGAGAACGGCTTGATCTGCCGTCCCTTGGGTCAGGCGGTTGTCCTTTGTCCCCCGTTTATCATAACCCGGGGCGAGATGGATGAATTGTTCGGGCGCCTCGGGGCCGCGCTCGAACGCGCGTTCTCGAAGTTCGGTTGACAGACAGGATCCAAGCAGCTTCCAACGCGACCGCCGACTCTCGGCTTGGCCGGGAATCGGTGAATTTTTCGGAACAGGCTTCGGATCGCTGCTCGTTCACGAAATCAGGCCCGTCGCGAATCCGATGAGATTCTGACCAGACATGCCGGCAGAGATGGAGACGACATGGACAACACGGATCATTTCGGCGAGGGACGGCTGCGATGAGTGAAACCGACGTCGATCCCCGGCTTCTCGAGATCCTGGTCTGTCCGCTGACCAAGGGACCGCTCACTCTGGATCGCGAGCGCCAGGAACTGGTAAGCGCGGAAGCGGGCCTCGCCTACCCCATCCGGGACGGCATCCCGATCATGCTGGTCGACGAGGCGCGACGCCTCGACGGAGAGGAGACGTGAAGGGCGAAGCCCACGCCAGCCGCCACCGGCCTGTCGAGATTCGCCTGAAGTCGCAGCAGAAGGCTCTCGAGATCGACTTTGATGACGGCACCTCCGTCACGTTGGCGGCCGAACTGCTGCGTGTCGAGAGTCCCTCGGCCGAGGTCCAGGGACATGGCGCGGGCCAGCGGAAGACCGTTCCCGGTCGCCGTCATGTCGGCATCATGTCCGTAGAGCCCGTCGGAAACTACGCCATACGCATCACGTTCGACGATCTGCACGATACCGGCATCTACTCGTGGAACTATCTCTACGAACTCGGCCGTAACCAGGAGAGTGTCTGGCAGGCCTACCTCGACCGCCTCGACGCCGAGGGCCTGTCACGAGACCCCTGATCAGAGCGCCAGCGAAGCGGCCATGGCAACCAGGAAGCTCTCCACTTCGGCTCTGGCCCGTTGGGGGTCCCCGGAGGTTATGGCATCCGCAATCTTCGACAAACGATCATGGAAGTGCTTGCGGACGATGTTGGCCACCGGGGCCTGGTCGCTTCCGCCGTCGAATTTGTTCGCACGGCGGGCAGCCACGATCTGATCGAAGGTCCAGCACAGGAAGTCGTTGCCCGCCTCAACGTAGTAAAGGCGTGAGAACCCGTAGATGTCCTCCTTGAACTGGAGCCAGGTCGGCGCCGCCAGGATGCGTTCCAGTGCTGCATCAAGGTCCTTGCAGAACTGTGGTGTTGGCGCCTCGGCCGCACGTGCAGCGACCGATGGCTCGACAAGCAGCCGCGCCTCCAGGGTCTCGTGGAAGCCGTGGGAACGCTCGGGCGACATGTGGACCGCAGCGTCTGCCAGTTCGATGATCTGCGGCGCCCGCTCGGAGAGGTAAGTGCCGCTGCCGATCTTGCGTTCGACCAGCCCTTCCTTTTGCAACATGAGAAGCGCGTCGCGCACCTGGGTGCGGGAGGCCCCTCTCATCTCGGCCAGCTTGCGCTCATTGGGCAGTCGCTGTCCGGGCAGGATGTCGCCCGAGCGCAGCAGATCGCGGATCTCCCGATAGACCCGGTCGGTCACATCAAAGGCAATCGACACGACGTTTCCTTTCGAATGGGTCCACCGGTCGCGTGAACCTCAACGCCTTCCGGCCAAGGCAGCGTCATGCTCACATGGTGACGAACACGGGGTTTGACAAATGGTTGTGCATCTGCGCCAATTGGTCAACCGATTTCCGTTCCAGGAAAATCCGGTCAACCAATGCCTGGTCAGCAGGCTGTCAGAACACACGGAGGAAACGATGAACACATCGCGGCGAGGAGCCCTTGTCAGAGCGGCCAAGCTGGTCACCGCATCGTCGGTGGCCCTTGCGGTCAGCGCCACGGTCGCTGCAGCCGACTTTTCGTGGGACCAGCTCTCGGGAGAGTCGATCACGGTCATGATGCCGGAACATCCCGTCACCGACGGCGTGCGCGTGGTGCTCGACCAGTTCGAGGCTGACACCGGGATCGACGTCACCCTGCAGACCATGGCCGAAGATCTCTATTTCGACCGCATGGAAGTGGCGCTGCGCGGCTCGGGCGGCAACTCGCAGATGGACGTCTACTTCCTGCCAATGGATTCCACGGCCTACACCCAGCACACCAATGGCCTCGTCCATTCCCTGCAGGACTTCATCGACAGCGCTGATCTCACGGCTCCAGACTACAATCTGGACGACATCCCGGCAGGCTTCCTTGATGCAACCACGTACGACATCGACGGCCATTGGGAGTACCACGGTATCCCGGCATCGTTCGAGACATACATCCTGTTCGCCAACATGGATCACGTGAACCAGTATCTTGACGGCCAGATGCCGACAACGATGGCAGAACTGATCGCCGCGGCGCGCGAGGTGAAGGAGGAAAGCGGGGGCGCCGTCGCGGGCGCCGTGCTGCGCGGCATCCGGTCGGACACGCTGATCGATACCGTCACCGGTTTCGTGAACAACTCGGTCGGTGCGGCGGACCGCTCCGCTCCGCAAAACGTCTGGTTCGACGGTGACTGGTCGAAGCCGAAGATGAACGACCCCGACATCGTGCGGGGCCTCGCGAACTATGCGGAACTGATGAAAGCCGGTCCCGTCAACATCCAGGCCATGGACTGGCCCGATGCCTCGCAGTTCTTCATGGCGGGCGGCGCGGCGTTCTTCATCGACGCAAGCCTTTTCGCGCCCGGCTTCGAGAACCCTGACGAGAGCCTTGTTGCCGGCAAGATCGGCTACTCGGTCATCCCCGTCGACAACGCCGAAGGCGAGCCCTACACGGCCCACTGGCAGTGGGGTTTCGGAATTCCGCAGAACGCCGCGTCGCCCGAGGCCGGTTGGCTCTTCATCCAGTACATGTCGAACACCGACAACGCGACCGCCATCGGCAAGTTGCACGGCGGAGCCCCGCGTCTGTCGACATGGCAGGATCCCGAGTACGCAGCGAGTTTCCCGCAGTCTTATGTCGCCGCCGTGGCTGCGGCCATGCCGAACTCGCAGACCTCGGTTGTTCAACGTGCCGGCTGGAGCGAATTCGCACTGCGCATCGTTGACGTGATTCAGGACATCTACGGCGGTGCGGACCCTGCCGAGGCCGGCGCCTCGGCCCAGGCCGACTTCGAGACAATGCTCGCCAACTGAGTGTGCCTCGCCCCGGATGGCAATCTCCTGCTGTCCGGGGCATCTTTCCGGGGAGTTCATCCTGCTTCCCGGTCCGGAGAGCGCCATGACGTCTGCGCTCAGGTTCCTTGGCAGCGCTTCGGCCTTGTGGTTCGTCCTGCCCTGCCTCCTGATTCTTGCGTTCACGTCGGTCTACCCCGTCGGGTTCGGACTGGCGGTGTCATTCACCAACTGGAACTGGGGCAACCAGTTCGAGTTTGTTGGTGGCGCGAACTACGCCAACCTTCTTGCCGACGCCGAATTCTGGGGCGTCATGAAAAACACGGTGGTGTTCGCCGTGTGGGCGACGGCCATCGAGGTCGCGCTGGGGTTCTACCTTGCGGTGCAAGTCGACAAACTGACCATCCGGACGGATCTCATCCGCGCGGTCATCATGTTGCCGCTCATGGTTTCCGGCATCGTTGTCGCCCTGATGTCGAAGGTCATGTTCGATCCCTTCCTCGGTGTCATCAACCACCTGATCGGTGTGTTCGGCCTCGGTCCTTCGGCCTTTTACGGTGCCGCTGAAACAGCGATGGCGTCCATCGTAGCGGTCGATGTCTGGTGGCAGACCGCCTTCGTCTTCATCATCATGCTCGCCGGACTGCGAAGCCTGCCCGTGGAGCCGGTCGAGGCTGCCCGTGTCGAGGGTGCGAGCGAGTTCACCATCTTCTGGTCCATCAAGCTGCCGATGCTGCGCTCGCTGCTGATCACCGTCATCATCATCCGTGCCATCGACACCCTGAAGGTCTTCGACATCGTCTTCGGCACGACCGGTGGCGGACCGGCCCTGGCAACCGAAGTCGTGCAGACCTTCGTCTACCGCACCGCCTACAGCTATTTGCAGATCGGCAGGGCAATGGCGGCGATGATCCTGTTCTCGCTCCTGATTCTCGCCATTTCCCTGGCGTTGCAGGCGCTGCAGCGGCGCGGCGAACACCACGCATGACGGTGCGCACCGCCCTGCAATTCCACGGCGGCCTGGGAGCGGGCCTTTCCCAGGCGTGGGCCTATGTCTTCACCGGCGCCATGGTTCTCTTCAGCCTGTTTCCGGTCTACTGGGTGCTGACGGTCTCGCTCAAGTCCAGGCGCGATAGCCTTGCCAGCCCTCCGCTCTGGATCTTCGATCCGACAACGGCCAACTACGTCACGCTCTGGGGCCACGATACGTTCAAGTACACGTTCCTGAACTCCGTCATCATCACGGCCATCGGCGTGGCCCTGTCGCTCGCCATCGCCATTCCAACCGCCTATGCCATCGTCCGGATGAAGATCAGGGGCAGGAACCTCGTCGGCGTCTGGCTGATCCTTGCCTACATGCTCCCCGAGTTTCTCTTCGTCATTCCGATGTTCTCGCTCTACCAGTGGACCGGGCTCTATGACACCCATGTCGGCCTTGCCCTCATGTACCAGGTGCATGTCCTGCCGCTTTCGATCTGGCTCTTGAGTTCGTTCTTCCGCGAGATCAATCCGGCGATCGACGAAGCCGCGCGCATCGAGGGCGCCTCCAACTGGCAGATCCTGACGAGGATCTACGTGCCCTGCACCCTGCCCGGAATGGCCGCCACGGCCGTCCTGAACGCCATCTGGATCTGGAATGAACTTGCCATCGCACTGGGCCTGACGTTCTCCAGGGCCGAGACGGTCACGCTTGGGATAACGAGCTTCCGTGGCTATGCGGCGCTCGACTGGGGTGCGATGACCGCCGCGTCGATCGTTGCCATCGTGCCGATGCTGCTGTTCGCGATCGCCGCACAGAAACACATCGTCAAGGGGCTGTCCCTTGGCGCAGTCAAGGGCTGAACCATGCCGTTCAAGGAATCCGATGTCCCTCAGTTCACAACAGTCTTCGGACGCAACCTTCTTGGCGAAGCGGCGAATTTCGTACGCCCGCCCATGCTGGTCGTGACGATGGAGGACCTCTGGCCCCACTTTCGCGACTCCCTGCCGGACGATGCCGTGCCCTACATGGTGCGTTCCATGGAACGTGACGCGCTGGAATCCGATCTCGAGACGCTTGCCAATGTTGCCTCGATCGTCGGTCTGGGAGGTGGTCAGGCGATCGACGCCGCCAAGTACTTCGCCTGGCGTCTCAACCTGCCGCTCTTCCAGTTTCCGACGTCACTTTCCGTCGATGCCGTCTTCGGACATCGCGCGGGGGTCCGGGAAAACAGCGTCGTCAGGTATGTCGGATGGGGTGTTCCGCAATCCGTCTACATCGACCTCGATATCATCGAATCCGCACCTCGAGCGCTCAACATCGCCGGCATGGGCGATGTCTTGTGCTTCGTCACAGGCGTCATGGACTGGCGCCACGCCGAGGCCCGGGGTAAGTGCGAGCCACGCTGGCCCTACGATGAGAGCCTCGCCGCCATCTCGCTTGCGAAGGCCGAGACGGCGCTGGCCGAACTTGACGAAATCGGGACGCTTTCACCGCGTGGCATCCGGATCCTGGTCGACGGCCTGAGATGGGGTGGCGCCTCGTACCACGGTGCGGGCTGGAATCCGCGCCACATCGAAGGGGTCGAGCACTACATCTTCTATGCCCTCGAAGCGGGAACGGGGAAGGCGTTCCTGCACGGCCAGGCGGTGTGTCTGGGTCTCGTGCTCGGCGCGATGATGCACGGTCAGCGTGTTGATGAACTGCTCGGCGCGGTGACCCGTCTCGGCCTCGACATTCGCCCCGCCGCCATGAACGTGACGTGGTGCGATGTCTTCGAAGCCGTACGCGGATTGAGAGCCTTCGTGGAGCGTGAAGGTCTCGCCTACGGAATTGCCAACGACTTCGAGGTGACGGAAGAGTTCCTGACCACTGCCCGAAACAGGATTGAAGGAGCCTTTGCCGCATGAACACACGACGACTAGGAGTGGCTGCCCCGGAGTGTGCCGCAGACCGGCGGCTTGCCGAACTTGGCCATGTCATTCCGCCGGCACCCGCACCTGTCGGGAACTTCGATCTGGGTTCCATCGATGGCACGACGCTCTATCTGTCGGGCCAGGGGCCGGTCCTGGAATGCGGCCGTCTGGCGACCGGCAAGGTCGGGCTTGATGTTCCGGTTCATGAAGCGTTCCACCATGCGCAAAGAACCGGCCTCGTGTTGATCGCCGCGATGAGGGAAATCCTCGGCTCGCTCGAACATGTCGTGGGGATCCGCCGCGTCTTCGGCATGGTCAATGCCGGACCCGATTTCGTTGATCACCCGGCGGTCATCGACGGTTGTTCCAACCTGCTTTGCGATGTTTTCGGCGAACGGGGAAGGCATGCGCGCACGGCCGTCGGCATGGAATCCCTGCCCGGCAACATCACCGTCGAGATTGATGCGATCGTTTCGATTTCTCCGGACTGGAACGCAGTCCGATGAGAGATATCCGGTTTCTGGACGTTGCGAAGAGCTACGGCGATGTCGAGGTCATCTCCGGCCTCAACCTCTACGTCCGCGAGGGAGAATTCATGGTGCTGGTTGGTCCTTCGGGTTGCGCCAAGTCGACCACGCTGCGGATGATCGCGGGTCTCGAGTCCATTTCGTCGGGAGACCTGATGATCGGCGGCGAACGCGCCAATCACCTGTCACCTGCCCAGCGCAACATCTCGATGGTGTTCCAGTCCTACGCGCTGTTCCCGAACATGTCAGTGCGCGACAATCTTTCCTTCGGACTGAGAATCAGGAAGACCGATCCCGCCACAGTCAAGGCCGAGGTTGCGCGCGTTGCCGACACGCTGGGTCTCGGCGAGCTGCTCGGCCGCAAGCCCCGTCAGCTTTCAGGTGGCCAGGCGCAGCGCGTCGCCGTGGGACGCGCCATGATTCGCAGGCCGGACGCGTTTCTCTTCGACGAACCACTGTCCAATCTCGACGCGGAACTCAGGGTTCAGATGCGTGGAGAAATCTCCGAGATGCAGCGTCAGCTGACGACGACGACGGTCTACGTGACTCATGACCAGGTCGAAGCGATGACGATGGGTGACCGGATCGCGGTGATGAACCAGGGCCGGATCATGCAGGTCGGTGTTCCCACCGAACTCTACGAACGGCCCGCGAACACCTTCGTGGCAGGTTTCATCGGCAGTCCGCGCATGAACCTCCTCGACGCGAAGGATCTCCTGGGCGATGCCGCAGCGGCGGTCGATCGCAGTCGTGGGTCGACGCTCGGAATCCGCCCCGAGCACCTCATGGTCGGGTTGACCGAAGGCGCAGTCCCGATCGGTGAGGCACGCGTCAACAGGATCGAGGAACTCGGCCACGAGGCGCTTGTTCATCTCAACAATGCCCGTGGTGCGCACCTGACCGTTCGGACCAGTAGTGACATACGCGGTACGGTCCGCGCTGGCGAGACGCTGTCGCTGGCACTCCGACCGGACCGGCTGCATTTCTTCGACAGCACGACCGGAGAACGGCTGCCATGACAGACGATCCCTTCACCCGGTGGCATCTCACCCCTGTCATCAACGTTTCCGGAACGATGACGCGCATCGGCGCTTCGAGAGTATCCAAGGACGTGCGTGCGTGCGTCGACCGAATCCTTGCTTCCTTCGTCGACATGGACGAACTGCAGTCGCGCGCAGGCGCCGTCATCGCACGCGTGACCGGTGCCGAGGCGGGGTGTATCGCCTCGTGCTCCGCGGCCGCCATGACGCAGACGGTCGCTGCGTGTCTCACGGGTGCAGATCTTGCCAGGATCGAGGCGCTGCCTTCCGTCACCGGCGAGCGGCGTGTCCTGCTGCCCATGGGGCACATGGTGAACTATGGCGCGCCGATCGATCAGGCGATCCGCCTTGCCGGAGCCGAGGTCGTTTCCGTCGGCACCGCTGCGGCCTGCGAAACCTGGCACCTCGCTGACGCTCTGGCCGCAGGTGCGGCAGCGGCCATGTACGTCGTCTCGCATCACACCGTGCGCGAAAACGAACTTCCCATGGATGTCTTCATCGATCTGTGCCGCGAGCACGGAGTCCCGGTGATCGTCGATATGGCTTCGGAGTACGACCTGACCGGACCCCTCGAACTCGGTGCGTCCGTCGTGATCCATTCCGGCCACAAGTTCCTGTCGGGAGTCACCAGCGCCGTCGTTGCGGGGACCCCCGATCTCATTCGCGCCACCTATCTTCAGCACCGCGGAATCGGACGGACGATGAAAGCGGGCAAGGAGAGCGTCGTCGGCGCCATGGCAGCGCTCGAGTTGTGGGAGAAACGCGATCATGAGGCCGTCCGGCGGGCTGAGGAGGCGCGGGTGGCCCTCTGGATGCGCGAACTCGCGGGCCTGCCCGGCGTCGCCATCACCAGCCACGCCGACTGGACCGGCAACCCGATCACGCGGGCCCGCATCACCATCGCGCCCCGGAAGTCGGGGTTTCATGCCTGGGAACTGGCCGCCCGGCTTGCCTCCAAGTCTCCCAGCATCGTGGTACGCGACGATCTCGTCGAGCGGCAGGAACTCTACCTCGACCCCTGCAATCTGACCGACGCGGAGGCCGCTGCGGTCGTCGTTGCCATTCGGGAGGAAGTCGACCTCTTCCGGACACGGGGCGATGGCTGCCGCCAAACCTGGAGCGATGTCAAGCGCGTCCGCGAGGCGGCGATCCTGAGCTGGTCGGGGAATCGTGATGTCACCCTGTAACACGTACACGCACATCAACGGCGCCGTTCACGACGCAACTCGTGGCGATGGCCGCCGGTCCCAAGGATCGGGACGGTCGTTCGTTCCTCATGGGTGGAGACACCGCGGCGCCGACTGACCGGTCGGCATGGCACCAGCACGGGAGAGACCAGTTTGCCTCACGATCACGCCCAGGACCTTGCCTACGGCTTTCCGACCGTGTTCGGTCGCGGCCTGCTGGACGAGTTCCGCCATTTCGTCAATCCGCCTTTTCTCGTGGTCACGATGGACGACCTCTGGCCGCTGTTCTCCCATCACTTTGCCGGTGCGGACTGCAGGCCCTACTTCTGCGGGTCGATCAAACAGGCCGACCTCGATCGGGAAGCCGCGAGTCTCGGCGAGGTGCGGGCCATCGTCGGGCTTGGTGGAGGCCAGGCCCTGGATGTCGCCAAGTACTTCTCGTGGCGCCTGAACCTGCCGCTCTTCCAGGCACCGACCGCCCTTTCGGTGAATGCCGTCTACGGCCAGCGCTCGGGCGTCCGGCTCGACGGGCGGGTTGTCTATCGCGGCTGGGCCGTGCCGCAGGCCATCTACATTGATTACGACGTTCTTGCCGGTTGTCCGCCAGCGCTGAACTGGTCGGGAATCGGCGACATTCTCTGCTTTCACACCGGGGTCCTGGACTGGCGCTATGCCGAGAGGGAAGGGAAGATCGAGGAAAAGTGGCGGTTCGACGAGAACCTGGCGAGGCAGTCCCTGGCGAAAGTCAGGACGGTCGTCGAGAACGTCGACAACATCCGTGCCGTGAATGACCGCGGCATCGACGTACTGGTCGACGGCCTGAAATGGGGCACGAGCTATCACGGGTCGGGGTGGTGTCCCCGCCACATCGAGGGAACCGACCACTTCCTCTTCTACACGCTTGAAGAACTGACAGGGAAGAAGTTCCTCCACGGTCAGCCCGTGTGCCTCGGCGTCATCGTCGGCTCGATGCTGCACGATGACGGAGCAGAGGAGATGCTCGATACCATCTCGCGCATCGGGCTTGATGTTCGCCCCGAAGCGATGGATTTGACGTGGGACCAGCTCGAGGAGGGCCTGATGACGATGCGGTCCTATGTCCACCAGGCCGGACTTTGGCATTCCGTAGCCCACGATGCCGTCCTGACGGCTGGTTTCGTCGCCGACCTGAAAAACCGTCTGACCCGGGCCTATGCGCATCGTGACCGATAACCGGTGCCGGTTGTTACGCAGGGCGGGCGACCTCACGGTTCCGAGGGACTTTCCCTTCCGAGCCAGGCCGGATCGAACTCCGGCTCCGGCATTCCCCTGGACTGGCCACGGAGCACGAACGCATCGCCGTGCGGTGACCTCGGGCCGTCGTCATCGTCCCGGGCCGCACTGGTCGCAAGAAGCAGCGAGCCGTCCTCGCCTCCGAAGGCGCAGGACGTGACGTTGCAGGCGGGAAGCGCGATCGTCTCCACAGTCGTCCCCGCGGGATCGCGGACGCTGATGCAGCTGCCCTGCCAATGGGCGCTGTAGAGGCGCCCGTCGCGGTCGGTGGTCATGCCGTCGGGTATGCCCGCGTCTGACGGAACGGCCGCGTACAGCGTGCGGCCGACGGGCCGCCCCCCGGCATCGAGCGTGTAGCGGAGAATGCGGCCACTCACGGTGTCGGCGAAGTACGCAACCCGGCCATCCGGAGAGAACGCCGGGCCGTTCGCGACGACAAAGCCACGGTCAATGCACTCGACACCAGCGGCACCCACGCGGTGAAGCGACCCGATCGGCTCGACTTCTTCGGCATCCGAAATCCCGAGCCAGAGAGCTCCGTCGGGAGCGACCTTGCCGTCGTTGAAGCAGGTGCCTGCGGCGGGCCGGAGCGGCGCCGGCAGTGGAGTCGTGACCCCGCTTGCGGGATCGAGGCGCAGGAACTGCGTCGCCGTCACAAGAAGCACGAAACCGTCGTTCAGGCGTACAAGACACGCGAGGTTCTCGGCGTACCCGCTCGCGATCACCCGGTCGTTTCCACTTTGTGGATCGAAGCGGTGCACCGCGCGCCCGTGAAGATCGAGCCACAGGAACACGCCGGAGGCCGGAAGCCACAGCGGCGCCTCTCCGAGATGGGCTGCCGCGGCAATGTGGCGGATGATCCCGAACGGCATCGTCAGGAGCCCCCTTTCGTGTCATCCATTGCGCTTTACTCGCCGCATACAGTCTCATAGCATGACAGTATGCAAAAGAGCGATCATGGGTTGGCTCCGATCACGCCGATTCGCCGGCGCCTGGTCACCGACGAAGTCATCGACCGGCTTATCATCGCGATCGCCATCGGCGCATTTCCACCCGGGCACCGTCTCGTCGAGGAGAGTCTCGCCGCCGAGTTCGGGGTGAGCCGTGTTCCGGTCCGCGAGGCCATGCGGGAGCTCTGGTTGCAGGGGATCCTGAGTTCCTCTCCGGGAAGAGGCTGGAAGGTCGCCGCCTTCGATGATCGCCAGATTCGGGAAGTGTGCAGTGTACGCATCGCGCTTGAGACGATGCTGCTTGCCAAGGCGATACCCCCGTTGCGCGCCGATCCCTCCCGCTTTGCGGAGATCGACAGAGCACTCGAAGCGATACGTAAAGGCGCTGCCGAGGGAAACGTGGAACAGGTCCAGCGCGCCGACGTCGAGTTTCACCGCGCCGCCTTATCTCTGGCCGGACACTCGCTGGGCCTCGGCATCTGGGAGGGAATCTCGCGCCAGGTTCTCATCATCTTCGGACTCGAGATCCGCAGTCATCCGGATCTCGACGCCGTCGTCGTGCAGCACGAGGAACTTCGCCGATTCCTGGCCGTGGGTGATCCCTCGGACCTTGCATCGGTGCTGCGCGAACACATCGCCGGCTGGTGGTCGTCCCTGGAAGACCAGCCGGAGCACCACAACGAATCAGATAACCGGGAGATGAATCATGTTTCGATCGCTTGAATGGAAACTGGCTGCGGCGCTTGTCCTGGCCGCGGGCACGCAGGCTTCGGCGCAGGAGGTCCGGCTCTTCAGCTTCGAAGGCTACTCCGAACCGGAATGGGTGGAGCCCTTCACCGAGGCCACGGGCTGCGAGGTGAGCGTGGCCTACACCGGCTCGGTGGACGAAATGTTCGCCAAGATGGTGGGAAGCGATGGCGCCGACTACGACCTTGTCTCGATCGATACCTCGATCGTCGAGCGCTACCTCAACCAGGGCCTGATCATTCCCTTCGACATGTCCCAGATACCCAACACCGCGAACCTGCTTCCCTCTTTCAGTTCGGTGGCGGAAGTCATGAGCGGCGGTGAAACTTACGGAGTCCCCATCGCCTGGGGTTCGCTCGGTCTCATCTATGACAAGGAAGCGTTTCCGGACGGGGTCGATTCATGGGAAGCCCTGTGGAGCCCGGAGAACGCGGGGCACGTGCTCGCTCTCGATGACGCCAACAACAACGTGACCAACGCGGCAATCGTTCTCGGACTCGCGGATCCGTTCAACCTCAGCGACGCCGACTTCGATGCCGTCAAGATGAAGCTGATCGAGCAGAAGCAGTACCTCATCAGCTACTACGCCGGCTTCGAGGAAGGCGTGAACATGTGGGATTCAAGCGAGGCAACGCTGATGTTCTCGATGGGCGAGTTCCAGACCGTCGAACTCGCCAATCGCGGCTATGACGTGGTGTACTCGATTCCGGATGAGGGCGGCATCGGCTGGCTTGACACGTGGGCCCTCTCCAAGGGAGTGCAAGACTCCGAGTGCGCCCATCAGTGGGTCAATCATTACCTCAATGGCGAGACGGGCCCGGCCATGACCGCAAAGAACGGATACGGGAACACGACGAACGAGAGTCCCGGACTGGATTACGCGGACAAGCTGGTGTGGCTCCGCCCGGTTGAGGATTTCGACCGCCGGGTGAGTGTCTGGAACGAAGTCAAGGCCGCTCAGTAACAACGGGATGACGGGCATCCCGCGCGGGATGCCCGTCGTCTTTCTTCGTGTCCGGGCCGGTTGATTCGGGTCTGGTCTCAACCGTACAACGTGGCCATGGTCCTCGCGGAACCCGGCATTGCGGTTGCCGTGCGGGCGACCTGCATGTTGGCACGGGGGTGCTGCAAGTGAAGATCACCGACATCACGTGCCACGTCCTGGTCGCCGACGACGTCAACCCGGGTCTGACGTCATCAGCCCAGGACAGCCTGCTCGTTGTCGTCACCACTGACGAGGGCCTCGAAGGTTACGGCGAAAGCGATCTCAACCCGTGGATCGGGCGCGCCTGCATCGAGGCTTCCGGCACCCACACGATGGGGCTCGGAATGGCGGAACTGCTGAAGGGCAAGGATCCCCGCGACATCGAGGCACTCTGGGAGCATGTCTACACGATGACGGCGATGAACGGTCGCCGTGGCGCGGTGATCCACGCTCTCGGTGCCGTCGAGATGGCACTCCGGGATCTCGCCGGAAAGATCGCGGGTGAGCCGTTGTGGAAGCTTCTCGGCGAACCTCGCCCGACTCCGCTTGTTCCCTATGCGTCGCTGCAGCCGGCCGGCAGCAGCTTCGAGGCCTACCGTGACGCGCTCTGCGAATCGGCCGAGAACGCAAAGAAGCTCGGCTTCAAGGCCGTCAAGGCCGAGTGCACCATGGCCGGCCCTTACGCTCACGACGGCATGAACGAGAGCTACGATCGCCACACGGAGGTCGTGTCGGCGGTGCGCCGGACACTCGGTCCGGACATGACGCTGATGGTGGACGTGCAGTACCTGTGGCGTGATGCCGAGACGGCATGGTCGGTCCTGCGCGACTGGGAGGAGTTTGACCTTTACTTCGTCGAGACGCCGATCTGGCCCGACTTCCTCGAAGAGCATGCCAGGCTGGCAGCCCGGGCACCCTTCCGGATCGCCTCGGGGGAATGGCTTTCGACCCGTTGGGAGTTCGAGGATCTGATCGAGCGCGGCCGGATCGGGGTCGTCCAGCCGGACGTCGGGCGGGTTGGCGGTGTGGGCGAGGCACGTGCGGTATGTGCAATGGCGGCCGAAAGGAACCTGCCGGTGGTCCCGCACTGCTGGAAGACGGGTGTGTCACTGTCCGCCACCGCCCATCTCGCCTTCGCAACCCCAGGGATCGCCTTTGTCGAGTTTCTTCCCCCGCAGCTGTGTATTGAAAAGCTCCGGCGTGAACTCGCCACGGAGGATCTGGTTCTGGAGGACGGCGAGATTCTCCCTCCCACACGACCGGGTCTCGGGGTGGAGATCAACTGGGACGCCGTGCGCGCCTATGGTCGGCCCTGACACCGACAACAGTTACGAGGTGGCAGGCGACAGGACGCCACTTCTGCGAATCCGAGGGCTGGGTGTCCGCTTCCAGGATTTCGAGGCTATCCGTCCTCTCGACCTTGACGTCCTGAACGGCGAGTTCCTGACCGTGCTCGGTCCTTCGGGGTCGGGGAAAACCACGCTGCTGCGCACAATTGCCGGGTTTCAGCAACCCACCGTCGGACGCCTCGAGTTCGACGGGCGTGACATCTCCGAAACGCCGATCAACCGCCGTCCCTTCAACACCGTCTTCCAGGACTACGCACTCTTCCCTCACATGACGGTGCAGCAAAACGTCGCGTTCGGCTTGCGGGTGCGGGGCATTGCCCGTCAGGCGCGCGATGCGCGCGTCAGGGATGCACTCGGGATAGTGGAACTCGAAGATCTCGGAAATCGCTATCCGGCGCAACTGAGCGGCGGACAGCAGCAGAGAACCGCGCTCGCACGCGCCATGATCTGCGAACCGCGTCTCATCCTCCTCGACGAGCCGCTCGCCGCGCTCGATGCGACGTTGCGGCGGCAGATGCAGAAGTTCCTGAAAGTCGTGCAGAGGCGAAGCGGCATCACATTCGTCTTCGTCACTCACGATCAGTCCGAGGCCATCACGGTGTCCGACCGCATCTGCGTGATGCGGTCCGGAAGCATCGAGCAGATCGGCACGCCCAGGGATCTCTACTACCGGCCGCGCAGCCGCTTCGTTGCCGCGTTCTTCGGAGCCAGCAACATCCTCGAGCCGTGCCGTATCGAAAGCACCGGGGAGGCCACGACAGTGGTTTCGACCCCCTTCGGCACGATGAGTGTCGACGGGCCTCCGCCGCGGATCCGGGAAGGGCTCGCACTGGCAGTGCGTCCGGAAGCGCTCGTTCCGGCCGCAGGCGATGCCGGCAACCGGATCGAGTGCGAGGTGGTCTCGGTCTCCTTCGTCGGATCGGAGACAATCACCGAACTCAGGCATCCTCAGGGACGCCATGTCCTGACGATGAAGACACGCAGCAACCCCTCGGCCCGGCACCCCGATGTCGGTTCACGCCTTGAAGTCGGTTTCGATGCCGCCGCCTGCGCTCTGGTCACGGGGGCACAAGAGTGACGCGAAAGCGCATGACGGGGTATGTGCCGGGCGCAATCGTGCTCTGGGCCATCTGCACCCTCTTCATCCTGGTCCCGCTTGCGAGTTTCCTTGCCTACAGCTTTCTGCCGGTCGTCGACAACGCCATCGTCTACGAGCCGACACTCGACAATTTCGCCAATCTCTTCTCCAATTCCTCCTATCGGACCACGTTCCTGCGGACGATGCTGCTGGCCTTCGAGGTCTCGGTCTTCAATTTCGTGCTCGGCTACGCCACGGCGTACTTCATCTGGCGGCGCCCTCCCGCCTGGCGGAACGTTCTCGTCATTGCCCTCGCGATCCCGCTTCTGATGAGCTACATCATCAAGATCTATGCGATGCGTGGCGTGCTCGGAACGAACGGTCTTCTGAACAGCGCATTGCTCGCATTCGGCCTGGCCGACGAGCCGGTAAGCGCCTTGCTCTTCAACCTGACGGCCGTACGGATCACGCTCAGCGTCGTTCTCCTGCCCTTCATGGTCCTGCCGATCTGTGTCGCACTGGAGCGCATCACTCCTCAGGTCCTGCAGGCTGCGGCCGATCTTGGCGCCAGCGAGATCCAGACATTCCGCTGGGTCATCCTGCCACTCAGCCTTCCGGGCGCCATCGTGGGGGCGATGTTCACCTTCGTCCTCGCCAGCGGCGACTTTCTCGCGCCGGAACTCGTGGGCGGGATCGAGGGGTTCACGTTCGGAAGACTGGTGTTCAGCCAGTTCGGACTCGCCTTCAACTGGCCGCTGGGGGCCGCGCTGTCGGTTCTGTTGCTGGTGGTCGCGCTCGCAGTGATCTCCGTCGCGCGCCGGCTCTCGAATCCGCGCTGGCAGTCGTGATGCGCAACCGGTTCATCGACCTCCCTCTCGCTGCGGTCGCGATGCTGGTCTACGTGTCGCTCTATCTGCCGATCCTGCTCGTCTTCCTTCTCTCCTTCTTCTCGATGCGGCGCGGCAAGGTGAACTGGGACTCCTTTTCCCTGTCGTGGTACGCGAAGCTCCTAGAGACCGACGCACTCGGTGAGGCTCTGTGGAACTCGCTCCTTGTCGGCAGTCTCGCGGTGGCGGCGGCCGCCACCTTCGCGACCTCCGCCGCGATCCTCGTCAGGTCCCGGCCCGACAGGCATTCGGCGCGGCTTCTCGAATACGTGATCTTCCTGCCTTTCCTGCTGCCGCCCATCATCACGGGCCTCTCGCTGCTCATCTACTTCCGGGAAGCGGGGGTCGGCCGCGGCATTGTCACGATCACCGTCGGCCACACGCTCTTCGTTTCGGCCATCATCTACCGCATCGTGCTGACACGCCTGAACGCCCTCAGCCGAAACCTCGTGGAGGCTGCACAGGACCTGGGCGCCACCCGCATCCAGACCTTTCGCTTCATCATTCTGCCGAACCTGCGCATGCCGCTGCTGACCGGCGGATTGCTCGCCTTTGCCCTGTCCTTCGACGAGACGATGATCACCCTGTTTCTCAGTGGAACGGACGCCACCCTGCCGGTACGCCTCTATGCAATGATGCGGGTCGGTTTCACCCCGGCGATCAACGCCCTCGTCACCCTCATACTCGGGTTTTCGATTCTCCTCACCGTCGCGGTGGCCCTGGCGTGGCGTCGGAACGCCGATCCCGCAAGGAAGACCTATCGTGAAGGGAGAACGTGACATGAAACGCTTCGAGGAACAGGTGGCGCTCGTCACCGGCGCCGCGAGGGGCATCGGCCTTGCAATAGCTGCACGTTTGCTGGCCGAGGGCGGACACGTCTTTCTCGCGGACATCGATGGCGACGAGGCTGAGCGGGCCATCGATCGGCTGCCGGCCGACGATGCGGCCCGCGCGACCGCCGTCACCCTGGACATCACCGACCAGGCTGCCTGTCAGCGCATGTTCGCCAGCCTCG
Source organism: Alphaproteobacteria bacterium (assembly GCA_965220805.1). Taxonomy (GTDB): domain Bacteria; phylum Pseudomonadota; class Alphaproteobacteria; order SP197; family SP197; genus SP197. The sequence continues at coordinate 1,237,492 of OZ244844.1, forward strand.
ACGAGGAGCACGGGCGTCTCGACGTGCTCGTCAACAATGCCGCGATTCTCGACATCAGTCCGATCGGAGACCTGACGATCGGGCGTTTCCGCGAGGTGACGCGAGTCAATCTCGACGGTGCGCTGGTCTGTACGCTCGCCGCCCTGCCGCTCATGGGGCAAAGCGGGGGACGCATTCTGATGACGGCGAGCATCATGGGCCTCTACGGCTCCCCCGACGCCGTTCCCTACAGCAGCGCAAAGGGAGGAATCGTGAACATGGTCCGTGCGCTTGCCTGCGATCTGGCGCCCCGGGGGATCACCGTGAACGCCATCGCCCCCGGCTTCATCGACACCCGCATGGCCCGCCTTCCCGACGGCGGCCACGAGCACGATACCGAGTACTTCAAGACGGTGTATCTGGAGTATCGCAAGATCCCGATCGGCCGAACCGGCTGTCCGGAAGACCTCGCCGGCCCGGCGGCCTTTCTTGTCTCGTCCGACGCCGCTTACATCACCGGCCAGATCCTCGTGGTGGATGGAGGCGTCACCGCCACGTTCTGATGCAAGCGGCATACTCCACGACTCTGCCGGAAAACGGGGCGCATCGCCTTTGCGGGCAGGCACGTAACCATGCGACAGTCCGAAACGCACGACGAGCGCGCAGCGACGACAGGCGGCGGAGGTGACGCAGGGCATCCGGCGCGACGGCAAGGGCCCTCATCACGGCGGAATTTCACCGATGTCCAGCCCTCAATCAGGCCGCCGGCATCAAGTTCTCGCGAGTCCCGCCCGCCGCCATGTCGGCATCGTGTCTGTGGAGCCCGTCGAAGTGCAACGCAAACCGTAACAAGTCGGGAGGCAACCCATGTGCGACGAGAGAACGATCCGTGAGGTGGAGGACCGGTTGCGCCGTCCGGAGAGGATGACCCGACGTGAGCTCGGGGCGCTTTCGGCCGGCTCGGGAGTTGCCATGCTCCTGCCGCGGGCCGCAGCCGCGCTTGAGGTGACGGCCGGGAATGTCGAGGTGCCGACTCCCGATGGCACGGCGGACTGCCATTTCGTGCATCCGTCGAGCGGCGTCCATCCGGGTGTGCTGATCTGGCCCGATGCGCTGGGCCTAAGGCCTGCCTTCGAGCAGATGGCGCGGCGGCTGGCCGAATCGGGCTATGCGGTGCTCGTCGTCAATCCCTACTATCGCACCGAGCGGGTGCCATTCCTGCCGGAGGGCGCCTCGTTCCGGGACGAGGAAGTGCGCAAGAAGATCTTTCCCCTGATGCGCTCGCTGACCCCCGAGAGGACCGTGACGGACGCAGTGGCCTTCGTCGAATTCCTCGACGGCCGGGATGCGGTGGCGCGCGACCGCAAGATGGGGACGGCGGGATATTGCATGGGCGGCTCCATGACCATGCGTACCGCAGCGGCGTTTCCCGACAGGATCGGCGCCGGCGCCTCGTTCCACGGCGGCAGGCTCGTGACCGACAGCCCCGACAGCCCTCACAGGCTCGTCGGGAGCATGCGTGCGCAATATCTGTTCGCGATCGCGGAGAACGACGACGCGGACGACCCCGACGCCAAGACCGCGCTGCGGGCGGCATTCGATGCAGCGGGACTGCCGGCGGAGATCGAGGTCTATGCTGGTACGCTGCACGGCTGGTGCCCACCCGATTCCCCCGTGTACGACGAAGCGCAGGCAGAGCGGGCCTGGAGCCGGATGCTGGCGCTGTTCGAGACCGCGCTCGCCTGAAGCGGCGGGGCTCAGCGGAACGGGAGACTCCTGGCGGCGAGGCCGGCGATGAGCGCTGCGAGCACTGCCCAGCCCTGCCAGGCGCCCATGGTGAACAGCGTCAGCGCCGACGCCGCGAGCCAGAGCGCCGGTGCGACGTACAGCAGCGCTGTCCACCGGCTGTGCGCGGCGAACGCCAGCAGGCCGAGCGTGGCGATGGCGGTCGGATCGGGCGCAATTGCGACGACCTCGGCTTGGCCCCATGGCCGTCCGTCGAGCGGCGCCAGCAGCGGCCAGGCGAACAGCGCCGCCGCAAGCAGAGCCGCGCCGGAACGGGCGCTCCGACGCGGCTCCAGGGCGAACCGGCCCGAGAGGCCGAGCGCTGCAAGCAGGACAGCCTCCGCATAGAAGCCCCAGGCGAGCGTTGGCGCGGCCCAATTGACTGCGCCGTAGCGCAGCGCCACGAACTGCCAGCCGGCCCAGAACCAGGCCGTGCCAAGCGCCGGGCCGAGCCACCGCCCGGACGGCCGCCGGCCCGTGAGAAGGCCGAGGACGAGCAGCCCGCCCGCTGCCAGCATCGCAGGCTGGGCCGGCCAGAGGGCCTCGTTCTCCAGCGCAAAGAGCCGCCAATAGACACGCGGCTCGAACAGCAGCAGGTCCTCCAGCGACCACGAGCCGTTCATGGCGGGCGGCTATCCAGCCCCGGCGGGCTAGAGGTCGCGCACATGCGCCGCCATGCGTCGGCGCATGGCGGCATCCGGCATGGGGCCGAAGGCGGCGGACTTGTTTTCGATCAGGTGGTCCACCCGCCGGGTCGCGGGGATGGCGGTCGTCACTGCCGGGTGGGAGAGGATGAACTTGAGCAGGAATTGCGGCCATGTAGAGACACCGATCTCCTCGGCCCAGCCGGGCATGCGCCGGCCTGCCAGCCGGTCCGGCAGCCGGCCGCGCTGGAACGGCCGGTTGCAGATGACCGCGATGTCGCGCTCCCGCGCGAGTGGCAGCAGGCGGCGTTCCGCCTCCCGGTCCACAATGTTGTAGGTGAACTGGACGAAATCGGGCGGGTGGCGGCGCATGACGTCCTCCAGCTCGGCGTGCCGGCGGCCGTGGGACGTGGTGACGCCGGTGTAGCGAAGTGCACCGGCCTCCTTCATGGCGGCGAGCGTGTCGAGGTTCGCCTCCCAATCGATCAGGTTGTGGACCTGAAGCAGGTCGAAGTGCCCCACACCCCAGCGCCGGGCGGTCTCCGCGATCTGCGCGCGTGCGTCCACCGCACGGGTCCAGACCTTGTCGGCCGAGAAGAGTCCCGACGGGCGGCCGAGTTTCGCGAACGCATCGCCAATCACCTCTTGCGAGGACCCGTACATGGGCGACGAATCGATCATGCCGCCGTCTGCCTCGAAGAAGGCGGCCATCACGTCGCGGCATTCGGCGCGCAGCAGCGGGTCCTCGCCGACGTTGAAGGTGATCCAGCTTCCGAGCCCGACCGCCGGGATAAGCTCGCCGGTCGCCGGAACGGGTTTCGAGAGTGCCCCGACAGCTGCGGCGCCCAGAGCCTGCGCTGCGAGCGCCGCGCCTGCGCCGGCCAGGACCGTCCGCCGGGTCGCGCGCATGGAGGTCTCCTTCCCGTCCTGCCTGCCGCGAGAGTAGCGCCGGGGCCGGGACCGGCCAAGCGGCTGGCGGGGCCGACGGCTTGCGTGGCAGAGTGCTGACGGTTCCGGAAACCCGAGGCGAATGGAGGAAAAGTGCATGAACCGGTCGGTTGCGCTCGTCACCGGTGTCGGCCCCGACAGGGGCACGGGCGCCGAAATCGCCAGACGGTTCGCCGATGGCGGCTACCTGACCGCGATGCTCGCCCGCGACGCCGGGCGACTCGCCGCGCTTGAAAACGATATCGACAACGCCACCGCCTTTCCCTGCGATGTCAGTGATCTCGACGCGCTCAAGGCGACCATCGCGGCCGTGCGCGAGCAGTTGGGCCCGCCGACGGTCGTCGTGCATAACGCGCTCAGAAGCACGCGGGGGCCCTTTCTGGAGCAGAACCCGGAGGACCTCGATCGCAATTTTCGCGTGAATGTGACGGCACTGCTGCATCTCGCCCGCGAGACGATTCCGGGCATGCTGGAGGCGGGCGGCGGTGCGCTGCTCGTCACCGGCAACACCTCGGCTACCCGCGGCAAGGCGCATTGGGGGTTCTTCGCGTCTACCAAGGCGGCCCAGCGTATTCTGGCGGAGTCCATTGCCCGGGAGTTCGGTCCGCAGGGCATCCATGTCGCCTATTTCATCATCGACGCCGCTATCGACACGCCGCGCACGCGGCCCTTCCTCGCGCCGGATGCGCCGGACGAGTTTTTCGCCAGGCCTGTAGCCATCGCCGAGGAGATGTATCGCGTCGCCCACCAGGACCGCTCGACCTGGTCCTTCACCGTCGAGCTCCGCCCCTTCGGCGAGTCCTGGTAAGCCCACGCGACCGTGATGTCTGTTTGCGAGAATTCGTCGCCCTTGAACAACAGCGGCTCGCCCGTGACGCTTGCAAGCGCATGGGCGAAACTGTCGCCGAGATTCAGCGCGGTCGGATGGTTGCCCCTGCCGAACCGCCGCCAGAAAGGATTATGTCCTTGCGCCGGGGCGAGGCGGCACCCGACAACCCCATGCCGGTCGTGTCACGGCAGGTGTCCTCCGCTGGCGAATCCTCCTCGTCGTGGCCCTCGCGATCCCGCTGCCGATGAGCTACATCATCGGGAGATGATCGATGCGCGGCGCGCCCGGAACGGGCGGCCTGCTGAGCTGTGTGTCGTTCGGCACCGTCGAAGAGTCCGGATCTCCAGGTCCTGGCGTGGCTTCGCCATGCCGCACACCTGAGGACCGCCTTTCAAAAAGGGGGAATGCGACATGAAACGCTTCGAGGGAGAGGTGGCGCTCGTCACCGGCGCGGCACGAGGCATCGGCCTTGCCATCGCGACACGCCTGCTGGCAGAGGGTGCGCACGTCATTCTGGCCGACATTGATGGCGACGAGGCGGAACGGGCCACTGACCGGCTGCCGGCCGACGATACGACCCGCGCGAGCGCTGTCACTCTGGACATCACCGATCAGGTCGCCTGCCAGCGTCGATTCGCCAGCATCGACGAGGAGCACGGACGTCTCGACGTCCTCGTCAACAATGCCGCGATCCTGGACATCAGCCCGATCGGGGGTCTGACGATCGAGCGATTTCGCGAGGTCATGCGAGTCAACCTCGACGGCGCGCTCGCCTGCACGCTCGCTGCCCTGCCGCTCATGGGGCAAAGCGGGGGACGCATTCTCATGACGGCGAGCATCATGGGTCTCGTCGGTTCCCCCGACTCCCTTCCCTACAGCAGCGCCAAGGGAGGACTCGTGAACATGGTCCGTGCACTTGCCTGCGATTTGGCACCCCGGGGGATCACGGTGAACGCCATCGCCCCGGGTTTCATCGATACCCGCATGGCGCTGCGCTCCGACGGCCGCAACGCGCACGATTCCGAGTTATTCAAGACGGTGTATCTGGAACACAGCAAGATTCCGCTCGGCCGGGCCGGCTGTCCGGAAGACCTCGCCGGGCCAGCGGCCTTTCTCGTCTCGTCCGACGCTGCCTACATCACCGGCCAGATCCTCACGGTGGATGGCGGCGTCACCGCCACGTTCTGACACGGGCGGAACGCGCTGCGCTCCAGCCGGGAAGACGTCGGGCTGCTGGCGTTCGAGACGATTGCAGACTGTCAGTCGTGATGGGGACGAAGGCCCTCATAACAATGGAAAAACACCCATTGCCGGCCCTCGATCAGGCCGCCGGCATCATGTTCTCGCGGGGAAGGAAGATGGTGTAGCGCTCGCGGATGGCGGCATCGGTCGCTTCCGGAATGTGGGCCGGATAGTAGGAGGAAAGCAGCGTGTTCTTGCGTCCGATCGCCTTCGAGATGAGATCGGGACGGTCGTTCTCCAGCCACTCCTTCGGGCTCGAGCGGTCGCCGACCGTCGGGTAGACGTACTCGGTCTGCATCAGTCTCAGGGTCTGGTCGGCGCCGAGATAGTGGCCTGGACCGCCGAGACACACCTCCTTCATCGTGTCGAGCGCCATGGTCTCGTCGTTGACCTCGATGCCGCGCACGCAGCGCATGCAGGCGCCGATGACGTCATTGTCGACGAAGAGGGCCTCGAGGCAGTGCGAAAGCAGGGAGGAATGCATGCCGACGCTCTCGTAGACGAGATTGAGTCCCGAAAGCCCGGCCATGACATTGGCAAGGCCCCGTTCGTACCCGGCCTGCATGTCCATCTCCTTGGAATCGGACATCGCGCAGGCCGACCCACCCGGGAGATCGTAGTAGCGTGCCATCTGTCCGCAGGCGGCGGTGAGCAGACCCTGTTCGGGTGAGCCGCCGGACATGGCTCCGGTGCGCAGATCGGAGACAAAGGGCCAGGTGCCGAAGATGGCCGGATGACCGGGGGAGAGCGCGTTGACGTAGACGAGGCCGGCCAGGCATTCGGCTACCGCCTGCACGACCGCGCCGGCAAGGGGTGCAGGCGCCGTGGCGCCGGCTTGGCCGGCGGAGAGCAGAAGAACCGGCATGCCGCCCCGGATCAGAGTCTCCATCACCAGGCAGCTCTCCGTGGCGAACTTCATCGGCGGCACGACGAAGCAGTTCGAGTTCGAAACAAAGGGACGCCGCCGCCAGGTTTCCTCGGATCCGGCGACCATGTGGAGCATGTCTAGCCCCTCGGCGGCGTAATCCGCCAGAGTGAAGGCTGTGCCGATGTGCTTGGTGGTGCCCGAGATGCAGGCGTAGAGCGTGTTGAGGTCCATGTCCCGCGGCTCGACCGTATCGCGCGGTGTCAGGGTGCGCTGGAAGAAATGGATGTTGTCGAGGGAATCGACGATACGTGCCGAATCGTAGAGGTCCTGGACGGTCGGTTCGCGGTTCTCGCGCGACGCCGGATCGTAGACGAAGACGGCGGCGCCCGCGGTGCCGAAGTGTACGCGGTACCCTCCCGGACGCATGTCGTGGAGCGGATCCTGGCCACAGAGCGTGAAGTCGCGTGCGGCGATGGCGACCATGTCCTCGACGAGGGCACGGGGGAAGCGGATGCGGCCATCATCGCCGTCGATGGCGCCGGCGCCCGTGAGAATCTCGACGCCGCTTGGCGGAGCGTCGGCCAGGCCGATTTCCTCGAGGGCGGTGAGGGCCGTGTCGTTGATCTTCTCCATGTCGGCGTCGCTGAGCGGCCGGTAGGTGCCGCCCTCGAGACCGGGTCTCACCGGCCTCATGTTTTCCGGCAACGGCGCGGCGCGCGCCGCCTTGCGGGCGGCACGGCCTCCGCCACGGCGGCTGCGCCGGGGAGAGGTGTCGGCAGATTCTATGTCGGTCATGGCCTGGTTCCTACATGCGTACACGCTCGGACTTGGGATCGTACATGGGTCTCAGTGAGGCGCGGGCAGCGGTTCTCGTCCCGGCGACCTCGATTTCGTAGGAAGATGCGAGGAGACCGTCGGCATTCTCGCCCGCCTCAAGCGGAACGTAGCCCATGCCGATGGCGCCGCCGAGGTGGTGACCGTAGTTGCCGGATGTCAGGTAGCTGACGATTCTCCCGTCCCGCACAATCGGCTCGTTGTGATAGAGCAGGGGATCGGGATCCTCGAGCATGAACTGCACCATGCGTCGTTTGAGGCCCTCGTCCTTCTTCCTGAGAACGGCATCGCGGCCGATGAAGTCGGGTTTCTGCACGCGCACGGCAAATCCCAGACCCGCCTCGAGCACGTGATCCTCGTCCGTGATGTCGTGGCCGAAATGCCGGAAGGCCTTCTCGATACGGCAGCTGTCGAGGACATGGAGGCCGGCGAGACGCAGGTCGAAGGGCCGGCCCGCCTCCTCGAGCGTCTCGAAGACATGGGCCGCCATCTCGGTGCTGACATAGAGTTCCCAGCCGAGCTCGCCGACGTAGCTCACCCGGTGGGCGCGGCAGATGGCGTAGCCGATCTCGATGTCCCGCGTGGTTCCGAAGGGGTGGTGATCGTTTGAAAGATCCGCCGGGGAACAGGCGTTCAGCACCTCGCGCGATCGCGGGCCCATGAGACAGAGTACCGCTTCCCCGGCCGTGACGTCGGTGTAGACAACGTGCGCGTCGTCCGGCGTGTGGCGCTTCAGCCACGCGAGGTCCCGCATCAGGGTTGCCCCCGGGGTGACGATGAGAAAGGCGGTTTCGGAAAGCCGCGTGACGGTACAGTCGCACTCGATCCCGCCGCGGTGGTTGAGGAACTGGGTGTAGACGAGACGTCCCGTCTCGACATCGATCTCGTTGGCGCAGATGCGGTTGAGCACCGCCGCGGCGTCCGCACCCTCGGCCCGGATCTTGCCGAACGAGGTCATGTCGAAGAGACCGACGCCCGTCCTTACCGCGAGATGTTCATCGCGTGCGCAGCCGAACCAGTTCTGTCGCTTCCACGTGTAGCGGTACTCGGGCTCCATGCCGTCGCTGGCGAACCAGTTGGCCCGCTCCCAGCCGGCCACGACGCCGAAACAGGCGCCGCGGGCTTTCAGATGATCGTGGATCGGCGACCGGCGCACGCCGCGGGCGGTCTCAGGCTGTCGGTAGGGGAAGTGATCGGCATAGAGCAGGCCGAGCGACTCGCTCACCCTGTGTCTGAGATAGGTCCGGTTCTTCTGGAAGGGCTGGACGCGGCGGATGTCGACGTCCCACAGGTCGAAGGGGGGCTCGCCGTCCTCGATCCACTGCGCCAGGGCCATGCCGGCGCCTCCCGACGAGACGATGCCGATGGAGTTGTAGCCGCAGGCGACGAAGTAGCCCCTCAGTTCCGGCGCTTCGCCCAGGTAGTAGCTGTTGTCCGGCGTGAAGCTCTCCGGTCCGTTGAAGAAGGTGTGGATGCCGGCCTCCGCCAGCATCGGCATGCGGTTGATCGCCTTTTCGAGAACCGGTTCGAAGTGGGCGATGTCCTCGGGCAGCTGGTCGAAGCAGAAATCCTCCGGGATGCCCTCCATGCCCCACGGCTTGGCGTCCGGCTCGAAGGCGCCGAGCATCATCTTGCCCGCGTCTTCCTTGTAGTAGGCCCACTCGTCCGGCACCCGGAGAACCGGCAGCCGGCCCAGTCCTTCCACCGGCTCTGTGACGATGTAGAAGTGCTCGCAGGCGTGAAGCGGGATGTTGACGCCGGAGAGCGCCCCGAGGTCGCGTGCCCACATGCCGGCACAGTTCACCACGATGTCGCTGGCGATGTGCCCCTTGTCGCCTTCCGATTCCCAGGAGACCCCCGTCACCCGTCCGTTCGTCCGGTGGACGTCCGTCACCTTCACGCCCTCGGCGATGGTGACACCTTGCCGGCGGGCGCCGGCGGCCAGGGCAAGGGCGATGTTGGCAGGATCGCACTGACCGTCCAGGGGAAGATGGACGGCGCCGACGACATCCTCGACGTTGAGCCAGGGATAGAGATCCCCCGCTTCACTGGGCGAGATCTCGTTGACCTCGATGCCGAAGGCTCGGGCGAGCGAGGCCGTGCGGGTGATCTCCTCGAGGCGCTCGCTGGTAAGAGCCACGGTGATGGAGCCGTTCTGGCGCATGCCGGTGGCGACACCGGTCTCCTCCTCGAGCCGGATGTAGAGGTCCGCCGAGTACTTCGCCAGCCGCGTCATGTTCTGACCCGACCGCAGTTGGCCCACCAGCCCTGCGGCATGCCACGTGGTGCCCGAGGTCAGCTGCTGTCTCTCGAGGAGAACGACGTCCTGCCAGCCGAGCTTGGCGAGATGGTAGGCAACCGACGAACCCGACACGCCACCACCGATGATGACGGCGCGGGCCTTGCGCGGAAGGTCCTTCATGGTCCTGGATCCTTCAGTGAGAGGTTGTCGGGATCGAAGAGAGGCTGATCGGGCTCCACGGTGGCCGGGTAGCGGCGGCCGTACATCTCGATCTCCAGGCGGGTGCCGGGTTCGGCGCAATCGCGTCTTACCATGCCGAGCGCGATGGATTTCCCGATCCGGTGTCCCCAGCCGCCGGAGGTGGTTTCTCCGACCATGGCATCATTCTTCCAGATGGTGGACATGTAGGGGGCATCATAGGCGCCCGCCTCGACTGTCATGGTGGCGAACCGTTTCGTCACCCCCTGCTGGCGCTGGTTTTCCAGGGCCGGCTTGCCCTTGAAGTAGTCCTTGTCCCACTTCACGAAGCGCTCGAGGCCGCCCTCGAGGACGGTGTAGTCCGTCGACAGGTCCGCCTTCCAGGCACGGTAGCCCTTCTCCAGGCGCAGGCTGTTGAGGGCGAACATGCCGAAGGGCCTGAGGCCGTGGCGCTCGCCGGCCTCGAGCAGCGCACCATAGACTGCGGGTGTGTCGGCGTTGTCGCTGTGGATCTCCCAGCCAAGGGCGCCGGCATAGGAAACGCGGATCAGCAGCACGCGAGCGCCGGCTATGGTCGTCTCCTGCCAGGTGAGCCACGGCAGGGCGAGATCGGCATCGCAGAGATCACCGATGAGGGCGCGGGCATGGGGACCGGAGACGATCTGGCAGCACCGCTGGCCCGTCTGGTTCTCCAGCGTCACGGACGACCGTTCCGGCAGGTGCTTCACCAGCCAGTCGCGGTCGTGCCACTGCGCGGCGCCCGCACTGATGAGATACATCTCGTCCTCGTCGAGACGGATGATCGAGAGTTCGGTGATGATCCGCCCGGCGTCGTCGGCGAAATAGCCCAGCCCCAGGTGGCCGACACGCGGCACGCCGCCCGTGATCATCTGCCGCAGCCAGTCCCTCGCCCCGTCGCCCTTCAGGTGGAACCAGGAGAACCCTGCGAGATCGAGAACGCCCACCGCGTCACGCACGGCGAGGCATTCATCGCGGACCCGCGGAAACCACGGACCATCGCGTTCCCAGGTCTGTGTCGCATCCTCGGACGTGTCGTCGCCGGGAAGGGCAAACCAGTTGGCGCGCTCCCATCCGCCATAGGCCCCCATCTGGCCACCCATGGCCCGAATCCTGTCGTGGACCGGCGAGAGGCGCTTGTCGCGCCCGGCGGGCCAGGCGTGATGCGGGAAGTGCATGGCATACTCGTGGCCGTAGACCTCCATGCCCTTGGCGATGGCGTGGTCCCGGTCCGCGTAGTCGGTGAATCGGCGCGGGTCGCAGGACCACATGTCCCATTCGGTGGCGCCCTCGATCACCCACTCGGAGAGCACCTTGCCGGCTCCGCCTGCCTGGGCGATGCCGAAGGTGAAGACGCAGGCTTCGAATGCGTCCGGCACGCCCGGCATCGGACCGATCAGGGGATTGCCGTCCGGCGCATAGGGGATCGGTCCGTTGATGGTCCGGCTGACGCCGCCCTCGGCGAGCAGCGGCACCCGCGCCATGGCGTCCTCGATGTACCACGCGAGGCGTTCGAGGTCCTCGGGGTAGAGCATGAAGGAGAAGTCCTCGGGCATGGGATCGTCGTCGCCGATCCAGTGGGCCCGGCAGTTCCTCTCGTAAGGGCCGAGATTGAGGCCGGACTTCTCCTGGCGCAGGTAGTAGCTGCTGTCGACGTCCCGCAACAGGGGCAGCTTGCGTCCCGTCCGTTCCGTGTAAGCCTTCAGTTCGTCGATGTCGCCGGTGAGCATGTACTGGTGCGCCATGGCGACGACCGGCACCTCGCGGCCGAACATGGCGCCGACCTCTCCGGCGCGATATCCGGCGGCATTCACCACGTACTGGCAGCGGATGTCTCCCTGCGCGGTCTCCACCACCCATTCGCTGTCGCGCCGCACCCCGGTGACCGGGCAGAACCGCACGACGGCGGCGCCGAGGTCCCGTGCGCCCTTGGCGAGGGCCTGGGTCAGCTGGGCCGGATCGATGTCGCCGTCGTAAGGGTCATAGAGACCGCCGGCGAGATCGTGGGTTTCGAGATAGGGATAGAGTTCCTTCAGTTCGTCGTTCGTGCAGGTCCGGACATCCATGCCCTGGTAGCGGCCCATGCCGACCACCCTCTCGAACTCCAGCATGCGGTTCTCCGAGTGCGCCAGGCGGATCGATCCCGTCACGTGATAGTTCATCGGGTAATCGACCGCCTCGGCGAGGCCGCGGTAGAGCTCGGCCGAGTAACGCTGCATGTTCATGACCGACCAGCTTGCCGAGAAGGTCGGCACGTTGCCGGCGGCATGCCAGGTCGAACCGGCGGTGAGTTCGTTCTTCTCCAGCAGCACGCAGTCGGTCCAGCCGGCACGCGCCAGGTGATAGAGGCACGAGGCTCCCACGGCGCCCCCGCCGATGATCACCACCCGTGCGGTCCCAGGTAAGTCCGCCATCACTGCCCCATCATCACCCGCGCCAGCCGGCAGTCTATCGACGGAAGCCGTACACCGACAAGCGCTTCCGAACCTCAAGTCATCGGTTGTCGGGATGTATCTCCGTGCGCAGACACCTGAACGAAGCGTCAGCTTCACCCTTGTCCCGGCTCAGGCAAACGGCATCACGCCTTCGGCCGCTGCGGCCTCGTTCAGGCGCCTGTCCAGGCTTGCGAGTGCACAGCCTTCGCAGACCGCGAGCGCCAGGTAACTCGCATCGTAAGCCGTAAGGCGATGGGCGCGGGCCAGTTCCATGACATCACGGTCATCGGTGTCGTCCGCGCGGTGGATGCGAAGACGGCGCAGCCGCGCCATGGACGTGTCGACGTGGCGTCTGTCGATCCGCCCCCGGCGTTCGGCCGACAACAGGAGATTACGCATCTCGTGCCAGAACAACCCAGGCACCCTTGCTGTTTCCGTTACCAGCCGATCCAGGGCAAGGTCAGCCAACGCAGATTTCTCGTCGGGCAGCACCCATTGGGCTGCCAGAGAAGCGTCGGGCACGAACACCATCAGTAGGCGTGTCCTTCATGGCGCCACGACAGGATTTCGGCAGTGGTCACCGGTTTCTGTTTCGCCCGATCGCGTCGCATCGTTGCAACGAGCGCGGCATGCTGGCTCTCTTCGGTGACCCTTGTCACATGGGCAATCGGTGTTGAGCCCCGGCAGATCACCAGATCCTCACCCGCTTCCACTTCAGCCAACAGCGCAGAAAGATGAGTTTTCGCTTCGCCGATTTTCACGCGTCGTGTCATGATCTTCCTGCCCCTTGTCCAAATCGAATCCAAGAGCGGCCGCCTCAGATTCGGTGGATGCCCGATCCGAAAGACTAGCACGGGAATCGACTTGGTCAAGCGCTTGGTCAACCGCTGTACCGGAACTTCCGGCTAATCACACAGGTGGAGACCATGTACACGGCATGAGGTTCATCACTGTCAATGGCAAACGAAAATCCGGCATCTTTGGCAATCGACAATCCAACGCCTTGAGCGTGGAATCGTTCCTTGAGGCTCGAAGTGGGAACAAGAAGTGAGAACATTTCAGCGTCGATTGACAGCAGACGGCTTCGGATCTGTTTGGCCCGACGACGGCATGACAGGGCCGTCCGGCGGCGTGTCGGGATGGACCGTGTTGCGCGGCGCGCAGTATCCTGACACGGACCAGTCCACTGAACGGGAAGCGCCATGACCGGGACGCCGGGTGCCAGGGAACTGAATCTCAGGTTTTCTTCACCTGAACCGGAATTCGCGTTTTCCCTGGAAGAGTATCGAGGACGTCTGGAGAACGCGCGCCGGGCGATGGAGAGGGCCGGGATCGACCTTCTCTACCTGACCGCTCCCGAGAGCCGCTACTACATCAGCGGGTTTTGTTCCGACTGGTACCAGGCCCAGAGTCCAAAGGGATGGGACCCGCTGAGCGGGGTTGCGATCAGAGCCGACAGTGACCGCTTCATCACCTTCGAGCGCGACGTCAACGAGGTGCTGGTCCGCCTGACGACGGTCGGCGATGACGTGCGCATTCGCGCCGGTTCCGACGGGCGTCCCATGCATCGTTTCATCCTCGATCACCTTCAGGATGCGGGATGGCTCGGCGGAACGGTCGGACTCGAACTCTTCAACTACCGTCCCAGCCCCGGCGTTTCCCGCATGTTCGAGGCAACCCTCGAGGATGCCGGAATGCGGGTCGTCGACGGCACCGACCTGCTGCGCTCGCTGCGTTCCGTGAAGTCGCCTCAGGAGCTCTCCTACGTGCGCACGGCGGCGAGGATCGGCGATGTCGGCATGCGTGCGGCCATGGACCACATGCGAGCGGGCATGACCGAACTCGATGTCTATGCCGAAATGGTGCATGCCATGGCAAGGGCAGGTGGTGAGCACTCAGGCAAGACGCCAAGCGTCGCCTCGGGCCAGAGAACGCTGGCGACAGATGCCCAGACGTCACGTCGCATGATCATGCCCGGCGATATCGTCAACATCGATATCTGCGGTTGTTACAACCGCTACCACACGAACTACGCCCGCACCTTCTCCATGGGCGAGCCGGACCGCCTGGTGGCCGGGCGCGTTGCCACCTCGGCTGGGGCCTTCGACGTCCTTGCCGACGTGATCCGTCCCGACGTTCCCGTTGCCGACGTCACCGGCGCCCTCAAGGCCTACTACGAGGAGGCGGGCATCTGGGAGGATCGCTGGTGGGTCGGCGGCTACGAGATGGGTATCTCATTCCAGCCCGACTGGGTCGGGCCGTGGGTCTACGATCCCGACGTCGATTCCGAGGGACGGCTCTTCTGCCCGGGGACCGTCGTCAACTACGAGAGCGATTTCTTCCTCCCCCAATCAGCCGGCCTTTCCCTCATCATCGACACCATGGCCTTTTCCGTGACCGGCGCGGAACTTCTGCACACCGCGCCCCGGGATCTCATCGTCATCTCCTGACCGGTACGACCCGGTCAGGCGATGCCCTCGGCGACCAGCTTCTCGAACCGCTGAATGCAGTGTTCCCAGTGGGGCGACATGACGGCGCCCGAGTCCATGACGGGCGAGGCGAGGCCCTCCTGCATGCCCTCGATCATCCGGATGTCCTCGGCGTTGATGCGCCGGTTGAGATCCATCCAGCTCTCGACGGCCTCGGGCTTGGGATCGACATAGCCCCAGACATAGAGATCGAAGCGTTCGTGCGTGAGGTCCGCGGCGAGGGGCGTCGTGAGAATCGAGATCACAAGGTCACCGTAGAATCCGAGAGCGAAGTTGGGAAAGAGAACGAGATAGAGTGCGCTGGAATCGAGTTGCTTGCGCGTCGAGGCCGCCTTCTGTTCCTGCTTGCTGACGGCCGCCCGCGAGCCCTCGATGCTGACCGCGGAACCGACGAGCAGACCGTCACTGATGGCAAAGTGCGTATCGAGGGGCTGCCCGCCACACGATTGCGTGTGGACGAAGGGGACGTGGTAGGGCTCGATGTAATTCTCGACTACGATCTTCCAGTTGCCGCGGACCGTGCCGAAATCGATGGTGCCGATGTGCCTGAGGCTGCCGAGATCCCATCCCTCGGCGCGAAAGTCCCAGTCCCTGACCCTCTTCTCGATGGGTGCGACAGCCTCCCGGAAACACGTCGCCGTACCATCCAGGTTGACTACGATCCAGTCGTGCCAGCAGGCGGTGCGGACCGACACGAGACCGAAGGCCTCTTTGTCGAAACCGGCCACAGACGGATTCCGGTAGCCACCGAAGTGAGGCGTGGTGCGCAGCGTGCCGTCGAGATCGTAGGACCATCCATGGTAGGGGCAGGTAAGCGCCGTGCGCCTGCTGCAGGCGCTGTCCACGAGCTTTCGGCCGCGATGCCGGCATGTGTTGTGGAACGTGCGCACGGCGCCATCGCGGTCGCGCACGACGATGAGCGGGACGCCGGCGACGGTGACCGGCATGACATCTCCGGGTTCGGGAACATCGTGGGCGTGACCGACAAAGACCCAGTGACGGGGAAACAGGCGCTCGCATTCGTGGCGGAAGAACTCCGGCGACGTAAAAGCAGACCGGGGGAGGCCCCGCGCCGGACCCTCGGCGGGGGAGAGACGCGCGATCTCGTCCTGCCTGAGGGGACTCCTGGACATGTTGTCAGTGTTCCATCAACGCGAGTTGCGCGGCGACGAGATCGCTCTCCGGATCACCGAGGCGATCGGCGATCGTGAAATGGTTGTGATCGTCGGCGACCAGCATGCGGGTCGGGTAGCCGCGGTCCTGCCACACCTTTTCCATGGCTCGTGCCTGGCGGTGATACTCGTCCGATTCAAGTGAGCCCAGGGAAATGAGGAGCGGCGTCGAAACCGGGTAGTCCATGAGTGCGGGGCTGTTCCTTCGGGCCTCGGCGACATCCATTCCCAACACCTCGTTGAGATAGCAAAGGTGTATGGGCTCGAGGTCGAAGAGACCGGACATGGCATGGCCGCTCCTGACGACATCCCGGGCAATACCGGGATTGAACCGCGGCCAGTCCGTCGCCAGCAGCATCGCCACAAGGTGCCCCCCGGCCGAGTGACCGGACACATGGATGCGGTCGCGGTCGATGCCGAGTTCCGTAGCGTTGTTCCAGAGCCAGGCCAACGAGGCCCGGTTCTGCCGCACGATCTCGTCCATACTGGCATCGGGGGCGAGGGCGTAGTTGACGACAACGGTGGTGATTCCATGGGGCACGAACCCCCGGGCCACGTAGCTGAAGTCCGACTTGTCCAGCGACTGCCAGTATCCGCCGTGAATGAACAGATTGACCGGTGCCTTCATCTGCGTCGCCGGAAAGATGTCGAGTGTCTCCGCCGGGTGCTGGCCGTAGGCGATGTCGGTTCTGCACGACAGGGTGTGGCGGGTCTCCTCGCTGGTCTTCGCCCAAGTCCTGAACCAGGTCTGGAACTCGGGAACCCGCAACCGGTTGTTATACTGGAGGTCGAGGTCCTCCCTGGTGTAGTCCCCGAATATCACGTCGCGTCCTGCATCCATCGTCCTCGTCCGGTGCTCCCCGGATGATCCTAGCGAGGCGGGATTCTGCCGACAAGGAACCGCGTCCGGGTCCCGTGATGCCTGACCGGTGACGGCGACCTGGTCTCCCCGTCTGTTTGACATTCATCCCCGGTCGTCTTCGAATGGAAAGGGGAAATCAGTTCAGATTGACCTTGCAGCAAGAACATGAGGAGGAACTCCATGAGATCCCGTTTCTTAGCAGTACTGGCATCGGTCGGCGCCCTGGCTGTGGCCGGCGGGGGACATGCCCTGGGGGACACGATCACCTTCGGCGCCCCCCTTTGCCTGACCGGGGACCAGGCTCCCCTGGACACGCCCGGCTTCCGGGGTGCGCAGGTTGCCATCAAGGCCCTCAATGACCAGGGCGGGTTGCTCGGCCAGCAGGTGGAGATGATCGCCATCGACGGCAAGACCGATCCGGTCACGGTCGGCAACGCGGCTGTTGAACTCATCGACGGCGGCGCCGACTTCATTCTGGCGCCTTGCGACTTCGACTTCGGTGGACCCGCGAGTCGCGCGGCACAGGAGGCGGGGCTGGTTGGCCTGTCGCTCTGTGCGTCGGACCCGCTCTACAGTTCCTGGTCGCTGGGAGACAAGCAGTTCACCCTGTCGATGTGGAACACGACCATGGGGGCGACTGCCGCCGAATACGCCATCAACGAGCGCGGCTGGAAGAACGCCTATGTCGTGACCGACCAGTTCATCGCCTACACCGTGTCGCTCTCCAAGTACTTCGTCGAGCATTTCAAGGCTCTGGGCGGCAACATCCTGGCGGAGGACACGTACAACAACGGTGACAACGACTTCTCGGCCCAGCTTGCGCGCCTGCAGGCGCTCGACGAGAAGCCGGATGTCATCTTCATCTCGTCCTACGGGCAGGATATCGGATTCATCATCCGGTCCCTGCGCGAAGTCGGCTATGACGCACCGGTGCTTGGCGGGGATTCCTACGACGATCCGGCGATGATCCAGTCACTTGGCCCGCTTGGCAACGACATCTACTTCGTGACCCATACCTTCATGAGCTCCGATGCCCATCCGGAAATGGAGCAGTTCATCGGACTCTTCGAAGGCATGTTCAACGAGCCGCCTGACACCTCCTTCGTGGCGACTGGCTGGGATGCCGTGATGCTTCTCGCCCAGGCTGCCGAGATTGCAGGCACGACCGATGGCGCGGCAGTCGCGCAGGCGCTGGAGGAGAACGTGTTCCACCTTCTCACCGGCGATCTGACCTACCGCAATGCCGCAGAGGGTCATGCTCCGGACAAGGCGGCGGTGCTCGTCGAAGTCAAGGACGCGTCAACGCACTTCCTTGGCTGGCGGACGCCGTCCAACGTACCGGCTCCGTGAGAATCGCCTGAACCACCCTGCCGGCGCGGACACGTCCGCGCCGGCAGGAACCACGGTATTCCGGAGCGCCATGGCCCCACTTGAAGCGGCGTCCGTCACGGTCGAGTTTGCCGGCCTGCGTGCACTCGACGACGTGTCGCTCACCCTTGGACCCGGGGAGATACTCGGGCTCATCGGGCCGAATGGATCCGGGAAGACAACTCTGGTCAACGCCATGACCGGTCAGGTTCCCATGGCCGGCGGCACGATCTCCCTGGGGGATGCCGTCCTCACCGGACGGTCGCCCCGCGAGATCGCCCATGCCGGAGTGTCCCGGACCTTCCAGATCGGCAGGCATTTCGACAACCTGACCATTCTCGAGAACGTCGCGACGGCCGCCCTCGGAAAGGGCGCCCCGGTGCGTGTGGCCCTCGAGCGCGCCGCCGCGCTCATCGAGGAGTTCGGACTCGGCAGACGTCTCGACGACCTAGCCGAGGTGCTCAGTTACGGCGAGAAGCGCCGCGTGGAAATCGCGCGGGCGCTGGCCGGCGAACCACATTACCTCCTGCTCGACGAGCCCGCCGCCGGCATGAACGAGGAGGAGACCGAGTCGCTGGTCGAGATCCTCGCCATGCTGCCGAAGGACCGCGGTCTCGGCCTCCTCATCATCGACCACGACATGGGCCTGATCATGCGTGTGTGCGAGCGGCTGCACGTGCTGGCGTCCGGGCGCACCATTGCCGAGGGGGACCGCCGGACGGTGCGTGACGATCCGGCGGTCATCGAGGCCTATCTCGGCAGCGGAAGCGGTCATGCTTGACATCGAATCCCTGGAGGTCAGCTACGGCGCCGTCCGTGCGGTGCGTGGCGTGTCGCTCGGGGTCCGCAAGGGTGAACTCGTGACCCTTCTCGGCGCCAACGGTGCGGGCAAGTCCTCGACATTGATGGCGATCGCCGGAGCGGTGCGGGCCACTGCAGGTCGGGTCCGGCTGGATGGCGAGGACGTGAGCTGGTCCCCACCGGAAGCCATGGTCCGGCGTGGCGTGGTAGCCGTGCCTGAGACCCGCGACGTGTTTCCTGACCTGACGGTGGCGCAGAACCTGCAGCTCGGCGCCTTCACGCGCCGCCGTGACAAGGCCGGCGTGGTCCACGATCGCGAGACGCACTTCGCCCACTTTCCCATTCTTGCAGAGCGACAGCACCTGCCGGCAGGAAACCTGTCGGGAGGTGAACAGCAGATGCTGGTCATAGCGCGGGCGCTGATGTCGCGTCCGTCCGTCCTGCTCCTCGACGAGCCGTCGCTCGGCCTGGCTCCGATCGTGGTGGACCAGATCTTCGACATGATCGGCAGCCTGAAGGACTCCGGCCTGACCATCCTTCTCGTCGAACAGAACGCGGCAAAGGCCCTCGCGGTCAGCGATCGCGCCTATGTCATGCGGCTCGGGCGCATCGAGGCGGAAGGTCCGGCCTCCGAGATCGCCGCCGCGACGGAACTGAAGTCCCTCTACCTGGGTGCCGAGCCATGAATCCGGTGCAATTCGTGCTGGATGTCCTCAGCCTCGGCGGGGCCTACGCGCTGATGGCGCTCGGCCTCGTCATCGTCTACGGAATTCTCCGCCTCGTGAACTTCGCCTATGGCGAGCTGATCATGGTGAGTGGCTACACCATGTTCCTCGTCAGCGGATCCGGGTTCCCCTGGCTGGTGATGGCGGCGTGCGGCGTTGTCATGGCGATCGCTGCAGGGATCGCGACGGACTACCTCGCCTTCCGTCCCGTTCGCGCCAAGTCCGTCACGGCCGTTCTCATCACCTCCTTCGCCTTCTCGACACTGCTGCAGAACGCCGCTCTCCTCTTCATCTCGCCAAGACCCCGCGCGGTGCCGCTGCCGGAGCTCTTCTCGCGCACCGTCGAATTCGCCGGCGTCATCACGCCGGTTCGCAACCTCATCACGATCGCCGTCGCGGTGATCATGCTGGCGATCTTCTCCTGGCTCATGCGGTATACGGCACTGGGTATCGCCATGCGGGCTGCGGCCACGAACTTCAGGATGGCGCGGATGATGGGGATCCCGGCCAATCTCATCATCTCGGCGGCCTTTGCGATTTCCGGCCTGCTGGCGGGAACCGTCGCCATCCTGTGGATCGGCAGGATCGGTACCGTCGTGCCGGGGATCGGCCTCGAGCCCCTCCTGATCGCCTTCATCGCGACGGTCATCGGTGGCATGCGCAGCCTGCCGGGCGCCGTGGTCGGCGGATTCCTGCTGGCGCTCATCGACACGTCGCTGAACTACACCCTTCCCCAGGATCTTCTCAAGTTCCGCGACGCCTTCACCTTCTCGCTGGTCATCCTGATCCTGCTGTGGCGGCCGGAGGGAATCGTGCGCGGGCCGGCGTCGGGTCAGCGAACATGATGGCACGACGAAACTGGCTGACGTTCGTTCTCCTTGGCGGGGTGATCGTCCTCGTCGCCGTGGCTGCGGAACTCGTCGGCGACCGTCTTCTCCTGCGCATCACGACCAATCTCTGCATCTCGATGGTGCTCGTGGTCGGCCTGCAGATCTTCATGGGGAATTCCGGCATTCTCTCCTTTGCGCACGTCGGGTTCATGGGGGTCGGCGCCTACACCTCGGCGGTCCTCACCATCCCGGTGCAGATGAAGGGGATGGCGCTGCCGAATCTCTATCCCTTCCTCGCCGACGTGGAGATGCTGCCTGTCGTCGGCATGGCGCTGGGGGGACTGGCCGCGGCCCTCATTGCGGCGCTGGCCGTCTACCCGCTCATGCGTCTGTCCGACGCCGCAGCCGTCATCACGTCCTTTGCGCTCTTCGTCGTGCTGCACACGATCATGTACCACTGGAGCGATGTCACCAACGGTCCGCGCACCCTCTTCGGGATACCGGGAGGAACGACGCTGCCGCTTGCTGCGGGTGTGGCGATCGCCGCCGTGCTTGTCGCCCTCATCTTCAAGGAATCGCGGGTGGGCCGGCTTCTTCGGGCGAGCCGGGATGACGAAATCGCGGCAGCCTCGCTTGGAGCGCACATTCCGAGGCTGCGCTGGCAGGCCTTCATCGTCTCGGCCCTGCTTGCAGGAATCGGTGGCGCTCTGTGGGGCCATTTCATCACCTCCTTCTCGCCCAAGCAGTTGTGGCTGAAGGAGACCTTCGTGATTCTCGCCATGCTGGTCATCGGAGGACCGAGAACGGTGACCGGCGCCGTGGCCGGCGTGCTGATCGTCACAGCCAGTTTCGAGGGCCTGCGATCGCTCGAAGGGGCCATCAACCGCGCCAACATCCTCTCGGAGCCCCTCGTGGGCATGACCGAGCTGACACTCGCCGTGGCGATGATTGCCGTGCTTGCCCTGCGTCCGGGCGGACTGTGCCCATCCCGCGAGGTCGGCTACTACCTGTTCCGCCGCCGCGCCCGGGGCCCCTGAATCGACCCGGCGGTCCGCCTCGACAGGCCGCGCGGACGGATGTAAGTGTGGCGTGAAACCGAGGACGTGGAGGGAGATGGCGATGACCGGGTCAGAGATGTTCAGGGGCGACCACGCCATCACGGCGAACGATCTGAAGGCCTTTCCCGAAGAGATCACCTACGCCGGCGTCACGAGTTTTCTCAGGCGCCCCTATCGCAAGGACCTCGGCGATGTGGATGTCGCCGTGCTTGGCGTCCCATTCGACACGGCGACGACCAACCGTCCGGGTACGCGCTTCGGTCCCCGCGGAATCCGTGCCGCATCGACTGGGCTGGCCTTCGAAAGACGGGTCTATGGCTGGGACTTTCACCCCGTGGCCGAAATGAGGATCGCCGATCACGGGGATCTTCCTTTCGACTTCTCCATACCGGCCACAATTCCGGAAACGATCGAGAACTATGTCGCGTGGATGCTGGAACAGGATGTCATGGTGCTGTCGCTGGGCGGCGATCACTTCATCACGTGGCCCTTGTTGAGGGCCCACGCCAAGAGCTACGGTCGACCGCTTTCGCTCATCCATTTTGACGCCCATTCCGATACTTGGCCCGATGAGCACGAGGACGGCGTCAATCACGGCACCATGTTCTGGCACGCCGTGCGCCAGGGCTTTGTCGATCCCGCGACGTCGGTGCAGATCGGACTGAGAACGCCCAATCCCGACACCATGGGATTCAACATCTTCGATGCTCCTTTCGTGCACCGTCACGGCACCGACGCAGTCGTTGAGGAGGTGCGCCGCATCGTCGGCGACAGGCAGGCCTATCTCACCTTCGACATCGACTGCCTCGATCCGGCCTTTGCCCCGGGGACGGGGACACCGGTCGTCGGCGGCCTCACATCCCACCAGGCCCGCGAAATCCTGCGCGGGCTGTCGGGACTCGCGGTCATCGGCGCCGACCTCGTGGAGGTGGCGCCGATCTACGACGTCGGGGAGATCACGGCGCTCGCCGGGGCCACACTGGCCCAGGACTTCCTCTGCCTCATGGCGCGCTCGCCGGTGTTGCAGTCGTCATCCGGCTGAAACGGGGTCCCTCATCCCATCGCCAGCATGTCATGCGCGTCGATGCCGGCGACCACGACCGGCTTCTTCATGGCATCGCGGCGGAAGGGTTCGCCGAGTTCCTGATTGAGCAGCACCTCGATGAAGGTGGTGACGCCGTCCCGCTGGGCGGCGCAGCCCTGCCTGATGGCATCCGCGAGTTCCTCCATGGTCGCCACCTGGACGCCCTTGAGTCCGCAACCCTCGGCCACCCTGGCATAGGAGAGCCCGGGGTTGAGTTCCGTGCCGACGAAGTTGTTGTCGTACCACAGTGTCGTGTTGCGCTTTTCGGCACCCCACTGGTAGTTGCGGAAGACCACCATAGTGACGGCGGGCCAGTCCTCCCGGCCGCATGACGTCATCTCGTTCATCGAGATGCCGAAGGCGCCGTCTCCTGCAAAGCCGACGACCGGCACGTCAGGGCAGCCGATCTTGGCCCCAAGGATTGCCGGGAAACCATACCCGCAGGGTCCGAAGAGGCCGGGGGAGAGGTACTTCCTGCCCTCCTCGAAGGTTGGATAGGCGTTGCCGACAGCGCAGTTGTTGCCGATATCGGTGGAGATGATGGCGTCTCCAGGCAGGCCTGCCTGGATCGCTCGCCATGCCATGCGCGCCGACATTCTCTGTGGTTCGCGTGTCCGCGCATCGGCATTCCACGAGGTCCCCGGGTCGTCGTCCTCGTGGTCCATGCTGGCGAGTTCCTGCAGCCATGCCGAACGGGTCTGGTGGATCAGCGCCTTCCTCTCGTCGCGGCCCTTCGATCCGGCGCCGGGCGAGAGATGCTCGAGGATGCCGCGTGCCACGATCCCGGCGTCACCGCAGATACCTATGCTGACCTTCTTGGTGAGCCCGATGCGGTCGGGATTCATGTCGACCTGGATGACGGCCGCGGCCTGTGGCCAGTAGTCGATGCCGTAGGCCGGCAGCGTGGAGAAGGGATTGAGGCGTGTTCCGAGAGCCAGGACGACATCGGCCCGGGCAATGAGTTCCATCGCCGCCCGCGAGCCGTTGTAGCCGAGGGGTCCGACGGCAAGCGGATGGGATCCCGGAAAGCTGTCGTTGTGCTGATAGCCTGAACAGACCGGCGCCTGGAGGCGTTCGGCCAGACGGACGCAGTCGTCGATGGCATCGCCGATCACCACGCCGGCGCCGGAGAGGATCACCGGAAACCTCGCCTGCGACAGGAGGCGCGCCGCCTCGGAGATCGACTTTTCGCCGCCGCCCTGGCGTTCGAGTTCCACCGTGACGGGAAGTTCGATGTCGACCTCGGCTGTCCAGATGTCGCGCGGCACGTTGATCTGTGCCGGCGCCGAACGCCGCAACGCCTGTTCGATCACCCGGTTGAGCACCTCGGCAATGCGCGCCGGATCACGCACCTCTTCCTGGTAGCAGACCATGTCCTCGAAGAGAGCCATCTGCGGAACCTCCTGGAAGCCGCCCTGGCCGATCGTCCGGTTGGCCGCCTGGGGGGTCACGAGGAGCATGGGAGTGTGGTTCCAGTAGGCCGTCTTCACGGGTGTGACGAGATTGGTGATGCCTGGACCGTTCTGGCCGATGCACATCGCGATCTCGCCGCTGGCGCGTGTGAAGCCGTCGCACATGAACCCCGCATTCGCCTCGTGCGCTACGTCCCAGAAGGTGATCCCGGCCTTGGGGAAGAGATCGGAGATCGGCATGAACGCGGACCCGATGATGCCGAAGCAGTGCCGGATGCCGTGTCTCTGCAGCACTTTCACGAAGGCTTCTTCCGTGGTCATTTTCATGGCGTGCCAACCTTTCCCGGAGTGTCAGAGACGTTGTAGACCGCAAGGGAAGAGAACCGCAAGATGGTGGCCGCCGGCGAGGGACCAACCGACCATGACGGGACACGTACTGGCGCTCAACTGCGGGTCGTCGTCTGTCCGCTTTGCTGTCTTCGGAGATGATCTCAAGCCCCTGTTCCGGGGCCAGGTGGAAAATGTCGCCGAAGGGCTTGAGCCGCGGTTGCTGCTCGACGGCAGGCCCGGTGATGCCCTGCCGCACGGACTTGCGGGCCATGGACCCATCATCGGATATCTCCTCGACACGGTCATCCTGCCTCGAACCGGAGGCCTCGTGGTGGCCGGCCATCGCGTGGTTCATGGCGGAACGCGCTTCTCCGGGCCGGCGCTCATCGACGCGACGGTTGACGGTGACATCGAGGCGTTGTCAGCCCTGGCGCCCTCTCACCAGCCGCACAACCTTGCCGGGATCAGGGCACTGGCGAAGGCGTTGCCCCGGTTGCCCCAGGTCGCGTGCTTCGATACCGCCTTCCACCGCACCATTCCCGAGGTGCGCCAGTTGATGGCGCTTCCGGAGCGCTTCGCCGCCGAAGGGCTCCGGCGCTTCGGGTTCCATGGCCTTTCCTACCAGTCCATCGTCGCCCGGCTGCCCGACGTCGCCGACGGCGTGGTTCCGCCGAAGACGGTGATCTGTCATCTCGGCAACGGCTGCAGCCTTGCCGGTCTCATCGATGGCGCCTCGGTCTTCACGTCGATGGGATTCACGCCTCTCGACGGGCTGATGATGGGGCGGCGGCCAGGCAGGCTCGATCCGGGCGCGGTGTTGTGGCTCGTTACGCGCCACGATGGCGACGCCGGGGCCGTCGACCGCCTGTTCAATCGTGAATCGGGATTACTCGGCGTCTCGGGACTCTCGCCGGACATGCGCGCGCTGCTGGCAAGCGGGGACGGGAAGGCGGCACGTGCCGTCGCCATGTTCGTCGACCGGCTGGTCCTCGAAATCGGCTCGGCGGTGGCGGCCACCGGTGGCCTCGACGCCCTCGTCTTTACCGGTGGCATCGGCGAGAACGCGGCGCCGGTGAGGGCAGCAGTGGTGGAGGCTCTCGGCTGGCTCGGCCTCGACCTCGACGAGGTGGCCAACGGGCGCCACGCGCCGACCATCACCCGGGGCCACCCCTCCGCCCACGTCATCGCGACGGACGAGGAACGCGTCATCGCCGCAAGCGCCCTCCGGTGCATCGGGCGTGAGGCGCCTCCTTCCTCCTTGCGCCAGGAGGAAGGACAGGATCAGCCGGGATAGGCCTCCTCGTCCTTGTAGGGGAACCACCAGAAGTCCGCGGGCTTGTTCTCGTGGTCGATCATGGTGAGCTTGGTGTTGCGGAACTGGTCGATTCCCTCGCTGCCGAGCTGGCGGCCGGTTCCCGACATCTTGCACCCGCCAAAGGGCCCGGCATCGTTGTCGAGAAGGGCCGTGGCGTTGATCCACGTCATGCCCGCCTCGATCTCGTTGATGGACCGCATGGTCTCGGCGAGATCATTCGTGAAGACGAAGGAGCCGAGCCCGTAGCGCGAGTTGTTCGCGTGTTCGAGGGCCTCGTCGAAACTGCCGACCCGGCAGACGGGCATCACCGGCCCGAAGCTCTCGTTGTTCATGATCTCCATATCCGGCGTGCAGTCAGTGAGGATGGTCGCGTCGCAGTAGTAGCCGCGGTTGAAACCTTCCGGTCGGCCGCCACCGGTGACGACGGTCGCACCTTCGTCGATGGCCCGTGCGAGCATGCCTTCATAGCGGTCCCGTTCCCGCTGTGCGGCCATCGGTCCCATGTCCACCTTCTCGAGACCGTTGCCGATGCGCAGCTGACGCGTCAGACGCGTGACCTCGTCGACGAAACGGTCGTGCACGGCATCATGGACATAGAAGCGTTCGGCGGCGGCGCACACCTGCCCGCAATTGAGATAGGCGCCGAACACCGCGCCCTGGGTGGCCATGGCCATGTCGGCTGACGGCATGACCAGGAAGGGGTCGTTGCCGCTTGCTTCCACGAGACAGCGCTTGAACGTGGACGCACAGGTCTGGGCGACAGCCTGTCCGGCGGGGATCGACCCAGTGAAGGCGACGCCGTCGACTCCGTCATGCCCGACCAGGGCCTTGCCCGTCTCGACGGCTCCGGTGAGGCACTGCACCAGACCGGTCGGCATGTGGTCGAAGCACTCCATCATCATGAGCGAGGAGAAACTGGTCAGTTCCGATGGCTTGAGGATGACCGCGTTGCCGGCGCCGAGCGCGGCACCGGCTTCCCAGCCAAAGAGCACATAGGGGAAGTTGAAGGGAAGAATGATGCCGACCACGCCCAGAGGCGACTTGGTGACGACATGAAAGTCTCCGTCCACCACCGGACCGACAACGCGACCGGCCTCGTGACGCGAGACCTCCGCGTAGTAGTTGAAGGCGGTCGCGGTCCATTCCACCTCATCCGCCGATTCCTTGTAGGGCTTGCCCATTTCCCGGGTCAGGGCCTCGGCCAGACGCGGTGTGCTGTCGCGCAGCCTGCGCGCCACCTCGTGAAGTTCCTCGGAGCGCTTGAGGCCGTTCATGCGGTTCCACTCTTTCTGGGCGCGCCGGGCGATGGCAACTGCCTCGTCGACCTCGCTGACCGTGGCGAAGGCCAGTTCGCCATTGACCGATTCGGTCGCCGGATCGATGGCGTCGAACCCGTCGCTCGACTCGCTGCGGCGCCAGTGGCCATCCATATACACCTGGCCCGACAGGTCCCTGAACGTGTCCGTCACCGTCATGATCTCTTTCCCCATGGTCTGATCCAATGCCATTGTAAGAATCATCCCCGACCCCTCAAGTCTCCTGTGGAGGTGGCATGGATCCAGGAACACGGCCGCTCAACGGCTATGCGGACAGGATGTCGGTACGCCCCGGGGAGACCATCCGCTTCCATGTGAGCTGCGCCGGCCCCGCCACCTACTGCGCCGGCATCGTCCGTCTCCACTCGGCGGACGACAATCCCGCAGGCGCCCCCTTCAGGAGCGTTCCCGTCGAGACACCGGTCGACGGCCCCCACGAGGGCAGTGCGCACGTCATCCATGCCGGGTCCCATGCGGTCGTTCCAGCCTCGCCGCACCTCGTTCCCGCGGGCGCCTTCACGCTCCAGGCACTGGTCATGCCGACCACGCCGCAGATGGGGCGCCAGGGCATCATCGGCACCTGGTCCGAGAGTGACCACACCGGTGCCAGCCTCATCGTCGGCGACGACGGCGCTGCCGGCCTTGTGGCCGGAAACGGCCACGCCAGCGTCGTTGCCACCACGGGCGAAGCGATGGTGGCGGGGGCCTGGTATCGCATCGCCGCAATCCTCGATCCGGAAGCGGGCACGATGCGCCTGTTCCAGCAGGCACTCGACACCGGCCTTCCGGTGCTGCGCCGCATCGCTGTTGCGTTCCCGCCGGTGCTGCGGGAGACCCGATGGCTGATGGCCGCCTGGCATCGCGATGCCGGAGACGGCCGCGGCTATCACGCCGGCTGCTTCAACGGCCGGATCGAGGCGCCACGCGTGGCGTGCCGCGCCTTCACGCCCGACGAGGTCATCATCGCCGAAGCCCGTCCTGCGGCGCCGTCAGTCCGTGATGCGATTCTGGCCGCCTGGGACTTCTCGCGCGGGATCGACACTCTCGCATTGGAGGACGTGTCCGGTCACGGTCACCACGGGACACTCGTGCACCTCCCCGAACGCGCCGTGACCGGCGCCACATGGAGCGGTCGCGAGATGTCCTGGCGCCACCGGCCCGAAGACTACGCCGCGATCCACTTTCACGATGACGACATCCACGATGCCGGGTGGCCTGAAAGCCACGCCTGGCAGGTGCCCGAAGGCACCCCGAGCGCGATCCATGCGCTCCATGTCACGGCGGGGGATGACGAGGACTTCATTCCCTTCGCCGTCGTGCCGCCCCGCGGCCGGAGGACCTCGGACGTCTGCTTCCTCATGCCCACCGCCACCTACATGGCCTATGCCAATTCGGGCCGGCACTTCCGCAACGACACCGTGGAGATGAAACAGTTCCGCGCGACCGTCATGACGCGCGAAGACTGTTTCCTGCAGGCTCACTCGGAGTACGGGCTTTCGACCTACGATACCCATTCAGACGGCAGCGGCGTCAGTTTCTCGTCACGCCTGCGCCCGGTGCTCAACCTTCGGCCGAAGGGGCGCGTGTGGGGGCTCGTGGCCGACACCCACATCACGTCCTGGCTGGAACAGGCGAGCGACGGCTTCGACGTCGTCACTGACGAGGAACTCCATGGAGAGGGGCTGGCCGTGCTCGAAGGCTATTCTGTCGTCGTCACCGGCAGCCATCCCGAGTATCACACCGCGGCCATGCTCGATGCCCTGGGGGCCTGGCTCGCCAGGGGCGGGCGGCTGATCTACACCGGCGCCAACGGATTCTACTGGCGCATCGCATTGAGGCAGGATCTTCCCGGAGTCCTGGAGTGCCGCAAGACCGAGGGCGGCACCCGGTCCTGGGTGTCGCGGGCGGGCGAGTCCTTCATGAGTCTCACCGGAGAGTACGGTGGCCTGTGGCGGCGCAGCGGGCGTCCGCCACAGCAGCTTGCCGGCATCGGCTTCACGGCCCAGGGCTTCGATCGGTCCACCTGGTACCGGCGCACCCCAGCTGCCGATGATCCTCGCGCCGCCTTCATCTTCGCCGGCATCGATGACGAGATCATCGGCGATGCCGGGCTGGTCGGCGGCGGCGCCGCCGGTCTCGAGATCGACCGCGCCGATACCCGTCTCGGCACGCCTCCCCACGCCCTCATCGTCGCCCGGTCGGAAGAACATGCCGCCGGCATGCTGGTGGTGCTCGAGGAACTCACTTCCAACCAGCCGGTGATTGCCGACGACCATCCCCTGGTGCGGGCCGACATGACCTTCTTCGAGCACCCTGGAGGCGGGGCAGTGTTCTCCGCCGGGTCCATCGCCTTCGGCTCGGCCCTGCCGGTCAACGGTTACGACAACCCGGTCGCCCGCCTTCTCGGCAATGTCCTCGAACGATTCCGCGACCCGGAACCCTTCGCGATGCCGGCGCCCGCGAAACCCCGCGCCGAACCCGGCGGGTGATCATCCCGTCCCCGATCGAGGCGACGCCTGAGGGAAACCAGGTCAGCGAGAATGTGAACTCACGCGCCGAACGCACGGCTCCGCGTCCGCCATCAGTCCTTGGTAGCTTGTGGTTCCCGCTCCAACGCGATGCCGAGTTCCCTGGCGGCTCCTTCAAGAAGGAGGCGGTGCATCCGGTCGATCGACATGCCCTTGTGATGGATGAGGACGCGAATGCCGAGACCGTCAGCCATGGAGACGAAGCGGGCCGCCACGTCATCAGGAGAGGAACCGGTTGTGAATTCGCCGCTCTCGATGCCCTTCTCGACAACCGACCGGATCTGCCCTGCCCAGCGTTCCCAGAGTTCCGAACCCAGAATGGCAAACTCCGGGTCCCTGTTGCACAGGGAGAAAAACTCGAGCCACAGCGAGTTGATGGTCTCGAAGGGTTCCCTTGTCAGCATGCGGCAAAGGCTCTCGACATCCTGCCACGCCGTGCTGTCGTCCTGCAGATAGGATTCGTAGGAGGCAAGGGATTCCTCGAGCTTCCATCGGAAGGTCTCGCGGACAAGATTGTTGCGGCTCCGAAAGTAGTGCTGGATCATTCCGATGGACACGCGGGCTTCGTCCGCGATATCGACGAGGCGTGCCTGGTGGACGCCTTTTCTGCTGATGACCCGGCTCGCGGCCAACAGAATTTCGCCGCGGCGTTGCGTTGCCAGATCGCCGAGAGACCCGGGATCGTTGGCCTCCTCGCGCTCTCCTTGTTGTGAAACGTGCAACACGCCACTCTCCCGATCCCTGCACCCCGTCCCCCTTGCCGAAGGGAGCGGGAGAGGTCCGCTCTATCGGCAACCTATCGACAGGGTGGCAATATCACAATATTATTTCCGGCCCATGTGTCGGGTTGCCAGGTGGTGATGTTCCCCGGCACAACACAACAGGGAGGATCGTCATGTCAGATGACAAGAGTATCATCAGGACAGTTTCGTCGTTCGGTTCACCCATCTCCCGCCGCCGTCTTCTTCACGCATCGGCCCAGGCAGCCGTCGGATTGAGTGTTGTCCCGTCGCTCGCCTCGGCCAGCCTCTCGGACGGAGCCATTGGTGGTGACATCGACTATTTCTGGTACGAGGGCTACGACATGCTGGGTCTTGAACCCATGGACGCCTGGATGGAAGAGGCCGGGGTCACGATGCGGTCCTCGTACATTTCGGCCAACGCCGACGTCATTGCCAAACTCCGGCGTCCCGGAGGTGTCACCTGGGATCTGATCGGAACCTTCAATGGCCTCGCCCGCAGGCTTGAAGATCTGGTGGTTCCCATCAGTCAGGACGAGGTTCCGCTCTCGCACAAGATTCATCCGACATTTGCCGATGAACGGTTCTTCAAGAACGAGAACGGCGACTGGATTCTTGTCCCGTTCACATGGGGCCGTTCCGTGACGAACTATCTGCCGGATCGCATCGATCCGCCGCAGTCATGGTTCGATCTCCTGAAGGATGAATACAGGGGCCATGTCGGCTGGGGCGGCGGTCCCGACGGCGGCATGGTGATCGCGGGCCGGACACTCGGGATCGAGAGCACGCCGCTCTACAACCGGCAGGAGTTCGACGAGGTCATGAACTTCATGCGGAAGATGCGTGATCAGGTGCCTGCGGTCGGCATGTCGTTCGGAGATGTGGCCGAACTGATGGCGTCCGGTGACATCTGGTGCACCTACAACGGTTGGGAGCCCGTCTCGGCATGGGCCAACGATCGTGGGGCCAATGCGGCGAATGTCGAACCGAAGGAAGGCGGAATCGGCTGGGTCGAGGCCTTTGCGATTCCCGAGATTTCCGACAACAAGGCAACCGCTCTGGCGTTCATCAACAAGGTGCTCGAGCCTGAAGTCCAGGCGGCGATCGGCTCCAACATCCAGGTGGCGGTCGTCAACATGGATGCCGTGCCATTGATGGATGCGAAGTCCGCCAGCCTTTACGATTACGGCGATCTTGACAATGCACTGGCGCGCAGCCCACTGACTCCATGGCCACCGGACGAAACAACCGACGAAGTTGTGGGTTATCTGGAATGGTTGAGTGAATGGGCGAAACTGAAGGCAGGCGGATAACTGGCACCCCCTCGTTGCCCGGGGGACAGTACGGTGCGGGGAGAACCTGGGTTCTCCTCGCGCCCGGCTTCATTGCCCTTGCGCTGACGTTCGTTGCACCGCTCCTGCTGTTCGGGGCCTACGCCTTTGCCCGCGGCGGTCTGTTTACGGTCACGTGGGACTTCACTCTCGACAACTTCGTGACCGTCCTGACGGACCCCTTCGTCGGACTGCTGATCGTTCGCTCACTCGTCACGGGGTTCGTCGTGGCGGGCATCTGTCTCGTGGTTGCCCTGCCGCTGGCGTTCTATCTCAGGTTCCGGGCGGGTCGCCTCGAGACGCCGCTCTTTGTGTTGCTGGTCGTGGCCCTGTTCGTGAGCTACCTCGCCAGGATCTATGCGTGGCGGGCACTCTTTACCTCGAGCGGAGTGTTTACGGTCTTCATCGAATCGCTGGGGGTCACCGAGCCTCCGCAACTGCTCTTCACGCGCACGCTTGTGGTCATCGCCCTCGTGCATATCTATCTGCCCTTCGTCACGCTGGCGATCTACGCGGCAATGCGCAATCTCCCTCGCACGGTGCTTGAAGTCGCCGAGGACCTTGGGGCCACCGGACTCTCGAGCTGGCGCCGTGTCATTCTCCCCCTGATGGCCTCGACATCGCTCGCTCCCTTCATGTTCACCCTTGGCCTTGCTGCCAGCGATTTTGCGACGCCTCAGCTTCTCGGTGGAACGAAGGGCACGCTGGTCGGCGTTCTCGTGCAGCAGCAGTTCGCGGAAGCGGGCAACTTTCCGATGGGAGCCGCGATGTCCCTCGTGCTCCTCGCCGTCTTCGTGCTGCTGTACTTCGCCCTGACGTCGCTCCTGTTCGCGACCCGGCTCCATCGCGTTTCGGTGCGTCTCTAGGCGACGGCGGCAGGAGGCGGGGAGATGGGAAGAAAGCCGGCACTGGCGAACCGCATCCTTGCGGGGGTGTTTGTCACGGCCGTCTTCGTGTTTCTGTTCGCACCCGTTTTGATCGTCGTCGTGTTCTCTTTCCAGGGGCCACCGAGACTCGGACCGCCGCTCGAGGACATCGGGCTCCACTGGTACCGGAGCATGTTCAACAACACCGTCTACATGGACGCATTCGGGAACACGATCGTTCTGGCGGCCATCAGCATGGTCATCGCACTGGTCCTGGGAACGATGACGGCACTCGGGCTCAGGCGGGCTGGCCGCAGGCTCGGCGCCCTGGGCAACGTCCTGTTCTTCATGCCGTTGGCGACGCCGTCGTTGTTCGTTGGTCTGGCGCTTCTCGCCTACTTCGATACCGTGGGTGTTCCCCTCTCCCACGGCACGGTGGCGGTTGCCCATTTCCTGTGGGTCTTCCCCTACTTTCTGATCGTGGCCCGATCCGGACTGGACCGGCTGGACCCGCAGTACGAGGAGGTGGGCGCCGATCTTGGCCTGGCCCCGATGGGTCAGTTCAGGCTCATCATTCTGCCGCTCACCTTCCCGATCCTGATCGGCGGGGCGGTCCTGGCATTCGCGCTGTCGACGGATGAATTTGTCCGCACGCTGTTCACCATCGGCCCCGACAGTACGATTCCCATCGTGCTGTGGGGACAGTTCAGGAGAGGCAGCGATCCGACGGTCAACGCGCTGGCCACGATTCTCCTCGTGATCAGCATCACTGCGGCGGTCGGGGCCCTCGGGCTCGTCGGCGCGCGTTTTGGCCGTTTCGCAAGGACCTCCGGACGAGGCCGCAGGAGGGGTGCGCCATGACGCAGCAGAATTCGGGAGGACGGCTCCTTGTCACGGATGTCCGCAAGCGTTTCTCGGAGGTCGTCGCCCTTGACGGCGTCAGCCTGGAATTCAGGGAGGGAGAGTTCGTCACCCTCCTGGGCCCCAGTGGTTGCGGCAAGACCACACTCCTTCGCATCGTCGCCGGATTCGACTGGCCGGACCATGGCACCGTGGTGCTCGACGGTCAGGACATCACCCGGCTGCCTCCCTACCACCGGCCTGTCAACACGGTCTTCCAGAAGCCGGTGCTCCTGCCTCACCTGGATGTCTTCGAGAACATCGCCTTCGGATTGCGGTCAAGCCGGATGCCCGAAGACCAGATCCACGAGACGGTGACGGGCATGCTTGATGTCGTGCGCCTTGCAGGGTTTGAAAGGAGACGCTCGGACGAACTCAGTGGCGGTCAGGCGCAACGCGTCAACCTTGCCAGAGCGCTCGTCAATCAGCCCCGCGTCCTGTTGCTGGACGAACCGTTGTCGGCCCTTGATCTTCAGGTCCGCATGGAGATGCAGGCGGAACTGAAACGCATTCACAGGGAGACCGGCGTCACCTTTCTCTACGTCACTCACGACCAGCAGGAAGCGATGGCGATGTCCGATCGCATCGCCGTCATGGATGAAGGGATGATTCGGCAAAGCGGCACGCCGATGGACGTCTATCATGCTCCGAACTGCTACTTCGTGGCCAGTTTCGTCGGCAATGCCAACGTCCTCCCAGTGATCGTGGACAGCAATGACGACACCGGAAACCGCGTGCGTGTCACGGACACCGACGTCTCGGTGCTCGTCGATGACATCCCCACGGATGTGCGGGCCGGCTGGATCAGCATGCGGCCCGAAACTCTCCGCCTGACATCTCCCGACGAAGCCGGGATCACGGGCAGGGTCACCGACAGGAGCTTTCTCGGGGCCCATGTCATATGGCGTGTCGACGTCGGACCGCACGAGATTCGCGTGCAGGGAGACGTTGGCGCGGATGAGGTGGCCCGGTCCGGTGATCTTGTCGGCATCAGGCCTGACCCCAGGTGGGTGCGGTTTCTAAAGGATTGAGGCCCGGTAACCGGAAGAGCCGAAACGATGATCAACTCCCGGGAGGAACAATGGGGCAATCGTGCCGTGAGGGTGGTTCTGTTACGTCGTGGGGAGGATAGCCGGTGACGGGTGATGCGGCCGGAAGACACTCGAGGCACCGAACGGGAGGGGTCGAGCGACATGTCCAATGATCCCACCTTGCTGGACCGATACCGCCTGATGGTAACCATGCGGGCCTTCGAGGAGGCCTGCGCCGAGGGCATTGTGACCGGCGAACTGCGCGGAGAGCTTCATCTTGCCGATGGCCAGGAGGCGGTGGCGGCAGGAATGGCAGGCGCCCTGCGCCCGGATGACTGGATGGTGAGCACGCACCGCGGCCACCAGCATGCCATAGCAAAGGGTGTCCCGCTCGAAGAGATGATGGCCGAGGTCTACGAGCGGGCGACGGGTCTGAGCCGGGGCAAGGGCGGACATGTTCATCTCTTTGACATGGAACGCAGGTTCTCGGTGACGGGAATTGTCGGATCCTCGTTGCCGGTTGCGCTCGGGCACGCCTATGCGTGCCGCCTGGAGAATTCCGACAGCATTGCAGTCGGAATCACCGGCGACGGGGGCACCAACACCGGGCAATTCCATGAAACGATGAACATGGCCGCCATTTGGCGGCTCCCCCTGGTCATCCTGGTTGAAAACAACCACTACGCCATCTCGGTGCCGGCCGAGGAGGTGATTGCCGGAAGGGGAATCGCCGAACGCGCCGAAGCCTACGGTGCGTGGGGACGCCGTGTTGACGGCACCGACGTCGAAGAGGTGGCCGTCGCATTCGCGGAGGCCGTCGAGCATGCGCGTGGCGGCAACGGGCCGGCACTGCTGGAGGCCATGTGCTTCCGGTTTCGCGGGCACTACGAGGGCGACATCGACCACTACCGCAAGACTGCGGTGAAACGCCGCATGCGCGAAGAGGGTGATCCCCTGACGATAGTCCGCCGCCGCCTCGTTGAGCGCGACGAGGCCGGCGAAACCGAGATTGCGGACGTGGAAAGCGAGGTCCGGAACCGGATCCGCGATATCCTGCAGCGGGTCAGGGAGGCTCCCGCCCCGAATGCTGCGGAAGCGTTCAGGGATGTCTTTGCGGAGGTGTCGACATGAGTGGAAACGAGGCCGGTCGACAGCAGAACATATCCCAGCTGATTGCCGAAACGATCGGAATGGAGATGGAAAGGGATCCGGGTATCGTCTTCCTGGGAGAGGATATCGGTTACTCGGGTGGAACGTTCGGGGCCAGCCGCGACCTCCACCGGCGCTTCGGGGAATGGCGCGTGCGTGACACGCCGATTTCCGAGATGGGGTTCTCAGGCATGGCTGTCGGTCTGGCCATGAGCGGCTGGCGGCCGCTCGTCGAGATCATGTTCGTGGATTTCATCGGGGTGTGCCTCGAGCCGGTCTACAACGCCATCGCCAAGAACCGCTACATGTCGGGAGGTCGTGTCGCCATGCCTGTGACGATCCGGGCAGCCGGTGGCTGTATCGGTGTTGCGGCGCAGCACTCCCAGACCCTGTGGGGAATGCTGGCCCATCTGCCGGGTCTCAAGGTGGTGGCGCCGAGCAATCCTCATGACTACCGGGGACTGCTGGCGGCATCGATCGAGTCGGAGGATCCGGTGATCGTCATCGAGCACAAGGACGCCTATCTCCGCAAGACGACGGAGTTTCCGCTTGGCACCGAGATTCCGCTCGGGCGCTACACCGTCGCGCTCGGCAAGGCACATGTCGTTCGCCGGGGTGGAGACCTGACACTTGCCACCCTGAGCACCATGGTCGAGAAGAGCCTTGCCGCGGCCGACGTCCTGCAAGCCGAGGGAATCGGCGTCGAGGTCATCGATCTGCGTTGCGTCGTGCCTCTCGACGACGCCACGGTCACCGATTCCGTTGCCAGGACCGGCCGGCTGCTTGTCGTCGACGAGGATTACCTCAGTTTCGGGTTGTCCGGTGAGCTTGTGACACGTGTCGTCGAGAACCTCGGACCGTCCGCGGTGAAGGGAGTGTCCCGCCTCGCGAACCCCGATTTGCCGATCCCGGCAGCCCTTTCCCTCGAGAGAGAGGTCATCCCGAACGAGGAGAGGATCCTCCAGGCGGTCCGGGCGATCGTCGGGAGCGGATGACGCATGGCACACCCGGCAACCATCGTGCACAACGTTCCCGTGAAGCGGCGCACTCAGGGCGGGCCCGACCGTGAAACCCCGGCAGGCCGGTCATGACGCTGGCCGGAAAGACAGTCATCGTCACCGGTGCGGGAAGTGGCATCGGTTTCGCCACAACACAGCGGTTCGCCGCTGACGGTGCGACGGTCATCATGGCGGATGTCAGGGATGCCAGCGAGGAGGCCGCCCGGCTCACCGGAGCTGGACACGACGTGCGGTTCGTGGCCACGGATGTCAGCCGGGAGGAGGAAGTCCAGGCTCTGATCGACGGCGTCGTATCCTCGAATGGCGGGGTGGATGTCCTCGTCAACAACGCCGGCATCGTGCTGGCGCGGACCGTCCCGGACACGACCCTGGACGAATGGGACCGGCTCCTCGATGTCAACCTCAAGGGTGTCTTCCTGTGTTCGAGGGCGGTGATACCGGTGATGCGACAACAGAGCCGCGGGGTGATCGTCAACGTGGCGTCGGAGCAGGGGCTGGTCGGCACCTCCACGAACGCGGCCTATACCGCAACGAAAGGCGGCGTCATCCAGCTCACGAAGTCGATGGCCATCGATCACGGAGGGGAGGGGATCCGGATCAACTGCGTGGCGCCGGGTCCGGTGAAGACACCCATGATCGATACGTTCCTGGCAAGCGTCGAGAACCCGCAGGAGGAGCTCAGGGGCTTTGTTGACGCCACGATCCTGAAACGCCTTGGCCGTCCGGAGGAGATTGCGAACGTCATCGCGTTTCTGGCATCGGACGAGTCGTCCTACATGACGGGATCCGTCGTCGTCGTGGACGGCGGACTGACTGCAATGTGACTCATGAACGCACTAGGGACCGGAAACGATGATCGGTGAGAAGACGAAGGCTGTCGAACGCTTCTGGCAAGAGTGCCGGAAGATCTTCGATATCGGGACATCCGGGTATCATGCATATTCGCTGGCTGACCCGCGATATCTGGATCCGTCAGTGCCGAACCTTGACCTGTCGGATCATCCGCGCCTCATCAGAAACCGTCAGAAGAATGGCACGGCTCACCTTGAGATCGACTTCTCAATCAACGGGATTCCACGTCGCGAAGTCGGCGACTACTGGCTCATCGTGGACTTTGACAGTGCGCCCCTCTACCTGGTCCGGATCGTCGAAGTCCTTGTTTTCCGGTTCAGCGATGTCCCGCAATCCTGGGCCGAGGTGGAGGGAGAAGGCGATTGCAGCCTGGCGTGGTGGCGCGATGCCCATCGGGATTACTTCAGCCGCCAATGCGCCTTCTGGGATGTCCCGTGGCAGGAAGACATACGGGTCGTCTGTGAGCGCTGGGACCTTGTGGCCCGTGCCGACGGAAACCGCGTCCAGACCTGATTGCAGGACATGGCGGTGGCGAGGGCGCCGCTCGTCGAGATCCCGACGTTCGGTCGTAGCGTGCTCGGCCGATCCGGTTTAGTCTGACTGACCACAGACCCGAGAGGTCCCGTTCACCAAGAGGGGGGAACAAAGATGACAAGTTCCATGAAGGTCGAGGAATTCAAAGAACGACTGGCCAATGCGGAGATCACCCGCCGCGATGCTTCTGCGGTCCTGGCGTCGGCTGGCGTCGGCATGGCCACGATGACGTTCGGGCCAGGCATGGCGCGGGCACAGTCCGAGTTGGCCATCGATCACTCGCTCAACGTCTTCGAGTGGGGCGGCTACGACCTGCCCGAGTTCTACACGAGCTATGTCGACAAGTACGAGTTGCAGCCCGCCTTCGTGCTCTTCGGCGAAGAGGAGGAGGCGCTCCAGAAGCTGCGCAGCGGCTTCAATGCGGATGTGGGACATCCCTGCACCTACAGTACCCGACGCTGGCGTGACGCAGGCGTGCTCGATCCGATCGACACATCTCGGCTCACCAACTACGGCGATGTCTTTCCGAGCCTGAAGACGCTGCCCGGCAGTCAGGACGAAACCGGACAGGACTGGTTCATTCCCGCCGACTGGGGCAACTCCTCGGTGCTGTTCCGCCACGATCTTGCCCCGGAGTATGTCGACACCGCGACCGAGAAGAACGAATCGTGGGCCATCCTGTTCGATGAAAAGTATGCCGGGCGCCTCGGCATCTTCGATTCGGTCGACGGCGTGATGGCCGTCGTTGGCTCGGTGGTCGGTGCCGAAGACCCCTTTGACATGACCGATGCCGAGTTGGAGGAGGCGACGAAGCTCTTGCGCAAGCAGCGTGAAATCCTGCGCTACTACTGGACCGATCAAACCAGCGTCGAACAGGCGCTGGCGGCCGGCGAACTTGTGGCTTCCTACGCCTGGAACAGCGCGGTCGTCGAACTCAAGAACCAGGGCGTCGAAGTCACCTACATGAACCCGAAGGAAGGCATCTGGACCTGGGTGTGCGGGCTGGTTCTGCTCGCCGATGGTCCAGGCGACCGGGACAAGGCCTACGAGTTCATCGATGCGTGGATTGCGCCGGCCTCTGGCAAGAACCTGATCGAGATGTATGGCTACGGCCACTCGAACACCAAGTCGTTCGAACTGGTCGATCCGGCTACCCTTGATGCCCTCGGTATCTCCGATCCCGATACGATGATGGCCAACAGCCGGTTCTTTGGCGAGATCGAGCCCGAGGTTCGCGAGAAGTACATCAATCTGTTCGACGAGATCAAAGCCGGCTTCTGAGCCGGTTCCCGTCGCTGATTTCGGAACGGGCTGGCCGGCGCCGGCCCGTTCCAGTTCCGCCCGGCGGCCATGCGTGACCCATGGGTCGGGCGATCAGGCTCGGTTCGCAGTTGTGCGGCGAAGTCGCGTTGCCACACTGCGTCGGCGCTGAGCAGCGTCGAAGGCCTGTTTCAGTGCAGTTCCTCACAGCCTGCAAGAGGCGCCGGGCCCCTGCGCCACAACACGCGATTCGACATAGCCCCTGAACCGTCAGGGCAACGATGTTGCTCGCCTGTTTGGCACCGTCATGCGGCGCAGTCGGGGTTGCGCATCCTAATGCCGCACCCGGAGGCAACCCGGAGGGTGACATGACCTCTACACCCGTCAGGTCTGCCGGGCGCACCCATGCCGGCGATCACTTTTCCTCCGGTGGCAGGTCACCTGTTCCTGAGCGAGGGTCACCGGCAAAGCGCGGATGTGGCCCGGCGTTGCCCCTTGTTTTCAGGGCTATCGTGCCCGGCGGCAAGCCCGGCGCCCGATCGCGCATCCACGTTGAATTCGCCGCACAAGACCGTCACAATCGCATCTCTCATCCTCATTATGGAGAACAACATGAAGGCCAGAGAAATCGCGAATCTCTACAAGAGTGGGCAGATCTCGCGTCGTGATTTCAACAGGTTTGCATCCGCATTCGGTGTCAGTCTTGTGACCGTTCCGGTGGCCCGGAACGCCGTCGCCGCAGGCTCACCCATCTATTTCGGCTGGGCCGGTTACGACAACGAGGGATTCATCGGTTCCTATCTCGAAAAGCACGAGGCGCCGCCCGAATATGCATTCTGGGGATCGGAGGACGAAGCGTTCCAGAAAATGCGTGCCGGCGGCTTCCAGCCGGACGTCATGGCGCCTTGCACCTATGAACTGTTCAAGTGGAACGATGCAGGCCTTTTGGCTCCGCTGGATCCGGAACGCCTGGTGCACCTTGCCGACATGTTCCCCAGTCTCGATGACATCGAAGGATCGATCATCGACGGTCAGCGCTATTTCATGCCGATTGACTGGGGCAACTCCACGATCATCTATCGCCGCGATCTGGTCGGCGAGAAATGGCGCGACGAAAACGTCTCCTGGGAGATTTTCTATACGGACGAGTTCCGCAATCGTCTGGGTTTCTACGATTCCGCCGGCGCGATCGTCGAGATTTCCGCTCTTGTGCTGGGCTACGACAACATCTTCACGCTGACCGACGAACAACTGGTCGAAGTGCGCAAGATGGTTGCCATCCAACGCGACAACATGCGGATGTACTGGGGCGACCAGACGGAAGCCGTGCAGGCCCTGGCGTCTGGCGAACTGGTCGCAAGCTACGGGTGGAACGATGCCTACGTGACCCTGAAGTCCCAGGGTTTCGACGTTGGCCTGGGAATACCCAAGGAGGGCATCTTCACGTGGTGTTGCGGTCTTGTCATGCATTCACAAACCGAACTGGTCGACGAATCCTATGACCTGATCAACGCCTTCGCGAGTCCTGAAGCCGGTGCTTTCGAGATCTCGAACTGGGGCTATGGTCACGCCAACATGAAGGCGTTCGATCTGGTTGCTGATGACCTTCTCGAGGAACTGGGGCTTTCGACGCCCGAGAATCTGCTGGGTAACGGAATCTTCTTCCAGGCCCTGGCTCCCGATATCGAGGAAAAGTACATCCGGCTGTGGGATGAGGTGCGCGCCGGCTCCTGACGGGATCCGTACCGCGACATTTGGGGTGAGTCCGGCACATCTTCCTGCCGGGCTCACTTCTCCGGCAAACCCTCCTCTACACGGGTAGAGTAGGGGGCCGGTCACCGTCATTTGCCCCGTTCACTCCTCGGGCGACTCTGCACGATCACTTCGGGCTTCCCGTGCCGCCAGCCGCCACGCGTGTGACTCATGATCCGGGGAGCGTACCATGGGCCCGTTGCCCGAACGGCATGGGTGAATGATGGAGAGAGGTAAGTGATGGGAAGAGTTCTCGTGAATGGTGGCGCAGGTCGGGGTTATGTCCACTTGGTCGGCAGCGCGCCGTTCACGTTCGCGGAGGAGATGTTTCGCACCTCCATGGCGCATCTTGGCCGTCATCTGAAGCGGCTCCCGGATGGCGAAGTCGGCGAACGAGACCACTGGATCCGCTGGCAGTATCGCCGCATCGGCCAAAGTCCCCAGATGAGGGTTCGGGAGTCGGGCAGTAGCGATGCGTTGCAGCCGCCCTACACGATCCCACGCTACGAGATCATGGAGGGCGTCGCCTCCGCGGACGAGATAGTGCTCCCCAATCTCGGCTACGGTGATGCGGCAATCGAATCGTTCGCCATCTTTCGCAGACTGAGTGAGGAAGGCGACATCCCCGGGGACGTGCGCTTTCAGGTTGGCTTGCCCACCCCGTTGTCGGTTGCTGCGTTCTACACCGAGCCCGAATCGCAACAGCTTTTCGAGGAGGCGTATGGCTGCGCCCTCGGTCGGGAGCTGGGCAAGATTCTGGAAGCGGTTCCGGCGTCGAGGCTTTCAATTCAATGGGAACTGGTGTGCGAGTTCGCAATGCTCGAAGGACTGAGGGAACACCGTTTGGGCGATGATCTGCTCGACCAAATCAACCAGCGAACAGCCGATCTGGTCGATCTCATCCCTCCGGAGGTCGAGGCCGGCATCCATCTCTGCTACGGCGACTCGGGACACAAGCACTTCTGTGAGCCTGCGGATACCGGTCATCTGGTCGATGTCGCCAACGGAGTGTCGGCTCGAGCGCTTCGTTCGATCGAGTGGATCCACATGCCGGTCCCCAGGGAGCGGGACGACCACGCCTATTTTGCACCGCTTTCCAATCTCGACCTTCAACCGGGTTGCCGGCTCTATCTGGGGCTGGTGCACATGACCGGCGGGATCGAGGGCACGAGGCGCCGAATCGCCGCTGCCGAGAAGATTGTGGATGGCTTCGGTATCGCCACGGAATGCGGCCTCGGCCGCCGGGCGGCGGACACCATTCCCGATCTGCTCAGACAGCACGCCGACCTCGCCGGATCGCGGGTCGGGAGTTGAGTGCCTGCTTCGGGCGCGGTTCCTCGTGCTCGGCGTCATGAGCGCCGGCGATGTCCTGCCGGCCAACGGCTACGCCAACCCGTTCACACGCCTTCTCGGCACTACCCTCGAACCGGAGCCCGCGTTGTTCCCGCCGAACCTGGTGGATGATGACCGGAGTTGTCAGATGCCGGGAACAAGGACCGCCACGAGCGTGCCGATGGCGATGGCCGGAGCGAAGGGCATGCTGCGGTGCCGGCGTCCGGTGAGGAAGAGCGCCAGGGCGATGAGAGCGCCGCAGAGTGCCGTGGCGCACAGGAAGGGGACGAGGCCGTCGAACCCCGTCCAGCAGGAAACAGCCGCCATCAGTTTCGCGTCACCGGCTCCGAGCCATCCGAACCATGCGAGAGCAAGTCCGATGACGAGAATGCCGCCGCCGCAGGCAAGGTGCCAGGCGATATCCCGGTCATCACCAAGGACGACGACGAGGGGTGAGGTGACGG
This sequence comes from Alphaproteobacteria bacterium, assembly GCA_965220805.1. GTDB lineage: Bacteria > Pseudomonadota > Alphaproteobacteria > SP197 > SP197 > SP197. The sequence goes on from OZ244844.1 coordinate 1,280,034, forward strand.
CGATCGCCAGGACAACGGGATCGGGGATCCTCTGCCGGCGCACGTCCTCGACCGCCGCAATCGCGACGAGAATCACCGGCACGAGGGCGACGCCGTTCACTCCTCGTCCTCCCCGCACAACGGATGATCATGCTGTCGTCCGACAAGTCGGGCCGCGCATCTACGGTGCCAGGCGCCCGAATGAGCGCCTTGTTCCGGACACTGCATGAACGAGATGGACGGCATGTCGTTCAGAGATGAACGCGCGGCCGGCCTGAATCAGGATGCATGGCGTGCATGGGGCCGCTCTCAGCCCACAGGCTCGACACAACGAGGATCGTCGTTGGTGGCCTTGTTCACCAGTGGGCTCACCCGATGAAGGGTCATCGTGTCCGGCGGAAGGGGACCGAGCGCCATGTCGTCTCCCGCAAGCCAAGGTTCGCATGATTGGAACGGCAGGATCACCGGCATGCGGTGGTGTATCCGCGAGATGTCAGCGTTGGCTGCTGTCGTGAGGATGGTGCAGGTCTCCAGAGCGTCGCCCTCCTGCAAGTCGGCCAGCGATCCCGTCAGCGCCAGACCGGCCGGCACCCTCCAGCGCTCCCACAGGCCGGCGAAGCAGAAGACGCCACCCTCCTTCATCGTGATCAGCCAGGGCTGTCTCGCCTTGCGCTCCCCCGTCCACTCGTAGAATCCGTCGGTCGGGATCAGGCAGCGGCGCGACCGCCAGGCCGAGCGGAATGACGGTTTCGTCCGGGCGGTCTCCGAGCGGGCGTTGATCAGCCGGTAGCCGATGTTGGGCTCCTTCGCCCACGAGGGGATCAGGCCCCAGCGCGTCATGGCGAGGCGACGCTCGCCATCCTCGGCGCGCACGGTCGCGACCTGCTGTCCCGGCGCCACGTTGTAGCGTGGCGCCAGATTCGCCGGTGATCCGATGAGGTCGAGCAACTCGTGGAGCTCGCGCCAGCCGAAACGCTGTGTGAAGCGGCCACACATGTCACCACCTTGGCACAGTTGCCGGGAACCTGCATCTCGCGTGAATTGATGTCGGACGCTCACCCGCATGATCTCCGAAACCGGGGTGAAGTCGTTTGTGCGCCCGGGTGGCGCGGGCTAACATCCACGGCGTTCTGGAAGCGGCCACATGGAGAGCCGCTCCATTCATTGAGGAGGATACCGGAACCATGAAAATCAGAATATGGATGCTGCGCTGTGCGGCGGTCGTTGCTACGGCGGGCCTCGCATGTCCCGTGGCAGCGGAAGGGACCTACGGGGGCACGCTGGTGGCGGCGTTCTCGGCCGATCCGGGAGGATTCGATCCGGCCCGCGGCCCGAGCGGCATGTCGCACGTGGTGATCGAGCAGGTCTATTCGACCCTGCTCAACCTGGACGAGAATGCCCAGCCCTATGCCGGGATCGCCGAATCCTGGTCCCAGGCAGAGGATGGACTGTCGTGGACTTTCACCCTGCGCGAAGGCCTGACGTTCCACAACGGCGAGGCGCTGACCGCCGAGGATGTCGTCTTCTCGTTCGAGCGCATCCTCGCCCCCGACTCGGGCTATGCCTACAGTTCACAGATCGAGACCATTGCAGAGGTCGTCGCGGTGGACGACCTGACGGTCGAGTTCCGGCTCAACCGGGTGACGGGACCGTTCGAGATCTACATGGCCTTCCCCGGTTCATCGATCGTGCCGAAGGATCTCGTGGAGACGGAATGGGATCTCAATGCCCATCCGGTCGGCAGCGGACCTTTCAAGTTTGTCTCCTACACGCCCCGCGATTCGATCGTCTTCGAGAAGAACGCCGACTACTACGAGGAAGGACGGCCCTATTTCGATGGCATGGTCTACCGGATCATCTCGGACCCGACAGCGCTTTCCAACGGCTTGAAGTCCGGCGAGATTCACTTCTCCAACGAGGTGCCGCCCAAGGACTGGAGCGCCATTGTCTCTCAGGACAACATGGTCGATGCGGCGATCGAGGGATCCCGCTACTTCTGGATGGTGCCGAACCACACCCGTGAGCCTTTGGGCAATCCTCTCGTGCGGCGGGCCATTGCCCACGCGCTCAACCGGGCAGCGATCGTGCAGGGTGCCTTCTACGGCCAGGCGACAGCCATCGTCGGCGGGGTGATTCCCGAGTGGAACTGGGGCTTTGCCGGTCTCTCCGAGTTCGCACCCCAAGGCGACATCGAGAAGGCGAAGGCGCTGATGGCCGAGGCCGGGATCGCCGAAGGAACGCCGCTCTCGCTCACCATGGTGTCGTCATGGCCTCCGATGATGTCGATGGCGCCGATCATCCAGGCCAACCTGGCACAGATCGGCTTCAATGCGACGATCGACACCATGGAAGTGCCGCGCTACTGGGACGAGGTCTGGGGTCCCTCCAACTTCGATCTCACCGTGATGTACTGGCTGTCGCCTTTGGCGGATCCGGATGATTTCGTGACCAACACCTACGCCACGACATCCGCCGTCAACGTGCAACTCGGTGGTTCACAGGAGATGGATGATCTCATGCTGGCAGCCAAGTCGGCCGTCACCGTCGAGGAGCGCAAGGCGCTCTATCTCGAGCAGCAGCAACTCTCTCTCGAGACCATGGACGTCATTCCCGTGGTGAACGGCTGGGTCCTGACGGCCCACAGCGACAGCCTGAAGAACTTCAAGCCGATGCGGACCGGGTTTCTCAAGACCCTGAAGGACGCCTGGCTGGAGTAACAGCTAACCCCGCGCTGCGGTGCCGGCTCATGCAAGCCGGCACCGGGTGCACCTGACGATGCTGGCGCTTGTCTTCTGGAGGCTTGCCTCCTTCATTCCGACGCTGATCGTGGCGTCGGCCATCCTGTTCGTCGCTGTCAACGTCGTTCCCGGTTCGGCGGCGCTCTCGGCGCTTGGCATCCACGCCACACCCCAGGCCCTCAAGCGTTTCGAGCACCAGCACGGGCTCGACCGTCCCCTCGCCGTCCAGTACGTCGAGTGGGCAGGCAAGGCGCTGCAGGGTGATTTCGGAACCTCGTTCCAGAACGCCGTGCCTGTCGGCCCGGAGGTGAGGAAGCGGATCCCCGTCACCCTGCAGCTGGCGGGCATGGCTTTCGTGGTGGCCATCGTGCTCGCGATTCCCTTAGGGGTGGTGGCCGGATTCCGCCACCAGACGGGCGCCGACGGAGTGGTGACGACACTGGCCACTCTCTTCGGCTCGACGCCGAACTTCTGGCTGGCCACGCTGCTGATCTGGTTCTTCTCGCTGCAGCTGGGCTGGCTGCCCACCGGCGGCTACATACCTTTTGCCGAGGATCCGGCAGGCAATCTCGAGCGCATGCTGCTTCCGTGCATCGCGCTGGGGGTCGTCTCGTCAGGCCTCCTCATCCGCATCATGCGCACCTCGGTCATCGAGGTGATGTCCTCGAACTTCATCGAGACGGCACGCTCCAAGGGCGTCGGCGATCTGCGTCTCGTCAGCTTTCACGTGCTGCGCAACGCCTTCATCCCGTTCTTCACCGTCAGTGCCGTCGAGTTCGGATTCCTGGTCGGCAGCGTCGTCATCATCGAGGACGTCTTCCGCATACCGGGAATCGGATCCCTCGTCCTTGTGGGGATCATCAACCGCGACTATCCGGTACTCCTGGCGGCGGCCATGACCGTCACCGTCATCGTTCTCGTCGTCAATCTCATCGTCGATCTGGCGGCCCAGGTGATTGACCCGCGCCAGGTCCGCACCGGACACGGATCATGATCCGCCGGCTGAACTGGCGGCGCTACGGTCTGGTCGCCGTGACCCTGCCGGTGGTGGCGCTGGTGTTCCTGGCGGCCGCCCTTGCCCCCGTCATTGCCCCTTACGATCCCTACGAGCTCGATGTTCTCATGATGCTTCACGGTCCCGGAGCAGACCATCTGCTAGGCACCGACGAACTGGGACGCGACATCCTGTCGCGGGTCATCCACGCTTCACGTGTCTCCATCGTCGTCGGTCTTGTCGCTGTTGCCATCGGCGCTACCGGCGGCACCCTCATCGGGGTTCTCGCGGCCCACTTCGGCGGTGCCGTCGATTCCGTCCTGATGCGCTTCATGGAGATCGTCTTCTGCTTTCCGGCGATCCTGCTGGCGGTCATCCTGATGGCCAATCTGGGGACGTCCGTCCTCAACGCGATGCTCGCCATCGGCATCATCTTCATCCCCGGCTTCGCGCGGCTGACCCGGGCCGTGGCCCAGACGGTGCAACGCCAGTCCTTCCTCGAGGCAGCGATCTGCCTTGGAATGGGGCCGGTGCGCCTCATCACCCGCGAGATCCTGCCCAATGTCATCGGCCCGGTCCTGGTCGAGGCCGCCGTCGCCTTCTCCTACGCCGTGCTTCTCGAATCGGCGCTGTCGTTTCTCGGTCTGGGCGCCCAGCCTCCGGAGCCGTCATGGGGCAACATGATCAACACCGGTCGCGGATTCATCGACCAGGCGCCGTGGATCAGCCTGGCGCCCGGGGCCGCACTCTTCGTCACGGTGTTCAGTTTCAATCTCCTGGGAGACGGGCTACGCGACGTGCTCGACCCGAAACTCCATGACTGATCCTGGCCAGGAAGCGGAACGCCTTCTCGAGGTCGAAGGCCTCACCATAGTGCTCCGGCACCGTCACCGGCCACCGGCGGCCATTGCCCGGGACGTGTCGCTCCACGTGAATGCCGGTGAGATCGTCGGCCTCATCGGCGAATCGGGCAGCGGCAAGACAATGACTGCCAAGTCGCTGATCGGCCTGCTGCCCGACCGCATGGAGGTGGTCTCCGGTCGCGTCCTGTTCCGCGGGCGCGATCTTCTCGGTGGCGGGGACCCGGGACGTGTGCGTGGCCGGGACATCGCCCTCATTCCCCAGGACGCCCTTCATGCGCTCAATCCGGTGAAGACGATCGGCTGGCAGGTCGGCGAACCGCTGAAGGTGCATGGCAGACTGCGCCAGAGGCGTATCGCAACCGTTGTCGGGGATCTTCTCGAGCGCGTGCACATTCCCGATGCGAGGCGCCGTGCCGGCGACTATCCGCACCAGTTCTCCGGAGGCATGCAGCAGAGGGCGCTGACAGCCATGGCGCTCTCGATGGAGCCTCCGCTCATCCTTGCAGACGAACCGACGACGGCGCTCGATGTCACCATCCAGGCGGAGATCATCGATCTCATCAGTGAGTTGCGGGATGTCACAGGGGCCAGTTTTCTCTTCATCTCCCACGATCTGGCGCTGGTCTCCAGTTTCTGCGACAGGATCTACGTCATGTATGCCGGAGAGATCGTCGAGAGCGGGACGACGGACGCCATCTTCAGTCACTCCCGCCATCCCTACACGCAGGCGCTCATTGGCGCCGCGCCTCGCCTTTCCGGCAATCCGGAGAGGCTGCCGACGATCCCGGGAAGGATCCCCCGGCCCCACGAGGAAATCCGCGGATGCCGATTCCGCGATCGGTGCCCAGAGGCCGGCGCCGCGTGCGGGGAGGCGCCGCGCCTCGAGACGGCGGGCGATGATCATGCGTTCCGCTGCTGGTACGCCTGAGGCGATGCTTCTCGTCGCAAGGAACCTCTCCAGGACCTTCCGTGGCCGTGGCCTCATGCGACGGGGCGACGACGTGCGGGCCTTGCACGAGGTCTCGTTCAGTCTGGCGGAAAACCAGACCCTGGGCATCGTCGGCGAATCGGGGTCCGGCAAGTCGACGCTGTTGCGCATCATCCTGCGCCTCACGCCCTATGATTCGGGAAGTCTCGCGTTCGACGGAGCCGAGGTCGCCTCGCTCTCCGGCACGGCTCTCAAAGATCTGCGGCGACGTGTCCAGCCGGTCTTCCAGGATCCCTATGCGACGTTCAATCCGCGGTTCTCCATCGGCTCTTCGATCGGCCTGGGTTTCGAACTCCTGGCAGAACACCGACGTCAGGACGTCAGGGAGGAGGTCAGGCGGCTTCTCGAGGATGTCGGTCTTGATCCCGATCTCGAGCGGTCGCTGCCGCACGAACTCTCCGGAGGTCAGCGGCAGCGTGCCGCCATCGCCCGCGCGCTGGCCGTCAGGCCCGACCTTCTTCTCCTCGATGAACCGACGTCCGCCCTCGACGTGTCGGTCCAGGCCCAGGTCCTGAACCTCTTCAAGGATCTTCGCCGGCGCTATGGTTTTTCCCTCATTCTCGTGACCCACGACCTCCCGGTCGTCGGCTTCATGTGCGACCATCTCCTCGTCATGAAGTCAGGAGAGGTGGTCGAAAGGGGTGCGACGGCGACCGTGATCGGCAATCCGGTGTCGGCGTACACCCGCACACTGGTCGATTCGGCGCCCGAGGTGTCGGGGATGAAGACACAACCGGTAGCGAGGCAGTGATGAGCGACATCAGCAACGACACCATCGCCGCCGCCGAGGCCGTACTCGGCGTGCACTACAGTGAGTCGGAACGCACGCTGATGCGCGACAACCTCGCGCCGCAGATCGAGAACGCCAGAAGGCGCAGGGTGCTCGTCTTTGCCAACGATCTCGGGCCCGCCACCCGCTTCGATCCGCGGTTGCCCGGATTCCGGGCGCCGCCACCCGGGCCTCCTCCCGTCTGGCAGGAACGCGACGTGCTACCGTTGCCCGGGTCGGACGAGGACATCGCCTTCGCCCCGGTTCACACGCTCTCGGGTTGGATCCGGTCGGGCGCCCTCACCAGCCGTCGGCTTGTCGGAATCTGTCTTGACCGGATCGAACGCCTGGCCGGGCGCCTCGAGTGCTTCGTCACGGTCACGGGCGAGCGGGCGCTCGCCGAGGCCGATGCCATGGATGCCATGACGCGCGCCGGCCACTGGCAGGGACCGCTTCACGGCATTCCCTACGCGCTGAAGGACCTCTTCGATGCGCGGGAGACCCGGACGACCTGGGGAGCCGAACCCTTCCAGGAACGGATCGCGGCCGGCGATGCCGCAGTGGTGACGAGACTGCGCCAGGCCGGCGCCGTGCTGCTCGGCAAGTCGACGGTCGGCGCCCTGGCCTACGGCGACATCTGGTTCGGCGGCAAGACCCGCAACCCCTGGAACCTCAACGAGGGGGCGAGCGGTTCGAGTGCCGGTTCGGCAGCGGCGACCGCTGCCGGACTGTGCGCCTTTTCCATCGGCACGGAGACGCTCGGCTCCATCACCTCGCCCTCGGAGCGCTGCGGTACGACGGGGCTGAGACCCACCTTCGGCCGCGTGTCGCGCGCCGGCGGGATGGCGCTCTGCTGGTCGCTCGACAAGGTGGGGCCGATCTGCCGCACCGTCGAGGACACCGGCTTCGTGCTGGCAGCCATCAACGGCGGCGATGCGACGGATCCGGGCTCCATCGACATGCCGTTCAACCACGACGCGACACGGCCGCCGGAGGGTTTGCGTCTGGGCTGGTTGCCTCAAGCCTACGAAGGTGACGACGTGACGGATGTTGACCGCCAGGCGCTGGAAGCCGTGCGCTCGCTCTGGCCCTCGATTCGCGAGGTGGGCCTGCCCGACCTTCCCTACGACACCCTGATCGCAGTGCTCTATGCGGAAGCCGCTGCGACCTTCGAGAACCTTACGCTCGACGACATCGATGACACCCTGACTCGCCAGGACGAGGGCGCCTGGCCGAACGCCTTCCGCAAGGCGCGATTCCTGTCGGCAGTGGATCATGTGCAGTTCGACCGTCTGCGCCGCCTGGTGATGGAGGCTCTCGACAGACTGTTCACGGAGGTCGACGTGCTCGTCGGTCCGTTCTCCACCGGTCCGATGCTGGTGGCGAGCAACTTCACCGGCCAACCCTGTCTGCACCTGAGGTGCGGTTTCGAGGACCTGGCGACCCGGTCGGAACTTTCGCTGGCCGAAGGGCGGCTCGAACTCGGTCATGCGACGTCATCGGAACGCACCTTCACCGTGCCTCGCGGTCTTTCGCTGTGGGCCGGACTCTTCCGCGAATCGCACCTTCTTCATGTCGGTGAATCCCTGGAACGCCTGTTCGATGTCCACCACCGCAGGCCGACCCTTGCCACCTGAGATGGCGCCCCTGGTGCTCGCCTCCGCCAGTGCGGGGAGACGGCAACTGCTGCAAGGTGCGGGCGTGCGGTTCCGGGTCGTGCCGCCTGCCGTCGACGAGGCCGCGCTGCGCCGGGACCTCGAAGCCCGCGCCATGCCGCTCACCGACATGGCCCTGGCCCTGGCGCGCGAGAAGGCTCTTGCCGTCAGCCGGGATGAGCCCGGTTCCCTTGTTCTCGGGGCCGACCAGATGCTCGAATGCGACGGCCGCCGCCTCGACAAGGCGGCAGACATGGCCGAGGCCCGACGGCATCTCGAGGCCCTCCAGGGATGCACCCACAGGCTCGTGACCGCTGCCGTTCTGGTGGCCGACGGCAAACCGGACTGGCATCATACGGAGACCTCCATGCTGACGATGCGCTCCCTTGATGACGACTCGCTGACGGCCTATATCGCCGCTGCCGGAGAACGCATTCTCGCAAGCGTGGGCTGCTACCAGGTCGAGGGGTGCGGAATCAGGCTGTTCGAACGGATAGAGGGCGACTGGCACGCCATCATCGGGCTGCCGCTCGTCGCCGTTCTCAACGAACTCGCGGCGAGGGGAGCGCTCGGCCCGTGGGACTGACCGGAAGTGCGCGCGTCGCCGGAGTCATGGGCTGGCCGGTGGCCCATTCGCGATCCCCTCTCCTGCACGGCCATTGGCTCGAATCTCTTGGCGTCGACGGCGTCTACGTGCCCCTTGCCGTGCCGCCGCACCGTTTCGAGGCCGCCTTGCGGGCCTTGCCGTTTCTCGGCTTCAGGGGCTGCAACGTGACGTTGCCGCACAAAGAGAAGGCCCTGGCACTCGCCGACAGCGTCGACGATCTCTCAAGGCGGATCGGTGCCGCCAACACGATTGTCGTCGGCGATGACGGCGCTCTCGCGGCGACCAACACGGATGCCTTCGGGTTCCTCGAGAACCTGAAGAGCCGTGCTCCCGGGTGGCGGTCAGACCGGCCCGTCCTGGTGCTGGGAGCCGGTGGATCGGCTCGCGCCGTCGTCGTCGCCCTCCTCGATGCGGGCGCCCGGGAGGTGCGCGTCGCCAACCGGACCCTCGAGCGCGCCACGGCGCTCGGCGAACGCTTCGGGCCTTCGGTGACGGCCGTGCACTGGGAGGATCGGGCCGCAGCTGCCGATGGTGTTGGCCTCCTGGTCAACACCACCCAGCTCGGCATGACCGGACAACCGGAACTCGATTTCGCGCTCGACTGCCTGGACGGCGAGGCAGTGGTCTGCGATCTCGTCTACGCGCCGCTCGTCACGGATCTCCTGCACCGCGCCCGGCAGCGCGGACACGTCACGGTCGATGGCCTCGGCATGCTGCTCCACCAGGCGCGCCCGGGCTTTGCCGCATGGTTCGGCGTCGATCCACCCGTGACGGAAGCCCTTCGCTCCGTCGTGTCACAGGGACTGTGATGCGGCCACACTCATCGGACGTAGCGGGGGCCTCCTCGCAGTGCATGCGATCATCCGGAACTGCCATGAGGGCTGAGGCTCTCTCGACTGGCGCAGACCACGTCGTGGGATAGATACGCCGTTCAGGCTCGCGAAGACACCGGCCAGCCTGAGGGTGCCTCCGCCTTGTTCCGGTCCTCGGGCGTGTCCATGGCGAACATGTCCCCGAGCGCATAGATCGTCTTCTGCGGTATCCGTTCGACGGGGTAGTAGCGGCTGATGATGTCCAGTGCGGCATCAAGCTCCGTGAGGTTGAGGTAACGCAGGAGAAAGCGCACATCGTCGATGTCGTGGAATTCGCTTCCTATGCGCATGGCCATGCACTTCATGGCCAGAAGGTACTCCGGAGCTGCCGTGAGGACCCTCAGGTTCGGCAACTCCAGGCAAGGGTGGAATTCTCCCCGTTCGCTCAAGTATCCCTTGACTGCGTCGTTGAGCCAGTCGGCCCCGGAGTTGACGCGACGGGCCGCCTCCCTCACCTCACTTGCCGGGCGAAAGAAGGTGTCCACATCCTTCGTCGCCGGGAGCGCATCGAAGACGAGACACATGACCGCGCCGCCCAGCAGGTAGACCTCTGCGACGATGCCGATGCGTGCGAGTTCGGCATTCAGCCGGTCGAAGAGATTCCGGATATCCCTTTTGGAAAGCTCCTCCATCAGACGCGCCCTCCGACGGACGTATCGATGAAGATGTTGCGGCGCCGGAACACGGCCGGCGATTGTGTCAGGAGATGCAGCCGCAAGCTCACAAGATCCGTGCCGAACCAGGGCCGATCCAGTGGCGGGACACGCCCCGTCCATCCCGGGGGCGGCACGCCTTGCGTCATGGCTGTAAACTCGATCATCGCCGGCACATAGTTTGCCTCGAAGGGCGGCAGGCTGACTCCCGGCGGATGGCGAAGTCCATGCGTGATCTGCCGGCCACTGAGGCCGGCCAGAAGGTCATGAAGTGCGGCAAGGGTGAAGGATCTCCCGTCCGGATTCGCTGCCAGCACCTCCACGCATTCCCGGAACCGCACCTCGACGGGTGACGGGATCGGGAGTCAGGAACGGAGTTTCTGCTTGCCCAAGGAGTAGGCGTTATGCCGACCCAGCTCGCAAGCTCGCGGCGATTTCGGAACGTCCGGTAGAATATCTTGTGCGTCAGCAAGGTCGCGTCGTTCTCACCGATCCCCTTCAGCCGGTGTAGCGTCGCGATTTTCACCGCCGCTCGAGCATCGCTACCCTCAGGTACTTCTCAGGCCGAGGGTGCTCGTGCCGGATGATCCGATTTGGACAAGTGCCGCGGAACGGTGACCTGCCGCAACGGAAGCTGAACGAGCTCGTGGTCTTCCTTCCGACAGATCGGCAGCGTTGTTCCTCGCCCAGCGAAGCACAATATTGAAATATCATTCCATGTATGGTGATCTGGCGACAGGAGCAACCAAGACTGCCCAGTAGCCATCGACGCATTGCTGGCGCCTTCGCCTGCTGATGTGTCCGAGGTCCGCCGATCAACGGCGGACCTGCGTGTCAGACGCCGCCGTGGAGGTTGTGATGGAGGGATGATCAAGATGGCACGCGATCCGCGCTACGACATTCTCTTCGAGCCGGTGAAGATCGGGCCGGTGACGGCGAGGAACCGATTCTACCAGGTGCCGCACTGCAACGGCATGGGGCGCAAGCACCCGACGGCCATGGCGGCGATGCGCGGGGTGAAGGCCGAGGGCGGCGAGGTCGCGGAGGTCGCTCGTGCCACGCTCTGGCTGTGCTCGGAGGATGCCGCCTGCATGACCGGCACCACCATTAACGTCAGCGGCGGACGCGAGATCCATGTCCGTACCTGACCGGACGGACAAGGGGCCGGACCGATCGCGTATTCATGCCGTGTCCTCTCCCGGACCTTCGCTGATGGCCGTTTCCGACGACACGCGGTGCCACGATGCGGGCGCGCTCCGTGACTTCGTGCGGGGCGTCTTTCTTGCGGCCGGCTGCGACGAGGATGAGGCCGGGCGGATCGCGCATCACCTGGTCCTGGCGAATCTCCGGGGCCACGAAAGCCATGGGTTGAGCCGTGTCCTGCGTTATCTTGAGTGGATGAAGATCGGCCAGGTCCATGCCAACCGCTCGATCGAGGTTCTTGAGGAGGCCGGCCCGCTTGCCGTCGTCGACGGCAGGCTCGGCTTCGGTCAGACTGTCGGTGCGCAGACGATCGCGCTGGGTGTCGACAAGGCGCGCCGCAACGGAGTCGCCGTGACCGCTCTCCGCAACGCGGGCCATCTCGGCTGTATCGGCGACTGGGCAGAACGGGCTGCCGAGTCCGGCATCGCGAGCCTTCACTTGGTGAACCTGCGCGGCAGTCTCCTTGTCGCGCCACATGGCGGCATCAGCCGGCGCCTTGGCACCTCGCCGTTCGCCTGCGGCTTTCCGGTGGCGGGTGCGGCGCCGATCGTACTGGACTTCGCCACGTCCATGGTCGCCGAAGGCAAGGCCTTCGTCGCGCTGCGTGGAGGTGAGGGTGTCCCCGTCGGAGCGCTTGTCGGTTCCGACGGCCAGCCATCGGACGATCCCGTGGACCTCTACGGACCGACGGCGGCGGACGAGACGCCCAATCCGAACGCCGGAGCGGGCGCCCTGACGCCCTTCGGCCTTCACAAGGGCGCGGGCCTGGCGTTCATGATCGAACTCTTCGCCGGTGCCCTGACCGGGTCCGGCGTGGCAGCCCAGGGCGACGACACGACGCCGAGACCGTTCTGCAACGGCATGCTTTCGATGTATCTTGCAGCCGAAGCGTTCGCGGATCCGGATGTTTTGCGCGCCGAGGTCATGGCCTATGCGGACTTTTACAAGAGCGCGACTCCCGCTCGACCGGGCGACGAGATCCTGATCCCGGGCGAGCGCGAGCGACGATTGGAATGCGAGCGCGAACGTCTCGGCGTGCCGATCTCCGATCAGCTCGCCAGCGATCTCCGGCGAGCCGCGGCGAGGGTCGGATCGCCCGCGGACATGTTTGCCTGAGGGCACTGGCGCATCAGGATCCGCGGGGACAGGTCTTGGCGCATCCCAGTGGTTGTTCGTCCGTATCGTCGGGAGACGACCGATAGGTGTTTCTTGCGGATGTTCCGTTTGACAAGGGATGGGTGGTGACAATGGCGAACAGGCGAAAGGTGCATGGCGGATCGACCGCTCCCGAGGATCGTTCCGGAGGTCAGGCGCAGGCATCACAGCGGGACCAGCCGACGAAGCGGCTGGCGCGTGGTTTCCAGATTCTCCGCAGCTTCCAGAGCGGCGACGAATTTCTCACCAACGGTGAAATCGCACGACGCACCGAGCTCCCCAAGCCCACGGTTTCCCGCATTTCCGCCATGTTGGTGTCGCTGGGATACATGACCTACGATCCGGTGCTCGGTACCTACAGGCTTGGCGCGGCCCTGCTGCAACTGGCCAAGCCGCTGCTTTCGGCGCAGGGAATCCAGGGTGTCGCGCAGGTCGCGATGCGGGAGCTGGCGGACGAAACGGGGCTCACGGTCGGCCTGGGACGGCGCGTGGGCTACAACATCATCTATGTTGCGGCCGTGCGCGGCGCGAACCCGATCATGCTCGACCTCGGGGTCGGTTCGGCGGTCCCCATCGTCCACACCGCGATGGGGCGGGTCTATTTGGCCACCTGCCCTGAAGACGAGAGAGAGGCGCTGCTCGACCATATCGCCGAGACCGAGGGACTCGACCGGGAGCAAATCGGGAACACGGCCGAACTGGCGATCCAGAGCTACCGCGCCTACGGCTACTGCACGACTCTCGGGGAGTGGAACCCGGACGTGAACGCCGTCGGCGCGGCCATCATCTGTCCTGGCGAGGGCGACATCATGCCGATCATGTGCGGCGGTCCCGCGAGCCAGCTATCGGCGGCAGCCATCCGCGAAACCGTGGGGTCACGCGTCCGCGACATCGCAGAGTCTCTTTCTGCGGCAAGCCCCAAAGGCGCGGCCTGATCGCGCGTCATGGCGGACTTGACGAAACGAATCCCAAAGTGAAATATCATTCCAATATTGGAAACGGCCGCGGATCGGCAGACCCGACCACCATATGCACGGACCGGTCGATGTCGCCGCAAGGACGGCTGTCCGGCGCGTGGAGAACGACATGGAACCCATCCGCTTCGACCTAGAGGGCCGGACCGCGATCGTCACGGGCGCGGGGCGCGGAATCGGCCGCGCCTGCGCGCTCGCGCTCGCAGCGCAGGGCGCCAACGTCGTGGCGTGCTCGCGCACACAGGGTCAGATCGACGAGGTCGTCCGCGAGATCGAGGCTGGGGGGCGAAGCGGCGTCGCGCTGGCCGCTGACGTCACCGAACGTGTCGAGGTCGAGGCCATGGTCGGGGAGGTCATGACGCGCTTCGGTCGAATCGACATCCTGGTCAACAATGCCGGCGTTTTTGCCATGAAGCCGCTGGTTCCGACCAAGGGATGGAAGCCGAGCGTGGGCAAGATCATTCCCGGTTTCGATGAACCGTTCGACGACGATGACTGGTTCCGCACGATCAACACCAATGTGACCAGTGTCTACCGCTGCTGCCAGGCGGTGGTTCCGCACATGATGTCGCAGGGCGGAGGCCGCATCATCAACATCGGTTCGATCGATTCCGAGCATGGTCTGCGCTTCGCCGCTGCCTATTGCGCCAGCAAGGGCGCGGTGAAGTCGATGACCAAGGCGATGGCCCTCGAGTGGGTTGGCTACAAGATCACGGTCAACTGCGTCTCACCGGGTTATGTCGACACGGATCTTGTGCCGGCGGTCATGCACGACGAGGAGATAAAGGCGCAGACGGCCAAGGCCAACGTCCCCATGCAACGCTTTGCCAAGCCCGAGGAGGTCGCCGTGCCCGTGGTCTGGCTCGCTTCCGATCAGGCGGGCTACGTCACGGGTGAATCGATCTATATCGACGGCGGCGTTCTGGCCTGACGTGTCGTTTCCATGACGGAGCGGTCCAAGATCAGACGTCCGCCGGGCGCGCCGGGCACCGTCGCGGTGATTGGGCATGGATCAGAGGCTGCAAACTGGGCCGTCCGGTTCCAGTCCCGTGGCTCCAGTGTGTATCTGTGGCATCCGGAGCCGGGGCGCTTCGACGATATGGATGTCCTCGCCCAGGCCGCATTGCGCTCGGTCTTGCGCCTCGGTTCCTTTCCGCTCGCCGGAGCGGGAAGTCTGACAATGGCCGAATCTCTGGATGAGGCATGCCGGGATGCGGACCTCGTGCACGTCGTGACGGACGTGATCGACGAAGCACACGACACGTTCGTCGGGCATTTCGACGAACGTCTTGCCGATGAGGTTCCGCTCTGTCTCTGCGGCGAGCTCGGCCACGACTCCGATCGTGTCAGGGGGCGAAGAACGATTCGCGTCCGCGGTGTCGAGCCGGTTCATCTGACCACCGTGCTGGAGCTTTCTCCCGGCGAGGCCGATGGGAAGGTTGTCGCACGGGCATCGGAGATCTACCAGGCCGCCGGCATGACCATCCTGGTGCACGATCCGTCGGGTGGTTGGGTCAGCGACCGCATCCTGAAAGCGGTCGAACGCGAAGCGGGTGCGATCCGGCGATCCGGGGGACTCAAGGATGCTGATCTCGACATGCACATCGCCAGCGGACCGGCCCTGCTGCTGGCCGTCCGGGACTCCGGTTTCGCTGCGAACGCTCGGGGCGATAACGCAGTGCGGGACGCCGCCATGGTTGCCGCGACTCAGGCGCTGCGAAGCACGAAGGTCGGTGCAGGTCGCCTGCTTGAGAACGACGAGGCGCGCCGCTACGCCAGCATCGAAAGCCGGCGATGGCACGAGGACGAAACGATCGACGGCCCGCTCGAACTCTATTCTTGTCGCGTAAGACATGACTGGATCGACTACAACGGGCACATGACGACGGTGGCCTACCACATCGTCTATGACGACGCGTTCGAGCAGTTCCTGCGTTACATCGGCTGTGACGATGCCTATCGCGCCGCGGGGAGCACGATGTTTGTCGCCGACAATCGTGTGCGTTTTCTGCGCGAGTGCAAGCTCGGCACACCGCTCTCGATTCGCGTCCAGCTCCTGGGCGTGGATAGCAAGCGTCTTCATGTGCTCCAATCCATGGTGCTGGCGGAGGGCGGCGAGCTGGCGAGCACCAGCGAGAGCCTCTGGCTGCATGTGGATCTAACAAGACCCGGCGTCGTGCCGTTCGACGACAGACTGCAGATACCGCTTGAAGCGATCATGGCGTCGCACGGGTCACTCGCGCGGCCGGAGTTTGTCGGCGTTCCGATGGCCGTCCGAAACGAACGCCCCGGAGGAGCGACTTGAGCGCATCGAATCTTCTGTTCATCTGCACGGACCAGCACACGCGGCGTGCTTCGGGCTGTTACGGCCACCCGGTGATCCAGACGCCAAACCTGGACAAACTCGCCGGGCAGGGAACCCGCTTCACGCGGGCCTACGCCTCGTCGCCGATCTGCATGCCGGCCCGTGCTTCCATGGCGACGGGGCTTCACGTCCATCAACATCGCTTCTGGTCGAGCGCCGAAATGTACGACGGCTCGATCCCGTCCTGGGGCCACCGGGTCATGGAGGCAGGCGGCGCGAGTGTCTCCATCGGCAAGCTCCACTACCGATCGGAAGACGATCCAAACGGGTTCGACACGGAGATCCTGACCATGCACTCGCCAACCCCCGAGGGCTGGGCGCAAGCGATCCTGCGGGGCAGGACACCGCCTCTTGGAAGCAATGCGGGGTTCGCGCAAATCATCGGCTGGGGCGACACCGACTACACTGCCTACGACCGTCGTGTGGCCGATGCGGCGACCGCCTGGCTGCGCGAACAGCCCGGCAAACTGAACGACCGTCCCTGGGCGCTCTTCATCTCCTTCGTCTCGCCGCACAACCCGTTCAAGGCGCCCGAGGAGTTCCGCGACCTTTATCCCGACGACCGGATCGCAATGCCGACGGCCTACGGCGAGGGACGCCCGCCCCGGCACCCGGTGGAGCACGTCATCGAACGCTGTTTCGCGAGCGACGACTATTTCGAGAACAATGCCCAGGTGCGCCTTGCACGGGCCGGCTACTACGGCCTCTGCACGTTCGTCGACCTGCAGATCGGGCGGGTTCTGGCGGCTCTTGAGGACTCGGGCGCGGCTGATCGCACCAGCGTCCTCTATCTTTCCGATCACGGCGAGATGCTCGGTCACGGCGGTTTTTGGGGCAAGTACATCATGCGCGAGGACTCGGTCGCGATCCCCATGATCCTTCGGGGGCCGACCGTGCCGCGCGGCCGATCGGTCGACACGTGCGCATCTCACGTCGATGTCATGCCGACCGTCGTCGAGGCGCTGGGCCTGCCGCGCCGCGGCGAAGATGCGACGCTTCCGGGGCGCTCGCTCTTCGAACTGGCGCGCGGCGCCTCGCCATCGCGCGTCGTGCTCTCGGAGTACCACGACGGCGGCTCGCCCACGGGGCTCTTCATGTTGCGCTGCGGGAAGTGGAAGTACGTCTACTTTACCGGTTACGCGCCGCAGCTCTTCGATGCAGGGAACGACCCCGGCGATCTCGTCGACCTGGGAGAAAGCCCGGAGCATGCCGCTGTCCGGGCGGCCTGCGAAGCGAAGCTGCGCGAGATGGTCGATCCAGAGGCGGCCAACAAGCAGGCCCTTGCCGACCAGTCAAGCCGTCTGGAGGAGCTTGGCGGCGCGGACGCGCTGCTCGCCCGCAATACGGTCTACGACACCTGCTCCTACACGCCGCCGCCAGCATGACGGCCGCGATGCCCCGGTGCCGCCTGAGGACGCATGCCCTGTGCGAGACATAATGTGCTTCGGTTGGTCCTGATCGCCAACCGCGGCGAGACCGCCGCCCGGATCGCCCGCACGTTCCGGCGCCTCGGTGTCCGCTGTGTGGCCGTCCACAGCGAAGCCGGCCGCGGCGCGCCACACACCCTGCTGGCTTGAAGGCTGGTATCGGACGGCCTGCGAGGCGGGCAAAACCTGAAACGAGCGTGGGGAAGAAAGCATGTCGACGACAATCTGTGCCATGGTGACCGGCACCGTTCGGAGAATCGAAGTTTCGGTGGGCGACCGTGTTGAGGAAGGGGACGATCTGCTGATCCTCGAATCGATGAAGATGGAGGTGCCTGCGAATGCCGAAACCTACTGCACGGTCGTTGAGCTGCTGTGCAAGGAGGGTGACGCGGTCGCCGAGGGTCAGGCGCTCGTGGTCGTGGATCCCGTGTCAGCAGGTGGCCGGGCACGATGACGATCCGATGCCGGGAGGGCGAACGATGAGTGGTGCGTGGGATGACGAGCTCGAGGAGCTGGCGCGGCGGAGAGAGAAGGCGCTGGAGCACGGCGGTGCGCACTGGGTCGAGCGGGAGCATGCCAAGGGCAGGCTGTCTGCGCGCGAGCGAATCGATTTGTTGCTCGATCCCGGCACGTTCCAGGAGGTCGGTATGCTGGCCACGATGCCGACGCCCGATGGCAAGATTCCCTCGGGTCTGGTCTGCGGCTTCGGTGAGCTCGAGGGCCGCACGATCGCCGTCGCCGCCGAGGACTTCACCGTCGCCATGGGAACCTGGACCGGTCTCTATCTCGGCAAGAGCAAGGGCATCTTCCCCGGCTACATCGAGGATCTCGCCCACCGCATGCAGCTTCCGCTGGTCGTTTTTCTGCAGGGCATCGGCGGCGACGTTGATTCGCCCGGCGAGGAGAACTCCAACGTCCTGCCATCGGCCATCAGTCTTCATCCGCTGCTCGCCCTGATGAGCAGCGTTCCGATGGTCGCGGCTGTGATGGGACCATGCGCCGGTGGTTCGGCCGCCCGCGCGGTCTGCTCCCATTTCTCACTGATGAGCCGGACGCAGGCCGTTGTGTTCGGCGGAGGGCCGCCGCTGGTCAAGCACGCACTGGGCATCAAGGTCGACAAGTACGAGCTTGGCGGCCACGAGGTTCACACCCAGCACTCCGGCGTGATTGACAACGCATTCGATACCGAAGAGGAGGCTGTCGGGCTGATCCGCCGCTTCCTCGCCTTCCTGCCCAGCAACGTCAACGCCCTGCCTCCCAGGCAGGCGCCGGCCGACGACGATCCGGTTGACCGGAACTGCGACAAGGTGCTCAAGGTCGTTCGGCCGGACCAGCCGCGGCGCAGCTACGACCCGCGCGCCCTGATCGCCGACATCTTCGATCACGAGAGTCTCCTTGAGATCGGTCCCGAATGGGGCAAGTCCCTTGTCACCGGGCTCGCACGCCTGGGTGGCATGAGCGTTGGTGTTCTGGCCAACAGCAGCCAGCATGCCGGTGGCGCGCTGACGCCCGACGCCGCGGACAAGCAGGCGCGCTTCGTCGAGCTGTGCGACACCTTTCACGTCCCCATTGTCTACCTGGTCGACACGCCGGGCATCATGATCGGCCCTGATGCCGAGCGCGTCGGCCTGCTGCGGCGCGCTGTCCGTGCGGTCGCGTCGATGCACAGGGCGACGGTGCCGGTCGTCACGCTCCACATCCGCCGCAGCTTCGGCATCGGAGCGATGGCGGCGGGCGGCCCGGACGGGCTGGGCATCAAGCTGGCATGGCCGACGGTCACCCAGGGCGCGATGGGCCTGCCCATCGAGGCGGCCGCGGCGCAGCTCTACAAGGACGAGTTGGCGACTGCGGAGGATCCCAAGGCGCTTCTTGCCGAGGTCGTCGCTCGTCTGCGCGAGAAGGTCTCGATCTGGGCCACCGCGGAACAGTTCAACGTCGAGGACGTCATTGATCCGCGCGAGACGCGCCAGGTCCTTTATCGCTGGCTCGATGCGGCGACCCGGTCGCAACAGGCAGGACCCAAACACGGCCCGCAGTGTCGTCCCTGAATCGGGCGGGCCCCTTCAATTCTGGAGTATATCCGAATGGTTCGCGATCCACGCTACGACATTCTGTTCGAGCCGGTGCGCATCGGTCCGGTGACGGCCAAGAACCGCTTCTATCAGGTGCCGCACTGCACCGGGGCTGGTCACCAGTACATCAACACGCAGAACAGGATTCGTGAGATCCGCGCTGAGGGCGGATGGGCCGTCGTCTGTACCGAAGTATGCTCGATTCATCCCACCGCCGATGCCTCGCCCTATGCTTTTCTCAAGCTTTGGGACGACGGGGACGCTCGTGCCCTGCGCGTGATGGTCGAAGCGGTTCACCGCCACGATGCGCTCGTCGGATGCCAGCTCATGCACGAGGGCGTCTCCGCAATGAACAGGCTGAGTCGGGAGGCGCCGATCGGGCCGTCGCGGCGGCCGCACAGGGTCGATCCCCGTCAGGCCAGGGCGCTCGACAAGAGCGATATCCGCGACGTGCTGCGCTGGCAGCGCAAGGCCGCCCTGCGTGCCAGAGAGGTCGGCTTCGACCTCGTCTACATCTACGCCGCCCACGGGCTCTCCCTGCCACTCGACTTTCTGTCGCCCCGCATCAACCAGCGCATCGACGAGTACGGCGGCAGCCTGGAGAACCGTGTCCGCCTGCTGCGCGAGATGATCGAGGTGACCAAGGATGCGGTCGGTGGCGACTGCGCCGTCGCCGTCCGCCTGGCGGTCGACGAGCTCCTGGGCGAACGCGGCATCAGCTGCGAGGGTGAAGGGCGCGAGGTCGTGGAGCTGCTCGCCGAACTGCCCGACCTCTGGGACGTCAACATTGGCGCGACCGAGGACGACAGCCCCACGGCGCGCTTTGCTGGCGAGGGTCACCAGGAGCCCTACGTGTCCTTCGTCAAGCAGGTCACAACCAAGCCGGTGGTCGGGGTCGGCTGGTTCACCTCTCCCGACGCGATGGTCTCGCAGATCCGGCGCGGCGTGCTCGACCTGATCGGCGCGGCTCGGCCCGGCATCGCTGATCCGTTCCTGCCGCGCAAGATCGAGGAAGGCCGCACGGAAGATATCCGCGAGTGCATCGGTTGCAACGTCTGCCTTGCGAGCGAATACGTCGTGGCGCCGCTGCGCTGTACCCAGAATCCCACGACAGGCGAGGAGTGGCGCCGCGGATGGCATCCCGAGACCATCGCGCCGAGTGCCTCCGACGACAGCGTGCTGGTCGTCGGCGCTGGGCCTGCGGGTCTCGAGGCCGCGCGGGCGCTCGGACAGCGCGGCTATCGCGTCGCCCTGGCCGAAGCCGGACGCGATCTCGGCGGCAGGGTCACAAAGGAGTGTCGGCTGCCCGGCATGGCATCCTACGCGCGGGTGAGGGACTGGCGTGTCGCCCAGATTGCGCACATGCTGAACGTCGAGGTGTTTCGCGAGAGCCTGCTCGGCGCGGAGGACATCCTCGCCTTCGGATCCGACCACGTCGTGTTCGCGACCGGCGCCCACTGGCTCGCCGATGGCGTCGGCCGCAGCCATCTCGAGCCGATCGCCATGGACGGCAGCGCTGTCGTGGTGACGCCCGACGACATCCTGGACGGCCAAAGCGTCGAGGGGCCTGTCGTGATCTTCGACGACGATGGCTATTACATGGCGGCTGTGATCGCCGAGTCACTGCGGACGGATGGCCATGAGGTGCATCTCGTCTGTCCGGAAGGACGCGCGGCGTGGTGGATGAGCCATACGGCCGAGCTGCGGCCGATGAACAGGCGTCTCCTGGAGGCCAGCGTGAGGATTCTGCCGAACCGTGTTCTCGCCGCCGTCCGGGGTGGGGCGGCCGAACTCGCCTGCGTCTTCACCGGTGCCATGGAAACCGTTCCGGCGCGCACCGTCGTACTGGTGACGATGCGCCGAGAGGAGACCGCCGTACACGACCGACTGGCGGGCGATCCAGAAGCGATGGAAGCGTCCGGCATCCGCACTGTGCGCAGGATCGGCGACTGCTGGGCACCGGGCATCATCGCCGAAGCCGTTCATGGCGGACACCGCTACGCCCGCGAACTCGACGCCGCGAATCCAGGGGATCTCCCCTACCGGGTCGAGTACACCACCATCAAGGCGGGCGTCCCCTTCTGAGCCGAGGAAGGCACATTCGACAGCGGTAGGCCTTGACTCGATTCCAAGCCTAAAATAGATTTTCGATTGTTTATGAAATAACGTTCCAATAAAGGCCTCGAGCGTACTCGATGTCTTGAAGCAACGGAGGTTGTGATGACGAACCTGGACCGTCTGGATGAACTTCTTCGGACCGCGAACCCGTCGCGACGCGTCTTCATGGCGCAGGCGGCCGCGCTCGGCGTGGCCGGAACCACAGCCTCGGCACTCTGGTCGGGAAGCGCCAAGGCTTCGCCCGTCCGAGGCGGCTCGCTCAAGGTCGGTATCGGGCAGGGCTCGAGCGGCGAGGACCTCAATCCCCTGACGACCGGCAACGTTTATCTCTACGTCGCGCGCTGGAGCGTCTTCAACAACCTGGTCGAGCTCGACTCCGACAAGAACCTCGTTCCCGAGCTGGCCGAAAGCTGGGACGTCAATGCCGATGCGACGGACTGGCTGTTCACACTCCGCAAGGACGTGACATTCCACAACGGCAAGTCGCTCGATGCCGACGACGTCGTCCACTCCATCAATCTTCATCGCGGTGACGACTCGCCGTCGTCCGCCAAACCTCTGCTGCAAGACGTGACCGACGTCATCGCCGAGGCGCCCGACAAGATCAGGATTCGGCTCTCGGCAAGCCAGGCTGAACTGGCCCATGTGCTGGCGGACTACGCGCTTTGCATCGTTCCGGAAGGCCATGACGACTGGGCCAATCCCATCGGCACGGGCGGCTATGTCGTGGAGAGTTGGGAGCCTGGTGTAACAAGCGTCTTCTCCCGCAACCCGAACTACTGGAAGGCCGATCGTGCCTGGGTCGATTCCGTCGAGTTGATCTCGATCACCGATGTCTCGGCACGCATGAGCGCCCTTCAGACCGGCGCGGTCCACGTGATTGACCGCATCGAACCGCGCCTGCTGCCGATGGTGGTCGAGACCGAGGGGCTCAAGGTCGTGAGTTCCAAGGACCAGAACTATTTCAACAGCCTCATGCGGTGCGACGAAGGTCCGTTCTCGAACAACGATGTCCGTCTGGCCTTCAAGTACCTGTTGCCGCGCGAGCAGATGCTCAGCGCGCTGCTTGGCGGGTTCGGCACGGTGGGCAACGATCACTGCGTTCCCGCGACCGACCCGATGTTCAATCACGAGCTGCCGCAGCGGCCCTACGACCCCGAAAAGGCCGCGTGGCACCTCAAGCAAGCAGGCTTCGATTCCCTCGCGGTCGACCTCTACACCTCGACGGCCGGTCATCCGGAGGGAGTGAACGCTGCGGTGCTGATGCAGGAAGGCGCCAAGGCCGGCGGCGTCGACATCAACGTGATCCGCACACCTGCCGACGGCTACTGGTCGGATGTCTGGATGAAGCAGCCGTTCTGCATCTCGATCTGGAGCGTTCGCCCGACGCCGGCGATGCAGATGAACCTCGCCTATCGCGGCGGGGCGCCCTGGAACGACACGTTCTTCAACAACCCGCAGTTCGACCAACTGCTCGATCAGGTGCAGGTCGAACCCGACCAAGCCAAGCGCAAGCAGATCTACTGGGATCTCCAGGAGATCCTGTCCGACAACGGCGGGGCCGGGGTTTTCTCCTTCATCGACGTCAACGACGGCTACAGGGATGTGGTGAAGGGCACGCGTCCCGATGCGGTGCGCGAGCTCTTCGGCTGCCGGATAGCGGAAAGGGTCTGGCTCGAAGGCTGATCCCGACCCGAGTTCCGGTCCCGGTGATCAGGCTGGCTTCTGCAGGACGGTGTCGCGGATCCTCCACCGTGGCGCCGTCAGTGCCCTCAGGATGATGATGGATTTGTTTCGAGATCGGATAGTCTCCGACCACATTGCATGATCAGGGGGCTGTGAATGGGATTGCGGGTTTCCTTGGGAACCCTGCTCGAGCGCCAGGCCGAGCAGCGCGGCGATGCTCCGTTCCTGACCATCGTCGACGAAGACACGCGCCTGAGCTATCGTGCCTTCAATGCGTTGGTGAACCGCGCCGCCCATGGCCTTGCCGGCCTCGGTGTCGGCAAGGGCGACTACGTCGGGGTCATGCTCCGCAACGCGCTCGAGCCGCTGATCGTGTCCTACGCCCTCAAGAAGCTCGGGGCGATCGAAGTTGCCATCAACCACGATTTCCGGGGGGCCGGGCTGGCGCGCATGGTCAATCTGACGCGCAATCACCTGCTGATCACCGAAACGGAGTTTCTCGAACCGCTCGCGCAGATCGGCGGCGAACTGACCCATCTCGACACGCTCGTAGTCAAGGGCGATCCTTCCGGCCATGGGGCGACGTGGGACGGGCGCAGATTCATCCCCTACGACGCGATTCTCTCCGACCGCACCGACAACCCCGGTGTCGTCGTGCGCGACGTCGATCTCGCTCTGGTGCTGTTTTCCTCGGGTACCACGGGCCTCTCGAAGGGGCAGCTCTCGACCCACCGCTTCGCGGTGCGCACCGGTGAGGGCGTCGCGAATGCTTACGGCCTGAACGAGGACGACGTGGTCTACACGCCCTGGCCGCTCCACCATCTGGGCGCTGCGATTGCGGAATTCGTCCCGGCACTGCTCACCGGCGGACAGGTTGTCCTGCGCAGCAAGCTCTCGGTCAGGCGCTACTGGGACGAGGTGCGCCGCTATGGCGCCACCTGGGTGATGATGCAGGGCGGCCTCCAAAAGTGGCTGTGGGACCTGCCGCCGAACCCCGACGATCGCAACCACAATGTCCGTGTCGCCTGGGGCGGACCGTTTCCGGTGAACCGCCCGGCCTTCGAGGAGCGTTTCGGTCTCAAGACCGGCTATTGCTTCGGCTTGAGCGACATGGGCATGTGCAGCTACCAGTCGATGACCGAACCGGAGCCCCCGAACTCCTGCGGGAAGATCATGAAGGACCTGTTCGAGGTCCGCATCGTTGACGATGACGACGATGAACTGCCGACCGGCGAGGTGGGCGAAATCGTGGTTCGTCCCCTCGAGCCCCACATCATCATCGAACAGTACTTCGGGATGCCCGAGTACACGTTGCAGGCGTTCCGGAACCTGTGGTTCCATACTGGCGACGTCGGCTATTTCGACAAGGACGGCCATCTCTTCTTCCTCGAGCGCAAGAAACAGGTCATCAAGCACAGCGGCGAAAACATTCTCCCCACCGAGGTCGAGGAGGGCATCCATGCTCACCCGGACGTTGATCTCTGCGCCGTGATCGGCGTGCCGAATGACGCCGGTGAGGAGGACGTCCGGGCCTTCGTCCAGCTTCGTCCCGGCGGTACCGCGACGGTTGACGCATTGCGCGCCCACTGCAGCGGATGCATGGCCAAGTGGATGGTACCGTCAACGATCACAATCCTTGACGAGCTGCCCATGACGACGACCGGTAAACCCGCCCTTGGCATGCTCAGAGCCATGGCAACTTAAGCGGCTTGTCGGACGCATCGCGGAGGAGACCTCGCATGAACGTGGACGGACAAGCAGCGGTGGTAACCGGCGGAGGCTCCGGTCTCGGCGCGGCGGTTGTCCGCCGTCTGTCCGCAACCGGTGCCCGTGTGGCGCTTCTCGATCTTGATCTTGGCGCGGTCGAAAGGATTGCCGATGATATCGGCGGGTTGCCGATAAAGTGCAACGTGGCCGACGAGGACGATGTAGCCAATGCCCTTGCCGCGGCACGCGAGCATCATGGTCCAGCGCGAATCTGCGTGAACTGTGCCGGTATCGGCAGTGCCATGCGTATCGTGGGTCGGGACGGACCCATGCCGCTTTCCATTTTCAGGCGCGAAATCGAGGTCAACCTGATCGGAACCTTCAGTGTCATGCGGCTGGCGGTCGCAGACATGGCCGGGCTCAAGCCGCTGGCCGAGACCGACGAAAGGGGCATCGTCGTCAACACGGCGTCGATTGCTGCCTACGAAGGCCAGATCGGCCAGGCGCCCTATGCGGCATCGAAGGCCGGTATTGTCGGCCTGACGCTCGAGGCGGCACGCGAATTCGGTTCTCTCGGCGTCCGTGTGATGACGATTGCCCCCGGCCTCTTCTCCACCCCCATGTGGAACGGGACGCCCGACGAGATCTACGAGAACTTCGGCAAGCAGATGGTCTTTCCCAAGCGCATGGGCCGACCGGAAGAATTTGCCAGGCTTGTCGACCACATCATCGACAATCCGATGCTCAACGGCGAGGTCATCCGTCTGGATGGGGCCTTGCGCATGCCGGCACGCTGATGGGCCTTCTCTGGCAGGTCCGGCAACGCGGGATACGGGGTGAATGAGCAAGACACGCTGGCTGCCGGAGCCGACACCGGAGACCCGGCACTTCTGGGATGGAACGAGGGAGGGAAAGCTGCTTCTGCAGCGTTGTCGGTGGTGCTGCACACCCTACTTCCCGCCCCGGCCGTTTTGCCCGTTGTGCGGTTCCCGCGACGTCGACGTGTTCGGCGCCAGTGGCCGGGCACTGTTGCGGAGCTATGTGATCAGTCATCGGCCGACGCCTGGGTTCGATGGCCCCTTCTCCATCGCGATTGTGGAACTGGAAGAGGGGCCGCGCATGATGACCAACATAGTGGGCTGCCCGCAGACGCCCGAGGCGTTGATTCTCGATCGCAGGCTCGTGGTCGTGTTCACGAAGGTCTCCGACGCGATCACCCTGCCCCAGTTCCGGTTTGAGGGAGATGATCCGTGAAGCCTGGTTCGGTGGCCGTGGTGGGCGCGGCCGAGACGACGCGGCTGGGCAGGATTCCCGACATGTCCGAACTGCAACTGCATTGTGACGCGGCACTGAACGCGCTCGATGACACGGGGCTCACCACGTCCGACATCGACGGCTATGCAGGTGTCGGCAGCTACGTCGGCGAGATGGTGCTGTCGCTCGGTATCAAGCCGACCTGGGTCGATGGGACCCTGGTCGGGGGGTGTTCATTCATTCTGATGGTCCGCCACGCGGCAGCGGCGATCAACGCCGGGCTCTGCAGCACAGTCCTGATCACGCACGGCGAGAGTGGCCGTTCTCAGGTCGCAGCCATGCCGTGGGTGACCAAGCCCGGATCGCTGGTCGGTCAGTTCGAGATGCCGTTCGGTGCAATGGACCCGACCACCATGTTCAACACGCCGGTGCTTCGCTACATGCACGACTATGGCGTGACAGAGGAGGATCTCGCGACAGTCGCGGTGATCCAGCGCGAATGGGCTGCCAGGAATCCGCGTGCCTATGCCACCGACCCGCTCACGATCGACGAAGTCCTCGATTCGCGCATGATCGCCTGGCCGCTGCGCAAGCTGATGTGCTGTCTCGTGACCGATGGTGGCGGCGCCCTGATTCTCACATCTGCCGATCGTGCCAGGGACCGACCGAAGCCCCCGGTCTATGTTCTCGGTACCGGTGAGAGTGTCGAATCGCCGCTGACCGCACAGATCGAGGACCTGACCAGCGGCCGCGCCTTCCGCATGGCCGGGGCTGCCGCGTTTGCAGAGGCGGGACTGGCGCCGGACGACATTGATCATCTCATGATTTACGATGCCTTCGCCCAGCTTCCGCTCTGGGGCCTCGAGGACCTGGGGTTCGTGGGGAAGGGTGAGGCGGCTCCCTTTGTCCGTGAACGACGCACGGCGCCGGGTGGCGAACTGCCGGTGAACACCAACGGTGGCGGGCTCTCCTACACCCATACGGGCATGTACGGCATGTTCGCGATGCAGGAGTCGATCCGCCAGGTTCGCGGTTCGGCAGCCGCCCAGGTCGATGGTGTCGCAACCTCGATGACACATGGCGTCGGCAACTACTTCGAGGCAGGCGGCACGGTGATCTTTGGCAGAGAGCGGCCGGACTGAAAGGTCCTTCCATGAACCCGGCACTCCACGCGGCCGGCGATCCCGACAGGCCTGCGCAGATCATGGCCGGAAGCGGCCAGGCACGAACATTCGGTGCACTCGAGAGTTGATCCGGGCGTCTCGGGCAGGTTCTCCACCGCTTCGGCGACCATCTGGCGCTGTTCGCCGAAAACCATCCGGCCTGTTTGGAAGTGAGAGGGCCCCGTCGGGCTTGCGCCAGCTGATCTCGCGGCAGAAGGCGCGGGCGATGGCCGCACGGGTCGGCTCCCTGGTGATCCGGGAGCGCAGCTGCGCCATCTCATGAGTGGTATAGCGCTCGCACCCGGTTGGGTAGACACGAACGCCGAAGCCTCTGATACTGGCATCCCGGATGTCATGGGCAGTCTTGCGAGGCCGAAGGGCGTTGATGCGACTCTCGGTGAGTTGTGTTGCAGACACGGAGGAATCCACTTGAGAATTCCCCTGCAATTGCAGAATCGAGAGAGATAACAGGGCGTAATAGCAGGTGCTTGGCACCGGAGGTGCGTGAAACGGTGTTCGTGCTCGGCCTGACAGGTTCGATCGGCATGGGAAAGTCCGCCGTTGCCGGCATGTTCGCCCGTTGTGGCGCCCTCATCCACGATGCCGATCTGTGCGTGCACCGGCTCTACGGTCCAGGCGGCGCCGCCGTCGGGCCTGTCGGCAGCGCCTTTCCCGGTGTGGTGACCGGTGAAGGAAGGGGAGCCCGCATCGACCGCCAGCGCCTTGGCGCCCGTGTCATCGGAGATGCCGGATTGCTTGCCCACCTCGAATCGCTGGTCCATCCCCTGGTGCGCCGGGATCAGGCCCGCTTCTTGAGGCGAGCCACCCGGATCGGCCGACGCCTCGTGGTGTTCGACGTGCCGCTGCTCTTCGAGACCGGCGGCGAATCGCGGGTCGATGCCACCTGCGTGGTCCATGCGCCGCCGTTCATCCAGGCCGCGCGGGTGCTGCGCCGTCCCGGCATGACCCGGACGATCCTCGAGGACATCCGTCGCCGCCAGATGCCGGACCGGGAAAAGCTGCGCCGGGCGGACCATGTCGTGATGACCGGCCTCGCCAAGGGCCATACCCGGACCCGCGTCATCAGCCTGTGGCGCGATCTCTCGGTCCGCCAGGGGAGAATCTGGCCACCATAGGATCCGGTTCGACGGTGCCTGTTGATGAGCGGGGGCCGAAGCCTTCGATGCGTCCAGGCAATCAGAAGTGGCGAACGACGGCAAGCAAGTCGTCGCTTGGCCGGCCTTCGATGGTCGCGGCCCAACCGACCAGATCGGGCCGGGGACCGAACAGTGCAAAGACCAGGCTGTCGCGGACGAGACCGGGCGTGACACCGCCATCGACTCGCCAACCGCGGGCTTCGCCTCGGTGCAGAGCGGCCGAAGGTGCGGCGATGCCAGTGGTTTCGTTCCGATACGATTGAGCGAACTGCCTGCATGCGTGCCAACTCTCCGGACCCCCGGTCAGAATGTCACCAGGAAGGTCAGGCTCCAGCGTCGGCGGCTCACCGATCTCCACGGCCCAAAGTGCGCGGCGAATGGTGAGGACATCCCGTGGATCGTGGATCTCTTCGTGGCGCAGGAACTCTGCCCACGCGCCATCAGGCGTATCGCAGAAGTAGTGGGTCAGCTCGTTTGCAGCATTCCATCGACCAGCGGGCTGTGAAGAATCTTCGCGCAAGAAGGGAAAACGAGGATCCGCGTGTCGAAATGCGATCATGTAACCGGCGACGAAGCAAGTGCGCGGGAGAGTTCCCGGACCCGGCTCGGACCGTCGTCATCGGGCGTCCAGCTCTCACCGAGCGTCTGTGCGGGCGTCTTGCCGTCGAGCCGGCTGCGCTCGCGGTCGAACCAGCGCCGAACGCCGATATCGTTGTAGGCCCCCGCGAGGTCGCCAACGACAAGGGCAACGAAATGCAGTCGCCCGGCGATTGAGTCAGGCGTGTCGCGGCTACCCGACAGGTAGCGTCGTGCACTGGAATGCGAGACGCCCAAAAGACGGGTGAGCAAGTCCAGTCCCAGGACACCCTGCAGAGCGCGCCACTCGTGCGCGGGTGCAGGCGACTGGTCCAGTGCCTCGCTGATCTGCCTCAACAGGGCCGAAAACCGAACCGGATCGAAGCGCGGCTGGGCATGCAGACTTGCGAGCAGCGTTCGGCCAATGCCTGCCTCGGCCAGGCTCTGCTTGAGCTCCTGCATGGCGGAGTCGTCGAGGCACGTGATTTGCCGCCGTAGCAAGCCCATCGCGTCGGCCCGGCTCAACGCCGCGATGGCTGCAGATGCGAGGTTCGGCTCATTGAATGGCGGACGAACGGATTGAATTTGGAGATTGCTCATGTTCCGAATTCTACCCGGCAATCGGACGCCTGACAAGCAGGTGTGGCGGCTTCGGTCATCCCGTGACTGCATGGGGTCAGATTCCCTGAACCCGTGCTGCAAGGATGTGCTCGGTCTGACAGGTTCGATCAGCATGGGATAGTCCGCTGTCGCCGCCGGATGCCGGACCGGAAAAAGCTGCGCCGGGCGGACCATGTCGTGAGTACCGGCCTCGCCTTGGGCCATACCCGGGCCCGCGTCATCAGCCTGTGGCGCCATCTCTCGGTCCGCCAGGGGAGAATCTGGCCACCATAGGATCCGGTTCAACGGCGCCTGTTGATGAGCGGGCCCCGAGCGTGTCGATTTCCGGGTGCCGTCGGGATAGGATCACGGCCTCTGGCCCCTCGATCGTCATGCGCGAGATCGTTCTCGATACGGAAACCACCGGCCTTGACATCATGGAAGGTCACAGGCTCGTCGAAATCGGCTGTGTCGAACTCGTGGACCGGGTGGTAACCGGGCGCACATGGAACACCTTCCTCAATCCCCGGCGCTGCAACCATGCCGAAGCCTTCGACATCCACCGCCTGCCCGATGCCTTCCTCAGAAAGCAGCCGCTGTTCAGGGAGCGGGCGAAGGACCTGATGGGCTTTCTCGCCTCCAGCCGCCTTGTCATGCACAATGCGGCGTTCGATCTCGCCTTCCTCAACAACGAACTGGTTCTGGAAGGCATGGAGCCGATCCGTGGCTCCAGGGCCGTCGACACGCTCAGCATGGCGCGCAGCACCTTTCCTGGAAGAGCCAACGATCTTGGCGCCCTGGCACAGCGCCTCGGCATCGAGATCGTCCCCGGGCGCACCCATCGCGCGCTGTCTGACGCAAGGCTGCTGGCCGCCGTCTACATCGCACTCCTCAAGCACCGGGAAAGCCATGCGTGAAGTCGTCCTCGACACCGAAACCACAGGGCTCGATCACGCGGCCGGTCATCGCGTCGTCGAGATCGGCTGTGTCGAACTCATGAACCACGTTCCCACGGGACGTTCCTGGAGCACCTATCTCAATCCCGGACGCGACAGCGAGGAAGCGGCTCTCGCCGTTCACGGATTGACAGCCGCCTTCCTGGCCGAACAGCCCACGTTCCGGGACAAGGCCGAAGAGTTCCTGGAGTTCCTGGCCGACAGCCGCCTCGTCATCCACAACGCCGAGTTCGATCTGGCGTTTCTCAACAGCGAGCTCGAGCGATGCGGTCTCGGTCCGATCGATTCCGGCCGCGCCATCGACACCCTGACCCTGGCGCGGCGGAAGTATCCCGGCGAGCAGAACAGTCTCGATGCCCTGACAAGGCGCTTCCGCATCGACGCCTCGACCCGCCAGGAGGCCCACGGGGCCCTTGTCGATGCACGACTGCTGGCGGAGGTCTATCTCGAGCTGGTGGGCGGCCGCCAGTCAGTCCTCGACCTCGCCGGCCCCGAGAGCTCCCTCCTCACCGCGGCATCCAGCGACCCGCCTCGCACGTTCCGCCCTCCGCGTCCCCACGAGGCCACGGCGGAAGAGATTGCCCGCCACGAGGCCTTCCTCCTGGAACACGTCAAGGATCCTATCTGGCTGCGCTCATGACGCTCATGTCGCGCACCTCTCTTCCATGACGATATCGGCCAGGCCGAAGCCCGGCTTCCCGGGTGTCGAGGACGCGCCCGGGCGCCTGCGACCTCGCGCGGACTGACGCCGTTGCCGCAGAAAGGCGTACGCGGCGACTGGACCGGTGCCGGGTGAGGCGCATCGACGACAAGTCCTGAATGACTGGACACAAAAAGTGTCCAGTCATATTATCTGACTATATTGAAAAGGATGATGCAATGAAAGTGATCGGTGCGGCAAAGTTCAAGGAACAATGCCTGGCGCTCCTCGACAATCTCGGTAACGACGGCCTGATCATTACCAAGCGCGGCAGGCCCGTTGCCCGCCTGCTCCCGCTGGAGCGCCAGGACGCCGAATTGATAGGCAGTCTGCGCGACAAGATTGTTGTTCGCGGCGATATCCTTGGCACGGGGCTCGATTGGGACGCGAATGCTCAATCTTGACACGCACATCCTCATCTTCTCTCTCACTGGCGCGTTGCGGTCCGGGGAGCGTGAGGCATTGAGCGAGACGAGGTGGTCGATTTCCGCGATCGTGTTGTGGGAACTTGCAAAGCTCGTCCAGCTTGGTCGGGTGGAGATGGACCTCGATGACCGCCAGATTGTCCGTGTTTTGAATGGCCTGCACGTCTGGCCAGTCGACCTGGATGTCGCCAGGATGTCCGTAAGCCTCGATTTTAAGGGCGATCCGGAAGACGAGATCATTGCCGCGACCAGCATCGTTCACGACGTGCCCCTGATTACCCGGGACCGCATCATCCGGCAGTCAAGGATGGTTCCCCTTGCCGCGTCGCACGAAACGGCCGTGCGGCCCGAAACCTGATGGCTCGCGCGCCCCTCGTGCCCGGGCGCTTTCAGCAGCACCAGGACGGCGCAACTTGTTATCCACCACGCGTGCTGAGCTGCGCCTGCGGCTCAATCAAAGCAAGGTCTTGATAGAAGCCGAAACGTCCGCGAGCACGGCCGGATCGGGGCGCCGCCGTTGCTCAACCAGACGTCGGCAGATCGTGAACTCGCGCATGCTGTTGACGGCGTCTACCCCGATCAATACCGACTCGCGCAGATAGAACACCATGAACGACCCTTCCCCGACGCACCCACGGACGATTGTTTGATCCGCGCCCTTCGCGATGCCTGCCATCTGGAGCCTCACATCAAACTGGTCCGACCAGAAATATGGCACCGCACTGCATCTGCGCCCCATGCCGAGCATGGTCGATGCGGCCACCTGACCCTGTTCCCTTGCGTTGGCGACTGATTCCAGGCGTACCCGGCGACCGAGGAAGACATTCGGGTAACTCGCGCAATCCCCGGCGGCGAAGACATCCAGAGCTGATGTACGACATCCACGGTCAACCGCGATGCCGTTGTCACACGCAATGCCCGCCATCAGGGCAAGATCCGTCACGGGCTCGATTCCGATTCCAACCACAACGAGATCGGTGGGAACATCGTCCCCGTCCGAAAGCGCTACCGACTTGACGCTGCCATTGCCTCGAAAGCCGACGACGATCGTTCCCAGGCGGACGTCGACGCCGCGTTTTCGGTGGAGGTCCGCATAGAATGATGCGAGTTTGCCTGTAGCCACACGCGAAAGCAGGCTTGGCGTCGCTTCAATCACGGTCGCTTTCAGACCGGCCTCGACAGCGACCGACGCGACTTCAAGCCCGACGTATCCGCCTCCCACAATTGCAATTCGCTCAGCGTCGTCCATTGCGGCCCGAATTCTCTCCGCGTCCTCGATGCTGCGAAGATAGAAGACGCGATCGAGTTGAGATCCGGGTATCATGTCGAGCCTGCGCACCCGACTTCCGGTCGCCAGAAGCAATCGGTCAAAGTCCAGAGAGCGTCCTGTCTCAAGTTCGACCCTTCGCGAAACCGGATCAATGCAAGCGGCTCTGGTGCCGGTTACGAGTTCTATTGCGTTCTCCACATAGAACGCGTCGGAATGCAGTCTCATCCGGTCACGATCGCAGTGACCCGCAAGATACTGCTTGGAGAGCGGCGGCCGCTCGTAAGGCGGCATATCCTCGGCGGTCACAAGGAACAGCTCTCCGTCGAACCCCTGGTGGCGAAGACTTGCCAGGGCGTCGCCCCCCGCCTGTCCTCCGCCGATCACCACGATTCGCGACAATCGACTCATTCTTCGTTCCATTCCTGATCGCCCCGGCCAAGGCCGTTCACGCGAGTTCGGCATTGGTTGGGATGCCTTGACGCCCAGCGCGACGCGACTGATTGTGAGTTGGTGACAACGTTCGCGCCCGGGCTCATTCGATCCCAAGCACCAGTGTGGGCAAGGCAAGCGAGAGTTCCGGCACGAAAGTCACGATCAACACCATTGGAAGGTGTCCCAGCGCCAACAGCTTCATGGTTGGAACCACATACTTGTCGAGCGTGAGCTTGCTCACGCCCGCAGCCATGAAGAGCATCGGCGCACAGGGCGGCGAGACGTTCCCAAGACCGAGATTGGTGCCGACGATAGCTGCGAAATGGATGGGATGGACACCGATCTCTGTCGCCACCGGCAGCAGGACGATTGCTGCAAGCACGCTGCCGGAGACGTCGTCGACAATCATTCCGATCAGGAGCAGGATCACGTTGATGATCAGGAGCACGACGACGCGATCTTCCGCCAACGCCACGAGCGCGTCCGCCACCTCCTTCGGCACCTGCTGTAGAATCATGGCGCGGCTCATCACAAACAGGAAAAACAGCACCGCAATGATCGATCCGGTCGTGATGGCGGCACGCGCGATCGTCGACGGCAAGGTACGCAGGGTCAGTCCCCGATAGATGAAGAACCCGACGCCAACCGCATAGACGAGCGCGATTGCCGCAGCCTCGGTCGGCGTCGCAATTCCGGAATAGATGGTTCCAAGAATGATGATCGGCAGCAACAGCGACCAGAACGCTTCGGTGCCGGTCTTTCCAATCCTGCGAACCGCAGCTCCAAGTGGAATTCTCTCCTCGACCGCGATCGTGTCCACCTTTCTCAGGAACAGGAAGTTCAGGACGACGTAGATGACTGTCAGCATGACGCCTGGCACCACGGTCGAGAGAAATGCCGCGCCCACGGAGATTCCTCCGGTCACGGCGAACACGATCATCGGAATGGACGGAGGGATCATCAGTGCCAGCACCGAGGAACAGGCTACCAGCGCGGTCGCGTGTCCCGGCGGGTATCCCTCCTTGACCATCCGTGGAATCATGATCTGACCGATGGCAGCGATGGCCGCGGAAGAGGATCCGGAAATCGCACCGAACAGGGCACAGGTCACGATTGTCACGGCCCCTAGGCCACCCTTGAGTCTGCCGACGAAGGCGTTCACGAAGTTGAGAAGGCGGTCGGAAATCCCTCCCTCGGCCATCAACGTGCCGGCCATCACAAACATCGGCAAAGCGAGCAACGCGAAACTCGAGGTTGTCTGATAGGCGAAGGGTATGAGGAAGGATACGTCGGATCCGGACGCGAGCCCGAACACGAGCGCACCGATGCCGAAGGCGAACGCGATCGGCATTTCTCCTAGGAGAAGGATGACGATCAGTGCGATGGATCCAAGAAACACCACCATCGCGACGTTCAGCCGGATTCACGCAGACGTGACATCAGATCAACAAACTGGTTGATCGCCTGAAGCACCATGTAGATCGTCGTCGCGGCAAAGCCGACGATGAGCGAGGACGACCACAATCCCTTTGGCCAGCGCATGTACGAACTCAGCCGACCCGTCTGGATCTCGAACAGCGCGTAGCGGATCGCGAAGTAACCGAAGACGGCACACGCCGAAATGCTCAGCACGGTCATGATCAGGCGAACGCAGCGGATGACGTTCCGGTTGCGCACGACCAACGTCAGGATTCCGCCATGGATGTGTTCGCCGTTACGCGTGACATACGCGACACCAAGAAAATAGAACCAGGCGCCAAACAGCAGCGAAAGCTCCTCGATCCCCACGAACGGCGAAGCGAAGACATACCGCAACACGACCTGGGCGAACATCAGGGCGCCCAGGCACAGTCCGAACGCGATGATGAAGACAAAGAGAAACCTCTCAAATACCGCCTCGGCAGTGAAGAGCCATCGCAATCCGCTTCTCAGTTCACCTTCGGGTATGGCTGTCAGGTGTGCAGGCGGTTCGGGCTCGCTGAGTTCGGCGTCATAGATGAATGATGCCGTGCCTACGGGCGGCCGTGGATGCTGCCTGGACTTTCGGTCCATTGTCATGTGGATTCGATCAGTCAGCGGCCCGGGCGCCGAAGCGCCCGGACCCGGTCCTGGGGAAACATGCGGGTTGCGCTACTCGATGCCCACGACGTTCCGAATCTGGTCCATGATGTCCTTTCCAACGACGGCTTCCATCGCGGGCCACTCGTTCTCGTAGACGATCTGCTTTGCGGCGCTCATCTGTTCGTCACTCAACTCGACCACGTTGATGCCGGCATCACGCGCCTTCTGGAGGAATTCCTCGCTCTTGCGCTCGGCCTCTTGCCAGGACCATTCAATGGTGTTGTCCGCCGCATGCTGCAATGCAGTGCGAACCTCGTCGGAAAGGCCGTCCCACCATGCCTTGTTGACCAGCCAGAAGGCGACCTCGAAGTAATCGTTGGTGAGAATGTTGGCTTCGAGCACATCGCGCAGCGTGTAGGTCTCGACCGCGGTCGAGAACGAACGTGCGTCGACCGTTCCAAGCTGCAGCGCGGTATGCACCTCCGAAAGCGGTATGGGCACGGCCGCGAAGCCAAGATTGTTGAAGCGGTCGACGGCGATCGCCAGACCTGGCACACGGATTTTCATGCCGCCCGGATCATCGGGGAAATTGAGCGGAAGCTCGCCCACGCCCTTCCGGATCACGACAGAGCCGAAGTCAGTCGGAATGATCCCGACGGCATGCAGACCGAGATCACCCAGCATGTCGTTGTAGACATCCAGCATTCCGGCACCCGGACCATAGAGCTCCTTGGCCTCGGTCCAGTTCGAGACGATGTAACCCAGATAAATCAGATCCAGGCGCGAATCGAAGTCCGACGACGCCCAGGTCAGGGTCATCGGGATCACGCCCTGCATCGACTGCTCGAACAATGAAGTCCAGTCTCCCAGGTCACCGCCCGGGTGATAGTTGATCGTGATACCGCTCTCATCTCCCAGTTCGGACATGTACCGTTCGGAGATTGCGTGGAACACGTGATCAGTGTTCATGGCATGGGCAAGGATGAATTCCTCGTCCGCGCTCGCCGGCACGGCTGAAGCGCCGGCAACGAATGCCGCCGCCACCAGACCGTGCAGAAGGGATCTTGAAGTTGATTTCGGCATAACTCTCTCCCGTTGTTGCTTGGTACAAATACTGGTTTCCCAACGACTTTGGCCGCCAGAAACTAAATCTTTACAAATACTTGACCGTCCTCCGTCTTGACCTGATACGTTCCGAGATCCATGCAGGGAGGCGGCGATAAGACCTTGCCGGAGCGAATGTCGAATCGGCCCTGGTGCAGCGGGCACTCGATGACATGCCCCATCAGAAGACCTGCCTCGAGGTGCTCGTCCTCGTGCGTGCACAAGCCATCAGTGCAGAAGAAACCGTTCCCGGTGTTGTAGATCGCGAAGGTGCGGTTCCCGTGGTCCCAACGGACGAGGTCGTCGCTTTCGATGTCGTCGCAGCTGCAGGCATGCACCCAGTCGGTCATGGTTGTTCCTCAGGGCCTGAAAATCTGACGTGCTTCGAGTGCCTCAACGAGCCTTTCGTGCTCGCCGGGCAGCATCGAGACCGAGGTCTTGTTGTCGGGATAGCCGCCGGTCTTGACCGCCTGGCGATACTCCTGGAGCGCCCGTCGGCGTTCAGTGGCCAGACGTCTGCGGATGGCTCGAAGATCGGCAAAGGCCCTGGCGTGCCTCGGAGGACGTCTGGAATCGCCGCAGATATCCACGAGGAACATGAAGATGATGTCGCCCGCGGAACCGGCGCCAATGGAATGCGTGACCAGCGCCGTTCTCGGACCGATCGCATCCAGCGCCTCGTTCGCGACGCACTCGACTTCCGCCCCGTAAGCGCCGGCGTCCTCAAGCCGTCGAAAATCTTCCGCCAGTGCAATCGCCTCCTCTGCTGTCTTGCCGACGATCCGAAGGCCGCCCCGTCGCGTCGAAAGCCTCGGCACAAGTCCGAGATGCCCCTGAACGGCCAGCCCCTCATTGGCGAGCATCTCGACCATCTTCAGACTTCGCGGCGTGTAGACCGCGTCCGCGCCGGTTTCGGCCGCCTTGACGGCGGCGCGCAGGATGTCGTCCGGCGTTTGATGCGCTGTCATCGGCAGGTCGGCAATGATGAACGTTTCGGGGGCACCGGAGCGCACCGCGGGAAGGTCAGCGTCCGACGTGTTCAGCACGTCGATACCGGCCTCCTCACAGGCGGCAGCTTCCTCTTCGTTCGACGGACAGGTTTGACAGAGCGTGGCTTTGCCCTTGAGTGCGACGAGATCCGCCACTGTGAAATTGCGCCGGGCCGGTGCACCCCCGTAGGTGTAGATGCGCTTTCGAATCACTGCATCGTCGCCCTTGCGATCTTCGGTTGCGTCCCTCCATCGCCCACCATGTGCGGCGCCTG
Organism: Alphaproteobacteria bacterium; assembly: GCA_965220805.1. GTDB lineage: Bacteria > Pseudomonadota > Alphaproteobacteria > SP197 > SP197 > SP197. Next base: position 1,317,821 of record OZ244844.1, read on the forward strand.
ACGGATCCATGCGGCCTTGGTGCTGCGCCCCAGTGAACGGCGAAGTACGACCGAGAAGAGGTCGAGATTTGTGCGCCAGAAGCCCGGATCCGGCTCTGGCGTTCGATCGGCGACTTCCTTGTGGAGTTCTGGGAGCGAATAGAACGGCACCTGCGGATAGAGGTGGTGCTCGACATGATTGTTCATGTTCAGATAGAGGAACCGTCCCACCCGGTCGGTCCGAAACGTCCGTGTGCTATCGATGATTGAGGGCGAGTTCTCCTGCATCTCCGCATGCTGGATGATGTTGAACATCAGCATGATCGGGCCGCCAATGAGTCGCGGCAGCACGTAGAACCACAGAAGAGGCCACCCGATGCCGGTCGCGATCAGGACGATGACCCCCAGATAGATGAGGCAGAACAGGCGTGCGTTGCGGGTCATCTTCGGCAATTCCGCCTTCGGCGACACACTGAGCATCAGTGGCGTGAATCGTTTCGTCGCGATCTGGCGAAGGACACGGAACTGGAATCTGTGTAGCGACGCGCCGCTGATGTCGTAGAGCCAGCCCCAGAAAGTCAGCGGCGTGTCGAAGGGCATCTGGCTGTCGAGGCCCACGTACCAGGTATGCGTGTGGTGATTGGTGTGGGTGTAACGCCGATGCAGCGGCTCCTCGCCGTAGAGAAGCGATGTGACCCAGAAGACGGTTTCGTTGAGCCAGCGCGTGCGAAACGCCGTGCCGTGAGCCGTCTCGTGGCTGAGCGAGTAGGCCGGAACCGTCAAGACGACGCCGTAGACGAACATTGCCGGCCAGACGTAGGGGGTTCCCAACGCGAACCAGACGAGACATCCGGTCGCGATGAGCAACCCTGCCCACGCGCCGAGATAGGCCAACCCCGGCCAGTCGCTCCGGCGCGAGAGAGACTTGAGGCGCTTTCGATCGATCCGGATACCGGTTGATGCCGCGTTGGTGACAGTCTTGCTCGAGTGACCATTGCAGGATCCGGTTTCTCCTGCGACCTGACCCGAACGATGCGGGGAGTGACCGGTTGTATTCCTGGTTGCTTCGTCCATGACCTATCGGGGCATCACCGCTCCCTCGGATGCAGGGGCCACATGCTCTGCGTAGTGCTTGAGATAGCCGCGCCCGATTCTGGGTGGCCGTGGCGAGTACCGGCGCTGACGCTCGGCAAGCACCTCCGTCGCCACGTCGAGACCCAGCGTGCGGCTCGGCAGGTCGATCCGGACTGGATCGCCATCCTTCACCAATGCAATCGGTCCGCCGCGCGCCGCTTCCGGCGTTACGTATCCAATCGCCGGCCCGTGTGTAGCGCCTGAGAACCGACCGTCGGTCACCAGGGCGCAACTGTTCCCAAGTCCGGCTCCGATCAATGCGGACGTCGCGCCAAGCATCTCGCGCATGCCCGGACCGCCCCGTGTTCCCTCGTTTCGAATGACGATGCATGTGCCGGGTTGGATGGCGTTTCCGCGCACCGCGTCGATCGCGCCCTCCTCGTCTTCGAAGACACGCGCGGGAAGGACGGAATTCCACATCTCCCGGGCTACGCCGGACGCTTTGACCACCGCACCACCTGGCGCGAGACTGCCCTTGAGGATGTAGATCGAACCTTCCGGCGCGACGGGATCGTTCCGTGTGTGAATACAGTCGGAGTTTCCTATCTCGGCATTCTCGACCAATTCCCCGATCGTCTGACCACTGACGGTCGAGGTCATCGGATGAATGAGGTCGCCCAGCGCCTTCAGAACGGCGGGGACGCCGCCCGCGTCGCCGAGTTCGGTCACACCCCAAGGCCCCGATGGCGCGAGCTCTACCAGGGTCGGGGTGTCGCGACTGAGCCGGTCCCAGGCGTCGAGGTTCACCTCCACGCCGGCCTCCTTCGCCAGCGCAATCATGTGAAGCACCATGTTCGTGGAGCCGCCGACGGCCATTCCGACGCGCATGGCGTTCTCGAAGGCCTCCTGAGTCAGAATCCTGGAGGGACGCAGGTCTTCCTCGATCAGCCGCATGATCCGCATGCCGGTGTATTTGGCGGCACGAAGCTGGTAGTTGCTTCCGGCCGGCAGGGTTCCGCTATGAGGCAGCGCCAGACCGAGAGCCTCGGTGTAGATGCCGGCGGTGTTTCCCGATGTCGCGGTGTCGCACGCGCCGGCAAAGGGGAAGTGATTGTCTTCGAGACCCTTGAGATCCTCTCTTGCGAGCTTTCCGAGAAGATGCTCGCCCACTCCGTCATAGACGGTCTCAAGGAAGACCTTGCGCGCCTTGTACGTTCCCGCCCTGGTCGGCCCGCCATAGAGCATGATGGCGGGCAGATCGAGGCGTGCCGCCGCCATCACCATGCCGGGCATGACCTTGTCGCCCGAGCCGATCAGAACCATGGCATCGAAGCGATGGCCTTCGACCATGAGTTCGATCATGTCGGCCACAAGATCGCGGCTTGGCAACACATAGTGCATGCCGACCGAGGCGAAGGTCTCGCTGTCGGTGACGTGGAAGGCGTTGAACTCGCACGGTGTCCCGCCCGCCATGCGAACGCCCGCCTTGACCGCATCGCCAACCTGCCGCAGGTGGACGTTCTCGGGCGAGAAATCCTGATACGTGTTGACAACCGCGATCATCGGACGCTCGAACTCCTCGTCGATCAGCCCGGCTCCCTTCGCCCAGGCCCGTTGCAACGAGCGCTCGATCCCGAGGTATTGCTTGTCGCTGCGCACTTCCGCTCCCACGCGTAGTTTTCGGTTGCCGTCGCGAGGAAGCCTATGGCGGGTCAGAGCCCGCTCGTATCTACAGATGAGAAAGGTTCTACATACAGAGATTGAAATTCAGGCAGTGTTCAACGACACACACGGTCGACGAACCCTCGCAGCAAACCGGCATGCCAACGGCTGAGGAAGAGTACCCTGCAGGACCGCAACGCGATTGCCCTGACGACGCGCAGCCCGTTCCTGCCCGGCACAGGTAAGTCCAAAACGCGCGTCGGGCCGGACGGATCGCGAGACAGGCTCAGTGCAAGGCGTCGCCGACCGGGAAAGCCTCCAAGATGTATGAGAACATGATTGTGATCGACCGGGAGGCCACGGAGAGTCTCCAGAAGCAAATCCGGCGACAGCTCGCGATCGGTATCGTTAATCGACAGTACCCCGTGCATCATCCGCTTCCGTCAATTCGCCAGCTTTCGGCTGAATTGAAAGTGAGCGTGACAACAGTCGCGCTCGCCTACGAGGCCCTCAAGCATGATGGATTCGTTCAGGCCAGACAGCGATCCGGCTTCTTCGTCAATCCGGATGCCCTGACGGATTCAAACCATGCGTTCCAACACCATGAGTTTGCGGATGTCGCCGCGGCACCGAGCAAAATAGATTACCGGGAGTTTTTCGCCGGCCGCAGTTTCAACCTTCAGCGTGTCGTCAAGCCCTCAGACTGTCTGGTCCGTTATCGATACCCGTTCGTATGCGGGCTTATCGATCCATCGCTCTTCCCCATTACGAGCTGGCGCGAATGCGTGCGCGATTCCGTCAATGTCGTCGAAGTTGCACATTGGGCGACGGACTACTCGGCGATCGACGACGAAATGCTGATCGAGCAACTGATTCAGCGCGTCCTTGCCAAACGGGGAATCGTGGCGCACCCGGATGAGGTCCTCGTGACGGTTGGGGGCCAGCAGGCGATTTATCTGGCGGTCAAGTTGCTGTTGACACCGGGCGATACCCTGGGTGTTGAAGATCCCGGCTATCCGGACGTCATCAACATGGCTCGGATCGAGGGCATCGGCGTGCAACGACTCCCGATCGACCGGGAGGGCCTGGTCCTGTCCGGCGATGTGGGTCGTTGCAGGTGTCTCTTCGTGACTCCCAGTCACCAGTTTCCAACCACGGTGACGATGCCGCTCATGCGCAAGCACGAATTGCTGGAGTTCACAAAGAAAAACGGCCAATTCGTCATCGAGGACGACTACGAGGCGGACATCAGTTTCAACATGACGCCGCCACCGGCCCTGAAGAGCCTCGATCGCTGGGGCAATGTCATTTACGCAGGCGGACTGTCAAAGTCGCTGTTGCCGGGCTTGCGCATGGGCTACCTGGTTGCCGATCGCGAATTCATACGGGAAGCGAGAGCCCTTCGCCATCACATGCTGCGACATCCTCCCGTCAACAATCAAAGAAGCGTGGCGCTGTTTCTCCAGAGGGGATACTTCGATCGATACGTTGCAAAGCTGACGAAGATCTACAAGCAGCGATGTGACGTGATGCATGAGTCTCTTGAGCGTCACTTTCCCGGCGCATCGGAGAAACCGGAATATGGTGGCGCCATTGTATGGCTGAAATTGCCGGCGGACTCCGATGCAGGGATTCTCCGAGAGTTGGTCGAACCCGAAGGTGTGTTCTTCGAGACGGGCGGGTTCACATTTTCTGACGAACGGAACAACCGAAATCACATTCGACTGGGATACTCGGTGATTGAGAGGTCGTTCATCCCGGACGGCATAGGCAAGATAGCCAGCGCATTGCCGCAAGCCGTATCCCCGGCTACTGTCCGGGAGCATCGCCACGGCCGTGGAGTCAGGATCGATGGAGAAGTCCGGACGTTTCAGTGACGTCGTGACGACGATAGATGAACTGCGGGAGATCGTGGGCGATGTCTATCCGGCTGCGGTCACCAAGGTGATCGATCACCTTGATGAGTACTGCATCGATTTCATCCGTCACGCGCCGTTCTTCGTCATCGGTTCGGGAGGCGGTCCACGCGACGTCGATGTCTCGCCGAAGGGCGATCCCGCCGGATTCGTGAGGGTCATCGATCGGGCGACCCTCGCCATCCCCGACCGCCCGGGCAACGCCCGCATGGATACCTTCCTCAATGCACTCGAGAACCCCAGGGTAGCTCTCATCTTCCTGGTTCCCGGGCGCAAGGACACGCTGAGGGTGGCCGGTCGCGCCGAGATCGTGGCCGACGAGGCCCTGCGCCGCTCCATGACCGAACAGGGCAAGGTGCCCCGTCTCGTCATGGTCGTTCATGTGAAACGCGCCTTCTTCCATTGCACGAAGTGCATGGTTCGCTCGAACCTGTGGAAGCCCGAGGCATGGCCGGACACCTCCGGCATGCAGAGTTTCGGTGCGGCGATCGTGGCCCAGGCGAAGCTCAAGGAGACGGCGGCCGAGGCCGATGCGTACATGAAGAACGCCGAGCAGCACAGACTCTATTGATGCCGCGGTCGGTCGATGCCGACGGACCATCGAGCGCCGCCCGCCGCCAGGATGCGGTAGCCGATCCTGTCGTCGTAACCCGCGAATGCCGACAGATCTGAAAGGATGCGATGTGCAGAGGCATCCGAAATGATCCAAGATCCTCCGCCAGGTTTACAGGCATTCATCCAGGAAGATGAAAGCTACCGGGTGGAGATCATGCCGGTTTTCGAGCGAGATCGATTTCGACCCGCATGGGTGGGTTGCAAACCCATCCCAGTGGGGTAACTCAAGGATCGCCCATGGTAGGCGGCATCCCTGAAATCAAGTCAGGGGATTTGTTGGCAAGAACGCCCATTCTTTCACGATCCGAGATCGGGGTTCAGTCTCCCTGAATCCGCTACAATCGGTGTTGAGTTAACAATCCCGGGCGGCAGCGTGTTGGCGGTCGGCGGGTTCCATCGCAGTCTGGAACGGGTTATGCCTCCCGGCGCAGGTCCCCTGCCGAACCGGGGAGGGGCCGTCGCCGGATCCATCCGCACCGGAGGTTGTCAGTGGATGGCCGGGACGTACGAAAGGATGCAGCGAGGCAGCGAGCATCGACCGGTGATCGAGCAGCGCCCGGCAAGGACAGGCGCCAGCACAACGAGGGCCCACGCAATGCCCGTAATCCTGGACAGATTGTCGGACATCACGCTGCAGGATGCATGGCGTGTCGGTTTCGAGAACGCCGAAGCGGCCCTATCCGACCGCGCCAGGGCCCGCATCGACGAGTGCAGGCAGGCGTTCGAACGCCTCCTGGCCTCCGGGAGTGCCGGGTTCGTCTATGGATCGACGGCCGCGCCCGGTGCACGGGCCAAAGGACGTCTTTCACCCGACAAGCAGGAGCGGTTGGCCAAGTCGCAAAACCTCTTCGCGCCCAGGGCATTCGGGGGCGGGAACAAGTGGGTGCCCGAACATGCCGTGCGCCTGGTGCTCCTGGCGCGCGCTGCCGGCTATATCGAGGGACATGGCCGGGTCCGCCTGGAAACCGCCGAATGGGTCGTGACCCTGCTTTCTCGGCCCATTCCAGGGATGCCGCTCGACGCGGCGACCGGACCTGGCGAAGTCATGCCCCTGAGCTGGCTCTATCCCCACCTTTCGGAAGTCGACCTGGCCGCTGGCGAATTCATGTCGCTCTACAACGGCTCTCCCTGCGCGACGGGGTTCGTCACGCATGCGGCGCTGACAGCCTCCCGGCGCCTCGCACTTTGCGAACGCGTGTTCGCCCTGGCGATCGAAGCTGTCGCAGCGCCGCTGGATGCCTACGATCCGGCGCTGCTCGACATCACGGCGGACCCGCACCAGCGCGGTTTCCTGTCCCGCCTGAACGAGCATCTGTCGGGTGTCCCGCAGAGCGGCCGGCTGCCCCACCAGGCGCCGGTGAGCTGGCGCATCATGCCGGCGGTGCTGGGAACGGCGGCCAGGGCGGTGCACGACGCCAGGGAGACCGCCCTGCAGTCGTTCCGGTCCGTCGCGCACAATCCGACCTATCTGCCTCCCGATGCGGCTCATCCCCACGGGCGCGCCATTTCCTCCGGCGGCTTTCACAACCACCAAGCCAGCCGGGCCATCGACATTCTGAATGCTACAGCCGCAGACATGCGCGCCCTCGCGACCAAGCTCACCGCCGGGCTCCTCGACGGTGCGCCGTTCGGGTTGCCGAAACTTCTCGTTCCCGACGACTCCGGCGTGGTCGGGACGGAGTTTCTCGCCTGGTCGCAAACAAGCCATGCGGAGCGCGCGCGACAGGCGGCCGCCCCCGCGGTCCTGACCATCGGCCTGGAAGATCCGGGCGGCGGCCATTCCGATGTGGCCGCCCCCGTCTTCCTGGCCTTCGAGCGACATCTGGAGGCGTGGGACGCTGTCGAGGCGACGCTTGCGACTCTCGCCGTCGCCATCGCCGGGGCAGTTCGAATCACGGCGCGACCGCCGCCGCCACGTCTGAAAGAGTTCCACGAATCCATCGACGAGATCGTCAGGCCCTTCGAGATGGCTTCCATTTCCGAACTCGGAGACACTCTGCGCAACGTCAAGGGCGCCATGTCCGACGCGACACTCGGTCGAGGCCCCCTGGCGCCGCTCATCCAGCCGTGAGCGACCGATCGGACCGTCATCGAACGGGATGCAGCCGCCGTCCAGACGTGGCGACTTTCTTCGAACCGCGCCCGCCGCTCTGGATCTTGCGGTTGCGAATCCGGGACACTACCTTGTCGGCCCGACCGCCCGGCACCATGGGAGCGCCCCGAACATGCTCGATATCGAGAAGGTGGACCATATCGGCATCCGGGTCAGCGACAGGGCGGTGTCCGTCGCGTTCTACGAACGCCTCGGCTTCGAGACCCTTTCCGACACGGGTTTCGAGAAGGGCCACCCGATCATCATGCAGCATCCCTCGGGCGTCGTGCTCAACCTGCTGGGTCCGGCCAATACGCCGGGCGACAGGAACATCCTGATGGACGTGGACGAGAAATACCCGGGCATCACCCACGTCTCGTTCAAGGTGGCCTCCCTCGACGCCGCCAAGCGGTTCCTCGCGGAGAACGGTATCCCGCTGAGCGGCCAGTTCTCGTTCAGGGACCTCAAGGCCGTCTTCATCCGCGACCCCGACCGCAACGTGATCGAGCTCGACGCCTATGCCGGAGACAAGCCGGAGACGCGGGCCGGCGAGGCCGAAGACACCGGCTACCGGGCGCATCCGTAGCCCGGACATGCTGGGCACCTGGGCCTGGAGTCCGGGAGCAGCGCAGGGACGCATGGCAAGGGAACACACCTACACGGCGACGGTAACCTGGACCGGCAACCGGGGCGAGGGCACGCGCCGCTACCGGGGCTACGGCCGGGAGCACGACATCGCCTGCCCGGGCAAGCCGGTCCTCCGAGGCTCGGCCGATCCGGTCTATCTGGGCGATGCCGCCCGGCACAATCCGGAGGACATGCTGGTGGCGGCGCTCTCGGCCTGTCACATGCTCTGGTACCTGCACCTTTGCGCGAGCGCCGGCGTCGTCGTCACGGCCTACGAGGACCGGGCCGAGGGCACGATGCAGACCCACGCCGACGGTGCCGGCGAGTTCGTGAAAGTCACGCTCCGGCCACGTGTGACGATCGCCGGCGACAGCGACTCGACAGCGGCGGAACGGCTGCACGAACAGGCCAATGCAATGTGCTTTGTCGCCCGGTCGGTGAAGTTCCCGGTCTTGCACGCTCCGGAGACTGTCCGTGCCTGACGCCGCGCTTCACCGATGGTGGACACCGTCGAACTCCGGCTGGCCCAGCGCCTTGTAATCCCCATTGTTTGCCTCCTTGGTGCCACGCCGGGGAGCTGCGGTGACGCGGCGCACCATGTCTTGTTCGACGGCAAAGGTTGTTGCCTCACGCCTGGCGCCGAACGCACCTGCGATGTTCAGGCTCTCGAAGATGCCCGCCGCCTCGGCATGGTCGGGGCAGTAGAGCGCCCCGAGGATACGGTGGCCCCGCCCTTCCGGTAGGTGCCGCCTTCGGCGACAGGAATGTCCTTGAGCGTCACTGCGCGGGTCGAGTTTGGTTCTCGCCGGTCGAAGTTGACGATATCGGTGAAGGCGGCGTTCATCGAACCGCCGCCGGCCGGCAGCATCGATCAGCGCCGGAGAAATCGCGCCCCGAGAGTGCCTCGAGGACTGCGCCGAACGCGAAAGCGGCGTCCTGTGCCGACATATCCGTCCGTGGTCTCGAACCGCCCGCGACCTTGGGCGGCATGCTTCAGGCCGGGTGCCTGGCGTCACGCCCGGCTGGCCGCAGATTCTCCCCCCGGCGTCAGGGGATGAGGACGGTGGATCCGGTCGTGCGTCGCTCCTCCATGAGCTCGTGGGCCTTTGCGATGTCGGCAAGGTCGAAGGACTGTCCGATGGTGACCTTCACCTTTCCGGTTCCCACCATGTCGAAGACGCGCCGGGCGCTGGCTTCGAGTTCGAGGCGCGTTGCCGTGTAGTCGTCGAGTATCGGCCGGGTCACGAAGATCGACCCCCTGGCCGCGAGCAGCAGCACGCGGAAGGGTTCCGGCTCGCCCGAGGATTGACCGAACGAGACAAGGGTGCCGCGCCGGGCGAGGCACGCGAGGCTGGATTCGAAGGTCGTCCGGCCAATCGAATCGAACACCACCGGAACGCCCTCGCCTCCGGTCTCGTCCCTCACCACGTCTTCGAGCGTGTCCTTTCCCCACACGACGGGGACATGACAGCCGTTCATGCGTGCGAGACGCGCCTTGGCCTCAGTTGAGACCGTGCCGATCACCCGGGCGCCCAACGCTCTCGCCCACTGGCAGGCAATGAGGCCGACGCCGCCTGCCGCCGCATGGAAAACGATGGTCTGGCCGCGGCGCACGGGAACGCAGCGCTCCAGCAGGCACTCGACCGTCATCGCCTTGGTCATCATGGCGGCGGCAACGGTCTCGTCGATGTCCTCTGGCAGCCGCACCACTCGGGACGCATCGGCGTTCATCACCCCGGCACAGTTCCCCGGACCGGTGAGGACGGCGACACGATCGCCTTCGACGAGATGCCCGACACCGGCGCCGAGCGCCTCCACCACGCCCGCCGACTCCGAGCCGGGCGTGACGGGAAGGTCGATGGGATAGAGGCCCCTGCGCTCGTAGATGTCGTAGAAGTTGAGCGCAATTGCGGTGTTGCGCACCCGCACCTCGCCGGCGCCGGGAGGATCAAGGGCGATGTCGGAGAATTCCAGGACCTCTGGGCCGCCACAGCGCGCAAGGCGCACGGCCCTTGTGGTTGCGCTCACGGGAGGAGGACCGTCGAGCCCGTCGTCCGACGGCCCTCGAGATCGCGATGGGCGCGCTCGACATCGTCGAGCGCGTACCTCTGGTTGATCTCGATCTGCACCTTGCCCGAGCCGACCATGGAGAAGAGGCGCTCTGCCGAAAGATCGAGGTCTTCGCGGCTGGCAATGTAGTTGGCGAGGCCGGGCCGCGTGTAGTAGAGCGAACCGCCGGCGGCGAGGCGCGCCGGATTGAAACTCTCGACCGGGCCTGAGGACTGACCGAAGGAGACCAGGGTGCCGCGTGGCGCCAGGACCGCAAGCGACGCATCGAAGGTGTCCCTGCCGATCGAATCATAGACGACCGGAACGCCTTTTCCGCCGGTGATGTCCATCACCCTTTCGGCAATGTCCTCGCTGGACGTGACGATCGGATGGTCGCACCCGTGGGCGGATGCGAGAGCGGCCTTTTCCCCGGTCGACACGGTTCCGATCACCCGGACGCCCAGCGCCCTCGCCCACTGGCAGGCGATGAGACCGACACCGCCCGCAGCAGCGTGAAAGAGAATGGTCTGCCCTTCCTGGACAGGGAATGTCCGCATGAGCAGGTACTCCACCGTCATGCCCTTCAGCATCATGGCGGCGGCGATCTCGTCCGACACGCCGTCGGGGATCCGGACCAGGCGGTCTGCCGGCATGATGCGCTCGCCGGCGTAGGCACCGGCGGTCATCGGGTAGGCGACCCTGTCACCGACGCCAAAGTCCGCGACGCCGGAACCGAGCGCCTCGACGACGCCTGCGGCCTCCATTCCCAGAGTCGCCGGCAAGGCGAGGGGATAGAGGCCGGAACGCTGATAGGTGTCGATGAAGTTGAGGCCGATCGCGGTCTGGCGGACCAGGACCTCGCCCGCCCCCGGCTGACCGGCGTCGACCGTCTCGAGGGTCAGGACCTCGGGACCGCCGGTCCTGTGGATGCGCACGGCACGTGTCATGGGTGTCTCCTTTATCTCCGGGTGGAGTCCGGAAGGTGGTGGCGTCAGTGGACGGAATCGCGGATCAGCGGGCAGGTGGAACAGTGGATGCCGCCACCGTTGAGATAGACCTTGTCGTAGTCGATCTCGATGATCTCGATGTTCATCGAGGCGAGAACGTCAGCTGTCCGGTTGGAGATGCCGCGCGGCATGACGACACGGCCGGGCCGGACTGCAAGGCAGTTGATGATGGAGTGGTCGTCCTGGGCCGTGATCTCGACGGTGCGGATGCCGAGCTCCTTCAGTTTCTCGAGAAAGGCATAGGGAAGCATGTCGGGATCGATGATGGCGACGTCGACGTCGATCATCGTCATGGCGCCGTCGATGTGGATCGAATAGCCGGTGAGATCGACGCGCAGCAATTCGACGCCTTGCCAGGCCAGCACTTCCTCGAGCTGGCGCGCGCCCTCCTCGTTGACGCAGATGGACCGGCCGATGACGGCCGTGCGGTGATTGAGCCAGGCGAAACTGCCGCCCTCCACCATGCCCGTGCCGTGGATGGTGCGCAGGACCGGCATGCCAAGATTGGCGATCGTCTTCGTGACATGGGCCTCCTCGCCGCGGCGGATCGAGCGCGCCAGACGGCAGATCACGCTGCCTCCCTTGATGGCGAACGACGAATCGCGGGTATAGATGGACTTCAGGCCATCGGGTTCGATGCTGTCCAGAAAGACCACTTCGACACCCTCGTTCTGCAACGTGCGGACCAGACCGTCGTGCTGTGCGCGGAACTCGTCCCAGTCGGGAACCGTGTCGCTCTGGAAGTACCAGCCCTTGTCGAGGTCCCCGAACGAACCGATCTCCTCGATCCGCCGGTTGCGGTCGACGATTTCCATCTCGGGCCCGGGACGGTGCATGAGGCAGACGCGCAGGGTACCGACATCATTGTCGCATCCCCATTGCCGGCCCCACACGGCGGTCTGCCCGGCTTCGCTTTCAAAGGCAGGCTCAGGCTGGGAGCCGAAGAGCTTGATGGTCTGGCCGTAGATGCTCGTCATGGTTCTGGTCCGGTCATCCTGGAGTGCGCGGTCTTTCTCACCCGCCGACCGGCTCCGGGTCAAGTGTCGCAAGCGAAGGGGCTGCGCGGGACAAAACCACGTTCCGGGCGTGCCGCGACAATTGATGAGTTGCCGAGTTGTCCCCTTCTCTGGAATGATCCCCCCTGATCTGAAGACGAGGGAGACGGTCTGACATGCGGTATGAAGCACCGCGAACACTCGCTGATGCCACCGGAATGCTGGCATCGTGCCAGGGCGCAGCGCGGGTTCTTGCCGGCGGCACCGATCTTCTCGTCGCCCTGCGTTCCGGTCTGGTGGAGCCGGACCTTGTCGTCGACATCAAGCGCATCCCGGGGATGGAGGATATCGTCGCCGAGGACGGCGGCTGGCGCATCAGCGCCGCGGTCCCGGGAGCGGTCCTGTCGCACCATGACGGCGTGCGCCGTCAATGGCCTGGCGTTGTCGAGGCCGTGGAGCTGATCGGTTCGACGCAGATCCAGGGCCGCGCCACCATGGTCGGCAATCTCTGCAACGCCTCGCCGGCGGCCGACAGCGTGCCGGCGATGATGGCGGCGGGCGCCCTGGCACGCATTGCCGTACCGGACGGGCGGGAACGCGACGTTCCGGTCGGCGATGTGGCGACCGGTCCCGGAGTCACCTCGCTCGCTCCGGGCGAGGTGGTGACGTCAGTCTTCCTTCCGGAGGCTCCGGCGGGGTCCGCGGACGCCTATCTCAGGCTCATTCCGCGAACCGAGATGGACATTGCCGTGGTCGGCGCTGCGGTCAGCCTGACGCTGGATGACGGCGGTCGCTGCACTGCCGCGAAGGTGGTGCTGGGCGCCGTTGGCCCCCGGGCGCTGGTGGTGGAGGACGGCGCCGCGGCCATCATCGGAACGTCTCTCGATGACGAGGCCCTGGCGGCACTCGAGGCGGCGGCCTCGGCGGCCGCGCGGCCGATCGACGACAAGCGCGGCACCGTACCCTACCGCAGGAAAGTGGCTGGAGTGCTCGCCCGCCGGGCGGCGCGCATCGCTGGCACGCGAGCCGGAGATAGATCATGAGCCTTCAGCATGTCACGACAACCGTGAACGGCGATGCGGCGGAGTTCCTGTGCGATGCCACGGAGACCCTGCTCGATGCCTTGCGCGAACGCCTCGGCCTCACCGGATCGAAGGAAGGATGCGCATCGGGTGACTGCGGCGCCTGTTCGGTGATGCTCGACGGCCGCCTGGTGTGCGCCTGCCTGGTACTGGCGGCGGAAGCGGACGGCCGCGAGGTCGAGACCATCGAAGGCATGGCCGGAACCGGGGAACTCCATCCACTGCAGACGAAGTTCCTCGAACTCGGGGCGCTGCAGTGCGGCGTCTGCACGCCGGGGTTCCTCGTTGCCGCGAAGGCCCTGCTGGAGGAAAACCCCGATCCCGACGAGACCGAGGTGCGCTACTGGCTCGCCGGCAACCTGTGCCGCTGCACCGGATACGACAAGATCATTCGCGCGGTGCTGGAAACCGCGGCAGACCTGAGGGGACAGTGATCCATGGAACTCGAATTCACTACCCGCACGACATTCGACAAGGTCGGAACCCGTCCGCCACGCCCCGACGGCACCGACAAGGTCACCGGCCGGGCGCTCTACGGCGCAGATCTCGCCGGCGCCGGCATGCTTGTCGGCAAGGTGCTGCGCAGCCCCCATGCCCACGCCCGCATCCTGGCCATTGACACCTCCAGGGCCGAAGCCCTTCCCGGCGTCAAGGCGGTCGTCACCCGCGACGACTTTCCGGGCATCGGCCAGGATGGAACGGTGAAGGGAGAGGTCGAGGAGAACGTCTGGGACGTGGCCCGCAACGTCATGGCCCGGGACAAGGCGCTCTACGAGGGCCATGCGGTTGCCGCCGTGGCGGCGACATCGACGGCGGTTGCCCGTCAGGCGCTCAAGCTCATCGACGTCACCTGGCAGGTGCTTCCCCATGTCACGGATGTCGACGAGGCCATGAAACCGGGTGCGCCCCTGGTGCACGAGGACATGATCACGGCCGGCATGGATCCGGCGCCCGAAGAGCCGTCCAACATCGCCGAATACACCAGGATCGACATGGGCGACATCGAAGCCGGATTCGCCGCTGCCGATGTCATCGTCGAGCAGACATTCAGGACCGAGGCTGCGCATCAGGGCTACATCGAGCCCCATGCCTGCGTGGCTTCGGCTTCCGAGGACGGCGTCGCCGAGTTGTGGTGCTGCACCCAGGGTCACTTCTCCGTGCGCGACATGTGCGCCAACATCCTGGGCATGGATCTCGCGAACCTGCGCGTGACATCCTCGGAGATCGGCGGAGGCTTCGGCGGCAAGACCACCGTCTTTCTCGAGCCCGTAGCCCTTCTCCTGTCGCGCAAGTCCGGCCGTCCGGTCAAGATGACGATGAGCCGCGACGAGGTCTTCCGGGCGTCCGGTCCCACGTCTTCGACGAGCATCACGGCCAGGATCGGCGCCACCCGCGATGGCCGGATCACGGCCTGCGATGCCTCCTTCAGGTACCAGGGAGGCGCATTCCCGGGTTCGCCGGTGAGCTACGGAGCCGTGTGCGGCATGGCTCCCTATGACTGCCCGAACGTGGTTCTCGACTGCTATGATGTGGTGGTGAACCGTCCCAAGGCTGCCGCCTACCGCGCGCCGGGCGCGCCAATGGCTTCGTTCGCCATCGAATCCCTTCTCGACGAAATCGCCGGCAAGCTCGACATCGATCCTGTCGAACTGCGCCTCAGGAACGCCGTGAAGGAGGGCTCGAGTTCCGTCTATGGCCCGACGTTCGGAACCATCGGGTTCGTGGAATGCCTCGAGGCGGCGCGGGATTATCCTTCGCTCGAGGCCGCTCCCGGTGCCAACCAGGCGAGGGGCATCGCCGCCGGTTTCTGGCCGAACTACGGTGGCCAGACCAGCGTCACGGTCAACGTCAACAACGACGGCACCGTTCTGGTGTCGCTGGGCACGCCCGACATCGGCGGCAGCCGCGCCAGCATGTGCCTGATGGCCGCCGAGGAACTCCAGATTCCCTACGAGAGGGTGAAGGCGATCATCGCCGATACCAGTTCGCTCGGGCACAACGACACCACCGGAGGCAGCCGGGTCACCCATTCGGCCGGCCTCGCCACCATCGAGGCGTCGCGCAAGGTCATCGACACCATGAAAGAGCGCGCCGCTGCCGTGTGGGACATCGATGTCGACGCCGTGGTCTGGGACCAGGGGTGCGTGCGTCCCTCGGGTGCCAATGCCGGTGACCACGAACCGCTGACCTTCGAAGAGATTGCCGCCATGGCGCCTTCCACCGGCGGACCGATCGCCGGCCATGCGGAAATCAACGCCGAGGGCGCCGGGGCGAGCTTTGCCGTGCATGTCTGCGATCTCGAGGTGGACCCGGAAACCGGACGGGTCACCGTCCTCAACTACCTGGCGGTCCAGGATGCGGGCAAGGCCATCCATCCCGACTATGTCGAGGGCCAGTACCAGGGCGGAGTCGCCCAGGGCATCGGCTGGGCTCTCAACGAGGAGTACATCTATGGCAGCGACGGGGTCCTGCAGAACCCGGGCTTCCTCGACTACCGCATTCCCGTTGCCTCCGACCTGCCGATGATTGACACCGTCATCGTCGAGGTGCCCAATCCCGGACACCCCTATGGCGTGCGCGGTGTTGGCGAAACACCGATCGTGCCGCCCCTTGCGGCGGTGGCCAATGCCGTGTCGCGTGCCATCGGCCGGCGCATGACCGAGACCCCGATGTCGCCTCCGCGCATTGTCGCGGCCATCGACGGATCGCCATGATCGACGTCCGGCTCGGCGCGACGCTGCGGTCCATGGCGGGCGGACGGCAGTCGTTTCCGGTCGAGGCCGGCACGGTCGGACAGGTGCTCGAGCGTCTCCAGGGCGCCTATCCCGAGCTCTCACCGGTGCTCGATCGCGGTGTGGCGGTTGCCATCGACGGCCGCATCTACCGCGATTCGCTGCTGCAGCGCGTGCCCGACGGTGCGGAGGTCTATCTCATGCCGCGTGTTGCAGGAGGGTAGTCGTGGCAGTCCTTGATCCTGTGACGCCGGGAGGAGAGGACTCGGTGGAGGCGTTCCTCAGGGATGGGGTCGTCTGCTTGCGGGGTGTCTTCGCCGAGTGGGTCGACATGCTCCGCCTGGGGATCGAGAAGAATCTCGACGAACCGGGAGAGGACGCAAAGCTCTACCACGACGAGGCCGGCAAGCTGTTCATGAGCGACTACTGCAACTGGCAGAGAATTCCGGAGTACGAGACCTTCGCGCGGCATGGGCCCGGCGCCCGGATCGCGGCCGAACTGATGGGCTCCGCGACGGCCCGCTTCTTTCACGAGCACGTGCTCGTCAAGGAGGCCGGCGCCGATCTCGGGACGCCGTGGCACCACGACCAGCCCTACTACTGCGTTGACGGTCGGCAGAATGTCTCCATGTGGGTGCCGGTGGATCCGGTGGCGCGCGACACCAGTCCGGAGTTCGTTGCCGGTTCGCACAACTGGCAGCGCACCTTCACGCCCGAGCGGTTCAACGGCCAGCCGCTCTACGGAGACGACGATGACCACGAGTCGCTGCCTGACATCGATGCCGATCGTTCGGCCTTCGACATCCGCGGCTTCAAACTTGAGCCGGGCGATGCCATCTGCTTCCATTTCCTGACGGTCCATGGCGCACCGGCCAACCGTTCCCTCGTGACACCGAGACGGGCCATCTCCATGAGATGGATCGGCGACGATGCACGTTTTGCGGTGCGGCCCGGTCCGACATCCCCGCCCTTCCGGGGCGTCACTCTCGATCCGGGCGCCGAGATGACCGCGCCCGAGTTTCCTCTCTGCTGGTCCGGGGCGTCGTGCGTCGTCTGACCACGGGCCTGAGCCGGACCCGTCTCTTCACGCCCGAGACCGGCGATACCGCCGCGGCCGTCGGCAATGCCGGGGTCGACGTGGCGGCGACGGTGACTCTGATTCTCTGGGTGGAGGAGGTGTGCGGCGACCTCCTGCACCCGGCGCTCGAGGACGGCGAGGCATCCGTTGGCGCCCGGGTGGCCGTCGATCACACAGGTCCCGCCTGGACGGCAAGGCCGGTCGCGGTCGAATCCAGGATCACGGCGGTCGACGGGCGCAGGATCACCTTTGCCGTGGCCGCCCGCCAGGACGGCCGCGAGGTGATGACGGGGGAACACGAGAGGGTCGTCGTGTCCCTGGCCCGGTTCCTCGAGGGCGCTTCGCGCTCCGCTCCGGAAGCGGCACCTGCAGCAGGGGAACGTGTCTCCTTCTGGTTCGACGTCATCTCTCCCTGGTCCTACCTCGCCTCGCTCACCATCGGCCGGCTGGCGCGGCGCCGGGGGGTCGGCGTCGACTGGCGGCCGGTCCACCTCGCCAGTCTCATGGATGCGGTCGATGGCATGAGGCCCATGGAACAAAGTCCGCCGCGTCGCGCCTGGTACCTCCAGGACATCGTTGACCGCATGGCCGAAGCGGGACTGCCCTACCATCCGCATGACGGGCAGCCGATGAGGCCGTCGCGGGCGCTGCGCTGCATGGCCCATGCCGCCGACTCAAGCCTTGCGGAACCCTTCGTGGAACAGGTGATGCGCGGCTACTGGGCCAAGGGCGCAGACATCACCGATCCGGACATCCTCCAGGAGATGGCGGACCGGGTGGGGCTCGGTCCCCGGTCCATGGCGGACATCGCCGCCGATCCCCACTACAAGGCGGTCATTGGCGCCAACACCCGCGAGGCCGTCGAGGCCGGCCTTTTCGGCGTCCCCGCCTTCATCTTCCGCGACAAGCTCTATTTCGGCAGCGACCACATGGACATGCTTGATGCGGCCATGGCCTCGCCAGGGGAGACGCCGTGAGGGAAACCCGGAAGAATCACCGGGGTTCCAGGCCCGGCCCGAACGAGGAAAACCGGTTGAAGTCACCCTGATTGGAGGTTGCGACAGTGGCGCCTGCCGCAATCAGGCAACCGTGCTCATGGCGCGTGTGCCGTCAGCCGTCAGCGGACCCGCGCACCCTCGTGCGAACCACAGGGACCGGGAATCCGGTGTCCAGGTGGATCACCCGAAGGCCCGCGGCGTGCCCCGGTTTCCTCAGGCCCTGCGTTCGCGCACGACCTCATCCGCCCAGGCGTGCGCCGAGTCATGATCGAGCGCGAGCATGTCCTGCAGGCGATCGAGCGCATCAAGCGCTTCGTTGTGACCGGAATGGACGCCCGCCGCCGCCAACCGGATGGTGCGACGCAGCGCTCCGGACTTCGACGTGTTCCAGTGCGTTGCGAGTTCTTCCAGCTGCCGCGCCGTGTCGACGTCGAGCGAGCAGGTCAACTTGATGGTCGTGGTGGCCATGGGAGGAGCTTATGGCCACCCGCCTGTGCATCGTCAACACCGGCCCATGGCGCCATCCCGCTCTTGGGCCCTACCCCGGCGTGCGAGGATGATTCCGGCAAGGGCGACAAGCATCATGCCGATGGCCACCATGACGGTCGGGATATCGCCGAAGACGAGGTAGCCCAGGATCACCGCCACCAGGAGGGACGAGTACTCGAAGGGAACGACGAAGCTTGCCTCTCCCTTGCGGTAGGCGAAGATGATGAGGAAGTGTGCGGAACCGGCGAGCAGACCGGCGAGAACGATGAGCCAGAGGTTGATTCCCTCGGCCATCTGCCAGGTGCCGGGGACGACCAGGACCGGCACGAGCCCGGTCAGGGCAAAGGCGACAGTGGTGTAGAAGGAGGTCACCGGCGCTGGTTCGGTCGTTCCCAGGCGTCGCGCCAGAAGCACCGTGAAGGCCACGCAAACGGCGGCGGCGACGCCCCACAGCGCCGCCGGCCGGAAAGCATCGCTCCCCGGCTGCACGATGACGAGGGCCCCCGCGAATCCGACGGAGATCGCCAGCCAGCGGATCAGTGAAACCCTTTCGCCCAGAAAGATGCCGCTCAGGACCGCCACGATGAAGGGAGACGAATAGGTGACAGCGGTGGCGTCCGCGATCGGGAGTTCCAGAATGGCCCTCAGGTAGAAGGTGTAGGCCAGCGCCATGGCCATTCCGCGGCAGGCCTGTCCCCAAGGGCGGCGGGTCCTGAGATAACGCCAGGTACGGCTGACGGAAAGCGCGACGAAGACCGGCAGGAACGCGACGCAGCTTCTCAGCAGGATGAAACTGAAGGGATCAATGGCCTGCGTCACCATCTTGGCGAGGACGTCGCAGACGGTGAGCAGGCAGACACCGGCGATCACCGAGGCAATGGCAAGTCCGGGCTGGTCATTCATGGCAAACCACGGTGCCGATGGGAGCAGGCGGTTTACCCTGCCTTGACTTTGCGGACAATTGCGGGTGTTGTGCAACAGCCGAAGTTGAGGGAGCGGCGTGGAGAAGACAGTTTCCCGGTTCCAGACGACCAGTCTTGACGACCTGAAATCGTTCCTGATCGAGTCCGAAGTGAGGTTCCTGCTTCCTTCCTATGTCGACATGCACGGTGTGTCGAAGTCGAAGATGGTGCCCATGAGCCACTTCGACCGGGCCATGACGGGTTCGGAACTGTGCACCGGTGCGGCGGTGGAGGGCGTGCCCCAGGACATCAGCGACGAGGAAGTCGCGGCCCATCCGGACCCCGCCTCATGCACGATCCAGCCGTGGATGCCCGATGTCGCCTGGTTCGCCAGCAATCTCTTCTGCGAGGGAAAACCCTTCGAGCCCTGCAGTCGGAACATTCTCGGCCGTGTCGTCGGAGATGCCAAATCCCTCGGTCTCGGCATGAATCTCGGTGTCGAGACGGAGTTCTTCGTGTTCCGCGACGACGGCTCGCTGTGCCAGCCGATGAGCCCGCGGCACAATCTCGACAAGCCCGCCTATGACACCTCGCGGCTGCTGGACAACATCGGCTGGATGGGCGAACTCGTGGACGCCATGAATGGACTGGGCTGGGACGTCTACAGCTTCGATCACGAAGACGGCATCGGCCAGTTCGAAATCGACTTTTCCTATGCCGACGTCATGACCATGGCCGATCGCGTCGTCTTCTTCCGCCGCATGGCAGGCGAATTCGCGAGGCGCCATGGCGGCTTTGCTTCGTTCATGCCCAAGCCCTTCGGCAACTACGCCGGAAGCGGTGCGCATTTCAACATGTCGCTCTACGACACGGCGACCGGCGCCAATCTGTTTGTTGCGGAGGACGATCCCAGGGACTGCGGCCTTTCGACCCTGGGCTATCACTTCGTTGCCGGGCTGCTGCGCCACCTGCCTGCCATATCCGCGGTGGTGGCGCCGACCGTCAACAGCTACAAGCGCCTCATCCTCAAGGGCAGCAATTCGGGGTTCACCTGGGCGCCCGTCTTCTGTTCTTACGGCAACAACAACCGTACCAACACCATCCGCATCCCCGGTGGCGGAGGGCGCACCGAACTGCGCCTCGCCGATTCCTCGGGCAATCCCTATCTCGGCGCCGCCATGGTCCTGGCGGCCGGCCTCGAGGGCATTCGCGAGGAACTCGACCCCGGTGAACCGCACCGAGAGAATCTCTACGTCACCACCGAGGACGAGCGCCGGAAGGCCGGCGTCGCCACCCTGCCGCGCACGCTCGGCGAGGCGCTTGATGCCTTCGCCGCGAGCGACCTGGCGAAGCGGACATTCGGTGACACCATGTTCGGGGCCTGGCTCGACTACAAGCGGGACGAGTGGCTGGCCTACCTCAACCATGTCAGCGAGTGGGAGCGCGACCGTTACCTGCGCTTCTTCTGACATCCGCGGCCCGGCGGCCGGCTGATCCGAGGAGGGCCGGAAAGAGGGCGTTCAACACTGAAAAGAGGGTTCAATCACATGACTCCTGAAGAACTTCAAGCGGCGATCGAATGGTCGGCAGCGATCAGTGCCGAAGCGTACTACTGGTGGTCGATCGGTCTCATGGTCGCCATTCACGCAGGGTTCCTGATGTACGAGATGGGAGCCTCGCGGGTGAAGAACACGCTGGCGTCAGGCTGCAAGAACATTCTCGCCTTCGCCTTCATCATTCCGACGATGTTCATGTTCGGCTGGTGGGTCTATCTCGCCTTCCCGCACGGCATCGTCCCCAACATGGAATACGGATTGTTCGGGGAACCGTGGAACGAGTTCATGGGGCCCAATCTCGCCGACAACATCACCGGCGTCTTCTGGGGCGCTTTCGTGCTGTTCTCGGCCACCACCGCCTCGATCATGTCCGGATCCGTCATCGAACGCATCCGCCTGGGGGCGTTCATCATCCTCGCCGTGGTGCTGGGCTCGTTTGCCTGGCTGATTGGCGCCTCGTGGGGATGGCATCCGGAAGGCTGGCTCGTGACCGAGTTCGGCTACCATGACGTCGGTGCATCCGGCGTGGTGCACATCATCTCCGGGTTCTTCGCGCTCGGCGTGCTGATCAACCTCGGTCCGCGCATCGGCAAGTTCGGTCCCAACGGCGAGATCAACAATCTCCAGGGCCACAGCGTACCGATGACGATTGCCGGCCTGATGATCATCATCATCGGCTTCGTCGGCTTCATGGGCGCCTGTTTGGCCTACTACGGCACAGACCAGTGGACGAACATCTACGGCGGTCCGACGACGCTTTCGGCGTGGTCGTTCAACCTGCTGATGAGCTTTGCTGGCGGAATCATCGGCGCCTACGCGGTCACCCGTGATCCCTTCTGGATGATGTCGGGGGCTCTCGGCGGCATCTTTGCCGCCGCTGCCGGGCTCGATCTCTACTATCCGCCACTGGCGTTCGCCCTCGGCTTTGCCGGCGGTGTCCTGATCCCCTATGGCCAGCGCTTCCTCGAGAAACTGCGCATCGACGATGCCGTCGGCGCCGTGTCGGTGCACGGTTTCTGCGGAATCCTCGGTGTCCTTGCCGTTGGCATCTTCCTCGACGGCTATCCGGCCGTCTCGGAGACCATACCGGGGATCACCCTCTGGGGTCAGATTGTCGGTTGTGTGGTCATGGTGCTCATTGGCTTCGTGCCGGGCTACGTGGTGTCGCTCATCCTCAAGACGTTCGGCATCCTGCGCGCAAGCGATGAAATCCAGCAGATCGGCATGGATATGGAGATTCCGTCTCCTGCCTATCCCGAGCAGATCACCTCACACCTCCACTGGCGCGGCTGAGCTGCGTTCAGGGCAGATAACCTGAAAGGAGAAAACCATGTTTGGTGGAAGCCCAATCGAGTCCTGGGAAGGAGCGGCCGCGATCTACAGTTATGCCGGATCCGGCGGTGTTCATCTCTTCCTGTGGATTTCAGTCCTCCTGTGCGTCGGCACGGTCGTCACGTCGATCATCGTGGAGAATCGTGCAGAGGCAGAAGCAAAGCGTATGGTCGAGGAACAGTAAGTAGTCTGATGTTCGAAGGGCAGCCGGCTCCGGCCGGCTGCCCTTCAGTTTCTACATGACGCCCACGAGGCGCACGGCGTCGTAGACCGCGGCGTGAATGTTGCGGCTCTCCACGGCATCGCCGAGGCGGAAGAGCTGGAAGGCGCCCTCGGGGTTCCTGCAGACCTCCTGGGGCCGGCGCCCGATCAGCGCCCCGTAGTCCACCTCTCCGCGATTGAGAGACAGGTCGCGCAGTTCGAAATAGAGATCATCGGCGGGAAGCGTGCCGTGCTCGATCACCACCTGATCGACCAGGCGTTCGTCGATGTCGCTTTCGGTGAATTCGCTGAACAGCGTCGCCCGCAGGCGGTTGCCGCTCGCCTCGAGCCTCGAGACCCTGGTGTTGATGGTGATGGTGACGCCGTGCTCCTGGAAGAACTCGGCGTAGGGCGCATGGGTGAGCGCTCCCAGTTCGGGCGCGAACGTGCGTTCCGGCGAGACGATCTCCACCCTTGATCCGGCGTCGGCCGCCAGCCAGGCGGCCTGCATTCCCGGCTGATGGCCGTTGTCGTCGAAGACCAGCACGTCGGCCGCCGGAGCGACGGTTCCGGCAAGCAGGTCCCAGGAACTGACGGCAAGGCCGGAACCCTCGTCGAGAATCTCCTTGTTGGGCACGCCGCCGGTGCAGATGAGAACGACATCGGGGTCGAGGGCGAGCACGTCGTCCGCACCCGCCAGAATGTTGCAGCGCACGTCGATGCCGAGCCGCACCAGGCGTGAGAGCCGCCAGTCGACGATGCCGATCAGGTCCTTGCGGTTGGGCGTGCGCGCCGCCAGGAGAACCTGGCCTCCAGGCCGGTTCGCCGCCTCCAGGAGGACGACGTCGTGGCCGCGTTCTCCGGCGACCCGGGCGGCTTCGAGGCCGGCCGGTCCGGCGCCCACCACGACGATGCGTCGCGCCGGCCCCGAACGCGGCTCCACCAGCTGCGGCAGGGAGGTTTCGCGGCCGGTCGAGGGATTGTGGACACAGAGCGCGCCGGTTCCCGCATAGACGCTTTCAAGGCAGTAGGTGGCGCCGACACAGGGCCGGATGTCGTCCTCGCGCCCCTCGGCGATGCGGTTGACGATGTGGGGATCGGCGATATGGGCCCGGGTCATGCCCACCATGTCGAGCTGGCCGGTGGCGATGGCATGGCGCGCCGTGGCGATGTCGGCGATCTTGTTGGCGTGGAACACCGGAAACCGGGTCTCGCTGCGGATGTCGCCGGCAAAGGCGAGATGGGGCGACGCCGCCATGCCGGCCACCGGAATGATGTCGGTCAGCGCCCGGTCGTGGTCGATATGGCCCTTGATGACGTTCAGGAAATCGATCTTGCCCGTGGCGATGAACCGCCGGGCGATCTCGAGGCCCGTCTCGCGCTCGTAGCCCTTGCGCCAGTCTTCGTCCAGGGACATGCGGATGCCGACGATGAAGTCGGAGCCGACGGCGCCGCGCACCTCGTCGAGCACCGCCATGGCGAAGCGCAAGCGGTTGTCGAGGCTGCCACCCCACTGATCGCTGCGCCGGTTGGTGGCGGGAGACCAGAACTGGTCCATCAGGTGCCCGTAGGCCTCGAACTCGATCCCGTCGAGTCCCGCCTCGGCCATGCGCGCGGCGGCCAGTCCATAGTCCCGGACCACCCTCTCGATGTCCCAGTCCTCCATCTCCTTGGGAAAGGCGCGATGGGCCGGTTCGCGCACCATGGAAGGCGCCAGGACGGGGAGCCAGTGTTCCTTGTTCCAGTTGGTCCGCCGTCCGAGATGGGTGAGCTGGATCATCACCGCCGCGCCGTGGTCGTGGCAGGCGTCAGCAAGCCGGCGCAAGCCTCTTACCACCTCGTCCTTCCACGCCTGGACGTTCATGAAGGCCTGGGCGGAATCCCTCGAGACCACGGTGGAGCCGGCGATCATGGTGAGCGCGATGCCACCCCTGGCCTTCTCCTCGTGGTAGCGCACGTAGCGCTCTCCCACGAGACCGTCCTCTGTGTAGCCCGGTTCATGCGCCGTCGACATGATCCGGTTCTTCAACGTGAGATGCTTCAGGCGGTAGGGCTGCAGCAGGGGATCATTCATGGGCCAGGGTCCACGGAACCGGTCATGCATAGCACACTTGGCAAGACGGTTGATCTGCCCGCTCCACAGCACGCGGCGCCGTCCGTCAGCCAACCACGGGCAGCGCCTTTCAGGGGCGAGGGGTCAACATGACCGTGGCGTGCCGGCGACGGTCCTCCTCACGCATCGATCCTGCGCCGATGGTGACGAGAGCTGCCGAAGGCATTTCCCGACGACTTCGGTGCCGTGCCATGCGTGACGTTCGACGTCGCCTGAAACATTCATGTGCTTTTCGACTGCGTTGAGAGCGTTTCGACCGACACCGTGGTTGCCGACACGGTCTCCATTCTTGCCGTGTTCGGTTCATTCGCCCAGACTTGCGCGCCAGTGCCAGGGAAGAGGGAGTGCCATGGGAGGAAGGCTGGACGGGAAAGCCGCGCTTGTCACCGGGGGCGGACGCGGTATCGGAGCCGGCATCGCCAGGGTTTTCGCAAGCGAGGGCGCACGGGTCGTGATCGCGACGCGCACCGTCGCCCGCGGAGAGGCGGTTGCGCGCCAGATCTCGAGGGCTGGCGGAGAGGCCTCAGCGATGGAGACCGATGTCTCCGATGCGGAGCAGGTCAGGACCATGGTCGCCGAGGCCCGAAAGCGTCTCGGCGCGATCGATATCGTTGCCCACAACGCAGGTGTTTTTCCGTCATCGACGATCGCCAGGATGAAGGAAGCCGAGTGGGACCACGTGCTCGATACGAACCTCAAGAGCCTCTTCCTGATCGCAAAGGCCGTTCTCCCCCACATGGTCCGCCGCCGTTACGGACGGATCGTCGTGACCTCATCGATCTCGGGCCCGCGGGTGGCCATGCCCGGGTGGAGCCACTACTGCGCCTCGAAGGCCGGTGTGAACGGCTTCATCAAGGCGGCGGCCCTGGAAGTCGCCAAAGAGGGTGTCACGATCAACGCCGTCGAGCCCGGCAACATTCTGATCCGCCGCCCCGGTTCGCGCGAAGCGCGCGAGCATGAGGACGCGATGGTGCCCGCCATTCCCATGGGCGAACTCGGCATGCCGGAAGATATCGCCTATGCGGCGCTTTACCTCGCCAGCGACGAAGCACGTTACGTGACCGGCCAGACCATCATCGTCGACGGCGGCCAGATTCTCCCCGAAAGCCAGTCCGGCGTGCTCTAGTCCGGCAACCGTCGCCGGTGATTCTCGCCGTGGATCGAATTCTGGAGAGAGCGTCACGGGCCAACATGTCGCGGCCGTGACGTCCCGGTCGTTTTGAGTTCTTCATCCAGCGCCCACGTGGCCGGTGCTGTCACCGGACTGTCACAATCCGACACTACGGTCCCAGGGGTTCCTTCAATCCGGGTTGGGCGGTGGCGCGCATAGCGGTCAACGGTCTTGGGCGTATCGGCAAGCTCTTCCTGCGGGCGCTCGACGCCGCCGGACGCCTGGACGAGGTCGTGCTGGCGAACGATTGCGCGGGCGACGCCGCTACTCACGCGCATCTCCTGGAGTTCGACACCGTACACGGGCGCTGGGATGCCCGGATTGACCACCGGGAAGGCGCGGTGGTGGTCAACAGCCACGACATCGAGATCGCCGGGACCGGGCGGATCGAAGACCTGCCGCTAGCGGAACGCGGTATCGATCTCGTCGTGGACTGCACGGGCCGCTTCAGGACGATGCGGACCCTCCAGCCCTATTTCGATGCCGGTGTCGCCAAGGTCGTGGTGTCGGCACCCGTCAGGGAGGAGGGGGCGCTCAACCTCGTCTACGGAGTCAACCACGCGCTCTACGATCCCGAACATCACGACGTTGTGACGGCGGCGAGCTGCACCACCAACTGCCTGGCGCCCGTCGTCAGGGTTCTGCACGAGGAGATCGGCATTCGGCACGGCTCGATCACGACGATTCACAATGTCACCAACAGCCAGACCCTCGTCGACCGGCCGCACCGCGACCTGCGCAGGGCGCGCTCCGCGCTCAACGCGCTCGTTCCGACAACGACGGGTTCGGCAGCGGCCATCGGCCTCATCTATCCCGAGCTTGCGGGGCGGCTGAACGGCCATGCGGTGCGGGTGCCGTTGCTGAACGCCTCGCTGACGGACTGCGTCTTCGAGTTGGCGCGGGATACGGACGTCGAGGAGATCAACACGCTGTTCGCCAGGTGGGCCGCCGGGCCGCTCGAGGGAATTCTCGGCTACGAGGCACGGCCGCTGGTCTCGACGGACTTCCTGGACGATTCGCGTTCGACCGTGGTGGACGGTCCGGCGACCATGGTCGTCGACGACACGCAGGCCAAGGTCTATGCCTGGTACGACAGTGAATGGGGCTACTGTTGCCGCTTGGCAGACGTCGCGGGTCTCGTGTCGGACAGCCTGGAGTGACCGTGGAACCGCCGGCGAGGCGCGGCGCGGTTGCCGCCTACATCGCCGTTACCGCAGCCTACTGGGCCCTCATGCTGACCGACGGCGCGCTCCGCATGCTGGTCCTGCTGCACTTCCACACGCTCGGCTTTTCCCCCGTCCAGCTCGCCTATCTCTTCCTGCTCTACGAGTTCATGGGCATCGTCACCAACCTGTCGGCAGGCTGGGTCGCGGCCCGTTTCGGACTCACTTCCACGCTCTATGTCGGGCTCGGCCTTCAGATCGTTGCCCTGGCTGCGCTGACGCAGCTCGACCCGGCCTGGACGACGGCGCTCTCGGTTGCCTTCGTGATGGCGGCGCAGGGCCTCTCCGGCATTGCCAAGGACCTCTCCAAGATGAGCGCCAAGAGCGCCGTCAGGATTCTAGCCCCGGCGCAGGAGCAGGGCGCGCTCTTCCGCTGGACGGCGACGCTGACGGGCTCGAAGAACGCGGTGAAGGGCCTGGGCTTCCTCCTGGGCGCCGCCCTGCTGGCGCTGGCGGGCTTCGAGGCGGCGCTCTGCGCCATGGCGGCGGTGCTGGCGGTGATTCTCGCAGCCGTCATGGTCTGCATGCCGGCGGGCCTGCCGCGCGGCGACCCGAAGGCGGCGTTCCGAGAGGTGTTTTCGAGGAGCCCGCTGGTGAACCGGTTGTCCGCGGCGCGTCTCTTCCTCTTCGGTGCGCGCGATGTGTGGTTCGTCGTGGCGCTTCCCGTCTATTTCTACACCGTGCTGTCGGACGGGACGCCCGCTTCGGACCGCGCTGCCTTCTTCCTCGTCGGCGGCTTCATGGCGTTCTGGATCATCGGTTACGGAGCCGTGCAGGTGCTGGCCCCGAAGCTGCTGCGCGCGCGGGAAAAGAGCGTGGGCGACGCCATTCGGCTGGCGCGGTTCTGGGTCGGCGTGCTGACCCTGATTCCGGCCCTGCTTGTGGTGGCTGCCGCTGCGATGGAAGAGATGGTGTTGACGGCTCTTCTGGTCGCGGTTCTGCTCGCCTTCGGCGCCGTCTTCGCCCTCAACTCCTCGCTCCACTCCTATCTCATCCTGGCGCTCAGCCGCACCGAACGGGTGACCATGGATGTCGGCTTCTACTACATGTCCAACGCTGCCGGACGCCTTGTCGGCACGCTGCTCTCCGGCCTCAGCTTCCAGGCGGGCGGTCTCGTGGCAAGCCTCGCGGTGTCAGCGGGCATGGCCGCGACGAGCTGGCTGTTCGCCGGCACGCTCGTCCGCCGCGCCGGCATCGAGGGAGAACAGAAGCATGAAACCCGTCCGCTCGAATAGGACCGACGAGTTCTGCTGCTACCAGGCCACTGCCGCCGAAGGGCGTTCTCTCGACTGCAAACGATGGATTGGTCTTCAATTGGCCGCCGCATAACCTTGCAATCAGCGGGGCTTCGAACTTGCAATTGGCCGACGTCGCGGTTGTGGAGAATTCCGTAACCACACGAGTTGTCCGTTGAGGGGACTCGGTGACAACCGCCCTTGTTGAGCGGTACGGCACTTCGTCGGATGAAAGACGCCATGGTAGGTTGGAACGCGCTTCTGCAGGGTTGCGGAAGACCGCAGGGCTGACGGGAGAAGGACCGGACGATGCCGGATACACGTACGATCGGGGTTCTGCCGGTCAATGACACGACCAACGGCTGGAGCCGCATTCTCGGGCCGCGGACACCGCGCGCCGCGCTTTCCGGAGACGTGGTGGCCGACTGGGTGGTCGTGGGAGCGGGATGGGCCGGCCTGGCGGCGGCGCGCCGCCTCGCCGAAAACAGGCCCGATGACAGCATCGTCCTTCTCGACGCCGGCGAGGTGGGGGAGAACGCGTCGGGACGCAACAGCGGCTTTGCCATCGACCTTCCGCACAACGTCGGCGATTCGCTGGCTGAACTCGAGGGCAGCCATCGCTTCATGGCCCTGGCGCGCGCCGCCATCGATCACCTCGACGAGGCGGTCCGGGACCACGGCATCGCCTGCGACTGGAGCCGGCGGGGCAAGTACCATACCGCCCGTTCGGAGCGCGGAAGAAGGGAGATTCTCGAGCCCTTCGCAAGGGAACTCGAGGTACTGGGCGAGCCCTTTCGCTGGCTGGACCGCGATGAGCTTGCGGGCGAGGTCGGGACACCGGCCTTCCACGCGGCGGTCTATACGCCGGGCTGCGTCCTCTTCAATCCGGCGGCGCTGACCCGCGGTCTGGCCGACCACCTTCCCGAAGGGATCCGCCTCTACGAGAACACGCCCGTCACGTCGATGACATTGCGTAACGGGGTGGAACTCGCGACTCCGGGAGGCAACGTGCGGGCGGCGCGCATGATTCTCGCCGCCAACGGCTTTGCCGGCGAGTTCGGCTTCTTCCGCCGCCATCTCGTGCCGATCGCCGCCCATGCCAGCCTGACGCGGCCCCTGAACGAGGCGGAGCGCCTGGCGCTCGGAGGCGAGGACGACTGGGGAATCACGCCTGCCAACGCCATCGCCGGCATCACCATGCGGTTCACCCGGGATCACCGCATCCTGATTCGCCAGGGATTCCGCTATGCACCGGAGTTCCGGGTCACGAGAGCCGAGCAGGCGGCGGCGCAACGCAACCACGAGGCCCTTTTCCGGTCCCGGTTCCCCATGCTCGGCGACGTGACGATGGAGCACACCTGGACAGGGTTCATATGCCTGTCACGCAACGGTGCGCCGGGCTTTGGCCGGGTCGCCGGCCATGTCTGGGCCGCCGTCTGCCAGAACGCGGTCGGAGTCACCAAGGGTACCATCGGCGGGCTGCTCGCCGCCGACATGGCGTGCGGGCGCGAGAACGACCTCATCTCCTACATGGAGAGTCTCGGGAGCCCCGAGGCGCTTCCTCCCGCCTTCGTCACGCGTCTTGGTGTCAAGATGCGCCTGGCCAAGGAAGTCTGGTTCAACCGGCACGAGAGGTAGGCGGGCCGGCCTCTCACTCGATGCTCTCGAGGAGCATCCCGACGCTCGCATATTCGCTCGTCGACGGCTCGAAGAGAGCCTGAAGGCGCGTCCACTGTGCGCGGGCGCCGTCGGCATCGCCGCTCAAGGCCGCCGCAAGTCCGGTGACATAGAGGGCATGGGGGTTGTCGGGCCGGGTCTCGAGCACCCGTTCCATGTCGGTCAACACGGTGGCGGAGACACCGGTCGTGCGGTCGACGGGTGCGGCGACCGAGGCCGCGAAGGCGTCCATGAGGCCGGTGTCGCCGGGCGCCAGTTCGAGGGCCCGCTCATAGGCCTGGCGCGCCTTCGGCCAGTCTTCGAGCACAGTGTAGGAGTGGGCGAGGCGCTTCCATCCCTCGAGGTCGTCCGGCTCGTCTTCGAGACGACGGGCGAGGCCTTCAACCATGCCGGTAATCATCTCCTGAGTGCCGTCGTCGGAATCACCTGCCATCTCCCCGGCGTCCGCCATGTGACGACGCAGTTCGCCGATCCATGGCGCATCCACGGGCGAATCGGCGAGAAGGTCGCGCCAGACAACCAGCGCGCCCGCCGTGTCGCCGGCCTGCGCCAGGGCAACGCCGCCGTAGAAGCGCGCCACCGGCTGGTCGGCGTCGATGCCAAGGGATTGCGCGAACAGGAGCCGAGCTGCAGGGGTCACCAGTCCGTCGTGGGCGAGCACGATGAACTCACCCTGCCGGGCGAGGTGTTCGGCATTGCCGGGATCGAGGACGGCTGCCTCGGCCATGGCGAGTGCCGCCTCGTCATAGCGCCGGGAAAGACCCTGGGCATTGGCGATCCAGATCCAGGCCTCGATGTCCGTCGGTTCCTCCTCCAGGCGGCTGCGGGCGCGCTCCATGAGGCCGGCGAGTTCGGGGTCGGAGGCGGCGACGCCGCGTTCGGCAAGGGGTTGGTCGGCGAGATGCGGCGACCCGATTGCCGCATAGATGGCGATCGCTCCGGCGACGACGGCGAAGGATGCTGCGACGACCAGGCCTCGCCGACGCAGGCCGCCGCCCGGCGAGAGAAGGGGCAGCGCCATCAGGATTAGGGCCACCGCGATGACGTTGGCGAGCGCCAGATGGATCATGGCCCGTCCCCGGTCCCGGCCTGGCGGTTGCGGCGCAGGGCGAAGAAGACCACCAGGGCGCCGCCCGCGAGCGCCACCAGCGGCGCTCCCCAGAGCAACACCGTGTCACCGCGCAGGGGTGGCCTGAGCAGGACGTAGTCACCGTAACGCTCGACAATCCAGGCGATGGCCGCCTCGTCGCTGTCCCCTGCCTCGATACGCTGGCGCAGGATCACCCTCAGGTCACGTGCCAGAGGCGCATCGGAATCCTCGATCGACTGGTTCTGGCAGACGAGGCAGCGCAGTTCGCGCCCCAGATCGCGGGCGCGCGCCTCCATGGCCGGATCGGCGAGGATCTCGTCGGGCTCCACGGCATGGAGAGGTTCCGGAACGGCGAGGATGATGAGAGCGGGAAGGAGGAGGGGGTGCAGCATGGCACGCCAACCCCTACCCGACTCCCGGTGATGGCCGGTCATGGCGGCCCCCCACGCCGGCGGACGAGACCGATGGCGCCCCCCGCCGCCATCAGCAGGGCGCCGCCCCAGATCCATGGGACCAGGGGGTTGTGGTAGAGGCGCACGACATGGGCGCCGTCACCGACGGCATCGCCTATGACGACGTAGAGATCGGCGAAGAGAGTGGTGTGAATGGCGGCTTCCGTCGTCTGCGTCGCCTGGACGAGGTAGGCGCGCCGTTCCGGTTCGAGGCGGGTGATGTGGCGGCCGTCTGCCGTCACCAGGAATGTCCCGCGCTCGGCATCGTAGTTGGGTCCCGCAACCATCTCCGCCCCCTCGAAGACGAGCGTGTACCCGGCTATCTCCTGGCGGTCGCCCGCCGCCATCGTGCGGATGATCTCCGTCTGCCAGGCCGACGACGCTGTCACGCCGGCGACAAACACGGCCAGACCGAGGTGGGCGAGATTCATCGCATGGGATGCCGCCGGCAGTTGCCGGGCACGCTGCCAACTCTGCCGCAGGGGGCATCTGAAGATCCTGATTCGCTCCCCGTACTCGAGGATCACCGACCCTGCGATCCAGACCGAAAGCGCGATGCCGAAGGCCGGAAGGGGCGATGTCTGCAGGGTCCACCACCACACGACACCCAGGGTCGCGACCGAGACCAGCGCCAGCAGCTTGAGGCGCGACAGCACGCCGGCAAGATCGGCTCGTTTCCAGGGCGCCATCATGCCGAGGGCAACGAGGATGAGGAGCGGAACCATGAGGGGGACGAAGACGATCTCGTAGTAGGGCGGTCCGACGGACACGGTGGCGCCGCCAAGGACATCGAGGAGCAGGGGATAGAGGGTCCCGGTGAGCACCGTGAAGCAGCCTGCGGCGAGGAAGAGATTGTTGAGGACCAGCGCCCCCTCGCGGCTCACCGGAGCGAAGAGGCCACCCGGCCGCAGCGACGGCGCCCGCATGGCATAGAGCGCCAGGGCGCCGCCGATGGCGGCCGTCAGGATGGCGAGAATGAAGACGCCGCGAGCCGGATCGACCGCGAAGGCATGGACGGAGGTGAGGACGCCGGAGCGCACCAGGAACGTGCCGAGCAGGCTGAGCGAGAATGCGAGGATCGCCAGCAGGATGGTCCAGCTCTTCAGGGCCTCACGCTTGCCGGTCACGATCGTGGAATGGAGAAGGGCGGTGGCTGCCAGCCACGGCATGAAGGAGGCATTCTCCACCGGATCCCAGAACCACCATCCGCCCCATCCGAGTTCGTAGTAGGCCCACCAGCTTCCCAGTGCGATTCCTGCGGTGAGAAAGGTCCATGAAGCGAGCGTGAAGGGACGCACCCACTGGGCCCAGCGCCGGTCGACCCGGCCCTCGATGAGGGCCGCCACGG
The DNA here is from genome assembly GCA_965220805.1 of Alphaproteobacteria bacterium. GTDB lineage: Bacteria > Pseudomonadota > Alphaproteobacteria > SP197 > SP197 > SP197. The sequence continues at coordinate 1,350,516 of OZ244844.1, forward strand.
CGAAGGCGAAGGTCACCGAAAGACCGACATAGCCGAGATAGAGAAACGGCGGATGGAACGCGAGACCGGGGTCCTGGAGGATGGGGTTGAGGTCGCGCCCGTCCACCGGCGGCGGGTCGAGGCGCTCGAAGGGATTGGAGGTGAAGAGAGAAAACGCGAGGAAGCCGGCGGCGATGAGGCCCAGGACACCGAGAACCCTTGCCTTCGTCTCCAGCGGCAGGCGGTCGCCGCGAAGGGCGACCGCGAGGGAAAAGATGGCGAGGATGAGGACCCACAGCACGAGGGATCCCTCGTGATTGCCCCACACGCCGGTCACCTTGTAGAGCATCGGCTTGAGGGAATGGGAGTTCTCGAAGACGTTGCGGAGAGAGAAATCCGAGTGGATGTAGGCCAGGGTGAGGGCGACGAAGGCGATCATCGTCATGGCCGCCTGGGCGAGCGCGGTGCCGGTCGCCAGCCTCATCCACGCCTCATGGCCGCGGGCCGCACCGGCAAGCGGCAGCGTGCCCTGAAGGAGGGCAAGGAGGAGCGCCAGGATCAGTGCAAAGTGACCGGTTTCAGCAATCAAGGCGCCACGTTGCCTGTCAACGCAGTTTCTTCAGGTAGAGATAGTAGGCGCCGTCGCCCCCGTGCTGCGGTCTGGCCGGTGCCAGAGCGACGATGCGGCGGCGCATGGAGGGCTCGTTCAGCCATTCGGGCACAAGGCGGCGGAGAACGCCGGTGCGCTCCTCAAGCGGACCCCTTTGTCCCTTGCCGGTGATCAGGAGGACGACCCGGTGCCGCTGTTCCTGGGAGCGGGCGAGAAAGGCCTGAAGTTCGGCATGGGCCTCGCGTTGGGTGAATCCATGGAGATCGAGGCGATTCTCGATGGCAAGCTGGCCGCGCCTGAACCGATCCGCCTGGCGGCGGTCGAGCCCGTCTACGACACCGGGAGCAAGCGGCCTCGCAACCGTCTTGCGGGGTGTGCTCCTTGTCGGTTGCAGGTGGCGGGTGGTGACGGCCGGCCGGGGCGGTTCCGCCGGCGGATCGGCGGCCGGCGACCGGTCCTTCATCGGTGTCACCGAACGTGTCACCCGGCTCCACAGGGCGTCTTCATCATCGCGGTTCATGCCAGCCTCCTGGCGAGATAGCGCCAGAACTCCCACAGGGTCATCTCCTTGGGGCACAGGGGTCCCGGACTGTAGTGATCACTCCTGAGGTTGCGGGCGATCGATTCGACGATACGCCTGTCCTCGAGATTTACGGCGTCGAATGTCCTTTTGATGTCATCCCGGAAGGCGGCATATCCGTCGTCATCCGCCGGGACCATGGATCGTGCCGCGGTCACGCCCCACAGCACCCTGACGTGATCGACGCCCTCGGGCTGCAATGACATCCAGAAGCCGCGCTCCAGGCCGGTGGAGACCACGTGAGAAGGATAGATGTGCATGAGGGGAAAGCGCCGGCGGGCCTCGGCGCTGGCATCCGGCCGGGTCTTCTCCGCCGGTCGGGTGGTGTCCATCCAGTGGATGTTCCAGTCCGCTTCTCCGGGCTCGCAGTGCACGCCCTGGGTCGGGGTGTAGGGTTGCAGGGTTTCCCGGTGACTGGAGAAGAGGTGGTAGCTCTCCGTGAAGTTCTCGGCGAGCGTCTTCCAGTTGCAGGCCCAGATCTCGTTGGCGCGCCACACCATGACATGGTCAGCCGGATACCATGGGGCGATCCGCGACGACAGGCTGCCAAGCCTTGACGACAGCGGTGCTATGTCGTCATCGAGTGTGACGTAGATCCACCCCTCCCAGATGTCGGTCCGCGCTCGCGGCAGCGAAATGGACGAAAGATCGACCCTGTCTCCGCTGAACGGCGCCCTTAGCAGGGTCCCGGTGAGATCATAGGTCCAGGCGTGGTAGGGGCAGACGATCCGTTCGGCGTGACCGCACCCCTCGAGAAGTCCGGCGCCGCGGTGGCGGCAGATGGTGACCAGGGCGGCAAGGGAGCCATCCCGCTGGCGGATCACGGCCACGGGGGTGTCGACGATACGGTGGGTGATGTAGTCGCCGGGCTCCGGAATCTCGTCCAGGCGGCCGACGCAGACCCAGTCTTCGAGGAACAGCCGGCGGGTCTCGAGGGCAGCGAAGTCCGGATCGACGTAGGCCCCGCGGGGCAAGGTCACGGCATCCGAAAAAGACCGTGCGGCGGTGCTGGTGACAGACGCCAGGAGAGTGTCGATTCCGGACATGAAGGCGCGCCTCCGACGGCTGTCACGTCTCCTTCACAAGAACAATGTGAAGGTGTCGCGGCCCGTGCACGCCGGTCTGGATGGTCTGTTCGATGTCACCGGTACGGCTGACGCCGGTGATCATGTTGACGGTACGGGGCAGGGACCCTGCCGAGGCACGGCCGGAGGCTCTCAGCCGGTCCCAGACGTCCTCGGCGGCGCCGACTATATCGCTTTCCTTCAGGACGGCAACATGCGTTTCGGGGAGAAAGTTCATCGTGGACGGGCTGTCGGGGCCCGAGGCCATGATGAGCGTGCCTGTTTCGGCGACCGCGCAGAAGGCCCGGTTGACCCCGCAGTGATCGCTGTCGACGGGTTTGCGCCGTTCGGCGGTGATCGCCATCGCCGCCCAATCCATGGTCGCGAGATCGTCATGGGGAGCGACGGCGACGTGCGCAGGAAGATTGCGCTGGCGCAGGTAGCGGGACACCTCCGACGGCACGTCGGCGAGGTCCGTCACGCGCACCACGCTCGCCTGCACGGCCTCGGCCTTGCGGGTGAAGACGTCGACGAGATCGGCACCCGGAGTGAGCGCGCACCCGGGTTGCAGATTGCGCCGGTGTTCCTTGAGCCGTGCCGCTGCATCGTCTTCCCGGCCAGCCGGGCGCGCCTCGCGGATGCGCGACAGGATGAACTGGCGGGCGTCACTCATGGACGTTTGCCTGCTTCCCACCGGCTCTGGAAGGTGGCGCCGGCCGGGCTCGCAAGGTCTCTCGTGCGTGTCCACGCCCGCGTGAAGGGCAGATGCGGCAGGTGTCCCCGGCGGCGTCCCATGGCGGCGAGGATGCGTGTCGTCAGCGACGTGAGGGGGCGATAGAGCCATGGCCGGGAGGCGATCGCGGACCACAGCTGAAGTCCGGTGCGCATGACCGGCGGTGATGCGCCGCGCTGCGCCTCCTCGTCGCGCAGGCGGCGCAGGATACCGGGCACGGGGATCCTCATCGGGCAGACTTCCTCGCAGCGTCCGCACAACGACGAGGCGTTGGGGAGGTGCGAGGTCCGTGCGAGCCCGGCGAGGGACGGTGTCAGCGCCGCGCCGATCGGACCGGAGTAGGGAGAGCCGTAGGCATGCCCGCCAACCTTGGCATAGACCGGGCAGGCATTGAGACAGCACCCGCAACGGATGCAGCGCAGGAGATCGCGGTTCGGCCCGCCAAGGAGATCCGTGCGCCCGTTGTCGACCAGGACGACATGAAAGGCCTCGGGACCGTCATGATCCTCGTGGCGCCGGGGTCCGGCGGAGAAGGTCGTGTAGGACGTCATGTCCTGGCCGGTCGCCGAACGGGCAAGCAGGCGCAACAGGGTGGAGGCGTCCTCGAGGGTCGGGACGATCTTCTCGATTCCGGCCAGCACCACATGGACGCCTGAGAGAAGCTGGGTGAGGTCTCCGTTGCCCTCGTTGGTCACGATCACCGTCTGGCCGGTTTCGGCGATCAGGAAGTTGGCGCCGGTGATTCCGACGTCGGCCGCCAGGAAGCGGCCGCGCAGCATCTGCCTCGCATCGGCGAGAAGGCCGTCGAGGTCGTCGGCTTCGCGGTCGGGGAGGTCCTCGTGATGGTGGTTGAAGAGGGCGCTGATCTGGCGCCGGTTCTTGTGAATGGCGGGAGCGATGATGTGGCTGGGAGCCTCGCCGGCGAGCTGCACGATGTATTCGCCGAGATCGGTCTCCACCGCCTCGATGCCGGCCTGTTCGAGCCAGGCGTTGAGACCGATTTCCTCGCTCACCATGGTCTTGCCCTTGGTGACGGTCGATGCCCCGGCGTCCCGGCAGATCTTCAGCACGATCCGACGTGCCTCGGCGTCGTCACGCGCCCAGTGGACACGGCCCCCCGAAGCCTTGACGGCCTCCTCGAAGGCGACGAGATAGGTATCGAGGTGATCGAGGACGTGGTTCTTGATGCCGACCGCCTCGTCGACAAGAGCGTCGAACTCCGGAAGCGAGTCCCGGGCCCGGGCCCGCCGCGCCAGGAAGTTGCCCCTGAGCTTGGCGAGATTGGCCTGCAGTTGGTCATCCGCGAGCGCCTCGTCGGCGCCTTCGCGAAACCGTTCGCTTGCAAGCCGGTGAAGAGTCACGGACCCGCCTCGCCGATGGCAGGTCCTGCCGTGTCGTCCGCCAGCACTTCCGCCACGTGACGCACCTTCATGCGCGAACCCTGGCGCCGCAGAACCCCGGCAATGTTGAGCAGGCAACCGAGATCGGCCGAGAGGACCGTGTCGGCGCCCGTTTCCTCGAGACTCGCCGCCTTGTCCCTCGCCATGGCGGTGGAGATGGCGGGGTACTTGACGCAGAAGGTGCCACCGAATCCGCAACAGACCTCCCGGTCCTTCGCCTCCTTGAGGACCGCGCCCTCGACGGCTGAGAGCAGGGTCCTCGGGGCCTCCCGGGTGCCGGCCTCGCGCAGGCACGAGCATGAGTCGTGCCAGGTGACCGTCCCGTCGAATCGGCTTTTCGTCGTCGTGACGCCCCGGACCTCGACGAGAAATCGGGTGAGTTCGAAGGTTCGCTGGGCAAGCGCGCGGGCGCGCTCCTCGTCACGGGTTCCGGCAAAGAGGGTGGGGTAGTGCCGCATCACCATGCCGGCGCACGAGCCCGAGGGCGCCACCACGTAGTCATAGTCTTCCAGCGCATCGAGCATGGTCCGGGCGACCTTCATGGCAAGGTGCCGTTCGCCTGAATTGTAGGCCGGCTGCCCGCAGCACGACTGCGCCGGGACCTCGACCTCGCACCCGGCATCCTCGAGCAGGCGCACCGCGGCAAAACCGACCGACGGACGGAAGAGATCGACGAGACAGGTGACGAGAAGCGCCACGCGGGGTCGGGTCGGCGTCATGGTTCGGCAGAGGCCATCAGCGAGACCGCGATCGTCGCCGGCAGCAGGACCCAGGCACGTCCGGGCGATTTCATGGCGCCGGCCATCCGGGCGGCCCAGTTGCCGGCGCCAAAAAAGATGTCGCCGCGCACCGCGCCGGTAATGGCGCTGCCGGTGTCCTGGGCGATCATGAGGCGCTGCCATGGCGCGCCGTCGGGCAGGGTCGTCTCCAGCCAAAGAGGCACCCCGTAGGCGAAGAATGCGTCGTCCACGGCGAGACTGCGCCCCGGCGTCAGGGGTACTCCCTGGGCCCCCACCGGTCCATCGCCTTCGAGCTCGCGGAAGAAGACATAGCTGCGGTTGAGGGCGAGAAGGCCGGCCGCCTCGTCCGGACGGGAAGCAAGCCAGGCCCGGATCGACGCCATGGAGATGTCGTCGGCCGGGATCTCGCCGCGCCGGATGAGTTCCTTGCCGATCGACGTATAGGGATGGCCGTTGCCACCGGCGTATCCGAGAAGGACCTCGCTGCCGTCCTCAAGGCGCACCCTGCCGCTTCCCTGGACATGCAGGAAGAAGGCATCGACAGGGTCGTCGACCCAGAGGAGCTCGAGACCCATGCCGTCAAGGGCGCCGGCATCGATGGCGGCGCGGTCAGGAAGCGGCGACAGGCCGTCCGGCTTCCGGTAGATCGGCCAGAGCCAGGGTCCGCTCCTTGTCCTTGAACCCGCGAGGAGGGGTTCGAAGTACCCGGTGAAGAGGTTTCCGCCGGACCCGGTCACGCGCCAGGGCCGGAACCAGGTCTCGAAGAAGGCCTTCGCGCCGCTGCCGGCGGTGTTGCGGGCCAACCGGCATCGTTCCTGCCACAGTGACACGGTCGCCATGGCGGGCTTGCGATCAAGGGGGATGTCCGGGTCCTGCCGTTCGATGGCGTCACAGGAGATCACGAAGGCGGCAAAGGCCTCCGCGTGGTCGTCCTCGTCCCAGCCCGGGATGTCGGCAAAGTGCGCATCCTGGAGGCCGAAGGCCGAAGGGCGCTCTCGGCCGTGGTCACACCCGGTTGCGGCGAGCATGAGACCAAGGAACGCCGGAATGGCCAGCCGGCGGAAACCCGCCACGTCAGGCGGGGCTGCGGGTGGCGACCAGCAGCCAGTTGGGATCGCGTGCACGGGTGTCGCGGGAGAATGTCCAGATATCCGTCACCTCGATGGTGCTCGTCGGATCTCCGGCGATGATGCGGTTCTCGCTGTCCTTGACCACGTCGATCTGGTTGGAGCGGAAGCGCACCGTGACGCTTGCCTGGCGGCCGCTCATAACGGCTTCAATGGCTTCGCAGTCGACGATGGCCACCAGTTCGATCTGTCGCATCGTGCCGTGCTGGTCGCGATCGTCGATGGCCTGGCTGAAACTGCGATGGACCTCGTCGTCGAGGAACCCCCGGACGGGTTCGAGATCGCCCTTGTGGAAGGCATCGAGGATCATGCCGAACGCCTGGCGCGCCCCGGCGTGGAACTCGTCCACGTTGAAGCCGCGATCGGCGCGCCTGATCCTGTCGAGACCCTGGGCGAGGGGATCTCCCGAACCGTCCGCCTCGGCGTCGTCCTTTTCCTCGCGCCTGAAGGGCAGTACGGTTCCCTGATCATCGTTGTCGGCGACCGGACCGGGCATCGGCGCTGGCGGCGGTTGTTCGTTCCCGGTTCGCCGCCCAAGGACATTGAACAGTTTGAAGAAGATCACTGCCGCCAGCACGGCGAAGATCAGAATGTCCACGAGTCCGCCCGCCACGTCGAATCGTCGTCCGGCAACATGCGCGATGCCGCCTCCCTCGCAATCTAGTCTCTTGCCGCGCCGCGGTCGAGTCGCCAGTGGCGCAATCGGGCCAACACCCCTATAGATGAGCGCCATGCCCATCCTTCTTCTCGCCCTCTTCATCGGCCTTCCCCTCGTCGAGGTGTGGCTGCTCGTCGAGGTCGGCGGTTTCGTCGGCGCCTGGTGGACGGTCGCGCTTTGTGTCGCGACGGCCGTTGCCGGCGCGACCATCGTGCGCCACCAGGGCCGCTCGACCCTCGAAAGGGTGCGCAATACCCTGCGTCAGGGCGGATTGCCGCTGGGCGACATGTTCGCCGGCGCCTGCATACTCGTCGCCGGCGTGATGCTTCTGGTCCCGGGTTTCTTCAGCGACGCGGCGGGGTTCCTGCTCCTCCTGCCCCCGTTCCGCGCCATCCTCGCCCTTGCTCTCGGCCGTTTCATCCACGTCGCTGCCGCGCAGTCGCGTCCCGGCGGCCGCACCATCGAAGGTGAGTGGGAGCCCGTCGACGACCCCCCGAAGGGCCGCCTCGACCGTTCCTGAAATCCACGATTCGACATGAACGTGGCCGCTTGCCCCGACCCTTGCCGATGACGGAGAGTGACGGGAAGCCGAAGCGAGGGAATGCCGTTATGCAGCTGGAGGGTTCGTGCCACTGCGGCGCCATACGGTTCCGCGTCCGTTCCGCCCACCCCTATCCCTTCAACCTCTGCTACTGCAACATCTGTCGAAAGACCGGCGGCGGCGGGGGCTACGCGATCAACCTCGGCGCGGACTACGAGAGCCTGGAGGTCGAGGGGGAAGAGCATCGCAGCGTCTACCACGCGGTGATGCGCGAGGAGGGGCGCGAGGAAATCAGCCAGGCCCAGCGCAGCTTCTGCGCTCTTTGCGGCACATCGCTGTGGCTGTGGGATCCGCGCTGGCCGGACCTCGTGCATCCCCTTGCCTCCGCCATCGACACCGAGCTCCCCGTCCCTCCCGAACGCACCCACCTGATGCTCGCGGACAAGCCCTCGTGGGTCGAAGCTCGCATCGGACAGAAGGACCGGCAATTCGACGGCTACCCGGAGGAATCGCTGGCCGCGTGGCACGAGCGCCTGGGCCTCTCCCGCCCCGACTGACGCCTCCTGGATCGCTCGGCCCTTCCAGGAAGAGGCCGGACCCTGCGCCGCAGTCGTGGCCTGTCACGCGTCCGTCAAAGTCGGACGCGCTCTCATGACTTACGAAAACCGCAGACTGCATGGATTCCTAAAGCAGAGCAGTCCTTGACATTCGACAAGAGAACTACAAAACTAGTTATATAGATATGAAGCAATACGATCACGGGCCCTTCCTTGCTGCCTTGGTGCTGGAGGAAGCGGCACAGGGATTCGCTGCCTGCGGCTCCGAGCCGAGGCTCATGGTACTGCGGCTACTGGTGCGCGCCGGCGCAAACGGGCTGACTGTGGGCGAGATACAGGAGCGCACGGCCATCCCGGCCTCCACTCTGGCCCACCACCTGGGATTTCTCGCTGCGGGCGGACTGGTTGATCAGGAGCGCCGAGGCCGCACTGTCATCAACCGCGCCGCCTATCGACGCATCGAAGCCCTCGCCGCCTTCCTGCTGGAAGCGTGCTGCGCCGACGCCAAGCCCTCGCCCGAGGCTCTTGCCGCACGGGCTGCGCTGGAAGGACAGGCGAAGTGACCGCGCTCGTTCTTCGCAGTGTCCACGTCCTCCACACGGGCGCGCGGGGCTCGCTGTCCGCCTGGACGTTGATCCTCCTCATCCCAGTTGCGGTCGCGTTGCTGGATGCGGCGAACGTCGTGGACATCCTCCTCATCGCTGCCGAAGCGTTTGCCGGAACCCTGCCCTACATTGCCGCAGCCGTCGTGCTCATTGCGGCCCTGAAGGCGACAGGGGCCACTGCGCTCGTCCCCCACGCCTTCGAAGGCCGTGAGACGCGCATGATCGTGCTCGCGGCGCTCATCGGCGGGCTCGCGCCATTCTGCTCGTGCGAGGTCATTCCTCTTGTCGCCGGACTGCTTGCCGTGGGCGTTCCTCTCTCGGCGATCATGGCGTTCTGGCTGTCATCGCCGCTCATCGATCCCTCCAGCATGCTCATCACCGCCGGCGCGCTCGGCTGGGACTTCGCGGTGGGCAAGGCCGCTGCGGCGGTGGCGCTCGGGCTCTTTGGTGGCTTCGGGGCGCGCCTGCTCGTCTCGCGCGGCGCCTTCGCCGAATCGCTCCGCCCAGGCGCGGGCGGGGGAAGCTGCGGAACCTCCAGCGGGTTGGAAGAGGGTGAACCGGTCTGGCGCTTCTGGCGGGAGCCGGCCCGGCGGGCCGCATTCCGCACCGAAGGGACCGCGAATGCGTGCTTCCTCGTAAGATGGCTCGTGCTGGCCTATCTGATCGAGGGCCTGCTCGTCACCTACGTGCCGGCCGAGATGATCGCCGGCGTCGTCGGCGGGGAAGGACTGTGGCCTGTCGTGTGTAACCAAACAGAAAGGATGGAGTCGGAGTCCCCACCCGACGAAAATGTGCGGAACCGTGCTGTGGCGTGATGAAGCCTGCACGAAACAACGACTTATCGTTACCGCGGGCGTCGTGCGCCCGACGGCGACAAGAGTCCCTATGCGCGACACGTTGGAGTCAGACTCGGCCGGGTGGGGACTCTCGGGTGGGGACTCTCGGGTGGGGACTCTCGGGTGGGGACTCTCGGGTGGGGACTCCTACTGCCGCTCAGCGCCGAAGGCCGCGGTGAGATCCGTGCGCTGCAGCGTGCCGCCGGCCGCTTCGTGGTTGCGGCCAGCAAAGACGCCGGTGAGACGGCCTGCATCGCCGCCGGTTTCACGGAACGTGTTTCCAATCACCGCGATCGTGTAACCAAGATCGCCGCCACTCCAGGTCAGTTCCGTGAAGTCGGCGCGGCCCGCCAATGTTGCGAGGTTGACCGCGATCGCCGCGCCACCCACGACGGCTTCGGCAGAAGGGGTGAACCCGACCAGGGCGCCGTCCCATGTCACGGTTCCGCTGAGACCCGCATTGCGAGCCAAAGACGTAGCGGGTCGGATCCCGTGCGCCCAGGGCTCCGAGCGACCGTTACGAAGGGCAACGCCGAAGTTGCCGTGCTCGCCGCCGATGGCGATGTGCTGCGATGCGCTCGCCCAGGACCCCAGCGACGTCGGCGAGTAGTGCGCCCACAGCGCCGCCCGGTCGATCGGATAGAGGACGCTCATGGGGGCTGGTCCCGCCTGACGCGTGGCGTAGATATCGTTCGTCGCTTCGAGGATGGTGTCGAACTGCGCCGAAGGATGTCCGCTGAGGCCTAGCGCGTGCAGGAGTTCGTGGGCCAACAGGATCGTCCCACGCCGGTCCTCGGTGTTGGCTGGCGCTCCACGGTTCATTTGGATGTAGGCGTCCTGACCAGAGTTCCTCACGCTCCAGGATGTTCCCCCCGATTCGTCGCAGTCGTAGTAAGCAGCGCATGACAGAAACTCGATGTGGATCGTTCCCTCCAGCTCCTGCCCCGAAACGAAACGGAGACCTTCGCTGTCCACTGTCTCTTGCAGGGAAAAGCCCGGCAGCGGCGCGTCCAGGCGCATCTTGAACCGCTCCGGCAGCGCGGTGTTCACGAGCCGGACAGCAGCCTCCACCCGTCGCCGCTCGGTCGCGCTTGAAATTCCGATGACCCGTACCGCGGGCGCCGTCCGGAAGGTTGCGTCGTTTCCTTGCAGATACTCGCGCAAGTCCGCCTCGCTGATCCCGTCGTTGAGCGTGCCCGAGTAGACTTCAACCCCGCCAACGGGCGAGACAACAAGGTCGCGAAGATGCTCTCCCTGATCGACGCCGACATAAAGGTAACGACCATCGTCAACCACCGGCATGTGTGCAACCGACGTCGCCCCCGTCACATGAGAGATCGCGTTGCGGTTGCGATCCGTGACGGGGAAGGGCAGCAACTCTGGCATGCCCATGGTCGGCGTGTCGGTCATTCCACCGGTCGTTGTGGCGCTCATTCCGCCGCCTCCTCCGCCGCAGGACGCGAGGATCAACGCCGCGGCAGCCAGCACCGCGGTTCCTGTGAACTTAATCATTGAACTTCCTTTCACTTGAGAGTTTGTCTTCCTTCACCCGACTGCCTGGTCACGGCCCACACGAGGGCAACGACCCAGCCGATGAAGGACCATCCCAACAGAAGGTTGAGAACGAGTATGGCCGCAGTCTGCCGGTGACCGCGCCACAATGCCACGATCGCGGGCAAAAGATAGACGAAGACCGCGACGACAATGACAGCGATGGCAACGGGGTCCGTACCCATCCCGTCAGACCAGCGCCGTCACGCCCACCATGTGCGAGGTCCAGACGACCTGGCCCTGTACCTGGAAGTGATCAGCGCGGATCAAAGCACCGAACGCCGGGTTGTCGGCCTCGAGCGTCCAGCCGCCGCGGATCTTGGTCATGCGTCGAACCGTGAGGTCCGGCACGCCGACAGCGCAGATGCGTCCATCGACCCACTCCCTGCGGCGCAGGTCCACCAGCCCAACGGCGCCAGCGGGAAACTCCGGCGCCATGCTGTCGTCCAGGATTTCCACCACCTCGCAGAACTTCGGGTTGAGGTCGTGATCCAGGAGAAAGTCCAGCCCGAAGAAGGCGCAGCCGTTCGGCGCCTCTCCGACCTTGTGGGCTGCGGGCGCATTGCGCTGGGAAAACATCACGTCGCGCATCGGCACCGGATAAGGTGTGACCGGCTTCCCTCGACGATGGCCCCATCGGTGACTCCCGGAATCAGATGACAGGACGGACGGCTCAACGAGCGATCCCTCGCGCGGCGAACCGACATAGAACTCGAGACCAACCACGGCGCAGATCTCAGCCAGCCTTTCTACTTTTGGCTCATGGCCTTGTAAGAACTGCCAAATTGCATTGCGCGGCAGACCAGCGCCAACCGCAAGCGCGAATGGCGACTGCTGCCCTATAAGCTGCGCGGTCTGCGCTCTGATGTCCGAAACTATCCCATTGCGTTACATACATGGAACGCGCAGGGGGCGGAGTCAATACTTCCTACCCTGGGGTTGATTGACAGTTTCATTTGTGGAACTGTTAGTTCCATGTATGGAACTCTTCGTCTCATGAAGCTCTACGCGGCGCACCGTGGTCTCGCGATGTCGACCCTGAGTCGTAAAGTGGGATCACCAAGCATGGCGACGCGGCTGGCTGAAGGACGGGTCACCCTTGCCACCGTCCAGCGCGTCGAACAATGGCTCTCCGACCACTGGCCGCCGGACCTCGCCTGGCCTGCGGACATCCCGCGCCCGACAGCGCAGAAGAACGCCGCATGACGGGGACGCACTCGCAGGTGATCAGGCGGATCGAGCGGGCCTACCGCGACCGCGACGGCTGCCGGCTGTGTCCTGACGAGGTCGTGATCTTGAGCCTGGTTCACGAGATCGCCGACGCCGAGGGCGTCGCCGCCGATCTCGACGCCGATGACCACGGCACCATCGAATTGAGGGGGGGGGGTGAATGCGCATGTCTCGTTACGTGATCACCGGCGGCCATGTCGAACTCTCCGACGAGGACGACGGCACCACGCGGCGCACCTGGCGCGCGGAGGTGTGGATCGGTCGTTCACGCAACGGCGAACCCCCCTTTCCCGAGGCGGGCCACGGCAGCGGCAAGGCGCCGCACGTGGCTCTCAACCGTGCCGTCTCCGACGCGCTGACGAAGGCGAAGCAGGCACGATGACGAGATCCCTTGCGAAACCGGATGCAGTGACCACAGGACGTATGCCATCGCTTCGGCTGTCCTGTGCGAGCGCCGGGAGTAGGCTCGCCGGCGGGCGGACGCCGGCCCGGCCGGGCGACACCAAGCGCCCGGCCGGCTCTTCCCCGCGCGGGGTCGCCGCATGATGCACGCGGCGAGTCTCGCAAGCTCCGAACGGCTGCAGCGTGTCCATGCGCTGCTGATGGACGGCAACGAGCACTCGACATTGGAGATTATCACCGAGGCGCAGGTGTGCGCCGTCAACTCGATCATCGCCGAGTTGCGCGCCAACGGTGCGGCCATCGTTTGCCGCCAGGTCCGCAACCCCTACTCCCGCCGCCGTGTGTGGCGCTACCGCATGCTGTCGCCGGCGGCTCTGGCATGACGGACCACTGGCATCGCACCCAGGCCCTCATCGGCCTGCCGGGGATGCCGAGGGTTCCCCGCCCGATCCGCCTTCACGGCGCCCGCCGCGGCTGGCAATGCCGCGAGGTCAAGTGGGGCGCCAGGACACGCCTCGAGTGGCTTGAAACCACGCTCCCCGAGGAAACCCAGGCGGCATTGCGCCAGGCTCGCGGCGAGGTTACGGTTCCATGCTCCCACTCGGAGACCGCGGCGGACGGCGGAACGACCTCCCTGGAATCGGGTCGCCCGTCGTCCGCCGTTTCCCTTCCCTGCGAGAAGTCGGCCGCGAAGGTCGACGCCCGCCTCGAGATCGTGACGGCCTTCGACCGCTGGCACGCGAGGCGAGGCGGCCCGCTGGTACCGGCGCTCAAGGCATGGGTGGCGCTCTACGCCGAGACCGGCGCCGGCGTCTCCGACGAGGCCCGCGCGCTCATCCCGACAATCGCCTGGAACACCCTGCAGCGCCACCGGCACGCCTTCCTGAAGGAGGGCAGCCGGGCGCTGCTTCCAGGGGCCGGCGGAAGGACGTCGGTCATCGAGGCCGAGCCGGACCTGCGGGACTACGTCGAGGCGCTCATCCGGGCGAACCCGCACCACATCACGGCGAAGAACATCCGGCGCGCGGTGGCGGCGAAGTGGCCCGACCGGGCACCGCCGAGCATCCATTCCATCCGCCGCTTCCGCCGCGCCTGGCAATCCCGCCACGCCTTCGCGCTGTCGGCCGATGCGCCGGACGCGCACCGCTCGCGGACCATGCCGGCCTTCGGCGACGCGGCGGCGGAGGTGACAGCCCTCAACGAACTGTGGGAACTCGATTCCACGCGGGTCGACGTCATGTGCGCCGACGGCCGGCGCCATGCCATCGTCGCCGCGATCGACGTCTGGAGCCGCCGGGCGAAGGTGCTGGTGACGCCGCAGTCGCACGCCGTCGCGATCGCGGCGCTCATCCGCAACTGCATTCTCGACTGGGGCGTGCCGGACTGGGTCAGCACGGACGAGGGCGCGGACTACACCTCGCGGCACCTCAAGCGCGTGGTCGCCGATCTCGGCATCGGCCACCAGATCCTCCCCCCTTACAGCCCCGATAAAAAGCCGTTCATCGAGCGTTTCATAGGGACCCTGAGCCGGGACTTCCTGTCGCAGCTTCCGGGGTTCACCGGTCACAACGTCGCCCAGACGCAGGTCTTGCGCGACCGCAGGTCCTTCGCCGCCAGGCGCGGCGAGGACCGCACGGTGACCTTCCGCTCGGAACTCTCGGCGGAAGATCTCCAGGGCCTCATCGACGCATGGTGCGAGACGCTCTACGAGCGCGAGCCCCATGGCGGCCTCAATGGCGTCTCGCCCTTCGCGAAGGCCGCGAGCTGGACCGGTCCGCGCCGTTCGGCGGAAGAGCGCGGTCTCGACATCCTGCTCGCCCCGGCTGCCGGCGATGGCCGGCGCAAGGTGGGCAAGAACGGGATCCGGGTCGACGGCGGCCTCTACATCGCGGCCGAGCTCGGCCATCACATGGGCGAGTGGGTGCACGTCCGCCAGGACCCGGCGGACTACGGGCGCATCTACGTCTTCACCGAGCCGGACGGCGGCGGCGGTCATTTCCTGTGCATCGCCTTCGATCCGCTGAGGACCGGCATCGACCGCCAGCAGGTGGCGTCCGCCGCCCGCAAGAACTGGCGCACGACAACGAACAGATCACGCGCGCGCACGCGGGAGCTCGCCCGTGAGCATCGACCGGCAGAAGCCATCGACGCGGTTCTCGACCAGGCCGCCGACGAGGCGGGGCGGGTGGTGAGCCTGCCGCGGCGCGGCGAGGCGCACAGCACCGGCGCCATGAACGAGGCGGCGAAGGCGACCGACGCCGCCGATGCCATCGACGAGGCGGAGGCCGAGGCCCGGGCGGGCCGGCCGACGTCCACGGTCGCGATCTTTCAGAGATTCTACCAGGGAGAATAGGAATGGGTGACAACGTCCACCAGCTGCGCTCGCCGCTGGCAGTGGAGCTCGAGGCGGAGATGTCCCGCCTCGGGCTTTCGCAGAACCGCGCGGCGGACCGCATCGGCGTCTCGTCGGCGGCCTTGAGCCAGTGGCGGCGCGGCCAGTACACCGGCGACAACGCGAAGCTGGAGCGGCTGGTCCGCAAGTGGCTCAACACCGAGGAGGAGGTCGAGGGCCGGCGTCTCGACGAGGCCCGCCTCGACGTCCACATGGGACTCGCCGTTACGGGCGAGATCTCGTCCCTTCTGGCTCACGCCCAGGCGGCGGCCGACGTGGTCCTGGTCAAGGGCGTTTCCGGATCGGGCAAGAGCTGGGCCGCCAAGCACTACGCCGGCACCCACTCGTCCGCCCACTATGTCATGATGACGCGCGCGGTGCGTTCGCTCACCGGCATGCTCGGCCTGGTGGCGGAAGCGATCGGTTCCCTTCCCGACCACCGCTCGGCCCTCCACGCCGAGCGCGCGGTGATCGACGCGCTGCGCGATCGATCGGCGCTGCTGATCGTCGACGAGGCGCATCACCTCACACCCCGGCTTCTGGACGAGCTGCGCTGCATCCGCGACGTGGCGGGCTGCGGCCTGGCGCTGATCGGTGACGAGAGCGTTGCCATGCCGCTGGCGCGCTGTCCGCAGATCGTCGGGCGGATCGGCGGCAGCGTCCACAAGCGCGCCGTCGCCGAGCCCGACATCGAACTCCTGGTCTCGGCGTTCCTCGAGCGCCGGGCGACGCGCCGCGAGGTCGGCCTCGGCGTCTCGGCCGCGCGCGGCGACGGAGGCCTCCACGCACTGCGCCGCATGCTGGCCCGCTCCTGGATGCTGGCCCGCATCGAGGAGCGCACGTCGGTCGCCACCGCCGATCTCGAACTGGCGGCGGGCGGCACCGTGGCGGCAGCCGACGACGGCGACGCCCGCCGGGAGGCCTCGGCATGAGGAACCTCAACACCGATCCGGCCGACGCCATCAACGGCCTCGGACGCCGGCAGTGGGACCTGCTGACGCAGCTTTTCGACGCCGGGCCGGACGCCGCTCTGAAGGCCGACGAACTCCTCGGCGGCCGCTCCGTCGAGGGCAACGTGGCGTCGCTGAAAACGCTGCACCGGCGCGGCCTCGTCGAGCGCGCCGACGGCGGCCTTCCGCGCGAGCCCGTCTCGACGTGGACCACGAAGTGGCGCGCAACCCAGCTCGCCCGCCGCGCGCTGGAGGCGTACCTGTGACCGGGCGTCCTTCGGTCCGCCAGATCCAGCGCGTGGTGGCCCGCCGCTACGGCTGGCACCCTGCGGAACTGCGTTCGATGAGCCAGACGCAGGACCTCTGCTGGGCGCGTCACGTGGCGGTCTACATCGCCCGTCGTCTGACGGGGCTGTCGCTGGCGTCCCTCGGCCGGCTCTTCGGCGGCCGCGATCACACCACCCTGAAGAACAGCGTCGAACGGGTCGAGAAGGCGATCGCCTCGGATGCCGCCGTCTGGGAGGAGATCGAGGCATTGACGGTGGAGATCCGGCAGATGCCTTTCATGCCGAAGGCCGACGCCCTGGCGGCGGGTGACGTGCTGGCCGAGATCCAGCGTCACCTCGAGGAGGTTCAGGAGCTGATCACCCTGCATCGCGCCTTGCTCGAGGACGCCATGGCGAGCCAGAGCGAGGACGCCGCGGCATGATCGGCGAGAAGATCGCCAGCACCGGCAGGGCCCTGCTGGATGCCGCGGATGGAGCGGGCGTCAACGGCGACTTCCTCTCCACCGCCTTTCACGCGATCGCCTCGGCCTACGACCAGGCGGAGCAGGCCGCCATGGGCGACGGCGTCCTGAGATCGCTGCAGGGCGCGGCCGATCTGGTGGTGGCGATGCAGGAAGCGAAGTTTGCGCCGCCGCATGCGCTGGCGCTGCTCGGCTGCTGGCTCGAGGGCGTGGCCCATCACGTCGCCGAACTGGAGGGCACATCGCCGGTCCCGGCCCGCGCCGCCGGCGCGACCATCCTGCCGTTTCCCGGATCGCGCGTGGTGCCGATCCGGGGAGGCCGGGGAGACGCGGCATGAACGGGAAAGCCGGCGAGGACTGGCGGCGCCTGCGGGACATCACCGGGCGCGCCGTGGAGAACCAGGAGCTGCTGCGCACCACCCAGGAGTGGCACTTCGTCTATCAGCTCCACGAGAAGCTGCTGGCGTGGCGGGAGGAGACCTTCATCAGCCACAAGCAGCTCCGCTGGCTTCACAGCATCGACGAACACCTCGACCGCGAGGGCGTG
The DNA here is from genome assembly GCA_965220805.1 of Alphaproteobacteria bacterium. Lineage (GTDB taxonomy): Bacteria > Pseudomonadota > Alphaproteobacteria > SP197 > SP197 > SP197. The sequence goes on from OZ244844.1 coordinate 1,367,766, forward strand.
GGCCATGACGGCCTCACGGCGACGGACGAGGCCATGCGCGAGCGCGAAGGGATGAGCAGATGGAAGTGTTGAAGGGCGACGGCGCGCCATCGCGCGCGGACGTGCTGGAGGCGTTTCGCCACCAGTTCCGAAGCCGCGAGTGGCCGGAGCAGGCGTCGGACGCCGAGATCGCGGAGATCCTCCACTGGCACGATTTCGACGGCGGCACTGCCGGGCCCGGCCGGCCCGCGACGCACCTGAAGATGAGCGACGCCTCCTGGAGGTTCTGGGTGCACTGGACGAACTTCAACCCGAGCGTGCGGGAGAAGCCGGTCCTCTCCGGCCGGCAGCAATTCGTGGCCTGCGCGCGCGAGGCCTTCGGCATCAGGCCGCCGGGCAGCATGCAGCCGGAGCTGCCTCTGGCGCCGGTGGAGTTCGATGTGACGTTCAGCTGGGAGCGGCCGACGGGCAACACCGTCGATCAGCGCCAGCGGGAATGGTCCGGCCTGGTGACGTCGGCCTGGCGAGCCGGCGTGCAGGCGATCGTCACGGTCGGACAGATCCTGCTCGAGGCGAAGGCTGACATCCCCGAAGGGCACTGGCAGGGCTGGATCGAGCACGACACGCCGATCTCCGAGCGCACCGCCCGGCAGCTCATGCAGATCGCCTGCGACCCGAATATCTTGCGATTTATCAACGAATCGACCGGTGCCATGGCACCGGTCCTGCCCGACGACCGTCGGGTTCTCGCCGAGATCTGCGGACAGGATGAGGCCGATTTCAACGACCTTGTCTCTCACGGCGTCATCCATGCCGAGATGCGCCGCGGCGACCTCAAGCGCTGGCTCGTCGCCCAGGAACACGGGGGCGCCCGGGAAGCGCCGACGCTGCCGCAGGGCGACACGCGCTACGGCGCCATCCTCGCCGATCCGCCCTGGCCGTTCGCGACCTACGGCGCCGGCAACACGCGGGCGCCCGACCAGCACTACCCGACGATGCCGCTGGACGAGATCTGCGCCCTGCCTGTGGCGGCTCTGGCGGCCGACGACTGCGCCCTCTTCCTGTGGGTGCCGTCGCACCTGCTCCACGGGGCGCCGCACGTCATGCGCTGCTGGGGCTTCCACTTCGTCACCTCGGCCTTCGTCTGGGTGAAGGACGGCATCGGCATGGGCTACTGGACGAGGAAGCAGACCGAACTCTGTCTCCTCGGCACCCGTGGCGCACCGAAGCGCCAGGCGGCCGACGTCGGCGAACTCATCAGGGCGCCACGCGGTCGTCACAGCGAGAAGCCCGGCGATGCCCATGGCCGCATCGAGCGCCTCGTCGCCGGTCCCTACCTCGAACTCTTCGCCCGCCAGCAGCGGCCCGGCTGGGACGCCTGGGGCAATGATCCGGCACTCAACCAACCAGGGAGTTCATCATGACCAATCCGGCCCTCGAACCGATCATGGACCTGGCACGGGCCTACGCCCGCGCCCGCGACGACATGGAGGACGTCGTCGAGGATATCGCCGACCGCCGCCGCCATGCGGTGCGCTCGCGCCTCAAGGCGCTGCGCGGCCGCGTCGCCGAGTGCGCCGCGGCGAGGGAGGCCCTGACGCAGGCCATCGAGGCGGCGCCGGGACTCTTCGAGAGGCCCCGCACCCAGACGATCGACGGCGTCAAGTTCGGTTTCAGGAAGCAGGCGGGCGCCATCGAGATCGCGGACGAGGAGGAGATCGTCAAGCGCATCCGCAAGAAGCTGCCGGGCAGGGAGCAGGCCCTGGTCAGGGTCAAGACGACGGTCGACAAGACAGCGTTGCGGAAGCTCACCGCCGGCGAGCTGGCGAAGCTCGGGATCTCGGTGGAGGACCCGGTGGACGAGGTCACCATCACCGTGCCGAAGACGGCGATCGACAAGCTGGTCGACGCGCTCATGGAAGAGGCCGGCGAGGAGAACGCGGAGTGACGGGCACCTTCTACCTTGCCGGCGGCTACAGCGGCCGCGAGGCGCTTCAGCGCCTGGCGCGCCGCATCGAGGTGGAGACCGGCGCCGAGTGCACGGCGCGCTGGCTCGACGGCCGCCATGACGACGGGACGTCCATCGACGCCGCGCGGGACGACTTCCTGGATGTCCGCCGCGGCGACACCCTTGTCGTCGCCCACGGCCCCTCGACGCGGGGCGTCAAGTGGGTCGAGCTCGGCCTTGCCCTGGCGTGGAACAAGCCCGTCGTCCTGCTCATCGAATTGCGGAGCGGCCGTCGGTATGGCCCGCGCCCGCCTGTCTTCGCATGGATGGACCAGGTGGCACGCTACCAGATCCGCGCCGACGGGGACCGCGCCGGCGACGTCGACATGAGTCCCAGGTGGCCCGGACGCATCGAGTTCCTGTGCGGCGTCTCCAGGGCGTTCCATGCTCACCTGATGCCGGAGGAAGCCGCGGAATGACCGAACGCCCGCTCCACCTGCTGCGGCCGTTAACCGGTTGGCGCTGGCAGTTCGGCCCGCGCAAGGGTGAGGAGATCACCGATGTCGAGGACGCGCTGGCGTGGGTCGACATGATCCGCAAGCGCGGCTTCGGTCTGTTCTACACCACCACCCGCCGTCGGCCGAAGCGCATCATTGAGGCGGGGTCGGAACGCTATGGCTCGTGCTTCTTCTGCAAGAGCGGCGTCACCATGTTCCGCATGCCGATCAGCGGGTTCGACACTGACGAGCTCGAGACCGATATCGTGATGAAGCCGACAGCGTTCCGGGTTCGGCGCAAGCGGGTTGGCCTGGTGCGCGGCTGGCGCTACCTGGAGGACGCCGACGCGCCGGCCGACGACACCCGGGGCGACACGGACATGCCAGGGGACATGCCGCCTGAGTTCTACGAGGTCGTCGGCTATGGCTGACACCGCCGATCGCGTCCGTCGAGCCATCTTCGGCTTCTGCCGCGAGAACGGCATCGACACCGAGACGCGCCATGCCATCCAGTTGCGCGCCGTCGGCAAGACCTCGCTGACGACGATGAACGCCCGCGAGATGCACCTCGTTCTCCAGGCCTTGCAACAGACGGTCCGCCCAAGCGCGCGGCGCCGGGCGTCGAAGCCCGTATCTACTCAGCCGAAGCGCCGCGAGGTCCTGCCCCGCGGCCCGCACCGCTCGAAGCTGCGCGCCCTGTGGATCTGCGGCTATGAGCTGGGGATCATCAGGAACCGCACCGACGAGGCCCTGGCGACGTGGATCTGCGCCAACTCGGATGTCGACGCCGCGGTGTGGGCGACGCCGGCGATGACGGCGCAGTGCATCGAGGGCCTGAAGGACTGGCTCGCCCGCGAGGGCGGCGTCGACTGGAGCCCCTACCGCATCTTCCACCCGGCGAAGCACATCCCCCGCGCCCGCATCCTCGAGGCGCAGTGGCGCCGGCTCGAGCCGGAGAACGCCGACAAGCGGGCCAATCTCGTCACGCTTCAGGCGTGGGTGACCGGCCACCGCGGCGACAGGGAGAGCTACACGACGCTGGGCGGCAAGGTCCTGGACGAGCTCATCCGCGAGCTCGGCAAGCTGCTGCGACAGGAGACGGACGATGACAGGGCATGAGACGCCGCTCCCCGGCGTCCTGGACGAGATCGCGGCGATCGTCGGGCGCCAGGCAGCGCTCCACCTGGCCCTTGCGCTGGGCGGGGAGACGCTCCATATCCCCGATCCCGCGCACATGACCGCCGACCATGCCCTCGTGAAGGCGGCGGGTGGACAGCCGGCCCGGGCGATCGCCGGTCACTTCCGGGGCGACAGCCTCTACATCCCGATGGCGCGACGGGCACTTGTCCGGCACCTGAGCGGATGCGGCCTGGCGACCGCCGAGATCGCTCGCCGGCTCGGCATCAACAAGCACACCGTGCGCCAGTACCGCCGCGGCGGCTAGGGAGCATGCTCCCCTGAACTTCCGGCGGCGCTGCCGCCAATATCTCCGGGCAACGCGTTTCATTCCAACCCGGAGGATCCTCCATCGTGACTGGACCAGCCAAAGACCGAACCTGTAACCCGTTTTCCTGCAACAGGGTCCGCGTCGCCATCGGGGCGGCCGCCATCGCAGGGCTGCTGATCGGACTTGTGGCGGGAGGCTCGCAGGCCGACGCCCACGAGCCCACTCTCGTTTTCGTGAATGCTGCCGACGAGCCAGTGGTCAACCTCTACATCTCGGAGCCGAAGGACGACAACTGGGGCGCCAGCCACCTCACCGAAGATCTCCAGCCCGGCGACGGCGTGGCGATCACGGCCGATGGCAACCGCAACCGCTGCAGCTACGACGTCATGGCGGAGTTCGCCTACTACGCCGAGGAAGCGACCTGGTACGAGACCAACCTGTGCGAAGGCCAGTACTTCGTCATCCGCCCGCCGGATTGAACGTGAGGTCCGCAGTCCTGATCATGGCCGCCGGGCTTCTGCTCGGCGGCTGCTCATTCCGCGCCGGCGCCTTCTGCACGGGCCTGTGCTGGTGATGCGGCGCGCCGTTCTGCAGCGCGACCTCTCGGGCGACGAAGGCACTCTCGGCGTCCTGACGGCGCCGGGCCTCGAGGCGGTGCACGTCATGGAGCCGCCCTGGCGCGACAACCGGCGCAACCGCTCCTGCATCCCCGAGGGCGCCTATGACGTTCTCCCTCACGTCTCGCCGCGGTTCGGCCGCTGCCTGCTGGTGACCGCCGTGCCGGACAGGAGCCACATCCTGGTTCATGCCGGCAACGTCGGCGGCGACGTCGAACTGGGTCTCCACACCCATACGGCGGGCTGTCTCCTGCCGGGCCTCAGGCGCGGCAGGATCAAGGTGAAGGGCCGCATCCAGTCGGCCGTCATCAGCTCCCGCACGGCTTTCCGCCACCTCATGACCTGGGCGGCCGACAAGCCGTTCCACCTGGAGGTCCACCATGTTTGAAACTCTCCTCGAGACCGGCGCCGCGATCCTGTCGGGCGGCGCCACCGGCCTTCTCGGCACGGCCATCACCGGCGTCATGGCGTTCTTCCAGGAGCGCCAGCGTCACGCCCAGGAGATGGAACTGCGCCGCCTCGACATCGATCTTGCCAAGGTCGAGGCCGAAGGCGCTGCGGCGTTCGCCGCGATCGAGGCCGAGAGCGAGCGCGACGCCGCGGCATCGGAGGCGTTCCAGGCATCCTACGACGAGGCCGCCCGGCGCTGGTCCCGGACCGGCGACGGCTGGCTCATGCAGATGGTTGACGCGATCCGCGGCCTGACGCGCCCGGCGCTGACCTGGGCGCTGGTGGGCCTGGTGGCGGCGATCTACTTCTACCTCGGCGCCGAGGACTACCAGGCAGCCGAGATCCGGCCCCGCATCATCGACACGGTTCTCTACCTCGCGACCAGCGCCGTCCTGTGGTGGTTCGGCGCACGACAGGTCGCCAAGGCGCGAGCCGCCTGATGCCGGAAGCGGACGCCTGGCAGACGTTCGCCCAGATCGGCGGCGTCATCATCTTCCTGGGCGGCCTGGTTTTCGCGTTGAGACGACTGGGCGTCATCAAATCGCCCGCGGCCGCTGCGCCGTCTCCGGCGCCGGCCGGCAACTGCGGCTCGGTCGAGCAGGGCCTCACCGATCGGGTGCACAAGCTCGAACGCGAACTCGATGCCTTCAAGCTGCACGTCGCCGAGAACTACGTCCGCAGGGACGACTACATCACCGCCGAGAGCCGGGTGATCGGCATGCTCGAGAAACACAGCGCCATGTTGGCCCGCCTCGACGAGCGGATCGGGAGCAAGTCATGATCGACAGTTTGTCGCAAGCCCACATCGAGTCCCTGCGCTGGACCATCCTTCGCACCCTCATGGTGGGCGGCCACATGGGCGCCACCGAGACCATGTGCATGGACGTCGCCAGGGCCGAGTACATCGGCGTGACGCCGAAGCGCATCCGCACGGAAATGGACTACCTCGAGAAGCGCAAGCTGATCGACATCGAGCGCTCGGAGATCCGCCCTTGGCGGGCGACGCTCAGCCGCTACGGCCGCGACGTGGTCGACTACGAGGTCGACGTCGAGCCGGGCATCACGCGACCGCCGTTCCTCGATCTCCATGGCAGCTGACCCGTGCCGCGGCGATCCAAGGTCCTCACGCTTCCGGCGGAGGTTCGCAAGCGCCTCGAGGCGCTGATCGTCGAGCGCGGGTTCGGCGACTACGCCGGGCTCGCGGACTGGCTCCACGCACAGGGTTACGACGTCGGCCGCATGTCGGTCCAGCGCCACGGGGCGAAGCTGGAGCGCCGGATAGAGGCGCTTCGCCTTGCCACCGAGCAGGCCGAGGCTCTTGTCGCCGCGGCGCCCGACGACGCCGGCGCCGTGGCCGACGCCTCGCTGCGGATGGCGCAGGAGAGGATCTTCGAACTCCTCCTGGCGGCCGACGAGGGCGACCTCAAGGAACTGTCAGCGGCCGCCAAGGCGCTGGCCGAGACCGCCAGGGCCTCGCTCGCCGTGCGCGCCGAGCGCCGCAAGGCGCTGTCGGAAGCCGCCGAACGCGCCGGCCAGGCCGCGAAGCAGGCGGGCCTGTCGTCTGGCACCGCCGACGCGATCCGTGCGGCGATCGAGGGTGCCGCATGAAGCGCACGCTGCTCCCCTATCAGGCCCGCTGGGTGGCGGACAAGGCGCAGCTGAAGGTCATCGAGAAGTCGCGGCGCATCGGACTTTCCTGGTGCGAGGCCTACGACGCGGTGATGCATGCGGCCGAGGGCGCCGGCAACGTCTACTACCAGTCCTACGATCAGGACATGACGAGGGGGTTCATCTCCGATTGCGCCGACTGGGCTCACGATCTCAACGTCGCCGCCTCCGCCGTCGGCGAGATCCTGATCGAGGACGGCGATCGCGACGTCCAGGCGTTCCGCATCACGCTCGCCAGCGGCCGCGAGATCGTCTCCATGACCTCGGCGCCGCGGGCCTTCCGCTCCAAGGGCCGGCCCGGCGATCTCGGCATCGTCGACGAGGCGGCGTTCGTCGACGACCTCGAGGAGGTTCTGAAGGCCGCGCTGGCGTTCCTGGTCTGGGGCGGCCGCATCCACGTTCTGTCGACCCACAACGGGGAAGCCAACGCGTTCAATCGCCTGGTCGAGGACATCGAGCGCGGCCGCCAGCCGGGCTCGCTTCAGACCGTCACGTTCAACGACGCGCTCGCCGACGGCCTGGCCGAGCGCGTCATGACCGTCCAGGGCCGCGAGCCGACTGCCGAGGCCTGCGCGGAGTGGGCGCGGACCATCCGGCACATCTACCGCCACAACACGGCCGAGGAACTGGACTGCATCCCGTCGGCCGGCGCCGGCACGTTCCTGACCTGGGAGACGATCCGAGGCGTCCAGGACGCCGACGCCGGCAGGCCCGAACTCTACGAGGGCGGCTATTCCTACCTCGGCATCGACGTCGCCCGCCGCAAGCACCTGTGGGTCGCTACCGCGTTCGAGGTCGTCGGCGACGTTCTCTGGGCGCGCGAGATGGCGATCCTGAAGGACAAGCGGTTCGCCGAGCAGCGCGCCGAGGTGCGCCGCATGGTGCGGGCCTACAACGTGATCCGGATCGGCGTCGACCAGACCGGCATGGGCGAGGGGTTCTTCGAGGACCTCCAGGACGATCACGGCATGAACCGCGTCGAGGGGTTCCTGCTGACCGGTCCCACAAAGCTCACGCTCGCCACCTCGCTGCTCACCCGCTGCGAGGACAAGCGCCTGCGCATCCCCGACGACGAGGACACCGAGGCCGATCTGCGATCCGTCAAGCGCCAGGGCGGCACCGCCGGTCCGCCGCGCCTGGTCTCCGACGAGAACGAGACCGACGGCCATGCCGACAGGTTCTGGTCCTTCGCGATCGCCTGCAACGTGGCCGAGGCCGGCCCGGTCGAGTACGGCTATACCGCCGCGCCGCGCGGGCGCAGCGCCAGGACCTCCGAGGGTCCGGCCGCGCCGCGGGGCTTCTGGCGTCCCGACCACAGCGGCGATCACCGGATCGGCACCCGGGCCGAACGCTGGGAGGCCTGGTGATGCCGCTCTACGACCAGTACGGAAACACGATCGACACCTCGAAGCTGCGCCGGGAGCTCGCCGGCCCGACTGTAACGGGCGTTCGCTCGATCCTATCCGGGCATCCGGCGCAGGGCCTCTCGCCCGGGCGCCTGGGCGGCATCCTGCGCGAGGCCGAGGCCGGCGACGCGATCCGCTACCTGGAACTCGCCGAGGAGATGGAAGAGAAGAACCTCCACTACCTGGCCGTGCTCGGCACCCGCAAGCGCCAGGTGGCGCAGCTCGACGTGAAGGTGGCGCCCGCCGGCGAGGATGCCGAGGCCATGGCGGACGCCGAGATGGTCCAGGAGTGGGTCGACAACGAGCCCCTCGAGGACGAGCTCATAGAGATCATGGACGCGCTCGGCAAGGGGTTCTCCGTCACCGAGATCATGTGGGACCGCGGCAACGAGCAGTGGTGGCCGATGCGTCTCGAGATGCGCGACCCGCGCTGGTTCGAGTTCGACGATATCGACGGGCGCACCCTGCGGATGCGCGACCTGGAGAACCGCCGCGAGCCGCTGACGCCCTTCAAGTTCATCACCCACCGGTTCCAGGCGAAGGCCGGCCTGCCGATCCGCGGCGGTTTCGCCCGCATGGTGGCCTGGTGGTATCTCTTCAGCTCCTACACGGTGAGGGACTGGGTCGAGTTCATCGAGACCTACGGCCAGCCCTTCCGCATCGGAAAGTTCCCGCCGGGCGCCGGCGAAGAGGACAAGGCGGTCCTGCTTCGCGCGCTCACCCATCTCGGCACCGACGCCGCGGCGATGATCCCGGAATCGATGATGCTCGAGTTCGCCAAGGTCGAGGGCTCGACCGGGCAGTCGGCGACCCACGAGCGTCTTCTCGCGTACATCGACGCCCTGATCTCCAAGGCGGTGCTGGGCCAGACGCTGACCACGGAAGTCGGCGACAGCGGCTCGCGGGCGCTGGGCGACGTGCATGACGAGGTGCGCCGGGACATCGAGCGCTCGGACGCCTTCGCGCTCTCGCAGACGCTGTCGCGGGATGTCGCGCGGCCGCTGGTGGCGCTCAACCGCGGCGAGCGGGCGCGCTATCCCAGGATCATCATCGGCCGCGAGGAGACCCTGGACATCTCGCGGATCTCGGATGCCTTCGCCAAGCTGGCGCCTTTCGGGTTCACGGCCAAGAAGGCGCAGTTCTACGAGATCATGGGACTGGAGGCGCCCGAGGAGGGTGACGAGACGATCGGCCAGCAGAGCCAGCCGGATCCCGAACCCGGCGAAGAGGACGATCCGCCGATGACGGATGCCGAGCGGGAGGCCGCCGCGGCCCGCGCCGTGGCGCGCGCCTTCGGCCGGATCGCGACGGCGAACGCCGCCAGCGACGTGGACGACGAGATCGACCGCGTGATCGACGAGGCGCTCCAGGAGTGGGAACCGCTCATGGCGCCGTCGGTCGACCCCATCCGCCGCGCCGTCGCCGAGGCCGGCGATCTCGCGACCCTGCGTCGGCGCATCGAGGACGGCACGCTCTTCCGCGACATGGACTCGGACGCCGTCGCGCAGCTGCTCGCCCGCATGGCGTTCAGCGCGGAGATCTCCGGAGCGGGCTGAGTACCGTGGATCCCGAGATCCTTGACGTCCTGCCCCTCGAGGCCATCGCGTATCTCGAGGCGAAGGGCTTGCACATCGGCTTCGACTGGCGCGACACTGCGGCCCTGCAGCACATCCAGTCGTTTACGGTGGCAAAGGTGATGGACGTCGAGATCCTCGAAGACATCCGCGAAGCGGTCGAGCGCGCCATTGCGGAGGGAACCACCTTCGCGCAGTTTCAGGACGAACTGGAGCCGCTGCTCCGCAGCAAGGGATGGTGGGGCCGCCAGGAGGTCATCGATCCCGTCACCGGCGAGCGCGTCACGGCGCAGCTCGGATCGCCGCGACGGCTGCGCACCATCTTCGACGTGAACATCCGCACGGCCTATGCGCGGGGGCGCTGGAAGGCGATCGAGCGTGTCGCCGAGGCGCGACCCTACCTGCGCTACGTCGGCGTCCTCGATGATCGCATCCGCCCGCTGCACCGCGCCTGGCACGGCACGGTGCTGCGCTGGGACGATCCCTGGTGGCGGACGCACTACCCGCCGAACGGCTGGCGCTGCCGCTGCACCGTCCAGCAGCTCTCCGAGGACGACCTCGAGTCATTTGGCTACCGGGTCTCGGCTCAGGCGCCCGACGAAGGCAGCCGGCTGTGGACCAACCGGCGCACCGGCGAGACGGACCTCGTGCCCAACGGCATCGATCCCGGCTGGGCGCACAATGTGGGCCTGCTCGATCCGGTGGCCGAGGCGCGTGCCTATCTCGAGGGGCGGCTGGTGACAGCGCCGGAAGCCGTGCGCCGCGCCGCGCGACAGACCGTCGACGGGTACCGGCCGCCTGATTTCGGGTGAGCTGTCTTCAGTTCGAGATCAGCAGCTCCGCCGCGTGCCGGCCGTGCCGGTTGTTGGCCGTGTAGCGCGTCCGGACCTCCTCGAGGGCGAACCCGGCGAAGGTCTCCCGGACTTCCTCCCGGTCATTCAGTGACAGGATGAACCGGCACCCCGGCCCCCGCCTGGTCTCTGCGGCGGGTCAGCCCGGTGATTTGACCGCAATTCCGGCCGATGGTTCAGGGGAGCATGCTCCCCTGAACACAGCTCCGCACGCTCTCCATAATCCCCTCCATGACGCGTCGACATCTTTATGCGGCGACGGCCGCGGAGCTCCCCGGTGGCGCCGAACCGCCCGCGGAGATCCTGCTGCTGCCGGCAGGCGAGGTCCGCACCCGCCCGCATGATTCCCGCGAGTCCTGGCAGAACGCCGACCCGCAGGCGGTGGTCGACGCGACCCGCGCCCTCAGGCTCGAGCTCCCCATCGACTACGAGCACCAGTCCCTCATGGCGAAGGACAACGGGCAGCCCGCGCCGGCAGCCGGCTGGATCAGGGAGGTGTTCGTCCGCGACGGCGCAATCTGGGGCCGGGTCGAGTGGAACGAACGGGCGGCGGCGATGATCCGCTCCCGCGAGTACCGCTTCATCTCCCCGACCTTCGCCTACGAGAAGAAGACGCGCCAGGTGATGTGGATCACCGGTGCCGCCCTGGTCAACGACCCGGCGCTCTACATGACCGCGATCGCGGGAAGACAGACACAGCAAGAGGAGTCCGATATGGACCTCAAAGCACTCGCCAAGGCGCTGGGCCTGGCGGAGACCGCCACCGAGGCGGAAGTCCTGGCGGCGGCCAAGGCCGCCCATTCGGCCGTTGGCGACCTGGTGGCGATCGCCAGGGCGCTCGGCGTCGACGGCGACGCCACCGGCGAAACCCTGACCGCCGCGCTCACCGCGCAGCGGACCGGCATCACCGCGATCGCAACGGCCGCCGGGCTTGCCGAGGATGCCACGCTCGCCGCGATCGCCGAGAAGGTGAAGAGCGCGGCCGCCGGCAGCCAGCCCGACCCGTCGGCCTTCGTGCCGCGCTCGGAGTTTGACCGTGTGACGGCGCGCCTCGACGAGATCGAGAGCACGGGCGCCACGGATCGCGCGACCGCCGCGGTCGACCAGGCCGTCAAGGACGGCAAGGTGGCTCCGGCGAGCCGCGAGTGGGCCCTTGGCTACGCGAAGAAGGACCCGCAGGGGTTCGCCGATTTCGTGAAGGGCGCCCCGGCGATCCTCTCGGACGGCCGCGTCGTGCCGGCGAACCAGCGGCCCGAGGGCGGCGACACACTGACGGCCGACGAGAAGGCCGTGTGCCGCGCCATGGGCATCAAGGAAGAGGACTACATCGCCAGCGCGAAGGCGCTGACGAAGGACGGAGGGACCGCACGTGGTTGAGCGCTCAACCCCACGCCGCACCGGCGGCTACGACTACATCGAGAGCTACAAGGTCAAGGCCTCGACCACCATCGAGGCGGGCCACATGGTGATGCTCGACGCCAACGGCCTGGCGGTACCGGCGACGAAGGCTGCGAACCACATCGCCGTCGGCCGCTGCGAGGAGACCGTGACGGCAGGCGCGGCGGGCGACACCTTCGTGCGCGCCCGCACCGGCGTCTTCCGCTGGGACAACGACGTTGCCACGAAGACCTTCGCGCGGGGCACGATCGGCGATGCCGCCTACGTCGAGGACTCCGAGACCGTCCGCACGGACAGCGACTCCAGCGGCCAGAAGGTCGGGCGCGTGGTCGCGGTCGACGACGACGGCGCTTGGGTCGCGACCGGCATCCCCTTCCTCTACTGATCAGCGCAAGGCTGGCGAAAAGGAACGCACATGATCATCAACCGACAGAACCTTGACACGCTGTTCAAGGGCTACAACGCCTCGTTCCGCCAGGGCCTGATCGGCCAGCAGGCGAACTCCATGTACTCGCAGATCGCCATGGTGACGCAGTCCATGACCTCGGCGGAGGTCTACCCCTGGCTCGGCAAGGTGCCGGGCATGAAGGAGTGGGTCGGCGAGCGCGTGGTCGAGAACCTGATGCAGCACGCCTTCGAGATCCGCAACAAGGACTACGAGGACACCATCGCGGTCGACCGGAACCAGATCGAGGACGACCAGTACGGCGTCTATTCGACCATGTTCCAGGCGCTCGGCGAGGCGGTGGCCGCGCATCCCGACGAGCTGGTCTGGCCGCTGCTGAAGGCCGGCCACGAGACGAACTGCTATGACGGCCAGTTCTTCTTCGACACCGACCATCCGGTGAGGGGCGTCGGCTCGGTGGCGAACCGCTACGGCAACGCCCAGCCCACGTGGTGGCTCATGGATCTGCGGCGCGTCATGAAGCCGATCGTCTTCCAGCAGCGCAAGCGGGCCGACAACATTGTCCGCATGGACCGCGAGGAGGACGAGAACGTCTTCATGCGGCGCGAGTTCGTCTACGGCGTCCACTGCCGCGACAACGTCGGGTTCGGTCTCTGGCAGATGGCTGCGGCCTCGTCCGAGACGCTGGACGCGACCAACTTCGCGAAGGTCTACACGAAGATGGAGGAGCTGAAGGGCGACGAAGGGCGCCCGCTGGGTCTCAAGCCCACCCACCTGATCGTGGCGCCAAGCAAGCGCACCGAGGCCACCAAGCTCATGATGAACGAGCTCGGCGCCAACGGTGAGACCAACACGGTGAAGGGCTGGGCCGAGGTCGTGATCGTGCCCTGGCTGGCATGACCACCCCCGCGGTCACCATAGCGTCCAGGACCGAGAGCCGCTGGCGCTGCGGCGTGGAGCACACCTCCACGCCACGCGCCTGGCCGGCCGGGTCCTGGGCCCACGACGACCTCGAGCGGTTGCGCGCCGATCCCTTGCTGACGGTGGTGGAAACGGACGCTGCCGCCGATCCGGGCGCCGCCGGAACCGGAACGCCGGCGCTTTCCGGCCCGGAGATCCTGGACGCCGCCATTCGCGTGCTGCGCGGGGCGTCCGCGGTCGAGGTCGGGGAGTTCGTCCGCGCCATGGCTGAGGACCCGGAGATCGCCGGCAAGGTCGAGCGCGCCATGGCCGAGGCGGAAGCCGGCGAGGCCGGCCCCACCCGTCACCAGAAGCTCGTCGCTGCGGTCCGCTCCCTCGAGGAGGGCAACAAGGCCCACTGGACGAAGTCCGGCGATGCCCGGATCGAAGCCCTCGAGGAGTTGACCCGCCTGGAGGACGTCTCGGCCGACGAGCGCGACGCTGCCCAGAAGGAGGCCCTCGCGGCCCAGGGAGACAACGCATGAGTTTCTATGCCGAGTTCGACGCCGGCGAGGACCAACGCCACGTGGTGAGCGCCGCCCACGACGGCGAGGCCGGACGCCGCGCCGGTCTCGCCTTCAACCCGGCCGGCGATCACCGGATCGACGCGGTCAAGGCGTTCTCGGCCTCGGCCATGCAGGCGGTCATCAACGCCCGCGACGCCGAGACCGCCCGCTACGCGAAGATCGAGCGCCCGAACTCGATGCAGATCTCGCGCCACCAGGACGCCATGCGGAACTTCGCCAGCGCCCTGACACAGCTCGAGGCCGGCAAGATGTTCGGCGTCAACGGCATCGCTGCGACCCTCGCCGATGCGTGACCTCTTCAACCAGATCCCTGCACCGCCGGCGCGCCTCGTGCGGAGAGCCGGCGGGGCCGTTACGGCTGGCCTGTCTTCCGGCCTGGCGTGGCTCGAATCCACCGCGTCTCGCCGGCGGCGCAGGGGCCAGGGGAGGGAAGGCGCATGACATCGACGTTAAACAGGGTAGGGCGCTCCGTTAAACAGGTGTTTGCCCCGACCGGTACCAATACGCCCCCCAGGGCCAAACGGCCCTCTACGGCGCTCTGTGGAGCCCGCTGACCGATGCCGGGTATGGACCTCGATTCCACCTGGCGGGAGGCCAAGGCCGGGACCTCGATGACGGACGGCAAGTCCTATGTCGTCGAGTTCCACGGCCCGCCCGACACGAAGATCGAGGCGGTCGACGTCGAGGGCGCCGGTCCGCCCACCGACGAGGAGGCGAGAAACGCCCTGGCGCACTTCAATCGCGACCGCAATCCGCGAGCCGCGAGCCCGCAGGAGTTCAAGGCCCGGGCGGGGTGGACCTGGTGGCTGCGGACCGACGGAGGCGAGTCCCGCCTCAAGACCGCGGTGATCTGACATGCCCGCGAGGGAACGCGGCGGCGACGCGTCAGGCGGCGGCAACGCGCGCATCTCCTTCCTGCTGCGCCAGGCGGGCGAAGACGACAAGGGCCTGCTGTTGTCGGCCGAGAGCATCGACGAGACCGGGCACCTTCGTGGCGAGAGCAAGGGCGAGGCCGATCCGGCGATCGGCGGCCATGTGGACCTGCCGATCTTCGCCGGTCCGGGCGTCGATCGCCATGGCGCGCTCCGCCTCCAGTTCCCGGCCGACGTCAGCGGCTTCGCCGGCGCCGACAGCAACAACATCACCGTGCGGCTGTTCCGCAACGACAGTTTCGTTCGCAGCCCTTCGGTGACGTGGGTAGCCGCGAGCGGTCTGCTCACCATTATCCTGTCCGGCACGGTGCCCGTCAGCGCGATCCGCGACGCCATCGACAACCTCAGCGACATCACGATCGAGAACTCCCTGACCGGGGCAGCGACCGGATCGGATAGTCTGGTCGTGCCTGCCAGCAACGCCGGGCGCACGGACAGAAATCTCCAGGGCGGCCGTGACGAAATTCCGCCCGGCATCGATCTGCTGGCACAGCCCGAAGACGAGGTGAACGGCCCGAACATCCTGGTGAAGTACGACCCCGCCGACGAGACGACGCTGCAGGCGCTGCTCGACGAGCTCGAGGAGAACGACCAGGGCGTGACCATCGTCGTGCCCTACGGCACGGACCTGACGGCCGCGCCCGAAGCGGTTCCGTTCGTGCGCGGCTATCAAGGGAACGTCGCCGAGGCGCCGTCCACCGGAACCGGCGGTTTGACGCAGGGCCAGGTCGACGCGCGCATCAGGGCCCTCAACAAGGGCTACGCGCTCAAGGGCGGCCCCGACGTGCCCGCCAGCGAGGTTGACCCTGCGATCGCCCGCGACAGCGAGATCAAGCCCTATGCCCGCGTCGGCGGCGGCGACGTGGACGAAGGCGACATTCCCGACGCCATCACCCGCGACACAGAGGTTCCGGGCCTGCTGGCCGATGCCCTGACGGATCATCCGTTGTCGCAAGCCCGGTCGGACACGATCCCCTATCAGGGATCCGGTGGCGATTGGCGCCGGGCCAGCACCGAGACCTTCAGGGAGTTGTTCGCCAGCTACGTCGGCACCTGGCCGGTCGCCAACGGCTTCATCTTCCGCAAGGGCGACCTCACCGACCACGACGGGCGGGTCTACTTCGTCAACACCGAGCACGTCGTCAACACCGGAAACGGGCCGGAGACCAACGCGCACTACACCCCGCTCGACAATTGGGTCGGGACGATCACACAGACATGGTATCGGGCCGGCTCGATGGGCCTTTACGATGGCGGTTTGTGGGGCGCGATCAGGGATGTGGTCAACACCGACGCCTTGCCGGGGATCAATCATCCGAAGTGGCTGCTGTTGTCGGCGGATGAGCGGGCGATCCTGGATGGCGGCGTTTTCAGTGTCGGCGCGACCTACAAGAAGAACCGGATCGTCCGGAAGAGCGATGCCGCATACCTGACCTTGCAGGACGGCGTGACGGGCATCGATCCGGGCACAACGAGCGGCTGGGAAAGTCGCTTCTTCCGGCTCGGCTGGGTGAACGGGGCACCCGATTCGCTCGTTGGCGCGCCGACCGTCGATGCCGGGACTGGCGAGCTGATCACGCAAACGCGCGGCGGGCACGAAAACCGAACCCCACTCCCGTCTGGCGGCACCACGGTCGCGGCGAACCCGGCGGGCACGACCGGCGACGAGCTCACCCGCTTGGCCATCGCGGGCATCAACTACAACTTGCCCAACCCGACCATCCCGGACATCGGGCGCACGGAGCAGGTTGCGTTCCAGAACCGGGACAATTTCACGACCGGCTCGGCGGCGGAGGTAACGCCGGCGGCGGTCGATCCGATCAGTGTCGTTTCCGGAGACGGCGATCCGTCCCTGCTTTCGGGCGTGACCGGCAACGATTTCACGGTCAAGGCCGGGCTGTATATCGTGGAGGCCGTCTTCGAGGCGCGGGCCGATGGCGGCGACGGCACATGCAAGCTGCTTTATCGGAATGCCGACGACGACAGCTTGATCCGGTCCACTTCCAGCTCCTATCTCGGGCGTTCATCGGAAGGCTGGCAAGACCTGACGAAGGTCGTCGTGATATCGCTGGCGCAGGACACGGCCATCAATGTTGCGGGCCGGGGAATCCGCGCCGGGTTCGATCTGCGCAATCTCACTGTCTCGTTCACCGAGCTGTCGGGATCGGCGCGGGCCGACTCGACTGTCACGCCGTCGCCCTCGATCTCCAGCTTCACGCTGCGCTCCGGCGACCAGACCCCGGTCGCTGGCTCCATTGCCGCACAGCTCTATGGCGTCGATTGGGCTATTGCCAACTCCGATCATGTCGGCCTTGCGCGGATCATTGGTTTCAAGGGCGAGTTCGGCGACGGCACCGGCGCTGTGGTCCTCAACACCATCCCCGCCGGCAACTACGCGCACGGGAGCGGCAATGTCGTCATTCCGAACGGCGTTTCGTTGGATGCCGACGAAACATACAGGTTGCGGATTCAGGTGTTCGATGAAGGCACGACGAGTGCGGCGATCGGTGCGACGCCAGAGACTTCGCAGGACATCGTGATCACGGCCCATGCGGCCGCGACCGCGCTCTACCACTCCGGGCGCGTGCCCTACGACAGCAACGATGCCGATGCTGCCGCCACGGTCGCACGGATCGTCTTCGCGACGCACGACACCCAGACCTGGGGCGCGTTGCCGTCCGAGTTCACGCTCGCCCTGCCGAACGACGGGGCGGACTACCAGGCGTATTTCGCGGCGGCATCGAGCGCAGCGCAGCCGGCGGGCTTCACGCTCTCCGGCCAGCCCGCGACACAGGGCTTCACCGAAGTGACGGCCACCAAGGGCGGCGTGGAATACAAGATCTGGGTCCAGAAGCCGAACTACCGCGTCACCCATGACACCGAGAACGGCAACACCTACGGAGTCACCCCATGACGACGTTCCCGGCCATCACCGATGAAACCGGCGATCTCGCCCCGGCTGGCGGCTTTCGTGGACCGTCCCGCCTCACCCCGGTCACGGTGGCAAAGTGGCTCATGGCGCAGGGCGTCACGACGCGGGCCGGCGACAACGACCTGGAGAGCATCCTTGCCGAGTTGAACGCCGGGCGCGACCCGTCAATCGAGACCTACGATGCCCTGCCGGATGCTACTGACCACCCGGTGAACAGAGTCGTCTATATCAAAAACAGGGGGTTCTTTCGGAACACCAGCCCGGTCGCGGCAATAGACGGCAGGTTTGGAACGGAAACATTCCGTTTCCAGTTCGATGACGGAGTTTTCCGCAACGGCTATGGGTTCGAGCAGTATCTGGCAGAGCCGGCAGGGTTTCTGCCAGGCAATCCGGCGCAGTCAGGATATGGCTCTTCGGCACTCAACCCGAATGCAAGGATCTACCAGATCGAGCTGGAGCCGAGCATCGATGGCACTTATGTCTTTTCCATCAGGATTCAGCGAAGTGATTACGGGACGGCGCCCACGTCTGGCGACCAGCTTCAGGTGATCCTCACGGACAATGCGGACAGCACGGATACCGTTACGATCCCCGTGGGGTACACCGGGCCAGGGACGATTGACAATACGTATCAGTATTATGAGTTTCAGAGTGTAGTTTTGTCGGCTGGCGCGCAGCTCACGAAGATCACCGAACTGCTGGATGGCAATACAGTCAACCTTCTGATCTATACGGGCTCATCTGGCACAACGAGACTGTTCAGCGCGGGCGGTTCGAGGGATTGGACGGACATCAATAACGAGGTCTTCTCGGGGCTGATAAATCGTCTCGAGTACGACGAGGAACAGGTCAGGATCCTGCACGGTGTTCTGGCCTTGCTGGATCTGGGCTCCCTACCCGAAAACCTCGAACCCTACGCGGACGGGCGGATCATCTCCGTCCGCGGCGAGACCTTCAAGAAGGTTTCGACCGACGGGGAGACCGAGGACATATTCGAGGGCATCGTCGGGCCGCCCCACGAGGTCGGCACGGTGGTGTGGCGGGGCGCCAGCACAAGGAACGCCCCGGAGCACCTGGCCGTCATCGGCGAGATCACGTCGAATCCGGATAACGTCGTCGCCTTCATCGGCGCGAACAACCTCAACCAGATTCAGCTCTGCGTCCTTGAGTCGGCTTACGTGCAGGTCAAGGGCGCGGCAGTCGCTACCGGCGACACGCTGGGGGTCTCCATCACCTACCCCGAAAGTTCGGCGGCAGACACCGCGACGCTCACCTATGTGAGCGGCTACGACACCCGCTCCGGGGGCCACTACCTGACATTCCGGGCATCCGGCACCGCGCGGTACGACATGTCCAACGTGGCGGATGACCAGCGCTTCCAGCTCCAGGTGCTCGACTCGTCCGATGGCTCGGCGTTCTTCGAGCACGAGACCGACCTGCCGCACTGGCTGGAGTGGGAGTTCACCGCGGAGCGGTCCAATCAGGCCGCTCTGAATGATGTTGAAAACGAGATTGGCACTCTGGACGACAAGCTCGACCGGGTGCAGGCCGACATCGGGGCGTTCCACCGCACCATCTCTCCGGACTGGCAACGCAGGACTGGCAACGCGGGCGAGATCGGGGCGTATGGCTTGACGTTGCGTAATGTCAAGGCGGGCCAGGTGTACGACGTGGAGGCGGTGGTTAACATCCCGGACCTTCCGAACGGCACCTACGACACGCAGTTCTACTTTGGCGTGTTCTATGACGCCAACAACATCGGGCGCACGATCCCGTTCAGCGGAGACGATTTCCACGGCGACCGGCAGCACTCGGGCGACCTGGGCTACATCTGGGAAGACGCTAACGGCAGGTTCCTGGAGAAGCCGGAGACCACGACGGGGCTGCGCCCCTCCGACATGGCGGGCTATGTCAAATCCGCCGCCGACAACACGACGATCAAGACCGCGCCGGCGCAGTGGGAAGCGAAGAAGGACAGCGATAGCGTCCGCATCTGGCTTTACGCCTGGAGCCGACTCACGGGCACGAGCGAGTCCGCGATACACAATGGCTCGGGCACGTTCCGGGCCGTGCACGGGTTCAGCATCGCTCATCCCGATACCAATGTCGTAAAGAACGAACTGCTCTGGACGCACACCACGCGCGCCGACGACTATCATCCGAGCGGCGTGCAGCTTGGCTCCGGCGTATCGACTGCCATCTACAACGGCATCGGCGGCGATGATCCTTGGACGGAACTGCGGCTTGAAGTCAGGTGGACGCAGGTTCGCCAGTCGCTCAGCTACGAACACATCGGCCTGATCGCCTTTCCCACGTGGATCGGCGGGACGATCTTGCCCGCGCGCCCGGTCAGGCTGCATGGGCAGGGCAGGTTTGGCGGTCTGGACAACACCAGCACACTGAACGCGATCCTGTCGCTTGTGAGCCGCAACGACGAGCAGACGAACGCAAGCCACCTGTTCATTGAGAACTTCAACCCCGGCGGCGACACGGGCGTCGTTGCCGCAACGCAAGTAACAGTCAGGCTGTGGGGTATCAGATGAGGAAGCACAAAGACGGCCACATCCTTGACGACCGGGGCAATCGCGCCGGTCGCTGGGACGACAACGTTCACGGCGTCCGGCAGTGGGCAATGTCCCACAACAAGGACATGGACGAGGCCGAGGAAGCATGGCGCCGGAGCGGGCAGTCCCACCGGCCCGTCGTCAAGCGGGTCGAAGGCTACTACGAGGCGAACAAGCATCGGGCCGATCGCAACCACGGCGAGAACTGGCTACGGGTGCTCGTGGCCTTCGGGCAGTACCAGGAGCGCGGCATCAAGCCCTACAGCGCTGCCGAGGCATGGGAGAGCGCCAAGATTTGGGGCGGCTGGAAGGAAGTCGCTCAGGCCCTTGAAGGGCTGGAGAGTGCCAACTTCGAGTTTGCCCACGGCTATGACCCTGCCGGTTCCGTCTACGTGCAGGACGGCACGGACGGGTATGTCGCCCCAGACGATGAGCGCTGGGGCAACGAGCGGCAGGCAGAAGATGACAATGCCTCGCAGATCGCGCCGGAGCATGTGGACCGCTTCTGCGAGTATCTGGAGCGGGAGCGTGCCCTCGTAGCCAAGGAGTGCGGCACCGGGCACCCGGCAATCAAGTGCGAGGTCTACGAGGCTTACATCGAGGATGTGCGGTCGGGCGAGCGCGTCCACTCCCAGATCATGTTCAACTACGAGCAGTTCCTCGGCTGGCTACGCGGCGAATACGGGCAGCGGACGGCGGATGAGAAGACGCTCTGGGCCGATGGTCGTGTAGACGATCATGGCGCGGCTCATGCCGCCTACAAGGCCGAACAGGACGCCTACGCCGCCGAGGTCGAGCGGTTCCAAGCGGCTCGAGAAGCCGGGGACCCGAACGCGCAGCAGGGCTTTGACGAATGGAGGCGGGAGAACAGGGCATTGTTCCAGTTCAACGGCACCTATGTCATGGACACGCGGACCGGGTGCTACATCTCCTTCGACAAGGTGGCGAAGCAGCGCGGCGAGCTGACCGCCGAGAACGTCCGATATCGCCTCGACTGCGACCGCCCAGACGGCATCCGGCAAATCTCGTGGCTGGCCCTCAACTACGAGGGCTGCCTGTGCTGGCTTCCGCACTACGACGAGGAGCGGGCGGACAAGACCCGCATGATCCCGGCGGAGAAGGTCCCGGACCTTATTGCGGAAGGCTGGCAGGTCCTGACGGCGGAGGAATACGCCGAGAACCAGCGCACCAAGCACTCGCGAGAAGACCGTTTCAGCGCCTTCCGCCTCTATGTGCAATACGACCCGCAGGGCAACCCGCTGGGTGTGTGCCCGACGCAGGGCGACAGCGGCGCCTGGAAGCACAACGCGGAGCTGTTCGTCCGGCTGCACGGGCACGCCGTCGAGGAGATAGCGCCCGTGGACGCGCCTGTAGAGATCGCCAACGCGATCCAGGCCGGCGACTGGGCCGAGGTTGCCCGCCTGGCACAGGGGCGCGCCGGCTGATGGCCTACGCGACCTATGCGCAGATGGCCGCCCGCTTCGGCGCGGAGCTTGACGATCTGCGCGGCGCGGGGCGAGCGCCAGCCGAAGGCGAGACGGCCGATGCCGACGACATGGTTTACGACCGCGTTCGCACGGCCCTGGAGGACGCCAGCGCCGACATCGACGCGGAGCTCGCCACCGCCTGGGATCTGCCGCTGCCGCCGCCGGCGACGCAGTACGCCTTCCTGGAGGCGATCGCCTGCGACCTGGCGCGCCTGCGTCTCTACGAGGAGGACCCTACGAAGGCGGTTCTCAAGCGCGCCGACGATGCCAGCGCCCGGCTCGGCCAACTGGTCGAGGGCAAGCGAGAGCTGATCGGCTCGACGAGCGGCCGGGTGACGCGGCGGCCGACGGCGCAGTTCTCTGAATACACGGACGACACGGTTGAGACCCGGCCCAACGTGCGGCGCAACCGTGCCGAGACGGACAGGTGGTTCTAGATGGCCGGCGCCGGGATCCGCATCGAGGTCGATGACGAAGCTGCAGTCGCCGCGGTCAGGAGGCTGGTAGGCCGCATTGCCAACCCGCGTCCGGCCTTCGACAAGATCGGCAGCTACGTGGTCGCGTCCACGATCCGGCGCTTCGAGACCGAGGCCGGACCGGGCGACCGGCCCTGGCGGAAGTCCCGACGCGCGGCCAGGGAGGGCGGCCAGACGCTGACCGACAGCGCCCGGCTGCGGCAGTCGATCACGCACAACGTGCTTCCCGACGGTGTCGAGGTCGGCACGAACGTCGTCTACGCCGCAATCCACCAGTTCGGCGGTCGCACCCCGCCGCGCACGATCCGCCCGAAGCGCAGGAAGGCGCTCTACTTTCCCGGCGCGGCGCACCCGGTGGCGAAGGTCAACCATCCCGGATCGACGATCCCGGCGCGGCCGTTTCTCGGCATCGACGAGCGCGACGAGGCGGCGATTTCCCGCATCGTCGCCCGCCACCTGGAGCTCGAAACGTGAGCGCGGTGACCGGCCTCGACGTCGTGGAGCAGATCGCCGTGCGGCTGGATGAGGCGGCCTGGCCGTTCGGCGATGGCGAGTTGACAAAGCCGCCGGAGTTTCCGGATGCCGGGTCGTTTCTGACGCGAGGCGCCGAAGGGGAGCGCAACCGCCTCGTCGTCTATCTCGTGAGCGAGCTGCCGACGCCGTCGCGCGGCGGGCGAGGCCCTACCGTGCAGACCGTCACCGCGGAAATCGCGCTGGTGCTGGTGCTGCCGCGCCGCAACGATCGCGGCGGAGAGAAAGCGCGCGACAGAGCCCGGCAATGGCTCGGCGCGGCGCGCATGCGCCTGCTGGCAAAGGGCGGCAGCGGGCCGGACATGCGTTCGGGCTGGACACCGCAAGGCGCGTCGGCGCCGCTGGCCTGGGCCGGCGGCCAGCTCGAGCCGTTCGACGACGACACAAACCACTGGATCTGGGTGGACCGTTACCGGGTCGAGTGGACGCTTGATTCACAGGGTTTCAACGGGGCGTAAACGGCGCTCAAGGAGGGATTGATGGCAAATTCACAGGCGGCCAGGGAGCTGCATGCCGAGAACATCGTGCTCGGCGCCGGCGAGATTTTCATCGACGTCTACAAGAACGGCGCCCCAACCGGTGGCGAACGCTACGTCGGGGACTCCCCTGGGGCGACAATCAGCGTGACGACGGAGCGAACGACAATTCAGTCGTCGGACGGCGCGGTGTCGCGGGATCTGGTCGACAAGGTCCGCTCGGTGTCGCGGTCCATCGGGTTTACGCTGCAGGACGCGTCGATCGCCAACTGGGCGCTGTTTCTGATCGGCGAGACAGAGGAAAGGACCGCCATCGCGGCGGTAGACTCTGACGGCGCGGTCGGCGCGGTGACAGGGCTGATTCCGGCGAAAAGCTGGGCGCCGATCGTGGACGCGAACGGAACCGAAATCGGCCCGATCACGCTGATGAAAGCGACTGCCGGCGCCAGCAAGGGGCAGATCGACGCTACCGCCGTGACCAAGGGGACCGAGGCAGGCGTCGCCGCCACCGCCGCCGCCGCCGGCACCGATTACGAGTTCGACGAGAGAACGGGAAGGATCTTCAACAAGCTGGACGCCGCTACTTCGTTCAAAGTCGCCAAGGGCACGACGGCGGGCCGGACCGTGACGCGGGCAAAGGTCTCTGCCACGGCCAAGGAGACGATCTGCTCGATCCGGTACGTCGAGGACCCGACCGAAGGCGCAGAGGCGCGGAACGTGTTCGCGAAGGAGTGCAATCTGGTGCCGTCGGGAGAGGCGGCACTCAAATCCCGCGACACGCCGCAGCAATTTGCGTTCACCGCCACCGTCCTGGATCCGGGCGGCGCCGAGCCGGCGCTGACCATCGACGGCGTCGAGAACTGATGACCGAAGCGGCCGACGAGCTCGGCGTTCTGTTCCCGGACCAGGAGGTGACGGTCACCGATCCGGAGACCGGTCATCCGGTCGACGTCGAGGTCCGCGAGTTCCGCTTCCGCGAGGGCCTGGAGGCCCAGGCCCTCGCACGACCCCTCATCGAGTCGCTGGCCGACAGCTTCGAGGATGACGGCCGCATCGAGGGCGTCACCGTTGCGGATGTCCTGGCCCGGCATGCAGACCTCTGGCTGGAGCTTGTGGCGCGCGCGGTCGGCGGCGGGGCGGGCAAGAACACGGAGTGGCTGGCAAGCCTTTCCGACGCCGACGGCGACGCGCTCTCGGATGCGATGTGGAGCGCCAACGGAAGTTTTTTCACGAGGCGCGTCGTCGCAACCGTGGCGGCGCGCGTTCGGAAACAGAAGGAGGCGGAGAGCGGGTCGCCATCGCCGAAGTCCTCGATACCCTCGTCCGGGCAGGACACGGACGCGGACACCAAGACATAGCGGAGCGCCTGACGTGGCGGCAGATCGAGGCCTTCTGGGAGATCTCGGTGCGGCGCCGAGCCGAGACGCTGGCGCTCCTGCCCTTCACCAGGTCTGAATAGATGCCCGGCAACCTTGATCTTGCACTCCGGATCCGCGCCGATCTCGGCAATGCGAAGCGCACGCTGGATCAGCTCGAGCGCGAGCTGAAGCAGGTCGGCGGCGCCGGACGGCAGGCCGCGCAGCAAACGACAGGCGCGGCGCGCGCCGTCGACCGCGTCGGCGCGGCGGCCGGGCGGTCCTCGCGCCGCCTCGACCGGACGACGCGCAGCCTGGTCGGCCTCGAGGGCAGCGCCGCCGGCGCCGCCCGGCGGCTCTCCGGACTCTATCTCGCCCTGGGTGGGCTGGGCGCCGTCGCGCTCGCTCGCGGCCTGGCGGACGCCGGCCTCGAGATCGAGCGCCTGGAGCAACGTTTCACCTTTGCCGCAGGCGGCATTGCCGCCGGCGCCCGCGAGCTCGCCTTCGTCCGCTTCGAGGCGGACCGCCTCGGGATTTCGTTCGGCGCCGCAGCGCAGGGCTTCTCGTCGCTGGCAGCCGCCGCGCGCGGCACGGCGATCGGAGCGGAGGAGACCCGCGAGATATTCCTCGGCATCGCCGAGGCGGCCACCGTGCTGCGCCTGTCGGCCGACGAGACCCAGGGGGCGCTCACCGCCGTCGAGCAAATCATCTCGAAGGGCAAGGTCTCGGCCGAGGAGCTGAGAGGGCAGCTGGGCGAGCGGCTGCCGGGCGCCTTCCAGATCGCGGCGCGCGCCATGGGCGTCACCACGGCCGAGCTCGACAAGATGCTGGAGCAGGGCGAGCTCCTGGCCGACGATTTCCTGCCGCGCTTCGCCGCGGCGCTGCGCCAGGAGTTTGCCGAAGGCGTGCCGGACGCCGCCGACAGCGCCGCCGCCTCCTTCGCCCGGCTGGGCAACTCGATCGAGCGCCTGCAGCAGTCGACTGCCAGTTCGGGTCTGCTCGACTTCCTGCAAGACGCCGCGGACCTGGCGACGCAGATCACCGATGCGTTGAACGTCGGATTGGAGGCGCGCCCCTTCGAGGCCGTCGGCGTGCCGGCGCCACCCGACCAGGCGGACGTGGTGCGCCAGATCGAGGCCCTGGCCGACGTCGATCCGATTGCCGCCAACCAGGTTCTCGAGGGCGTCATCGAGCGCCTGCTGATTGCCGTCGGGCGTGCGCAGGAGCTGGAGATCGAGCTCGAAAATCTTGGCGAGGGCACGCGGGTCGGGGGCGTCGACGTCGCCGCCGGCGTTCGCGAGTCGCTCGCGGTCGTCGAGGAGGCGATCCGCCAGTACCGGGAAATCATCGCCGCCGGCGAGGAGGCCCTCTTCGCGCCGCCTGAGCCTCCGGCCGCGCCCGACGCCGCCGATCCCGCCGAAGAGGATGCCGACGATCGCGAGAATGCCGAGGAGCGTGCCAACGCCGCCCTCGAGCGCCTGCGCCGGCAACATCAACAACGCATGGAGCTGATCGGCCTCGAGGGCGCAGAGCGGATCGAGCAGAACCGTATCCAGGCACAGCGGCGCATCACCGAACTCGAATTGCAGGGCGCCGACCCGGAGGCCGTCTCCAGGGCGCGCCTGGCGGCCGACGCCCGCTACTACCGGGAGCTCGCCAAGCTGCGCCTCAACGAGCAGCGCGAGGCCCGGGAGGCGGAAGAGGAGCGGCGCCGGGAACTGGCCCGGACCCGGGCGGCCGCGCTGGACGATCTCGCCGTGATTTCGCGGGGCCTGCTCGATCCCTACGACCGGGCGGTGGCGGAGGTCCAGAACTGGCGCCGCCGCACGATCGCCGCCTTCGAGGAAGCCGGCCTGTCGGCGGCAGAGTACGGCACCACGGTCGATCGCGAGGTGACCGAGCGCCTGGCCGAGGCGGCGGACGAGGAGGCCGAGCGGCGCTTGCAGGCGTCCCGCCACTGGCGCGACGGCGCAATCCGCGCGCTGCGGGACTACTCCGATGCGGCCACGGACACCGGCGCCCAGGTCGAGGACGCCATGGGCAACGCCTTCAGGGGCATGGAGGACGCCCTGGTGGAGTTCGTGCAGACCGGCAAGCTGTCGTTCTCCGGGCTGGTCGACAGCATCATCGCGGACCTCGCCCGCATCGCCATCCAGCAGTCCATCACCGGGCCGCTCGCCAACGCGCTCTTCGGCGGCCTCGGCGGGTTCAATCTATTCGGCGGCGGCACGACCGGCGCGCCCTCCCCCGGCCTTCCCGGCTTCGGCACCGGCCATTCCGGCGGCATCGCCGGCAGCCTCACACGCCGGCGCTTCGGGGTGCCGCCTTCGGTCTTCGCCGGCGCGCCGCGCCTTCACTTCGGGGGCCTGGCCTCCGACGAGGTCCCGACCATCCTGCGCCGCGGCGAGGGCGTCTTCACGCCCGAGCAGATGGCGGCGCTGGGTCCGGGCGGTCCACGCAACATCCGGATCGAGTGGGACAACCGGGGGAGCGGTCCGCCCCAGGAGGTCGAGGACGTCGAGATCGGCTTCGAGCTCGAGACGGAGGTGATCCGGATCGTCACGCGGGACATCACCCGGGGCGGAGACATCGGCCGCACCATCCAGTCCATCGTGCCCGGCACGACGCTCTGACATGACCGCATGGCCCCTCTACCCCAACATCGTCGCCGACGGCTACCGCCTCGCGCGCGACAACGACGTCGAGCGCACGCCCTTCGACGACGGCCTGATCGGCCAGGAGAAGCGCTTCGCCTCGGCGCTGCGCACCCGGACGGTCAGGGGCTGGATCGCCTCGGACGCAGACCTGGTGCGCTTCGAGGCCTGGGCCGAGGCCCATGCCCATGCCTGGTTCGACTGGCGCGACACCGAGGACGGCACGATGCGCCGCGCGCGGGTCCGCGACGGCGCCGCCGGCATCCGCTACACCGCGCGCGTCCGCGACGGGCGCCGCACATGGGACTTCGAGCTGACGCTCGAGGGCCAGAGATCGTGAGTTTGACCAACCCTTCAAGGAGGCTTCAATGGCCTATGCATCCGATTATTTCCTGAACTGGCTGGCAACGCAGGTGGCCGGCCAGGCGCTCACCGTGCGGATCCACACCGGCAACCCCGGAAACAGCGGCACGGCCAACCGGGCGCTCAGCAACTCGAACACCAGGACCGGCGTGCCGACGACCATCGCGGCCGGCGACATCTCGGCCGACGGTGCCCGCTCCGACAACGACGACGAGACGGATCTCTTCACGCCGAACGCGACCTCGGCCGGGCAGACGATCACGCATCTCTCCTACTACTTCGGGGCCAACTTCATCGGCTGGGTGGAGGCGGCGACGCCACGCACCACGGTCGCCGGCGAGGCGTTCCCGCTGGACGCCGGCGGCGCCGCGTTGACGTTCGCGCTCGCTTCCGCCTGATCGCCTGGCGGCGGAGGCCAGCCGGAGGTGACCGACAGCGTCACCATCACGATTCCCCGGGGCGATGCTGTCCGGATCCGCGGCATCTATGTCCGATGGGTGAGAAACGCGGGCTGGACGCCAAGGCTGCCCACGGCGTGGTTCGATCCCTACTTTGGCGGGGACACGACGACGCGGGTCGCGGATGTGAACGTCACCCCCGCCGGCCAGATCGAACTGACGTTCCGCCGTGCGGCGAACTTCGCCGCGTCGGTGCGCAGCGGCCTGATGCTGACGATGACCGCGGCCGGCGTGACGGCCGTGGCGGCCGCGCCGTTCGGCGGCTCCGATACAAACGCGCCCTACATATGGACGCCGGTCAACGCTGCCGACTGGATAGCGCTCTACAATGCGGTCATCGACGCGGACGCCGACGAGGGCGCCACCCTGACGTTTGCGCTGGCGCAGGCGCTCGAGGCTGCGCCCCTGCCGATCGGGGCGGGCTTCGCGCCCGCCACCTTCGCCAAGCCGTTCATCGTGCCGGCGGCGCTGCCGATCGGGGCGGGTTTCGAGGGGCGCATCTCGCCGGCGCTGGTCGCCCGGCCGCTGGGCCTCGGCGCCGGCTTCCGGCCGCCGACGTTCGGCAACGCCCGCAGGGGCGAGCCGCTGCCGATATCCGTGGCGCTGCCGCGGGCGGCGCTGAGCCCGCCTCCGCCTCTCCGAGGGGGGCCGCTCGGCATCGCGGCGGGCCTGCCGGACGCCGATCTCCCCGCACCGATCCTGCGGGGCCGTCGCCTGGCGCTCGGCATCAGCCTCGAACGAGCGGTCCTGCCGCCGCCGCCAGCCCTCGCCGCGGAGGCGCTGCGGCTCGCCCTGGGGCTTCCCGACGCGTCGATCCCGCTGCCCGATGCCGGCATCACCGCGCACCCGCTGCCGCTGGCCTTCGCGCTCGCCGGCCAGTTCGTGCCGCCGCCGATCGTCGCGCGCCCCCTGGCGCTCTCGGTCGATCTCACAGGACGCCTGGTCTACAGGGCGCCTCCCGGGCCTGTTGTCGAACTGGCCTCGACGCCCGGCGTGCGCCTGGTCACCGGGATCGAGGTCCGCCATCCCGCGGCGCCGACACCGATCCGCCTGGTCGACGACACCGAGCCCATCACAATCGCCGGCGAGACATACCTCGCCAGCCGCTTCGAGGCGCGCCTTGCCGACGACGTCGACCGCCGCGCGCCGACGGCCGAGGTCGCCATCGGCAACACCGGCCGCGACATGTCGGACTGGCTGGAACTCACAGGCGGCGGCGCCGACGGCACGGTCCGCATCTTCCAGATCATCCGCGGGCCGGGCGATGCGCCGGAACCCGAGTGGGAGCTCACCCTCGACGTCGTCGGCGCCTCGGCAACCGACACGGTCGTCCTCACGCTGGGGTTCGATCCGCTGCTCGGCCGTCCGGCCGTGGCGCTGCGCTACGACCCCCAGACCGCGCCGGGGCTGTTCTGATGCCCGTTCCCGCGCCCAGGGCGGCGCCTCATGCGCCTGACGGGGTGGACCGGCACCCGTCATGCCCCGAAGCCCGTAAAACGCACACACGGGCCTCTGTAGGCGCTGGCGAGCACTGGACCATGCGATGGCTGGGCCGCCCCTGGGTGAAGGGCACGCACGAGTGCTCGCAGTTCGTCGCCCTGGTCCTGCGCCACGAATTCAACCGCGATGTCCTCCTGCCGCCGCCGGCGCTCTCCATGCGGCTCCGCGAACTCCAGGTCCGCAACGGTCTCGCCCTCGGCCGCGCGGTCGCCACCGCATCGCCGCGCGAGGGCGACGGGGTGCTGACCGTGCTGGCCGCCGGAGTGCGGGTGAAGGACTATCACATCGGCGTCTACGTCGAGGCCGGGGCGCCGATGATGCTGCATTGCCCGCGCGACGGGCATTCCTGCCTGACGGCGATCGCCGACCTGGAGCAGCTGGGCCAGGAGCTCGAGGGCTACTACGCATGGACGTGACGCCGCTTCCGCCCTCGAGGGCCTTGGTGCCGCTCCCGGATCCGCCCGAAGGCATGGTCCGCGTCACCCTCGACGTGTGGCCCCACCCGCTCACCGCCGAGGGCCGCGAGACGCGCTACGCGGCCGTGCCGGAAGGCACCACCGTCGAGGTCCTGGTGCGCGGCGAGCAGGGGCTTTCCGCCGACGTCGAGCTCGCCCTCGAGGGCGAGTTGCTCGACCCGGAGGACTGGCAGGCCGTCACGCTCGCCGGCAACGAGATCGTCACGCTCAGGGCCGGCGTCGCCGGCGGCAACTTCCTGCGCACGATCCTTTCCATCGCCCTCATCGCCGCAGCGGTCTTCGTCCCGGGCGCGCTCGGCCTCACCGGCTTTGCGGCCGCCGCCGTCGGCGCCGGCATCTCCGTCCTGGGCGGCTTCATCATCAACGCCCTCTTCCCGGTGCGCCCGCCCGAGATCTCCGGCCCCGGCCGCCAGCCCGATCCGGTCTACAGCCTCGCCGGCGGCTCCAACCGCGCCAGGCTCTACGAGCCGCTGCCCCTGGTGCTGGGAACGCACCGGCTGTTCCCGGACCTCGCCTCGGCGGAATACACCGAGAACGAGGGCCGCGAGCAGTACCTCCACCAGATCTTCCACTTCGGCCTCGGCGACCTCGACATCTCCGATCTCCGGATCGGCGACACGCCGATCGCCGACTTCGAGGGCGTCCAGACCGAATACGGCTCCGGCGCGGCGGGCGCCATCGCGCTCGTTGCCGGCAACGTCGACACCACGAGCGGCGCCGCGCTCGACGACACGACGCCGGTGACGCGCCAGACCGGCGCCGACACCAGCCGCATCGGCCTCGACTTCACCGGGCGCATCTTCAGGATCACCGACAAGGGCAAGTACGTCGCCCACACCGTGACGGTCGATCTGAAGTGGTGGAAGGCCGGCGCCAGCGAGCCCGGCCACTACCAGCGCCACCTGATCGCCCAGCACGACGATCAGAGCCCCTACCGCCAGACGTGGACCATCGATCTCGGCGAGGAGGCGACCTGGAACGTCAAGGTGCGCCGCCAGGAGGAGCCCAGCGAGGACGAGAAGACCTACGACGAGATCACCTGGTCGGCGCTCCGGAGCTACCAGCCCGACGACGGCGACTATGCCGGGCAGACCCGGCTCGGCATGCGCATCCAGGCCTCGGGCCAGCTCAGCGGCCGCCTGCAGCGGTTCTCGGCACTGGTGAAGCAGAAGATCCCGACCTTCTCGGGCAGCGCATGGTCGGCGGCCCGCGCCGTCAGCTCGAACCCGGCCGCGATCTTCCTGTGGTATGCCCGCGGCGTCATGATCGCCGGCAGGACGGTCGCCGGCGTCGGTCTCCCCGACAGCCGCATCGATCTCGCCGGCCTCGGCGCCTGGTTCGCCTGGTGCGCCTCGGCGGGCTACTCCTGCGACTACGTCATCCAGGGCGGCATGACCCACGACGAGGTCCTCACGCTCATCGCCCAGTGTGGCCGCGCCGGCGTCAGCTGGCAGACCGGCAAACTCGGCGTCGTCTGGGAGGACGCCGCCCACGTGCCCATGGGCATGGTGCACCCCGGCAACGTCATCAAGGGATCGTTCCGCGTCGACTATGCGCCGGGCCAGATCGCCGACGAGGTGGTGGTGCGCTACATCGAGCCCGACCTCGACTGGCAGTACAACAGCGTCCGGCGCGTCCGGCCGGGCCTTACCGGCACCCCGCAGAAGACCGCCACCACGACCGCGCGCGGCATCACGAAGCGCGACAACGCCGCGATCGAGTGCAACCTCCAGGTCGCCAGGCAGCACTACCACCGCCGCAAGATGACCTGGAACATGGGCCGCGAGGGACGCTCCTACACGAAGGGGAGCGTCGTCTGGATCACCCACTCGCTGATCGACGGCGGCAGCGCCGGCAGGCTCGCCGCGATCGCCGCCAACGGCAGGAACCTCACGCTCGACCGGGAGGTCGAGGTCGACGGCGACGACTGGCTCCTGCTGCGCATGGCCGATGGCGCGTTGCACCAGTCCCGGATATCGGCGACCGGCGCCAGCCCGACGAAGCAGGTCCGCCTCGCCACGGCGCTGCCGGCCGCGCGCCGCGAGCTGGAACCGGTCGACTGCCTGTGGCGGCACTACGACAACGCCCTGCCGCCGGCGAAAGCGCGCATCATTGGCGTGAAGCCCACCAGCGACCGGCGCTTCCAGCTCACGGCGATCGACGAGGTGGCGGCCTATCACACGCTGGCGACCAGCGACCTCTCGGCGCCGTTCCCCGGCGTCCACACGCGGTTCCCCACCGTGGTCGACGTGCAGTTCAGCGCCGAGCGTGTGAGGGCCGGCAACGTCAACGTGGTGCGGCTCAGCGCGGCTCTCACCGTCGCCGGCCCCTGGAGCGGCGCCACCGTCCAGGCCGGCCCGGCCACCACGAAACTGCGGACGGTGGACCGCCTCGCCGGCGGCGACCTCGAGGCGACCTGGACGATCCCCGACGACGGCGCCGGCCAGCACGTGCGCATCATCCCCTTTGCCGCCGGCGACCTCGAGGGGCGCGTGTGGAACGGGTTCTGGTCCTGGGACGGCGGCCTGCCGGTGCCCGACGTGACGGAGTTCGCGGTGGCGGAAGCGGCCGGCGGGATCCGCGTGTTCTCCTGGGTGCCCCCCGACTTCCGCGATCTCGCCGGCGTCATCATCCGGATGTCGAACGACGGCACCACCGACTGGGCCAGCATGACATCGCTGATCCAGGGGAAGCTCGGAGCTTCGCCGTTCGAGACGCTGCTGCCCGACGCCGACACCTGGCGGTTCACGGCCCGTGTCGAGAGCACCTCGGGCCGCCTCTCGCCCGGCGTCTCGATCGACGCGACGCTGGGCGCGGTCGACGTCACTGGCGGCGACGGCGAGGACGGCCTCGGCGTGGAGTACGTCTTCGCCAGCTCGGCCGACGGCGCCGCAATCACCGGGGCGGAGAACCTCCCCGATCCCGACTGGAACTACGACATCCCGGCGCTGCGCACGGTGCTGGGCGCCGCCCGCGGCACCCAGCGGTACTACGACGGGCTGCCGCCGAACCTCAGCGCTGCGCGCCCCTACTACATCCGGTTCCAGAGGGCGGTGCCCGGAAGCCCCGCGGTGAACGCCGATATCGGAACCCGGGAATGGCGGCAGGAACCGTCCGTCTATGCCGTGGGCCAGGACGGTTCCGACGGCACCGACGGCGCCGGCGTGGAGTACATCTTCGCCAGCTCGACCGACGGCGCCGCGATCACCGGCGACGCCAATCTGCCCGACCCGGACTGGAACTACGACATCCCGGCGCTGCGCACGTCGAACGGAGCGTCTCGAGGCACCCAGAAGTACTACGACGGCACGCCCCCCGATCTCACCGTGAGCCGCCCCTTCTCGATCCGGTTCAGGCGCACCGTGCCCGGCACGCCGGCGCTGGACGCCGACATCGGCACGCGCGCCTGGACGCAGGAGAAGGCCGTCCGGATGGTCGGCGAAGACGGAAGGGGAGGCACCTACGAATACATCTACGCCAGCTCGACCGACGGCGCGGCGATCACCGGGGCGGGCAATCTCCCCGACCCCGACTGGAACTTCGATGTGGTGGCGGCCGTAGGGACCGCGCGGGGCGCCCAGACGTACTACGATGGCCTGCCGCCTGACATCTCCGAGGACCGGCCCTGGTACATACGATTTCGGAGGCTGGTTCCCGGCCTTCCGAGCGCCGGCGACGACGTCGGCACCCGCGCCTGGGCGCAGGAGGCGGCCGTCAACGCGAAGGGGCTGTCGGGCCAGGACGGCGCCGGCGTCGAGTACATCTTCGCCAGCTCGACCAACGGTGCGGCGATCACCGGAGCGGCGAACCTCCCCGATCCCGACTGGAACTACGACATCCCGGCGCTGCGCACGTCGAGCGGAGCCGCTCGCGGCACCCAGAAGTACTACGACGGCACGCCTCCGGATCTGGCTGTCGGGCGGCCCTACTACATCCGCTTCAGGCGCACCGTTCCCGGCACGCCCGCCCAGAACGCCGACATCGGCACGCGCGCCTGGACGCAGGAGAAGGCGGTCCGTGCGCAGGGGCTCGACGGCACCGACGGCAACCCGGGAAGGAACGGCAACCCGGGCGCCGCGGGCAGACCAGGCAATCCCGGGACCCCTGGCACGCCGGCGCCGACGATCACGGGGTGGCTGAACGAGATCCAATTGGTGGGGGTGAACACGTCAACATACAGGGTGATCATGGCGATGACAGGTGGCATGGGGGCACAGGCCGCGGAGTACGGTATCAGGGTGGTCATCAACATCACGGCAGATGAAAGTACGACAGGCCCCAACGGCAGCCGCCGGGGGGTGGTCACGTTCAATTATTCACCAGAAGTGACAGTTTACGGAGTTTGAGAATGTCTAGAAAACGATGGGTGCGGCACCTGCCGGGGGAAGCTGATTGCCTGACAGACACACTGCATGCGTACTTCAATCTCTTTTATGACGATCACCTGAATGATGACGCTGATCATCAGTCATCGTGGTTCCCGCCGCCGAGCGGTTTCTTCGATGATCCCCGCCACGACGTTCATTTCACGCACCCGGATGACACCGCGCCGATCGTGGGATGGTGGAACCAAGGGGACCATGGCGCGCCAGGCTCCAGCCGATACGTTCCCGGTCGATGGCTGATGACGGAAGCGCTGTGGGAGCGTTTCCAATGGAACCCTCGTGTGATCTACATAATCGAAGACAACTATCTCCACGCCGATGGATACCGGGGGCAAATCCGCCGCCGCAAGGACATCCCATTCACCCTGTATTCGAAGCCGTCCTGGTCGGACATTCTCGACATGGAGCGGGACTGGCAGATCGCCTGGGCCGAGCGCGACAACCCCGGCGTATGGAACAGCGAGGCCCTTGGCGAATCGCGGGATGCTCTGCTTTCAACACCCCTTGCCCACTCCACTTTGAAGGAGAACCTCCACACCGGCGGCGGGCTCGCACACATGCCAGCGTTGGCGTATCGGTCGAATCGGTCCGCCGCCGCCGGCGTCTCGCAGTCGCGCGTCATCATGCGGGAACAGACGGATGATCCGGCCCCGAGGCTCGTGGAGCTATGGACGGAAGCCGAGCGTCACGATCTCCTTGAGCCACTGGCAGAACGCACGAACTACGCCGAGAGCGCGCGTAACGTGATCTGGAACCGCCTCTGGGCGGTGGAGTCGAAGATCTACGATCCGCATGGAGGCCTCGCCGACACCGCCACCGAAGGCGAGATCAAGGCGGCGAAGCGCCAGGCGATCGATGACTGGCATCAGATGGTAGACCCCAACACGCTTGACGCTGCCATGGCTGACGAGATCACCCGGCTCACTCGCCTTTCCGATCTCCCCGAAGACCTGTCACGGGCGAAGCGGGTCCTGGCAGAAAGGATCGAGGCCGCTGCCATGAAGCGTGTTAAGGAGATCAAGGGCGCCGAGAGCCAGCAGGGCGTGGACGTGCCGGCGACGTGCCTCGACATGGAGCGCGCCCTGGAGCAGGTCTCGCAGCACTGCGCCTTGGGGATCGCCGCGGTTCGGGAAATCACGGCGACGCTTTGGAAGAAGACCGGCATCACCTGGTCTGTCACGACCGATGACCCTCCCGAAGTGCAGCACACAGGGGAGTCGGTGCCATTGCCCACGCTTGGAGCAGACGGCGACTACTACCGGGAGACCGGCATCGGTGCCGCGCGAGACGCCCTCGAGGAAGTCGTGTCGAACATCGAGGGCGTCACCCCTCTCAATGTTCCGGTCTGGAAGGTGAACGGAACGGCCGTGTCGACGGACGAGGTCGAGGAGGCGGGGCGATCGCTCACCGTCTGCGCGTCGCACCCGGCCGACACCGCCATTGCGGGAAGCGCGATGATCACCAGTTCGTCCGGTACCGGCACTGTTTCCAGGCCGGCCGGGGACAAGACCTCTCAACAGATGGCTGTCGACATTCCGGCCGGCGCGACGTTTCCCATGGAACTCACGTTCTTTGCACGAAACCTCTGCGGACCTTCGAAGCTGAAGGTCACGCTGACAGGCCCATGAGCGTCGAGGTCCGCCCCGATGGGGCCAAGGGAAGAGGGCTTTTCGCCAGCCGCAACATCGCCATGGGCGAGATCGCCGTGGTCGAACGCCATTTGGCGCTGGTTCCGAACACCGGCACGGCCTACGACAGCTGGCTGTTCGACTGGGACGCCGATTCTTTGGCTCTTTGCTTTGGGGTGACACCTTTGGTGAACCACGCAGCCGATCCGAGCACGTTCCGGCTGCAGGGCCGAGACGCGAAAGGCGATCCCTACCTTGCGTTGGTCGCCCGGCGGGACATCGCCGAGGGCGCGCCGGTGACGATCAGGTACGGCGGCGGGGTGGCGCGGTGCGACCTGCCGAAGGAGTGCGCCGACGAAATGGCCAGGCTGGCCGAGATCGCTGCGGCCGCGGAGCTGAAGGCGAGCGCAGAAGAGGGAGCGTTGATCGCAGACCTGCGCGACTTCGTGATCGTGCCTTCGCTTGACGAGTATGACCGCCTCTTGGTGAGCAGCGCGTATGCGGAGGGCGGGCTGAAAGCGGGGAAGATTGATGGCGATCGCATCGAGCCGGAGGTCCGATCCACCGGCGTTGGCTGGATCAGGCGTGCCGCGCCAGGTGAACTCGGTCACATCGTTGAGAGGTTCGATGCAGCCGCCTTGCAGATTGCGGCCGCTTTGCGGATCGCGTCGCCACGCCCCTTCGAGGATCTTCAGGTCGCGCGCTACCGCGCTGGCGACTTCTACGTCGACCACGCCGATGATGGGGTCAGTGCGCCGCGGCGGCTGTCGGTGAGCGCCCTTCTGTCCAACGCCGGCGACTTCGCAGGTGGCGCATTCTCCCATGAGGGGCGTCATGTCACGCTCAAGCCCGGCGAAGCCATAGGGTTTCACTCGAGGGCGATGCACGGCGTTCGGCCTGTGACAGCCGGAGCGCGATGGTCGCTGACAGGCTGGTATGCGTGAACGCCTTAAACAGCCGTTTAAGGCGTGGTGAGGGGGAGTCGAAACGATGGAGTCAAACGGCAAGCTCAGGGTCAATTCACCCTATCGACT
The DNA here is from genome assembly GCA_965220805.1 of Alphaproteobacteria bacterium. GTDB lineage: Bacteria > Pseudomonadota > Alphaproteobacteria > SP197 > SP197 > SP197. Next base: position 1,404,745 of record OZ244844.1, read on the forward strand.
CCAGCGTTTCGACTCCTGACTCCAAATTTTTCGACTCGCTACATCGTGATGGGCGCGCTGGTGGGTGCGCCCGCCTACCTCAACGGCTACGCCGCGCCCGCGCTCGTCTCCGGCCTCGTGGAGCAGGGCATGGGTCCGGGCGCCGCCATGGCGTTCATGGTGGCAGGCGCGGTGAGCTGCATCCCGGCCATGGTAGCCGTGTGGTCGATCGTGCGCCGGCAGGTGTTCGCCGCCTACCTCTGCTTCGGCATCGCCGGCGCGATCCTGAGCGGGCTCTTGTTCGCAGCCTTCATCTCGTGACCGCCGTAGCGCTCCCGGCAAGAGCTTGGCCATGATCGCTCCATCGACGACCATGTCGATGCCGGTGATGAACGACGCCTTGTCCGAGAGCAGAAACAGGCAGGCGTGGGCGATATCCTCCAGCTGAACGAGGCGGTCCAAGGAGGTGTGCGCGATCGTAGCGTCGGCGCGGTCGGCGCATGAATTCTGCAGGCCGCAATTCAGGGGTCGCGCCGCAGACACGATTCCTGACGGTCATGACGTTCTGCCCGCCGGTGTAAACCTGGCACCTGCACGATGGCTGGGTTCCTGTTCTCGCTTGCCGGGAAAACAGATCTGGTATATATGTCCAGCTATAGATTGGAGGCCGACCGTGACCAACGCAGCACAGCAAAGGGCGACCAGGAACTACCGAGCGCGTCTGGAACAGCGTGGCTTCAAGCGGTTTGAGGTCATGGCGCTCGAAACCGACCGGGAAATGCTGCGCACACTTGCGCGTCGCCTGGCCGAAGATGGGCCGGAGGCGGATCGGGCACGAGCTGCGGTCAAGGCGCTGGTTGCGGATGGTCCGCGAAAGCCTGGCGGGATTCTAGCAGCGCTCCGCCGCTCGCCGTTGGTCGGTGCCGATCTCGACCTGTCGCGGCCGCGGATTGAAGGACGCAGGGTCGATCTTTGACGCGATATCTCCTCGACACCAACATCATCAGCAACGCTGTCAAGCCGCAACCATCCGAGCACCTGATCGAGTGGATGGCCGGCCAGCGCGACGAAGACCTGTTTGTCTCCTCACTGACTGTTGCCGAGATTCGGCGCGGCATTCTCGAAATGCCCAGCGGCAGGAAGAGGGACGGCCTCGAAGCCTGGTTTGCAGGCGGAGAAGGACTTCAAGCGCTCTTTGCGGGGCGCATACTGTCATTTGACGACAAGGCCGGTCTGATCTGGGCCCGCTTGATGGCCGAAGGCAAGGCGGAGGGTCGCCCGCGCAGCGCTCTCGACATGATCCTCGCAGCTGTGGCGGAGGTGAACGACTGCGTGGTTGTGGGGCGGATAACGAACGCGATTTCCGAGGGCTTCAGATCGTCAACCCCTTGCGGTAGCTGGCGAAGGACGAAGAGTCTTGGTGTCAGGTCGCGAGGTCTCCGCACTCACGGAAACGACGTCACATGGCGAGGCTGCCTTCGATACTGGCAGCATCCTCTTGGCCTTCAGTGATTTCCAGGTGCTTGCGTTCCTCCAGGGAGAGCGTCGAGTTCGTGGTCAGGGCAGATGTGTCGGCAGTGCGTCGCGGAGCGGCCGGATGTGCTCGATCTCGATGCCGCAGCAACCTCCCACCACCTGCACGCCGGCCTCGACGCAACCCGTGGCCCACGCCACGAAATCGTCCGGCGAGACCGGTGTCGCCGCGTTCCTGTCGCGGTAGGTGTCGACATAGTCCATGCGCTCGGCCTCGGGATAGACGCAGATTGGCCCCTTCCACCTGTCGCGCACGACGTCGAGAGCCGCGTCGGTCGCACTGATGGCCGAGTGGAAGAGGCAGACCACGTCGCCGCCAAGCGCCATCACCTCGTCGAAACCTTCGGCGATGGTCTGGGGAGACGTGTAGCCGAGCCTGGGCGTCTCATCGCCCTTGTCCTGCCTGACCATGAATCCGGGCCACACGGGCAGGCCAGTCGCCAGACAGGCCTCGACAACCCACTTACGATGAGTGTTGCCGCCGGTCGATTCGGCGATCAGGAAGTCGACCCCGGCCTCGGCCAGTATCTCGGCCTGCTGGTGGAGGTTCGCCTGGGCCTGGGCCTCGGAGGTCTCGCTGCGGCGCGCTTCGTAGTCTCCCTCGCTGGCAACCCGCAGGCCGAAGTTCGCCACGGAACCGGCAATCAGCACCGGACGGTCCCCCGCCTTCCTGTCGCGGGCGTCTTCGGCCAGCATGACGGCGCGCAGGTTGAGTTCGACAACCTTGTCGCCAAGACCGAGGGGCTCGAGGTTGTGGCGTGCCGATGCGTAGGTGTTGGTGGTGATGATGTCGACGCCGGCAGCGATGTACTCTTCGTGCATGCGGCGCACGGTGAAGGGATGGGTTTCCAGCGCTGCTCCCGCCCAGGCCAGCCCGGACATGGGTACACCCATGCTCTGGAGCCTGGTGCCGATGGCGCCGTCGAGCAGGATGACCTCGCGCCGTGCCATGCGCTCTTCAAGATTCGCGTACGCGCTCACACTGCCCTCCCAGGGTTGAGTTCGGGCTCGAACACTACATCACCGGGACTTCCGGCCGAAAGCGTGTTTCACAAGTTACGGCGGGGATCAATGAGGACACCCTGAAGTGGAGAGCGCGGCCCACCGGGCAGCGCCCCGCACAACCCATGTCGCCCTCCCGCCAACAATCGGCTATGAACGGGCCCTTGCCTCAACGGGGAGCATCCATGCATGGCTGAGGAAACCGCTGCCGCGGAACGGGTACAGGCCAAGCTTCGGCTGCACACGCAGTTCCTGCAGGATCTCTCTTTCGAGAGCCCGCGGGGTGCGGCGAGCGTTGCCGCGGCGGCTGACAACAAGCCCGAGGTCGAGGTCAACCTCAACATCGACTCGCGCCAGCTCCAGGAGGCGTTCTACGAGGTCGCGTTGAGGATCACGGTCAATGCGACGAAGGATGAGGAGCCCTGGTTCCTGGTCGAACTCGACTACCGGGGTGTGTTCTCGATGGCCGATGTCGATGATCAGGCGCGGGCGCCGATGCTCCTGATCGAGGGCCCGAGGATGCTCTTCCCCTTCGCCAGGCGAATCATTGCCGATGTCGTGCGCGATGGCGGATTCCCGCCGCTCCTCATGGAGCCGGTCGACTTCGTCGGACTCTTTCGCCAGCACGCCCTCGCTCGGCAGGAGCAGGCCAAGGAAACCGAGAACGACTGACCCGCTCGTCAGGGCAGGCGGTCGCCGCGCACCGGAACGCCGAGATCACGCGCCAGAATCTCGTGCATGTGAACGGCGCCCTGGAGGCGGCCTTCATCCTCGCACACGAGGAAGGTGAAGCGGTTTTCTTCCATCAGCCGGAGGGCATCGAACATCAGCGCATCGCTTGCGATCGCCATGGGCGAGGCGGTCATGATGGAGTCCGCAATAAGGGTGTCAAAACCGGAGCGGTCGGCCAGCGCCCGGCGGATGTCGCCATCGGAGATGACGCCGACCGAGCCGACCGGCGGCAGGGTGGCGGGGTCCGCTTCGCAGACCACGGCAAAGCCGCGGGCGCCGGTCGTGATGACATCGAGAACCTCCCAGATCGAGGCACCGGGCTTCACCCAGGGCAGTGTGGAGGCTTCGAGCATGACGTCGCGCACCGTCATCAGGCCGCGGCCGAGAAGGCCTCCCGGATGAAGGCCACGGAACTGTTCGGGAGTGAACCCGCGAATGGTGAGGCTGGCGATCATCAGCGCATCGCAGAGCGACAGCGTGGTGGTCGAAGACGAGGTAGGCGCCAGGCGGTGCAGTCCGGCCTCGTCGGTGACCCTGGTCTCGATCACCCAGTCGCTGTGTTCGGCGAGGAGACAGTCCCTGAAGGCCGTGATGGTGGCAATGCGCACACCGAAATCCTTCAGATAGGGGGTGAGGATGCGCAGCTCGTCGGTTGCGCCGGAGTGGGTGAGCAGCACGGCGAGAGTCGCGTCCCGCGCCTGCCCGAGATCGCCGTGAAGGGCTTCCTGGGGATGGATGAAGGCGGCGCGATGGCCGGTCGACACCAGGCTGGCGACGAATTTCGTGCCGATATGACCGGATTTCCCGACACCGAGCACCACCGTGCGGCTCTCGGCCGCGCCGAGCGCCTCGGCCGTGGCAAGGAAGTCGGGCCCCATGGCGCTTGCCGCCGCGTCGAGACACGAGGCCGCTTCGCTCAGAACCTCGCGCGCCGCATCAAGCGGCGTGGTGAGGGAGGCGGGGTCCAAGGTGTGCCTGGAGATGTCGTCCATGACCGCAACCACACTCCCGGGAACCTTGTGAAGGCAACAGTATAGACGCCACGAAATCGCGGGCCAATCGAGCGGCGCGAGCCCAGCGCCCGAGCCATGGAGCGCGGCGTCCGGCGCGCCTATAGTGGGTCCCGGTTCGCGATGATGAGGGACGCGTCATGGCAGACTACGTCGCCACATTCTCCTACCAGGCAGCGGTGTCCCATGCGCCGCAGTTTGCTCCCCGCACATACCGTCACTTCACCGTGACGCCGGCCACCGGTGCGATCGGCGCGGTCATCGAGGGCATCGATCTGGCGAACGCCTCCGACGAGGCGATCGGTGAACTCGAACAGGCGCTCATCGATCACATCGCCCTCATGGTTCGCGACCAGGATCTCGAACCATCGGACCAGGTAGCTCTGGCGCGGCGTCTCGGAACGCCGTTTCCGTGGCCCTATGCGAAGAAGATGGAGGGCTATCAGGAGATCACCGAACTCATCCAGGCGCCTGAAGACAAGTATGCCTTCGGCGGCAGCTGGCATTCGGATTCATGCAACTTCGAGCGTCCGCCGAAGTACACCATGGCTTACGCCATCGCCTGTCCGCCGGTCGGAGGGGACACGGCCTTCTCCAACCAGTACCTCGCCTGGGAAACGCTGGATGAAGCCCTGAAGACCGAACTCGCTTGCGTCCGCTGCGTCAATTCCTCGGCGCTGGGGTACGGCACCTCGGCAATTGAAGAGGAAGTGATGAGCAACACGGCGACGCCCATTTTCTATTCCGAAGACCTGTTCAACGAGGTCCTGCACCCGATCTGCCGCACGCACCCGGTCACGGGCCGCAAGGCGCTCTACACCAATGACGCCTTCACCGCCCGCTTCGAGGGAAGGTCACAGCAGGAGAGCCTGCTGTTGCTGCGCCGTCTCTGGAGGCACTCCATCACTCCCGAATTCACCTGCCGCCTGAGCTGGAAGCCGAAGTCGCTGGCGATCTGGGACAACCGCTGCTGCCTCCACTACGCCCATAGCGACTACCCCGGCCACCGCCGCCACCTGAGACGCATCGTCATCGAAGGCGAACGGCCCTTCTAGAAATCTGCCACCTGGGTCACGTACCCCGAGGAACATTCGTGTAGAACAACCCCTCATAGAGGATGGCCGAAGCGATCGTCGCGCAGTCGCGCTCGCTCGCTCCTGCCCGCGTCATCGCGGAGCGCCAGCGGTCCCGCACGGTACCCACGATCCGTTCGAACACAGCCTCGGCCTCGGCCCGGTCCAGCAGGAACCGTCCATGGCTGCTCAGCAGGTTGGTCCTGTTCGCGTAGCGCCCGCAGGTCATCGCGAGATCGCGCCGCTCCAGCGCCACCAATGGCGAAGGCGTCAGATCGTAAGCCGGGCTCAGGCCACACCGGCGCCCCTGGCGCTTGCTGCACAGCGCCAGGAGTTCACTCTCGACGGCCAGGGCAGCCAGGACATCGTCGCCCGTCACCGCTGTCGCCAGCCTGGTGCGCAGGAGATCGCGGGCGCATTCGCCCATGGCAGGCTCCTCGCCGGTGCCCGGCGTGGCGCCGAGAGCCAGGGCCGCAGAGGTGCAGACGGCGCGGAGAACCCCCGCGCCGTCATCGCCCGATCAGCCGACATCGCCCGGCCCGCCTCCTCCGGGGCCGCCACATCCACAGCCGTTGCCACCGCTGTCGCCGTCATTGCCGTTGGCCGGTCCGCCGCGATCGCCGCCATCGGGTCCGTCTCCACGCCTGCCGCCGTGACCCTCGGTCGTGCCGGGATTAGGGGCCGGGTTCTTCCTCGAGCGGTGCTGGCAGCAGGGTGGGGTGCAGGGCTGTAAAGATCGAGTCAAAGCTGCCCTCGCCGCCTCCGGCCTCGGCGAATTCGGCCCTGGCCTGACCCGCGACGAGCCGCGGAGTTCCGTCGCCGGCGGGGCGGTTGGAGAATTGGCCGGACCAGTCGCCGCCCGAGCCTTCGATCTCCCGGCTGGGGTGGACCACCGCGGCCGTCGCACCCTGGAATCCGCCGGTTCCGTCGGCCGTGGCCGGTGCGAAGCGGATCTCATAGTCCGTGGGCGGGTACTCGGCTGCAGTCGGACTGCGGCGCCAGCCGAGGATCGTATACAGGTGTTCGCGCTCAATCGTGATGTCGCCAACGCAACCGATGCAGCCTGCAATGCTGCCGGCGACGAAGTCGGCGGTGAGCGTCATCGTCGCCGTGAACTCTTCGGCCAGCGGCTCGTCACCGGGTGCGTGGTAGCGGTAAACCCCGCCGGCGCTGCCGACATAGTGCGCGGTGCCGACGACCGGGAGGTTGGGTGGGGAGGCGGGGTCAAGTTCGGGCCCGTCGATGAAAGGGGTGATCCGGGCATCTGCAGGATTGAGACGGCGCGTCGTCCGCGCGCCGTCGAAACGCATCCAGAACCCGGCTGACAGGTAGTCCGTCGGGTCGTCGTTGTCCCAGCTGACCAGGGCGTATGCGAGCGACACTCCGTCTCGATCGGTCTTGCCCATGGTCCAGCGCCGGCCCGAGTGGTTGGGCATGAAGGGGAACCAGGACCACGAATACCACTCGTCGCGCAGGGACGAGAAGGTTTCCGTGCCGCCGTCCTCGCGCGGCACGGCGATGCGCAGGACTTCGCCGTCGAAGGTGGTCGGGCGGTTGGAAGCGTGCTCGGTGGCGCCACCGGAGCAGGCACCGAGTGCAAGCGCGAAGAAGAGCAGGACAAGGCGGCCGGCGAGGTTCATGGAAAGTCGTCTCCGTCATCGATCGTACGCGGCAGGAGGTCACCGACTGTCCGGGTCCGGTTGGACCCCGGTCGTTCCCCGCGCGAGCGATGTCGCATGAACCTCCTTGTCGCTTGTCAAGACGTCATTTGCAAATGCTGGCGACATCTGACGGCCCGGCTCACGTCCACAGCCCGCATCGAGGCCGACCCCGCGCGCTGATTCTCATTCGGTTCTGCATTGAGGGCGCCGTCTCGAGCGCCTTCGAACGCACCGGCAAGGCCCTTCTCCGGAGTCGTCAATGAAGGGCAGACCTGATGCAAGGATTGGCCCTGTGACGAGAACCTGCTTTCAGAGCCTGGGCCCGGGCAGAGCGCCGTTACCGGTGCGACCGTCGGACTGAGCGTCGTGAACACCTGGAACGCCGAAACTCATGGGGTCTTGCAGACTCACGGCGCAGCATCTGGCGTTGCGGACATTGGCCTCCGACAGGCCATTCTGGCCAATCCGCGAGATTTGCGTGCTACGCGTGCGCTATAGATCCAGGTCGGTTGCCAATCTGTCGATGATGGCAGCGTGCACGCCGGCGCGGTCGGTGCCGTCGGGATCGGTGCAGACCGGATCCTCCCCCTCCGCTTCCAGGATCGCTTCGGCCCCCGACCTGCAGAGCGCAAGGGCGGAGAAGTGGCTCGCGGGCGCCAGGCGCAGGATGTCGGCATCGGGCAGCAATCCTGCAAATCCGCTGGCATCGAAGTCGGTCCCGGCAAGGCGGTCATCACCCTGCCCCAAGCCAACGAGTGTCACATCACCGACGAGATCGCTGGCATGACTTGCATCCAGTCCCCAGATGAGGGCGGGATCGATGGCGGCGACACGGGTGATCCTGTCGTCCTTGTGGGATGCAGCCCATGTTTTCGTCGGAAGCGCGCCGAGATCGATCCCGGCCCGTGCAAGTTCCTGACAGGTTGTGGAACGAGCCAGATACTCCTGGCAGAAGGCCGCGAAACCATCGGGGTTGGCGCGCAGCCCTCCCATGGAGAGCGCCGTCCAGCCGCCATAGGAAAAGCCGGCCGCCATCACATAGTCCCGGTCCACGTGCGGGCCGACTTTGGGATCGGCAAGGGCCCAGTCGAGCAGGAGTGCGAGGTCCTGAACCCGGGTCCAGTGATCCAGCATGGCCTCCAGATCGAAGTCTCCCCAGGTGGAGTTGGGGTGGTTGACGGCGATCACGATGGCTCCGCGCTCGGCAAGGCCGGCTGCCAGCCACGCCAGGGAGCGAAAGTGACCGCCGAGTCCGTGGCTCAGCATGACCAGCGGGTGTCGGCCGTCGGCCAACGGGGCGTTCTCGGAGACGGTCACGCCGAAGAACACCGCGTTCCCTGCGACCGTCACCTTGTGTCCCGGTTGACCGGCCGGATACCAGATGGCGCCCTGCAGCACCCGTCCGTGATGGGGTGCGGTCATCGACAGTTCGCGGTACCCGGCCGGATCGGCCTCGGCCGCAAGGGCGGGGATCAGCAAGAGCGCGAAGAGCAGGGATACGACTCGCATGGATTGTCTCCTTGACGTGGATTGCGATGCCTCTTCATTGCTGAGAGTCTCGGTAACCGGCGTCCTTGAACCGGATCAAGGTCGCCTGAAACCGGTTTTGAGACATCGGATCGTCGCTGATGCCCAGCCTTCCCATCCCCCTCGTCGTCGCGCTCGTCCTGGGATTCATGTTCCTCTACCTCCTGCGGTCGGATCGCAGGTATCTCCCGGTTGCATTGCTTCTGGGGCTCTGCGCCATCCAGGCACTCATCATCTCGCTCAACCAGCACTACGGGCTTCGCGCCATGGCGACGCTTCAGCCCGTGACCGCCACGCTGATTCCGCCCTCCGCCTGGATCGCCTTCAGCATGACCGCCGGACGGTCTCCCCGATGGCGCGACGTCGTTCACCTGACGGCCACGGCAGCCGTGCCGGTGGCATGGCTTCTCCATCCACCGGCCATCGACGTCATCATACCGGTTGAGTTTGCCGGATACGGCATCGCGATCCTGTGGGTCAGTTGGCGCAACAGCGACGGCCTGGTCCATTCCGTCCTCGAGGCCGGGGAGTGGCCCCGGCGAATCTGGCAGATCGTGGGTCTGGCGCTCATCGCGTCCGCCATGATCGACGTGGTGATCGCCGTTGCCATGGAGACCGGTGCGCGGCACCTGACGCCATGGATCATCAGCGTCTATTCCCTTGCAAACCTCCTCATCGTCGGAGTTCTCTGTCTCTCGAGCGCGCGCGTCACGGATTCGCGAAGGCCGGCTTCACCGGTCGAAGAATTGTCCGGTGACGAAAGGCTCGTGATGCAACGACTCGAGACACTCATGAGAACGGATCGCCCCTATCTCGATCCCGACCTCACCCTGGCGAGACTGGCGCGCAAGCTGCGCCTCCCGGCCAAGCAGGTGTCAGCCGTGGTCAACCGTTCGACGGGTGAAAGCATATCGCGGTTCATCAACGCGGCCCGCATCGAAGCCGCCAAGTCGGCTCTGGTGGAAGGAAAGACGGTCACGGAAGCGATGTTCTCGTCCGGGTTCCAGACGAAGTCCAACTTCAACCGCGAGTTTCTGCGCATCGTCGGGTCAAGCCCGACCGCCTGGCTGCAGAAGAACGTTCACCGATGACGCGTCGTTGATGCCTGAATAGCCCGCAAGCCGTTCTTCCCCGCCTTCGAGCGATGCGTCGGACTGTCCGACGCACTTGGCCATGGCGGCGGAAAATACTGGTAGTATTGGCGCGGAAGCAATGGCATCGGCAGGGGAACACTCAATCCAGAGCCCTTGCGAGAGCCCGTCAGTCAGGCCTCCGCGGTCGACAACCGAAGCAGGAGCACACCCATGTCAGTGTTGGTCGCCGGTCTCGTGCTGTTCATCGCAATCCACCTGATTCCGAGCGTCCCGCCGTTGCGCGCCGCGCTGGTGGAGCGGTTGGGGGCGATACCCTATCGCGGCGTCTTCAGCGCCGTCGTGCTGCTCTCCCTGGCGGCCGTCGTGTGGGGCTTCTCGCGCTCCCCCATCGAAGTGGTCTACGCGCCTCCCGTCTGGGGACACCAAGCCTCGATGATCCTGGTGCCTGTCGCGCTTGTGCTGTTCGCTGCAGCCAACATGCCCACCCGCATTCGAGCCATGGTCGGGCATCCGATGCTGCTAGGGCTGCTGCTGTGGGCCTTCGCTCATCTTCTCTCCAACGGTGACGTACGCTCCATCGTGCTGTTCGGCGGCTTCGCACTGTTCGCGGTGGTCGAGATCGTCAGCGCTGTGGCGCGAGGCAAGGGCCCGCCGAAGGGACCAGCGCCCCGCATCACCATGGACATCGCCGCTGTCATCGGCGGCTTGATCGTCGCCGGGCTTCTGTCGGCCCTCCACGGCACGCTCTTCGGCGTGCCGGTGATGTGATGTCATTGCGGAGTGGAGACGCTTTGAGCGTGGCGCAAGGAGTGCTCTCGCCATAGCAATGAGTGACGGAGGATGACGCTCAAGCGCCGTTCGGGCTCCATGCCGATTGCACAAGGGCTCTCATTGCCCGACAGCCCGAGCGGTCAGGAAGGGCGATTCGAACGCTTCTCAGTGTCTGGTTCTCACACTCCCACTCTTCACGGATGCTCCTCCGGGCGCTGCCCGCCATCACAAGAACGGGCGCAGGAGTTGGACATGTGTTCGTGGGAGAGATGGGCAACAACGCAGGCGAGCGTTGACGTACCAGTTCTGGCGCGCACCTCGACGCTCGAATCTCCACGCGTTGCACCGCTTCGGCAATCCCGATGGCCGCCGCTACGCCGTGTACCGCCCTCGGATCGCGAAGTGTGCCCCCATGACAAATCCGAGGAACTCCACCAGCGCGAGCCCCAGCGCGGAATGGAGGAACAACGTGCTGTGTTCTGGAACCACGTTCGAGTAGAGGTCCGGACTTTCGACAGCGAAGTGCAAGGCGAGGCCGAAGACAAGAGATGCCGCCATCGACACCGAAAAGACGGCAGCGCCAATCGTGCGGTTCCTTCTCCACGCCAGCCAAATCGCCGCCCACGGCGCGATCGTGATGACAAGCACGATGAACAGAACCTGCAGCGGCGAGTTTTCCACTCCGGCGACGGCGTGAGCGTATTGGTGGACCCCGCCAACAGCGAGATGAAGCGCGGCGACAATGACGAGGGACGCAGTATCAGACCTCGCACGCATCGCCGTTGCACCCGGGCTTCGTTTCCCCGATTCGATCTCGAATGTAAGGAAGGTAGAGAAGGAGCCCGTAGAGAAACAGCAGCGGAATCCTCACGCACACCACGCGGGTGGCGTAGACACCGGTGTAGACCCGGCGTCTCTCTTCGTCGACGACCACGATTTCACCTGCCGGGACCTCGCCCAGGGGCGAACGATCCGTTCTCACCTCAATTGCCCGAAACCAGTCGAGCCGTGCGGTGCGTCTTGCTTGCCGCACGCAGTCCGGGCAGCTCGGATTGTGATAGAGGGAGACTCTCATTTTGTGCCAAGGAGTCCAGCGCAAGGCGCGTGAGTGCCTATACGGTAACGACTCGCGCGCCCTGGAACCACCCTGTCGATGGTCTCGCCGCTGACGACGATCACGAGTTGCTCCGGCCGAGGCTTCCTGAGGAGATCGCCGGCGGTCAGTCGAAAGATGGCCGGAACGATGTCCGAGACGGTTGAGGGCGCACGCTCTCCACGGCAGACTTCGCACCTCTCGGGGCTGAGCGCAGCTGCGGGTCCGGCGACACGGAGTGCCTTGACGATGAGCGACCACCGCATGCAATGGAACGACTCCGTGCTGATCGACCAGATTGTCGCGGGCGTGAAGACGGCGACGGTGAGGCCGCTGGAGTGGAGCGAGGGGCTCGATTCCTACAACACGCCCATCCGTTGCGGTGCGGTCTACACGGTCTATGACGCCGAAAGGACTCCCCGCTGCCGCATCAGGATCACGGCCATCGAACTCTGCACGTGGGGAGCGATTCCCGACGCGCTGTGGCAACGCGACCCGGCCGCTGATGGCAGTGTGAGCCTGGAAGCCTTCCGGGGCGACCATGACCACTACTTCGGGTGGCCTTCGGATGACTACGAGTTTCTCGCGATCTACTTCCAGCCTGTGTCCTGATGACATCAATCATTCTCTTCACAGCGCGCGGTCTCCTTGCCGATGATCGCGTCGGACGTGGCCGGGCGATGACATGACCCTCGCCCTCGACTTCTACCTCGACTGGAGCGTCAACTGTCAGTTCGCCGGTCTCATCTGGGCCCGCGACAAGGGCCTCTTCGCTGCGGAAGGCCTCGATGTGCGGCTGGTGCCGCCGGAGGAGAACCCCGACACCCCGACGCTCGATCTCGTGCTCACCGGCGAATGCTGTGTCGGATGCATGGAGGACAATCTCATCGTTCGTGCCGTAGTGGCCGGCAAGGGGGTCAAGGCCATCGGAGCGACGATGCAGGATTCGCCGATCCACCTCGTCACGCTGCCCGAGCGCGGGATGGAGTGCCTCGCGGATGTCGCCGGGCGGCGGATTGCCATGCACCGGGACGGCGTTCATCTCCTGGAAACGGTCCTCGAACTGCATGGCATCGATCCCGGATCCATGCGCACCACGGTCACGGGCTGGACGCTCGACCATCTCCTCGACGGGACCTTTGACGCCGTACAGGGCTATGCAACGACGGAGCCCCACCAGCTTCGGCGCCTCGGCCACGCAACGCGCCTCATCCCCATACGCCACAACAACCTTCGGCCCTGGGCGCAGATGATGTTCGCGACCGACACCATGATCGCCGGACATGGCGAGGCGCTCGGCCATTTCCTTGCCGCCTGCAAGAAGGGTTGGCAAGAGGCCATGACCAACCTTGAGGAGTGCGCCCGGCTGGTTGCTGCCCATTCAAGGGAGCATGCGGACGTGTCGGAGAATCGCCGGATTCTCGAGATGATGGTCCCACTGGTCGCGGGAGACGCGGGACTGGATCATGCCGTCGCCACCGATCCGGACCGCTGGGAGCGCAACCTCGCGACCTACGCCCGCTCCGGGATGATCGACCATGCTCCCGCCTTGGACGAGGTGGTCTGCGATTGTCCCGCGGCACCAGCCATCTGAACGCCGGGTTGCAGCTGGACGGAACCGTCTGTCCTTTCTGCAACTGCCACTGGAAGAAGAGAAGCGCCCAAGCCGACGCGCGGGCATTGCGCAAGACTCATCACTGTCTCCTGTGATCCCCGATGGTCTTCAGGCTTTCAAGGATACGTCCCGAAACCCGGCCGTAGATCATCATGGGCCGGTCATCTGGCCCCCCCCCCCCCCCCCCCCCCCCCCCAGTATCCCCGCGCTCTCATGCGCGCTATCCCATGCCATGCTAAACTTGGACTGACTGCCGGACAGGTCCACGCCGAAGACAAGGTGCAGCAACGCTGCTGCACGGGCTGCGGAGTCGAACCGGTCCGCCTGCTCGATTCCGGGAGGGCAACATGGAGAAGTCGAAGAAGTCGACCGGTGGGACGAGGGTGACCGAAGCGCTGGACCGTCCCCGGAAGATAGCGAACAAGCGCTACGAGGAGGAGTTGTTCCGGCTCCAGCTCGAACTCGTGAAGATGGTCGAGTGGATCAAGCACGAGGGGCTCAAGGTCGTGGTGATTTTCGAGGGGCGGGACGCGGCCGGCAAGGGCGGCGTCATCAAGCGCATCACCCAGCACTTGAGCCCCCGCATCTGCCGGGTCGTCGCCCTGCCTGCACCGACCGAGCGCGAGCAGACCCAGTGGTACTTCCAGCGCTACGTGCCCCATCTCCCCGCCGCAGGCGAGATGGTCCTGTTCGATCGCAGCTGGTACAACCGGGCCGGCGTCGAGCGGGTTATGGGATTCTGCACCGAAGAGGAGCACCGGGAGTTCATGCGGTCCTGCCCGGAGTTCGAGCGCATGCTGGTGCGCTCCGGCATCAAGCTCATCAAGTACTGGTTCTCCGTCTCCGACGAAGAGCAGGAAAAGAGATTTCAGAGCCGGCTCCGGCAGGATCACAAGCGCTGGAAACTGAGCCCGATGGACCTGGAATCGCGGCGCCGGTGGATCGAGTACTCCAGGGCGAAGGACGAGAGTTTCGCGCATACCGATATCAAGCAGGCACCGTGGTACGTCGTCGATGCGGACGTGAAGAAGCACGCACGGCTGAACTGCATCAGCCATCTCCTGAGCATGATTCCCTACGAGGACCTGACGCCGGAGCCGATCGAGCTTCCGCAGCGCGCGGAGGCCGGTGCGTATGTGCGGCCGCCGTTCTCCGACCAGACGATGGTCCCGTTGGTTTACCCCGGCGAAGAGTAGGCCGCACCCGGCTGGCCGCCGGAAGCGCAACGTCGCGGGCGGCGCCCGGGAATGCCGGTCACGCAAGTCGTGAGGGAGAGACCCGGACGCCCGTCGTGCTCGACGAACCGATCAACCGCCTGGGCTTCGAAACCCATGGCGAGAGGGTGCTTGTCCCCGAGTGGCGCCCAGGCGGCATCGTTGTCATGGACAAACCGTCCCGGCACGTGGCGGGATCAACATAATTCATGAGTGTGGTTAGTGAACACAGAAAATTCACACAACGCTCCTTGAGATCGTGATTATCACGCTATATCATGATAAATCAGGCTTGAGGATCCCTTGGCTTCGATTTTCAGTCAGGGAAATCGAGATTCATGAATGTCGCGTTGCAACTTCGATTTTCAGGGCCGGTCACGGGTTTTCGGGACAGGCGGTTGCCGGAACGGGCGACGCCGGCCGGCTATGCCGCCCTGATCGATGCCTGCGGACTGCAGGTTCCCTTGCCGCGGACCTTGTTCGCCACTGGCGAGCGGCACAGGATTCTGGAGGAGGGGGGCTGGCGCCTGCTGACGCCTCGCCATGCCCCGCATCCCACGCTGGAAGCCCACCTCGTCTTCGCCCTCAAGTATGAGGGGCTCGATCTTGCCGTCCTGAAGCGTCTCTTCCTCGCGGTGAATGCGGCCGAAATCGAATCCATCGTTCGGGAAAAGCCCACGGGGAGCTATGCCCGGCGCCTGTGGTTTCTCTCGGAGTGGCTCACCGGGCGGCGCCTGAGCCTTTCGGACGCCACCAGGGGCGACTATGTCCCGGCCGTCAATCCGCAGCAGCAATGGGCAGTCCCGGGCGAGAACTCCCCGCGACATCGCGTCAGGAACAACCTGCCGGGTACACCGGCTTTCTGCCCGCTCGTACGACGCACGGCAGCACTCGAAGAATTCGTGAATCTCGATCTCGCGGAGAGGGCCCGGGCGGTCGCCGCTGTGGTGCCCGGAGACGTGCTGGCCCGCACGGCCGCCTTCCTGCGCCTGAAGGATTCCAGGTCGAGCTACGCGATCGAGGGCGAACGTCCGCCGCTACACCGCGTTCAGCGCTGGGGCCGGGCCATCGGAGAGGCCGGCAGGCAGGCAATCGATCTCGAGGAACTGCTCCGGCTGCAGGAGATCGTGATCGGCGACGACCGGTTCGTGCGCCTGGGCCTGCGCATCGAAGGAGGATTTGTCGGCGAGCACGAACGGGATACGGGCGCGCCGCTCCCCGATCACATCAGCGCGCGCCACGAGGACCTGGCGTCGCTCGTCGAAGGCATGACCGCCTTCGACCGGGGTCCGGCAACCTTTCTCGATCCCGTCATCGCAGCGGCCGCGCTGGCTTTCGGTTTCGTCTACGCCCACCCCTTCGAAGACGGCAACGGGCGCATCCATCGCTATCTCGTTCATCACGCCCTGGCACGACGGGGCTTCATCCCGCCAGGGGTCGCGTTGCCGGTATCCGCCGTGATCCTGGATCGGATCGACGCCTACGGCGCGATCCTGGAGGACCACTCGGGGCGGCTGCTGCCGCTCATCGAGTGGGAGCCGACCGGGCGCGGAAATGTCCGGGTGCTGAATGACACGGCGGACTTCTATCGCTTCTTCGACGCCACGCCTCATGCGGAATTCCTGTTCGAATGCGTGAAGAGGACGATCGAGGAAGACCTCCCCGACGAGGCGGATTTTCTCCGGCGCTACGACCGGTTCACGCGGCGCCTTCAG
This sequence comes from Alphaproteobacteria bacterium, assembly GCA_965220805.1. Classification (GTDB taxonomy): domain Bacteria; phylum Pseudomonadota; class Alphaproteobacteria; order SP197; family SP197; genus SP197. The sequence continues at coordinate 1,420,764 of OZ244844.1, forward strand.
GCGATCGTCGACATGCCCGACCGCACCGCCGATCTTCTGTTCCGGTTCCTGCATCAGAATGCGGGGCGCCTGTCGATGCGGGCGCGCGAACGAGAGTTCAGGATGCTGACGAATGAAGAAGCGGCACGTGTCGAGCGACTCTATGACGACGCGTTCGGACCCCCGCCGGAAAGCCGTCGTCCATGACTCCCTCGGTTGCCATCCTGAACAGGAAAGCAAGCTGGCAGAAGTTCGGAGGAATGATCGGCGGCAGTCCGCGAGTCGCCTGACTGCGGCGGCCTCATCCCGGACCGCGTTGCGATCAGATCCAGTGACGGCGACGTTCGAACGGGTAGTCCGGCAGCGATATCCGACTGCGGGATTCGCCGGCGAAGAGACCCCGGAAGGATACCGCCAGCCCCGCCTCCCAGGCCCCGGCGACCGCGTGCGTGAAGCCGCCGTTCGCCTCTGACGCCGCCGCCGCGCGCCCGAAGCTCGACAGGAGGACCGGCCCGGGCGCATCCCCCGTTTCCGGCAGCATCGCCTCCAGGGCTCCGATCTCTCCGATCCCGATGATCGCATCGACACCTGCCGCTGCCAGCGTTGCGGCGCAGCGCTGGAGAGATTCGGGTTCACCCGCCGCCTGCCGGCGCCAGTAGGACGCGTCCCGGGCATCGTCCGGCGTCACGACGACGCCAGAGAGGGTGTCAATGAGCGTCAGGGAGGACGCAGCCATGGCGATGTCGTCCGGCATCGCTTCGGGACCGGCCATGGCCAGGCGCAGGCCGTCTTCCAGGCCGAAGACGCCGCCGGCCTGCGCGGCCGCAAGCACTCCGACCCCGTGCCCGAATGCCACGCCTGGTTTGACGCCCACACTCAACCACAGATGGGTGAGCGCGCACTGGAGCGCGTAGGTCGCCGGCCGCGCCCACCGCGGATCGTCGAGGTCTTCCTCAGGTCCCTGCCTTGTGAACATGATGTCCAGCAGCGAGGCATTTTGCGCGTCGTGGAACACCTCGTCGCAGCGATCGAGAATCGACCGCACCGCCGGCTCGCTGGCATGGAGCGCCTCGCACGTCGCGATCCAGCCGTTTGTGTGGTTCGCATAGGCAAAGGCGACCCTTGCCTGTGTCACGGGCTTGGAGTCGTCCGCCGCCGCGAGCGCCTGCAAACCCTCGCGAAGCGACCGGCAGTCTTCGAAGGCTACGGCCGCGCGATGGTCGAAATGGCTCCGTCCGGTGCCGGCGGTCCACGCCATGTCGGAGAGGACTGCTCCGGACGCCGCCTCGTCCGGCTCACGTTCGTCGAGCCATGCGAGGTAGCGCTCGGCCAGGTTGCGCAGCGATGCGGCTGACCTGGCGGAGAGCGGCAGAAGCCGCGCCTCGCGCGCGGAAAGCCCTGCCGATGGTTCGGCGATCGGTTGCGGAACGCCTTGCGGCCAGGGAGATGTGCCGTTCGGGCTGCCGTAACCCTCCACGATGACGTGTGCATTCGTGCCCGATATGCCGAAGGCGCTGACCCCGGCAAGCGGCGGTCGGTCCTGCGCGGATGGCCAGGCGGTCGCTTCCGATACCACGCGTACCGGCAGATTGTCCCAGTCCAGGTGCGGATTCGGATCCCGGAAATGCAAATTCTTCGGGATCAGTCCATGACGCATGGCGAGAACGGCCTTGATCAGCGCTGCGACGCCGGCTGCCGATTCCAGGTGGCCGATGTTGGTCTTGACCGAGCCCATCAGCAGCGGCCGGTCGACGTCGCGTTCCCTGCCGTAGACCGCCGCCGCGGCCTGCACCTCGATCGGGTCGCCCAGTTCCGAGCCCGCCCCGTGCGCCTCGAGGTAATCCACGTCCGAGGGCTGAACGCCTGCCTGCGACAGCGCTTCGGCGATCACCCGCTCCTGCGCCGGGCCGTTCGGCACCGTGGGCCCCGCCGTCGCTCCGTTCTGATTGACGGCCGCACCCCTGACGACCGCCCAGATGCGGTCGCCGTCGGCCTCGGCCTCTGCCAGGCGCTTGAGGACGACCATCCCGCAGCCCTCGCCGCGCACGAAGCCGTCCGCCGCCGCATCGAATGTCCTGCAGCGTCCCTGCAATGACAGCATTCCGAGCGCCGCCATCTCCCGGGTCAGCCCGGGTGAGAGGACCGCGTTGACGCCGCCGACCAGGGCGAGATCCACCGTTCCTTCGCGCAGGCCTGCGACCGCCTGCTGTACCGTGACCAGCGACGCGGCGCAGTTCAGCATGACCGGAATCGCCGGTCCCGTGAGACCCAGCCGGAACGCGACACCGCCCACCGCCATGCCGCTTGCGGTGCCGAGATAGTTGAGGCCGTCGCTGTCTGACCTCATCAGGTCGCGGTACTCGCTGGTCGCTATGCCCGCATAGACCCCGGTGCGGCTACCCCTCAGGCCCTCGGGATCAATGCCTGAGTCCTCGAGCGCCCGCCAGCTTGTCTCCAGAAGCAGCCGCTGCTGCGGATCCGTCATGCGCGCGCCGATCGGCGTCATGCCGAAGAATCGGGCATCGAAGTGGTCGATCCCGTCGACGAACCCGCCCCGCTCCCAGATGTCGTCCTCGATCGCGGGATCGCCTGCGACCCCACTCCAGGACCCGCCGTCCTGGCGTCCGTTCGTCACGGCATCGCTGCCGGCCTCGAGCTGGCGCCAGAAGGCCGCAATGTCCGGTGCGCCGGGGAACCGGCACGCCATGCCGACGATCGCGATTCCGTCATTCTGGCGTGCCGCCACTTGTTGCAGGGCCGGCTCCGTCGTGGCCCCGGCAGCCGTCTCAGGGGTCTCTTCTGCGGCTGATTCGGGCGGGTCCGGCTCGCCGAGCGCGGTTGCCAGATGGCTCGCGAGATCGGCGATGGTCGGGTAGTCGAACACAAGGGTGTTCGGCGCGGAATAGGTGTCGGAGAAGGCACGGTTGAGGCGATTGCGCAGCTCGACCGCCATCAGTGAGTCCATGCCCAGATCGAAGAACCCGACCGTGGCCGCCGGCGCCGAGGGCAGCCTCAGAACTGCCTGGATCTCGCCCTGAAGGAAGGATGCCAGAAGGTCCTCGCGCCCCGCCGCAGGCGTCGCGGCGAGCCGCTGGAGCAGGTCTTCCGACAAGGACGAAGCGTCCATCTCGTCGGCCTCGCCGGCAAGCAGGTCCTCCAGGAGGGGCGGACGGTTGCCGAGGGCGTCTCCGAAGACCGGCCAGTCCACCGCTGCCACCGCCGCGTTGGTTGCGTCCTGGCGCACCAGGCGCTCGAAAACCCTGAAACCCTGCTCCGGGGTGAACCATCCGGTGCCGGTCGCCTGCCGGCGCCCGGCGATCCGCTCGCGCTGCTCCTCCGCCTCGCCCAGCTCCGACCAGGCGCCCCAGGCGATGGCCTGGCCCGGAAGACCCAGCGCACGCCGGTGACGGGCGAGTTGATCGAGGAAGGCGTTGGCCGCCGCATGGTTGGCCTGGCCCGGATTGCCCAGAATGCCGGCGACGCTCGAAAACAGGACGAACATCTCCAGATCGCGCTCCACCGTCGCCCGGTGAAGGTGCCAGGCCCCCAGGATCTTCGGCCACAGCACGGTCTCGAAGCTCTCCCAGGTCTGGTTGCCGAGGGCGGCGTCCGACAGCACGCCAACGCTGTGGATCACGCCGACGAGCGGCGGCAGGGCCTCGTCCATGCGGGCCAGCATCGCATCGAGCGCAGCCGCGTCCGTCACGTCCGCGATCTCCACCTCGACCCTGAACCCGCGGGCGCGAAGCGCCCCGATTGCCGCTTCTGCTTCCGGGTCCGGAGATCTGCGGCCGTTCAGCACGACCGTTCCCGCGCCCCGCTCGGCAAGCTCTTTGGCGAGAGCGCAGCCGATGCCGCCCAGGCCGCCGGTCACAAGATAGGTTCCGTCCTCCCGCAACCGGCCGGCCCTCACGGGCGGCATCGTCAGCACGATCTTGCCGATGTGCCGCGCCGCGCGCATGAAGCCCATCGCGGCGCTCGTCTCGGCGAGCGGCCAGCTGCTGTGCCTCAGAGGCTCAAGTTCGCCCGCTGCCATGCGCGCCAGAACCTCCTTCAGGGCCGCGCCTGGCCGCTCCGGGTCCTGCTGCTTCAGGTCGTAAAGGTCGAGGATCGAATAGGCGACATCCGGCCGCAGCGCGGCCATCTCGTCCTCGCTCAGGATGTCCCGCCTGGCCAGTTCCACGAAGCGGCCGCCCTGCGCGAGGCAGGCGAGGCTCGCCTCGATGAAGCCCTCGCCGGTCAGGCTGTTCAGCACGACGTCAACCCCGGCGCCCCCCGTTGCGTCGAGAATGTCCTGGCCGAATGCGGTCGAGCGGCTGTCGAACACGTGGGCAATGCCGAGCGCGCGGAGGTAGGCCTGCTTGGGCGCGCTTGCGGTGGCGAACACCTCCGCGCCGGCGGCCTTGGCGAGCTGGATGGCCGCAAGCCCAACGCCGCCCGCGCCGGCGTGAATCAGCACGCGGTCCCCGGCCTTGAGTCCGGCAAGCTCAAAGGAGAGCACGCAGGTGACGAAGACCGAGGGGACCGTGGCGAGCGCCGTCGCCGACAGGCCCGGAGGCGCCAGCGCCACCAGCTCCTCGTGCGTCACCACCTCCGGCCCGAACGTGCCGAAGGCGAAACCGGCCACCCGGTCGCCTGCCTTGACGGTCGTGACATCCCTGCCGGTCTCGACGATCCGGCCACAGAGCTCCTCGCCGAGCAATCCTTCCTCGACAAGGCCCATGGCCCGGAAGACGTCCAGGAAGTTGAGCCCGCAGGCATCAACCGCGACACGCACCTCGTTCGGCTCCAGGGCGCGCGCCTCCAATGGCTGCACCCGCAGCGTCTCGATCGCTCCGCCTTCCTCCGGCGCCAGAACCCAGCCCGCCTCCTCCGGCAGGGCGAGACGCGCCGCGCTGGCGTCCGTGCGGACCAGCCGGGCGACCTGGCGCCGCTCCCGGCGATGCGCGATGTGGTTCTCCGAATCGGTGAACAGCAGTTCGTTCGCGAGGAGAGCCTGCGGCACCGCGGCCTCCGGGTCGAGATCGAGCATCCTCGTCTGCAGCTGGGGCGCCTCCCTCAGCGTCACCCTGCCCAGGCCCCAGAGGGCGGCGCCTGCCAGAATTCCGGTCCGCTCCCGTTCCAGCACCTGCGCGCCCCGGGTGACGAACCACAGGCCCTTCTCGGGCGTGGCGTCGGCATCCGCGATGCCCTGCACGAGCGCAAGCGCGCTTGCTGCCGTGCGCTTCGCATCCGCCGCCAGGTCTGCGGCCGTCGCCTCTGGCCCGCGGCCGTCCTGCCCGACGAGGTGTACCGCGCCGGCGAAGGGCACGTCCGCCGGCAGGCTTTCGATGAGCGATTGCCACGACTCGCGGTGCTCCATCTCGATCGACGCCGCGGTGATCCCGCTCACGCCTGCGACCGGCGCGCCTGCGATCTCCGGATCGTCTCCGGCCAGCACCACCCGCTGGTTCTGGCGAGCGAGCTCTTCGGCCAGCGACGCCGCCATGCCGCCCCGGTCGGCTGCCAGAATCCAGACACCCTCCGGCAGGGCGATCTCTGCCGGACCCTGAGCCACGATCACGCCGCGATCCGGCAGGCCGGCGTGTTCCGACCGGTCCACGCCGAGAACCTCGCAATCGGCATACCCCGTATCGGTGCACGCCTCGCGCCAGACCTCGGGCCCTGCGAGGGCGTGGTTCGTGCGGTAGCGGTCGGAGTAGCGCCACCATCCGTCCAACTGGCCGAAGATGAGATCCATCCAGCCCCGGCCGCGCTGGTTCTCCAGCGCCACCAGCAGCCCCGACGGCGCCAGAAGCGTCCGGCAGTGATGAAGAGTCTCGTCGAGAAGGCGCGTGGCGTGCAGCACGTTGGCCGCGATGATCATGTCGAAGGCAAAGGGCTCGAAGCCCTGGTCCACCGGGTCCTTCTCGATATCCAGCATCCGGTAGTCGATCGAAGCGCCGTCCACGCTGAAGCGCGATTCCGCATCGGCGAAAAAGCCGGCGGAGATGTCGGTGTACATGTAGTCGAAACGTCCCTCCGGAAGCTCGGGCAGGATGTACTCGGTTGCCGAGCCGATGCCGGCGCCCACTTCCAGAACGCGCAGCCGCCGCCTGTCTGGCAGGCCCTCCACGAGCGTCCGCACCACCTCTCCGATCATCCGGTTTGCCGCCCGCCAGACCGGCGCCAGGCGATAGAGGCCGCCGGCCGACGGTTCCGCGTCGCCGAACAGCAGCGACAACGGATCCTCCTTGCCCCGCAGCACCTCGGGCAGGGCCCCGGCGCAGCGTCGGAACAGCCCGATCTCGTTGGCTGCGTGCGGGAACCGCTCCACCACTTCGGCCACAAACGTCCCGGAGTCGTGAGGCATGCCATCCGGCAGCGGGTCGTCGGCTCCGACCAATACCGCGAAGCCGTCGTCCTTCTCCTCTACCACGCTGGAACGCGCCAGTATCTCCAGCAACCGTCGGACCAGATGCCTGTGCTCGGGCAGCACGTCGAGGCGCTCTCTCAACTCTTCAGGGTCCACGACCGTGCCTGCCGTGCGCTCCCACCCCAGGGTTTCCAGGGCAGAGAGCGCGTAGCACCACGCAACCCGCTCCATCTCTCCCTGCAGGTCGATCTCGGCCGCGACCTCGACTCCCTCATCGCCAAGATAACGGGAGAAGGGATGCGAGCGGGCAGCCGCCGCCGACGGACTCGGCAGGAAGTCGGCCGGCAGCACGCCCGTCGGCGGGGTGCTGTCACGCCATGCCACCTCGTAGAGCAGGTCTTCCACGCCCTCCAGTGCGGCGAGCAGCGTCGCGCGGGTCGCGCGCTTGACCGTGAAGCCGGCGAGTTCGCCGAGATGTTCCCCGTTGTCGGCGTAAAGCTGCATGTCTGCCGCGTGGACTTCCGGCGTTTCGACGTGATCGACCTCCGCATCGCGCGGGCTTTCCCGCATCGTCACGTGGCAGAAGAGCCGGTCCGGCAATCCGTCGGCGATCCAGAGCCGCTCCCAGGCGAACGGCAGGTAGGTGGTCCCGTCCTCGGTGCCGTCCGGATCGCGCGCCGCCCCCATGATCTGGAAGCAGCCGTCAAGCACGAGAGGATGCACGTCGAGCGAGCCCCGCTGGTGGTCGGCGGGCAGCACCACCTCGCCGAGCGCCTCGCCGTCCCGCGCCCAGAGTCCCGTCAGCGTGCGGAAGGCGGGGCCGAGATCGATCCCGACCTCGGACTTGGCGCGATAGTAGGCGGAGAGATCCACCGGCGAGAGTCCGGCTTTGAGGCCGTCGGCATCGAACGGCGACGCGGGGAGGGCAGGGCCGGCCGCGCCGGGCGAGACCTCTCCCTCGGCGTGCAGCGTCCAGTCCTCCTCCTCTTCGCTCCTTGAGAGGACGCGCACCCGGCGTGACGGGCCGTCCCCGGCCGCGTCGAGCAGGACCTGCATGCGCCGGCCCGCATCGCCGGCGTCATCGCTCTCGTCGGCGAAGATAAGGGCGCTCTGCATCCGGAAGTCCTCGACGGCAACCGCGCTGTCGCCCTCGGCCCGCCAGGCCGATGCGGCCATGGCGCCGTAAAGCGCTCCCGGAGCGATCAGCCGGCCGAACACGCGATGGTCGGCGAGCCATGCCGGGTCGGTGGGGAAGACCTCGGTATCGAAGAATGCCTCGCCGCTGGCGGATTCGTGCCGGCTCCCGAGCAACGGGTGGCCGCTTGCCTGCCGTCGCCGCTTCGGCGCCTCGATCCAGTAGCGCTCGCGCTGAAACGGATAGCCGGGCAGGGCGATGCGGCGACGCGCCTCGCCGGCGAACAGGCCGTCGAAGCGGAGCGGTAGTCCGGCTTCGTAGGCCCCGGCGACGGCCTCCATGAAGCCGCCACCCGATCCCGGTGCCGGCGGTTCTTCGCCGGTGGCCGGCCGCCGGAGGCTCGACATGACCGCCGGCTCCGCAGCCCCGGCCGGCCAGGCCATGGAGACCATCGGTCCCAGCACGGCGTGGGGGCCGATCTCGATGACCGTGTCGACGCCCAGCTTCGCCAGGGTTTCGATGCAGGCGCGGAACGCCACCGGTGCGCGCATCTGACGGCGCCAGTATGGCGCATCCAGGGTCTCGTCCGAACCGATCGCCTCTCCGGTGAGATTGCTGACGAAAGGCAGCGACGGCGGAGCGAAGGAATGCCGTGAGAAGGCTGCCTCCAGACCGTCGAGTGCCGGCTCGATCATGGGGCTGTGGTAGGCGGGGCTTCTGCGCAGCCGAGCCACCCTTGTGCCGGCCGCTTCCAGGCGATCGAGGATGGCGGCGACCTCGTCTGCCGGGCCGCTGATGACCTGATGCGCCCCGTTGTCCGCGGCGATGCACGGGCCCATGCCCGGGACGGCCGTATCATGTTGGTTCAGCGCCTCCGCTACCTGGGTGGCCGGCGCGAAGACCGCCCCCATGGCGCCCTTGCCAGGGAGGGCGCCGACCAGCGCTCCCCGCGCCGCCGCCAGGCGCAGGCCGTTCTCGAGATCGAACACGCCCGCGGCGTGCGCCGCAGCGAGCTCTCCCAGGCTGTGTCCGAGCACCGCGTCGGGCCGGATGCCGAGGCTCGACCACTGCGCGGTGAGCGCGCACTCGAGGGCAAAGATCGCGGGCTGTTTCCACTGCGGATCGTCCAGGTCGCCCGTGGCGCCGGGACGTCCGAACATCACGTCGAGCAGCGAGGCTCCGCGCTCTTCCGCGAGTACCGCATCGCACCGGTCGAGCACCGCGCGCACGACCGGCTCACTGTCGTAGAGCGCCGCGCCCATGCCCGGCCATTGACTGGCCTGTCCGGTGTAGACGAACGCCACGGTCGACGCCTGGCGCGGTGCCGGATGTTCATCTGTCACGGCGACCGCCTGCAAGCCCTCGCGCAGCGAGTCCGCGTCCGGGAAGACCACGCCCGCCCGGTGGCCGAAGTGGCTGCGACCGACGCCGGCCGACCAGACCATGTCGGAGAGCAGGGGACCTGATGCGGTGCCTGCGGCTTCCTCGTCGTCGAGCCATGCGAGATAGCGTTCCGCCGCCTCGCGCAGCGCCGAGACCGATTTCCCTGAGATCGGCAGCAGGCGCGTGGTCCGCGGGCCAGGCCCTTCCTTCGACTGTGGAAGCACCTCCGGCAGCGACACGGCGATCGATTTGGGCGCGCCGGAGAGTCGGCAGTCTCCATCGTCCTCCGGCGACGTGTAGCCTTCCAGCACGACATGAGCGTTCGTTCCCGACCATCCGAACCCGCTCACACCCGCCAGCGGCGGTCTGTCGGTCCGGTCGGGCCAGGGCGTCGGGTCGGCCGTCACCTGCAAGGGAAGCCGCTCCCAGTCCATCGCGGGATTGGGGGTCCTGAAATGAAGATGTTTCGGGATGATTCCGCGATTGATCGCGAGCACGGTCTTGATCAGGCCTGCGACTCCGGCCGCCGATTCCAGATGGCCGATGTTGGTCTTGACGGAGCCGAGCAGCAGCGGGCGATCCGCATCGCGCCCGCGCCCGTAGACCGCCGCCGTGGCGTCGATCTCGATCGGATCGCCCACCTCGGTCCCTGTCCCGTGCGCCTCCAGATAGTCGATGTCCGCTGCCCGGACTCCGGCCCGTTCGAGCGCCGCGGCGATCACGCGTTGCTGCGCCGCCCCATTCGGAACCGTCAGGCCCGGACTCGCCCCGTCCTGGTTGAGCGCCGTCCCTCGGATCACGCCCCAGATCCGGTCGCCGTCGGCTTCAGCATCGGCGAGCCGCTTCAGGACCAGGATGCCGCAGCCCTCGCCCCTTACGTAGCCGTTGGCGGAGGCGTCGAACGTCTTGCACTGGCCGTCCGGCGCCAGCATTCCGGCGTTGGCGCGAAACTCGAGAAGCCGGCCGGAGAGAATGATGTTCACCCCGCCGGCGAGCGCCAGATCCGCGTCGCCCCTCTGCAGGCCCGAGACCGCCTGGTGGGTCGCCACCAGCGACGACGAGCAGGCCGTATCCACCGCCATCGCCGGACCGCCGAGGCCAAGTGCGAAGGCGACCCGGCCGATTGCCGTGTTGAGGGACGTGCCGGTGACCGCATAGAGGCTGGCCGCGGGTTCGGCCGGCCCTGCATTTGCGCCGGCGTCGAGGATAAGCCCCCGGTAGTCGTTGTTGCTGATGCCGGCATAGACGCCGGTGCGGCTATCCTTGAGCTGTTCGGGATCGATGCACGCGTCTTCGAGCGCCCGCCAGCTCGTCTCCAGCAGCAGCCGCTGCTGTGGATCCAGCAACTGCGCCTCAACCGGCGAGATGCGGAAGAAGGCCGCGTCGAACCGGTCGATATCGTCGAGATAGGCGCCGAAGCGGCATGCCTGGATCTGGCCGGTGTCTTCGGGGAACAGGGCTCCGATACGGCCGACGCCGGATCCCGGAACGCCTTCCTGCACCGTGTTTTCACCGGATTCCAGCAGATTCCAGAAGGCGGCGACGCCGTTCGCGCCGGGGAACCGGCAGGCCATGCCCACGATCGCGATCGGCTCGCTGCCGCCAGTGAGCCGTCCTTCTCCTGCGTCGGTGTCCCGGGATACGTCTCGGTTCATCATTCGGGTATCATCCTGCTTCTTCGGCACCTGTCCGAACCTTGCCGGCGGCGAAACTCCGCGTGGCTGCCGTCCGGTAACGTTCAGGTTGAACTATACACCTCAAGATCGTGAAGTGTCAGAACCCGCAACGCGCCAAAGTTTGTTCCCACAACAAAATCTACTGTACAGCATGTGATACTATTCCCCAATGTTACAGACAGATAGGCACAATGGCGGCATCATGAATCAAACTCCAGAGGTTAGCCGCCGCCAGGCGGGGTCGAAAGGAAGTCGTGAGGCGATGGTGAGCCCGGCATTGATCCTGTTCCGTGGCGCTCGCCCGGATTCAGTGACGACATGAGCGCAAGCCGACAGGCGGGCGGCGACGGACTTCGCTACCAGGCGGACGAGCGAGCGCCCGGTGCGCTGACCTTGGGCCTCGGACTGCAGCTCGCTCTCATCACCGTGGCAGTGCCGATCCTGATCCCGACGGCCGTGATGCGGGCCGGCGGCGTCGGCGAATCCCATCTGGCTTGGGCAGTGTTCGCGGCGGTTGCGGTCAGCGGCGTTGCCACGGCGCTCCAGGCGGTCCGGTTCGGCAGGATCGGGGGCGGCCATGTACTCGTCGTGGGCAGTGCGGCGGCGTTCATCGGGGTCAGCATCACGGCGCTTGCGGAGGGCGGTCCTGCGTTGCTTGCGACCCTGGTCGTTGTGGCGGCGCTCTTCCAGTTCCTGTTGTCCGCCAGGCTCGCCCTGTTCCGCCGGATCCTGACCCCGGCCGTCTCCGGAACCGTGATCATGCTGGTGCCTGTCACGGTGATGCCGATCATTTTCGACATGCTTGGCGACGTACCGGACGGCAGCCCGGTCCACGCGGCGCCGGTGATGGCACTGGTCGCGTTGCTGGCAATTCTCGGCATTTCCCTGAAAGGGACGCCGATGCTGCGGCTCTGGGCACCGGTGATCGGCGTCGTCCTGGGCACGGCGCTTGCCGCGTTCTTCGGCCTCTACGACATGGAGCGCATTGCCGCTGCCTCCTGGATCGGGCTGCCGGATGTCCAGATTCCCGGTCTCGACCTGGAGTTCGGATCCGGATTCTGGGCGTTACTGCCGGCCTTCCTGCTGACTGCGGTGATCGGATCCATCCGGGCGATGAGCAGCAACACAGCGCTCCAGCGGGTCTCGTGGCGCCGGCCGCGGCCAGTCGATTTCCGGGCGGTGCAGGGTACGGTCGCGGCCGACGGAATGAGCAACATGCTCTGCGGCCTGGCCGGAACCGTTCCGAACACGACCTATTCGCTCGCGGGGCCGCTCATCGAGATCACCGGAGTCGCGGCGCGTGCCATAGGGATCGTGACCGGCGCCGTCTTCCTGGCCCTGGCATTCCTCCCCAAGGCGCTGGCGGTCGTTCTGGCCATCCCGGGGCCCGTCGTCGGCGCCTATCTCCTGGTGCTGACCGCGCTGCTCTTCGTGATCGGCATCGGGGTGGTGATGCAGGACGGCATGGACCTTCGCAAGGGCGCGATCGTCGGTGTCTCCTTCTGGCTCGGGATCGGCTTCGAATCGGGCGTGATCTTTCCGGAGCTCGTGTCCGGATTCGCTGGCGGCATCTTTGCCAACGGGATCACCTCCGGCGGACTCGCGGCAATTGTCATGACGCTGGTCGCCGGCCTTTCCGGATCCCGCCCCGCCCGCATGGAGACCGGGTTCGCCGTCGCCGCACTGCCGGAAATCCAGGAGTTCCTGTCCCGGTTCGCGTCGCGCAACGGCTGGGACGACGCCATGGCGGAGAGGCTCGCCGCCGTCGCCGACGAAACCCTTCTCACCCTTCTGCGGCCCGAAGAAGAGGGCGGGACCCCGAACCGCCGCTTGCGGCTATCGGCATCGAAGGGCGAGGGCGGTGCTGTGCTCGAGTTCATCGTCGCGTCGGGAGAGGAAAACGTGCAGGAGCGGCTCGCGGTGCTCGGCGCCCCCGGCGAGGGCGCGCGGGCAGAGCAGGAGGTGTCACTCCGGCTGCTGCGCCATCTCGCTTCTTCGGTGCGCCACCAGCAGTACCACGACCTCGACATCGTGACCGTGGAGGTGAGCGCCCCGGCGTCAGTCGCCCCATGAGATCCGGTCGGACCATCGGTTCCACGGACGTATCCGTCCGCCCCAACGCCGGCAGTAAAGAGGCGCAGCATGGCGGGACGCTCGTTGATTTTCCTGTCCGCTTGCAATGAGGTCGTCTGCGACGTGCTCGGGTGATGTTCACGTTTGCCTGTGTGTCGGCCACCCCGGTTCACCTGCGGTACCAACCATCCCAATACCGGGTCCGGTTCTTTGCCCTACCAGCGCATGGAAGCGGTGATCCCGACCCGGTTCTCCGGTGTTGCGTCGTCGTGTGCGGGCTCCCACCGTGTCGCCTCCAGGCTGACGTGGAACGAGGCCCGCTCCGTCCGGGCAAGTCCCAGGGTCCAGCCAAGACGCCAGTCGCGGCCGGCCTCCGAGAGCCCCAGGGCCATCTCCGGCGTTCCCGTGGCGTGGCCGCCCAGCAATGCCATGCCGTAGCCCAGGCGCGCCTCCAGACGTCCGCTCTCCCGGGTCGCTCCCGGGACAACGCCAGCCTGCCACAGACGCTCGACGCCGCTCGCCGTCGGGCCCCACGCGGGACGCACGCTGAGTGCCAGACCACGGCCCGCAGTGCCGGGATCGAGACGCACCAGGCCGCTCACGCCCCACTCCTCGGAGCCGCCGCCGTGGTTGAGAAGCGTCCGCGCCCGGCCCTCGACGGTGATGCCCGTCGCCTCGTCGGCAAAGCGCACGCCGCCGCCCGCCTCGATGCCGCTGCCGGTCTCGCCGTCGCCGACGTCGTTCCGCATGCCGACCTCGAGGGATGGCGTCAGCGTCGCACCCGACTCCAGGCGCCGGGTGTGGCTCCCCTCGAGCGTCAGACGGTGACGGCCGGCGTCCAGCGTCACAGCCTCGATCGTGCCCGAGCCGTCGACCTCCGCTTCCGTGAAGGCGGCGTCGCCCTTCACGCGCAGGCGCGTCGTGCCGCCGTCGATCAACTCGTCGCTGGAGATCAGCGTTCCGCTCAAGCCCGCCGCCATCACGATCTGCGTCATGTCGCTCGACTGCGTCCCCGCCGCATCCTCGATCTCCACCTCGCCCCAGCCATGGCCCGCCAGGGCCCACAGGCTCATGCCGCCCGATCCCTGCCAGCCCATGTAGGGGGTGACGCTCGTCACCGTCGTCGTGAACTCGCCCGCCGAGGCGCCAGCTTGTGTGTAGTCCACCGAGCCCCGCGAGCGGCCCAGGGAGACGCCCGCCAGCAGGTCCTCGCCCAGCCGGGTGTCGACCCCCAGGTTGGCGCTCAGCACGCTGCCGTCATACGTGACACTCTGCGACGAGCCGCCGGAGATGTTGCGCCAGTCGCCGCTCCCCCACAGCGTCAGGCTGTCGAGCGGGCCGCTCCCCGCTCCTCCCGCCGCGGCGAGCGGCAGGGTGAAGGACGAACCCGCGAGCATCTGGCCGGGATCGAAGGTGCCGTTCTCCAGCGCCTCGCCGTTGGCCATCAGCACGTCCGCCAGCGTCGAGGCGCCGCCCAGGCTCAACTCCTGCGATGCCGTGCCGGAGGCGGCCTCGGCGATGCGGCCCGAGACCGCGTCGACCGTGCTCGCCGTCATCGCCCGCATCACCTGGGGCAGAACCGCCTCGATCACCGCGTTGGGGTCGCCCGCCATCGCCGCGGGGGCGGCGGTTCCGTACAGGCCCGATCCGACGATGAGGTTGACCGGAATGACGCTTCCGTCCGTTCTTTGGATCTGGCCGCTGAACTCTCTGGCGTAGCCCAGCTTGGGGATGTCGGCCCTGTCGGTGTCGTCGGTGGGATCATCCCAGTAGTACTCGAGGAAACCGCCTTCCGGACTGCTCTTCGCCGCCGCGATGACCTGCGGCAGAACGAACTCACCGGTCACCGCATCACGAACGCCCGGCACCAGAGCCCGGTTCTCGAACCTGTCGGGAAATGCCGCGTGAAACGTGATGATGTTGGTGACCGTGTCCAGGACGTAGAGGTAGACGGAACCATGACGCCAGGGCCCGTTCGGATCCCGCAGGGCAATCCTGGTTTTCGAGGCCGCGGCTGCATCGCCGGATCTCTGGATTTCGAGCATGTAGTTTCCGGCTTCCGTGACGAAGGCCTTCAGGGTTTCCCGGTCCACCACGTCTCTGGCCGCGATGGCCGGATCGCCGTAATCGATGGCTTCGGCGCTGATGGGAACCAAGTGAGACTCACCGAGATCGAATCCGGCGAGGAGCACGATCGGTGCCCGGAGATTGGACGAGACATAGACGCTGGCGTAGCCGGAAGCACCGGGTATGCCCGGCCGCAGGCCGGGTACAGGGGTGGAGGCATCGAACGCCCCATCCGGTTCCTGCGACAATGTGGCGAAGAGTGCGGCGACAGCGCTGTCGCGCGTATCGGGATCGGGAGATGCCAAGTTGGCGAGATCGGCCGGAGAGACGCCCAGCGCGGCAAGGATCTCCGCGTAAATCAGGGGATTGAGCTGTCTGCCCGCCAGGGCCATGTCCTTCGCGTGAAGAAACACGCGGCCGTCGGGCGTCAGGCTCACGATGTACGTGGAACCGGAACGCCAGACACTCCCTTCCTGCCTTATGAGACATCCGATATAGAGCCCCTGTTCCACTGACCCGGCCTCAAGGGAGTGTTCTCTGGACCGAGCCCTCACGGAGAGCGCGAAGTCCCTCAGGAGACCGGTGCCGTTTTCAACCTCCTGAGCCGTGACGGACGGGTCCGCAGGAGGCGTCCCATCAGCGGGAAGCGGACACGCCTCCTGCGCCAAGGCCGGGGGCGTCCCGATAAAGATGCAAGCCAGCATGAAGAGGCAAAGTACGAAGGATACCGATGTCCCAATCTTCCACGCGCCGGAATTCACCATGCAGGCCTCCCTCAGCTCATGAATGAGAACATACCGAATCGTATGCCAGATGATGAAGTGTCGGGCCTGCCGGACAACTCAGAACGGCCTGGCGCCTAAAGACGATGCCGCGGGGTCGAGACGACTATTTCCTGAATGATCGACGCGCTGGCCGGGTTGCTCCACACCGTCCGGAAATCCGCGGCTTGGTGCTACAGGCTCTCTGTGGCGACCTTGATGTGACGGGTCGTGAGGAGTAAGAGCCCCATTCGGACAGGTTCGTCCTTGTATCCAGGTGCCTGTGCGCGGGTAGGCCTAGCTGATGATCATGGAGATCATGCCGTTTCCGCCCTCCGATCAAGAGCATGCGCTCGGCATCAGGCATTGGCCTTCATCGAAGGATTTGAATCAGTCAAGTATCGCAGCCATGGAAACAGGAGGCCGCACACGATGAGCAAACACCTCTCATTCTGTCTGGCCGCCTGTCTGCTGCTGCTGGCGAACGCCTGCAGTGACCCCATGATGGAGAGTCCCATCCAGCACGGACGGAACTCCTCGTTCGACGGGGAGGTTCTGAGTGTCTTCGTATCCTGGGAGGGTCGGGTCGACGCGAGTGTCAACACCGAGGACGACACCATCGAGACCAGCCCCGCCGAGACCCTCCTGCCGGGGCACACCGCGCGGAACTGGACCATGCTCCAGGCGCGAGATGACGGAACCTCGATCGTTTACGGGCTGGTGAGTTGGGACCCCGAGAATCCGGCGGACTACCTCATGGCGGGATGGTGGGCGGAGCTCCCCGGCCAGCAGCCGCCCGAACTGGACTTCGAGGAAGCGACGCGGTTCTCGATCGTCGACGGCCCGGAGCTGGATCCCGAAAACCCTCCCGATCTTCCCGTGTCCGGCCAGGCAACGTATCTCGGGCAGTCTGGGGGGATTTACTCCTACACGGCAGCCGGGGAGTCGACGGCCGTGGACGATGAGTACGCAGGGACGGTCAACCTGACCGTGGACTTCGGCGCCGGCACCGTATTCGGATGTGTCGGGTGCATCGGCGACCTGGTCACCCGCCGCGTGCATCTAGGATTCCATCTCGGGGACGAGGTGGTCGATACCGAGTCACTCGTCAAGGACTACGAGATTCACCTTGGTGCGGTCCCCCTGATGCCTGTCGGGAGCTTCGAGGGGCCGGACGTCACCGTGACGCACCCTGAGAGAGCCGTCGTGCGCACCAGGGGATACTGGGGCGGGGGTGTGTCGAGCATCCCGGACAGCGCTGGGAACCCGCGCCTGGCCGCAGGTTTCAATCTCGCCAAGTTCCTCGAAGAGAACGGCAGCGAGGGAGAGATTTTCGGAATTTTCGTCGGCCTGAGCGAGCCTTACGAATCATCCTCCGGTCGCTAGGCGTCCGCCCTCCCCGATGCGGCGTCGTGTTCAGTGGTCCTCCACCCTCGAGCACGACCCACGAACATTGAGATCAGGGCAGGTCGGTTCACCGAGGTGCCCGCGACACCACGACCCCCGTGGCGAATGCCCGCGGGTATCGGCCCGAATCGAGGCTCCCGGTGTTGCATGGCAAGCACCGCGATCACAGCGGTCGCTGAACGAGCCGCTTTGGCGCCGATCACTTCGGTTGTCGGGACGGTTGGCGCAGGAAGCGGAACCGGTTCGCGCACATGCCCTTGTGCGATGGCCGCAACCGGCGATAATTCGGGATCAGGCACGTTTCCACGTAACGCAGGATCCGGACAGGTCAATGAGAATGCCGCTCATGAACCTGATGTCCGAACTGCGCGCCGACGTGATCTCGGGCAACGTGTTCCCGGCGCTGTCGGTCGGCTCGATCGTGGGCGTGATCGGCGCGGCCTACCTGATCTCCGTGGGAGCCCTTGTATTCGCTGGCCCGTTGGCGCCGTTTCTGTCCCAGGGCACGATCATGGTGCTGTTCGGCGGTTTCGTCGTCTGCCTGTGGATCGCCCTAACCAGCGGCTACCGTGGCGCGCTCTCGATGACCGCAGTGCCGTCCTCGATGGTGTTGATCGTGATCGCGTCAACCATTGGCGTGGAGGGCGATGCGGTCGTGCGTTTCGCGACGACGGCTACGGTGGTGGTCATCGGGGCAGTGGCGACGGGAATCTGTTTTCTGATAATCGGGTATCTCAGGCTCTCCAACCTGATCCGGTTCATCCCCTATTCCGTGGCGGGCGGGTTCATCGCGGGAACGGGTGTACTTCTGTGCGAGGCGGCACTGTCGCTGATGGGAGTCACTCCGGACAGACAAACGCTGGCTTCTCTCCTGGATTCCGATGTGCTGTGGCGATGGGTTCCGGGCGTGGCCTACGGTCTTGGCCTCGCCCTTGCCATAAGACGTTGGAGCAATCATTTCCTTCTGCCGGCGAGTTTCCTGCTCATCGCCATGCTCTTTCATCTGGTCCTGGCTGTTCTGGGCGTCTCCGGAGATGAGGCCAGAGCGACGGGCCTGCTGTTCGCCGGCACCGCGGAAGGAGGTCTGTGGCATCCGTTCCATTCCGGCGATGTGACGCATGTGGATTGGGCGGCGGTCGTCGCGCAGATACCCAACATCCTGACCCTGATCGTGGTGACATTGATCGCCGTGGCCATGCACTTGAGCGCCCTTGAACTTGCCACGAACCTGGAGTTGGAGTGGAACAGGGAGTTCAAGGCGGCTGGCGGAGCCGGTGTGCTCGCCGGCCTGGGCGCCGGACCAGGTGGAAGTCTGATATTCACCTTTTCGATTCTGAGCGACAGGTTCGGGGCGGAAACCCGGCTGACCGGGATCGTTACCGCCCTGATGGTGGGTTCCGTCGTCCTCCTGGGCGATTCGATCCTGAACCTGGTCCCCGTGCCGATCATCGCAGGGATCCTGTTCTTCCTCGGACTTGGTCTGTTGGACGAGTGGATCGTGAAGGGCCGCGGACGGTTGCCCTGGACCGAATACGCAATTCTCCTGCTGATCGCCGGTATCATCGTGTCTCTGGGTTTTCTGGAGGGGGTGGGCGTCGGAATGCTGATCACCATGGTGTTCTTTGCCGTCCGCCTCAGCCGCATGGACGTGATCGAAGCCAGCTACACTGCCCGCGAGCGTCACAGCAACACGAGCCGTTCCATTCCCGATCGAGCCATCCTGCGAGCGCAGGGAGAACGGATTCATGCGTACCGGATGCGCGGATACATCTTCTTCGGCAGCGTCGGCCCCCTGCTGGATCGCCTCAAGCCGTCTCTGGACAACGCGACGAGGCCGACCTGCATCCTGCTGGATTTCGGTGCCGTCGCCGGTTTCGATTTCTCGGCCATGAACGGGCTGTGCAGGTTCATGCATGCCGCGCACGCCGTCGGAGCGCGGGTGGTTCTGAGCGCCGCGTCGGAGAAACTCGAGAACGGACTGGAGCGCAACCTTCCCTCCGCCGTTCACGAGAATCTGCTGTTCGAGCCGGACGCGGACCGCGCCCTGGAGCGCTGCGAGGACATCATCCTTGACGAGTGGCGGTCGGTCTCCGATGCGGACAAGGACTCGGGCGCCTCGCTGTTGGAGCGTGTCGCTGGCGACATGGAGCGCCATCTCGACAGGCAGGTCGTGTTCGAGGATATGGTCGATGAGTTGCGGGACTGGCTGGAACCTCGCGAGTACGACACTGGCGAGGCGCTCGTGTCGATCGGCGAGCCGCAGAATGGCTTGCAACTTCTGACAGAGGGTCAGGCCTCCGCCTTCGATTCCACGGGCGCGCGGCTGTTTCAATGCGGGCCAGGCGATGCGGTCGAGCCGAAGGGCGCCTTCGGCGCGCATGTGGCGGAGACCGCCATAATCGCGGACCAGCCCTGCCGAACGATGATGCTGACTCCTGCCGTCCGGCTGTGGTTGGAAGAGAGTGATGAGCAGTTGATCGTCAAGCTCTACCGATATCTCCTCACCATCGAATCCCGCGGGCACGGACACTCGTGACGACTTGGTTCCTGAAGCCCGATCGTGGGGTCGTGCATGCCGCCGGGATAACCGGCTGTCGGCTGTGATGCACGAGAGCGCGGTCGACCAATGTTGGAATCTGTCTGCAGACGACATCCAAAGCGCAGTCCTGTCCGAGTGAATCGAAAGGGATTCCCAGGGTGTCCGGTTTGTTGAGTCACAGTTTCTGCGGGGAGGCCGGCAGGCATGTCGAAAACGCTCTCCCTGATCTTCGTGTTCGCCTCCATGAGGCGGTGGCCGAGGGCCTGAGCCACCGTGCGGCCGCGGCGAGTATCAGCCGCTGGCCGAGGCGGGCGGGCGAGTGAGCGCGACTTCAAGATGCTGATGGATGACGAGACGGAACGCATCGGGTGCCTCAATGACGGAGCACTTGGGTCCCGGCCGGAATCACGCAGTTCATGGGATTTCTGCGTTGCCATCCACGCCTCGCGCCCTCCGGTCGTTATCGCGCGCGCCAGGCGTCGGCGAAGGGATCGATATCTGCGTCCCTGTGCCAGCTGTATTCGGCCCACAGCGCCGCATCGTCGGCGGATTGTTCTCCGAGGGTGCGGGCGATGAACGCCAGGGTCATGTCCATGCCGGCAGACACGCCTGAGGACGTGAACATGTTGCCGTCCTCAACCCAGCGCGCGTCGTACTTCCAGTGAACGTGGGGGCCCTGGGAGACGACCCACTCGAAGTTCATCTTGTTGGTGGTGGCCTGCCGTCCGTCCAGCACCCCGGTCCGTGCAAGCAGGGCAGCGCCCGTACAGACCGACGTGACGAAGAGGGCCTTGCTGCACCGCCGTTCGAGCCACCGGAGCATCGACACATTGTCGACTTCGCGACGTGTTCCTTGCCCGCCCGGCACGAGAATCACGTCGTAGTCCGTGTCGTCAACGAACCCGTCATCAGCCACGCATCGTGGACCCTGAGCGCTGGAGACAGAGCCGCGCGATTCCGCGACCATTCGAAGTTCGAACGTCTCAGGGTGCATGCCGAGCATTTCGACGGGCCCGAAGACATCCAGTATCTCAAAGTCCGTAAACACGATGATTCCGACAGTCATGCGCATCGCAACACCCCCTTTGGATCGGACATCGTAGAACCATTACATCAAGACCGTGTTGTTGGGTCCCCAAAGCGCGAAATCGATTGCAGGGTTCGGAAACTTCTGATCAGCGCTCACGAGAGCCACGCGCAACCCATCGAACCGGAACTCCCGGTCCGGTTTCCGGAGCTTCAGCTACTCCGTTCGGTCGCGGCTGGCGGCACCCGAAGGGGCGAGGGCAAGGCGGGCCGGAACCGGGAGGTATTGCAAGGTCCGGCTTGCAAGGAGCGTCGCCGTCCACTACGTGATGGCGGCAGGTGAAGCGGAGTGATGCTGATGAAACTGGTCCTTTCGATTCTTGTTGCGGGTGCTGTGGGGATGTCTGCGGCTGTGGCCGGAGACGAGGGCACCGTCAGGTTCCTGAGAAGCTATGTCCAGGATTACACCACCATCGATCATGCCGGCGCACAGGTGACCGGCGGCACCCTCAAGGGCGTGGTCACCATCATCGATGCCAGCGACGGGCCCTTTGCTCCGGGAGCGCACTCTCCCGTGACCTGCATCGTCACGTCGAAGGCTTCCGGGCAGGACTTCAAGCTGGAGGCTCCCTGCACGGCCGAGACTGCTTCGGGGGATCAATGGTATACCTTGTCGACACGCGACAGCGGGGATATCGAGACCGGTGGCGCGGGCACCCTGGAGCTTGCCGGAGGCACGGGCGCCTTTGCCGGCGTGACAGGTTCATGCACCTATGATGTCAGCTATCTCGACGGCGGCTGGACCGCCATGATTGCGGATTGCACCTGGAGCCGTCAGGCCGACGGGGAGGGATGACGACCATGTCCGGTGAAGTGCTGTGCGGAATTGAAGGCAAGATTGCCACGGTGACCATCAACCGGGCGTCGAAGATGAATTCCATCAATCCGCCGTTCATGAAGGAACTCTCCGACACCCTGAGGGAACTCGACGACAATCCGGATGTGTCGGTCATCATCCTGACCGGGGCGGGGCCGCACTTCGGAGCGGGATATGATCTGAAGTATTCCTGGGGCGAGACCTATGGCCGGGGTCCAATGGGTGCGCGCAAGATGCTGAAGGACTGCGCGGACTTCGAATTCGGGCCCTGGGACTGTTCGAAACCGGTCATCGCCATGGTGCGGGGATACTGCCTCGCTGGGTCGTGCGAACTCGCCATGATGTGCTGCATCACCTATGCCAGCGACACTGCGATGTTCGGCGAACCGGAGATCCGCTTCTCGACGGCTCCGCCGGCGGTCATCATGCCGTGGATCATCGGTCTGAAGCGAACCCGCGAACTTCTCTACACCGGCGACATGATCACCGCCGAGGAGGCGCGCGATTTCGGCATGGTGAACAAGGTGTTTCCCGATGATTGCCTCGAGGAGGAGACCATGCGCTATGCCCGCCGGGCGGCGGCCATCTCCCTCGAAGGCCTGCAGACCACCAAGGCCTCCATCAACCAGGGCGCCGAGATCGCCGGCCTGCGAAGCGCCATCACCTACGGCGTCGAGGTTGGCGGCATCCTCGATTCGGCTGAGACGGAGCAGTACAGGCAGTTCGAGGCGGTGAAGAAGGAGAAGGGGCTGAGTGCCGCCATCAGGTGGCGGGAAAGCCAGTTCGAGTAGGCGCCAATCACTATCGACGGCCGTTTTGCTGCCGGGCGCTCTTGCGACAGCAAAGGCGGTTCTATTCGGGAACCGTCTGGGGATCCACGCCCCACAGTGTCTCTATCGCCATCCAGCCCCTCGTGTCGGCGACGGTGACCTGACACCAGCCTCCCTCGCAGGGCCCGAGCTTGGCGATGACACCGGGTTCCGCCCGGAAGACCGGGGAACTCGCCGCGTCGGGGCGGTCGTGGGCGGTGGCCAGTGCGGCCCCGGCGACGATCACGGTCCGTGTGCCCGACAGCATCACCCGGTGAATCCAGCCTTCCTCCCCGTCGACGTCGCGGACAAGGCGCCATACGTCCTTCTCGTCGGTGATCTGGATCGGCATGTCCTTGCGGACATAGACCCACTTGACCGGATAGTCCTTGCCCGGCCCGACACGCATGTAGACCTCGTCGGCCTTGAGCGAGGCGAACCGTGGCAACGCCGCCGGATCGTCAGCCGCCAGGGAATGCAAGAACGCGGCGCAAAGAGCGAGGCACGGTAGCAGGAACAACGCTCCGCGTTGCCTGCCGGCCCGGTATCTGGTAGGGAACGCGACCACGGGAGCCCGCTTGTTCCCGGTCGTCAAGGCAGTGAAAAAGCGCATGGCCCGACCCAAAAAACCCGTTGTCATTGTAACCAGAAAGCTCCCTGACGTCATCGAGACGCGCATGATGGAGTTGTTCGATACCAGGCTCAATGACGATGACCATCCGCTGCCGCGCGAGGAACTGGTCGAGGCGGTCAGAACGGCCGACATTCTCGTTCCGACGCTCACCGACCGGATCGACAAGGGAATTCTGGCGCAGGCCGGCGACAGCTTGAGACTGATCGCCAACTTCGGTACCGGTGTCGATCACATCGACCTTGCTGCGGCCCGTGAACGGGGTATCACCGTCACCAACACGCCAGGCGTTCTCACAGAGGACACCGCCGACATGACCATGGCCCTCATCCTCGATGTGATTCGCCGGGTGAGCCAGGGGGAACGGCTGATCCGCAACGGCATGTGGTCGGGATGGAGTCCCACCCACATGCTCGGCCACCGCCTGTGGGGCAAGAGGCTTGGGATCGTCGGCATGGGACGTATCGGTTCGGCGGTGGCGCGGCGCGCCAGGGGATTCGGCCTGTCGATCCACTACCACAACCGGCGGCGGCTGCCGGACTATGCCGAACAGGAACTCGAGGCGACCTGGTGGGAGAGTCTCGACCAGATGCTGGCCCGCATGGACATCGTCTCCGTCAACTGTCCCCACACGCCGGCAACATTCCATCTCCTGTCGGCCCGCCGGCTCAAGTTGCTGAAGCCCACATCCGTCATCGTCAACACGTCACGCGGCGAGGTCATCGACGAGCAGGCGATGATCCGCATGCTGAAGGCCGACCAGATCGCCGGGGCGGGCCTCGATGTCTTCGAGCACGAGCCGGCGGTCAGTCCGATGCTCGTGGCTCTCGAGAATGTCGTGCTCCTGCCGCACATGGGTTCGGCGACGATCGAAGGCCGGATCGACATGGGCGAGAAGGTTCTCATCAACATCAAGACCTTCGCCGACGGCCACAAACCGCCCGATCGCGTCATCGACACACTCCTGTAGGCGCCAGCTTACGGTGTGTCCTGTGATTCCGGTTGCTGGAAACGGACGGGAAACTGGTTGACGAGATGACGGGCGTAGCTCACCGGCTCGCCTGATGGTGGTGCGACGACCGTTTCAAAGTCGGGTTCGATGAAGATCCCCATCGAACACCGATCGGCATCTTGACCGCCCAGAACCTGGTGCGGCGTGGCCTTGAGGCGGCGGTTGCTCGGCACCTCCATGAGATCTCCGCAATGAACCGACAGCCCGTCTGCGACGACCGGCACGTCGCGCCATCTGTCGTCTGGTCCCTGCATCTGAAGTCCGCCGATACTGTCCTGCCAGATGATGGAGAGAACTCCGGTATCGACATGGCAGTTCGTGATGACATGGGGACCCTCGCCGGTTCCGGTGACGTCGCCATGAAGGAGGCGCAGGGTTGCATTGCGACCCTTGGCCGGTGAGACCATGACATCCTCGTCGAGACCCAGCCCGCGCGACACTGCCGCAAGCAGGATCACGCCGACATCGCGCAGGTCATTGAGCATGGCAAGAGTCGCTTCGCGCCAGCCCGGCCAGGGTTCGTCCCCTGGCCAGATGTTGGATTCGCGGAAGGACTCGGCGCCAGGCACGTCCGGCGATGTCATCGGCGGTTCGGGACCGACATCGAAGGATTCCCGCCTCGACCACGAATCGTTTTCCGTCACGGGATAGTAGCCCCGGTAGATGTTCAGGTTTTCCGGACGGAAGCGGCTGACGGCGCACACTTCCTTCGAGTCGTTCGCCATGCGGAAGAAGGCGCAGAGCCGGGAGGCCTGACGGTCGATCCCCGGCCAAGCGCCGCTGGCGACAAAGCTGCCGCATGTCTCAAGGGCATGGGCGATGGCGCGGTCCGTCCGGTCGTCGTGCTTGCCTGGTGACGGGCCGAAGAGTGGACTGACATCGATGATGGGGGTCAAGTCGTGGGCAGGGCGGTTCATCGGTGTTTCCTCGAAAGCCTTCAGAAACTGACCATCTCGCCGTGGTCGATGGCATGGATGAGCGTCACGAGCCCTGCCACCTCGATTTCGGTGTCGTCACGCAGGGCCTCGGCATCCCATCCCGTTGCGCGCAGGCCACTTTCACACACGATGAAGGACACATCGAGTGTCCGGCATGCCTCCAGCAGGGTTTCGATATCGGCCACACCCCTTGCCTTCATGTCGTCGTCGCGCGAGGCGCCGTCGAGTTGCCGCCACCCCTCGGAGCGCAGGAGGAGCGGGACGGCATCCATGGTGACGAAAAAGACGACGCGGCGATCGATGGAAGCGGCAGCCGCCGCCGTCATCAGCGCAACGTGAACGCTGAGGTAGTCACCCGACAGGACGATGAGACCAAGGGGGGGCTTCACGTCAACGGGCGACCTGCCGGTCGGGGTTAAACCAGGTTTCCGTGCGGCCGTCGACATGCATGCCGTCGTCGCCGTAATAGCGTCTCTGGTTCGCAACGACGGGCCGGGGCGGGTCCGCCTTCAGCCACAGGCGCAGGAGGAGGCGTTTCCTGTCGTCCTGCGGCCAGTCCTCGAAGGCGGTGCGGGAATGGAGCACCGTGTAGTTGTTGATGAAGGAAGCCCACCCCGGTCGCAGGTGGAAACGGAACTGCATCGCGTCGCGTTCGATCACTTGCGTGAACACGTCGAGGGCCTCGTTCCGCCGCGCGTCAAGCGGAATGCCGGTTTCCTCGGCAGCCATGCGGATGAACTCACGCAGGAAGACACACGAGAGTCGGTCCTTTTCGTAACCGAAGACGGGTACGGGGTAGTCCGTTACCACTCCCTGGCCGGGAGGCTGTTCGCCGAACCAGTGGTAGTGATACCCGTCAAAGAGCGGCTCCAGGAGATCGGGCCGCTCGCGTGCGATCTCGTTGTAGACGGCGACCGAACTCACCAGCCGGCTCTCGCCGCCCGACTTCGCCTCGCGAATGCAGAGCAGGCTCACGATGTCGTCCGAATCCGTGTGGAGGTTGAGCTCCTTGGCGCTGCGGTATCCGCGTTCCCGCTTGCCGGGTTTCGACACGTCGATCACATAGCCAAGCCGGTCGCCCATCGGACTCTGCGAGACGCCGCGTCCGAAACCGGTGCCGAAGGCCCAGTAGGCCATGCCCAGCTCGTCATGGGTCATCTCGTCCACGGGCCAGCCGCGCACCAGGAGAAGACCGCGCCCCTCCATCAGCTCATGACGCAGCGCCCGGAGGTCCTCCGCGATCTCCGGCATCGCGGTTTCCGTTTCGGTCAGTTCCTGAAGGGAGCGCCCGGAATCCTGAGCCCGGCGGACGACCGACCACAGGGCATCCCGGTGCCGGTCCTCGAGATCGAAGGAGACGTCATCAGGGTTGGCGAAATCGCTCCCCTTCCATGCGGACGGATGGTCGATGATGGCCGTATGCACCGCCTTGTCTCCCTCTGTTTCGCCTGCCGGATCAAGTATGCGTCCACAGCGGGATGAATGCCAGCATCTGACATGTCCGAACCGGGATGGGGGCTCACGTCATGACAGCAGGCGGCAAAGTGAGCAGTTTTCAGTCGGCATTGACACCTGTAACGCGGAAAGAGGCGTGACACAGGGGGAATTCGCGAAGGGCGTCCTGACCCCTTGGCAAGGCGACGATCAAGCCTGGCAGGCCAGCCGCCCCAGGCGCCCGGATAGCAACCCCGCCGCGATCGGCTACAATGGCGCCGGGCCTTCCCCGGCGATGTAGCGGAGACCGTGTGAATGAGCGACTACTCGGGGGTCGACATGAACGCCCGCGATGCGGAGGGCTGGACGCTGCTCCACCGCGCGGCAAGCTGGATCAAGGTGCCCGAGGTCGTGTCGCGACTGACCGAGGCAGGCGCCGACCTCGAGGCTCGCGACAAGTTCGGCCGTACACCGCTGCACCACGCGGTCGATAGGGGGACTGTGCCGACAATCGTCTCGATCCTGATCGAGGCCGGTGCGGATCTCGAGGCACGCGATGAGATCGGCCGCACGCCGCTCCACCTCGCAGCGGCGTTCAACAACGAGACTGCGATCCTGTCCATGCTGATCGAAGCGGGCGCCGACCTCGAGGCTCGCGACGAGGACGACCAGACACCGCTTCACCGTGCGGCGGCTTCCAACGACACGCCCGGTGTCGTGCAGGCGTTGATCGATGCAGGCGCCGATCTTGAGGCCCGCGATGCTGCCGGCTGGACGCCACTGCACCACGCCGCCGACACGAGCGATGGGCCTGAATCCGTGATCGCGCTGCTCGAGGCGGGCGCGGAAGCGGGAGCGCAATCCACGGGAGGGGCCACTCCCTGGGACCTTGTCCAGTCCAATGGCGCACTCAAGGGCACCGAAGCCAGCCAGCGTCTCCATGACGCGCACTTCGCAGTGTAGCCCGAAGCCGGCCGCTGCACGACGCGGACACGTCCTCTTGCCGTTGTCACCACGCGGATGAAGTTCCGTTCATGCTACTCGCTCAAGATCAGGCTGCTGCAGCGTGATTGTGGAGTTGCGATGTGCTCCAAACTCTCTGACCCTTAATCTGCCCGACCGTCGTCGACGGCGCAGGTGTTGGAGCGGTGCCGGTTCTGCGGAGTTTCCGGCCCGCGCTGGCATCGACGTCATGGTGCGCCGATTGTACGCTGGAGACGGAATTGGCATGGTTCTGACCGGCCATGCCTTAAGGGCAATCATGTGTGGATAACGGTATGACGGAACACCGGCCAGACGGACTGGCAGGCGGCATACGCATCGGCATCGACATCGGCGGGACCTTCACGGACGTGGTGCTGGAAGGCGACGGTGTCCGCCATGCCGCCAAGACCCTGACGACGGCGGCGCCCGCCGAGGGATTCATGACCGGTCTCATGGAGGTGATGGAGGCTGCCGGCGCCGTGGCCGGTGACGTCGGTCTCGTCCTTCACGGCACGACCCTGGCGACCAACGCCCTGATCGAACGCAAGGGAGCCCGCACGGCGCTTTTCGTCACCGAGGGTCACCGGGATTCCCTGGAGATCGCCTACGAGAACCGGTTTGATCAGTATGACATCCTGGCCGACCGCTCCCGTCCCCTGGCGCCAAGGCGCCTCAGACTCCCGGTGCCCGAGCGGATCAACGCCAGGGGCGAGGTGCTGGTGCCGCTCGACGAGGAGGCCGTCGCGGCCTGGATCGACCGCCTCGTTGAACTCGGTGTCGAGAGCGTCGCCGTCGGTCTGCTTCACGCCTACGCCAACCCGCAGCACGAACGGCGCATCGCCGGCATGATCGCCGAACGGCTGCCCCACGTGGCGGTCTCTGTCTCGAGCGACGTCTGCCCCGAAATCAGGGAGTACGAGCGCCAGACGACAACCGTGGCGAACGCCTACATCAAGCCCGTCATGGCCGCCTACCTCGCCGACGTGGAGCACGCCCTCGAGGAGGCGGGATTCACCTGTCCGTTCCTCCTCATGACCTCGGGCGGCAGCCTTGTCACCATCGCGACGGCGCGGGCGTACCCGGTGAGGCTCATCGAGTCTGGCCCCGCGGGAGGGGCGATTCTGGCCGGTCACATCGCGCGGTCCATGGGGGATGACAAGGTCGTCAGCTTCGACATGGGGGGCACGACGGCGAAGATCTGCCTGCTCGATCACGGCGAACCGCTTCTGGGGCGCCATTTCGAGGTCGACAGGGCCCATCGCTTCATGAAGGGAAGCGGCATACCGCTCAAGATTCCCGTCGTGGAGATGGTTGAGATTGGTGCAGGCGGGGGTTCCATCGCCTCCGTCGACCAGCTCTCCAGGATAAAGGTGGGCCCGCAGAGCGCCGGCGCCGAACCCGGGCCGGCGTGCTATGGCAAGGGCGGCGCCGATCCCGCGGTCACCGATGCCAACCTCATCCTGGGCCGCCTCGACGCGACGGACTTCGCCGGAGGCGCCTTCGATCTCGACCCGCAAGCCGCCGCCCAGGCGGTTCTGGGTGGCGTCGGCGAGGCGCTGTCGCAGACTGCCGTCGAGGCGGCGCTGGGCATCGTCGAAATCGTCGACGAGAACATGGCCGCGGCGGCCCGCGTGCATGCGATCGAGCGCGGCATGGAGATCGAGGATCGCACCATGATCGCCTTCGGCGGCGCAGCACCCGTGCATGCCCTGCGAGTCGCCGAGAAACTGGGCATCCGCAAGGTCGTCGTTCCAGTCAATGCCGGCGTCGGATCGGCCGTTGGACTGCTGCTTGCTCCGGTGGCCTACGAGGTGGTGAGGAGCCACTACCAACGCCTTTCCCGCTTCGATGCCTCCACCCTCAATGTGCTCTTCGACGCCATGAGCCGGGAGGCGCACGATGTGGTGGCCCGGGGTGCGCCGGGACAGGCCGTGAGAGAGCATCGCCACGCCTTTGCGCGCTACATCGGACAGGGTCACGAGATCCGGATCGATCTTCCGGACCGGGCGCTCTCCGACGGGGACGCAGGTTGGATCGCCGAAGCCTTCGAGGACGCCTATCGCCAGCAGTTCGGCAGAACGGTTCCGGGGCTCGAGGTCGAGGTGCTGACCTGGTCGCTGACGGCCGTGGCGCGTGTCGCCCATTCTCCTGCCAGCAGGATGACGCCGGCGGGGATCGCCGGGAACAGTGCGAGGTCGTTCCGTGGAATCGTCTTCCCAGGCGACGACGACGCGAGCAGGACCGCCGTTCTCCCGCGTCATGCGCTCGCCTCGGGAGAGGAGGTGACCGGTCCAGCGGCGATCGTCGAGACCCAGACCACGACCATCGTGTCGCCCGGCTGGCGGGGCTCCCTCGATGAAGACGGACACCTCGTGTTCGAGCATGGCAGTGAGGTCACCGCGCACCTGGTGGCGGGACTGCGCCACCAGGTGCTGTGGGACCGGTTCATTGCCGCCGTCGAGGAACAGGCGCAGGCGATCATCCGCACGGCCTTTTCGACGACCGTGCGCGAAGCCGGCGACCTGTCGGCGGGCATCTTCGACCTCCAGGGCCGCATGCTTGCCCAGGCGGTCACCGGGACACCCGGCCACGTCAATGCCATGCCGGCGGCAGTCGGATTCTTTCTCGACAAGTACCCCGTCTCCTCCATGAAGGAGGGTGACGTCTTCGTCACCAATGATCCCTGGCATGGCACCGGGCACCTCTTCGACTTCACGGTCGTGACTCCGTGTTTTCGCAACGGCGCCGCGGTGGGGCTCTTTGCCTCGACGGTGCATGTCGTCGACATCGGAGGCCCCGGTTTCGGTCCCGATTCGGGCCAGGTCTACGAGGAGGGCCTGTGCATTCCGATCATGCGGCTCTTCGATGGCGGCGAGGCCAACGAGAGCGTGTTCGAGATCATCCGGGCCAACGTGAGGGAACCGGTCCAGGTCGTCGGCGACCTCTACTCGCTTGCCACCAGCAATGACGTCGGTTGCCGGCGCCTGAGGGAGCTGATGGACGAGTTCTCCATGAACGGACTCGAGGAAATCGCCGATCACATCATCAGCACGTCGAAGAGCGCCATGCTGGAGATCGTCGGCGCGCTTCCGCATGGAACCTGGACCCATGCGATGACGGTTGACGGTTACGACGACCCTGTCGACCTCAGGGCCTCCCTGACGGTGTCGCGGGACGGCATCGACATCGATTTTGCCGGGACGTCGTCCATGTCGCCCTACGGCATCAACGTGCCGATCACCTATACCCAGGCCTATGCCACCTTCGGTGTGCGGTCCGTCGTTGGACGCGACGTTCCCAACAACACGGGCTCCCTGGAAACGGTCAGGGTCACCGCACCGGAACACTCCATCCTCAATGCACCGCGGCCGGCGGCCGTCACCGTGCGCCACGTCATCGGCCAGATGCTGCCCGATGTGGTTCTGGGCTGTCTCGGTCAGGCCTTGCCCGGACAGGTGCCGGCCGAGGGGAGCTCGAGTCTGTGGAACCCCTCCTTCATTGGCGGTCACGGGGTCACCGGAAGCCACGACTACGGTGACGCCACGCCGTTCTCCGTCACCGTCTTCCATTCCGGCGGCACCGGCGCCAGGCCTGGAAAGGACGGCCTGTCGGCGACGGCATTTCCTTCAGGTGTAAGGAACACGCCGGTCGAGATCACCGAATCCATCGCGCCTCTCATCTTCACCCGCAAGGAACTGCTCGAGGGCTCCGGCGGCGAGGGCAGGTACCGCGGTGGAGACGGACAGGTCATCGAGGTGGAGCACGCCGAAGGCGCCCCCTTCGCGGTCCTGGCGCTCTTCGACCGTATCGATCATCCTGCCCGCGGCCGAGACGGTGGCGGCAGCGGTGCGCCCGGAGCGATCCGTCTTGCCGGTGGAGTGGATCTCAAGGGCAAGGGGAAACAGATCGTGCCTTCGGGAGAACGGCTCATACTCGAACTCCCGGGGGGTGGCGGACTTGGGGAAGCCGGGCGCGAGGAGACCGATGCCGCCGGCTGAGTCTCCCGGGATGCGACTGCCACGGGATATCCGGCGTATCGGCGCCTGTGTCTCCTTCCATGCCGCCCACTGGGGCGATCACGAGGCGGCGGTCGCCGGAACAGTCAGGATGACCTACCGGGATCTCGACCGGTCGGTGGGGCGCTGGGCGAAGGCCTTTCTCGCCGCCGGACTGGGACACGGTGACAGGGTGGCCATGTTGGCGCCCGCCTCGACGGAGTGGCTGGCGGTCATGCTCGCGGTCACCGACATCGGAGCCATCTGGACGGGATTCCACCCGCGCTACCGTCTGCCGGAATTCCGTCACGTCACGGCGATGACCGCGCCGAAGGTGCTCGTTGCCTTTCGCCACATCCACGGCAGGGACTACGCCACGGAACTCCGCGCGCTGCGGACAGAGTCGCCGGCGCTCGTCGACATGGTGATGATCGACGAGCCACTCGACGACGCGACCATGGCCGGGACCTTCCTTGAAGCGGGCGCCGGCGTCAGCGATGAGGACCTCGATCGCAACCGGGACGCCGTGGCGGTCGACGACACGGCGGTCCTCATCTTCACGTCCGGCACCACGGGCCGGCCCAAGGCGGCCATGGTTCGCCACCGTGCGCTCCTCGTCGGCGCCATGGTGGAGAACGAGCACTGGCCCATGACGCGGCCGCGCCTGCTTCACATGATGCCCGTCAACCACATCGCCGGGATCGGCATGACGGCCGTCTTCGCCCTGTGGACGGGCGGAACCCTCGTCTTCCAGTCCAGGTTCGAGGCGGGCGATCTGCTGCGCCTGATCGAGGAGGAACGGATCGATCACGTCCTGGGATCGCCGGTCCAGT
Organism: Alphaproteobacteria bacterium; assembly: GCA_965220805.1. Taxonomy (GTDB): domain Bacteria; phylum Pseudomonadota; class Alphaproteobacteria; order SP197; family SP197; genus SP197. The sequence continues at coordinate 1,452,678 of OZ244844.1, forward strand.
TTCACATGATGGCCCATCACGCGGATCTGGAGCGCCGCGACCTCGCCAGCCTGAAGTACATCACGTGGGGAGGCGCACCGATGGCGGCCTCCCTGGTGGCGAGGCTGAACGGGCTGCCGGGCCACTTGTGCACCAGTTTCGGCATGACCGAACTCGGGCTCTACGTCACCTTCACCAGGCCCGACGACGATTTCGAGGTCCTGAGCAGCACAATCGGCAAGCCCCACGCCGGTTTCGACATCCGCATTGCCGATGCCGAGGGGCGCATCACGCTGCCGGGAGGCCGCGGAGAGATCCAGGCGAGGGGGCCTTGGCTTCTCGCTGGCTACTGGGGCGATGAGGAGGCAACGCGTCAGGCCTATACGGCTGACGGCTGGTTTCGCACCGGCGATGTCGTGCGGGTGCGCGAGGACGGCAACCTGGAAATCGTCGGGCGGACGAAGGAGATGTACATCTCCGGGGGATTCAACATCTATCCGCGGGAAATCGAGGTGGTTCTCGAGGAGCATCCGGGCGTCGGCCTGGTGGCCGTCATGGGTGTTCCCCACGAGGTGTTCGGCGAGGTCGGCCATGCCTTTGTCGAACCCCGTCCCGGCGCCCGGCCCGGGACCGGTGAACTCGATCACTGGTGCCGCGAACGCCTTGCCAACTACAAGGTGCCCAAGACCTTCGAGATCGATCATGAACTGCCGCGCCTGCCCATCGGGAAGATCGACAGGCAGGCCCTCAAACAGCGCCTGGAGGCAAGGAGATGACAGAAGAGAGACCCGTCCCCCAGCGTGACATCACCGGATTGCAGGAGAGTGTGAGACGCCATGGTTTCGGCATGTATCTCGATGCCGTCGACAGGGAGACGACAACATCCATCCGCGAGCGTGTCCTGGAGCAGGCGGCAGCCGAGCGGCGGGTCGACCTCCACACCACCAACTCTGCGGTCGAACCCGAAGACGACGTCAATCAGTGGGTCGTTTTCCTGCCGAACAAGGGGCGCATCTTCCGCCACCTCATCAACAACAAACCCTGCCTCGACATCGTCCGCTTCGTGCTGGGAAGGGAGGCCATGCTCTCGGAGTTTTCAGCCCACATCACGTGGCCCGGCAACCGGGAGATGCCGCTCCACATCGACCAGTGGTTCATGCCCCATCCGGTTGAGCCAGACGCGGACTATCCGCGTCCCTCCGACATCACGCGAAGCCGCCAGCGCTGTGGCGATCCGGTGCAGGCCACCGGACCCGTCAATCCGCCGGTGGTCTGCAACGTCATGTTTGCCATCACGGACTTCACCCTGGAAAACGGCGCCACCCGCCTGGTTCCGGGAAGCCACCGTTCGGGCTGCCATCCGGATCCCGCGGGGCACTACCCATCGGTCCACGCCGAGGTCCCGGCCGGAAGTTTCGTCGTCTGGGAGGGCCGCACCTGGCATGCCGCGAGCCTCAACACCGGAACCGGCCCCCGCATCGGCATCACCACCTACTGGTCGGCGCCCTTCCTGCGCCAGTTGCTCAACTTCCCCTATGGCCTGCGCCCGGAAGTCGCCGCCGATCTCACGGACCACGAGCGCGGCCTGATGGGCTTCAGGACCTGGAGCACCTACGGCACAAGCGACGACTTCGAGTCCGAATGGGCCCGGCCCGGTTCCGAGAACACTGGTCCGCTTCCCCGCTGATCTGCACGTCGCCGGGCGTGTCGAACGGCCATACTTCAGTGGTTCAACCAGTTTCACCGCACGGTGAAACAACACAGAACAGTGAAATTGCTGCAGAGGGTAGGCCGTGGACGAGGTCGACACCTTGCTTGATCGCGACCCGAACACAGAGATTATCGCAGTCCGCCACGTGCCGAATCCCGCGTCCGGCTACCATCTCGGTATCTGGATCGATTTCGATCACGGTGGAGTCCGCCATGCACTCTTCAAGGTGATTGTGGCAAATGGAGCGCCGCGCTTGCCCGTTCCACGGTCTACCAGCTCGAGAGCTGCATCGCGCACCTGCATCGATCCCAAGGCCAGGACGTCACTCTGCAGCATGCCCCCCATCAGGCGGCAAAGTCCCAGCGGCGCTGCGATCCCGAACTCCGCCAGGTGACCGCGCAGCGCATTGATCGTCTGCGTGCGCCGGCACACCAGAAGATCGCGCGTGCGGAACAGCATCCCGCGAGCCTGCGGACTTCACCGACTTCAGCTATCGGATCAACGAGCCTAGCCACGCCACCGTGTGACGCGAAGTGCCACCAGGCTTACGGCGACGGTCAGGAGCATGATCAACATCGCCACAATGTTGATCGTCGGGTTGACGCCCATCCTGAGCATTCCCCACAGAAACGTCGGCAAGGTGTTGCCGCCGCCGATTGTAAAGAACGTGACGATGAAGTCGTCCACCGACAAGGCCATCGCGACCATTGCTGCTCCGATGATCGTTGGACGAATGATTGGAAGTGTCACCGTCACGAAGGCCTTGAAGTGAGAAGCACCGAGGTCGCGTGCGCCGTGCACAATTCTATAGTCAAATCCGATCATTCGAGCCTGAACGATGAGAATCACAAATGGCTGGGTAAACACGAGATGGGCCAGGATCACGGTGAACAGTCCCAGTCTGACTTCCACCGTGCTGAAATAGGTCAGGAGAGCAACACCAAGCACAAGCGGCGGCAACATGATCGGCAACATGATGAGGAGCATGATTGGTCCGACGTATCTGGCGCGGACTCGAGCCAGTACCATGGCTGCGCTTGTACCAAGCAGGGTGGACACGACTCCCACCGTACCGGTGACGATCAGGCTGTTTCGCAGCGCGTCCCAGAACGCTGGTCTCTCGAACAGTTTTGCAAACCAATCAAGAGTGAAACCGGTGATAGGAAAGGTCACCAATGATCGCTCGCTGAAGCAGAAAAGTACAAGCACCAGCAATGGCGTGAGCATGAACAGCACGACTACAGCAGCGAACAGTCGAAGGAGTATTGTGGGAAGGTCACTCATCGCACACGAAGTACCGTGAAGATTAATGTGCCAACCAAAAGGATCACGACCAGGCAAATGCCGATGACGGTGAATGCCATCGCCGATCCCATCGCCGCGTCGCCATGGAATCCAAACTGCAGCTGAATCAGTTTCCCGATCATGGATGTATAGGGGCCGCCGATGAGCAGGGGCGTCACGAAGTCACCAGCCGCGAAAATGAGGGAGAGAGAAAAGGCGATCAGAATGCCAACGCGGCATTGCGGCAGTACAACATCCCAAACCACACGAAATCGACTCGCCCCCAGATCACGAGCGGCTCGCAATGGCATATCCTCTATGGATCGAAGCGCTCCGTAGATGGGAAGTATCGCCAGGGGCAGGGTGTAGTGGCTCAAGGTGATGACAACGGCAACCGGGTTGTAGAGCAAGAAGGTAATCGGCTCATTGACGATGCCGAGGAGCCCCAATGCCGAATTGATAACGCCGGCTTGTCCGAGGATTGTCTTCCAGACATAGATCTTGGTGAGATAGCCGCCGAACAGGGCGATCAGGACGACAAAGAGCAACGGCGTCCCGTACTTTCCCGCCTTGAAACGGGCGACATACGCGAAGACGAATGCCAAGGTTGTTACGATCACCGCAATTGTGAACGCGATCTCGAACGTGAATATGAGGGATGTCGAGTGAGTCTGCAGCGTCTTTGCGTAGTTGGCCAAGGATGCATCAGGCACAAGACGGAAAAGACGCACACGCCAGAAGCTGATCACAAAGAAGTAAAGCAGGGGCGCGATGAAAACCAGGAGGTACACTGTCAGATAGGGCAGAGCCAACCACCCTCGAGATCGAATGGTCGGGGTCATTCAGTATCCAGCACGCGCTGATCGACCATGTTCCAGACCACATCCACCTTGTTGCCCATCGCGAAGCGATCGCTCCGGCCCGACGGCGGCGTATAGACCGTGATGGCATTGCCCGGCACTTCGACGACGTACTTCATTCTCGAGCCGAGAAAGACCGCATCTCGGACCGTCCCTTGCATCACGACCTTGCCGTCCACGGTCGGAGCGCCGTCGAGCTTCGTCAGCGACATCGCCTCAGGGCGGACGACGGTCGCAACCGTCCCGTCGGATCCTTTGGAGGGGAAGGCGCATCCGGCGTCCAGGACGACAGTTCCTGATGTCCGGCGTCCCGGCAAGACATTCGCTTCACCGATGAAATTCGAGACAAATTGTGTTCTGGGTGTCGAATAGATCTCCTCGGGACTTCCTTCCTGAACCAAGAGGCCGTCTCTCATGACGGCAATGCGATTTGCCAGACCCATGGCCTCGTTCTGATCGTGAGTCACGAACACGAACGTGCCGCCTATGGATTGGTGGATGCGGCGCAGCTCCTGTTGCATGGAGTTCCGAAGCTTCAGATCCAGCGCTGCGAGGGGTTCGTCCAGCAACAGGACATCCGGGCGCATGATGAGAGCTCTGGCCAACGCGACGCGCTGCTGTTGCCCTCCGGAGATCTCCGTGACGGCTCGCCGTTCAAGCCCCCCGAGGTGCACCAGATCGACCATTTCCCCGACGCGCTCGTCAATTTCCTGCTTCGGGTAACTCCGGATGCGGAGGCCATAGGCAATGTTCTGGTGCACTGTCATATGCGGGAAGAGGGCGTAACCCTGAAACACCATGTTCGTAGGCCGCCGGTCGGGACCGACGTGGGAAACGTCCCTGCCGTCGATTTCAATACGACCGGTATCGGGAAGCACAAAGCCTGCCAGCATGTTCAGCAGGGTTGTCTTGCCACACCCCGACGGTCCAAGAACCGCAATGAAGTCGCCGCGAAAAATATCGAGAGTGAGCGGATGAACCGCAACAACTTTTCCATATGCCTTGGAAACTCCGTCCAGGCGAACGAGCGGGTGACCCAACCTCGAAATCTCCTCCGCGGGGATCCGTTCCTGCGACGGAACCCCGCCCCTATGGCACCTGCTTCATGAAAGTCCCAAGCAGGTGCGATATCGGTCGGCCCGAAGTTCTTCGGGAAACAGCTAGGCGCTTACGAACCGTTCCCATCCTTCCAGAATTTCATCGAAACTCGCGGTGCCTTCCGGCGGATCCAGCGGCCATCCCGGAAACGGTCCACCCGACGTCTCAAACCACTCAGCGATGCTGTCGTACTTGTACAAGCCGCGTGGCAGATCATCAAGCAGAGGCACGGCGTCCTCTACCGTGACGGCCGTCATGATGAGGTTTGCGGTATGAGCCTGCACCTCCGGTGACAACGAGTGATTCAGGATCTCGTAGTTCAAGTCCTTGTTCGGTGCATCCTTGAACATCGAGAAGACATCCGAGAACACGAGCATGCCTTCTTCAGGCGCCACCCACCTGAGGTCGGGGGCATCCGCTCCGGCCCAGGTTACGGTCGGCGTCCAGGCCGGTGCTATCAGCACTTCCCCGGATGCGAAGAGCGCAGCCAGGTCACCATAGGTGTTGCAGATGGTGAGCGCATGCTCCTTCTTGAACTTGATCAACCAGTCGATGGTGGCGTCAAGTTCGTCATGCGATAGCAACGTAGGCGTCCTGGTGCCCGTTACGAACATCGGCGTATGAACCATGATGCCCATGACATCGTAGACCAACGCCGTCTTTCCGACATATTCCGGCTTCGTGAGATCGTGCCACGAAACTGGTGGTTCGGTAATCACTTCCGCGTTGTACATCAGGGGCACGTCGCCCCACTGGAATGGCAAAGCAAGGACCGTGTTGTCACTTCGTACCTTGATGAGTTCCCGCAGTTCAGGGAACAAGAGATTCCAATTCGGAATTCGGTCAAGATCCAACGGCTCGAGTATGTCGGCCTGCTCATAGATGTCGAGGTAGATGACTGCAGGCGTACAAAGATCCAGGGTCCCGACACCGCCAGCAGTGCCGGCCGCGATAATCTCCTCATTGGTGCCAATGTACGTCGGTTCGAGCGTTATTCCATTGGTCTCGAGCCAACCGTCGACATTGAGTCCGGTGTCGTAGTCCTGCCAACCCATGTAGGCCACGTTTGCGTCGGCCACAGCACCTGTGCCCGGCAAACCAAGCATGGCAGCAGCGCCCGCACCTGCGAGACCGTATCCGAATGACCGACGTGACAGTGGACCAAATTGACGTAGGCGAACGAGGCCTGAGTCGTAGACAGTGATCGTCGACGCAGGCACAGACTTGTTGGTTATCATGGTCGTCCCTCCCTGAGTAGAACACTGACTGAACAAAGCTAAGCTCAACAACGAGTCCGCTAAGCAACATCAAGCTCTGTACCAAAGAGGAGATTTATAATATGCTTCCGCATGTTATCTTGTCAATGAGTGTCTTTTGCGCATCAATGCACTCCTCGAAGACGACGGCAGATTCGCACACAAGAATCACGCTCCGTCCCGACACGACTCTGAAGATTGTCCGGCGAGCCAGTATTCCGTGACCTTTCGGTCCGGTGATCCGGAACGCACCAGCGTTTCGCCCGCCCGATGCCCTTGAGCAAGCCTCCCTCCGGCTCGGAGGGCGGGTCCGGAATCGATCGTGCACGGCGAAACGACCCATGGATCCCGTGGGTGTGGACCCTATCCAGCGCTTGTCTCCTCGGTTGATCGCATCCCGGGCGCCGAACCCTTCCAGGTCACCGTACGGCCCCGCTTCGGAGGAAGGCGTTCATATTCCCGAGTGTTCAGCCATGATTAACCCATTAGCGAACTGCTGAAATCTATCGAATGTCATTCATATCAAACACCTGCACTTGAACAGCGCTGGAACTTCGGCCTACGGCCTGCGCCCGGAAATCGCCGCCAATCTCACTGAGCACGAGCGTGGCCTGATGGGCTTCAGAACCTGGAGCACCTACGGAACCAGCGACGATTTCGAGTCCGAATGGGCCCGGCCGGCTCCGAGAACACAGGCCTGCTACACCACGTCCGGGGACACGACCGCTGAGGTCCGTACAGATTGTTCTTCTACAGTGACGAGGGTGATCCTCGCGAACCGCCGCATGTTCATGTCGCCGCAGGAGGGGCAGTGGCCAAATTCTGGCTTGACCCTATAGAATTTGCATCAAGCAAGCGGCTGCGAGCACACCACATCACTGAACTTGGTAAACTTGTCGAGCGGAATCGCGATACACTCCTGGAGGCATGGCATGCGTACTTTGACGCTTGAGAACGAACCGGTTGCTGTCGATGTCACCTTCTCTGCCGATTCATTCCGGGTCACTCTCGACGATGGCCGTGAACTCTCGGTCCCGCTGGCCTGGTTCCCGCGCCTTCTGCACGGAACTCCGGAACAACTAGACCAGTGGGAACTCATCGGCCAGGGCGAGGGGCTGCATTGGGAAGTCCTTGATGAGGACATTTCTGTTGCCGGTCTTCTGGCAGGTCGCGGTGATGGGACCCGCACGCGAACGCAGGCTGCCTGATACCTGTCGGTTCATGACAAGCATGTCACTTGCGGCACGCCCTTGCACCATTGGTTCTGACGCAGTGCGTATCTCTGACTCGTCTTGTAGCCACCTTGGCGCGGCGCCGGCGAGGTTGGTCTGCCCATGCCACATGATCCGATTGCCGGGATCGGGATCATGCCCGTGGTCAGGATAGTCGGCGAGGTGGACCGCCAGGTTGGCGGCATCGCCGACGACTTTCTGCAACCTCGCCTTGCGGCCCTGGTCATCCGCCGGCGTTGTGGGAACGGACTTCGGCATCGACGTCACACCACTGCGGCAGTACGCTGGAGCATCAGTCGGCTCGCTTGCGGCATGCGTCCGTGAACCTGGTCTCCTCAACACGCAGGGCGTCGGTACAAGAGTGAACACATGACAGAAGCGCAGCGGGACAGGGACATGCCGGGAGACAGCGCCAGCATCGGCGTGGATGTCGGAGGCACCTTTACCGATCTCGTGCTGATCGACGGTCGGGCGGGCGTGCACCTCGACAAGGTGCCCTCGACGCCCGGACGGCCCGATGCCGTGCTGGACGGCATCCGCCGCATCACCGGGACGGCCGGAGTCGCTGCGAGCGGGGTCGACCTCTTCGTGCACGGCTTCACGGTTGCTACCAACGCCTTCCTCACGCGAAACGGCGCCAGGGTCGCGCTGGCGGTGTCCGAGGGCATGCGCGACATCCTCGAGATTGGCGATCAGATGCGCCCCCATCTCTACCGGTTGAGTCAGACCAAGCCGTTGCCGGTGGTGCCGCGGTCGCGCACGATCGAGGTTGCCGAACGGCGTGATGCCCATGGCAAGGTCGTGACCCCGCTTACCATGGAGGAGACGCGCCGCGTTGCTGCCGCGATTGCGGCTCTCGAGCCTGAGTCCGTCGCCATCTGCCTTGCCTTTTCCTTCCTTGATGCGGCACACGAAGAGATGCTCGAGGAAGCCCTTGCCGAGGAGCTGCCCGGCGTGCCGCTCTATCTCTCGAGCCGCGTAAACCCGCAGATCGAGGAGTATCCCCGGGCCAACAGCACGGCGCTTGCGGCCTATGTCGGACCTATCGTCGACCGCTACGTCGCGACGCTGGACCAGGCCCTTGCGGCAGATAACGTGGCGGCCCCCTTGCGACTGATGCGGTCGGACGGAGGGATCGCCACGCCACGCTCGGCACGTGACAACCCGGCAGCCATGCTGTTCTCGGGCCCCGCAGGCGGCGTCATTGCCGGTGCGAACATGGCCGAGGAACTCGGCGTGGGGGATCTGGTGACCTTCGATATGGGTGGAACCTCGGCGGACTTTTCGGTCATAGCCGGCGGTGAACCGCGCATGGTGACAGAACGCCGTGTCGGCGGTGTGCCGCTGCGATTGCCGACGCTCGACATCGAGACCATCTCGGCAGGCGGCGGCTCGATCGCGCATGTCGACATCGGCGGAGCCCTGCGCGTCGGCCCGCAGTCGGCGGGCGCCGAACCCGGGCCCGCCTGCTACGCCCGGGGCGGCAGGGACGCCACGGTGACGGACGCCGCGGTGGTCCTGGGCATCCTTCATCCGGAAGAGTTCCTGGGCGGCGAGGTCCTGCTCGACGCCGGGCTTGCACGACAGGCGGTGACCCAGAACATCGCACAACCGCTGGGGCTGTCGCTCGAGGAGGCTGCGCTCGGCATCGTGCGCGTCGCGAACGCCGGCATGATACAGACCATCCGCAAGCTTTCGGTCGAGCGCGGTCTTGATATCCGTGACTTCGCTCTCGTCGCCTTTGGTGGTGCGGGTCCGATCTACGCGCCCTACATGGCGCGCGACCTCGGCATGGCCGAGGTGCTGGTGCCGGCCCATCCGGGTGTCTACGCCGCCCAGGGATTACTCATGTCGGACGTGCGGCACACCGCCCAGACGGCGTTCCAGCGTCGCTTTGTCAAGACATCGGAGGCCGAGCTCTCCGGCCGGCTGGGCGCGATGGCAGGCGAACTCGACACCGAGCTGGCACACGACGGAATCGCCGAGGCGAACCGCTACGTGCGCTACCTCGCCGACATGCGCTGCACGGGCCAGTTCCACGAACTTCTGGTGCCGTTGCCGCAACCGGACGCTCCCGGTTGGTGGAAGCCCGACGAGGTTGCCGCGGTATTCCACGAAATCCACGAGCGGGCCTATGGCCACACCGATCCCGATGTGCCGGTCGAGTTCGTCAACCTGCGGGTGGAGGCGTTCGGCCGCACGCCAAAGGCAGCCGCGCCGCCTGCGTCCCAGAGAGCCACGGCGGCGCCGGAGCCGGCGGGCCACAGACAGGTCTGTCTCGATATCACGGCGGGTTTCGTCGAGACGCCGGTCTATCGCCGTGACGATCTCCGGCCGGGCCACGCTTTCGGCGGCCCTGCCGTCATCACCCAGCGCGACACCACCACCGTTGTCCTCGACCGACAGGAGGTCACGGTGGCCGGCAGTGGCGTACTGCGGGTCAACACGTCATCATGACGGTCGCCAGTTCCCAGATGATCCGTGTCGTGCGGAACGACACCAGTGAAGGAGGAGCCCCATGACCGGGATCGACCCCATCAGCCGCGACGTCTTCCAGCACCAGGTCCACGGCATTGCCGAGGAGATGTCGATGGCGCTGCGGCGTGCCGCCTTTTCCTCGATCATCTGGGACATGTTCGACTATGCCTGCGGGCTCTTCACGCCGGAGGGCGACATGCTCTCGCAGGCCGAGACCATTCCCGCCCAACTCGGCATCATGTCGACGGCTATCCGCTACATGTTCGAGAAGATACCGCCCCAGGAATGGAAGCCCGGTGACGTGATCGTGTGCAACGACCCCTACCAGGGGTGCACCCACACACCCGACATATGCCTCTTCAGCCCGGTCTTCAGCAACGGTGAACTGGTGGCACTGACCTCGACGATCGCTCATCACGTCGACATAGGCGGCAAGGTGCCTGGGAGTGAAGGACCGGACAACCTGGAGGTCTTTGCCGAGGGACTGATCCTGCCGCCGCTCAAGCTCCTTGAAGAAGGCCGGCCCAACCAGGCGATCTTCGACATCCTTGCTGCCAATGTGCGCGATCCGCACGGGTCGGCCGGCGACCTGCGGGCCCAGATCGCGGGCTGTCGCACCGGCGAGCGCCGATTGGCCGAACTTGCCACGCGCTACGGCAACGCCCGGTTCCGCGAGATGTGCACCGCCTGCCTTGCCTACAATGAAACCTACATGCGGCGTGCCATCGCGAACCTTGGCGACGGCACCTGGGAGGCTGAGGTCCTCATGGAGGACGATGTCACCTCCGACGAACCGATCCGGCTCCATGCAAAGGTGACGGTCTCGGGCGGGGACATCACGGTCGACGTCTCGGGGTCCGACGCCCAGCGGGCCAATGGGCTCAACTGCCCTGAGGCCTCCACGCTTTCGATGATTCACTATGCGGCGAAATGCGTGCTCGCCCCCGACCTGCCGCAAAACCAGGGTTGCGATCGCCCGGTCCACGTCGTCACGAAGAGGGGCACGGTGCTCGATCCGATCCGTCCGGCCGCCGTATCGGTGCGCCACATCACCCAGCAGGCGATGGCTGATGTCGTCCTGAAGGCGCTGGCGCCCGTGGCCGGCGAGAACGCGGCGGCCGGTTGTCACACGAGCTTTCCGAGTTTCGTGCTTGGCGGCTTCGATGAGCGTCCGGAAATGGCGAACGACGACGGCACGGCACCCTACTACGTCATCGCCGACATCATTGGCGGCGGCATGGGCGGCGCCGAAGGCACCGACGGGCTCAACGCCATCGACAGCCACGGCGGCAACTGCGCCATTCTGTCGGCCGAAATCATGGAGACACTCTCGCCCGTGCGCGTACGGCAGACCGAACTGGTGCCTGGTTCCGGCGGAGCAGGGCAGTTTCGCGGCGGGCTTGGCATCAGGCGCGATTACGAGGTCATCGCCGGGACCGGCATCCTGACCGGCTACTGTCAGCAGACTCGCCCCGATACGGCGCCCTGGGGCCTCAACGGCGGCGGGACGGGAGGCACCGCGGCCATGATCCACAACCCCGACCGCGCAGGTGGGGGGCGTCTCCAGAGCAAGATGGTCGGCGTCATCCTCAAGAAGGGAGACGTGTTGCGCACCCAGGGCGCAGGCGGTGGCGGCTGGGGAGACCCGGCCATGCGCGATCCTGCGCTGCACGAACGCGACCGGGCGGAGGGCTACGTCTGAGTGTCGCCCGGCCGTCCTGCCCAGGCCGCAACTTCCGAAACCTGAAGAGACAGCCGCCGTGACCTCCGGCGCAAGCGGGATCCGGTCGCCGAGTCATCTCGACGTGCCTGCTTTCCGGGAAAGCCTGCCCGCCGGAGTCTCCCGGCTGCCTGATCTCAAAACCATGGAGTCGTCATGTTGAAGCCTGCCATCGTGACTGCCCGGGAGATGAGCGCCAGCGCCACGTTCATCCCCACGCTTCGTGTCGACTGGGGAATTGTCTGCACCGGTCAGCATGTTCAGCTGACATGGGCGCGCTACGAGCCGGGAGTGCCCTACGAGATGCACCAGCACGACTACGAGCAGGTGAGCGTCCTCCTCAGCGGGCGGCTGCGTCTCACTGTCGGCGATCTCACCCGGGACATCGCTGCCGGCGACGTCTGGTTCGCTCCCGCGGGTGTCGTGCACGGCGGCGAAGTGATCGGAAGCGAGGCGGCTGTCTTTCTGGATATCTACGGTCCGCCCGACGACAGCGTCCTGGAGTTCCTGCGAACCCATGGAGAATCGAACGACGGACCCGGAGACTGAGGGCACCACGTCATCATCGGCGTCGATGGCCATTGATGCGGGCGAAACCGCGACCTCCTGACGGGTGCGGCCGCACGCCAGGAAGCGCGTGAGGGCCGAACGGCGGTTCCTCTTTTCCGAACGCGCGGGATTGCTGTCGAAGTGCCTTCGGACGATCGCGAAGTTCATGATCCAGCGCGTCGGCCTGAACGAGTCGCCTGCATGGCCCGGCCCGGGCCCGCGTGGCGGAAGGCGCCGCGCCCTCTACTAGTGGGACATGAGGACCGGCACGGTCATCCGGCGCAGAATGTCGCGGGTCATGCCGCCCAGCAGCAGTTCCCGCAGGCGGTGATGGCCGTAGGCGCCCATGACCAGGAGATCGACGCCGTAGTCGCTGATCGCGGACAGCAGGATGTCCGCGGCGGAAATGTCCGACGACTCCGGCCTGTGCCGGGCGTCTGCCTTGACGCCATGCCTGGCCAGATGCGCGCTCGCCTCGGCCCCGGGCAAGTGCGTGCCGTCGTCCGTGCCGATGCTGAAGACGATGACGTTGTGTGCCTGCCGGAGCAGCGGAAGCGCATCTGAAAGCGCGCGTTTCGCCTCGCGGGTGCCGTTCCACGCCAGCAACACCGTCTCGGCGCACGTGTCGAACGTACCGGCGTAGGGCCAGACCAGCACGGGCCCGCCCGCGTCCAGCACCAGGCTGTCCGCCAGGCCGGCGATGCCGGCGTCGTCGTCATGATCGGTCTGACCGATGACGGTGATGTCCGCGTAGCGCGCCGAGGTCGTCACGGCCTCGACCGGATTGCCCTGGAGAAGACGCCATTCGTGAAGTACGTCCGTCCTGGCCATGCGTTCGGTGAACTGTGCTTCGGCCTCCACAGCGGCGGCGGGCCAGGAGCGCGTGTAGACGCCAGTCACCCGACCCCCATGGCGCTCTGCCAGTCCGACCGCGGCATCCAGGCGGGCGGGCGATCGCCGGTCCTGCGACAGGTGCACCAGAATGTCCCTGTAGGCCATGGCCGAACTCCCATGCTGAGATTCCAAACGTACTTGCTCTGTGGCTCCCGCACCATCGCGGACCTCTCCGCCGCCGGCGACGGAAACCCGACAGATTGGCAGCCACGGACGCTGGGTTGAATTCGGACAATTGCAGTATGATGTCTGGGACGATGTCGACAATCGAGCCAGCAAGAGGGGGATCGGACGATCAGGCGGACCGTGCCCTGATCGATCAGCTCATTGCGGCGACCCGGCTCTACAACAGCAGCAAGGCTGTGCAGGAGCTGTTCGACTTTGTCGTCCGGTTGCGCGAATTCGCTCCCTTCAACGCCATGCTGCTCCATATCCAGAAACCGGGATTGACCCACGCCGCCACGGCGCGGGACTGGTGGAGCCGATTTGGCTGTGCACCCAAGCTGGGCGCGCGGCCGCTGCTGATCCTGCGCGTCATGGGACCCGTCGACTTCGTCTTCGACATTCTGGACGTCGAAGGGGGCGAGATTCCTCAGGACGCTTTCAGTTTTCCGACATTCGGAAACCTCTCGGAAGAGCGCTTCGGAGAGTTCATATGGTGCGTCGCTGCGGATCGGATCGTAATCAAGGAAGTCGACGCAGGGGATGCGGCGGCGGGTTCGATATGTCTGCTGTCCCGGTCTTGCGCGCCCAAAGGAAAGAACACTTACACGCTGGCCTACAACCGCAATCATTCTCCGGCGACCAGGTTCGTCACCGTCGCCCATGAGCTTGCCCACCTCTATCTCGGCCACCTGGGCCCGGACCGCGGCCGCCGCGTTCCGGATCGCAGCCATACCGATCGCGCGCTGCAAGAGGCCGAAGCGGAGTGCGCAGCCTATCTGGTCGCGAGACGGAACAAGATCAAGCCCAGGAGCGAGAGCTATCTTGCGAGCTACCAGGGAGCGCTCCAACGCCTCAATCTCTACGCCATCACCCGCGCGGCGAACGCGGTGGAAACGGCGATGGGCATTTCGGCCCAAAGACTCTGGACGGAGAAAGGCTGAACCGGCGATCAAGGCGCCCCGGGGGTTCGTCGCCGTCGAGGAATGCGACATGGAGCACTGGCGGAACGGCTATCGCCGACCCTTGGGGGCCAGCATCAGGCGCGTTTCACCGGATGCGTATCGACCCTGACGCGAACGTCCTTTTGCACATGCGGCTCCACGGTAATCTTCTTCGACCCGCCATTGGGCTCGCCCCAGACGACCGTCAACTCTTGACCGTCCACCGCCAGGTCGACGGGGATGGCACCAAGCGATATCCAACTTCGATCAAACTCCGAGTAGACCGGATAGAAGGAGGCGCCAACGGTCTTTCCATCGAGCGTTACGCGATCCGTTTGCGCCGTGGCGTAACTGGTCGCCGGCATGTCGAGATGCTTGTAGCGTTCGCCCTTGCTCAGCCCGCTGGCATAGATGTCGACGACATCTTCATCGTTCCAGACAAGGCGCACTTTCTTCTTCTTGCGCTCGGGCGACATCGCCTCCAGGGCCGTGCATCCGATGAAATCATGGTCGAACCTGATCATGAAGTCGTAGCCGAGATCAAATGGCGTAAAGTAATGGTCCTCGACATTCCCCGTGGCGAGGCTGCCTCCCAGGGAGAGATTTGCATCGAGGCTCGTGGCGGGCAGCCACTCGCGGTACGGCCTCATGTTCTCGCCGGTGTAGATCGCCGGCAGCGGCGACGCGATCCAGCCAGAGACGACGGCCGTGACCGAGTAGGTTCGTCCTCCGACGAACGTCAGCCCGTACCGGCTGCCGGCATCCGCGATCAGGTCCTTCACGTCCTGTCCGACTTCCGACGGTCCCCAGAATTCGTATCCGGGCGCACCGGACATCCGGTGGTTCAGCGCCGTCACGTCGTGGGGTCCCACCTTGAACCTGCCCATCTTGAAAAAGGGGATGTCCGGCAACGGCGCGCCGTTCAGTTCCTCGAGGAGCCTCATTGCATTGGGCCCCTGGACCTGGAAGCGAAACCTCCGCCGGTCCCCGAGGTTGGCCGACGGCGGATCGTCATGTTCCACCCAGGCATCGTAGCCACCTGTTTCGGCATGGAAGCGAATCCAGTTGGCCGCCATCGGCATGCCGACAATGCTGATCCTGTTCTCTTCCTCACAGGTCAGAATCGCGTCGCCGATGCACTGACCGTCGTAGTTGCAGGCGACGTACTGTTTCGCTTGCATGGGCCGGAAGCCCTTGAAGGAGTTGATCCCGAGGTCCGACAGCAAGCGGACGACGTCCGGTCCCTCGAAGGTCACGTCCTGCATGTGGTGCGACATGTCCTGAAAAACTGCGGAGTTCCGCCAGGCGCGCTGTTCATCGATCCAGTTGGAGTACTCGGACTGCACCAGGAACGTGAAAGGCTCCGCCGGAGAATCGTAGAGCATTCGCCACGCGCCGCCGTGCGCATCGATCTTCTGCTGCAGCGACTGTTGCGTCATTGAACACGCCTCCGCGTTCGTATCCGTCGTCTTGACATACTGAAAGCCGGTACTTTCCATACAAGATCCGGCGAGAAGGTAACATGGCACAAGACGAAGGGGCCGGGACCGGCTGGGCCGATCTGTTTCGCGGAGGTCGCGCGCCGCTCGTCGTCGCCCTGACACTGGGTGTCTGGCTCCACGCTGCCGACAGCCTGCTGGTCGTCACCACTCTGCCCAGCGCGGTCGCCGAGATTGGCGGCGATGCCTATGTGCCATGGGCTTACACGCTCTACATGCTGGCCACGATCATGCTCAGCGCCTTGACCGGCCTGATCGCCATGGCCTTCGGCTTGCGGTGGTCCTTTATCCTCGCCGGTACCCTCTTCGCAGCCGGGTGCGTGATCTCCGCCCTGGCACCCGACATGACGGTGATGCTGGTGGGCCGTTTCATCCAGGGCATGGGTGGCGGCAGCCTGGTCGCGCTGATCTACGTCGCCCTCGACCGGCTGTTCCCCAAGGCCATGTTGCCCAAGCTGGTGGCGCTCATCTCCGCAGTCTGGAGCATGTCGGCATTCTGCGGCCCGCTCGTGGGCGGATTTTTCGCCAGTCAGGGGATGTGGCGCGGCGCGTTCTGGGCCTTCGCGCTGCAAGCCGTCCTCTTCGTCGCACTGGTCGCCGCCACCGTGACTCATGGTCGACGCGCCCGCAAACCGGAGGCGACGGGAGGCATTCCGATCGTCCGGCTGGCGCTGCTCGCCGGTGGCATTCTGCTCGTTTCGCAGGCGGCCGCTGATCCCGATCCCATGGTCACGCCAGCCATGATGATCGCCGCCTTCACCGCCTTCGCGCTGTTCCTGTGGCGTGACGGCCGATCCGGCGAAGGGCGCATGCTGCCATTGCGCCCGTTCTCGACGGCCACGTCCTACGGCTCAGGACTTCTGCTTGCGGTCCTGCTTGCCACGGCCACCAGTTCGTTCCTCATCTACGGTCCGTTCTTCCTGGAACGCCTGTTCGGACTGTCGCCGCTCGGGTCCGGCTATGTCGTCGCCATCGAATCGGTGGCCTGGGGCGTGGCCGCGGTCGCCATAGCCAACGTCGGGCAGATGACCGAACGCTGGCTCATCCGCACCGCTCCCGCCGTCGCGATCGTCGCACTTGTAGGCCTCTCCTTCACCATGCCGATCGGGCGGATCTGGGCTGTCGTTCCGTTCGTCGTCCTGCTCGGCGTATGCTTCGGCCAGATGTGGGGCCTGGTGATCCGGCGCGTAACCGAGGCTGCGCCTCCGGCCGACCGCGAGCGGATATCGGCTGCCATCCCCACCGTGCATCAGTTCGGTTACGCCCTCGGCGCGGCGCTCTGCGGCCTGATTGCCAACTCGCTGGGTTTCGCGGAGGACGCGCCCCTGGACACCTTGCGGACGATCGGCGTGTGGGTCTTCGCCGCTTTCGTCCCGCTCGCCGTGGCCGCCATCTGGCCAGCCTGGCGGATGAGCCGGAAGTCGCACTAGCCGTTCAGTCCTTGAGCGCGACGATCGCCGCATCGTCCGTGGCGACCGTCGAAACGCTCTCCCCGCCGTCCTTCATCACTATGCGTCTCGGCTGCCTCGCATTGCGCTCGCTCGTCCACTCGTGGAACCCGTTGCCCGGGATCGGGCAGCAGCGTGATCTTCAGGCCGAGCGGCAGGGTCTCCGGCGACCGCCCGCCAGCCACGCGTGCGCGACCTCGGCGAGCCTGGCGGCTGCGAACATCTGAACAGGCAGTTCTCGCGGATGACGCATCCGGAATGTGAAGGATCGTTCATCACCGAGCTGCTGCATCCTGCCAGTGGTCCTCGACCAGGTCGACGTCGTGGACATCGCCGCCCGTGACAGGGCTGGCTTGGAGGAGAACGTATGGGATATCGTCTGGTCGGTAGAGGAGCCTGGCGAGGTGATCGACCTGATCGCTGAGGGGGTCGTGCCCGCCGCGGCGGCATGGTCGCCGGATCGGGGAGGCTCGCACGGGCACGCACGGGCGGTGACCCGCTCACTCACGATGAGAAGACCTTCCGGGGGCAGAAAGTGACGAATTGCGCCTCAGCCCACGCAATCGCGAACCAGCGCCACCTCTTCGACATTCCGGACGAGGTGGCCTACCTCAATTGCGCATACATGGGCCCGCTCATGCGCTCGGTGGTCGAGGCGGGCGATCGCGGGATTCGGGAGAAGGCGCGGCCGTGGGGCATCTCGCCCGACGACTTCTTTGTGCCCGGAGAACGCGCTCGGGAGCAGTTTGCCCGGATCATCGGTGCGGACGCGGAGGGAGTGGCCCTGGTTCCGTCTGCGAGCTATGGACTTTCGTGCGCGGCGCGGAACATCGACGTCGCGCCGGGCGCCCGGCTCGTGGTTCTCGCCGAGCAGTTTCCGTCGATCTTCTACACGTGGCGGGAGGTGGCTGCGACGCGCGGCGCCTCGCTGGTGACCGTCGCCCGCCCGGAGGACGACGACTGGACGCGGGCCACCCTTGATGCGATCGACGAGCGAACTGCCTCCGTCGCGCTGCCCCACTGCCACTGGACGGACGGCGGGTATCTCGACCTCGTCCGGATAGGGACCCGGTGCCGCGAGGTCGGCGCCGTCCTCGTGCTGGACCTCACCCAGTCGGCGGGGGCGCTGCGGTTCGATGCGGGCGCGGTGCGGCCCGACTACGTGGTGTGTGCCGGCTACAAATGGCTCCTAGGCCCGTACTCCCTCGGGTTCCTCTGGGTGGCCCCGGAGCATCGCGATGGCCGGCCGATCGAGTTCAACTGGATCGCCCGGGCGGGGTCCGAGGATTTCGCGCGCCTCATCGACTACCGCGACGACTACCAGCCCGGCGCGCGCCGCTTCGACGTGGGGGAGCGCTCGAACTTCATCCTGGTCCCGATGCTGAATGCTGCGCTCGAGCAGATCCTCGCGTGGGGAGTCGGGGCCATCGAGGCGACCCTCGCCCGTCGGACCGCGGACATCGCGGCCCGTGCCACGCGTCTCGGCCTCAGCTCGGCGCCCGCTGCCCTTCGCGCCGGGCATTTCCTCGGTCTGCGTTTCCCGAATGGCGAGTTGCCGGCAGGGCTCCTCTCCGCGCTCGCCGCCGAGCGGGTCCATATCAGCGTCAGGGGGGCGTCGATGCGGGTGACGCCCCATCTCTACAACACCGACGAGGACGTCGACCGTCTCTTTGCCGCCCTCGAACGGGTTCTCGACTGACGGATTGGAAAGGTCTGGAAGGATCGGCCATTCGGGCCTTGATTCGCCGGGCCGGATGGGCGCAGAGAGCGCAGGACCTTCGCCTTGCCGGCTGCCTCACGCGTCTCGCGGGCAGCACCGTGATTCTACCATCCGATCATGGGCAGGTTGGTGATGCTCTCGTTGCGATCCTGTCCGACGATGAAGTTCTCCTCTATGCCGGCCGTTCCGACGCCGGGACGCGACAGGAAGTACTCGACCCCCATCACCATGGAGGCCTCGATCTCCACGCCGGGGTTTTCCCTCTCCAGGCTGATGAACGGAGGCTCCCAGTAGAGCCCGGTTCCGTGGGCCACCACGGAGTAGATCTGGCTGGTTGTGCCCTGATCGCCTCCGACATCCGCGACAGCGGCCCGCGCGACCTCCGCGATCCGATCGCCGGTGGCGCCAGGACGTACGGATGCGACTGTCTTCTCGATGATGGACGCACAGTCCTCGATCAGCCGCCTCTGCTCTCCGGTCGGGGACGATCCGGCGACCGCCGTGCGGCCATGGTCGAACCAGTAGCCCTGAAAGTTCGTGTCCATCCAGGCGCGAACGAGGTCGCCTTCGACCGGCGCGTCGCCACCGCGGCCCAGCAAGGGATCGCGGCACCAGAATCCGATGGTATCCCCGTGGTTGACGGAGATGTAGGAGCCGCCGTTGCCGCGCCGACACAGTTCGCGGATCGCCTCACCGACCGCGTCGCGTTCCGTTCTTCCGGACACCAGTTCCTTCATGAGCAAATCGAGTGCGGCCGCCCCGTTGGCTCCGCCTTCGCGCATGCACGCAAGTTCGCGCGGACTCTTGATCCGGCGCACGGTGAGGACAAGGTCGTCTTCCTCTCGCCAGTCAATTCCCGGTGTCAGCTCCATCAGCTCGCGGCCGTAGCGATGGGGCAGGATCGTTGTGCCCGTGAAGGCGACAGCGCCTCCGATCCGACGGGCAACGAGGCGTTCAGCGACACCTTCGACGACGTTCCAGTGACGCGACACCCGATCGGTGGCAAGAAGCTCGTCGCGCGAGTCTCCCGCTTCGGCAACCAGTTCGGGCGTCTCGCCTGGCTCAAGGATCACGGCATAACAGCCCCACGCGTGACGGCCATGGGTGTCGGGTGACGCTTCCGGGGCGTAGTAGTTGGTGAGATAGAGGACGTCGCCGGCCTGATCATGGCTCTGGACGGACCGGCTCCACACGACCGCCGCCTTGAGCCCGCGGCTCTTCAGTTCCTCGTGAACGCGGCCCCAGCGGGTTTCGTACTCTTCCTGCGGGAAGTATCCCTTGACCATCCTTCGAACCTCCTCAGTCAGTCAGCAGAACAATGCGATGTCGGCGGGCGTGGACGTCGACTTCGTCGCCCACGGCGACAGCCCGCTCGACCGGAACGTAAATCAGCAGTTCGACGTTCTCTCGTCCGGTGGTTCTCGCCCGGCAGCGGTGGTGCGCTCCCTGGAAGACGCTGTCGATCAGGACGGCGCGTCCCAGGCTTTCGGTGTCCTCGCCGGCCTCAAGGAGAATGTGCTCCGGCCGTATCGAAACGTGGATGTCGTATCCTTGCGATGCCGCGCCGTCTGTCGTGAGGTCACCCAGGGGTGTCGCCACCTTCGCGCTTCCACCTGACGTATCCGTGACGCGGCCCTTCACGATGTTGCTTTCGCCCATGAATGTCGCCGTGAACAATGTTGCGGGGTTGAGATAGACGCGGTCAGGAGACCCGCAATCTTCGATGCGGCCGTTGTTCAGGACCACCACCTTGTCGGCGATGCTCATGCCCTCGTCCTGGTCGTGCGTGACGTGGACGAAGGTCGTACCGAGCCTGCGCTGCAGGCCGACCAGTTCGTCCTGCATCTGGCGCCGCAGATTGAGATCCAGTGCGCCAAGGGGCTCGTCGAGAAGAAGGACTTCGGGGCGCACAGCGATCGCGCGGGCCAGCGCGACCCGTTGGCGCTGTCCCCCGGAAAGCTGGTTCACCCGGCGTTGCTCGAAGCCGGAAAGCCCGACCATCGCGAGGACCTCGAACACCCGGGCGTTGCGTTCGGGCCGCGTCAGGCCTCGCATCTCGAGCCCGAAGCTGATGTTCCCTGCGACGTTCATGTGGGGAAACAGGGCATAGTCCTGGAAGACGGTCGAAGTCGGACGTCGTGCGGGCGGGGTGCGTGTCACATCCACATCGCCAATCGCGACGCGTCCCGAAGTCGGTTCGACAAACCCTCCCAGAATTGACAGCAAGGTCGTCTTGCCGCTTCCCGAGGGCCCCAGGAGGACGACGAACTCACCGCGCCCGATCATGAAACTGACGTCGCGAACGGCCGGGACGCCGCCGTAGCTCTTGGATATGTTCGACAGCGTGACGTGGGGCTCGGTCATCGAACTCTGTCCTGCGCAACTTTCTTCCGGTTGAGTCGAAACACCAGCAGCGCCACGACCAGGACCGCGATGGACACGGTGAACACAAGGGAACCGGCCGCGTTGGCCTGCGGATTGAGGCCCCTGCGGAGGAGACTCCAGAGCTCTACGGGCAACGTGACGTCGAAGACGCTCAACAGGAACGCGATGATGAACTCGTCCCAGGAGAACGTGAACGTCAGGGCGAAGGCGGCGAACATGGCTGGCCATAGCATGGGAATGGTGATTCTCCACAGCACCACGAAATCCGTCGCTCCGAGGTCCCTTGCCGCCCGTTCCGCGTAGGCCTGATGGTCGCCCATCTGGCCGTAGATGACCGCAAAGGCGAGCGGCATGTTGATCACGAGATGGCCGATCGCGACTGTGACCAGCGACTTCGAGATTTCGAGTTCCCGCAGGAGCAGCAACAGGCCCATGCCGATGACGAGGTAGGAAACGAACAGCGGCAACACCAGCAGCCACTGGATCAGCGGACCACCGGGCAGGCGATGTCGTGCAAGACCATAGGCCGCGAGGAAACCCAGCGCTGTCGATGCGGCGGCCGACGCCAGCGCCACCACGGCCGAGTTGGCGAGACTGTCCATGAGGCGCTTGTTGGCGAACAGCGCGTCATACCAATCGAAGGTGAATCCCCGCCACGGCGGTACGGGGAGTTTTCCGTCCTGAAACGAAAAGATGACCAGCACGAGAACGGGCAGGAAGATGAAGCCGTAGAGAAGCGCGACATAGGCCACCACGGCGAGCTTCGTCAGGGTCTTCTTTCCGTCAGCGGACATGCCTAGTTCCGGATTCTGAGCCAGCGCGCGCAGGCAAAGAAGACCATCGATACGACGATCATCAGGATCAGGCTCATGGTCGATGCCATTGGCAGATTCACATAGCGGCTGATCTGGAGCATGATTGCCTGCGGCATCAGGAGTTCCGTTCCGCCCCCGAGAATCTGCGGGGTGATGAAGTCCCCGATCGCCACGACGAATGTGAGAAAGGCGCCAACGATGACGCCGGGCAGGCTGAGCGGGAGCGTGATTCTCAGAAAGATCCTGAGACGCGATGCGCCGAGGTCCGCCGCGGCCGTGTGGTAGTGGGGATTGATCTGCACCAGGCTGGCAAAGATGGTCAGCGTCAGCAGCATGGTGAAGAAATGGGTAAATCCCAGCACCGTTGCGCCACGGTTGTGCGCGAGTTCCAGAGGGGCTTCGACAATGCCGGCGGCGAGAAGCGCGCTGTTGATGACTCCCCTGTCTGACAGCACCAGAAGCCAGCTGTAGGAGCGCACGAGATAGGACGTCCAGAACGGCAGCACCGCAAGAACCAGGGCAACGCTCTGCCAGCGCCGGGGCACCTTGAAGGCGAGAATCCAGGCCAGGGGATAGGCGAGGAGCACGCTCAGGGCGACTGTCAGGGAGGTCACCTCGAGAGAATTGATCAGCGCCTGGTTGAAGTGTGGACGCGCCAGGAAAGCCGCGTAGTTCTCCAGGGTCCACACGGGAACGACCTTGCCCCCCTCGAAGCGCCAGAGACTGTAGCAGGCCATGAGAACAAAGGGGGCCGCAAAGAATGTCATCGTCCAGGCAAGGGCCGGGACGACATAGCCCCAGCCCTTGAGGTTCCAGCGCAGGGTGAACCGCCTGCCCGCCGCATCGGACGTGGAGTCGAAGTCTGGACCGCGCATGTCGCGGCGTCCGGACCCGCGTTGCTCCGTTTCAGGCTCCATCGCCAAGGAGTGACGCGGGTCCGGTCAGGTTCGCATCGCTGACTAGTGCTGCAGGAACCGTGCCCAGGCGTCGATCATGGCCGAGTCGAGTTCCTGATCGTAATAGTGGTTGATGTGCGAGGCCTGCAGAAACTGGTCCTTCTGGTCCCAACGCAAGATGACCCGCTCTTCGTCGGAAAGTTCCGCCATGGAGTTGGCCGGCATCGCCATGCCGCAGGAGTTCATCGCGAAACGCCCCTGTCCGGCGGCGCTGATCAGGTACTTGACGTACTCCCTCGCCAGGTCCTGCTTCTGCGATGACGCAACGACACCGACGCTTTCGAGATAGAAGATCCCGCCTTCCTCGGGGACGATCCAGTCAAGCGCCGGATTCTCGTCCTGCAGACCTGTTACGATCCATTGGCCTCCCCCCAGGACGATGTCGACATCGCCGGTCGCGAGTGCGGTCTGAACCGTCGCCACGTCACCGATCACGCCGACGTTCTTCTTCATGGCAAGCAACTTCTCCTCGACCTCCGGCAGGTTTTCCATCGTGATCTCGTCGGGAGCCAGACCCATCGCGAGTCCCACGTTCTGCATGATCTGCACATAGAAATCCCACACGGCGATGCGGCCTTCGTAGTCCGGGTTCCACGCGACGTTGTAGCTCTTGATATCTTCGGGATCGACGCGTTCGCTGTTGTAGGCGACCGTGTTCCAGCCAAAGACATCCGGCACCGCATAGAGCTTGCCGTCGACAAAATGGAGATCGCGTCTCAAGACCTGCGGGAAGATGTCGTCAAGCGGAAAGTCTGCGGGATCGAGTTCGGCGAGCAGGCCGGCTTCGACATGTGTTGGAACCAGCGTTGCGTCTGTGTGAAAGACGTCCCAATCGCCCGGCGCCGATTGCTCGATGATTGTCTGGGCGACGGCAGGGTCCTCGTGAGTCTTGACGTTGATGCGAACGTCGAAGGCCTCTTCGAACGGACCATTCAGCTTCGGATCGGTGATGTCGCACCATCCGATGACGTTGAGATCTTCGGTAGCATGTGTGGTTCCAAGAAACCCCAATGTCAGCGCCGCCACGGCGGCGGAGTACATCACAGGCCGCGTGAAGCGGCGGCAAGTGCCGTTGATCTTGACAGGTGCATTCATGATTGTCCCTCCGTTTCCGAAACACGCTGAACTTGATCAGGCAATGTTTCTGCGTTGGTCGGTAACAAACGGGCGGCTCTGTCGGAATGTTAGTCTATGACGGACTTATCCGCCAAACTCGGGGCGAACGGGGCCGGGGCGTCAGCGTGGCAGAACGATGGTCTCCCTGGTCGGCGTGCCGGTCGGACAGCGGAGTGTCCCGAGAAGACGTCCGTTCCCAGTCGACGGACTAGGCCTTACCGGCCGGCACCGGCATGCGTGCCGGCAGGGGGTATTGAGTTGATGAGCGCGGCCGCGCCTTCGGCGCAGCATCTGGCACCCGGGATCGCCGTGAGTTTTTCAGCCGACAGAAAGGGAACCCCGCTCGGCGCCACCGCGTCGACCCTGGGCGATCCGAAGTGCCGTTCAGGACGTGCGCAGTCCGGGTGTTGCCCCTATGTGCAAATGCCTTTCCCTTCGGCGCATCGCGAGGCGATCTGAGACCGGGAACAGGTGAAGCTCAACCGGACGGAGATGGCGTCCCCTGATGGGGCGCCAGGACGCTCGGCAGGTGCGGTGACATCGCTGGGGTGCGTCAGGCGCGCTGAGCCATCATCGCCCGAAGGGAAGCCTGGAATCCGGCGGGCCATCGCCGCAGAGGTGATCAGTCGAGCCAGTAGGGGTTGGACCAGCCCTGCTTGCCGGCGTCGTCGGTGACGGTGACGCGGAACCAGCTGTTGCGGAAGCGCCAGGTGTCGAACCGGGCGCTGGTGAGGCCGTCGCCGTCGACATGGTCGGCACGCGATCCCTTGCCCTGGACGGAGATGCGCCGCGCCGGGGTGCAGCGGACGTCGATGTGGCCGTTCACGACGGCAATGTCGTGAAAGTCCGGTCCCTGGCTCGAGTAGTAGCGGCCCGCCTTGAGGGAGGCGAGCAGGGCATCGGGGTCGTTGTCTTCGGCCTGCACCATGACCCAGCCGCCGAGCCAGTCGTCGACCAGCTTGTGGGCGTCATCGACGGCATAGCCCGAAAGACGCCAGCCCTCGTTGAGCAGGACATCGAGAAAGGCCCAGCTGTATCCCCGGTCGACCTCAATCTCCGATCCGTGATTGTAAACCTCGACCGCGTGAGCGAAGGGAAGCCTGTGGGCGTCGCCCTGGGTGAGTCCGTACCATGTCGGATGCACCATGCCGATGAAGGCGCCCGCCTCCCAGGCCCGCCGGGCGACCTCGGGACCCGTCTCGTCCTCGCGCAGCGCCTCGAAATCGAGAGGAAGGCCGACGGCCTTGATGTGCCAGATCTCCCCGGCCTCGGTTTCGGGGGCATGCAGTTCGGCGCCGATGATGGTCGTGAAATCGCCGGTCCGGAAGGGCCGCGTGTCCGTGACGTTGAACCCGTAGACCTCGATGAAATGATCGGTCAGGACGAGGAAATCGTATCCCTTTTCGCGATAGGCCCGGCAGACGTCACGCGCGGCCAGGCGGCCGTCCGATGAGGTGCTGTGGGTGTGGATGTTGCCCTTGTAGAACCGTCCCGGCCTGCCGAAATCGAGGTTCTCCATGATGCCGTCCTCCCGAGGGGTCCGCGAATCGACAGTGTCATCATGTTGGCGCATCATGACAACAATGTTGTCGGCCGGTACGGGGCGAGGTGGCGATCAACCGGGGACAACGTATGAGGGACGGGGACATGACGGCAGACGGAACCGCAAGCGGCATGGAGCAACGCAAGTCGGAAGCCGGCGAGAACATCTATCCCTATGACACGCGGATAGACCGCAAGACCTACGAGAGGCGCAAGGCGGAGCTTCAGGTCGAGCTTCTCAAGGTCCAGAGGTGGGTCAAGGAATCGGGGCAGAAGATCGTCGTTCTCTTCGAGGGTCGCGACGCAGCCGGCAAGGGCGGCACCATCAAGAGGTTCATGGAACACCTCAATCCCCGGGGAGCCCGGGTCGTCGCGCTCGACAAACCGACGGAACGCGAACGCGGCCAGTGGTATTTTCAGCGTTACATCGCCCACCTTCCCACCGCCGGCGAAATCGTCATGTTCGACAGGTCCTGGTACAACCGTGCCGGAGTCGAGCGTGTCATGGGTTTCTGTACAGACCGGGAATACCTCGAGTTCACGCGCCAGTGCCCGGAGGTCGAGCGCATGCTGGTCAACAGCGGGATCAGGCTCTTCAAGTACTGGTTTTCGGTGACCAGGACCGAGCAGTCCCGGCGCTTCAATGCCCGTCTGAACGACCCGCTGAAGCAGTGGAAGCTCTCGCCGGTCGACCGTGAATCACGTGCCAAGTGGGATGCCTATACCCAGGCGAAGGAGGCGATGTTCTTCTACACCGACACGGCAGCCGTACCCTGGGTCATCATCAAGTCCAATGACAAGAAGCGGGCCCGTGTCGCCTGCATGCAGCACTTCCTTTCCAGACTGCCCTATCCCGACAAGAACAGCGATGTCGTCATAGGCCCCGATGCGCTGCTGGTCACGACCCCGGACCTTTCGACCCTGCCGGGTGCCATTCCGCACTAGAATGCGGCCAAGATTTCGCTGTTCGGCTGCCTGCCAGGGCTCTGTTGGAGAGTTGGAGCGAGTGCGCCGCGTCCATCGTGGCGGTGCCCGCAGAGCGCTCTTGCCCGCTCGCCGAAATCGTGTCCCGGCGCTCCTCCGCAGACTCAGACCGCAATCCCCCGCGATCCTCGGCGGGGGCTGGTTTGCACATTCACGAAAGTGTCACAATGTCGCGACACGCTGACATCTCGCAGCTCTGGCCGCTGACCCTGTCGCGCCTTTCGACTGAGACGTGTCGGCAGAGCGTCGATGCGTCGCACGTTTTGACGGGCAGGCGGCTCGGGTGCGGTGCGGCCACAATCGCCCCGCTGGTGTCGGGATGACTGCTGGAGTTCGTTGATGTGCGCCTGCTCATGGATCGGAATCCGGCTGACGAGTCTGTTCCTTGATTGAGATCGTCGCAGGCCTGGCGGGAGGCCTCGGCCTCTTCTTCGTCGGCATGTGGCTGCTCACGGACAACCTGAGAACCCTCGCCAGCCGCCGCCTGCGGATGATTGCCCATCGCTGGACCGAAAACGGGCTGAGCGGGTTCTCGTGGGGGGCACTGGCCGGCACAGTCACGCAGAATTCGACCGCGCTCACCTTCATCCTCGTCAGCATGCTGAGGTCGGGCCTGATCTCGACAAGAGGGGCGCTCATCGTCCTCATCGGCGGCAACATCGGCGTCACGCTGCTGGTGCTGGTGGTGACATTCGACATCGAGCTGATTTCGATGTGTGTCCTCGGTATCGCCGGCGTGGCCATGATCAGCGAGCGGCTGTCGCGTTACAGACCCGTCGCGGCATCGTTCTTCGGTGGCGCCATGATCGTTCTCGGCCTTGTTCTGCTCAAGCAGGCGGTGGCGCCCCTGGCGGACGAGCCCTGGTTCAGCGGGATGGTCGAATCGATGGAAAGCTCGCTGGTTCTCGCTTTCCTGATCGGCGCGATTCTGACGGTCATCGTACAGTCGGTAATCGTGGTCTGCGTGGTCGCCGTGAGCGTGGCGACTCTCGGCGTCATCACGATCGATCAGACGATCATGCTGATTTACGGCTGCGTTCTCGGCGCCAGCGTGGCCTTGCTCGTGTTGTCGGCGGGCCTCACAGGACGGGCCCGTCAGGTCGCGATCTACCAGGTTCTCGTCAACGGGCTGAGCAGTCCGGCGCTGGTTGCGGTGTTTTGCATCGAGATCTACTTCGATGTTCCGCTGCTGAAGGCGCTGGCGTTCTCGTTTGACATGAGTCTGGGCCAGCAGCTGGCTCTCTGCGTCGTCATGATCCCGCTGTTCTGCACCCCGTTCATGATCCTCACCCTGAACCCGTCGGTCCGGTTGCTGGAACGCTTGTGGCCCCCCACAACCGAGGAGGAGACGTCACGGACGAAGTTCATTCACGACCACGCCCTCTCCGACGTCGAAAGCGCACTGGCGCTGATCGACCTCGAGCAGCGGCGCGTGTTCGAAATCCTGACGCATTACTTCGAGAAGGTGCGACAGGGAGACAGGGTGGACGGTCTGCACGAAGCGACGCGTCACCTGCTCTCGGAGATCGAGGGGTTTCTGGTCGAATCCGTCGGTCACCACCCCATGCAGAGCGTCGAGGATCACAGTTCCATGCTGACCCGCCAGAAGCTTCTTTCCTGGTTGGAAGAACAGGTGGCCGATCTTTGTGGGATGTTGCAGGCTCTGCCCGACCGACCCGACGACAGGGCTCTTCAAACCAGCATCTGCGAGGGCGTCGACGCGGTGTTCCTGTCCCTGCTCCACGCGCTTGAGAGCGGTGACGACGAATTGTGGCCGATCGTGAGGACTCTGACCGGCGATCGCAGTAGCTTGATGTCAAGCATGCGCAGCACCTACTGGAAGAGGGAACAGTCCCTCGATGAAGCGGAACGCGTTCGCATCGTGGAAATCACCAATGCGGTCGAGCACATATTCTTCCTGCTGTCTAAGCTCGTCCGGGAGCTGGATTCCTCCCCGATCCCTTCGACCTACGACCTGGTGAGCCAGCACATGAGACCCGGGGAGTCCGGATACGGCGTGCCGAACCGATGAGGCAGGCCAGGACGAAGACCGGGCTTGGTTGACCGGAGCTTCGGTGTACGCTGCCAGGGCCCGGCATGTCGGGCTTGAAGTTTGCCCTCGCCGCTGCCGCCCTTGGCGGTTTCGTCAGTCGAGTTGTGCGACATGAAGAGTGTTGGTCGCGCCCGGGGTGCCGAAGGGGACTCCGGCCATGATGACGATACTCTCCCCGCTTCGCGCGAACCCCTCCCGTGTGGCGAGGATCGAGGCCCGTTCCACCATTCCTGAGAATGAACTTGCATCGTCCGTGTGAACCGAGTGCACGCCCCATGCGAGGGCGAGGCGCCGGGCGGCCGTGATGCTCGGCGTCAGGCCCAGGATCGGCACCTCGGGTCTGACGCGCGATGCCCGTAGCGTCGTCTTTCCCGACACCGAATAGGTGACGATGGCGCTGGCGCCCAGTGTCCCGGCAACCTGGCGCGCCGCCACCGAGATGGCGTCGGCCCCGGTGGCTTCCGGCGCGCCGGCCTGGGGGTCATAGAACGGGTCCTGTTCAACCGTCGACATGATGCGGTCCATCATGGAAACGGCATCCACCGGGAAGGCGCCCACGGAGGTTTCTCCGGAGAGCATCAGGGCGTCTGCACCGTCATAGACGGCGGTCGCCACGTCGGTCACCTCGGCGCGGGAGGGCGACGGTGCGAACACCATAGAATCCAGCATCTGCGTGGCAACGATCACGGGCTTGCCCGCTTCCCGGCACATGCGGATAACCCGTTTCTGGACACCAGGGACCTCTTCGGGCCTGAGTTCCACACCAAGGTCGCCGCGGGCCACCATGATGCCGTCGGCGAGGTCGACAATTCCTTCGAGGCTGTCGATGGCCGCGGGCTTCTCCAGCTTGGCGATGATGTTGACACCGTCACCGGCAAGCGTCCTCGCCTCGGTAATGTCATCGGGGCGCTGCACGAAGGAAAGCGCAATCCACTCGACGCCGAGTTCCCGGGCAAAGGCAAGATCGTCCCTGTCCTTGGGCGTCAGGGCAGCGATAGGGAGCCGGACTCCGGGAAGATTGAGACCCTTGTTATCGGAGAGGCCTTCCCCGGCTTCGACTGCCGTCGTGACGTGGTCATTGCCGCATGCAGTGACCCGGAGCATCACCTTGCCGTCGTCGAGAAGGATGGTGTCACCCTCACGCACGGTGGCGAAGATCTCCGCATGGGGAGTCCCGACACGCGCCTTGTCACCGGGCTTCGGATCGAGATCGATGCGGAACTCCTGGCCTCGTTCAAGGGCGACGCTCGCATCACGGAACTCCCCGATTCGCAGCTTCGGCCCCTGAAGATCGGCAAT
The DNA here is from genome assembly GCA_965220805.1 of Alphaproteobacteria bacterium. Taxonomy (GTDB): domain Bacteria; phylum Pseudomonadota; class Alphaproteobacteria; order SP197; family SP197; genus SP197. The sequence goes on from OZ244844.1 coordinate 1,482,662, forward strand.
CATGCCCACGGGCCGGGCCGATGATGTCTCGAGTTTCCTCAAGGTCTGCCACCACTGCCGCCACTGATCGCGGTCGCCGTGGCTCATGTTGAAGCGGAAGACGTCCGTTCCGGCCTCGAAGAGAGCTGCGATGGTGTCATGGGACGAAGTGGCCGGCCCCAGTGTTGCCACGATCTTGGTCTGCCGATTTCGGTTCATGGCGTCCCCCTGGAGATCACGTGATGAGAATGGCGCGGAAATCATTGACATTCGTACGTGTCGGTCCGGTGACAATGTGGCCGTCAAGCTGATGGAAGAGGTGACCGCTGTCCTGTGCGGCCAGCACCTCTGCCGGTTGCAGGCCGCAGCGGCGGGCGCGGTCCAGGGTCCCGGGATCGATCACGGCGCCGGCGGCCGGGGTGCTGCCGTCAATGCCGTCGGTGTCGCAGGCCAGCGCATGGATGCCGTCCTCGCCGGCTAGGGCGACGGCGAGGGCCAGGAGGTACTCCTGATTGCGGCCGCCCGTTCCGGTGCCGGTTCGGGTCACGGTTGTCTCGCCGCCCGAGAGGATCACGTGTGGCCGGGGGAGCGGACTTGCGGCGATGTTCCGCGCCAGGCCTGCATGGCAGCAACCAAGGGTGCTGGCCTCGCCCTCGAGATTGTCACCGAGAAGGGTGACACCGACGCCCCGACTGACAGCGTGTCCGGCTGCCGCTTCGAGGGCGTCCCTTGCTCTGGCGAGTATGGTGAAGGACGAGCGGTCGAGAGCGCCGTCGCCGGGCTTGGGCGTCTCGCTTGCCGGACTCTCCAGCCAGGCCCTGACCGAACCCGGCACATCGAGGCGGTAGCGCTCGAGAATGGCGAGGGCATCGTGGCTGGTTCCGGGGTCACCCACAGTGGGTCCCGAGGCGATCACCGCGGGATCGTCGCCCGGGACATCCGAGATGGCGAGGGTGATGACCTCGGCCGGCCAGGAGGCCGCGGCAAGCCTGCCTCCCTTGACGGCCGAGAGATGCTTGCGCACGCAGTTCATTTCGTCGATGGCTGCACCGGACCGCAGCAACCCTTCGTTCACGGCCCGCTTGTCAGCCAGTGTCAGGCCCGGCGCCGGCGCCACGAGTAGCGACGATCCGCCGCCGGAGATGAGGGCCAGCACGCGGTCTCCCGCATCAAGTCCGCGAACGAGGTCGAGAATGCGCCGGGCCGCGTCGAGACCGGCCTCGTCCGGTACCGGGTGAGAAGCCTCGACCGTCTCGATGCGCCGGGTATCGGCACTGTGGCCATAAGGCGTAACGACGATTCCCTCGAGGGGGCCTGACCACCGGGACTCGACTATGGCGGCCATGGCCGATGCTGCCTTGCCCGCACCCACAACGACCGTTCGTCCGGCAACCGGTGGCGGCAGGACGCCTTCCAGGCACCGGTCGGCTCGTGCTGCCCCCACGGCCGTATCGAAGAGCGACACCAGAAACGATCGCGGATCATCGATCATGAGGGCCTTGTTGCACGGGGCCGCTTGGTGAGGCAACAGAGGGTGGGCCACTTTAGGGCGATGTGCGCCGGACAATGCGGACATCGCTCCTGCCGCCGCCTTCCGGTTGCCGGCTCTGGCAAGCGGCTTCGCCGCCGGCTTCCAGGTGGCACGTCATGATGCGCCGATAGATGTAAAACCCATCAGAGCAGTCGACATCTCCATCATCTTCGATGCGCAGGCGGCCGTCTTCGAGAAAACTCGCCGTAACCGGTTCGGAACAGGTGGCGCCGTCGGAAAACACAAGTTCCTGGTTGCCCTGGCCATGGCTGTCGAAGCACATCTCCCACGAATCCACATCCACCATCTCACCGGTGTCGACATCCTGGAGGGTGTAGTCGGACGCCAGGGACCAGCATCCATCAAGGAGAGTGATGTCGCTTTCCTGCCATTTCTCGGCATCGAGCCGGTCGGGATCGGGGGAGGGTTCTGGTGGGGGAGGCGGAGGAGGGCAGTCGGGAAGCATGGCGAGTTGGCGCTGCAGACCGTTGAGCCGGTCCGTGAGAAGGGCCTGGCGCTCGATCTGCGTGATGAGCTCCGCCGACCTTCCGGATGCAGGAGGGCAGTGATCCAGCCGGCCAAACGGGCCGAGGTCCAGACCGCAGGCGGGGATGACGAGCAGGGCTGCCCATGCCGCCAGCCCGGAAAGGAGGGCAATGCCGAGAAGAGCCAGAATGGTGGCGACCCTCATGGGCTCTGGTTCCGGAAACGGCCTGCGATGCCCGTCACCATAGCATGTTCCCTTGAACGCGTTCGCTGCCTGATATAGGTCACGATCCATGTCTGCGGAACACTCACGGCATCACCCGCCCGCATTCAACGGTCACAGTTTTCTGGGCCCCGACGATCCGCCTGCCGTCGAGATCGTCAACGCCCGGGGTGCGGCATCGGCGGTTCTGCTGTGCGATCATGCAAGCAACCTGGTGCCGGCCGCCCTTGATTCGCTCGGTCTGCCGGGCGGTGAACTTGAACGCCATATCGCCTGGGACATCGGGGCTGCGGCGGTGACGCGGCGCCTTGCCCGCCTGCTTGACGCACCGGCGGTGCTGTCGGGGTTCTCGCGCCTGGTGATCGACTGCAACCGGTACCTGTGGGACGTGCAGTCCGTACCCGAAACAAGTGACGGGACCGGCGTTCCGGGCAACCGGAAGGCGACCCCGCAGGATGTGGAGGATCGCATCCGGCACTGCTTTGCGCCCTACCACGAAGCCGCATCGCGCATGATCAGCGGTATCGAGGGACGTTGGAGACCGCCCGCCGTGATCTTCATGCACAGCTTCACCCCGTCTCTCAACGGAGAATTGCGGCCATGGCACATCGGTGTCCTGTGGGAGCGGGACGGACGCATGGCCCTGCCGGCCCTGGACGCCCTGAGGCAGCGCGGCGACCTTGTGGTCGGGGACAATGAACCCTATTCGGCCCTCGAACCACGCGGCTACAGCATGCCCCATCATGCGAGCCGCGACGGGCGGCCGGCCGTCCAGTTCGAGATCCGCCAGGATCTCATTGCCGATGAAAGCGGTGCCGAAGCATGGGCCGATATCGTCGCCGACATCCTGCGGCCGCTGCTTGCCGACGACACGCTCTATCAACGGTTGCCTATACCTGGAGGGTGACGCATGGACGAGACCACACGTACCGAAATCGAGGCCGCCGTCTTTCGCCGGTTGCGCGATCACTTCCAGCGCAAGCCGGGGATCCAGAACATCGATCTCATGAACCTGGCGGACTTCTGCCGCAACTGCCTCTCGAAATGGTATCGGGCCGAGGCCGAGGATCGTGGTATCGCGATGTCCTACGACGAGGCGCGCGAGGTCGTCTATGGCATGCCCTATGGCGACTACAAGGAGCGCCACCAGGAAAAGGCATCGCCTGAGAAGGTGGCCGAGTTCGAAGCCGGTGAGAAACGCCGCGCCGCCGAAGCCGCGGCGCGCGGTGAGACCTGGTGACGCGCTACCAGCGCTCGACAGCGGGGCGCAGATCGAGCTCGTGACTCCAGGCGGTCGGATGCTGGCCGTGAAGATCGAGATAGGTGCTGGCGATGGCATCGGGATCGAGCAGCGTGTCGAGACCCCTTTCGGGGACCTCATGGGCGTGCTGTGGGCCGTTGATCTGGCCGTCGATGTTGACCAGGGCCACGTGAACGCCGGCCGGTCCGAGTTCGCGTGCCATGGACTGCGCCAGGGCCCGCAGACCGAACTTGCCCACCGCGAAACCGGCAAAGTGTGACGACCCCTTGTAGCAGGCGGTCGCGCCGGTGAAGATCAGGGTCCCGTTGCCCCGTTCCACCATGGCCACCGCAGCGGCGCGGCCGACCATGAAGGCGCCGAGGCAGGTGACCTGCCACTGCCGGGTGAGTTCCTCTGCCTCGATGTCGAGAATCGATTTTCTCAGGAACCCGCTGGCGTTGTAGACCACGAGTGACGGTGCGCCGAGTTCGCCCGTGACCGCAGCGAAGAGACCGGCGACATCCGCCTCCCTGGTGGCATCGCAGGCAAAGGACCTGACGTCGCCGCCTGTGACCCCGGCGACCCCGGTGGCGACACGTTCCGCATGGTCGGAATCGCGCGAGGCGACTGCAACCTTCATGCCTGCTGACGAAAACTGGCGCGCCAGACCGGCGCCAAGACCTTCACCGGCACCGACGATCAGTGCCACGCCTTCGAATGAGCGGTTCATAAACGTGTTCCTTCTTCAGGGATGGACGGGATCAGCCGCGACCGGCATCACCCGTAGAGGGCATCGAGACGGGCGCCGAAGCGCTCGCGAACGACGTGACGGCGGATCTTGAGGGTTGGGGTCATCAACCTGTTTTCCACCGTGAAGGGTTCCGGCGCCACCATGATGCGCCTGACCTTCTCGATGGGCGAGAGGTTCGCGTTGGCACGGTCCACGGCCTCCTTGACGGCGGTGTCGAGGGCGTCATGGCCGGCAAGGCTGGCGAGATCGGCGTCAAGGCCCTTTTCGCGGGCGAACCCGGCGAGCCAGGTCTCATCGGGCACCACGAGAGCCACGAGATGGGGCCGCCGGTCGCCGTCCACCATGCACTGGGCGATCTCCGGCTCCAGGTTGAGGATGCCTTCCACCCGCTGTGGCGCGATGTTGTCACCCCCGGAATTGACGATGATGTCCTTCTTGCGGTCGGTGATGGTGAGGAAGCCGTCATCGTCGAATTCACCGATATCGCCGGTATGGAGCCAGCCATCCTTCAGCACTTCGCTGGTGGCTTGCGGGTTGTTCCAGTACCCGTCCATGAGGAGGCCGCCGGCAACGAGAATCTCGCCGTCATCGGCAATCCGGACCTCGACTTCCGGGAGCGGTCTCCCCACGCTCGCCATCTTGGTGTGTTCGGGAAGATTGCAGGAAACAACCGGTGCGGCCTCGGTCTGGCCATAACCCTGGAGAAGCGTGAGACCGAGAGCCGAAAAGAACGTTCCGACATCCGGATTGAGGGCGGCGCCTCCCGAAACCATGGCCGTGAGGCGGCCGCCGAAACGGTCGCGCACCTTGTCGCGGACGAGCTTGTCGAGCACGCGGTCCTGGAGACGTTCGAACAGACCCAGCGACTCACCCCTGAAGCGCCGGCTTCCCAGTTCGACGGCCTTCTCGAAGAGTCGTTTCTTCATGCCGCCCTGTCGAGTTACGCCGGCGAGAATGCGCTGACGCATCACCTCGTAGAGCCTCGGGACGCAGGTCATGATGGTGGGGCGCGCCTCGGGCATGTTGGTGATGAGCGTGTCGACGCCTTCGGCGTAGCGGATCTCCGCACCGATCGAGATCGGGAAGAAGAAGCCAGCCGTGTGCTCATAGGCATGCGAGAGCGGCAGGAAGGAAAGAAAGGTGTCCAGCTTCGAAAGCATGGGCCTGACACCCAGCCAGATGCTCTTGAGGTTCGACAAGAGGGCGTGGTGGGAGAGAATGACCCCCTTGGGGAGGCCTCCCGTTCCCGACGTGTAGATCAGGCACGACGTGTCCTTGCGCTCGATGGCCGCGATTCGCGACTCCACCTCGGCCGTATCGTCGGCCGAGGCATCGGACCACGGAATCACCCTGACGTCGCCGGTGGCCGTGACCGTATCCATGGCGATGACGCAGGCGACATCCGCGGCGGCGGCGGCGGGAAGGAATGTGCTGGCCAGCCCTTCACCGGAGACGAACGCCATCGTCGCACCGCTGTCCTTCATGACGTGTTCGTGCAGTTCGCGGGTGTAGGTCGTGTAGGCGGGAACGGTGATGCCGCCTGCCGCCATGACGGCAAGATCGGCAATCGCCCATTCCGGCCGGTTCTCCGACGCCAGGACGACCCGGTCACCTGGCTGCAGCCCGAGGGCCACCAGTCCGGCAGCAAGCCTGCGCACGTCTTCTGCGACATTCTCCCAGTTTCGCGGGCGCCATGTGCCGTCTTCCTTGGCCCACAGGAAGGGACGGCCGGCACATTGCCCTGCCATGTCGAAGAACATGGAAGGGATGCTGGTCCAGCTGTCGTACTGCATTGTCGCCTCCATCCGTCAGGACAGGCAGGGATCATAATGATGCCGACGAGAAACCGCCAAGGACATCGACCGGTTGCCCCGCGCCGGCAATGACGTTGTCAGGCGCGGCTCCGGGGGATATGGATGGCAGCCGCAACCTGAGGGATGCAAGGCGTGATCGAGGCATCCACTCTCCCCCGCTGGGATCTCTCGGATCTCTATTCCGGACCGGATGATCCGGAAATTGCCGCAACCCTCGAGAGGCTTTCCGGGGAGGCGGAGGCGTTCGCCAGGGACTACCGAGGGCGTCTTTCCGGGCTGTCGACGCAGGCCTTCGGCGATCTCATTGAGCGATACGCGGTTCTCGTCGAAGGCATGGGCCGCGTCGAGAGCTATGCCGACCTGCTGTTTGCCGTCAACAGGAACGATGCCGGTGTCGCCAGATTCCATCAGATGGTCCAGGAACGGCTGACGGAGGCCAACACGGCGCTCGTCTTTCTGGGACTGGACATCAACAGGCTTGACGAGGAGGCGGTGAAGCGACTGCTCGGCGATCCGGACATTGCGCGCTACCGGACCTGGTTCGAGGCCCTGCGCAGCTTCAGGCCGCACCAGCTCTCCGACGAGGCCGAGGCGATGCTCAACGAACTCGCCGTCGTGCAGAGTGGCGCCTGGGTGCGTCTCTTCGATCAGACCATCGCCGCACTGACATTCTCGATCGATGGCGAGGACTTGTCGGAGGCAGAGGCGCTTGACCGTCTGTCCTGGGCCGACGCCGGGGTCAGGCAACGCACGGCGCAGGAACTCGCCCGCGTCTTCCGCCAGAACACCAGGCTCTTTTCCCATGTCACCAACACGCTCGCCAAGACGAAGGCGATCGAGGATGGCTGGAGGTCGTTCGCCCGGCCGATCTCCTCGCGCAACGTCGCCAACCTGATCGAGGATGAGACCGTCGATGCCCTCATCTGCGCCGTGCGCGAGGCCTATCCGCGTCTTTCCCACCGCTACTATGCTCTCAAGGCCGTCTGGTTCGGCTGTGACACGCTCGCCTGGTGGGACCGGAATGCGCCCCTGCCCGGCATGGATGAGCCCTCTTACGGGTGGGACGAGGCCCGTGACATCGTGCTCGACGCCTTCGGTGAATTCTCGCCCCGCATGGCCGATATCGCGGCGGACTTCTTCCGGAAGCGGTGGATCGACGCCCCTGTCCTGCCGGGAAAGGATGGCGGGGCGTTCTCCCACCCGACCGTCCCCGCAGTCCATCCTTTCGTCCTTCTCAACTACCAGGGACGGACGCGCGACGTGATGGTGCTGGCCCACGAGCTGGGCCACGGCGTCCATCAGGTTCTGGCCGCACCGCAGGGCCCGCTGCTGGCCCCGACACCCCTGACACTCGCCGAGACGGCTTCGGTGTTCGGCGAACAGCTCGCCTTCCGCCATCTCCTCGAGCGCGAGGACGATCCCCGGACCCGCAGGAGAATACTCGCCGGCAAGGTGGAGGACATGCTGAACACGGTGGTGCGGCAGATTGCATTCTGCGACTTCGAGATGCGGCTCCATGACGCCCGGGCGGAGGGCGAACTCACCCCTGACGACATCGGCGAGCTGTGGATGGCCACGCAGCGCGAGAGCCTGGGACCTGCCGTGCGTCTTGACGACGACTACCGCAGTTTCTGGTGCTACATTCCACACTTCATCCATGCTCCCTTCTATGTCTATGCCTATGCCTTCGGCGACTGTCTCGTGAACGCCCTTCACGTGCTCCATCGCCAGGGCATGACCGCCTTCGAGACAAAGTTCCTGGCCATGCTGGAGGCGGGGGGAAGCAAACATCATCGCGAACTTCTCGCACCCTTCGGACTCGATGCGACCCAAAGGGAATTCTGGGCAGGGGGGCTCGAGACGATCAGCGACATGATCGACGAACTCGAGGCACTGGCGGCGTGACCGACAGGAGCCTCAAGGACACCAACCGGCTGACCGGGCGGGCAGCGCGCTACGCGAAGGTCGGCGCGGCGGTCGGCCGCGTCGGCGCCCGGGCCATGACCGGGCGCGTCCTGGGGAGCCGTTCTGACAACGCCGAGATGGCGGTCAATCTCAAGAACGCATTGGGCGGACTGAAAGGGCCGCTGATGAAGGTGGCGCAGCTTCTGGCCACCATCCCCGATGTCCTGCCTCCGGAGTACGCCACGGAACTCGCCAAGCTGCAGGTCAACGCGCCGGCCATGGGGTGGCCTTTCGTACGCCGGCGCATGGCCGGTGAACTTGGCGCCGATTGGCAGAAGAAGTTCACGTCCTTCGATCGCCAGGCATCGGCCGCCGCGTCACTAGGCCAGGTGCACCGGGCGACCACGCCGGACGGCGTCGAGCGGGCCTGCAAACTCCAGTACCCCGACATGCAGTCGGCGGTGGAGGCGGACTTGAGGCAGCTGAAGGTGCTGTTCGCGATCTATCACCGGTATGACAGGGCGATCGATCCGAGCCGGGTCTACGAGGAGATATCCGAGCGCTTGAGGGAGGAACTCGACTACCGCCTGGAGGCGCGCCACCAGCGGCTCTACCGCGCCATCCTGGCGCAGCAGTCCAGGGTCAATGTCCCGGACGTCATCGACGAGCTTTCCAGCGACCGCCTGATCACCATGGACTGGGTCGACGGGGTGCCGCTGATGTCGATGACCGAAGCCGATGCCGGGTTACGAAACGAGATTGCGATGTCGATGTTCCTGGCATGGTACGAGCCGTTCTACGGCTACGGCGTCATCCACGGGGACCCCCATCCGGGCAACTACAAGGTACGGCCCGACATGGGCATTCACCTGCTCGACTTCGGCTGTATCCGCATCTTTCCGCCACGTTTCGTGACCGGGGTGATCGATCTCTATCACGCGCTCGGCAACGACGACCGCGACCTCGCCGTTCACGCCTACGAGACCTGGGGGTTCACGGGCCTCAGCGACGAGGTGATCGATACCCTCAACATGTGGGCTGCCTTCGTCTATGCGCCCCTTCTCGAGAACCGGCCGCGGGTCATCCAGGACGAGGGGTCGCGCTACGGGGCCCGGGTGGCATCGAAGGTCCATGCCCGCCTGAGGGAGCTGGGTGGGGTCACCGTGCCGCGGGAGTTCGTGTTCATGGACCGAGCCGCTCTTGGATTGGGAAGCATCTTTCTTCATCTCAAGGCCGAGGTGAACTGGCACCGCGTCTTCCACAACCTCATCGACGGTTACCGGGAGGAGGATCTCGCCCGTCGCCAGAGTGAGGCAATGGCCTCGGTCGGTCTGGGCGAGGGAGAATCCCCGACATCCCCCGAGGCAGCCGGAAACTCCACGGGTTCGCAAACGCCTCCATGATCCGCTCGCCGGGCAGGCGGACCGTTTATCGAACATGACGGCGCAGAAGCAGGTCGCCAGGTCATGCGATCCATTCGCTCACGGGTGCCGCGCTCTCTTCAAGCGGCTGCGTGACGATGTCGAGGAGTGCCGGTCCGTCGTGATGCAGCAGGTCTTTCAGGGCGCCTTCGAGGTCACGCGACTCCGTCACCCGTCGGGCCTCGACGCCGAAGGCCGCGGCAACGGCCGCATGATCCGTTGTCGTGAAGTCGACACCGAAGTAGCGGCCGTTGAAGGAGGATTTCTGGCCCGCCTTGATCCAGCCAAAGCCGGCGTTCGAGAGGACGATGAAGAGGATTGGCAGGTCGAGGCGCCGGACGGTCTCGAGCTCGCCTGCACTCATGGCAAAGCTGCCGTCTCCCATCACGGCGACGACCTGTCGCCGGGGTTGGGCAATGGAAGCGCCGATTGCCGCGGCAAGGGCATATCCCAGTGCGCCATGAGCGCGGTTGGTAATGACGGAGCGGCCCGGTCTGCGCACCTCGAAGTACGCCGCAACATAGGGGCAGGGCGTTCCGGCATCGGCACACACGATGACATCGTCCGGCAGGGCCCGGCGCATTTCGACCATGATCCGCTCCGGTGGGACTGGTGCTCCATCGCCCGGGTGGGCGAGCTGGCGTCTTCGGGCTTCCCGCACCGTGCGGGCGAGGCGTGGACCGTGGTCGCGGACCGGTCCGTCGACCGCCTCCAGCAACGCTTCCAGGGCGAGGCGGGCATCGCCGTGAAGCACCGCGTCGCAGGCATAGTTGGCGCCGATCACACCGGCATCGACATCGATGTGGATGGTACGGGTTCCGGGATGTGGAAACCGCCAGCGTTCGGTGGTGACCGACCCTGCGCGGCAGCCGATGAAGAGGATGCAGTCGGCCTCGGAGACCGCGGCCCGCGTGGCCGGTATGCCGCCATTGGATCCGACAACGCCGAGTGACAGGGAATGGGTTTCGGCAAGGCTGCCCTTGCCGCTCACCGTGGTCGCCACCGCCATCCCGGTCCGCTCCGCCAGCGCGGCGAGGACGTCCATGGCGCAGGAGAGCAGGACCCCGCCACCGCAGATCGCCAGGGGCCTCTCGGCGTCGGAGAGAATCTCGGCAGCGCGCTCCGTCTCGTGGGCTGCCGGCGCTCCGGGTCGGTGGTCGAAGCGGGCGTCCGCCCGGATGCCGTCGGCCGGCACCGGCGCCTGCTGGACATCAAAGGGAAGCGACAGGTGAACCGCGCCCGGACGCCCGCTCGCTGCCTCGCGAAAGGCCCGGCGGACGCCTCGCGGCAGGGCGGCACCCTCGTCGAGGACCGTGTTCCACTTGGTGACGGGCCGGAAGAGAGCCTCCTGATCGAGTTCCGTGAGGGTGAACCGGCCGCGCGACGACCGGGCGACATCGCTGGTGATGGCAACGAGCGGGATCGAGCTTTCCTGGGCCTCGACGACTCCGGGAAGGATGTAGGTGGCGCCTCCGCCTGACGGTCCTTCGCAGACACCGACACGGCCTGTGAGCTTGGCGTAGGCGTCGGCCATGTAGGCGGCGTGGCGTTCGTCGCGGACGAGAACATGCTCGATCGCATGATCAAGACGGGCAAAAGCATCGTAGAAGGGAAGGGAGGTGTCGCCACACAGGCCGAAGACGTGCCGGACGCCATGGAGTTCGAGCAGGCGCACCAGCGCTTCGGCGCCGTTGGGTTCGTTGCCTGATCCTGCGGTTCCCTGCATCCTTGCCACGGTCCCGAAAATTCCGGGAACGTCAAGCACCGGAGGAAGGCGATGATCGTCCAGGGGGGCAAGGCCATTTACGGGGCGGCTCTCGGCATTCTTATGCTGGATGCCAGGTTCCCGCGCATTCCGGGCGACATGGGCCATGCCGGCACCTGGCCTTTCCCCGTGCTCTACCGGGTCGTGCGCGGCGCCTCGCCGCACCGGGTGGTGCGACACGGCGCCGACGGTCTCTTCGAGGCCTTTCTTGAAGCCGGACGAGATCTGGTGCGTGACGGGGCGGATGCCATCACCACCAACTGCGGGTTCCTCTCCGTCTTCCAGGAGCCTCTGGCGCGCCATCTCGACGTTCCGGTCGCCACGTCGTCCCTGATGCAGGTGCCGCTTGTGGCCGCCACCCTGCCGCCGCAAAGGACCGTCGGCATCGTCACCGTCTCGAAGGAGTCGCTCACCCCCGCACATCTCGCCGCGGCCGGCGTGCCGCCGGGAACGCCGATCGTCGGTGTTCCCGCAGACGGTGCCTTTGCCGGGACCCTGCTCGACAATCGTCCGGAACTCGATGTCGCGACAGCCCGCACGGAGGTGGTCGATGCGGCGATGAACCTGAAACGCTCCGAGCCCGGCCTTGGTGCCGTGGTGCTCGAATGCACGAACATGGACCCCTATGCCGCCGATGTCCGCAAGGCCACTGGCGTGCCGGTCCACTCGATCAGGACCTTCATGGCGTGGTTTCACGCGTCCCTGCAACCGGCCCGTTTCCCGCCGGCATGAGCCGTCGCAATAGGTGACTTGCCGATATTCGCGAGTATCCTGCGCCATGCGCGGTCGGCCCTCCATTGGCCGTTTGGTGGGGCGGGGCAGGCGACCCCAAACCACACGCGCATCATCCCTCGTGAACGCCCGGAAGTCAGGGTGATCTTGGTGACTTTCCTATACAAATCCCTTTTCTTTTCCTTCCGGGCGACGGACCATGTATGGGTACGGACAGCCGGCAAGGAAAGCGGGCCATGAAAGTGCGGATCGATCGGGACTGCTGTGAGGGACACGGTCGCTGTCATGCGCTGGCGCCAGAATTGTTTGATCTGGACGAATTCGGCAATGCGATGGCGGTGGCCGACGGTATCGTGCCGCCGGGAATGGAAGGCACGGCACGGCTCGCTGCAGCCAACTGCCCAGAGTACGCCGTTCGGATTGTGGAGAACGCCGGATGAGCGACGGCAAGTCCGGATCGGGTGTCGGACCGCGCGCCGAAGCGGACGCTGACGCGCCTGCCTGCCCGGGTTCCGGTCAGGGCAGCCATCCGACGGTCGAACGGTCGCCGGTCACGGACTGGCGCACCGACTGGGACCATCTGGATGCGCGCTGGCGCGATGACCCCTTCCCGATTTGGGACGCATTGCGCGAGGGTCCGATGGCGCGGACCGAACGCTTCGAGGGCGCCTGGCTGCCGACCCGCTACGAAGACGTCAGGGCAATCTCCCAAGATACCGAGCACTTCTCCTCACGCCGTGCCGTCCTGCGCGACCGCAAGTTCGACGACCCGCCGCTGCCGGCGCCGCCGATCACCTCCGACCCACCGGAGCACAAGTCGCACAAGCAGGTGCTGCTGCCCTTCTTCACGCCGCAGGAAGTCGGCAAGCTGCAGCCTTTGACGCGCCGTATCTGCAGTACGCTCATCGACAAATTCATCGCCGCCGGCCGTTGCGATGCCGCCCAGCAGTACGCCCGCCACATCCCGGTGCGGATCATCGCCTACATGCTCGGCGTGCCGGTCCGGGACAGCCACCTGTTCATCCGGTGGATCCACGAGATTCTGGAAGTCGGCGCTTCCGACGACGAGCTCAACAGCAGCGCAACCAAGGAGATGCGGGATTACTTTCGCCACCACATCGCTCTCAGGAAGAAGGGTCGGACGGAGGCCGATCCGGAAGGGCCCGTGCCGGACCTCATCCGGTTGATGATGGACGGCTCCCTGAACGGCGTGCCGTTCGAGGAAAGGCATGTGCTTGGTACGCTTACGCTACTGATGGTCGCCGGAATCGATACGACCTGGAGCGCAATCGGTGCCTCGATCCTGCATCTCGCAAGGCACCCGGACGACCGGCAACGCCTGATCGAGGAGCCGAGGCTGATGCCGACGGCGATCGAGGAACTGCTGCGCGCCTATTCGCCGGTCACCATGGCGCGCGAGGTCAAGAAGGATGTCGAGCTGGGCGGTTGTCCGATGAAGAAGGGAGAGATGGTGCTGCTGTGCTTTCCGGCGGCCAACCGCGATCCTGCGATGTTTCCGGACGCCGACAGGGTCGTGCTCGACCGTCGGGAGAACCGTCACTGTGCCTTCGGCCTGGGTATCCACCGTTGCGTTGGCTCCCACCTGGCGCGCATGGAAATGCAGGTCGCCATCGAGGAGTGGCTCAAGCGCATCCCGGACTATCGGGTCGCGGGCGACGTGCGCTGGTCCGTCGGCGCCGTGCGCGGCCCGCGGACCCTGCCCGTGGAGTTCGCGTAGCTCGTCCCTGTGATCCACGGGAGGCATTCGTGCGCGGATGACGTCCGCTGGGACAAGCGGAGATTGTTCGGAGGATACCAGCATCGCAGTCGACCCCGACCGCCGGCCCATCCGGATTGATGTTGCTCCTTCAGACCGCGAGTGCCGTGCCGTCGCCACTGGGGATGTCGCACTGCCCGCTACGGCTTCGCTAGACCGCCTGATCCGCCAGTCACCTGCAGCAGCGCGAAACCGGATACCGGGCGGGTGTCGCAGAATGTCATTCGATGCATGCCGTTGAAAGCCATCGCGTCAGCGTGGCACGAACCGTGCTCTCTGCCATGCATGGCGCGAAGGCTGGACGCTTGGTGGCTTGACTCGTCAGACCGTCGGGGATGGGCGGTGGACCCTGCTTGCCAGTTGCACGATCCCTGGTGACGCTGTTCTCCCAGGCGGGCGCTTCGTCGGTTCCGTCCGGTCTCGCGCAACCGGTGCATGCGCCCGGGACCGAATAATGATTCGTCAGTCGTCCTGGACCCGATCATTGACCTGGCGGAGGGGTTTCTCGAAGACCCGGTTGAGTGCAGGCATGAAGGCCTCGAGCGGCATGGTGTCGTAGTTCGGGTCGAAGGCAGCCTGGTCATAGTCGTCACAGAACTTCCGGCAGGCCTCGAAGTGCGGGTGGCCGCGGAGCGACTCCCTCGCGTTCCTGTTTCCGCCGAGATGATGGAAGAAGTGATAACCCTGGAACATCTCGTGGTACTTGACGATCCAGTAGACTTCAGGCCGCACGTAGGGCTTGAGAATGGCGGCACAGAATTCGCCGTGGTTTTCGCGGGCGAAGAAGTCGCCGATATCGTGAAGCAGGGCGGCGGCGATCATCTCGTCGTCGTCATCGTGCCCGTCGCGCCACGCGCGGCTGGCGGTCTGCAGGCTGTGTTCGTAGCGGTCGACGGGATAGACGTGATCGGGCGCACGCAGCATGTCGAGATGCTCGAGGCACAGCTCCAGAACCCGGGAGGGTTCATGGGCGCCGTACTTTTCGATCGCAGCCCAGTCCTCGACCGTCGACTCCTCGAAACTGGTGAATGTCGCCTTCTTCCTAATCGGCCCGCCCTCCGCAATGAGGTCGTGGGCGGTCCTGGGCCGTTCCGCAACGAGGGTCATGGGGTGGACTCCCGGTGTTCGTGTGAATGCCCATCATGGAACGTCACGGGATCGTCTGTCCACCCGGTTCGCCGAGCCCTCTTGCGCGTCGCACGATCGATCATGGAAATGTTCTTGGCGGTTGGCATTCTGCGTCTTCCTGACCCGGACTGTCTGGCACACAACCTGAAGAACGCAGGTTCAATTTCTGCTCCCGCTACCACCGAGACCGGCACGTCCGGCATGGGCATGTCGGTCTTCGAGTTTTGGCGCTCGTTTCCCGTCCGGTCGAGGACGAGTCCGAGATCGCCGTCCAGCACGGCGTCCATCCTCGCCCGCTTATTGCCAGCAGTGAGTACGAGGCACCCGATCAGGCATCGGATAACGGACGCCGCGTCGCATTCCTCCGGGTTGTCCGGCGCCTCGGCAGGCAACGCCACGCATGATGACAATCGCGCAATTCTCGCTCTCCGGCATCCCTTGGCGTCTCCGCGAATGCCGGTTCCGCCGCACGCCCCTCATTCCGCGCGGCCTCACTCCCGGCACGCTCCTTTCCGCATCCCGGCGACATGCGGTCCGGCCCGCTTGAATGCCACTTCCGTTCGATGCATCCCTACGGCATGGAAAGGCGAGGATGGATGGAGCGTCATGGGTTCTGGCCGCTGGCGCTGCTCTGGCTGCCGGCCGGGATCGTGGCGCAGGCGGCGGTGCGGTTCGGGCCGGACGCGGTCGCGGCGGGGAGGCTGGGGCCCTGGCTGGCGACGATGGCGATGGAAGGGGTGTCGCTGGCGCTGTTCGTCCCCTGTGGCCTGCCGCTCGCGCTCGGGTGCAGGAGGCTCTGGCGGCTCGGCTACCGGCGCTGCGCCTGGATCGCGGGCATTGCGCTCGGCGCGGCGACGGTGATGGCGTCGCTGCCGGCCGGGCTGCTCGGGCCGATCGCGATTGCGGTCTGTGCCGTCGCGCTCGGCGTGCCGGTCTGGATCGCGTGGTGGTGGCTCGCGTGGAGGAGCTGACCGGAGACGCTGCCGGGCCGGCTGACGCAAGGTCCACCGCTGGGTCCCCGAAGTGTGCGCCGCTCCTGCTTGGAGCAACAGCATTGCGATCAAGCGTCGAGTGCGTGGAGCCTAGTCGCCGATCCGACGCTCCAGGGCGACCACGATAGCCACCGCGTTCATCTGGAGGATCATTGATTGCCTTCTCTAGCCGTGAACTCGTCCGGACGGTCCCGAGAGTCTCGATCTGCTGATTCCCGGAACTTCGTCGCACTACTTCACTTTCGTGTCCTCCTTGCTTGACCATGACATCGGTCAAGACCAGTCTGCGACTGGCTTAATCAAACCTTGTCTCTTCAGGAGGAGCACACCGTGTCAGAGATCGGTGCATTCGAGGCCAAGACCCACTTGCCTCAGCTGCTGCAGCGCGTCGAGGCAGGCGAACGCTTCGTCATCACCAGGTACAGCCGCCCGGTCGCGGAACTGATACCGTTCCGGCAGCGCAATCCCGGCAAGGTGCGAGGCGCGATCGACACATTAAGGGCATTCCAGGAAACCCACAGTCTCGGAGGGATCTCGGTATGCCGGATCGTCGAAGAAGCACGCAGGTGTTGATGCCATTCGCCCTTGATTGCTCCGTCGCCATGGCATCGGTGTTCCCTGACGAGGCGACCGAAGCGACGGCTCGTTAGCGGGACTCGCTCATCGACGACCGCGCTTTCGTCCCATCCCTCTGGCCGGTCGAGGTCGGAAGCGTGTTGTTCGCGGCTACCAAACGCGGCAGCATCCGCGCGGACGAGTGGCCCGCCGTGTGCGCGAGCCTGGAGGCGCTGCCGATCGACATCGATCCGATGTCCGCCTCCCGCGTGTGGGCCCCGGCGCTCGATCTCGCCAGCCAACATGGCCTTTCCAACTTCGATGCAATGTATCTGGAACTCGCGCTACGCATGCGGCTGCCCCTCGCGACCCTGGACCAGGCGTTGGCCTCTGCAGCGCAAGCCGCCGGGATGGACGCGCCTGGCCGCGCATAGCGCAACGGCCGACCGCCAACTTGTCCGACCCACGGTTCGTGGGCGACACGCGAGACGAGGCGGATCGGAGCAGAAGAAGCAGGTTGGCACGCGCTGATGCCGCAATGCGGTATGCGAGCAGGATCGAATACAGACCCATTGCGGCAGCATGCTTGAGGCCAGACGAGTCATTGACGGCACGTACTCGACGAGTTGCGTAGACGAGCGTTTTCTTGCGCAGCGTCCCGATCGCGGTGGCGTCCTTCCATTCGATGTCAGCCCCGTGCAGTTGGCAATTCGTAGCTCGTGCTGCGACCCCCGGCCGGGCCGCGAACGAGAATACCGCGGTCGATCAGATCGTTGATGTCGCGGTTGGCCGTGTCCTGGGAACAGCGGTTCATCCGCGCCCATTTGGAAGACGTGAGCTTGCCCTCGAATCCGTCCAGTAGCCGGTTCAGGATCTTGACCTGGCGCTCATTGAACACGACAGAGGCGTGGGCTTCCCAGAAGCCGGCTTTGGTCAGGACGGCGGCGAGAGTATGCCGGGCGTTTTCGATCGCGCGCCCGAGGCACTCGAGAAACCAGACCTGCCAGTCGGTGATGTCAAGATCGCTTCTCTGAGTTGCCTCCAGGATGTCGTAATAGGCGTTGCGCTCCAGGCGGATCTGAGCGGACATGCTGTAGAACCGGTCCGGGCTGTCTTCCGAGCGGGCCAGCGCCATGTCGGCGATCGCCCGCGCGATGCGCCCGTTGCCGTCTTCGAACGGATGGATCGAAACGAACCAGAGATGGGCCAGGCCGGCGGCGAGCACGGGTTCCATGGACCGCGCGTCCTCGAACCAATCGAGGAATGCGGACATCTCGTCGGCGAGCCGCTCGGCCGGTGGAGCGCCATAGTGGACATGCTGGCGGCCGATCGGGCCCGAGACGACCTGCATCGGTCCGTCTGCGTCGTCGCGCCACTCACCGACGTGGATGCGTTGCATGCCGCTACGGCCTGTCGGGAAGAGGGCGGCGTGCCATGAGAACAGCCGATCTTCGGTCAGAGGCACAGCGTAGTTCCTGGTGATATCCAGGGTCATCTCGACGACGCCGTCGATTTCGCGATCCGGCACCGGCAGGCCACCGACGTCGAGGCCAAGGCGGCTGGCGATGGACGAGCGCACCTGATCGGGGGCGAGGATTTCGCCTTCGATCTCGCTGGACTTCACGACATCCTCCGTGAGCATCCGCAAGGTGGCTTCGTTGCGCATGTCGAAGCCCAGGGCTTCCATGCGGCCGAGCAGCTTCCCCTGGGCGTGTCGTGTGCCCGCGAGGACCCGACCGAGCCGCGCTTCATCCTGCCGGAACTGCGGCCATTCGGGGCGTTGCCAGATGAACATCAATTTGCTCCGCACATGGTGCGGTGAATTTAGTGCCCATTCTCCGCATTGGCAAGTATCTCCGCGTGAATCGCGGAGATACTTGCCCTATTCTCCGCAGCCGTTCGACGGAGCTACCACGCTGTTGAACTCGACCACTCGAAGTGCGCGATACTTCAAACATGACAAGTCCATTGATGCGGTTTGACCGGATGCTTGACAACTCTCGCAGCAGCAGCGTTCTTCGAAGTCTGTGCCACGTGCGGAACTTGATGAGTCGAGGCCCTGGGCGTCTTCGGACGATGATATTGCACATGGCAGATCTGCTTGAAGCAGCTTCCAAATGTCGCATAATCAGGAAGATATGCCCGCTGGTCAGTGGTCATCCGGCTCAGGTCGCACGATGAAGTTGCCCATCTACCAGATCAACTCATTCGCCTCCGGCCCGTTTTCGGGAAATCCGGCCGCCGTGTGTCCACTTCCCAACTGGATCGGAGACGACCTGCTTCAGAGAATCGCGACCGAATCCCAGCTGACCACGGCCTTCTTCGTCGGAGAAGATGGGGAGTACGAACTTCGATGGTTCACGCCCCATACCGAAATCTCGGGTATCTGCGGCCACGGTACGCTTGCCGCGGCATTCGTAGCTGCTACGGAACTCAATGACGATGCCGACTCAATCGGTTTCAGCATCAAGGATGGACGTCTCGAGGTTTCCAGGCGTCGGGACGGAATGTACGTGCTTGACCTCCCGGCTCTTGTGCCGGAGCCCTTCGCCGACTCCGACACGATAAAGGACGCTTTCGACGGCAAAGCGACATCAGTGCTCGCCGCCCTGGATCTGTTCGTGGTTTTTCCATGTGCAGATGACGTGATTGGCTTCGCTCCGGACTATCACGCATTGATCTCGCTACCATGTCGTGCGGCAGTGATAACCGCTCGCGGGGATGACGACATCGATTTCGTTTCGCGTTGGTTCTGCCCAAAGCAGGGCGAAGAGGAGGACATCGGTTTCACAGGATCAGCCCACTGTTCTCTCGTTCCATACTGGGCCAAGCAGCTAGGGCGGAGTTCGCTTCGAGCACGTCAACCTTCTCCTCGCGGGGCAACAGTTGACTGTGAGTTGCGGGGCGATCGAGTGTTGCTCTACTGCACTGCCGTTAAATACATGGAAGGGCAAGTCTACCTATGAAGCCAGGTCACTTACCCTTCGAGGACAGGGCATTCGCACGGACGCTGAGCCATTCCATGAAAGGGATGGTCAAGAACAGGTCTTCGTTGGATGTAGTTGGCGTAGCAAGCGCTCGGCGCCGGGCACGGCGCGTTCCTGGATGCCACAGATCGGTTGCAGCGTCGCAAGGCGCTGGTTCCATGTCGTTGTCCCGCCGCAGTACGCGTCCTGGTTCATGCGTTCCGAGGGTCAGGCCTGTTGTCATGTCGGACTGCCCAAGGCGGCTTGGACGGGCTTGCCCGACCGCTGTGAGCGGCCGCCGCGATTGCTGAATGAACGCCTTCCTTCTCAACATCAACGGTGCGGTCAGGAAGGTCGAGGCCGACCCGGCGATGCCGTTGATCTACGTGCTGCGCAGCCGGCTCGGCCTGATGGGGGCGAAGCTCGGATGCGGGCTGGAGCAGTGCGGTGCCTGCGCCGTGATTGCCGACGGCGAAAAGGTGTTGAGCTGTGTCCGGACGGTATCCGAGTTCGAAGGTCGCGCGATCACAACGATTGAGGGCCTTGCAAAGGAGGGAGAACTCAACCCCGTGCAGCGCGCCTTCCTCGACGCTGGCGCGGCGCAATGCGGCTATTGCACGAGCGGTCTGATCGTCGCGCTGACCGCCTATCTGGAAGCCGACGGGCGCCCGGACCGGCGCGGGGCGCTCGAGGCGCTCGAGGGCCATCTCTGTCGCTGCGGCGCGCATGCCGATGTGCTACGGGCGGTCGACCGGTTGCTTGCCGATGGCGCCTAATCCAAGCCTCCTGAACAATCCGTCACTCGACGACTGGCTTACTTTCGGTGCCGACGAGACCGTGACCGTCCGCAGCGGCAAGGTCGATATCGGCCAACGCATCTCGACCGCAATTGCTCTGCTGGCAGCGGACGAACTCGATATCGACCCTGGCCGGGTAAAGGTCGCACGAGTCGAGACCGGTTTCTCGCCGGACGAGGGTCTCACCGTGGGCAGCCAGTCGATGGCTCAGACCGGAAATGCGGTCCGTCAGGCGGCGGCAACTGCCCGGCGGCACTTGTTGGCAGGCGCCGCGAGCGTGCTGGGCGTGGATGTCGCGACACTGGAGGTCGAGGACGGCGAGATCCGGTCGCACGCCACCAACCGGAGGACGAGCTATTGGGAGCTGGTCGCCGATGGGCTGTTCGGTATCGATGTCGATCCGGATGCGCCACTCAAGCCGCGCACCGCGCTTCGGCATGTTGGAACGGCTGCGATAGCGCGGGGACTGGAGGACATCGTCCGAGGCCGGCCTCATTTCCTGCACGACATGAGCCTTCCAGGCATGTTGCACGCGCGCTTGGTGCGCCCGCCGCACTACCATGCGCTGCTGGTCGACCTGGACGAGGCCGTGGTGGACCGGCTGGCCGCGGAAGGCATCGAGGTGGTACGTGACGGGAGCTTCCTGGCTGTCGCGGCAGCGGACGAGTATGCGGCGGTCAGGGCGGCCGGCCGTCTCGGTGCAGCAGCGTCCTGGGACCTTGGCGACGGGCTTATCTGCGGCGACCACTACGAGTGCCTGCGCGGCAATGAGAGGGTGAGCCTGCCCGTCATCGACGGAACCCCGGTGGAGGCGCCCGTGCCGCCACTCGAGGGCCCGCCTGCCGGCGCTGCCGTCACTCTGGAAGCGCGTTACGAACGGCCGTACCAGATGCACGCCTCCATGGGCCCGTCGACGGCGATGGCGACGTTTGACGATGGCCGTCTGACCGTCGTGACGCACAGCCAGGGGATCTACTTTCTGCGCCTTGCACTCGCCGATGCGCTCGGCATGGAGTCCGAAGCGATTCATGTCCGCCACGCGCCGGGCGCAGGCTGCTACGGCCATAACGGCGCCGACGATGCGGCCTTCGATGCGGCCATTGTCGCCCGTGCGCTGCCCGGCGCGCCGGTGCTGCTCAAGTGGACGCGCGAGGAAGAGCATGCCTGGGAACCATACGGGTCCTGCGCGTCGATGGATCTGCGCGCGAGCCTCGACGGGCATGGCAGGATTGCCGCCTGGTCGCACGAGACATACAGCGATACCTATTCCATGCGTCCGTATTCGGGGCCGGACGGGGCGGGCGCGGCCCGACTGCTTTCGGCCCGTTTCCTCGCCGAGCCGCTCGAATCGCATGTTCCGGGACCGGCGTTAGGGCGCCATGTGGGCATCCACCGCAATCTCGACCCGATTTACGACCTGCCGGAGAAGCGGTTGGTCAAGCATCTCGTGCGCGACATGCCGCTCCGGGTCTCGGCGCTGCGTTCGCTCGGCGCCTATGCGAATGTCTTCGCCATCGAGTCCTTCATGGACGAGCTTGCCGCGAAAGCCGGCAGCGATCCCGTTTCCTTCCGGCTGTGCCATCTGTCGGACCCGCGCGGGCGCGCGGTCATCGAGGCGGCGGCGGAGCGTCTCGATCCCGCAGGCGCTGACTGTCCGCAGGGTCGCGGACGGGGCCTGGGATTCGCGCAATACAAGAATAGCGAGACTTATGCTGCGGTTATCATGGAAGTGTCGGTCGGCGATGGGGGAGAAGTCCGGCTGGAACGATGTGCTATCGCCGCGGATGCGGGTGAAGTCGTGGACCGGGCGGGGCTCGCCGCACAACTGGAGGGCGGCGTGGTCCAGGCGGCAAGCTGGACGCTCCACGAAGCGGTGACCTTCGACCGGGACGGTATAACCAGTCGCGACTGGGACAGCTACCCGATCCTGGGCTTCGACAATGTGCCGGTGTTCGAGACCGTGCTGATCGACCCCGGCCGCGCCCCGTTCCTCGGCGCCGGGGAAGCCACGGCCGGCCCTGCCGCGGCTGCTATCGCCAATGCCGTTTGCGCCGCGACCGGGCTGAGGCTGAGGCAGATCCCCTTCACGCCGGAGAGCGTGCGCGCTGCGGCTCTCCAATCCTGACGGCCCGAAGCACCGCGCAGACCATGAGGATGGCGAGAAATGCGGGCCAGCGCGCATTTCTCGCCAAGGGCTGGTGGATGAAATTCCGGTTAACCGGCTTTTCGCAGAACGAGGGTTTGTCCCCCTTCGATACCGGGCAACGTTTCCCAGCGCGCCGCGTCCCGGAAATCGAGATCGAGTTGTCTGGCCGCGCGCTCCCCTGCCAAACCGAGATTTGCGCAGATCAGGACGCCGTTCGGTGCCAGCAGTTCACGCAGCCGCCCGATCGTGGCGACGGAAGGCTCGTACCCGTCAAAGAACGCCATGTCGTAGCCCGGCGAAAGCCCCTCCATGACGGCATCGAAATCCCCCCGGTGCAGGGATACGCGGTCCGCAAGCCCTGCGTCCTCGAGGTGGTCGGCGGCCAGGCGCAGATGGGAGACATCGATGTCGATCGTATCGACATGAGCGGTGTCGCAGCCGTGCGCAAGGCAACAGGCAGTGTAACCCAGCGCCGTTCCCAGCTCGAGCACGCGGCGAGGTCGCAATGATCCGGATAGAGCGGTCAGGGCCGGACCGTCCTCAAACGTGCAGGCGCCACAGCCATGCTCGCGCTGATGGACCCGGGTTGCGTTCTGAATGTGAGCGAAGGGATCGTGCACGTCTCTATCCGACATACCGGGTGAACCCGACTTCCACGTTAGCCCGCCCGGAACCAGGCGTCACCTGGCGCACGCCCCTGAGGGCGACAACCTGGCGGATGCCATCTGTCGGGCTTTCAGACAACACTGAACCCTCTGGCCGGAACAGGTACCTGTCAGACTCAGCGACAGTCTTTGCAACTGAAAGGGAAGCCCGGTGGCGGGCCTTCCTTCTCAACGGCAAAACACGATCATCGATGCTGGGATTTTGAGGTCCATCACAATGTCGACGAACGTGTTCGAATCTTGGACCGGAACGACGCGAGCGGATCACGTGCCGTGACGCGAAACAGGTGCGCCGCGTCGACAACTCAACGCCATCAGTCGAGATTTCGAAGACGCATGAGAGTGCGTCCGGAGACGACGGCCCTGGACCAAGAAGGAATTAGGGGTCGCGGCCGGTTCGAGAACATCGCAAGATCGGATGCGTTGCCACCGAACGGTGTCATCCGGCGGGGGAGTTTCTGGAGTTGAGGCAAGGATCCGGCGATGCATGAGCCGCGAACGGGGTTCCGGATCCGGGAGGAACACGTGATTGCCAAGAAGAGTCTTGTGGAGGGGTTTGCCGCAATCGACGAGCCCTGGTCGCCGCGTGTCGCGGGCGACATCAACGAGATGCAGATCAAGCTGGTCAAGCTCGAAGGCGAGTTCATCTGGCATCGCCATGACGAGGAAGACGAGCTCTTCCTTGTGACCTCGGGCCGCCTGCGGATGGAGTTTCGCGATCAGCCGCCACAGATCCTCGATCCGGGAGAGTTCATCATCGTGCCGCACGGCGTCGAGCACCGGCCCGTCGCCGAGACGCTCTGCGAGGTCGTGCTCCTGGAGCCCGGCACGACACTCAACACGGGCAATGTCGAGAACGAGCGAACGGTTCGTAATCCGGGACGCGTCTGATGGATGCGGTTCGGTGGGCAGGAGCGCAGCCTCGCGATTCTGGCCATCGCGTCATCTCGCAAAAGTAAGTGTCGCTTGACAGGTGTCAGAGTCTCTTCCCCATGGAGATCGGGGAAACCCCTTGAGACAAAGAACGGACTGCCGGGCAGACCGTGTGGAGTCCGCTCGAGAGACTCACAATTCGGGTGACGGAATGGCGGCACGCTTGGTGGCGAGGCCTTAGCGGCGTGCCCCCCAGGCGATGGCGGCGAGGGCTGCCGCGCCCGAGAGGGCGAAGGAACCCATGAGAACGAAGAGGGTGCCGTCGTAGAGGTAGCCGATCAGTCCTCCCAGAGGCACGGCCACGAGAGTCGAGATCAGCGTGACGATGGCCGCTCCGACGCCGGCGATGTTGCCCAGCGGCTGCATGGCAAGGGCGTTGAGGTTGCCGAAGAGCAGCCCCACCCCACCGAAGATCACCAACAGCGATGCCAGGAAAAGCCACAGCGGCAGAACGCCATCGAAGGCGAAGGTCAGCCCCCAGGCGGCGGCGGCGCTGACCGCCACGATGATGCCTGCGATGACGGAGAGCCGGAGCATGCCGTAGCGCATGACGAGATGACCGTTGATGAGAACGGTGACACCGAAGGAAAGGGCGAGGCCCGCAAAGTAGAGGGGAAAGAGGAGGCCGACCCCGTACGTCACCTGAAAGATCTGCTGTGCGGTGCTGAGATAGGCGACGAAGGGAGCGAAGGCGCAGCCCTGCGCCAGTGTGTAGGCGAGCGCCTGGCGGGTTCGCACCACCATGGCAGCCGACCTCATGACCGCCGTCACCGAGAACGGCAGGCGATGCTGGCGGGGCAGGGTTTCCGGCTGGCGGATCAGGAGCCACAGGCCGGCGATGCCCGCCACGATGAAGAGAGCGACAAAGATGGCCCGCCAGTCGGCGACGAGCAGAATTCCCTGTCCCATGGCCGGGGCCACCATGGGGACGGTGATGAAGACAGCCATCACGAAGGACAGGATGCGCGCCATCAGGCGTCCCTCGTACTGGTCGCGCACCAGGGCCATGGAGACGACACGGGGTGAGGCGGCGCCAACTCCCTGGAGCACGCGTCCGGCGATCATGACCCAGAATTCCGTGGCGGCGATCGAGATGACGCAGCCGGCCATGAAGAGCGCCAGACCGATGAGAATGGAACTCTTGCGCCCGATGCAGTCCGACAGCGGTCCGAAGAGAAGGGGTCCGATGCCCATGCCGAGGAAAAGGGCGGTGATGACGTATTGCACGTCGTTGCGTGCGGCGACCCCGAGGTCGAATCCGATTTCCGGCAGCGCCGGCAGCATGGCATCGGTCGACATTGCCGACAGCGACATGAGCAGGGCCACCAGCGGCACGAACTCGCTGCTTCTCAACATGGACTGTGCCACCCCCGAACGGAATTCTGACCGGGTCAAGGTGATGTCCGGGAGAATTCTGAGACCCTGGCGAACGTGTTTCCAGACAGGACCGTTCGCCCTTGCCTGGCGGACGCTAGCACCGAGGAAGCAGCCCTGCCACCGGACTCCGGCAAGGTGGCGCAGTGAAACATGCCGGAGAACCGATTTTCGAGTCGGTGCTCACCGCAGGACGGCAACCGAACCTGGCGGGCAGGATGTGAGAACCGGTCTTCGCCCAGGCCGCTCATGGCGGACCACCTGAGGGACATGGGCCGACGGTTACTGGACCAGCGGTGTGTCCGCGGCGGCGATCTGGAAGCCCTGGATGCTGGCGTTGCCCGCCAGGAGCTGAACGTACTGACGGAAGGCGCGGCGCCAAGACGCCTCCTTCAGGTAATCTCCAACCTTGTCGGCGACGGCCTCAAAGGGGAGCTGACGCCCGGGAACCCGCTTGTCGACGCGTACGACATGGATGCCGTAGCGGCTCTTGACCGGAACGGGCGAGAGCTGGCCCTCGTCAAGGTTGAAGAGAAAGGTCTCGAGTTCGGGCACGGTGTCGCCACGCGAGACCTGGCCGAGCCTGCCGTCATTGTGACGTGAATCGCAGGCCGAATGGGCCCGAGCCAGTTCGCCGAAGCGTTCGGGAGTTGCGCTCAGGGTGTCGATGGCGCGCTGTGCCTCGGCTTCCTTCTTCGTGCGCTCATCGGCATCGTCGGGCGGTGCGGCGAAGAGGATGTGCGCCGCTTCCACCAGATCGGGGCTGCGAAACCGTTCCCGGTTGTTGCCGTAGTAGCGGCGGCATTCCTCGTCGGAAGGCGCAGGCACGTCCACCTCGCGCTCGATCAGGGACTGGAAGGTCCCGCTGTCGTCGTCGCCCTCGATGCCGACGGCCCGCGCCCGGTCGAGAATGAGGGTGCGGATCACCAGCCACTCGCAGGCGGCATGGCGAGCCTCGGCGGCGCTCTCCGCCGGGTGGTACTGCATCTCCCGAAGGATGTCGTCTTCGCTGATGTGGTGATCGTTGACGCGGATGCCGTTCACGGCGAGGCCGTCCGCTTGTGGTCGCGGCTTCGCACCACCTGGTAGCCACGGCGGCCAAGATAGCCGACGGGCGCACTCCAGATGTGGACCAGGCGGCTGAACGGAAAGATGAGAAAGATCGTCAGTCCGAGGACGATATGCGCCTTGTAGACCCAGGAGACGTCGACCACATGGAGCGCGGCATCGCTCTGGAAGGTGACGATTTTCTGCGCCCAAAGCGACAGGGTCACCATGATGTCGCCGGTTTCGCGATGCGCCCAGGAGAACGGCAGCGTCACCATGCCGAGCACCAGCTGCAGCCACAGGATGACCAGGATGGCGATGTCCATGGCACTCGACGTCTTGCGGATGCGCGGATCGAAGAGGCGCCGGTGGAGCAGCATGGTGAGACCGACAAAACACACGGCCCCGAAGAGACCGCCGGCGACGACCGCCAGCACCTGCTTGGCCGACGAGGTGAGACCGACGGCGTGGTAGATCTCCTGCGGCGTCAGGAGCCCGACAAAATGCCCGAAAAACAGGAAGAGGATTCCGACATGGAAGAGGACGCTCCCCATCATGAGCTGGCGCCGGCGCAGCAACTGGCTCGAGCCGCTGCGCCAGGTGTACTGCTCGCGGTCGAAGCGTATGAGGCTCCCCGCCAGGAACACCGTCGCCGCGAGGTAGGGGTAGTAGCCGAAGACCAGGATGTGGAACCAGTCGCCCATCGTCACGCTCCGTCCCGTGCGTCGTCCGTGGGAAGAGCGAGTTCCGCCATGCGGTTCAGGGTCTCCCGCGCTGCCGGGCATGACCCGTCACCGGCGAAGGCGGGCACCTCTTCCCAATCGCTGTCGAGGGCCGCCGCCTCGGCCTCCGGCGTCCTGTCATGTTCGAGAAGGTCTTCCACCGCGGCGCGCGGGGCCTTCCTGCCGGCGACGTCCTCGAGTGCCGCAAACACCGCGGCATAGTCGCTGCCGCGCCGTTCCAGGCGAATGCGGATGGCCGAGAGGATGTGGACGACGTTGCCGAGGAGGCCTCGCGCCTCTTCGGCCGGCCTCAGTGACAGGAACTCAAGGAAAAGCGGCAGGTAGTCCGGCAGTTCGTTGGCATCGATTCGGTAGCCTGCGGTCTCGTAGTGGGCCGCCAGATTGACCATCGCCTGGCCCCGGTCACGGGATTCGCCGTGAATGTGCTCGAAGAGGTGAAGTGACAGGCTGCGTGACCGGTCGAACTGGCCGACATAGATTTCCTGTGCCTCCAGGAGTTCGCTCTTCCCAAGACGCGAGAGAAGCCGCTCGACCGCATCCAGCGTCTTGCCCGAGAGACGGTCATCGGCATGGAGGACCGCGCCGATCTCCGGTGCCGCCTCCAGCAGTCCCGGCCCGGGGTACTGCAGCAGGGCGCCCAGGGCGCGGTAGATCATCATCGCTCGCCGGCCTGGACACCCGATCGCCCGCCGGCGCTCGGTCCCACCCGGACCTCGTGACTGAAGAGATCGATGCCACTCCCGCCACCGCAGCCGTCGCCGAAGCTGAATCCGCACTCCCCGCGCAGGTCGAAGGCTTCCTCGGCATACTCGCGGTGGGTGGTGGGGATGACGAAGCGGTCCTCGTAGTTGGCAATCGCCATGGTCTGGTACATGTCCTCGACATCCGCCTCGGTCAGACCGGCCTCCTCGAGGACGTCCGTCGCGCGCCGCCCCTCGACATGCCTGGCGCGCATGTAGATCCGCATGGCCAGCATCCGTTGGAGTCCCAGCGTCACCGGCTTCTCGTCACCGGCGGTGAGGAGGTTGGCGAGATACCTGACGGGAATCCGCAGCTGGGAGACGTCCGGGATCAGGCCCTGAGATTCGAGCATCCCGTTTTCCGCCGCCGACTGGATCGGCGACAGGGGCGGCACGTACCACACCATGGGCAGCGTCCGGTACTCCGGATGCAACGGGAAGGCGACCTTCCAGTCCATGGCCATGCGCCACACGGGCGAGCGCTGGGCCGCGTCGATCCAGCCCTGCGGAACGCCGTCCTTGCGTGCCTGGCGGATGACGTCCGGATCATGGGGATCGAGAAAGATGTCGAGCTGCGCCTGGTAGAGGTCGCGGGGATCCTCGACGGCGGCGGCCTCCTCGATCCGGTCGGCGTCGTACATGAGCACGCCGAGGTAGCGGATGCGGCCGACGCAGGTTTCGGAACACACCGTCGGTTCACCCGCCTCGATGCGCGGATAGCAGAAAATGCACTTCTCCGACTTTCCCGATCGCCAGTTGTAGTAGATCTTCTTGTAGGGACAGGCGGAAACGCACATGCGCCAGCCGCGGCACTTGTCCTGATCGATGAGGACGATGCCGTCCTCCTCGCGCTTGTAGATTGCGCCGGACGGACAGGCTGCGACGCAGGACGGATTGAGGCAATGCTCGCACAGGCGCGGCAGGTACATCATGAAGGTGTTTTCGAACTGTCCGTAGATCTCCTTTTCCATCGCCTCGAAATTGACGTCACGGCTGCGGCTGGAGAACTCGCCGCCCAGTATCTCTTCCCAGTTCGGCCCCCACTTCACCTTGTCCATGCGTTCGCCGCTGATCAGCGAACGCGGGCGCGCCGTCGGAGGCGTGCGTGATTCCGGTGCGTTGTGGAGATGCTCGTAGTCGAAGGTGAAGGGTTCGTAGTAGTCGTCGATCTGGGGCATGTCCGGGTTGGCGAAGATCTTTGCCAGGATGCGCAGCTTGCCCCCCATTCTGGGCGCGATCCTGCCGTTCCTCTTGCGCACCCAGCCGCCGTTCCAGACGTCCTGGTTCTCCCACTGCCGGGGATAGCCGACGCCGGGCTTGGTCTCGACGTTGTTGAACCAGGCGTATTCCATGCCCTCGCGACTGGTCCACACGTTCTTGCAGGTGACCGAGCAGGTATGGCAGCCGATGCACTTGTCGAGATTGAGAACCTTGCCGATCTGTGCTCGCACTTTCATGATGCTGCCTCCGTTGCCGTGGCCGGCAGTGGGTCATCCATCCAGTCTACCTCCCGCATCCGGCGCACGATCACGAATTCGTCGCGATTCGAGCCGACAGTGCCGTAGTAGTTGAAGCCATAGGACTGCTGCGCATAGCCGCCGACCATGTGGGTCGGCTTGACCGTGGTGCGGGTGACGGAGTTGTGGATCCCGCCGCGGGTTCCGGTGATCTCGCTTCCCGGCATGTTCATGATCTTCTCCTGGGCATGATACATCAGCGTCATGCCTTCCGGGACGCGCTGGCTGACGACCGCCCGGGCCACCAGCGCTCCGTTGGTGTTGTAGGCCTCGATCCAGTCATTGTCCGAGGCGCCGATCCGGGCCGCATCGGTTTCGCTGATCCAGATGATCGGTCCGCCGCGGGACAAGGTGAGCATCAGGAGATTGTCGGTATAGGTGGAGTGGATACCCCACTTCTGGTGCGGCGTGATGAAATTGAGCACGACCTGCGGGTTGCCGTTGTCCCTGTCGTCGATCAGCGGCCGGATGGTCTTGGTGTCGATGGGCGGCTTGTAGACGCACAGTTGTTCACCGAAGGCGCGCATCCACAGGTGGTCCTGGTAGAGCTGCTGGCGGCCGCTCAGGGTGCGCCACGGGATGAGTTCATGCACGTTGGTATAGCCGGCCGTGTAGGTGACATGCTCCGATTCCACGCCAGACCACGTGGGGGATGAGATGATCTTGCGCGGCTGGGCCTGGAGGTCGCGGAAGCGCAGGCTGTCCTCTTCCCGGGATGCCGCCAGGTGTTCGTGATCGCGTCCTGTCGCCTTGCCGAGCGCCGCCCAGGCCTTGACCGCCACCTTGCCGTTGGTCTCCGGCGCCAGGGCCAGGACGACCTCCGATGCATCGATGTCGGACTCGATCCTCGCCAGGCCCTGCGTGATGCCTTGGGTGCGCACTTCGCCGTTCAGCCGCTTCAGGAAGGCCACCTCGTCATCGGTGTTCCACGTGATGCCCTTGCCGCCGTTGCCGGCCTTGGTGAGCAGCGGGCCGAGAGCGGTGAACTTCCTGTACGTGTTCGGGTAGTCGCGCTCGACGACCACCATGTTGGGCATGGTCTTGCCGGGCCGGGGATCGCACTCTCCCTTCTTCCAGTCCCTGACCTCGGTCGCCTGGGCGAGTTCCGCGGGCGTGTCGTGCAGTGTCGGCACCAGGACCAGATCGCGCTCGACGCCGAGCGTGCCTTCGGCGAGGTCGGAGAACGTCCTCGCGATTCCCTTGAAGATCTCCCAGTCGCTGCGGGTCTCCCACACCGGGTCCACCGCCGCGGACAGCGGATGGATGAACGGGTGCATGTCCGAGGTGTTGAGATCGTTCTTCTCGTACCAGGTCGCCGTGGGGAGGACGATGTCGGAGTAGAGGCAGGTCGTCGACATGCGAAAGTCGAGGGTAACGAGAAGGTCGAGCTTGCCCTCCGGAGCACTCTCGTGCCACTCCACCTCGACCGGCCGGCGCCCGCCCGACTCCCCGAGATCCTTGCCCTGCACGCCGTGCCTGGTTCCCAGCAGATGCTTCAGGAAGTACTCGTGGCCCTTGCCGCTGGAACCCAGGAGGTTGGAGCGCCACACGAAGAGATTGCGCGGCCAGTTCTTCGGGTTGTCGGGGTCTTCGGCAGAGAAACGCAGTGTGCCCGAGGCGAGCCCGGAGACGGCCGTCTCCACAGGGTCATCGGTTCCAGCCGTCCGCGTCACCTCCAGCGGATTGGTTTCGAGCTGGGGCGCGGAGGGCAGCCAGCCCATGCGCTCGGACCTGACATTGAAGTCGATGAGGCTGAGCGAGGTCCACTCGCCATCGGGCGCCAGGGGCGAGACCAGTTCACTGGCCTCCAGCTGCTCGTATCGCCACTGGTCGGTGTGGGCATACCAGAAGGACGTGCTGTTCATGTGCCGGGGCGGCCGGTTCCAGTCCAGCGCGAACGCGAGCGGCAACCATCCGGTCTGGGGCCGCAGCTTTTCCTGACCGACGTAGTGCGACCAGCCTCCACCGGACTTGCCGACGCAACCGCACATCACCAGGAGGTTGATGATGCCGCGATAGATCATGTCCATGTGGTACCAGTGGTTGAGAGCGGCCCCGACGATGATCATCGAACGCCCCTCGGTCTTGTGGGCGTTGTCCGCAAAGGCCCGGGCCACGGCGATGACCTTCTCGCGTTTCACCCCGGTGATCCGCTCCTGCCATGCCGGCGTGTAGGGCACGTCGTC
Organism: Alphaproteobacteria bacterium; assembly: GCA_965220805.1. Lineage (GTDB taxonomy): Bacteria > Pseudomonadota > Alphaproteobacteria > SP197 > SP197 > SP197. The sequence goes on from OZ244844.1 coordinate 1,514,075, forward strand.
ATCGAAGGTGCCGGCGACGTTGTCGCCACCCAGTCCGCGATCGATGCCGTAGTTGGCCACGAGAAGGTCGAAGACCGTGGCGACCGGCACCTCGCCTTCCCGGGTCGTGACGGTCTTAACCGGGACATGACGCCACAGCACGTCGTCGTGATCCGTGCCTGCGAAGTGGTCGTGGAGCGCGTTGCCGAAATAGGGGAACCCGACCGCCAGGACATCATCACGGGAGTCCAGGAGGCTGAGACGCAGCCTCGTCTCTTCCCCCCGGGTTCCCTCGCGTTCCTCGATGTTCCACTTGCCGCTCTCGCCCCAGCGGTAGCCGACGGATCCCACCGGGCAAACGAGGGAATCGCCCGCACTGGCGTCCACCGCGACGGTCTTCCATTCGGGATTGTTCGCCTGACCCAGGGCTCCTTCGATGTCGGCGGCGCGCAACAGGCGATCCGGCACCCAGCCCTGATCCGACTGTCTCAGCGTGACCAGCATCGGCATGTCGGTGAAGCGCCGGCAGTAGTCCTCGAAGTAGGGGCTCTTCGACGCCAGGTGCCATTCCTTCAGGATGACGTGCCCCATGGCAAGGGCGAGGGCAGCATCGGTGCCCTGCTTGGGGTTGAGCCAGATGTCGGCGAACTTTGACGCCTCACTGTAGTCGGGCGTGACCGTCACGGTGGTGGCGCCCTTGTATCGGACCTCGGTCATGAAATGGGCATCGGGCGTGCGCGTCTGCGGCACGTTCGAGCCCCACATCATGAGGAAGGTGGAGTTGTACCAGTCGGCGCTCTCGGGCACGTCGGTCTGTTCGCCCCAGGTCTGCGGGCTCGATGGCGGCAGATCGCAGTACCAGTCGTAGAAGCTCATGCAGACGCCGCCGATCAGCGACAGGTAGCGCGACCCGGCGGCATAGGAAACCATCGACATCGCCGGAATCGGCGAGAATCCGATCACCCGGTCAGGACCGTGGGTCCTGATGGTATGGATGTTGGCGGCGGCGATGATCTCGTTGACCTCGTCCCAGTTCGAGCGGACAAATCCGCCGTGACCGCGGACCTGCTGGTAATCCCGTCGCTTTCCGGCATCCCCTGCGATCGAGGCCCACGCAGTCACCGGATCCATGGTCTTGCGCGCCTCGCGCCAGTGCCGCACCAGCCGGCTGCGCACCAGCGGATACTTCAGCCGGTTGGCGCTGTAGATGTACCAGGAGTAGCTGGCGCCGCGCGAACAGCCGCGCGGTTCGTGGTTGGGCAGGTCAGGCCGGGTGCGGGGATAGTCGGTCTGCTGTGTTTCCCAGGTGATGATCCCGCCCTTGACGTAGATCTTCCAGCTGCACGATCCGGTGCAGTTCACCCCGTGGGTCGAGCGCACGATCTTGTCGTGGCTCCAGCGCGCCCGGTAGGCATCCTCCCAGGTTCGGTCCTCGCTCGTGACCACCCCGTGCCCGTGCGAGAAGGTATCGACCGTCTTCGTGAAGAAGGTCAGTCGGTCCAGGAAATGGCTCATCGGGTCCGCCTCCTCTAGGGGTTCTTCACGTAGGCGTTCGGGCGCAGGTAAAACCACCAGTTGATTATGATGCACAACGCGTAGAAGGCGGCAAAGCCGTAAAGGGCATTTTCCGGAGTGGTCGCCTTGATCTGTTCCCCGAACACCTTCGGAATGATGAAGGCGCCATAGGCGGCGACTGCCGATGTCCAGCCCAGCACAGGACCGGCCTGTACTTTGTCGAAGACTATGGCGATGGTGCGGAAGGTGGATCCGTTGCCGATGCCGGTGGCGGCAAAGAGGACGAGAAAGAGAAGAAGGAAGGGCAGGAAGTAGTCTTCCGGCGTCGGCGAGACGTAGGCGAGGGACAGGATGTAGGCCACGCCGAGCGCGCAGGCGACCATGACGACGGAGACGATCTGCGTGACCAGCGCACCGCCGAAACGGTCCGAGATCATGCCGCCCAGGGGGCGGATGAGAGCGCCGATGAAGGGCCCGGTCCACGCGTACATGAGAGCGCTTGGCCCGTTGGGATTGACGGTCGTGTGGGTGAGCGCCCCGTCGACCTCGAGGTGCTGGAAGCCGAACACTACCTTGATGGCGAGGCCGAAGGTGGCCGCATAGCCGATGAAGGAGCCGAAGGTCATGGTGTAGATGACCGTCATCGCCCACGTGTGGCGGTTCCGGAAGATGGCGTACTGCTGATCGAGGCTGCGGCGAATGGTGCCGGGGATCAGTCTGAGGGCAAAGACCGTCCCCGCGATGACAAGGGGAAGGACCAGCCACTTGCTGAGCTCCAGCCCCGAGCCGCCGGCGTTGGCCGGCAGCAGCAGCCACAATCCTGCAGCGGCGGTGACGAGACCGATTCCCAGCATGCCGAGGATCTTGCCGAATGCGCCGGTCGTCGAGTTGAGACCGGGGGAGACATGGTCCGCGGTGATGTTGTTCATGCCGAACCAGGCGGCGATGACCAGGGGCACCAGGATGGCGACCCAGATGTAGCCCGCATTGTGGATGTAGGTCTCGGTGCCGGCCGGAATCTTGCCGATGAGGGTGCCCGAACTGTTGGCAAGCACGAGGGCCGAGCCGCCGAACACGCCCACGGTCATCACCAGGGGCACCAGGATCTGCATCGTGGTGACGCCGAAATTGCCGAGGCCGGCGTTCATTCCCAGCGAATAGCCCTGCACCCTCTTCGGGTAGAAGAAGGAGATGTTCGACATTGACGAGGCGAAGTTGCCTCCACCGAAACCGGACAGCAGGGCCATGATCTGGAACTGCCACAGGGGCGTCGACGGATCCTGCAGAAGGAACCCGGTGCCGGCGGCGGGGATGATGAGCAGTGCCGTGGTCAGGAAGATCGTGTTGCGTCCGCCGGCGATGCGGATGAAGAAGGAAGACGGGATGCGCAGCGTGGCGCCGCTCAGACCGGCGATGGCCGCAAGGGTGAAGAGCTCCGCCTGGGCGAAGGGGAACTTCAGGTTGATCATCTGGACGGTGATGATCCCCCAGTAGAGCCACACCGCGAACCCGCACAGGAGGCAGGGAATCGAGATCCACAGGTTGCGTGTCGCCACACGCCTGCCCTCGCTCTCCCAGAAACTCTCGTCTTCCGGGTTCCAGTTCGTCAGGTTTCTGGCCATGGCGAGGGTATCCTCAGCGCGCTGTGTGACTCGGGCGGCCGGGGTCCGGTGACTCCGGTGGCAATTCGGGCACGTCGGAGAGATAGCGCTCGTCCGCAAGCTCGGGATAGCGGCGGCGCTCCATCAACCGGATGGCGACATGCATCCACACGGTGCTCACGAGCACGATGCCGAACAGCAGCATGAACGAACTTGTCCAGACACCGAACCAGTCGTTGAAGACGCCGAAGGTGATCGGCAGGACAAAACCTCCCAGGCCGCCGATCATGCCGACCAGCCCGCCGACCGATCCCACGTGATTCGGATAGTAGACGGGGATGTGCTTGTAGACGGCGGCCTTGCCCAGCGACATGACGAAGCCCAGCACGATGGTGAGGCTGACGAAGACGGTGAGGCTGACGCCGAAGGTGAACTCGATCGGACCCTCGATCCCCTGAACGACGTAGCGGGTCTGCGGATAGCTCATCACGAAGAGGCAGGCCAGCGAGACGATGAACGTCAGGTACATGACGGCCCGTGCCCCCCACTTGTCCGACATCCAGCCGCCAAGCGCCCGAAAGACGGAGCCTGGCATCGAGTAGGCGGCGGCCAGCATGCCGGCCGTGGCCAGCGGTAGATCGTAGGCGCCGACGTAGAACCGCGGCAGGTAGGAGGCAAGGGCCACAAACCCGCCGAAGACGAAGAAGTAGTAGGTGGCGAAGCGCCACACCTGCAGGTTCTTCAGCGGCTCCAGTTGCTCTGCCGTCGAGACCGGTTTGAGGCCGTGGCGCTTGCGCGCCACCTCTCCCGGGTCGGGTCGCGCCAGCACGTAGTAGAGAATGGCGGTCACGGCCAGCACGACGGCATAGATCTGCGCCGTCTGTTCCCAGCCGAAGGCCAGCACCAGGAAGGGCGCCCCGAAGTTGGTGACGGCAGCCCCGACATTGCCGACGCCGAAGAATCCCAGGGCCGTTCCCTGATGCTCCTTGTCGAACCACTGGGAGGTATAGGCGATGCCGACGATGAAGGATCCGCCGGCAAGACCCACACCGAGTGCGGCAACGAGGAAAACCTCGTAGGTCCTCACCTCCGACAGGAGCCAGCAGGCCACGGCGGTGGCCAGCATCTGCAGGGTGAAGACCAGCCGGCCTCCGAACTGTTCTGTCCATACGCCGAGGAAGATCCGGCTGATCGATCCGGTCAGGACCGGCGTAGCGACCAGGATGCCGAACTCCGTCTCCGAGAGACCGAGGTCCTGCTTGATCTTGACGCCGATGATGGAAAAGATCGTCCAGACGGCAAAGCAGACGGTAAAGGCGAATGTGCTCAAGCCCAGGGCTTTCAGCTGATCGCCTCTCGTGACATCCTTGAGATCTGACATGGACCCACAGTCCCGCGACGCCTGCCGCGTGAATAGTCGAAGCGGTCTTCAGGTGTCAAAGCACCGGCGGTCCTATCTGTGGAGGATTGGGCATGGCCGACATCATTGATCAACACGAGGCCGCGCGCCGGCTCGGCATGACGGTCGAAGAGGTCACCTACCGTCTCGACTACGGGCAGATGATGGGCGTCGAGGTTGATGGCGGCTGGCGGATCGACACCCGGGATCTCGAGTCGTTCAGGCGGGGTCACGCCCTTGGACGGGCCATCGCGGCGGCCGGAAAGGCGCCGCTGGACAGCAAGTCGCCCGAAGAGTTCCAGGAGATTTCACCGGATGCATCCCCCGGCTGGCGGCGCAACCCCGAATACGAGGTCGATCTTGCCATCGTGCCCGCCAGGGTCGAGGCCCGTTGCGCAGGCGCCACCGTTGCAGCCAGCGATCGGACCCTCACGGTCATGGAACTCGGGCACGGAGCCGTCTACTACATGCCGAAGGGTGATGTGGAGTGGTCGTGCTTCTCGGCCAACACGCATTCCAGCTACTGCCAGTACAAGGGATTCGCGCGCTACTGGACGCTCCAGGTCGATTCCAGGGTCGAGGAAAACGTCATCTGGGCCTATGACGAACCGCACAGGGAAGTCGAAGGCTTGAGGGATCACGTGGGGTTCTACTGGCACCGCATGGATGCCTGGTTCGAGGACGGTGTGACGGTCGAACGGCCGCGCGACATCGCCGGGCGCTGCGACGCGCGGCACAGTTTCCGTGCGCTCTATCCAGAACTCGCCCGCCAGTGGCACCCCGAGAAGAATCCCAACATCAATCCCTATGAATGCGCCCCCTGGTTCCGCGCGAGCGTCTGGTGGCAGGACGACAGCGGCCGCGAGTGGCGCCAGCCGATCCGCGAGCGCGTGCTCGGCCACCCGCCCTCTGGCGCCCCCTGAAGCACCTCAGAGACGACGCCTCGATCGAAACACCGGACGGGTTCCGCCGCCCGGATGCGGGGCTCTTTCGGTTGATCAACCGGCCACGTGCGGCCGGCGGGATCCAAACCCTGTGGCGTTTCGCTGATCCGCCGCGTCAGGAATCGAAAACGATGACGCTGCGGGCCACCTCGCCGGCCTTCATGTCGTCGAAGCCTTCGTTGATCTCCTCGAGGGTGATGCGGCGGCTGATCATGTCGTCGAGCTTGAGCTTGCCGTCGAGGTAGAAATCAACGTAGCGCGGCATGTCGACCCGGAAATGGTTGGAACCCATGTTGGAGCCGCGCAGCACCTTGTCGTCGAGCAGGTCGGCACCGTGAATCTCCAGCATCTCGCCCTCCGGCACCATGCCGATGACGGTGGCCATGCCGGAGGTCCTCAGCATCTGGAAGGCCTGTTCGCTGGTCTGCTTGAGACCGAGCGCCTCGAAGGAGTATTCGACGCCGCCTCCCGTCATCTCCCGCACCGCCTCAACCGGGTCAACCTCGGCGGCGTTGACCACGTCCGTGGCCCCGAAGTGGCGGGCGAGGTTGAGCTTGGTTCCCCTGATGTCGACGGCGATGATGCGTCCGGCGCCGGCGATGGCCGCACCGTTGATGGCCGAGAGGCCGACCCCGCCGCAGCCGATGACCGCCACCGTGCTTCCGACCTCGATCTTCGCCGTGTTGACGACGGCGCCGAATCCGGTGGTGACGCCGCAGCCGATCAGCGCGGCGCGGTCGAAGGGCATGTCGTTGCGGATCTTCACGAGCGCATGTTCGTGAACCAGCATCATCTCGGCGAAGGCGGACAGGTTGTAGAACTGGCTCACACCGTTGCCGAGGCGGGGTTCCTCGTCGTCGGCGCGCGAGACTTCGGGATTCTGGCAGCTGAAGGGACGACCTGTCGTGCAGTACTCACAGTGGCCGCAGAAGACGCTGAGGCAGGAAATCACGTGGTCGCCGGGCCTGAAATGGCGCACCTCGGAACCGACGGCCTCGACGACGCCTGCGGCTTCGTGCCCGAGAACCGTCGGCAACGGTGCGGCATACTTGCCCTCGATGTAGTGGAGGTCGCTGTGACAGACGCCACACGCCGCGGTGCGGACCAGGACCTCGCGGGATTTCGGCTTCGAGACAGGTACATCCTCGATGACAAGGGGAGTATTGACCTCATGCAGCACTGCAGCCTTCATGATATCCTCCTTGCGGGATCCGTCAGACGTTCATGCTCCCGATCGGGTCTGTCGAGTCAAGTCGCCGAAGAGAGGGTTGCGCAGGATGCCGCATGCCGACGTGATGCCCGTTCCCGGGAAAGCGATCGATGATTTTCGCCGTGACGGCGCCGTGGTGCTGAGAGGGGTTCTCGATGCCGGCTGGCGCCGGGAACTCGAACGGGGCATCGCCGTCCTGAAGGACAATCCCGGCCGCCACAGGGCGGACTGGATCCGTGACGAGGCGACCGGCGATCATGTCCTCTTCGACGCGGCTCCCGTGCCCGACAACCCTTTCTTCGCCTCAGCCATGACCGCCTCGCCGCTTGGCCCGATCGCGGCGCGGATGATGGAGTCGCCCACGGCCCTTGCGTTCTACGTGTCGATGTTCCTGCGCTCGCCCGGCACGTCGACTCCCACGCCATGGCACCAGGACCAGACCTACTGGTGTGCCGAAGGCCGTCAGGCGCTGAGTATCTGGACGTCCCTCGACCCGGTGCCGGCCGGCACCGAGCTGCAGTTTGTCCGAGGATCCCACCTGTGGGATCGTCCGCTCGCACAGCCGTTCTTCGAACACGAACAGCTTGGCGGGGTGCGCGATGACGGCTCCGGTGACACCCTGGCCATCAGCGATTTCTCGGCCAGTGACCTCCATGAGGTCATCGGCTGGCCCACGGAACCCGGCGATGTCGTGGTGTTTCACGGCATGACGGTTCACGGCGGATCGGGCAGCCTGCCCGAAGGGCTGGGAAGGCGGACGCTGTCGTTCCAGTGGCTGGGCGAGGATATCCGGGTCACCACGCGCCCCGGGGGCTGTTCGCCGGACTGGTTGCCGGAATTCGCCCGATGCGGTGTGGAACCGGGCGACTATCCGTGGTGTGCCATGTGCCCCAGGGTATCGGCCGACGGGTTGGTCACGCATCGGGAAGGGAGTTTGTCATGACCAGCATCGGTTTGCGCCCCGGACACTTCGACGCCTCGGGCCTGGCGCCGGTCGAACTGCCGTTCACCGAAGGAGAGTACTGCGCGCGCCTGAAGAAACTCACCGCCATGGCTGCCGACGAGGGGATCGACCTGCTCTGGGTGACGTCGCCCGAGGGTGTCGCCTGGCTCCACGGATTCACCGCCTCGTGGTACAAGGGCCAGGCGCCGATGCGTTACCCGCAGTGCTACGGCACCGCTGTTCACGTCGCCAGCCGGCGGTTCATCCACTTCGACAACCCCACCGAGGAACCGGTGCTGGCCATGTCCTCGCGGTCACGGGACAACCGCTGGCTTCCCGATCGTGAGGCCGGTCCCAACATCGCCTTCATTGTCGAGGAACTGCGTAGGGAAGGGTGGCTTTCCGGCACCGTCGGAATGGAGTTCTGGAGCTATCTGCCGAACCGCGCCATCAGCACCATGTTCGAAGGGGCCTTTCTCGCTGCCGGCGCCCGCCCGGTCGACATGAGCGCCATGGTTCGCCGGGCCCGGCGGGTCAAGTCCGCGGCGGAAATCGCCTGCATCGAGCGGGCCATGGAGATCTGTGACATCGGACATCGGGCGATCGTCGACAACCTCGAGCCCGGTATCACCGAACTCGAGCTCTTCGGCAGGGTGATGGCGGCCATGATGGCGGCCGGCGGGGAGTTTTCGGCGCTCATTCCCGTTTTCAATGCCATGCCGCTTGCCGGGTCGAAACCCATGTCGAGCGGTCATTCGATGGCGTCGCGCAGGGTGATCAATGCCGGGGAAGTCCTGGCCGCGGACCTGTGCGGCGTCTTCAACCGCTATCATGCCAATGCGTTGCGCGGATACTACGTCGGCAATGACCCACCGCGCGATCTCGTGGAGCGCTACCGCCTCTCGGGAGGTGTCTTCGGGGTGATCGCCAGCGACGTGAAGGCAGGGATGACCGTGCGTGACGTCAATCGCGTGCTGCGTTCCTACTACGAGGAAACTGGCCTGTGGTCCGACGACGAGGGCTGGGCGCTGGGCTATGAGCTCGGCTGGTCGTTGCCGCCCGACTGGGTCGGAGACTTCTACTTTCACCTCGGCGATGACCGCTATCTTGACCGGGTGTTCGAGGAGAACATGGTGACCAACTTCGAGAGCCTCTTCGACACCCACCTCATCGATACCCTCGTCTATGGCAGGGACGGAACGAGGGTACTCTCGAAGACCCCGCTTGAGTTGATCGCAACGGGATAGATCGGCCGGGGGCTCCTTGAACATCACACAGAGAGGAGATGGTCCATGAGCGAACCGGCCGCAGCCGGCCTCCTGGAGACCGAAACCCAGATTCTGGCGGCGCTTGACCGCTTTCTCGTCCGCGAAGTCGAACCCCATGTCATGGCGCTGGAGGATGCCGACGAGTATCCGGGAGACATCGTCGAGGGCATGAAGGAACTGGGGCTCTTCGGTTGCGTCATTTCCGAGGAGTACGGCGGCCTCGGTCTGCCGGTGACGACCTACGTGCGCATTGTCGAGCGCATCTGCGAGACCTGGATGTCCCTGTCGGGTGTCTTCAACACCCATCTCCTGATGGCCTGGATCGTCCAGTCGTCCGGCACCGCGGAACAGAAGGCAACGTGGCTGCCGAAGTTCGCCAGTGGCGAGATGAGGGGCGGTCTGGCGCTGACGGAACCCGGGTGCGGCACGGACCTGCAGGCCATCCGCACGCGAGCCGTGCGGGACGGGACCGACTACGTGGTGAACGGGACAAAGACCTGGATCACCAACGGCTATCACGGGGATTGCGTGGCCCTGCTGGTGAAGACCGATCCTGCGGCAGAACCCCGCCACAGGGGAATCAGTCTCTTCCTCGCGCAGAAAGGCGAGGGATTCACGGCAAGCCGCAAGCTCCCCAAGCTCGGCTATCGGGGTGTGGACACGGCGGAGCTGGTCTTCGATGACTTCAGGATTCCTCAAGACCGGCTGATCGGGGCGAACGAGGGGGTGGGGCTCAAGCAGGCTCTCGGCGCCCTCGAGCTCGGCCGGATCAATGTCGCGGCACGCGGTGTCGGCGTCGCCAGGCGGGCCCTCGATCTCGCGGTGGCCTACGCCCGGCAGCGTCACACGTTCGGCAAACCCATTGCCGATCACCAGGCCATCCAGATCAAGCTCGCCGACATGGCCACGAGGCTCGAGGCGTCCCGGCATCTCACCCGTTCGGCCGCTGCGGCATTCGACGCCGGGGAACGGTGCGACATGGAGGCCGGCATGGCCAAGCTCTATGCCACCGAGGCCGCGCTCTTCAATGCGACGGAATCCATGCGCATCCATGGCGCCTACGGCTATTCCAAGGAATTCGAGATCGAACGCCTTTACCGGGATGCGCCTTTGCTCGTCATTGGTGAGGGAACGAACGAGTTGCAGCGGATCATCATCGCCCGTCAGCTTGTCGCCCGCCATCCGGACTGACCGCGTCATGGCCTTCCCCCTCGAGGGCGTGCGGATCCTCTCTGTCGAGCAGTACGCTGCCGGCCCATTCGGCACCCTGCCGCTCGCCGATCTCGGCGCTGAAATCATCCGGATCGAGAATCCCGCCGATGGCGGCGACATCGGCCGGCGCGTTCGCCTCGCCGGTGAAGACTCCGGCGAAGGGGACAGCCTGTTTCATCAGACCTTCAACAGGAACAAGAAGAGCATTACCCTTGATCTCAAGGATCCGCGGGGGCGCGAGATCCTGCATCGTCTCGTGGCCCGCGCGGACGCAGTCTTCAACAACCTGAGGGGCGATCTGCCGGAAACGCTCGGTCTCGACTACCGTTCGCTTGGTCCGGTGAAGCGCGACATCGTCTGTGTCCATCTTTCGGCCTACGGCAGGGCGAACGAACGAGCCGGCTGGCCGGGTTACGACTATCTCATGCAGGCCGAGTGCGGCTGGTTCTCGGTGACCGGCGATCCCGGTGGCGAGCCTCAGCGCATGGGGCTCTCCCTCGTGGATCTCTCTGCCGGTCTCCAGGGTGCTGTCGCCATCCTCTCCGGCATCATCGGCGCCCGCACCACGGGCATGGGCGGGGACCTTGACGTCAGCCTCTTCCGTGCTGCCATCACCAGCCTTGCCTACGTCGGGACCTGGTATCTCTCCGCCGGGGTCAACACCGGCCGCAACAGCCGTTCGGCCCATCCCAGCATCACGCCGAGTCAACTCTTCCGGACCCGGGACGGCTGGATCTTCATCATGTGCAACAAGGAGAAGTTCTGGCCGCGGCTTTGTGCGGCCATTGGCGAGGGGGCGCTGGCCGACAATCCGGACTACGCCGACTTCGCCGGACGCTTGAGTCACCGTGACCGTCTCACGCAAGAGATCGACCGTGCCCTGTCACGGCGGACCACGGCTGAATGGATGTCCGTGTTCTCCGGCGAGGTGCCGGCAGCGCCCGTGCACGACATCAAGGGAGCCCTCGACAGTCCCTTCGCGCACCAGGACGGGCACGTTCTGTCTTGCGAGACACCGTCTGGCATGACCGTCACGGCTCCCGGCCCGGCGGTGCGGATTTCCGGCACCACGCCACGCGCGGATCCGGCGCCCGGTCTTGCCGGCGATCTCGTGTCCGTGATGGCCGAAATCGGCATCGACCGGGAGGAACTCGCCGCCCTGCAGGCCGCTGGCATCTGCTGAGGTTCCGGGTATGGGAAGAGTCGTTGGCGACTGTCATGATGTCCGGGTTCGCCTATGGTGGCGCGGGCGCTGACATGCGGTACTCGTCGTGACCGGGTGCCTGTGAGGGACTCCGCCATGAACGACACAACGTGAACGAATTGACGTTGATGGCCACCCGAATGCGTATGCTTCTGTCCTGCGCCTGGGAGACCTTCAAGCGCGCCGACTGGGGACTCCGTGCGCCCGCCGTCGCATGCCGTCGATCTTCGCCAACGCGTCAGCGGTTCATGTTCCGCAGGCCTGTGGCTGCAATACGGCCGCTCTTGTGAGACACTGGGCTGGACCCGGAAAGGCGTCGCGATGACCAACGCTCTTCTGATCTACCCAGAGCACCCTCCGACGTATTGGGGCGCCAACTTCGCGCTCGAAATGGTCGGCATAAAGTCGGCCTTCCCGCCGCTCGGCCTTCTCACCGTGGCCGCGTTGTTCCCGCCCGAATACGAACTCCGTGTCATTGACCTGAATACCGGCGCACTGGAGAACTCAGACCTTGAGTGGGCCGACTTTGCGTTTACCTCGACCATGCTCACCCAGAGGGTGTCGCTGCAGGCCGTCATCGACAGGTGCAACCGGGCCGGCGTTCCCGTCATCGCCGGCGGGCCGCACCCCACCACCTTCCACGACGAGATCTACGGCGTCGCCCATTTCGTGCTGGACGAGGCTGAGGAGACATTCGCCGGCTTCCTCAAGGACCTCGAAAGCGGCAAGGCCCGGACAATCTACCGCGAGCCGCGCAAGCCGGACATGCGCGAAACCCCGGTTCCGCGTTTCGATCTCATCGATCTCAAAAACTATCACTCGATGGGCGTCCAGTTTTCCCGCGGCTGTCCATTCGATTGCGAGTTCTGCGACATCACCAAGCTCTACGGCCGGATCACGCGGACCAAGTCACCCGAGCAGATGGTGGCTGAGTTCGACACGCTCTACAAACTGGGCTGGCGCGGCCAGGTCTTCCTCGTTGATGACAACTTCATCGGTAACAAGCGCGAGGCGATGAAGCTTCTGCCGGTGCTTGCCGATTGGCAGAAATCGCACGGCTATCCTTTCACGCTGTGCACCGAGGCAAGTGTCAACCTGGCCAGGATGGACGCGTTGATGGAGGCCATGGTCGTGGCAGGGTTCGATACCGTTTTCCTCGGTATCGAAAGTCCCAATCCGAAGGCGCTGATCAAGACCAAGAAGAAACAGAACACCAGTCAGCGCGATGACAACTTCCTGTTCAACGCGGTTCGCAAGATCCAGCGGACCGGAATGCAGGTTCAGGGCGGGTTCATCCTGGGACTCGACGGCGACGACGAGAGCGTGTTCGACGCCCAGATCGACTTCATCCAGGACGCGGGAATTCCGGTGGCGCCGATTTACATGCTGACCGCCCTCAGGGGCACCGACATGTACAGCCGCCTGGAATCGGAGGGCCGTCTGCAGGAGGTGCCGCTGGGCACCAGTGCGATGGCGCTCAACTTCAGGACCGAGATGGCACCGGACGTGCTGATCGCGGGGTACAAACGAGTGACCTCAACTCTCTACGACCCGACGCTCGAGAACTACCTTGAACGCTGCCTGACATTGCTCGAACACCTCAAGCCCGTGCCGCATCTCCAGAAGCCGAGGAGCGCCAATGCGAGTTTCGTCGAGATGATGGGCGTGCGCGCGCGGCTCGACCCCGAACAGATTCCGGCCTACACGAAGTTCATCACCCGGGTCTCCAGGGACCATCCCCGCATGCTGCCCGAGGCGATCCGGCTTGCCGCGCTCGGCTACCACTTCGAGAAGGTGACGCGCAGTCAGATCGCGCTCAACGATTTCAAGGAGTTTCTGACGGCCGAGCTGCGTTCCCTCAAGGACGCGCGGCCGGGCGGCATCTGCGAGCAGAAGGACGCGGCACTGGCCCGCGCCCGCGCCCGCCACGCCTCGTTGCCCGAGGACTTCCGCTATCTCGGAGACGGTGTCGACGAGGCCCTGGAGTCCTTCCACGCGTCTGTGACGGACGAATCCGGGGGCCCCGTGCACGCTGAGGCGATCTGAACCCTGGCTGCGGGTTCAGGAACCTCCGGGATGTAGGCTTGTCCGAAACCGCTGTCGAAGTCGTTCCGGTGCCCCCTTTGGCCGGCGCGCTTCCGCGGAAGCGAACCGGAACCGAACAACTCTCATTCATGAACGGGGCGACAGAACTCCGGTCTCGTGGTCCTGAACCGGAACATCGCTGGGTCGATGTGGCTTGCGCCGATCTGATCCGCGATCCGATGGCGGCCGTGCGCGACATCCATGAACGGTTCCCCTGGCCGCCGGAGCAGACGACCATCGACGACATGAACGCGTGGCCGTTGCGTCAGGCAGAGCAGCGCTGTCACGAGATCCGGCACAGTTGCCGCCTGGAGGGCTACGCCCTCACCCCGGAGACGGCAAACCGGGCATCCAGCCCTATCTCGATTTCGCCACCGGCGAAGGGCTCTTGCCGGATGAATTGCCTTCTTCAGCGATCTGATCTCCAGGTTGTGCCTGCATCCGTGACCGCAGGTCATCGCATATCGCACGGCGCCCGCCCAACTCAATCTCGATCAGGGGTAGGGAGCACGTCGTCCCGCTGCCGGAATCGGGCCCCGATCCGCCCGTCACGCAATGAGATAGGTGTGCTCCACAAGTTGTGTGACACCACGATTGCGCAGGTTCGAGCGCTCGATGATATCTTCCTCTCCGACGTGCCGTACCCGGCGCCGCTCTCTGAAGAGCACGCGGATTTCCTGTTCGGAAACCGGGAAGGGGGGACCTTCGATCTCGTGCTCGGGATACTCCATGGAAATCAGGAGTATCGGAGCCTCGAGAAGCTCGTTGAGGCGCCGGGCGTAGCATTGGCGCACGGAGGGCGGCAGGGCGACTAGAGCCGCCCGATCGTAGACGGCGGCAACGCCTTCAAGGTCGCCGGCATCGAGAGCAAAGAAATCTCCCGCGAACAGGCGAAACCCGGGGCTTTCGATGAGAGAGTAGCGGGAGTGCCGCGTCTCGGTGAACGCGAGGCCGTGGGCGCCCAGGAACTCGCGTCCCGCAATGGGGCTGAGGTCGATACCCAAGACCTCGAACCCCTGTTCATGGAGCCACCACATGTCTTCGGCTTTCCCGCACAACGGCACGAAGACGCGGTCCCCGGGATTGAGGCCGAGACAATCCAGGTGGCGCCTGAGCGCTGCGTTGGGGACGCCCTCGTTCCAGGGTGTGCTGCCCTCACGCCAGCGCTGCAACCAGAATTCCGCCTCCACGAGTCCCTCCTTCATCAACGCCGGCCGGCATTCCCGCAAACTGCGGCGTGCAAGAGCCCGGATCCGGGATCCGGCGAGCCGGCTTCGAATCGGTCATCACCAACACGGACTCGCGCCCACGCGCATTCCGGACGTCTGCCGAGGCTCCCGGGCCTTCATCAGAAGCCATCTTTGACATGTCGTTCCCGCTACCACCTTCGACCGGACAATACCATGCGCCCTTCGATCGATCTTGCCGGGAAGCCGGCAGCCTTTCCTGGCGATGGCAGGGCCGGCGGTCCCGTATCAAACCTGTGCGTGCCCACCCTGCTGACATGGCCGACGGCGCCGACTAGACTGGCTTCCCTGCTTCCTGCAACTGCCGATTTTACAAGAGGTTCGGACCCGCATGTCGCTCAAGCTCCGTGTGCTCCTGATCGTCCTCGCCCTGGGAGGGGTGGCCGGATACCTGGTTTTCGGCGGCGACACGACGGATGAGGGCCGGCCCATCGTTTCGGTGAACGTGCCGGCAACGTTGTCGGCGCAATCACTGCTCGGGCGGAAGACCTACGACGCCAATTGTGCGTCCTGTCACGGCCGGAACGCTGCCGGGCAGGATGGCGTCGCACCGCCGCTGGTCCACATCATCTACGAACCTGGCCACCATGGAGACGAGTCATTCCAGCGGGCGGTTGCACAGGGTGTGCGGGCCCACCACTGGCCTTTCGGAGACATGTCGCCAGTCGACGGGCTGACCCGCGAAGACGTGGCGGATGTCGTGGCCTACATCCGGGAACTCCAGCGGGCCAACGGCATCCGGTGATGGGACGGCGACGACGGAACGTCGCCGGCCACGACTCCCGATTGGCGTCGATAATGGCGGGAACCGGCGTGAATGAACGTGCGGAACGGCGTGTCCTGGGCGTGATCTGAACGCTTGATCGCAGGCATCCCTGGGAGCACGGAATCCTGCATCATCCTGTGGCGCTCTGCGGACGCGGTCATCGACAGCCTCGGCTACCGTTCGCTCGGTCCGATGAAGCGCGACACCCTCTGTGTCCACCTCTCTGCCTGCGGCAGGACGAACACGTGCGCCGACAGGCTAGGCTGCGACCATCTCATGGAGATCCGAGTGCGGCTGGCTTTCGGGCGGCAATGACATCGCCGCGCGGCGTCTTGGCCGGGACACCGTGCAGCCGGCGACTACGCTTGCAGTGTCGTCAAGACCTCCTCAGGTGCCCGCTCTGGCGATGCGAACGGGTCGACGACCCGTACCTCGCCGAACGTCTGATCATGCTGCAAGTCTTCAGTGAGCAGCGCCGAACAGGCGCATGATTGCGCTGCCGCGACGATGAGTGCGTCCCACCAGGAGAGAAAGTACCGCTCCTGCAACAACCAGCCTCTGTCCAGGATAACGAGATCAAGGACCACCGGCCGCAACACCGCGAGGTCACGCACGATATCCTGCGCCTCTCCTGCGTCGAACTCCGGCTCCAGTTTGCGGGTGAGGGTTGCATAAAGCTCTTGAAGCACCTGGAAGCTGATGCGCGCGGCGCGTTGACGCACAAGATACGCAATCCAGTCATGGGCGCGTGACTGTTTGGCGGGGTCCGAACCATCCTGTCGGTAGACGAAGACGTTGGTGTGAACCGACAGGTCACCTCTACAACGGCAACTTTGCCTGACTGAAGCCCTACCTTCTCACTCACGAATACCGCACGTTATCCGAGAGATGGATGGCCTGTCAATGGCCTCGTGGCGCACTACCACCAACCACAATCGGGTGTGGTTCCAGCGCACAGTAGTTGCATTTGCGGAAACAATGGACAAAGAACACGGATCGTCCAGTCCCCTTGCAGTGTTGGCGGAACAGCGTGCCCTAGGACACCACAAACAAGCCACATGGAAACGAGTCCAGACCGGTCTTGCCGCTTTACCCCGGGGGACCCGTGGTATTCTGACATCGGAAAGATCACGAAAGCTGCGAGAAGGTGCCCCATGTGGTGCAGGAGACGCAGCCACACCAGGATCGGTTGCGGACACCACAAAAAAGACACACAGGATGCTTCAAAGCCATCATTCCGCAACACCACAGGAACGCCACACCAGGGACCGCCCGTGAGCCGCATAGACATCACAAGAATGCCAGCGATCAACGCATGAAGAAGACCGAAAAGAAGCAACGCACGGTGATGATGACCGACAGCCAGTGGCAGGATCTCAAGGAGACCGCTGCCGCCGCCGGCATGACGGTCTCGGCCTTCATCGTCCACCGCCTGGCAGGGTCAGCGAAAGATCCCGGAAGCGATCCGCGAACCGATGCGAGACTCGAGAGGATCGAGCGCTCGGTGCGTATCCTCGAGGAGATCGAACGTTTGCGCCTAGGCGCGGACGGCGAGACCTGGGACAAGATAGGAGCCATCGTCGAAGCACGCATGGAGATCGACCGCAAACTGGACTGAAGGAGGTTCCATGGAAGACGAGGCGCGGCCCCGACAACGCAACTACTACTGCAAGCCGAGCCAGAACCGGTTGATCGAGAAGCGTGCGAAGGAAGCTGGGATGAACCGTTCGCGGTTTCTCGTTGCCTGCGCTCTCCACGAGGATGCCGGAGGTGGCGAGAAGCTGGTTCTCGACGAGGAGGAACAGCGCACGCTCCTGGAGCAGGTGACGTCCCTCCATACGTTCGCGGCGACGCTCGAAAGGGGGCTGTCGGATATCGGCATGACGCCGTTGCAGGCGCTGGAGTTCCTCGTCCGTGCGGCGAAGCGGGAGGAGCCTGAACCATGAGGCGCCGCGAGCGGGCGGAGAAGTACTCGTTGTCGGCGACGGACGACGAGTGGGAACGCATCAAGGCCCGGGCCAGCCGCGCAGGCATGACGGTCTCGGCCTTCCTCGTGGAGAGTGCTCTTGCCGTCGACCCGGGACGTCCTGCCATCACCCTTGCGCTGACACACACTGACCAGCAGGTGTTGCTGATGCTGGTCGAAGACATCCATACCTCGCTTTCCGAGAGTGGATGGGATGATCCGTCGATCCGGGACAAGATCCGCAACAGCACCTCCTTCCTCGCCCGCCAGAAGATGAAGGACATGATCCGGGATGGCCGCGGCGAGGAGTTGCACGCCACCCTGGCGACAATGCTCGGTGAGGAGGAGGCGGCGAGGATCGTCAAGGCGCTGGCCTGACGGGCCGCAAACGCGGCAGGATCAGGGGTGGCCTTCTCGCGTCCTGGAGGCGGAGGCCGCCTTGGAGCGGCGCCATGCCAAGTCTCCCGGCCATCGGGTCGACAAGGCGAGATTCACGAATCTCAACGAATGTCCTGCCAGCGTCGCGCGGGCACGAACTGGTCCAGGTGGTCCACGTTGCTGGTTGCCACCAATGCTTCGCCAGATTTCCCCATTTCGGTCAGCATGGCGGCCTGGGCAGCGAGAATGACATCGCCGTCGAGCGCTGCTTCCGGAGCGGTGGGACGTCCCCTGCGCCGGGCGTCCGCCCAGAGTTCCGCTGCCTTCAGCATTGCAGCGGTCGTGATGGGAAGGTATTCGATCTCGGACTTCAGCTTGTCGAGACGCGCAAGCGCGTTCGTCGAGTCGATGTGCAACAGCTTGCGACGCAGTTCGTAATCGGCGATTTCCGGTACGTAGAATCTTACTCCGTCCTGAAGTCTGTCTTTGAACCACTGCTTGCACTCAGTCGGTTCCGGCATGCGTGACGGACTGGTGACGAGGCCCAGGACACCTGTATCGAGCAGAACGGGATAGGAACCTACGTCCAAAGCTTTCTCGTGGACAGCCTGTCACGGTCCAGTTCCGACTTCAGTAGTTCCCATGTGTCGGATTCAACCGCAGCGTCCTCGTGCAACCACGTCTCCATCAGTTGGATCGCCGACCGGTTCCGTTCTCTCTGTTCGCGAATCTCGGATGCGATGACGGGACTCGGTGTGTTACGCACGTCAGAGCCGCGACTCGGGGTGGGCGCCTCCGTCAGCTCGTTCAGCCAAGAAGAAAGACGAGCAGCAGGATCACCAATATCGCGGAAAAGTGGCCGTTCCGACCATTTCGCTTCGGCAAGCTCCAAGTTCGCTTCGGCCAGCCTCGAGTATGATCTTGTTGCATCGCTTGGGATGGCTGTCAGCCATACGTCAGCGAGCGCCAGACGAGCCGATGCCTTCTCTGTCAAGTCCGCCACGTCTTGATCGAACACTTGGGCGGAAGTGTACGTAGGAAAACGAAGTGTTTCCCAGACGGAGGCCGGTGGATCCTGCATGGGCGAGAACATGGCCGGCCACGATCGCTGCCACCGTAGGAGAAACACGGGGGAACCCGCGATCCCTGCGCTCATCGCCGGCGCGGTATCACCGCCCAGCAACGCCAGTTTCGCCGCCGGTGTCATGTCGATTCACCACTTGAAGGCAATGTCAGGCCGAACGCTGCCAGAGAGGTGTTCAGATGCCTCCCGGCCTCGGCTATGAGATCTTCCGTCTGGAGCTGATCAGCATCGAAGACGACGTGAGTCGCCAAGAAGATCGAATCAGCGAAACGAGAGGACATATCAGCCGAGATCGCGCATGAAATCCGACGGTCAGTTGTCCCGAAATGGAAGGTTGCGCCCGAGCCCGTGACCGGTCCCATGTCTCGGGGCGCTGAGTTGGTGAACTGTCGAAGAAATGTAGCTGGATTCGAAGTTCCGGGCACTCCGTGCATCTGAAAATTGACTTGGTAACTTGCAAAGGCGGCATCTGGCTGGCTATCCAGCACAGATCCAAGAAACTCTTGAGTTAACTGGCTGATCTGCTGGATGTCAACCTGGCCCAGTTCCTGGCAGTGAACTTCGACATCCGCCAAACGGATACTGCAACGAGCGCGGAATTCCAGAGCCCAGAAGCTCAGGTTTGCTTCTCCAAGGTTGCCGTCACGGTTGTCTATGCGCAGATCGTTGAGACCTATGCCGAACGGGGAGAGACGTTCAAGGATGCACGAACAGATTGTCGGCATGTCCTGAACGAGACTCCACAGCGGCGCGCGCAGCCACGCCTGGACCGAGAAAGCGGCGAACCGCAAATGGAATTCGGTCGGGTCCCGAGTTGACTCATTTCCTGCGACCATCGCCCGCTCCCCACGACTCGCGAAGATGGAAGTCTCAACCACTCCGTCCGTTTCGGTCAAGCGCACCGGAGACTGTTCCGCACTGGCGCCGAGTCCGAGTGGAGTTGGTCGCAGACGAAAGACGCGCAGGTCGTGACAGAGCGGCAGGCCGGAGTGCGTGGTTGTCGATCACCGGAAATCGTTCCGGTGCCAGTGGTCGGTGCAGTCCTTTGCTCGCGCTTCTCTTCAGTTCTCGCATGGCGAGAATGCGCATCGTACGTTCCTGGAAGGCCTTGAGCTAGGTGGCAGCCGTGACCGGGGTGGCGTCGAGGGGCGTTGCGAGGGCCATCGCCGCCTCGGTCGCCGCGTCGAAGGTCGGGATGGCGGGGTCGATCTCCCCGGTGATCTTCAGGAGCCGTGTCGCCTGGTGTACCAGGCGTCGGAGTTCCCGCGATCCATGGTGAAGCCTCCCTCCACACGGTGGCCATGACTGCACATGGCGGAATCTCGTGATCAGACAAGACGCCCACCGCGGTTCGTCACGACTGCCTTGCGGTCCGGCACCCAACGTCCGTGCGTCGGATGCAGACTGAAGCATCTGGACATGGATCGTTCGCGTGGTTCAACTCCGAAGGAACATGGAGAGGCGCGCCCATCGTTGTCAGTGGCCTTTCCGGCCGTCCTCGAAGACGGGCGGTGGATCGCGCCGACAGGCTCCCTGTCACATGGAGAACCCACGGCCCCGGGACTGCGACTGCTCCTGCCTTCGCTCCTCGCGCCGCCGTTCCATCCGCACGCTGTCATCGGGAGGACCATGAGCCTTCCTGATCTCCTCGAAGGCGGCCATGGCCTCGGCCATGTCGCGGGCCGTCGTGGTGCCGTCGGCCAGCACCTCGCCGTAGGCTCCTTCACGCCCGAGAACCCGGTGAACTTCCACGGCCCAGCGCCGGGTATGGCTGTACCAGTGCCCGTACGCCGCGCTCTGGTGGAGGGCGAGGCCCTCCTTCCCGGCCTCCATGACGAGCGACTGAGCGCGGCGATGAAAGCGATCGATCTCGCCTGCAAGGCGCCTGACCTCGGCCTTCACCTCCCTGCGCCTGTCCTCGGCGTGCGTCTCCTGCCACAGCATCCGCCGGCGTGGATCGTCCGCCTCGAGGCTGCGGGCGAGCGCTGCCATCGCGGAGATGATCTCCCTCCAGGCCGGCGTCTGCGTCGCATGGATGCCCCGGCGGGCGGCATCGCTGGCGTTGTCATGGAGGCGCAACAGCAGCGAGCCTGGAAGCATGTCCCACCATTCGCTTGCCGCAATCGTGTGTTCGACCCGCGAGACGAGGGCCCGGGCGCCCGCGATCCCGTCGAGGTGGTGCGCAAGGCTGGGACCCTTCAACTCCCCGATCACCGGCGCCAGTGCCTCTGCCTCCTTGCGCCAACGCTTCCATCCCCTGTTCCAGCGTCGATTGAGTGGCCTGTCGCGTGATCCCTCCCGCTCCAGCAGCACCCTGCGGTCACGGTCGAGGGCGGTGACGGATGCCAGAAGCGTGTTCGCCCGTTTTCGTTCCCGGGCATGGGCGTCCGCCTCCTCGAGGATCCGGGCGAGCGCCTGGGGGAATACGGCTTCCTGCGGAGCCTGATACTTCAGGAGTCGGATGGCTGTCAGGATCCGGCCGGTGTCCGGGTGACCGAAGGGATCGCCGTCGGTCTTCCGGACGTTATCGGCGTGACGGCGCCACGTGCGCGCGAGGGCGCCGGCGTCAGTGTCGAAGGCGACGAGAGCCTCGAGGCGCTCTGCATCCTGCCGTGTCGTCGCGCCTGCCGCGCTGTTCGCGCCGGCCTTCCAGTCCGCGATCGCCGCCTGGACCTCGCGGCGCCATGGTTCCCATGCTTCAAGCGATGTGAGCGGCTGGCCCTCGGATCCCCGCTGCAGTCGCCGGCGCTCCTGCAGCGCCCGGTCGATCGCGCGTGCCGCCAAGGCAGGATCGGGCGCCGGGGGAGGTGGAGGCGCGGCCAGCAGTGAAGGCACCTCGGCGGGCGCCGCTGGCGGCGTCGGTCTGACGTCGGGTCCTGGCGCAGGCGCTGCCGGCTCGTGCGCAGGTGGCGGGACAACCGTCGGCGCGGAGTCCGGCGCCGGTCGTCGCGCCATCCGCGGCGCCGGTTCCGGCGCGGGCTTCCGTGCGGGAGGCGGGGAGGCCGTTGCTGTCGGACGCGACGCGGGTTCCGTCGTCTCCGGCTGCGCCTTCTCCATATCCGTCATTGGCGCGGGTTGCGCTTCCTGCTTCTTCC
Source organism: Alphaproteobacteria bacterium (assembly GCA_965220805.1). Lineage (GTDB taxonomy): Bacteria > Pseudomonadota > Alphaproteobacteria > SP197 > SP197 > SP197. Next base: position 1,535,971 of record OZ244844.1, read on the forward strand.
GTTCCGCGCGCCATGCGTCGCGGCGTTCCATGAAGTCGGCAAGGACCCGGGGCAGGGGTTCGCCATCCATGGCTCTCGAAGCCGAGTTGCTGACGCATCCCAGCGCCAGAAGAGCGGCGTCAAGTCCGGCCTGGGGATCGCGTCCGGCTGCCCTGGCCTCGGCCTCGTGCGCTTCCAGGCGGGCGACGAGGTCAAGCGCACGATCATCGAAGTCGAAGGCCCGGCCGAGCTGTGCTGCATCACGATCGGCCATGTCGCCCTTCGCACCGTCAAGGCGCCGCCAGGCATCGACCGCGGCTTCGGCCCTCTTCCGCCATTCGGCGTAAGCGGCAAGCGACGGAACCAGGCGGCCCTCGGCCTCGGCAACCAGCACCCGGCGTTCCTCGATCGCGGCAGCGAGTCCTTCGGCGACATCGTCAGGTGAGGGGTGGTCGCCGGCAGGGGTCTCTGCCGGCGCCTCGGCGCCATCGTGATCCACGGCGGGCGTTGCCGGAGGTTCGCCGGATTGCAGCCGCTCCGCATCCGCTATGGCAAGCAACTCCTCCTCGTCGAACAGAAGATCGAGGGCTTGCGCGCCCGTCATCGCCTCGTAACGGTGGATGAAGTCGGCCAGAGCCGCTGGCAGTCGGGCGGGGGGCGGCGCTTCGCTGTCGACGAGGACCACGTGTTGCACCAGGTCCATGTAATCCGGACGCAGGAGAGAATCCTCGTTGGGTTCTCCCGCCTTCGCGACATAGAGCCGGAGCTTCTCCATGAGACCCAGTACGTCGCCGTCGAAGGCAAGCAGGTCGCGCAGGGTTTGGGCCGTCTCCGTCCAGTCGATACGGCCTGCCACCTCACCACCGATGTCGAGAGCGGCTGTCGTCCTCTCCTTCCATGCCGCGTACCCATCCACGCGCGAAAGGGGTGCGCCGTCCGCCGCGTCCTCAAGGCGAAGGCGTTCCGCGAGACACCGGTCGAGATGGGGTTCAAGGGCGCGAAGCTCTTCCAGTCCGCTCGTCCGTCTGCGGACATCGGCCAGGGCGTCGTCGGAAAGAACAGGTTTGGGGAGAACGTCGACCTGTGTTGTCTCTTCCTCCCGGAATTGCCCGCCGATCGCCTCGAGGGCCGAGAGTTCGTCGCCCGCCGCCGTCTCGAGGGCCTCCACGAGACCGTCACGGTCGTCGGTTAGCAGCACCGCGTTGTCGCGGGCCCGCGTCAGTTCGACGTAAAACGCCGCCTGGCCGGTGATGGCGCCCTGGTTCGCATCGAGGACGGCGATCACCTGATCGCAGGTCATCCCCTGGGCCGCATGAACCGTCGAGGTCCAGGCATGGTCGATGAAGTGTAGCTGGCGATCGTCATGAGCCAGGGCCAATGTGCGGCCGTCGGCGGTCTGAAGCCGCAGGTTCTTCGTACCGATCGAGAGGATCCGCGCCTCTTCGCCGTTGAGGAGGTTGCGTTCCTTGTCGTTGCGGGTCCAGCGGATCCTCTCCCCGGCCTGGAGTTCGATCTGTTCCGTCTCGAAGAGGTCGACCCGGTAGCGCAGGTACTTCGACGGATCGACCCGGCGGGTCTTGCCGTCGGGGTGTTTGAGAAGGACCTTCTCCCCTTCCGATCCGATGACGCCGAAGATGTCGCCCGACTTCGCCTGGACGCCGTAGACATCCGCATGGAAGACGGCGACGTCGCCCTCGCGCCAGTTGTCGAGATCGCCCTTCTGGGCCCGGGTGAGATGGAGATTGACGTAGCGCTCGATCTCGAATGTCCGCCCATGGAGACCCCCTTCGGCCTTCAGGCCCTCGCGGATGCTCTTCGTGATCTCCCGGCGCCGGGCATGGGTCGGGGCGAGGACCTTCGTGGCGTCTCGCGCTTCGCCGTCAAGATCGAGCCACAAGGCTGCCGCCCGGGCCCCGAGTTCGTCCGCGTCCATCTCCAGGACACCGGGACCGAGTTCACGAACAGCGAGATCCGGCTTGCCCTCGATCATGTGAAGCACCGCGGCCTTGAGGCTCTCGTCGCGCTGCCGCAACACCTCGTCCATCACCGCCGTCTCCATGCCGGCCTTCTGCAGCACCCGGAACGGCTGACCGGCCTCGACCGCCCGGAGCTGCGCCTTGTCGCCCACCAGGGCGACGCGGGCGATGCCCGTCGCCTCGGCAATCTGCGTCAGGCCGTGCATCTGCGCCATGCTGATGAGCGAGGCCTCGTCCACCACGAGGAGGGTGCCTTCCAGGGCTTCCCGGGCTCGCTTCAGGGTTCGTGCGTCGGCGCAGCCGTCTCCGACATCACGGAAGCGGGTGAGGAACCACTGCAGCGTCCTCGTGCCAATGCCGGTCTCGCGCTGCAGCGTGCGGGCCGCACTGCTCGAGGGGGCGAGAGCGACGATCCTCTCTGCTCCGGCGAGTTCGACGACCTGCTTCAGCATCGTCGTCTTGCCCGTGCCGGCATGGCCCTGGACGCCGACGGCATGGCGCGACGACAGAAGCAGGGTGTTGACGGCGGCCTTCTGGCCGTCGTTGAGGGAGCTGGCCGCAAGGTGGCGTTCGACGCGGTCCGCATCCATCACGAACTGGTCGGAGGCGTCGCTCTTCCGCTTCATCCAGCGAACGACCGCGCGTTCGGCCGTCACGGCCCGGTCCGTGACGAAGGCGAGATCGGAACGCGCCGCCGTGGCCTCGATGAGGTGGCCTTCCCGGCGCAGCCGGTCGATGGCTGCGTCGATCTCCTTGAGGGTCCAAGTGCCTGGCGCCAGGACGAGGGCCCGCAGCATGTCGGCGGTGAAGACCGTGCGCCGCTCCTCGAGGTGCTCCACCGCCCGGCGGACCGCATGGAGGGCCGAGGGGGAGCGCCGGTTGGCGGCATCCCGGCGCTGGAGGTGCCAGCGCTCCCGGTCGAGGCGGGTGTGGGTCGCCGGGCGGTTGCGGGAGACCCGTCGGTTGCGAGGCTCGCACTCCGCCATGCGAGCCTTCCAGATGCCGGCGAGCTCCTCCCGTGACGGCTCGTCCTTGCGTTTGCGGGTATAGAGAACCGCCTGCTGCATGACGGCGGCGGAACGCTCGTCGAGGTTGCGTTCCCGGGCCCATGCCTGGGCTTCAGCCCGGCGGGTCGAGAAGGCTCTCAGCGTCGCCTTGTCGTAGCCGGCAATCTCGAAACCCGGCACGCTTCCCACCATGGTCTGTTCCGTGGCGTAGCCCAGGGCCTCGATGCGGCGCCTCAGCTCGGCCCTGTAGTGGGCGCCGATCAGCAGCTTCGCGCGTTCGATCCTGATGAAGTCGGCGCTCCGCCACTCGCCATCCGGGTTCCGCGTCATGTTGGCGACGACGCTGTGGGTGTGGAGCTGGGGATCGAGGTTGCGGCTGGCATAGTGGCGGAAGGTGGCCGCCACCAGGCCCTCGGCCCTGATGCGGGGGCGCTTGCGGGTGGCGGGATCCCAGCCCCGGGTCTCCAGCAGCTCCCGCTCGATGAAGTCGAGGGTGGCCGTCACCGCCTCGTCATGGGCGCGGATGATCCGGGCGGATGCCTTCGGGGCTGCGTGGACCAGGGCTTCCAGCGAGACGGACTTCGGAGCCGAGAAGGTGATGTCGAGGCCCGGACGGTGCTTGTGCTTGCCGTCGCGCAGGCGGCCCAGGCGGGTCTTCGTGCCGGGGATGCGTCCGGAGAGCACCTCCTCGAAGCGTTTGGGTTTGACGGGACCGTGGAGGCCCAGGGCCTCGACGGCCTTGCCGTACCAGCGGCTCGCCTTGCGGTGCTCCGGGTCGTTCTTCGCGTAGTAGCCGTCGGTCTCGAAGTAGTGAACCGTCGAGGCGGCTTCACTCAGGCGGGTGACCGTGGCGACCAAGTGAGGGTTCCGATGAAAAACGCGACACCATGCATCTTGTCCATCGTTCACACCACATCAAGGTCTCGACCTCATCCTGGGAGCGGAAGGAACCGTCATGTGACATCCGTTGCCTCAGTGAACTCCAGAAACCTCACTATCAGGATGAGCAATTGTGGGGCCCGGATGCATAGCAAAGCTAGTCACCAACAGTAGATGGCCAGTCGAACCTTTCGAACGCGAACATCCTGATATATATTTTGTCGTGTAAGTACCGCAAGTCACTCTCCCACTCTGTTACGGCACGCCTCATGTTGGCGGTGTTGCGTCGTTTGGCGTTTCGTGCAAACGCTGCAATTGAGTGCGCCAGTTTTCGCAGGCGACCTGGAGTCCCAGGGTCACACCACTCATCCATGTAAGACCTGGAATGAAAGGGGGGCAATTCGCGCGAAAAGACTTGGACTAAAATTTGCCGCCGAACGCTACGCACTTTGCCATTCTTGCCAACGTGATACCCCAGATCAGACAATATGCCCCTGTCCGGTGAATTGATTGCAACACGCCCAAGACCAGAGACAGCTTCGGTGGTGGGCCAAGTGAAGTAGTCGCTGGCCTGACGTCGTCGATTCCACTCTTCGCTGATGGCGTCCAGCAGTTGTAGCGCTTGTTGATGGCTGGTGTCTTGCTCAAGATTTGCAAGCGTCGCAACTGCTTCAGTCCAGCTCTTGATCAACGATTCGTGATCCATCTGATGCATTACGCTAGCAGTGTCGGGCTGACGCATTTCATTGGTGCCAACGGCACCGCATTTTGGACAGAGTGGTGGATGCCGACGAAGATCGTAAAACTGGGTGTCGCATAGGGGACAAATATGCTTCTCGCCCCAAGCAGGGTTGATCAAGGACGAATTCTCCTGTTTTGCAAGTAGTACGCGGCGTTGTCCTTATGAATGAGTCGGCAACGAGGAGAGTCCAAGTTCCTCAAGAAGCGCGTTGTGTTTTGCCGTTGACTTCCCGATCTGCTTCTCAAGCTTGACCATTTCCCCATGAGTGGCCAACAAATCAATCTCGACTTCGGGCTCAGCTGTGCTAACGTAGCGAGAGATATTCAGGTTGAACTCATTGCTCTCAATCTCGTCTGCCTCCACGCATCTGGCGTATCGCTCAATGCTGTTCGGACGTTGCTGGTATGTATCGATGATTCTCGCGATGTGCTCGTCCGACAGGTGATTCTGTCGTTTGCCTTTCTCGAAATTCTCGGAAGCGTTAATGAAAAGAACATCATTGGGTTTCTTGCACTTCTTTAGAACGAGAATGCATACAGGAATACCGGTCGAATAAAACAGGTTGGGTGGCAGGCCTATAACTGTGTCGATGTGCCCGTCATCAAGGAGCTTCTTGCGGATTCTTGCCTCCGCCCCGGCACGGAACAGTGCTCCGTGCGGCAGGATGATGGCCATGACACCGTCGTCCTTAAGATAATGAAACCCGTGAAGCAGAAACGCGAAATCGGCCGCTGACTTTGGTGCTAGCCCGTGGTTCTTGAAACGCACGTCCTCTGCTAGTGCCTCGTTGGGATCCCAGCGATAGCTGAAGGGTGGGTTGGCAACCACGGCATCGAAGTATGGCTTCTTCGCCGGGTTCGTCTCGCGGAGCATGTGCCAGTCGTTTATGAGCGAGTCACCGTGGAAGATTTCGAACTCCGTGTCATTCACACCGTGCAACAGCATGTTCATGCGTGCGAGATTGTAGGTGGTAATGTTCTTCTCCTGTCCATAGATCTTGCCTATTCCATGCCGACCCATGCGCTTACGCACATTGAGCAATAGCGAGCCCGAACCACATGCGAAGTCCATCACGCTAACAAGATGCGACCGGCTGCCAGTCTTCGGCTCTTGGCCGTCGAGCGTTACGAGTTTGGAGAGGATATCCGATATTCTCTGTGGTGTGTAAAACTCCCCGGCCTTCTTGCCGGAGCCCGCGGCAAACTGGCCGATCAGGTATTCATAAGCGTCGCCTAAGGTATCGCTGTCTGTCGAGAATTCCGCGAGACCCACCGCTATCTTGGTGATGATTGTGCAGAGTTTCGCGTTCCGGTCCGAGTAGCTCTTTCCAAGTTTTTCGGAGTCGAGATTAATCTCCGAAAATAATCCGGAGAATGTGCTTTGGAACGATTCGTTCTCGATGTACCTGAAGCCATGTTGTAGTGTGCGGAGCAACTGGTCATCTTGGGTCCGGGCCATATCGGCAATGCTGGCCCATAGATATTCGGGGCGAATGACGTAATGCGCTTTGAGCCGCATCTGCCGCTCGAATGCTAATTCGTCGTCAGGATTCTCCTCGTACCAGACAGACAGCGGGGACCGTCCTCCATTGTGTATGGTGCTCGTAGTGGGATAATCACGCCCGAGTTCCTTTTTCGCAGATTTCTCGTAGTTGTCAGAGAGGTAGCGTAGGAACAAGAATGCCAGCATGTAGTCGCGGAAATCGTCAGCGTTCATCGCTCCACGAAGTTGGTCTGCGATGGCCCAAAGTGTCTTGCCAAGCTGTATCTGGCTCTGCACTGTCATGTCTGGTCACTCCCTCTCATTGCCGGAGTCATGCGTGAACAAGGTAGGGTTAAAGGGATATTTCTTAACGAACCCGTGAAGAATTTTCCGAAAGTAGCGTTTGTTCTCCTCAAGCATCTCCTGCGGCTCAAACAGTGAGTAGTTTCCGTGGCTCAAGATGTTGATCAATCGCGCATGAAGGATGCCATCTTCATCATCAGCGTCACGCTTTATGCAGGCAGAGAAGTTCTTATGGCCATGAAAACTTGCCGTCTTCTCTAGTATTCCTCGTAGCACATTGAAATGGTAGGTGTACAATCGTCCACTTTGCTCCGCGTGGTAGAGTTCGGCGAGTGCGGCTACATGGTGAAAAAACGGCGTATCTCCGGTCTCGCGCAAAAGGAACCCTTCCGGCGTTCCATAACGGCTGAGAAAATACTTCATCGCTTTTTTCAGTTCATTGCAGAGAACGTTAAAGAACAACGTGTGGTGAGTCGATATCACTGTCGTGAGCCGTGAGTCTTGTCTCTTGAGCAGCGATGCCAAGTGATTTGCCACGGCAATCGCATTGTGCTCATCAAGTGATGAGACCGGATCGTCAATGTAAATGTGTTTGACCCAGGCGTAGGGGCCTGCGCCATCGTCATCGAGGGCAAGCTCGACAATGGCAAGGAAAAAACACCAAATGAAAATGTTCTCCTCTCCGCGGGAGATCTTGATCGCTTCCTTACGATGGGTTTCATACTCCTGTTCACCCTCACCCTTCTCTATGGAGGTGCTGTCGATCTCGCCTTCGACCATACTGTCCTTCTTCACTCGGAATTCTCGCGCGAAAGATACCTCCCAGGTCGTTGTGTCAATACGGAATTCGAAATCGGCATAGCGATTGAGTAGGGTACGAATACGATTATCCATCTCCATTGATTCAAGACCGGCAAAGAAGATCGAGTCTGTGTTAAGCTTTAGCTTTCGTTCACTGTCATTCTCAAGATCATTGTCCCATGAAAATAGGTCTTCAGTGAATGCATTGAAGTAGAGCGTATCACGCTGTTTGATCTTGTTATCAATCTTGACGACCGCAGAGAAGTCTGAAGGAACTTTGAAGTGGGACATAGCACCGTGGCCCGTTTGCTTGTGGGCGCTCACGAACTTGGCGAGATCCTTAAAAGCGGTGCACAGACGGGTCTTGCCCGTGCCATTATGGGCGTAAAGAAGAATGCACCTTTTGGTCTCCAGCGTCTGTCTCAGGTGCACTGCCAAAGCGTTGATGTTCGTGAAGGTCGTTGCGTTGCCCATATCGTAACTCGTGCCTTGGCTAGGGAAAGAGTTGTTGCATCAGGCCGTGCTTGTGTTGCCGCAGGGCTTCAAGTTTCTGACCCTCCGCCGCAATCAAGTCGTCTAGCGAACCGAGGCAGTCAGCAATCTCTTGCTGCTCGGCGGGTGTTGGATAGGTGATCGTCACGTCTGACAACTGTGTTGGGTACAAATGCACAACCGAATCACCCTGGGCAAGCCTCGCGATTGCGGAGCGAACAGGACTGTTAAGTAGATGGCTGAAGAACCGCCCGTTCAAGTCCGAACGAAGAACATTGAGATCGCCGCCTAGTGCTACACCCGCGGGTACAACGCATGCAGCTCTTGCTATATCTGCTCGTGTCTCCCCTGATGCGGGGACAATGACATCCTCAGCCTGGCTAAGCACCAAGTTTTCCAGCGGGACATTTGTGTGAGAAAGCGCCTCATGGATCACATCACCATAGCGCGTGTAAAGCTCGGCATACCTGATGCAAGGCGTGGCACCACCTATTGCAACATCTGCCTTGGAAACTCCTTTTCCCTTTGAAATTGTCGCAATGTTACCGATCTGATCTTGTTCCCAATCACCCTTATCTCGGAACCCCGGAAATCGTAGCCGCGGAACGGTCTCACCTGGCTGAGGAAAGAGCTGTTGCATCAGGCCATTCTTGTGTTTCCACAGTGCGTCAATCTTCCGCTCCTTCGCCGCAATCAGGTCGTCCAGCGAGCCTAGGCAGTCAGCAATCTTTTGCTGCTCACCGGACTTGGGATCAGGGAAGCAAACGACCTTGTTCTTCAATGTTGAGAAGTGTCGCTTGTACTGCTCTACCACCACGGGTCTATGCGACAATTGGTGATAAAGATACACGGTCGACAGGCATCTCCTCGCCACAAGTATCTTGATGCCGTCCGCTCCCTGGGCGAATGGCTGTTCGACTAACTTCAACACGCAAGTGTGATCGCCGAACACGATAACAGGAAGCGGTCTCGTGATGACTGCGTCGTCGTCGTTTGTCCATCCGCGGATAAAGCTTGGCGACTGATCGACTATGGGAAAGCGACCATCCGTTAGGTACTTGGAAGTGGCAAGCTTCTTTGGCGGGGTGACCGTCTCGACCAGATCATCAATCTTGGCGTGATTCCATCCGGGATCATGTGTAAACTCTGGAAACCGCAGTTTCGGCACGAGGTGTAAAGGCCTGTCGGTGGTCATCATTCGCCGCCATGTTGATAAACATCGAGACCCGAAATTGCCCGGCCGTGAGTCCGTTTGTTCAAGTGCGGGACAAGGTCAGCCATGAGGGCGAGTTCCCGCTCGCGACGTTCGCGCCAACCGAGGTCGAGTGGTTCCATCAAGTCGGTGAGCTCCCCTTCATCGAATCTCATTCGTTTCAGTATGGTTTCGATAAAGGTCACCAGTGACTCACTCGGCAGTCCGTGAGTCCGGGCGATGTCGACGATCTCGTCGGCCTGTTTCTCGGCCTTGAACTGCTCGTAACCGGCTCGAATTGCGGACTCGTCGAGGCCTTCCCCCGCCTTGAGTGAGCGAACGTACTCGGTGATTTCTTCTCGCTCGTCGAGGAATTTGGCGTCGGACTGGATGAGGCCAATGAGCTTCTTGCGGCTGATCGTTATGTTCTCCGGATCCTGCCCGGAGTACTTGGCGATCAATTGCATAATGTAATCGTAGTCGATGACGGCGGAGGCGAAGAGGATGAATTCGAAGTCAAACTGATCGACCTCTGGGTTGGTTGGTTTACCGTCCGTTCCGGGCGTGCCCTGCTGCTCTTTCAAACGCTGGGCGGTTTCAAGGTAGGCACCACGAAAGGCACGCAGGTCATCCTCGCGAAGAGTCTGATCAACCTGTTCTCGCTGCTCGTCGGTGAGATCCGTGTACTGGCTGATCGCGGTCTGGAGGCGCTGAATCTCCTTGAAACGTTTGATGAATTGGATGCGGGCATCGTCGCCCTTCAAATTGCTCACCTGATCGGGCCTAGCCTCGAGGCCCTGCGACTGCATGAACTCATTGAGGTGGGCAACAGCTTTCCTGAAATTGCCAATGATAACGGGAGCTTTGTCTACCAGCCAGATTGTGCGGGCTTGTTCGGGCCGAGCCCCGGAAAACAGAGCGATGGCATCGTCGACGCCGTTCTGCTGTTGCCTGAAGTCAAGGATGTGACCGTAGGGTTTGGTCGTGTTGAGGACACGGTTGGTGCGGGAAAATGCCTGAATCAGGCCGTGATGCCTGAGATTTTTGTCGACGTAGAGTGTGTTGAGGAACTTTGCGTCGAAACCGGTGAGAAGCATATCGACAACAATGGTGATGTCGATCTTTTCCTGACCCTTGCCGGGCAGGTCGTGATTGGGGAACTGCTGATCCTTGATGCGCAGCTGGACGTCCTGGTAGTAGAGGTCGAAGTTGTTGATGTCGTGGTTCGTACCATATCTCTGGTTGTAGTCGGCGATGATGGCCATGAGCGCGGTCTTCTTGCCCTCGGGGTCTTGACGGTTGTCCTTTTTCTCTTGGGGAAGGTCCTCCTGGATTTGCCGAACGTCCGGATTGCCCTCGGCAGGTGGCGAGAAGACGGCGGCAATTTTGAGAGGTACGAACTCGGGGTCCGCAGCTTGGCGCTCGGCCTGGACATCTTTGAAGGCTTCGTAGTACTTGATTGCATCGCTAATCGATGCTGTAGCCAACAGTGCGTTGAAACGCCGGTGGCCGGTCGCCGAATCGTGCTTGGTGAGGATGGCCTCAATAACCGCCCGCTTGGTCAGAGGTTGGCCGGACTTGAAGGCCGGGGCGTCTTTGGGCTTGTAGTAATCGACGTGAAAGCGGAGGACATTCCGGTCCTCAATGGCGTCCGTAATGGTGTAGGCGTGAAGTTCCTCCTCAAAGAGGTCCTTGGTGGTTCTAAGGATGGCAACGTCCCCCTCGATCTGCTTGGCGGTCGCGTTGTCCGGAAAGATCGGAGTACCGGTAAATCCGAAGAGTTGGGAATTCGGAAAGAACTCCTTGATAGCCTTGTGGTTCTCGCCGAACTGCGAGCGGTGGCACTCGTCGAAGATGAAGACCATCCGCTTGTCCCGAAGCTGCTCCAGCCTTTGCTTGAGTGTTGACCGCCCCTGAGCCAAGTCTCGCTGGTTGTGCCTACTATCCTCGTCGAGAGCGAGTCCGAGTTTCTGGATGGTTGTGACGATTACCTTGTCCGCGTAATCATCAGAGACAAGGCGGCGGACAAGCGCAGCAGTATTGGTGTTTTCCTCGACGCAGTTCTCCTGGAACCGGTTGAATTCCTCGCGGGTCTGACGGTCGAGGTCCTTCCGATCGACCACGAAGAGGCACTTGTGGATGCTGGAGTTGTGCTTGAGGAGTGTCGAGGCCTTGAAGGAGGTGAGCGTCTTGCCGGAGCCGGTCGTGTGCCAGATGTAGCCGTTGCCACAGTTCTGGTCGATGCGGTCAACAATCCTCTTGACAGCATAGATCTGATAAGCGCGCATCATCAGGAGCTTTTGCTCACTCGCGATAAGAACCATGTACTTGCTGATCATCTGACCGAGCGTGCACTTGGCGAGAAACCGATCGGAGAAGTCGTCAAGGTGAGTGACCTTGGTGTTGTCCTCGTCCGCGAACTGGTAGATCGGGAGAAACCGTTCGTCGGCGTCGAAGGCGAAGTGCCGCGCATTGTTGTTAGCGAAGTACCATGTGTCTGAGCGGTTGCTCACGATGAAGAGTTGGACGAAGCAGAGCAGCGTCTTGGTATATCCGTTTCCAGGATCGTTCTTGTAATCGACGATCTGTTCCATCGCCCGCCGCGGGCTGATCCCAAACATCTTTAGCTCGATCTGAACGGCAGGGATGCCGTTGATCAGGAGTATGACGTCGTATCGGTGATGGCTGTAGTCGGTATTGATACGGAGCTGATTGACAACCTCGAAGGTGTTCTTGCACCAGTCCCTAATGTTGACGAGGGTGTAATGGAGCGGCGTGCCGTCGTCACGAACGAACGCTTCCCAATTCCGGAGAGAGTGAGCAGCTTTGTACACGTCCGGTGTGATAATCTCGTCAAGGAGGCGTTGGAACTCTCCGTCGGTGAGTGTGACGCGATTCAGGGTTTCGAATTTATCCCTGAAGTTTGCTTCTAGCGTTGCTCGATCACGGATATCCTGGCGATACACGTACTTTAGGTCCCGTATCTTCGTGATGAGGGCCTCTTCAAGATCGTGTTCGGAAGTGATCAGCACCATCGCGGGGTTCACTCCAAGTTTAGCATTGCTGACATAGTCTGATCGCCTGCTTCGAAAAGCGAACGCAAACCCAGTTGACATCGACGCTGTACATGATGGGGTCAACACGACTGTAGAAGGTCTGTTCTACTTTCACCAATGCCATGCACGGGCGACTTTCGTTGTTGCCCGCCTCTACAATTCCCGACGCCTTACTTCTCGACTGCACCACCATGCACCATATCATGAATTGTACTTGCTGCCGGACATTCTCCAAGGCCGTTCCTGACCGTCAAGCTTGCCGTTCAAGCAGGTTCCTTAGCATTACCGCAAGGGCCGTGTTAGGCAAGTCACTGGCTTCTCAGACCACGGACTCTAATTCACTTCGTCATACCGTTGACGACATCCCGAGAAGTCCGGAGATCATAACGACAATCCGCTCTGCGGCGGCCTCCGTTTCACGGCCGCTAGTGTGGGCGTAGCGCAAGGTCTTGGTCGCCTTCGAGTGGCCTAGGAGCCTAACAGCAGGAAGTGGCGTTTCCGGCATGACGGCATGACTAGCGTATCTGCCTTAGTCATGAAGACGCATATCTTCAATACCGGTATGTTCGCGGAAGGTTAACGGGAATGCACCAATCTGGTGTGCTTCACGAATGCGAGATCCATTATTCCAGTAGACGATCCATTGGCCGAAGCCGTGTCACATCCACCGCATTCGTGCAGTAGGCCCGCATGGCCACGACATCTGCGGAGTTGCCGCCCGGCTAGGCCGAAAAGTCGACTGCTCGGTACGATGCGCTCCAGATTGTTCATGGCGGTGACATATCCTTGTTCACGGTGTTGACGCTATCAACGACGGATGAACCGCTACAAGTTCGCATAAGCTGTCCTCCAGACGAACCGCAATCAGCGTACTCCGCCGCACCGGACAAATCTCGAATGACCTACTCGTTGAAACTCATTGTGGATTGGGCAGCGTCAACCTCGCTAAAGAGCTTCTCGTAGACATCTTCTTCGACACCTGCACCTTGCATGATGCTAGCGAGATTCCGCATGAGATCATCGTTCTTGAGATCCTCAATGGCAACATCCTTGTAGAAAAGCTCATAGTGAGGTTTACCGAGCTCGACAGCTTTGTCGAACATCATCCCTGCTTCGTTTTCGAGATCAAATTTGCAAACCTCCTCTGTAACCTTACCACGTCCCACCAAATGACGCGGCGGATCCTTGATCCACAAATCGAGGAATTCGTCCACGATTTGTTTGCGAAACTCGTCGCGTTTGTTGACAGTATCCTCCTGCAAGGACTTATGGTACGCTTTGCAGATTTTAATCAGACGATCCAATTGCCTCTTTGCACTATCCTTGTCACGTCGAAGGACAACTTTCCCGCGACCTGGCCAATTGTAGATTAACCTGTTGACGTCCTTGCGCATAATGTTGATATCGCTCTCATTGATTTTCAAGCATTCGTACCCGTCGGAATCATTTTCTATTGTAATGCACCTCCTTGTCTTGAGATCGAGTGGGAATGCCAGTGTCGACGCAATGCGTGAGCGCAATTCATCGTTGTTGAATTTCTGAAAGTGCTTGGGTAATCTGATTCTCCGTGTGTTCAGTTGAGTGGTTTTCATCGTCAATTCGATGAATTGCATTACACTCTGGAAGACCCGCAGTTTTCTGCTCAGATCGAACGGCTGAGGGGGATCAGACTTCAGGTTTTCCACAGTTTCTCTAACGTGTTCTGGCGTAAGCGCCTCATTCCCGATCTCTCTTCGATCTCCTGAAAAATCGGCGGCATCAGCCAGTGTATCGGCAGTGTGTCCTTCGATCAGGAGCGCGTTAGGCTTGTCCTCGCGTGTTGAACCGGCTTCGACATTGAGCGGGACTGGAGAAAAGACCATGGTCCAATGATCGGATACCACGATACCTATACGAATGCCTGGCTGCTGTCGGAGAGCAAGAAGCTGTTCTGAACAAGCCTTGTGGATCATCTCAAGTGCATTCACGTCTCCATAGCCTACACGATACACCTCTGGGTCGGAGTCAAGAATTACGGTAACAGACTTTAGTGAATGGGATTGAATTCGGTCCACAAGCACCATGGCCACCGGCGTGGTGAGTCCAGGCGCGACAATGACAAGGCGCTCGTTGGCAGAGCTGATCATCTGAATTAGAGCGTCATCGTCAGCCGTTACAAACGTACGGTCCAAGTCCATATCCTCTCCTCAGGTGGTGTTCTAAGTATCTATGTAGTTGCGATGCAAGAACAATGTTCACGCGGGATGTGAGCGTACGACAAGCCCGGTAGCCTACAACATCATTCGGCACCGTTCACGCCCGCGACCACCCTGTTCATCATGCGCAACACTGGCCGGTCGTTGGTGGCCAGCACTCAGACGGTGCAGGCCGAGAGGGCCTTTGATTCTTCCTGCAGTGTCCGGATACCTGCAACGGGTCTCGATCTATCCCACCCGGGATGTGGCCCAGCTGACGACGCGTTTGTGGAAGGACCGCTTCGCAGAAACCCCGATGACATCCGACGTCAGCAAGGCCACATCCGAGAAATAACTGCCGGCGGCCTGAATCACAGACTGTTCAGGGATAAGGGAAACCCGGCGTTCAGGACGTCGCAAAGTGACCTCCTACGGTGCAGCCACACTGCTGACACCGAATTCCCGAAGATGACAAACGGGCGGAAGAACACCCCCTGGTGGCCGATGAACCATTCATGAATACGCACAGCTCGCGTCACACGGGTCACATCCTCATCCGCTAGCGTGCCCGCTCAAAACCGCTGTCTGACATGAAACTCTTCCTTCGCATGTAATGACACACAAAAGGACACAGGAATGCTGATCTGCTCAAAGCCGTGATGAAATGACCATTTAACGTTAACGACGTTTAAGATGCACAAGACCCAACACGGAACAAACAGACTGCTCCAATCTTACACCGCTCCTATGTGTGTTCATGTATGCCAGTGTTCGAAGAGCTATAATCTGACGCATAAAGACATTATCATGCTTTTTCCAGAGTTCCTTCAACTCTCGCAACACAGCTTTTGTAAGAACCTCCGATCCATCCAACAAACTAAAGTAGCCAATAAGATCATAAGCGGGCGTATCTTTGTTATCAACAACCTCCTCCATTGCCTGTCGCACCTCTGGAACATTTGTAGCGTGAACAACTAGTTCAATATTTGCAATTGTCCATAAGAAGGACGCAGTTTGCAGCATTCTCTTAATTTTCTCATGATCCAAATCAGGGAACTTGGATACAATTGCACTACTTCTTTCCTCGATCTCGTTCTCGCCCAAAAACATGTTCACGAGTTTCAGTCCACTATCACCAACTGTTTCAATAATTTCAGCAATCCTTCTTCTCTTAAGCGATCCAAATTTATTCCTAAGGATCTGGCCCAGCACTTGGTTGCTCCGCAACACTCTATGTATTTCTTCGCTCTGTAGATCGGAATGGTCGCGAGAATCATCTCTACGCACGGGCGCGTGATTAAGGTCTCTATCTCCCATAGATTGCTCAATTTGATCGCGCAATCGCCTCGTTGCCTTTCTTTCTTCGTCAACCTGCTGCCGGTCAACCAGTGTCTTTGGCAATCCTTTGACAATCTCGAAGAAGCGATCGCACTCTGCTTCGCTTAGTGTCGCAGGCACCAAATGATCCAACGCGCACATTGTCCGCAAAACGATTTCATCAACCACACCTTCATCATTGGTGTGGTGAATAGCGAACAAAAGAATCATGTCATTGTTGTCAAGACTAATGTCCTTACACGCCCTTTCAACTAGGTCACTGGTAGTATCGCGATTTTTTGCAATGTAGCGCCCCAGAAAAAACAGAAACATGAAAGACGTCTTAAATGTACCATCATTAGAAATAATGCCATATTCACTGCCAGTAATTCTGTTTAATGTCGCCTCAGTAATTACATAGTCTCGTTTGTATTCATTGATGAACTGACTGAATTGACTTCCCGAGTCCGAGGTTTGAGTGTACAGCCAATAGGCCAACATCTCCGAAAAATTGAGACAAGACTCTATTTCTCCTCCCGATTTTGAGATACCGGACTTCACTAGATTAGCCACAATTAGCGCATAGTAGCAGTGGCCGTATGAGGTTATATCCAAATCAGAGGGCATGAACGCCTCTTGCGTTTGCATAATTGAAAGGACATAGAATGGGTATCTCGGTACAATCTTATTTGAGATCACAACCGAGTTTACCAAATCTTCCAAGCGATCAATCCTGCCGTCTGAGATGCTGCTTTCTTCCGCAGCACAATCCACCCATTTTCGTATAACCTGTTCCTGACTTTCATGAGTCAATTGATCGATCTTCAATTGCACGAAATCAGCCATGCGTTCATCATCTTGAAAATAGGATAGAAATGTATCTGTTTTGGTAAATACAAGGATGTTGTCAAAGTGCTCCCTTGAAAGGGCGATGAGTTGCATCATGTAGCCTGACGAGGATAGATTATCAAGTATGATCGTTTTGTTTTCAAGTTTATCCCACAGATCGAAGTCACCATTAAATTGGTCTTGGAAATGACGGCGAAAAATACGCTGATTTATTGACCGTCCTATTTCATTCATATCCACCAGAAGTGCAGGTTGTCGTGCGGATACCAGATGGAGATAGAGTCGCCGAGCCAATGCTGTCTTGCCACTCATTTCTTCGCCATGAACCAGCGCCAGATGTAATCCCAAGAGTGCATCTTCATTTTCAACTACTTCTTCTTGTGCATAGGAACTACTGGGTTGATCCATGTATCTTATGAGCCGCGGAAAGACAAAGGTCTCAGAGAGAGTTCTCCTTCCATTTGATACAAACAAGGTCTTGTCCACGTCTTCTTGAAAAACGCTCTTTGGGGAAAATAGTGTTCGAAGTGAATTTACTACGCGTGTCATTCCTCGAGATACATCGAACCAACCATCTTCGGTATTGGGAAATGACGATATAGGATTGGCATCAGTTGGAAGCGCTAAAATATCACCATTATCTAAAGAGTCTTGCCACATACAGGATGAAAGGATGATTGGTATTCGAACCAGACGCGGATTGTTGTGAGCCATACGTCTTACGATGTGCCATTCCTCCATACATGGTTGAGAGGCAAGAAAGTAGCTGCTTACTAGGAAGACGCAGATGTCGGATTGTGAGAGTTGTTGTTCGATGGAGGTTGATATTGATTGTCCGGGAAGAATGTCTTTGTCGGACCAGACAGTGATGGAGCAGTGCTCTTGAAGGGGACGTAAGTGGCGTTGTAACGCTTGAAGGGAAGCGTCGTCCTGATGACAGTAACTGCAGAAGATATTTAGTTCGTATGTGGAAGTCATGGCAGCCATTGGCTATTTTCTCCGAAAGAGGTGGGCAAGCGCAAAGAAGGTTGGATTGGTGTGTAAGGATATTCTGCAAGTATTGATTTTGCTTATTCACGCAATGAATGTGGTTTCAACATAGTATCATGTGTGTTATCGTTGGATGGCCCATCATTCTCTAGATTCGCTAGGGGCGGGCATTCTGCACAAGTTGAATCCAGTTCTCAACTAGAATGTGTGTAAGCGTAAAGAAGTCTTCCCGCCCGGAGTATTTCAAATGTGTGATGAAGAGATCGATCAACATGCCTGAGTGCGGGTTACACTCTCTAATCTAGGTCGGCGTCAAGGAACGGTGAAAAGCAAGGGGGCACAGTTGCTGCGTCAAGACCGGTAAAAGGCATACCGCTTCACGGATGAGAATCCATGAAGGGCATCCGCTACAATCTGCCGATCCGACTGGGGAAGTGCGCGCTCATACAGTTGTCTAGTCGTTCTATTGGCGACAGGAGATCATGCGCGAGAATCTCGACATTGACAGCCCCGACTGTGTGCAGTTGATCTTCAATCGCTGCATCACGATGCGGACTTCCCGGTTTCGGTGCCGGACACCGCACCGTGTTAGTGTCCCGGTCCGAAAACCGGTGCGGTAGTCTTCCTTGGCCTTACTCACGGCGGTTTTCCGATCTGCCGGGTTTATCGATGGATTACCGATTGCGTTGGTTACTGGGGCACCTGGCCGGTGCACGAGTCGCCACCATCACCATGTTGTCCCTCGCAGACCTGATGGAGCCACTGCCGAGCGCGACGTCGCATGCATGGAGGCTCCGTTCGTTTCTCCAATTCGAGGCTAGGCATGCAACGGACGCGTCCGTGCGAGATCAGGCTTCTGAAGGGAGAATGTCGGATGATCTGTCCGGAGTTTGGTCAATCGGAAAAGGCGTGGTTCGTCATAGCCGGTATCGACGATGCGGATGCCGAAAGCAAGGGACAGCTGCGCTACCACGAGGGCAGTGGTCAACAATGCCACCAATGGCGATCCTGACTGCATCGAACTGTGTCCTGACATCACTGGCGCATTTGTTCAGTTGTCCCTGATTCTGACCGGCCACGCGCGAATCAAGGAGAATCGCATATGCTTTTGTCAGTCGGGCGAGTACCAAAGCGCCAGAGAGCAACGCGTGTTCGATTAGGTCAATTGTTTCCCTGGCAACAAGTATGATGTGGTTCTGTCAAACGATTGATGATGTTCCGAGCAACCCTGAAATCAGCCCGCCGATCCGCTCGGCGGCGGCCTCGGTTTCCCGATCGCCCGTGTGGGCGTAGCGCAAGGTCATGGTCGTCTGGGAGTGTCCGAGGAGCTTTGCGACAACGGGAAGCGGCGTTCCCTGCATGACGGCATGGCTGGCGTATGTGTGTCGAAGATCATGGGGACGGACATCATTGATGCCCGCCTCCCTGCGGATCGCGTACCACAGTGGAAGTTGGTCATTGAGCGGCCGACCTGAATCCAAGGGTGAAGGAAAGACAAACATGCTGTCGCCGGTCGTGCGGCGCTCGATGATGGAGCGGGCCTGTTTGTTCAGGAACACCGTCCGCGGTCCGGTCTTGCTGTCGCGGAGCCGGAGACAGTTACCGAACACCTCCCGCTTCTTCAGGCGGACGATTTCATTCTTGCGGCACCCGGTGAGCATCAGCAAGCGGATGATGTCGATTTGCATGCGTTGTGATGGCGTGGTGGTCTTCCGCTGTTCGCACCGGTCGAGTGTGCCATGCAACCGGCCAAGTTCCTCCAGAGACAGGAACCGGATCAGTTTCTTGCGGGGATTGGGCGTCACAGTCCGTGCCGGGTTCGAGGGGATGTGGCCGCAGACAACGGCATGATTGAGGATGTGCCGGAGGACCTCCAGGCAGGAATTGGCACCGCCAGGCGCCTTCCTGCTGTAATCATCGAACCACCGGTGCACCGTGGCGGGCGTGATCCGATCAAGGGGCCTGGACCCGAAAACGGGCAGCAGGCGGTTCTCAATAGCCCAGCTACGCCATTGGGTCGTACTGGGCTTGCACCGATGGATCCAGGAATTTCGCCATGTGCCCGCAGCAAAGTCCCCGAACAGGGGCGCCGGCACCTTGTCGTTGTAGTCGGTCGCCAGTCGCCTGAGGCTTTCCTTGCGAGCGTCCCTGACCGTCTCGAAGGCGACCGGACCCATTGATGCTCTCCTTCCGCTGTCCATGTGGACGAAACTGCGGGCGCCCGAAGGATGGACTCGAACCCCGAGAGAGGGAACGACCGTATCGCGCAACGTGTACTCCCGGGACTTCGGTTTGAGGTTCCGGACGAGGGTGTCGGTCAGGCGTTCCTTGCGGTTCATGCCTCGGTTCTCCCGACAATGGCTCCAACGGTCTCGGCTGCGTTGGCCACCATGCCGTCGGAAAAGTGCGTGTACTTGAGAGTGGTGGCGGGATCGTTGTGGCCGAGTAGCCGACCGACGGTAAGGATGTTCTCTCCCTGCATGACGGCAAGGGATGCATATGTGTGACGCAGATCGTGGAGGCGCACATCCTCCAGATCTGCTTCTGCGCGGATGAATGCCCAATACTTGACAACCGCACCGCTGGTGATGTGCGCCTGGGTCAATCTCGACGGAAACACCCAGAGCCGGTGCCTGGGGAGCCGGTTCAGAATTGTCCGGGCAGGCGATGACAGCCAGACCATGCGCGGCCCCGTCTTGGAATCCCTGAGGTGAAGATGGCCCTCTCGGTAGTCTGCCCATCGGAGTGACACGATCTCCTGGCTTCGGCACCCGGTCAGAAGCAGGAGACGAATGATCGCCACATGCATCGGGGAGCGTGCTTCATAGCCTTGTAGTACGCGCCCGAGCCGACGTACCTCATCGGTCGAGCAGAAGCGTTCCCGCCCCAGTCGTCGATAGCGCCTGATGCCCTTGCATGGATTGCTTCCTTCAGGCCGGTATCCGTAGTCCTCCGCACGGGCCATGATGACCGAGAGGACCGGTGCCGACCGGTCGGCAGCAACCGGCGTCGCATGCAGGGAAGCGAACCACTCCTGGACGTCACCGCGCGTGATCTCCGCAATCTGCCGTCCACGGAACCATGGCAGGATACGGTTGCGGAAGTTGCTCCGGTTGACTGTGAGTGTACCCGGCTTCCATGTGCGCCCGTATCGGCGAAAGACCTCCTCGGCGACCTTTTCGAAGAGGGTCTCGTCGGGCGAAGAGGGGGTACCGTTTCTGGAAGCGGCAAGCATCGTCTGTGCGCGCTGCCTCGCCTCAACGAGGCTGATACCTGTGGCGTCGCCGACGATTTTCCAGGTCCTTTGTCCGTCATGTTGGGCATGAATGAAGTAGCGCTTGCGCCCCGTGGGGTAGACACGGACGCCAAACCCCTTGAGGTTGCTGTCACGGATGTCGCGGGCTGTTATGCGGGGCCGAAGGGCCTTGACGCGGCCCTCGGTGAGATGTGTTGCGGCCATGAATCTCCCTCGAATGCAAGTTGCAATGACGGGAGATTCCGCTCGCGAAATCGCCCGAAGTTGCACAAATGAGAGAGAAAATAAGGCTTTAGTTCAGTTGTTTAGCACCGCAGGTGCGTACGTTGGTGTCAACGAAGACCAGAGCGGTCATGCAATTCATCCCGCGTCGGCTTGCGACCATCGACCCAACCAAATTTGCGCGGTTTCCGGGCCAGATAGCGCTCCATGGCAAGGTCGTATTCGTCTTCCCCGCGCCGCATCCCTTCCAACAACTCGGCGAGCCACCTGGATACACTGCGCCCGTTCTCGGCGGCCCGGACCCTCAGCCATGCCGCAACGTCCTCGGGCAATGTGACGGTGACATTCTTCATGACACGAAGTTAGTAAAACACGAATCTCGTGTCAATCGCCTTCCGTCGAAGCCGTTCTGTTCACACTGCACGCAGACCGCCTCCACACCATACAGCCATAGCTGGTGATGAATGGCCGCTCCGGGCCGTGCCGGGGTGTCTGGAGATCAGGAATCGAAGACGATGACGTTGCGCAGGGCCTCGCCGCGGTTGACGGCGGCGATGGCTTCGTTGATCTCGTCGAGGGGATAGGTGCGGGTGATGAGCTCGTCGAGCTTGAGCCGGCCCTCGCCATAGAGATCGATCAGCCGCGGCACATCCACCTGGGGCCGGGTCGAGCCCATCTTGGAGCCGAGAATGCGCTGGCTGTAGCCGGCAATGGCCTGAGTCTCGAAGGCGGAGTTCGCACCGACCGCCGGCATGCCGACGATGACCGCCGTGCCGCCTGGACGGATCACGTCCATGGCCTCTTCCATGGCCCTGGCATTGCCGACGGTGATGAAGACATAGTCGGCTCCCCGGCCACCGGTGAGGCGTCGCACCGCTTCGCCGACATCGCCTTCGGCGCCGTTCACCGTTGCCGTGGCTCCGAAGGAAAGCGCCGATTCGAGCTTCTCGTCCAGAACATCCACGGCAATGACCTGGCGGGCGCCGCAGATGGCCGCCCCCTGGATGCTGTTGAGACCGACACCCCCGGCGCCGATGACGACGACGCTGCAACCGGCGGGAATCCGCGCCGTCCTGGCCACCGCGCCAAAGCCGGTGATGACGCCGCAGGCGAGAAGGGAAGCACTCTCCAGGGGCACGGACCGCGGCAGCGCCACCACCTGCGAGTGGTGCACCACCACCTCTTCGGCAAAGGCGCCGGTGCGCAGGCCCTGCAGCACCGGTGTGCCGTCCTTTCTCTTGAGACGCCCGTCGCGATCCACGGGAAGCTCTGTCTCGCAGAGGTAGGGCATGCCCTGATCGCAGTAGAAGCAGTTGCCGCAGGATCGGATCAGGGTGACGATCACGGGATCCCCAACCCCGGGGGTCTCGACACCCGGTCCGGTCTGGACCACCTCGCCGGCCGCCTCGTGACCGTAGACCGCCGGCAGCGTGCCGCCCCACGACCCATCCGCGTAGTGGATGTCGCTGTGGCAGATGGCGCAGGCGGCGATCTTCACGCGAAGCTCGCCGGCCTGCGGTGGATCAAGAACGAGGTCCTCGATGACCAGAGGCTCGCCAAAGGCGCGGCACACGGCTGCCCTCATGGCACGGCCTCCTCACACGAACCTCACCCTCCGGCACGGACCTCCTGATAGAGGTTCTCGTACTTGCTCTCGAACTCCGGATCGAGGGCCGGGAAGAAGATCGTGTTGGCGATCAGCGACTCCGGATCGGAGAAGCCGAGCTGATCGAGACGCTCCTGGGGCACGAGGTCGTAGGCGGCAAGATTGGCGCTGCCGTACCCGTAGTTGTCGATCAGCCAGGCCCCCGATTCCGGAGCGATCCAGGCGTCGATGTAGGTGTAGACGGCCTCGAGGTCCGTTGCTTCCTTGTGGATGATGAAGCCCGAACCCCACGCAAAGATCCCCTCCTTGGGCACCATGTAGCCGACGGGAATGTTCTCGTTCTGCAGGTTCACGAAGGACTGGTTCCACGCGTAGGCGGCGACGATTTCGCCGGCGGCGATGGCCTGTTCCATCAGCGTGATGTCGGTCCAGTAGAAGCGTGTCAGGTCGCGCTGCCTTGACATCAGTTTCTGGGCCTCGACGAGCTGGTCATCCGACAGCGTCCACAGGTTCTCGTAACCCAGCACGAGAGCGGCGACCGCGACGGTAGCACCCGCGGTGTCGTACCAGGCAAGGCGGTTCTTGTAGCGTTCGTCGTAGAGAATCTGCCAGGAGGGATCCTCCAGATACTCCTCGGAAACGAGATCGGTGCGATAGAGGAGCGACGAGTTGCCGAACTCGGCCGGCACGAACCAGCGGGTGCCGTCAATGATGGCGCCGTCGATCTCGGCGATGCCGGGAGCGATGGTCGACCAGTTGGTGAGACGGCTGGTGTCGACCGGCTGGATCAGCCCGGCGTCGTAGTACCGCTGGATCATGTAGTTCCCGGGATGGATGAAGTCCGGAGCAAAACCGGCGCGGATCTTCTCGAAGGACTCGTCGTCCGATGCGATGTAGCTGAACTCGGGCGGGCCGCCGTACTTGTCAATGTAGCCCCCCATCAGTTCGGGCAGATCGTAACCGGCCCATGTGTGTCCGGAGATTTCCCCGGCGGCGCGGGCACTGCGCGACATTATGGGCCAGCTCACGATGCCGACGCCGACCGCGGCCATCGCCTTTGCCAGTTCGCGCCTGTTCATCTTCACGTCCTTCATGATCATCCTCCTCAAGTCCGGATCACGTGCGGCTTGCGGACTTTCCCTGCGACGGTTCCTGTGTGGCCGTTGCAAACCTGGAGCGGGCGATGGGATTCGAACCCACGACCCCAACCTTGGCAAGGTTGTGCTCTACCCCTGAGCTACGCCCGCCCGGTCACAAGCCGAAAGGCATCCCTACAACAGGCCTGCCCGTGGCCGCAAGCAGATTGCGCGGGACGGGGCCGTGGGGCCAAGATGGGACGTAAGGCAGATTGCGGAGTGCACCGTTCATGACCGCTGCCAGGTCAAGACGCAGTTTCATCTTCATGCCCGGCCTCAAGCCCGGGATGTTCCCCAAGGCGGTCGCCTCGGGCGCCGACATCGTCTGCATCGATCTCGAGGATGCGATCCACCCGCGCGACAAGGCGAGCGCGCGCGAACGCACGTTCGAACTTCTCGCGTCGCGCCCCGATGCCGGTGCAACCGAGATTGTCGTGCGGATCAACTCCCTTGCCACGAACGAGGGTCTCAAGGACCTCGCCGCCGTGATCGATGCAGGCCGGTGCGGCCCTCCCTCCCTGATGCTCCCCAAGGTGGCCAACCGGGAGCAGGTTGTTCTCGTCGCCGATCACCTCGATGCGGCCGGTCTCGATACCACGCTCCACGTCATCATCGAATCTGCCGAAGGCCTGGAAAACGCCGGCGCCATCGCGCGTTCGGGTCCGCGGCTGCAGTCGCTCTTCTTCGGCGCCGTCGACTATTCGTCCGATGTAGGAGCCGACAACACCTGGGAGGCGATGCTCTTCGCGCGTTCCAGGGTCGTCCAGGCGGCGGCGCTGGCCGGTCTCGACGCCATCGACGTTCCCTGGCTCGACCTAGACGATGAGGCCGGCATGAGGGCCGAAGCCGAGGCAAGCCGGGCAGTCGGCTTCGTCGGCAAGGGCGCCATTCACCCCCGCCAGATCCCCGTCATCCACGAGGTGTTCAGTCCGTCGCCCGCGGACGTCGAGGAGGCGCGGCGCATCGTGGAGGCCTTTGACGAGGCCGCCACGGGCCTGGTGGTGATCGACGGCAAGCTCATCGAAAGACCTGTCCTGCGGGCCATGGAGCGCATTCTCGAACAGGCCCGGCGCATGGGCTGATTTCGGCCCGGGCGGACAACAAAATGAACCGAACTGACCACGGAGTGACCCCATGACCGCAGAAGTTGTGTTCTACACGCATCCCATGTCGCGCGGGCGGATCGTGCGCTGGATGCTGGAAGAAATCGGTGTTGGCTACACGACCGAAATCGTCGAGTACGGCGCGCCGATGAAGTCCCCCGACTACCTGGCGATCAATCCCATGGGCAAGATTCCGGCACTAAAGCACGGTGACGCAATCGTCACGGAGGCGGCGGCCATCTGCGCCCACCTTGCCGATGCCTTTCCCGAGGCCGGCCTGGCACCCGCTGCGGGAGAACGCGGCCCCTACTACCGGTGGCTCTTCTTCGGCGCCGGACCGCTCGAAGCGTCCACGACGAACCGGCACTTCGGGTTCACGGTGCCCGAGAAGGGTGTCGGCATGATCGGCTACGGCACCTGGGAACATGTCATGGACGTCCTTGACGAGACCCTCGCCGGGGGCGGTTACATCGCCGGAGGGGACTTCTCGGCGGCGGATGTCTACGTCGGCTGTCAGATCGGCTGGGGTATGCAGTACGGAACCGTGGACAAGCGCCCGGCCTTCGAGGACTACTGGGGCAGACTGAGCGCCCGGGAAGCCTGCCGCAGAGCCAATGCCATCGATGACGAACTGATGGCCGACGTCAAGTCACCGTTCTAGAAACCGCCATGATCATCACCCGCCTGGAGACCTTCTCCAACCGCTGGGTCGGCTTCGTGAAGGTGACGACCGACACCGGCGACGAGGGCTGGGGCCAGATGTCGACCTACAACGCCGACATCACGGCCGCGGTCTTCCACCGCCAGGTGGCGCCCCATGCCCTCGGGCACGACGCCCGCGACTTTGCCCCGCTCATCGACCTGATACCCCTGCGCGAGCACAAGTTTCCGGGATCCTATCTCAGGCGCGCCATGGCCGGTCTCGATACCGCGCTGTGGGACCTCGCAGGGAAGCTCGACGAGAAGCCGGTCACCGGCCTGATCGGTGGTGCGCCGGGCCCGTTGCGTGCCTATGCAAGCTCGATGAAGCGGCAGATTTCGCCCCATGACGAGGCGGAGAGGCTCTGCCGCCTGCGCGACGAGAAGGGGTTCGATGCCTTCAAGTTCCGGGTTGGCGCCGAGTGCGGCCGCGACGTGGACGAGTGGCCCGGACGCACGGAGGAGATCGTACCCGTTGTCTCGCGGGCCCTTGGCGATGACGTGGCGCGCCTGGTCGATGCCAACTCCGGGTTTTCCCCGGCGAGGGCCATCGAGGTCGGGATCATGCTGGAGGGGGAGGGTGTGTCCCACTTCGAGGAGCCCTGCCCCTATTGGGAGATCGACGAAACGCGCGAGGTGACGAGGGCGCTGGCGATCGACGTCACAGGCGGTGAACAGGACTGCGACCTGGCCCAGTGGCGGCGCATCATCGACACCCGCGCCGTCGATATCGTTCAGCCAGACATCATGTACATGGGCGGGTTGACGCGCA
The DNA here is from genome assembly GCA_965220805.1 of Alphaproteobacteria bacterium. Taxonomy (GTDB): domain Bacteria; phylum Pseudomonadota; class Alphaproteobacteria; order SP197; family SP197; genus SP197. The sequence continues at coordinate 1,562,004 of OZ244844.1, forward strand.
CCCTCGAGGTGGCACGCATGGCGGCGTCGGCGGGGCTGCCCTGCACGCCGCACTGTGCCAATCTCACCCTCGTGACCACCTGCACCATGCATCTTCTCCCCGCCCTCGCCAATGCCGGGAAGTACCTGGAGTTCTCCATCGAGGGCGCCGACTACTATCCCTGGCAGGAGGGTCTCTTTGTCGGCGATCCCTTCCGGATCGAGGACGGCAAGGTAACGGTGCCGGACACACCGGGCTGGGGCGTGGAGATTCACCCGGACTGGCTGGCACGGGCCGAACACAGGGAAAGTACCCTGGCGTCGTGACCCGTCAGGGCTGTGCCGGCAATTCGTCGACGAAGCGGTCGAAACTGGCGATGAAGGCCGCGAGATCCTCGCCGGCATGGCGCGGAGCCATGTCCTCAGGCGCACCCCTGATCTCCAGACCGGGCCAGGGTGCGACAACAGCGTCCTCATCGGGAACGACGAAGAGGCCGATGGAATAGCGCTCGCGATCGCGCGGCGGGTGGATGCGGTGCATGGTCGAGGCAAAGCGCCCGCCCGACCAGATTTCAAGCTCGTCGCCGATGTTGACGACAAGGCATCCCTCCTGGTGCGGGATGTCGAGCCACCTGCCGTCAGGGCTCTGAACCTGCAGTCCGCCAACCTCGCCCGGCAGGAGGACCGTGATCATGTTCGTGTCCCGGTGGGGCAGCACGTCGTCCGGAGGCAGTCCCATGGCCTCGGGACGCGCCGGATAGTGAAGCAGGGAGATGTTGGTGAGGTGCCGCTGAAATGACCTGGTGAAGGCGTCCTCTTCCAGGTCAAGCGCCATGGCAAAGGCCTCGAGCAGCCGATGCGTCACGGCTGTTGCGTGATCGAAGTAGGTGATGATGGCGTCGCGGAAGTCTTCAGGGGTGTCGGGCCAGATATTGGCGGCGTAAAGGTGGGGCCGGGCTCCCTTCACGGGATCGTTCACCACCTTCTCGTCTCCGGCGAAGAAGGCTTCATAGCGCGGTCTGGGAACACGCGGGTCACGCTGTTCGGCAAACGGCATGACGGGGCTGTATCCACGGTAGACTCCGGACGGCCGCACGCACTTCAGCTTGGTTGCCGTGTCCTGGGCGAAGAAGCGCCTGGTCGCGTCGACGGCAGCCTTCATCACAGGGCGCGGAATGCCGTGGCCACTGACCGAGAGGAACCCGATGGTCTCGCAGCGTCGGCCGATCTCGTGCGCCACCCGGCGCCGCGCGCCGGCATTGTCCGACCACAGGGCGGACATGTCGATGGCGGGAATGACCGTATCATTCATGCAGCGTACCAGGGGATGTTCTCCGGCGAGTATATGCGGCGCATGCGGGCCTTCAATGTCGACAGCCTGCCGGCCGGACCATAGGGTCTCCGGCATGAGAACGTGGATCAGGTCGCCGCTGGCTGTTCTCGCCGACGACTGCGAGGGCGGTGTCGTCGTCGAGGATGAGAGGATCGTCGAGTGCCTGGCGCGAGGCTCGACCCCTTCTCGTCGATGCGAGGAAGTATTCGATGCCTCCCGGCACGTGGTCCTGCCGGGACTGGTCAACGCCCATCACCACTTCTACCAGACGCTGACTCGCGCCTGGGCCCTCGATCGCGGTCTCTTCGACTGGCTGCAGGCGCTCTATCCCGTCTGGGCGCGTCTCGATCCTCATCATCTCGACTGTGCAGCCCGCCTGGCGCTGGCGGAACTGCTGCTGTCTGGCACCACGACGGCGGCAGACCATCACTACGTCTTTCCCGACGGCCTCGACGAGGCGATCGACATTGAAGCCTCAGCGGCGCGATCCCTGGGCATGCGGGTCACCCTGACCAGGGGATCGATGAACCTCCCGCAAGAGGAAGGAGGCTTGCCGCCACGGAGCATCGTCGAGGACCGTGACGCCATTCTCGCCGATAGCGAACGGGTGATCGACTCCCTCCACGACGGGGCCGAGGGCGCCTTCGTGCAGATTGCCCTGGCGCCCTGTTCCCCCTTCTCCGTCACCCCCGGCATCATGCGCGAAACGGCGGCCCTGGCCGAAGATAAGGGGGTCCGCCTCCACACTCACCTCGGTGAAACCCTGGACGAGAACCGGTTCTGTGAAGAGACCTTCGGGTGCCGTCCCCTCGACCATGTCGAAAACCTGGGCTGGCTCACCCAACGGGCATGGTTCGCCCACGGCATTCACTTCACCGATGACGAGATCTCCAGGGTGGGCAGGGCCGGAGCCGGCATTGCCCACTGTCCGGGGTCCAACATGATCCTGGGATCGGGGCTGTGCCGTGCGCCCGAACTCGAGGAGGCCGGATCTCCCGTGGGCATCGGCGTCGACGGTTCGGCGTCCCAGGATGCGTCGAACATGATCCAGGAGGTTCGCCTGGCGCTGCAGGTCGAACGCCTGCGCTACGGAGCCTCCGGGGTCAGCCACAGGGATGTGCTGCGCTGGGCCACGCAAGGCTCCGCGGCGTGCCTGGGCCGCGGCGACATCGGCCGGATCGAGACGGGGCGTCAGGCCGACCTGGCGCTCTTCACGCTGGATGAGCCGCGGTTCTCCGGGGCTCACGATCCGCTGGCCGCCCTGGTGCTGTGCGGCGCCCACCGGGCTGACAGGGTCATGGTGGCCGGACGGTGGCGGGTCATCGACGGCGCCATCGTCGATCTCGATCTCGAACGCCTGATGGCGGAGCACAACGAGGCGGCCCGCTCACTCCTGGCCAAGGCCGACCTTTGAGGTTATCTCACACGCTGTTGGCGGCCCGTCCTCCGGTCCACCGGCGGTCCTCTTCCGCCACGCCGGCAAAATAGGCGCCGGCGCGTTCCCCGGTCACCTTGTGCCACAGGGCCACTGCTTCCGGTGCGGCGTCCGCGCGGGGCCTTGGGACCGGTGTGTAGTGACCGAAAGCGTCCTCTCCGCAGACGAGCTGCGCATGGTCGCGTTCGAGGGCCACCGGCCGCATCGCCGGCGTGGCGAAGCGCACCACGAGGCCGACGCGCCGGTGCGGTGACCGATTGGGCTCGGATGCATGCATGGTGAGACCGTGGTGAACGGACATTTCGCCAGCTTTGAGTTCACCGAGCCTCGCCTCGTTCTCGTCGATCTCCCACCTCACGTTCTGACCCCGGGTCAGGAGGTTGTCGGTCTCGAAGGTGTCCTCGTGGTCGATGAGGCCGGTCTGGTGCGATCCGGGAAGAAAGCGCATGCATCCCATGGCGCCCGTGGCGTCAGTGAGGGCGATCCACACGGTGACGGCGTCGTGGGAATCGACCCCCCAGTAGCGGAGATCCTGGTGCCAGCTGACATATCCCTGCGAATGGGCTTCCTTGATGAAGACATCGCTGTCCCAGACGATGAGATCGTCGCCGAGGAGTTGACGCACCACGTCGAGAACCCGCGGATGCCGCACCATCTCATCCACCACGCGCATGACGATGTGGCTCCCTGTGCGGAACATCTCGGCCACCGGCAGGCCGTCGGCATGGGTCCGCGCGAACGTATCGACCCTCTCGAGGACTGCGGCGGCGGCATCCGCCTCGAGGACCCTCGCACCGGCGATGAAGCCGTCACGCCGGAAGGTGTCGGCAATCGCCGACCCCCCGGTGTCATCCATCGCGCGTCATGGCTGGCGCTTCATCTCGTACCAGAACACGATCGCCGAGTAAGGCGGTACCGGCACCAGGCCCTCAATGTCGTTGCCATGGGCGATGATGAGCGGCGCATCCATGGCGAAGATCGACACCGCTTCGTCGTGCAGGATGCGCTGCGCCTCCGCCCAGGTTGCGCCGGCGGCGTCGGCATCCGTGGCTTCCTGTCCCCATGCCTCGAACACGAGGCTGTCGAATGCGGGGTTGTTGTAGCCGATGGCCGGGAACCAGCCGTAGGGCGAACTGGTGAAGATGATGAGCCAGGCGTAGGGCGATGGCACGTCACCGGAAGCGGCAACGACGAAAACGTCGTAGTCCTCGTTGTCAGGGTTGAAGGCGCTGTCCCAGAAGGCGCCGCCGGACAGCTGGCGAATGTTGAGCGTCACCCCGACCTCGGCCAGAGCCGACTGCCACAGGCGTACGGCTTCCGCGACTTCCTTGGAACCGGCCGAGACCGCGAGATCAAGCTCGAATCCGTCACCGAAACCGGCTTCGGCGAGCATCGTGCCGGCTGCATCGAGATCCTGTTTCCAGGAGGGGAAGTCGGCCGGGGGTGTCCACAGCGCCGTCGGTCCGGAGCCGGCGCTGACCCGGCCGTGACCGAGAAACACACCCTTGTGGACATCATCATAGGGGAAGGTCATCGCCAGTGCCCGGCGTACCGCCCGGTCGTCAAGCGGCGGATTGCTGTGATCGAAGGCGAAGATGAGCTGCGCCAGTGGCAGATAGGGCAGGACCACGAGATCGTCCACACCCTCGAGACTGGCCATCGAATCGAAGGGAAGATGGGTTGTCAGGTCGACCTCGCCGGAACGAATGAGCTGGTCGCGCACAGTCGGATCCTCGACGATGAGGTAGACGACCTTGGTGAACTGGCCCTCTTCCCAGCCTCCCCAGTAGTCGGGATAGCGATCGAGAACGGCGCGGGTTCCGGGTTCGAAGCCGGCAACGACATAGGGACCGGTCCCGGCGTCATTTCCTTCGGCCCACCACTCGGGCGGCTGGTCCACCGCCTCGGCCTTGTAGATGAACATGCCGTACTGCGCCGACACGATGAGCGGAACATTGCGCGGTTCGCTGGCGATGAAGCGCACCGTCATGTCGTCAATCACCTCGATCGATTCGATGCCGATGAAGTCGTAGGCGACCATGCCGACCGCGATGTTGCGATCGAGCGATGCCTTCACGTCAGCGGCCGTGAAGGGTGATCCGTCGTGGAACGTGACGCCCTCGCGCAGTGTGAACGTCCACTCGGTACCCTCGGCATTGGAGTCCCAGGACGTGGCCAACACCCCGACGATGCCTTCGTCCTCGGTCCAGCGGGTGAGTGTCTCGTACACGTTGAAGCCGAGCGTCGTATCCCAACTCAGCATGTAGGGGGGATCGAGCGAGGGCAGTTCACCGGGAATCGCCTGGAAGGCAATGTTCTCGGTGATGTCTTCAGCCTGAAGTGGGCCTGCGCCGACAACGAGTGCGGTGATGGCGGCGATGGCCGACCCGCGGACATACCTGTTCATGATCCTGATCCTCCCCATTGCATCGACAACAATACTCAAGCGAAGTGTGCACCTTGTCGATGATGGCCTCAACCGGCTCTGCCAACGCGTGATCTCGCTCTTCCCCAGCGGTGGGAATTAGTGGTCAAACTGAGTCTGCGACCGCACAATCGTCGGCGTCATGCCGGGTGTTTGCGCGTTCATCCAGAAAGTGTGGCCATGAGCGGGGTCCGCTACCTTCTGCGGCGGCTGCTTCTGGCTCTCTTCGTGATGCTCGGGGCGCTGACGGTGACCTTCGCCATTTCCCATGTCATTCCCGGCGATCCCGCACGCCTCTATCTGGGCGCCCGAGCCAGCGACGAAGCGATTGCCGCCGTGCGCGCCGACCTTGGTCTCGACGATCCTCTGCCCGTGCAGTTCGTGCGCTTCGTTTCCAACGCGGTCCAGGGAGAGTTCGGCTACTCCTATCGCACCAAGCGGCCGATTATCGAGGACCTGGCCGAACGCCTGCCCGCTACCATGGAACTCGTGATGCTCGCCACGTTCCTGGCGATCGCTGTCGGCGTTCCCGCCGGCGTCCTTGCGGCTGCGCGCTTCGCCACCGGCTTCGACCGCGTGATGCGGGTGGTGTCCATTCTCGGGGTTTCCATGCCCGCCTTCTGGCTCGCCCTGCTGTTGCAACTCCTCTTCTTCCTGCTGCTCGACCTGCTGCCGCTCGGCGGGCGTCTGAGCCAGACCACGAGCTTCCTGCATCCGGTGACGACTCTGACCGGCTTCCATCTCGTCGATGCCGCACTCACAGGGAACTGGGTGGCGTGGAAGGACGCGCTGGCTCACGCGATCCTGCCAGTGGTGGTGCTGGCGACCTTTCCTGTCAGCCTGGCCCTGCGCATGACCCGGGCGTCAATGCTCGACGTGCTTGGGGAAACCCACATCGCCGCCGCCCGCGCGGCGGGGCTGCACGAGCGCGAGATCCTGTTCCGCCTGGCGTTGAAGAACGCCATCGTGCCCACGCTGACGGTTCTGGGACTGGTGTTTGCCTTCTCGATCACCGGTGCCGTCCTTATCGAGAGCATCTTCAAGTGGCCGGGCCTGGGGAGCTACATGCTCGATGCCATTCTCAACGATGACATTCCGGTACTGTTTGCCGTCACCCTGGTGGTGACCGTGATCTACATCGTCGTCAATCTCCTCGTGGACCTGCTGCAGGCGGTGCTTGATCCGCGAATCCGGCTCGGTGAGAGCAGTGTCGGCTGAAAGGCCGGTTTCCGGGGCGGCGGCGACGTTGCTGGCAGTCCTCGTCAACCCGCCTCGGGGATCAGCGCGCCGGCACGTCCTCGGTGATCGCCTGGCTGCGGGCGCCCTGGTTGCGCTTGTGGTCATCGTTCTGCTGGCCGTTGCCGCACCCCTCGTCACACCCCATGCAGACCAGGGGCGCGGAGCGACGAACATCGAGGACAAGCTCCTGGAGCCTTCGCTGGCTCACCCTTTCGGCACCGACGCTCTGGGCCGCGACGTGCTGGCCCGCGTTCTCTTCGGGGCGCGCACGGCACTCGTTTCGGGTCTTGCCATCGTCCTCATAGGGGTGGTGGCGGGAACGCTGCTCGGAGCCACGGCAGGCTATGTCGGAGGCTGGCTGGACGAGGCGATCATGCGCGTTACCGACGTATTTCTCGCCTTTCCGCCCCTGCTGCTGGCCATGACCGTCGCCGTGGTCCTGCAACCCAGTCTGGAGAATGCGATTCTGGCCATCGCGCTCACCTGGTGGCCGTGGTACGCGCGTATTGCGCGGGGGCAGGCGATTTCGCTGCGCGAACGGCACTACGTCAGGGCGGCGCGTGGCATCGGTGTCAGTCACCCGGTGGTTGTGCTGCGCCATGTGCTGCCCAATGTCATGACACCGGTATGGGTCCAGGCGACGCTCGATCTCGGCGCCGCCATCCTGACCGTGAGTGCACTCGGCTTCGTCGGACTGGGTGTGCCGCAGCCGACAGCCGACTGGGGGGCGATGATTTCGGAGGGACGGATCTACGTGCAGACGGGCCACTGGTGGGTTCCGACATTTCCCGGCGTGGCGCTCTTCCTGACCATCATGGCGTTCAATCTCGCCGGTGACGCGGTGCACATGGCGACCAGCCCGCGCGGCCGTGCCATGCAGGGCACATGAGCACGCCGCTCCTCGCCGTCACCGGACTCAGGGTGGATTTTCCCGGTCCCGGAGGGCGCCGCCTGGTGTTGCGCGGAATCGATTTCGAGGTCGAGGAGGGCATGGCCTACGGCATCGTCGGCGAATCGGGATGCGGCAAGTCGATGACGGCCCACGCCATCCTCGGCCTGGTGCCACCGCCGGGGTCGATTGTCGGCGGCGCGATCGCCTATCGGGGCCAGGACCTGGTATCCGGACACCCCAATGCCTGGTCCGGACTGCGCGGCCGGCACATCGCCATGGTCCATCAGGATCCATCCGCCGCTCTCAACCCCCTGTTCACGATCGGCAGCCAGATCACGGCGATCATGCGACGTCACGGAAGGGCCCGGGCCAGGGAGGCACGGGAGCGTACGGTGTCCCTGCTTGGCGAACTCGAACTGGCCGATCCCGCCACCCTGCTCGACCGCTATCCTCACGAACTCTCCGGCGGCATGCAGCAGCGGGTTCTTCTCGCCATGGCCCTGGCCGGCGATCCGGACCTGGTGATTGCCGACGAGGCGACGACGGCCCTCGATGTCACCATCCAGGCCCAGGTCCTCGCTCTGCTCGACCGGTTGCGCAAGAAGCGCGGCCTGACTCTGGTCATCATCACGCATGATCTGGGCGTAGTGGCCCAGACCTGCGACCGGGTGGCGGTGCTGTATCTCGGACGGATAGTCGAGGAGGGCGACCCCGGAGACATCTTCCTTGCGCCGCATCACCCCTACACGAGAGGACTCCTGAAAGCACGGCCGGGCGAACAGACGCAACGCACGCCGCTTGCCGTCATCCCGGGCTCCGTGCCCGCCGACGCCACGAACATCGAGGGATGCGCGTTCCACGAGCGGTGCGCCTTCGCCATGACCGCCTGCCGTCTCGAGGACCCCGCGGTGCGGCAGCTCTCGGACCGCCACCGCAGCGCCTGCCACCTCGGGGACGGGCAATGACGGCGGAACGCGACATCCTGCTCGACGTCAGGAACCTCGCGGTCGACTACCCGACGGGGACCGCGATGTTCGGCAGGCGGCGCGGACATGTACGGGTTCTCGAGAACATCAGCCTGCGACTCCGGCGCGGCGAAACCCTGGGCGTCGTCGGCGAATCAGGGTGCGGCAAGTCGACACTTGCCATGGCGCTGGCGAGGTTCGTGACCGCCAGCCGCGGCGACATCCTGTTTGACGGGCGTGACGTGCTCCGGCTTGACGCTGCCGGCCTCAGGGCATGGCGCCGGGACATGCAACTCGTGTTCCAGAATCCCGTGGCCTCTCTCAATCCGCGCATGACCGTCCGCGCAATCGTCAGTGAACCCCTCGTGACACACACCAGGTTTGACCGTGGCGAACGCCGCGAACGGGTCGAGGGCCTTCTTGGTGAAACCGGTCTCGACCTGTCATTCCTCGCCCGTTATCCCCATGAACTCAGCGGTGGCCAGGCCCAGCGGGTCGTGCTGGCGCGCGCCCTGGCCCTCAATCCGCGGCTGCTGGTGCTTGACGAACCGACCTCCGCCCTCGACGTTTCCGTCCAGGCACAGATTCTCAATCTCCTCATGCGCCTGCAGGAGCAGCACAACCTGACCTACATGCTGATTTCACACAGTCTCGGCGTCGTCGAGCACGTCAGCGACCGCATCGCCGTTCTCTACCTCGGCGAGATCGTCGAGGAAGGGCCGCGAGACGAGATCTTCAGGCAGCCTCGCCACCCCTACACGCAGGCGCTCATGGCAGCGACACCGGTCGTCGATCCCTCGAAGAGACAGGTTCATCGACCGCTGTCAGGCATGATCCCCGGTCCCGCGTCGCGGCCCCGGGGTTGCCGTTTCCACACCCGGTGTCCCCGCGCCTGGTCCCTGTGTCATGACACCAGGCCGACCCCGCAGCGTGTCGGAGACGGTCATGTGGCCGCGTGCCACCTTCTGACGTCATGAAACCGCCCCCGGCCGTCGCATTGCGGGTTGTCTTCCGGATAGACTCATGCATGCCGTGCTGAGGAGAGACACATGAATGTACGCAACGGCCAACCCAAGGCGCCCTATGCCTGGTCGATGCCGGACTGGCCGTCCCCGGGACAGTCGGCTGCCGACGATGCTCTCGAGGTATGGGGCTACACGGATCGCATGTCCTACGAGGCGGGTGACATGATCAGGCTCCACGTCAGTGCGACACGTTCCTCGTGGTCGCTGACGATCTACCGCGACGGCACCTCACCGCAGCGCGTCCTGCAACGCCAGGACCTGCCCGGCGAGCGCCACGCCGTCCCCGATGATGCCTACGCCTCGGGCTGCGGCTGGCCCGTGGCTCTCACCATCCCTGTCGACGAGGACTGGCCGTCAGGCCTCTACATCATCGTCCTCGGCATCGGCGAGGGATCAGACTACTTCGAGTCCGACGCCTTCTTTGTCGTGCGCAGTCCAATCCGCAAACGGCGGAAGATCGGCTTCATGCTAACGACAAGCACGCTGATCGCCTACAACGACTGGGGAGGCGCCAATCACTATCGCGGTCTCGGGAACGATCCACGTGACGATATCGCGTCGCCGGTGCTGTCGACACAACGTCCCGTGGGCCGCGGCTTTCTGCGCAAGCCGGCTGAAGCGCCGCGTGAATCCCATGCCTTTTCGCCGCCGATCGGCTGGCAGCCCCGTTATCCCTCCTATGAGTGGGCGCGTCTCTACGACATGAGCCGGCATCATGCCGATGCTTTCTGGGCGACCTACGAGAGACTGTTTGCCGTGTGGGCCGAGAACCGGGGCTATGAACTCGACTACCTCACGCAGCACGACCTTCACTTCGACGAAAGCAGCCTCGATGGCTTCGATGCACTGGCGATCATCGGGCACGACGAGTACTGGACCTGGGAGATGCGCGACCGGGTCGACGACTTCGTTGATCGCGGTGGTGGCCTCGCCCGCTTCGCCGGGAACTTCTACTGGCAGGTACGGCTGTCCGAAGACGGGACCACACAGTATTGCTACAGGGTTCCCGATGCCGATCCCGCCACCTCCACCACGCCCCACCTAGTAACCACCGCATGGGATTGCACCCTGATCGGGCGCCCGGCGGCCACCACGATGGGGCTGACGGGCATGTCCGGGACCTACAACCGCTATGGGGTGGCGGCGCCTCGCTCTTCGGGAGGCTATACCGTTTACCGGCCACAGCACTGGGCCTTCGCCGGGACCGATCTCTACTACGGCGATCTCCTGGGCGGTACGCCTGTCAATCTCGCGACCTTCGAACTCGACGCGGTGGAGTACACGTTCCGCCGTGGATTGCCTTTCCCGACATTCGAGGACGGCGCCCCGGAATCCTTGGAAATCCTCGCCCTGGCGCCTGCGGTGCGCGGCGAGGAGGACCGTTTCGATGGCACGGTCCCGCTCAACGGTCCGTTGCGCGAGGCCGAGCAGATCATGGAGGCGCTTGGTGACCTGCTGCCGGCCCACTGCCGCGAGAATGAGGGACGTGGCGCCGGCATGATCGCCACCTTCACCCGCGGCAGGGGAGAGGTGTTCAACGGCGGCTCGACGGAATGGCCGCGGGCGCTGGAACTGCGCGATCCCTTTGTCGAACGCATCGTGGCCAACGTTCTCGACCGCTTCACCGCCTCGTGACTCCACGCCCGGGCAGCCCCGCGATCGCAGCTTCATCTCCGCTCACGCCACTGGCCGGCGAATTGAAGCCCTTTCCGGCACTTCCGGAACAGGGGCGGTCCAAGGTCCGGGGGTGTTCCTCCCGCACGTTGATCTTCCGGCAGGACATCGGCATCCGGATCTTGCGACCTGACAGCTGGCAAGGGGTGCGAATGCCCGCACTCCGTCAGTCCGGGCCTGAAACGCCTCCGGGCGTGACGTCGGCTCGATCGCATGGGCATCATCGAACTCGCCGGTGCCGCGGTCACATGCCAGACCGGGAAGTCAATCCTCCCCTCCGGGCACTGTACGACTTCCTCTTCCGGAGAGGCTAGTTTGCGTTCTGTGATCCCGATGTTCAGTCGAGAGTTGTCTACACGACGGCGATAGGGGATGATACCTGCTACGAAAACAGAAAGAGGGGGAGACACCGCTTCACAAGTCGGGTTCCCCCGAATCACCGAGACGGCAAGGAGGACAGATCATGACTTTTGGCTCCATTGACAGACGCAGGTTCATGGGCACGTCGGCACTCGCCGGTGCTGCTGCGGCCACCGCGGTGCATCCGGGGAGACTGAGCGCCCAGGAGACGGTCCGCATCGGATTTCTGGCACCGCTGACCGGTGGTGTCGCAGCCTGGGGGCTGCCTGGCCTCTATGGATGCGAGATCTGGGCGGAACAGAAAAACGCCGCCGGTGGCGTCGATATCGGCGGGACGTCCTACAACGTCGAAATCGTCTCGTACGACAACGAGTATCTTCCGGACAAGGCGCGCACCGGCGCCCAGAAGCTGATCAACGAAGATGGCGTCTCGTTCATCGAGATGCTCGGCGGCGACACCATGCCTGCCGTGACCCCGATCGCCAATCGCGCGGAGATGCTTGTCTCGACGCTTCTTCCTTCTGATCTTTCGCCGGACACGCCCTTCCTGGTGGCGCCCGCGGAAGTTCATCCGATCTACAATCTCACCGGTGTCTGGTGGATGGCCGAGAATATGCCCGAAGCGAAGACGGCCGTGATCTGCGCCCAGGATGACGCTCTCGGCAGACCCTCCGTGGCGACGTACCTCGCGGCATTCGAAGCGCACGGCATTGAGGTCAAGGACACCATCTTCTTCGACATCGCGACGACGGACTTCGCGCCCGTCATGACAGCGATGCTGGCGCACAAGCCCGATATCCTGTGCCTCGACACGGCCTATGCGGAGTTCGTCAACGAGCTGTGCAAGCAGGCGTTCGTGCAGAACTACGGTGGCCAGATCATCTCCTGCACCGCGGACTTCTATGCCGACATCATCGCCAATACCTCCGAGGAATTCATGGAGGGGGTGATCTTCCAGTTCCCCGACTTCGACGATCCGGCGCTGAACGCCGAGGGCATCAACTTCAACGATCCCAACGGTTTCTTCGAGGTCTACAACGAGCGCCATCCCGGCCAGTGGGGTGCGGTGTCCTGGGAGTACGCATCGATCCTCGATCTGTGGCTTGACGGCGCCCAGAAAGCGGGTTCCATCGAGCCGGCTGCGGTGCTCGCAGGCATGAAAGAGGGCGGCACCGGCGCCCACGCCTTTGGCGAAGCCAACTGGTGGGGCGAGGAACTGTTCGGAATCGACCATGCGCTCGTGGGCAACTGGCCCGTGGTGCAGATCCAGAACGGGAAGGCCGTGATCGTCGAGTTCAAGAACATCCCGGAGTGGTGGGACGAGCACAGCGAGACCATGATCAAGCACTTCGAAGCGATGGGCGAAATGTGGTACCAGCGCGCCTGATCACTTTCCTCGCCGGCCCGCGCGGCACGGCGGCACGCAATACCGGGACCGGCCTCGTGCCGGGCCCGGTATCGTCTTTCCGGACATCCCGTTAGCCCATGGACTTCGGTGTCTTCCTGCAGACCTGCCTGAACGCGACCTATGCGTCGAGTTATCTGGCGCTTGTTGCGGTCGGCCTCGTTCTCATCTTCGGCGTCATGCGGGTCGTGAACTTCGCCCACGGCGAACTCTACATGGCCGGCGCCTATTGCCTGTTCTGGGTGTTCTACCAGAACGAGCTGCCCTTCTTTGCGGGCGTTGCGGTCGCCGTTCTCGCTGTCGCCCTGGTCGGACTCCTCCTGGAGAGAACGATGTTCCGACCCATGAAGGACAATCCGCTTGGCGGTCTCATCTGCTCGATCGGCGCCCTGCTGGTCCTGCAGGCCGGCGCCGTCGCGCTCTTCGGCGTCCGCAAGAAGTCCTTTGCTGGTCCCTACAATGAAGCCGTGACACTGTTCGGGGTCGACGCCCTGACCATTTCCGGCCAGCGCCTTGTCGTCATTGTCTTCGCCGTCATTCTCCTTGGAGCCTTGTGGACCTTCCTGCGGAGGAGCCGGTTCGGCTGGGCGTTGCGTGCCGTCGCGCAGGACTCCGAGGCGGCCGCACTGCAGGGCATTTCGATCAGCCGCATCTCGATGCTCGCCATGATTCTCGGTGCGGCGCTGGCGGGGGTTGCAGGGGCGCTGACGGCCACCATCGTGCCGACAGGCCCCTACATGGGACATCCGGTCATCATTGGCGCCTTCATCGTCATCATCGTCGGAGGCCTCGGCAGCCTCGAGGGTGCGGTCATTGCATCTGTGCTCTATGCCTTTACCCATACCTTCGTCACCACGATTTTCGATGGCACGATTGCCGACATCACGGGCCTCGTGCTGATGCTCATCGTGCTCGTCGTGCGTCCCCACGGCCTGCTGGGCAAACCGGAGCGCGCCTGATGGGTGTCGTCACCTACGCGGTCTGGCTGGCGCTCATTGCACTGGCGCTGGCGGCGGCGGCCCTCGCCCTCGATCCGAATCTCGGAGGTCCGCACCGTCGCCGATGGTGGTACGGGCTTACTCTCGCGTCGGCCACCGTGCTGGCGCTCTCGCCGCACCTCGTAACCTTCTCGCAACAGGAACTCCTCGTTTTCCTCACCATCAACACCCTGGTCGTGGTGAGCTACCGGCTGCTCGCGCTGACTGGCGAGTTCTCGCTCGGCCATGTTGTCATGATGGGGTTCGGGGCCTACGCATCGGCCCTGCTCAGCAAGCAGTTCGCCATTCCCGTTCCGCTTTCGATCATTCTCGCTGCCGGTCTCACGGGTCTCGTCGCCTTCGTTCTGGCCTTCCCGCTGTTCCGCATGAAGGGTTTCTACTTCCTCATCGGATCCTTTGCCGCGGGCGAGACCATCAGGTTGCTCTGGAAGGCCTTCATTGGCCCCAAGGGCATTTCCCGCATTCCCGGTGTTCCCGACATCGAGATCGGCGCCTTCGAGATCAATTTCTGGGAACCGGTCGCCTCGTACTACCTGGTGCTCATGATCGCAGCCGTTTCCATCTGGATCCTCTGGCGTATCGAGCATTCGCACATCGGCCTCACCTTTCATGCCGTCCACTGGCGTGACCAGCTTGCCGGGGCGGTTGGTGTCAACACCTGGCGGACGAGGACCCAGGCCCTGGTGCTGGCGTCGTTCTTCGCCGGTCTGGCAGGCGCGCTGCTGGCGCACTATCTCACCACCGTCAATCCCAACCGCTTTGCGGTCCACGAGATGGTGTTCGTACTGATCTGGGTGATTGTCGGAGGCACCGCCACGATCTGGGGGCCCATCATCGGGCTCGTCACGCTGACCGCCATCAACGAGGTGCTGCTGCGCGACATCGGGTACGACGAACTGCGTCCCCTCTTCTATGGCGTGCTTCTCGTGCTCGCGATGCTGTTTCTGCCGAACGGTCTCGAGACCCTGCCGGCACGCGTCGTCCGGTACTTCAGGCGCGCGAGGCCCCTCACATCTAAGGGTTGAGGCGGCGTCTCCGATCGGTGTCGAGCGTCAGCGGCACGAGCAGGGCTGCGGCGTAAAGGCGCGCTTCATCGTCCCTCGCCATAGGCGGATGTTCGGCGAAGCGGTCGATCTCGCGGCCCCGAACGGGTTCTCCAAGCCAGTGCGCCATGGCGGCGGCCGCCGACTCGCGATGGCCGAAGGCGTCACGCCGGCGCGCCATGGCTGCCTCCATGGCGTGCCGGTCACCACGACGGGCGGCGCGTTCGGCCTCGATGAGGGCCATGCCCGCGTTGAGCATCTTGCGGCATCGCTGGCGCGCAATGTCGGGATAGACGCCGCGATGCTTCGATTCGAGCCGCATGTGAAAGAGCGAGCTGCGGGCACGGATGCCGAGCGCCATTCTCTCGACCCAGGGACCGGCCGCCTGCCATGCCTCGAATGCGGCAGCGAGCCCTGCTTCGACGCCGCCCGGGCCCGGAGCCATCAGGGCACGCGCGTGCACTGTTGCGGCCCGCCTCGGATCGTCCGGCTCGAAACCCGCCGCCATCACGCTGGCCTGACAGCAGCACGCCGACGCATGGGCCGGATCGTCATCGAGCCATGCAGCGCGGGCTCCCGCCATCCAGTCCACCCACAGTTCGTCCCCCAGGCGCCAGCCGGAGAGGTTCTCCCTAGCCTCCGAGGTAGGCACGACGGACGTGTTCGTTCTCGCGCAGGACTTCGCAAGGCCCGTGCAGCGCGATACGGCCGGTCTCCAGCACGTAACCGTAGCTGGCCAGATGAAGCGCGAGGCTGGCGTTCTGTTCGACGAGAACGACGGGAACGCCCTTGCGGTGGATTTCGCCGATGATCGAGGCGATCTCCTGCACCATGATGGGCGACAGTCCGATCGAAGGCTCGTCCATCAGCAACAGCCGTGGCGCCGCCATCAGGGCGCGCCCCATGGCCAGCATCTGCTGTTCGCCGCCCGACAGTGTCTTGGCGTACTGGCCGCGCCGCTCGCGCAACCGTGGAAAATGGCCATACACCATGTCGAGATCGGAACGGACCGAAGGGCCGTCACGGCGGAGATAGGCGCCTGTCATCAGGTTTTCCAGAACCGTCAGTTCCGGAAAGACACGCCGGCCCTCGGGGACGTGGGCGATGCCGCGGGCGACAATCCGGTCGGGCTCGAGTCCGTCAATTCTCTCGCCTTCGAACAGGATCGTTCCCGTGGTGGGACGATTGAGCCCGGAGAGCGTGCGCAGGGTTGTCGACTTTCCCGCTCCGTTGGCACCGATCAGGGTGATGATGTCGGCTGCCTCCAGCCTGATCTCGATTCCCTTGATGGCCTGGACCTTACCGTAGTGGACCTCGAGATTCGTCACCTCCAGGAGGGTCACGCCACGCCCTCGATCGGGGTCCCGAGATAGGCATCGATCACCTCGGGATTGGCGCGGATCGCCTCGGGGTCTCCCTCGGCAAGGAGGCTGCCGAAGTTGAGCACGGTAATGGTCTCGCACAGACCCATGACCGCCTGCATGTCATGCTCGACCAGGAGGATGGTGACCCCCCGATCCCGCACCTGGCGTACGAGATCCATCATGTGGCGCGTCTCGTCCGGATTCATGCCTGTGAACGGCTCGTCGAGCAGGAGAAGTCGAGGTTCTGCGGCAAGGGCAACGGCGACCCCCAGGGTGCGCTGAAGCCCATGGGGGAGGTTTGCGCAGGACTCACCGGCAACTTCATCCAGTCCCATGAAGGCGAGGATCTCGTCCACCCTGACCAGGGCCTCATCCTGGCGTTCCCGTTGTCGGCCGAGGAGGACGCTCACGAGCCCGATCCTTGCGCCGAGGTGGCAACCGGCAAGCACGTTCTCGGCGACGGTGAGTTCGTGGAACAGGGTCGTCGCCTGGAATGTGCGAACAAGTCCCAGTGCGGCGATGGCGTGGGTTGCCATGCCCGAGATGTCACGGCCCGAGTAGATCACGCGTCCCCTCGTCGGCCTGTAGAAACCGGAGATCACGTTGAAGGTCGTGGTCTTGCCGGCACCGTTGGGTCCGATAAGGCCGTGGATCGCACCCTCCTCCACGGTGAAGGAAAGGTTGTCGACTGCCGTCAGGCCACCGAACCGCCGCGTCAGGCCCTCAATGTTCAGCACGTCCGCCTGCTGCCCCATGGATCTCCATTGCCGCGCATGGGATGCGGACGACCTCTTCCGTTCGGCACACCAGGCATGTCAACCGGCGAATCCATCACTGTCCGGGTAGGACTATCCCGCACGCCGGCCACGTCATCAAGTGGCCTCCCCTGCGACAATGTTTGTGGTTCCGGTGCGAAACGCCGGCGACGCATGAGATGCTCCGGACCATGAACACGCAACGGCCTTGGCGATGATGCTTTGGCCGGAAGCCGCCGGATGAACCGGAGGCGAACAGGATATCGTCATCGTTCGGACCGCAGGGATCGCGAATCGTTGCAACGACGCTTCCCCTTGACTCGCATCAAAGGGAGCCATGCACGCGTTCCTCGCGCCAGGATTTGGGGATGTTCTGCTGATCATACATCGACGACGCCACCATCCAGCAACGCCGGAAGGTCTTCGATGCTGTCGACTACGATGTCGAAGATCTGCTCCTCATCCCGCGTCAATGTGCCTCCGGTTCGCACACCGACCACCGCTCCCAAGCCCGCGGCCCTGGTCGTCTGGGCATCGACGATCGAATCGCCCACCATGAGGACACGCTCGGGAGGAAGCCCTGTTTCACGACAAAACGCCAGTGCCATGCCCGGATCGGGTTTTCCCCCATGCCCGGCATCGGCGCCGCAGTGGAATGCAAGAACGTCCGCAAGGCCGAGGTGATCGACCATCCGCTGCATCTTGCGTGTGCTGTCGTTCGTGGCCGCGCCCAGAACGTAGCCCCGTCTGCGAAGGGACCCCAGCAGTGCCTTCACATCGGTGACGGGTACAGGGTCGCGCGTCGAGGCGTCGGCAAACACTTTCTGGAGGATGGGCTCGAGATCGCGCGATGCCTTGTCGGCGAGAACGGTTTCCCAGGCGTCAATGATGTCAGGCAGCGTGCCGGTGAGGAGCGTAGCGTTCGGATCGAAGGTTCCCGTGGCGCGATGATAGCCAACCTTCCGCAACATGGCGTCGGCAAGGGCGGGATGTCCGGCACGTGTCGCCATCTGGTGCGCAGCGTATTCCCAGGCAGGAAGCCACATCGGATCCATTTCGATCAGCGTTCCGTCCTTGTCGAACAGGATTCCCCTGATGGAGTTCAGATTGACCATGCGATCACGCTCGATAGCAGTGCACTCATTCGGTCCCAGGAGTGTTCCCACGATCGGTCGGCAGTTTGGCTTCAACCCATACGCGTGTCACGAGATCAAGCGGCGTTCCGAAAGGCGAGGGCCCGAATGACGACACCGGCTCGTAGAGTCGGAGTGTCAGAACGTGTGCCATGACCTCAGCCATTCACCAGGTGTCTAGCCGGCCGTCAGGTTCGCCCGGGGTGAAGAAGCATGCCATAGTCCCGGCAAGGCGACATGATCGGGCGTTGCTCCTTCGGGCATGAGCCTCTGTGTGTTCGGGACGTGCGGCATGAAGGCGTATGACTACATCATTGTTGGCGCCGGTTCCGCGGGCTGCGTGCTCGCCAACAAGCTCAGTGCCGGCGGGCGCCATTCGGTTCTCGTGCTCGAGGCGGGCCCGATGGACCGCCACTTGATGATCCACATTCCGGCCGGATCCTACCGCGCCTACAAGGATCCCCGGATCAACTGGAACTACATGACGGAGCCCGAAACCGGGCTGCGAGGCCGTCAGGTGGAGATGCCGCGGGGCAAGGTGGTCGGCGGTTCGTCGTCGATCAACGGCATGGTCTACATGCGGGGACATCCGCTGGATTACGATCGGTGGGCAGACGAACTCCGACTTGACGCGTGGCGTTACGCAGAATGTCTTCCTTACTTCAAGGCCGGCGAGACCAGCGATCGCGGGGCCAGTGACTGGCGGGGTGGCGACGGACCGCTGGGCGTCACGAAAGGCACCTCGGACAATCCGCTCTATCACGCCTTTCTCGAAGCCGGCGCGAAGGCCGGTCAGGGCGCGACAGACGATCCCAACGGCTACAACCCGGAAGGGGTCTCCCGCCTTGACCGCACCACCAGCAACGGGCGCCGGTGCAGTGCCGCCATCGCCCATCTGCACCCGGCGCTTTCGCGCGCCAACCTCGACCTGATCACGAGCGCAACGGTCGAACGGATAGCCATCAGCGGCAATCGCGCCTGCGGGGTCGCGTTCTCTCACGGTGGAGAACGCTGCACGGTTGAGGCCGAACGGGAGGTGATTCTGTCCGGAGGCGCGTTCAACTCGCCCCAGGTCCTCATGCTTTCGGGCATCGGACCTCCCGATCATCTGCGCAAGCTTGGCATCGAGGTCCGTTGCGATCTTCCGGGGGTTGGCCGGAACCTGCAGGACCACGCCTCGGTGACGATCACGTGGGCATGCACCCGATCATTTCCGGTGCACCGGATCGACCGCCCGTTCAACAGGTTGCTGGCAGGTGTCAGGTGGTTCCTGACGCGCCGGGGACTTGCTGCGTCCAATCACTTCGAGGCCGGAGGACTCATCCGAAGCAATCCGGACGTTGCCTATCCCAACCTGCAGTATCACTTCGGGTCAACCGGGTACGAGCACGAAGGGACGACGTTAAGACTGAAGCAGGCGTTCACGCTTCAGGTGGACCAACTCAGACCGAAGAGTCGGGGACACATGGAGCTGAAGTCCGCTGATCCAGGCGCGAGCCCGGCGATGTTCTTTCACTACCTCAGCGATCCCCATGATCTGCGGGAACTCGTCGAGGGCGTCAGGAAGATGCGGGATCTCGTCGCCCAGACGCCCTTCGACGAGTTGCGCGGCGCCGAACTTGAGCCAGGATCCGACGTCAAGACAGACGCGGAAATCGCGGAGGCGGTGCGCGCGCTCGCCACCACGGATTTCCATCCCTGCGGGACCTGCCGCATGGGCCATGACGCCGATGCCGTGGTCGATTCCGAGCTCAGGGTGCACGGCATGGAGGCCCTGCGCGTGGTCGACGCTTCGGTCATGCCGCGCGTCGTCAGCGGCAATCTCAACGCGCCGACCCAGATGATCGCCTCGCGCGCCGCCGACTGGATTCTCGGCACCCCGCAGCTTGAGCCTTTCGAGGCCCGCTTCGCATTTCGGGAAGCGGACCCGGCATGACCGCGGCCCCCTTGTCGCCAACATGCCTGGCCGGCAGTCAGGTGGCCTGAACCAGGGAGAAACCAATGGACATATCTCAAGTCAAACGCTCGGCACTCGACTGGGTCGAGACCCACCGTCAACAGCTCTCTGACTGGCACGCGACGATCTGGGACCTGCATGAGCCCGCCTGGCGGGAATACAGGTCGGCGGCCTGGTACGTCGATCTTCTGCGCCGCGAAGGATTTGAGGTCGAGGAGGGATCCGGGGGTATGCCGACGGCCTTCTGCGCCACCTGGTCCAACGGTGAGGGACCGACGATCGGCTCCTATGCGGAGTATGACGCGGTTCCCGGCAACAACCAGGATCGCGTTCCCTGGCGCAAGCTGCGCGACGGCACCCATCATGCCGCCGCCGGGCATACCGATCCCCATTCCGCCCTCGGCGTGTCGGCCCTGGGCGGCATTCTGGCGGCCAAGGCGGCCATGGAGCGCCACGGAACCGGAGGACGGCTGAAGTTCATGGGTGAACCGGCTGAGAAAGTGTGCGGGTCCAAGCCTGTCCATGCGGCGAAGGGGTACTACGACGACATGGACGCAGCGGTCTCGTTTCATCCCTCCTACGGGACCCTGCGCACCAACACCTGCATTCTCGACACCCACTGCGGCAGCTACTGGAGCCGCATCTACAGCTTCACCTGCGATTCTCCGGAGACGTGGAAAAGCGTCGGAGCCCCCGGTCCGTCGACGGCCCACACCATCGCCCGGGCGCCTGGAGCCAACGATGCGCTGTGCCTGATGTATACGACCACCAAGTACACGAAGGAGTCGATGCTGCCGCACACCGGCACGTGGACACTGAACGAAGCGTTGCTGGCGACCGGCAATGCGACGAGTGACAATCTGGCGCCGCGATTCAGCCAGATCCAGTACTCCTGGAGGTCACCGACGCTGGAGATGCAGCAACGCATCGCGGACGTGCTCGACCGGAATGCCGAACATGTGGCCGCCATGACCCACTGCCGCCTGGAATCCCACTGGGTGACGAGGACGCGGGTCGGTTTGCCCAACCACGCGATGGCCCGTCTCGCCTATGCGAATCTCGAGCTGGTTGGCGGACCGCAGTGGGATGAGGAGGCCAGGTCCTTCTGCCGGGAACTGCAGAAGAACCTCGGGATCGAACCCATGGAGGAACCGGTCCTCGACGAGATGAGAGATCTCTGTCCTCCCGAGAAGGGTGAGGCGCAATTGCGCGCCATCCTGCCGCCGTGGCAGCTCAACTACACTTCGGACGACTATGTCGACTGGACATGGCACACACCCACGGTGCGCCTCATCGTTGGCCGCTGCACCCTGAAGGCTCCCGAGGGCTATACCTATCCGGACTGGTCATGGAATGCGCTCGGCGGCCATGCGCCGACCATCGATCCGACCATCATGTGTGCGGCGAAGGTGATCGGCGCCACCATCGTCGACCTCCTCACCGAACCGCGACGCCTCGAGGAGGCGCGCGCGGAGTTCGAGGAGAGGACAGGTGGCGGCATCGGTGGATCGTCCTGGGTGGCGCCGCTGTTGCCGCGCGACTTCCAGCCACCGGTCGGCTTCGCCTGGCCGGAGTATGTGACGACGGCGAGGGGCGAGAGCTGGTACGTGCCGGAGACCGCCTGACGTCAGCCGTCGCGCCGCCACGCGGCGAGGGCGCCGTTGAAGCGGTCGAGATAGTCCGCCGTATAGGCGACATAGTCGACGTCCAGGGACGAGTGGGTCTCCTGGACCATGCTCCACATCGCCTCGCGCAACAGCGATGCGCAGGCCAGCGCCCCGAGGCGCCGTCTCACTTCGTCGGTGACCGGCTGGCCCAGAACCAGTTGCGCGACCTTCTCTCGGCCACCGGCGTCGAGTTGGCTGTTGGAGGCAAGGTTGGCGATGTCAAAGAGGGCCGTGTTGTAACCGGAGTACTCCCAGTCGACGAGCCACAGCCTCTCACTGTCATCGAGGAAGTTCGCGGCCAGGAGGTCGTTGTGACAGAGCACCGGACTGATCGGGCCGACGGCCGCTTCCAGATCCTGGGCTGCCCCGAGGAGCTGCGGCACCTCCGCCAGAAGGCGATGTCGGTCGTCGTGGAGACGGTGCCCGTAGTCGCGGATGACGTGGAAAACCCAAAAGAACGGGGCCCGGCCGCGCAGATGACGCGCCCCGTCGCGGTGGAGGCGGGCCAGCAGATCCGCAATGCGCTCGAGATTGCGGGGATCACGCACATCGGCATCGTCGAAGGTGTGGCCGTCGATCCAGCGCACCACCAGGACGCCCTTGGCGGTGTAATGCACCTCAGGGGCGATGCCCGCCGCGTGCGCAGCGCGGCTGCAGGCGGTCTCGTAGGTCCGGCGGATGCCGTGGACAGGAATGTTGCCGCCCACCCGCACCAGGAAACTGTCTTTGCCGTCGTCGACGCGGAAGTTGAGGTTGGTGATGCCCCCCTCGATCGGGCGGGGTGTGACCGGCCCGTTCCAGCAGGGCAGCCCGGCGGCCCTGGCAACTGCCTCGTCAGGCGTCATGTCGATTGTCTCCCGTTGCCGCGGCGTAACGCGGCGTATCCGTGGCAGCGACCGGCTGGCCGATATCGGCAAGGCGGCCCTCGATGGCGTCGGTCTCGAGGCGAATGAGGCCACCGTTGCGGAAGACGAGGGACACGGAACCGGCCGCCTCCCGGTGGCCTTCGCTGACGATGGTCATCAGCTCGGCATCGCCTTCGCCTCCCAGGCCATCGAGGTCCCAGGTGTCGACCCTGGCGACGCGTTCGAGAACGAGCGCGCAGTCAACCTGCATGCCCTCGCCACCGGGGAGTTCATAGCAGAAACGCCGGAACAGGGCGGCAAACCGGTGGTCTTCCTCTACCCAGGTGACCTCCGCAAGGGGCATGTGCGCGCTCTGCAGGACCGTGGCGAAGACCTCCAGATCGTCATCGTCGACAGCCTTGAGACGAAGCCGCTTCATGTCAGCCCGGAATCCTCTCGATCGTTGCCCCGCATCCCGACAGTTTCTCCACAAGCCGTTCGTAGCCTCGGTCGAGGTGATAGACGCGGTTGACTGTGGTTTCGCCTTCGGCGACCAGTCCGGCAAGGATCAGGCAAACGGAAGCGCGGAGATCCGTGGCCATGACCGGAGCGCCCTTCAGCCCGTCGACTCCGCGGACGATGGCAGTTCCGCCGCTGACCTCGATATCCGCACCCATGCGCATCAGCTCGGGCACATGCATGAACCGGTTCTCGAAGATGCTCTCGTGAATTCGCGACATGCCGCGAGCCGTGGTCATGAGCGCCATGAATTGTGCCTGAAGGTCGGTGGCAAAGCCGGGGAAGGGGCGGGTCGTGACATCGACCCCCTTGAGGACGCCGTCGGCACGCTGGACGTCTATGCCGTCCGCCCGGCTCTCGATTGCGACGCCTGCCTGGCGCAGTGCGGCGGCGACATCGCCGAAGTGGTCCTCAGTGGCGCCAGAAAGTCGGAGGCGTCCGCAGGTGGCAGCCGCCGCCATGGCATAGGTGCCGGCCTCGATGCGGTCGGGAAGCATGTGGTGGGTGGCGCCTCCCAGGCGGGCGACACCGTTGACGCGGATCTCGCTGGTTCCGGCACCGGCAATGTCGGCGCCCATCGCGTTGAGGCAATCGGCAAGGTCGCGGATTTCCGGTTCCATGGCAGCATTGCGGATGAGGGTCGTGCCCCGGGCCAGTGTGGCCGTCATCATGACGTGCTCGGTGGCGCCCACAGAGACCTGCGGAAAGGTGAATTCAGCGCCTTCAAGGCCGCCTGGCGCCTCGCCCACGAGATACCCTTCCTTCAGTTCGATGGCTGCGCCAAGCGCCTCGAGTCCGGCGATGTGGAGGTCGACCGGCCGCGTGCCGATGGCGCAACCGCCGGGGAGCGAGACCTCGGCGTGACCGCAGCGGGCAAGAAGCGGGCCGAAAACCAGGATCGAGGCTCGCATCTTGCGGACCAGGTCATAGGGTGCCTTCATCGAGGTCAGCGACGAGGCATCCAGTGCCATGCAACCGTCACCGTTCCCCTCCACACGGACGCCGAGCTCGGCGAGCAGGTGAGCGAGAACGCTGACATCGACAACGTCTGGCTGGTTCGAGAGAACGAGTGGTTGATCGCTCAGCAAGGAGGCGACCATGAGTTTGAGCGCCGTATTCTTGGCGCCCGCAATGGCAATCGTGCCCTCGAGTGGCCTGCCACCCTCAAGGCGTATCCTGTCCACGTCCCTGCTCCCGGAATCCCTGGCGCCGCCCTCATAGACCTTCTGGGTCGCGACAAGTCAACCGTGACCCTGTGGTTGAATCGTGGCCTTGCGGCCTGTCGCGTTCCCGGGTGTTCTCCTCGCCGGTGTCCCGCTGGTCCGGCCGGCAGCGCGCCCGGGATTGTTCCTTGCGCCGCTTGAGGTTGGCGCGCAGGGCCTCGGCAAGGCGTCTTTCCCTGGAAACGGGCGTTCCGGCTCCCCTGCCCACGATCAGCGCCCCCGAACTTGTTTCCGCCAGTTCACTGTGGCAGGTTCCGGCCGCCTGTCAGGCGCCATGCCGCCGTAGCTCAGTGGTAGAGCGCACCCTTGGTAAGGGTGAGGTCCTCAGTTCAATCCTGAGCGGCGGCACCACACTCCCGACATTATCCGATCCCGTGTCCCCGCACCATGGCCGCAACGGATTGAATGTGGCGGCATGAGGTGCGTTATGGTGACGGTTTCTCCAGGGAGGCGGCCGCCATGATGCTGACCCCGACAGAGCTCGAACGCATGACCATCTTCGTCGTGGCCGAGATGGCAAGGCGGCGCAAGGCGCGTGGTCTCAGGCTCAATCACCCTGAAGCCCATGCCTACATTGCCGACACCCTGCTTGAGGGGGCGCGGGAAGGGCGCAGTGTCGCCGACCTCGCGGGCTGGGGCGCAACGCTGCTCTCCAGCGATGACGTGATGCCGGGCGTGGCGGCACTGTTGCCGATCGTCCAGGTCGAGGGCCTCTTTCCGGACGGCGCCAAACTCATCACGGTGCACCAGCCCATCCGTCCGCATGCCGATGGCGCCCCACCGGGAGAGGTGATGACCCCGGATTGTGATATCACCCTCAACGCCGGTCGCCGGCAGGTCGGTCTTGTGGTGCTCAACACGGGCGATCGGCCAGTCCAGGTGGGAAGCCACCATCATTTCTTCGAGGCCAATCCCGAGCTCGACTTCGATCGCGAGGCGGCATTCGGCATGCGCCTCGACATCGCGGCCGGAACGGCCGTGCGCTTCGAACCCGGCGAGAGCCGCACTGTCACCCTGGTGGCCTATGGCGGTGACGGCGTGGTGAGCGGGTTCAATCGCCTTGTCGAGGGATCCCTGGATGACGCGAATATCCGCGAAGGCGCTCTACAGAGGGCCCGCAATCGCGGCTTCAAGGGGGCGTGACATGACCACCATGTCGAGGGCGCGCTATGCCGGAACCTACGGGCCCACCAAAGGTGATCGCATCAGACTTGGCGACACGAGTCTCGTGGCTGCAGTCACCAGGGATCTCCTCGTGGCGGGAGACGAACTGACCACCGGGGCGGGAAAGAGCTATCGGGACGGTATGGGAATGGACTCCGGTGCCCGCCACGACGGGGGAGCCCTCGATCTCGTCATTCACAATGCGCTGGTGATCGATCCCGTGATCGGAATCGTGAAGGCCGATATCGGTGTGCGTGAAGGCCGCATCGCCGGGATCGGCAAGGCGGGCAATCCGCGAGTCATGGATGGTGTCCATCCCGAATTGGTCTGTGGACCCTCGACTGTCGTCGCCCACGGCGAACGCCTGATCGCCACGCCGGGCGGCATCGATGTCCATGTCCACTTCAAGTCGCCCGATCTGGTGCACCATGCCCTGGCCACCGGCCTCACCACCCTCGTGGGCGGCGGCCACGGGCCGCTCTTTGCCATCGATTCCGGTGGCGCCTGGACAACCGGGCGCATGCTGCAGGCCACCGACGTCCTGCCGATGAACTTCGGCTTTCTCGGACGCGGCAGCACGAGCCGGGCCTCAGGCATACTCGAACATGTCGCCTCCGGCATCATCGGCATCAAGGTGCACGAGGACTACGGGGCGAGCCCGGCAGCGATCGACACGGCACTCGGAGTCGCCGACGACGTCGACTTCCAGGTGCAGCTCCACACGGACACGCTGAACGAATCGGGCTTCTACGAATCCACCATGGCGGCCATCGCCGGCCGCACCATCCACATGTATCACACGGAGGGTGCCGGCGGAGGTCATGCTCCCGACATCATCCGCTGCAACGGCGAGGCCCATTGCCTGCCGTCCTCGACCAATCCGACCAATCCCTTCACCGTCAACACCTTCGATGAACACCTCGACATGCTGATGGC
This sequence comes from Alphaproteobacteria bacterium, assembly GCA_965220805.1. GTDB lineage: Bacteria > Pseudomonadota > Alphaproteobacteria > SP197 > SP197 > SP197. The sequence continues at coordinate 1,588,339 of OZ244844.1, forward strand.
CGTGCATCACCTGTCAGCGGATTCACCCGAGGACGTGGCCTTCGCGGAGAGCCGGATCCGCCGCGCCACCACGGCGGCCGAAGACATCCTTCATGATCTCGGCGCGATTTCCATGTTCGGATCCGACAGCATGGGCATGGGCCGGGTGAACGAGGTCGTGGCGCGCTGCTGGCAGCTGGCCAGCAAGATGAAGGACCAACGCGGGCCGCTCGACGGCGAACCGGTGGAAGGCGCCGACAACGCCCGTATCCTGAGGTACCTCGCCAAGTACACGATCAATGCGGCCCGGGTCTTCGGCATCGATCACGAGGTGGGCAGTCTGGAGACCGGGAAAATGGCCGACATCGTGCTGTGGAAGCCGGCCTTCTTTGGGCTCAAGCCGCAGACCGTGATCAAGGGCGGCTTCACCACCTTCGCCGCAATCGGCGATGCCGCGGCCAGCATCGGCCACGCCGACCCTGTTCTCGAGAGGCCTGCCTGGGGCATGTCTGGTCGCGTGCCATCGTCGATCGCGACAACGTTCGTGCATTCCTCGTCCATCGGAGAGGATCTGGCTGGCAGGCTGGACCTGGCGAAGCCCCTCACGGCGATCGGACCGACACGCCGGCTCACCAAGGCCGACATGCTCCACAACGATGCCCTGCCGGAGATCCGCGTGGATCCACAGACATTCGAGGTCATGGTCGACGGCCAGGTGGCCTGGTGCGAACCGGTGGATCGCGTGGCCCTGGGACAGCTCTACCTTCTCGGGTAGGTCCTACCTGTCGTCGAGGAACTGCAGGTACTGTTCCTCGAAATCGAAGGAAAGGAGTGCCTTGTAGGCATCCATGATGCGCCGCGTCACCGGGCCGGGAATGGTGCCGCTGACCGTTTCGCGGCGGTCGACCGAGCGCACGGGACAGACGCACAGACTGGTCGACGACAGGAAGATCTCGTCTGCCGTGTAGGCATCGAAGAGATCGAGGCTGGTCTCATGCACCGGAATTCCGAGATCGGCAGCAAGCTCCATGACGGTGGACCGGCTGACGCCCTCGAGCACCATGTCGCCCCGCGGCGTGTAGAGCTCTCCCCGGTGCACGATCCACAGGTTCTGCCCCGCCCCCTCGTTGAGATTTCCGTTGATGTCCAGCAGTCCGGCCCAGGTGTCGGGATTCGCCGCCTTCACCTGCCGGTCCGCGAGGAAGACGTTGATGTAATTCGTGAGCTTGGCGCGGGGGCTCTGGGAGTCGGGCGGTGTCCGGCGGATGGAGGAAATGCCGATGTCGATGCCGTCGCGGAACAACCGCGCCCGTGGCCGGAAGGGGATCGGCTGGACATGGACGATCACCGTGGGACCGGTGCGCAGGTTGGGTTCGTCACCGACCCAGTCGGCGCCACGCGAGATGTTCTGGAAGACCCAGTAGTCCTCTCCCTCTGGCAGGAGCGGCAGGTTGCGGGAGACCACCTCTTCGGTGATGGCAGCCATGTCCTCCGGCGATTCGTTCACATCGATTCCGAGGTAACGCAGCGACCGATAGAGACGGTCGATGTGTTCCGCGAGGCGAAACAGCCTGCCGTTGACCGTGCGTTCCGTGTCGAAGGCGCCGTCTCCCCAGCGGAAACCCCGATCGCGGAACGGGACCACGACATGGCTCTCCGGAACGTAGTGGCCGTTGAAGTAGGCGATTCGCTCGTTGGGACGATCGGGCATCAGTTCTCTCCGGCAGTGCATCACCGATTCCCGAGAGTGTGCGAGATGGCCGGTGCGGGCAACCTCCGAGTACTGCCGGTCACATGACATGTCACCACATGGCACCGGTTCTTGAGTCACCTCCCCAATATGAGGGGTATCACTCAATATATGGTGGTTTTGAAAAAAGATGTTGAACATATGGTAGAACCGTTGTCACAATAATCGTTCGTCAGCAGCCGCGAAGAGCTGTGATGAGACCAGTCACCGGGAGTTGGATGGATGCGGATCAGGCGCCACTTCACCACTGCAGGCAAGGATGCCTATCACGGCATCGGCTTCCGCAAGGCGATGAGCGAGATCCGCAATCCCGATGGTTCGGTCGTTTTCCGGCAGGAGGGAATCGAGGTTCCCGACACCTGGTCCCAGGTCGCCTGCGACATCATTGCCCAGAAGTACTTCCGCAAGGCGGGTGTGCCCGACAGCCTGCAGGCTGTCGAGGAAGGGTCGGTTCCCGGCTGGCTCAGCCGTCGCGAAGCCGCCCCTGGTGCCGGCACGACCGGTGAAACGGACAGCCGGCAGGTCTTTGACCGCATGGCCGGAACCTGGACCTACTGGGGCTGGAAGGGCGGCTACTTTGACCGGGAAGAGGATGCGCGCACCTTCTTCGACGAGGTGCGGTTCATGCTGGCCTCGCAGGTTGCGGCACCCAACTCGCCGCAGTGGTTCAACACCGGCCTTCACTGGGCCTACGGCATCTCGGGCCCGGCGCAGGGTCACTACTACGTCAACCACGAGACGGGGCGTCTCAATCGTTCGACCAATGCCTACGAGCGGCCCCAGCCCCACGCCTGTTTCATCCAGAGCGTGGCCGACGACCTGGTCAACGAGAACGGCATCATGGACCTGTGGGTGCGCGAGGCGCGCCTCTTCAAGTTCGGGTCCGGCACCGGGTCGAACTTCTCGGCCCTGAGGGGCGAAGGCGAACCGTTGTCGGGTGGGGGCCGTTCATCGGGTCTCATGAGTTTCCTCAAGGTGGGCGACAGGGCGGCAGGGGCCATCAAGTCCGGCGGCACGACACGCCGCGCCGCCAAGATGGTGGTCGTCGACATCGACCACCCCGATGTCGAGAACTTCGTCTCCTGGAAGATGGTCGAGGAACAGAAGGTGGCGGCGCTCGTCGCCGGATCGAAGCAGTGCCACGAGCACCTCAGCGCCGTGATGGAGGCATGCCACGAGGGAGACCGTCACGACGAAACCAGGTTCGACCCGAAGGAGAATTCCTCGCTGCGCAAGGCTGTTCTGGCGTGTCGCAGGGCGATGGTTCCGGAAGCCGGAATCCAGCGTGTGCTCCAGTTGGCCCGCCAGGGCTACCGCACGGTCGAGTTTCCGGTGCTGGACACCGACTGGGATTCGGAGGCCTACAGGACCGTTTCGGGACAGAACGCCAACAATTCGGTCAGGGTGACCAACGATTTCCTCGACGCCGTCGAGTCCGACCGCAACTGGGATCTGATACGCCGCACCGACGGCACGGTGTCGAGGTCCGTGAAGGCGCGGGATCTGTGGGACAGGATCGCCTTCGCGGCCTGGGCGTCGGCGGATCCCGGAATCCAGTACGACACGACGATCAACGAGTGGCACACGTGCCCCGGGTCGGGACGGATCAACGCCTCCAATCCCTGTTCGGAGTACATGTTCCTCGATGACACGGCGTGCAATCTCGCCTCCCTCAATCTCCTCAAGTTCCGGCAGGACGACGGTCGCTTCGATATTGCCGCTTTCGAGCACGCGGTCCGGTTGTGGACCATAGTGCTGGAGATATCGGTCATGATGGCCCAGTTCCCGTCCCGGGAGATCGCCAGGCGGTCATACGACTTCCGGTCGCTGGGACTGGGCTATGCCAACCTCGGTGGCCTGCTGATGGCATCGGGCCATTCCTACGACTCTGCGGCAGGCCGGGCCTTCTGTGGCGCCGTCACCGCCATCATGACCGGGGTCGGTTACGCCACGAGCGCCGAGATGGCCGGCGAGCTCGGACCCTTCCCCGGCTTCGCCCGAAACCGGGACGCCATGCTGCGGGTCATGCGCAACCACCGCCGGGCCGCCATCAGCGGACAGGACAACTACGAAGGACTGTCGGTGTTGCCGGTGGCCATCGATCACGAGGCACTGCCTCTGTCGGAGCTTGGCGAGGCGGCCGTCCGGGCGTGGAACGAGGCTCTCCGGCTCGGTGAACTGCACGGCTACCGCAATGCCCAGGCGACGGTGATCGCGCCGACGGGAACCATCGGCCTCGTCATGGACTGCGATACCACGGGCATCGAACCCGACTTCGCGCTGGTGAAGTTCAAGAAGCTGGCCGGCGGCGGCTACTTCAAGATCATCAACCGGACGGTGCCGGTGGCGCTGGCTTCGCTGGGTTACGCCGAACACGAGGTCTCGGCAATGATCACCCATGCGGTGGGCCACGGCACGCTCGCCGGTGCGCCGTCGGTGAATCACGAGACCCTTCGCGCCAGGGGATTCACGGACGAAGTCCTGGAGAAGGTCGAGGGTTCTCTGAAGGCGGCATTCGACATCCGTTTCGTCTTCAACAAATGGACCCTCGGCGAGGATTTCTGCACCGAAACGCTGGCAATCGATGTGCAGAAACTCGACGACCCCGCCTTCGATCTCCTCACTGCAATCGGCTTCAGCCGGGCTGACATCGAGGCCGCCAACGGCTTCTGCTGTGGCGCCATGACCCTCGAGGGAGCACCGCATATCCGTGACGAGCATCTCGCGGTATTCGACTGTGCCAATCCCTGCGGCCGCCAGGGCAGACGGTTCCTGTCGACCGAAAGTCACATCAGGATGATGGCGGCAGCCCAGCCCTTCATTTCGGGCGCCATATCCAAGACGATCAACATGCCTGCTACCGCCTCGGTCGAGGAGTGCCGCGACACCTACAAACTCTCCTGGCGCCTTGGCCTCAAGGCCAACGCGCTCTACCGCGACGGTTCGAAACTCTCGCAGCCCCTTTCCGCCGTGCATCTCGGCGATCTTGCTGAGGAACTCGAGGAGGCGGAGGACCGCCCCGAGGCGATCCGCAAGGTTGTCACCACCATCGTGCGCAACGAGCGCCGGCGCCTCGATAACCGCCGCCGCGGCTACACCCAGAAGGCAATCGTCGGTGGCCACAAGGTCTACCTGAAGACCGGGGAGTACGTCGACGGCAGTCTGGGTGAGATCTTCATCGACATGCACAAGGAAGGTGCGGCCTTCCGCAGCCTGATGAACAATTTCGCCATCGCCGTGTCGATCGGCCTGCAGTACGGCGTGCCGCTCGAGGAATTCGTGGACGCCTACACCTTCACCCGCTTCGAGCCCAGCGGCATGGTCGAGGGCAACGACACCATCAAGATGTCGACGTCCATTCTCGACTACATTTTCCGGGAGCTGGCGATCAGCTATCTCGCCCGCAACGATCTCGCCCATGTCGAGCCCGGCGACCTGATGCCGGACACGGTGGGTCGCGGCAACGCCGGTGAGGAGTTCGCCGAAAGTGATGACGGCATGGTCGAGGTGCAGAGCCTGCTCGAACAGGTGGCCAGCCGGGGCTACGTGCGGGGCCGGCACCTCCAGGTTCTAGAGGGCGGACGACAGGCCGAACCGGTCAGGATGGCTGCGGCCGCCCAACACGAAACGATTGCAGGCGTCACCGCTGTCGATGCGGCACGCATGCAAGGCTATGAGGGAGATCCGTGCGAAGAATGCGGCAACCTCACACTGGTCCGCAACGGGACCTGTCTCAAGTGCGTCACCTGTGGTGCGACAAGTGGATGTTCATGACTCCCGTTGCAGACATGGGCAGTCGGGCCTGGTGATTGGTCAGTTGACTGCCTGATTTCATGGTGTGTCCTCCCCAACTTGGGGGTGGGTTCTGACCTGCCCCCATTTTTTTTGGTCGTGCGGCCCGATTCCTCCACCCGCTCACCGGACATCCACCCAAAGGCAGTGCCGGTGCATCGAGTTGTCATGGCGGTCAAACTATGCTGCACTGCACAATGACCAGTTCGGGGTGGGTATGACACCTGTACGCACCGTGGCGGCACTGCGCCGTCAACTGGATGAATGGCGGGCGGCCGGTGACACCATCGCCCTCGTACCCACGATGGGCGCCCTGCACGATGGACACCTCGCCCTGGTCCGGGCGGCGAGGGAACGTGCCTGTCGCGTGGTGGCAAGTCTCTTCGTCAATCCCACACAGTTCGCCCCCGGCGAGGACTTCACCCGCTATCCAAGGGACGAGACGGGAGACATGGCAGACTTTCGCTCTGCCGGCGTCGATCTCGTCTATGCCCCGGGGACTGAGCACATGTACCCGTCGGGCTTTGCCACGACTGTCATGCCAGGTGGCGCCGCACAGGGACTCGAGGCGAGTTACAGGGAAGGGTTCTTTTCGGGCGTTGCCACCGTGGTGCTCAAGCTCTTCATGCAGACCGGTGTCGACGTGGCGGTGTTCGGGGAGAAGGACTACCAGCAGCTTGTTGTCGTGAAGCAGATGGTCCGCGATCTCGACCTTCGGATTGACATCGTTCCAGTGGCCACGGTGCGAGAAGCGGACGGTCTCGCCATGTCCTCGCGCAATGCCTATCTCGGTGCGGCAGAGCGCGACCGCGCAGCCGGACTCTTCCGCATTCTCATGGAGACGCGCGGTGTCCTTGGCGAAGGAGAGCCTCCGGACGTGGCGGTCCGGAACGCCTCGAGGCGTCTTGAGGCGGCCTTCGATGCCGTCGACTATCTCTCATTGCGCGATCCCGTCACCCTTGGTGCGGTGGAGACGCGGGCCAGTGCGGCAAGACTGCTGTCCGCGGTGCGTCTCGGAGGAACCCGGTTGATCGACAACGTGGCGGTGACGCTGCCGGGAGAAGAGTGAGACATGATGCCCGGCCTTCCGGACAAACCGGATCCAAGCGGGCTGCTTGGCCCCCGGGGTGGCGCGCCGATCGTCGGATTGACCGCCTACACGGCGCCCATGGCCGCCAGGATCGACCGGCATGTAGACTTCATCCTGGTCGGCGATTCGGTCGCCATGGTGCTCTACGGCATGGAGACAACGCGGACCATCGACATCGACACGATGATCCGTCATGGCCGGGCTGTCGCCAAGGCGGCCGCCAATACCCTGGTCGTCATCGACATGCCCTTCGGCACCTATGAGCACAACCGGGACGTGGCCCTTTCCAATGCCCGGCGCATGCTCGCGGAGACGGGCTGCGATGCCGTGAAGATGGAGGGCGGGGATAGTCTTGCCGGGACGGTCGAGGCTGCGGTCGCCGACGGCATTCCCGTGATGGGCCATGTCGGCCTGATGCCACAGCGTGCGCGAAGCGTCGCCCAGATGCGTTCCAGGGGTCATTCGGACACCACCCGGCGGCGCATCCTGAAAGATGCCAGGGCGATTGCCCAGGCCGGGGCCTTCGCCATCGTCGTCGAGGGAGTCGTCGAAAGCGTGGCGCGCGACATCACGCAAGCCTCATCCGTTCCCATCATCGGCATCGGAGCATCGGTCGCCTGCGACGGGCAGATCCTCGTCACCGAGGACATGACCGGCATGTTCGACACCTTCACGCCGAAGTTCGTCAAGCGCTACGCCGAGGTCGGACAGATCGTGGAAGAGGCAGTCATGGCCTATGCCAGCGATGTCCGCAACCGGCGCTTTCCGGGCCCCGAACACACTTTCGCCAAGCGGCGCAAGAAGGCCGCCGGTTGAGGATCCGGGCTTCCATCGTTGATCGCAGCAAGGCGAGTGCATGGTATCGGCGACGAATGAAACGCACGTCAATATGTCGTGCATCACCAACGCTGCCAACAAGGCGGCAGAATGGATCCATGACGGAACCACCCAGCAATAGAGGTGCTACGAACACTGCAAAGCGAAAAGTGGCATTTGACTCGAATCCCTGCCGACAACCAGAAGTGATGACCCATCCGGTGATCCATTAATTTCCATTTCCGCCCGACCGATCGCTGATGGCGTCAGGGCAAATTCTGGAGAGAAGGATGACCTGAATTGAAACCTCTCGTCACGCTTCAGCGAATTAGACTTCCGCCCGTCGAAGGCACAGCCCGCCTGCCTAATCCTGCATTGCGTACAGCAATGTCGATTGTGAAGAACAGACAACATTAGACGAAGCGACGGAATAAATCTCGAGGCCACCTGGGTGACCATCACCAAGAACGACTTTCTTGAATGGACCGCACACTCGCGGTCGCTCACGTGGATCATGGCTAGGGCTACGCTTGTATCGTTTAGGAGACGTTCGATACGGTGTGACGACGCGACCACACTCTTGAGTGTCTTGTTGGTTGTTGCAGTCGAGATTCTGTCTCGGCCACGTTGGAAGATCCGAACAGGCCGTTTCCCGATCTTCAGGCCCAGTCGGGCTTCTTGTTCCAGGTATGTTCCATCATCATTCAGTTACTCCCTTACACCAACATACACTCCCCGATCCTTGAACAAACCGGTCCTCAAGAATTTCGACTTCATGCCTGCCTCCTTCATAAGCACGAGGGTTTTCTCGGGCTCGAACATTCCCAATTCGTGAAGGTCGACATAGTGCTTCACGTTCTTATTCCTTTCCGCAATGAGGTAGTGCATTTCCATAATGGAAACATCACCGCGTATCCTTGAGACGCACTCACGAGCTATCTTCACATTGTCGTCGCAGTAAGTCGAAAGATGGGGCCAGCCAACCGTGTATGTTGACTTTGTGAACCATGGTTCAATGACAGCAACACCTCCTATCTTCAGGTGTTGTGCAAAATTGTTGATTGTCTTTCTTAGATTGGCATAGGTTCTTACGTAGCCGATAGAACTGAACAGACAAACAATCACATCAAATTCTCTTCCAAGACTCAAATTCAACATATTGGCTTGTCTAAAGCTCACACCCTTGACGTTTCGGCGCGCCACTCGGAGCATCTCGGCATTTACATCGGTTGCCAATATGTCGAAATCATCTTGAAGGTGCTGAGCATGCTTGCCAGTTCCGCAGGCAACCTCAAGAAGATCGTTGCCTTTTGACTTTTGATGTTTCGAAACAAGTTTCTTTACTGTCTCGACTTCCTTCTTGTAATCTTTCTGGGAGTAAATCAGGTCGTAGTAGTGTGATAGTTCTTTGTATATGGATTGCGCTTTCACCGCGATTGCTTCCCGGGTTTCAACAAAGGCCATTGATTTCACGGCAAGCAAATGGAAACATACAACAACTCGCTCGTTGCTTGCACATCATTGATAGCAAGAATGGAAAGAGACTTCAAACTCCCCGGGACAGGGGTGTTCAGGAGTCAGCCATGACTGCTGATGTGCATCAGTTCCCTTGACCAAGTGCATGGGCGTTGTTTGATGATTGGAGCCGCCCACTTGACAACGCCGTTGCTATGGCTGGCCGGGCAGAAGTTCGGGTTTCGTAGGGTATCATGACCTTCTTTTGCAAAGTTGACATTCGCCTGGCGCGCTCCATCGATGAACGTCGTTGCCGGAATGCTCGGACGGCCTGGTGGAACGACTTGCGGCTCAAGGCAGAATCTGGCTCACCGTCGACTTCAAGGTTGACAGGTGTTGTTCTTAAGATCGGATGATTGTCGAGCGAACAGCTCTTGCGGTTGTATCCGATGGAAAATAGTGTGTGCCACATGTTGCAGGAGGAGCGGAAGCTGGCGTCGCTGGGGCTTGGTCGGAGTCTGTGCCTTCTGTCTTTCTGCATGAATGCCGACAGGGGTTTTCCGGGCCTGCGTGGCGGAGGGGATGGAGACCATGACACATCGCGTCGAGTATGAAGCTTCTCCCAGGCGGGTGAGGGCGGTGTTGCGCGAGGAGACGATCGTGGACAGCACGGACGTCCTGCTGGTGCGCGAGACGGGGCACACTCCGGTCTACTATTTCCCCCGTGATGACGTTGCCATGGAGCGGCTCACCCCCTCTGCAAGGAAGACGTATTGCCCGTGGAAGGGGGATGCCTGCTACTGGACCATCAATGCAGGTGGCGTGGCGGCGGAGAATGCGGCCTGGGCCTATCCCGATCCGCTGGAAGAGGCGTCGGCGCTGCAGGATCGCATCGCCTTCTACTGGCAGGAGCTCGATCACTGGTACGAGGAGGACGAGGAGGTGTTTGTTCATGCCAGGGATCCGCGCGTCAGGGTCGACACGTTGCTGAGTCACCGGCCTGTCGAGGTGATCCACGGAGGCGAGGTGCTGGCGAAGAGCGAGCGGGCGCAGTTCCTCTTCGAAACCGATCTTCCGACCCGCTACTACATTCCTCCAGACGACGTAAGGCAGGATCTCCTTGTCGAATCGCCGACCAGCACGCGCTGCCCCTACAAGGGAATGGCCACGCACCTTTCGCTGGTCCTCGACGGTGTCACCCATGACGACATCGCCTGGGTCTATCCCGATCCGATTCCGGAATGCCCCCGCATTGCCGGTCACATTGCCTTCTACAATGAGCGTGTCGACCGGATCCTGGTGGACGGAAAGCCCGTCGGACAGCCGCAGACGGCGTGGTCGCGGGACTGACGCCGTTCAGGAAGGCCTGGCAAGGCGGATCCCGAGCTCTCTCATCTGCCGTTCTGAAACCTCTCCCGGCGCCCCCATCATCAGGTCCTGGGCCTGCTGGTTCATCGGGAAGAGCGTGACTTCCCGGATGTTCGATTCACCTGCGAGCAGCATGACGATGCGGTCGATTCCCGGAGCGATGCCGCCGTGCGGGGGACATCCGTAGCGGAAGGCGTCGTGGAGGGCGCCGAACCGCGCCTCGACCTCGCTTGCCGGATAACCGGCGATCTCGAAGGCCTTGATCATGGTGGCCGGCTCGTGATTGCGAATGGCGCCGCTGGAAAGTTCGACGCCGTTGCAGACGATGTCGTACTGGTAGGCCAGGACATCGAGGGGATCCCTGGTCTCCAGGGCCTCGAGGCCGCCCTGGGGCATGGAAAATGGATTGTGGCTGAAGTCGATCTTCTTCCTCTCGGGGTCGAACTCGTACATCGGGTAGTCAACGATCCAGCAGAACCGGTAACTGTCCTGCTCGGCGAGGGAAAGTTCATCGCAGACACGGGTGCGCACGAGACCGGCAATGCGTTCGGCCGCATCTCTTGCATCGCACGAGAAGAACACCGCATCGCCATCACCGATCCCGGCGAGTGAACGGATAGCGTCGAGTTCACTTTCTTTTAGAAGACGTGCGACGGGTCCCTTTCCTGCGCCGTCCTGGAAGACAATCCAGGCCAGGCCTCCCGCCCCGTTCTCCTGGGCAAAGGAGATCATGCGATCGAAAAAGCTGCGCGGCGCGGCCGCGCCTCCCGGCACGGGAATGGCGCGGACCACCGCGCCTTCGCCGATTTGCCGGCGAAAGATCCTGAAATCGGACTCGGCGAAGGGCGCCGTGGTGTCGACGTTGACCAGGGGATTACGCAGGTCCGGCTTGTCGGTGCCGTACTTCAGCATGGCTTCTTCATAGGCGATGCGGGGGAACGGCGACTCCGTGACCGGGAATGACGCGAACTCCCGGAACAGTCCGCCGATGACGGGTTCGATGGCCGCGAACACGTCTTCCTGCGTCACGAAGGCCATTTCCACATCGAGCTGGTAGAACTCCCCGGGCGAACGGTCGGCGCGCGCATCCTCGTCACGGAAACAGGGCGCGATCTGGAAGTAGCGGTCGAAACCGGAAGCCATGACAAGCTGCTTGAACTGCTGCGGCGCCTGGGGGAGGGCATAGAACGAGCCGTGGTGAAGGCGACTGGGGACCAGGAAATCCCGCGCCCCTTCCGGACTCGATGCGGTCAGTATGGGAGTCTGGAACTCCAGGAAACCGCCCTGGATCATGCGCCGGCGTATGGAATTGATGATCCTCGAGCGCAGCACGATGTTCGCGTGCATTGATGGCCTGCGCAGGTCGAGAAACCTGTAGCGCAGACGCACGTCCTCTGGATAGTCGACCTCACCGAACACCGGCATTGGCAGGGGCTCGGCCTCCGACAGCACGGTGAAACTGCCGATGCGCACCTCGACCTCGCCGGTGTCGATCTCCGGGTTCACGGTATCGGCGTCACGGGACACCAGTTCGCCCTCGATGGTAACCACGCTCTCCGGGCGGATCCCCTCCACCGCCGCAAACCCGGGGTCATCGGTCTCGATGACGCACTGGGTCGTGCCGTACTGGTCGCGCAGATCGACGAAGAGGAGATTGCCGTGATCCCGCTTGCGGTGCACCCAGCCGGACAGGCGTACGGCGGCTCCAACATGGTCACGGCGAAGTTCACCGCAGGTGTGTGTGCGATAACGGTGCATGAACGACATTCCGGGAAACAGGTGCGATGGCTAAACAACGCAACACCACCTGTTTGTCAAGCGGCGGGGGCGTTCCCCACTCCGTCCTTCACGACGTTGCACAGGCACGAGACCATGGTTGCGGGGCACTCTCAGTCCGTTGGGCGAGCCTTGTGCGGAGCTCCGCGTGGCGAAGGGTCGACTGGCGTCTGAAGGGTGACAATTCCCGGCCTTGCCGATGGTCGTGAACACACCGCGGCAATGTCCCTCCTTGTGGACTTCCGGGGAGTGCGCCGGTAGAGAACCGTCATGCAGGTTCTCGCTGACACGGAGAGTATCACGAAGTTCTGCGGTCGCCTGCGGGACGAAGCCTGGATCACCGTCGACACGGAGTTCATTCCGGAGCGCACGTACTGGCCGCAATTGTGCCTCGTCCAGATTGCCGGCGCCGGAGAGGCCGCGGTCATCGATGCCCTGGCGGACGGGGTCGATCTGGGGCCCGTCTTCGATCTCATGACCGACAGGGATGTTCTCAAGGTGTTCCATGCGGGCCGCCAGGACCTGGAAATCCTCTACCATCTTGCCGGCTCCCTGCCGAAACCGGTCTTCGACACCCAGGTGGCGGCCATGGCCTGCGGTCATGGCGAACAGGTCGGCTACGCCCGGGTTGTCCAGGCGGTAACCGGCAGGACCATCGGCAAGGGAGCGCAGATCACGGACTGGTCGAAACGGCCGCTCTCCAGGAAACAGATTGCCTATGCCCTCGAAGATGTGACCTGCCTTCGCCGTGTCTACGAACACCTCTCCTCAGAACTGGCCAGCAAGGGGCGCGAGACGTGGGTCGACGAGAAGATGGCATGGCTCAACGACCCGCAGACATACCGCAATGACGTGTCTCAGGCCTGGATACGCATCAGGAAGAAGCCCCGGCGACCGCGCGATCTGGCGGTCCTGCGCGAAGTCGCGGCATGGCGCGAGCGGCTGGCGCAGGAAAGGAATCTTCCCCGCCGGCGCATCATGACAGATGACGCCCTTGTCGCCATCGCCACCTCTCGGCCGCAGACGCAGGAGGCGCTTGAGGGAGTCCGGTTGGTTCCGCGCGGCATGGCGGGAGGCTCCCGGGGACTCCAGATCATCCAGGCGGTCAATCGTGCCATGGCGCTCGGCAAGGACGCCTTGCCGCGGCTGGATGAAAGTCAGCCCGCGCGTGTGCCGCTCGCCCTGGCCGATCTCATCCGCACCCTGATCAACGCCCGTTGCGAGGAACTCGGCGTGGCCCAGGGGCTGATCGCCAGTTCAGACGAAATCCGCCGGTTCGCGGCTTCGCCCCCGGGCGACAGTCCGCTGGCGAGTGGCTGGCGCTACGAACTGCTTGGACAGGACATCGAACGCCTGCGGGATGGAACGGTGGCGCTGTCCTTGGAGAGGGGAACGCTGAAGCTGGTTCCGCTCCCGTGATCAGGTGCCGGCCGGATAGCCGATGGTCGCCAGGGCGTCCCTGATGTCGTCAAGTGCGGCGGGGTCCTCGATGGTGGCCGGCATGGGCACGGCTTCACCGTCGGCGATCTGTCGCATGGAACGGCGCAGGATCTTGCCCGAACGGGTCTTGGGAAGGCGGGGAACGATCACCGCCTTGCGGAAGTTCGCTACCGCGCCGACATCGTTGCGCATCCGGCGTACAGCATCGTCCACGATGTCGGCATGGGACGCGGTCGACGTTGCTTTCAGCACCAGAAGTCCGACGGGGACCTGACCGCGCAGTTCGTCTGCGACACCGATCACGGCGCATTCTGCGACGTCCGGCAACGTGGCCAGGACTTCTTCCATGGCGCCTGTCGAAAGGCGGTGACCGGCGACGTTCATGACATCGTCGGTGCGGCCCATGATGTAGAGATAGCCGTCGCTGTCGTACATGCCGGCATCACCGGTCGAATAGTATCCGGGGTACTCCTCGAGATAGCTCGAGACATAACCCTCGTCGTTGTTCCACAAGGTCGGCAGCGAACTCGGCGGCAGGGGGAGACGCACGCTGACGGCACCCGTGGTGCCGGACGGCAGGCGATGGCCGCGGGCATCGAGGATGTCGATGGCATACCCGGGCGTCGGCCGGCCCGGTGAGCCGTGCCGTACCGGGAGATCGTCGATACCACGGCAATAGGCAGCCATCGCCCAACCCGTCTCGGTTTGCCACCAATGGTCGACCACCGGTCGTGACAGTTTCTCCTCCGCCCATGCGATGGTATCCGGATCGGCGCGTTCGCCCGCAAGGAAGAGGGTGCGGAATGCGGAGAGATCCGCCGCTGCGAGGAAGTCGCCGTCCGGATCGTCCCGGCGAATGGCGCGGATTGCGGTCGGCGCCGTGAAGAGGGCCGCCACGTCATTTTGCTCGATGACACGCCAGAAGACCCCGGCATCGGGTGTGCCGACCGGCTTGCCCTCGAAGAGAATTGTCGGATTTCCGTGGAGGAGAGGCGCATAGACGATGTAACTGTGACCGACGACCCATCCGATATCGCTTGCTGCCCACCAGCACTCGCCGGGCGCCACGTCATAGACTGCCTTCATGGTCCACGTGAGTGCCACCGCGTGCCCGCCATTGTCCCGCACCACGCCCTTCGGTTTGCCGGTGGTCCCGGAGGTATAGAGGATGTAGAGCGGGTCAGTGGCGGCCACGGGGACCCAGTCGACGGGTGCCGCCCGTGCCATTTCCTCGTACCAGTCGTGGTCACGTCCTGTCTTCAGCTGGGCGGACTGCTGTTCCCGGGCCAGGACGATCATCGTTCCGGGTACGTGTGATGCGAGGGTGAAAGCCTCCTCGAGTATGGGGAGGTAGGGAATGATGCGGCCCGGTTCCACGCCGCAGGTGGCGGTGAGAACCACTTTCGGCGTCGCGTCATCGAGGCGTTTGGCGACCTCCGCCGCGGCGAACCCGCCGAACACCACGGAGTGGACGGCGCCGATGCGGGCACAGGCCAGCATTGCAATGACCGCCTCGGGCACGGCGGGCATGTAGATCACGACACGGTCTCCCCGGGTGACCGAGTGGTTGTTCAGGACACCGGCGAATGTCGCCACCTCGCGCTTGAGTTGGTTGTAGGTCAGCGTTCGCCTGGCGCCGGTGATCGGACTCTCCCAGATCAGTGCGAGTTGATCGCCGCGTCCGTTGTCCACATGGCGATCGATGGCATTCCAGCAAGTGTTGGTCTCGCCTCCGGAGAACCAGCGATAGAAGGGCGCCCGGGAGTCGTCGAGCACCCGATCCCAGGGCTTGGTCCAGCAGATGTTTCCCGCCAGTTCCTCCCAGTAACCGTCCGGATCCGCCAGCGATTGATGGTAGATGCTCTCATATGCCTGAGACATGGCTCCAGCCCCCGGTTCAACGGAACACATGGTAGGGTCCTTTGGCACGCCCTGAAAGACACGCCGGATGCTCTGCGCTCGGTCGATTGACGGGACAGGCTCATCGGTGCAAGGAAGGGGGCATGTCGACGAACCCGTCTCCCGACCTCGCGGAAGCGATCGACCGGCTCGCGGGCGCCCGTGTCATGGTGATCGGCGACGTCATGCTTGACCGTTTCATCTACGGGGGTGTGGAGCGAATCTCTCCTGAAGCGCCTGTTCCGGTGTTGCGCGTCGAGACCGAAGACTCCATGCCGGGAGGAGCCGGCAATGTCCTGCGCAACCTGGTCGCCATTGACGCGCGGGTGTGTTTCGTGGCCGTCGTGGGAGACGACCAGGTCGGTCGCGATCTGATCTCCATGATCGCCCGGGAAGAAGGCGTGGAGCCGTATGTGCTGGTGGAGCGGAACCGGGTTTCCACCCGCAAGGACCGGTTCGTCGACGGTGGACACCAGCTGTTGCGCGCTGACCATGAGACGGATCGCGCCATCCTGCCGGAGACGGAATCCAGGATCGTGGACATTGCCGCTCACGCCATGTCGGGTGTCGATGTCCTGGTCTTGTCTGACTATGCCAAGGGCGTGATGACGGCAGAGGTGACCGATGCCGTCATGGCCTCGGCTCGTCAGGCGGGTATCCCGGTCGTCGTCGATCCCAAGAGCCACGCATTCTCGCGTTACCGGGGAGCCAGCGTTCTCACGCCCAACCGCCAGGAACTGGCCATGGCAGCCCGAATGGACGTGAACGGCGACGAGGACATTGTCGCAGCGGCCCGTACGGTGATGGAGGAATCGGACGCCGGGTGCATCCTTGTCACCCGGAGCGCCGCCGGCATGTCCCTCGTCGAGCGCAACGGCGCCACCCTCCATCTGCCCGCGGAAGTGCGAGAGGTCTATGACGTCTCCGGGGCCGGAGATACCGTGGTCGCGGTGTTCGCTGCAGCCTTGGGACAGGGCCTCGCGCCGGAAATCGCGGCCCGTCTGGCCAATCTTGCCGGTGGCGTGGCCGTGGGCAAGAGCGGTACTGCGGTAGTCGGCACCGACGATCTGCGGCATGTCCTGCACGGCCAGGCCTTCGAGAGCAACGAGGCGAAGATCGTGTCCCTCGAGACGGCCCTGGAGATGGTCGCCTCGTGGCGTGAGTCCGCAGAGCAGATCGGCTTCACCAACGGCTGCTTCGATCTGCTCCATCCCGGCCATGTGTCGCTCCTGCGCCAGGCCCGCAGCCAGTGTGACCGGCTGGTCGTGGCGCTCAACAGCGATTCCTCCGTCCAGGGTCTCAAGGGTCCTGGCCGTCCCGTGCAGTCCGAAATCTCCAGGGCCCAGATCCTCGCCTCGATGGCGGACGTGGACCTGGTGGTCGTTTTCGGCGAGGCGACCCCGGTGGCCCTGATCGAGCGCCTGCGCCCGGATGTTCTGGTGAAGGGGTCGGATTACCGCATCGACGAGGTCGTCGGCGCTGATATTGTGACCTCCTATGGTGGCCGGATTTATCTTGCCGATCTGGTCGACGGGTTCAGCACAACCGCCACGGTGACCCGAATGGCATCCGACTCTGACGGGAGATGACCGCCCCTGACCACCCCACTTCGGGACTCCTCGTGCCTGACAGGGTCAGGCAGGACTGTTCACGCCCGACATTCGTTCAATCTGTTCCTTGATCTGGAGTTTCCTGCGCTTGAGATCCGTGAGATGGGTCTGGTTCGGTAGCGGGCGACGGGATTCATCATGGATTTCCTGCTCGAGAGCTGCATGCCGCGCTTCCAGGACAGCCAAATCATCGGGATTTGTCATTGATTCCTCCGCCAGGATTCTTGTTGCCGGCTCCATGCCGAACGTTGCCGCAAGGTGATAACTCTGTCCGGTCAGGACCTGGCGGACAGTATAGGAAGGAAGGGACGCGGTGGCTATTCAGGAGCGGTGGATTGCCGAGCGTTTGCATCCTGTGTCCGGCTGTTTCGCCGATCGACCGGGTGTAGGATCGGGCAGAGCTGCCTTCAAGGGGAGGTGACGGATCATGGTCGAAGTGGGCATCATCATGGGAAGCCAGTCGGACTGGGATACCATGCGCCATGCCGCTGAAACGCTGGGCGACATCGGCATCCCGCATGAAGTCAGGATCGTTTCCGCCCACCGAACGCCCGACCGGCTGTTCGCCTATGCCGAGGCCGCCCATGGCCGCGGACTGAAGGTCATCATCGCCGGTGCAGGCGGCGCGGCGCATCTGCCGGGCATGACGGCAGCCAAGACCTCTCTTCCGGTGCTCGGGGTTCCTGTCGAAAGCCGGGCACTCAATGGCATGGACAGCCTGCTTTCCATCGTGCAGATGCCGGCCGGAGTGCCGGTTGGCACGCTTGCCATCGGCAAGTCGGGCGCCATCAATGCCGCTCTCCTGGCCGCCGCCATCGTCGGTCTTGTCAATCCGCACGTGGCCCGGGCCCTGGAGGACTGGCGGGGCGAGCAGACCGGTTCCGTGGCCGAACATCCCGACGTCGATGGATGATGACAGTCGCGTGGTGCCGCCGGGTGGCGTCATCGGCATCGTCGGTGGCGGCCAGCTCGGTCGCATGGCAGCTCTTGCCGCCGCGGCAATGGGCTACCGTTGCCATGTGCTCTGCCCCGCAGAGGACAGCCCGGCCGTGGAGGTGGCCCACGCCGCAACCATCGGCCCGTACGATGATGCCGACAGTATCGAGGCCTTTGCCTCGGCGGTGGATGTCATCACCTTCGAGTTCGAGAACCTTCCGGTGGCGTCCTTTCGGCAGATGGCCCGGCATGCACCGGTGCGTCCCCACTGGCGTTGCCTGGAGATGACCCAGCACCGGGTGAGCGAGAAGGATTTCCTGACCGGTCATGGGTGCGCCACCGCACCCTATGCCGCCCTTCCCGGACCTGGTGAGAGGCTCGCGACAATTGGCAGCCCGGCGATTCTCAAGACGGCGCGCATGGGCTATGACGGCAAGGGCCAGGTTCGCCTCACGCGTCAGCAGGACCTTGTTGATGCCTGGGTGGCCATGGGACGCCAGGATGCCATCCTGGAAGGCGTCGTCGATTTCAGCATGGAGATCTCGTCCATCGTCGCCCGCGACAACCATGGCGCCATCCGGGCATTCGATGTCGTCTGGAACACCCATCGCGACGGCATCCTCGCGGAGACCCGGGCGCCTGCGCCCCTCCCCGGGGACGTGACCGATGCCGCCATTGCCATGGCCGGCCGGCTGGCGGAGGCTCTCGGTCTCGTCGGCCTCCTGGCGGTGGAGATGTTCGTTGCTCCAGGCAATCGTCTTCTGGTGAACGAACTTGCCGCAAGGCCACACAATTCAGGGCACTGGACCATCGATGCCTGCCGCACCAGCCAGTTCGAACAGTTCATCCGCGCCGTGGCCGGTTTGACCCTGGGCGATCCGTCTCGCCACAGCGACGCCGTGATGACCAATCTTCTGGGTGACGACGCATCCTCCTGGCGCGACATTCTCGACGAGGGCGATGCCAAGCTTCACCTCTACGGCAAGACCCGGGCGCTACCGGGCCGCAAGATGGGCCACGTCACGAGGCTGTATCCACTGGAGAGCGTCAGCAGTCACCCCTGAAGAGCGCAGGGCGGAGGCGGCATCAAGCCGGCATTGTCAGAAGCCTCACTCGCTTTCGCGCTCAGGCACCGGGCAGGGTTCGGCCTCGGCAAGGCGAAGATGGCCTCCTGAAGAAGGCGCTCCGGAGAGGATCGCTGTCTGCTACGCTGATTGACGTTGAAATGAACGTGGAACTCATCAAGGCCATTCTTGTCCTTCCAGGGACGGCGCTCGTCTATGTTCCCGGCGCCCTGCTCTGGATTGCGGCTGGAACCTCGGCGGACATGGCGCCGGCAGAGATCGGTGAGACGAGATTCTGGATTGGCGTCCTCGTGGCCGTGATCGGACTCGTCATGGCCGTGTGGACGGTCAGACTGTTCCTGGCCGTGGGCAAGGGTACGCCAGCGCCATGGGCGCCGCCGCAGAGACTGGTCGTCCGCGGTCCCTATCGT
Source organism: Alphaproteobacteria bacterium (assembly GCA_965220805.1). Classification (GTDB taxonomy): domain Bacteria; phylum Pseudomonadota; class Alphaproteobacteria; order SP197; family SP197; genus SP197. The sequence continues at coordinate 1,607,745 of OZ244844.1, forward strand.
TATGTGCGAAACCCGATGATCACGGGCGTCCTCTTGATGCTGGGCGGCGAATCGCTTGTCCTTGGCTCATGGCCCGTTGCGGGCTGGATGCTTGGCTTCTTCCTCCTCAATTCCATCTACTTCATGCTGGTGGAGGAGCCAGGCCTCGAGCGACGGCTCGGCGAGGACTATAGGCACTACAAGGCAAATGTACCGCGATGGATTCCCAGGCTGACACCGTGGGAGCCGGGCCGGGATTGATGAGCGAGGACCCACGCACGGGGACCTGCACCGTTCAACGTCGTCGCCGGCCTCCGGGTCGCGCGCAAGCCCTGTCAGGAGAATGAAGCCAAGCGCCAACGGCGCACCAGCAGGCAGGACTGGTTGTGGCTACTCCGTCCCCATCATCGGTTGGGCCGACAGCCGGAAAAGGGCGACCGTGACATCGCGAAACGGGTTATCGGTCCAGGTCGCAGCCGGGGCAGGCGTGGTTTCAGCCGGCCGATGGACATGACATCGGCGATGCGGCGGTCGAGAAAGGCCCAGGTCCTTCCACGGTCCGGGCTGTCGTCGTTGAGCCAGCACAGCAGCGTGGCCGCATGGACGCCCGCCAGCAGAAGGCGCTTCGTGTAGTAATTGAAGTCGGTCGCCGAGTCTCCGGCGGCATGCCAGATGGCGTCGGCCGTACGCCACAGCGCCCTGGCGCCGGAGGGGCCGGTCTTCACCGCGGTGGCCCGCAGCACTGCTTCGCGATGTCCGTCATCGACCTCGAGGCGGATTCTCACAGCCGTGGCGATGCGGTCGCGCACCCTCATCTCGTCCAGGTTGATCCGGGAGAGTTCGTCGAGCATGGCGCGGTCGCCCTCGGCGAGGAAGAAGGACACCATCTCGTCGGCCCCTTCCGGAAACAGTCGTTTCGCCTCGCCGTCCGCCATGCCGGCATCGGCTGCACCGGCATCGATCGACGCGCGGGTCCATCCATCAAACGGCACGTGGGGAAGGGTGGCGGCAAGGAGGCGGCGCCGGAGATCGTGCCTGGTGGCGGATTTCGTCGTCATGACTCGTCCTCTTCGACGCGCCAGTGCCGCTCCGAATTGAAGATGAGGTGTCGCATGTCCGTCATCCGCTGCGGGTAGAGGATGCCGTCGAGATGGTCGAATTCGTGCTGGATCACCACCGCATGGTAGCCGTCCACAGTCCTTGAGACCTCTGTGCCATCAGGCGTGGTGCCGGAATAGCTCACCCGGGGCGCCCGCGGTACGAGCCCCTGCAACCCGGGGAGCGAGAGGCATCCCTCCCAGCCTTCCACACGCTCGTCCGTGAGGATCTCGTGGCGGGGATTGACAAGCGCCAGGACTGGTTCGTCCTCCGGGGCATCGGGAGGCATGAAGACGACGATGCGCAAAGGAACATGGACCTGAGGTGCGGCGAGACCCACGCCGCCCGCATCGTGCATGGTCTCGATCATGTCTGCGACGAGCAGGCGCACCTCGGGCGCCGTCGGGTCCGCCACCTCCCCGGCGCGCCCGGTCAGCACCGGATGTCCCATGCGCGCGATTTTCAGCAAGGCCACCGGACGCCCTCCTCGCTCATCACCATGCCGCTTTCAAGGTAGCGGCAGCCAAATCCGGTGCGGGCGGTGAAGACATGCCCGGCTGAAGGCGCCGGAAAATGCTGTGTCAGCATGGCGATATCGGTGTCGGCCGGTGGCTTGAGGACGCGGCGACGGGTTGCCGCTGCCATCACCGGATCGATGGCAGCCGGCTGCAGCCACCCCAGGCAGGGCGCCAGCGCCTCGGGCGTGGCGTCGGGAACGTCCAGATGGGGGACATTGCCGATGTCCGAAGACTCCTCGATCCGGTCGAGGCGGATATCCCCAAGCATCGCCATCATCGGTTCCCTCGCCCATGCACCCTTCACAAGCGCCGTGGTGCCATGGTAATAGCACACGGGTGAGCCTATCACGATGCCGGCCGTTCCGGGCGGCCGAACCTTGAGGAGAAGACCCATCGTTCACATCATTGTCCGCGACAACAATGTCGACCAGGCCCTGCGGGCGCTGAAGAAGAAGCTGCAGCGCGAGGGCGTCTATCGTGAAATGAAACTGCGCCGCCACTTCGAGAAGCCGTCGGAGAAGAAGAAGCGCGAGCGCGCCGAAGGCGTGCGCCGGGCCCGCAAGATGGCCCGCAAGCGGGCTCTGAGAGAAGGCAACGCCTGACTCTCCCTACAGTCCCTTCACAATATCCTCGACCATCTTCCTCGCATCCGCGAACAGCATCATGGTGTTGTCGCGGTAGAACAGCGGATTGTCGATTCCGGCGTATCCCGGCGACAGCGATCGCTTGATCACCATGACGGCGGCCGCATTCTCCGCATTGAGCACCGGCATGCCGGCAATCGGACACGATGGATCGGTCTTGGCCAGGGGATTGCAGACATCGTTGGCGCCGATCACGAAGGCGACGTCGGCTGTGGCGAACTGTGAGTTGATTTCCTCGAGTTCGAAGACCTCGTCGTAGGGAATGTTGGCTTCGGCGAGCAGGACGTTCATGTGCCCGGGCATGCGACCGGCGACTGGATGGATGGCGTAGGCCACCTCGACGCCGTTGTCCTTGAGCTTGTCGGCCATGTCTCTCAGGGCGTGTTGCGCCTGGGCCACCGCCATGCCGTATCCGGGAACGATGATCGCCTTGCGGGCGTTCTGAAGGATAAAGGCAGCATCGTCGGCGCTGCCCTGGTTCACCTTGCGCTGGCCTGCGGCCGCATCCACCGATCCGGAACCACCAAATCCTCCCAGGATGACGTTGAAGAAGGAGCGGTTCATGCCCTTGCACATGATGTAGCTCAGGATGGCGCCGGAGGAACCTACGAGGGCGCCGGTGATGATGAGAAGTTCGTTTTCGAGGGTGAAGCCGATACCGGCTGCCGCCCAGCCGGAGTAGCTGTTGAGCATGGAAACGACCACCGGCATGTCCGCGCCACCGATCGGGACGATGAGGGTGACACCGATCAGGAAGGCCAGCGCGGCGACCATCCAGAAGGCGCCCGCGTTGCCGTTGGCGGCAAACCACACGCCGCTGGCGGCCATGACGAGGCCGATCAGCAGGTTGAGAAGATGCTGTCCCCGGAACACCATAGGCGCGCCGGACACCAGTCCCTGGAGCTTGGCGAAGGCGACCACGGAACCGGAAAAGGTCACGGCGCCGATCGCCATGCCGAGGATCATCTCGATCCTGCTGGCGAGCCGGATGGTGCCGTCGGCGCCGACAATGCCGTAGGCTTCCGGAGAATAGAGCGCTGCCGCAGCAACGAGAACGGCGGCCAGGCCCACCAGGCTGTGAAAGGCCGCCACCAGCTGCGGCATTGCCGTCATCCGGATGTTGAAGGCGATGGCCGTGCCGATGGCGCCGCCGATGACAAGACCGCCGATGATCCACCAGTAGGACATGACGGAGGGATCGGCAATCGTCACCGCCACGGCGATGACCATGCCGATCATGCCGATGAGATTGCCCCGGCGCGATGATCCTGGCGCCGAGAGGCCCTTCAGCGCCAGGATGAAGCAGACCGCCGCAACCAGATAGGCAAGAGCAGCCAGGTCGGCGGTCATGGATCCCGCCCCCTGGCGCCGTCCTTCCTGCGGAACATTTCCAGCATGCGCTGGGTCACTGCAAAGCCGCCGAAGATGTTGATGGCCGCCAGGGTGACGGCGATGAAACCAAGGACTCCCGAGAGATCCATTCCTTCCGGGCCGGCGGCTATCAGCGCGCCGACGATGATGACGCTGGAAATCGCGTTGGTGACCGACATCAGGGGCGTATGAAGTGCCGGAGTCACGGCCCAGACCACGTGGTACCCGACAAAGATGGCGAGCACGAAGATCGTCAGCCGGAAGAAAAGCGGATCGACAGCGGCTTCCATGGTCTCAGCTCTCCTTCGTGTCGCAGAGCATGGGGTGGACAAGCACGCCGTCACGCATCACGCACATTCCGCTGATCACCTCGTCTGCGTGATCAAGCGCCAGGCGCCCGGTTTCGGTATCGATGAAGGGCGTGATGAGGTTGAAGAGGTTGCGTGCATAGAAGGTCGAGGCATCGGCCGCCAGGCGTCCCGCCACGTTGGAGAATCCGACAATGGTGACACCGTCGGCATCCACCACCTCGTCACGACTGCTGCCATCGCAGTTGCCGCCGTCCTCCACCGCGAGATCGACGATGACGGAACCGGGTTTCATGTTCCGGACCATGGCGTCGGTCACGAGCCGCGGCGCCGGGCGCCCGGGGATGCGCGCGGTGGTGATGCAGATGTCGGCCTTCTTCAGGGCGCCTGCGATCACCTCGGCCTGCCGGGCGAGATAGGCATCATCCATCTCCCGGGCATAACCTTCCTTGGTTTCGGCGTCACCTGTGCCGGGCACCTCCACGAAGCTGGCGCCAAGACTCTCCACCTCCTCCTTCACGGCTGCCCGTACATCGAAGGCCTCGACCACGGCGCCGAGTCGCCGTGCGGTCGCAATGGCCTGAAGCCCCGCCACGCCGGCGCCAAGAATCAGCACCCGCGCCGGTGCGATGGTGCCGGCGGCCGTCATCATCATGGGCATGGCGCGGCCGAAGAACATGCAGGCGTCCAGCACCGCTTTGTAGCCGGCCAGGCTGGCCTGGGATGTCAGGGCGTCCATGGCCTGGGCACGGCTGATTCTGGGGATCAGTTCCATGGCCAGCACGGTGAGCCGCCGGGCGGCGTAGCCGGCGTACTGTTCGCGGTCGACGAGGGGATTGATGAGACCGACGACGATACATCCTTCGGGGATGTGGGCCACCTCGTCGATGTCATCCGTGGTGATCGGCCGGTTGACCTTGAAGACGACATCGGCACCGGCCAGTACATCGTCGGCATCGGCGGAGACGATGGCCCCGGCCTGGAGGAACGTGTCGTCGGTCCATCCGGCGGTCTCGCCCGCTCCCGCTTCAATGGCAACTGCGACACCCTGGTTCTTCAGCCTTCTGACCATGTCCGGGGAGGCGGCAACCCTGGTCTCGCCGGGATGACGCTCCCGCAATACTGCACACTTCATCGGCTGTCCGGATGACTGGGTGACGGGCGCCACATCTTGGCGAAGACACCGGACAATGTGAAGGGGAGGGTGGTGATACTGTCAGGTTCCATCGGACGGTCCCGCACCCTCGCTTCTCGACCGCTCGCTCGAAGGCACCAGTGTTCTGCCATAGTAGGCGAGAATGCCGGACCAGGCCGCACCGTCGACAGGAATTCCTTCATCCAGCGCCGTCCCTCTTCCCTCCTCGATTGCATGCCGGGGGCCCGAAGAGGACATGGTGGTGCCCGGCGCATTCGCCACGACCGTCACCGCTGCCCGGCCACGGGTGCAATCCCCTTCCAGAGTCGCCATTCCTCCGGCGATGTCGATGACCGACGCGGTGCCTCCATGCCAGGAAAGGCGGGCGTGATCTCTATCGGCTGCGGCGACGGCTCCTGCAAGCAGAAGCGGTACATCCACCTCCTCGACACGGAGTGTCACGGGTTCGGCCGGCGCCATGGAGAGCCGGTCGGTGATGACGGGGCCGGCAAAGAGTGCCGATACCATCCTGCCGTCGCGACAGGCGAGGCGATTGTCCCGGATCACGAGGTCACCGCTGCTTTCGCCGCTGGCCAGGGCGTCGAGCGCCGGCAGCGCTGCCCGGGCAGGGTCCATGTCAATGAAGGCAAGCCACGCTGCCGTGGTGGCAAACTCCTCGCAGATGCCGGCGGGGGCGCCGGCGCCGCCGGCGGCTCGGGAGAAGTGGAAGAGAATCTCGTTGAGCGAGAGAAGGACAGGAGACGTTGCCATGCCGGACTCTAGGCGGAACCCCATCGTCGCTCAACTGGTCCAACTCACTGTATTAGCGAAGTAACTGTCGTGTTTCGGGCATGTTAACCGGCATGTTGTTCCCACAGCGGGTGCCCCATGGTTCTCAACATCGAACGCATTTCCAAGCAGGCCGGCAAGCCCGCCGTGTTGCTCGCACAGGCCTGTCCGGAACCGATCCCGGTTATCGAACTGCCGAGCCGACGCACCGTACTTGCAAGGCGGGCCCGGCCTGCGATCCCGTGCCCTGGCTGAATCCATGATCGGCGGTCCCGATCGACCTGAAACGTTCGAGGCAATTTGTCCCATGCCGGGCGCCATCCGTGTGGTCAACGGCGCGATTGTCAGGACGCGGGGGCGTACCTGACGTTGGCCTGACCTGCAAGCCGGTTGTCGGTCGATCTGATCCGCACCGGATCGCCGTTCAGAAGTTCGCGATACCGTTCCAGGGTCTCGTGTTCGAGGCGCGCCATCGCCTGGCGCGTGTAGAAGGCAAGGTGCGGTGTGAGAATGACGTTAGGCATGCCGTAGAGATCGGACAGGGGATGCCCCTTGCGTGCCAGGGGTTCGTCGTCGAAGACATCCAGTCCGGCACCGGCGATCCGGTGCTCCAGGAGCGCCTCGACGAGTGCCGTCTCGTCGACGATGGCGCCGCGCGAGACATTGACGAGGACCGCCGTCGGCTTCATCAGGGCGAGTTCGCGGGCGCCGATCATGCCCCGGGTGGTGCTGTCGAGAACCGCCAGCACCGCCACCGCATCGGCTGCCGCCATGAGATCGTCGAGGGTATCGAGCTTCACGACGCCGAGTGCCTCCATGTCGGCGGAGGATACGAAAGGGTCATAGGCCACGACGCGGGCGCGAAAGCCGCATCCGGCCATGCGCGCCAGGCTGCGGCCAATCCTGCCAAGTCCGACAATGCCGATCGTCTGGCCGGCGATGTCCGATCCGATCCAGGCCGGTTCCGGCCAGGCCCAGCCGTGTTGTTGCATGTGACGATGGAGATCCGGCAGGCGCCTGGCGAGGGCGATGATGAGGGCGAAGGCAGCTTCGGCCACGGTTTGCTCGGCGTAGGTCGGGATGTTGACCACCGTGATGCCGCGACGCCTTGCCGCCGCAATGTCGATGGCATCGATGCCGACACCATACTTGACGATGCCGCGCAAACGGGTGGTGGCGGCGATGGCCTTTTCCGTGACGGGCGTGTAGCACGAGAGGAGAATGTCGGCCTCGGCCAGGGCCTCGATCAGCCGTGCTTCGGGAATGGCGTGGGGCAACAGGAGAAGTTCGTGTCCGTCCCTGCGGATCTCTTCGTCGATACGCGGCGTGTCGATCTCGCAATCGGTCCGGACGATCCTCACCGACGGCGGCCCTCTTGGTCGATCGCCTGTTCGACGACATCGAGGGCCCGGTCGAGATCCTCCCTGGAGATCACGAGCGGTGGCGACAGGGTGAGAACGCACCCCTGGCTGATCTTGAAGCTCACGCCGCCCTCGAGGCAGCGGTAGAAGATCCGCTCGGCGGCTTCGTGATTCTCCTCCCGTGTCGCCCGGTCCTTCACGATCTCGACCCCAAGCATCAGGCCGCGGCCGCGCACATCGCCGACGAGGGGCTGGCCGGCGGCGAAGGAGCGCAGCCTCGCCAGGGCATGGGCGCCGAGGTCGGCGGCCTTCTCGACGAGGCCCTCCTCCTCGATGACCTCGAGAGTGGCGAGGGCCGCCGCCGCCGTCACCGGGTTCTTCTCGTGAGTGTAGTGACCGATGGCGAAGTCGCCGCCGACATCGAGGCCGGGACGCGCCAGGCAGGCTGCGATCGGAAGAACGCCTCCGCCCAGGGCCTTGCCCAGGGTGACGATGTCGGGAACGACATCGTCGTGTTCACAGGCGAACATCCGGCCGGTCTTGCCGAGGCCGGTGGGAATCTCGTCGAGGATCAGCAGGGCACCGTGGCGATCGCAGGCCTCCCGCACCGCTTTCCAGAATCCGGGCGGCGGAACATGGGGAACCGCCCGCATGGGTTCGCCGATGACGGCGGCAACGTCGCCCTCGCGCTCGAGCACATAGTCGACCATCCGCGCGCAGGCCAAGCCGCAGACATGGGGCCCGGCATGGCTGTAGGGGCAACGGTAGCAGGCGAACGGCGCCACGTGTTCCGTGCCCGGCAGCAGCGGTCCGGCGATATGGCTGCGAAAGGTCGCCTCGCCGCCGATCGCCGCCGCTCCCAGTCCGGCGCCGTGGAAAGAGTCCCAGAAAGAAACAGTCTTGAAGCGCCCCGTTGCTGCGCGGGCGATCTTGAGAGCCACCTCGTTGGCGTCGGAGCCTCCGGTGGTGAACAGCACCTTCGCGATCCCGCCCGGCGCGAGTTCGCCCAGCCGCTCGGCGAGACGGATGGCCGGCTCGTTGGTGAAGCGGCGTGGTGAAAACGGCAAGGCGTCGAGCTGGGCCTTGATCGCCGCGATAACCCTGGGGTGACCGTAACCGATGTGATGGACGGAGTTGCCGTGAAAGTCCATGAAACGGCGCCCGTCGTGGTCCTCGATCCATATGCCTTCGGCACGCCGGATGGTCGTCAGGCAGGGCGTGGAGAGACTCTGGTGCAGGAAGGCGTCGGCATCGCGCTCGAGAAGAGGCGAGGAACGGTTGCCTGATGTCCAGGCGCGTCGTGCCACCGAGAGATTGGACTCGCCTTCCCCGTGAACGGCCGGGCCGGTCATCCGGGCCACGGAAGCGAGTAGGTCTTGACGTTGGTGAAGAACCTCATGGCCTCCACGACACCTTCCTTGACGCCGTTGCCGCTGTCCTTGATGCCGCCGAACGGCGACATCTCGATACGATAGCCGGGCTGCTCCCAGATGTTGCAGGTGCCGACGTCGAGCCCGTTGATGAAGGCGATGGCGCGCCCGAGATCGTTGGTGCAGACGCCTGAGGAGAGGCCGAAGGGCGTACCGTTCGAAATGGCCATCACGGCGGCATCGTCATCGGGTACGCGAAGGATCGGAATGACCGGACCGAATGTCTCCTCCATCACCAGCTCGCTGTCATGGGGCACATGGTCGACGACGATCGGCGGCAGGAGAGCTCCCTGCCGCTCCGGGTGATAGAGAATCCGGGCGCCGGCCCTGGCGGCGTCTAGGACCCGACGCTCGAAGAGTTCCGCGGCCCCGGCATCGATGACGCAGCCGAGTTCCGTGGCCGGGTCCTCGGGATCGCCGAACCTGATGGCGCGGGCCAAAGCGAGAACGCGGGCCACGAACGTCTCCGCCACGCTCTCCTGCACGAGGATGCGCTTGACGGCGGTGCAGCGCTGACCGGAGTTGCCTGTGGCTCCGGCGACGGCGATACCGGCGGCCTTGTGGAGATCGTGGTCGCCGAGGTCGTTGAGGACGATCAGGGGGTCGTTGCCGCCGAGTTCCAGGGCGGTGCGCCTGAACCCGGCCTTCTCGGCGATCATCTTGCCTACGGGCACCCCGCCGGTGAAGGTGATGATGTCGATGTTCCGGTTGGTGATCATCTCGTCGCCGATGTCGGCGGGCCGGCCGGTGACAACCTGGAACATCTCGGGCGGAAGACCGGCCTCGTAGAGGATGTCGGCGAGGGCGATGGCCGTCAGGGGCGTGCGCTCCGTGGGCTTGCAGACCATGCAGTTGTTGGTGGCGACGGACGGCGCCACCTTGTGGCTGACCATGTTGAGAGGGTGATTGAACGGGGTGATGGCACTGATGGCGCGCACCGGTTCGCGCCTCGTGTAGATCTTGCGTTCCTTGCCCTGCGGCGTGAGATCGCAGGAAAAGATCGTGCCGTCGTCGACCAGCGCCATCTGTCCGGCGAAGGTGAAGACGTCGCAGGCGCGTCCCGTTTCGTAGAGGGCGTGACGGTGGCAGATGCCGAGTTCCAGCGTGAGCCAGCGGGCGAGCCAGTCGCGCTTGCGCTCGATGAGTTCGGCCGTCCCAAGGAGGATCTTTTGCCGCTCGTAACGGCTGAGCGTCGCCCGGTAGCCGGCGGCAATCTCGAAGGCGCGGGCGGCGTGTTCGGCCGTGCCCGCCGGAACCGTGCCGACGACCTCTCCGGTATAGGGGTAGTGCACGGAAATGACGTCATCGGTGAAGACGGTCTCGCCGCCGATCCTCATGCCTTCGTGACGAACCTCCCGGCCCATCAGGCGGCGGCCGCGGCGGTGGCGTGGAAGAAGGCGTCGAAGTTGCGCAGGCGCGGCTCGTCGGGAATGTCGATGACACGATTGACGATGAAGGGGACCACCTGCTCCGTCAGGCCGCCATGGCTGCGAAGGGGTTCCCGCAGAAGCTCGAGATCGTGACGGTCCCGCGAGGTGCCGATGCAGACATGGGCCCCTGAAATGATGACGATGTCGCCGATGCGGTCGGCCGGCAGCTCGAACCGCAACACGGCTTCGGCACGGGTCAGCACGTGGGTGATTCCCTTCGTGTCCAGGAATCTCCTGATGATGGCGTCCACATCGGCATCAGACGGCAGATAGGCGGTGGCGTAGGAGCCGAGCGCGCCGTGATGCACCACATAGGGATCTGTGATCGGCAGGATGACCCTGGCGGCATCCCGTCCGAGCCAGTCATCCAGCAGGTCCTGGGCGTAGACGACACAGGGGGAGCCGTCGGCGAGATGCTTGGGCTTCATCCCGTGATCGGCCGTCAGCACGATCACCGCGCCGGCCGCGTCCATGGCGCCGAGGTAACGGTCGAACATGGCGTAGAAGGCCTTCGCTTGGGAGTCCTCGGGCGCGAACTTGTGCTGGATGTAGTCGCTCGTGGTGAGATAAAGCACATCCGGAGACCACTCCTGCAACAACTTGACGCCGGCGGCGAAGACGAACTCGCTCAGCGCGCCCGAGTAGACCTCGGGTCTGGGCCGACCGAGCCACTCACTGGCATTCTCAATACCGTGTTCGGCGACGGTCGTGCTGTCGCAACGTTCGGCCGAAAAGCAGCGTGCCCGGTCTCCCGACATGGCGAGCCCGGCGCCGAGCAGGGCCCGCAACTTGTCCTTGGCCGTGACGATACCGATCCGGGCGCCGGCATTCTGTAGGTCGCGGAAGATGGTGCCCGCCCTCAGGAACCGGACATCGTTCATCATCACTTCTTCGCCTGTCACCGGATCGTAAAGGAAGTTGCCGCAGATCCCGTGCACCGAAGGCGGCACACCGGTGACAATCGACAGATTGTTGGGATTGGTGAAGGTCGGCACCACGGCGTCCGCAAGACGATCGGTTCCGGTTTCGCGGATCCGCGCCAGGCACGGCATCAGGCCGTCTTCGATAGCCCTGTCGAGGTAGTCCGGTTCGCATCCGTCGAGACAGATGGCGATGACCGGCACCTTGGGAAAGGGATAGAGACGACCGTTGGTCTCGACCGCTGCCATGGCGTTCATCGTTGTGATACCTCTGCGCTGGTTTGTACGAGCGAAGGTGCCGCGTTCGCGACGCCCATGTCCTCAAGCGAGGCGCGCGCCGCGGCAACGACCTGCCGCATGACGTCCTCGTCGAGATCCCCGATGCAGCCGATGCGGAAACTCTCGACCTCGGTCTGCTTGCCGGGATAGATCACGAATCCCTGTGCCTTCATCCGTTCATAGAACCGGTCGAAATCGAACGCGGCGTCTGCCGGATACAGAAACGTTACGATGACCGGGCTTTGCCAGCGGTCGTCGAGCAGGGTGACGAAGCCCGCGTCGCGCATGCCCGTCACCAGAACGTCGCGGTTGCGGGCGTAGCGGGCACCCCGTCCGGCAACCCCGCCCTCCGCCTCGTGAAGACGCAGGGCCTCTACGAAGGCCGCGATGCACTGGGTGGGGGGCGTGAAGCGCCACTGGCCCGTCCGGTTCATGTGCGACCACTGGTCGTGAACATCGAGACTGAGCGACCGGCTGTTCCCGCGGGCCGCCTCGAGGGCGTCCTTGCGGGCGACGATGAAGGCGAAGCCGGGCACCCCTTCGATGCACTTGTTGGCCGACGACACCACGGCGTCGAACGGGACGTCGGCAGGGGAGAGGGGGAGGGCGCCGAAGGCGGACATGGAATCGATCAGGAACCGCCGCCCGGCCTGCCGGGTTGCAGATGCCATGTCGCTCAGTGGATTGAGCATGCCTGAACTCGTCTCGCAGTGGACCGCGACGACATGGGTGATCTCCGGATCGCGGGCCAGGGCCTCGGCGATGTCCGCGCCGCAAAGCGGCTGGCCATCTCCCTTCTCGAGAACTGTCGAGGAACGGCCGAGGCAGGCCATCACCTTCGCGATCCGCCGGGCGTAGGCGCCATTCGAGGGAATCAGGGCCTTGCCGTGGGACGGAATGAAGGAGTTGAGCATGGCCTCGACCGAGAAGGTTCCGCTTCCCTGCATCGGTACGCAGTCGTAGTCCTCTTGAGCTTCTTCGAGCATGGCGACAAGCCGCGCGCGCATCTCCTGTGTCAGGGCGATGAAGGCGTCATCGCGGCTGCCCCAGTCGCGCAACATCGCCTGCCTGACCGACGGTGCGGTCGTCAGGGGACCGGGTGTCAACAGGTAGGGTACGGAAGGTTCGGTTCGTGTCATGGCACCACCCGATAGCATCCGAACTGGTCGGGGACAAAATCTTACCTTACGATGGATCGATAGATTCAATTTATGGATAGACTGTCGGTCATGAACTACACGCAGATCCGCGCCTTCCACGCGGTGGCGAGACTCGGGGGATTTTCGCGGGCCGCCGAAGCGTTGCATCTCACCCAGCCGGCGGTCTCCGAACAAGTACGCCGCCTGGAACAGGCCCATGACCTGCGGCTGTTCCACCGCCACCGAAAGCGTGTCCGGCTCACCGAGGACGGCTCCAGGCTCCAGATCCTCACCAGGCGGTACTTCGAGATCGAGGACGAAATCGACGCTTTCCTCGTGGAGCGCGCCGCCATGATGTCCGGACGCCTTCGCATTCACGCCGATTCGGCGCGTCACATCACGGATACTCTCACCCGCTTCCGCCGCCGCCATCCGGACGTGAAAATCCAGCTCCGATCCGGCAACACGGGCACCATTCTCGAGGCCTTGCGCAACTGGGACGCCGAAATCGGCGTTGTCGGCCAGATGCCGGACGCCGCCGACCTCGATTCGCTCGATCTCGGATCGACACCCATCATTGCCTTTGCCGCGCGGGGTGTCGTTCCGCACGGCATCGCGGCTATGACGATGCGGGATCTTGCCGGCTATCCCCTGGTCCTGCGCGAACCGGGCTCGGCGACGCGTCGCCAGGTTCTCGACCGGGCGCAGGCGCTTGGCATCGACCTCGACGTGGCGATCGAGGCCGAGGGTCGTGATGCCGTGCGCGACCTCGTCCTTTCCGGAGGCGGGGTGGGGTTCGTGTCGCGTGCCGAACACAGTCCCGACCCGGACGTTGTTACCATCGAGATCACCGACCTCGGTGCCCGCATGGCCGAATCGATCGTCCACCTGTCGCAGCGGCGAAACGTGCGGCTGATCCGACGGTTCATGGAGTTCGCCCGTAGCGCCACCCTCATGGATCCGGTCAGCGAAAGCGCCAGGCCTGTGTCCGCTTCATGACGCCGCGCGAGAGCGCCAGATGAATGATGCGCGCCGCGGCATTGGTATAGAAGATCATCATGCCCATGGCCGCGGCGGGAGCGATGTCTCCGGCGTCATCCATGTTGAGGACTGCAACCGAGGCCAGCGACGTCTTCGGCGAATAGAGGAAGACCACGGCGGAGACCGTCGTCATCGCGTTGACGAAGAGATAGATCGAAATGTCGAGGATGGCGGGCAGGCAGACCGGAACAGTCACCCGGGAGAACAGCTTCATCGCCGGCTGCTTCAGTGACGCCGAGACCGCCTCGAACTCGCGGTCCATCTGTTTCAGCGCCGTGACGGCTGTCAGGTGGGACACCGTGTAGAAGTGGGTGATCGTGCAGATGACCAGGATGGCCATGGTTCCGTAGAGGACGTTCAGGGGATTGGCCGGGTCGTTGAAGAAGAAGATGTAGGCCAGTCCGAGCACCATGCCGGGGATGGCCATGGGCAGCATCGCAAACATCTGAAAGATGTTGCGGCCCGTCGTAAAGCCACTGGTTTTCTCGACCAGGAAGGCGCCGAAGAAGATGATCACGGTACCGACGGCGGCGGTGATGAGGCCCATCTTGATCGAGTTGTAGTAGCTCGCCCAGCCGCCGCCATCCATGAGATCGAAACGGTAGTTGTTGAAACTGAGACTGAGGTCGTAAGGCCAGAACTTGACCAGGGCCGCGAACTGGCAGACGCCGAGAATGCCGAGAATGAAGACGGCGATGACGGCGCAGCACGCGAACCAGGCGCGATCCCGCGCCCGATCGGGCTTGGGCTGGAAGGGCACCGAGCGGGCCGTGAGTTGGGCCACCTGGCGGCGCTGTACGAAACGGTCGACGGCGAATGCCAGGAGCGCCGGGATGACCAGCACCACCGATACCACCGCACCCATTTCGAAGTTCTGCTGACCGATGACCTGTTTGTAGATGTCCACAGCCAGCACGTTGTACTGGCCGCCGATGACCTTCGGCAGACCGAAGTCCGTGATCACCAGGTTGAAGACGACGAAGGCCGCCGAGATCAGGCCGTATCGGGCCCCGGGAATGGTGACCGTCCAGAAGGTCTTCCACGGCGACGCGCGAAGCGCGGCGGCGGCTTCGTAGAGCCTGGCGTCAGAGATCGCCAGCGCCGTCGTCAGGATGAGGAAGGCGTGCGGGAAGGTGAAAAAGACCGCCCCGATCACGATGCCGATGGGGCCGTAGATGCTCTCCCCCATGAGCAGACCCTTCAGCATCCCCTGGTTGCCGAAGAGGTAGACGAGGGCGATCCCGGGAAGCAGGGAGGGCACCAGGATCGGCGCCATGGCCACGAGGCGGAAGAATCCCTTGAAACGCGCGCAGGACCGATTGAGGGCGTAGGCATAGGCGAACGCCAGGACGATGGTGACGATCGTGCTCACGGTGGCGATCACGAGGGAGTTCGTGATCGAGTTGGAGAGCGCCGGCGTGGCGAAGTAGGTGCGGAAGTTGTCGAGTCCCGTGGAGACGGCAGGACGCAGTTGCACGCGGCGGAAGGTGTTGGAATCGAGTTCCACCCACTCCCGGCCTTGATGGCGTGTCGAGCCGACAAGGAACGTCGCGTCATCGACCGTGCCGCGAATCCGGTACATCACGGGACTGCGGAAACTGAACTCGGGAAAGAACTTGGTCGCCGCCAGGCGTCCGTCGCTGCCCGTCGCAAGATCGGCTTCGCCAAAGAGGTCCAGATTGGCGTTCAGCGCGCTGGCGAGGACCGGGGCGGTGTCGAAATGCCCCTCCTCGTCCGAGACCTGGAACTCGAACCAGGTGAGATCGAAGCGGAACGTCGACACCGACTTCGACAGCATCGCGTAGAGAGGAAACGCAAGCGTCACGACAAGATAGACGGCGATGACGACCATCCACAGCCGCATCATCACATCGTCGCGGCCAAGTTTCGGTCTGACGCGGCCCCCCTTCGGGAGGGCTGCGACGCTCTCAGACATCCCGGGCAAAGGCCATGAGGCCGGATTCCTGGAGAGAGACGTGGATATCCTGACCGGCCTCGAGCGATAGGCGGCGCACGATGTTCGTCGGGAAATCGGCCATCAGCGCGTCTTTGCCGAAATCCTCGCTGTGGAGGAGGCAACGCCAGAAAGACCCCAGGAATGCCATGTCGGCCAGAGTGACCTTCTCGCAGTTGACCTCATCGGGAGAAGGCCGGTATCCGGCGCCGAGCGGCACGATCTCGTCGGGCCGGATGGCCGCGACGACTGCCGTATCGGACTCGTGGTCATGCGTCCGGCAACGGAATTCGCTCTGGCCGACCCGCACCGTGGCGCTGTCGACGACGCGGGCGTCCAACTGGTTCATCTCGCCGATGAAGCCGGCGACGAACAGCGACGCAGGATCGCGGTAGACCGCCGTCGGCGAGCCGATCTGTTCGATGACGCCGTGGTTCATGACGACGATCCGGTCGGCCATCGAGAGCGCCTCTTCCTGATCGTGGGTTACCATGATCGTGGTCACGCCGAGCCTGCGCTGCAGGTCCTTGATCTCGTGGCGCAGACGCACCCGTACCTTGGCATCCAGCGCCGACAGGGGTTCGTCGAGCAGCAGCAGACCGGGCGAGGTGGCGATTGCCCGGGCCAGCGCCACTCGTTGCTGCTGTCCACCGGACAGTTGGGCCGGATACTTGTCGCTCTGGTCGGGAAGTCCCACGGTCTCCAGCAATTCCGCCACCCGCGCCTGGATCTCGCTCCTGGTGCGCCCCTGGTTCTCGAGCCCGTAGGCGATGTTGCGGTGGACGGTGAGGTTCGGGAAGAGGGCGTAGGACTGGAAGACAATCCCGAAATCCCGCTGAGCGGGCGGCAGGGCGGACACGTCCCTGCCGTCCTGGATGACGGTGCCCCGTGTCTGCAGGTCGAGCCCGGCAATGGCTCTGAGCAATGTCGTCTTGCCACAGCCCGACGGCCCCAGAAAACAGACGAACTCGCCGTCCATCACCTCGAGAGAGATGTCCTTCAGAGCCACGAATTCGCCGAAGGACTTCCACAATCCGGAGATCTGCAGGCTGACATCCGTGGTGAAGGTGGCAGTCACGGGGCCGGTTCCCTGCCGGAGTGGACGGGGCGGCTCGCGCCGCCCCGTGAAACTCGGATCAAGCCTTAGCTCTTGGGCTCCGACTTGCCGTCGTACCGCGACTGCCATTCGGCGAGGATCGCAGCGCGATTGTTGGCGGCCCACTCGAAATCATTGTCGATCATGGCGTCAAGCAGACCTTCGGGGAAATGCTCGACCGGCTTGGCGACGCCGGGCATGGCGATCACCGCATAGCCGACGTTGTACATCTCCATCGCCTTCCGGGTGACGGCCCAGTCCAGCAGGGTCTGCGCCGCCTCGAGATTGGCGGTTCCGGCGATGATGCCACCGGCTTCCATGTCCCAGCCCACGCCTTCGCTCGGCACGATGATCTCGAGCGGTGCGCCTGCGGCCTTCGACTTGGCGCCGCGGAAGGCGAAGGACACGCCGATCGGGATCTCGCCGGCGGCGGCCAGCTTGCAGGGCTTCGAGCCCGAATGGGTGTAGCGGGCGATGTTCTCGTGGAGGCCGTCCATGAAGGCCCAGCCCTCCTCCTCGCCGAACATCTGCAGCCAACTCGAGACGTCGAGAAACCCGGTGCCGGAAGAGTTCGGGTTTGGCATGATCACGTGGCCGGCGTACATCGGGTCCAGCAGGTCCTTCCAGGATCCCGGCGCGGTCAGGCCGTTCTTCTCGGCCTCGACGGTGTTGAAGCAGATCGACGCGACCCAGGCATCCTGGCCGACCCAGGCCGGTGGATCGTCATTGTCGACGAACTTGGGATCAAGCGCCTCCACGCCGACCGGAGCATAGGGCTCGAGCATGCCCTCGCTCTTGAGCAACAGCAGCGACGTGGCGGCCAGCCCCCACACGACATCGGCCTGGGGATTGTTCTTCTCCGCCAGCAGTTTCGCCGTGACGATGCCCGTGGAATCCCGCACCCAGTTGATGGTGATGTCGGGATGGTCCTCGTTGAAGGTATCGGCGTAGCGCTTGAGGTCCTCGGCCTCGAAGGCGGTATAAACCGTCAGTTCGGTCTGCGCGTTCGCCGCCGTCCCGATCAGCGCCGCCGCGGCGACCGAGATCGCCAGTGGTACTTTGCGCAACATGAATGGATCTCCTCAGTGTGACATGAACCAGAATAGGGTGACGGACAAAAAAAGATAGTATGAGCGTTCTTCGCCTCCTCCACCGGCATGGCCCGCAAACGGGAATGTGACGGCCCAATGACACAGCGCACAGTTTCCGGACCGTCTGCGCAAGCCGGGGTGATCAAGGGCCGGCGCCATTGACAACGCCGGCCGGCTATCCAGGACTCTTGGCGGAGGGACCACCCCTCAATACGACGACCTCGCCAGGATGTGCCGTCCCGTCCCGATTTCCGATGCCGACTCAAGAATGGGGAAAGAGCCACTGCGGCTCCATGCCGTCGGAGATATCTCCGGGAAGCGGCGCCCCCTGGTAGAGGGTCACGCGTGTCCAGAGGTCCGACTTGGGATCGAACCCGTTGGCGCCGAAGAAGGCCAGCTTGAATCGCAGGATATCGAGCGGACGCCGGTCAGCCGCCAGGAGATTGTCGCGAATCTCGGCATAGGGAAGGTGGGCAAGGTGCTGGACGCGGCGCACCGTGCTTCGCCATTCCGGTGCTGAGAGGAGAAAGTCGGAGACGCTTTCCAGGCGATCGTGATCCATGAGCCGTGCTCTCAGCATGGCGACGTCGCGGCCGACGGCCACGGCCATTTCCATGTCGGCGCCGGGCTCGGCGTAACGATCCCCCACACGCGGTTCCAGCTTTTCCTCGGAGTAGTACCAGAAGCGCTGGCGCGACTCCGGGGCGTCATGGTCGATCGCGAGGGCCCAGCCGTAGTGGTCGTCGATGAGGTCGATGAGGTCTCCGAGCGGCATGGCCGGCTTTACGGCCGGCAGACCTCCGGAACTCATGGTCTCGCACAACCCGTCGACCAGCGCTCCCTGGTGCTCGAGCAACAGGGCCACCACCATCTCCTGGCCTTCCAGTGAAAAGTGTCGTGACGCAAAGCGCCAGAGAGCATTCCAGGGCCGTTCGCCGTCGAGCCCATCCTTGCACCATGCATCGAGGTGAGCGAGATCGTCGCCGAGTCTCGAGATGCGTGCCGACTGCTCCTGATCGTCGACCGTCCAGGCAGCAACGTGGCTCCGTGCATCGTCCAGAAGGTCGCGGAACTCCCGGATGGCTTGAGGGGTGGCCCGTTCCACCTTCCGCACGCTCAGGAGAGCGCTTTCCCGCGCCATGACCCAGTTGTTGATCAACTGCGGATGCTTGACGAGAAAGGGCGCCATGCCCAGGCCCGTTGCGTTGCCGATGCCGAGTGCCCTCGCACGATCCTCCGAGAGTTCCGCCGCCTCACGTCCTGAGAGTTGCCGGGCCATGTGATTGACGAGGTCGACGCTCATCCAGCGGATGAGATAGACGGCGAGAAGTTCCGCCTGGAAGGGCGCACGCAACTCGTCGCGCCCGGCGATCCGGCCACGATCGGCGCAGCCGAACTTGCCGCTTCCGTAGACCGCTGTGGTACGCATCAGGTAGCCGACGTCGTCCATGAGATCACGGCAGGGCTGCCGGCCGCCGGCCAGGCGCTCCACCACATGATCGAAGATCCTGCCGCTCCTGTTGGCTCGGGCCAGGACCAGTTCACTGGCCCTGAATCGTCCGGCCTCCTGGAGGGGCGTGTTCGCTGCGAGGCGTTCGATGTCCGCGGCGCCCGGGACACCGTCAAAGAGCGAGAACGTGGTGTCCCAGACGTTGGCGATGACGCGGTCCGTTCTCTCCCGGGGATCGATGGATCCTGAAAACCCCACAAGGCTGTAGGTCCGATGGGGACCGTGAACAGCGTGGAGGGTGCGACCAATCCCGTTGCGATCAAGATCGAGGTGCATTCTCTCGAAACGCCAGCGTTCCCGGATCATGCGGCGGACCAGCTGGCGCATGAAACTCAACCGTGTGGGGAAGGACGCTCCCATGCGTTCGAGGCGCATGACCTCGCCAGGAGGACGCAGCTGCGGCACGCCTTCGGCTGCCGTCATCGCGTGCCGGTGAGTTCGAGTGTTCCGTCCTCGATCGGCGAGCGCTTCACCAGGCGGACATCGAGGGCGTAGTCCTGGGTGTTGCGCCATGGATCGCGGTCCCCTTGCCGGGGCAGGAAGTCGAGGGCGCGCAGGACGTAGCCCGCCGGAAAGTCGTCGATCCAGGGCCGTGGTGTCATGTCCCGGTGTGCATCGCCGAGCCGGGGCGTGGCCTGCCGCTTGCCCTTCCTGTCCATCGTGTTGATCAGGCGGCAGGCCCAGGCGGCCGTCAAATCGGCGCGCAGGGTCCAGCTGGCATTGATGTAACCGAATGTCTGGATGAGATTGGGGACATCCGAGAACATCATGCCCTTGTAGGACCAGTGCTCGGGCGGATGCACGGCGGAACCGTCAACGGAAAGCCTGATGCCGTTGAGGATCTTCATCCTGAGGCCCGTGGCAACGACGATGATGTCGGCCTCCACGGTCTCGCCGCTGGCAAGTTCCAGGCCCTCACGGGTGAACCGTTCGATGGTGTCGGTCCGAACGGTCGCCTGACCGCTGTTGAGGGCATGGTAGAGATCGTCGTCCGGAATGAGACACAGGCGCTGGTCCCAGGGACCGTAGCTCGGGGTGAAGTGCTTTGCGACATCGATCTCCGGCTTGAGCGCCTGTCGCAGGAGCCCGATGAATTCGGCCTTCACTCTCTCCGGTTCGGTCCGGGTCCTGCGGTAGAGCTCCACGTCCCGCCTGACGTTCCGCCGTCGCGTGATGGCATAGGCCAGGCGGTTCGGCAGGAATCTGGCGAGGAGGTTGGCGATCCTGTCCTCGCTCGGCCAGGATATGACATATGTCGGGGAACGCTGGACCATGACGACGTGCGCGGCTCCGGCCATCGCCAGTGCCGGCACCAGGGTCATGGCCGTTGCACCGGAACCGATGACGGCAAACCGCTTCTCCCGGCAATCCAGGTCCTCGGGCCAGAACTGCGGATGCACGATGGTGCCGGAAAACCGGTCCTCCCCTTCCCAGGTCGGCCGGTACGGATCTTCGTAATCATAGTATCCGCCGCACAGCAGAAGCATGTTGCAGGCCAGACGAACGGTCTCACCCTCGTGTTCCACCTCGACGGCCCAGAGAGCTTCGCTGCTCGACCACGATGCCGCCGTGACGCGATGGCCGAAGCGGACATGGCGCCGGATGTCGTACTCGTCCGCTATCTCATTGATGTAGCCCAGGATCGACGGGCCATCGGCGATGGCGCGGGCCTCCAGCCACGGTTTGAAGGCATAGCCCAGCGTGTGCATGTCGCTGTCGGAGCGTACGCCCGGATAGCGGAAGAGATCCCAGGTGCCGCCGATGGTCCGGCGGCTCTCGAGAATGGTGAAACTCTTCGAAGGGCAGTGACGCATGAGGTGCCATGCACTGCCGATTCCGGACAGTCCGGCGCCGACGATGACGACATCGACGCGCTCGCTCGCTCGGTCCACGGTCTCTCTCATGGCGGATTCACCGCCAGGGCCCCGGCAAGGGCCCGCCCGCAGTCTGCGAGGGCCTGTTCCACCTCGGTGCCGATGATCCGGCGCATCAGGAGAAATCCGTGAAGCATGTCCGCGTGCTCGATGAGTTCGACGGTGACGCCGGCGTCCTCGAGTTTCCGGGCATAGGCCCGACCCTCGTCTCGCAGCGGGTCGAAACCGCACACGATGACGGTGGCCGGGGGCTGGCCGGCAAGGTCATCGGCCCGCAACGGCGAGCACAGCGGGTTGTCGAAATCTGTCTCGTCACGGGTGTAGCAGGCGACATAGAACTCCATGAGATCGAGGAAGAAGCCCTTCGAATAGAGGCACATGGACTGCGTGTCGGCTCTCATGTCGACATGGGGATAGATGAGGAGCTGATGGCGGAATCCCGGTCCACCCCGCGCGTTCGCGAGTCTGATGACCCCCGCGGCCAGGTTGCCGCCGGCACTGTCGCCTGCCACGGCCATGCGCTCGGGATCGATTCCGAATTCCTCGGCCCGGGCATGGATCGAAACAGCGGCGCCATGGCAGTCCTCGAGAGGCTCCGGGAACTTCGCCTCGGGCGCCAGGCGATAGTCGACGGAGAACACCACCACGCCGGCCTTCAGGGAAAGAATGCGGCACATCGAGTCGTGGGTGTCGATCGAGCACCTGACGTAACCGCCGCCATGGAAGAAGACGAGGGCCGGACGTCCGGTACCCGGCGCCGGTTCGTAGATGCGAACACGCCGGCCGGCGTCGAGAAGTTTGTCCGAGACCCGCCATATCTGCGGAGCCTCGATGTCGAGTTCCGCCAGTTCGCGTTCCAGGGCCTGGCGTGAAGGGCCAGGGTCACACGGGTCGATCAGCTGGTCGGCGTCGCTGGTGACCTGCGCCAGGAAGGACCTGAGGCGTGGGTGGAGGCCGGCTTTGATGTCCAAGGAGCCGTTCCCGGATCAGAAGTTCCCGAGATAACGATCGATCTCGACCGCAGTGATGTCGTCGGCCACCAGATCCCGTTCCCGTTCCGCCTGACTGGTCAGGATCGCAAGCCGGTCATCGCCCAGGAGGTCGGCCAGAAACGTCGACGCCTTCGCCTTTCCGATGGCATCGTCGATGGTGGTGGGCAACGGTTCGTAGCCCGATGATTCGTAGGCGTTGCCCATGCAGGGTGGAGTCGGTTCCAGCTCCCGCTCGATGCCGTCGAGACCGGCGGCGATCTGGGCGGCGACAAGGTAGTAAGGGTTGCAGTCGGCTGCTCCGTCGCGCACCTCGATCCGCATTGTCCGGGGCGAATGTCCGATGACCCGCAGGGCCGCGGACCTGTTGTCGTATCCCCAGGCGGTGTTGATCGGACAGAAGCTGTCGGGTCGCCGCCGCCGGTAGGCGTTGGGCGTCGTCGAGCCGGCGAGGGACATTTCAGTCATCCTGCCCTGGATTCCGGCGAGGTAGTGGCGCCCCACTTGCGACAGTGCGCCATCCTGGCCACAAAACACCGATTCACCGTCCCGCCACAGGGAGTGGTGGAGGTGGAGTCCGTTGCCCGCTTCCCCTTTGAGAGGCTTGGCCATGAAGGTCGCGAGATATCCGTGCGCGTGGGCAATCTGCTTCACCATGCTTCTGAACACGACGGTCCTGTCGGCTGTCAACAGGGCCTCGCCATAGGCGATGTTCACTTCGACCTGTCCGGCGGCATACTCCGGATTGGACTGCTCGATGGGAATGCCGATGGCATCGAGGTGGCGGCGGATCGGACCGACGACGTGGTCAAGTTCGGCGGCGCGGGTCAGGCTGTAGACCTGGATTCCGGTGTCCCGCGGCCGCCTGGTCTCTGGGTCGAGGAGATGGAACTCGAGTTCGCTGCCGATGGTGACCCCGAATCCCATGGCCGAGGCCCGCTCGAGAACATCGATGAGGACACCGCGCGGGTCGATGGGAACGGGGGAGCCATTGCTTTCCTCGACCCTGCCGAAGCAGAAACCGACACCGTCCTCCCAGGGCAACGGCACGACATCGCCGGCCGGAAACATGTGGCAGTCGTGATAGCCGGTTTCCATGTTGCAGTAGGGCGTGTCCCAGATGTCGCAGGTCATGTCGATAGCGAAAATGGCGGCCGAGAGCGCGATGCCATGGTCGCTCGCCTGCTGCCAGTGGGTGGCGGGAATCCTCTTGCCTCGGAGGATTCCGTTGAGGTCGCCGGCCCCCAGGGCGACGCTGTGCATCCCGTCCGGCAACCGTTGGGATCCATTCTTCGTCATGTCAGGAACCGTAGTGGAGGGCCCCCAGCCAATCAACTGCGGGGCCGCGCATGGCGCCGCATCCATGCCACAAGCGGCAGGGGAAGGAGCAGGAGATGAAACAGCAGCACGGCGCCGGCCAGGCCGTGCGGATCCCAGAGATCCATGGCCAGGCCGCTGATTGCCGGTCCCATGATGGATCCCGTGCAGAACATCATGCCGAACACCGTGGTGGCGGAAGGCAGGTCGGCGCCACGGAAACGGTCGCCCACCAGCATGACCGCGATGCCGTAATGCGCTGACCGCAGCCCGCCGAAGACCATGAGATAGCCGATCAGGAGCAGCCCCCCGATGTCGTCGATCCATGGCAGGGCGGGTGTCGTGACATCGCGCATCCATGGAATGAAGGGGAGAGCCAGGGACGCCAACGCACCGGCGAAGGTGAAGGCGACGAGCAGCATGGTGCGATCGAACCTCGATGCCAGCCAGGCAAGAAGGAAGGTCATCATGGCGCCACCCCAGCCCTGCCATCCGAGCATGCGTGCCGAGAGTGCCTCGTCGAGGCCGAGACGCAGACCGTAGACCGCCAGCAGCGCCATGAAGGCGCTGCCGATCATGCCGAACATGAGGTTGGCCATCATGGGAACGGGCGCCAGGCGAATGTACTGGTGGAGGCGAGCCGACGGTTGGTCGTCGCGTGCGATCCGGACCTGAAGACTGACTGTGAGCGGGATCATGATCGCGATGACCATCGCGCCGGCCGTGATGAAGGGTCCGGCGCCCGCCGAACCGGTTTCGGCGAGGATGAAAGGTCCCGCGGCGAACCCTATGGCGACGGCGAACATGAAGAGACTGATGGTCCGGCCGCGGCTGCGATCATCCGACTGGTGATTGAGCCAGGTCTCTCCCGTGGTCCACATCATGGATTGTGATGCACCCAGCGCCAGACGCAGCGGGAACCAGGCCCAGACGTCGACCAGAAGTGCCATGGCGATGATTGAGGCGAGGGAAAGGCCGGCGCCTGCCATCATGAGCCGTGCCGGTCCCAGGCGTCGCATGAGCCGTGGCAGCACCGGCATGATGAGGAAGATGCCGGCCATCTGCACGGCGCCCGAAAGACCGATCAGGGATCCGCTTTCTCCCTCGTTCTCGAGCACGAACGACAGCAGCTGGCCCGAAAATCCATAGAAGGTGGCAATCGCCGCCATGCTGGCGATGACCGCGGCAAGCCCGGCGCGGCTCCTTGCGGTTCCCGACCCGTCCTCCATCACCGTTCAGAAGGCCAGGCGGCGATAGAGGGACCGGGTTTCAGAAAGCGGCCCTCTTGTCATCGGCAAGACGGGGAGGGGCGTGCCTCTCCATCACGAGACCCCGGAAGCTTGTCGTCATCTGGTTCGATGTACAGGGCCCGCCCTGTCATTCTCGCGGTGCATCAAGAAGACCGAGATCAGGATGAGCGTGATCGAGATGATGACGATGATCGTGCCGACGGCATTGATTTCCGGAGTGATGCCACGGCGGATGACCGACCAGATGTACATCGGCAGCGTGTTGTCACGGCCGGTCAGGAAGAACGTGACCGGAATCTCGTCGAACGAGAGCGTGAACGAGATCAGCGAGGAACCGATGATGGCCGACCGGATGTTGGGCAGCGTGACATGCCGGAAGGTCTGCCATGGCCGGGCGCCGAGATCGGCTGAGGCCTCCTCGATGCGTCTGTCGAACCGCTGGAGCCGGGCAAAGACATTGGTGACGACGATCGCCGTCAAGGCCGTCCCGTGGCCGATGATGACGGTCATGATGCTGAGATCCATCCCCACCGAGCGGAAGAACGTCAGCATCGACACGCCGGTGATCAAACCTGGCAGGGTGATTGGAAGGATGACGAGTCGGCGAAACACCGTCTTTCCGGGAAAGTCGTGACGATCCAGGGCAAGTGCCGTCGGTATGCCGATGGCAAGGCAGATCATCACGGCCGACACGCCGACAAACACCGAGTTCCAGACAGCGGTCATGAGGTCGGGATTGCCCAGCGCCCGGGTGTACCAGTCGAAGGTGAAATCCTCGAGCGGCAGGCGCGTGATGGGATTCGAGTTGAAACTGAACACGATCAGGGTGGCAATCGGAGTGTAGAGGAATGCCAGGACGCACAGCGCGGCGACACCCAGTCCCGTCGTGCCGGCATCGATCGGCTTCTTGCGTGCCCCGGCGTCATGCAGGGTGACGGTCGCCATGAGTCGTCTCCTAGCCGAGGTTGATCCGGCCGACCCGCTCCAGCTTGTCGGACGCCGTGATGATGCCGAGAACGATGATGAGGAGGACGACACCCAGCGCCGACCCCAGGGGCCAGTTCATCGCCATGCCGAACTGCGTCGCCACGACGTTGGCGATCATGTTGGAATAGGGACCGCCGACGAGGATGGGCGAGATGAAATCACCGATCGAAAGCCCGAACGTGAAGGTGAATCCGGCGAGGATTCCAGGCATCGAGAGTGGCAGCGTGATCTTGCGGAATGTCGTGAAACGCGGAGCGCCCAGGTCCTTCGAAGCCTCGATGAGACTGCGTGGGATCTTCTCGAGGGAGGCGTAGATTGGCATCACCATGAAGGGCGTGAAGATGTAGGCCATGGTCACCACCATCGCGCCCTGGTTGTAGAGGAAGATGGTGGAGGGCTCGTTGATGACCCCGATCCACATGAGAAAGGAGTTGAGGATGCCCTCGCTGCCGAGGATCGTCTTCCAGGTGTAGGCCCGAAGCAGGTAGCTCACCCACAACGGCACGATGGCCGCCGTGTAGAGAAACAGACGCAGCCGATTGGAGCGCACCTTGAAGGCCAGGAAGTAGGCGAGGGGGTAGCTCAGGAAGAATGCGGTGACGGACACCGCCAGCGCGATCCACAGGCTTCGCAGCAGCACCGTGAAGTACTGGGAATCAGCGATCAGCGTGACGTAGTTGCCGAATTGGAAGTCCGGCACGTGGAAGGGGAACTGGCGGGTATAGAAGCTGATTGCCAGCATCATGAGATAGGGAACCAGCAGGACCGTGCCCCACCAGAGCGCCGGTCCCGTGAAGAGGGACCAGAAGTTCAGGATCTGTCTGGTGCGGGGCTTCATGCCGCGGCCTCTTCGGCCTTCATGGCGGCGACCTCCGCGGTGTCGAACAGTTTCAGCGCCTCGGGACTAACCGCGCAGGTGACGGTGTCACCGACACCCGGCAGGCCCGCCGCGGCGAGTTCGGTATCGAGCTGCCTGTGGACGATCACCGGTCTTTCGGCACCCACGTCGAGGTCGATGCGGACCATGTTGCCGCTGAAGAAGAGCTCCTTCACGGTTCCCGAGAACGTGCTGGACTCCTCCCCGGCGTCGCTCTCCCGGGGTACGAGCCTGATCTTTTCCGGGCGCACGAACAATGATCGCGTGCCGCTGTCACCGGTGTTGCGATCGAGCCGAATGGTCATGGAGCCTGCGCATGCCACGACATCGCCACCGTCACGCCTGATGGTGGCGGGGATCATGTTGGAGGCGCCGAGGAACTCCGCAACGTAGGCGGTCCGGGGATGATCGTAGAGGTCGGTGGGGGTCCCGATCTGTTCGATGCGGCCCGCATGCATCACCATGATGCGGTCCGACATGATCATCGCCTCGGTCTGGTCGTGAGTCACCATCACGAAGGTGATCCCCACCCGGTCGTGGATGTGACGCAGTTCCACCTGCATCGATTCCTTCAGCTTCGCGTCGAGTGCCGACATCGGTTCATCAAGCAGCAGGATGCGCGGATTGTTGACGAGTGCGCGGGCGAGCGCCACCCGTTGTTGCTGGCCCACCGAGAGTTCCGACGGAAAACGTGCCCCCATACCCGAAAGCTCGATCATGTCGAGCATGGCACGAACCCTTTCGGTGGTCTGCGTCTTCCCGACGCCTGCGATCTTCAGCCCGTAGCCTATGTTTTCCTCGGCCGTCATGTGAGGGAACAGGGCAAAATCCTGGAACATCATGTTCACCGGACGGCTGTACGGCGGATCGTTCGTGATGTCCCGGCCGTCGAGCATGACCGAACCGGCGTCGGGATACTCGAATCCGCCGATCATGCGCAGTGTCGTCGTCTTGCCACAGCCCGAGGGGCCGAGCATGGTCAGGTACTCGCCCTCACGGATATCGAGCGAGAGTCCGTCGACCGCCACGATTCCGCCGCGAAAGGTCTTGGAGAGGTGACGAAGCTCCAGGATGCTGGTCATGTCACATGTTTCGCGTCATCAGGCGGCCGGCCTCCTCGACAAGGAGGCCGGCCTCCGTTGCCACGGACTGTTGGTTACTGGGCCGCCTTGATGGCGTTCCAGGTGTTGATGTAGGCGTCAACCCGTGCCGGCTCCTCCCACAGGACAAGCCCGTCGATGTACTTGAAGTCGGCCTGGTTGAGGGCCTCGAAGGTCGCTTCATCGAGGCATTCGCGAAGCACGACGGGATTTGATCCGGAATAGCCGGTCACGCCGACAACGCCGCACTGGCCACCGGATGACGTCGCGTAATCGAGCCATGCGTAAGCGCATTCAGCGTTCGGCGAACCCTTGACGATCTGCCATGCATCAGCCCAGCCATCGGCCTTCTCGACCGGAATGAACTCGACCATCTCGATGCCCTGTTCGGCCAGCAACGAGGACTGGTATCCGCCCCAGGTGTTGGAAATCGTGAGCTCGCCGTTGGCATAGAGATTCACGAGTTCGCCCGCAGTCGACCAGAACTTGCGGATGTGGGGCTTCAGGGCGATGAGCTTGTCGCGCACTGCGGCCAGCTGATCATCGGAGAGGTCGTAGACATTGACATCGGTGCCGAACAGGAGTCGGGCGACGATGTAGATGTTGGTCTTGTCATCCCAGAGGCTGATTGTGCCCGACAGGGATTCATCCTCCCAGAAGGCGGCGATGCTGTCGGGTGCCTGGTCGAACCGGTCTGCACGATACATGAAGGGGATCGACCCCCATGTGAACGGTACGCCGTAGACCCCGCCCTCGTAGTTGACACCGACATGGTTGCGGAACTGTTCGTAGATGTTG
Source organism: Alphaproteobacteria bacterium (assembly GCA_965220805.1). Classification (GTDB taxonomy): domain Bacteria; phylum Pseudomonadota; class Alphaproteobacteria; order SP197; family SP197; genus SP197. Next base: position 1,636,030 of record OZ244844.1, read on the forward strand.
TCCCACTGCCCGATACGGCTGATATCGATTTCCTCGACGAGTCCTGCCTTCATGAGGATCGTGGTGGTGTCAACCGATGGCGAGACAAGATCATAGACTCCGCCGCCCCCGGCGAGCTTGGCCGGATACTCGTCGTTTGAGCCGACATAGGTCGGTGTCACCACGCAACCCGTGGCCTCGGTGAACGGTTCGACAAAGCTGGGATCGGTGTAGCCTTCCCAGGTCAGGACATTGAGCTCGCCTTCCGCATGGGCCGATGCCGCAAACCCGATGACAAGGGCTGCGGCCGCATACTTGATGTTGGTCACTTTCATGGGTCTTGTGTCTCCTCCTCTTGCTGATTATCCGGGCTGCCGTGGCGGCGCCGCAGGAACCTGCCCCTTGTTGCGGGGCAGAATCTTGTACCACCAAAATGAGCGGAACGATACGCCGCCAAGGCGCGCCGTGTCCTGTGACTCCTGGCTCGTGCTTGTTGGTTTCGTGGATTCCTCGGGTTCGGATCACCCCGCCGAGCGGCTTGCCGAATGCTCTGCCAGGCCTTATGGATCGCCGGCGTCAAGTTTCGCCTCGTATTCCGTCACCAGGGCTTTGGCGCTAGACTTGAAACCGGCGTGTGCGGATGGATTCGATGCCGAAAATGACCTTCATCGTGCAAAGCGGGGAGCGCGTCGAGATCGATGCGCCCGAAGGACTCTCCCTTCTCGAGATCGCACGGCAGTACGACATCGACATCGAGGGCGCCTGCGAGGGATCGCTGGCCTGTTCCACGTGCCACGTCATCGTCGATGCGGAGGACTTCGAGCGCCTCGAGGATCCCAGTGAGGACGAGGAAGACATGCTCGATCTTGCCTTCGGCCTGACGCGTACCTCCCGTCTGGGATGCCAGATCCTGCTGACCGAGGAACTCGACGGACTGACCGTGACGTTGCCCCATGAAACCCGCAACATGCTCTTCGAGTGACGCGCCGGCCATGATTCCGGACCGCTCCAGGGGCGGCCGCGTCATTGTCGCCATGTCCGGCGGGGTCGACAGTTCGGTGGTCGCCGCCCTCCTCAAAGGCGAGGGTTACGAGACCATCGGTGTGACGCTGCAACTCTACGATCATGGCAAGACGGCCTCCCGCCCCGGCGCCTGCTGTGCCGGAGCTGATATCCGCGACGCCCGCCGCGTGGCGGCGATGCTCGACATCCCGCACTATGTTCTCGATTACCAGGCGCGGTTCCGTACGTCCGTGATGGAAGCGTTCGCCGACAGCTACCTTGCTGGTGAAACGCCGGTCCCGTGCGTGCTCTGCAACCAGGGGGTCAAGTTTTCCGACCTGCTGACGACGGCGCGGGATCTCGGTGGAGGCTGCCTGGCTACAGGGCACTACGTTCGGCGCATCGAGGGGCGCGACGGGCCGGAACTCCACTGCGGCGCCGAAGCCGGCCGTGACCAGAGCTACTTTCTCTTCCGAACAACCCGGCACCAGTTGCAGGGCCTGCGGTTTCCGTTGGGCGGCATGACCAAGGACGAGGTGCGCGCCTGCGCCAGGCGGTTCGGACTGCCGGTGTCTGCCAAGCCGGACAGCCAGGACATCTGCTTCGTGCCACAGGGACGCTACACGGATGTCGTCGACCGCCTGCGCCCCGGCGCCATGGAGGCGGGCACGATCGTCGATCTTTCCGGCCGCGTTCTGGGTCACCACGACGGAATCGCCCATTACACCGTCGGGCAGAGACGGCGGCTCGGCATCGCGACGGGTGAACCGCTCTTTGTCGTTCGCCTGGATCCGGAACGCCGCCAGGTGATCGTCGGTCCCCGCGAGGCCCTTCTTTCATCGGTTCTCACCATGCGCGACGTCAACTGGCTCGCTCGGGGAGCGTTGCCTCGGGACGGCGTGGAATGCCGCGTCCAGTTGCGCTCCCGCCAGGAGCGACTTCCGGCGCGCGTGCTGCCTCTCGGGGACAATCGCGCCAGGGTCGAACTGGACCTGCCCGCCGAGGCCATCGCCCCGGGCCAGGCCTGTGTCATGTATGACGGCAGCCGCCTCCTCGGTGGCGGCTGGATCGAAAGAGAGACAGATCAGAGTTCCATGCCACGGCGCGTGAGCGCCGATCTCTGCTCCTGACGGGAGGAACCGGACATGGTGGTCACGGGCAACATCCGGCCTCTGGCCGGTCATATCGGTGCGGAGATCTCCGGGATCGATCTCAGGCATCTTGATGACGGCAAGGTCGCCGCCCTGCGCGAGGCATGGCTCGAACACAAGGTCCTGTTCTTTCCACGCCAGGAGTTGTCGGCCGATGAACTGGTGCGTGTGGCGTCCTGCTTTGGCGAGATTGACCCGCCGCACCCGGGACTTGAACGCCACCCCGACAATCCCGCCGTCATGATCGCGGCGAGTCGCAAGGGTGATGGTGGCGGCAAGTTCAACGCCATCTGGCACAGCGACGTCACATTTGACGAGACGCCGCCGGCGGCCTCGATGCTGCGGGCCGAAACCCTGCCCCCTTTCGGCGGTGACACGCTCTTCACGTCGATGGAGGCCGCTTTCGACGCACTGTCACCGCGCCTGAAGACGGCAATCGAGGGCCTGGAAGCATTCCACGACGGCATTCCCAACTTCACCCCCTACCTTCTCGATCCGGGTACGCCGGACGGGCGCCGGCGTCTGGAGAATCTCAAGCGCGAGCACACGGGATGCGTGCATCCGGTGGTGGTGCGTCACCCCGAGACAGGCCGCCGGGCGCTCTTCGTCAACCGCGCCTTCACGCAGCGGATCCTCGGACTGCCGGACATCGAGAGCCGAGGATTGCTGAACCTCCTGATCGAACATTGCGAACAGGCTTCGTTCCAGATGCGCTGGTCCTGGTCGAGAGGCGATGTCGCGCTCTGGGACAACCGCTGCACCATGCACTACGCCGCCTTCGACTATGGTCGCCACGACCGGATCATGCATCGCGTGACGTTGAAAGGGTCACGCCCTCTCGCCGCCTGACGCCGGCGAGCCCGGACCGGGAGGCAGCGGATCGCCGCTGGCGGCCAGGGTGCCCTCGGCGTCGTGCTGTTCGTCTCCCGTCAGCGCCGGACAGAAGACGGACAGCAGGTGAAGATCGCTTCGGGCATGCATGCTGTGGCGGTCTTCGGGACCGACGCAGTACATCATTCCCGGTTCCATGCTCCAAGTCTCTCCGGAGCCAAGGTCCGTGACCTCTCCCGTGCCATCGAGAACGTAGTTCGCCTCCCAGTGGTGCTTGTACCACAGGACGTTGCGATTGCCGGCCGCCAGGCGGACGTCGCTGAGCGAGAACCCGACGCGATCCTCTCGCAACAGCATGCGCACCGTCCTTGCGCTGCCACCAGCGACCACGAGCCCGCGTCCCTGGCCAACGAGTTCGTCGACGGTCCTCACGAACATGGATTCCCTGCCTTCGGGAACGGGACCGGTCGGCGGGTAGGCGCCGTCGCTGTCGTGTGCCTCGTCTCCGACAAGGGGTGGATTGAAGACACTGACGACGTGGAGCGAATCGTCGGGATCGACGAGGTGCCGGTCGGTTGGTCCGACCGTGTAGAGGGTGCCCGGAGACAGCGGCCAGCTCCGGTCCCGTTCAAGGTCTCGCACCGAGCCCGTGCCGGCGACAATGTAGTTTGCTTCCCAGTGGTGCCTGTACCACAGGACGCTGGACATGCCGCCGGCGACCCGCACGTCCGACATGGTGAAACCCAAGCCGTCGGGGATGGTGAGAAAGCGTGTCGAGCGAACCCTGCCTTCGCTCAGGACCTTTTCGGCGCCGGCACGACGGCGCTCGTCAAGGGTGCGGATGAACATGTCAGCTTCCTCCCATGGAGTCGGGTTTGTCCGGCATGGCAGTGCTGCCGGCAATGCGGCGCGCGAGATACTGGCAGAACTCGAAGTTGGGGCGTTCCAGATAACTCAGGTGCCCGGGACGCGCGAAACCGGACCTGGTGCCGTTGAACACGGCTTCGGTCCCCACCCGGTCCTCCTCGTTGACGGCATCGAGAATCCTCTTGGCTTCGGCGACGTGTTCGGCCCCTCGCGGATCGTTGATGAAATCGGGCGCCATGCCGCCGCCGTAGAGAATCCTCACCCTGCCGGCGCCTTCCGGCTGCAGTGACAGATACCAGAAGTACCCCGGAGTCAGGGTGATCATGTGGCTGGGGTAGATGGTGATCAGCGCCGTGGTCCGGCGCCACTCGCCCTCGAGATAGGTGCAGTCGGGATGGGCGTTGGCAAGGGGGAAGTCGGATTCCTTGGTGATCCAGTGATAGTTGAACACCGCGCCCCCCGCCGGCATCTCCATCTCCCCGATCTTCGACTGGTTGCCGATGGTTCCGCGGTGGAGCTGGAAAAGGTGGTAGCTCTCCATGAAGTTCTCGGCGAGGATCTTCCAGTTCGTCTCCCAGACATGCTCTTCGCGGAAGGTCTCGGTGTAGTCGGCGAAGCGGTAGCGGCCCGTGACGATCTCCCCCACCGGTCGAAACAGCTCATCCGGCGGCGGAATGTCGGGATCGAGCGTGACATAGATCCAGCCATCCCAGACATCGCAGCGTACGCGGGTGAGGCAGTAGTCGCGCTTGTCGAAGGCCGGGCTTTCGTCCATCCACGGGGCATGGCGCAAGCGGCCGTCGAGGCCGTAGGACCAGGCATGGTAGGGGCAGGTGATGACCTTGCGGTTGCCGCGTCCGGCAAGGAGCAGGCTCATCCTGTGCCGGCAGACGTTGGCGAAGGCCCTGACCTCTCCGGCATGGTCGCGCACGATGAAGATCGGCTCGTCGACGAGCCTGAAGGTGAGATAGTCGCCCCTTTCCGGAATGGCATCGGCCCGGCCGGCACAGATCCACTCCCTGGAAAAGACCCGCTCCTTTTCCAGGGCCAGGAACGCCTCGCTGGAATAGATGCCGGGAGGCGCCGCCCGCGCTTCGGCGAAGGGGCGTTCCGCGTTGGTCTTCAGTTCGTCAAGGAGTGTCTCGATTGCCGCCATCTGACTGAGAAACAGTGCTGTTGCCAGCAGGCATCATTGCCAAATCGCGGCGACCGGACAACCACGCGTCACGCGATAGGCTCGTGCGCTCAGCCATCATGGCTCCGGACCACCAGCCTGATGAAGAGGCTTCGGCATCGAGGGCAAGGCCTCCCGCAACTGCGCCCGGTGTTTCCGAGTCCTCGGGGATTCCCGCGGGTCGGGAGATCACCCTGGGGCGATCGATGAGTTGTGCGAGAGCGGCGCAGGCTCCATGATCGAAAGTGTCCGGCGCCGTATGACCGGAACGTCCGGGGAGAGCTTTGGTGAATGTTCGTCCGTTGACCGATGACGAGTGCCGGGCATTCTGTGAGCAGGGTGTCGCGCACCTGCCCGGTTTCGCTGATTCGGAGGCGGTCGAGAGACTTCTCGAAGCGGCGTTGCGCCGGGCAGAGGCGCCAGGCGAGGCAAGTTACGAAATGAGCGAGAGCGGACGCTTTCTCTCCGATCAGAACCTCTTCGAAAGCGAGGACGTGTTTCGCGCCTTTGCGTTCGATACGTCGATCGCAGAACAGGCCGGGAAAGCCCTCGGCGTCGACCGGGTCCGCCTCTATTTCGATCAGATCTTCGTCTGCGCGCCCATGACGATGATCGACCACTATTGGCACCAGGACATCGCGTACTGGCCGATTGATGGCGACGAGATCTGCTCGATCTGGCTCAGCCTGACCGACTGCACGCCCGGCAGCAGTGCGCTCAAGTTCGTCAAGGGAACCGATCGCGGTCCGCTTTTTTCCCAGTCCGCGTTCGGCGAAGGCGATGACGTGACCAAGGCCGTGGCCGATGAAACGGAGCGGGCCGAGGCGCCGCCCTACCACCTGTTGACGGACGAGTATGAGGTTCTCGAATGGGATTATGCGGCGGGCGATGCGGCGTTGTTCAATTCACGCATCATGCACAGTTCCGGCGGCAACGCCTCGCCGGATGTCAACCGGGTCGCCTACTCGACACGCTGGATCGGCGACAGCATGCGCCTGAAGTTCCGACCCGGATGGACCGATCCGTACCTCCTGCCCCACGACGACGAGGGTCTCGAGGACGGCGAGCTCCTTCTCAGTCGCAAGTTCGAGGTCGCCTGGTCGGCAGATTGACGCAGGCGCTCGGTGCGGAAACATGACAATCGAAAGGACTCGGGATGCTGAGTGACGACCTCAAGACCCGGCTGTCGGCGGTATCGACGGCCACCATCACGAGCCAGCTTCAGAAACGCGGTCTGCAGAACTGTTTTCTCAATGACCTCAAGCCGCTCCATGCCGACCAGCGCATGGTGGGCACCGCGCGGACCCTGCGATACCTGCCGGTCCGTCCTGATCTCTACGACCTGCTGGATGGCGATCCGCAACCAGGCACGGTCGAGGCGATCGAGCCGGGTGAGGTCCTGGTGATCGATGCCCGCGGCGAGCCCGATGCCGGAACGATCGGTGACATCTACGCCTCCCGTGTCCAGCAGCGCGGCGGGGCCGGGGTCGTCACGGACGGAGCGCTGCGAGACACTCCGGCCATCAAGGCGCTGGGTTTCGCCGTCTACCACCGCTCGTCCAATGCGGCGCTGCTCAGCCGCCGGCATGTCGCCGTCGACTCCCAGCTTCCCATCGCCTGCGCCGGTGCAACGGTGATGCCCGGCGACGTGATGGTGGGAGATGGCGAGGGTGTCGTGGTGATCCCGCGCGCCATGGCCGACGAGATTGCCGATGCCTCCATGACCATGGAGATCGAGGAGGAGTTCGCGCTCAAGCGCATTGCCGAGGGTGCGGCGGTCGACCGCTACTTTCCGCTTGCCGACGAGGCCCGCGCCGAATTCGAGGCCTGGCTCGCCGAACGGAAGGCGTGACGATCATGCCACGCCATTCGATTCACATCGAGTCCTTGAGCCATCTCACGCCGATCCCCGTAGCAACGCGTATCGGTCCGCTGGTGACCTGCAGCATCACCGCACCCTTCAATCCGGGCACGCGCGAGCTTCCGCCGGACATCGGCGGTCAGATCGCCAATCTCTTCCATCATGTCGGCGCCATGCTCGCCGAGGCGGGAGGCGCCTGGGACAACGTGGCGAAGATGACCTTCTATGCCCCCGATCCCTCGGAGATCTTCGGGGCGCTCAACGCGGTGTGGGAGGAGCATTTCCCGGAACCGGCCTCTCGCCCGTCGCGCCATACCATGGTCGTGCCCGATGACAAGAGCGGCATCCGGGTCTGCTGCGACTTCATCGCCTACATCGAGGGCTGATCGCCATCAATCGGTAAAGCTCACCTGGATTTGTCCCAGCATGCCGAAGTCTGCCGTAACCGCGTTGCCGGCCACCACGGGGCTGGCGGCGATGAAGGAGCCCGAAAGAACCACATGTCCCGGCTCCATGACGACGCCGAAGCCGGCCAGCTTGCGTGCAAGCCAGGCGACGGCGTTGACCGGGTTGCCCATCACGGCCGCGCCCGTACCGGACGCCACTGCCTCGCCGTCGATGGAGAGCGTGCCTTTGATTTGACTCGGATCGACCTCGTTCAACGCCGCCCGGCCTCCGCCGACCATCACGAAGCCACACGATGCGGCATCGGCGATGCTGTCGATCACGGCGCCTTCGGGGCTGTCATAGGTAAAGCGGCTGTCCACGAGCTCGATAGCGGGTGCGATGAAGTCCGTGGCAGCCAACACGTCTGCGGCACCGACGGCAGGACCTGCCAGTCGTTGCTTCAGCACGAAGGCGATCTCGATCTCGATCCAGGGTCGGTTGAGCGTGGCCATGGAGACTCGTGCGCCGTCATCGAGGAACCAGTCGTCAAACAGCGTGCCATAGTCCGGTTCCGTCGCGCCGAAGGCTTCGCGCATGGCAGCTGAGGTGTAGCCGATCTTGTGGCCCATGATCGCGCGCCCATCCGCGACCTTCATGTCGGTGACAAGCTGACCGATCGCATAGGCGTCCTCGATCGAGGCACCGGGCCATGTCGCCGTAACCGGCTCGATCCACTGGCTCGTGCGCTCGGCCCGGTAGAGCGCAGCCGCGGCGGCGTGCCGCTGATCGTCGTTCATGGCCATGACTCAATGCCGGCGTCGCGGCGTGAGCGGAAACGAGGCAAAGCGCGTCTCGGTGTAGAACTCGCGGCTGTAGCCGCCACCCTCGCGTCCGTGGCCGCTGCCCTTCATGCCGCCGAACGGTTGGCGCAGGTCGCGCGAGAAGCCTGAATTGATCCAGATCATCGCCGTTTCCAGGCGGTGAGCCACGTCGTGCGCGGTCTGCTGGCTACCGGTCCAGATGTAGCCCGCCAGGCCGTAGACCGAGTCATTGGCGAGTCGGAGCGCGTGGTCCGCATCGTCGAAGGGCACTACGGCCGCAACGGGTCCGAATATCTCTTCCTGGCAAATGCGCGCGTCGTTCTCGACATCCACGACTGCCGTGGGCGCGATGAAGTACCCGGTGTCGAGACCGTCCGGGCGGCCCCCGCCGAACAGGATCCGGCCTTCCTCGCGTGCGAGATCGAGATAGCCCATGACCCGGTCATACTGGCCCTTCGAGACGAGGGGCCCGAGGCGCGTCCCGGGATCGAACGGGTCGCCGGCCTTCCATGTCGCTGCCTCCTCCTCGAAGCGCTCGAGGAATTCATCGTAGATCGGTCGCTGCACCAGGATGCGCGAGCCCGCGACGCAGGACTGGCCCGACGTGCCGAAGATAGCCGCGGCGGCTTCGGGAACAGCGCGGTCGAGGTCGGCGTCGGCGAAGATGATGTTGGCCGACTTGCCGCCGAGTTCGAAGGACGTGCGCTTGAGAGACGACGCCACCCTTTGCGAAATGTCCCGGGCCGTCGCGGGCGAACCCGTGAACGAGACTCCGCAGACGTCTGGATGCTCCACCAGAGGCCCGCCCGCTTCAGCCCCGAAGCCGTGCACGACGTTGTAGACGCCTGCGGGAAGACCAGCCTCCTCGAAGATCTCGCACAGGATCGGCATCGAGAGCGGCGCCAGTTCGGAGGGCTTGTGGACCGCCGAGTTGCCGTAGGCGAGGCAAGGCGCCATTTTCCAGGTCGAGAGCATGAAGGGCCCGTTCCACGGCGTGATGAGCGCGTAGACGCCAACCGGGTCGAGCATGGTGTAGGTCACCAGCGTGTCGTCCCGATTGAACGACTGGTTACCGACGAGCTCCTGCTCTTCTGCGAAGAATCGGAAGTTCTGGGCGGAGCGAGCCACGTAGAAGTCGGGACCCTCCGAGGGCGGCCCCACCGGTTCGCCCATCTCGGCGACCTGGACAGTCACGATCTCGTCGGAGCGTCTCTCGATCAGATCGGCCACCCGGAACAGAACCTCGCGCCGGAATGATGGCCTGCCTCGAGACCACGCTCCGTCCTCGAAGGATTCGCGCGCCGCGCGCACGGCGCGCTCGACATCTCTGGCATCGCCACGGGCTGTCCGGGCCGTGATCGCTTCCGTAGCCGGATTGATGACATCAAGCGTCGCGCCTGATTCGGAATCCTCGAAACGGCCACCGACGTAATGGCGCGCTGGCCGAATGGACGTTGGCGCGACTATGGGCATGATGGAAGACTCCAGGGCGGTACGTTTGCGACGGGAATGGACATTGATCTATCAGAGATGAAGCAACTGCGTCCATGACTGACAGGCCTCGGGCCGTCATGGCCGGTGTTGGCCGGCTCGGATGCGGCGACGACGTGTGGAGGTACACATGGTTCAGGTTACGGAACTCGGTTATCTCGGTCTGGGCGTAAGCGACCTCGATGCCTGGACGCACATGGCGACAGAGGTTGTGGGCCTGGAGTTGGTCGAAGGCGAAACGCCCGAGACCTGCTACCTGCGCATGGACTACTGGCACCACCGTATCCGCCTGATCGCCGACGGCAGCGACGACCTCGCCTATCTCGGGCTGCGCGTTGCGGGCCGCTCCGAGTTCGAGTCCATGGTTGCAACGCTCCAGGATGCAGGCCTTGCCGTCCGCGTCGGCTCGCGCGACGAGGCGGCCGAACGTCGGGTTCAAGCCGTCATGAAGCTCGAGGATCCCTCGGGCGTGCCGGTCGAGATCTTCCACGGTCCCGAGGTGCACCGCCACCGGCCGTTCCATCCGGGGAGGCCCATGCACGGCCGCTTCAGGACCGGCGCGGCAGGCCTGGGCCACTGCGTGCTGCACCAGCCCGGCGTCGAGGCCGCGTGGCGCTTCTACACGCTGCTCGGCATGCGTGGCGGCGCGGAGTATCCTGCGGAAGACGGCTCCTTCGACAATGCGCCAACCTTCATGCACTGCAACGAGCGCGATCACACCATCGCCTTTGGCATGGGCAGCCGGGACAAGCGTGTCAATCACATCATGGTGGAGGCTGACAACATGGACGATGTCGGGCTGACCTACGAACTGGTGCGCAAGAACGCGATTCCGGTCGAGCTGCAGCCCGGCCGTCACGCCAACGACGAGATGTACTCCTTCTACTTCCGCAATCCCTCAGGCTGGATGATCGAATACGGTTGGGGCGCACGGCCGGCGTCGCATCAGTCCGAATACTATCCCCGGGACATTCTCGATCATGCTCCTGAAGCGGGGAGCTTTTGAAGACGGGCGGCCTTGGTGGTCCCGTCAGTCCCAGACCCAGACGTCGAGACCGTTATCGAGTTCGCCTTCGGGCTCACCTATGATGCGCGATGCGCCAATGCGGTGTCCGTAGCCTAGAATGTCGCCGTGCTTGGCGTAGCCCAGAAGCCGGCGGATGGTCTTGTCGTAGCGCGCCGCGACCTCCGGCGGTACGGCGAGGTACTGGTTCACCTCCTGTCGGAGCCAACCCAGCGCATAGGTGTTGATGAGACCCATGCGCGGTCCGTTCGATCGGTTGGCTCCGCCGCCGTGCCACAAGGAACCCATGTAGAAGAGAGCCGACCCCCTGGGCATGGACGCCTGCACGACGGACGAGGGAGCGGGACTTTCATAGTCGGCGAGGCGGTGGCTTCCCAGGGCAACGCGGGTCGCGCCGTTCTCCTCGGTGAAATCGTCGATTGCCCACATCACGCCAATCTGGAATTCCATGCCCGGAATGCGGATCGGATAGATCGTGTCGTCGCGGTGGAGAACCTGGTCGCTCTCGCCGGGGAGGATCTCGATCCCTGTGGCGCTGCCGATCCGGTAAGCAAAACAATGCGGAAGAAGGACGGCATCAGCCACTTCCAGCACCAGTGGATGGCCAACCATCCTGGCCGCGGCAGGTGCGTAGCCCAGCACACTCGAGATTCGCAAGGTGCTATAGCCGTTGAAATCGTTCTCCTGCTGGCGCCCGCGCTGGTCGAATTCGGAGCGCATTTCCGCCGCGCAAAGGTCCACGGCTTCGACGTCGAGAAGGTCGGTCACGACCGCCGCGCCGACGGTGCGCAGGGCAGTCACGACAGCAGGTGCTGGCGTCGCCGCGTCAAAGACTGGAAGCTCCATCGCCATCAAGGGATCCTCCGGCAGTCACATCCGAGTCGCGGCGCGATCCTCGAATCGTGCGCATGATAGAGCAGATCGAAGCTCTTGAACCAGCAGGAAGTGACTCTCGAACAAAGGACGGGCTGGTCCCGTTCTCCGGTATGTCATGCCGCCACCGCCTGTGCCATGATCGAGATCATGAGCGAACGTCCAGTCTGTGTCATTGTCGGAGCCGGTGAGGGTCTTGGCCGCTCGCTTGCGGCGCGGTTCGCCGCCGGCGGCTGTGATATCGCTCTGGTGTCGCGGACACGCTCAGGCAGCGCGGTGGCCCTCGAGCACGCACGGGCCGCCAACGGCACCGTGGACGTGCGGTTCATTGCCGCAGACGCCACCCGTCCGGTCACCGTGGAGGACGCCATGGCGCAGGTGGCAGAGGAGATGGGCGCCATCGAGACCCTCATCTACAACGCCCGCGGAGACTTCACCCGTTGCGATCCCCTGGACATGACCTACGCCCAGCTCGAGGAGGTTTTCCATGTGGAGGTGATGGGCGCCTTCGCGGCGGCCCGCTCGGTGTTGCCCGCCATGCGCACCAGGGGGAGCGGCACCATCATGTTTTCCAGTGCCACCGCCGCCTTTCGTGGTTCCGCCACCCATCCACTCTATGCCATCGGCAAGTTCGCCCTGCGGGGCCTGGCGCAGTGCCTTGCGAAGGCCCATGCACGGGACGGCGTCCATGTCGTCCACATGAGACTCGACTGTGACCTCGACGTGCCGGTCATGCGGGACGTCTATGATGACCCGACCGGTCTGGCCGATCCCGACGGCGTGGCCGAAACCTACTGGTGGGTACATCGCCAGCCGCCTTCGGCATGGAGCAACGAGGTCGAACTGAGGCCCTTCAGCGAAACATGGACCATCTGACCCGGAGGAAGGCATGAACACAGGACGATGCCTGTGCGGGGGCGTTACCTGGGAACTCGCGGCTGAACCGTTCCAGGCCTTCAACTGCCACTGCAAGCTGTGCCGCAAGGCCCATGGAACGGCCTTCGGAACATACTGGTTCGTGCGCCAGGGGGAAATCGGCGTGACCGGGGGCGAAGATCTGACGGTCGACTACCGTTCGTCCCACATGCTGGTCCGGAAGTTCTGCGGAGAGTGCGGCTCGGTGGTTCCCTATGCCGGCGAGGAGGACGACCAGCCCGCCATTGCGCCCGGTGGCTGCCATGACGACGGCAGGCCGTCGGACTGCAACATCTTCGTTCCCCATGGCGCGCCCTGGCACCAGGTGACGGGAGACCTCCCCCGTCATGACGACTATCCCCCGGAGACCGGCTATCCGAGGGTCGAGGAAGATCCGGTACCGCCGCCGCCACCTGGAATCGTGCGTGGCTGGTGCATGTGCGGCAGTGTCGCCTTCCAGACGACCGGTCCCTATACGTCGGCCTGGAACTGCCATTGCGGTCGCTGTCGCCGGGGACGCGCTGCAGCCCATTCATCGGATGCCCTGATCGACCTCCGACACGTGGAGTTCACGCAAGGCGAAGACCACCTGAAGAGTTTCCGTGTGCCAGGCGCCCGTTACCACACCCAGGTCTTTTGCGATCTGTGCGGATCGAAGATGCCACGTGTCGACAGCGATCGCGCCATCGCCATCATACCCCTCGGCATCCTCGAGGATGACCCAGGCATCAGGCCCGCCGCCCACCTCTTCGTCGGATCCAAGGCCGGGTGGCACAACATTACCGACAACCTGGAGCAGCATGCCGAAGCGGGCATCTGACCGAGCCTTCAGGTTCGGGCGGCGATGTCTGCGGCTCCTTTCGGCTACCCGCGATCAGGCTGCACAACACGACGCAACAAGCGCAGGGACACTGGTGTCGTAAGGGCAAGTATCTGTCCGGCCAAGGTGCATAGCAGACCGATCGTCAGTATGGCCAAATCTGAGAGACGCTTTATCGTCTTTGCTGCCTTTTGCAGTCCGAGCACTTCAACGGCTTCCCGGGTTCGTTTGCCCGCTACTTTCGACACTTGGGCGAGCCCGGCTGCATCCTCGACATTCTCGACATGCCTGAGCAGAAAGACGGTGTCCTTCGGATTTGCGTACCTGCCAACCGTCCCAAAATCCCCGGCGATATCGGCCAGTTCCCGCAGCAGTCGTGAATCGGTCACGAGATCCAGGTTCCCTGTCGTGGCGAACTCGTCGAGCTTGTTCCATCGGAACGGTATGTCGGATGCCTTCGAAAGTGCCCGGCCCAGGCCTTTGCCAAGGATACCCATACGGCGCGCCACCCTGAGAGCCGTTGCCCCCAACTTGACCGAATAGCTGGTCATACCGGTGAACGGCGCCAGGGCGCTCGCTCCTATGCCGACCGTTGCCAACGCCACGTCGATCCGATCCACCGGATCGCCTGCTACGACATCCGCTCCTGCCTCGGTCAAGGTTCTGGCATCGCCGATCACCGTGAGTTCGACAGGCAGGTTGCAGACAAGGAACACCGAAGGGGTCTTGCAGTTCGCAGGATCGGCGAAACACGAGGAGCACATTTTCAGCTGTGCCACGAGTCCTGTCTCGCGATCCACGTAGCTACTGGCCCTGTCGATCTGGAGTCTGGGCACCGGAACTTCGTGGCGTTCCACGAGTTCGAGCAGGAGTTGCGCTCGCGCCAGGTCTTCGCCATCGACTGCTGCATCGAGTTCCGCGCCGACCCACTCGGGGGTCAGTTGTCCGACGATCGCCCGATCCAGGGCAAGGAGTGCTTCGGCCTTTGTCCGGACAACCCAAGGCTCCACGAACGGTCCTTGGGTGAACGCGACTACATTCGCGACCGCCGTCAGGACGGTCGCAATCTGAAGAATTCGCCACAGCCAGTGCCTCGACTTGGCTGCAATTCGCAAAAACATCTCTCATCTATATCCGTAAGTTAGAATCGGAAGGCGCGGCAATGGGCGTGAGCCGCTTGTAGTGAAGGTACTGGTAGATCGAGACCTCGATCGACATGACGCCGTCAAGAGGCCGGATATCATGGTCGATGATGGCCAGAAGCTCCGCCTCGTCGCGGCAGGCGACCTCCGAGAAGATATCGAAACGTCCGGCACAGATTGCGACGTAGGTGACATGGGAGAGGCCTGACAGGCCGTCGGCGACATCGCGCGCCGGAACACCGCCGCCGACACGCACCGCGACCCAGGCGACGGTTCCGTAGCCCAGACTCATCGGGTTGACGATGGCAATGACGCTGACGACGCCGTCTGCTGCCATGGCGTTGAACCTGTTGCGAACCTGGGATTCCGAGATTCGGAGCCTGTCAGCGACGGCTTGCAGGGGCATGCGCCCGTTTTCCGAGAGTGCCTTGACGATGTCGCGGTCCGTTCTGGTGAGGGTGCGCGGTACCACGCCTGCTTCTTGCGGGGACTTGCGCCGCGCCGCTCCGAAGTTTGCCAGCTGATAGTGAAGCGACAGGTAGGGAAAGCTCTCGATGGTCCGGATGCCGCCGATCCCGCCGATCCGGTTCTCGACCACGTCCTGCAGTTCACGGCGATCGTGACAGATGACTTCGGCGAAAAGGCCGTATCGACCCGTGGCCACCACGACATAGTCGATGACGGCGACCGACAGCAGTTTCCTGGCCGTCTCGGAGGCCGGTGCGGCAGGGTCGAGGACAAGACCGAGAAGGGCGGAGCTGTGGTATCCAAGGGCGCGCGGGTCGGTCACAGCGGCGATCTGGATGACTTCGGAATGAAGGAGGTGCCTCATCCGGCTGCGCACGGTTCTCTCGGCGAGACCCGTTGCCCTGGCGATCCGCGCGAAGGACCGCCGGCCATCCTCCTGGAGGTGTTCGACGATGGCGCGATCAGCGGGATCGAGGGCCGGCGCCTGTCTGAGAAAGACGCCCGGAAGCGAGGACCTCTCCACCCTAGCGATCGACAAGTTTCAGTGACCGGGAGAACACCTCGCTCGTGGACTCTGCCAGGCGTTCGAGTTCGCCAAAGTGGTTTTCACCGGGAACGTCGTAGCGTTCCATTGTTCGACGCCCGGTGCGAAACCTGTCGCAGTAGGCATCTGACTGGCGGGTGAATTCCGGGGTTTCGGCGCCGCCGGCAATGACGAGGTGGGGCGCGTTGCCGTACATCTCCATGAACAGGGGACTCTCGCGCCTTGCCTCGGCGACATCCATCCCTGGTCCGGCATTGATCGACGTGTGAACCAGGGGTTCGAGTTCGAAAATTCCCGAAATCGGCAGGGCGGCCCGGACGAGGTCACCGGGCAGGGCGGAGTCAAGGGCCGGCCAGTCTGTCGCCATCATCATCGCCGTCAGGTGGCCGCCGGCGGAATGTCCCATGACCGACAGACGCTCGCGATCAAATCCAAGGTCGCCGGCATTGCGCCACAACCAAGCGATGCACCGCCGCACCTGGGGCGCGATGTCGCCGATGCGGCATGCCGGCGTGAGCGTGTAGTTGATCATTGCGACATTGACTCCGGCGTCCAGGAACGACTCTGCGACGAAGCTGTACATGTCCTTGTCGCCGCGTTGCCAGTAGCCGCCGTGGATGTAGACGAGGAGCGGGCCGCCCGCGGCGGCGCGAAAGAGATCGAGCCGGTCGCGGTCCCCGCTGCCATAGGCGAGATCGATCGCCACATCGCGTGAGTCACGAAGTGCCGCGCTGCGCTTGAGCCAGCGCGCCACCACGGCATCGAAATCGGCCTCCTTGCTGCGCAGTTCGTACTGGTACTCCAGCTCTTCGGCATTCATGCCGCGATAGAGATCCATCGTCGTTCCCCGGTCGGTATGAAGAAAGGACCGTATGACGAAAAAAGACATTGACGCAAGACGATTCGGCGAATTACGGTTGCACTATCGGGAAAAACTGTGAAATGAGGAAATCCATGCTGGTCGGCCTCTTGCAGGAAGCGGAATTGATGGAGGGTGTCGACGTCGCCCAGCGCTATTGGGAGATGATCGAGGAGGCGGCACTCGCCGACAGGCTCGGGTTTTCCTGCTGGGGAACGTCCGAACAGCACTTCTCTCCGCCGCGATTTGCCGTGGCGGCACCCGAAGTTCTCTATGCCGCAGTGGCCCAGCACACAGAGAACATCAAGCTGCGTGTGATGTGCGCGGTGCTGCTGGCGTGGAACCACCCGATCCTGGTGGCCGAAAGACTGGCGACTCTCGACATCGTTTCGAGGGGACGGGCGGAACTGGCGACGGCGCGTTCGAACAATGTCCACACCCTTGAGGCCTTCGGCGTCGACCCCGCCACCACGCGCCAGCAGTGGGCGGATTCCATCGAAGTCATCGTCAAGGCGTTCTGTGACGACCTGCTCGAACACGATGGTCCGGTGTGGAAGATCCCGCCGCGGGAAATCGTGCCCAAGCCTGTGCAGAAACCTCATCCCCCGCTTTCGGTAGCGGCCTCCAGCGTGCAGTCCCACGTGGCAGCCGGCGAACGAGGTATCGGTGCCCTGTGTTTCGAGAGCTACTTCGGATTTTCCTACCTGCAGGACTGCATCGACGGATATCGCGCCGGTCTCGCGAAGGGGACTTCCATGGCGCCGCGGCGGACGGAGCACATGGGTCTTTACGTCGCGACAGCCTTTTGCGCCGAAACGCGCGAGGAAGCCTGCCGCATCGCTCACGATGTCGCCATGGGCTACTACCAGTTCCTCGTCGACATCTACGTGCCTCTCGGCAAGCAGCAGTCTTACGAATACCTCGACGACAAGCTGAAGCTCCTCATCGACCACCGGGACGACTTCGACTATCTCCTCACGCAGACGCCGTCGATCATGATCGGCACGCCGGATGACTTCGTCCGGCGCATCGAGCGGCTCGAAGCCATGGGGATCGACGAGATCCTCATGAGAATCGATGGCGTTGCACACGAAGACATCATGCGGAGTTTCCGTCTGATCGGCGAAGAGGTCATCCCGCGCGTCTCGCAGTAGCGTTCACCGGGGTCCGGCGCCCGTCCCCTGATGACGGGTGGGGCTGAATGGCTCTCTTCCTCTCATCCTTGCAGCAGGGCGGTGGAGCGCTGCATGCCGCCTTGGCGGCTCAATCTGCTTTCCCTGCGGGTCATGGCGCCGTCTTCCGTTGAGGCACCGGAACCCTGTCGTCTGTGGCCCGGCCAGCAACGCGCTGCTTGAAACCCGGCCCAAGTGCACGGCACCATGGTGACCAAAGCCATCTGGCCCCCTGTGGACAGATCGGTCAACATAAGCCCGGGAGGAATGCATGAAGCTCATTCGCACCATCGACCGCATCGCGCAGGGCAAGGCGACCCGCCGCGAGATCGGAGAGATCGCCGCCCTTGCTGGCGTTGTGCCCCTGGCATTCCCCGTCGTCGCGCGCCCCGCCGCGGCGCAGTCCGGCGAAGACCTGATGTACTTCACGTGGGGAGGCTTCGAGGCGCCGGAACTGTTCCCGGCCTTCGCCGAGAAGTGGGGTGAACCCTCCACTTCCTTCTACGGCGACGAGTACGAAGCCATCGAGAAGCTGCGGGCCGGCTTCGAAGCCGATGTCGTATGCCCCTGCATCGACGTCATGCCCAACTGGATGCGCGTGGGTCTGCAGCCACTCGACGAGTCTCGTCTGATCTATCTTGAAGACACCTTCGAATCGATCCGCAGCCCGGCGGCCGCATTTGACAAGGGCGAACGGTACTACACGCCGACCTACTACGGTTTCACGTCCTTCGTGTACCGCACGGACCTGACCGACATCACTCCGGAGACCGAGTCCTGGGGTCTGTTCTTTGACGAGACCTATGCCGGTCGCATGGCCATCTGGGATTCCACGGATGCCGTGGTGCCGGTCGCCGCACTTGCTGCCGGCATCACCGACAATCCCTACACGCCGGACGGCGACGATCTCAAGAAGGTCGAAGACCTGATGCGCAAGCAGCGCGATCTCGTACGATTCTACTGGAACGAGCAGACGACAGCGCTTCAGGGCATCACGTCCGGCGAGGTCGTGCTTTCCTACGCCTGGTCGGCCGCGATCCCGCAGCTCATAGAGTCGGGCATTGCGTTCAAGTGGGCCCAGCCCAGGGAAGGCCTCATCTCGTATGTCTGCGGCCTCTCGCGTGCCAACCGCGAGGGTACGGATGATGAACTGGTGTACGACTTCATCAACGCCAACAGTTCACCGGAAGCCGGTGCCTTCTTGATTGATGCCTATGCGCTGGGTGCGGCCAACACGAACAGCTACGATCTCGTGAGCCCGGAGACTTTGGCTCGTAACGGACTGGAAACACCCGAGGAGTCGCTCGCCGGGTCACATACCTACCAGTTCGTGCCGGTTGATCTGAAGCAGCGCCACATCGCACTCTTCGACGAGATTCGCGCGGGATTCTAGTGCTCTGCCGCACAAGTGCGTGAGGACGGGCGTTCGGGCCTTTTCAGGATCGATCCCGTCGTCGCGATCCTCTGATCGGCGATGGGGTCTTCCCGCGGGTCTCAAGCAGGGTTCAGCCGTCAACCTGCCCGTGAGCCGGATCCGTCGATAGCGCCAGGGCTGACCACAAGAGGTGATCGCGAGCCGGGAACCCACCCTCGACCGGTGTGGCGGAGCGCTGTTCTTCGAAAGGCCGGGGTCCACATGATTGTCTCAGTCGAGGTGACGGCATCGCCTGCTGAGGGGCCGCCCAGGGCCAGGAAGCATGCAGCCCTTGCCCGCGGCGAAACGATGAGGCCATCATCGGCGGTCATGACGGAAGACCTCGACACGATCCGGCTTGCGGATCCCGCATTCTGGAGGCGAAAGGACAGGATGGCGGTGTTCGCCCGGTTCCGCCGCGAACGGCCGGTCGCCCGTCAGATCATGCCGGATGGCAGTGCCTCCTTCTGGTCGCTCACGCGCCATGCCGAGTGCCGCGATGTCTCACGCAGGACGTCGCTCTTCCGGTCGCAGCATGGCACCGGAATGGTGGCGGAGGGGCCGGAACTGGCCTACGAGATCGGCGGCATGCTGAACCGCGACGCGCCGCTCCATCCGGCGCTGCGACGCATTCTGGTGAAGGTGTTCACGCCGCGATTCCTGGAGGAGATGGAGCAGGACCTGGACGCCGCGGCCCGCTCCGTGGTGGGCGCTGTCAGCGAGCGCGGCTGCTGCGACTTCGCCGTGGACATCGCCAACCGCATGCCCCTGACGGTGATCTGCGACATGCTGTCGGTTCCCGCCGGGGACGAACGCGATGAACTGGCGCGACTCACCCTGACGGCGCTCGATCCCGTGGAGGCCGCGGAGGCGTTGAAGGCCTTCCGCGCCCTCAATCTCTACGGTGAGGATCTTGCCCGGAAGCGCCGCCGGGCGCCCGGTGACGATCTCATGAGCCGCCTGGTCGCCGCCGAGGTCGATGGCGCCAGGCTCACCGATCGCGACATCGGCATCTACTTCCAGCTTCTCATCACCGCGGGCATCGAAACCACGTCGAGTTCACTGGCCCAGGGCATGCACTTTCTCGCCTGCCATCCGGCGCAGTGGCGCGACTGGCGGGAAGACTACGAGGAACTGGCGGGATCAGCGATCGAGGAGATCGTGCGCTACGCCAGCCCGGTCGTTCATTTCGGTCGCCGGGTGGAACGCGATGTCGTCATCGGCGGCCAGCCGATCGCCGCCGGTGACCAGGTCGTCCTCTGGTACATATCGGCCAACCGGGACGAGACCGTCTTCGCGCAACCGGAGCGCTTCGACATCCGCCGCTCTCCCAACGATCATGTCGGCTTTGGCGGTGGCGGTCCGCACCACTGTCTCGGCGTTCACCTTGCCCGTCGCGAGATGCACCACCTCTTCAGAGTTCTCTTCGAGAGCCTGCCCGATCTCGAGATCGATCTCGATGGCGCGCGCGCTCAACACGGTCTGTTCATCAATGGCATGCAACAATTGCCATGCCGGTTCACGCCGCAGCGCGTGGCATCGCGAGTGCCTTGACTTTGCCGGATGCCGACCGTATATGCACCGGGCCTTCTCGGGCGGAGTAGCTCAGTTGGTAGAGCAGGGGAATCATAATCCCTGGGTCGGGGGTTCAAGTCCCTCCTCCGCTACCACCTCCACGTGTCCGAACGTTGTCCGATGCGATGACGGCGCGTCCCAGATCGAGAAGAGCCTTTCTCAGCGCAGGATCCTGCACGGGTGCGACAAGACGTTCGAGATGGGCCGTCTCCGCGGCATCCAGCGTCCGCTGCTCCCGTCGCCGCCGCGTCGGTCGGGGAGAATCGATGTAACCCTGCTTCAGCCTGATGCGGTCGATGACGGGATCGTTTCCGGTTCCGAGATACGTGTTGATGCGATCCAGAATGACCGGCTCCTGGACCTGCATCGTGGGGGCGTGGGACGGTGTGACGATGACGGTGAGGGTGCTGCCGGAGATCCTTGCCGGACGGCTGTTCTCGGCGGTGTCGCGATCAACGATGTCGGCCCAGTCGGTGAAGACGCGGGCGCGGGCAAATCCCTTGCGCCGGAACGCGCGCCCCGCGGCCTGCGGCAGGATCCTTCCCAGATGGACGAACCGTCCCTGTGCGCTGCGCGCCCGGTCCTTCCCGTCAGGCATGCCGTGATGACCGTGCGCAGAATGGAGGATGCACGCGATGAGCCCCAGTGACCGCCTGCTGGCGTGGTACGACCGCCATGGCAGGGACCTGCCGTGGCGCGCCGGGGGCGCTGGCGGTCCCTACCGCGTCTGGCTTTCCGAGGTCATGCTGCAACAGACCACGGTGCCGGTGGTCATTCCCTACTATCGCCGATTCCTCGAACGCTGGCCGACGCTCGCCGCCCTGGCCGCTGCGGACCGTGACGACGTTCTCGCCCTGTGGGCGGGTCTCGGCTACTACGCCCGTGCCGCGCGGCTTCACGAGTGTGCCCGCACGATCATGCGTGACCACGCGGGTCGGTTTCCAGGGACCGTGGCGGAACTGAAGGGTCTGCCAGGCATAGGCGCCTACACCGCCGGAGCGATCGCGGCGATTGCCTTCGATCAGCCGGAAGCCGCGGTCGATGGCAATGTCGAACGCGTGATGGCCCGCTACCTTGCGGTTGACGAACCTGCTCACCGCCTGCGGGGAACCGTGGCGGAAGCCGTCTCGGACATGGTGCCGTGTCATCGGCCCGGCGACTTTGCCCAGGCCCTCATGGATCTCGGTTCCATGGTGTGCACGCCCCGCGCACCCCGCTGCGGCGCGTGTCCCCTCGCCGGGGAATGCAGCGCGCGACAGCGCGGTCTGGTCGACAGCCTGCCTCGCCGGAGTCCCCGCAAGCATCGCCCCCGGCGCCAGGCCATCGCCTTCTGGCTTGAGAGCGCCGATGGCCGAGTGATGCTGAACAGGCGCAGCGGACAGTCCCTCCTGGGAGACATGCTCGAGGTTCCGTCGACTCCCTGGCGCGACGATGCCTGGACTCTGGATGATGCGCTCGTCCATGCACCCCGGGCGGGCAACTGGTCGCTCCTTGCCGGGTCCGTGGAGCACGCCTTCACCCACCTCGCCGTCATCTTCCGCATTGCCTGCCATCAGGGTTCCGTGCCGGCCTCCGGTGGCAACTGGCATGCTCGGGAGGCGTTCCCGGCTCTGGCGTTGCCCGCCATGACCCGGAAGATCATCGATCACGTCGATGCCGCCAGGCGGGAGACGGGAGAAAACGAGCGGCGGTGATGAGGTGTGGGCCCGAGGTGCTCAAGCGCACGTGCGTGCTCACGCGTTCCGTATCCGGCGTTGCGCTGCCAACCGTAGCCCGGGAACGAGTGGGCGAGATCGGCCATGATCCGGTCTCGTGTCACCTTGGCGACGATGGAAGCCGCCGCGATGGAAAGAGACGCAGCGTCGCCCCTGATGACAGCTGTTGCGGGACAAGCCAGCTTCGGGACCCGGTTGCCGTCGATCAGGGCGTGTGCCGGCGCCACCGGCAATGCGTCCACGGCCCTCGCCATGGCGAGCATGGTGGCTTCGAGGATGTTGAGGCGATCGATGTCCCCGACACCGGCACAGCCGACACCCGTCAAGGCCGCATCCATCAATCGCGTCATCAGTTGCGTCCGGCGCGACGGCGAGAGCTTCTTTGAATCATCGAGGCCGTCCGGAATTCTCCCCGGATCAAGGACCACCGCCGCTGCGATCACCGGACCAGCCCAACTTCCGCGGCCGGCTTCGTCGACGCCTGCGACAGGCTGCGGCAGCCGTCCTTCCCGCTCGAAGTCAGGAACCGGGCCCATCGGTCCTCTTGTCCTGGAGTGCCGGAGAACGCCTGCGGCGACGGACAGCGGCTTGCGTCCGGCGCACCCATGCCATGCCACGGTCCGCGCTGACGGCGGCAAAGGGATAGAGCCGCTCCATGAGTTCGCGCAGTGTTTCGGCGTTGGAGGCGAGAGACTGGATCCTGCGGGCGCTGTTGAGCCACACCGGCGAGATAATGAGGCTGAGCGCGATGACGGCGATGAACAGGCGATAGCCCTCCTGATCGACCGCCCCGGTCGACAGGCCAAGGGCCACCAGGACGAAGGAAAACTCCCCGACCTGCCCCAGGGCGACACCGCCCAGCCAGGCGCGGGGCCAGGGCTCCTTCAGGAGCCTCAGGATGCCGACGTTCATGGCTGTCTTGCCCAGGGTCACGAGAAGAAGCATGAGGAAGATGGCCTCAAGGTTCTCGAGAATGAACGTGACGTCGATCAGGAGGCCGATCGACAGGAAGAACACCATGAGCAGAACGCCCTGCAGGGGCAGGGTGACGCGCAGAAGGGTGGCCCGGTCCGTGCTGGCGCCAAGCACCAGACCGGCAAGGAAGGCGCCATAGGCCGTCGAAATACCGAAGAGACCGCTGATTGCCGCCGCCCCGAAGCACAGGGCCATCACGCCGACGGCGATCAGGTCCGCCTGCCCTCGGGCCAAGGCCTCGACGGGAAAATTGATGCCGCGTCTGCGGGCGAGGAACCACAGCAGGACAAGAAGGATCAGGATGGACCCGATCACCGGCATGACGGAGTTGAACGTAATGTCCTCCTCCGTCCCCATGGCCGATACGAACAGCATCATCGGGATGAACGCCAGGTCCTGGGCGATGAGAATCCCGATGGCCCGGCGGCCGGTCTCGCTGTCGATCTCGCCGACATCCTCGAGGAGCTTGATGGTGACGGCGGTGGACGACAGCGCCACGCCAAACCCCACCAGAACACTCAGTTCCCACGGCCATCCCAGTGGCCAGGAGCAGAGCAGGATGACCGTCGTTGCGATGGCGATCTGCAGGCCGGTGACGATGAAGGAAAACCTGATGACGGAGCGGAAATTCGAAACGTCGAGTTCCATGCCGATGCTGAACAGGAGAAGCAGCACGCCCAGTTCGGCAAGAAAGTTGATCTGTTCCCGGTCTTCGACGAAACCCATCACCGAAGGGCCGAGAACGACACCGGCGAGGATGTAGCCGACGATGGCCGGTTGGCGGAACCGTCCCAGCAGCAGACCACAGGCGAGTGCGGCGGTCACGACGATCGTGATGTCGGTCAGCTGGTCACCGTGAT
Source organism: Alphaproteobacteria bacterium (assembly GCA_965220805.1). Classification (GTDB taxonomy): domain Bacteria; phylum Pseudomonadota; class Alphaproteobacteria; order SP197; family SP197; genus SP197. Next base: position 1,659,950 of record OZ244844.1, read on the forward strand.
CCATGGCCCGACTCTACCACGTAACGGGCGGGCGATAAGGCAGGGAAGCCATGCTTCAACCGGTCTCAGAAGAGCGACGGCTGCCGCGGATCGGCGGATGGGTGAATGAATTGTGTCGTGTCGAGGGACCAGGAACGGCGATCGAGACCGTATCGCTTGCACGCCATGGCGATCCTGCGTGACACGAGGTCCGCGACCGGACCGGTTCCCGTCATTCTCCTGCCCCATCCGGAATCGTAATCCCTGCCGCCGCGGCACTGCCTGATGAGCGTCATGACCCGTCTTGCCCGGCCCGGCTCGTGGGTCATCAGCCATTCCTGGAACAGATCCCTGATCTCGAGCGGCAGGCGCAGGAGGACATGGCTGGCGCTCGTCGCTCCGGCGGCGGCAGCGTCCCTGATGATGGCCTCGATCTCGTGGTCATTCAGTCCCGGGATGACCGGCGCCACCATGACGCCTGTGTGAATCCCCGCGCCGCTCAGGCGTTCGATGGCCCTGAGGCGCAACAGGGGCGTCGGCGCGCGGGGTTCCATGCGTCTTGCAAGGTCGCGGTCGAGCGTTGTGATGGAGATGAAGGCGCGGACGAGGTTCATTCCTGCCATGGGAGCCAGGATATCGAGATCCCGCTCGATGAGGGACGACTTGGTGACGATGCCGCACGGGTGACGGCATTCGCTCAAGACCTTGAGGATCTGGCGCGTGATGCGGTAGCGGCGCTCGATCGGCTGATAGGGATCCGTGTTGCTGCCGATTGAAATGACCTTTGGCCGGTAGGAGGGGCGTGCGAGGTGTCGGCGCAACAGGAGGGCGGCATCCGGTTTCATCACGAGTTTCGTTTCGAAATCAAGGCCGGGAGAAAGACCGAGCCAGGCATGTGACGGTCTCGCGTAGCAGTAGATGCACCCGTGTTCGCATCCGCGATAGGGATTGATCGAATGCTCGAAGGGGATATCCGGTGACGAATTGCGGGTGATGATGCTGCGGCTGGAATCGACAGCCACTTCGGTCCGCAAGGGGGGAAGATCCTCCTCGACGGTGTTCCAGCCGTCATCGAAAGCTTCGCGCTGCAGGGTTTCAAAGCGACCGGTCCGGTTGGTCACGGCCGCACGGCCTTTGTGGTGGCGAGGGTTGGACATGGAGAGAACAATACCAGAACATACAGCACTCCGGCAAGAGCCGGATTGGGCTATGATGGCGCGGATGAAGAGACTTTCGGTCATCATTCCCGCTCTCGACGCCGCAGCCGGTCTGGGGGACGTCATCGACCGGCTGAACCTCGGTGGTGCTGCTCCAGGCGAGATCATCGTCGTCGACGGGGGATCGGTTGACGGTACAAGCGATGTGGCGCGCTCGAGAGGCGCGACGGTGATGTCGGCACGGCGCGGCCGCGGCATCCAGATGGCGGCCGGCGCCGCCGCCGCAAAGGGCGACTGGTTACTGTTTCTTCATGCCGACACGGTTCCCGGGCCGGCCTGGCGAGAGGCTGTTGTGGATCTGATGGCCGGTCCTGACGGTGATCGGCGAGCCGGTGTGTTTCGCTTGCGTCTCGACGATCCGGCGCCATGGGCCCGATGCGTTGAGTGGTGTGCCCGGTTGAGAAGCCGTCTCCTGGGATTGCCCTATGGAGACCAGGGACTGTTGATCTCCGCCGACTTCTACAAGTCACTGGGCGGATTCAGGCCCATGGTGATCATGGAGGACGTCGACATGGTGCGGCGCATTGGCCGTCGGCGGCTGGTCACGCTGGAGTGCGCCGCGCATACCAGCACCGTCCGCTACCGTCGGTCCGGATACGCCATCCGCGTGATGAGGAACGCTTTCTGTCTTGCCTGCTACTTCTGTGGCGTGCCGCCGTCGCTGATCGCAAGGATGTATGGATGAAGGCGACGCGCAGCGTTGTCGTGATGGCCCGCCCGGCGATCGCCGGCGAGGTCAAGACCCGCCTGGCCGAAGCCTGTGGCGACCGCTTCGCCCTTGCGGTCTACAGGCTCATGCTCCGGCGAACGCTCCGGCGCGTGGCCAGAGGACCGTGGACGACCGTGGTCGCTGTCGCACCATCGGCAGGGGAACGGCGCCTGCGCCGGTTTGGCGGACTCGCGACGATGGCCCAGTCCGGTCGTGACCTTGGCGAGCGGATGCACAACGCCTTTGCGGCCTTGCCGCCGGGACCTGTCGTGATGGTTGGCACGGACATACCCGGGTTGCATTGCCATCACATCAGTCGCGCCTTCAGGATCCTTCGACGTCATGAAGCGGTCTTCGGGCCCGCACACGATGGCGGGTACTGGCTTGTCGGACTGGCTCCGGGTCTGCGCGATTCCGACATTTTCTCACGGGTCCGCTGGTCCACGCGCCACGCCCTGGCCGACACGCTGGAGAACATCCCCACGGAGTACGCTACGGCCCTGATCGCGACTTTGGGAGATGTCGACACGGTTGAGGATGTCGAACGGTGGTTTGGCGGACTTCTTCAACGGTGAATCCGTTGTTGAGGACCGGTGCCCTGTATGCGTAGAGTGGTGGAGCGCCCCCGGTCACTTGTTGCGAGAAGGGGCCGTTGCACCAAAACGCTCCGTTTGCGGGCAGACAAGGAGGATTCCCATGATTCCAGGCAGAGTGACAGGCGCTATTGCCGGCGCCGCCATGGCCTTCACCCTCGCCGCCCCGGCATTCGCCGATCACGGTGATACGGTGACAGTGGCCTATTTCCTTGAGTGGCCCACCGCCAATCAGGTCGCCCAGATTGAAAAGACCTATGACGAGGCGATGGGCGTCGATCTCGAATGGCGCGCCTTCGGCAACGGCAACGAAATGACCCAGGCCATGGTTTCCGGCGACGTGCAGATCGCCTACAGCCAGGGTTTTGTGCCGTTTGTGGTCGGAGTCTCCAATGGCGCTCCACTGAAGTTGGTGGGGATTGCCGTGACTTATGCCGAGAACGACCTGTGCATCATCCGTGAGGATGCCGGCATCACCCAGGACAATGCCGCCGAACTTGAGGGCATGAAGGTGGCGACGCCCATCGGCAATGTCACCCACTATAAGCTGCTGCGCACCCTTGAACATCTCGGTGTGGATGCATCGAAGGTCGACCTGGTGCAGATGAATCCGGCCGATGCCGCTATCGCCCTCATCCGTGGTGACGTCGTCATGGGTTGTGCCTTCGGCGGCGCCATTGACCGCATGAAGGAAGTCGGCTTCCCGTTGATGACAGGGGCCGAACAGGAAGCGGTTGGCATCAACACCTTCGACATCATCACGGTGACAGAGGACTTCGCCAGCCAGCATCCGGACCTGGTACAGGCCTTCATGGATGTCACCGAGGAGGCCAATGCCGCCTACAAGGCTGATCCGGGTGCGGCCCTGGCGACCATCGCCAGCGCCGCAGGCATGGACGAGGATGCGGCCGGGTCGATGCTCGCCAACTTCGGTTTCCCGAGCGCAGCTGACCAGAAAGGCGCCAACTGGCTTGGTGGTGGCGTGCAGGCGATGACAAAGGGTGTCGCCGACGTCATGGTCGAGGCAGGCAATATGGAAACCGGTCTCGACGACTATTCACAGTTCGTCGACGACAGTTTCCTTTGAGTAATCCGGGAACCGGGCAGCATGGCGTTGCCCGGTTCCCGACCCGTTGCAGGCGGTTCGTCCGTTCGTGGCGGACCCGAGGGGGAGATCCGGATGGCAGAGACAGCAGAGATTGCGATCGATCGGATTTCCATGGTCTACACCCTGCCCGATTCCGAGGTTGACGCGCTCAACGACGTGTCGCTGGATATCGGCAAGGGCGAGATCATGAGCGTTCTCGGACCATCGGGATGTGGCAAGACCACCCTTCTCAACATCATTGCGGGTTTCCTTTCCCCGACCAGGGGCGAGGTCCGCGTTGCCGGCAAGCCGGTGAAGGGTCCAGGCGCCGAGCGTGGCATGGTGTTCCAGCAGGGAGCGCTGTTCGAATGGCTCTCCGTGACCCAGAACATCTCCTTCGGGCCGAGAATGTGCGGCAAGGACCGTGCGGAAACGGCCGACACCGTGCAGCGCCTTCTGGGTATCGTCGGTCTGGTGGACTTTGCCGACAAGCCCGTCTACCAGCTCTCGGGTGGCATGCAGCAGCGTGTGGCCCTGGCTCGCTGCCTTGCCAACGATCCCGACGTCATTCTCATGGACGAACCGCTGGGCGCACTTGATGCCCTGACCCGCGAGAAGATGCAGGGTCTGGTCCTCAGGCTGTGGAAGGACACCGGAAAGACCATCCTTCTCATCACCCACTCGGTGGAAGAAGCCCTCTTTCTCGGCGAGCGCCTGATCGTCATGGCACCCCGGCCTGGACGTATCGAAAAGGAGTTTCGCCTGCCGTTCGCCGACGAGGCTCTCGAGAAGCCGGCGCGGGACGTCAAGGCCGGCAGCGAGTTCGTGGCGGCCCGCGAGGAGATCCTCTCCATGATCTGGGACATGGAGGAAGAGATCATGGGCGACAACGCATAGGACCGCCGGAGGGGAGGGGATCCATGTCACGGCAAAAACCTTCCGGCCTGGCGATCTGGCTCGGCCTGTCGGACAATTCGTTCACCCGCCAGAAGACCGTCAAGTTCGGCGATGCCACAGCCGTCAATTCGGGACGGTTCTATTCGTTGCTGACCCTGGCGGTTCTCATCTTGGCGTGGGTGGTTGCGTCCGCCTTCGAACTCATTGAGCCCTTCTACTGGCCATCGATTTCCGGGACGTGGGAACGCCTCGTCAAGATCCTCGGCGAGGGATTCCGCAATACGGCGCTTCACGACCATGTCGGCATCAGCGTCTACCGGGTGCTGTCGGGCGTGTTCTACGGAGCGTTGGTCGGCATACCACTCGGGTTTGCCATGGGACTTTCCTCCATTGGCAGGGGTCTCTTCGATCCCGTGGTCGAATTCATGCGGCCGATCCCGCCCCTGGCGCTGATTCCACTCATCATCCTGTGGTTTGGCATCGACGAGTTTGCGAAAATCTTTCTGCTGTTCCTTGCCTCGCTCTTCATCATGACGATCGCCGCACGGTCAGGCGTGTCGAGTGTGCGCATCACCAAGGTCCACGCGGCCTATTCGCTGGGTGCCTCGAAGCTGCAGATCCTGCGCCATGTGATCCTCCCCAACGCCCTGCCGGAGATCTTTACCGGACTGAGAACCTCCATGGGTGTGTGCTGGGGAACGGTCGTCGCCGCCGAACTGGTGGCCGCCGACAAGGGCCTGGGTTCGATGATCATGATCGCCAAGAACTTTCTGCAAACCGACACCGTGGTGATCGGCATCATCCTGATCGGCATCATCGGCTACATCATTGAACTCATCATGCGCCGCCTCGAGCAGTGGCTCATCCCGTGGCGCGGCAAGGGCTGATCACGAAACGGCAGCACTGGCAGACATTCCGCTCCCGGTGGCGCTCCTGGCCTTGACAGGGGGGCCCCTGGCGACGGGGTCATCAGGCAAGACGATCCGGTGCGATCACCTTTCCGGGATTGAGTGTGTTGGCCGGGTCGAGGGCCCGTTTGAGCGTCGCCATGAGAGCGAGTTCAGTGGAATCCTTGTAGGCGTCCAACTGACGCATGCGCAGGCGGCCGATGCCGTGTTCGGCGCTGAACGAGCCGCCGAAGGCGACGGCGAGTGATTCAACGATGTCGTTGACTTCACCGGCGCGGGCGAGGAGTGCGGCGCCGTCATCTGGGTTCGCCGCATAGAGGTTGACGTGCATGTTGCCGTCTCCGAGATGCCCGTAGGGGATGATCCGGGCCTCGGGCACTTTGGCGGCGATCTCGGCGCTGACCTGATCGAGGTAGTCGGCAATGGAGCCTGCGGGAACGGCGACATCGTGACTGATGCTGCCGCTCATCATCGTCTGGGCCTGCGGCATGTCCTCGCGGATCTGCCAGAATGCCCGGGCCTGTGTCGTCGATTCCGCAATGATGGCATCGGCCAGCAGGCCCTCGTCGAGCCCCCTGGCCAGTTCGTCCTCGACCACCCGTCTGAGGTCGCCATCCGGCGCGCCCGAAGCGGCTTCCATGAGAACACACGCAGGATACTGTCTCGGGAACGGCGACCGGTTCACGGGGAGTTGCGAGAAGTTCATCTCGAGGGCGCTTGCCGACATGTACTCGAACCCTGTCACCTGGCCACCGGTGCCGTCCTGAAGGCGCTGGAGCATGGCCAGGGCCTCGCGGGGACCGGCAAATCCGAGCCATGCGGTGACCTCGTCACGAGGCAGCGGCCAGAGCTTCAGGACTGCAGCGGTGATGATGCCGAGGGTTCCCTCGGTGCCGAGGAAGAGTTGCTTGAGGTCATACCCCGTGTTGTCCTTGCGCAGGCCCTTGAGGCCGTTCCAGATGCGCCCGTCGGCGAGTACGACCTCCAGACCCAGAACATGGTCCCTGGCGTTGCCGTAGCGCAGGACATTGGTGCCACCGGCGTTGGTCGACAAGTTGCCTCCGACGCGGCAGCTTCCCTCGGCGGCAAGGCTGAGCGGGTAGAGTCGGCCAGCATCGCGCGCCGCCTGCTGGACATCCTGGAGAATGCAGCCCGCGTCGACCGTGATGGCGTTGTTCTGCAGATCGATGGCTCGCACCCTCGTCATGCGGTTGACACTGAGAATGACCTCGCGGCGACTGCCGTCGGGGATGCCGCCTCCCACCAGGCCCGTGTTGCCGGCCTGCGGCACGATCCCGATCCCGGCCTCTGCGCAGGTGCTGACGATCGCCGAGACTTCCTCCACGGAGGCCGGACGCATGACGATCGGCGTGGCGCCCGACCACTTCTTGCGCCAGTCCCGGACATAGGGTGCGACGTCGTCCGCATCGGTGAGCCAGCCCGCCGGTCCGGTAATCGCCTTGAGTCGATCCAGAACCGCGGGATTCATGGCGGCGCACTACCCCAGGCGACGAAGGGCGGGTTGACGTATCCCGGCTTGCCATAGAGGAACGCTCCCCCGTCCGGTTCCGTCACCACACCTCCGGCGGCCTCGAGGATGCCGTGCCCTGCCGCGGTATCCCATTCCATGGTGCGACCGAAGCGCGGGTAGACATCGGCCCTGCCTTCGGCCAGGAGGCAGAACTTGAGTGAACTGCCGCCGATGATCTCCTCGGTGACGGGAAGGGATTCCAGGAAGGCTTCGGAGTCCCTGTCCCGGTGGGAGCGACTCATGGCCGCGGTCATGCCGCTCTCCGGTGGCTGTCTGGTGCGGATGGAGACCGTTTCGCCTTCGGCCCGTCGACACCAGGACCGCGTACCGTCGCTGGCATAGATGAGGCCCCTGGCGGGAGCGCCGACAACGGCAAGTGTCACCCGGCGTTCCTCGATGAGCGCGATGTTGACGGTGAATTCGCCGTTGCCGCCAAGAAACTCCCGCGTTCCGTCAAGAGGATCGACGAGCCAGAACCGGGTTCCCGCTTCCCCGGCCGAAGCCGTGCCGGCCATCATCTCCTCGGCGACCACCGGGATATCCGGCGTAAGCCGTTCGAGCGCCGCGACGATAAGGGCCTCGGCAGCCTCGTCAGCGTCCGTGACCGGCGATCTGTCCGCCTTCAGCCGTGCAGAGGCACGGCCATGGTGGTCCATGATGACAGAGCCCGCCCTCCCCGCAACGGCCACCAGTTCGTCAAGAAGGCCAGCCGTCATCAGGAGCTGTCCCCGTCGCCTGGATCATCGGGCGGAAGCCAGCCGAATCCGGCACCGGGTTCGGCCAGATAGACTTCCTCGTCGGCCGTCGAGACCCGCCCCAGCATCCTGTTGCGGTGAGGGAATCGGCCGAACCGGCTGATGACATCCCGGTGGGCTTCCGCGAAATGAAGGGAGCGAGGATCATCCAGGGTGGCGAAGAGACGGACACTCCGGTCCTGGACTTCGGGATCCTCCGAATGTTCGAAGGGAAGGTAGACGAACTTGCGTTCGACGGCTTCAAGCCCGTCGGCAAATCCGCCGTCGACGGTTTCCCTCGCCAGCGCCAGAGCCGCGTCATCCGTCGAGAAGGAGGCGGCCTTGCCCCGGTAGATGTTCCGCGGGAACTGGTCGAGCACAATGATGGCGGCGAGCCGACCGCGTGGCGTGGCGCGCCACGATGACGGGACGCCCTCTCGCCCCAGGCGGGCGTGCAATCCGCCGAACTTGCGGGCAATGGTCTCATCAAGGTCATCGCCTGGCTGGAACCACTCTTCCGGCGTCAGCTGGTTGAACCAGAAATCGAGAACCTCGGCGGCGTCTTCGGGAAGTGACATCGGCTAGATCTCCGCGGCTATCTTGAGTCCCTCAAGAACAGCCTCCTCGGCGGTTCTGGGGGCAAGGCAGTCCCCGACGAGGTGAAGCTCCCCCGTCCAGTCCTCGAGGTCATCGGCCAGGTCGGTCACGGAATGATGGCCGAGAGCCGTGACGAGCGTGTCGACGTCCTCGACGATCATCGCTTCGCCACTGGTGGCGTGCTGCAGGTAGACGCTGTCGGAATCGGCGCCGAAGAGGCGGGCGTAGGGAATGACCTTCACCCCCAGTTTCTGGAGAATGCCAGCCCAGTGATCACGGACGTACATCTGGATCGTCTGGCCGGGCATGTACCCATCGACCGCCAGGGTGACGTTGCAGCCATTGCGCGCTAGGTGCTCGGCCAGACCGAGGCCGATCCAGTCGCACCGCCAGTCCGCAATCACCACGTTGCCGCCGACATTCGCCTCGCCCTTGACCACGGACCAGGCCTCGACGACGTGGGCGTCGTCGCCTCCCTCGATGTCGACCGGCGCCGGCACCGCTCCGGTGGCGACGATGACCGCATCGGGAGCCTCCCTTTCCACCAGTTCGCGCGTCACCTTGCGGTTCCTGATGACCTCGACGCCGGCCAGCTCCATTTCCCGAGAGAGATTGGTGACGATGCCGCCGAATTCGGCGCGGCCCGGGAGTGACTGGGCCAGCAGCGTCTGTCCGCCCAGGCGGTCCGTCGCTTCAAAGAGTGTCACCCGATGGCCGCGCTCCGCAGCCACCGCTGCCGCCTTCATGCCGCCGGGTCCGCCTCCCGCCACCAGGATCCTCTTCATGCCGGCTGCCGGCTTGCGCTCGCCATAGGCGAGTTCGCGGCCTGATTCGGGGTGCTGGATGCACGAAATGCCGACCCCCATGTGCATGTGGCCGATACAGGCCTGGTTGCAGGCAATGCAGGCGCGGATGTCGTCGATGCGCCCCTCCCGGGCCTTGTTGGCCAGCTGCGGATCGCAGATCTGTGCCCGCGTCATGCCCACCATGTCGGCCTGGCCGCTGGCGACAATCTCCTCGGCCTGGTGCGGCTGGTTGATCCTGCCGGCTACAAACACGGGAACCGACACCTTCTGGCGGACGGTGGCGGCGTAGGGCGCCACATAGGCATTGTCGATGAACATCGGCGGCACGATGTGAATGGATCCGCCGAGCGACGACGACGAACCGGCGATGACATTGAAGTAGTCGAGACCGCCGCCTGCGTCGAGCATGCCGATGGCCGCGGTGACCGTCTCCACATCGGGACCGTCGTGGGAGCGCTCGTCGCCGGTGATCCTGAGGCCGACCACATAGTCGTTTCCCACCTTGGCGCGAATGTTGTCGACAATCTCACGCAGGAATCGCACGCGGTTCTCCAGGGTTCCGCCGTACTCGTCCTCGCGCACGTTGACCCGGGGATTGAGAAACTGTGCCGGGAGATATCCGTGACTGGCGACGATCTCGACCCCGTCGAGGCCGCCTTCACGGAGTCTGACTGCAGCATCGCCATAGCCGTCGATAACATCGTGGATCATGGCGCGCGGCATGGCTCGGGGCATGATGTGGAAGCGTTCGTTGGGTACCGACGAAGGCGCCCAGGCCACCGGCAGACTGCCATCGATCGATTCGAATATCTCGCGGCCCGGGTGAAAGAGCTGCCCGAAGACGCGGCAGTCATGGCGGTGCACACGGCGGGCGATGTTCCGGTAGCCGGGGATGCAGTCATCGGTGTTGGCCATGATGGTGTGGGAGGTGTAGACCGCCGAGCCGTGGACCAGCGCCACCTCGATGATCACCAGTCCGGCCCCGCCCCTGGCGCGGGATTCGTGGTAGGCCGCCAGTTCCTCGTTGGGCCTGTAGCCGGTCACGAGGGTCGTCATGTGACCGGTGGAGAAGATCCGGTTCCTGAAGGTCACATTCCGGATGGAAAGCGGCGAGAAAAGATTCGGGAACGTGGTGGGCATAGGGACCTCCAGGGAGCCAGGCGATACATAGCAAACATCAAGGGCTCCGGCGAGACACGCTCCGGCAAGGGGTTGGTCCCGGAAGGCGAACAGAATTCACCCCTTCCCCAATGCCATGCCGCACGGCGACCAACGGGATCGTGAACGCCTCATTCATGGCGCCGCGGCGCCGGGGTGGCCTCGATCAAGCGGAGTGGACGACGGTGCCGTTCATCACTGTCATCCGCACGCCGGTACTCAGCAGCGACGCCGGCCCACCGGCGAAGAAGTCCCGGTCAAGCACGACGAGATCGGCCGCCAGGCCCGGCTTCAGCATGCCGGTTTCGTGATCCAGCCACGCTGCCCACGCCGACGTGCGCGTGCCGTGCACGATGGCCTCTTCCAGCGGCAGCGCCCAGTCGGGCCTGAGCGCCGGGAGCGAGTCGTCTGTGGGCGACTTTCGCGTCGACGCCAGGTACATGTTGGGCAGCGCTTCGTGTGGCGCGGTGGGCGTATCGGTGCCGAAGGCAAGAGCGGCTCCGGCGGCGAGATAGAGCGGCCAGGCGAAACCTTGATTGGCGCGTTCAGGACCCAGCACCTTGAGCCAGTTGTCGAGCATCGCCGGGTCCAGGTGGACCGGCTGCATTGAGGCGGTGATGCCGAGTACACCCATGCGGGAGATATCTTCCTCCTGAGCGTACTCCAGATGTTCGATGCGATGACGCTTGGCTGCCGTGCGGTTCACCTGCATCGCATTCTCCAGGGCATCGACGGAAATCCGTATGGCCTCGTCGCCGATGGCGTGGATGGCAATCTGCAGACCGGCGGCATCTGCTGTCCTGACAACAGGATCCAGCGCTTGGCGATCCCAGATGGGATCGGCGAAATCCCCGGTGGTGTAGGGTGCGCTCAGGGCGGCCGTGCAGCCATCGATGGTACCGTCCGCAATGATCTTGATGCCGCCGACGCGCAGCCTGTCCCCGCGGTACGTTTTCGCCAGATCCACGGCGCGGCGCACCTGGGCAAGTTCCGTCTCCGTGTCGCCTGTTCTGAAGATGATCATGTGTGCCACGATTCGCGCCGTGAGACGTCCGGTTTCGTGCAGGACCTGCATCGTTCGCAGAGCCGGTTCCTCCAGCGCCATCTCCACCGCGCCAGTGATGCCTGCCCGGGCGAACGCATTGAGGGCGGTGACGACGTGCTGTTCACGAGCGTCGTCCCCGACATTCGCAAGCAGGGGCCAGACCCACATGGGGGTGGCGCTTTCCAGCAAATGGCCGGTCGCCTCTCCGGTATCGGGGTCACGCACGATCTTACCGCCAACCGGGTCCGGCGTGTCGTTGTCGATTCCAATTTCGGCAAGGGCTGCGGAGTTCAGCCATGACGAGTGAAAGTCGTGTGCATCGAGATAGACCGGCCGGTCCGGGACGATGCCATCCAGCATCTGCCTGGTGGGCTTCGCATCCGGAACATCCGAATGCACCCAGTTGGTGCCCAGCACCCTGGGTTCGTCGGGATGCTGATCCGCCCATGCCCTGATGCGGCGCTGAATCTCCTCGAGACTTCCGGAACCGCGCAGTTGCGCCTTCAGCATCGCAGCCCCGGTCATGGCCACGTGAACGTGGCCGTCAATGAAACCGGGCAGCACCAGTCCGCCAGCGACGTCGATGATCTCCTCCGGGTCGTCGAAACCGGCCGGCAGGGTGTCACCGACGAAGAGGATCCGGTCACCCTCGGTGACGACGACCCTTGCCCATGGCCGCTCGGGATCTGCCGTGAACACCCGCCCACCCGTGAACACCCGTCTCCTGGTCATCATCTTCCACTCCGATGCAGCGCCACCCGGTCCCGGCAACCTGCCGCAACGGGCACCACGCTCCCTCCGCCTCGAATCGAAGTGAGGATGGATTGAAGCTGTGCCAGTGTAGCGGGACAGTTCATGTCAGCCTGCCGGAGGAAGCCGGGGTAGGACACCATGGTGACACGCGGAAACGCGGCCCGGAAGGCCGATCTCGAACGGCCGGTAGCGGACTCGTTTTCCAGATATGCGACGCGCAATCCGCGAAGCAGGGAAGAAAACCTGCTGGCCGTCGATCAATCCCTCCTGTTGACGCGCGCGGCAAAGGGAGAGGCAATCCCCGGGGCATAGTTCCCAGATGCGCCCGGGCGGCGGAGGAGAGGGTGATGAGGATCAGCGGCATTACCGTGTACCAGGTGGATCTGCCGGTTCGCGACGGCGGCTTTCGCCAGTCCGGAGGGCGCGTGTGGCGCACGCTCGACAGCACAATCGTCAGGGTCGATACCGATGAGGGCGTGAGCGGCTGGGGCGAAGCCTGTCCCTTCGGACCGAACTACGTTCCGGCGTTTGCCGGCGGCGTGCGGGCCTCGCTCAGTCTTCTTGGCCCCGCTCTCATCGGCGTCGATCCGGTTGGCCTCCTGGCGGTGAACCGGGCGATGGACGAGGCCCTCTACGGCCATGGCTACGCCAAGACCGCTCTCGACATCGCGTGCTGGGACATTGCCGCACGCGTGGCCGGACGCCCCCTGTGCGACCTCCTGGGCGGACGCCTGACCGAAAGCAACAACGTGGGCGGCTTCTTCTCGCTCCACCAGATTGACGATGTGCCGCATCTGATGCCGTTGCTGCAGGAGGCGGGCGCAGAACAGTTCGAGTTCAAGGCCAGCGGGGATACCGGGACCGATCTTGCCATGATCCAGGCCATCGGCGCGGCGATGCGTCCCCATGACCGTCTGAAGGTCGACGTCAACGAGGGCTGGCGTGTCGATCAGGCCATCCTGATTTCGAAGCGCGCCGGTGACGTCGCCTGCATCTTCGAACAGCCCTGCAGGACCTACGAGGAGTGCCGTGCGGTCAAGCATGCGATCGACCACCCCGTCAGCCTCGACGAGTGTGTGCACACGGTCCAGGACCTTCTGCGCGCGCATGCGGACCGGGCGATCGATCAGCTCAACCTCAAGATCGGACGCATCGGCGGCCTGACTCGATCGCGCCAGATGCGCGATCTGTGCGCCACATTGGGGATTCCCGTGTACATCCAGGACACCGCCGGCAGCGAGTTCAACGCCGCGTCAACCATGCACCTGGCGCACAGCACGCCGCGGCATCTGATGATCTACGCCTGGGACTGCACGAACATGAACACGAAAGCGACGGGGCAAGGTCTTGTCCGCGAAGACCGCGGCGTGGCAGGCAGCGTGATGCGCGCCTCCGACGAACCTGGTCTGGGCGTCGAACCCTTCATGGACATCCTCGGGGCACCGGTGGCCAGGTACCGCTGATCGGGTCCGCCACCCGAGGTGAGGCCGCCGGGCGGCCCGTCGTTCGCACGGATACACATGGAGCCTTCCGATCCACGCTCGAAGGGGCGCCGACCCTCGTGACCCCAATCCGGCCTCATCTACACCAAGTTCAGGTGATCAAGGCTCCGGCGACATGACCGTCGCGGGTATCAGCGCATCGAAGATGCCATTCAGGCGTCCATGGTCGCCACCCGCCACCTGCGGCAGGTTGTGATACGATCGCCTCCGCTGATCGAGAGGTGGCGCGGAAGAGAGAATGAACGTCCTGTGGATCATGTGCGATCAGTTGCGTCACGACTATCTGGGCTGCACGGGCCATCCCCACATCAGAACCCCGAACATCGACGCTCTGGCAGCTGACGGCGTCCTGTTTTCACAGGCTTACGTTCAGTCACCGATTTGCGGCCCCTCCCGCATGAGCGCCTACACGGGACGCTACGTGCGTTCGCACGGCTCGACGACCAACTCATCGCCGCTGCGCGTGGGCGAACCGACACTGGGCGACCATCTGGACGAGATCGGTGTCGACGCGGTCTTGCTCGGCAAGACGCACATGAATGCCGATACGGAAGGAATGCGACGGCTCGGGATCGCCGTCGACAGTCCGACGGGTGTACGCAGCGCTGAATGCGGCTTTCGTCCCCTTGTGAGAGACGAGGGCGTGCACTCGGAGCCGGCTGACCCGGATATCGCGTACTTTGCTCATCTGCGGGCCCACGGGCTTGAGGCCGACAATCCCTGGGAAGCCTTTGCCAACTCGGCTCAGGACGACAACGGCGAGTCCGTCAGCGGCTGGTTTCTGCGTCATGCCCGAAAGCCGGCCCGGGTCCCTGCCCACCTCTCGGAAAGCGCCTATCTGACTGATCGCGCACTGGATTTCCTGGAGGATGTGGAAAATGAGCGCCCCTGGGTGTGCCATGTCAGCTACATCAAGCCACACTGGCCCTACATCGCCGCTGCCCCCTATCACGCCATGTACGGCGCCGAAGACGTGATTCCCGCCGTGCGCACCGAACGGGAACGCACCCATCAGCACCCGGTGCTGGAGGCGTTCCGCACGGAACGCTACGCGATGGCATTCTCCCGGGAAGAAGTCCGCGAGACGGTCATACCGACATACATGGGCCTGATCACGGAAATCGACGATCAGATCGGGCGCATCGTTCGGTATCTCAAGGACTCCGGTCGTTACCAGACGACCATGATCATCTTCACTTCGGATCACGGCGACTATCTGGGCGACCACTGGATGGGTGAGAAGCAGTTGTTTCACGACCCTTCGGTGCGCGTGCCCTTGATTGTTCGCGACCCGCGTCCCGCAGCGAACGGTGCCCGGGGGAAGGTCTGTGATGCGTTGGTCGAGATGATCGATATCGCGCCTACGTTGCTGGACTTCTACGGGGCGGCGCCCAGGGAGCACGTGCTTGAAGGTTGCAGTCTTCTGCCGCTCACCGAAGACCGCGGCGGGTCGGGGCGCAGTCATGTCTTCTCGGAGTATCACTACGCCGAGGACCGGGCCGGATGGGGGCTCGGTCATCCAATCCCGACCAGCATGGCCAGGATGGTCGCCGACCGGCGTTGGAAGTTGATGCAGTTCGAACACGCGCCGCCCCTGCTCTTCGACAGGGAGGCGGACCCGGACGAGTTGCATGACCTGGCGGAGAGCCCTGAACACCGCGATGTGCTGGAGCAGCTTCATGAATGCCTGTTTCGCTGGGCTCGCAACCCGCGCAGCAACATATGCACACCTCTGGACGTGCTCGAAGACTATGCCGATCGGATGCGGCACTACGACGAATGCGCCATGCAGGGATTTGTGATCGGCTACTGGGACGAGGCAGAGCTGGACGACGAAAGGAGGAAAAGAACAGCGTATGAGGCCGCGCGCAAATCCCGCGGCTGACGCGCTGCCTCATCCTGCCACCCGCTCTCGACCCGGTGGATAGAAGTCAGGAGTATCGTGCCGACCGCCATCACGACCGGCCGGTCACATCGCAGAGTGCGTCCCTGTCGCTGATATCGACGTTGTGATCAGTTCTGTGCGGAACGGCTTCTTGGCGGCTCTCGCCCACGGCCATGACAGCCCGTTGGCAGAATGTGAGGCGTCCCGCCCTGCGGGTTCCGATGATGGATTGACGCACGGGAATCGCCGGGACTGTCTCGCCCGCTGGAGTGTTTCCGGAATTCTGCCGGCTGGCCCTTTGCCCTGCCTGGTCCACCCGGGTTAGCCTCCCCGGGTCCGGAGGGGAGCACATCATGGCGACACGCAGAAACACGGCCCGGATGGCCGACCTCGAAAAGGCGGTTGCAGACTCGTTTTCCAGATATGCGGCGCGCAATCCGCGAAGCCGGGAGGAAGACCTGAAGGCTGCGGACTACATGCCGGGCGGCAACACCCGCACAGTGATTTTCCATCCTCCCTTCCCGCTGACCATCGCCAGGGGTGAAGACCAGTACGTTGAGGACATCGACCAGAACAGATACACGAACTTTGTGGGCGAGTTCGGCGCCGGACTCTTCGGTCATTCCAATCCCGACATTGCCGCCGCCATAGGGCGCGCGGTCTCGGACGGATGGGTGCTCGGCGGTCCCAACCGCTACGAGCGCATTCTCGCTGCCGAACTCGTCAAGCGCTTCCCTTCCATTGACAGGATCCGGTTCACCAACTCGGGCACCGAGGCCAACCTGATGGCCATCAGCATATCCCGGGTGGTCTCCGGACGATCGAAGGTGATGGTGTTCGAGGGTGCCTACCATGGCGGCGTCTTCCTGTTCGGTCACGGCGGGTCCCCCATCAATGCGCCCTTCGATTACGTCATTGCGCCCTTCAACAACACGGACGCGACCGTCGACCTTGTCGAACGCCACGCCGATGAACTCGCCTGTGTCGTCATCGAGCCGATGCAGGGGTCGGGCGGCATGATCCCGGCAGACAGGGGTTTCCTCGCGGCCTTGCGGGACGTCACCAGCCGTCACGGCATCATCCTCATCTTTGACGAGGTCGTGACGAGCCGGCTCTCGGGCGGCGGGCTCCAGGAAATCCTTGGCGTGACGCCCGACATGACAACCCTGGGCAAGTACATCGGTGGTGGCGCCGCTTTTGGCGCCTTCGGTGGCCGCGCCGACATCATGGCGCGATTCGATCCGCGATCGCCGCAAGCCGTTGCCCATGCCGGCACCTTCAACAACAACGTCATCACCCACGCCGCAGGGGCGACGGCGATGACGCGGGTCTACACGCCGGAGGTCGCCGTGACGTTCAATGCCCGGGGCGACGCATTCCGCGAGGACCTGAACGCCATCATCGCTCGCCATGGCCTGCCCATGGTGGTGACCGGCCTCGGTTCCATCATGCAGATCCACTGTTGCGAAGAGCCGTTGAGGGACGAGCACGACGCCGAAAGGCACGACGACCTCAAGTCACAACTCCTCTTCCACGAACTCCTCGCACGGGGCCAGCGCATGACCTGGCGCAATTCACTGCTGATGTGCCTGCCCATGGTCGATGGCGACCTCGAGGCCTTCTGCGAGGCTTTCGGTGACGTTCTCGGCGAACACAGCCATCTCTTCGCCATGGACTGAAGCGGGTCACGAACGCGCGCCGTTGAGGTAGTCGAAGGCGGAGAGGGCGTGGCTGCGTATGACGTGGAAGAAGTCGTCGAGAGGGACGTGTTCGTCACGCTGGCCCATGCCGGTGGGGAAGGGACCGTAGACATAGGCATCGATACCCCGGTAGCGCCACAGTCTCGCGTCGGTCCCGCCGAGGCTGACGATGGGTTGGGGCCGGTACCCCACCAGGGACTCGACGTTGTCCTGGAGAATGCCGACCATGTCCCCATGGGGGTCGCACCATGAGGGACCCATGTAGTTCTGTTCCTCCATCGTGACCTGAGGCCAGCGCGCCAGAACCTCCTCCACGACGCGCTGAACGGTCTCCCTGTCGCAGCCGACAGGCAGGCGGAAGTCGGCCTCGATCGTTGCCGAACCTGGAATCACGTTGACCTTGAGACCGGATTCGATGACGCCGATGTTGCACGTGACCTTCTGGACGATGGCGTGGGCTCCCTCTCCCATGGCCCGGTCGAGGGTGTCGCGCGCCTCCTCGATGGCACGGCCGATGTTGTGTGGAGGATCGACATGAATGGCATCGACCGACGCCTGAAGATCCCTGCAGAAATCCATCGCCACCAGGCTGGCACTGTCACCGGCATGGGTGTAGGCGCCGTGGGCGCCCTTGGTCGTGACATGGAATGTCACCCACCACGGTCCCTTCTCGGCAAAGCGGATGGAGTAGGGACTCGATGGTTCGCCGTTGAGGCAGCAGTCGCCGTGGACTTCCGGATGGTGTTCCATCAGATAGCGCGCACCCCAGGGGCCGAATGTCTCCTCGTCGGAGACGCACGTCAGGGTGAGGCGGCCCTTGAGATGTTCGCGGAGCCTGGAGAGGTACATGTAGGTGAAGATCGATGCGGACGTGCCGCACTTCATGTCTGCGGAGCCTCGGCCCCACACGGCGCCTTCCTTGATGGCGCCCGACCACGGCGACCCGTGGGTCCAAGGCTCGGGCGCGGCGGGAAACACGTCAATGTGACCGTTGAGCACAAGGTGGCGCCCCTCGCCTGAGCCATCGAAACTGGCGACGACATTCGGAAACATCGGTTCGGGGTCGATCACCCGGTGTGCCAGGCCGTGTTCGTCCAGAAACCGGCGGATGTGCGCCACTGCCTTGCGTGTGTCGCCGGGTGGATTTGGCGTTGGCGTGGCAACGAAGTCGCTGAAAAATCCCTCCAGCATCTGGCGGTCTTCCTCGATCCAGTCGAGAAGTTGTTGCTTGAGATCGGCCATCAGCGTCCCCGTGGTGTGTTGCCGGCCGCAGTTCTGGCGATGTCGAACAGCGTCCGGCGGCAGATGGTGGAGTCAGGCATGCCGGTCATGCGGCATCGTGCCTCGGCATCGAAGAGGTAGTCGCGGGCGCGGTGAACGAGAGGTGCATTCCACCGCCGGGCCGCGGCCTTCAGGGCGTCCTTGGCGCGGAAATGGACCACGCGCGCCGACTTCATGGCTTGGGCCTCGTTGACGCCCCGCTGCTTCAGCCCGAGAACGAGTTCAAGCTGGGTCAGATGGCGGCGCACCGCGGCAAGGATGGTGGCGGGCGCTTCCCGGTTGGCCAGCGCCCGCTCGAGACTGCGGTCGAGGTCGTCGAGATTCCCTGACGAAACACTGTGGGCGATGCGGTCCAGGGAGAGCAGGGAACTGTCGGCTACCGCGTTCTCGACGTCCTTTGCCGTTGCTCTTTCACCGGCTCCGACATAGAGGGCGAGCTTGGCAATCTCGTTGCGGGTCTGCATCCGGTCGCCGCCAAGACAGGATTCAAGTAGGCGTCTTGCATCGCCGTCGGCTGAAATGCCCTGCTTCGAGAGTTCGTCGGCGATCACCGCCTCGAGGGCACGTCTGTCGTCGTGATAGCAGGCCAAAGCGGCGGCATCCTTTGCCTTCTCGAAGGCCGCGCGCATTTTCGAGCGGGCGGCGAGTTCGCCGGCCTCGACGAGGATCAGGGTATCGCCTGTCGGCAGTTTCAGGACCTCTGCCATGGTCTCCGCGAGACCGTCTGCCGCGCCACGCACCCTGACGACCCTGCGTCCACCGGTCATGGAGAGCGACACCGCTTCCTCCATGAGTCGTGCCGGATCTCTTGCCGTCTCTTCTCCGGTGAGGTCGCAGACCCGGAAAGGATCACGGGGATCATCAACCACGCCGCTGAGCAGGAGATTGCTGCGTTCCCTGACAAGGCCCTGGTCCGCCCCGTAGATCAGCACCGCCCGGATGGCATGGCCTGGAGCACGGCAGAAGCTGTCGATCTCCCGCACCGGGATCTTCACCATGGTTGAGGTGTCCGGCACCACCGCAATGCGAGCGGAAAGGACCGCAGCAGTTCGGTCATGAATCAGGATTGGGCAGCATCGTGCTCACGGTGGAAGTGGAATGACAGGAGATAGGCGATGGTATTGGCAAGGTCTCTCGCCGCCTTGCGGGCCGTATCCTGCCGCGCCACCTGGGAGGAGTATTCCGAGACGACAACATCGTGACTGCCGGTGGACCGTGCTGTCGACTGGTAAAGCACTTCTCCGCTCTCGAT
This sequence comes from Alphaproteobacteria bacterium, assembly GCA_965220805.1. Classification (GTDB taxonomy): domain Bacteria; phylum Pseudomonadota; class Alphaproteobacteria; order SP197; family SP197; genus SP197. The sequence continues at coordinate 1,679,584 of OZ244844.1, forward strand.
ATCACGCAGCGTGAACGCCGCCGTCATGACAAGATTGGACCGGGTCACGGTGTTGGAACTCTCGATGATCAGAGGCGTGAAGCGCCGGGTGAAGCTGACATCGAGGACGAAGCGTGGGGACTGCATGCCGCTGCCCGCGGAGAACCGGTCGATGAGCTCATTGCGCATGATCTGGCCGAGACGACGGTTCCGGCCATCACCGATGCGATTGACCTGGATCGCCGCCAGCATCGCCTGGATCGATGGCGCGTTTCCGCGTTCGGCCAGGAGTGGCTCAAAGCCACAGGCTGGGATGAGGGCCGCCACCGGCAAGCACGCGAGAAATCTGCGGCGTGAGGAGTCCATCCTGTCAGACCACGATGTTGACGACGCGGTTGGGGACCACGATCACCTTGCGGATGGGCCGGTCGCCGATGGCTCGCCTGACGTTGTCCTCGCCAAGCGCGGCCGATTCGACATTGTCATTGGCCGCATCCCGGGGCATGTCGAGCCGCGCCCTCAGCCTGCCGTTGACCTGGACGGGAATGGTCACCGTTTCCGTGGTGGCGAGAGCCGGATCCGCCTCGGGCCACGGCGTGTCGGCAATAAGGGTCTCGTGACCGAGGCGATTCCACATCTCCTCTGCAAGGTGCGGCATCATCGGTCCGATCAGGCGCACCAGCATCTCGAGGGCCTCGCGCAAGGCCTCCAGCGCACCCGGCTGTGCCGCCTGTACGCCGGCGATGGCGTTGGCGAGCTCGTGAATGCGTGCCACCGCCCGGTTGAAGTGAAACTTCTCGATATCCGCGGTGATACCGGCGATCGTCCTGTGAACGACACGGCGCAGTTCGAGGGCTTCTCCCTCGACCTTCGGCACGGGTGTTCCCGGAGGTGGCAGCACGTCCAGCATCTCGCTCGTCATGCGGGCAATGCGCTGAACGAACCGGTGGGCCCCGGCGATACCGCTGTCGGTCCATTCAAGGCCACGGTCGGGCGGCGAATCCGACAGCATGAACCAGCGGGCCGTATCGGCCCCGTAGTCGCGGATGATGCTCTCTGGGTCGACCACATTCTTGCGGGACTTGGACATCTTCTCCGAGCGTCCGACGGTGACGGCCTCGCCGGTCTCGCGGGAGCGTACCCCACCGTCATCATCCCTGAGGACCTCCCGCGGTTCGAGATACGAGCCATCTGCCAGTCGGTAGGTCTCGTGCCCCACCATGCCTTGCGTGAAGAGACCGGCGAAGGGCTCGTCAAAGTCAAGGTAGCCGCAGCGCCTGAGAGCACGCGTGAAGAAGCGTGAGTAAAGGAGGTGCAGCACGGCATGTTCGATACCGCCGATGTACTGGTCGACCGGCATCCAGTAGTCAATTGCGTCGCGTGCGGCCGGTGTTGCAGCATGGGGCGAACAGAAACGCAGAAAGTACCAGCTCGAATCGACGAAGGTATCGAGAGTATCGGTGTCGCGCAGCGCCCGTGCGTGGCATTGCGGGCAGGCGACGTGTTTCCACGTGGGGTGATGATCGAGCGGATTGCCCGGGCGCCCGGGATCGATGTCGTCGGGAAGCCGGACGGGGAGGCCGTCCTTCGGTACCGGGACGATTCCGCAATCGGGACAGTGGATCACCGGAATGGGACATCCCCAGTAACGCTGGCGCGACACGCCCCAATCCCGCAGCCTGTAGTTGATCTCGCGTCGCCCGGTGCCATCCGCTTCCATTCTCGAGGCAACCGCCTCCTTGGCTTCGGCGACGGAAAGGCCGTCAAGAAAGGTCGAGTTGGCGAGCACGCCATCGCCGAGGAAAGCCTCGGACGTGACCCGGAAGCCGGCGGCGTCACTCTCACGGGGCACGACCACGGGAATCACGTCGAGACCATAGGCATTGGCAAACTCGAGATCGCGCTGGTCATGGGCCGGGCATCCGAATATCGCCCCTGATCCATAGTCCATCAGCACGAAGTTTGCGACGAAGACGGGAAGTTCCCGGCCATCGAAGGGGTGAATCGCGACGAGTCCGGTGTCGATGCCCTTCTTGTCAGCCCGTTCGATGGCCTCCTCGCCGGTGGACGTGCGCCGGCATTCCTCGATGAAATCGTCCAGTCCGGGTACCGTGCGGACAAGGTCCGCATTCCATGGGTGTTCCGGGGAGATGGCCATGAAACTGGCGCCGAAGATGGTGTCATGGCGGGTCGTGAAGACCTCAAGCCTGTCATCGCGTCCCTTGACCGGGAACAGCATTCTCAGGCCCTCGGAGCGGCCGATCCAGTTGGACTGCATGATACGGACCTTGTCCGGCCAGCGCTCCAGTTCCTCGAGGGCATCCGTCAGTTCGTCGGCAAACTCCGTGATTCTCAGCACCCACTGGTTGAGACGCCGCTTTTCGATGAGGGCGCCGGATCGCCATCCCCTGCCGTCGATCACCTGCTCGTTGGCGAGAACGGTGAGATCGACCGGATCCCAGTTGACCATGGTGTCCCGGCGGTCGACGAGCCCGGCTTCGAGGAAATCGAGAAAGAGCTCCTGCTGGTGCCTGTAGTACTCGGGGAGGCACGTGGTGATCTCGCGCGACCAGTCCAGGGACAGCCCCATGGACTGCAACTGGCGGCGCATGGTGGCGATGTTGGCCAGGGTCCATTCGCGCGGGTGGACGCCCTTCTCCATGGCGGCATTCTCCGCCGGAAGACCGAAGGCGTCCCAGCCCATGGGGTGCAGGACATTGAATCCCCGGGCCCGCTTGTAGCGGGCGACGAGGTCCCCCATGGCGTAGTTGCGCACATGCCCCATGTGAATGCGGCCACTGGGGTAGGGAAACATCTCGAGGACATAGGCCTTCGGTCGCTCGTCATCCTCGACAGCGACAAAGGTCTCTCTTTCCTCCCAGACCTGTCTCCAGCGGGTTTCAGCCTCGTGGAAGTCGTAGGTGTCCATCGCTGGCGCCCCCGAAGGGATCGTCCGTGATCCGCTCACTCGCCAAGCCAGGCGATGCGCAACAGGCGCGCCTGCGTCAGGATGGCGTTTTCGAGCGCCGTGGCCGTGTCTTCCGAGGCGACCGCATCCTGCCATCCGTCAGCGCCCTGGACCTGCCGGTTGACGGCTACACGCAGGGCCGAGGCTGTCAGTCTGGTGTCGAGTATGTAGACCGCCACCTTGAGCCGTTCCTCGGGCGACTCGGGCGGCCTGTACCAGTCGTAGATGATGACACCGCCGAAGGGATCAGCGGAAAGCGGTGGCAGGAAGGCCAGCGTGTCAAGCGAAGCGCGCCACAGGAAGGCATTGACGCCAAGCCCCCCTCCCGGGCCCTCGCTAGCGCTGCCGGACAACAGGGAATTGATGCCGCCGCTGCCGAAAATGGTCTCGCGATCGGGGTCGTCGATGTCCGGTTCAAAGCGCCCCTGAGGAGTCCTCACGGTATCCTCGACACCTTCGTGGGATATGTTCGCTCCGTCGCAGGCGGCAAGGAAACCCGCCAGCAGGATGGCGCCGGATACAAGAAAGCTGAGGCTTGTTCGGGGTGTGCGCAAGGTCACGACTGTCCTGTCAGGATGGCTGGTGAGACCCTCGCAGTCTGTTACGGGGACAGTCAGCGGGCAAGCAGATTCTCGTCGCCTGCCGTCATCGGGCCCGCCACCTGTTGGCGGCGCCAGGATCGGCAAGATGCGCAAGGTCATCCTCCCTCTCCAGCCAGGCGTCCACAGCATCAGCGACATGGTCGAATCGCTCTCCGGCGCCAAGTTCCCGTGTGCGGTGCTCCTCGAGGCTGGAGAGAATGAGGATTTCCCGCATGGCCCGTCGCAGGACCGCCGCCGGAACCACCTCCCGCGCGGTCGCCTTCCTGATGAGAAAGCGGCTGACGGATTCACCGGCGATCCGAGCCAGTTCCGTCACCCTGTCCCATTCCGTGTCTGAGGCCTCGATGAAATGCTGTCTGGTACCAGGCATGATGCAGGACGGCCTTCGGAACATTGCCGGAACATGACATGGTGTGTCCCGCCGCAGGTTCAACCGGCAGAACTCTCCCGCCGTCCTACCCGGTCAGCCATGAGGCAGAGCAGTTCCCACATCATCTGTGCACCATTGAGTGAGGTGATGGAGGCACTGTCGAAGGGAGGCGACACCTCGACGACGTCTGCGCCAATGATGTCGATGCCCATCAGCCCGCGCAGCACCTGCTGAGCCTCCCATGTCGTGTAGCCTCCGACCTCGGGCGTGCCTGTTCCTGGTGCGTAGACGGGATCGAGGCCGTCGACATCGAAACTCACATAGACCGGACCATCGCCGACGACCTCGTGCGCCCGGGCGATGACGGCCTCGATGCCCATGGCATAGAACTCCTCGATATGAATGACGGTCATGCCGCTCTCGTAGCTGAAGTCCCAAAGGACTTCCGCGGGCCCGCGGATGCCGATCTGGATGGTGCGTTTCGGGTCGAGGGCACCGTCCTCCACGGCAACCCTGAAGGGACCGCCATGGTGGTGCTTGTGGCCGAACAGTTCGGGGCCGGTGTCACAATGGGCGTCGAAATGGATGAGCCCCACCGGCTCACCCAGCGAGTGCTTCAGCGCCCGCATGATCGGCAGGGTGATGGAGTGGTCTCCGCCTGCGGTAAGCGGCATCACACCGGCCGCCGCCACACGATCGTAGAACGACTCGATGTCGCCCATGGCGCGTTCGAGTGCGTAGACCCCCTCGATCATGACGTCGCCGATATCGGCGACCCGTGCCGTGTCGAAGGGACGCACGCCGGTCTTGTGGTTGATGCGACCCATGAGGGTGGACTGCTCACGCAGGGCCCGGGGTCCATGGCGGGCTCCGGGACGGTTCGTCACCGCCCCGTCGAAGGGGACGCCTGCAATTCCGATGTCGATATCGCCCCAGGTATCGGGGTCCTCCCGCAACTCCTGGCGCATGAACGTCGCCACACCTGCGTAGCGGTGGCGGAACACCCGTCCCCAGGCGAGCTTGCGGGCTTCGGGTACCCCGTCGTCCGTGGTGTCACTCATCACTTTCTTCCTGTTCCACAATTCAGGTCATAGTATTCATGCGGATCGGGCCTGTCGTCATCGATCAATCGCCATGGTGATCCTCATTCCGCAGAATACTGCCATACCCCAGATGGGAAAGTGCCTGCCGGGAGTCGTCTATCAGGAGCGGGCGAGCGTGTATGGGTTGGCATCCGATCGCGAAGGACGAATCCTTGCCTGCCGGCGGGGCGGTGACCGGGTGGTGCTTCCCGGAGGCGGCCTTGAAGAGAAGGAGAGCGAGGAGGATGCGCTCCGGCGGGAAGTCGCCGAGGAGACAGGCTACCATGTTCTCGCCGCCCGTTCGCTGTGTCGGGCCTGGCAGTATCACAACAACCGTTATGCCAAGCCGCCGGCCAACAAACACTGTCACTTCTTCATGGTGGACATTGCCGGCACGCGATCGTTTTCGGCGGAAGCCGATCACGTCCCGGTCTGGCTCGATCCCGGGGAATTGGTCAAGACACTGACCTTCGAGAGTCATCGCTGGGCCGTCACGGTGCTCCGCGGCATGGCCACCCCGCCCTGAAGGCCGCCGTGACGTGTCGGTGGGTCCGAACCCGGCACCAGGTGGCGCACCCGGCAGGACTCGAACCTGCGACCCCAGGATTAGGAATCCTGTGCTCTATCCAGCTGAGCTACGGGTGCCCTTGTCAGCATGGCCTGTCTACCAGAGTGATCGACAGGGTGCCACAGTCCGAGTTTTGCTGTGACGCCGCGGACTGATAGGCTGCTCTTTGGAGGGGGTCGTCATGCGGCAGCGGGATCACCACCAGTTGACTGAACGCATCGACGAGGTGGTGCGCCTGGTCCGAAGCGGTTTCGCGTCCGAGGCCGATTACGTGGCCCGGTTCGCGGAGAATCTCCTTGGCGGCGTCATTGCCGAAGACATCGACGGCATGTCGACGGAGAACCTCTACGGAGAGGTGGCTTCCCTGTGGCAGTTCTTCCGCCACCGCCGCGTCGGCGGGGCGAAGGTCCGGGTGTTCGATCCGGATCCTGAAGAGGACGGATGGCAGTCGACCCACACGGTGATCGAGATTGTCAACGACGACATGCCGTTCCTCGTGGACTCCGTGGTCGCCGCACTCAATGTGCTCGGGATTCCGGTGCTCCTGCTCATACACCCGGTGATTCATGTCACCCGCGACGACGAGGGTGTCCTGAGCGGGATTGACAGCGGATCGGCAGAATCGGTCCTGCACGTCGAGATCACCCAGCAGCCCGTGGAACGCCACCGGGAGATTGTCGATCGACTGCATCACGTCCTTGGCCAGGTGCGTTCCGCGGTCGAGGACTGGCGTCCCATGGTGACATGCCTCGAACGGCACATGACGGCACTCGAGGCGGCGCCGCCGCCCGTGTCGGCCGAAGAGCTTGAGGAAGGCCTTGCCTTTCTGAAGTGGCTGCTGGACGACCATTTCACCTTTCTTGGTTACCGCGAGTACCGTTTCGAACGGCGTGAAGGCGCGGTGTTCGCCCACATCGTCGAGGAGGAAAACCGCGGTATTCTGCGTGAGGTCACCGAGGAAAGCCGCAAGCGTCACGAAGAGGCGCTGCCCGAACACTTCGTGCAGTACCTGGAACACCGGGAACTCTTCATCATTTCCAAGGCATGGACCCGCTCGGACGTCCACCGACCGGTCTTCATGGACTACATCGGCCTGCGCCGGTTCAATGACGCGGGAGAGGTTGTCGGGGAGTACCGCTACCTCGGTCTGCTGACATCCACCGCCTACAACACTTCGCCAACCCAGATCCCCCTGTTGCGCCGGAAGGTCGCGATGGTGATGGAGCGTTCGGGAGCGACTCCGGGCAGCCACAATGCCAAGGCGCTTGAGCATATCCTCGACACGTTTCCGCGCGACGAACTGTTCCAGATCGATGTCGACACCCTGGAGTCCTTCTCCCGGGGCATCCTGCATCTCGAGCATCGCCAGCGCATCCGCCTCTTCCTGAGACGGGATTCCTATGGCCAGTTCGTTTCCTGCCTCGTCTTCATTCCCCGCGATCGCTATTCCACCAATTTGCGCCGCAGGATGGAGGCCATCCTTCTCGAAGAACTCAACGGCAGTTCGGTGGACGTTCAGACCCAGGTGTCCGATGCGCCGATGGCCCGGGCCCAGTTCATCGTCCACACCCCGGACAAGGACAGGGTCGAGGGTGAGCCCGACGCCATCGAAAGGCGACTCACAGCAGCGTCGCGGACTTGGGATGACGATCTCCAGGATGCACTGACCGAGGAATTCGGCGAGGGCCGGGGGGCTGTCCTCTTCCACCGCTATCGCCCGGCGATCCCCGGTGGCTACAAGGAGATGTTCAGCACCCGCCTTGCGGTCGCCGATATCCAGCGCATGGAGACCATGGACGACGATGACATCGCGATGAACCTCTATCGCCGTGTTGACGCCGCCGAGGGCGACCTCAACTTCAAGGTCTATCACCGCGGGACGGCGGTGCCGTTGTCGGGAATCATGCCCATGCTCGAACACATGGGCCTGGTGGTCATCGAGGAAGCACCCTACGAGATTCGTCCCGACGACGGGACGGTGATCTGGATTCATGATTTCCGGGTCCAGCTCGAACACGGTTGGCAGGTTGACGTTGCGGAGGTGCGTCAACGCTTCCACGAGACCTTCGCGCGGGTCTGGTCAGGCGAGATCGAGGATGACCACTTCAACGATCTCGTCCTCATCGGTCTCGACTGGCGCCAGGTGGTCATCCTGCGCGCCTACGCCAAGTTCCTCATGCAGACCAACGCGCCCTTCAGCCAAGCCTATGTCGAGCAGACCATGGCGGCCAATCCCGCCATCGTGCGCCTTCTCGTCGAGTTCTTCGAGACCCGGTTCGACCCCGACAAGCAGGCACGGGCCCACGTTCGCGGCATCACCCTGCGCGACCGCATCATCGAAGCACTCGACGGCGTCGAGTCGCTGGACCAGGACCGCATCCTGCGCCGCTATCTCAACCTGATCGAGTCGACGCTGCGCACCAACTTCTACCAGACGGATGCCGCCGGCGCAGTCAAGCCCTACGTTTCCTTCAAGTTCGACAGCCAGATGATTCACGGTCTGCCGGAACCCAGGCCGTGGCGGGAGATCTTTGTCTATTCAGCCAGAGTCGAGGCCGTTCACCTGCGTGGCGGACCGGTGGCGAGGGGCGGTATCCGCTGGTCCGATCGCCTCGAGGATTTCCGTACCGAGGTCCTGGGCCTGGTGAAGGCGCAGATGGTGAAGAATGCGGTCATCGTGCCTGTGGGGTCCAAGGGAGGCTTTGTCGTCAAGAGGCCGCCCCCTGCCAGCGCGGGACGTGACGCATTGCAGGCCGAGGGCATCGCCTGCTACCGGACCTTCATGGCAGGCATGCTTGATGTCACCGACAACATCTCCGGTGGCCATGTTGTCACGAGGGAGCGGCTGGTTCGCCACGATGACGACGATCCCTATCTCGTGGTTGCCGCCGACAAGGGCACGGCAACCTTCTCGGATATCGCCAACGACGTGGCTGAACACTATGGCCACTGGCTCGGTGACGCCTTCGCATCGGGAGGATCGGCAGGCTACGACCACAAGGCGATGGCGATCACGGCCAAGGGTGCCTGGGAGGCGGTCCGCCGTCATTTCCGCGAGATCGGCAAGGATGTCGAGTGCGAGGATTTCACGGTAATCGGCATCGGTGACATGATGGGTGACGTGTTCGGCAACGGCATGCTGCTCTCCCGTCACATCCGCCTCATCGGCGCCTTCAACCACATGCACGTCTTCATCGATCCGGACCCGGATGCCGAAGCGGGCTGGAAGGAACGCAAACGGTTGTTCGATCTTGCCCGGTCAACCTGGGCCGACTACGACACGGCCTGCCTGAGCGAAGGCGGCGCCATCTATGAGCGCAGCGCCAAGTCGGTCACCCTGTCGCCCCAGAGTCGCAAGGCGCTTGGCATTGCCGAGGAGACGCTGACACCCGCGGAACTCATCCACGCCATGCTGAAGGCCGATGTCGAGTTGTTGTGGAACGGCGGCATCGGCACCTACATCAAGGCGGTCCACGAAAGCCATGCCGAAGTCGGCGACCGGGCCAACGACAGCGTTCGCGTCAATGGCCGCGAGGTGGGCGCCCGAGTGGTGGGCGAGGGCGGCAATCTCGGCGCCACCCAGGCGGGCCGCATCGAATACGCGCTCGCCGGCGGCCGCATCAACACGGATGCCATCGACAACTCCGGTGGTGTCGACTGTTCCGATCACGAGGTCAACATCAAGATCCTGCTGGGCGATGTCGTCGAGGCAGGCGACATGACGGTCAAGCAGCGTGACCGCCTCCTCGAAAGGATGACCGGGGAGGTGGCCGGGCTCGTCCTGCGCAGCAACTACCTGCAGACCCAGGCGTTGTCGATTGCCGAGGTCCAGGGACCGGTGCTGACCGACGAACTGGTGCGCCTGATGCGGGCGCTGGAGCACGAGGGCCTTCTCGACCGCAGGATCGAGGGCCTGCCCGATGACGAGGAACTGGGCGAATGGCGCTCCAAAGGCCGGCATTTCACACGTCCCGAACTTTCCGTGTTGCTGGCCTGGGCCAAGATGGATCTCTATGCGGAACTGCTCGCATCGAAATTACCTGATGATCCGGATCTTCAGGATGACCTGGTGACCTATTTCCCGGTTCTGCTGAGAAAGGATCACCGCGAGCAAATCCTCGATCACAGGCTGCGCCGCGAGATTGTCGCCACGCTCACCACCAATTCCATCATCAATCGCGCCGGCATCACCTTCGTGCGCCGCCTGGCGGAGGAAACGGGTCACGATTTCGCCGATATCGCCCGTGCCTACACGGTGGCGCGCGATTCCTTCTCGTTGCGCGAGATCTGGATCGGCATTGAGACGCTCGACAATCAGGTTCCCGCCCACGTCCAGTCGGCGATGCTGAACGAGACCATTTTCCTCATCGAACGGGTCACGATATGGATGCTCCATCACCGCGAGCACCCAATGGCAATCGGTGAGACGACACGCGCCTTTCGCCCCCAGGTCATGGCGCTGAAGGACAATCTTCCCGACCTGGTCAGCAAGCGGCGCCGGAAGTCGATCGGGCGGGCCTACAAGCGCTTTGTCAAGGAAGGAGTGCCCGACGACATCGCCGCGCCGGTAGCGAACCTGCGTACGCTCGCATCGGCATGCGACGTCATCGAGACGGCCAATGTCATGGAGATCGACGTGATCGATGCCGCCACGGTCTTCTTCGAGGTCGGCGAGACCTTCGGCGCCGACTGGATGCGCGATGCTCTGGCGCGCCTGCCGGTGGACAACCGCTGGGATCGCCTTGCCCAGCAGGCTCTTGTCGAGGACAGCTACCTCAAGCAGCGCCGCATCAGCCTCGCCGTCCTGGCCACGGGCGAGCCCGCACCTGCGGCCACGGCCCGCTGGATCAGGGACAACCAGGCCCGCGTCGCCCGGGCAGGCGCGATCATGAATGATCTCAAGAGCGCCGATTCTCCCGGCAGCTTCGCCATGGCGTCCGTCGCTGCTCGCGCTCTGGCCTCCCTCGCGGAATGAGCCCGGCATTCCTCCTTGTCAGCCGCTACGAGGATGCCGTCGCATGGCGGCGGGAACTCCTCTCCCTGGCGCCGGACATGGACTTCCGCGTCTGGCCCGATTCTGCCGATCCGGGCGACGTGACGATGGTCGCCATCGACTACGACGACATCTCCGGAGAGCTTTTCGAAGGTTTGCCCAATCTGCGCTGCATCGTCTATCTCGGCCACGGCGCCGGCGACCTCCTCGACCATCCGGCCATGCCTGAAGGCGTCGACGTCGTCCGTCTGAAGGATCCAGGCCTGATCGGTGCCATGGTGGAGTACGTCATCCTCCACGTCCTGCGCGATCTCAGGATGGAGCCGCTCTACCGCGAGCAGCAGCAGGCACGCGTATGGCACCAGCACCTGCCCCGCCTCGCGAGGGAAGTGCATGTCGGTGTCATGGGTCTCGGCTCCACAGGCAGCGCCATCGCCAGGGCCCTCGCGGGTCTGCGTTTCAAGGTGTCGGGCTGGGCGAAGAGTGCCCATGACCTTGAAGGCGTGACGTGTCTCCACGGCCGGGATGCTCTTGCCGATTTCCTGGGCGATCTCGACTACTGCGTCTCGACGCTCCCGCTCACCCGGGAAACGAGTGACCTCGTCGACGCCACCACCATCGCTGCCATGAAGAAGGGCGCCCATTTCATCAACATCGGCCGCGGCGCCACGGTCGTCGAGGAGGACCTCCTCGCAGCCCTGGAGAGCGGCCATCTGTCGGGCGCCACCCTGGACGTCTTCCGCACCGAGCCCTTGCCCCCGGACCACCCCTTCTGGTCCCATCCGAAGGTCACGGTCACACCCCACGAATCCGCCGGCCGCCTCGACGGCTCGCTCCCGGACATCGCCAGGAACTGGCAACGCCTCCTCCAGGGCCGCCCCCTCATCAATCTCGCCGATCCCCGAAAGGGCTACTGAGCGGACGGACATGGATCATGACGAACGGTCCCGCAGACAAGGAGGACGACATGCCGAAGGATTCGCACGGGCAAGTTTTTGAATCCGCTGTGGGAATGAGCCGGCGGGGATTTGTCGCCGGCGCCGGCTTGCTTGGCCTGACGATCCCCTTTCACTCCGGCATGCCGGCCGCCCTTGCCTCCGACGACGTGCTGGCCGGCAAGGACGGGCTGACGTTGCTGAACGACTGGCCGCTCAATGCAGAGACGCCGGCGCATCTGCTTGACGATGCGATCACACCCACCGCCCGGCACTTCATCCGCAACAACGGCCTGCCTCCGGAGGATGTCGATGCCGCCGCCTGGACGCTCACCGTGGACGGGCTGGTCGAGAGCCCTGCGACATTCTCGATCAGTGAACTCCGCGCCGGGTTCGAGGTGGTGACCATGGCGCTTGTCATCGAGTGCGGTGGCAACGGCCGGGCCTTTTTCGACCCGCCGGTCGGGGGTGAACAGTGGACCATGGGCGCAGTCGCCTGCTCCGAGTGGACGGGAGTCAGGCTCGCCGACGTATTGAAGAGGACCGGGGTCAAGGCGGGCGCTGTTTACACCGCACACTACAGTGCGGACACGCACCCTTCCGGCGAGGAGGGCAGGTTGCCGATCTCGCGCGGGGTACCGATCGCCAAGGCCATGACCGACAACGTGCTCGTCGCCTTCGCCATGAACGGCGGGCCGCTGCACAGGCACAACGGCGCGCCGCTCCGCCTGGTGGTGCCGGGCTGGCCCGGCGCCTGCTCGCAGAAGTGGCTGCGCCGGATCGAGATCCGCGACCAGGTGCATGATGGGCCGAAGATGACCGGCACCTCCTACCGGGTGCCGCGCTACCCGGTGGCTCCCGGAGACACGGTGCCGCATGAGGATTTCGACATCATCGAGCGCATGCCGGTGAAGTCCCTGGTGACATCGCCGGAGCAGGGCGCAACCACAGCACATGAGGTTGAGGTGCGTGGCCATGCCTGGTCGGGAGACCGTACCGTTTCCGCAGTCGACATCTCCATCGATTTCGGCAGGAGCTGGATGACGGCCGAACTCGACGGCCCCGTCAACCCGGGCGCCTGGCAGAACTGGCGCCGCAGGATTGCCTTCCCGGAAGCCGGATATTACGAGGTCTGGTCCCGGGCGACCGACAGTGCCGGCGACCGGCAGCCCTTCGCGATCTCCTGGAACCCGAAAGGCTATCTCAACAACACCGTGCACCGGATCGCCCTGCGCGTGGCCTGACCCAAAAGGGTTAGTCTATCGTCCCCAATGGAACCACTGACGATCCCTTCTCCAACATGATCGGATCGTGCTCCATCACATGATGCCGGGCGGCGGTCCATCTGCTGGAAGGTGCCGGTTGCAATGCGTTGTCATTCCGGGACTCAAGCAGACACTCTCTGGTCGATCACCGGGCGTTCGGGTCGGCGGCAAACAGTCTGATGGCGACCAGGCCTTCAGGCTTCGCGGCGGCTGCGGTTGATGGCCTCGGCAAGGCAATCGATGGCGAAGGCGATGTCGTCGGATGTGGTGAAGCGGCCGATGCCGAGGCGGACGGATGAGGCGGCTTGTTCCGGAGTGAGGCCGATGGCGCGCAGCACGTAGGAGGGTTCGACCACGGCGGACGTGCAGGCCGAACCGGTGGAGAAGGCGAGTTCGGGAACCCGTGAAATCAGGTCTCCGGCATCCACGCCCTCGATGGCGAGATTGAGGTTGCCGGGGAGGCGCCTGTCGAGCGGCGGTCCGTTGAGGGACACGCCTGGGAGACCGTCCATGAGGGCGTGTGCGAGGGTGTTGAGCCTTGTCGCTTCCTCTTCCTGGCCGGCGGCGGCGAGGTCCGCTGCCTTGCCGAAACCGATGGCCAGGGGTGCCGGCACAGTGCCCGAACGCAGGGTCCGTTCCTGGCCGCCGCCGGAGAACAGGGGTTCGATGCGCGCCCTTGGCCGGCGGCGCACGTAGAGGATGCCGATGCCCTTCGGTCCGTAGACCTTGTGGCCGGAGAGACTCATCAGATCGATGCCAGCCGCGTCGACATCAAGCGGTACCCGTCCGGCGGCCTGAGTCGCATCGCAGTGGAAGAGGGCGCCGCAGGCGCGGGTCATGGCGCCGATCTCGGCGAGGGGCTGCAGGGTGCCTATTTCGTTGTTGGCCGCCATTACCGACACCAGGATGACGTCATCGCCGAGTGCGCGTGCGAGGTGTTCGGTATCCACCATGCCATCGGTCCCGACCGGCAGCACGTCCGTGGCGAACCCTTCCGTCGCGAGTGCCTTCACGCTTTCGAGAACGCACTTGTGCTCGCTTGCCAGGGTAACGACCCGGTTGCGGCGTCCCCTCATTTTCCTCTCGAACCGGGCAGCGCCCTTGATCGCCAGGTTGTTCGACTCCGTGGCGCCGGAGGTGAAGATGATTTCCCGCGGGTCGGCGCCGACGAGACGGGCGATGGATCGGCGCGCCTCCTCGACGGCGGCAGCGGCGTCGGTCCCGAAGGTGTGGTTGATCGAGTGGGGATTGCCGAACTGCTCGCGAAACCAGGGCATCATGGCATCGACGACCAGGGGGTCCACCGGTGTGGTGGCATTGCAGTCGAGATAAAGCGGTGTCATCACGCCGTCTTTCGCCGTGTCTGGTGGCGGGCATCTGCGGCCTTCCAGGCCCTCACCGCGGCATCGCAGTCTTCAGGCGTGCTCGACCACCCGAGGCTGAGGCGCACTGCGTGACGGCTGAGCGATGGAAACCCCATGGCCTCGATGACGGACGAAGGCTCCATCCTGCCGGAGGAGCATGCGGATCCGGCGCTGATCGCAACACAGTCCAGATCGAAGCTCATCACCATGGTCTCGGCATCGATGTCAGGGTGGGCGATGGCCAGCGTGTTGTCGAGGCGTCCGGCATCGCCCGAGAAGACCACGGCGTCCGGCACCGCGTCCAGCATGCGCGCCTCCATGTCGTCGCGCAGCCGCCGAAGGCGCGCCGTATCGTCGCCGCGAGCGGCAGTGACGGCCGCACCGAAGGCTGCGATGGCGGCGAGCGATTCGGTGCCGGCGCGCAATCCGTACTCCTGGCCACCGCCCCGTGAACGGGCAGCAAGGGGAACGCCGTCCCGCACGATCAGCGCACCGGCTCCGGTCATGCCACCGAACTTGTGTGCCGAAAGACTGACGAGGTCCGCCTCCTGCCAGGCGCCGCAGTAGCGTCCGGCGGCCTGCACGGCATCACAGTGAACCAGAGCGCCGTGCTGCCGGGCGACATGCACGACGTCCGCCAGAGGCTGCACGACTCCGGTTTCGTTGTTGGCTGCCATCACCGAGACCAGGGCCGGACCGGTGCCATGGGCAAGCTCGGCCTCCAGGGCTTCAACGTCGACACGGCCTTGGCTATCAACGGGAATGGTGACGGCATTCGAGACGGCTCTCGCCACCGACGGGTGTTCGACGGCCGAGACCAGGACGCGCCTCGTGTCCGGGCCGAGGAGCGCCAGGTTGTTGGCTTCCGTTCCCCCCGAGGTGAAGACCACTTCGAGGGGGCTGCAGGCGACGTATGACGCCACGATCTCGCGGGCGTCCTCGATGAGCGACCGGGCATGGCGGCCGTGACGGTGAACCGATGAGGCATTGCCGGCGCACGCCATCGCCTGTGAGGCCGCCTTGCGCGCTTCGGCACGCAAGGGTGAGGTGGCGTTGTGGTCGAGATAGTGGGTCGCGGCAGGTTGCGGTCCCTGGCACACGTCCTCGAGAGTGATGCCATCAAGGTAGGTCTCGATGTGATCGCCAAGTCCGGCCCACAGGTCGTGGGTGCGACAGCGGGTCCGGTTTGCCATGCAGCCCCTTGAGGGACTCTCGCTCTGGCACCGCGTGACTTGCGTCGGTTCATCCACCGCTGCCACGACATCCATGATCGAGATGCGGTGGGCAGAACGAGCAAGCAGGTATCCCCCGCCGGGTCCACGGACGCTGTTGACAAGCCCGCACCGGCGCAACGGGGCGAACAGTTGTTCGAGGTAGGAGAGCGGGATTTCCTGCCGGTGCGAGACGTCCGCAAGACGAACAGGGCCCTCATTGCCATGGAGGCCAAGGTCGACCATGGCCATCACGGCATAGCGTCCCCGGGATCCAAGTTTCATGCGGCGTCGGCCCGGCGCCCGCCCGGGGCGCTGTTGTCGTCGACCGCAGCCTGCGGGCCCTCACGAGGAGGTCGCGGATCCTGGATGTCGGCAGGGTCCCCGGGGTCCTCGATCCGGGCAAGACGGGACTCGAGGTCGTCGATGTGGTCGAGAACGCTGGTCAGTGCCTTGCTGACGGGGTCCGGCATGTCGGCCGAAGAAACACCGTAGGCGGCAAAGAACGAGTCGCGCTCTTGCGCGCCGGAGTCGACGGCGCGCGCAGGGATTCCGACGACGGTGGCTCCCGGAGCGACGTCCTTGACGACCACGGCGTTGGAACCGACCAAGGCGCCCTTGCCGATGATGATCGGGCCGAGAATCTTGGCGCCGGCGCCGACGACAACATTGTCGGCCAGGGTCGGATGCCGCTTGCCCTGATTCCAGGTCGTCCCGCCAAGCGTGACACCGTGGTAGAGTGTGACATCATCGCCGATTTCGGAGGTTTCGCCGATCACCACGCCCATGCCGTGGTCGATGAAGAATCCACGGCCAATGGTGGCGCCCGGATGGATTTCGATGCCGCTCAGGAATCGGCCGACCTGGGAGATGAACCGTCCGGGAAGCTTGAAGCCGCGGATCCATAGCCAATGGCTCATCCTGTAGAACACGAGGGCGTGGAAACCTGGGTAGCACAGCACCACTTCCAGCAGGTTGCGCACGGCAGGGTCGCGCCCGAAGGGTGCGCGCATGTCCTGTCTGAGGGTCTTGAACATGGTGCCTTCCAGCCATTTTCTTCGGTGACGGGAGTTGATGCCCGTCATTCAGACATAGATATCCGACCGCAGGCGTCAAGTATTCCCGTTGCGCCACGAAGGAGGAAACCATGCCTGAACTCTTCATTCCCGGTCCCAGGGGACGGCTTGAAGCGCGCCACGCTGCGGCTGCCGATCCCACCTGCCCGGTGGCCGTCGTCCTTCATCCCCATCCGCTTCATGGCGGCACCATGAACAACAAGGTGACCTACGCCATCTTCCGCAGCTTGGTCGAGGCGGGATGCCACACCACGCGCTTCAATTTCCGGGGTGTCGGACGCAGCTGTGGAGAACACGCGGGCGGAGATGGAGAGGTCGAGGACGCACTGGCCGTTGTCGACTGGACGCAACGCCGGCATCCTGAGTCATCGACGACGTGGATCACCGGATTTTCCTTTGGAGCCTGGATCGCGGCCAGGGTCCTGATGAAGCGTCCCGACATCGGCCGGTTCGTGCTGGTGGCTCCCGGCGCGGCCACACGCGACTGGTCATTCCTCGACCAGGTCCCCGCTGACGGTCTCATCATCCAGGGCAGTGCCGATTCCATCGTCGATCCCAACGAGGTGGCGGCATTGGCCGAGACTTTGGCTTCTCTCACGCGGTCGCTCCGCTTCGAGATGATCGAAGGCGCGGGACACTTCTTCGAAAACGACATGGAGACGGTACGGGAGTTCGTTCGGGACTACGCCCGTCGGGCGCGATGACAGGCGCCTCCCGTGACCGGCTCGCGGCACCCGGTGGTCGATGGCTGGCTGAGTGGCAGGCCGGCAAGGGAACGCACCGCAAGGTAGGCGAATGCCTCGGCTTCGAGGCTGTCCCCATCCCAGCCGACCTCTTCCGCCACCATGACCTCCGGAGAGAGTCGGTGCTGCAGGGCGGCGATGAGATGTCGATTGCGGCGGCCGCCGCCGCAGACGACCCACAGCCCCGGGTCGCGCGGCATGAATTGCCGTGCGTGCGCTACCGCCTCGGCCGTGAGGTCAACGAGCGTGGCGGCGCCATCCGCCGTCGACAGGCCGGCAAGGTCGATGTCGATGTCGTCACGGTCCAGTGACCGGGGAGGCGGACGGTCAAACCACGGGTTGTTGTCGAAGACGGCCGTCACGCGGTCGTGACGGGATTGTCCCCGGGAAGCCAGTCCTCCATCCCTGTCAAAGGGCTCTCCGGTCCGTGCCAGGATCCAGTCGTCAAGGAGGGCCCCGCCGGGTCCGGTATCGAAGGCGATGAGCTCCCCGTCGCCAATCCACGTCACGTTCGCCACGCCACCGATGTTGAGGACGACGACGGGAGACCGGTCCAGGGCGGTGGCGAGGGCAGCATGGTAGAGCGGCGCCAAAGGCGCTCCCTCTCCGCCAGACGCCATGTCGCGGCTGCGAAAGTCACAGACCACGTCGATGCCGGTGACCTCGGCCAGGAGGGCACCGTTGCCGATCTGCCAGGTCAGCCCCTCTGCGGGCCGGTGGGCGATGGTCTGCCCGTGAAAGCCGATCACATCGATATCACCTGGCTTCATGCCGGCCTTGTCGAGCAGGCGAGAGACAGCCTCTCCTGCCATCAGCGTAAGACGGTGTGCCGTTGCAGGAATATCTCCGCCACCGCCCAGACAGGCCTTGAGACTGCCGCGCAGAGCGGCATCGAAGGGAAGTGTCAGGGCGGCGCAGCGGTGTACGGCCGTCATGCCGTCGGTCTCGATGAGCGCGGCGTCGATCCCGTCGAGGGAGGTGCCGCTCATCAGTCCGATGGCTCTCTTCACCAGCCTCGAGCCCTCCGGGCGACCGTCATGCGGCCAGTCTATTCCGGTGCTCCCGTTGCCCGCAATGTGACGCTTGCCTCATCCGGTGAGCGGCGGCAGACTGCGCCATCATGAGCAGTCCCGCTTCCGAATTCCTGCGGACGATCATCGACCGCGGGTTCATGCACCAGTGCACCGATACGCAGGCCCTCGACGCGAAGGCCGCAGCCGGCCCGGTCGTCGGCTACATCGGTTTCGATTGCACGGCCCCAAGCCTCCATGTCGGCAGCATGGTCCCGATCATGCTTTTGCGGCACATGCAGCGATGCGGTCACAAGCCCATCGTTCTCATGGGTGGCGGCACCACGAAGATCGGGGATCCCTCGTTTCGCGACGAGGCGCGGCCGCTGCTCGACGATGATGCCATCGCCGCCAACAAGGCGAGCATCAGGAGGGTGTTCTCGAGATACCTTGCGTTCGGTGACGGAGCCACGGATGCCGTGATGGTCGACAACGACGAGTGGCTTTCGGAACTTCTCTACGTTCCGTTCCTGCGCACCGTCGGCCGCCATTTTTCGGTCAACCGCATGCTGTCGATGGAGTCGGTGAAATCCAGACTGGAACGCGAACAGCCTCTGTCGTTTCTCGAGTTCAACTACATGATCCTCCAGGCCTACGACTTCGTGGAACTGCAGCGGCGTTTCGGATGTACGCTGCAAATGGGTGGATCGGACCAGTGGGGCAACATCGTCAACGGTGTCGAACTCGGACGCCGTCTCGTGGATGAACCGCTCTTCGGTCTGACGACGCCGCTCATCACGACGGCATCGGGCGCCAAGATGGGCAAGACGGCAAAAGGTGCCGTATGGCTCGAAGCAGGCATGTGTTCGCCCTGGGACTTCTGGCAGTTCTGGAGAAACACCGAGGACGGTGATGTCGGCCGCTTTCTTCGCCTGTTCACCGATCTTGCCATTGCCGACATCGTCCGACTCGAGAGCCTCGAGGGTGCGGAGATCAACGAGGCCAAGAAGGTCCTTGCCAACGAGGCGACCCGCATGTGTCACGGGGAGGACGAGGCGCGTCGCTGTGCGGCAACCGCACGAAGCACCTTCGAGAAAGGGGAGGCGTCGCGGGGTCTGCCTGTCACGACGCTGCCCGAGGCCAGTTTCGATGACGGACTGGTGGTCTTCGAGGCATTCCACTGCACCGGCCTCGCCGCGACCCGCTCGGATGCCCGTCGCCTCATCCGGGGAGGCGGCGCCCGCCTCAACGATACGGTCATTTCCGACGAATTCCTGAAGATTACCCGTGCCGATCTCAAGGATGGCGCGGTCAAGCTTTCCGCCGGTCGCAAGCGTCACGCACTCATCGTGCCTGATTCCTGACCGGGCGAACAGGTGACGGAACGCGCAGGCCTGCTGCATCCCGCACGTTCCGGGCCACCAGCCTACTCCTCGCCGGGCGAATCGGTGAAGAGCTTGCGCAGAATTCCGGGTGCGAGGATGGAGAGAGGGTTGACGCGGACATCCGGATCGTCGGCCGGTCCGTCAACATTGAAGGTGAAAGCGAAGATGCCCCCGTCCTCTTCGGTCCCGGTAATGATGTCACCCAGCAGGGGAATGTCCTCGAACACGGTGTTGAGGGGATTCGTCGGCACCATGGTGCCGGCGAAACTGACCTGGTCCTGTTCGGCATGGATGTTTCCATCGAGCAGAATCCTGATTCCCCGACCGTAGAGACGACCGTCCGTGACGGTGATGCGTTCACCTTCCTGGCGGAAGGGAAGGAAAGCCGCGTCAAAGACGAGACCGTCGTTGTTCAGGAGGTTGGCCAGACCGGGCAGTGAAGCGGCAGCAAAGAGGTGCGCCAGGACAGGAGCATCATGCACTGCGAAGCGATCGGCCGTAACGGTGCCGATGACGACGGACGGAGTGCGTGATTCGTCGAACCAGCCCCTGACCACCAGTTCGCCTCCATTGACATTGTCCATTCCGACAAATGCCTGGACGCTGTCGCCCATGTTCTCGGCGCGATAGTCGAACCGGCGTTCGTCCGGTGACACCCGCCAGATCTGCAGCGCCACCAGCGATCCGCCTTCGATCTCCCCGGCGGCATTGAGGCTCTCGAACCTGTTGTCGTCGAAGTCTGCGTCGAAGACGAGGTTGCGCACCAACCGGTCGTCCTTCGTCCACAAACGGTTGACAGTTCCTGCGATCTTGAGGCGGGGCACCATCGCAGTCGCTTCGTCGCTGTCGCCCAGAGGGACCATGTCGATCGATCCCTCTCGGATTGTGACGGAATAAAGACCATCTGGTGAGACCTCAAGTGTTCCAGTGACATCCGTGCGCCCGAACGCCAGTCGTGCCACGTCAAGATCGACGGAATGATGCCCGATAGTGCCGCTCGCTCGTGCCACGATGCCGCCTCCCTGGATATCGAGCGCGCGAATGTCGAATGTGTCATCGTCCTCGATGACAAGAATGTGGGCGGATCCGGGGTCGCCTGGGGACTTGGCGCCGACAGGAGGGTAGGGACCGAAGGCGAGATTCCGAAGGTCCGCGTCCACGCGCCAGGTGATGGCACCGTTCGCTGACACGGTTCGCGACAAGGTGGCATCAACATCTCCGGTAGATTGGAAGGGATCGGCAAGGCCGAGTGCAGCGCGGTGGTTCTCATCCATGCGGGCCGAGATCTCCAGCCTCTCGCGCACCTCTGCGTCGTCGCCAAGTGCCAACTGCCAGCCGCCAGCAACAGGTACGCCGTTGAGCTGCAGGTCACCGTTGAGTTCGATCAGACCGGGCTCCGCAAGAGAGAACGTCCCGTTGCCTCCCGTGACCTGGTAGCCGGCGACGGGAAGGCCGAGACCGTCAAGACTGCCGGCAAAACTGTAGCCGACGTCGTCTGCTGAGGGATCAGCCAGGTCCGCAAGGGTGATGTCGAGGGCGCCGGAAAGCGACCCGGTGATCACGTCGGAATCAAATCGTTCCGGTATCTGATGGGACAGCGGTACACGGGTGGCGACGGCCAGTACCTCCCCGGCCGGACCGGCAAGATCGACATGGATCTCCATCACGCCATCGAATCCGTCCAGTGTGACGAGACCCCGGCCAGCCGTGATCGCGCCTATGCTGCCACCGGAGGTTTCGATCGCGACCGAATCATCGGCAATGGCGACGTCGCCGTCGACGCCTGCAAGGGGTGGCATGCCACGCAGGTAGTCGATCGTGACACCGTCAACATCAACCGTGACCTCCAGGCCGGACGTCTCCGGTTCATCCGAGGCGAGGTTGCCGAGGGTCGAGCGCATTCCCAGCGCTCCTTCCCTGATGACACCGTTCGAGAGGTTGTTGACGATCCAGTGCCGCGTCGGCGGTGCGGCGATGACGGGCCAGTAACGGGAGAGATGATCGACCGGCAGGTCGGTGACGGCAACTGTCCATTCGATCGTGGAGTCATCGGTCCAGCCGTTCAGTGTGAGGTTCGCTTCGAGGCCTCCTTCCTCGATGCCTGCCACAAGATGGCTGATCTCGAATCCCCCGAAAGCGGGCAGGAGGCGTCCCGCCAGCGTAGCCGGGCCAAGATCGAGTGTACTCTCGAAGACACCTCCCATGGCGAGGCGTCCCCCCGCGGTGCCGAGAATGAATGATCCTTCGGCCAGCTCCAGTTCATCGTCGAGAGCCAGTTGGAACGACGTGTCGAGCAGCAGCGTCGAACCGGAGAAATCGCCCAGTGACGGCATGATGTCCGAAAGTGATGCGAGTTCGAGGCTCATCAGCTCCCCCGACACGTCGACGCGGGAGGTCCCTTGTTGGTGAACAGCCCCGAGTTTGAGGGGAAGCGCCTGGGATTCGGAGACGAGAACGGTTTCGAGGTCAATGCGCAGGACATCGTCTTCGCGCGCGATGACGAGAAGAGAGTCCGGTGCATCCCAGGAAAGACCGTTCTCCAGGTCTTCGAGGACAATGTCGGCCTGATCGAAGCGGACATGATGCAACCGGTCGAGGGGTGGCATGGTACCGGCGTGGAGAAACCAGTCGAGAAGCGAGCCTTCCGGCGATTCGTCCTTTGGCATGTCGGCCAGCGCGTAACTGACGTTGCCGCCGGTTTCCCGAACGAGCCGGATCCTGGCCTCGGAGATCGTCATGCCGACGGGCCGCAGCTCCGACTCGATCAGTGCCGGCAGGGACATGTCGAGTTCGATGTCCCGTGATTCGAAGACGATTCCACCATCCTTGTCGAGGACACGGACATCGGAAAGCCTGAGACCGTAGGTTGTCCGCCAGTCGCCGCCGGAGAGAGCGGCATCGGAGGCCTCAAGTGAGAAGTCCGGAACGCTCCTTTCGATCATGCCCATTACCCAGGGCGTTGCCTCGCCGAGAACGATCGGACCGTCCTGGAGTCGCCAGGCAAGTCCCAGAAGCGCCAGAATGATCAGTCCTGCGAGAATCCCCAGACCGTGGATGAGGGTCTGGAGCAGGCGTCGGCCTACAATTCCGGCATACCGCACGGGAGCCACTTGACCGTACCGGTCGGTCTGACCACGGTTGACACAGTACTTGCTGGTGCCGACATGACCTTCCGGACCCTTGAAGAGATCACAACCCTGCCGGAACCATACGACAGGGAACAGGCAATCGTGTGGCGGGAACGCTGGCTGGCCGCCTGCGATCTCCTGCCCGAAGTCAGGGAAGTGTCGCACGAGTTGAGCCGTGATGCCACCGGAACTGCCCTTCTCGATGCCGTGTTCGGCAACAGTCCCTATCTGGCTCGCTGTCTCGTGCGACATCCGGGAATCGTCACGCTCTGGGCGACCGCAGGTCCGGAGGCCAGTGTGCGGACTGCATTGGAAGGTCTCGCCCGGAATGAGGCAGGACACGACCTCATGCGCCGGCTGCGCCAGTCGCGGGCCATGATCGCGGTGGCGGCGGGTCTCGGCGACATCTCCCGGTTGTGGCACTGGCGGGAGGTGACGGGCGTCCTCTCCGAATACGCCGAAACCGCCTGCAGTGTTGCCACGTCCCACCTGCTCGCCAGCATTCCAGGTGGCGCCGCCCGGAGCGATGACCCGGCAAAGGAGAGCGGCTTCATCGTTCTTGCCCTGGGCAAGCTCGGAGGCCGCGAACTGAACTACTCGAGCGACATCGATCTCATGGCGCTGTGGGACGATGAACGGTTTGACCGGTTTGGCCCCGATTCACTCGCGATCGCGGTGCGCCTCGTCCGGAGTTTCATCAGGCTGCTCCAGGAACCCACGGCCGACGGTTTCGCGCTCAGGACGGATTTCAGGCTGCGCCCCGATCCCGGCGCCACGCCGCTCGCCATGTCCGTCGATTCCGCGGAACTCTACTACGAGAGTCTCGGCCAGAACTGGGAGCGCTCGGCCATGATCAAGGCGCGCCCGGTCGCCGGTGATCTGGAGGCGGGCGAGGCCTTCCTGGCGCGACTCAGACCCTTCGTGTGGCGGCGCCATCTGGATTTCGAGGCGATCAGGGACATTCACGCAATCCGGAGGAAAATCCATGCGGCAAGAGGTGGAGAGGTCATCCGGGTTCCCGGTCACAATCTCAAGCTCGGCCGCGGTGGCATACGGGAGATCGAGTTTCTTGCCCAGGCACACCAGCTGATCTTCGGTGGCCGCAACCCCGACCTGCGCCGCCGGGCAACCTGCGATGCCCTCGACGCCCTCAGCGAGGCGGCGCTCATCGATCACCAGGCACGCCTTGACCTCAAGGAAGCGTACGGTGAACTGCGCCGTGTCGAACACCGCCTGCAGATGATCGACAATGCGCAGACGCACGAGGTCCCCATGACCTCGGAACGTCTCGATCACATCGCGACCTTCCTTGCATACCGTGACCGTACGGCGTTTGCCGACCACCTCGAGGGCGTGCTGCGATCGGTCGAATGCCACTACAGTCGCTTCTTCGAATCGGACGGAGAGGCCCGGCCGGCCCCTGCGGCTCGGGAAGGCGACCTGGTGATCGCATTGCAGGACATGGGATTCGTGGACTGCGACGGAACGGCAGCGCGCCTTGACGCCTGGCGCGCCGGCGAGGTCCGTGCCCTGCGCCACGAACGGTCACGCGAACTTGTGGAATCGCTGCTCCCGCGCCTGTTGGCCGGACTGGCGGCGACAGGGGATCCTGACAGGGCCTTGCGGGCATTTCATGAGTTTCTCTGCCACCTGCCGGCCGGCGTGAGGTTCTTTTCCCTTCTGGAGCGGCACCCGCGCCTCATTGATCTCGTGGCCGGCATCATGGCAACGGCTCCACGTCTCGCTCTCATGCTCGGCGCGTCCCCGGTTCTCCTCGACTATGCCCTTGCTGGCGAGTTCAGTGAACCGCTGCCCGCGAAGGCCCTTCTCGATGAAGACCTCGCGGCCAACCTCAAGATGGCGGAACACGAGGAGGATCTGCTCGACCGGGCCCGTCGCTGGTTCCACGATCGCGAGTTCCGCCTCGCGATCCGTCTTCTCGAAGGCGATCCCGCAGGAATCCTCAACGACCTTGCCAACCTGCGCGACGTGGTCATCGCTCAGCTCTTCTGCCGCTCGGTTGAGCGATTTGGCGAGCGACACGGGTGCCTGCAGGGCGGCGAGCTGGCCATTCTGGCGACGGGTCGCTACGGCAAACGCACGCCGGCCTTCGGGGCGGCCATCGATCTTGCCATCATTCACCACCACGACGATCCGGAGGCGCGTTCGGACGGACCGAGACCACTGGGTGCACGGACATGGACCGACAGGCTGGTGCAACGCCTGATGACGGCCTTGACGGTCACGACCAATGCCGGCTCTCTCTTTCAGGTCAGGCTCGACCTCATTTCTCCGGACCGGGCCGATTCGCGGACCTCGAGTCTCGAGAGGCTGCACCGGCCGGATGCGCCTACAGCGGACCGGTCCGTCCTGGCTGGTGCCAGGGTGGTCGCGGCAACGGGGTCCCTTGGCGAAGAGATCGACCGGGTCATTGCCCGTGCCCGTTCCAGGGACGCAGCCGAACCTCATCCAGCCAGTGGGGAGACGCTAGATCAGGCGGAGTGGCTCTGCCGCATGACGCCGCCTTCGCGCAATCTTGTCGCGGCGCGGGACCTGCTGCTCACCGTCCGAGCATTCAGGGAGTGCGCCTTGGGTGAATCGTCGTCAGATCCTTCCTCAGCCTACATCGAACGTCTTGTCCGGCTTACCGGATCGAAAGATGCAGGTGACCTGCAGGGTCGCCTCGATCGCGCACGACATGACGTGGGTTCTGCCCTTGCCCACGTGACACGCCCGGGCAGTTATCATCGGTGCTGAGTCGTTGATACAGGTTCGTGTTGTTTCCCAATACCAGTTGCAATGGAACGGACTTGGAAATCGCCCCCGGCTGCAACCCGAACCGGGCCGCTCCGCTGATCATCGCGCGACGCTGTTGACACCGGGAGTCCGGTTCACGCTCCCGCGCTTTCACTGTTTCTTGCATCAATACCCGCGCGATGGTGGAGTGTGAGGCAGACGTCGGCCAAACGATGCAATCATCGGGGCACTTCGCCTACGTGGGCCTTCCCCTCGTTTGTCGGATCACAATCACATTCGACAGACTGCTATCCATCGGGGGCGCGGGGCGGCACATTTATGTCAGACTGATTCTCCGAACAGTCTCATGACATCACGAACGCCGTCTGCCTCGATAGAGTATGTCACCCTTCGGATGCCGGATTCCGAGACCGTCGACAACGGCGGACTTGTTCCAGGTGAAGACCAGTTCCATCGGCCACTCGTTCCAGAAAAAGGCCTCCTGAGACATCGCGAAGAGCCTTGATGTGTGCATCGGAAACAGTTCACCGTCAGAATCGGCGCCATCGGTCATCAGGTTGCCGCCTTCCATCCAGATCCTGAGCACAACAATTTCTCCGATGATGCCGTCAACTTCGTAGGTTCCAGCAAATCTTCCGAGTGTTTCTTGAGGAAGCTCGATCGCGGTGGGGGCAACCGACGATGGCAGGCTAAGGCGATCCAGGCGAACGCTGCGTGCGAAAAACACTGCGTCCCACGCCGCCGATACCTTGAGCGGTTGGTAGATCATGTTCGATCGGTCGGGGCGTTCCAGATCGAGCCACGATGAGGCTTCTGTGTCACCGGGTGACCGGAGATCGAGAACGAATGCCGGCAATCCGGCGCTTGCCAGGCCGGCCTGGAAGCTTCCTTCACGCGCCGGATCGTTCGGCTTTATGCTTTCATCGCTCGCGCCCGACATCATCACCATGGATTGTTCGGGCAGTATCCGGTCCAGATGCTGGCCCATCGTGGACTGTGGGAATGCTGTTTCATATGCGAACTGCTTCTGAAGGTGGATGTTGTGCGCACCGATCACCATCCGGGCGCGGCGACCTTCTCTCCGAAGAATCCACAGAACGATCTCAGCCATGCCTGCATCACGCAGGTTCCACCAAGTACGCAACGCATGATCCGGATCGGCATGAACCGAACTAAGCAAGGATCCGATCCGCCGCGCGATGATCGCGGACCGCAGCGCCCAGTCATATTCTTCCCGACCGGACAGTTCGCAGTAATGGATGGCTTCAACTTCAAGATTCGCGACAAGCCGGTCAAGGCCCATGACGAGCGCGCGAACACGGTCGCGATCGACATGGGAGCAGTTGTCGAGCGCAATTGTCCGGGCGAGAGGGAGCAAGGAACTTTCCACCTCTTCGGCGGCCTTTTGATCGACCGACAGGAGGTAGCGATACGTGAATGACACGGTGTTCGCGGTACTGGACCAACCCTGGCTTCCGTCCATGCCATAGAAGCGGACTTTCCGGTCGTCCGGAACCCGCCTGTTGTAATCGCGCATCCAGTCGAGAAGGCACTGGATCTCTCGCCACATGCCGAACGTGGCATCGATGCCGAGACAGGCTGCGTCGCGGTCGTCGTGTCGGCCGAGGACATAGTCAAGAGCGCACCTTGCCTCGAGTGTTCCGCATTCGAAGACAAAGGTCGTGAAACCATGGCGGGTTGCCAGGTGCCGGAAGACACGTACGCGGAAGCGGTTGAATTCAGCGACGTGATGCTGGCTCTCGCCTATGCCGACAACGCGCGCATCGCCGACCACCTTGCCCAGCGCGGCGAGGTCGCCGTCGTATTCGTCAGGGGCATCGGTGTCGATGAGGATCGCATGTTGCCGTGCCCATCTGCCAAACGCGGCGAGCCCGTCATCTCCCGTCATGACGGGCCATCGGCACCGGCGTTCCTGTATGCACGCCATTCGGCAACGGTGTCCCGCCATACCCCCGTGGGTTCCCAGCCCAGGCGGTCTTGCGCGGCCGTACCCTCGAAGACGGCGGCATAAGGTTGATTCCGGAAGCGCTGCGGCGTGTGGATCTCCGGCAGGCTTCCATACAGTTCCTGCATGAGAGCGAGGGTCGGCTGGTTCGCGTAGGTGTCGGCGGCGCTGGCCCAGAACTGCACGTAAGGCTCCGTTTCGGTTTCCAGTGCACAGCGTATCATGCGGGCCATGTCGTCCGGGCGGATGTAGGCACGAGAGATTGCCAGACCATGACGCTCGGTCGAAGTGCGGGTGACACCCGCCACTCCCAATTCCGACTCCCCTTCGAGACGGCCCACGATGTCTTCAATCACGGAGGGAAAGGCGACCTCCGTCGGTCGCAGGCAGACAATGGAGTCGATGTCGCCCCGGCGAGCGAAATTCTGTCCGATGGTCTCGCAGAGTTGTTTCGAAAGCCCATAGAGATCGCTGGGACGGCACGGATGCCTCTCATCGATCGGCAGGTAGAGCGGAGGCGGATCGGTATCCAGATACTCCATGCCCAGACCGGCCTCGCTGGACATGATGACCGCCTTCCTCAGCCCGCAATCCGCAGCGGCCTGCAGCACATTCCATGTACCACCGACATTGATGGAGCAGACCATGTCGGGATCTTCTTCCCCGATTGCTGCCAGGTGAACAACCGCATCGTGGCCGCGAAGCAGTTTCCTCAACAGGGCAATGTCGCGAACATCGGCCTGGAAGATCGGGAACCGGTCGGAACCGGCCACGCAATCTATGAGGGTGAGGTCGCAACGCGACTCCAGATCATCGATCACGAAGGAACCGATTCCTCCTGCCGCCCCGGTTACTGCAACCTTCTCGAACATGGCCTCGCCCCACTCAATTGGCCATCACGGGACGTATCGGGCTTCAACGGTCCCGAACATGCCGAAATCCGCCTTCACGTGATCGCCGATGCCTCCTGCATAGACCTCGGTGCACGAGCCTGTCGAAATGAATGCACCGGCAGGAATGGTCTCGCCCGTGACGGACATGTGATTGACGAACCAGGTAAAGGCACTCAACGGATTTCCCATGATCTGTTTGCCTGTCCCCGAGAGGGCCGCCTCGCCATTGACGTAGAGCGTCACTTCATGGTCAGGCAGTTCGTCGGGTGACCAGGTTTCAACTCCGGAACCGTAGACTATCGCGCCATCCGTTCCGTTGTCCGCGATGATGCTGGGCCAGCCCACGGACTCCAGGTCAACGAAATGCGAGCATACGATGTCGAGGGCGGGGTGGAGAGACGCGATGAAGCCCGCACTCTCCTCATCGTCGACCTCGTGTCCGATCGGTGGAATGTCGCATGCAGTCCTGAAGCCGAATTCGACATCGACCTCAAATGTAATGAACTCCTTGGCCGACAACTCGGCCGGACTGCCGAGGAGATTCCCGTCCAAAATTGGCGCAGCGTAGGCAACAGGGATGACCTCGCTGCCGTTGGTACCTCCCAGGAACCATCCGCATGCCTCTAAGCCCAGAAGTTCCACAAGACGTTTCCGCACAGCGTTGGCACCGTCGAGGTCAGTAGGGCGGCACGTCTCCGGCAGGGACTCCAGTTGTCGGCCATCGCGCCGCGTCTCGAGCAGCAAGAAGGCGGCCATGTCTATCGCCTGCTCATTCATGGAACGGAACCTGGGTTCACTTCAGCTGAACCGATTGCATGAGACCAAGGGGATCGCCGACGCGAAAGACGATGTTACAGGATTCGGCAAAGTCGACCATGTGGCTGCGATGAAGAGCATCGAAATCGCTCACCTCCAGCAGTTCATCCTCCGACTCCCTTTCAGTAAAGAAGGCGAAGTCTGCCGGCCGTCCATTCACGGGATAGCAGTCGAGGCCGTGCCAGGCGCCGCGTTTGAAGAGAACGCCTTGATTGCCATTCATCAGCAGTGCTCTGATCGAATTGGTGTCGGGGAGGGTGTGCCGGTCATCAAGCGGTGTGTCACCTGCGGTGATCAGGACCACAGCCTGACCCAGGGCGACTCTGCTTTCCGTCATCGTGAGATGCCGTTCGAACCTGGAAAAGCACATGTCCTGGACCGGGTAGTGGGCGATCCTCAGGTCCGGGGTGCTGTCGACAGAAAACGGCAATTCAACCATGTGAAAAATGTCAGATTCGGCGCGCGCATCGTGCGGGAGGGATTCGATCAGCTTGCCGAATGGCGCGAACGATTCAGCTGTCAAGGGCTCAAGTGGAATCTCGATTGTCCTGCAATCTGCACTCATTGACGCACTTTCCAAGACACGCCGGGTCAACCGATCAACGCCTGCTGGCTGGTCCGGAGAGGATGTTAGTGCGTTTCCGTTTGTTTCGCCATGCTGCGTGATGATCGGTGGGGGCCTGTCCGACGCTTGACCCGCGCCTCTGGATCCCACGAATTGGGGCTCCATCCCTGTCGTTCGGGCTTCCTGGAGCGCATCGTCGTCAAATGGAGTGCTCGCAGAACCGGTGCGCGTCAACATCTGTCAACTTGTCTTTCCTCGATTGAAAGCCTAGGCTTCATGCCCTCAGGAGGAGGAAAGAAAATGTCAAGAGCAAGAGGTTACGGTAGCCCCTTGATGCCAGGCTTGACGAGGCGACAGGTGAGTTCGGGGATGGCCACCCTCGGACTGGGTGCGATGGCTCTGCCGGGTGTCAGTCGCATGGCCGCTGCGGACGACAAGCCTGTCGTCTTCACCTGGGCTGGTTGGGACGAACCTGCGCTGTACGAGCCTTATGCGGCAAAGCACGGCGAGGGCCCGGAATTCACCTTCTTCGGCGATCTCACCGAGGCCTTCATCAAGATGAGGGGCGGTTTTACACCGGATCTCGTCGAACTCGGTGCCGCCGAGGTCAAGAAGTTCTACGACGCAGGTCTGCTCGATCCGATCGATCCGGCGCGGCTCCCAGATTGGGACAACTTCTACGAGCCACTCAAGTTTCTCGATACAAACTGGCACGACGGCGAACTGTACTGCATGCCGACGATGTTCGGTGGCACGTCGGTTCTGTATCGGGAAGACCTGGTGGAGGTCGAAGAGGAAACCTGGGCGATGCTCTGGGACGAACGCTATGCCGGAAAGATCTGTCCGAGCGATTGGTCCATCGAGGCGATCCTGCCCATAGGCATTGCCCTCGGTGTAGCGAATCCATTTGCCATGACTGACGACGAACTCGTGGAAGTCGAGAAAATCCTCGTGAAACAGAAGGAATTGGCCCGATTCTATTGGGGGAATCCGACGGAAATGGAAAATGCGCTGGCAACCGGTGAGGTGACCATAGCCTACGCGTGGTCCGAGTCCGGCGCGCGGACCTCCGGTGCCGAGGTGCCAATCCGCTACGCCAGGCCGAAGGAAGGACGGATCGTCACGGTCGACGGTCTGGCGATTGTGAAGGGGCACCAGGCGCCTCTCGATATGCTGTACGATTACATTGCGGCACGCACCGCGACTTCGACCGGCGTCTATACCCTTACCGAGTTCGGGATGATCAATCCAAACAGCAAGGTCCTTGACCTGGTCCCGGAGGGAGCCATCACGGCCCTTGGTGCGGACAACATCCAGAACACGCTCGATTCAGGGTGGTTCTGGGCGGCCATAGAGCCTGGGATCGAAGAAAAGTACGAGAATCTGTTCGTCGAAGTGAAGGCGGAATCTTGAGGCTGTCTTTCCTGCGGTTCGCGAGCTCGAGGGAAGCCGGCACATACCGGGGAATGAGCCGGGATTTCTAGTGTCATGGACCGCAGGATTGCGATCGTTACAGGTGCCAACTCGGGCGTCGGCTGGGCCGTAACGCAACGTTTGGCAAGGCAGGGTGTGCGCGTCGTTCTCGCTGACATCGACGACGCTCACGCCCGTGCCGAGAGTCTGGCGGGGGAACCAGGCGGTGAAGGTCTGGCCGTGGCGCTGGATGTCTCGGACGTCGCCGAGGTCGATGGGCTGTTCGAAAGGTGCTGGGCCGTCTACGGTCGCCTGGACTATCTGGTTAACTGTGCCGGAGTGGACCGGGTGAACACGGTCGCTGGTGCGACGGTCGACGAGTGGGACTGGATAATCGGTGTGAATCTAAGGGGAGTGTTTCTTTGCTGCCGGGCAGCCATTTCCCTGATGCGGCGAACAGGTGGCGGCGCGATCGTCAACATCGGTTCGACATTCGCCTTTACCGGCAACCCCAAGTCCGCAATCTACAGCGCCGCAAAGGGAGGCGTTCACCAGCTGACCAAGTGCATGGCCGTCGATCACTCGGCCGAAGGCATTCGGGTCAACTGCGTTGCTCCCGGGCCGGTTGATACGCCGATGCTGCAAAGGGAAATCAGCGAGCACAGCGATCCCGGGGAAATGGAAGCGGAAATGTTGCGGGGCCTCGCCATCAAGCGCGTGGCCACGCCCGAGGAAATCGCCAACGTCGTGTGGTTCGCGCTTTCGGACGAGGCATCCTACATGACCGGTTCGATCATCGTCGCGGATGGCGGGGAGTGTTTGTAGGCATGCCCAACCACCCGAAGGCGGGCGATACCTTCGGGTGGAGTGACCAGGGTCCTTGACCGGGCACGGTAGACGAATTCTGCCAGGTTGCCTTGGTGATGATGAAGACAGCCGACCAGGAGCCCGTCTGGCAGTGGCAAGACCGATTATGGATGTGCCACACAGGTGAATGCGCTTGACGGCAATCATCCGGTCCCTGAAAGTGAAGTATGTACTTTCCCCTCGACGAATATCATGAGCGATGGCGACGCGTTCACGTCCAGATGAAAGAACGCGGCTACGACGTTGCGGTTGTGTGGGGTCAAAGCGGCGGCAATTTCCAGCGCCACATGGAAATCCTCTGGCTTACGAATTTCTTTTCCAATGTTTCCGGTCAGATGCCCGACTCACCGGGATCACAGGTCTGGCAGGCGAACAGCTACTCCTGTGCCATCCTTGAGCCGGGAAAGGAGCCGGTGCTGATTGGAGACGAGCCGGAACCCCGCAGCGAGCTGCTCGCCGTCGGCGAGTATCACTGGGCGCAGGATCCGGTCCGTGGCGCCTCGAAGGCTCTTGCTGAGCGGGGCGTAGAGGGAAAGGTCGCGTTTGTCGGCAGCGACTGCCTGCCGGTGAAGTACGCGGATCAGCTTCGTGCCCAGACGCCTGGCATCGACTACGTTTTTGACGACGACCTGATCCGCGAATTGCGAATGATCAAGAGCCCGCGGGAACTCGACTGCTTCCGTGAGGGCGGGCTAATCGTGACGAAGGCGCTCGATCGTCTGTGCGAGGGATTGCTTGCCGGGAAGCCGACTGCCGAGGCAGCAGCTGATGCCTCTCATGAAGTCGTTCGCCATGGTGGTTCCTGGCACCGAATTCCGACGAATTTCGGTGAGTCGCTGTACACGGCGACGGAACTCACGCCGCTCTATGGCTACAACGAACAGGCACCAGGCGTGGGCGACATGGCCTGGGGCATGATCTACGGCCCCATTTTCCAGGGCTATTGGCTCGATCCCGCCCGCTCATTGGTCGTTGGAGGCAAACCGACTGCAGAGCAGATGTCCCTGCTCGAGGACTCCTACTCAATCATTCAGAAGATCTTCGACATGGCGAAGCCGGGTGTGAAACTCAAGGACATTGCCGAGGAGTGCGACCGCATGAAGGCAGCCATGGACCACGACGACGACTACAAGGACAAGGTGTGGCCCTATTATGCGCATGGACTTGGCATGCTGTGGGAGCCGCCGTTCATCAGCCAAACCATGTCTTCCGACGACGATCTCATTCAGGAGGGCATGGTGTTCGGTGCAGAGGTGTTCCTGACCCGAAATGGTGTCGGTCATGCGGACTGGGAAGACAACTTCATCGTGACCGCCGAAGGCGCCGAGGTCATCACCACATCCCCGGTGTTCTGGTACTAGACGCAAGCCTGCAAGTCAGGGGAATCGCCATGACATTCGTTCCTTCCGATTTCGAGGTGCCCTCGTTGGCCGACCTTGGTGGTGGTCGGCTCCGCGCTTCGACGATGGCCGACCTCGCGAGCGATAACGCTCTTTACGTGCGCAACAGAGACCGGCTCGATGATGTCTACGATCCGAACGACACACGATTGCCCGACGGCAGGGACTTGCTCTGGCTTTCATTCGCTCGACTTGGTTACTGTGAATTTCAGCGCTTCAAGCTCTTCTCGTTCTGCTACAGCGTCATGGACCCTGACGACGACCGCCAGATCGGTCGCCTGCACATTGAGCCATCGGCCAGCCAGGATTTTGATGCCCAGGCCATATTCTGGGTTGGTGCCGATGATTGCCATCGTGACGTTCAACTGGTGGGGCAGGTGCGGAACTGGCTCGCCAACTCCTGGCCGTTCGAGGCCGTTGCAATGCCCGGTCGAACGGAAACGTGGCAAGCATTGACAAGGCCGCTTCTCGTGCCGCCCGATTACCACGTTCCCCAACGCGTCAACGCGGAAGAGTTCGTGGTTCGCCTCATGACGATGGATGACTATCCGGAAGATTACGCCGCCTACACGTCGAGTGCGTCCGAGATCCGGTCTGTCTTCAATCCGGTACACAACACGTGGCCAGTCACCCTGCACGACAATCTTGCCGCGATGGGCGCAGTAGAGTGGGAGCATTTCCACCGGCTGCTCTTTACGTATTGCGTGATGACACCGGACGACCGGCGACAGATGGGCTGCATCTACGTGGCGCCTTCAGGCATCGCTCGCTTCGACGCCGAAGTCACGTACTGGGTTCGCAAGGAAGAGTTCGACAACGGCTTCCACAACCACCTCTCGGCCTGGCTCGATGACTGGATCAGAACATCCTGGCCATTTGACAACCCCGCCTTTCCGGGGGGTTCGATGAGTTGGGAGGAGTGGAACAATTTAGCGGGGTAGTCAGCGATGCACTCCGGAACGGGAGGAGAAGCAACATGCCACGACCGAAGGAATGGGGACCAAAATACACCGATAACAGGCAGATTCTGGCGTCGGGAATTCCGACCTATCTGCATATTCCGTATGTTAGACAGGATCCGGAGGAACTGAAAACCTACGCTCCTGACTTTGTCATTTTGGGTGCGCCGTTTTCGTTCGACACCATGACGAGACCGGGATCGCACATGGGCCCACGCAGCCTGCGCGCGGCCTCGGAGTTCATCGGACCCTATCATCGCTACTACGACGTCGACTACCTTGACGAATTCAAGGTCTGCGACATTGGTGATGTCGATCCAACCATGAATCCGGAGAGGGCACGAGAGAACTTTGACCGACTCGAACAGGTCATCGACATGGTGCTCGATGCCGGTGCTTGGCCTATCGTCATGGGCGGTGATCATTCAATCCCGCAACCGATCCAGAAGGCGATATGTCGCAGAATTGATGGATACGTCGGAGTATTGCATTTCGATTCCCATCTCGACAACGAGGAAGAGCTCGAGGGATGGAAGCACGGCGACGCGTCCTGCGCTGCGCGAGCGCTGGAGATTCCGAACATTCGACCACAGAATTACTGCACAATCGGAGTGGACAGCTATTTCAATCTCAAGCTCGAGATCGAGTTGCTCAAGAAACAGGGTCACAATGCATTTTTCCGTGAAGACATCTATGACCGCGGAATCGAGGCCGTGGTGCAGGACGCCATCGATCTGGCGACTGATGGTACGGAAGCGGTGTACTTCACCTTCGACATAGACGTCATGGATGGTCCCTGGTGCCCGGCATCGGAGATGGGTCCCAACGTGGGCGGACTGACGTTCCGGGAAATGCTGAAAGCGATCCGCATGGTCACGACTCAATGCCAAATTCGTGGATTCGATGTCAATTGTGTGGGCCACGAACCCAGCGGGAGCGGGGCGCCGGGGATTTCGGCCAACGTAGAGGTCGCCCTGATCCACGAGTACCTTGCGGCTTGTGCTTACCGCAAGGTACAGGGCGAGAGTTTCTGAGAGATTCGGTTCATCCCTGTTTGCCATGCATGCTGCGCCTGCAGGTTTCGGTCATGCAGTATCAGTGGCGATTTCCACTTTGCGGTGTCGGATAGTTGCCGAAATTTCCCGAGAACCCAATAGGGTGACCTGAGAGTTCGGGTGGGCACTCGGGACGGAGTTTGACGTGCCTGGGACCGGGTCCTTGCCATTGGACCAGCCACGCAGATCATAACATCACACTTCATGAATTCGCGATTCGTCCCGACGGTAATCGTCGTTTTCGGCACGATCAGTCGCTGATTGGTCGAGCCAACCCGAGTGATGGATTCTGCGGGGATCGTCGCCGGTCGGTCCGGTTCACGTCGAGAATCATGAACAACAACAACAAGGGTTGTCGAAGAAACACTGCAGGGCGGAGGCACTCGTCGCGAGTGTCGAAATCCGCCAAGGACCGCGGCATCAATGCCCAGTCTTGTCCTGCCATTGCAGGTGCAGTCGCGGGTTGTTCACGGAGCGCCATGAAGGCTATCGAGGGATTGACGCAAAGCGGACCAACTGATCCGGCAAGGCCGGAGTGATCTCCTGTGGCCGCTAGAATTGGCCGGGATGCGAGATCAATGTCCGGCTGTCGTGCCGCCGTCGATGGCCAACGTTGCGCCAGTGATGAACCGTGCGTCATGGGAGGCAAGATAGAGCACGCCTTGAGCAATCTCTTCAGGAGTCGTGATTCGCTTTAGTGGCGCATAATCGACAAGCCACTGCTCGACAGCGGCTGGATCGTCCTGTTTTTCGATGTGATCGCGCCGGGTCATGTCCGTATCCACGAATCCCGGGCAGACACAATTCACCCGGACATCGGGTGCAACCTCCAGCGCCATGGCTCGGGTCATGTTGACGACTCCGCCCTTCGAAGCGCAATAGACCACAATCCCGGGAACACCCATGAGTCCGGCATCCGAGGCAATGTTGACGATGTTGCCCGTCGACTCACGCAAGGCCGGCAACGCCGCGCGGCAGCAGAAGAAGGTGCCTTTCAGATTGACATCTACATGTGCATCCCACACAGCCTCGTCAGAGTCTTCAATAAGCCTGCCGGAGATGATGCCGGCGCTGTTCACAAGCACGTCCAGTCCGTCAAGGGCATTCTCTGCGGCACGTACGGCCGCTTCGCACCCGGCTACGGTCCCGATGTCACCGGGCGCCGCGACCAGACGGTCTCCACCGTCAAGCCCCCCGATCGCGGTCTCGACGGAATGGCTTGTTCTGCCGTTGAGAGCGACGCGTGCACCTGCGTCGAGAAAGGCCCGGACGACAGCAAAGCCAATGCCCCGACTGCCACCGGTCACCAGAATTCTCTTGTCTGCAAAGCTCATGCCGCCTCCCTTGCGAATGACGGTGGTGCTGACGTGATGGTCACTGACCTGTCCCCGTCGACGATTCCGAGCAGAGTCGGTCTGAATGCAGACCGAACTCCACGATTCTGGCGTCGGCAGCCGGCATGGGCCACCAGATCCCGCACTCGATACCATTGATCGACTGCCGATTTGAACTGTTGACTCACATACCGCATCTGCGGCAATCGGGCTCGACCCGAGGGGTCAGGTCATCGCGAGGTCGTCAGGCCCTGTGGTCCGTGGCCGGGGTAATCCGGTAGCAGCAGCGATCGCTTCCGGACAACAGGTGTTCGAAGCGTTCAACCTTCACCTTGCGACCAAGAATGTTCTGGAACATGAAGAGTTCTGCCGTGCACAGTTCGTTGCACGTGCGTGCGGCGGCGGCGATGGAACAGTGATTTTCGATGAAGAGGAGACTGTCGTCTTCTTCCCGGTGCCATTCCGCCATGAACCCGTCGGCCGTGCGCTGGTCGACGAGGACGGCAAGACGGTCTTCTGTGGAACTGCCTGCCTCGATGAAGGAACGGTACCTTTCTGTCGTTTCGCGGCGATAGGCCGTAATCAACTTTCTCAACCCCGAAGCGCCGAAGACCTTGCGTACGCCACGAAGGAGTGCTTCGGAAAGATCGAGATGGTTGTCCGGAAACTCGCCGTTTCCCCTCGACGTCAGGGCCCAGATCCGGGCCGGACGACCGACGCCCGACCAGGATTCCCGGTAGTCGGTCAGGCGATCCGTATGCAGGCGATTCAGATGCTGACGTACGGCGACCGTGCTGATGTCCAGGTGGGCAGCCAGGGTCGATGCCGACATCGGTCCCTGCATCTTCAGCAGAAACAGGATCCTCTGCCGTGCATGTC
Organism: Alphaproteobacteria bacterium; assembly: GCA_965220805.1. Classification (GTDB taxonomy): domain Bacteria; phylum Pseudomonadota; class Alphaproteobacteria; order SP197; family SP197; genus SP197. The sequence continues at coordinate 1,717,167 of OZ244844.1, forward strand.
TCCTGATTTGTGCCATGCGGAACAGTGATGCATGCGCCCATCACGGTCAAGGTGCCTGCATGGTCATGGCTTGGTTCGGCGACCCGTCGTGGCGAGGAGGATGAGGCTGGCGAGGAGTGCCGGTCGCATGCCCATGGCGAGGCTCCAGTCTCGGGGAGGGCGGACCGTCGGAGTGGAAGGACGGTCGGTGCAATGCCGAAATCGGCAGAAGCGGCGTGGACGATGCGTTCGGGCCCGGCTAGTTTGCGCGCCATCATGACACGCCTTTCTATCGCCACCTGGAACATCAACTCGGTACGCTTGCGGATTGCCCAGGTTCTGGCATTTCTGGACGAGCGCCAGCCCGATGTGTTGTGCCTCCAGGAAACCAAAACGGCCGACTCCACCTTTCCCCTCGACGCATTCCGGGATGCAGGTTGGCCGCATGCCATGATTGCCGGTTTCAAGGGCCGCAACGGTGTGGCGATACTGAGCCGTCACCCCTTCGCCAGCAGCCACGTGCTGTCGTGGTGTGGCAAGGATGACGGCCGCCACGTGCAGGTGACCTTCCCGGACGGTCTCCAACTCGACAACATCTACGTGCCGGCAGGCGGGGCAATCCCGGACCCGAAGATCAACGACAAGTTCGCCCACAAACTCGATTTCCTGGAGGAGGTGACGCACTGGATCGCCGGCGAGCACTATCCGGGTGCGAGGCGAGTTCTTGCCGGCGACCTCAATATTGCGCCCCTGGAACACGACGTGTGGTCGCACAAGAAGCTTCTTCGTGCTGTCTCCCACACGCCGGTGGAAGTGGAGTCCCTGGGGCGACTCTACGCCTCGCATGACTGGACCGACGTTGCCCGACATTTCGTGCCGCCCTCCGAGAAGCTCTATTCCTGGTGGCCCTACAGGAGCGGTGGGGACTGGTCCGCAAAGGACTATGGCCGGCGTCTCGATCACATCTGGGTGACGCCGGCGCTTGTGTCGTCCCTGCGGAGTTGTCAGACACTGCGTCACATGCGCGGACACGATCAGCCGAGCGACCATGTTCCGGTGGTCGCCACGCTGGAGTTCCCCGGATGAGCACGGAGAAGGCCTGGCACGTGTCCGGCGAGGGCGGCATCGCGACACTGACGCTCGATCGTCCGGACAAGCACAATCTCCTGAAGATGTCCGAGGTCGACGATCTGATCGCCGACCTCGATGCCCTTGATGCCGACGCCTCGCTCAGGGTGATCGTGTTGTCCGGCACGGGCACCAGGACCTTCTCGGCCGGAGTCGACCTTGGCGACATTCTGACCCGGGACTGGACCGACAATCCCGTGGAGCGTCTTGCCGACCGCATCGAGGCGCTGCGCCCGGTGACTGTCGCGGCGCTCAACGGCAATGTCTACGGTGCGGCTGCCGATCTTGCCCTGGCCTGCGATTTCCGCATCGGCGTCCAGGACATGAAGCTGGTCATGCCGCCGGCGCGCTACGGACTCGTCTTCCATGAATCGGGCCTGCGTCGCTTCATCGAGAAGCTGGGTCCAGGAACCGCCCGCCAGCTCTTTCTCGCATCGCGGGACATGGACGGTCCCCGCCTCCTCGAGACCGGGTACCTCGACCAGCTGTGCGCCAGGGACGATTTTGCTGACACGGTGAAGGCCTTTGCCGGGCACCTTGCCTCGCTTTCCCCGCTGTCGCTTGCCATCACCTCGAAGGCGATCACGGACATCTCGCGGGGCACGCTCGATTCCGCCCGACTCAAGCGCGAGACGGTGGCGTGCTTTTCCACGGACGATGCCTGCGAAGGCATGGCTGCGGCTCACGAGAAGAGACCTCCCCGTTTTGCCGGTCGCTGAAGCGGCGTGGCCTGGCGTTCGGTGCGTCGCAGGTCATGCCGGCGTCGATGTCACCGGGGAGCTGACGAACGTGTCACCAAAGCGGAGATGTTGGCTGATACCGGAAGAGGGATGCCACGAATCCTTGCCTGCCCTGCGCCGAGAGCAAACTCAGATGGTTTGGGGTCTCCGGGTCCCGAACCGCATGCAGCAGACGACAAGCGGGACGCTTCCTGCCGGGATCACGAACCGCCTGTTGCGTTGCCCTCCACGAACTCGGAAGCCCGGAAGGACAGTTCCTTGTAGAGGACCATGAGGACGCCGTCCTTGAAGAAGTAGTATCGGCAGGGCTCCTCACCCCAGGCGACGACGTGCCAGCAGACCCCGCCTTCGTCATCGATACTCCAGTTGCCGGTCTGGTGAACGCCGTTCCACACGGTCGTCAGGGTGAAATCGGGCGCATGGTAGACCGCGCCGCCGGAGTCGGCATCGAGGATCGCGGTCCTGTCCGAAACCAGTGCGCGGGTCTCCTCCGGCGTGAAGAGGTCCAGGGCGAAGTTCGGATCGATGTCCTCGGCGGATTCCGGCGGTTCGACACCACCCTGCAGGTAATCCAGGGTGTTGCCTTGCTGGAGTTCGGGGGCGGCCCCCATGTCGCCCTGGTAGACATAGATGACGGCACCGGCGTTGTGATAGTAGGCCTCGCAGGGGAGTTCACCCCAATTGTAGATGTGCCAGCACAGTTCACCGTCCTCCGTGGTCGACCATGACCCGCTGTCGCGCTCGCCGTCCCACAGGGTCTGGAGGGTTCCGTCCTGTGCATAGTAGGCCCCGCCGTTCGGATCCCAGACCTGGGTGTTGCCGGCGAGATAGGTGTAGAGCTCGCTGCGGGTGAAGGGTGTCGCTCCCTCCGGCACTAAGTCTTCGTCCTGGGCGAGGGCGACCGTTGCGGATGACGTGGTGGCAACAAACAGCAGGGCAGCCAGCATTACATGCCCGGGTCTTTGCCTTGCAATCATGTTGCATTCTCCCTTCTTGTGGATGGCAGGCCTGCAATCCCCGTGCTGGCCGAGGTCAGCAGGCGGGCCCGGCATCATCCCGATCGGCTGACAGGTCGTGTTCACCGTCACGGCGCCTGCCCGCGATGGAGACTGGCCAGTTCAGCGGCCTACTGCGCGATGAGTTGTGCGCTTTCCATGTCATCGTCGGGATCCGGCGGCTCGCCATAGGATTCCGCTGGCCATGCGAGGCAACGTCCCTCCATGTCGCCGGTCAGGAAGCCGCCCGCACCGCCATCGGGGCCGCCCCAGCGATCGGACTGTCCGTTGTCACGGTAGTTGAAGAAGAGATACTCGGTCTCGAGATCATAGCCCATCGCGATGGCCTCTTCGGTGAGGACGCCATTTTCGTCGACCCAGGCGATTCCGTTGGCGTCGAGGAAGTAATCGTCGGCCATCACGCCCTCGAGCATCTTGTTGCACTTGTCGCCGTGGCCGAAATCACGATTGTCGAGCGTGCGGCCGACCCGCCCATTGCAGTCGGTTCGGATCTGGTTGAGGCCGTAGAAGGACGATTCCATGAAGGGTGAGCCGTCCCACTCGATCAGGCGGCCGTTCTCGTCGGTCGCGAAGTGGCCGCCGGCGAAGTGCAGCATCAGCCACCAGCCGTCAGCATTCTCCGAGGCGACCGTCCTGATGTAATCCCTGTACCATTCGACGTAGTAGCCATAGGCGTCCCAGGGCCAGTCGGTCACGCCGGTCAGGGACTGGCAGTCATAGTCGTCATGGGCGCAGGTTCCGCCCCGTGAGCCTTCGGTGTTGTAGTAGGCCCAGCAGATGGTGGACTGGCCGAGATCTGAGTTGCTGTATCGATGTTGCAGGTCGTAGAGATGCGCATGAATGGTGGGATAGCGAATGCTGTCGAGAAGTTCCTGTGACGGTTTCAATGACAGAAGCCCTTGTTCCGCATCGATGGTCAGCGTCATCTCGCCATTGACCATGGGATCGCCGTTGGGCACCCAGCCGGGCTCGTAGCTGTTGGGCGCTCCGCACACCGGAAAGGTGTAGGTCAAGATTTCTGAATGGCTGATTCCGGGCATCGCGCATGCCGCAAGGACGGCCACCACGGCGGCCAGTCCGCTTTGGGGTCTCGTGAACATGACCGGACTTCCTCCCCTCCGTCGAATCGACGGGTCAACTCTATCTGCCCACAACCATCCTGTCCATAAACTCTGACTGACCAGTCAATCAGACAAGGAGACCCTGTGCCTCTCCCATGTCAGCCAGACGTGTCCCGACAATGCCGCAGGGCACCGGACCAAGATCGTCGGCGATGACGAACACGGCTTCGAAGCAGCCCCACCGAGTCCAACAACCCGGCAACGAGCCCTGGGGAGATGACCCGCGCCCAAAGTGAGAACCTGTCAGTCCCGATTGGCAGTCTGTTGCGAAACGGCCCTAGAAGAACGTCGACATGGTCCTCGGCACCAGAGTCTGGTCGAGAATGACCTTGCGAAGGGCGATGCGCCACGAGGTTCCTTCGGGCCGCAGGTGATCCTCGCGCCGGCCGACATACATGACCTCGGTGCGCTCCAGGCGTGACTGGTAGGCAATCAGGTTGCACCGAACATCGAGTGTGCCGCCCTCCATTTCGTCGATCTCGACATTCGAGATGACATAGCGCATCCGCGACGGTGGCTGTTCCGCATGCGCGAGCGATGACCGCAGGCGTTCGATGCGGGCTGACATGAAGTCCTTGTCGTCATCGAAAAACGCCATCTCGCCATCCCTGGCAACGGCGTCAGGTTGTCCGGCGACGGTCTCGCGTGCCGGCATCCAGTACCGCGCATCGTCGGTGAAGAGATCGAGCCATTCCTCGAAACGCAGTTCGCTCAACAGCCGCACTTCGCGGTAAAGGAACTGCTCAACGCGATGCTGCAGCTCGGCGTCGACCATGTGACCGTCCGGACCAGGGCGAATCCATGAGTTCCGCCCAGTGTCGATAGAAGTTCAGCTGGTTGGTCTCGGAGATGTAGGGAGAGAACCGGCCCGGACACCCCGGGGGGCCTTTCAGCAAGTCCTGTCCGACATTCATCTGGTAGTTGAAGTCCAGCCGCTGACCAACCACCCCGCGTGTGGCTTCGGTCACCTGCTCGAAGTTCTCCGTGTCATCCTGCGCGGCGATACCACTCACCGATTGTATGCGCGTGAAGTCGACCCGCGCCTCGTCCTTGATGACCTGGGGCGCGTCACGATCGACTCCACACCAGTTCCAGGCTTCCAGACGGCAGGGACCCTTGGGGATCCAGAGATAGAACCCGATCGGTCTCAAGGCGCTGAAGTCGTTGAACGACAGGTTCGGGAACATGTTGCTGAATGACGGGGCGTACATCCCGGCCTGATTGCTGGGAAAGGCCCTGATCAGCCGCTGATGGCACTCCTCGACGTACTCCACCACCTCGGGTCCATACGTCCTGGCCAGTTCGCGGTCGACCTCATACCGTTCGCCGCCGAAGACGACACCGGTCAGGCCATGACCGTTGTCGAGTCCGATGTTGTAGTACTCCCGCTCCTTGCCGCGGAAGTTGGGGTTCGCGGGATTGATCTGACGGATGTCGAGCCTGAACATCGAGCCGTGCGAATAGATCAGGTGATAGGTGTCACCGGCGAAGTTCTCGCTCGCAATCTTCCAGTTCGCGTTGAGTGAGTAGCGCTGCATGCCGGGAATGAATTCGATACCACCGATCTGGCGCTCGATCATGACGTCAAGATACCAGCGAAGGTCGCCCAGAAACTCGCCCAGGCTCTCGGCGCCGGCGTCCCAGTTGCCGAAGATCATGCCGCCATAGACCGCGAGTTTCGGCACTTCAAGCAGGCCCCAGGCTTTCTTGTCGAGACGGTCGCCGTAGGCTTCCTCGCCCAGGGGAACGCCCTTGAGTTCGCCGCTGTTGGCATAGGTCCAGCCATGGAAACTGCACGTGAACTGGCGGGCGTTGCCGCGGTCGGCACGGCACACCTTCATGCCCCGGTGGCGGCAGGAATTGAGGAACGCCCTGACCCTGCCGTCATCGCCCCTGCAGACAAGAACCGGGTCTTCTCCCATGTAGGCGGACATGTAGTCGCCACACTCGGGGATTTGCGATTCATGTCCCAGGAAGAGCCAGCAACGCGCGAAGATGCGCTCCAGCTCTGTTTCGTAGATCTCCTGATCGAAGAAAATCCGGCGGCCGACAAGCCCCTGATCGAGGTCAAGGTATCGATGCAGGTTCTCCATCAGCGCCTTTCTTGCTTGTCGCCAGCGGAGGGAACGGCGAGCCACTCCTGAGTGTCCCCCAGACACTATCACGAGGCTGGCTGATTCGCTAACCCGACGTTCCCGTGTCTGCTTGACGTTGGTTGTCTGCGTGTTCGGCGATCAACGAGGCGAGAAAGGTGTTGACGGTGCGAGGAGCGTGGCGGTTGAGTGACACGTGCCCGAGGCCGGGAAGCTCGTGGTAGTGGCCGTGGCGCGCTGCTTCGGCTACCCGCCGGACGAGGCGCGGCGGCGTCTGGATATCTTCCGAGAAGGCGACCGCATGGATGGGCACGGGACAGTCGGCGAGGGCTGCCGTCACGTCGTAGTCAAGGCACGCCTGCCATTGTGCGATCAGCATCTGCGGGTCGCGGTCGGCGAAGCGGGGCGTGTAGGCAGCCTTGATCCGCTCCCACAGGGCATCGTCCTCCAGGGCGTTCGCGGGATAGGCGAAGGCAGCATAGTGGCAGGCGGCGAAGTCCGGTGGCATGGCGAGGCTGCCGTCAACCCGAGCCTGGATTTCCGCTGCCATCCAGTCGCGCGTGAAGCCGGTGATCCTGGCCGACGTCCCCATGACGATGGCAAGGCGGACGAGATGGGGATGATCGATGGCGACCTGCTGCGTGATGAGCGAACCCATCGAGAGCCCGGCGAGGATGACGGGCGGCGAACAGAAGGCTTCGATGATGCCGGCACAATCGTCGCCAAACTGCTTCATCGACCAGGGTGGCGGCGCGCTCGTCGTCTCCCCCGCGCCCCGGGGGTCGTAGGCCGTCGATCTGAGGTCGCTGTGGAAGAACTCGAACTGCTCGGACCAGTAGTGTGCCGGACTGTCCCCTCCGGGAACCCAGACGATGTCGGGTCCGTTGCCACCCTGCAGCACCCGGAACCGTGCATCCGCCGTCTCGTGGAAGTGCACACTTGTCATGTCGGCAAACGTCGTCATCAGGAGCAGCTCCGCCGTGATGGTCGGCGACGGTAGAAGGCCCGGTGTTCCGCGGCAACCGTTTGGACTTCCACCGGACCCGGGGATAGAGTGCGCCACCGCAACACATCCCGGGAGGACTGAGTGCCATGGTTGCCGTATCGAAGATCGCCCGCGAGAAGGGTATCAGGTACTTCCTGATCAGCTTTTCGGACCTTGCCGGCGTGGCCCGCTCCAAGCTGGTGCCGGCCGCCGCGATCGATGACATGGTGGCCGACGGCGCCGGGTTCGCCGGGTTCGCCACCCACCTTGACATGACGCCGGCCCATCCGGACATGTTTGCCGTGCCCGACCCTGAGTCGCTCATCCAGCTCCCCTGGAAACCGGAGGTCGGCTGGATGGCCGGCAACCTCATGATGGCCGGAAGCGAGGTCGACCATGGTCCGCGCAATGTGTTGCGGCGCATGATTGCGCGCGCCGGGGATGAGGGCATGCGTTTCCGGACCGGGGTGGAGTGCGAGTTTCACCTGATCAACGCCGATGGCAGCGATATCCACGATTCCCGGGACATCATGGCGAAGCCCTGCTACGACCAGCAGGCCCTCATGCGCCGCTATGACGTCATCGCCGAAATCTGCGATGCCATGTTGTCCCTGGGCTGGGGTCCCTACCAGAACGACCACGAAGACGCCAACGGCCAGTTCGAGATGAACTGGGACTACGACGATGTCCTGGTGACCGCCGACCGCCACACCTTCTTCAAGTTCATGGTGAAGTCGATCGCCGAGAACCACGGGCTGCGGGCCACGTTCATGCCCAAGCCCTTTACGCATATCACCGGAAACGGCTGCCATACCCATGCCAGCATGTGGAATTCAGCAGGTGACACCAACCTGTTCCACGATCCGGACGGGGAACTCGGGATCTCCCGGATGGGCTACCACTTCCTCGGTGGTGTGCTCAAGCATGCCCGGGCGCTGACGGCGATCTTCAATCCGGTGGTCAACAGTTACAAGAGAATCAACGCCCAGGTCACTGCGTCGGGCGCGACATGGTCGCCCAACACGGTCTCCTACACGGGCAACAACCGCACGCACATGGTGCGGATTCCCGACGAGGGACGGTTCGAGTTCCGCCTGATGGACGGGGCCACCAATCCCTACCTTGCCCAGGCCGCCCTGCTCGCCGCCGGACTTGACGGCGTTGCCGGCGAGGTCGATCCCGGCAAGCGTCTTGATGTCAACATGTACGAGACCGATGCCGATGAGCTGAATGTCGAGCGCCTTCCGCTCAATCTCCTCGACGCGGTTCGCGTGGCTGAATCCAATACAATGCTGCGTGACTACCTCGGCGACGAGACTGTCAACGCCTTCATTTCCATGAAGAAGCGCGAGTGGCTCGACTACACGCGTCACCTGACCCAGTGGGAGCGCGACAACACCCTCGATTGCTGAACACGCGGCTCACCCGTCTCGCCTGCGAGGGAGTGTGAACCGGTGATTCTCGTCTTCGGCTCGCTCAACATGGACTTCATTCTTCAGGTGGAGCATCTGCCGGAACCCGGGGAGACCGTGCTGACACCGGAACATGCCACGGCGCCTGGCGGCAAGGGAGCGAACCAGGCGGTCGCCGCCGCCCGCGCCGGAGGAGACGTGGCCATGGCGGGCTGTGTCGGGCCCGACGATTACGGCCGCGCCCTGACGGCCATCATGACCGGCGAAGGCATCGACATGAGTCGTGTCGCCACGGCGACGCGCCCGACGGCACTGGCTGTCGTCATGGTCGATCGCGAGGGCGCCAACCAGATCGTCGTGTCGAGCGGAGCCAACCGCGAGGCCCGGCAGGCATGCGTCGAGGATGACGTGCTGGGCGCCGAGACGACCCTTCTGCTGCAACGCGAGGTGCCTGTTGACGAGTGCGCAGCCCTGGCCCGCCGTGCCCGGAACGCCGGCGTGCGTGTCATCCTCAATGCCGCACCGGCCGGATCGGTTGAATGCGATGCGCTTGATTTCCTGATCGTCAACGAGGTCGAGGCACAAGCTGTGGCGAGAGAGTCGGGCCTGAAGGGCCTCGCTCCGGTCGATCTTGCACACCACCTGGCGCGCCACGATGGCGTGACAACCGTGGTGACACTGGGCGAGCGTGGTGCAATCGCCGTCGGCCCCGGCGAGACCTGGAGAATTGGCAGCCTCGCGATCCGGCCGGTTGATACCGTGGGCGCCGGTGACGCCTTTTGTGGCACTCTCGCCGCGGCTCTTGACATGGACATGCCGCTCCCCCGGGCCCTGCGCCGTGCCAGTGTTGCCGGCGCCCTTGCCTGCCTCGAGCCAGGTGCCATGCCGGCACTGCCGCGTTCCGAGGCCGTTGATGCCCGCCTGGAGGAACTGGCGCCGGCGGTTGCCGTGTGATGACTGACCGGCGGCATGCCGGTCTCCCGCGGCTGGTGGCTCTCGACGCCCTCGTGGCATGCCTCGAAGACCGGCACCCGCTCGATCGAGTGCTGGAACGGGACGTGAGGTTCGGTCGCCTGGAATCCCGGGACCGGGCGCTCGTTCATGCGGTGACCACAGAGACCTGCCGCCGGCTGGGCCAGATCGACGCGCTGATCGCCGCCTGCCTCGAACGACCCTTGCCGGCGCGAGCGCGCGCTGCGCGTGCCATCCTGCGCCTCGGTGTTGCCCAGTTGCTGTTTCTCGAGTTTGCGCCTCACGCCGCCATCGACAGCTCGGTACGCCTCGCCCATGCACGCGCGAGGGGCATGGCGCCCCTCGTCAACGCGGTTCTGCGGAGGCTGCAACGGGAGGGACGGACTTTGATGGCCGGCCAGGATCCGGCGGCGCTGAACACGCCTTCCTGGCTCTACCGGTCATGGCGGGACGCCTGGGGCGGCGCGACCGCGTCCGCCATCGCGAACGTGAATCTCGGACGTCCGGAACTCGACGTCACCGTGGTGGACGATGCGCAGGCCTGGGCGACACGGCTGGGCGGTCGCGTCCTTTCGACCGGCAGTGTCAGGGTGCCGTCAGCCGGCGTCGTCAGGGATCTCCCCGGGTACGAATGCGGGCGCTGGTGGGTCCAGGATACGGCTGCCTCGTTTCCGGCCCGCCTGCTCGGTGACATTGCGGGGCGGCGGGTTCTTGATCTGTGTGCGGCGCCGGGTGGCAAGACGGCGCAACTAGCTTTCGCCGGGGCCCGCGTCACGGCTGTCGATGTGTCCGGACAACGCATGGCGAGACTGCAGGCCAACATGGAGCGTCTCGGCGGCACGGTCGAAACCCGCATCGCGGATGCGGCTACCTGGCGTTCATCGACGCCGTTTGATGCCGTGCTGCTCGACGCGCCGTGCAGTGGCACCGGCACCATTCGCCGGCATCCCGACATACCGTGGATCAGGGACCGAACGGACGTCTGCCGTCTTGCGTCCCTGCAGCGCCAGATGATCGCCAATGCTCTCGCCAACCTCTCCTGCCGGGGGATCCTCGTCTACGCGGTGTGTTCCCTGGAGCCGGAAGAAGGTGAGGCGCACCTCAGCCACCTGGGGCATGGCTGCCACATCGATGCCATTAGACCAGAGGAGGTTCCCGGCCTCGAGGAAGCGGTGACACGGGAAGGATGTCTGAGGATTCTGCCCACGCACCTTGCCCGGGAGGGGGGCCTTGACGGGTTTTTCGTCGTGCGCTTGCGACAGTCGGGTGAAGCTGGTACCTCAATCGCGTGAAGCAGTCTCTCCGCATTGCTCCTTCTATCCTGTCGGCCGACTTTTCCAGGCTCGGCCAGGAAATCCGCGCCATCGACAATGCCGGATGTGACCGTATCCACATCGACGTGATGGACGGTCACTTCGTGCCCAACCTGACTCTGGGCGCTCCGATCATCGCGGCGCTGAGGGACTGCACCACGAAGCCCTTTGACGTTCACCTGATGGTGAATGCTCCCGATCATCTCATCGGGGACTTCATCAGCGCCGGCAGTGACATGGTGACTGTGCATGTCGAGGCAACACCCCATGTCCATCGCACCCTGCAGGTCATCCGTAACTCGGGCGCCAGGGCCGGCGTTTCCCTCAATCCCCAGACGCCCGCCGTTGCCGCCGCTGCACTCCTTGATCAGGTCGATCTCATCCTTGTCATGACCGTCAATCCGGGGTACGCGGGACAAACGTTCATCAAGGGTGTCCTGCCGAAGATCGCGGAACTGAGGGCGATGATCGACGCCGGGAAACATGACATCGATCTCGTGGTAGACGGTGGCATCACACCGGCCACCGCGCGCCTCGCGGTGGCGGCAGGCGCCGATGTCCTGGTGGCAGGCTCCGCCGTGTTCGCCGGCGGTCCCGAACGCTATGCCGACAACATCCAGGCACTCCGGGTATAGCGGTGGTGCACCAGGCGAGTGAACCGGGTTTCGTGTCCGATCCGCTGGAAGGCCTCCGGTCGGCACTCTTCACCAGCCGGCTCTATCGCTTTTTCCTGGCGCGGGAAGTACCGGACAATCTCCTGCAGAGTCTCAACGATCCTTGGCCAGGAGATGCGGCCAGGGGCCACGCCATCAGCGAGGGGCACTGGAAGCTGGCAAACCAGACATTCGTTTTCGATCACCGGCTGGGTCCGCCCGACTGGTATCCTCCGGGAGCCTGGAACGGCTGGCTCGAGGAATTGCACGGCTTTACATGGCTACGTGATCTTCAGGAAGCAGGGGGGCACGCCCGCCAGATCGCCCAGACGGCCCTCGCCGGATGGATTGCCGACTGCGGATCCTGGAACCGCTTTGCCTGGCGACCCGATATTCTGGGACGACGCCTTGCTTCGTGGCTGACACATCACGGATTTCTCATCGGCGATGCTGATCCCCGGTTCCGCCAGCAGTTCTTCAGGAGCGTCACGGAACAGACACGGCATCTGGCTCGCGTGGCATCGCGCGGTTCCTCGGGCCTGAGCAGGATCGCGGTCCTGCGGGCCCTGATCTTCGCCGGGATCACCCTGCCGGGTGCGGCGCGGCGCATGCCCCAGGTCATGCGACTCCTCAAGCAGGAACTGGATCACCAGATGTTGCCGGACGGCGGCCAGCGCGAACGCAATCCCAGCGTCCAGTATCTCCTGTTGCGCGATCTCGTGGACATTCGTCTGGCCCTGATCCAGGGTCGCCATCCCGTTCCCGGCTGGCTCCAGCAGACCATCGACCGTGCCGCGCCCATGCTCCGCTTCTACCGACACGGTGATGGCGGCCTGGCGCTCTTCAACGGGTCTCGGGAGGAATCGTCCCATCTGATTGACAATGTGCTGGCAATCGGCCAGGCCACCGGACGGCCGTTGCGGCGCACACCGTACACGGGCTTCGAACGTCTCGAGGCGGGCAGTACCGTCGTTCTCGTCGATGCGGCCTGGCCCCCGGCGGCCGAGTGGACCGCGCGGGCCCATGCGGCTCCCCTTGCCTTCGAGATGAGCTACGGCCGGGAACGGCTGATTGTCTCCATGGGCGCCTGGCATGGTCCGGACAGCGACTGGCAACAGGCTGCCCGCGAGACCGCTGCGCACTCGACGATGACGGTGGATGATCGAAGCCTGGCGGAGTTCAGAAAGGATGGACTCCTCGGCCGTGGACCACGCGACGTGGAGGTGGAGCGGCGTGAACAGCAGGGCAATGTGACCCTCGTCATGAGTCACGATGGATACCATTCGCAATTCCGCCTGATCCATCACCGCACGCTCGCCCTCGCTGCAGATGGCCATGTGCTGAGGGGCGAGGACATTCTCGACGGTCCTGGCGGCGAACGCTTCTCGCTGCGCTTCCATCTTCATCCCGATGTCCGGGCGGCGGTCGTGCACGACAGCCAGAGCGTTCTCCTCAGTCCGAAGTCCGGCAAGGGGTGGCGGTTGAGTGTCAAAGGGGGTGTTCTGGAATTGGTGGGCAGTGTCTATCTGGGATCGGGCGCCATGCGCACGTCCCAGCAGGTGGTCGTGTCCAGGGGACTGAACGGGGTCAGGAACGTCGTCACGTGGGAGCTCGAACGCATCGAGTCGAGACCGAGAAGGAAACGGAAGCGTTCACACGGTGAAGAGTTGGCTCTCGTCTGACAGCGGCGGCGTGCCGCGAATCGCCTGGCGGATACTTGGAGGGGGATCGGTTCCGGTGGACCGCCCGGTCTTCAAAACCGGTGAGGGGCGCAAGGCGTGCCTGGTGGGTTCGACTCCCGCCCCCTTCCGCCATCGCGGGGACTCATGGATATCGTTCTGATCGGCGGTGGTCATGCCCACGTCGAGGTCCTGCGCAGTGCTCTCATGACACCCGTCTCCGGCGCGCGCCTCACCCTTGTCACGCGGGATGTCGCGACACCCTATTCGGGGATGATCCCCGGGTATCTCGCGGGCCTCTACACCCGGGCCGAGGCACACATCGATCTTGTGCCCCTGGCAGCGCGGGCCGGGGCACGGCTGATCCATGCTGCGGCCACCGGCCTTGATCCCGAAACGCGCCAGGTGCACTTCGAGGACCGTCCTCCCCTTCGATTCGATGTCGCCTCGCTGGACATCGGTTCGCGCCCGACCAGCGACGGAATCGCCGGATCCGGGACGTACGGTCTGCCGGTCAAGCCGGTCGACCGATTTCTCGAACGCTGGCAGTTCGTGGAAGCGGCAGCGCGCAGGGCCTCAGGGCCCTACCGCGTGACGATGGTCGGTGGGGGTGCCGCCGGCGTCGAGGTCTCCCTGGCTCTCCATCGCCGCCTCTCGGACCACATGGCCGAGGCCGGGCGCGATCCGGCATCGCTCGTCTTCACCGTGGTGACCGCCGATTCGGCCTTGCTGGCGGATCACGCAGCCGGCGCCGGCAGACGGCTTGCCCGAGCCCTTGCCCGAGCCGAAATAGGCGTCTGCCTGAATGCACCGGTCGTCGCGATCGAGGACGGCCGTGTCCGCCTGGCTGACGGTTCGGTTCTGGCAAGCGATGTCACCATCCTTGCCACCGGTGCTGCCGCGCCGGACTGGATTCGCCGCACCGGACTTGCTGTCGACGACCGGGGATTCGTCGCCGTTGACGGCTTCCTGCGCTCGACCTCCCACCCGTGCGTCTTCGCTGCCGGCGACATCGCCGGCTTCACACCGGGGCAGCTGCCGAAGAACGGCGTCCACGCCGTGCGCCAGGGGCCGGTTCTGGACAGCACTTTCAGACGCCTTGCCGAAGCGCGGGATCCGGCGCCCTACAGACCCCAGCGACACACCCTGGCGCTCGTCTCGACGGGCAGGGGGCACGCGGTGGCCTCACGGGGACCGTTGACGGTGTCCGGTCGCTGGGTGTGGCGGTGGAAGGATCGCATCGACCGGAAGTGGATGCGCCGTTATCAGGACCTGCCGAGGATGGATGAGGCCACTCCCATGCGGTGCGGCGGGTGCGGCGCCAAGGTGCCGTCGCGCATTCTCGAACGGGCGCTCGCCCGTCTCGATATTCCTGCCATGCCCGGAGTCCTGGTCGGTCTCGACTCAGCCGACGACGCAGCGGTTCTCGCACCGGTCCCGGGCACGGTGACGGTGCAGACGGTCGACCAGTTCCCGGCGTTCGTCGACGATCCCTGGTTGTTTGGACGCATCGCGGCAGTCCACGCACTCTCCGACATCCACGCAATGGGAGCCGAACCCCGCGCCGCCATGGCGCTCGTCGGTCTGGTGCCCGGCGAGGCCAACGCCATGGAAGACGATCTCGTGCACATGCTCGAGGGAGTCCTTTCGATCCTTCGCGAGGAGGGCTGCGCCCTGGTGGGCGGCCATACCGGCGAATCGGACCGCGCCGCCCTGGGTCTGGCCGTCACCGGTCATGTCGACGAATCGGCACTCATTCGCGTTTCGGGCCTCGAACGGGGTGACGTCCTTCTTCTCACCAGACCGCTTGGCACCGGGGTGTTGCTCGCCGCCAACATGCGTGGCGAGGCCGATGGGGCGTGGATCGGGACCATCCTCGATGCGATGCAGCGCAGCAACGGACCGGCTGCACGCCTTCTCGCCGGCGCTGGCGCCCGGTCGATGACGGACGTGACCGGTTTCGGACTCGCCGGACACCTGTGGGACATGGCGCGGGCCTCTGGCGTTGCCATCGAGATCGGCAGGGTCCCTGCCTATGCCGGGGCGCTTGAACTCCTCGCCCGGGGCCGGGCCAGCACGCTGCATCCCGGCAATGTTACGGCGCTGAAAGGCATCCTCGATGCCGATGCGGCCGACCCGCTTCTCTTTGATCCACAGACAGCCGGAGGACTCCTTGCCGGACTTCCGGAGGAAAGGGCAGACGAGGCGATGGCCCTCCTCAACGAAGCAGGCGAGACCGGCGCGGCACTGATCGGACGGGTGACCGGTTCGGGGACCGCAGCTCTCTCGCTCGGGCCGGGCGCTCAGTCGTTCACGTATTCAGGCACGAACATGTAGGCTCCCGCGTCGCGGAGCGCCGCCTTGTCGCTCGAGAGACACTTCGAGCGCACATCCCGAATAATCCGGCCCGCTGCAGTCCGGGCCCAGAACCAGGCGATCACGGCTTCGGTATCGATGGCGCCGGTGCGCGCCACTGCAGACTCAGTGTAGTAGGCCTTCAGGTCTTCCGAAGCGAGGCGCAACTGGTCGATTCCGGCCCTTTGAGCCTGTGTGTCGCCATCGAGCCAGCCGGCGAGCAGCCGGGCGGCGCCGGGGGCGTCCATGCCCGACCCACCCAGCGTGGTGCGGCCGCGCCTTGCGACGCTCATCTCATACCAGGGGCGCAAGCCGTCGACTTCCTCAAGCAACGCACCGTCGCGGTTGACGACAAGGAGGTCGAGAACATTCCGGTTCTCTCCGTCAGGCGGCGCCTCTTCGGTGAAATCCTCGAGAACGGGTCCGGCCCGTCTGTCGAAAAGGTCGAGGAGGGCCATGAGGACGCGCCGCTGGAACGGCGCATTGCCTGCCGCACCGAAGGGCCGGCCCAGTGGAAACGGCACCCAGAGGGCGCGTGGCGGCCTCACCTCTTCGGCTTGACGGCGCACCAATGCGATGAGTGCCGTCGCCAGTCCCTCGTCCTCCATGAACTTTGCCAGTCCGCTCACGGCGCACGTGCAAAGGGGTCAAACGGGGGCGAGGATGACCGTGTTGACTCCCTCCGCCTTCATCGCGCCGGCAAGGTGGCGCGCCGCACTCTCCATGGCGAGGGGATCGGTCGCGCCCATGAACGAGTAGTGCGTCTTCGCCACCGATCCGATCGTGCCGTCGCCGGCGACCTCAAGGAGCCTTTGCAGCGGGAAGACGACATTGATGTCTTCCTGGAAACCTGTTCGGTCGTGGGAAGTCGAAACATGATCCTGCACGACATCCGCTGCACCCTCGACAGGAATGCTCCGGTAGTCTGCTGATCCTTCGCTGAATGCCTGGTCGCCACGCAGCCGCAGTCCGGCCGATGACACGAGTGCGACCCGCCGCCTGGACGGCGGCAGCGGTTCGGTCCAGGGCGAACCCGGGATATCGGAACTGGAGAACTCCGTCAGGAATTCCGCCATGTCCGGGTTGAGGTCAGTCATGCGTACCAAGGGCACCTCCTCAAGGTCAGTCGACGCTGTCGACGGTTTCCAGCATCATGGGAGCCAGAGTATCGACTGTGCGTCCCGCCCAGTCCAATCGTGGCACCGCGGCCATCATGGCCTTCTGGCCGGCTTCCAGGCGATCCAGTTCGCCCGCAAGGTCAATGGTCGCGATCTTTCCATCGGCGACCACGCGCTTTCCATCCACCCAGACATCCCTGACGGCACGTTCGCCGGCGACCACGATGAGCGTGCGCAGGGGTTCACGGACCGGCCGCATCGACGGGTGAGCGAGATCGATCGCCACGAGGTCGGCCCTGGCGCCGACGGAGATCTTCCCCAGGTCATCGCGCCCCAGGGCCCTGGCGCCGCCGACCGTGGCGGCATGAAAGACGTCCCGGTAATCTAGATCGGAGACGCTGCCGGCCACGAGGCGTGCGGCCACGGCGGCCGTGCGCATCTCGTCCAGCATGTTGTGCGGGTAGGTGTCCGTGCCCAGGCCCAGGGCGACCCCGTGCCGCTGGTAGCCGCCGATGGTGTTGAGCGCGATGCCCCGTCGCGAGAACACGGTCGGACAGTGGGCCACGGTGGCGCCGCTGTCGCGCATGAGATCGAGGTCGCGACGTGCGGTCCAGTGCAGCCACGGATGATGGTCGAGGAAGATGCAATGGGCGATCGTGCTTCGCTCGTCGAGCACTCCGATGTCGTGCATCCACTGAATCGGCGACGCACCGTGACGCCGTTGCATCTCGTGGAATTCGGTGACGGATTGCGCAGCGTGGATCGTCCACGGGAGGTTGCGTTCCCGGGCTGCCGCGTGACTGTCGCGCAGGGTTTCCTCGCTGCAGGTGTCGACCTGGGAGGGGGCAACCATGCCCGAAAGCCGGCCCGAGGGATGCTGGCGCGCCAGCTCGATGACGGTAAGCGCCCGCTCCAGCCCCCGGGCGCCAGCGCCGGGCATCCAGTCGTAGTCGAGGCTGTGTCCGTCCGTCGTCAACCAGCGCGCGTCGCGGAACATCGGTGCGGCGACTCCGCGGATGCCGCTCTCCGCAAGGGCGTCGAGCCAGCCGTCGTAGGGCATGGAAAGATCGACCGCCGTGGTGACGCCCGACAGCAGCAGTTCCGCGAGCGCCACCTTGAGACAGGCCTCGTGCCCGTCCTCGTCTACCGGATTGAAGACCGGCAGGTGTTCGTAGAGCGAGCTGTGCCAGAAGCCCGGAGACCGCGTTTCGTCGGTGATGCCCTTGCGCATCGCCTCGCTCTGGGCGTGGGTATGGATGTTGACGAGGCCAGGCATGACGAGGAGGCCCGAACCGTCGATGCGCCGCCCCGCCGGAGCATCTTGGCTCTTGCCGACAAAGGTGATGGCGCCGTTGGTGAAGGCGATGTCGGCATGCCGCAGGTAGACATGCTTCGTGCCGTCCCAGGCCACCAGCCAGTCAATGTCGTGAATGAGAGTGGTGTCAATCATGGTTCCGTGCCGCCATCATAAGGCAACCGCGACAGGGAACCACCCGAGGGACATGCGCAGGCTTCACGAAGATGACATCACGCCGTTGGCCACGGGCGCCTGGATCCTGGGGTCCGGCGGCGGCGGCAGTCCGTATGACGGCTGGCTCAATCTGGACGCACTCTACCGTGGTGGCGCCAAAATCGATCTTGTCGATCCGGGCGAACTCGACGACGACGATCTCGTTGCCGTGGTCTCGACCATGGGAGCGCCGCTTGCCGGCCAGGAGCGTCTTGCGGACCCTGAGCTCTCGGCGGCGCCGGTACGGGCGCTCGAGGACTGGCTGGGACGCCGGTTCCAGGCGGTCATGGCCGTCGAGATCGGTGGTGGCAACGGGATCGAGCCCTTTCTGGTCGGCGCCACCCTGGATCTCCCGGTGGTCGACGCCGACGCCATGGGCCGCGCTTTTCCGGAAGCCCAGATGACGAGCTTTGCCATCCACGACCTTGCCATGTTTCCCATGGCGCTGGGCGACGTGCGTGACAACACCGTCATCGTGGCCCGTGCGGCGAGCTGGCAGTGGATGGAACGGCTGTCGCGAGCTGTGACCACGGCGCTGGGCTCGACAGCGCCGACAGCCAAGGCGCCGCGCAGCGGACGTGAGGTCAAGGCTTTTGCCATTCACGGGTCCGTGAGCCGGGCGATCAGGATCGGCCGGGCCGTCGACGACGCGCAGAGACGTCTCGCTGATCCTGTGGCGGCGGTGATCGACAGCGAGGGGGGACGATTGGTCTTCACCGGCAAGGTGAGCGATGTCCGGCGGCGTACCAGCGAGGGATTCCTGAGGGGCCGCGCCGTGTTGGAAGGCGAGGGAACCTTCGAGGTCGACTTCCAGAACGAATACCTGATCGGCCGTCACGACGGCCTTCCGGTGGTGATGACGCCCGACATCATCTGTCTCATGGACGTCGAATCGGGTGAGGCCGTGGGCACCGAGACCCTGCGCTATGGCCAGAGAATCGCCGTCATCGCCCTTCCCGTACCCGCCATTCTGACCACACCGCGCGGCCTCGAACTCGTCGGTCCCCGCGCCTTCGGCTACGATTTCGACTATCGGAGCGTCTTTGCATGTCACCCGCCCCTCCCGGACGACCGGAGCCAAGAGATGCCCGCAACATCCCCGGCGCGGCAGTCCTGAAGGCGGCAGAAGGTGACGTGCGGCCACGTCGGCGTTGACCGGCTTGAACTGCCGGGCCGGCAAGTCCTCATCGCCCACGTTCTGCGGAGAGCGGGTTCGGTCTCGACTCCGCAAGCGCTACAGACGAGTCGAGGTAGCTCAGCGGTCGTGCCGGCTCTCGTCCAGATCGGCCAGAATCTCGTTCAGCGTGGCGACGGACGCCGGCTTGGGCGGTGGTCCCGAGATGGCCAGCCTTGGCGGCGTCAGCACACCGGACCGCACCGCTTCCGCCAGGAATGCATCGGCGAGGGTCGAACTCCGGGTCTCCCGGAGCGGACCGAGTTCCGCCACCACCCGATCCCCGTCGGTCACCAGGATTGTTTCGCCGGACGTCGCCAGCCTGACGTATTCGCGCAGCTTGCTCTTCAGCATCAATGTGGATGAGGGTTGTGTCGTTCATGGTTCGGTGCCGTCATCATGGAGCAACCGTGACACGGGACCACCCGAGGGACATGCGCAGGCTTCACGAAGACGACATCACGCCGCTGGCCACAGGCGCCTGGATCCTGGGGTCCGGCGGCGGCGGCAGTCCGTATGACGGCTGGCTCAATCTGGACGCACTCTACCGTGGTGGCGCCAAAATCGATCTTGTCGATCCGGGCGAACTCGACGACGACGATCTCGTTGCCGTGGTCTCGACCATGGGAGCGCCGCTTGCCGGCCAGGAGCGTCTTGCGGACCCTGAGCTCTCGGCGGCGCCGGTACGGGCGCTCGAGGACTGGCTGGGACGCCGGTTCCAGGCGGTCATGGCCGTCGAGATCGGTGGCGGCAACGGGATCGAGCCCTTTCTGGTCGGCGCCACCCTGGATCTCCCGGTGGTCGACGCCGACGCCATGGGCCGCGCCTTTCCGGAAGCCCAGATGACGAGCTTTGCCATCCACGACCTTGCCATGTTTCCCATGGCGCTGGGCGACGTGCGCGACAACACCGTCATCGTGGCCCGTGCGGCGAGCTGGCAGTGGATGGAACGCCTGTCGCGTGCCGTCACCACGGCGCTGGGCTCGACGGCGCCGACAGCCGAGGCGCCGCGCACTGGCCGCGAGGTAAAGGACTTTGCCATTCACGGTTCGGTGAGCCGGGCGATCAGGATCGGCCGGGCCGTCGACGACGCGCAGGAACGCCTCGCCGATCCCGTGGCGGCCGTGATCGACAGCGAGGGCGGACGACTGGTCTTCACCGGCAAGGTGAGCGATGTCCGGCGGCGTACCAGCGAGGGATTCCTGAGGGGCCGCGCCGTGCTGGAAGGCGAGGGAACCTTCGAGGTCGACTTCCAGAACGAATACCTGATCGGCCGTCACGACGGCCTTCCGGTGGTGATGACGCCCGACATCATCTGTCTCATGGACGTCGAATCGGGTGAGGCCGTGGGCACCGAGACCCTGCGCTATGGCCAGAGAATCGCCGTCATCGCCCTTCCCGTACCCGCCATCCTGACCACGCCGCGCGGCCTCGAACTCGTCGGCCCCCGAGCCTTCGGCTACAACTTCGATTACGGGAGCGCCTTTGCATGACACTGCCGCCTCCCGGAACCAGGCCGGACGGAAACATCGAGAGGCAGCAGGGGTCAGCGCGGACTCAACTCGTCTCGACCGTGCCGCCGACCTCACGCCAGGCGGCGATGCCGCCGATCATGTGGCAGACGTTGCCGACGCCGCTCTGGCGCGAGCTTTCCACGGCCATCGCCGAACGCTCGCCGAAGGCGCAGTAGTAGACCAGCCGGTGGCCGGGGCGACCGGCGAGAGCGCGCAGCGCACCGCCGGGCTCGATCATTTCCGCAAGGCGATCGTAAGGCGCATGCACCGAGCCGGGGATCGTGCCTTCGCGGGCCCGCTCGCCAGCCTCACGAAGGTCGACGAGGATGTCGTCGGGCCGGCGATCATGCATCACCTCGCGCGCGCTCATCGCGCACTCGGGATGCGCCTCGTCCTTCTGGCCGCGGCCGACGCTGAGGTTCGCGGGCACGGCCACGTCCATCATCTTGGGGTCGCTGAGATTGAGACCGTCCATCAGTGCCGCGTACTCGGCGGGCGAGACGACCTGGAGGCGGGGGTTGAAGCGTCTCTCCTCGCCGATGGTGCTCACCGTGTCGCCCTTGTAGTCGTGGCCGGGGTAGACCAGCGTCTCGTCCGGCAGCGTCAGCAGCTTGCCGAAAAGCGAGTCGTACTGCTGCAACGCGTCGCCGTTCTGGAAGTCGGTGCGGCCGGTGCCGCGGATCAGCAGCGTGTCGCCGGTGAAGACGCGGTCCGCCATCACGAAACTGTAGGACTCGGCGGTGTGCCCCGGCGTATGGAGCGCGCGCAGACTCACGCCCTCGATCTCGATCGGGTCGCCGTCGCCAACGCGCATCGAGACCACGTCCACCGGCGCTTCTCGGCCCATCACGGTGACGCAGCGGGTGCGGTCGCGCAGTTCCGCCATGCCGCTGATGTGGTCGGCGTGCACGTGAGTATCGAGCACCTTGGCAAGCGTGAGGTCGAGTTCGTCCAGCAGTGTGAGGTAGCGTTCCACCCGCTCCTCGACCGGGTCGATGATGAGTGCCTCGCCACCGGCGCGCCCGCCCAGCAGGTAGGTGTAGGTGCCCGAGTCCTGATGATAGAACTGGCGAAAGATCATCGTCGGCCGTCCGCTGTGCAGTTTCTCACGGTGCCATTGTAAGGCCTCGCCGCCACCTCGGGCCAGCGCAGCCGCCCGGAATGGGTGGCATTCTTCCCCAGTCTCCAGGGCTCTGCGAAGCCCTGACCACTTCGCGTAGTTCTGATCTCGCTGGTGGCGATGCCTTCGACTACGATGGCGATGACCACATGCCTTTCACCGGCACGGCGCTGGTGGATGGCGGGGTGTCCTCAAGCTGGCCCCGGAGGGTGGGACATGAAGATCAGGCGCATCAGCGTCTACCGGATTGATCTTCCACTGAAGGAGTCCTACAGCCTCTCGGGCGGGCGGCTCGTGACGGAGCGCCTCGACAGCACATTTGTCAGAATTGAGACGGATTGCGGTCTCGAAGGGTGGGGAGAGGGATGTCCCTGGGGCCACACCTATCTTCCGGCCCACGGCCAGGGTCTGCGGGCCTCGCTCGACGTGCTCGCTCCTTCGCTTCTGGGACGGGATCCGCGCTCTCTCGATACCCTCAACTGGGTGATGGACGCCCGGCTTCCCGGTCATCTCTACGCCAAGTCGCCCATCGACATGGCATGCTGGGATCTCGTGGGCAAGGCCGCGGAGGAGCCGTTGTGGCGACTCTTCGGCGGCGAGGAACCCCAACCGGTCGAGATCAATTCCTCGATTCCCACCAGCACGCCGGAGGCCATGGTGGCGGGGATCGAGCGGGCCCGCAGGGAGGGATACCGGGTCCACTCGGCCAAACTTGGCGGCCATGATGCCGCAGTCGACATCGAGCGTATCGACGCCATCGAGGATGCCCTGGTGACAGGGGAACGCATCACCTGGGATATCAACCGGGCATGGACTCCCGCGACCGCTCTCGAGGTGCTGAACTCCGTCTCGTCAACGGCATGGGTGGAGCAGCCCTGCGAAACCCTGGAACAGTGCGCCATGGTGGCGCGCAAGGTCCGCCAGCCGGTATTGCTGGACGAATGCCTGCACGACCTCAGGGACCATCTCCTGGCCTGGCGTGCCGGGGTCTTTGCCGGCATCAAGGTCAAGCCCAACCGTGTTGGCGGCCTGACACGGGCGCGGCGCATCCGCGATCTCGCCATCGACGTCGGCTGGAAGATGCACATCGAGGATGTCGGGGGCACCGCGCTTGCCGACACCGCTGCCATTCACCTCGCCACCTCCACGCCACAGCCGTACCGCATGGCAAGTTGGCCGGCCCATACCCACCTTGCCTGGGACCCCGTGCCTGGCCAGGGGGTGCGCAATCGAGGCGGATTCCTGGTGCCGACCGGTCATCCCGGACTCGGAGTGGTTCCCGATGAGGAACACACAGGTCCGCCGGTTGCTGTCTACACTTGATTCACCGGTGAGCGGTGCGTGGGCCTGCCGGGTCGGCTACCGTTCTCCTGCTTGACGCGTTGGTACTGTGCCACACAATGAAAGGACATCCTTTCGAGGGAAGGGGTCAGTCATGGCAGCTATCGGGACCGATCCGGGAGGTGTGGGCGTTGTCGAAACGAGAGTGATCCGGCCGACGTTCTGGAATGCTCTTCCCCATTTTCTTCCCATCACCATCTTCCCCCTCATCATCGTGGCGGCGTTGTTGGGGGGCTGGTGGATCCTTGCCCCCTTCATCTTCTTCGGGCTCGCCGGCCCGCTCGATCTTGCCTTTGGCATGGACGGGCGGAACATGGACCCGGCGAAGACACCCGAACGCCGCCTCTTCTGGCACAATCTCCCGGTCTGGCTGTGGGCCATTCTCTGGCCTGCGACCTTTGTCTTCACGGCCTGGCAGATCCTGATCTCCGGGCACCTCGCCGACTGGGAAGGCGCCTTGATGGTGTTTGTCCTGGCGATGGAGGCCCAGGCCGTCTTCATCGTCGGTCACGAGCTCATCCATCGTCGCCGGCAATGGGAACGACGGCTTGGCGAGTTCCTGCTCGCCTCGGCTTCCTACCCTCAGTACGCCACGGAGCATGTCTACATTCACCACGCCTTTGTCGGAACACCACTGGATGTGGGATCGGCGCCAAGGGGTGAGAGCCTGTGGCACTACTTCCCCCGCGAGGTTGCCAACAACCTTGTTGGTTCATGGCTTGTGGCGCGCGAGCGCCTGGCGCGCAAGGGACTGCCGGTCTGGCATCGCAGCAACCCCTTCTGGCGCTACGGTCTGACGACGGCGTTCTGGTATGTCGTCGTCTTCCTGATGGGTGGTCCATGGGCGATACCGGTCTACATGGCGCTCTGTCTCGGCGTTGTCTTTTCGATGAAGGTCTCCAACTACATCCAGCACTACGGTTTGCGTCGGGTGCGGATGGCCGGTGGGCGATTCGAGAAAATCCTGCCCCGGCACTCGTGGAGCGTGGACTACAGGTTCAGCAACTGGATGTTCTTCAACATGCAGCGTCATGCGGATCATCACGCCGTTTGGGGGCGTCGCTATCCCCTCCTGCAGTTCCGAGGTGCCGACGAATCGCCGCAGCTGCCCGGGAGCTACGGCAAGATGTTCGGGCTGGCCGTGCGTCCGCGGCGCTGGTTCGAGACAATGAATCCGCTGGTCGATGAGTGGCGGGCGCGATTCTATCCTCATATTGACGACTGGAGCGCCTACGACAGCCCGGTATCGGTGGCACGTCCGGAGTCCTTTGACGCGATCGTGGAAATCTACGGCGAGGCGCCACGGCTCGCCGGCTGGATCGAGCGGCAGCCGGACCTTCTCGACGAGTTGCGCGCCAGGGAGTTCACCGATCTTGATCTTCCGAAGGGGTTTGGTCCCGATGCCCGTGCCGAGACCATCGCCCGGCAGGGCCTGACACGCCTCTACTGGCTCCACGAGTTCGCCGTCGCCGAAATGAAGGACGAGATTGCCGAGACGCCCGTGCAGGATGCCGCAGATCTCGTGGAGTTCGCTCGCGGCTGGTCGAACCGCAAGGCCTTTCAGATCGGCATGCACACGTTGCGGGGCAACCTCACGCCGGTCGAGGCGGGCAAGGCCCTGGCCAACCTTGCCGAAGCGACGATCACCGCAACTCTCCAGGCCGTCGAGGCTGAAGGAGTCGAGCGCACCGGTGCGTCTGTCGAAGGTGGCGTCGCCGCGCTGGTTTCGGGCGACCTTGCCACCCGGGAGGTGGCGCCGGATACCCCGATGGAGGTCATGTTCGTCCACGAAGGGGGATCAAGGGCCAGCCATGAAGCGCTCTGCCGGGACTTCCGTGATGCTCTGGGAGACCTCGCACAGGACAGCCTTCTGTTCGCACCCTCGCCGGCGGGCGATGGGGGCAAGGACGTGTGGTCCCTCGAGGAATTTGTCGAGAGCCACAGGGAGCCGGGCGCTGATCTGGCGCGCCTTGTCCGCGTCCGATGCGTGTTCACCGTCGGTGATGCGGATCCTGGCGCGTGGTTCGCGGAAACAAGACGGGAGCTTCACGTTCCGGAGGAGGCCGGCACCGGAGACCCCCTCGACATGGCGCGAGCGGCTCTCTTCCTGCAGCTCACCCTCGCCATGGAGGAACCCGCGCCTGCAGCCGCCTCGGTCTTCCGGCACGCCGGGGAGAAGGGTTTGCTTGCGGCCGAGTCCGCCCGCGATCTGTGTGAAGCTGCGGACATGTGGCGCAACCTGAAGGGTATCCAGCGCCTGGTGGTCGAGGACGGTGTGGTGGACGATGCAACGCCGGCAAAGGTCAAGGGTGTCGTCGCGCGCTCCTGCGGCATGGAGGAACATGAAGCCCTTGAGGCTTCCGTGGCCGACATGGCTTCAAGGGCGAACCGTGCCGTCGCATCTCTTTCCCGCCAGGCCGACGGCGAAGAGTTCCCGGATGAAGCCGGCTGACGCATCCTGGCGTCACCGGCCGGACGACAACGGAGATCACCGTGCAGAGCCCCGTTGATGCGACAGACAAGCTGATTGCGCGGGCCGGCTCTGACAACGACTTTCGCCAACGTCTGCTGGCGAACCCGAGGGAGACGATCGAAACAGAACTCGGCGTGACCCTCAACGCCGATCAGGAGATTCATGTGCACGAAGAGTCGTGCACGGCCACGCACGTGGTTCTGCCACCGTTGGACAGGTTTTCCGCGGCGGAACGCCAGGAAGCGAAGACGGGTGCCCAATCATTGGAGTTTCTGCGCAAGACTCTCCATGACCCGGCGCCGCCTGCGCGCGTCATGGCCCCTGAAACGGCGCGACCTCGCAGGGCCAAGGCTTCTCCGGGGGTGCTTGCAGGGGAGGCCCGGGAGAGTATTCGCCGGGGTCTTGCGTTTCTTGAGACGACCATTGATGAACGAGGGGCATGGCACTGCATCCGGTTCAACATCGCCGATCCGGCGATACCACGGCACTATGAACGGCCGCCCTTCATCTCGGCCCTGTGCGCACTCGCCCTGGAGAGCTGCGATGAGGGCCGCGCCAGGTCCATCTGCTCGGCAACCAGACAATATCTCGTCAACTCGATGGAGTACCCCGGGCTGTGGCGCTACTACCGCCACCTTCCCACGGATCTGGACAGCACGTCGCTGTGCTCCCTTGCCATCTCCGGTCACCCGTGGATCGCCCTGGGCAGGAATGTTCCACGCATGCTGGCGAACCGAGATGCCGATGGCCTTTTCCAGACCTGGCTGCTGGCGGAAGACGAACCCGATGTGGCATCGGACTTCCGTATCGAGGCCGATCCCGTCGTCAATGCGAATGTCATCGCCTGCCTTGGCCACCACCCCGCGACCAGGGAGGCCAGGCGCTGGCTGGAAGACCAGGTCGTCGAGGGCCGGCTTGAGAACGCGTCCAAGTGGTATCCCGACACCATCACGGCCTACTACGCGATCAGTCGCGCCATGGTCCGGGCCGCCCCGGCACTCGAGGGACTGCGCCCGGTCCTCATTGAGCGCATTCTGTCTCTTTGCGATGGCGAGGGGGGATGTGGCAATGTCCTGCAAACCTCCCAGGCCGTCACGGCGCTCCACACCCTCGGGGCCCTTGAAGGCGTCGACGTGACGCGCCAGGTGGAACGTTTCATCAGTGAGCAACGAGGCGACGGCAGCTGGCCGGAGTATCTTGCGTTTGGCGATCAGTCCCTGCGGTGGGGCGTGATAGGGCAGATCGGCCACGGTTCGGAGTCCGTGACCTCCGCATTCTGTATCGAGGCACTGGGTCACATGATCAGCATCCTCGAGGGCCGATGACAGGAACATGGCGGGGAGATCGTGCTTCAGTGCCTGACGCCGTCAGGTTCCTCATGGGGTCGCCAACGCGGCTGACCTGCTGCGGCGCTGACAGCCCTCCGGCAGCCGTCGTTGCCACTGTCGCCTCGCAAGATGCGGTCCCAATACCTCCAGAATTGGAGGATGTACGGGCTTTTGGGCTCGGCTATGTTGACTCGAAGATCCGTCGAGGTCCGGAGGACCGGACGGCGACCGCCCGTGTGAGTTATCGAGAGAGTGGATCCATGGCCGCGAGCCCTTTCGGGAGACGTTCGCGGGTGCGGACGAGAGCGCAGTGACCGCGGGAACGTCCTCTCAGGGGATCCTGACCATGTGGACTCCCGAGGATCGGGGGCTTGTAAGGATTCCCTTGCTCACCCCGCACCTTGAGTTCCATGCGATCGGTGACGACCGGGCGCTGCTGGTCTCCGAATCCTTCAACACCCTGCTGCATGGCAAACTCTGCTGTGATCTCTTGCCGCTCCTCGACGGCCGGCATGAGGCGGATGGCATTGTCTCGATCCTCGACGGGGTCCATGACGCCCGTGACGTTCGTTTCACCATCGCTGCGCTTTCCGGCAAGGGCTATGTCGTTTCCGGTGAACATTCAATGGGCCGGCAGCTGGCGGCCTGGTGGTCATCGCTTGGCGCATCACCGCGCTGGGTCGAGCAGCGGTTGGCGCTCTCGCGGGTTGTGGTGGAGGGAGATGACGGCGAACTGGCCGCTCACCTCGCCGGATGTGGTGTCGTTTCGGGAGCTGAAGGCAAGGCCAGCCTCAGGATTGTTGTCTGCGACGACTATCTGGGACCAGACCTCGAGAATGTGAACCGCAGGCAACTCGAGGTGAATGAGCCCTGGATGCTTGCGCGGCCTCGCGGTGTGCAGGCGCTCTTCGGCCCCGTTTTTCAGGGCCACGGCCCCTGCTGGGAATGCCTGGCCAGCCGCATGCACAACCACCAGGAGGTCCACGCATTCCTTCGCAATGTGGCCGGAGAGGATGCCGCCTTCAGGCCATTTGCCTCACAAGGCGTTGTGCTGGACGGGTTGTTGCGGCTGATTGCGGCAGAGATTGTCAAGTGGCTGGTCCTTGGCGAGACGGCACCCCTCCACGATGAGGTGATCTCCGTGGATACCGGCGACCTTGCAAGTTCACGGCATCGGGTCATGCGCCGGCCACAGTGCCACGCCTGTGGGGACGAAGAGTTGCACAGACCTGACCGTCCGCCGGTTCCCCTCATCCTGAACGCAAGTCCAAAGGCTGTTCGGACCAGTGGTGGTGCGCACAGCGTGGCACCGGAAGTGACCCTGGCGACATACCGCCATCTGGTCAGTCCGATCAGTGGAGTTGTGACCTGGTTGTCGCGCACCACCGACGAAGGCGACCCGTGGCTTCATGTCGACTGGGCCGGAAGCAACCTGGGCATGAGAAGCCGCAGCCTGGCGTCCCTCAGGCGCAGTCTGCGCAGCAAGAGCGCCGGCAAGGGGAGCACGCCGGTGCAATCCAGGGTCTCCGCCCTTTGCGAGGCGATCGAGCGCCATTGCGGAGCCCTTACAGGTGACGAGATTCGTATCCGCAAGGCATTCAGCGGTTTCGACGGGGACGCAGGAGCGTTGCACCCCAACGACGTGCAGCTGTTCAGCGACAACCAGCTCGACAACGCAAGGGTCATCAACGAGAAGGGTCACCCCTACAACATCGTGCCGACCCGTTTCGATCCGGACACCGCTGTCGACTGGACTCCGGTATGGTCGCTGACCCAGCGGCGACATCGCTACCTGCCAACGTCGATACTCTACAGCATCCCGGCCGAGGAGCGTGGTCCGGCGGATCTGATTGCCGACTCCAACGGTTGCGCTGCCGGCAATACCCTGGAAGAGGCCATCCTGCAGGGATTCTATGAACTCGTCGAGCGCGATGCCTTCGCCATCTGGTGGTACAACCAGCTCAGCATGCCGGCGGTCGATCCTTGCGCCTTCGACGATCCGTATCTCTTCGATGCAGCGACCGTTTACGCCCACTACGGCAGGGAACTGTGGATGCTCGACATCACTTCCGACTTCGGCATCCCCACCTTCGTGGCACTCTCGCGCCGGGTCGACGCTGTCAGTGAAGACATCATCTACGGCGCCGGGACGCACGCCACTCCACGCCTGGCCGCCCTCAGGGCCGTGTGTGAACTGAACCAGTGTCTGACGTGGTTGCCGCGACCCGGAGGCCGTGACGGCCGGCCAGTGATCGATGATCCGATGATCCTTTCGTGGTGGCGCACCATGCGCCTTGAGGGATGCCCGTGGCTGGTGCCGGCAGCTGAGGGAACGCCTGGCAGGGCGTCGCAACCTTCCTTCGCCGAATCGGCGGATACGCGCGATGATGTGGAAATCTGTCGCGCGCTTGTCGAAGCCAAAGGCATGGAGTTCCTGGTGCTGGACCAGACCCGTCCCGACATCGGCATGCCGGTTGTCCGTGTCATCGTCCCGGGGATGCGCCACTTCTGGGAGCGTTTTGCCCCTGGCCGTCTCTACGACGTGCCTGTCAGCCTGGGATACCGCGCATGCCCGCCCGGTGAAGCCGATCTCAACACCGCGCCTGTCATCGCCTGAGGATATGGCCATGGATACCGACAAGGCCATTCTACTGACCCAGGACCTTCTGGCGCAGGAGGGCGGCACCATGGGCGACCTGCTCGGTCACTTCCGGAACAGGGTATCGCCCACCCTCATCGGCGACGCCGAATGGGAGAGTGTGCTGGCACGTGCCAGCACCCTTCCCATCACGATGGGCGCGCTGCCTTTCGGCTTTGAACTGCCGTTGCACGCACCCGAGCCACAGGCGGATCTTGGCGTATCCATGGCGCATGGAACCAGATCGGCGGAGTTCTTTCGGGAGCGCGCCCGGATTGACACGACCGATGACACCCTTTGCACACTCATGCGACTCTTCAATCACATGGAAGGCGAGACCTCGCCCTTGCGCGACATTGTCGGTCGCAAGGTGATGCTTGAGTACGACATCGGATCGTCGCGGGGAGGCACACCTTCGCGTCCGGCTCTGTTCCTGAGACCTGGCGAACGTCCGATCGTCGGAGCAGGCGATCAGGTCAATGATGCACTGCTGGTCGGCGACGCTCTCGTTTCGAGTCACGGCTGGACGATGGGTGCCGGCCAACGCAAGGTCCTCTCACTGGCGTACCTGGCGCAGCCGGACGATACGCGCATGGATTCATTCGGGGTGTTCCCGTCCCGCTCACGCGCCATCCGCCTGGCGATCATGGGGTTCAGAACCCGCCGGCAGGTCGAAGCGTATCTGGCCAACGCGGGATGGCCGGGAGACGCAGAAGTCGTCGATGAGGTCATTGCACGCTTCAAGGAACGCGTGAACGTCGTCAGAACGGGGGTGAACATCGATGTAACGGATGAGGGGCCTGGATCCGCCCTCGGTCTGACGCTGATTGTCAGGCAGAGATACACCAAGGATTCACGGTACTGGCTCGATGGCCTGACCGACTGGGCGCCGTTCCTGGATGCCCTGAGCCACGAGGACATTGTCGTGCCCGGCAAGCTGGACGCGCTTGCAGGCTGGGTCACGAAACCGGAACCTTTGTTTGCGCGGTCCGGACGCTACGTGCTGTTGCGAGGCATCCACCACATCAAGCTGGTCATTTCGGAGAACCGACTCAGCAAGGCCAAGGCCTATGTCTTCATGGTGCTGTCGGGAGCCGTGTCCTTCTGAGGCCGGAAAAGAACGGTCCCCCGGCTCACGGAGAACCGGGGGACCAATTTCTTGTTGACGTGCACCATCACGGCGCACTGTCAACGATTGTTACCAGCAGCAGCAGAGACCGGCGGAGACCGCCTCGAGTTGTTCTTCGGTAATGTTGGGGTCGGGTGGCAGCGCGACGTGCACGGTCTGCATGTCGCTCTGATGGATCTTGATGTTCATCGAATCGGGAATCGTGATTCCGAGTTCGGTGCTGATGGTGCTTTTCGGATCTGCAAGAAGCTGCTGCCGGAAATCGGCATCGACAGCGGACTTGTCGATAATCTGCTGCAACATCTCATTGCCGTTTCTCATAGCCACTCTCCATTGAGAAAATTCAGGTGTGCCGAACACCTGTCAGGGGAAAGTTATAGGCAAAACAGGCCGGGTCAAGCAATACCTGCTGCTGTGGACTTCCCGTTCGTGTCGTTGCCGCGGTCCAGCGTCCGCAACAGCGCGGGCAGCAGGGTCAGGTCGGCGACGAGTGCAAAGGCGATGATCAACGCCGTCAGGATTCCCACCTGTGCGGTGGGAATGAACGGCGAGAAGGCAAAGATGAGGAAGCCGGCCACCAGGACGAGCGTTGTCGTGAAAAGAGCCCGGCCAGCTGTGTCAAAGGCGTAGTGCACGGACTCCCCGGCATCCTTGCCATGGTCCAGACGCGCCTTCCGGTACTTGGCGAGAAAGTGCACCGTATCGTCGACGACGATGCCGACTGTCATGGCTACGACGACGGACAGCGACAGTCCCACCTGTCCCACCGTCAGCCCCCAGACACCGAAACCCAGCGCGGCTGGAAGCAGGTTGGGAACGATGCTGATCAGGCCCAGCCGCAATGATCTGAGGGCGAAGAGGAGAATGGCGGAAATGGCAAGCAGCACGACCAAGGTTCCGACCAGCATGGCGCGAATGTTGCGTTGACCGATCCAGGCGAAGAGGACTGCCGGGCCGGTGCTGTTGACGTCTGCCACTTCGGGTGCGTTGTCCCTCAGCCAGGACCTCGCCCGAGCGTTCAGTTCAAGCAGCTCCCGCGACCCGAGGGACTGGGCCTGGACCGACACGCGCGTGGCCGTCTTCGACCAGTCGATCTGGTTGTTGAGGTCAAGACCCTGGGGCAGGGAGAGTTCGTAGAGCAGCAGGTACTGTGCTGTCAGCTCCCGGCTTTCTGGGAGGCGGTAGGCATCCGGGTCGTCACCATGCATCGTCTGGTTGAGACGCCGAAAGGTATCGGTGATGACCGCCACGTGACGCACCCGGGGCTGCTTGCGGTACCAGTCGGCGAATTCGGCGACATCGGCGAGGAACGCCGGGTTCTTGACGCCCCCCTCGACGGAGGCTTCCAGCGAGTACTCGATCAGGGTGTTGCCGCTCAGCCGCTCGTCCATGAAGTCCGTGTCCTGGCGGAACTCGACGCTCTTGTCGAAGAAGTGGACCAGGACATCGCTGAGCTCGTTTCGCGGGATTGCGAGGACCATCGCCACGACGAATACGGCCCATCCAAGGATGAGCGGTTTTCTGTGTTTCAGCACAAGATCGGCCAGTTGGTGCATCGTCGGACCCGGCAGTCGCCTTTCCTTCGGGGCGCGAAGAGGGAGCAGTGACAGCATGGCCGGAAGAAAGGTCACGGACAGGATGAAGGATGTCACGATGCCGATGGCGACAAAGCAGCCGAGCTGGCGATAGGGGGGCACCTCGGAAAAGTTCATGCCCAGGAAGCCAAGAGCGGTCGTGAGACTTGCCAGAAAGATCGGGTGCAGGTTTGTCCTGATGGCTTCGACGATGGCATCGTGCCTGGAATCGCCGGCACGCAGGCGCTGCTGCAGGGCCACAAGCAGGTGAACACAGTTGGCCACGACGATCATCAGCACGATGGTTGGCGCAGGGGCGATGGGTGGGGAAAACTCGAGGCCCATCCAGGCCCCCAGGCCCATGGAAGCAAGTATGGAAAAGATGATCACAAGGCCGGTGACCAGCACCCCGGGCCAGCCCCGGATGAGAATGCCGAGAATCACGGCCATGAGAAGGAGGCTGGCCGGCAGGAAGATCATCTGGCTTTCAACCGAGGCCTCGAGAAAGGTCTGGTTGACCATCACCGTACCGACGATGCGAAGATCCACGCCGGGGAAACGAGACTCGGCCTCGGCGGCAGTCGTGCGGGCGAACTCCGCCACTTCGGCCACGGCCTCCAGCTGGTCGCCTTCGGGCATTTCCAGCGTGACGTTGACAACACTGACATCGCCGTTGCGGGCCAGCATGCTGCCGGCGATACGCGGATCGGCGAGTGCAGTGTCACGGATGCGCGAGAGCGCTTCAGCCCGCGTCAGATCCTGGGGATCAACCAGGTCCCGCACGACGAGATCATCGCCCTCGGCCGTCGTGTACTGGAAGTTGGCAAGGGAGTCGACGCGTCGTGACCAGGGTGTCTGCCAGGCAGCTTCGGTCAGCCAAAGGGCGGCAGAGAGCGCCTCGCTAGATGTCGCGTTTCCGTCGTCGGGAACAATCAGGAAGACGACGTTTTCGTTCTTGCCATAGGTATCTTCAAGCTCTTCCAGCGCCAGGAGCTGCGGATTGTCGTCATCAAAGAAGATTCGGTAGTCGGCGGAGAACTCCAGCAGGGCCATGCCGGCGGAGGCGAGAGCGACCAGAAGGGGCGTAATGAGGATGACCAGCCAGCGATTGGCGAGCACCCGTTCTGCATAACGTTCAGCCGTCATGTGGCGTCTTTCCACGGCTGACGCCCGTGCCTCATCACAGCGCCGGGCGTGACCACGGTCAACCCTCGCGGACGGATCGTCTGAAACAGGACGTCATGGGGAAAGGCACTCACCGGAGCAGGTCGCGGCGCAAGGTTGGGCTTGCCTGCAAGCCATGTCAACGGCCCGCCTGCCCGGTCAGGCGATCTGGCGTCTGACCAGATTCCGGAATTCCCCGTTGATGTCCATGAGTTCGCTGAATGAGCCGCTCTCCACGATCTTTCCGGCTTTCAGCACGTGGATGCAGTCAGCCTGTTCCAGGGTGGACAGCCGGTGTGCGATGACAATTCTCGTGGTGGTCAGAAGGGCGAGATTCTGCATGACCTCGGCCTGACTGTCGTTGTCGAGCCAGTTGGTTGCCTCGTCGAGGAGCATGATTCGCCGGTTGCCGACCAGGGACCGGGCAATGGTGACCCGCTGGCTCTCGCCGCCCGACAGAACCGAACCGCTGCCCCCGACCATCGTCATCATTCCCATGGGCATGGCCTTGATGTCGCGTTCCAATCCGGCCGCCCGGGCAGCTTCCCAGACCTCTTCGGGTCCTACCCCCTCGTGGTGTGCGACAATGTTGTCCCAGATGTCCTGGGGGTGGAGCCGCACAGCCTGGGGCACGGTGCCTACCTTGCGGCGCACCTGCTTGAGATTGAGGTGCTTGAGGTCACGTCCGTCGTAGTAGACGGCCCCGGACGTTGGCTGGTCGATACCGAGAGCCAGATGGAAGAGGGTGCTCTTTCCGGCTCCGGATTCACCGGCGATCGCGACGAATTCACCGGGCCGGACATGGATTGTGACATCATTGAGAACCAGG
Source organism: Alphaproteobacteria bacterium (assembly GCA_965220805.1). Lineage (GTDB taxonomy): Bacteria > Pseudomonadota > Alphaproteobacteria > SP197 > SP197 > SP197. The sequence goes on from OZ244844.1 coordinate 1,751,525, forward strand.
GGACCTTCGGGTTCGTATCGGAATGATACATGGTCGAACAGGACCTCACCGCCAAGGCGTTCAACCGGCGCGCCTTCTTCACCGGATTCAGGCACCGCGGCAAGCAGGGAGCGCATCTGCCGGAAGGCAGGCAACAGGGCAGCAACAGCGCCAATCGATTCGCCCAGTCGGGATACAGCCGCCTGAAACGTGATGAACACCGTGTAGACGACGAGGAAATCGCCTACCGGAAGGGACCGCGTTCCGGGTGCGGCCACCGCAATGAGCAGCACCGCTCCGGCGAGAAAGGGGAGAGCGGCGCCAAAGGCACGGGAGTGTTCCTCGATTTCCTGGACTTCGAGCTCTGCGCGCTTTTGCTGGCGATAGTCTCCGGCCCATATGGCGAAGGCCGACCCTTCCGCACTTTCCACACGCAGCTTGGCGATGCCTCCCATGATCTGGAACAGACGTCCGGTCACGCGCCGGGCCGCACTGATCACGCGCCCCTGGGGAGCGATCTGGCTCAACCCCAGGGCCACGGTCACAAGAAGCGAAAGAAGGCTGAACGCGAGTACGACAAGGCCGAGAAAGGTGTCATAGAAGAAGATGACACCAAGGACCGGAGCGAAGAACAGGATTGACAGCAGACTGTCGGCAACGACTCCCTGCAGGCCGTCTCGAACACTCTGGAATGTCATTCCCGACATCGCCAGATCGCCGGTTGGCTGGCGGCGCAGGACGCCGGGCGGAAGGCGCATGAGGCGGTCCCAGAAGGCCGCCTCGACCCGCGATGCCGAACGTCCTTCCAGACGCATCATCACCGTGCCTTGCAGCAGATGAAGCAATGCACCGAGAAGACCGAATGCCGCCAGTGTCACGGCCACGACATAAAGGGTGCCGACGCTTCCGCCGGCCATGGCCTGGTGAGCCACAAAACCGAGTGCCAGAGCTGGCAACAGCTTGACCAGGCCGCCCAACAGTCCGGTGACCATCAGCCGGGCAAGGTCTGCCGCCGATCCCCTGAAGGCAATCTCCAGGAGATCAGCAGGCTTGACAGGCCTTGACGGCAGCGGCCGATAGAACATCCAGGCTTCAGCCTTCAGCCCACTGGCGCGTCTCGAGGTGACCCGAACGCTGCGTCCGCTCGCGGGGTCGACCTCCCGGTAGCGTCCGAACAGTCCAGGCAGCAAGACGACAGGTCTGTCGTCGACCGTGCGGAACGCCAGAATCGCGCTGCTGTCCCCGCGCCACCATGTGTTGTCCGGGGAGATCCTGAGGCGGCGGGCACGGACGTCGGACGCATCGAGGATATCCGCGAGATCGGGCGGAGATCCTGAGGCCTGGCGAGGCGGGATCCTGAACTCGATTCCCTGGTGACGGCCGATGATCTTCAGGGCGTCCTCAAGCACCGTATCCCCGACGTCTTCCCCGATCGGCCTGTCGTACATGTTGAACAGCCTCTCGCGGGCATCCCGTTCGGCCGTCCGCCGGCTGGCGATCCGGGCTCGTTCCAGGTTTGCATCATCGACGACCGCCAGTTGCCGGTTGAGCCGCTCCAGCGCGAATGCCGCAGCATGGAACGTGGCAAGTGCCGGCAACAGCGCGTCCTGTTCAGCCAGCTCCCGGGTCGACGTGCCGGAAACGTTGGCCCCTGCATGGAAGGTAAGCCAGCTTGTCCTGGTCAGCGGCATCAGGGCCTCGTCCCGACCGCCTGCATCCGGTTCGACCATATCCATGTAGAGACCGGTAGCGTGTGACGGGACCGACACCCATACAACGCCCTGGCGCACGGAGAGGACGCATGAATCCAGATGTCGGGTCACACCGGGTTCGGCCAGCGCAGTGGGACGCGGCATGCTGCCGACATATCGCGACAGGGTTTCGGTGATGGCCTCGAGCCAGGTGTCCGTCTGTTGTGCCAGCTCGGCCGGATCAACCTCGTGGAGCAGGGATGCCGGCAGGCGCATCAGAAGGCTGTCCGGCAGTCCCTTGGCCAGCAGGCCAAGCGTCGTTTCCTTGCCATTGCCTTCACAATCCGGCGCCACACCCGGCAGCAGTTCGCCTGACTCGCGGCGAAGCAGGTGTTGTGGGGAGGCCTGTTCCACTCCGTCCCTGAATTCCACCAGGAAGAGATCGACGCTCCCCTGGGCGATGAACCACACATGATCAGGATCGTCGAGCGGGACCGGCAGGTTGCCGGCACAGGGACAGGCCTTGCCGGCGCGCTTCGCGAGTTCGGCAATCGAAGTGTGCTGAGGCTCCTGATCGTGCATCAGCCCGACCTGATGAGTCTGGAGTAGACGCCGTCGGAATCGGCGATCAGTTCATCGTGGGTGCCACGTTCCACTTCGCGGCCCCCGTCGAGCACAATGATCTCGTCGCAATCGCGCACCGTGCTCAGCCGGTGTGCCACGACAAGGCAGGTAACGCCACGCCGCCGCAGGGCGTCGTCGACATACTCTTCCGTTGCGGCGTCAAGGGCACTGGTTGCCTCGTCGAGTACGAGCACCGTTGGATGGCCCACCAAAGCCCGGGCGATCTCCAGCCGCTGCCGCTGGCCGCCGCTGAAATTCATCCCTCCTTCCTCGACAGGGGTCTCATACCCGAAAGGACGCTTCAGGATGTCTTCATGGATGCAGGCGTCCCTTGTGGCGGCGATGATGGCTTCATCCGGAACGGCGGGGTTCCACAGGGTGATGTTGTCGCGCAGGGTTGCCGAAAAGAGCACGGTTTCCTGACTCACCATGGAAATGGACCGCCGCAACACCTCTTCGGGGATCTCCTGGCGAAGATGGCCGTCAAAGAGAATCTCGCCCGACCAGGGTTGGTAGAGGCCCGAAACCAGACGCGCCAGGGTCGACTTGCCGGAACCGCTGGTTCCGACCAGTGCCACCCGCTGTCCCGGTTTCAGGGTGAGGTTGAAGTCACTGATCAACGGCGGTCGGCTCCTGTTGAATCCGAAGGTGACGTTTCTCAGTTCAATCTTTCCGGCAAGCTGAAGGCGCTTGTTGAACGTGGTGATGGAAACCGTGTCCAGATCCCGGCGGCTGAACACGGGGTCCTCGGTGGCCCTGGAAACGTCTTCCAGTCTCTGCATGTCGGTTTCGAGAGCCTGACGCCTGTCGGCGAACTCCAGGAATCGTCCCACAGGGGCGAGAAACAACTCTGCCAGGATGTAGAAGGCGACCAGAGTTCCAAGCGTCATCGAACCGGTCATGACCATGCTTCCGCCGATAAGCAGGACCGTCGCGCTGCGCAGAGCGGCGATCAGATCCGGCAGGGCGCCATTGAGGACGCCGAGTTCGGAATGGACCTGGCGTGCCCGAAGTTCGCGGGCTTGATGACCGCCCCAGCGTGCAAAGAACCGATCATCCGATCCGGTCATGCGCAGGTTGTCTGCGTGGTTGAGCATCTGCATGCCGATGCCGATCAGTAGTCCCTGTTCGCGCCGCATGGTCTGGCTGCGAACGGTCCGTCGGGTGTTGAAGACATGGGCAAGGCCCGCGTGGATGAGAGCCAGAGTCAGCACGACAAGTGCCAGCAGAGGATCGTAGACCAGCATCACGACGAGGAGCACGGCGCTCATGGCCATGTCGATAATGAGCACGAGAAACTGCTCTGTCAGGGTCTTCGCCACCCGGTCGATGGATGACACCCGGTCGGTGAGGTCGCCTGCAAGCCGGTGTTCGAAGAACTCGATGGGCAAACGCAGCAGCTTCGACAGTCCGTGGCTGTAGCCGGTCACCGATATCCGGATGGCGAGTCGCTTGAGAAACCTGTGCTTGAGCACGGTCAGCAGGTAGACGAGCACGCCGCCGCCGACGAGCGCGGCCACCAGGCCGATCCAGGCCCCCTGGTTCAGCATGACATGGTCCACGAAGGCGCCAAGGGTTGCTGGAACAACCAGTGACAGCAGCGTCAGCATGAGTGCGCAGGCCACCACTCCGGCAAGCGAACTCCACAGTCCAGTGAAGATTGTGCCCAGTTGCGCGATGAGGCTCCTGCGTGTGCCTCCGGGAACAAAGTCATCACCTCGCTCAAACCGCAGGGCAACACCGCTGTAGTCGTTGGCAAACTCTTCTGCGGTGACCCTGCGTCGCCCCGTAGCCGGGTCGTTGAGGTAGTAATGGTGCTCGTCGAACCCTTCCAGAACCAGGAAGTGGCTGAACTGCCAGAACAAGATCAGGGGCACCTGCAGCTTCCTGAGCTGATCGGCCCTGAGGCTCAGTCCATGGCACTCAAGACCATACTGCCTCGAGGCCCGCAGGATGCTGGCCGCGCTGCTGCCGTCCCGGCTCACCTCGCACTTTTCCCTGAGTTCGGTCAGCGGAACCCATCGCCCGAAGTGACCGAGGACACTGCCGAGGCAAGCGGCGCCGCACTCTGACGCGTGCATCTGCAGGACAACCGGAGTGGCGACTCTTTGCCGCCTGGTGTCCGGTGTCGTCCTGTCGCCGGCCTCCCGGGAGGCGCGCGCCTGCATCTCAGGATGGCCTCATGCCTAACAGGGAGAACGGAGACTGCCTGGCGAGTTCGATGATGAGCCGGCACCTGATGCCGGCGGAAACCGTCGTGGAGAGACCCCGATCAATGGCGACATCAACAAGGTACATGGGAACCGGCACTGCCAGATCCCGCGCAGGAGGCACGGCAGAAACCGACGCAATCTCTCCCTTGAGCGTATGCGCGCTGCCGTCAGCAGCGGTCAGCTTGACAGTGGCCTGCAGGCCGGGACCGACAGGTGTCGCGTGATCATGCCCCGCCCAGACGAGCAGTTGCAGACTGTCACCGTTGGCGGGCTCAGCGACGACTCCGTCCACCGCCCGGTTGTGGGAGACGCTGCCAAGAAAGAGCCATGCGGCAAGCAGTGCCACGACGAGGGCGATGATGCCGACGAGAAGGCGTTCCCGCGGTGTGGAAACGGTCAGCAACCGGTCGAGCTGCTCACGCTCGTCCTTCGCTTCGGCAACAGTATTGTGAAAGGAGTCAAATGGATTGTTGAACACGGCGGGGCACAACCTCCCCATGGAATCAAGACGACAAGGCGCGCCCCAATCGACTTGAACAGGGCATTGGTGGCGCAGGTATGCATGGCCGCCCGGGAAAGGTCAAGGGTGACCGGTCCCGGGTCAGGGCGGTCAGATGATGCCAAGACCCTGGGATATCTGGGCGTAACTGGTGAGAGGAACAGCACACATCCGGTGCCAGTCCTCCCTGGCGATGACCGGCTGGTTCAGCAGGTCGATCATATCGTCGAACTTGCTGAGCGCGGAGCACCCGACGGACTCGGGTGCGGCGGCCAGGCGGTGTTGTGGCCAGGCATGATCGCGGGCGTGGCGCCAGAACGGCGTGTCATACAGCGAGCCACGAGAATAGTGCCATCCGACGAAGAGGCCATAACGCAGGATGGTGCTGATGAGGAAGCGATTGACCACCGGAGCATCGCGTTCGAGGTTCTCCGGTGCGCGACTGAGGCGGATGTGGAGAACCATGCCGATCTGCAACTGTGCAGAGACGATCGCCGTTGCCTCGAGGGGTTCCATGAAGGCCGCCGCGTTGCCGATGCGGGCGATTGCCCCGTCATAGATCCGGCGATGAACGAAGTTCGGGAAGGGGATGATGGCGCGCGGCTCGAATTCCGTGACGCCGTCGGCTTCCAGGAAATCGTCAAAGTCCGCGTTGACCTCGGCAAGGCTGGAGATGTTGCGATTGAAGATGTACCCGTAGGATGTGTGGACCGTCAGCGGAATCACGAATACCCAGCCGTGCGGACGGGCAACCGCACGGGTGTAGGTCGGCTGCCGGATCGCCTCCCCGGACTCCTCGCCAATGACGGCCGGTGCGCGACGGATGACTGCCGTGTTGGTCGGAATGAACGGGATGTCGATGTGCTGGTCGGCGTCCAGTTCTCGCGGGAACCCGCGGGCATCGAAGACGAGGTCATAGTGTTCCGGCGCCATGCCCTCGAAGCTCACCTCGGCCCCTCCGTCGACCCTGGTGATCCTGAGCACCCTGGCGTCGACATGACGCGCCCGTGTGCCTTCCTGCGGCAAGTCCGCCATCACATCAGCAGACAGGTGGTAGGCATAGGACACTTGTTGCGGCGTGAAGTAGTGGGTGAAGTTCCGCTGAAGCCTGCCCCATCCCTCGAAGGCCACGCCGTACTTGCGGGTTCCATTCAGGCGCTGCTGGACGGTTTCGTGCGGCAGGTCCGTCAGTTTCTGCAACTCACCGACCAGACTGGGCCAGCTTCCTTCGCCCACTCCGCTGATGGGGATGCTGGAGTCATGGATGTGATGCAGTTCACAGTCGCTGTCCTTCAGCTGGTTCGTCACACTGGCTGCCGCCAGGGATCCTGCGGTTCCCCGTCCAATCACCGCGATTTTGCGCAGGGACGCGCTGCCAGGTCCATTCATCCTGTTGGAGGCATCCACAGATTCCGGTTGCCAGTTCATTAGCCGGGATGCGCCGGACAAACAACACGCTACGATACATCCGCATCCACGCCCGACCCTCATCAGCCAGGGCCGGGCGAATGGTGATGTGATGGAGTTCGGCCATGTAGGGGGCATGAACCGTTGAAGCCACCGGCACATGCAGCCACCAATGGCTGGTACAACATTCTTCCCGCGCCGCCCCGGGCGCAACGTGTCAAGGGCACGGTCCGCGTGCCCTGGGTCGTGGTCGGCGCCGGCTTCACCGGACTTGCGGCAGCGCGCACACTTGCCGGTCACCTGCCGGACCAGACGATTGCGCTCGTCGAGGCGGAACGGGTGGGTTTCGGCACGTCGGGGAGAAACTCGGGCTTCGTTCTGGAGTCCCACTTCATGCCGCACCGTCTGCCGTTTCCCGATCCGGAACGCGCCATGGCGGCGACCAGGCTGTGCACCGGTGGCAGGGACATCCTGAAGAGCCTGGTGCGGCGGCACCGGATCGCCTGTCACTGGCACGACTGGGGCAAGCTCTGGGTTGCCGGCTCGCGTGCCGGGGAGGAGGGCATTCTCCGCCAGCGCCAGGGCAATGATGCGCTGGGTATCCGCCACGAGGTTCTCGGCCGAAACGATGTCGAGGCGCTCACCGGAACACGCTTCTACAGCGCCGGCCTCAAGGTCGAAGGCACGGCGCTCGTCAACCCGGCGGCCCTGTGTCGGGGCCTTGCCGATACCCTGCCGGCCAACGTAGCACTCCATGAGGAGTCTCCCGTGCTGGACCATCAAGCAGGGCGACCGCACAGACTCGCGACGCCGGAGGGCGAGGTTGTCGCCGACGGGGTCATCCTCTGTACGAACGTCTATTCACCGTCCCTTGGTGTGGCCCGCCGGGCGATGGCGCCGCTTGTTCTCTACGCCAGTCTGACCCGGCCCATGACGCCTGACGAAGCCGAGGCCGCAGGTGGCGACCGCCACGGGTTTGGTCTGGTTCCGGCGGCGAGAGGCGGTTCGACCATCCAGCGCACTCCCGACGGGCGACTGCTTGTCCGCAACACGCTGGCGTATGGTCCCGCCGCCGCGTCACAGCCGACGAGGCTGGAGTCAGCCCGCTTCTGTCATGCCGATTCAATCCGCAAACGCTGGCCGGCGATCGCGGACATCGACATCGAGCATACCTGGGGAGGGTGTGTCGGCATCACGCGCAACGACGGCCACCTCTTCGGCGCCATCGGCGACGGACTGTGGGCATCGATCGGTTGCAACGGTGCCGGGATATCGCGCGGCACCATGGCCGGAGTCCTTCTCGCCGATCTCGTGGTCGGGCGGGACTCGGAACTGCTGCGCGACCAGCAACGGATCCCCGCGCCCGGCTGGATGCCGCCGGAACCCCTGCGCGGCCTGATCAGCCGGAGCCATCTCCGCCAGCACGCGGCCGACATTGCCGAACGCTGAAGTGCCGAACCTGCCCGTGCCCTCGTTTCGGCACCGCACTCGACGTCAGGTGTGTGCTGCGGCGTCGATATCGAAGAGGTCGCCGCGCTCGCGCAGCACCTCGTCGAGCCAGTCGGTACGCATCTCCGGAGTCGAGGCGATGAGCTTGCGCGTGTAGGCCTCTTTCTGCGGCGGCGTGAAGATCTGCTCCGTGGTTCCCTGTTCCACCACCTCGCCCTGGTACATCACCACGGTCCGGTCGGCGATGTTGCGCACGATACCGAGATCGTGGGTGATGAACATGTAGGCAAGACCCTTTTCCTGCTGCAGGCGATCAAGCAGCTTCAGGATGCCCGCGGCCACCACCTGGTCGAGGGCCGAGGTCACCTCGTCGCAGATGATGAGTTCGGGATCGGCGGCAAGCGCCCGGGCGATGCAGACCCTCTGCTTCTGGCCGCCCGACAGCTGGCCCGGGAAGCGGTCCGCGAATTCCCTGTCGAGATCGATTTCCTCGAGCAGGGCAAAGATCCGTTCCTCGCGTTCCTTGCCGGTGAGACCGAAGTAGAAGGTGAGGGGACGGCCGATGATTTCCGAGACGCGCTGCCTCGGATTGATGGCGACATCAGGCATCTGGTAGATCATCTGGATCTTGCGCAACTCCTCCTTGTTGCGCTCCCTCAGCGCAAGCGACAGCTTCTGGCCGTCGAATTCGACATGGCCGTTGCGCGGTGGCAGGAGCCCCGTCACGGCCCGGGCCAGGGTGGATTTTCCGCTCCCCGATTCTCCTACGATGGCGACGGTTTCGCCTCGTCCGATCTCGACACCGACACTCTTCAGGACGTCGACCTGGCCGTCATAGGTGGCCGTGACGTCCCTGATGGCGAGCACCGGGTTCTCGGGCATGCCGGTGAAGACCTTGGTATTGATGTCCTCGGTGCGCGCCGAAATCAGTTCCTTGGTGTACGGTTCTTCCGGGTCGTGGAGAATCTTGGCGGTGGGCCCCTGCTCGATCAGGTCGCCATAACGCAAGACCATGATGCGGTCGGCGACCTGCGCCACCACGGCAAGGTCATGGGTGATGTAGAGCGCCGCCGTGTTGTTGTTGCGGATGAGGTCGCGCACCGTGGCCAGCACCTCGATCTGCGTGGTGACGTCAAGGGCCGTGGTGGGTTCGTCGAGAACCAGAAGATCCGGTCCACAGGTCATGGCCATGGCCGACATGACGCGTTGCAGCTGGCCACCCGATACCTGGTGGGGATAACGCCTTCCGATGCGCGCCGGATCAGGAAGATCGAGCCTGGCGTAGAGATCTTCGGCGCGTTTCGTCGCACTGGAGTGCGACATGACGCTGTGGCGCACAGCCGCTTCCGTCACCTGGTCATTCAGCCGTTTGGCCGGATTGAAGGCGGCGGCGGCGCTCTGCGCGATATAGGCCGCCCGCACTCCCCTGATCTGACGCACATCGTCCTCGTCCTGCTGGCGCAGGTCGGCGCCGGCAAAGAGAATCCGGCCACCGGTGATCAGGCAGCCCGGGCGGGCAAAGCACATGGAGGCGAGACCGATGGTCGACTTGCCGGCGCCTGATTCGCCGATCAGGCCAAGCACCTCACCGCGCTTCAGGTTGATGTCAATGTCGTTGACGATGCGGAACGGATTGCCGTCCGCGCCAAGCGCCTCGACGCGCAGTGCCTGCATTTCCAGCAGGGTTTCGCCAGTGCCGGTGCCGGCCGCTTCCTCATTCACGTGTTCACACCTCGAATTCAGTGGCCGCGGACCGGTTTGACCAGGCCAGCACGTAGTCGACCAGGAGGTTGGTTCCCACGGCAAGGATGGCAATGGCGCCGGCCGGATAAAGCGGGGCGACGATGCCGTAGATGATGGCTGACGAGCTTTCGCGCACCATGCCGCCCCAGTCCGCCAGGGGTGGCTGGATGCCGAGACCGAGGAAACTCAGGGCGGCGATGAAGAGGAAGGCAAAGACAAAGCGCAGACCGAACTCTGCGATCAGCGGCAAGGTGGTGTTGGGCAGGATCTCGCGGGTCATGATCCACCAAAGCCTCTCGCCTCGCAGTCTTGCCGCCTCGACATACTCCATGACTGCCACGTCCATCGCGATGGCCCGCGACAGCCTGAACACGCGCGTCGAGTCGAGGACGGCAATGACGGCCACGAGAACAAAGAGATCGGAGCCGAGAACGGAGATGACCACGAGCGCCATCAGCAGCGTGGGAATGGCCATCAGCGTTTCCACGAAACGCGACAGGATGCTGTCGAAGATGCCCCCCAGCACCGCTGCCGCAAAACCGGTGACGATCCCCATGAAGAAGGCGAGCACGGTGGCCACGAAGGCGATGGCAATGGTCGTGCGGGCGCCATAGATGATGCGCGACAGCATGTCCCTGCCGATGTGATCGCCTCCAAGCCAGTGCTCGGCCGACACAGGAGCCCAGACATCGGTCACGAGTTCTGTCTCGCCGTAGGGTGCGAGCCAGGGCGCGAAGACCACAACGAAGAGGTTGATGAGGATGATGGCGAGACCGACACGCGCCGTCAGGGGCATGCCGCTGAGGAACTGCTTGACGACCATCATCTTGGTCGGGCGGACCCATTGTGCCGTTTCCGATGTGGTGACCATGACCCGCCTCCTACTTGGGATGCCTGAGACGCGGATTGGCGAGGATCGACGAGATATCCGCAATGAGGGTGAGAAGGATCCAGACACCGGCGAAGATCATGACGCAGGCCTGGACCACCGGAACGTCCCGTTTCGAGACGGAATCCACCATGTACTGACCCATGCCGGGATAGGTGAAGACGACCTCCACGACGACCACGCCGACGATGAGATAGGCCATGTTGAGCATGATCACCGTGATGATCGGCGACCACACGTTGGGCAGGGCATGCTGGACGACAATGCGCCAGTAGCGCACGCCCTTGAGGTGCGCCATCTCGATATAGGAGCTCGACATGACCGCAATGACCGCGGCACGGGTCATGCGCATCATGTGGGCCAGGGTGACCAGAGTGAGCGTCACGGCAGGAAGCGCCATGGCCTCAAGGCGCATCAAGAGCGTCATCTGGTCGCTCACGTTGGAGAGACTCGGGAACCATCTGAAGGTGACCGCGAACAGGATGATCAGGACGTATCCGATGAAGAACTCAGGCACGGAGATCGCCATCAGGCTGCCGACGGATATGCCCCTGTCGAGTGGCGTGTCCTGGCGAATGGCGGAGAGCAGCCCGAGAGACACCGAAAGCGGAATGGCGATGACCGCGGCGAGTGCCGCCAGGAACAGTGTGTTCTCAAGACGGAAACCCACCTGCGGCGCGATGGGGCGACGATTTCCCAGCGACGTGCCGAGGTCGCCCTGGACGAATCCCACCAGCCAGTCCAGGTAGCGTTCATGGGGAGGCCGGTCGAGGCCGAGTTGCGCGCGGATCGCTGCGGTGTTCTCTTCGGTGGCTGACTGGCCGAGAATGGCGGTGGCAACATCACCGGGAAGTATCTCCGTGGCGACGAAGATGATGATGGACACGCCCAGCAGGGTCCCAATGCCGATAGCGAGCCGTCTTGCCACCAGAGTCAGCATGCGCATTACCCGTTTCCACCCCGGGCATTCAAGCGAACCCGGTGGGAATTTGCAAACGACAAGCGAAACCGGCGGCCCGCCAGGATCCGTGACGACCAGCGCAGAACGGCTTTCCGCGTGATGTCCGGCGTCTGGATCTTCGGATACGGTTCGCTTATCTGGCGGCCCGCAATGGCCTTCCGGACCCGTCGTGTGGCCCGGCTTGCCGGCTGGAAGCGGCGTTTCTGGCAGGGCTCACACGACCATCGTGGCATGCCCCATGCTCCTGGACGCGTCGTCACCCTGATTGCCGCGCCACGGACCTCGTGTGACGGCATGGCCTATCTCGTCGACCGGGACGTGGTTGAGACGGTCTTCCGCAACCTCGATCATCGTGAGAAGAACGGCTATGAGCGTCATGCGGTCAGCCTGACGTTCCGTGACGGGGGAGTCGTCGACGCCATCGTCTACATCGCCGCAGTCGGCAATCCCGCCTGGCTCGGACCGGCCGGCAATGACGAGATGGTGAGGCAGATCTGCCACTCCGCCGGCCCGAGCGGCCGCAACATCGACTATCTCAATGATCTTGCGGCGGCCTTGCGGGAACTGGAGATCGATGATCCCCATGTCTTCCGGCTCGAGAGCCTGGCCTGCGCCTTCATGGCCCGCCGGTCGGACAGCGGCTCTCACACGACGCGGCAGGCCTCGTCAAAGCTGTAGCGGTAGAAGCGCGGCCCGAGGATGCCCTCCAGGGCGCCGTATCCAATGTTGCACAGGAAATTCGACTCCCAGGACGTGCCGGCGAGAAAGGCGGCATCCGCCTTCTTCGCGTCGAATCCCAGCATGGGTCCGGCATCGAGACCCACGGCACGGATGGCAAGAATGAGGTAGGCGCCCTGCAGTGTTCCCTGGTGGCGCGCGAAGGAGCGCGCCTCGCCGGGATCGTCGGCCCACTGGTCCGCCATCTCCGGATAGATGGGGAAGAGTCTCTCGAATCCGTCGAAGAAGCGGGTGTCGTGGGCAAGCAGTGCCGTGACCGGCGCTGCGATCGTCTTGTCGTGATTGCCCGGTGACAGGCATGGCCCCAGTTTCGCCTTCGCCTGCGGTGAACGGATGAAGACGATGCGCGCCGGCAGGGTGTTGGCGCTGGTGGCGCCGAACTTCATGACATCCCAGATTTCGCGCAACTGGTCGTCGCTCACCTCGCGATCCTGCCATGCGTTGTGGGTGCGGGCCTCCCGGAACAGGAGGTCGAGAGAGTCCTCGTCGAGCCGGGATATCCTGTCACGGTATGCGGTGATCCGGTCTCGGACTTGCTGAAGCAGGATGTCCTGGGTCATCCGCACACTCCTCATTCAACCGTTCCCATCCTGCCACGTCGCCCCCTTGCCGACACCCGCCATCTTGACGCCACGAAGGAGCGAAGGTCACCTTCCTTATCGAAGATCGTCCAGCCGAGGGACCAATGCGGAGCACACGGACCATCCACGTCGTTTCGGCGCACGCGGAAGGCGAGGTCGGGGACGTCGTCGTTGGCGGTGTCGAGCCGCCTCCCGGCGATACGTTGCGCGAGCAGGCAGGGTTCCTCGCCGGCGATCGCAGGCTCTGGCACTTCCTTCTCAACGAGCCCCGCGGCGGTGTGTTCCGTCACGTCAACCTCCTGGTGCCGGCGAAGCATCCCGATGCGCGCATGGGCTTTGTCATCATGGAACCCGAAGACCTGCCGCCGATGTCGGGATCGAACACCATCTGTGTGGCAACGGTTCTCCTCGAGACCGGCATCATCGCGATGCAGGAGCCGGAGACCACCTTCACTCTCGAGGCGCCAGGCGGGCTTGTACGCATCCGCGCTCTATGCCGAGATGGCAGGGCACATTCCATCACCCTCGAGAACCTGCCTTCGTTCGCGGTGGGAAGAGACGTCCACCTGGAGGTTCCAGGCATCGGTTGCCTGACCGTGGATACGGCCTTCGGTGGCGACAGTTTCGTCATCGTCGACGCCGCCGAATTCGGATTTTCCATCACCGAGTCCGAAGCGGGGCGACTGGCCAGCTGCGGCATGCGGATACTCGAAGCCGCCAACGACCAGATCGGCTTCCGTCACCCGCAGCTGAGGGAGAGGAACCGGCTCTCGTTCTGCCTCCTCGCCGGACCTCTCAGCAGGGTTGATGGCGTCCTCGAATCGCGGCAGGCCGTCGCCATCCGGCCTGGCAAGATCGACCGGTCGCCCACCGGCACCGCCGTCTCCGCCCGCATGGCCCTTCTCCACGCCCGGGGCACCATGAAGGCCGGCGACATCTTCCGCGCCCGCTCGATCATCGGTTCCCAGTTCGAGGGCAGGATCGTCCGCACCGCGCACGTAGGGTCGATGCCCGCCATCATCCCGGAAGTCATGGGACGGGCCTGGATCACCGGAATTCACCAGCACCTTCTCGACCCCGACGACCCCTGGCCCGAGGGCTACAGGCTGAGCGACACCTGGGGCCATCCCGCATCCGGATAGCCCCAGGCCGCTGACCCTCCGACAGTTAGCAACAATCCGAAAAGGTTCAAGCAGGCGAATCCCCAGAAGCACAGGGCCCAGCGCGACGCTCTAGAAAAGCTCTTCCGGTAACGAAGCTGGGCCCCTGGCCCTGTCGAGGGGGTACTCGTGTTCGGGCGGAATGCCACCTGACCCGGAATGCTCACCAATCAGGTGAGGCCGTTGCCGGCAAACGGATGCCAGGAGACCTTCAACATGATACGAGATCATCATGCGGCAGCTCTCTGATCACTGATCAGGGTGACGACCCATCGTGCCGGGAGAGGAGACGATGAGCGACTATTTCGACCTGGGGTCCTACCGCTTTCCCGTCACCACGAGTTCGAGAGAGGCGCAGGTCTGGTTCGACAGGGGTCTGGCGTGGACCTACGGCTTCAACCACGAGGAAGCGGTCGCCTGCTTCGAGAGGGCCCTTATGGCAGATCCGGGCTGCTGCATGGCGCACTGGGGCATCGCCTACGCCGTCGGGCCGAACTACAACAAGCCCTGGGCCGACTTCGGTGAGGAGGAGCGAACCACGTGCCTGGCCCGCGGACGATCGCAAGCGGGCGAAGCCGTGGCCTGCTCGCAAGGCGCGACCGCGGTCGAGAAGGCGCTCTCAGCGGCCCTGGTCCGGCGGTACCCCGAGATCGACGATGGCAACTGGGACGGCTGGAACGATGCCTACGCAGCGGCCATGCGTCGAGTTCACGCCGCGCACGCCGACAACCTCGACGTCTGCGCTCTCTTCGCTGAATCGTTGCTCGTTCGCACGCCGTGGGAACTCTGGAATCTGGATGCCGGTGAGGCCGCCGAAGGTTCCGCCGTTTTGGAAGCCATCGATATCCTCGAGACCGCTCTTGCCGATCTTCCTGGCGCGGACCGGCATGCCGGCCTGCTTCATCTGCATGTTCATGCCATGGAGATGTCGCCCCATCCTGAGCGGGCCTTGAGGTCGGGCGATGCGCTTTTCTCTGTCATGCCGGAGTCGGGACACCTGCGCCACATGCCGACCCACATCGACGTCCTGTGTGGCAACTATCAGGCCGTCGTCGAGCGCAACCACGCGGCGATCGTGGAAGACCGGAAGTTCGTCGACTACGCCGGTGTCTTCAATTTCTATTCCGGCTACCGGGCGCACGACTACCACTTCAAGGTCTACGGTGCGATGTTCCTGGGCCAGTACAGGCCCGCCATCGAGGCCGCCGAGGAGATGATCGAGACCCTGCCGAGGGAACTCCTCGAATACGGCTCGCCGCCTCTGGTCGACTGGCTGGAGGGCTACATCCCGATCAAGCAGCATGTGCTCATCCGATTCGGCAAGTGGCGGGAGATCCTGGAGCAGCCGCTGCCCGACGATCCCGCGCTCTACTGCGTCACCACCGCGATGATGCACTACGCCCGCAGCGTGGCGTTCTCCGCGACGGGAGAGGTGGCCGAGGCGGAGGCGGAACGCAACCTCTTCATGGAGGCGCGCGACCGCGTGCCTGAAAGCCGGCGTTTGTTCGCCAGCAGCTGCCTCGACATCCTCGCCGTCGCCGAGCAGATGCTGCTGGGCGAACTGGAGTACCGCAAGGGCAATCATGACGTTGCGTTCGGCCGCCTGCGCCGCGCGGTCGAGCTGGACGACAGCCTGCCCTATGACGAACCCTGGGCCTGGATGCAACCGACCCGCCACGCTCTCGGCGCGCTTCTGATGGAACAGGGTCGCTACGGGGAGGCGGAGGCGGTCTACCGGGCCGATCTGGGACTCGATGCCACCCTGCGCCGCCCCTGCCAGCATCCTGACAACGTCTGGAGCCTGCACGGTCTCCACGAATGCCTGGTCCGCCGCGGCGACACGGTCGAGGCGCCGATCATCAAACAGCGGCTTGATCTCGCCGCCGCGCGCTGCGACGTGCCGGTGCACGCGTCATGCTACTGTCGCATACAGGACGTCAACTCCTGAACCTGTGCGCCGTCGATGGCGCCTGACCGTTCCTGACATTGACGAGGGCGAGGCTGAGAAGAAGCAGGGCGAAGGCCGTCCAGATCCACGCGCTGTGCTGCTCGCCGAAGGTGACGATGCCAGCGCCGATGATCATCGGCGTGGCGGCAAAGGTCCAGGTGGCGTAGAAGACGGGTCCCGCAATGCGGATGGTTTCGAACGACGCGAGCCAGAGCCAGACGTTCAGGGCGCCGAAGAGCGGGACGAGCCACCAGAGATGCATGCGCTCGTCATCGAACCACCAGAGCTGGTCCAGCCAGACGACCGGAACCAGCAGCATCGCCGCGCCCCCGGCCATCATGGCAAACGAGATCGCCAGCGAAGCTGTCTCGGGTGGCCAGTCACGGGCCATCCAGTTGGCCCAGAGTGCCCAGCCGACGGGAACGACAAGCGCGACCGCGACCCAGGGAACCATGGCACGGGACGGCAGACTGGTTTCCGGCAACACCGTAAGCATCAGGCCCGCCACGCCGATCAGCAGTCCGACGAAGCGAATCCAGCGGTATCTTTCGAGGAGCAGCACGAGCGCGACGAGGTAGGTGAGGGCCGGCTCGATCGCCATGGCGAGACTCATGACGCCGACAGGCAGGTGAGGCGAGGCCAGGGTCATGGCGACATAGGGGATCACGAGCCCGAAGAGCGCCGACACCGCGTAGTAGCGCAGGTGAGGCACGGTCAACGGCACGGACTGTCGCCTCGCCAGCAGAGCGATCCCGGCCATCGCCGCACCTGCAAGACATTGCCAGAACACGAAGCCGAGAAATGGAACTCCTCCCTCGGTGCCAATGCGCAGAAAGACGAGGAAAATGGACGCCGGGAGCGCGACCATCATCAGGAGGAAGAGGCGAAGCAGGAGCGAGGGCTGAGCGATGGACATCATGGCATCCCGGGCCTGCCGGACAGGCGGCGAACGTTGGGTCCGGCGGCCGCGCTCTATCGGTGATGACGGGTCAGGGTCAGTCAGGTCTCCCCGCGGTTCCTATTCCGTATCCGAGATCAGAAGGTAGCCGCGATTTTCGACGGTATCGAATGTCCGCATCGCCGCGATCAGGTCATCGGACCCGACCCACACCCAGGACGCACCTGTGGGTGCTGAACGAAACTGTAACATACTGAAACAAAACGCGTTCTCTTTCAAGGATTTTCGCCGGGAAAGCGGATCCACGCGATTCCACTTCCCCGGGTGCAACTGGAACCGGAGAGAATGCAATGCCGACAAGCCGCCTCACGCAACGAAGGATCGATTCCCTCAAGCCGGGCAAGAAGGCCCGGGACGTTCGCGATTCCGTCATTCGGGGCTTTGGTGTCCGCGTCCTGCCGTCAGGCTGCAAGAGGTATTTCCTTCACCGTCAAGTCGACGGCAAGAGGGTCTGGCACTCGATAGGCGATGCCCGGAACATGACCCTGGAATGCGCCCGTGAACGAGCAACATCGCTTCTGGCGCCACGGTCCCGGGATGACGAGACTGCTCCTGCCCCGACCTCGTCCCTCCTGTTCGAAGATGTCGCGGACGAGGTCTTCCGGCGTTACAGGCGACACTGGAAGCCACGGACGCTGGAGGTCAATCTCGGGTACTTCAGGAACCAGATCCTGCCGTGGTTCAGGGGTCGCGCCATAGGGGACATCACGCGCCCTGACGTGCGGCGGTGGTTTGCCTCGCTCCATTCAACGCCTGTGGCTGCGGACCGCTCGGCTCCGGTTCTTTCCGTGATTCTTCGCCAGGCCGAAGTCTACGGCTACCGTCCCGAAGGATCCAATCCGTGCACCGGCATCAAGCGCTATCGCCGGCGGAACCGCGAGAGGTTCCTCAGCCACGACGAGATCCGGAGGCTCAGCCGCGTTCTCGACGACAAGCGCGAGAAGCGTCCCCTGCTGACCGCGATCATCCGGATGCTGCTTTTCACGGGGTGCAGAAAGTCGGAGATCCTCACTCTCCAGTGGTCGGACTACCGCGAGGGCAAGCTCTACCTGCGCGATTCCAAGACGGGTCCGCGCACGGTCTGGCTGTCATCGCCTGCGCGACAAATCCTTGACGAATTGCCCCGGCGAGGTCGCTGGATGTTCCGGTCCCCTCGTGGAGAAGGCCACCTGTCGAAGGACACGCTCGGCCACTTCTGGTACGCCACTCGCAGGGAAGCAGGCATAGAGGATGTCCGCCTTCATGATCTACGGCACAGCTATGCCTCGATTGCGCTGGCTCATGGCGAGACGGTCCTCACCATCGGCAGGCTCCTTGGCCACAGTGATTCGGCGACCACGCTGAAGTACACGCACCTTGCCGATACCTCGGTCCACGAGGCGGCGGAGGCTCTTGTTCAGGTCCTGGGCGGGGAGGGTTGAGGCATGGCACGGAAGAGGCGTCTGACTGATCGTGTCATTTCCCGGCTCGGTGTGGCGCCGAGCGAATACACGGTTTGGGACACACGGATCTCAGGCTTCGGTGTCAGGGTCCGGCCTTCCGGTCACCGGTCGTTCGTTCTTCTGGACATCCGCGATGGCTCCTCGAAGCGCCGGACCCTCGGTCCCGCAAAACGCATGACTGTCGACGAGGCGCGGTCCCGGTGTTTCGCCATTCGGGCCGGCGCTCTGGCTCTTCCAACAGACACTCCCCCGGTTCCCGTACCGCTCTTCGGCGACTTTGTCGCAGATGTCTGGCGATCCGAGTGTTTCGCGCGCTTCAAGCCATCCAACCGGCGTCGCACCAAAAGCGCACTCACGACTCAACTACTGCCGGCCTTCGGCGACAAGCCGCTGGACCGGATTGGCAGAAAGGACGTGATGGCATGGTTCGATCGCTACAGCGGGAGGGCGCCAGGTGGTGCCAACCGTGTTCTCGACATACTGCGCCAGATCCTCAGTCACGCGAAGGTTCACGGCTATCTCGAGACCAACCCGGCAAACGGAATACATCGGAATCCGCAACGCAAGTTCAACCGGTTCCTGTCCCGGGACGAGGCACGCCGTCTGCATGCCGAGCTGGACCGCCTGGTGGCCGAATGTCCGGAGCGGGCGGCGCAGGCGGACGTCATCCGTCTTCTCTACTTCACGGGTTGCCGTCACAGTGAGATCAGGATGCTCAAATGGTGCGAGGTGGGTGTCGACATCCTCGACCTTGGCGATAGCAAGACGGGCCCGCGAAAGGTCTATGTCAACAGCGAGGCACGCCGAATCATCGAACGTCAGCCGCGGACAGGCAGTGACCATGTCTTCCCCTCGCCCTGCGATCCGTCGCGACCCATTTCGGACAGCAGGTCACTATGGTTCACTCTCCGCAAGCGGGTCGGCATCGAGGATGTGCGTCTTCATGACCTGCGTCACAATTATGCCTCGCAAGCTGTCCTCAACGGCGTGCCGCTTCCGATCGTGGCGAGGCTTCTTGGTCACCGCAATGTATCGATGACCCTGCGTTACGCGCACGTTGCCGACCGGGAGGTCGAAGCCGCAGCTGAGCGAATAGGCAAGGCGATCTCCGACATCTACGGGTCTGGCGGCAGTCGGCCGGTCCTCGCTAAGGGCTGCCCGTCACGCCCCCGAATTCCCCGGTGAGCCCGTCTTGTATCGCCGTGTACGAACCTCATATGGCCGGAAACGGGGAGTCCAGTCGGCTTTTCGGCGGAAGGTAATGAGTGATTTGCCAGTCAGTACCTGGTACGAATCTGATCCCCTTGAGGTAATTCTTCGCCACCGAAGTCGCCACGATGTTGTCGCAGGTCCTTCATCAGCAGGTGCCGGAGCGGGGCGCTGTCGGCTTCAAGAGCCGCGCAATCGCTGTGCCGAGTTGGCTCCACGTCGAGTTCTTCGCCAAGGGCGAAATGCTAGCCGAACATCCAGTCGCGCTTGGCTGCAGCCTGATGACGCGGAGTCCGACGCCATCAGACGCCGCGTCTTTTTCGAAGAGGTTCGCGCCTCCAGGGCGCCGAAGGTCACGGCGAGTGCCGGGCCTGAACCGTCCCTGGGTCGCGCGCCGGCATCGCCGTGGAGCCATGCCGCCGCAATGGTCCAGAAGATATCTGCCTTACAGGACTCGCCCGCCCCTCGCTTGAACTTCACCTTCCCGTGCCGTGACCAAATGGACTTCATCCGGTGTCCACGTCGATCAGTAGTCGGCAATGTTCGCTTGAACGAAGGGCCGCTTCGCGGCCATGGGTTCTGTGACCGGGTTCAGTGGCGAGTGATCGACGTGAGTGGCGTGGAGGGAACGGGGTCCTTGCTGTTCAGATGGTGTGAGGCCGGTTTCACACTTCCTGGTCTCCCGAGTGTTCGGGAGGACGATCAACCATTGAGTGAAACATGAAGGTAAGGGAAGCTTCCCCTCTTCGTCAGAAGACGGTCGACGTGATGACGATGAAGGGGCTGTCGCCTGTCACGCAGAAGCATTATCTGCGCGAGATCGCGAAGTTCGACCGCCACACCGGACATCATCTGGTGAAGTGCAGACGGACGATGCGATCAGGGACTGGATCCTGATGCTGATTGACGGCGGCCTGGCACCGCGCACGACCAATGTCGCCGTGGCGGCGTTGCGCCTCTTGTACGACAGCGTTCTCGGTCAACCGGAGAAGGTCGCAGCTCTGCGCTTTCGCCGGGTTCCCCATCGCCTGCCCCGGACGATGCCGGAAGAGGATGTCGAACACCTGATCCAGGCGATGACCGACATGCGTTACCGTATGGCGACCCTTGTGGACTACGGTTCGGCGTTGCGCGTCTGCGAGGTGGTGTCACGGCAGATCCAGGACATCCGGCGAGGGGTTCCTGAACAAGCGAAGCGACCAGTTCGGAGCGGCCCGCCGGGCAGGCGCCATATCGCCGCCAGGACAGGATCGCGAAACGCCGTCAGTCCGGGCCAATGGCTTTTCGAGAGAAAGGCCGGCATAGCCCTCGGCCATGAGCGGATGGGCCAGCACGCGGTCGCGCCCGTAGAGGACGAAGCGCGTGCTGGGGCCGCCCTTGCCACCCTCGCGGACCTAGGATGAGAGTTCCCGGATCGACGCCGTCGCGGCCGCGGCCGCGACAAAGACGCCGTCGCGCCGCACCGGATGGACCCGCCTGAAATAGGTCCCTTCATGCAACTTGATCCAGTACGGCGGGACCCAGTGCGCCTCCTCCGGCATTGACGCCAGATAGTCGCGGTATCTCGGATCGTCCGAGTGGTCCACGTCACCCAGCTCGATGCGGCCGCCCCCGTAGCGCGCGGCAAAGAAAGTCTTCAATCCGGGGTCGAGGAACGATATCGACTCGATCTGCGGCACGCCTGCGAGGCCGCCCGTCAGCAGCTGGCCGAACGTCGCGCGATCCTGCGGGTCGAATTCGCCGCTCTCGTTGCACTTGGCGATGAAGCGGGCCTGGTCCTCGGCCGGCAGCGGATAACGTTCGATCCGGTCCACCATGTTGGCGATGCTCTGATTGGCGTTGGCGCTCATCAACGCCAGTGTGTTCTTGTTGGCGAGCCACATGCCGCCGCCGAGCACGCCGCCGACCGAGACGAGAACGAGCAGGGAGATCGCCGTCTCCAACGTGACCGTGATTGAGGGCCGCCCGTTCCATCGGGCCAGGAAATGCCGGCCCAGCATTCCAGACTTGATTGACATGGCGGATACCGGCGTCCAAATCGATTGCCGATCCGAGGGGCAGGGGCGAATCCTTCCGGGGCCCGGCTTATCGGGTGTAACTTGTGTCTGTCTTGGCCTTTCTCTATCGCCAGCCGAAGCCAGCGATCAACGCAGCAAGTCAACTCCGGATCGAGCGTCCTTGCGACAAGCGCTAGGCAAGCACCAGGCTGCGCGGACAGATTGTTTGATGGTCGAGGCGGTCGCGAGCATGACGAAGCATCTGAAGTTCGTGACGGAGAAATCATCGGCGAATGAACGTCCGAATCGGACCGGTCGGTGGAAGAGCCGCATTGACAATCGTCATGGCGACTCGAGAATCGCACGATGATCTTTCTGGCATTTCCACGGCGCGCGGTTTTGATCCTGTTCGCCGGCCTGTCGGCGGCCCTGATGCTCGCGGCGAGCGCACCGGAGCCGGCGGAGGCGCAGGACTTCCGGGACGAGACCCCACGCATCGCCGTAGTCTCCGCCTTCGCACCGGAACTGGAGATCCTGAAGGGGGAACTGCGGGACAGGGCGGTGCAATCGGCGAACGGCGTGGAGTTCGCGACCGGCACGCTCGAAGACCGTAAGGTGGTGCTGTTCCTGAGCGGGATCAGTGTTGTAAACGCGGCGATGACAACACAGCTTGCGCTGGACCGTTTCGCCATCGCGAGGATCGTGTTCTCCGGCATCGCGGGCGGGGTCGATCCTTCGCTGGGCATCGGCGACGTGGCGATCGCGGAGCGTTGGGGACAGTACCTGGAAATGCTGTTCGCGCGCGCGACAGACGGCGGCTGGGCGACGATGCCGTTCTTCGAACACCCCTACGGGAACTTCGGCATGATGTTCCCGCGCTCGGTCACGGTGCGGCGTGCCGGGACCGACGGGCCGGAGACCCGCTTCTGGTTCCCGGTGGACCCGGCGCTGCTGGCGGCGGCACGCCGCGCGGCGGACAAGGTGGCGCTGGCGCGCTGCACGGCGGACGGCCGCTGCCTCGACAGGCCGCCACGCGTTGCGGTCGGCGGTTCCGGGGTCTCGGGCGGGGCCTTTGTCGACAATGCGACTTTCCGGACGTGGGTCTTCGAGACGTTCGGCGCCCGGGTTCTCGACATGGAGAGCGCAGCCGTGGCGCACGTCGCATATGCCAATGACGTACCCTTCGTCGCGGTGCGCAGTCTCGCCGACCTCGCCGGCGGCGGGGAGGGCGCGAACCGGATGGAGATATTCCTCGACCTCGCTGCGGGCAACGCGGCGGCGGTGGTCAAGGCGATGCTGAGCGAGATGCCGGACCTTCGCTGAAAGCGCGAAGGCGCGGGAGTGCGGTATGTCGACATTCTTCGAATCACCAATCAGGGCTGAATGCCGACGAGGCTACCATCGTTCCCTGTCTCGGTGTTCGGGTGCACCCGAACACCCGTCCGGCAGTCGCAGCTTCGTGCATGTCGAAGGCGGGAAGAGAGCGTCTCTCGGTTCGGTCTCATTCGAGACCGTCAGGGAGGCACGAGAGGAGAGTCTCGGGTGGCTGACCCATGGTGTGAACCAAGGTGCGCAACAAAATGAGGTACAAGAATAAGAAAGAGGACCAACGCGCCGACGTGATCGCCTATCTGATGTCGCTGCGGGATTGGGAGGATTAGGCGACAGCGCCTGCCATTGTTGCAGGGACGACAGGGAGTTACAGCATTGCTCAGGGTCTGTGCTGAGGGCGAAGGGCTCAATGGTCCGCGTCGCTCTCAGTTGACTTGGACACCGTCAGCAGCAGTCAACATAGTCTCGAAGGATCTTGACATGGTTGGTCCCTGGGGTTCGTTGGGCGTGCAGATCGCCAACGGATCACAACCCGCCCGACGACATGGGTCATCGATCCGTGCAGGTAACCTGACGTGACACCAATCGCCCAGTGAATTCCTCTCTGAAGGACATGCAGGTTGTCGTTCGGGCGGATTTCTTGGCACCTCAGAACAAGACGGGATCGGGCAGGTCAGTGAGTTGCCTGCGGACGAGCCCGAAGTTGTTTCGTCAAGTGGTGGGTGACAGCCCGAGCAACCCCGACATCAAACTATCGATCCACTCCGCCGCAACCTCGGTCTCCCGTTCGCCGGTGTGGATGTAACGCAAAGTCATGGTTGTCCGGGGGTGACCGAGGAGCCTTGCGACGACGGGAAGCGGCGTTTCCTGCATGACGGCATGGCTGGTGTGATTCAGATAACTCTCCGCCTCGTCGCGTCTCTCCAGCAGCCATGGGGCAGAGTCGAGCGCGCCCGGCAACCCGCCTCGGCTGTGCACCGACAGGATGTCGAATCAAGGTTTCTGAAGCGCGAGAACCTTCGTGAAGTCACCGACCGCTCTCCCCTTCGCTTGAGCGCCGAGCCATCCAGGTTGCATTCCTGTTTCCCTGTACTCCAAACTCACTATCGCACCCCACACATCCGCCCGACGGCTGCGGCTCCGTGGGCCTGAAACATCAATGCGCGCGACGGAGGAAGGATGAAGGGTTGGGTAAAGGCATGGTTCGATCAGAAGGGTTACGGCTTCATCGTGCCGGAAGACGGATCGGACGATGTGTTCGCGCACGTCTACCAGATCGATGGCGGGCTGGATGCCCTGGAGCCTGACTCGCTGGTGTCGTTCGACGTTGTTGTCTCTGCGGACGGCAGGCGCCAGGCGCAGGACATTCTCCTCCTGGAGCCCGGCGACCCCGAGACCCGACCAATGCTGCGGCCGGCACCGCGACAGGAGGCGCCTGCGGCACCATCCGCCCGCACAATGCCGCCCCGGCGTGAACCGCTGTTCTCGCCCCAGCGTCGATCCGAGCTGGCCGAGGAAGCCGCCGCCGCCCTTCTGGACATCATGAAGACCGAAGCAACCGACGAGAAGGATTGCGACTCCCGCGACTTGAGGTTGGAGGCGGTCAGGGCAATGTTCGACGCGCTTCACAAGGACGCGGGCACATGCCGGTGAAGATCCGCGATTCACCGAGGCAATCTCACCATATCGCATACTGCGAGAGCGCAGCGTCATTTCCGGTTTCCCATGCTGTCGGGGTCCGTCTATCATGACGGTTCCAGTTAGGTGCGCTGCATGAGTGCACCCGGTTAAGGATCGTGAAACCGGAGGATCCAGGCGTCATGGGCAAGCTGAGAAGGAAACTGTTGACGACCACCATGATACCGGCGGTCGTCGGTCTGGGTAGCGTCATGGCGTTCGATGCGTCGGCCTGCATGTGCCAACGCAAGGCGGCTGCCAAGACCTACACCATGGCCCTCGAAAATCCCGAGGCCGTGGCGGATCCCGCGACGGGCCTGGCGGCCGGTTGCGGAGCCTGTGGCGGCTGCGGTGCGTGTGGTGCCTGCGGAGCGGGCTGTGGGGCCTGCAACCCCTGTGCGGTCGAGTGCGAGGAGGACCCATGCAACCCGTGTGCGGTGTGCGAGGATCCGTGCGGCGCCGGCATCTGGCAGCCTGATGATGGAACCGGGGTTGCCTGGAATGTCCTGACGGGCGAGCCGAGTGCTGCCTATGTCACCGGACTGATGCCCCAGGGCGACGTGCCCGCCATGTTCGAAGGAGTCATGGAGCAAGTTGCCGGCCTGGTCGATGAGGGCATCGGTGCGGTTGGCACGGGTGCTGCGGATCCTGGCTCCCGGTTCGTTCCGGACGAAACCGCTTTGGACAGCGGCAACTGGCGTTACACGCTGTCGGCGTCCTGATCGTCCGACGCACGGCGCGGGACGACAGAATACTCGCTCGTCGCACCAACGCACGGTGCCTTGGCAAGGGCCGGATCGGCGGCATCATGGCCGGCCCGGCCCTTGCTGTTCCTGTTCTCTTCCTGGCATCGGGACGCCCGGGAAACGGGACGTTCTTCGCATAGCGCCCGACCGATTGGCTGCTCGCGCACCACAGTGGAAGGCCGTCGCAGAGAGGTCGACCGGGATGCAAAGGCGAAGGAAAGAGGGATGCGCTGACGCCCGCCATTCGGCGATCGATGACGAGTCGGGCCTCGGCATTGAGGAACACTGTTCGTGGTCCCGTCTTGCTGTCGCGGAGCCGGAGACTGATGCCGAACACCCCATACTTCTTCAGGCGGACGATTTCGCCCTTGCGATATCCGGTGAGCATGAGAAGCCTGATGATGTCGATTTGCATTGCCTGTGATGGGGTGACTTTCTCCAGATTCTCGTAGCAGTCGAGTGGTGGCGGGATCGTTGTGAGCGAGCAGTCGACCGACAGTGCGAATGTTCTCTCCCTGCATGACGGCAGGCGAGGCATGGGTGTGCCTGCCATATGCGCTGCTTCCAAGACACTGGACAGGTTCCTCAGGTCGTGGTGCCCGATGATGTTCCGCGGAACATCATCGGGCTACAGCAAGCGCCCGTTGCCGTCCATTTTGCGGCAACACTCAGCCGCCATCAGGCGTTCCGCTCTCTTGGGAGTTCACAGTCGTCGGCGTCAAAGCGGAAAAGATGCTCTCGAAGCTCCCGATGCTGCCGTCGGCCTCCTCGAACCTGACGCCGCTGTAGCCGACGACCCGGCGGGGATTGCTGTCCAGGTCCAGGACATTGGAGAACTGTCCGCCCCACACGCCCTCGGACTGCATGCCGGTTCGCTCGGGATGGCTCACCGAGATCGCGGTGTTCTGGAACATGCCGTCCGGGTTGAACGACGCAGGGCCAAGGTGCACTTCGTAATCGGTCGGCAGGGCATCGGGGTCGGGGCCCCGCCACGCCACGGCGGGCCACAGGTGAAGTGTCTCGGCGCTGATGTCTCCCTCGCAGCCGATACAGCCCGAGATCGTCGCCTCGGCGAAGTCCGCTGTCAGCGTGATGGGAGCGGAGAACTCGACGTACTGGCTTTCCCCCTGCAGTTCTCCCCAACCGTTGCCGTAGAAATACTCGTAAAGCCCGCCGGCACCGCCGAAGTACTTTGCCTCGCCGCTGACCGGCATTGCGGGAGGATTGGACGGATCAATCTCCGGCCCGTCAATGAAGACGCCGCGCTCGGCCGCTTCGTATTCGTCGGTCGGAACACCAGGAGGATAGTGGAGCCACCAGCCCACGGCCAGATAGTCGGACGGGTCGTCGTTGTCCCACTCGACCGCGGCATAGAGAATGGATCTGCCATCGTGGCGGTTCTCGGCCAGAAACCACTCGCGGTTCACGAATCCGGGGATGGGCGGCGCAGGAAGGTAGATCGCCCACTCGTACAGAGCGTGCGCGTCGGTCGTGAGCGTTCGGGGGCTTTGCCCGCTGCGCTGCGCCTCGACCGCGAACACCCCGTCCTCGAACGTGGACTTCGTTCTGAACTGCATGGCGTTCTCGAACGCCGCTCTCGTCCTGAACTGCTCTTGGGCTTCGGTGAAGGCTGCGGTCTCCTCCGGCGTCGGACCTTCCGATGTCGCCATCGGATCGCTGCCGCAGCCTACCGTCGCCAGTAGCGAGGCCATGCTCAATGCAACCGTGACCGCTCTCATGTTCATTTCTTGTCTCCCTTCGATTCACGCACCTACTGCGTCCCGTTCATGTCTGTCTCCGCCCTTCGCCGGCGGCAAGCGCCTGATAGTAGAAGGTGTGGAGGAACCCAAGCGGCACCTTCTCGATGCCGCCCATGTTGTGCAGCCACAGCACGCGCCCGGAGCGACCGTTCCCATCCATGAAGGGATGCAGGGTCTCGTAAGCGCAGTGGCGCTGGTAGGGCGTCGTCTCGGGTTTCGGGATCAGCAGGTGTTCAAGCCACTCCTCGATGTGAGGACCGCCTCTCGGTGGGATATGCTTCCCGACACGGACGTTCATGCCCTCGTGGCGCCGCAGCTCGACGCCGGGCTGGATGACGTCGACGAAGCGTTCCAGGGCTTCCACAGTCACCGGCCCTGCGAGGAAGTCGATATGGGCTTGAACCTCGGCATCGATCGAGTGGCGGGTGATCCCCTCGATCATGTTGCTCTCGATGACGAAGCGTTCCAGGTCGAAGTCCATTCAGCTTCGCCTTATGACTATCTCTTCAACGCTGTGCCCACCGTCAAGGTGAGCAAGACGAGGAAAGACAGAAGCCCAAAACCTGGAATGAGTGTCATGGGAACCCACACCCAGCGCCGTCTCCCGGCTCTCGGGCAAAGCCACGCTGCCAAGATGGGATATGGAAGGTACATGACAAGAACGATGATCCAATGCCAGACGGAGAAGGTGCCCACATTTGCTACTCTTGGGAAAGTGCTGCCACTCGGGAACTATAGGCCACGCGCGCTGACCCCGAAAATAGCCCCGCTAAAGTGACGGGGGCCACAGGCCCAAGCGTATCTTGATCAGCTCCCGCGAGAAAATGTCGCATGCTACGCCGCAATGACGATCATCGACCTGAATGTAGCCGTCTAATGGGTGCCGAACCGCGGGAACACAGGCCTCTTCACCACCCTTGCCGGAACCGCGCCAACAGGTGCGGCGTGTCGTGTAACGAGGCGCCGGATGCGGAGTGTGTCATGCAGGATCGTCGACGATCAATTCGTTCGCTGGCAGCAAATCGTCCGGCGACTGGACTCAGGCAATCGCGTGTCTGCAGCAAGAACGATCCGCAACCCTGCTGATTTGCCATTCAGTACGACGGGCCGCTTGATGGCAGACGTCGTCCAGGTGCAGAGAGTGCACAGGCAAACCGTGGCCATTCGACTCTCGACCTCATCCACGGCCAGACCGTATCATGTCGATTGCCTCGGGACCGTCGGTTCACGTCGGTTGCCCGCTCCGCACAGGATTCGGTTTCCCGGTGTCGGGATCGTTCGGCAGTGCCTGGAGAAGAAGACGATGTAAACGATGCGCACCTTGTTGCTGTCCCTCGTCACCGGAGGCCTCCATCTGTTGGTTCTGTCGTTCCGGCGGCGCAGGTCGACGCACCGGCACGATCTCCTCGACTTCGTTCTGGTCCGACTGACGCCGGAGCAAGTGGCAAGGGCCGAAGCAGCAAATCGTGCCCGACGACACATCACCCATGCATTGATCTGCGGACCGTTCGGGCAGATGTTTGGAACCGAACAGCGATGCCGGAAACACTTCGACTCATGGAACCCCGCCGGGGAACGTGCCGTTTTCCCGACTCTGTTCAGGCAAGCCGTTGAACTGGACGACTTCGCGATTGCCGACTTTTCCAACACCGACGATCTTGTGCTGCGGCTCATTGACGCACAGTACTACGCCAAGGAGAGGTCCAGCTCGATCACTTGACTGCAAACCGAGGCGCTACCCACCGTGACGGACGCTTGACGGTGGGAATCTCATGCACACGATAAGGCCGAGCGCCACCTCCAACGCGCAGAAACACTCGGTCCTCGCGCGGCTTCTTGTCCGGGGCGCTGCGCCACTGTGCCGGCAACCTCCCGAGCACCCGCAATCGGCCCGGCTCCAGGCGCTTGACCACCGCCCGACAGCGCTAGACGAGGGCGTCCGAGAGGTCCGGATCGCTGTCCTGCGCTGTGTCGGCATTCGCGGGTTCGGTCCCGGACTTCTCCTATGACAGTCACCCGGCGCCGGGGCCCGACCGGTTTTCATCCATGACACGGCAACTTGACCGTGGCGACCGCGAGAGAATTCGGCGAGACGTCTGTCTCGTCGTCGAAGGGGTGCTCTGCGGAAACGACCTGGAACCGCTCTGGAGTGCCTGTGAGACCCGCCTCGACCAGGTGGTCCGGCAGTTTGCCGAGGCTGGGCGGATTGCGGACACCCTCGAGGGAGTTTCCTTCGGCGAACGCCATGCCCGCATTGCCCCCCGTGTGTCTCGATGTGTACCGGCATCCGGACATCACCCTGTCGGTGGTCGACGACATGGCGCCCGACGCCAAGATGTTCGCGCATCCGGCGGCATTCGACCTCTTGCGCCATCCCGCCATCCTCGACGTGGTGGAGGGCATCCTCGGGCCGGAGATCGTCTCCGACCCGACCGGCGCCTGCGCCTGAAGGTTCCCGGCGGGGATGCCGCGACAACATGGCATCAGGATCTTGCCGGCTTGCCGGACAAGGCGCTGGAGTCCGACCTCCCGACCGTCCGGGTCACCCTGACCGACGCCACGGTGGAACATGGACGTCTCCTGGTCATCTCCGGCAGTCATCGTCACCGGGGTGTCACCCCGATCCGCCATGTGATCGATGCTCCGGGAGAGTCGAACACCATTCCCGCAAGCGAGCTGGCGCCCGGTTCGCGCGTCCCCTTGCCGGTGCGCCGAGGCGGTCTCGTGCTGTTCGACAGGCTGACCCGCCATGCCTCGCTCCCCAACCGGAGCGATGGCATCCGCATGTGTGTCGATCAGCGCTGTCAGCCCGCCGGCCTTTCCTTCCCTTGTCGCGAGGAGCTGGGCGTCACCCGATTCTGTCTTGCAGGATGCGAAGGTATGGGCCGGTCTGTGGGAGGCCGCCCGGGCGGCGATCTGCAGCTGCGTCTCTGATGGTCGGAACAACACTCTCGCCCGTGATGGAGAGCGGCCGTCGGCCTGATGGTGGGCGTCACATGTGACTGTGGCCCTGTCCGGCGACTGATCGCCCCGATCGAGAGACGTCCGTGATTGGCGGCATCCCGAACAGCCCGAATGCGACTCCTCTGGAGGCGCCCGATCCGGTCTTCGGCCATCGAACGGCAGGAATTGCAGCCGCGGGGCAGGGTTGCGCACGGCGCTGCCGGGGTGTAGTGACATCGGCATGCGACAAGCATTCCCCGCCCTGCCCAACGGGTGGGGATGTCGTGTGGCTGGAGACCTGGCCTCGGATGGGCGCGACGCAGGCTCATCCGGGGTCCTTTTTTCGTGCGAAGGCATCGACCGCAGTCCCGGCGTGGATGGGAAAATCGGTCGATTGTCCGCCGTATGCCGGGCCGCCGGTCCGGCTCCCGTGCCGGCGCGGCGCAACGTTGCATCCCGGTGAAGGGGGTGCCATGGTGCGCCCAAGTCGGAAAGCAGGACAAGCTTCCGCGGACTGCGTGTTCGGCCCCTTGAATCATGTTCAGGGGGCCGAAGCGTTTTCCGGGGCTGGCCGCAAGCGGGTCCGGACGACGTCCGGGGCGCCGCGGCGGATGCGGAACATTGTCAGGGCCTGGCCTTCCCTGGCTGAACGGGGAAGACGCCGGTCAGGGCAAGAACCAGCGCAACCCGGATCCCGTTGGAATGGCTCTCGGAGAAGAGCAACACGTCCTGGCTGATACCTTCAAGGGTGACGAAGTACGCGTCCTGGCTGGTGAAGACCGAACCTGCCCTGACGACGAGGAAAGCACACAGAAAGCAGTCATGCACGGTGACCACGACCACATCGAAGAGTGCACAGTCCTCGCGGGCGGGCGGCCATTCCGGCGCCGCGGACGTCGGTGAAAGCAGCACCGCCGGCGCCAGGGTCAGGGCGGCACAAGCGAACATCACGAACGGCAGGTCGTCGACGGGCGCATCGTCCGGCGCCCTGACGACGTGTCGGAGATGTTCTGTCCCACGACAAGGGACCGCTCCCCGGGACCTCACGGCACTCCACCACCACCCGATCCGTGTCGCAATTCTCCTGCAATGCCAGGATCGCACCGAAACCTGCCGACAGCTCGCCGATCAGGGGCAGTCGTCAACGGCTGCATCTCTTACCCGCCAGGGGCTCGCAGTCCTCGCGCCTCTACAACAAGCACCCCAGGACCGCACCCCAAGACCATACCGATCACCGGATCCTCGGGGAGTTCGTCGTGACCGTCGAGATCCTCATTTCCGGCAAGCTGGCCAGGGATGCGTTGGTCCACCAGGGTCTCCACGTCGTGGACCACGAGTTCGCCCTGCCGGTGATCGTCAAGGCACGCGGCCAAACGGTCGAAGAGGCGCAAGGTACGTTCCGCAAGTCCGGTGATCGGAAGTCCCGAACAAAACGTCATGGTGCTGCCCGGGAAAGCCGCCTCGATACGCCGTGGCACGGCTCCACGCGGGGCTGAACAGATGAGCGTTCCGGCGGAACAGCCTGTAATCCCAGGGAGCGCCGCTGTGTCGGTTGTTCTTTCTCCATGGCATCACGTTACAGAGCGTTTTCATGTTGTCAGACGACGGTGTGTCCGATCCGGGGCGAACCTGGTCCATCACGTGGAGCGGGAACTCGAAGCCTCGCGGGTGAGGTAGTAGGCGGCGAGGATCGGCAGGAACGTCACCACCACCACCACCATGGCCACCACGTTGGTCACCGGACGCTGGCGGGGACGCACGAGTTCCTCGAGCATCCATATGGGCAGGGTCTGCTGCTGGCCGGCCGTGAACGTGGTGACGATCACCTCGTCGAACGAGAGAGCGAAGGCAAGCATTCCCCCTGCGAGGAGGGCCGTCGCCAGGTTCGGCAGGACGACGTAGCGAAAGGTCTGGAATCCCGCGGCCCCGAGGTCGAAGGACGCTTCGATCAGCGAGCCGGAAAGACGGCGGAAGCGGGCGATGGCGTTGTTGTAGACGACGACAACACAGAAGGTTGCGTGACCGAGGATGATGGTGAAGGTCGAGAAGGGAATGTCGAGAATGTTGAAGGCCGAACGCAGCGAAATGCCCGTGATGATTCCCGGCAAGGCAATGGGCAGGATGACGAGGAGCGAGATGGTTTCACGCCCGAAGAATCTCGCCTTCGAAACGGCCGCCGCGCACAGCGTTCCCAGGACAATGGCAATGACGGTCGACACCGAAGCGACGCGGAGCGACAGGCCGAGCGCCTGCCAGACATCCGGCCGGTTCCAGGTCACGGCCAGCCAGTCGAGCGTCAGGCCGGGAGGCGGAAAGACATAGCTCGTGTCCTCGGTGGTGAAGGCATAGAGGAAGATCAGGAAGATGGGCAGGTGCAGGAAGAGAAGGCCTGCCACCGCGGCACATTTGAGCAGGACGGACGCCTTGCGTTCAGAGCGCATCGAAGGCTCCTCTGCGCCGGGCGTACCAGAGATAGAACGCCATGACGACGATCGGCACCACGGCGAAGGCTGCAGCGAGCGGAATGTTTCCGGCGGTTCCCTGGTGGGCGTAGACGGCCTGGCCGATGAAGCGCCGCGACGACCCGATGATCTGCGGCACGATGTAGTCACCCATGGTCAGCGAAAACGTGAAGATGGATCCGGCAATCATGCCGGGCAGCGCCAGCGGGATGATGACATGGCGCAGCGTCTGGCCCGATGTCGCACCGAGATCATCCGAAGCCTCGAGAAGAGGTTCGGGTACCCTCTCGAGAGCGGCCTGCAGGGGCAGGATCATGAAGGGAAGCCAGACATAGAGAAGCACGATGAAGGTGCCGATGTAGCTGACAGACAGGGAGTTGCCGCCGATCACGGGGAAGGCAAGAATCGCGTTCAGGACAAAGGCCAGTCCCAGTCCCTCGACAACCCAGTTGATGATCCCTTCCTTGGCAAGGATGAGCTTCCAGGCATAGATCTTGACCAGATAGCTCGACCACAAGGGCATCATCACGCCGAGATAGAATAGCGCCTTGAGCCTGCCGCGGGCATGGCGCGCCGCGTAGAGGGCGATGGGGAAGGCGATGAGGGTTGCCGCCGCAGTGACCGCGCATGCCATCACGATGGTGCGCAGGATGATGTCGCCGTTCGCCGGGGTGAGGAGTTCCCGGTAGGTCTTGAGCGTCAGCTCATAGCGGGTGAGGCCTGAAAACTCGTCGATCGAGAAGAAGCTCTGGAGCAGCAGCGCGAAGAGCGAACCGACATAGATGATCCCGAGCCACAGGAGTGGCGGTGTCAGAAGCAACAGGATGAAGAGTCCGGGACGCCGCCACAGGGTATCGGAGAGCTGCGCCAGCACCGGAGCCGCCTCAGTCGTCGTCCATGACGTGCAGTGACCCGGCGGGCCAGACGAGTGAGACACCATGCCCCTGGTCCGGCACAGGGCTGTCTGCGGCGATGACGGCGGCAACCAGGTGGTCTCCCACCGCCACCGTGACACGCTTGCTGGCGCCCAGATAGCGGACCGACACCACGTGGCCGTCCACGCGACCTGCTCCGGGAGAGGCAAGGGAGACCGTCTCCGGGCGCAGGCTCGACCATGCCTCGGTCTCGCCGAACGAGACGCTGACTTCCGGAGGAAAGACGTTCGACGAGCCGACGAAGTCCGCCACGAACCGTGTCCGCGGGTGCTCGTAGATCTCCCGTGGAGATCCCGTCTGGATCACCCGGCCCTCGTTCATCACGGCGATCTGGTCGGCCATCGACAGCGCCTCGCCCTGGTCGTGGGTGACAAAGATGAAGGTGATTCCGAGGGTTTCCTGAATTGCCTTGAGTTCGTCCTGCATCTGTTCGCGGAGCTTGAGATCGAGGGCGCCAAGCGGCTCGTCAAGCAGCAGGACCCGGGGCCGGTTGATGAGCGCGCGCGCCAGGGCCACCCTCTGGCGCTGGCCTCCGGACAATTCCGAGGGCTTGCGCCGGCCGTACCCGCTGAGCTTGACGAGTTCCAGCATGCGACCGGCTTCATCCTTGCGCCGGCCCCTGGGAACACCGCGGACCATCAGTCCGTATGCGACATTGTCGTCGACGTCGAGGTGCGGAAAGAGGGCGTAATCCTGGAAAACGGTGTTGACCGGGCGGCGGTTGGGCGGGATGTCGTTGGAATCCTCGCCAAAGATCCGAATGAGGCCTTCGCTCGGTCGCTCGAAACCGGAGATCAGCCTCAGGCACGTGGTCTTGCCCGACCCCGACGGGCCGAGCATGGCGAAGAAGGATCCTTCCCCGATGATGAGATCGACACGGTCGACGGCCACGACGGCGCCGAAGTGCCGCGACGTGTTCTCGAATGCTACGGCAACGGTCAAGGACGTGACTCTCTGACAACAAGGAAGCCCGCCCGGTTCCCGTGCCGGGCGGGCTTCGACGCGTTGGTCCGCTGGTTCAGCGTCCGCCAATCACACCGATGTAGTCGGACACCCACCGGTAGTATGGCACGCATTCGCCCTGCGTCGGGCACGAGGTGACCGGCGTCGTCCAGAACTTGATCTTGTCGAAGTCGTCGAGCCCGTTGTTGGCGCAGCCTTCGGCGGTCTGCATGCCACGGCCGTCCGTGCAGGCGGAGATGACGGGAGGAACGGCGCCGAACCAAAGGGAAAGATCGCTTTGCAGATTCGAGGCAAGCGTGTGCTCCATCCACATGTACGCGCAGTTCGGATGGGCAGAGTCGATGTGCATCATGGTCGTATCGGACCAGCCGGTCGCGCCCTCGACGGGAATGGTGGAGGCCACCGGGACGCCGTCAGCCTTGAGGAGGTTGACCTGGAACGGCCATGAGCCCGACGCCACGACACCCTCGTTCTTGAAATCGTCAATCTGGATGAAGGCGTCATGCCAGTAGCGTCCTACGATCTTGCGCTGCTCGCGCAGGAGATCGAGGGCCACGGCGTACTGGTCCGGGTTGAGCTCATAGGGGTTCTCGATCCCCAGGTCGGGCTCGTGATGCATGAGGAAGAGCGCCGCATCGGCAACGTGAATGGGGCCGTCATAGGCCTGCACGCGTCCCTTGTTCGACTGTCCGTCGGGCAGCGTCATTTCGCGGAACACGACCTCCCAGCTCTCCGGCGGTTCGGGAAACACGTCGGTGTTGTACATCAGTACATTCGGTCCCCACATGTACGGCGTGCCGTAGTGCTTGCCCTCCACGGTGTGCCACGGGGCCTCTTTGAGCCTGTCGTCGACGGTACGCCAGCTCGGAATGAGATCGATGTTGACCTCCTGAACACGCTTTCCCGCGATCAGGCGGAGCGACGCGTCGCCTGACGCGGTGACGACATCGAATCCGCCCTCGTTCATGAGGGCGACCATTTCATCGGAGGTGTTGGCCGTCTTGACACGGACCATGCATCCGGTTGCCTCCTCGAAACCCGTGACCCAATCAAACTCCTTCACGGTTTCGCCACGCTCGATGTAGCCGGGCCAGGCGATGATATCGAGTTGGCCTTCGCCCGAGCCGATCTCGGTCTTCATGTCGGCCGTGGAGGTCGCCGCGGTGGCGCCAAGCATGGTGGCAGTGATGATCGCGATAGACGACGTCTTCATGTATTGCTCCCTACTTGCATGTTGCATGAACGTTGCGTGACGGGCTCTTCGTGTGTGTCCCGGCGCGACCGTTTGTGGAAGAGCGATGGTGCAGTTTTCTTCGACAATGGCAACCATCGCCGCATCATGCACGCCCTGTCGTCAGCTTTCAGGGCCGAACGTCGCATTCTCCGACCGCCACAGCGGGACCTCGATGGTGTCTGACGTGAGTGGCCCCCTTCCTTCCGCGACTTGGCGTGCGGTGTCGTATCCGGACTGGGCATCGCGGACGATGCCGATACCCCTGTTGGTGGTTATGGACTCCTCGTGCGGCAGAGATGACGGATCGCTTGTCCGGGTAAGGTCGAGTGTCGGGCATACTCCCGATGGCGTGGTTGAGGGTGGTGAGGTGTCGATGACGGTCGAAAAGTGCACATACTTGATGAAGCCGGATATGGTCCTTGACATGCAATGGATCCTTGATCCCGCCCTTTCGACCATGGGAAGCCCACTGCACCTGGAGTTGCGCCGTGTCACCCGAAGAGCCGGAGCGGAGCGAAGGCGCCGCAGAGCGGCTTGACGCATCGCTACTCCAGGTGCCCCTATCTGCATCCGGTGGTCCACATCCAGAGGACTTCATCGAGTATGTGCACATTGTGACCGTCGGTTGCGCATCGACAGTGTGACTGACTGTCTCGATACACGACATCGGCAGACGTCATGGCCATTTTTGCTTCCGCTGCCAGCCCAACGACAAGCACCACCTTGCCGCAGGCCCACGGAAGCCCCTCGAAGCCATCCCGGATGCCTGATTCCAAAGGCTCACGCGTAGACCGCCAGCAATCCGTGCCGGACCATGCCCACGTTCGTGATCGTGACGGACTCAGGCCTTGGCTGCGAGTGCCTCGTCGCGGGAGTCGTAGCAATCGATGAGCATATTGAATCCACCCATTTCGATGATCGATCTGCAGGATGGCTGGAGGGACGCGATGGTGAGAAGCCCACCGGCCCGCTGGCACCGTTTCGCGGCCAGGAGAAAGACTCGCAGCCCGGCGCTCGAAATGTAGCTCATCTCGCTGCAGTCAAGCAGGATACGAACGAACCCGTCTCGAATCATGGAGGAGAACTCGTCCTCTAGATCGGGAGCGGATTCACCATCCGCTCGACCGCTGATCGAAACGATGGTGACGCCGTTCTGGCTTTCGGAGGAAACAATCATGCGTCGTCGTCCCGGTTCCCGTCGATGGCCGGTGAAATCTAGCCCACGCGGCGTGTATCTTGCAATCCGCCGTCCGTGCCTCGGATTCATTCCGCTCCGGGCAGCCCACTTGTCCCGGCGCGTGCCAATCAGACAAGATCAAGCCGGTTCATGTCCTCGCCTTTGTGTCACTGGCCAATACTCCGCCAAGGTTGAAGAGGATTCGGGCGTTTCAACTTGCCGGAGGAATCAAGTCCTTCGTCAGCCGAAACTGTTTTTGATCATGCCTGCCTCTGCGGGTGACGCTCGGGACCACTGCGACCGTCGTCAAAGTGAAACGACAGAACCCTCTTTGTCTTCCTCATCGGCAGCCTCTCCTGTGCCATCCCGTAGCTCCCGGATCGATCGCCATGATCCGGAAGACAGAACAGCCCCGCGGGTCGAACAAAAGTGTTCGCTCCAGGGGATGGCTTGTATGGGGATAACGGTGTCAAGGCCTCCGACGGAGGATCGAGGGCGGGCCGTGTTGCAGTGGAGAACGATCGACGGTTGGCTCCCTTTCCTGGCCATTGCCAAGCAGACGGTCACGAGCCGGGGGGACGCCTTTGCCGGGTGCCGCGATTGCACGGCCACATGCTTGTATACGGTCGGACAAGTGTCGGTCCGGAACCATGATGCAGAGTACGCATCGGCGGCGGCTGTCCGAGGCGGCGGGTCCACTCTACCATTCGGCGCCGATGGGCCATGTCACCTCAACGGATTGCCGCCACCCCGGTTCGTGGGGCCGGAGTCCAGGAACCCCGGCCGATCTCCGTTGCCGGACGGTTACTGTGCCTGGTGGAGCAGGACACCCTCGGGCACCAGACCTTGCTTGGCGAAGCGCCAGAGCGCGATCAGCGGCATGCGGGCCAGAGCCACGATCAGTCTCTTGCGGACGTTCCTGTCGGTTCCAGCAGGTGCCCGGTACCATGTCACGAGCGCACTCCGGCTGGTGCACCAACACCCACGCCAGACAACGGACAGGTCGTCGGTTCATCCCCGCGATCACGGGGAACAGTCCACAAGCGAGATACCTTCTGCCTCGAACATCGGCTCATGCGACGATGGAAAGCAGCGTTGCCTGCAAGATGGCATGGCTGGCGAACTGTGCGAATGATCGCGATGATGAACAGTATCCTTCACAGAACCCAAGGCATCGGATTCGTGTGACTGTGCCAAGGTGGCAGCATGTGTATGTGTGGCCGCTTCACACAACACTTTAGTCGGCGTGAGCACGAATTGCTCGATCTTATCGGCGATCCTGCCGCCGCGCTACAATGTGGCGCCGGGAAAGCAGGACGCGACCGTGTGCGCCGAATTGGGCGAATGGCGCTTCGCCATGATGCTCTGGGGCCTGATCCCCTCGTGGACGAAGGAACCCCAAATCGGTCGCCGGTTGATCAACGTTTGCTCGGAGACGGCGTGGACGAAGTCGTCATTCCGCTCGGTCTGGCAGTTATGACAGCTGCCACCCCGGCGGAAGGATTCTACGAGTGGATGGGGACACGATCAAGCGCAGTGCGCGACAGTCCTGATTGATCACGATGAAGGAGGGTGGGCTCTTTTGCTTCGCTGGCCTGTGGGAGCGTTGGTGGAGAGTTGTCAACGGCAAACGAAAAACCGACATTTGTGGCAAACGAAAATTCAACACTGTGGCTCGGGGGAGCTGTGGGTAAGTCGCCCGCCGCAGCGACCGCCCGGAGTCTGGCGGCGGGGGGCGACTTATCCACAGCGGGCGGCCCGCACCGAAACCGCGTTTGTGGTTGGTGGCGATCATGATCCGCCCCTCTTGCGGCGTCGGTCCGGGCGGGCCTGCAGCAGGTTCTGGTGATCCCGCATGCGATAGCTGTTCCCCCGGATGTTGACGATGTGGCAGTGGTGGACCAGCCGGTCGATCAGAGCTGCCGCCATGACTTCGTCGCCGAGCACCGCGCCCCATTCCTCGAAGCCCTTGTTGGAGGTGAGCACGGTCGAGGCTCTCTCGTGACGGGCATTGATGAGCTGGAAGAAGAGCACGGCGCCGTCCTGGCTGACCGGCAGGTAGCCGATCTCGTCGACCAGGAGGAGGGCCGGATGGGTGAGCACACGCAGTCTTCGCGACAGGTTGCCGGCGGCCTTGGCCTCGGTGAGGGACTCGATGAGCCCGGCGAGGGTGCCGTAGTAGACGCGGCGTCCGGCCTCGGCCGCGGCGATGGCGAGGCTTATGGCCAGGTGGGTCTTGCCGACCCCTGGCGGGCCGAGCAGGATCACGTTCTCGCGGCGGTCGAGGAAGCCGAGTTCATGCAGGCTCTCGATCTGCTCGCGCTTGATGCTGGGCTGGAAGGCGAAGTCGAACTGGTCGAGCGTCTTGATCGCGGGCAGCCTGGAGGAGCGCATGGCGGTCTGCAGCCTGCGGTTGTTGCGCAGCACGATCTGGGCGTTCAGCAGTTGCTCGATGGCTTCGGCCGCGGAGATCGCGCCGCCGTCGGCCTCCGAGAGGATGTCGTCGACGGCCTCGAGGGCGCCGGGCATCTTGAGGTCGGCCAGCATCGCCCGCAGCCGATCGCGGCGTGTCGGCGCCGCGGGCTTCATTGCAGCGCCTGCGCGTAGACGCTGAGCGGCCGCCGCTCGACCTCCACGGTCACCGGGACATGCCGCCGTGCGGGCTCCTGCGCCTGCCGGAGGCCGAGACGGCGGTAGGGGCTGTTGGCCAGGGGCCGCAGCACCACACGCTCGTCGCGCTCGAAGCGGTCGACGGGGCGCTCGCCGGTCGTACCGTGCCGTCGCACGTTGGCCGTGGCCTCGAGCCAGTGCGACGCCTGCTCGTTGAGATCGTCATCGCTGGCGAACTCCCGGCCGTAGAAGAAGCTCTCGCGGATGTAGCGGATCGGGCGTTCGACCTTGCCCTTCGTCTTCGCCCGGTAGGGCCGGCACGAACGGGGCAGGAAGCCCCAGTGCGCGGCGAAGCGCAGGAACTCCTGGTTCAGCACCAGGCCGCCTCCGGCGCAGCGATCGTCGGACAGCACCACGGCCCGCATCTGGTCGAACAGCAGTTCGTCAGGAACACCGCCGAACGCCTCGAAGGCGTTCTCGAGTCCTTCCATCAGCACCGCCATCGACTGCCGCGGATAGAAGCTCAGCCACAGCAGACGGGAGTAGCCCAGCACGACCACCAGCGCGTGGCGTCGGCCCCAGGGAAGCCGGAACGTCCCGAAGTCCACCTGGCCCTGGCGCCCTGCCGGCGTCTCGAAACGCACCACCGGCTCGACCGGCTCGCGGGGCCGGGCAACCCGCACGTAGTTCCGCACGCTCTCGTAGCAGCCCGGATAGCCCGCCGCGCGGACTTCGTCGAACAGCCGCTTCGCCGACAGCTTCGGAAACTCCTCGAGGCGCGCGTCGATGATCGCCTTGTAGGGATCCAGCTTGTGAGCCACCGCAGGCCGCGGCGCATATCCTCTCGGACCAGCCAGCAGGTCCCGGTCCAGTTGCCCCGTCCTTACCCAGTGGTAAATCGTCGTGCGATTGATCCCGAACCGACGCGCCAGCTCCGACTTCGAGACGCCCTGGTCGAGATAGTGCTTCAGCAACATCCTGATCTCCCATCCGTACATCCGTGCCCCGCTCCCGCTGTGGTGACGCAGTCACCACAGCGGGACAGGTGCCCCGGACTCGACAAGCCAAAACTGTTGAATTTTGGATTGCCACGAATGTCGGATTTACACTTGCCGCCAACAAGAGTGCCGGCTGGCCCAGGGCTGATGGGTTCTCTGACCGAGTTCCGGGTGGGCGTACGGACTGGTGTCAAAGACGTCCCAAAGTGATCGCTGATGTGTATTGACCTGTCTTCAAGTTTCAACGAGACCTCGCTGGCACCTGTGCGGGATACACTGATGCCCGTCTGTCTTCGAAGTGGTCCAGGCACCCGGGTTGGTCGGTGCCGGTACCTTCGTCGTCAAGAAGGTATCCGAGATGCCAGCAAACGCATATGGCTACTGGTCGTGATCTTGCCTACAGTGTGGCAACACGATGGAGTCAAGGAACCACTCTTCACCATGCTCGTGAACTTCTTCCCTGATTTGCAAGGGTTGATCATGAGCCATGCACTCTCTTGCCGCCAGAATCAGGATCAGCAAGATTGCTAGGGCGCTCGGCAGCGTTTGGGCCAGGTTCATCGACAATCCGTCTCTTTCTGCCGTCATATCCGACTAATGGCCAGTCCCACCCTGTCATTTCGGCCCACTTCCTGGCTCTTCCGCACGCGTTCATCGCGCCGACCCGACGACCAATCTCACTCCAGATCAGTTGCTCATCCCGGCGCATCAGGTACGCGCGGCGACCCGAGTTGTTGGGGTCAGCCAGTGCGCGGCAGCGTAGCGAGCAGAAAGCGTCCTTGATTCTGTTGATTCGAGATGGCTTGATGCGACGGCTCTTGCCGCACTTTGGGCACACCAGCGTGAACATCCGTGCTTCACGCTTGGCTCTTCCCCAATGTCGCTCAAGACAGCCGTCCCGCACGAGTATCTGGCGTACTCGCTCGCGGCTGATGGCGAACGTCAAGCCCAGTTCTTCGAGGGTCTCCCCTCCCTTGTACCGCTTCACAATTTCAGCGTCGCGCTTGGTGAATTGCCGAGGCATACGGGTTCCTGCTTGGCAGCCGCACTTCTGGTAACGCTCAATGCCATAGATGGCGGAGGTCGTCAGTCCTTGCTGTTCGGCCAACTGCATCGCTTTATCCCCCGTTCGGATGCAGGCAAAGCCTTCGCCTGAACGGCATGATCACGAAGGAACTCGATAAGTCCAGGCAGCATTGTCTGGTCCGGCAAGGCCTCCAGGCGGTATCGGGACCTTCGGAATCGCACGCTCAGGTCATGGCCCCGCGAGCGGCAAGTGGGAGCCAAGGCGGAATGGTTGCCGGGACGCGCGGCAGGAACGCCCGCTACGTGGTCACCAACATCTCTCGCAAGAAAGTGGGTGCCCGGGAACTCCATGAGCAGTGGTACTGCGCCCGGGGCGACCTGGAAAACAGGATCAAGGAACAGCAGCTGTGGCTGTCCTCCGATCGCACGTCGACCCACATCATGCCCGGCAACCAGCTTTGCATGTACTTCTCGTCCTTTGCCGGCACCCTCGTCTACATCGCGCCGGGTTGGCCTGCGCAGCACCGCGTGTGCCCGCTGGCGCGTCGACACCATCCATTCCCCCACAAGGCTCCCTCGCTTCCATCGTCCTCTTCGAATTCGACTTCGGCGAAGCCCGCCACGAGCCGCGGGTGGCCCTCCTGGTCCGGCTTGCTCGACAGGGCTCCGCCCCATGACCCATCGGCCGCAACGATCGTCCGTTCCGGATGCGTCACCGTGACCGCGCCGCCTTGGAAGGTGCCGTAGACCGCGTCGAAGCGGACCTCGCCGAGGTGAAGCTCATAGCTGGTCGTCGTGGCATCCGGCTCGAGGATCTCCGCTCCCAGAAAGACGCTGAAGTGGGCGCGGCGCACGATGAGGTCGCCCGCACATCCGATGCACCCGCTGATGGTGCGCGCGCCGAAATGCGCCTTCAGGATCGCGATACCCTCGTACTCGTCGATCACGTAACCGGTCTCTTCTGTCCCGTAGTAGTAAAGGCTCCCGCCGGTCCAGCGTAGGTGGCCTGTCCCTGCAGCGGCAGGTCTGGAGGAGAAGCCGAATCGATCTCCGGCCCGTCCACGATCGCGTGTGTTTCCGAATCGTCGAAGGAGGGATCCGCAAGGTGCTGGTCCGGGAACTCGGCCCACCAGCTGGCCATCAGGTAGTCGAGCGGGTCGTTGTCGTCCCAGGTGACCACGCTGTAGGCGATCGAGGTGCCGTCCTCTGTCTCCGTCAGGAACGTCCGTGACCGGCCCTGCTGGCTGGGCAGGGGCGAATCGAAGGGACCGGTAGTGATGGTGTTGTCGGTCGTGTTGACCGAGACATGCCTGTTGTCCTGCAAGTCGAAAAATACTGTCAGGACACCGTCCTCGAACGTGCTGTTCCGCTCGAATCTGATCGATTCGTCGCTCATCGGATCCGGACCTCCGCAGGCCCCATGACCGATCACGCTGCCCAGCAGTGCCGCGCGCAGTATGCTCATGATTCGGTCACCCCCAAGTCGTGTCGCAGATGATTGCCTTGATGGCCGATGTTCTTCAAGGACAGGGTGAACAGGCCGGCGCACCCAGGTCGAGTGGGCACTCCATCAGTTCGGCATCGAGCACATCGTCGCCTATTCGCCGGAGGCGAGAGGTTGCTCGGAGCGCGCCGCCGACATCCTCCAGGACCGCCTGGTCAAGGAACTCGACTCGCCGGCATCACCACCATCGAAGCCGCCAAACGCTTCATCAACGACACCTATCTGCCCTACCACAATCGCCGCTTCGCGATCCCGCCCGAATTTGAGGGCTTGGCCTTCGTGCCGCTGCTCCGACCCGACCAGATCGACGACATCCTGTGCCTCCACGCACAACGCATCGTCGGGCGCGACGATACCATGAATTGGATCCTCCAGCCCCCCGCCAGCCCGGGTCTTTCTCGCCTGGTGGTGATCATGGTTCTGGCAGTCATCAGAATCGAAGAGCGCCAAACTCGGCTGGCACACAGTCAATACCTGTCCGAGACCGGTTGATCCCTCTGGCGTCGGATGCCGCGGCAACGGCCCCACCCTGTGGCATGCCCCTGATCGCCCGCATGACAGCGTCACGGCACACAACCGTCCGATCATAGCCCGAAACCGCTGATTCGACGGTCTGCCGCAGACTCCCGGGTCGCGGTGGGTGGCCCGGGACAGCCCCCTTGATGCAGATGGTGCCACGCGAGCGGGTGCCGAAAATTCTCCGGGCGGCCGTGTGGACGCAAATTTCCCTGTCGAATACCGTGCATGTCGCAATCAATCCCCGTGAAGGATTGGCCAGGTGCCACTCTTGAGCACAGGAGGGGATACGGGAGAAACGGGATGGACCGTCTGAATTCGATCATCAATTCGATCAACGCCTTCGCTTGGGGGCCGCCAATGCTGGGGGCGCTGGGAGTCACGGGTGTGTTGCTGACCGTGGGTCTGCTGTTCATGCCGTGGCGCAAGGTGGGGTACGGATTCCGCCTGCTCTTTGACAAGGGCGGCGCAGTCGGAGAGGGCGAAGTCAAGCCCTTCAATGCCCTGATGACAGCGCTTTCGGCCACCGTGGGAACCGGAAACATCGCCGGTGTCGCCACTGCCATAGCCCTCGGCGGCCCGGGCGCCATCTTCTACATGTGGTTGATCGCTCTCTTCGGCATGGCGACGAAGTATGCCGAGGCCGTCTGCGCGGTGACCTATCGGGAGGTCGATGCCACCGGAAAGTACGTCGGCGGGCCGATGTACTACCTGCGCAACGGGGTCGGGGAGTTCGCGCCCGAACTCGGCAAGTGGCTCGGCATCGCCTTTGCCATCTTCGGCGCGGTGGCCGCATTCGGTATCGGCAACGCCGTCCAGGTCAACTCCATGGCCAGCGCGCTGATCAACAGTTTTGGCGTGCCGACATGGTTGACAGGCGTGGTGGTGGCCGTGCTGGTCGGCATCGTCGTCATCGGCGGCATCCGGCGGATCGGCGAGGTCGCCGGCAAGCTGGTACCGGCGATGATCGTGCTCTACATGGGTGCCGCGCTGGTGATCCTCGCGATCAACATCACGGCAATCCCGGATGCCATCGGGATGATCTTCACCTACGCCTTCACGCCTGCCGCCGCGACAGGCGGATTTGCCGGCGCCGCGGTAGCCGCGGCCATCCGCTTCGGTGTCGCCCGCGGCGTGTTCTCCAACGAATCCGGTCTTGGTTCTGCCGCCATCGCGCACGCAGCGGCGCAGACCAACAGCCCGGTTCGCCAGGGCGTGATCGCCATGCTCGGAACTTTCATCGACACCCTCGTGGTGTGCACGATCACCGCACTCGTGATCCTGACCTCCGGCGCATGGGTGATGACGGGTGAAGACGGCGCGGGCCTCACCGGCGCCGTGCTGACGTCAACCGGTTTCGAGGTGTCCCTGACCGGCGGGCACTACATCGTCACCATTGCACTCGCGGTGTTCG
The DNA here is from genome assembly GCA_965220805.1 of Alphaproteobacteria bacterium. GTDB lineage: Bacteria > Pseudomonadota > Alphaproteobacteria > SP197 > SP197 > SP197. Next base: position 1,796,310 of record OZ244844.1, read on the forward strand.
CCTTCACCACCATTCTCGGCTGGTCCTATTACGGCGAGCGCTGCTGGCAGTACCTGTTCAAGGAGAAGAGCCTGATCATCTACCGCGGACTCTGGGTCCTGGCGGCCCTTGCGTTCGCCAATGTCAAGGTCGACTTCGTCTGGAACCTGTCAGACACACTGAACGGTTTGATGGCGGTGCCGAACCTGATCGGACTGCTGTTGCTCGCGCCGATGGTGTTCAAGGTCACCCGGGACTACTTCGAGGAGATAGGCAAGCCTCTGGGCAAACCCGTTCCACCGAAGGACCTCTCGTCCTGATACACGCCGGTTGGTGCCGGCGCCTTCGTGGCGCCGGCACCGACCGGTCTAGGGCCCCGGTCCTTCGACGCATTCGCCATCGGAGAAGCCGGTTCTCGACACGAATCAGGCATGGCTCTGCTGAGAGCGAATGCACTCTGCAAGATGCCATGGAAGGAAGGGATGCGCGCGGTATTGGGAGAGTCGACCCGAGGACGCCAGAACGCACCATGGAGTAGTCGGTGAATCCAGGACTGAGGACACCAGGCCTGATCGCCGCCTGACGTTCGGGAACCTCGCGTTCCGTGATTCTGCCTTCAAAATGTGTACACGTTGCGATGTCTTTGACATCGGTGTCCCGCCACCCTGTTCTCATCCTGATTGTATGGACGCCTCCCGGAACGCAAGGTTCGATTTTGTTGCGACGGGCAGGCAGATTGCAGTTTTGTATCCGGCCTGTTGATGCGGGGTCCTCTCCCCGCTGGCCCTGATGGAATCCGCCGATCCGCACCTCATTTGTCGCTACGGCTTCACGCCGGAATCAAGATTCAGGTTTGGCGGATCGCGGTCTGACCTGTTGCCATCACTCCTTGTCGTACCTCGCGCAACCTTTTGGCAGCCACCTCCTCTGCTGGTTGTCCCGTCGTCAGCCGCGGCTATGCCGCCTGGCTGACGAAGTCCGCCTGGTACACCCGGTCATGAGCCAGAAGGGCCCAGACCGTGCGCGCCGTCTTGTTCGCCAGCGCCACCGTGGCCACGTTGGGCGGTCGCCGCTCAGCCAGTCGTGCCGCCCATGCCGTTGGCGCCTTGGCATTGGTGAGCACGGAACGCGCGCCGTGGATCAGCTAAGGAGCACGCGTCGTCATGGCACAGGTCGCGCTTCCTTCATGCAGGTACGATCAAATCCGACTTTGGGTCATGGCGACATTTTTCACAGCTCATTTCTTTAGTTGATTGAGATTCTCGATGGCTGACGGGGTATCCCGCAGGCTTGGAGTGGACTCCCAGCATCCGAAACGAGGCCGACACGGCCTCTGGTGCCTGTTCAGGCAGCCGCCAAGCGCCTGTTGGCGTAAAGGACGTCCGGCGACCGGACATTTCGGCAAATCCTCAACGGATTATGGGCAGTGCAGCACTGTCATGACGATTTTCCGGGAGCGGCGCCACGGCGCTCGTTGATTCAAAAGCGCAGGTTGAATGCGAGAATGAAGGTTCGCCCCCAGCCGGCTGCAGTGGGACCGTCGAAGCTGCCGGGATTTTCTATGTCGACGGTGAGGCCGGCGTTGTTGAGATTGAAGACGCCTGCGGCAAGACGCGCACCCGCGAACCCCAGAGGTTCCCTCCAGTCGATGACGGCGGCGTGGCCGGTCCATGACTCGAGCACACCCGTGTCCGTACGGTTCCGGAATGCGGCGCGGTGGTTGACTGTCCAGACGCCGGTCAGGTTTCCGCATTCCTGCGCCATCACGCCCACCCAGATCGATCGCAACTGCCGGTGGACTGACAAATCCGTCTGCGGGAAGGTCGGCCGCCGTTTCGTTACTCATCGCCGACGGTGGGGCGCGCAACGACCGCACTCGGTCCTACAGTCTTTCGGCCCACAACCGGGCTCTGACGGTGCTGGGGTTCAGCCCCGAGCTTGCAGTCGTTCGTGAGACCCGTGACAGCAACGCCCAGTTCCACGACTACCAGCGCGCGTCGGGAGAACTGCGCTTCGTGCAGCAGTTCTAGCTCCCCCGACCGCCAGCGCGACGGCGATCAGCGTCGGTCTCGCTTTCATCACTCCCACCAACAATTTGCATGGCCGCATACGCATGTTTGGCCGTTGGCATGCTTGAATCCTTCGCTGTACTTGCCGTCCGCTGCCACGCATGCTGGCGTCGTCTGTTCATTCGGTGTGAGGATGCTGCCCCCAAGCGCCGACATTTCCTCGACACCACTGGCGAGGGATTCACTTCTGCCTTGATTGGCTTCGATAAGGTCCTGGCACTTGGGCTGGTCGATACGGGTGCCGACCTCGCTCACGAAGTACCCGTGATGCCAGCACACGCAGAAGTTCACACCGATATTGGGATGAGCGTCCCTACAGTGCGGCGCCACAAGGGCATCAAGAACATATTCCTCACCAAGTTCGTTATCTTCGCCCGTCATCTGCAAGGGTTGGTCGTCGGCCATGCTCACCCCCGCTGCTAGGTATAGGAGCAACATGGCTGGTAGTACGCTCAACGCTCGTTTCATGATTCCCCTCCTTTCACAGCGCAGCGGTGCTCGACTTCCCATCGTGCATCTTTCCATGACATTCCGAACCTGACCAGCGTCTGGACCTCTTCCTCTGGCTCCAGGCGCTCCATGACCTCGGATTTCGGCAGGATACCGTAGCGCAGGTACATCAGCGTGAGGAGCTTTCGCTCTGTAGGGCCGGTAACCCCGTAGGGAGAGACTTGTGCTGTTTGTAACTCCTTGAGGATTCGCCGGTAAGTCCGGCGTTCGGATTTCTTTTCCCCCAACGTGTGCCTGGCAACTGCCTGAAAGGACGCGATTGACCGTGCCGGCCTTCTTCGGGAAGCGGGGATTCCACCCCAAGTCTTCCGAAGACTTGTGCGGTCACCGCGATGTGGCGGGCCCTGATCGCCGGCGTGGTCTTCAAGCATGCCTCGGTGGCGTTGCTGCCGCGGGAACTCTCCCGCAACCCGGCACTTCTGGACCTGTGCGGCTTCCATCCCGTGCCGCGCAAGGCGAGGCGCCGGTACGAGCAGGATCCCGAGACCGGCATGATCCATATCACCGAGCCCCGGGAGCACTCGTCGGTTTCCTCGGGCTACAACATGTCGCGCTTCCTTGTCTGTCTGATCCGGCTTGAAGAGGGGGAGGGATTGCTCTCGGGCATGGTGGTGGCCTTGCGCGAGCGGCTGATGGAGTTGATCCCGGACTTCGGCGTTCACCTGGGATGTGACGGCAAGGCGATCGCAAGCCATGCGACGGGAGCGGTCGGCTTGCGGACGGGCCACACGTCGGATGTGGATGCGAACTGGGGCAAGCACGAGACCACGGGCGTGACGGCCGACGGCAAGGCGTGGACGAAGGTGAAGACCTGGTTCGGCTATGGGCTTCATCTTGGGGATTATATACTTGACGGAAAACGCCTCGCGTCCGATTATCCGTCATGTTTCCTCATCTTCCGCCTTCGCAGGCTTCTCGATGCGGTGTCGTGCGAGTGCGCGGGCCACCATCTCCGGTGTCGCCCCCTTGTAACGAGGATTGACAACCTCGATATCAGGCGGTGTCTCGCGCTTGTGCTTGTTTTCGGTCATGTCACGTCGATCCTTCCAGCTCTGTTTGCGCGCAAGGTCGCAGGGAGCTGCTCGATATCAATCATGTCATCTAGCTTCTTTGTGATTTTGTAGGTGACGGCTTGGCCCTCTGCCATTCGCACCAGCTTGCCCGCCCGTCCCTCTGCCACTTCACCCTTACGCCACATGTTGAAGACGATTCGGTGAGGACAAATGCCAAGGCAAAGGAGGTAATCGTAATCGCGATCCAGCCGAACATGATTGAACTGGAAGGTCCCGTTGGCCCCGAGAGAAGCAGTCTTGACCTCAAAGGCCCATGCCGCAATCCGCATGTCCGTCTTGGATACCCGTCCCCCGTTACCCGTGTCAATTTGATGCTGGCGCAAATACCGTCGAATGAATTCCTCGCCTATCTCCCCCCGGTTGGTGTTGCCGAGACTGCGATAACCGATCAGGGGCGAATCCTGCCAGATATCCTCCGGGACGTGCTCACGGATGATCTCCACCAGGAGGTCAACGGCGGTCATTGTGGCGGCTCCCAAATGCCCGCCCCCTCGCCCCGTTTCCAGAAGACGAGAAAATAGGAATGATTCTTCCGTGCGTGGACCTGACGGACAGTGCGGCTTACACCGGGCCGATTGTTCCTGACGACAACAAACAGATCCTCAGCGACGTAGCCCATTTCTCCATACATGAGCATGATTTCGACGTGCGTAAACCGTTGACGGTTCGAACACACTTCGTCTTGGCATTTCACGATCAGGACACCGCGCTCCCGCAAGACGCGATGCGCTTCCCGTCCCGCATCTCGGTAGAGATCAATCACCGCCTCATGATACTTGCTCGCCGTCTGGTTTCCGCTTTCGTTGTTTCGGTAGTGATCTTCAAAGGCGGTGTGGACTTCGTGTGCCGTACCGCCCGGCGAGTGCATGTATGGCGGGTCCAGAACGACGCAATCAACCTCGCCATCACGATAGGGAAGACTCCGACAATCCACGTCATTCAGAATATCGGTTGCTCTCACATCGTACTGGTCTGGTGCGATGTTCCGCCAGAAAACGCCCTTACCGTAGGTCACATCGGCCACCACGCTTCCGGGGGCCACATACAAATCGAGAACACGCGGAAAGATGCGATCATTGCCATCTGCATAGGCGCTGAGAATCAGGTTGTTGGTAGCATCGCCGTTTCGGACCCGACGTCTGGTGCGTGTTGCCGCATCACGGTCGAGCGTTCGCGCTTCCACGCCTGTCACGACCTCGCCCCACTGTCGAGACCATTGTCTGCGGTGAGATCGCGGTACATGAGCCGCTTCCCGACCATGCCGACAACGGCGGCGCCCATCTGCTCGATGGTGTCCAGTTCGCGGACGTTGTGACGCCCTGCAAACTCGTGGACGTAACGATCAAGGTGCTTGGCACTGATCTTGTGATAGACGCCCTTGTGCGCCCTCTTGAGCATTGACCAAAATGATTCGATTCCGTTGGTATGTGCCATACCCCGGACGTACTCACCGACGCCGTGATTGACGGCCTCGTGACCGAAGTCACCAGCCAGTCCACGGTAGCCGCCGGCCTCGTCTGTGTAGACCATTGCGCCTGTTTCCGTGTTCTCCCGCACGAAGCCTTGCAGGGTGGATGCGCTGGTGTCACCAACAACCTTGGCCCGGACGCGCTTTGATCCACGGTCCTTCATTCCGACAACCACAGACTTGCCCACAGAACCGCGTCCTGAAAGCTGTTTCCGGGTCGATTTGGGCATGTTCTTGCGGAGACCGCCCATATAGGTCTCGTCGGTCTCCACAGGGCCGGTGAAGGACGCGGACTCAATCTTCCACGCCTCGCGGATGCGGTGGAGCATGAACCACGCCGTCTTCTGCGTGACCTTGATATCCCGATGCAGCTTCATCGAGGACACGCCCTTGAGGCTGGTCATCTCGAGGTAGATGGCGAACACCCACTTGCGGAACGTCACCTTGGACCGCTCCAGCGCCGTGCCGGTCCGCACGGAAAAGGTCTTCTGGCAACCCTGGCAGTAGTAGGGCAGACCCGACGTGGCCGCCGCCGGAATGGTCTCGACCGAGCCACAGCGCGGGCAATGGCGACCGTTCGGCCAGATCACCGCCTCGAACCACGCTGCCGCGCTTGCCTCATCCGGGAAGATGTCGGCCAACTCCAGAATGGAGATGCCTTCGCGATAACTCTTGCCCGGTCCCTTCTGTGCCATTTCCGACTCCGATTCGTGATTTCTCACTAAATATAGTCACTCACCGGTTTTCCGTCAAGTATATAATCCCCTTCATCTTCTGGCGGACACGACCCACGAGGTTCCCGTGGCGGCGATGGTGACGAAGGCGTCCGCCTCGGAGGTCCGGGCGCTTGACGGACTGTTGTCACGGACCTTTGACGAGACCCCGGAACTGGCCGGGCGCTGCACGGATCTCAGGGCCGACCGCGGGTATGACAGCGGACCTCTCAACAGGAGGCTCATGGACACCTGGGGGATTCGTCCGGTCATCGACACCCGTCTGATGTGGCGTGACGAGAAGGCGCAAGGCGGCCGAGACCGCAGGGCGACGATCACCCGGCCCCTCGATCCGGAGAAGGCGGACACGATCGTCTTCACGGAACGCGGCGAGGTGCGCTGCGTCTGCCCGGCGCCGGGAAAGGAGCGTCTCCTTGCCTTCCACGGCTTCGAGGCGAACCGGGGATGTCTCAAGTATCGCTGTCCGGCTGCGGCCTTTGACCTCAACTGCGCTGGCCGTGCGGCATATGAAGCCATCGCGCGCTGCCGCACGAAGGGATATGGCAGGATCGTCCGCGTTCCCCTTGACCGGGACCGGCGGATCCTCACACCCATACCCCGCAGCAGCCTGACCTGGCAACGCCGCTATCGCAGCCCTTCGGCGCTGGAGCGCATCAACAGCCGCCTCGACCAGAGCTTCGGCTTCGAGTGCCACACCATCCGAGGGCTGCGCAAGATGACGATCCGGGTCAACCTCGCCCTGGTGGTGATGATGGCCCTGGCGGTCGTCAGCGTCGAAGAACGCCAGCCGCACCTGATGCGCAGTCGGGTCCTGCCCGATACCGGCTGATCCGTCCTTGCGGCCCATGCCGTGGTGACCGTGCCGCTCCGTGGCGCGCTTGCGTTCGCCCGCATGACGGCGTCACGGCAAGACAACCGTCCGACCATGACCCGAAAACGCCGATTCGACAGTCTGCTGCGGGTGCCGGGGCCTCGGAGGCGGCACGGACAGCCCCGGGCTGAGAATGACGTCGAGGGGACCAGAGCCGAACATCGCTGCAGCGCAAGTCCCTCTTGCAGGGGTTCATTGAACGGCATAAGGTGATCTGCGAGCGGCCTTGCTTCCGGGAGGGCATTCAGAAATTGTTTCGAACAGACTCCCTGATTTACCGGGCGCAGCCCGAGGCCATGGACGAGCCGCTGAAGGTGTCGGCGCCGCATGAACGCGTATTCAGAACGGCCTTGATGATCTTGTTGCCGGCAATGGTTGGACTGGTTGCGGTAACGGCCTGATCCCGGGCCAGGATGGCACAACAAGCCACGTCAGGTTCAAGTTACTTGAATAGGTTCCTTATCCCGCAATTCCACAGGCGGCCACGCCGCACTCCGCTGATGATGCAGCTGGAGGCCACCGACTGCGGAGCGGCCTGTCTCGGCATCGTGCTGGCGCACCATGGTTGCTGGATATCACTGGAGGAGTTGCGCGAGCAATGCGGCGTTGGCCGCGATGGCTCCAGCCTGAAGGACATTGCACAGGCGGCACGCAGTTATGGCTTGGAAGCGACAGGCCACAGCAGTCGGGTCGACCAGCTGGAAGCGTTGCCGCTGCCGAGCGTGCTTTTCTGGGGATTCAATCACTTTGTTGTCCTTGAAGGGATGGCAAGGGGGCGCTTCTTTCTCAATGATCCTGCCGAAGGGCACCGCAATGTCGACCGGGAAGAGTTCGACCGCCACTTCACCGGTGTCAGCCTGCTGCTCGAACCCGGTGGCGAATTCAGGCAGCGGGGCACCAGACGCGGCGTCGTGGAAAGGCTCTGGCCCTGGCTGCGCGTTCACAAATCCTTGCTGGTGCGCACGACAGTCCTCGGATTGCTGCTTGCAATTGTGCTGCTGGCCCTGCCACTCCTGCTGGCGCTGTTTGTGGACCGCGTTCTGGAGTCCGGGCAGGCCGAACTAGGCTGGACGTTGACGGCGGGCACGCTTCTGGCCGGCGCATTCGCCTATCTTCTGACTTGGCTGCAGATGCGTTCGCTGCGTGATCTCGTGATTCGCCTCTCGATCACGCAGTCCGACAGATTTCTGGAAACGATGCTGCGCCTTCCAGTCGGGTTCTTCACCCACAGGTTGGCGGGCGACCTCACCTTGCGCTTGCGAACGATTGACCAGGTAGCTGACGCCGGTGCCGGACAGCTCGTGCGTCTGTCTGTCGACCTGATCATGAGCGCGGCGTTTCTGGCAGTCATGCTGGTCTGGCATTGGCCCCTGGCGTTCGCGGTCGCCGGCATGGGAGTGTCCTGCTTCGCCATGACACGATTGCTGGCTCGTTTACGCCGCGATCACAATCACCGGCTGCGCCGGGAACAGAGCATGCTGGCTGGTATCAGCGCTGCCGGTCTGTCGTCAGTCGAGAGTCTGCAGGCCACGGCCCGGGAGAACGACTTCTTTTCCGACTGGAGCGGCAGGCAGGCCCGTGAACTTGTCGCTCGCCAGGAATTCGTGGAACTGGGGCATGTGGCGTCCTCGTTCCCGCACCTGTTTCAGCTGCTCAATGCAGCGGTGGTGTTCGGCCTTGGTGGCTGGTTGATGACGCTGGGGCACGTCACTCTCGGCCAATTGATGGGACTTTACATACTCGCCGACAACTTCATTCGTCCAATCGCTCGAGTCGGGCAATTGTCTGACTTGCTGGAGACCCTGGAGGCCGACCTGACACGAGTGGATGACGTGATCAATGCACCGAACGAACGGCCGCCGGCATCCAGTGGCTCTGGCGTGCAGAGGACGTCCATGACCGGCGAGCGCCGGTTGCGATTGATCGGCAAGCTTGAAGTGAAGGAGGTGACCTTCGGATATCAGAAAAGCCGCGAGCCACTGGTCAGGGATTTCAGCCTGACCATTGAGCCTGGCCAGCGCATTGCACTGGTAGGCTCCAGCGGTTCGGGCAAGTCAACAGTCGCCCAGCTGGTGGCGGGCCTCTACGTGCCCTGGTCGGGAGAAATACTGTTCGACGGCCAATCGTCCGAGGATATCCCGCGTGCAGTGTTCAGCAGGTCAATTGCCATCGTCGACCAGAATCCGGTTCTGTTTGCGGCCACCATCAACGACAACCTGACCATGTGGGACCCCACCATTCCGGATCAATACGTAACGGCCGCCGCCAGGGATGCATCGATTCACGAGGAAATCGTCAGTCGCCCCGAAGGGTACGAATCCATGGTGGAAGAAGGAGGACGGAATTTCAGCGGCGGTCAGCGACTGCGGCTGGAGATTGCCAGGGCGCTGGTCAACAATCCGTCGCTGTTGATCCTGGACGAAGCCACGAGTGCCCTCGACCCCGTGACCGAATTGATGATTGACGACAGCATTCGCCGTCGCGGGTGCTCATGCCTGATCGTTGCCCACCGCCTGAGTACGATCCGTGATGCGGACCAGATCATGGTTGTCGATGGCGGCCGTATCGTCGAGCAGGGATCTCACGATGAACTGTACGACCGGGACGACATGTACCGGAGGTTGATTCGTGGTGAATGAGCCGCGTCCGCAATCCGGTCTGGACTACCTGTTTCTCGAACGCGGGGATGCGTTTGCGGCAGTTGCAAGTCGGCCGGTGAGTCTGTGGGAGTCCGGTTATGCATGGTATGTCGAGGAAGGGGCTATCGATGTGCTGGCGGCCGAGCATGAGTCCGGGCGAATGGTTTCCACCTACAAGCATTTCGTTCGTCTTGAAGTCGGTCAGCTGGCTTTCAGTATCGATGAATCCGGCCATTCAATGAAGCTGGTCGCCAAGGGATTGCAAGGAACCAAATTGCGCCAACTGACGCTTGAAACACTGCTCGAGGCATTGGCGGACCATGACCATGCACTCAGGCGGGAATTCGACAGGCATGTCGACTTCTGGATCGAGTCCCTGTCTGCGGCCGTATCCCGTGACATGCAAGGCGCTCCGGCAACGGAACTTCGTCTTTGTTCCGGGCCGATGATGGGAAGAGGTGTCGCCTCGCCCGACCACGGTGTTGTCTGGCTGAATGCAAGCGGTATGGGGGCTGCCTTTCTCGATATTGTGGATACCGGCCGCCACGACCTGATTTCCGTCTCCCGGGATGCTTGGATCCGCCTGCACGGGGAGGAGACCTTCGACTGCAGGACCACCTCCGAACTCGACGCACGGCAACTTCTGGAAGAAGCCTTGCCGGGATTTCACGAGACCTTGCTCGATGCGGAAAGTCTGAGCCGGAGACTGCTGCTTGCTGACGAGGCAAATCTCCAGACCGCCCAAGCCACAAGGCGCCGAGATGACAAGGCGCGGGCCAGAGCAAGGCTGGAAACGCTGTACGATCCCGGGCTTCGGTCGGCGAAAGACGAGTCTGCCATGGCAGGAGCCCTGCGCATGATCGGCAGGCGAGAGGGGTTCGCGATCAGCGTGCCAGCTGCGCCAGGCAACGAGGAACCCACGCTGGCTGATTTCTGTGACGCATCGGCGTTACGGAAACGCCAGGTGCGGCTGTCGACATCAGGACGCTGGTGGCTCGCAGACAGCGGGGCCATGCTGGCCATTCGACGTCAAGACGGACAACCCCTGGCGCTTTTGCCAGGGCCGACCGGTCGCTACCGGGTTGTGAACCCCTCGACCGGCGAGTCGAGTCTGGCGGACGGCAAGACCGCCGCCTCGTTCCAGGATGTGTACTATCTCTATCCGAGATTGCTCGACAATGGAGCGAGAGGCGCGGCGAGTCTGAGGGACCTGTTTCGTACCGGGTTTTGTGGTGTGGCAGGTGATGTCACCATGCTTGTCCTGACAGGTCTTGCTGCCGGCGCGCTCGCATTGACACCCGCATTGGCTGTCAGCCGGCTGGCTGGCGCGGCGGTACCCGACGGCAATGCAATGCCGTTCCTGCAACTGGCGGCAATCCTCATTGGAACCGGTGCACTCGTGGCCCTGTTCCACATTCTTCGGGGAACGGCGCTCATGAGGTTTGAAGGCCGCGTGGCCGCCCGCCTGGGCGCCTTGCTCTGGGATCGTCTCCTGCGCCTGAATCCCGGCTTTTTTCGTGGCTACACTGCCGGTGAGCTCACGGCAAGATCAATGGTGTTCCAGGATGTCAGGGACCGGGTCGCAGGCGTCACGGCCGATGGAGTGTTATCCACGCTGTTCCTGTTACCTGCACTCGGACTTCTGTTTTTCTACGATGCCTGGCTGGGCTGGATCGTCATGCTGCTTTCTGTCGTGATGATCGGCGTGACGGCCACATTCTGCATTCTGCTGATCGAACCCCAGCGTCAATACCTGGAGACTATGCGACGGCTCGCCGGCGACACTCAGCAATTCCTCACGGGCATTTCCAAGTTGCGTGTCACCGCTGCCGAAGACTCGGCTTTCGCTGCCTGGGCGCGGCAGTATCATGGTCACAAGAAGGCGGAGATTCGGCTGTCGATGCTCGGCGAGCACCTTGCGGCATTCGGTGCAGCTGTACCCGCTCTGGCAGCTGCGGTCCTGTTCTCGACAGTTGCCATTCAAGGTGAGGGCGGAGTGGACACAGCGGATTTCCTTGCAGTGTTCACGGCAGTCATGGTGCTGTGCATGGCTATCGTCATGCTTGGCAATGCAGCCCGGGCAGTTGCATTTGTCAAACCGGCCTGTGACCAAGTCTTGCCTATTCTGGCAAGTCCTGTGTCCACAAGGACGGCGGGACGAGCCCGAACCGAGCTTGTCGGCCGCATCCTGCTCGATCGGGTCAGCCACGCTTATGCTGCGGGCGGACCAAAGGTGCTGGAAGACGTTTCGATCAGCGTGAAACCAGGCGAATTTGTCGCGATTGTCGGAGAATCCGGTGCTGGCAAGACGACCTTGTTGCGGCTCCTGCTTGGCTTGGAGAAGCCGGATTCCGGGGCAGTCTACTATGACGGACGGGATCTTGCGCAACTGGATTTCAGTTTCGCAAGGAGGCAGATGGGTGTGGTCATGCAAGACAGCCCCCTGCGTCCCGGTAGTGTGCTCGACAACATCATCGGAACAGACAGTAACCTCACCGAGGATGATGCATGGCGTGCATTGGAACAGGTCGGCGTTGCCGAAGAGATCCGCACCATGCCGATGCGGTTGCATACATCGGTGAGCGAGAATTCGGCAAACTTTTCCGGCGGTCAGAGCCAGCGAATCAGATTGGCCGCAGCTTTGGTGTACAAGCCCCGGATCATACTCCTTGACGAGCCGACGAGCTGGCTGGACACCAGAAGCCAGGCATTGGCCATGAAAGGTATTGAGGAATCCACGAGCACCCGGTTTGTCATTGCTCACCGATTGTCCACGATCCGCAAGGCCGACCGCATCCATGTGTTGCATCAGGGGAGACTGGTGCAGACCGGAAGCTATGAAGAATTGCTGGCGACAGAAGGGAAGTTTCGTGAGCTGGCCCTGCGCCAGACAGCCTGATAGGGTCATCGTCATGGGGAATCTTCCACTGTTTCCCGATACGCCGTTCGTCGTTTCGGAAAGTCTCTTCGTGAAGCCGGGATACCGGGGATACAGGCTGCCATGCCGCGAAGAGGGCGGCGCCCCTTCGGAAATGCTGTTCATCAAGCCGATTCGTGTTCACGACGCACGTGCTCTCGCACAGGCGCCCACCATCAGTCGCATGGGGTTCGAGCTTGTGCATGCGCCTCTCGACATCGATTACGGCGATCACGACAGCGTTGTTTCCCGCTTCTACGACCATTGCGCAGAACTGGTCATGGATGCGACTGGGTGCCTCTCCGCACGGACCAAGCAGCACGAGTTTCGTGTCGGTGAGCCGATTTTGCCCGGCGGCGCCGGTAACTATGCGGAAATGGCCCACGCAGACCTGACGCCCTATGTCGAGGATGTGCTCGCCATACCGGACGGCCGTCACTTCGGCGTTTACAACGTCTGGCGGAGTACGGATCCCCTGCAGGCGATCGAGTCAAAGCCCCTTGCCATGTGCGACCATGCGACCGTCTCTGCCGGCGACATGATCAGCTCCGATGGACGGCGCCTGACCGAGCCGGCCACCCGCCTGGTGCAGTACCGTCTCGTTCATGACACGGCCCAGTGCTGGCATTACTTTCCCGGAATGGAGCCGAGCGAGGCGCTGATCTTCAGGCAGTACGATTCCCGCATCGAAGATCCGGCATGCCGGGTCACCTTTCACACGGCTTTCAATGATCCGACGACCCGCGACGACGCGCCAAGGCGATTTTCCGTCGAAGCCCGGGTTGTTGCCCTCTTTGCCGAAGACGACCCCGCAGGAAGGAGGTCCAGATTCCAGGCCGAGATTCCGACATCGTATCCGGATGGCAGGCTGTCATCCTGGCGTTATGAGAAAATGATCGACTGGGGTATCAACCAGGACCCGGGCCTGCTGGCGTGGCGAACCTGACCGTCAGAGTCACGGCAACGCTAACCAGGAACCGAACGGCAATCCGCCGATCTCCCGGTCCGACAGATTCCGGCCTTGCCGACACCGCAACCGGCGCCGCTCTGCTGCTTTTGTCGGAGACATCAATGGCACCTCGCCACACCTCCATGTAACATGGCATTGCATGAGGTCAAGACGTCTGATACTGTCGTGGTCTCGGTGCCGATCTGAACTTCGGTGCCGATCTGAACTTCGGTGCCGATCTGAACTTCGGTGCCGATCTGAACTTCGGTGCCGATCTGAACTTCGGTGCCGATCTGAACTTCGGTGCCGATCTGAACCTTGACCAACAGACAAGGCAATCGAACGTGAACACTGCATCACAGATCCAGAAACAGATTCTTGCCAAGGCCGAGGAGGACGCGGCATTCCGCGCCCAACTCGTGGAGAATCCCAAGGCAGCAATCAAGGACGCCACCGGACTTTCGGTTCCGGATGGCATCAACGTCCGTGTCCTTGAAGACAACGTCACCGACTTTCACTTGGTCCTGCCGCCGGAAGGCCGGAACCTGTCGGACCGGGAAATCGGCGGCATGGTCGGAGGTATTAGCGACATGGACACTTGGTGAGCCTCTTGTCGTGCCTCCGACGGTCATGGTTCGCCGCGCCGGCAGGTCCGGCGCCTGGTCCGGAGAACACGCGGAGGATTCATTTCGGCGCTTTGAACGCCTTCCTTTCCAGTAAGTTGCCGATCAGGCCCCTGCATTGGCGCTAGATGTTGACGGCTGTTAGTTCGCCTTGCGCAGACACTTGCGAAATGGACCCGTGAAACGTCGTGGAGGGGTGGTCCACCGTTTCCTTGAGGCGGACGGGGGTGGCTTTCGGTCGTCCGCGAGTCCGGCCGGCAAGAGTCTGCATTCCGTGCTGCGGCGCCTCGCCCAGCCCCCTACAGGCAAGGCATGGATCCCTCGCAGGCATTCCCGCGGTCCCGCTCCATTCAGGACCTGTCATCGCACTCTGAAATTGCCGCCGCGAGTCGGGCCAACTGGAACCAGCCCCTGATTGGCAGGTCGCGGTGGAACATGACGGAACCCGCTTTCACCGGGGCCGGGCCAGTGAATCCCGTCACCCGGCAAGACCCTCCCGAATCGATGACATGAGGGGGCCGGGCGCCTGTCAATTTCATCGGCTTCCACGCAGCACGGTGAGGACCCATGGCGCGTGCGGGCTTGCCTGCGTCAAACCGATTGGTGAATTGCGACAGGTCCGGGACATGCGTGCTGGAAGGCTGAACCCTCCAGAGGCAGGACATGCATAACAGGCGCATCAGGAAACTCGTGATCGCCGGTGGCGGCACGGCGGGATGGATGGCGGCAGCCATGTTTGCCAAGCATTTCGGCAAGACGCTGGACATTACCTTGGTGGAATCCGATGAGATCGGAACTGTCGGTGTGGGCGAAGCGACGATCCCACCGCTGCATCTTTTCCATAAGTACATGAACGTGAGTGAACCCGAGTTCCTCCGCGCCGTTCAGGGTACTTTCAAGCTTGGAATTTTCTTCGAGAACTGGCGGAACCTGGGCGAGAACTACTTCGGTTCCTTTGGATGGGCCGGAAGGGAACGCTGGGCGGCGGGCTTTCAGAATTACTGGCTGAGGGGGCGCCGCCTGGGGCTGGCCCGAGGCTATGGAGAATACTGTCTGGAAACATCCGCGGCCCTGCGCGACAGGTTTGCCATCAGCCTGAACATCGTCTTGAACTACGCCTACCACATCGACGCCGGACTCTACGGACAATTCATGCGAGGGATTGCCGAGGAGTCCGGTGTCATGCGCCATGAAGGAAAAATTGACCGGGTGGAACAGGATCCGGCCAATGGATACATCACGGGCCTCCGCCTGCAGTCAGGGCAACTGGTCACGGGCGACCTCTTTATCGATTGCACCGGCTTTCGAGGGCTCCTGATCGAACAGACCTTGAATGTCGGTTTCGATGACTACGGTGACTGGCTGCCTTGCGACAGCGCAATCGCTGTACCCACCGCAGCGCCCGGCCCCCTGCATCCGTACACTCGCGCAACAGCCCATGAAGCAGGGTGGCAATGGCGCATTCCGTTGCAGCACCGGGTTGGAAACGGCATGGTATTCAGTTCCCGGCACTGGTCCAACGACGAGGCCCGGGCGCGACTGCTTGATAATGTCCAGGGTTCCGTGCTCGCCGAGCCCCGGCTGATCCGTTTCAGGGCCGGTCAGAGGCGGAGGTATTGGCACAAGAACTGTGTCGCCCTGGGGCTGGCGTCAGGCTTCATGGAACCACTGGAATCAACCAGCATCCACCTCATTCAGCGCGGCATCACCCGCTTGGTTCAGATGTTTCCCGACAAGGGAATTCGCGAACCCGCCATCGCCGAATTCAACGCCAAGATGCAGGACGAGATTGACAATATCCGGGACTTTCTCATCTTCCACTACCATGTGACCAACCGGTCGGATACGCCTTTCTGGCGACAGTGCCAGACCATGGACATTCCCGACTCCCTGACGCACCGAATCCAGTTGTTTCGACAAACGGGCCGGATTGCCTGGAACCCGGGGGAACTGTTCGGCACGACGTTTTGGGTGCAGGTCATGCTCGGACAGGGCCTCATTCCGGAACAGTATCACCCTATTGTGAATGCGATGAGCATGGACGAGCTGGGGACATATCTGGTCGACATCCACCGGCAGGTCGAAGAGCAGGTCGATCAGCTTCCTGACCACCAGCAGTTCATTGATGATTACTGCAAGGCGCCACCCGCCTGATGCCACGCCTCCCGACATCGACATGCGCGACAACAGGTCCCGACACGGGATTGTCCCTTGGCACGATCAGCCCGGAGTGGATACTTTCGGGGCTTGTATCGATAACTTGACAGGCCCGTGCCGTCTGGGATTGTTGCTCGCTGCCTGCGCCGTTGCGTCTGGAACCGGATGCTGGCCCAGCGGATGGAAATGTACGATGTCCCGCGCATGGAAGGTGCGAAGCCACGGGCGCCGACGTTCTTCACGCTGGGCAAGGCGTTCACACATCTCCGCCGGGCGACCCCGTGGCTCGATACCATGCCGTATGCCCCGGGGATTATATCGAAGTTTACCCGGATCTCACTCAGTGTCCCGCACCAGGTGAGCTCGCCCGTCTTCCCTCCCGCCTAGACTGGTCCCTCTAGGCTAAGGGGAGTCGCCAGATGGGCGAGGTCATTCCGTTTCCGAGGGACCGTGCCGGTACGCCCGCTTCCGTCCCTCGTTCAGCATCTCCAAGCGCAGACCCTCGACGGCCTGTGCGAGTGATCCCACCGTGTTCGCCACCGCCCGGAGAGACTATACCGTCGCCGGACCTGACAATCCGTAGTCTCGCACTGCATCGAACGGAAGCACGCCTTCTCGGTCTCGACCCTCGGTTCTAACTAGAAGCCCAAGGTACGGAGACTATCCTGTTCGAGTAACATGTTTCACGCGCGCCTTTGGGACGTCCTCCGGCTCACTGAGGGAGAAAGGCATGAACGCAATGACGCAACTTCGGGACTTGCTCGAGGCACTGCGGCCGCAGATTCCCGAATCCTTGCTCGCTGGACCGGGTCGGGACCGACTGTTGCTGCGGGTCGGAGATTTTCCCGCAGCCGCCGCGGCGAACCTGTGTATCTTCGAACTGAGACTCGACGACCCGGAACCGGCTGCCGACTTCTCGGTCACCGTGGCCTCCCCACGGGTCCCGCACCACTACCTGACGGGCACCGATGGGGCAGCGGCGACATCCCTGAAAGTCTGGCTCGACGCCTATCTGGCCAGCAAGCCGGAACCGTACCGATGGCTGATGCTCGAATACGATCTCATTGACATCCCCGAGGGGCGGAAAGCAGTTCCGGCGATCAATCTGCGATCAGACGCTTCGCTAACCCCGGGCGGCGCGACATTCGAATCGGCTCGCCTTGCCGACACGCTCAGTCGTGTCTTTGGCCGGAGTGACGTGCAACATGAACACCGCGCGTTGTCCCGCGCATTTGCTGTGCTGCCCTCCGGCGCAGTCGTCGCATTCGCCGCCGCCTTTCCCGAACGCACGCCCCGATCCGTCAGGCTGGTTGTCGCGGAGGTTTCTGCAGCTCAGGTGGGACCATTTCTCGATCGACTCCGGTGGCCGGGTTCGATCCCCACAGTTCTGCACTTCCTGTCGGGACTCCACGATGTCTCCAACCGCTTCATGATGGCGTTCGATGTTGCCCCTGAAGGCACCCTGCCGCGACTGGGATTCGAAATCTACCCGACTGCCGTCGGCGACCGAGATTTTCGAGGCTTGCTCTCGGCCTGGCACACGACAAGGAGCAACCATTGGCGCGGCCTGATAAATCGGCTGGTCGAAATGGGATTGTGCTCACAGGCGAAGGCCGACGGGCTTCTGTCCTGGCCGAAGCAATGCATCCTCTACGGGGCGAACGGAACCTACGGGCTGCGCATGGGTATCAATCACATCAAGATCGTGATGGACGCGGAACACTTGCGGGCGAAAGCCTACGCAGGTCTGCAGTGCTTCCCGCTGGCGCCCGACAAGCGGTGAGATGGAATGCCTA
Organism: Alphaproteobacteria bacterium; assembly: GCA_965220805.1. Taxonomy (GTDB): domain Bacteria; phylum Pseudomonadota; class Alphaproteobacteria; order SP197; family SP197; genus SP197. Next base: position 1,814,095 of record OZ244844.1, read on the forward strand.
CTGTTGGCTCCCGGTTTAGGCAGATAGTAGGGCGTTGATTTCTCCCACCTTGAGCGGTTGTTGGATTTCGCGAGAAGTTGGCTGAGTATGGGATGGTTGGGGGTAGTGTTAGCGGCTGTCAGGAAGAGCGTTTATTTGCTGGCGTGGAGCGGCCGGTTTGGTCGGCTTACGGACGGCGTCGCATGATGGAGTGCTGGAGTGGTGTCGTTCAGTTGATCGGTCGGTCATCGGTTTGGAGGGGTTTGCCGTCGCCTTGAGCGTTTGCAGAGTTCTCGACAACATAGTCGTCCGACGTGAATCGATCATCAGTTCGCATCCACTTCATAAAACTCTCCCGCAGTTCCCCTTTATGCGCCAGGAATGAGCTTGACGGCCGCGACGATAACGCCGGCGGCGATGACAAGTCGCCATGTCAAGCGGGCCTCGAGTGCCGCGAGATCTGCCTTGGTCGCCAGATCATCACGCCCGGCGGCGCTGGCGGACGCAGCAATCTGCGCCACGGCTTCGGCCTGTTTGCGGTCCATGCCTGCGCTTTCGAGGTCGTGCGCGGCGGACAGGGTATCGAAGGTGCTGGCCATGTCGTCTCCCAACTCCGAGGGATCATATCGAATAGTGCCGAAGTGGCTGTCACTCAAGATCGTCCAAGTTCTGCCGCTCAACCTCCAGGTCGACCGTGACCGGGAGTGACCAAGACATTAATGCGCACACCGATGAACTCCTTCCCACGCTCTGAAGGAGGTCCCTCTCGACCACGATCATAGACGAGAGGGTTCTGCCGTGTCTAGCCGTCCAGTGCCGGAGCCGGCATCTCCCCGAGAGAGCGGTAAAGCTGAATCGCCTTCTCCCTTTTCATCTCAATGGTATGCAAAGAGCGCCCATCGGGAAGAATCGGGGTTATACGTAGATATCCACACGCTACTTTTTCGCGCACACACCAGTTCTGGAATGATTCGGTTCTTCTACCCGGGCACGGAATTGATTGACTGTCTAAGAAGTGTGGACTGATGCGCCTGTCGTGGAATGAGGTTCGCGCCCGTGCCGCGGCTTTCGCCGAAGACTGGAAGGATGCAGCTTACGAGAAGGGCGAGACGCAGAGTTTCTACAACGCCTTCTTCGACGTGTTCGGAATGCGGCGCCGGAACGTTGCGCGCTACGAGGCGCATATCGCCAAGTTGGACAACCGCTCGGGCTTCATCGACCTGTTCTGGCCGGGCGTGCTGCTCGTCGAACAGAAGAGCGCCGGGCGCGATCTCCGCAAAGCGTGCGAACAGGCCGGAGAGTATTTCGACGCGCTGCCGCCCTCTCGACGCCTTCATCACAAGAACGGATCCGTCAGCGGATTGATCTTGAACGGGCTTGCGGTAATGTCAGCGCCGCCGACCGGAGGACACCTGATCATGGCACCACTCCCGCAATCGATGAACGAGGCACTGCCGTCGGATGATCGCATCCGCGAGACCGGCGAGTGGCTGGCGGGTCACAACGTCAAGTACATCCTGTGTTGCTGGATCGATCTTCTGGGTCAGCCCAAGACCAAACCGGTGCCACTCAGCGACTGGGAACGGCTCGCCCGGGGCATGGGTCCTCAGTTTGCCGTGCATTCGGTGTCGTTCGTTCCCGAGCTTGGTCCGGCGGATCCGGACCAGATCATGGTTCCTGATCTCGATTCCCTGACACTGTGCCCCTGGGACAGGACCACGGCCTGGGTCTTTGCCGACCTCTGGTGGTCCGACAAGCCCTACAATCTGTGCCCGAGGGGAGCGATGAAGAGAATCCTCGCCGACTGCGAGGACAAGGGCTACCTGGTCTATGCCGGTGTCGAACCCGAGTTCATCGCCATGCGCTGGAAGGACGGCAGGCCCGTCAAGGCGTTCGATGACGATCTGGAAGCGGATGAGGGCCTGCGGCCGCGTCGCCAGGCCTTTGGCTACGATGTGGAGTACTCCATCAATTCGATGGGGTTTCTGGGTGAGTTGATCGACATACTCGATGGCGAACTCGGCTGGGACCTGCACGACGTGGTCTGTGAAGGGGCCTACAGCCAGTTCGAGCTTGACTTCGGTTACACCGATGCGCTCGCCATGGCAGACCGCCTTGTCTTCCTGCGAATCCTGCTCAAGGAAGTCGCCAAGAAGCACGGCATGTTCATCACCTTCATGCCGAAGCCGACGACTGGCGACTGGCGCTCGGGCGCGCACATGAACACCTCGATGCGCCGTACCACGTCGCCGGACACCAACCTCTTCGAATCACCGGACGGCTGGGCGCCGGAGGTCAGCCATGCCATCGGCGGCCTCTTGCAGCATGGCGGGGCCCTGACAGCCATCGCCTGCCCGACCGTCAACTCCTACAACGGCCTTGTTCCCCGGGTCGGAGGCTTCGAAGGCGGCACGGTCACCTGGGCGCCGACTCACATGACCTATGGCTACAACAACCGCTCGGCCATGTTGCGCATGCCGCAGAGCCGCTACTGCATCGAGAACCGTGCGGCTGACATGTGCATGAACCCCTATCTGGCCCTGGGCGTGACCGCGGCTTGCATGACCGAGGGCATCGTTTCCGCCATCGATCCCGGACCACCGCTGAACGAAGACCTTTACAGTCTCAGCGAGGAGGAACTCACCCGTTCGGGCGCCCAGCGCCTGCCGCGCAATCTCTTCGAGGCGGCTGAAATCCTGCGGGACGATGCCTTCGTCAGCGAGGTCATCGGCAAACAGATGCACGCCTCGTTCCTCGCCTACAAGTTCGACGAATGGGAGCGTTACCATCAGGAAGTGACGGACTGGGAGGTGCGCGAGTACCTGAGGCTCTACTGATGGTCGCCCCCTTCGAGACGTGATGCTGTTTCGCACAATTTTGTACCGGACGATTTGACGCCCTTCGATGAAGGGATTCCGGGCCGGATGCGCTTGGCCTTCCTACTTTGTGGTGACATGCCATCACGCCCGACTTCCGACCGGATCAAGGGGCAGACCGGCGCTGCCGGACGCAGTGTCCGTCGATGATCAACGGAGCATGTAGAGTTGCGCCAGCGGCACTTCATGTGCCGGTTCACAGGTCGCCAATTCACCGTTCACGATCACTTCGAACGTGTTGGGATTGACCTCCATGTCGGGACACGCGTCGTTGTGGAGCATATGGGACTTGTTGAGTTTTCTCACACCGTTTGCCGCAAGCAGGGACTTAGCCCAAGTTTAACGAACGTTTTCGGGAAGTGTTGTTTTTCAATGTCTTGAGCAGGCGGATTCCGGGGGTCTGGCACTACATTCGTGTCAGTTGTGACATGGTCGGGTGATCAGACGACCATTCTCGAGACCGTGCCGGGTTGCGGATCGAGGTCGAGCGCGGTGTAGATCCGCAGCTGATCGGGCTCGGCCAGCGTTGCCTTGCGCAGGTGCAGTGTCCTGCCGTCCTTGCGGCGAAAGGTGGCGGTGACACGCTGCTGGCCTGCCAGGGTGCGGCGCAGGGTGGCCCAGCTCGAGGTCTCGCCATGCTGGCGAAGCCGCCTGCGGATGGTCTGCACCATCTGGTAGGCCAGAACGGTGATGAACAGGTGGCCGTCGGCGCGGCCCTGGGTCTGGTGGAAGACCGGGCGCAGGCCGAGTTCCGACTTCAGGGAACGGAACACGGATTCCAGGTCTGTGAGCATGGTGTAGGTGCGCCACAGGGTCTCGAGGTCCCAGTCGAGGACATTGGTGCGCAGGCAATAGACGCCGGGACGGGTGAGCATGGTGCCGGCCACCGGCCTCTTCTCCCAGGTGAGCGCCGTCGCCTTGCCGGTCTCGGGATCCGTCACGACATCGACCCTGTAATGCTGCGCCATGCCGCGGCTGCGCTCGCTGATCCGCCCGATGCTTCGCCAGACATGGTCAGGACCCTTGCGGGTGCGCGGACGCGACAGCCCCTCGTGGAGCCTGGCAAGGGACCCCTCGAAGCGCTCGGCAAAGCGACGGGCGATGCCCTCCTCCTTGTGCGCCCGCTCCTCGGAATGGCAGTAGAGACGCCTCTCCCCCGTCTCCTCGTCGATGACGCTGTGGAGATGAACCTTCTGTCCCGACCGGGTCTCGATGGCCTCGGCGAGGTCCGGATCGAAGCGGCGGACGCGCTCCCGGCTGACCACGAGATAGCGGTAGCCCCGGTGGCGCAGCCAGGCGACGTTGTCGGCGGTGGCCACGCCGGCGTCCATGACCACCAGGGCCTGCTGCGGCGCCTCCAGCGTCGACAGCATCTCTTCCAGGGTGGTGTCCTCGTCGACATTGCCGGCAAAGACCTCGCTGCGGCGCACGAAGCCGCTGCCATCGAGCACCAGGCCCAGGGTCAGGAGCGGGCAGTCCGAGCGCTTCTCCTTCGAGTGACCGCGCCGCGCCTTGGGTTGCCTGGCCGCCGCGCCCTCGAGGAACGTGTTGGTCAGGTCGATCAGGGTCACCGTGTGCTCAAGACCGAACAGGTCGCTCACCCTGGCGAACAGGTGGTCCTCGATCGCCCGGCGATGGGACATCAGGGCATCCGAGGCACGGTAGAGCCGCATCATGCTCATGGTCTCGAAGTCCGTGTCCAGCAACTCGCCAAGGGCGCTGCGCCGGCACAGCCAGCGCCAGGTGGCGCGCTCCGATCCCGGCGCCGCCATGCGGCCGATGATCGAGGCCATGGCCGCGGCGCGCAGCGGACCGTTGAAGCCCAGGCTCTGCAGGAGATCGCCAAGTCCGAGCTGCTCCATCGCCCACAGCCCGGCATGTTCGACGCCCACCGAGCGCGGCCGCACCATCTCCAGGGAGTCCATGTCCACGCTGTGCATCTCGCCACCTGGAGGGCCCGCCACATCCGCAGAGCGGCCGACAAGCTGCGCCGCAATGCGCTGCGCCTCGCGTTCCACGGCCTCGGGACATGCCAGCGCCAGCAGGGTGTCCTGGCGCGACAGCAACTGCGAGATCCTCTCGCACAGCATGCGCCAGTGCCGGCGTTCCACGGCGAAGTCGCTTCCCAGGTTGAGCAGGGTCTGCTGGCGGACCCTGGCGCCGTCACGCCTGGAGCGCACCAGGCGGTAGGAGAAGTACGCCTTGCCGTCCCCGGTGGTCCTGGTTGTAGTGCGCCGGATGAACATGGCGTGAGCCTACCAGGCCTTCCGGGGGCATGGAAGCCATCAAACACCGATTATGGCACTACTTCCCGCCCCTTCGAAACCACTGTCTCATCAAATCAGACAGTTGCCTCGTCCCAGACGGGCGATTCGCCCGAAAAAAGGCGAAATCCCGTCAGCGCCCGTTAAACTTGGGTTAGACAGCCCGAGTTTGCCGGCAATGTCACTGTCGATAGCGCTCTGGTTCACGAAGCAGGCCGAAAGGGCCGTGCTGGCCTTGCCGAAAGCCCCCCATTGCGGGCGCATGCGGATCGGTTCGCACGTCATGAGCGACGCCGCGCTGTCGCCCATCGCGGACCAGACGATGAAGCCTCCCTTGATGACAAGTTCCGGCTTGATGCCGAAGAACCCGGGTCGCCAAAGGACGATATCGGCAAGCTTGCCGTCCTCAAGCGATCCCACGTAGGCATCAATACCGAATGTGCGTGCCGCATTGATCGTGTACTTCGCGAGATAACGTCGTATCCGGAAGTTGTCACCACGTTCCGAGGATTCCTCCGGCAGCCGCCCACGCTGTCCCTTCATCTTCGATGCAAGCTGCCAAGTCCGGCAGACTACCTCGCCAATGCGCCCCATTCCCTGGCTGTCGGACCCCAGCATCGATATGGCGCCCATATCGTGCAGAACATCCTCGGCCGCCATGGTCTGGGGACGAATCCGGCTGTCGGCGAAGGCAACATCCTCGGGAACCGCGGGGTTGAGATGGTGGCATACCATCGTCATGTCGAGGTGCTCATCGAACGTATTGATCGTAAATGGATTTGTCGGGTTGGTTGACGACGGAAGGCAGTTGATCTCACCCGCCACACGAATGATGTCCGGGGCATGGCCGCCGCCCGCGCCTTCAGTGTGGTACATGTGAATGGTGCGACCGTTGATGGCCTCGAGGGTGTCGCTGAGGAAACCGCTTTCGTTGAGCGTATCGGTGTGAAGCTGCACCTGGAAGTCCATGTCGTCAGCCACCCGCAGGCAGCAGTCGATCACGGCGGGCATCGCACCCCAGTCTTCGTGAATCTTCAGCCCCAGACAACCGGCGGCAAGCTGCTCGGGAAGCGAGCGGGGTTTCGATGAGCTGCCGCGGCCGAGAAAGCCGAAATTGACAGGCCAATGTTCGGCGGCCTGCAGCATCTTGCCCACGTTCCACGGGCCACCACAGTCAATGCCCACGGTAATCGGTCCCAGCGATCCGCCGATCATGGTGGTGACACCCGAGGACAGCGCATGTTCGCACAGTTGAGCGGAATCGAAATGAACATGCACGTCGATGCCGCCCGGTGTCGCAATCAAACCTTCTCCATCACGAACCGTGGTCGAGACCCCGCACACGAGGCGCGGGTCAACACCGTCCATGATCGCAGGGTTGCCCGCCTTCCCGATCGTGACGATGCGGCCATTCTTGATTCCGATGTCGCCTTTGAGCACACCAAGAACCGGGTCCATGATCACGATGTTGCAGACCAGCATGTCGAGAGCTCCCGACGGACTGTCGTAGCCCGCTGTCAGGCCCATGCCGTCACGCAGTGTCTTGCCGCCTCCGTGAAGACACTCGTCACCTGGAACCGCGTGGTCGTGTTCGATCTCAGCCAGAAGCAACGTATCGCCGAGGCGCACGGCATCTCCTCTCGTTGGCCCGTACATGGTGGCGTAGTCGCGGCGTGACATCGTGGCCATGGCTCATGCTCCCGTGAAACCGCGTGATCGGGCGCGCCGCAGAGCCTCGGCCCTTCTCGCGTCATTGCGTGTGGATCCGTCCGTGAGGCTGTTCAATCCGACGACTTCTCCCGTTCCGCCGAAGGCAACCAGAGTCACTTCCCTGCTCTCGCCCGGCTCGAAGCGAACAGCCGTTCCCGCAGGTATGTCGAGGTGCAGGCCGAAAGTCTTTTCCCTGTCGAAGTCCAGGGCCCGGTTGGTCTCGAAGAAATGGTAGTGACTGCCAATCTGGACCGGGCGATCGCCGGTGTTGGTCACGACCAAACTCACCTTGTCGCGGGCGGCATTGAGTTCAATCGTGCCGTCGGCGGTCACGAGCTCTCCTGGAAGGGTCGTGTCGCACGTGCCGGCTTCGCCAGGACGGATAGGTTCGTGAACCGTCACCAGCTTGGTACCGTCCGGGAACATCGCCTCAACCTGAACGATCGGAACCAGTCCGACGACACCTGGCATGACATCGTCATGGCTGAGGATCGTCGATCCGTAACTCATCAATTCGGCGACCGTGGCGCCCTCGCGGGCTCTCTCGAGAATCTCGTCGCAGATCAGGGCTACGGCCTCGGGATGATTGAGCTTCACACCCCTGGCGCGTCTCCGTCGGGCCATCTCTGCCGCCGTGAAGATGGTCAGACGTTCCATTTCAGTCGGAGTCAGCAACATCACATGCTCTCCCGTGCAACCATCATGGGATCCGTCATCCTCATTGCGGACGGGGCCGCTTGATGGTCTGGTCCACCAGGTCTCCACGGGCCTTCGCCGCGGCGGCCATGAGCCGCAGCACGACACACACGGCAAGTCTCGACGTCGTTCCGCTCACGTCAAAGATGGGACAGAGTTCCGAGACTTCGATGACGCTGATGCTGCTCCGGCGTCCGAGTGCATCGGCGATACGCATCATTTCCCTCGCTTCGAGGCCACCGGGCTCCGTTGCGGTGACACCAGGCGCTACCGATGCATCCATGACATTGAAGTTGAAGCTCACGTACTGCGCGTCGGTGCCGTTCCACACCCTCGAGGTCACCTCGTCCACCACCGTGTCAACGCCGCGTTCGAGCATCTCGAACATGGGGTGAAAGCGAATGCCGCGTTCCTCTGCAAGGTCCACCCAGTCCTTCGGATTGAGTGAATTCCGCGCGCCGATGTGTCCGATGGCGTCAGCGTCGAGATTCGGAAGCTCGCTGATTCGCGCCAGAGCACAGGTGCTGACCTCGCGTTCTCCTGCCCAGACATCGGCAAGATCAAGGTGCGCCCCGAAATGCAGGTAGCCCATCTTGCCGTTCTCGCCCAGATGGTCCGAAAGCGCACGGGTTGCGGGAATGGAGATCGACCTGTCGCCGCCACAGATGATCGGTGTCACTCCCGCGGCAAGCATATCGCGCATCGCGTCGTAGATTCGCTGGCGCGACAGCGCCGGGTTCACCTTCGGCATCTGGATGTCGCCACAATCGGCACTGCTGCCATTGAGGTCGACCTGGTACTCGAACCAGTAGGGAAAGTACTCCTGGGAGGCCAGGCGAAACTCCCTTGGCCCCTCGTCGGATCCAGGCTTGCCGACATTGCCTTCGTCAAAGGGCGCTCCGACGAAGGCATAGCGAACGCCCGCGGAACGCAATGCCTCACGGTCCAGCGAAACGTGATCAGCCCGCATGAAGGTGATCTGTCCGGGCGCCCGATAGTTGACCGCGTCATCGCCGCCCTGGGGGGAAAAGAGGTGTGCGTAGACCTTGGCTGGGTTCATCTCTGGCTATTTCCTTGATGGTTGGATAGCGGATTGTCGACGCGGGATGGATGCCTCACGGTTCGATGCCTTGATCCTGCAGGGTTTTCGCAAGACTTCCGAGATAGTGGTAGATCATGCAGCAGGCGAGCTTGATGCTCATTTGGCTGACATCAAAGATCGGACAAAGCTCGGATATCTCGAGGACATCCGCACCATAGGTTCCGGCAATGCGTGCAAGCTGGATCGCTTCCCTGGCCTTGATCCCGAAGCACTCCGGCGCCGTTGTTCCCGGCATGCAGCTGGCATCGAGGGAGTCGGTGTCCCAGGAACAGTAGACCGCGTCGGTTCCGTCCCATGCAATCTCGAAGATTTCCTTGGTGCAGGCTTCCACGCCCCGCTCGGCGACTTCCATCATGGGAATCAGGCGGACGTCGTTGTCGACGAAGAAGTCGTACCAGTCTTTCGGGTTGAGGCCGTTGCGCGAACCCATGTGCGCCATGTTCGCGCCGGCACAGTTGTCGAGATCGAATGCCCGTGAAGGACCTGAACAGTTGGTGGTGCGGATACCGCCCCAGTCCGGCGCCGAGTCAAGATGGCAGTCAATGTGGAGATAGCCGATGGCGCCGTTCCTGTGAAAGTCCGACAGGGCACGCGCACCGGGAATCGGTGCGGAATGATCGCCTCCGCAGAAGATGACCTTGGCTCCGCCTTCGAGACACTCCGTGACGTACTCGTATATGAACGCGTGCGAACGATCATTGTTGCCCGGCACGATCGGCACGTCACCGCAATCGACCGGCCGGAAGGTCTCGACGAGGTCGACGCCATATTCGAACATGTAGGGAAAGTACTGGGAGGACGCCTCACGGAGGCCCGCCGGCCCGGAGGACGTGCCGGATCGCACCATCTGACCCTGATCCCAGGGAATGCCGAGAAAGCAGACCTTTGCGCCCATGGACCGGATGGCCTCGCGATTTGCGGGGCAATAGGGAGCCCCCAGGAATGTGGCGATACCAGGCGACTTGAGCGTGCCATTGTGGAGGCGCGGCGAGCGGATGTGATCGTCGGGGCCGTTATGCTCCTGTGGTCCCTGGTGTTGGTGCGGCACGAACTGCCACGTCATCGTGTTGTCCTGTGTCATGTCACTGCTCCGCCTGTCCGCTTTCCGTGAAAGTGCCCGCTCTTGCCTGTGGCTACGCGTTGTCCCTGTTGGGGCTTTCCTCGCGCATCATGTGCATGATGTGCCGTTCAAGCTCTGCATAACCTTCCATGTCGATCACGTCTTCCTTGTTCGTGATCCGGTTCCCGGCCTTGAAGCGGGTGGTGAGGTTTTCCCGGATCCGGCCCGGATGGCGCGTCATGAAGACGATCCGATCGGCAAGGAAGATGGCTTCCTCGATGTCATGGGTCACCATGAGAACCGTCGTGCGCGACGATTCCATGATGTTCATGAGCAGTTCCTGCATCGACCAGCGGGTTTCCGCGTCAAGGGCGCCGAAGGGTTCGTCCATGAGCAGCATGGAGGGCTGGTTGGCCAGCGTCCGGGCGATCGCCACGCGCTGCTTCATTCCTCCCGACAGCTGGGTCGGGAAGGCATCGCGGAACTTCTCGAGATGGACAAGAGCAACAAAGTGATCGGCACGTTCCTTGCGCTCCTTCTTCGGCACACCATTGAGGCGCATGCCGTACTCGACGTTTTCCTGGACTGTCAGCCAGTCGAATGACGTGTAGGACTGGAAGACCATGCCGCGGTCACCACCCGCTCCTTCTATGTGGCGGCCGTCGATGGTGAGTGACCCGTCCGTGGGCTCCTCGAGACCTGCCACCATGCGCAACACGGTGGACTTGCCGCATCCCGAAGGTCCGAGAAGCACGCAAAGTTCGTTGTCGACAACATCGAATGTCATGTCCAGGACCGCATCAATCCTGCGGTTCGTGCCCGAGCGGTAAGACTTGCAGACGCCCGACACCGAGAGCTTGGGACTCTTGACGCTCTGTCCACCCTGATTCATGCCGGCGCCTGTGCGCAAAACCCGTGAAAGGGGCCGATGCGCCAGACCATGAACGGATCCGGCGCATCGGCGATCACGTCGCTGTGAATTCAGCCCTCGTAACCGAAACCATGAAGGTCCGAGAGAAGCGAACAATCGGTTCCCTGGGACGGATCGATGGTCTCCGACATCAGGCCGAACTTGATCCACCAGTCATTCGTCATGCGCCAGTGATCGGCAATCTGTCCGTTGGTCTGGCCAAATGGCGGTTCTCCCGGGGCCGATCCGCAGAACCGGGCGGTCTCGATGAACGAGTAGGGATAGAGGCCACCGTCCGTGCCGGTTCCATCCTTGCCGATGACGAGTTCAACATCCTCCAGGGACATTTTCATTCTGCGGGCGATGATTTCGTTGCCTTCCGCCGGGTTGTCGCGCCACCACGCGATAGCGTCGTAGAGGGCCTTCATGGCCTTGAGAGCGACGTCCCGGCGATCCTGGATGAATGCGGCATTCATGAAGAGTGCATCCGCGATGAGGGCATTCTGCAGCCAGAACGGCTCTCGCGAGTGGGCCGCGAGCGATGTGCCCTCCCGGGCTTCCAGAACCTGTGTGCCAAAGGGCTCCCAGAACTCGGCGGCGGCAACATCCCCGCCGATCATGGCCGAGGCGGCATCGTCCATGATCAGGTTGACGTATTCGACGTCGTCGTACGCCACGCCGTTCTGTTCCAGCCAGATGGCCATGTAGAGCTGTGCAAGACCGCCCTCAAGCACTGCAACCTTCTTGCCGACGAGGTCCGCGGCGCTCTCGATACCGGGTCCGACAACAATCTTGTCGGTCCCGTAGGAGATATTGCCATAGGCGACGAGCTTGACGGGTATGCCCTCCGCTGCGGCAATGGGGGCGAACTCGATGGTGCTCGAGACGACATCGAGCTGGCCTGCCGCCGCGAGTGCAAAGGTCTGGAAGGGATCCTCGATGGCTTGGTAGCTGATCTCGAGATCAGGGGCAAGACCCACTTCATCAGCAATGAACCAGAACCCGTAACCGGGCCAGGTCAGGCCGGCAATGCGCACCTCCTCAACGGCATGGACGCGGCTTGTGGACACGATGGACACGGCAAGACATGCCAGCACCGCCACCGCGACGACTCCGATCTTCCTCATCATGCTGAACTCTCCAGGTTACGTGAACGTCAACGGTTCCCTTGGTCAAGGTATGGGAACAGGCGGCGGTGCACAATACGGAAAACGAAGTCGAACAGGAGGCCGAGAAGGCCAATGACAATGATGCTCGCCATGATCTTGTCGACGTGCAGAAATCTCTTGGCACGCATCATGACGGCGCCGATTCCCGTGGTTGCCGCCACGATTTCCGCGATGACAAGGTATGTCCAGCTGACGGCAAGCATCTGCCGCATGGCCACTACGATATTGGGCATCGAGGCGGGCACGACGACTGTCATCAGGATCTGCCAGCGGTTCCCCCCGAGTGTCATCGAGGTTTCGATGAGTTCCCGGCGGACAGCCTTGACGTGATCCATGATCAGCGTGATGAGGAACCAGAGAACACCGATAAAGAGAAGCGCGATCTTCTGCCCTTCGCCGGTGCCGAACCACATCAGGAGAAGGGGGATGAACGAGGGTGCAGGGAGGTAGCGCCACGCGGATACCAGCGGGTTGACGAAGGCTTCGACGCGGCGGAAGGATCCCATGAGGATGCCGAGTACGGTGGCCACCAGACAGGCAGCCGCAAAGCTTGTGCCGATCCTGTAGATACTGACGGCGATGTCGGCAAGGTAATCGCCACTCGTCAGGAGAGACCAGAGTGTGACGAGCACGACGTGGGGCGGCGGCATGAACAGGGAGTTGACCCACGCCAGCAGGACGGCCGCTTCCCACAGCCCGAAGAAAATCACCCAAATGGCAACACCAAGCGCGATGGCCGTTGCGCGCGGTATGGAGGACGTGAACTCCAGCCAGCGTCTTGTGTACATGGAAGTGAATTCCGGACCACCATCGCGAGAGCGGGTCAAACCGCCATGGTCCATTATCGGTCACACGATCCGATGCCTTCAAGACATATGATGGTGAGGCAAGGGCCACCATGATGACATCACTCGGTTGACCGTTCACTCCCGGCACGGCGTCTTGCCGGAGTGGGTGCCTGCGTGGGATGCACTCCCCCTTTTTGCATTCCCTTGTCGATAGTGCCGACGATGTTTGCCGGTACGGACGCGATTGTCGACTGCGGATGGGTGTCTGAAGCGTTGTCGTCCTCTGGTCGTGATCCGGGCCGCGAAAGGCTGCCTGGGGCGTCACCGTTGTCCGGGCATGGTCGATCAAGCGTCCCGGGAACGGCGTGTCGCCCGGGCGCATGGCCGCCAGGGCATCGTGCGAGACGGTTGTCGACGTACGGCGTCCGTGCTGATCGATGGCGCGATGGATGGCGGACACCGCGAGGTCACGGGCCTGCCGATCGTGGCGAAACCGCACCTCGGCCTTGGCAGCACCCCGAAGAAGGCTGTCGCGAACCGAGCGTCCGTTGACGAACCGGAACCGGCATTGGGTATTGGCCCGGTTGAATGTCGGAAGACCGGCAAAACCGGTCATGCGGATGCCGTCGCGCTCGCTGTCAACGGGCACCGCGTTCTGCCCGAAGTCGTTGCCCAGCACGGTGGCGAGGCGGGCCAGCCGACCCTCCGTTCCGTCACCCCGGCGGGTTCGGGGCTGTCAATTCAAGCTCGATGGCCACCAGCTGCACTTCGCGGCCGGTCACCACCTCGGGCGTCGGCATGCCGCAATCCGGACAACGGAAATTGTAGCGGCCTCCGGGTGTCTTGACTCCGTCACAACGGGAGCACCTGACAGTCAGCGGGACTTCCTCGATCTCGAGAACGGCGCCTTCACAGCGCGTTCCCCTGGATGCCGGAATGAAGCTGACATGAAGTGCCCTCGTCACCGCCGACAGCTGGCCAAGGCGGACATGAATGCGCTCCACCTGCCGGGCGCCCGCCCGGGCGGCGTGGTCGTCAACCAGGTCTATGAGGCTGCGGGCGAGTGCCAGTTCATGCATGTGCCGCCACGGACGCCGGCGTGGCGTCACCGTCGCCGGTGCGCAGCGGCGGTGTCGGCTTCCGGCCGGCAATCCATTCAAGCCAGGACGCCATGCCCGTGCCGTCCCGTGCCGACAAGGTATGGCACGCAAGGCCGGGATTGAGACGACGAGCCCGCTCGACGACCATGTCGATGTCAAAATCGACATGGGGAAGCAAGTCCGTCTTGCTGACAATCATCAGGTCGGCCGCAGCGAACATGTCAGGGTACTTGAGCGGCTTGTCGTCACCCTCGGTGACCGAGAGGATGACAACCTTCACCGTCTCACCGAGATCGAAGGCAGCCGGGCAGACAAGGTTCCCCACATTCTCGATGAAGACGACTGCGCCCCGGGGCAGATCAAGATCATCCATGGCGTGGCCGACCATGTGGGCGTCGAGATGGCAGCCCCGCCCGGTGTTGATCTGAACGGCGGTCACGCCGCCGGCACGAATGCGCTCGGCATCGCGGGACGTTGCCTGATCGCCCTCGATGACGCCGATCGCGCGCTCGTGCCCGAGCCGGCGGATGGTCTCGACAAGGAGTGTCGTCTTGCCCGCGCCCGGGCTCGACATCAGGTTGAGAGCGACATGGCCGCGCCTCGCAAGCCGGTCGCGGTTGTCGCGCGCATGGGAATCGTTCGCCGAAAGAATGCTCTGCTCGATCTCGATCAGCGCCGCGTCACCCTTGTGGTGATGGTGGGCATGGGCTTCGTGCCGTTCATCAACATGGCCGCAGCCGCATACAGAACACATCATCCACTCCTTTCAGACATCGTCCGCATCACCGAGGAACCTTTCATGGACACGCGCAAGCTGTCAACGAAGGACTTGTTCTCTCTGGCAGGTTGAAACGTCAGCTTCCTTCTTCATCGTGATGGTGTATTGCCGAGTGACCCAACGACGTGGGCATGAACCGGCTGAATCACATGCAGCCGAATGGAAACGACAAGTGGGCGTCGAAACTCTCGACCATGACCTACGCCCACACAAGCGAGCGCAAGACCGAAGTCGCCGTCGAGCGGATTGCCGCATTGACTTCAGCACTGCTCGCGATGCTGACGGTCGTTTGGCGGTACAACCTCAAACTCGTTCACAGCCACTGACCGGTCCGAGTCCGCCTTGATGCTGACTTGATCTGAGATGTCGTTGACGCCAAATGCACGACAATTAGGAATGCACGACAGTTAGGAATGGACCGAGTCAACGACGCATGATATCTTCTCGTTCAGGATCGAATCTCCGCGCGAACCAATTTTACGTCCCTTTCATTATCTCTGTCCGACCGTCTAGTCCTGGGTGAGCGATGCAGACTACCTTTATGAACGACAGCTTTCGATTATTGCTGGAGAAGGCAGCGAGATTCCACGACCGGCATGAGGCCGGTCGCCAGGAGCCTTTCAACTTGTTTTCGGTCCTGCGCAGCGAACACGATGAAGTCAATCTCCACTCCCGATTTCTAACGGCCTTACTCGATCATCGGAAGTTTCCCGGCGCAGCTCGAGAAAACCTGGCGGCGTTTCTCAATCAGTTCGGTATCCGGCAATTCGATCATGACCGTGCAACAGTCGATCGGGAATGGAGCAATATCGATATCTTGATTTCCGACCAGTCGTCTCTGAAGGCGATAATCATCGAAAACAAGATATGGGCTGACGATCAGCCTCGGCAGTTGCAACGGTATTCCCAGCAGATGAGAGAATTCGAACGGCACATCCTGTACCTGACACTGGATGGCCGGGAAGCCTCTCAAGACAGTGCGGGCGAGGTTGACTATCAGTGCATCTCCTACAAGGACGACCTCGTCCCCTGGTTAATGGGTTGTCAGCAGCGAGCTTGTGAAGAACCTGAACTGCGGGAATCACTTGCGCAATATCTGCGGTTGATCGCAAAGATCACGGGAGCAGACCTCAGTGGGGCCTATATGAACGACCTGAAGAAACTCTGCCTGAAAGACAACAACCTTCTTCTGATACACGACCTGCGGGAGGCCATGGTTGAGGCCAGGATTTCACTCCTGGAAGAACTATGGCATGAGATCGACGAAGGACTACAGGCCCTGGTGCCTGGCCTTCCGGCCAAGTCCAACGAGTCGGAAATCTCCGAAGCACGGATAAGGCGCTTCGTAACCGGTTACAGGAGTTACGGTGGGCACGGCCTGTACTACGACCTGGACGACAATGCCAGGCTCGGTGTCGAAACAGGAGACTACATTTTCTTTGGGATCAAATGTAAAGAAGGAGCGAGTAATGAGAGTTATCGGAGATTAAGGGAAAATCTCCGAGGATGGGAAAGCAACGCTGACTGGGCCCTGTATCGGTATCCGCCGAGCGATCTCAATCTGAAACATACTACCCGCGAGCAGCTCGCCCTGTTGGCCAATGAAGAATCACGGCAAAACTACGTTGCCGAGATCGTGTCAGGCGTAAGCACCCTATGGAGAGAAATCGAGAAACGCGGATTGATTCCGCGAGATTGGCGGCTTTGACCTGCACCGGCAGTGATGACCTGAGGCGGGAGTTGGCGCCAACCATCTCGGGCAAGCGACGTTCTTTGTTGAGCTCACCCGGCCCGCAACAACGCGAGTACTGCTGACGGATGACCTTGATGGTCTCGTGAAGACACTCAATATGGTTATCGGCAACGAGCTCTCGACCCTCGAAATCACCAGTCAACAGGACCAGGATGATAGGCAGGTGACCATAGCAGAGAAGGCAGGCCGTTCCCACCGCAGGCTTGAGCGGAGCGAAGGCTTGGAGTGATGCAGTCCGCACTACTCTGAAAAGTCACCTTGACCAATGCGATTGCAGTACCATCAGTGATCGCGGTGACGCTCAGTGTTTTTTTCCTGACGATATCGAAGCAACCAGTCTGTTTCTATCGGCCCCTGCAGTGCGTTTTCTTCGCGGGCGAATGCGCTTGAACCTTGCCAGCGCCAGCGGTCAGGTCAACAAGAATTCCTTGTCCTTCTGGATGTGAAGATTGGTCGCAAGACAACGTTGAGCCCTACATCCAGTTTGGCGGGGAAATACTGCCGAACCTTCATTGCGTGCTGCCCTGACGCAGAACACGGCTACTGCCCCGCCACGGTCCTTTGGTTGTGGCGGGGCAGCCTACACTGGGAAGGACTTCCTCGTCGGAACTGTACATGAGAGAGTCTACCCGTGTCCACCGAATCAACACAGTATTGTCAGATGAAGCCGCCGAACACATCGACCAACGCGATAAATGCGAGGCGCAGTCAAGCGAACCGGCAGATATGCGATGCGCATTGACTGGAGGGTCTTGCCAGAGCGCGCGGCACCATGGATTGTGGCAATGTGATGATGACCCTGACCGAGGAGCTGCTGCTTCTGTTGAGCGACGAGGACGGCACACCCCTCGCAGTGCATCAGGACATTCTGGACTGTGCGCTCGCCGGTGCAGTGCTGATGGACCTGGCGTTTGCCGGTCGTATCGATACGGATCCCGACGGCCTCTTCGTGAGTGATGCAACACCAACCGGCGATCCGATTCTTGATGATGTTCTAGCGAGGATTTCTGCCGGTGCCGAGAACCAGGCGACAGGGACATGGATCAGGAAGCTCATGACCGGGATGACGGACACCGTCCACGACAGCGCGTTGGCCAGTCTGGCGGTACGCGGCATCCTCGAACGGCGCCGGGGTCTGCTGGCGTGGCCTTCACGTCACGTGATCGATGCCGGATGGTTGCGCCGCGCCCGGCAGGATGTTGCCGGCGTCCTGCTCTCGCAGGACATTCCCGATCCCCGCGACGTGGCGCTCGTTTCCCTCACGGATGCTTGCGGTGTCCTTCCCGATATCTTGACACCACCTCAGTTCAGGCGGGCAAAGCGGCGGATCGATCAGCTGCGGCGGATGGATCTGGTCGGACGCGAGGTGGCCGGCGCGGTTGCCGAGATCGAGCGTGCGACCCTGCGGGCCGTGCGTACCCGCACCACGCGGTTTCGCAGGCTGCTCCTCGTTCTCTCCGCAACAGCCGGCATCGTAGGCGTGATGATGTTCCTGGTGCCACGCGTCCCCGTTCCCGATCACTTCGGCCCCGGTCTGGCTGAACGGCTCTGGTTCAACAGTGCCTGGAAACAGTGGAGCGGCTATGTCCTTGTTGCCCTGACCGTCGGTGGCGTTGCTTCGGTGGTGGCCAGACGATACGGGAAGTTCGCGACCCACAATACATGGCGTCTTGTTCACGCCGGACTCGGGGTGGCGTGTCTTGGCGTCCTCTTCACTCACACCGGATTTCGTTTCGGCGCCAACATCAATGCCGCCCTGATGTCTTGTTACCTCGGGATGCTTGTCCTCGGTGGCCTGGCCGGAATCGTGATGAACGGAGCCTCGCTGATGCGGCAACTTGGCATCCCGCCCAGGCAACGCGTTCTCGCCTTTCGTCTGCACCTCTACGCTCTCGTGCCATTGCCGGCACTCGTGATCATCCACATTCTCGTCGTTTATCTCTACTGAGCCATCCTGCCTCTGGCAGGCGCACATCCGCTTGATGATGGAGCCAAGGTTGCATTCGAGGGGCAGGGTAAATTCTGGGGATTATCCCTACTACTTGACATTTGATCTCCGAATCCCTATATCTCTCTTGAACGCAGGAGATATGAAATGGCTGGAAAAACCTACCGCAACGGCCTCACCATCATTCAACTGATGGACATGTTCCCGACCGAGAACGCGGCGGTTGCGTGGTTCGAGGATGTGCTGTGGCATGACGGGCGTTACTGCGGAAAATGCGGATCGACCCGAACCCGCGAAGTTCCGAACGCGAAGCCGATGCCGTACTGGTGTTCGGACTGCCGGTCCTATTTCTCGGTCAGGACTGGTACACCGCTGGCTCGCTCGAATGTGCCGATGCGGAAATGGGCCATCGCCATTTATCTCTGTCTGACGAACCTCAAGTCGGTTTCGTCCGTGAAGTTGGGGCGGGATATTGGCGTGAAGCAATCGACCGCGTGGTTCATGCTGCATCGCATTCGCGAAGCCTGGGCCTGTGACGGCGACGAGCCGTTTGATGGTCCGGTGGAAATCGACGAGACCTATTTCAGCGGAAAGCGCCGGAACATGTCGAACGCCAAGCGCAAGGAACTGGCCGATACGGGCCGGGGCGCGGTTGGCAAGGTGGCCGTGGTCGGGGCCAAGGACCGGGCCAGCAATCAGGTTCAAGCGGAAGTGGTGGATGCCACGGACGCGGCAACGCTCCATGAGTTCGTCGATGACGTGACCGATCCCGACACGGTGGTCTACACCGACGAGGCCAAGGTCTATGAGGGCATTCCGAACCCGCACGATACGGTCAAGCACTCGGTCTCCGAGTACGTCAAGGGCATGGCCCACACGAACGGCATCGAGTCCTTCTGGTCCATGCTCAAGCGCGCCCACAAGGGCACGTTCCACAAGATTTCGCCGAAGCACCTGCAGCGCTACGTCTCCGAGTTTGCCGGCAAGCACAACCATCGCGAGTCAGACACCATCGTCCAGATGCGGGACACGGTTGCTCGCCTCGTCGGCCGCAACCTCCTCTACCGGGACCTCGTCGCCGACAACGGGCGGTGCAACGCGGCGCGCTCGTAAGTGCGGTTGTCGCAGCAGGGCGCGGGCCAGCTTCTCGGGAGTGGCACCGACGAGGTGCACCTTCGGATCGAGTACAGGGACGCCTCTGGTCATGACATATCCTCGAGCATGAAGTCGCCAAGAATGTATTGGCTGATGTAGTCGAGGGTGCGAGCCTCGCCGTCGAGAATCATATCGAAGGCCAGGGTCTCGCTATTCCAATGCAGGAGGACTTCCATGTTCCAGAAGCAATCCCGCTTTGCGTGCATGGCGGGATCGGCGCGCCAGACAGCAATGAAATCGTTATCGTCGGCAATCCGCGACCATTCGATGCGATTGGCAGCGTAACGGATCATCCTGGCGCGGCGGATCTCAATAGATTCTCGCCCGTTGCACACAACCTTGAAGCCCCGCTTCCGCTCCTGCGTAGTCTCCAGCCGGTTGAACCTTTCAACATCACGGCTGATGGTCTTCACCAGTTCATCAAAGTAGTGAGCCGCTGTGCAGCGTGCCCGCTCTCTCACCCAATCCATCCGGGTCATTGAGTCGCCCTCCATTCGGCCATGGTCTTGTTGCCCTTGCTCCGGTTGCAGCCCGAACAAAGCAGTTGAAGGTTGTCGGGATGATCGGTCCCGCTCCGTGACTTCGGCAGGATGTGATCCACGTCCATGACGCGGAACGGGAAGTGCGTGTTGCAACCCACGCACACGCCCTCCTGCTCCCCATAGAGGCGATGACGGTGTGTGCGGTAGTTCGGGAGATCGCCCAGGTCCGTGCGCAGGGGCGGGTCCGTCAGGGGCGTGGCACGGAAGAGGTTGCCTTTCGTCGCTTCGCCATGTTTGGGATCTGTCCTGTCGTCGTTGATTCTCTCGTCCACCAGCTTCACCGCCAGTGGCGATAGGTCTATCCCGACCCACTGCCTCGCGAGCCTGTCAGCGGCAACCAGCGCTGTCGCACACCCGCAGAACGGATCGAGGATCATGTCTCTGGGATTGCTCGATGCCTTGATGATCCTATCCAACAAGGGGAGCGGCTTCTGTGTGGGGTAGCCGGTGCGTTCCTTGGCGTTGGGATTTAGGACAGAAATCTCCCACCAATCAGGGCATGGAGATGTCGCCTTTTCATCAGATGAAGTCGCTTGTCGAACACCGTCCACGAAAACCGCTCTCTGCCGTTTGCCTTTCCACCGTTTCGCCGTTCCGGGAGATGGGTCAACAAACTGCGGATTGAAAGTATGATCCGTCCCTGCGTAAAACAGGATGACGTCATGATTTCTCGCAAATTGACCGGCCTTGACGGACCACTTTCTGTAACACCACACGATTTCGTTTCGGAATCGCCCCTTCCCGAAAATCCCGTCCATGAGCAATTTCAGATAATGCGATGCTGTCGGATCGCAGTGCAGATAGATGCTGCCAGTCGGTTTCAGGATGCGCCGCATTTCGAGCAGCCGCACCGCCATGAAAATCAGGTAGGACTGCATCGCCTTGCCGTGTGCTTGGCGCGCTGCCTCGATGACGGCATAGGCGGCGGGGTTCCGATCCGCCAGCTCGCCGTGTTCGTGCACGTCCACGTCGTCGAGTGTCCACGTGTCCTTGAACGCGGCCCCCGCCGCTATCGATCCGATCGGCGCGGCATAGTCCCGGTTCGAGTTGAACGGCGGGTCCAGATAGATCAGGTCGATACAGGCATCGTTCATGCCGCGCATGACCGGCAGGTTGTCGCCGGTCCAGACCGTCTCGCTGGCGAAGTTCGGTTCAGCCACCTGCCGTTACCTCACCGGCGAGGTCCGTTGATCTTGAGATGGGGCAGCATCTCGGCCCGCGTCAGGTGCACTACCCCGGCCCAACTGCGGGCTCTCTTGATCTCCTGCATGACTTCCAGGGTAGGCGGCAGCTTCTCGAGATAAGCCAGGTACGCATCCCACTCGGAGCGCGGAGCCAACGCGCCGGGCGCGCGGCACCAAAGCATGTGCTTGGTCTCCATGCGGATATATTCCCCTGCTGTCTGGTGATGGATCCAGACATTCTACCATGAGGGTCATCCGACCTTGTTCCCGAGGTAGACCTGCGCGGCAGGTGCGCCGTCTTCCGGTCTGGGCGGAACGATCCGGCAATTCAGGTAGGACGAGACTTCGCCATCGGGCGCCATCACTACCACCGACACACCCTCCATAGCAGTTGGCCGTGCTTCTTGCGTTGGCACAGCAACGCCTTTCAGTTCGTTCCGCAGGTCAGCAACATCGCGTTTCAGTGCGTGATAGCGATGCCCGACCCACCCTCCGAAGCCAAACATGATCAGCACAACGATGAGCCAGCGCGCCCCAAACTCGATGAGTTCGCGACCGACCCATTCCCACACCCGCATGGCCCATGTTGCTTCTTCCATCCACCCATCATGACGGTCTCCGGCTCTCTGTCAAGTAGCGGGGATAATCCCCTATATTCTCTTGCAGGTGGCCTCGGAGCTCCCGGACTCCTCCGGTGACGACAGTCCCAGTTCGCCAACCATCCACTCATCGTTGATCAATGCGGTCTTCGTTGCGTACGGACGTAGCGTTCCCGCACCGAGCGTCTGACACGAAGCGTGATCCGCTTTGTGAGGTCGAGCTCAATCAACTCGGCCTCGCGCCAAAGCGGCACGCCAAACTCCTCGTGTCGCCAACCGCCTTTTCTCATGCTCCCCTCTGAGCGCGGTGTAACTCGCCGCATTTAGGCCATCCATGGGTCTGGAACACCGTGTGAGTGTGGAGCATGGCGGCCCAGGGTTCAGACCGACAGTTGATTGTGGGCTGGGTCGGCCGAGAGAGGCCCGACAGCGATGGTCGATCTGTCATGCGGACGAACAGTTTCCTGTCCCCGGGGTTTCCGACGATCGTGAGGTGGACGGGACGGGACCGGGACGTGCGTAAGCCTGTTCCTGTGGCCCATGCGAATCCGAGGCCGGAACCGGCAGGACCTCCGCAGGCATTGGGGAGACGATCCTCGTGCTTACCTCGGCATCGTCGTACCTGGATATCCCAATCTCTTCTGCCTCTACGGACCCAACACCAACATCGTCATCACCGGCAGCACCATCTTCTTCTCGGAGTGCGGCATGCACTGCGTCATGGGGCTGTATCAGGATGCTGCTCGAAAACGGATACCGCAGCCTGGAGTGCCGCAAGGAGGTCCACGACGCCTACAACGTGGTCATCGACGAGGGCAATCTGCAGGTGGCCTGGGGCGCACCGAACGTGCGCACCTGGTACAAAAGCAGGGCGGGACGCGTTACGCAGAACTGGCCATTCAAGCTTCTCGAGTACTGGAATCGGACCAGAACACCGAATCCGGAGCACTTTCACTTCAGCTGAGTCACATTGCACACGGTGCAGAGTCCGAACTTCGACGTCACGGCAGCCACCCTCTCCACCCGGCCGATTCCAGGAAGGCGCGCAGGCCTCTCGCGTCATCCATATCGAACACGTCTCCTGGAATCGCGAGACTTGCCACGCGGTCAAACCGGAATGTACGGAAGTCCTGTCGACGTTCGCACCAGGCAGAGAACATCCAGCCATCGACAAGATTCCAGATCACCAGAGGACGTACGCGACGCTCTGTCCGGCTCCCACATCCGTCCCGGTAGTCGAGATGTACGATCTGTCGCCGGCGAATTGCCTGGCGAACCAACGACACATGCGGCCTTGCTCCCCTTCTGATCTGAAGACTGAAGTACGGCGCATCAGCAAGTCTGCGTTCCTCCGGCTCGGGCATGCTTGCCTGGATTATTGCGCGCGCCTCGCGCCCCGCTGTCGCCAGAACCGGATCGCCGCTGCTTTCCACGAAGGAAAGACCGACAGCGAGTGCATCGACCTGGTCGTGAGTAAACGCCACATTGGGCAGGTCAAAGCCTGGCCGCAGCAGGTAACCAACTCCGGCCTCACCTTCAATCGGCATGCCGGAGGCCTGGAGGTGGGCAATGTCGCGATAGATCGTGCTGACGCTGACGTCCAGATGCTCCGCGAGTTCGTATGCGCGACTGACGTTCCGGGTTCGCATCTCGTTGACCAGTCTGAACAGTCTTTCGGCACGCCTCATCGGCTTCATCCAGGGCTGATGCCTTGCCACACGACCACTCTCATCCGATGCCTGTGCCTTGCGTTCAACAAGGCTTCGGTTGGGATGGACGCAAGCTTGGCCATGATGTCTGACGTACTCAAAAGGCGCGTGTATTCCGGTGGTTCAGTCGGCAGCCGTCGCCTCAATCTCAATCATCAACACAGGTATTGCAAGCCGGGTCACACCAAGGAGGGTCATCGGAGGCGCTGCATGAACAGGCCCGAATCGTGCCCCCACAACATCAAAGTGTTGCAGAGCCTCGTCCACGTCAGTGGTATAGATGTTGAGCCTGACGACGTTGGCAAGGCCCATGTCAGCAGCGCTCAGAACGGCTTCCAGATTGTCGAGGGCAAGTGCCAACTGACGGCGCATGTCTCCTGGGTGCTCCGGGTTGCCGCAAGCATCGACGGAGGTCTGGCCAGCACAGACCAGATGCCTGGTTGCGCCGACAAGCACTTCGGCCTGGTTGTAGCCAAGGCGCAACGACCAAGGCCAGGGGTTGACAGCTGCTCTTTCCACGGGCGATGTCTCCTCGGTGACGATTCAGGAGGCACCATTGGAACACAGGTCTCCTGTCACCGTGATGACAGGAGACATCAAGGCTCATTGCGGCATTCCTCGTTCAAGAACGGTGAGGGTTGGCATCTCGACACCGGACATGCACGCTTCGATTTTGGTGGTGCGAAAGCACGGCAAAGGCGAGCCCTCACGTCCCATTGCTTCTCCGGCCGATCGCTATCGTCATCCATGACATGCCCGTCCCGAAGTGTTCTTCGGGCTCGACGGACAACACCATGTTACTGACGAGGCTGAGTTTCTGGCGTTCCGTGTTGTTCGGGACATTCAAGTCCGCACTCCACACAAGACGTTGCGAATCGTGCAGTTTCCATCAGCGATCGGTCACTTCGACATTGGGTACTCTCAATGAGGTCAATGAGGAAGGAGCGCTAATGGTTCGGTGACAAAGTGCCATGTTGCCATAGGCGAAGACAATTCCTCGAGGAAGATTGATCTTCGTTTCCTCGTATTGTCGACGAGCGTTAATCACTCCCACGAGGGGCGGGAGCGGGGATTCGGAGAAGGCGTGACCAACCCTGCTGTCGGCTGAACCATCCCCGCAAGAGGCGGGGAAGGATTTGAGCGACGGCAACCGGCTGGACATCAGACCTTTCTTCGGAGTTCACAGATGATGTGGGATCGCCTCACGACGTCATCCATCTTGTTTCCGCATCGTATGGCTCCGTGTACGATGTGAACCGTGCGGATATGGCCTCCCGGTTTGCGGAACGGGATGGCCTTCCACCCTTGCACCAGATCAGGGCGGGCTGCTCCGTGTGGCGTCATCCGGTATTCAGGGGTGTCTGGGTCGGGGCGAGCCTTGTTGCCGTCATTCTCGCCGTCGTTGTGATGGTGGCGGGAGGCGATCGCATGCTGTTTCTGATCGGAGCCACCAGCGATGCCCATCACCAGATCGAGATGGCATGCGAGACCTGCCATGCCGCACCTCCTTTCAGCAGCACCAGGGCGGCCAGCAAGGCACTGAACAAGTCCTGCCTCGGTTGCCACGAGGTCGAACTTGACGAGGCGCGCGACAGCCATCCGCCCGCAAAGTTTCGCAATCCCAGAATGACCTTCCTGCGGGAAGCACTCGATGCGCGGTTGTGCACGACCTGCCACGCAGAGCACCTCCCCGAGCTCACCCGCAAGGGCGCCGTCACCGTGGCCATGGATTTCTGTGTGGCCTGTCATTCCGAAGGCGACCGGGACGTGCGCATGCTGCGGCCAAGCCACGCCGGTCTCGACTTTGCAAGCTGCGCAACATCAGGGTGTCACAACTACCATGACAACCGGGCGCTCTATTCCGATTTCCTGGTCGCGCATGCCGACGAGCCCTGGCTGGCGACCAACCCCATACATGCGCTCGCCGCCATTCTGCGCTCCCCGAATCTTCGCAGGGATCATGTGCAGTCCGAGGCTGTCGCTCCTCCTGAAGCGATGGCCGACCGGGGCGTCGCCGATCAGTGGGCCGAGTCGGAGCACGCCAGTGCAGGGGTGAACTGTTCTGCCTGCCATGCGCCGGACGCGCGAAACGATGCATCACTCGCAGATGTTGAGGCAAACTGGATCGTTGCACCCTCGACCGGCGTGTGCGCCAATTGCCATGATAAACAGGCGAATACCTTTGTGCGCGGCCGGCACGGGATGCGCCAGCATCCTCTCGTTGCCGCACCCCGTAGTCTGGCGGGCGGCGACCTGTCGGAGACACTTGCCGCCTGGCTGGCCGATCCGGCTTACCCTGCCATCATGACCGTTGCCGAAGCACGGATACCCATGCGTTTCGAAGCCGCCCACCGGGTTCTGGATTGCAACTCATGTCATCAGCCACATTCGGTGGATGTCGCGTTTGCCGCGGTGGAGTCCTGCCTCACCTGTCACGACGATTCCCATACACAGGCATTTGTCGGCAGCCCTCACCACGATCTGTGGCTGGCGGAGCTCTCCGGCGCGACGGCGCCCGGCACGGGGGTGACGTGCGCGACCTGTCACATGCCGGCTGTCGAGTTTCGTGACCAAGTGATGATCAACCACAACCAGAATGATACGCTGAGGCCCAGTGAGAAGATGATCCGGACCGTCTGCCTCGACTGCCACGGGCTTGGATTTACCGTTGATGCCCTGGCGGACCCCGACCTCGTGGCGGCCAACTTCACGGGCCGTCCGGCCATCCATGTTCCGAGCATTGAATGGGCGGTGCGCCACGCGGTATCGGCGATGGAGGATAATGGTTCCTGACACGTTCGAAGGGGAGAATCGGCATGAAGCTTCAGTGTCGCAGGCGCCATGCCATGATGCTGGGTGCCGCCTTGACTCTGGCGACAGCAGCAGTGGCGGAAGACGGAGTTTCCTATCCTGACGTCGCGGACATGCTCTACCAGGTGATGTCCGCAGACCGCGCGGTCTACACGAAGATGGTGATCCAGCGCCTGACCGTGGACGACAAGATCATCACCGCCTCGGAGCACTTCCAGGACAACATGGCGCTGCCTTTGCCGGCGCAGATGTTCCGGTTTGGCGCCGAGAAGGTGATGGAAGAGACGGAGTCCTTTTCATACGCGCTCCTGTCGCTCGAACCGGTCAATGCCATGAACGGTCCCGGGACCGACCTGGAGCGGGAAGGCCTGGAGTATGTCGCCGCCAATCCCGGAGAGACCTTCTACGGCGAAGAGGAACTGGGAGGGGAGCGCTATTTTGCTGCCGTCTATCCCGACTTTGCTGTCGCCGAGGCCTGTGTCATGTGTCACAACAACCACGAAGACGCGCGGCGCACCGATTTCAAGGTTGGCGACGTGATGGGAGGTATAGTCATACGCTTCCCCATGGACTGAACGAACACCGTTCAGGAACAGGTGAGCGGGATGTCAGGCGACCTCGCGTGGACCGGAGTGTTTCGTCATTCAAAGTGATCTCGAAGCGGCCCTGCGGCCGGGACATGGTGCGCGTGGCCGTGCGTTCGGCGATCAAGGTAACGGCCACGGACCAGTCGTCGCGGTGAAAAGTGAGGCGATACTCCCCTTGACCGTGACTGACTGGCGGGTCTTCCATGTCGATGTCCCACAGAAGTCTGATCTGGCACCGTCGCTATCGACACCTTTCGTCACTGGAACGCACCCTCATCGCCGCCCTGATGACCGCCGATGCCAGCGTCCTGCCGGACCATGACAAGGGGGGTCAACATCCTCGGTCTGGCCAACAATGCAACCGAAAGAACACTGCTGCCGCTGATCGACGAACTCAATCAGACCGAATCCAACTATCCCGGAACAAACCCTCGCCTCGCCCACGACATCGGCGGCGCACGACCCCCCTTTCGTCTCACCTGACATTGACTGAGCTCAGAAAGCCTGAACATCATGACTGCGGGACCCAACCCCGGCTGTACGAGGATCGTGGTGGCTGCGGAAAGGTCACAACAAACAGTGAGGAGTAGCCCTTCTCACTAACGGGCTGATCGGCAATATTGCGCCTTGTGCGGCAAAGCCGCATGCTCAAACCTCTTGAACATCCGGACGGGCGCGTTCAGGTTTCTGCATTCGGAGGCGCGCAATGGGTGACACCCTGGCAGATTTTCGCCGATTGGGGACCGCAGGCGTCGATCGCGACATGGCGGAGACGCATGACGACGCGATCCAGACCGCGGTCGATGATCGCCAGGAGAACCAGGCCACGAAGGCCGATATCGCTCTATTGCAAACGAATATTGCCGCCATGGAGGCCCGCCTGACTTGGCGCATGGTCGGTCTCCAAATCGGCTTCGGTGGACTGATCATCGCGATCCTGTAGCTCCTTCCCTGATTGCTGTTGCTCCTCGGTGACGGATGACAGGACGCAGGCGCGGCTGACGACAAACATTAAACGAGAGAGGCGGAGATGAGCACCGAACGCACGGACACCGACCGTGGACTCGAGGCGGCGCTCGTCGAGATCCTCGCCCAAGTGCGTGGCGAGAGACGGCGATGCCGCGCCGGATCGTGGACGACCCCGCGACCGGCTGGATCGTCGCCCTGCGCAGGCGCATGAACCTGAGCCAGCAGAAGTTTGCCAACCGTTTTGGGCTCGACGCACGGGCGATCCAGGATTGGGAACAGGGCCGCCGGGTTCCCGACCGCGCGGCGCGAGTGCTGTTGACGGTGATCGAGAGCGGCCCGGAAGTGGTCGCGCCAGCCCTGGCGACCGCCGGTGAACTGATGCGGTCAAGTGGCGAGGCACATGCGCCGCCGAGCGTCCCGATCAGGCTTACTTTCTGGCAGTAGAAGCGAGACGGGAATGGCGCTGACTGTGGACCGGATGATCGAAACGACCGGAACCGTTCGCGACCGGCGGGAATTTTGCTACGACAGAGGAGATATCAGGAGAAAGGCCGTTCGGGCGACGCTGGTCATGGAGGCTGGCGGCCGTCTCCTGCCGGTCGTATGGTGGGATCCCGCCTTCGCGCCGCCCGACGGCGCGCGTGTCTGGATCAGGGGCCGCCTTGAGAAACACCGCGGCGCGCTCCGACTTCGCGCGGGCGAGACCAGGGTCGACGCCACCAGCGTCGACCACGAAGGTTCGCTCTCGTCCATCGCCTCATTCTATCTCGCGTGCGTCGAGGCGGAGGCCGTGCTGCAGCTCCGCTTCAGGCGTAACCACACGAAACACGCGGAAGACGCCCAATACATCGTGCTCGAGGATACGCCGAGCCCGCTCCATCAACCCCTCGTCTTGACCGAGGCGTCGCCGCACCATGGGTGGTTCCGGGTCCGCGAGACGGCAATCGGAGCGCCTCTGCTGGCCGGCTGGCCTCTGGTTGCCGGAGTCGACCCCGAGAACCGGCGAGGCGGTCTCGTGTTGTCGCCCCTCCTGATTGTCCCGGTCCAGCTCAACGGGACCGACGAGACCTGGACGCTTTACACCCTGGATGCTCGCGTCGACCTCAATCCGTTTGCCCTCGATCTTCTCGGTCTCGTCCGGGAATCCCGTGACGAAGTGGTGGCGGCGATCAACGGCAACCCGGCGATCGAGGAGGCCGCCACCCCTGCCGAGCGGGCGGACGCCCTTCTCGCCGCCCTTGAGGAAGAAGGCATCGACGGTCTAGGTGAGCTCGATCCCGAGGCGCTCTCGCCGGTAGCGGAGTTCACGGGGATCCACAACGCCGGCGTCGTCATGACGACGTCAGCAGGCGCCCACATCACGCGCAGCCTGGTTACGGACCTAGCGCAGATCGTCAACAACCCTGACATGCTCTCAACCGGCCCGGCCGCCGTCCTTCTCGGTCGGGCGCTTCCGTCCGACGCGCTGCCGCGCGAGCCTCATCCCATCATCCGCGAGTCGTCCCTGCGCCAGGATGAGGCCGTCCAATCGGCAATGGTGAGCGACTTCACGGTTGTGACGGGCCCGCCGGGGACCGGCAAGTCCCAGGTCCTGGTGAATGTCGTGACTGCTGCGGTGGCCAAGGGCCAGACCGTGCTGTTCGCGTCCAGGAACAACAGCGCCGTGGAAGTCGTGGCCGAAAGGCTGCGCTCCGCCTCGCCCGGCTCCATTGTCGTCCACGCCGGCAAGGCAGGCGAGCGCGAAGAGGTCGCCGACTACATTGACCGCGCGCTCAAGCCGGCCTCCCGGGGCCTTGATGCCGGTGCCGGCAGCGAGGCATGGCGCAAGGTCGAGACTTCCCTTCGTCCGCTCTACGAGCAACTGCGCGAATGGACCCGGCTCAGCGCGGAACTCGCCAACCGGAGAGCCGGGCTCGCGGCAATTCTCGAAACTCTGCCGCCGGGCACACGGCGGGACGCGGACCTTCGGCAACTTGAAGTCGCCCTGGGGGTTGCCTGCCTCGCCCTCGATGCCTTCGGAGCCCGCCTCGGCTGGTTCGGCAAACGGCGCCGTCATCGAGGGCGCCTGGCGGATGCCCGCCACGCGCTGCGCCGCGTCGTCGATCTCCTCGGCACCGGCGGTGCGGACGTCGAGGCATGCCTGGCCCCTGTCAACGGCAAGCCCCAGCGCACGAAGGAGCCGCGGCGCATCTTCCGGCCGGTCGAACAGGTTGTCGAGGCCCTGCAGGCCGCCGCCGGCCATCGCCGCCGGATCGACGAGATTCGCAGCAGCCTTTCCGCGTTGCCGCGCAAGCATGACTTCGATGACCGGTTGCACGAACACAACGACGAGCGCATCAGGGCCGGCTGCCGGCTGCTGGGCGCGCGGTGGAACGAAATCCGGCATGAAGATCCCGTAGCGCTCGGGAAGGCGCGTGAACTGGCCTCCTGCATCAGGCGCATGTCGCACAGGGACCGAGGCGAGGAGCAGGACATGAACGCGCGCAGGAAGGCCTTCCAGACCGTGCCCGACGCCCTGCCCGCCCTGCCGGTATGGGCGGTCACCAACCTGTCCATGCGCACGAACCTGCCCCTCCAACCCGGACTCTTCGACCTGGTCGTCATCGACGAAGCGTCCCAGTGCGATGTGGCCTCGGCGCTGCCGGTTCTGGTGCGCGGCAAGCGCGCCCTCATCATCGGGGACGGTAACCAGCTGGTCCACATCGAATCGCTCAATCCCGATCGCGAGCGCCTCATCGCGCTGAAGTCCGGATTGACGGATGCCCAGGCCCATGAACTCAGTTACATCCACACCAGCTGCTTTTCCCTGGCTGCATCCCGCGTTCCGGCCGGTCGTCCGATTCTCCTCGATCTTCACTTTCGCTCACACGCCGCGATCATCGGCTTTTCGAACGAACAGTTCTACGAAGGAAGGCTCGAATTGTGCAGCACGGCCGCGCCGCCGGAGGCCTTGCCGGCCATCGAGTGGATACGCGTCGACGGCAGGAGCGAGAGGGAGCCCAACGGACGAAGCCGCATGAACAGGATGGAAGCGGAGAGAGTCGTCAAGGCCATCAAGCGCGACCTTCCGATCTACCGGAGGAACCGCTGCGACGTCGGTGTCGTCACGCCTTTCGCCGCACAGGCCAGACTCGTCGAAGAACTCCTCAGGGCCAGTCTCAATGACCGCGAATGCGAGACCCTGCCGGTCGCCACGGCCCATCGGTTCCAGGGCGACGAGAGGGACGTCATGTATTTCTCGCCCGTCATCGACCGGTGGCTGTCCAAGCCCGAAGTCCGCTTCGCCGCCAATCGCAATCTCGTCAATGTCGCCCTCACCCGCGCGAAAAGGCGCCTCGTCATAGTCGGAGACCCCGAAGCATGCCGGGCCCACAAAAACGTGCTGTGCGATCTGGCGAACTACGCCGCCCGCCTCGAGGAATCGGGCTGCCGCAGCCCTCTGGAGCTTGCTCTGCGTGATCGCCTGCGTGACGCGGGCATCAAGGTTCAGGAGGACGTCAAGGTCGGCGGGCATCGGCTCGGCCTCGCCGTCGAACACAACGGCATCCGGCTCGATATCGAATACGACGGCGTGGCGTTCGGGAACGGCAAGGACAGACATGCGGGCCGTGACCTTGCCGTCCAGTGCGAGGGCTGGTCCGTGATGCGTTTCAGCCCGCGGGATTTGAGCCGCGATCTCGACGCCTGTCTGGAGAAGATCCTTGAGCGGGTTGTAGCACATTGACCGATGTTCTGGAGTGGCTCGCCTCTCTCCACGCCACTCCGGTTGCCGCCGACCGGTCGGCACCGGTCCTTTCGGTCATCATAGCCCGTGCGTAGGACTACGGATGCTGACCTGAAGGAAGCAATCCGTGCAAGGGCCTCAGGCGGTATCGACGGCACGGACGGGATCACTTCTGATCCGAAGAAAAAGAGCACCAGACCTGGTGCGTACTGCAAGGTCACGAACCGCGTTGACCGGCGCATGTGGCGATCATCCGCCTCCTGTTCCTGACCGGATACCGCAGTAATGAGATCGTGTCGCCCCCGTGAAGGGGCTATTGCGAAGGCCATCTCCACCTCGGAGATGCCGAGACGGGACCGTGGATGGTGTGGCTGCAGCTGCCGTCGCCCGCCCGGCAGATCCTGGCAATTTTTCCCCGCGTTCGGCCTGAGGCCTTTCATCAAGCATGACCACAATTCACATCATCCGCAACGTGGTCACCAAAGTTTCGGTTTTGCATCCTCGACGACGCCGGCTTGCCGGACATGCGCCTCCACGATCTGCGTCAGATACGCCAGTTATGCTGTCATGCAGGGAACGCCGCTTCCCGTGGTCACAAGGCTCCCCGGTCACTCGAAGACGACCATCACTCTTCGCTGCGCCCACACAGGCGATCGGGAGACCGAAGCCGCTGCCGAGCGGATTGGAGGGATGATCTCAGGATTGCTCGGGATGTCACCCATCGCTTGAACGAAGGTTCCTCTTCGATCACGGACGGGTGTTCACTCGTGATGGGTGATTGATGGGATCCCGTGCGCCATCACCAGTAGAGGCTGGCCTCGGCCGCGAACGCATGCTCCGGCTCGACGCCGCTGCTCTCCCGCCGCGTCGCCTTGACGCCAAGGGAGAACGCGGGCGTATCGGCCCCCGGTATCAGCCGCCAGCCGAGGCTGTAGTCCAGGGACCCCGTCGCCACGCCCATCCCCGCATAGGGCGAGCCCACGAACTGTCCGTCCAGCACCGCAAACCCCCAGGCCGCCTCCGCCTGCCAGCGGCTGGTAGTGTCGCCGCCCGAGCGCTCCTCCAGTACCTCCGGCGCAAACAGCCGCGTCAGACCGCCTTCGGCCGCGCTGCCCCAGTCCTGGCGCAGCGCCAGTGACGGGCCCTCATCGCTCCCCGGGTCGGGGTCGAACACCACCGACGCCGCATAGCCCCGGTCTTTCAGGTCATCGTTGCCGTGGGTGACGAGCGCGCGGCCCGAGAGATCGAGACTGAGACCCAGCCCCGGATCGCTCCACACGATGCCGCCACCGACCTCCAGACCCGAGCCGGTCTCGGCATCGCCGCCATCGTGACGGGCGCCCACCTCCACCTTCGGTGTCAGGTGACCACCATCGTCGAGAGATGCCCTCCAGCTCCCTTCAAGACCGAGCCTCAGCCGTGTGACATCGGACTCGGACTCCGCAAGATCGCGGGTCTTCTCCGAACCCGTGCGAGCCCACAGTGCATCCGAGGTCAGCACCAGGGCCGGACCGCTTCCGTCCACAGGCAGCGCGATGACATCGCCCCGCGCCCCCGCTGCCGCCATGGTCCAGGAAAGATCGGCCTTCAGGGATCCCCCCGTGGCCGGCTTCAGCGTCACCTCGCCCGTGCCATGGCCAAGCGTCCCCCAAAGCGTCAGTCTCTCGGAGACCTTCATGGCGCCATACGGAAAGGCCGCCACCAGCGACGCCTCCACCGTGCCGTCTCCCTGGCGCACGGCGCCATCGCACAGATCACCGGCATCCTCGGGACAGACTCCACTGCTGCTGTCGGCATAGCCGCCCTCGGCCGTGCTCTGCATCAGGGCAAGACCCATCAGCCAGCGATCCCTGGCGTAGTCCGCACCCAGCATCGCCGTCGTCACATCGCCGTCGAGAGAGAAGGTGCCCTCCCTCCCATCAAAGGACGATCGGGCACCACGGCCCCACATGGCGAGGCTGCCTCCGGACGAGTCCGTCTCCCCCGTCAGGGTGAAGCTCGACCCCAGCATGACCTCGCTCATGGTCATGAGCCCGGACTGCACGCTGGCATCCTCCACGGCAGAGAGGCCTCCGGCATCATCGCCGATGACGCCGGGCGGGATCTCGTCCTCGTTCAAGCCGGGCGCCGTGCCGATAAAGTCGATCGTCTGCCCGGCGATGGCGCCCTGCATGCCCGCCTCGCGCGGCGCCGCGATGCGGCCCGCAATGCCGTCAAGCGCCTGCTCCGCCGCCGTGCGCCCGAAGCGCGCCAGCCACGCCGCCGGCATCGGGTCCGAGTTCACGATGGTGCCGACCGCCACCCCGTCGGCGATCCTCGCGCCGCCCGTCGGATGCGACAGCGCGACCTCGAAGGTCTCCGATCCCTCGTCGTGACCGTCGTCGAACATGTAGACCCAGAACCGCTTGCTCGTCTCGCCCGGACTGAACGTGACATCCCCGAAGTCGATCTGCAGAAAGTCATCGTGCTTGCGCGCCGAGACCGGGTTCGACTCCCGGGTCCGGTAATCGACCGATACCGCACGGTCCGAGGCCGGGCTCAGCGTGACCGTGAACCACATCAGCCGGTCGCTCTCATTGGCCGTCACATCGCCGATGGTGAGTTCCGACACCGGGGGCGCGGCATCGTCGTCCGCCACCGCCACCGAGGCCGTATCGCCCGGCGAGGCCGCCACCGCATAGCCGGTTCCGGCCCCGACGGTCACGCTCACCGAACCGTCCGGCTCGTCCGCGCTGTCGTCCGCCGTCGCCACCTGCACGGTCGCGCTGCCCCCGGTCGGCACGGTCACCTCCCTGGCGCCGGTCTCGCCGGCGGCGGCATAGTCCCCGCTCTGGCCGACCGTCAGTTTCACCGCGAGCGGCGAAGACGGCGCGGGACTGGCCGTGACGGTGAAGGACGCCGGGCTGCCCTCCGTCACCCCGTTCCCGGCGGCGATGCTCACCACTGGCGTGTCGTCGTCGGCGACCGCGACCGAAGCCGTATCGGCCGGCGCCGCCGCCACGTTGTAGCCGGTCCCGGCCGCGACGGTCGCGCTCACCGAGCCGTCGGCCTCCAGCACCGCATCGTCCACCGTCGCGACCTGGACGGTCACGCTGCCCCCCGTGGGCACGGTGACCTGCCTCGTGCCGGTCTGGCCCGACGCGGCGAAGTCGCCGCTCTGGCCGACCGTCAGCGTCACCGCGAGCGGCGAAGACGGCGCAGGCGTCGCCGTGACGGTGAAGGACGCCGACGCCCCCTCCGTCACATCGCCGCCGCCCGAGATCGCGATCTCGGGGAGGGACGCCGCCTGGGCGGCCTTCTCCGCCTCCTCGATGCACTCGATGGCCTCGACGATCGGCCGCCAGCGTTTCGCCGTGTATTTGTCCATCATGTCCCGCGCCTCGTCCCCGGTCATCGCCGTCTCGCCGGTGTCGACGCCGAAGGCTGCAAGCGCCCTGTTCCAGCGTTTCACATGCGCCGCGCCGTAATGCGTCTCGCCCGCATAGCCCTCCACGTCCGAGCGGACGCTCGCCGGCACGCAGGCGTTCCGCGCGGCGGCCAGCGGATCGGCCGGCCCCACGGCGAGCGTCGCCGTGGCCGCGAGCCCATCGTGCATCTGCACCTGGCCGTAGTCGTCCACATGCCACGGGACCACCCGGACCGTCAGCGTCATCGCCGCCGGGGCATTGTGGTGGATCGTCGCCGAGGTGCCGGTGATGCCGTTCGAGCCCCCGCCGATGTAGTCGCCCTCGCTGCCCCCTTCCCATTCCAGCCGATAGGCCGTGGCATGGGGAACAGCGTCCCAGGTCGCCTGCGCGCTCGTGGCGTCGATGGCCGTCACCCGGAGGTTCGAGACCGGCGCGCTCGGCGCCTCCGCGACCGCCGACAGCGCGTCCCGCTGCGCCTTGAACTTGGGCACGGCCGCGTCCACCCCGACATAGGCCACGCTCGGCTTGCCCGGCATGTAGTCGGCCTCCTGGCTGGCGAACAGCAGGGACGGGTCCATCAGCGCCACCCGGATCGCGCTGGTGTGCTGCGATCCGTTCGTCTGCGTCGGCACGGTGAAGACGGTGCTCCCCGTGGTGTCGACGGTCGCCGTCCGCAGGCCCCGGTGCTCCTCGGCCAGATGCCGTGTCTGGGACGTCCCGGTATCCCCGACATGGATGCTGACATCCAGCGGCGCAAGCGGCGCCGGGTCGGCCTTCAGCGTGAAGGTGGCGTCACTGCCCTCGGACACCTGCGGGCCGGCCTCGATCCATACCAACCGCGTGCCCGACGGCGCCCCCGACGCGCCCTGGATCGTCACCGTCGCGGCGCCGTTGGGCATATCAGTGGTATCCCTGACCCGGACGTGGAGGTTTGCGGACAGCACGTTGCCGTTCTGGTCGCCAAGCTGTCGCCCGGGAGCCACGCCGGAGCCCCCGGTCGCCCGCTTGATCTCCAGATCGATGGTCTCCCCGTCGTCATTGGCCCCGTCCGCATGGACCGGAATCCGCAGGACGCCCCTGGAGGCCCCCGCCGGGATGGTGAGAGTCCACGGGCCCGCCGCGTAGTCCGTGCCCGCCGTGGCGCTGCCCGTGCCCGTGGCGGCGATGTGCAGCGTGACCGGCTTGCGGAGCGTCATGAGATCGTCGGTTCCCCGTTCGACCACCCGGATCCCCACCTCCGCCTCCCGGCCCTCATGGGCCGTGTAGGCCGCGGCCTGGAAATCCACCTCGCGGCTCCGGTCCTTGATGATGATGTCGGTTGAGCATTCGAGTATTCCATTCGGAATGGTCGGCGTAATGGACGTGATCTTGAGAAGCTCGTTGTCCTCGTACAGCAGGTCCGCGGCGACTGGAAGCCTGAGCGTGTACTCCTCCGTCCCCGCGGGGAGATCGAAAAAGACCGGGAAGTCGAACACTCGCGTGTAGTCGCTGTCGCTGGCGTTCAGGTTCAAGTAGCGGAACCGGAACGAGCCTGCCTGCGGCAACGGCCGCGAGAACGTGAGCGGCAGGACCCGTTCCTCGCCCTCCGGGGCCAAATAGCTGCTTGCCCCGAAACAGAAGGTGTATTCGTCGTCGACGATCTCGACCACGGCCTCTTCCGGCCTGCCGGTCCCGTCCGACGTCACGAACCCTGCCGGCAGGCTGGAATCGTCGATCCGTACCCGGAATGTCTCACCACCAACCTCCTGTTCCTCGTCCTGCGTGGTCTGGACCGTGAAGGTCGCGCTCGTCCTGCCCGCCGGGACCGTGACGGAATACGGGCCGCCGGTGTAGTCGGTGCCGTCCGTGGCCGTCCCGCGGGTCTCGGTCAGGCTGATCGTGGTGTCCGCATCCCGCGGGAACTCCAGGTGGACGGTCGCCTCGAGCGCCTCGCCCTCGGTCACTTCGTAGTCGTCCTTCGACAGCCACACGTCGACAGAGTCGCTGGAACCAGTCGCCGTGTAGTCCCGGATGGTGATCTCGTAGGTTCCGGCCGCGTCGATCGTGTGGCCCAGGCTGAAATTGAGTTCGATGCTGCTGACGTTGTAGATCTCGAGCGTCAGCGTCTCCTTGTCGTCGGCGATCCCGTCTTCGACGATCGGAACCCGGAACCGCGCCTTGCGACTGCCGCCGCCGAAATTCGCGATCCAGCCGAACCCTGTGCCGCTGCGCTTGTAGTCCTGCCCTGATGTGGCCGTGGTGCGGGACTTCTTCTCCCGGACATAAACGGTGGTCGTGAACTCCGGGGCCTCGCTCAATGCGAGCTCCACCCATACCCAGCCGACGCTCTCGCTCACCTCCCAGGTCCCGTCCGTCGAGGCGGGAGCAAGCTGCCCGGACGCCGATGTGGCGACGCCGGCGAACGATATTGTCCGGTTCTCCCGGATCCTGACCGTGGCGCTGTTGTTCGCGGGATGCGCCTTCGCGCCGCCGCCGGTGCCCTGGACGTTCTGGGTGAACGTCCCAAAGCCGACGGTGATCGTTTCATCGGCGCTGTCGCTGTCCTCGCCCGCCGTGGGAGTCAGCGTCAACGTCATGCGACTGCTGCCGGTACCGAACCGCAGGACCGGCGTGGCCGTGCCGGCATGAGCGGTGACCGTTCCTCCCGTCACCGCATAGCTGAAATCCGGGCTCGTCGACCCGGGCAGTTGCGCGCCGGTGCTTGAAGTCATGACCAGCGGAATGCTGATGAGTTCGCCGTCGGCGGGGCGCGGGATCGAAATCTCGATGTTGACGGAATCGCCCGTGTTGCCGTCCCTGATCCGGCCGCCGCCGGTCAGCGAGACCTCGACCGGATCGTCGTCCACGACACTCGCGGTGGCCGTTGCGACACTCACCGTGTAGCCGGTGCCGGACTGCACCGTCACGGTGATCGAGCCCTCCGCCTCATCCATATTGTCCCCGATCGTCGGGATGGAGAACGTCGTCGATGCGACAAACTGGCCCGCCGGAATCGTGATGTCCCTGTTGCCCAGATGGTTCGCGGCGACATAACTGCCGGTCTGGGCAACATTCACGGTCACTGTCAGCGACGACGACCACGACCCCGAACTTGTCGCACTCAGCGTGACTTCCACAGGGTCGCCCTCGGTCGATGAGGTCGCGGCGACAGCGATCGAGGGGGTGGTCTGCGCGGCGGCTGGGGCGGCGAAGACCGTCAGCAGCGGCAGGCACAGCAGGGCCGGCAGCAGGCCAAGCCGAAGACCGAGGGATGGGGAAACGAACCGCCGCGAGCGCCGGCCGGCGGAGGCGGATGTGTCAGGCGGGGAGGAAGACCGGAGGAGCCGCCGCCATGCGGAGCCGATCATGACCGGCAGGCGCGCGCAGGTGAGGCGATCCGGCGATCCGGCGATCCGGCGATCCGGCCTATTGTAACAACCGCGTCACCCGGCTTTGTCAAGTGCCCGCGCGAACACCTCCGGTTCCAGACCTCGCCCATGGCAGCCGAAATCGCCGCCCACGCCCCGCGCATCGAACCCATCACCGCCCCTCCGGACTGCACAAAAAAACACCGGATGCAGACTCCCCGAAGGAGAGCGTGCGACCCGATCCGGGTGGTCAGTACCAAATCCGGTATGCGAAGGCAAACCCCGCCTGCGCGCCGCAGCCCGCCCACGGCGGCGCATGGCAATCGCCGTCATCGCCGCCAGTGCGGCCGGTCGGGATCGGTGTCGTCGTGGAGCAGGGCCTCGTCCGCGAGCGCACGAACCGTCGCCGTGCGTCCGCTTCCGGGACATCGTGGCGGCCGAACGCGACCCGGTTGCGGATGCGGTCGAACGCGCGGTCGGGCGAGGCGACCGACACATAGTGCAGGACGATCCGGAAGCCTCCCCGCCGCGTGGCTTCCATGTGGCGAAGAGTGCCGGCACCGGCGAGGGTCGTTTCCACCAGATGCGTCCGGTACCGCCAGCCGTCACGCGGCGGGCAATCGTGTCGGGATCGATGATGTCGAGCCCCCTGAAGCCGCTCATGCGTGTCAGAGTGGACTTGTCGCACCCGTTCGGGCCAGCGACGACGATCAGGGTCGGCACGAACGCCGGCTGGGTCAGGCGGACTGCCGCTCGGGCGCAACGAGCACCCGGTCACCTTCCCTGGTCCGTGCGATATAGGCGTCGTCGGAACGGACGCCCTAGAGCGTACCGCCAGCCTCGACCAGGGCCGCGAGATCCGCCTTGATCTCGTCGCGCCAGCCCTTCGGGAACCTCGGTATGCCGGGCGGCGGCGCGGGAGCATGCCGATGTTCGCTCATGCCGCCGACATTGCATCACGCCGCCGCGCCGTTCAATCCGCTTGCGCCGCCACATGGGCCGCGCCGTCGGTCCCGCCCTGCCGGCAGCTTCCGTTGCACCGCCGGCGCCGCGCATCCTCGATCGTCGGCGCGTCGCGGGCATCCCATCTCGGGAAGCGTCCAGGACCCGCCGGTTAACGGCGTCGGGATCGGTGTTCGGAAGGGCCGGACATGCCGCGCTCAAGCGTCGCGCGGACTGCAAGCCGTTGTGGCTGGCGGGCTTACGGCGCTCGTCCGCTTCTTGCAGGTTCAGGCGTGTATCGGCGCGATACACGAGGATTCTCATGGAGCCGGACGACCGCCGGCTTCGCTCAGTCAGTGGCGTCCCGGCGGAGCGAGTCCTGGAACGCCCGGGCTTCGGCGACCAGCCTGTCGAGCTCGTCCCCGCGCCCTTCGCGGACCATCGCGTCGCGATTCTCGGTCGCCAGGAACCAGGTGTAGCGGAACAACCGCTCGATCAGCGGCGCCATCGAAGGCGCAACCGGCGCCTGTTCGGCACTCTTCGGTGCCCGAACCGCCCTTTCGGGGTTCCGCGCGAATGCGAGGATGCACTCGCGGACGAACTCGGCGGCCGGCTTGTCGTGGGTCAGGGCGGCCGGCTTGACCTCTTCCCACTCCGATTCCGAGAAGCGGATGCCCCGTGCCTTGCGGACATCGCCCGCCCTGTCGGCCGCGCTTTCGCCTGCGGCGGCTTCATTGCGGTCGTTTTCGCTCGTGCCGCGGCTCCTCTACAGCGTCCTCCTCCGGCCTCGCGGTCGCCCCGAATACGGCCGGCGCAAGTCGGCATCGTCACGATTCGAGACCCTTGCCGTCCCGGTTGCGTCTCCACGAGACCTTGCCGCCATGGCGGCGAGATCAGCGGCGGTCTGGAGGCGCATCGGAAACGGCGCCCGCTCCGGCAGCCCGGAGAGATGGCGGCGCATCGCCCAGGCGTCGCGCCAGGTCCGCAGGGCGTCCCATCCACGGACCTGCCGCGCCATCGCCGGGCGAGGCGATTACCAGCGCGCGTTGATCTGGAACCCGACCGTGTGCTCCGGCGCTGCCGTGTCGCTCTCCCGGCGCGTCGCCTTCACGCCGAAGGAGAGATCGGGCGTGTTGGCGTTCGCCGCCGGCGAGAGCCGCCAGCCGAGCGTGTAGTCGCGCGTGCCCGTCGCAAGCCCCAGCCCGACATGCGGGCTGCCGGTGAAGCGGCCCGAGAAGGCCGGGAAGCCGTACGCGGCCTCCGCCTGCCAGCGGCTGGTGGCCTCGGCCGTGCCCGCACGGTCGGCCAGCGGGTCGGTCGCGAACAGCGCGTCGAGACCGCCCTCGGCCGATCCGCCCCAATCCTGCCGAAGCGTCAGCGACAGCCCGCGCTCGCTCGACGGGTTCGGATCGAAGGCCAGCGAGGCCGCGAAGCCTTGATCTTCCAGATCGTCGTTGCCGTGCGCGATCAGCGTGCGGCCCGAGAGGTCGAGCGAAAGCCCGATCTGGGGATCGGTCCAGACGATGCCGCCGCCGAGCTCGACCCCGAAGCCGGTCTCCGCGTCGCCGCCGTCATGGCGCGCGCCGATCTCGGCCTTGGGCGTCAGGCTGCCGCCGCCTTCCATGGCGATGGCGTAGCCGCCCTCCAGACCGAGCCTGAGCCGGGTCGCGTCGGAGTCCGACGCCGCAAGCTCGTGCGTCTTCTCCGAGGAGGTCCGCGTCCACAGCGCGTCCGCGGTCAGCGCGAGCGTGGGACCCGCTCCCGCCTTGGGCGGCGGCAGCAGGTCGCTCCGCGCGCCGGTTGCCGCCATGGTCCAGGAGAGGTCCGACTTGAGCGAGCCGCCCACGTCGGGCTTCAGCGTCACCTCGCCGCTGCCGTAGCCGGCCGCGCCCCAGAGCCTGAGCCGTTCGGACGCCTGGATGGCCGCATAGGGAACCGCCGCCGTCAGCGACGCCTCCACCTCGCCGTCGCCTGTCCGCACGGCCCCGTTGCACAGACCCTCGTCCACCCCCTCGGGGCACGACTGCGAGGCCGGGCGGGGTTCGATGCCCGAATCCGCATAGCCGCCCTCGCCGGAACTCTGCATCAATGCAAGCCCGACCAGCCAGTTGCCCCGCGCATAGTCCGTGCCCAGCATCGCCGTGGTCGTCTCGCCGTCGAGCGAGAAGGTGCCCTCCCTGCCGTCGAAGCTCGACTGCGCCGCGCGGCCCCAGAAGGCGAGGCTGCCGCCCGCGGCGTCGGTCGCCCCCGTCGCGGTGAAGCTCGAGCCCAGCAGCGCCTCAAGCCCCGTCATGGTACGGGATTCGCCCAGGCCGAGCCCGCTGTCCGGTCCGGGGCCGCCAGCGGAGAGGTGGGCGTCGTGGTCGAAGCCGGCCATGCCGAAGCCGTTGGCAGAGGCGCCGAATCCGCTATTGCCCAGACCGCCGAAGCCGCCGGCGGCGGAGAAGCTTCCCGTCGCGGCGTTATCGTTCGCCGCGCCGTCGGCCGCCGAACCCGAACCGAAGCTCAGCGCCTGCCCGGCGATCGTGCCCTGGGCGCCGGCCTCGCGCGGCGCCGCGATGCGCCCGGCAATCCCGTCGAGCGCCTGCTCCGCCACCGTGCGACCGAACCGCGCGAGCCACGCCGCCGGCATCGGGTCGTCGTTGACGATCGTCGCCACGCCCACCGCATCCGCAATCGCCGCGCCGTTCGCGTCCGAAAGCACGATCTCGAAGGTCTCCGGGTCCTCGTCGTGGCTGTCGTCGATCACCAGGGCCGCCATGATCCGGTGCTCGGTCGCGCCCGCTCTTATCGACGCAAATTTCTTTCCGG
Organism: Alphaproteobacteria bacterium; assembly: GCA_965220805.1. GTDB lineage: Bacteria > Pseudomonadota > Alphaproteobacteria > SP197 > SP197 > SP197. The sequence goes on from OZ244844.1 coordinate 1,856,015, forward strand.
TAGAGGCCGAAAAGTCCACGCCCCGCTTGGCCGACACCGGGCTCGACTCCCGCACCCGGTAGTAGAACCAGGCGCCCTTCTCCAACGCCTTGCTGAGCGTCACCGTGAACTCGACCCGCCGGTACGGGCCCTCCTGCACCGTCACATCGTTCACCGAGAGCGTCGGCACGCCCACTGCCGCCACGTCGTCGTCCGCGACCGCGACCGAGGCCGCGTCATCGGGCGACGCCGCCACCGCGTACCCCGCGCCGGCCGCAAGGGTTGCCGTGACCGAGCCGTCGGGCTCGTCCGCCGTATCGTTCACCGTCGCGACCTCGAAGGCGATGCTGCCCCCGGCCGGGATCGTGACCTGCCACGTGCCGGTCTGGCCGGACGCCGCGTAGTCCCCGCTCTGGGTCACCGCGAGGCTCACCGTCAGCGCCGCGTGCGGCGCAGGCGTGGCCGTCAGGGTGAACGCGGCCGGGGCTCCCTCCGTCACGCCGGCTCCACCGGCGATGCTTATGACCGGCTCGTCATTGTCGCGCACCGCGACCGTGCCGGCCGCCTGGCCCGCCGCCACCGTGTAGCCCGCGCCCGCATCAAGCGTGACGCTCACCGCGCCGTCCGGCTCGTCCACGCCGTCGTCCGCCGTGGGAAGGGCGAGCGTGGCGCTTGTGGCTCCCGCCGCCAGCGTCAGCTGCCGGCTGCCCGCGCCGGGCGCGCTCAGCACGTCGCCCGTCTGGGCGACGGTGAGCCCGACCGTGAGGTCGGCCGCCGGCGCCGGGTCGGCATGGACGGTGAAGACGGCGGCGGCGCCCTCGGTGATATCGCCGCCGCCCGTGACCGTGATCTCGGGACCGGCCTGAACGGAGGCGTCCTCGGCTGCGGGAGCAGCCTCCAGGCACTGGAGCGCCGTCGCCACCGGGTTCCAGCGGCTCGCCGAGAACTGGTCCGCATTCTGCTGCGCCTCGGTGCCGGTCATCGGCGTATAGCTGTTGTCGTCGCCGAAGGCCGCCAGCACCCGCTTCCAGCGGTCGACATGCGCATCGCCGTTATGTGCCTCCCCGGCATAGCGTCTCACGTCCGCCTCGAGGCCGGGCGAAACGCAGGCGGATTCCCGTGTATTGCCGCCCTCGATGGTCACCCGCGTCCGGCACAGGTTGCCGGATCGGCAATGGCCCGCCGCGGCGTTGAACGGGGCGCTGTCGATGCCGGGGAAGCCCCGGTCCGGGTCGCCGAGGTAATTGGAGGTGTCCCAGACGACATCGAAGGTCTTGCCCCGGGAGCCCGGACACAACTCGATCTTCAGATCGACCGTGTCGGCATCGAGGTTCTCTACCCGGCGCACCACAGGTCCGTTGACCACCTCCCCCGGAGTTCCGGTGCCGGTGACGGCGCGATCGACCAGGTCGGCGTCGGAATCCCTGCAGTCGAGCCCGCCCCTTGCCGTCCCGTGCTCCGTGTCATACCGGAACGCCACATCGACGCCGTGGCCCTGCAGGCCCGCCGGCACGGTCAGCCTGATCGTGCTGTCGGCGCCCGCATACTCCACCGTCGCCACCGCCGGGGGCGTCACCCCACTCACCCGCTCGCGGATCGTGACGACGGCCATGAGGCGCGCGCCGGGAACCACGCCGTCCGGGACCTCCGCTTCCGGGATCGTCACCGCGAAGGTTTCGTTGGGATCCCCATGCTTGTCCGCCATGATCGGAATGCGCACGATGGCGCTCGTCCCGCCCGCCGTGATCGTCACCGTCCGCACATTGCCGTTGTAATCGGCGCCGCTCCTGGCGGTATCGCCGGACCGGCTGGCGATCCGCACAGGGACGATCGTATCCACAGCGCGGGCCTCGGACAGGCTGACCTTCACCTCGAGCGTCTCGCCCTCGACCGCCTCGTAACGCGAGGCCGACAGCGAGACCGTCCTCGGCGCGTCGTCGTCCTCGACCGCCACCGCCAACCTCTCCGTCATGCCGGTATAGGCGTCGCTGCTGCCCGCGAAAGTGGCAAATGACAGCGTCACTTTGTCGTCGCGCCTGTCCTCGTCCTGGGCCGCCGTCGCCGTCACCGTCTGCGGCATGTTCCAGTCCGTCGTCGTGAAGTTCAGAATGTCCCTGTCCAGCGTCAGGTCCGTGCCCGGTATCCCGCCGATCGTTACCGCAACATTCCTCGACGGCTGCGAGGCCAGCCGCACCGTGAACCCGGCGCTGCCGCCCTCGGCCACGATCAGGGGCGACGGCGAGACCAGGATACCCGGCGCATCCTTGTCCGCCTCGGTCGCCGTCAGGGCGGCGCTTACGGAATCGTAGCCGCCGTCCGCCGCCGTGTGGGTCAGCGTGGCCTCGCCGTCATTGGCGTTGTCGTCTTCACCCGCCGCCACCGTTACTGTCTGCGGCCTGTCCCAGTCGGTCATCGTGAAGGTCAGCACCGCGGGGTCCGGCGTCATCTCCGTGGCGTAGTATGGCTGGTGGTTCGTCTCCGTCGTAATTGTCACCGTCACCGTCGCCGTCGGCTGTTGCGCGAGCCGCACCGTATAGGTGCCCCTGCCGCCTTCGGCCACCGTCAGTGCCGAATTCGAAAGCACGAGACCCGGTATGTCGCTGTCGGTGACATGCACCGCCACATCCGCCGTCGCGGAATCGTAGCCGCCGCCCGTCGCCGTGTGGGTCAGCGTAACCGTGTCGTCGGCCGTATCCGTGTCCGCGCCCGCCGTTACCATGACCGTCTGCGGCCTGTCCCAGTTCGACCTCGTGAAGGTCAGGCTCGCCTTGTCCAGCGTCAGGTCCGTGCCGGGCGTTCCGCCGACCGCCACCGTGACCGGGCCCGTCGGGCGCGCTTTCAAGGCCACCTTGTAGCTCGCGCTGCCGCCTTCGACGAACCTCAGCTCTTCCTTCGAGACCACCAGACCCGGCGTGTCGTCGTCGAACACATAAGCCAGGACGTCCGCCGTTACCGAATCGTAGCCGCCGCCCGTCGCCGCTAGCGTCAGCCTCGCAAAGTCGTGCTTCAAATCATCGTCGTGGCGCGCCGAGACCGTCACCTTTTGCGGCCTGTCCCAGTTCGTCCTCGTGAAGCTCAGAAACGTCCGGTCTAGCGAGAGGTCCGTCCCCTCCGTCCCGCCGACCGTCACCCTGACCGGCCCCGTCGGGCGCGTCGCGAGCCGCAGGGTGAAACTGCCGGTCTTGCCGCCTTCATACACTGCCGCGCCCCTGCTGCCGTCGCCGAACCTCACCGTCGTCCCCGACGGCGACGCCAGCAGCGCCGGCGTTTCGTCGTCCGTTACGGTCCACGCCCAATCCGGGGTGACAGGCGGGGTGCTGGCGCTGAGGCCGACATGGCGGATGGTCAGCGATATGCGCCCGTAGCCGTCGCCCCTCTCCTGATTGTCGAGCGCGGTGACGGTGAAGTACCGGTATTGCCCCGATTGCGCCCCCGTCCAGGTCAGCGTGCTCGGGGAGACCGAGATCACGCCGGGGGTGAGGCTTTTCAGGTCGATATGGGCGGTGTCCGTGACCCCGTCCAGCGTGTATTGGATCGGGTAGGTGAGCGAGGTCCCTTCCAGCAGGCGGTCGGTCCGCTCCTGCAGATCGTCGTCCAGGGTCCGGACGGTGATTGCAGCGGTTATGCCGTCGTAACCCCCGCCGCTCGCCGTAAGGTCTACCATCGTTCGGCGCCCCCCGTCACGGTTGGCGACGCTGTCATCGACAGAGGTGATGGTGACCGTTTGCGGCTCGTTGTAGTTCTGCGGAGTGAAGGTCAGGGTCGCGACATCCACGGTGGCGATGGACGTGTCCCGCACCTCGATACCGACCGTAACCGTCCCGGTGGGCTGGGTGGACAGGTATATATCCTGCTCGTAGGTGCCGCCGTTTTCCGCGATGCCGACGGCGCTGTTCGTGACGCCTATGTACTGCGCGCCTGCGTCCGGCGCCGCTCCGAGAGAGAGCGCCGCGAAAAAGAGAGCGAATGCAAGCAGCCGGGCGCCCGGGGCGCCCGGCGAAGGAAACGCCCTCATGACCGGCAGGCACACGCAGGTGAGGCTTCCCGGCTTGCTGTAACAGCCGCACCGTCCGGGTTTGTCAAGTGCCCGCGCGAACACCTCCGACTTCGAACCTCGTCCAGGGCAACCGCAATCGCAGTCCACGCGCCTCGCACTGAACCCATGGTCATCCCCCCGGACCGCAAACAAAAAAACACCGGGTTCTGCGCCTCCGGAGAGGGCGCATCTCCCAGTTCGAGCCGCCTAGTATCAAACTCGAAACGCGAAGGCAAACTCGGGTGTACGTCGCTGATCGGAGCGCTGACGCCAGGTTTCATCGCGCTCCCGGCATTGTGGGTGGTTTTCGGCGCGGATCGTGTTGTTGCGGAGTGCCGTGACGTTTTGGGGAGCGGTCGGACGTGCCGGATGAGGGGATGACGGCGCCGGAAGGCGGTTCGGCCGTGTCCCATTGGGCCCTGACGGTTGTGCTGTCGGATTGCGGACACAGCTGTCGGGCTGCACCGTGGTTCGGCGCATGGAGCGTGAACGGGAGGAGCGTTCAGGCCGGCGGCGGGATGGCGGCGAGCCGTGCATGGGCCTCGAGGGTCAGCGGGGTATGGACCCGCACCCGGATGCACCCGGCATGGCGGGAGATCCGTGCGCAGGTCAACAGGAGTGCGGCCCGCAGGCTCCCAATGCGCTGCCACAGCCGTCGCTGGCGCAGGGCCGTGCCGCGCAGCAGCGCGGTCAGGTTGAGAGCTAGGGCGGCCATCTCCAGCCAGACGCCGTTGGCGCCGATGCGCCCCGAGGACAGGAGGCCGGCGGCCATGTCGTTCTTGAGGACCGCGTGGACTTCCTCGCCGCGGCCACAGCGGTCATGGGCCCAGGCGACGATCTCGCCTGCGGTCATCGGCGCCGGAGTGGCGCCTTGTTCAGCGTCGTCGGGGGACGGGATGTTCGTGAGACAGGCATGGACCTCAAAGGCAGGCTGTCCCTGGCGGGCCGGGATCTGATCGTCCAGAATCCCGAGCGTCCCCTCCAGAGGCCGCCGGCTCACCACGTAGCGGAACCGGTGATGGCGCTTCGCCGCGACCGCCATCTTCGAGACGGACCACCTCCGCCATCAGCGCCGGCGAGCACTGAGCGCCGCACACGAAGCCAATCACCCCGAAGCGGGCAAGGCTCCCGGGACGCGAGGAGGGGTCGTTGGCGAGACGCACCAGGGCCTCCTGGTAGCCCGCGCCATCGGTTCTCAGCCACACCCTCTCGACCGCCGCGGGCAACCGTTCCAGGATGTCGAGAACACCCCTGTCGTTGTCCCACGACGCCGGCACGTTGCCGTCGCGCATCTCCACCCACGGCGCCATCCCGGTCTCGGGAACGAACGCCACCAGCGGCTGGTAGCCGCGTTTCCCGGGAACCTTCCCCGTCGCCGCACGGTACGTCGCAAGACAGTCCCGCTTGCCCGAGGCAATCACCGTCGCATCAAGATCGATCGTCACCTCGCCGATCGATGTCTGCGCCACCCCACAGGCAACAAGGCGCCGGAACACCTCATCGATCACTCCGTGACAGGCCGGCTTCGATGGAACCCATGCCTCGCCGCGATGCGCGCAGGCCGCCGGATCGTGAAACCGGTCGAGCCAGTCCCGCAGCGAGCGCGGCGAGGGAAAGCAGCGTTCGCGGCCGCCGCGGAACCGCGCCCCAAGCGCCCGCTGCGACACCCCGAGAAGGCGGCCCTCGTACGACCGCACCAGGCGAACCAGACCCCGGTCCTCCTCAAGACGCTCGATGTCCGAGACACTGTCGAGACCGGCCACGTTGAGCAGCACAAGCGCCAGCATCACTTGGCCATCGTGCCAACCCTGCGAACGCCCGGCGGGGAGGTCCGCAAGAAGACGCGTCTTCAGAAGAAGCTCGAGGTAGAGAACCAGGCCGCCGCGCGAGGTCACCGAAGCGGATCGGGAGAGACCCTCGAAGTTGACAGGGGGCGTGTCGACACGACCATGGCGCGGCACTCCGCTTGTGTTGCCCCGCTCGGGGCGGTGAGTGGTCAACGCACTGTCTACACGACGCAACCGGGTGCTTCCACACCACAGGCGCCATGCGCTCTTGCTCCTGGAGCGGAAGACGCCGCAACCCGCACCATTTCCCCGGCTTCCGGATCAAGGCCCCCGCCATCATCGACCGGGGCGTGCACCCGGACGGGGACGCCGCCACGCCCGATTCGCACCGCCTGGCCGCCGAAACCGCCGCCGGTTGCCGCGAACCCCGAAAACATCACCAGATGGGTGAACTCCGCGCAGGCCAACAACTCCCGCAAGCCCCTCTGCAGGCGCGAAAATCAGCGCTCAGAAAACCTTTGTTCGCCGATCAGGGTACGTCGCGCCGATCGCGACGGCGATGCCCCTGCCGGCGCCCGCGGCTGGTCCGTCACCGGAGGTGGCGGCAACGCGGACAGCGGCCGGCGCGCTCGCCCTGTCACGGCCGACATCGGCACGAGCGGCAACTCCGCCGGCATCGTCCCAATGTCGTCGCGCAGCGATGGCGAACCCGGTGCGTGTCGGTCCCGTCATCGCTCACGGCAGACGTGCCGACAGTGCGGAGCGTTGCGGTGTCGGAGTTATCTTCCGCCGCTTCCCATGTTGACGACCATGAGGTCCCGCAGCGGGACATTGTTGTGTCCTGCTCATCGATCACGGGAAGCCGACTGCCCGTCGCGTGCGCCGATCACCGCATGGTCTCGTTCCCTGGTGTCGTTCCCTGGTTGGCAACCGGTGGGCGCCATGCTCCAATGACGGCATGGTCATCCGCTGCGGTATCATGCGTTGCCGGCGCCGGGTGGCGCGCTTTCGTCTGCCCGACGGCGTCTGATGGTCGCCACGGTCACCCGTTTCGGTGAAGCCGCCTTGACGGTCCATTACTTCGAGGCGGACGGCTACTACGCGAAGGACGATGCGGAGCATCGCAAGGCGAGCCGTTGGTACGGCAAGGGTGTTGCGGTCCTGGGCCTTTACGGCCCCGTCAAACCCCGTCGCTTCGAGCAGGTGCCCTCCGGCCGCGTCCCCGGCACGCAAACCCGCCTCGGCCGCCTGCGTGATGGCAAGCACGAGCATCGCCCGGGCCTCGACATCACCTTCTCGGCTCCCAAGTCGGTCTTGCTGGAAGCCCTGGTCCACGCGGCACCGAAGGCTGGCACCCGGACCGTCCGCGCCATGACGAGGCGGCGACGGCCACCTTCGACTTCATCGAGCAGGAGCTGCTGGAGACCCGCGGCTGGGATCCCGTCTACCGCAAGAGCCTCCGACACTGGGCCGGGGAGGTTCGCAAGCTCCTCAGGCGTGAAGGAGCCTATGGCGAAGTACTGGCCTACGGCAGCACGACGACCCACGACATGGCCGAGGCCATGGCCGCCTTCGAGGAGATCAGGAAGTCTCAAGGTCCCCCTGATGACAGCGTGCGGATGGAACGGCGCCGTGAGGAACGAAAGCAAGAGTCGTCGCAATCCCGCGGCCAAGGGTTCTCCAGGTGACGTGAACATGTCTCGCCCCTCGCTTTTGTGCCATGGAGCAGGTATCCACAAGAGCACCGCCATAATGGGTCAATCTCAAGGTTGACGGCCTTGGAGTCTTCGACGTCCAACCCCAAGTACGGGACGGGAACGGAAAAGGTTCCGATCAAATGCCTACTCGTAGTGAGATACTCAAGTCATACGACTTGCCCGATCAGGAGACCTTCGACGTTCGGACGGAGCGCCCGGACTTTAAGTGTCTCGAGGGGCTATGGATGGTTGTTGTCGGTACCCGCAGCGTCGGCGCGAGAGTCATGTTTCATGAGGATGCAAAGCGCTTCGCCGACACGATCCGCATTGTGGACCCGACGTTGGCGGACCAACTGGATGAAAGTGTCGAACGGGCAAAGCGTTACGCCAGGAACGAGGACCAACTCTCCGACGGTCCATCGGATACGGGGCGGCGATCCGGACCCGACGTGTCGGTGCCCGCTGCTCGAAGAGAGCAAGGTAGCTCTCAGCCATGTACTGCTCGATCTTCTCCCGCAGCCTTGAGAAGCACAGAGCGGTGATGCCCCCGTCGAATTCGGTCCGAAGTGGGTCTCGGCGTCGGCACCAGTTTGATGACGTCAGAGTCCGGCGCCGCCAGATGTCGCGTCTTCTTCGCGGAGGTCCCCGTCCACAGGGCGCCGAAGGTCCTGGCGAGCGCCGGGCCTGACCCATCCCTGGGCTGCGCGACGGCATCGCCGCGCAGTCATGCCACTGCCATGGTCTAGGCAACATCCGGCTTGAAGGTCACTTCCCCCGTGCCGTGTCCAAATGGATTTCATCCGATGTCCACCTCGATCAGCAGCCGGCAATGGTCGCTTGATCCCCACTCCTCAATACCGTTGAGGGCGTGGACCTTGACCTTTTCGTGGAAACCGCGAGACGCAAAGGCGTAGTCGAGCTGGCGGTTGGCCTCTGCCGGAGTTTGTCTGGACGAGTGGAACGTCGGGACATTCCGCGTATCGTCGGGAACACCCGGCTGGGACGATGCCGCCGGTCGGCCGTTCGGCACCTGCGGCCCGAGGAACTCCAGGCCGAGCGCGTCAAACCGGTCCCACACCGTGCGCTCCCGTGCGAGGTACGTCAGGTTGCGGCCCGTCGCGCCGTAGAAGAGGTTCAGGTCGCCCGCGGCGAGTATGCGATGTCGCGACGGATCGTCGTAATCGATGAAGGCCGTCAGGTCCGAGAGGATGCGATGAGCAGAGCCGTCGGCAGCGTTCCCCGGGCGCTTTCCGGTGATCGGATGGGCTCTCATCCATCGCGCATACATGGACACAGCCACGAACGCCTCCTCCGGCCGGCCGCGCGGCGTGACCCTTGCAACAGCCATCGTCCCGATGCCGCTCGCACCGATATCGTGCTCGCCAAGTTCGCTGATCGGCGGAATCTGCCGGAACCACTCGACTTCGGCCCGTTCGGACAACCGCACGATCAGCGGCCCGCGATTGTAAAATGGTGTTTCCCAGACGTCGTCGTCCTCATAAACAAATGTACACCGGTCCCAGCAGATGGCGTTCTCGTAGTGGAACGGGTACCCTGCATCATTGGGTGGCCTTCCAGCCTCCTGCAGTAGTGCGACATCCACCTCCCCACGGCATGCCATCTCCGCCAGTTCACGCCACGGCTCTGTTCTGTTGGCGATGTTCCAGCTTACGATTCGGATCATGCGCACTCCCCTTCCTGTGAACGGAGGCTATACCGCTTCGCGGAAGTTTACGAACCGACGTGACATAGGCACTCCTGGGACTGGATGGATTCGAGTATGCGGGCGATTGCCTTCCACAGGCCTTCTACGGTGCGCTCAGCCGCCTTGCGGGAGTTCGCCTTGAGCCTGGAGAAAGCCCTCTCGATCAGGTTGAGATCGGGTGAGCAGGTCGGGAGAAGGAGTTCGGCACTGGCTGCCGTGATCCTTTCCCGGTCCCCTGTCCCCTCGTGGCTGGACAGGTAGTCCATGATGACAATGTCGCCCGGTCGCAGCTCGGGAACCAGCACCGGCCATCGAGCGGCACGGATTGCAGCCCGCGAGTCAGGGTTGCGCAAGGCGCTGTCGGGGTGTAGTGAGGTCAGCATGTGACGAGCATTCCCCGCCTAGCCCCAACGGGCGGGAACGTCATGTAGTCCATAGACGTCCGGTCTGACCGCCCTTGCGGCGGATCTGTGCGAAGCGGCATTTTCTGATGATGTTGGTCCGATGCTCGATGGTGTCCACCATCGGATAGTGGACACCATCGGAGGAGGCTCTCGCAGTGGCACGTCGTGTACGCCGGTTCTGGTCGGAGGACGAGAAGCGCCGGATCGTGGCGCAGACCTGTGCGCCGGGCGTTTCGGTGTCCCAGGTGGGACGCCGCTACGACGTCAACGCCAACCTGATCTTCAAGTGGCTTCGCGACCCCCGTTACCGGCCGGCAGGGGATGGTGAGGACGCACCCACGTTCCTGCCTGTCGAAGTGGTTCCCGAGCCATTGTCGCCGCCTGCGACATCGGACGGCCGGATCGAGATCGCGCTGGCGAACGGCCACCGGGTGAGCACGAGCGGTTCGTTCGACGTGGATGCTTTGTGTCGCGTGGTGCGGGCCCTCGCCGGATGATCCCGGTTCCGTCTTCGACCCGGGTGTGGCTGGCGAGCGGGGTGACGGACATGCGCAAGGGCTTTCCAGGCCTCGCGGCGCTGACCGAGCAGGTGCTCGGGGCGGATCCCCATAGCGGTCATCTGTTTGTGTTCCGGGGACGCCGCGGCGATCGTGTGACATTGTGCGTCCCCGTTCCTAGATTCCCGGCAGCCTGGGAGTGTTAAGAGCTTGTAACTGCCCGGTATTGCCAGGGTGGCGGGCAATGATTTGCCGCACGCCTATCCGAACCGCCTCGCTTTCGAGTGCTTCGACCGGGATCTGCCAGGGAGCCGATGGCATGAGTTGTCTCGCCGGCAACGTGCCTTCGCGGATGAGCTGATGGACCGAGGTGATGTAGATCCCAAGGCGATGTGCCGTCTCCTGGGCGCTGATCGTCTCGGGACCACACGTTGCCGGATCGAACGCGGTAATGCCCAGCCGCTCCCGGAGTTCGCGGACCCGTACCATCGTCCAGGTGCCGCCGTCTTCGGTCCTGCACCGCATTCTGTTCATCGTCACCGCAAGATCGCGGTCAGGGAAGCGACCGCCAAGCTTGCGCATGACCTCGACCGGATCGGGCTTGCGGTCGGACGGACAGCCGCCGGTCCTCCTCCGCGGGAACCGCGTCTCGCTGTGGCGCTCGCCCACCCAGTGGATCGTCAGGACCGCTTCGTTGGCCTCGTCATCCAGGCCGATCACGACTTCCTCGATCAGGGGACGGATCAAGCGCTGCTTCGTCCCCGCACTCGTCGTCGGCGCGTTCCACACCGCGGGAAGATCCCGCGCCAGATCCATCAGCGCCGCCCGATCGATCGCGGGGCGCGACGCCTGCTCGGCGTCCAGCCCGACCAGGCGTTGCGCGCTGGAACGGATTGCCGCCCTCTACGCCATCGAGAAGGAGGCCCGCGGCCAGTCGGCTGAACGCCGCGCGGCCATACGTCAGACCAAGGCCGGACCAAGGCTCGACGACCTGGGGCGCTGGCTGCACCCGCAACTGCCGAAGATCTCCGCCAAGACCCCGCTGGCGGCGGCGATCCGGTATGCGCTGAGCCGGCTGAAGCACCTGCGGCCCTATCTCGAGCACGGCTTCCTGGCGATCGACAACAACCCGGTCGAGCGCGCCATGAGGCCGATCGCGCTTGGCCGGAAGAACTATCTCTTCATGGGCTCGCCCAGTGGCGGCAGGGCCGCCGCCATCGCCTATACCCTGATCGAGACCGCCAGGCTCAACGGCGTCGACCCGCAGGCCTGGCTCGCCCAGATCCTCGAACGCATCCCCGATTACAAGATCAACCGTATCGACGAGCTCCTGCCCTGGAACTGTGCGTCGACCGAAGACCGGCAAGCCGACGCCTGATCACGCCGGGGCGGTGAGACCCCACGCTTACGCGGCATCGGCGATCTCGTGAAGATTAGAGAGGTTTCAATCCACGCTTCCCATGCGGGAAGCGACGGTACGTCCTGGTGCTTCTCGACCGCAACGAGGAGTTTCAATCCACGCTTCCCGTGCGGGAAGCGACGTCCAGTGGACCCGCCGGACACCGCAGTGGACCTCAGGCTTCTACACCACGGCTCGGGACACGATCATTTACGCGACTGGGGCACTTAATCCCGCCACAAGTTATCCTGCGCGCTCCGGAAGAGGCAATCGGGGGATTCCCATGGGATTCCCATTATTGAACGCGTACAATGGGATGTTGCGCCATGACACAACGAGAGACCCTTCTTCGCCCGCTTGAGCCCGCGCAGCGCCTGGCGCCGGCCGACCGGGAGACGCTCGAGGCGACCCTTGCCTCCGTCGGCGACTGCGCGTCCCTCATCGCCGAACAGGGCGCGGCGCGGCAGGAGACCACAGAGCGCCAGATCGAAGCCCTGCGGACCTTTGCCGATGCCGTCGGCCGCCTCAGCGAGCGGATCGACGGGCACGCCGAGGACGGTGCGGCGCGTCACGCGGAGCTGATGGAGGCGGTGCGGGAGGCGCGGGCCGCCGTTGCCGGTCTCGCCACCAGACACGATGAGAACGGCGAGGAGTCGGCGGCCGGCGTTCGCACCGACCTCGCTGCCCTGAACGGCGCGCTGGAGAGGTTCGCCGACACGCTCGGCCGCCATGACCGCCGTCTTGCCGCCGTCACGGATGCCGTCCCGGTACTGTCGGCCGCCGCCGAGGCGCTGCGCGAAGAGACACGTGGCGCAAGGGCCGAGAGGAATGCGGCACAGGACCGCCAGACGCGGACGCTGGGCGACGTCGTCAGGCGTGCGGCCTCGCTCGGCCGACGGTTCGGCCGCATCGAGCAGGCTCTCAAGCGCGAGCGGCGAGACTTCTGGCTCAACGGCGTCGCCATCCCCCTTCTCATCGGCTGCGCGTTCTTCTTCGGCCTGATGACCGATTTCACGATCCGGTATCTTGACAGGCCTGCGGTCACGGCCGTGCCGGGCGCTGCGGAGTTGCCGCCCTTGCCGTTGCCGCCGAACGCGTTTCTGGAGATCGTGACGCCGGAGTAGATGTTCCATGGTGGCGACGGTTCACGAACTTGCATCCTCGGCGACGGCGGTCTCGTACTACGAGAAGGACGGGTACTACGCGAAGAACGATCCCGAGCACCGCAAGGCGAGCTTCTGGCACGGACGGGCGGCGGCCGACCTCGGCCTGAGGGGCCACGTGGTGCCGTCGCGCTTCGAGTCGGTGCTGTCGGGCGAGGTGCCGAAGACGGATGTCCGGCTGGGCCGCCTCGTCGAGGGAGAACGCCAGCACCGTCCGGGCTGGGACATCACCTTCTCGGCGCCGAAGTCGGTCTCGCTGGAAGCTCTGGTGATGGGGGATGCCCGTGTCATCCGCGCCCACGACGAGGCGGTGCGGGCGACGCTGGACTGGATCGAGCGGGACCTGCTGCAGACGCGGGGCTGGGATCCGGCGACGAAGCGCCGGCCGCGGGTGAAGGCGGACGGCATGGTGGTGGCGGGCTTTCGCCACCTCACCAGCCGGGATCTCGATCCCCAGCTTCATACCCACTGCGTTCTGGCGAACATGACGCGTTCGGCCGACGGAACCTGGAAGAGCGTCGAGCCGACGGCCTTGCGGAGGAACGAGAAGCTGATCGGCGCGCACTACCGCAACGAACTGGCGGCGCGGCTGGTGGCGCAGGGATTCGCGGTGACGCCGAGGATGATCGGCCCGGTTCCGGGCTTCGAGCTGGCGGGCTACGACGGGGCATTCCTGGATGCCTTCTCCGGGCGCCGCCGGGAGATCCTGGCGTATCTCGAGAAGCACGGCCTGCCGGCGACCCGGGAGGCGACGCAGAAGGCAACGCTCCACACGCGCCGGCGCAAGGTCGAGGCGGGCCTCGCCGAACTGGTGCCGCAGTGGCGCGCCCGGGCGAAGGCCCTGGGCCTCGCCCGCGACGAGGCGGCGCTGAAGCCCCCGCGGCCGGTCGATCCGGAGACGGGCCGGGAGATGGCGCGGCCGGCCGATCCGGAGGCGGGCCTTTCGAAGAACGAACGCCGGCGGCGGCGGCGCTCGCCCGCGGCTCCGCACCTCGAACCGGCGGAGGAGACTGTCGCGCGGACGCGCCGGCTCCGGCCCGCGGCCCCGGCGGAGCGCATCGCCGAGCCCGAGACCGGCGTCCTGGAAGCGGTGGCGCGGGCCGTGGCTCACGTCGAGGAAAGACGCACGGTCATCCCGGCTTCGGAGATCCGCACGCTTGTGCTGGGCCATGCGCCGGGACGCTACCGGCTGGGCGAGATCGACGCGGCGATCGAGCGCCTGGTGGGAGACGGGGAACTGCGGGAGACGGTCCTGCGCGGCTCGGACCGCTCCTTCGTCACCGACCGGGCGGTCAAGGCGGAACGGCTCATCCTGAAGGCGGTGAGGCAGGGCAGGGCAACGACGGGCGCCTTCGCCTCAGAGGAGACGGTCGCGGCCCGCATTGCGGCGACGACGCTCACCGCCGGGCAGGCGGACGCCGTGCGTCACATTCTCGGCCCCGGCGATGCGGTGGTGGGCGTGCAGGGCCGGGCGGGAACCGGCAAGACGACGATGCTGAAGGAAGTGGCGGGCCTCATGGAGGGGTGCGGGCTCATCGGTCTTGCTCCCTCGGCCGCCGCGGCGCGGGTGCTGGAGAAGGAAGCCGGGCTCCAGACCCGCACTCTCCAGTGGTTCCTGACGCGCTACGGCGATCTCGGCGATCCCGGACGCCTGGCACAGGCCCGCGAGACCATGGAGGGAACGGTGCTGGCGGTGGACGAGGCCTCGATGATCGGCACGGTGGCGATGGAAAGGCTGCTCGCCATCGCCGGCACCCTCGGCATCGCCCGCGTGGTGCTGGTCGGCGACACCGCGCAGCTGAAGGCGGTCGACGCCGGCCAGCCCTTCGCCCTCATGCAGAGGGGCGGCATGGCGACGGCGGTGATGGACGAGGTGCTGCGCCAGAAGGATCCGGACCTGAAGGAGGCGGTGGCCCGGGCCCGCGAGGGCGAGGCGGGCGAGGCCATGACGCGGCTCGCCAGCCGGGTGACGGAACACCGGGTGGAGGATCTCGGGGGAGAAGCCGCGCGGTCCTGGCTCGCCCTCGGCCCACAGGACAGGGAGGCCTGCGCCGTCCTCGCCCCGACCCATGCCGTGCGCCGGGAGATCAACGCGATGATCCGCGAAGGCCTGGCCGGGGAAGGGGTGCTGACGGGAAGGACGCTCACGCTTCAGCGCCTCGTCGACCGGCGCTACACCCGCGTCGAGGCCTCGGTTCTCGCCAACTACGAACCGGGCGACACGGTGGTCTTCCACCGCGACGCCTACGGCTGCGAGGTTGACGACGTCTGCACCGTCACGGGCATCCGCGACGGCTGGGTCGTCCTCGACCATGCTGACGGCCGGGAACGGCGCTTCCGGCCCTCGGGCAACGCCGCCCGCAACCTCGGGGTCTACGAGACCGCGGAGATCGAGATCCGGGCCGGCGACAGGGTGCGCTGGACGCGCAACCGCAAGGCCCGGCGCCGCACGCCGGCCCTGGTGAACGGCGAGGAGGCCCGCGTGCTCCAGATCGGGCCCGAGCGGGTGAGGCTCATGGCGCAAGACGGCACGGAGTACTCCCTTGCCCGCCAGGATTCCCACCTGCGCCACCTCGACCATGCCTGGAGTTCCACTGTCCACGCCGCCCAGGGGCGGACGGCGAAGAAGGTCATCGCCGTCCTCGACGCCGGGCGCATGGCGAACCAGGAGATGTTCTACGTCGAGGTGAGCCGGGCCTCGGAAGGGTTCACGCTGCTGACCGACGACCGCGAGGCGCTGATCGAGCGCCTCGAGACCTCGCCCGACGTGCCCGACGCCGCGCTCGAGGCGCTGGGCGAGGATCTGGACGGCGGAATCGTGGACCCGGACGCGTGGGCCGCCGTCCTGGCAGACTGGGACGCGGTGGAGCGGGAGGCAGACGGCGGCCCTCCCTCGTCCGTTCCGGGCTATGCCGGAGTGATGGCCGAGATCGCCGCCTTCGCGGCGGTCGAGGACCTGCCGGACGGGATGCGCGCCTTCGTCGACGACCGCCTTGCCGCCCATGAAGCGGCGCGCGCCGCGGAGCGCCAGGTGCGGGAGCTCGTCGCCGGCCTGCAGGCCCAGCCCCGGCGCTGGCCGGAACTCGCCTGGGCGGCCCGCACCGACGGCCGTCCGGCGGGAGACGGCCCGGCCTGGCAGAGGTGGCGCGACGAGGGGACGGCCCTTGCGATGAGCGCCCGGCGGCAGCTCGCCGGGGAGGACTCGCCGGCCCTCTCCGCGGCGGACCGCCGGCGCCTCGAGGCCGCGCTGGCCGGTCTCGAGGCGGTGCGGCTGAAGGACGATGCCGCGCGCTTTGCCCGCGACTGGCAGGCGTTCCAGGAGCGTGCTGCCAGCGAGGCCATACCGGCCTCCTTCCTGGCGGACTATGCGGACCTGGCCAGCCGTGGCGCGGCCCTGGCGCAGTCCACGGCGCTGACGGCGGACGAACGCCGCGCGGTGGAGGCCTGGCAGGCACGCCATGCCGAGGAGACCGCGCTCGTCGACGACCTGCGGTCCGTGCGCGAGAGGGGCGAGGCGCTGGCGGAACAGTTCGGACGCCACGTTCCCCTCGATGGCTCAGGGGGAGTCGATCCCGGGGATCCCGATGTCGTCCGGCAGCGGCGCGATGCGGAGGATCACCTGGGGCACATGCGCTCGCTCCTCGCCGCGGACAGTCCTCATGCCGCGCATCTCGCCACCATGCCGGGTGCGCGCGACGGGATCGTGGCGGCGGCCCGGGAGATCGCGGAGAGCCTGCAGGCGCTCGACCGCGCCACGCTGCTGTGGCGGGTCGGCGGGATCGCAGCCCTGGCGCGCATGACCGATCGGCTGCCGTTGGACATGCCGGAATGGCCCGACATGCTCGACGAGATCCGGGGCGCAGTGGATTCCGCGGCTCCCGGCGATCCGGCGGGCCGTCATCTCGAACGCTGGCTGGCCGACGACAGGCGCTGGCACGATGACCGCAGCCACGTGGCGTCGGTCGTCGGCCGACTCAAGGATCTCGAACGCGGGAGACCCCGCTACACGGGCTTCTCCGACGGCGACTCTCCGGATCGCCGGGCGTGGCGCGACGGAGCGGACTCCCTGGGCGGCGACCTCGAGACCGTGGGCTCCCTCGCCGGTCACGAACGGCGAGCCCACCTCGCGAGCTGCGGCATGACCGTGGAGGCCTTCGACGCCATGGCCAGCGCGCTGCCGCTCATGCGCGCCACCGACGCGGCCCTCGTTCGCCTCGACCACTGGTTGGCGCGGGCCCATGCCGTGTTTCGCGAGGGCGGCGAGGGTCTGATCGTGGCTCCGGACGATGTCGAACGGGCGGGCGCCCTGATCGAGGAGGGAAAGAGGCTTCCCGAAGAATGGGCTGCCGCGGCGCTCTCACGCGACGACATGGAGGGCGCGGAGGGCGCTGTCGAAACCGTCCTCGACCGGCTCGAGGCAGCGCTGGTGACGGCCGCATGCCAGGCGTTCGCCGCACTCGCCCGCTCGGTCAATCGGGAACGGACGGAAGGCCATGCGCATCCCCTCGACGCGGCGGACTACCCGCGGTTGCTGGCGGCCCTCGAGGATCTCGCGGAGCGCGAGGGCGTGCCGCAGGCGACGCGCAAGCTGATGACGGGCTGGCGGGAGGCCGACCGGCGCTGGAGGGACGAACGGCGGCAAGCGGACGCCACCGTCGCCAGGGTCCGGACCCTGGCGGAGACGGGACCTGCGGGCCATCCCGATGCAGAGGCCTGGCGTGCCGAGGCGGCGGCACTGCTGACGTCCGCCCGGGCGATGCTGGCCGACGACACGCTGAAGGCCCGTCACCTCGATGCCCTCGCAGGCGACCGCCACGACCTCGAGGCGGCGGTGGCCACCATCGAGGCCACCCTCGCCGCGCTGGACCGCGCCGCGCTTCTCCGGCGGGTGAAGGAGATCGAGGACCGTGCCGAAGCGGCAGGCGACCTTCCCCTCGACCTCCCCGAATGGCCCGGCACGCTCGAGGCGATCCGCGCGGCGGTGGCGGACGGGACGCCGGACGACGGAACCGTGCACGATCTCGCCCGCCGGCTGGAGGAGGACGGGCGCTGGTGGCGGGACCGCGACCGGGTGCGCGCCGTTGCGGACCGCCTGGGAGACCTCCAGGCACGCCGGCCGCGCCATGACGGCAACGCCGATGCGGCGATGGCCGCCGCCGCCGACCGCAAGGCCTGGCTGCGCGAAGCCGGCGATGTCGTCCGCACACTCGAGGACGTGACGGAATCCCTGACGGACCGCGAGTGCGATGCTCACGTGCACGCCTGTGGCACGACGCCCGACCGGGTGCGGCGGTTCATCGACGCGATCCCGGCCTGGCGGGATGCCGATGCCGCTCTCGGCCGTCTGGCCGACTGGCACGGCCGGGTCTCGCAGGCGCTCCGCGACGGCCCCCGGGGTCCCGCGCTGCGTCACGGCGATGCCGCAGCCGCCCGCACCCTGATCGATGAAGGAAGGAACTTCCCGCTCGACGCCGCGTCGCCCTTCCTGGGCGACACCTCCGGGGCGAGGGCTGCCATCGTGGAGGCCACCCGGCGACTCGACGCCGCCCTCCTGGGCGACGCCTGTGCAACGTTCGCCCGCCTGACACGGTCGGTCGATGAAGAGGCGAAGGCCAGGGGCGTTCTTCCCCTCGATGCGGCGGACTATCCCCGGCTCACCGGGATCCTGACGACCCTCGCGCTGCGCCAGGGCGTGCCCGCGGCGACCCGAAGCCTCGTGGCCCGGTGGCGGGAAGCCGACCGGCGCTGGAAGGACGAACGCGGCCAGGTCGCCCTGCTGATGGCGAAAGCCCGCCGGCTGGAGACGGAGAGGACGCAGGCGAAGGACTTCAGGGGACGCCTGAAACCCTTGTCCGACTCCTGGCGCCGCGATGCCGAGGTTCTCATGGCGGACGCAGGCACCCTTGCCGGCCGGGAGAGGGACGCCCACATCCGGGCGCTCGGCGACGATCCGGCCACGCTCGATGCCCTCCTCGGCGCCATCCCCGGCTGGCTCGAGGCCGACGATGCGGTGCGCGAGGAGGCCGGCGGCGGCGATCATCTGCGGCGCCTGCGCATCGCCACCAGGCAGGTCCTGGAACAGCCCGTCTCCCGGACCGTGCCATGGAACGGCACCGAGCCCCTCCTGAAGGGCGATCGCCTCGTCTGGGTCGACGATCGCCGCCACGACGTGATCGTCGACGATCCCGCTGGCCCCGACGCGTCGGGCAGGATCGCCTCCCTGGTGCTGTGCCCGGTCGATGTCGCCCGCACGGGCAACCCCGGGTTCATCTTGCCGAGCAACGTCACCGCCATTGCCCGGAACCCCTCGTGCGCACGGGTCGCGTGGCCGGACGAATCTCTCCGGGCCCGCGAGGTCGAACGCCAGTTCCCTGCGACCGACGCCACCTTCAGCCTCCCCTGCGACGGCATGGTCGTGGTCGGCGACCGGATCCGCTGGACGCTCGCGTGGCCCGGCGATGCGCTGCGCTCCCGCCTCGACGGCGACACGCCGCAGGTCGAGGCCGTCGTCGAAGGCTTCTCGCCCCACGCCGTCTTCGGCGCCGACAAGCTGGTGGAACTGAGGGTGATCCGCTCCTGGGGCTCCGGATCCCCGCCCGCGCCTGGCGAGAGCATCGGCCAGCGGATGAGCGAGCTCTTCACGCGCGGCTGCGTCAGGGAACCCTGGGAGGACGAGGACCGGCGGGCGGACAAGGTGGCCGAGGCCGAGAAGGAAGCCCGGCGGTGGGGACGCTCGCGGGGCCGCTCGATGTAGCGGCATCCGGCGCCGTGCGCGAACGCTTCATCGCGGTCGTGATGATGGCGAGTGTTCCCGACCAGGCAGCAAGGTGACAACGCACAATGCGGCCCTCTGCGTTGCAGCCGGAAAGGCCCCCTGAAGGATGTGCGTCGAATCGGGAGTCCGGAGTTGCATCGGCTGCCTCGCGGTTCAATGGTCCGGGCCGGACGGAAAAGAGTGCCCACGTGCATCATGCAGACGGTTTGTGGTTGTTCGTGTGCACTTTGAAGAATTTCGTGCGGTTTTCGGATGTTCTTCGGCGATATCAGCGCCACGGGCATCGGCGCGATGGCGAAGGCGATCCCGGCCACCGGGTACAGGACCGGACGATAGCCCTGCAATTGCCCACGTCCTCAAGCCGGTGCCGCCAACCGTCGGACCGGGGCGGCACAATCAGCCGACACCCGGATCGACGGATTCCGCGAAACGCCGATCGCTGCCATCAGAATTCCGGCAACGGCATCAGCGACGCGGCGGGAGACAGGGTGACGCTCCGGGCGGTCCGCTCCCGGGGGATGGAGAGGACGTCCGACGCCGGTTCGACGATCCGTCAGCGGATGAGCGCCCTCGTCACGCGAGGATGCGTGCGCGCGTCCCGGTCATGACGCGACGCAGCGGGCGGGGCAGAGGGCAGGGACGCTCCCGTGGCCTGTCGATGCGGGCGCCAGGCCGGGTGCCCGTTCTTCTGCCCGCTCATGGCAGGCTGACTTCCGCCGATGATCCCTTGCCGGAGAGGCGTGTGGCATCTCCGATATCCATCTGAAGGGCATGGGCCAGCGATGCCTGGCGAGGTTCCTGTCTTGAGTCGGTTTTCCGGCGCGACGGCGACGCCGCGAGGGGACGGGCCTGCGCCGGCACGCCTTTCCTGCTTCATCAACCATGCGCACTTCTCGACCGTCATCGACAACGGGCCACCGTCACGTGTGCTCACGCAGGCGTTGGCGTCCGATCCGTCGACAGCAACCCAACCCGCGGCCACCGGCACGAGGCCTCGACGGGTCCGAAGGTGTGCTCGATACCCTCGATGACGCCGTCGCTCGACACTCAAGGCTTTCTTTGCCGCGAAGCGATCATGACGCCGCACCGCAACACCCGCTGACCAGGGATGTTGCGGTGCGGTCGTCAGGGAACGTGTGTCGCTGACCTCTCTAGAGGCCGGCGATGATGTCTTCCCAGGTTTCCAGCATCAGTTCGTCGATCGCCGGGTCCATGGGAACCCAGAACGCGGTCCCGTCCATCAGCCGCACGGGATCTTCATAGCCCAGCGCAACGAGCGTCTCGCGGTCCACGAGATCGAACGACTTGATGTTGCCATGACCATAGCCGTAGGCCTCGATGAGAAACTTGCCGGTCTCCGGGGCCAGCCACGCGTTGATGAAGTCGTAGGCCATCTGGTCGTCGTTCTCGGCCGCGGAAAGACGTACGAGACCGCAGGCCCAGCCGAAGGCGCCTTCCTTGGGCGCCGCGAAGGCGACCGGAATCCCTTGGTCGAGGAGATTGACGAGAGCCTCGTTCCAGGCATAGGCCACGACGCACTCGCCGGAAGCGATGGCCTGTTCCATGTCGGTCTGGCTGTCCCAGTAGAACCTCACGAGGTCACGCTGCTTGCGCGCCATGTCGGCGGCTTCCATGACCTGTTCAGGTGTGGGATTCATCGGGTCATAACCCAGAATCTTGAGCGGAACGAAGATGCTGGCCGTGGTGTTCCTGGCACAGATGCGGCCAGCGTACTTCTCGTCATACATGTACATCCAGGACTCTTCGCCCTCGACGATGTCGGTTCGATAGATCATCGACGACAACCCGAAGTCCGTGATCACCATGTAGACATCGCCGTCGATCGTTGCACCGTTCATGGTGTGGAGCGCGGGGAACATGTCGTCCCAGTAATCGACACGCGAGACGTCGATCGGCTGCACGACTCCCGCATCATGCCAGCGCGGCACATTGTCCACACAGGGATGCGCAAGATCGGCAACAAATCCGGCCCGGATCTTCTGCAGCCCGTCCTCTGCCGAGGCGAAGATCGACCAGTCCGGCGACCGGCCGTACTGGTCGAAGAAGGGCTGGTGAAGTTCCGCCGGTTCGTAGCCCGATCAGGTGAAGTAGTGGATCATGTCGCCTTCGGCCGCCATCGCGGACGGAACCATCGACGAGGCGACCGGCGCCACACCCGCTGCCCCGGCGGCTGCCAGGAAATCGCGGCGTCCGATTTCACGGTTGATCAGCTTTCTCTGCAACTGCTCAACGCGTGGTTGTCTCAGCACATGCATCGTTCACAACCTCCTCTGTTCGTCACGAGGGTCAAGAATGCGCTCCTTCAACCTTGTCTGCAAGCGACCCGCTCCGGCTTGCCTGGCGTGGGAGTCCTTGAACGAAAAGGGGGATGCTTGTTACGAGGGAGTTGCGCTGTAGCGGTTTTCGGCGTCAGGCGGCGTGACACCAACGGCGGCACGGGGCCGGCCCGGGCCACCTCTGTGGCCCGGGAGAGTGGCGCGACCGTCGGATCGGCGGTTTCGCGCCATGATGGGGCGGTTGTCTTGCCGTGACGCCGTGATGCGGGCGAGCGCAAGCCTGCCACAGGGTGGCTCGGTCATCACGGCAGTGGTTGCAAGTGCGGATCAGCCGGTATCGGGCAGCACCCGACTGCGCACCAGCTGCGGCTGGCGTTCTTCGACGCTGACGACCGCCAGGGCCATCATGACCACCAGGGCGAGGTTGACCTGCAACGGCAACAACAACATCTCATCACAGCGTCGCGAAGACGCCACGGGAGACGTGCGCACGCCGCAGCGCGAAGTATTCATGGCAAACAGCGCACGTCTCTCTTGGCTCGAACGAGGGAGAGTCATCACGTCGGACAACCGGATCCCGGAAGATCCGCGCTTCAAGGGAGCCGCCGGCGAGATATCTGTCCTTGTCGCCAGGCAAGCCCAGACCGGCGAAAGTGCTGCCACCGGCGGACAAGGGGGATGCCCGACTTCGGACATGATCCCGTGGAGAAGCGGGTGCCGGGCGGCCAGGATGCCGAAGCCGGGGAGGAGGTGCAGGAAGGCTCGCGGGAGCTCTCCATGCAGTCGTTCCCGGCGCCCGTGCCGGATGCCGTCAGGGGAAGAGATCCAGCTGGACCGTGTCCGAGGCCCGCTGGCGCGGACGCTTCGTTGAGGTTCTCCTGACGGACGCCATGACGGCGGCGGCCTGCTCCTCGCCGACGATCCCGGCCATCTCGGCCTGGAGATCATGCTCGCAGCCGCGGGCGATCATGTTCTTCGCCCACAGATTGAACATCACCGCAATCCGCGCCTGGATGTCGGCCATCAGCGACGGCGTGTCGCCGTCGCCTTCGAGCAGCGAGAGGATCTCCCGGTGGCACTCCAGGAGCTCCCGCTGATGACGGGTGGAGAGCGCCAGCGGCGGTCCCCCGTTCCCCTCTGCCCCGTCCCGCGCCGCCAGACCCACGAGATAGCGCGCGATGGAGAGCCCGCGGTGATCCGCTTGAGAACTCACCATCTCCCACTCGTCGTCCGTCGCCGAGACCGTGAGGTGCTTCGACGGCGGCTTCTTCCGGCGAGGCCGCCGCGGTCTCAGCGCCATCGGCTCATCACCGCCACCGCCGCAAGGAGGTTCAGACCCTCCGTTCCGGGAAGCTCACGGCGCAGCGCCCTCACCATCGCCAGCAGGGTCCTCGTGCCCTCGAGCATCTCCCGCTGTTCCTCCGGCGTCAGCACCAGCGGATGGACCCCGGGATCGTCGTTGCGGGCAAGGTCGAGGAGATACCCCGACACCGTCTTGCCGGAAGCCTTAGCCTTCCCGCGGATCATCTCCTGCTCGTCGAAAGGGCAGTGCAACGAGCGCTGCCGCTTCAGCTGGCGCGTCATTCCCCGCCGTCTCCCGCCGCCTTCCAGCGGTTGGCCGCTCCCGGATCGGTCAGCCGCGCCAGGACGCCCTCGCTCTCCAGCCAGTCGTCGATCGCCTCGCCGGCCTCGTCCCAGGCCTCCCCGGCTCCCGCCTCGCGCAGGCGCCGCTCTTCCAGACGCGCCAGGACGAGCACCTGTCGCACGGTCCGGCGCAGCACCTCCACTGGCAGGGCGTCCGGCATCAGGGTGCGCTGAACGATGAAGCGGGAAAGTTCCATGCCGGCCGGGGCCGCCCGGGTGATCCGTTCCCACTCCGCGTCCGTCGCCATGACGGCGCGCTGGCGGCGGCTCTGGCGGTCGGTCATGGCGACGGAACC
The DNA here is from genome assembly GCA_965220805.1 of Alphaproteobacteria bacterium. Classification (GTDB taxonomy): domain Bacteria; phylum Pseudomonadota; class Alphaproteobacteria; order SP197; family SP197; genus SP197. The sequence continues at coordinate 1,879,694 of OZ244844.1, forward strand.
GGCGTGGCGAGGAGAAACACAAGCATCATATTTGGCACGATCATTGACGAAATATTCCTTCGTGCTATCTGCATGTTGTTCTCAACTGCCTTGTGTTGTGGTCAACTTGTGGCGCTTCGACATGGGGCTGTGGCGCAGTTATTCATGATCCCGTGAGAGTGGGCAAGAGCAGAGCGGTGATCGTTCTACGTCCCTGAGTGCAACAGTTCAACGACATCGGAACGACATTGTGTCTCGGTTCCTTGATGTATTTTGCTCTTGCGTTGTCCCATAACATGTTGTAGATGCGCATGGAAGAGAGAGAAGGCGTTTGGGTGTTGCTGGCCTTGTGCTGCCCTTTTGAAGTGTCCTGAGGTTCACACCCAGGACGCCCGGTTGGGGTTCACATCCATGATGAGGAACGAATCGCTGTGCTCGTCATAGGCTCCGAGCGGGGAAATGTGGCCGCCACCTTCCTGTCCGAGGGCCCGGCGCGCGTAGTTGACCAGCACGTAATCGTCTTCGGAGGCGAGGTTCGCGGCGATCTCGTGCCTGATTTCAGCGGCGTCGGCACCATCGTCCACGACCCGCGTCTCCACCTCGAGACCGTGGCTGCGCAGGACCTGAGCCAATTGGTTGAGCTGCAGGCCGAAATCACTCATCTCCTCGCCCTTGATGAGGATGGGCTTGCCCAGCACCTCGAGCTTTGTCTTCGTCTGGTCGGTGAGGACATTGTTGGGCGTGTACTTTCCGTAGAACGGGTCCGCCCCCTCCCAGAGCCAGGCCATCTCGTCTTCGGCGATGGACTGCCGGTCCTTCGGCAGACCTTCCTTCTTGCCCAGCCGCAGCGCGTTCAGCACGATGGCCGAGGAGACCGGACCGCAGAAGATACTGTTGTCCTGGCTGATGAAGTTATTGCTGAGAGGAAAGAAATCGGTCTTGTAGGATGATTGGGAAAGACGCTCGATGCTTTCCCCCGACGCCCATTCGACGAGGTCTGCAGGCTGCGTGCTGCCCGTGGCATGGCCCTCCATCGGAATGACCATGAGGGCGCACACCAACACCGCGAGCGCAGCAAATCCGGACTCGTGCTTCCTTATCGGTCGAACTTGCGCGCCAACGGCGCGGGAACGCCTGCTCATGGTTACGCCTGCCGGATCAACCGGCCCCAGTCGCGTCATGGCGACTCCTCCTTCAATTGCGTCAACATTGGTCCATGGTCCTGTCGGCATCAACGTCTCCTTCAATGAACCGTCGCCGGCATTCGTTTCTCAAGCCACTCGATCTTTCCCGGAGCAGCAGGCCGGGTTTCCGCGGTATCGCACATGACGATGCGATTCAACATCGTTCCGCATGACGACCTCGTTGGCCGGACGGACCAGGAAGGCCCGCCTGGCCAGTCACGAGAAACCGGATGCCCACGGTTCCGGAACAGTTCGCGGCTCTCTTTCCCCTTGCTCAGGCGTGATCGACGCGGTCGAGGTTCATCACCTTGTCCCAGGCGGCGACGAAATCGTTCACGAAGCGCCCTTCGGCGTCATCCGATGCGTACACTTCCGCTATCGCCCGGAGTTGGGAGTTCGAACCGAAGATGAGATCGACGCGGGTGCCCGTCCACCGGAGTTCACCCGTCCCGCGATCGCGCCCCTCGAACACGTCCCCGGATCCGGGGATCCCCTGCCACGTGGTGCTCATGTCGAGCAGGTTCACGAAGAAGTCGTTGGTGAGCGATTCCGTTCGCCCGGTGAAGACGCCATGCCGGGACTGCCCGAAGTTCGTATCCAGGACGCGCATGCCACCGACGAGAACCGCCATCTCGGGCGCCGTCAGACCCAGGAGCTGGGCCCGGTCGACCAGAAGCGCTTCCGCCGAAGCAGTGTGTCGATCGTCGAGGTGGTTGCGGAACCCGTCTGCGACCGGCTCGAGCACGGCGAATGACTCGACGTCGGTCTGTTCCTGGGAGGCGTCCGTGCGGCCGGGAGTGAACGGAACAGTCACGTCGTGTCCGGCATTCCTTGCGGCCTGCTCGACCGCCGCGCATCCGCCCAGCACAATGATGTCGGCCAGCGACACACCCTTTCCGTTGGTTTGCGCGCCATTGAACTCCCGCTGGATGTCCTCGAGTGCCTCGAGCACGCGTGCCAGCCGGGCCGGCTCGTTGACCTTCCAGTCCCTTTGCGGCGCAAGACGGATGCGCGCGCCGTTCGCCCCGCCGCGCAGGTCGGAGCCGCGGAAGGTCGAAGCGGAGGCCCAGGCGGTCGAAACCAGGTGGGATACGGAGAGCCCGGACGCCAGGATCCTGGCCTTGAGGTTCGCAATGTCCTCTTCGTCGATCGGGTGATGCGTGACGGGCGGAACGGGATCCTGCCAGATCAGCTCTTCTGCGGGGACCTCCGGGCCGAGATAGCGTGCCCGCGGACCCATGTCGCGGTGTGTCAGCTTGAACCAGGCCCGGGCGAATGCATCGGCGAACGCGTCCGGGTTCTCATGGAAGCGCCGCGAGATCGGCTCATAGGCGGGGTCCATCCGCATGGCCATGTCCGCCGTGGTCATCATGGGCGCATGCCTCTTTGACAGATCGTGGGCATCGGGCACGGTGTCGGCGCCGGCGCCGTCCCTCGGCACCCACTGCCATGCACCGGCGGGGCTCTTCGTCACCTCCCACTCGTAACCGAACAGGGTGTCGAAGTAGCTGTTGTCCCATGTCACCGGAGTGGGTGTCCAAGCGCCTTCGATTCCGCTGGTGATGGCATCGCCGGCCTTGCCGGTGCCGAAGTCGCTCTTCCAGCCGAGGCCCTGCGCTTCGATGGGAGCGCCCTCGGGTTCGGGTCCGACGTGGGCCGGGTCGCCGGCGCCGTGGGCCTTGCCGAAGGTGTGCCCGCCAGCGACGAGGGCAACGGTTTCCTCGTCGTTCATCGCCATGCGGGCGAAGGTCTCGCGGATGTCGCGACCCGAGGCGACCGGGTCGGGATTGCCGTTCGGCCCTTCCGGATTGACATAGATGAGGCCCATCTGGACAGCGCCAAGAGGCGACTCGAGGTCCCGGTCGCCGCTATAGCGCCTGTCGCCGAGCCACGTGACCTCGGAGCCCCAGTAGATGTCCTCTTCGGGCTCCCAGACGTCCTCGCGTCCGCCGGCGAAACCGAATGTCTCGAACCCCATCGATTCCAGGGCGCAGTTACCGGCCAGGATCATGAGGTCGGCCCAGGAGATCTTTCGGCCATACTTCCGCTTGACCGGCCAGAGCAGCATGCGCGCCTTGTCGAGGTTGCCGTTGTCGGGCCAGCTGTTGAGCGGTGCAAAGCGCTGCGTGCCGGTCCTCGCGCCGCCGCGTCCGTCACCGGTCCGGTAGGTGCCGGCGCTGTGCCAAGCCATCCGGATGAAGAGTGGCCCGTAGTGACCGTAGTCGGCCGGCCACCAGTCCTGTGAGACGGTCATGAGATCGAAGATGTCCTGCTTGACCGCGTCGAGGTCGAGACTGTTGAACGCTTCGGAGTAGTCGAACTCCTCGCCCATCGGATTGGCGAGGGCGGAATGCTGGTGCAGAACGTTGAGCTTCAACTGGTTCGGCCACCAGTCGCGGTTCGACGTGCCGCCACCGGCGGCATGGGCACGCGCCCCGTGCATGACCGGGCATCTGTCTTCGTTCATGATGTTCTCCTTCGCATGTTCAGTGGATTGAAGCGTGGACGGCGGAGTGGATCGGCACCTCCAATGCGTCTCTCGCCACTCGTGCCGGCATCGATTCGCAGAATCATCAAAGAGCCCCCGTTGCAGCCGCAGCCCATTCGGCTGACGGGACAAGTGTAGGTGTTACATATTTCGTGTATAGCGATTATTATTGATCATTATGATCGTATATTACGTATATTCTTGCCCGAGTCGCGTGTGATGAGACGCCTGCCCACGATGAAGCAGCTCCAGTATCTGGTGGCGCTTGCCGACACCCGGCACTTCGGCCGGGCGGCGGAGCGCTGCCACATCACCCAGTCGACGCTCAGCGCGGGCATTCGCGATCTGGAGTCGGTGCTCGGCACTGCGGTTGCCGAGCGTTCCAACCGGCAGGTGCTGATCACTCGGGTTGGCGCAGAGATCGCCGAGCGGGCAAAGGCGTTGTTGCGCGACGCCGAAGAGGTCATGGAGGTGGCGAGGGCCGGGCGTTCTCTCATGACGGGCGAGATGCGCCTCGGGGTCATCCCCACGATCGGCCCCTTCCTGCTGCCGCGCGTTCTGCCGGGACTGAGGAAGAGGTTTCCGGACCTGACGATCTATCTCAGAGAGGAGCAGACGGCGCCGCTGCTTGCCCGGCTGGAAGACGGAGAACTGGACGTCACCCTGATCGCGCTGCCGTACGAAACGGGGGACCTCGACATCCGCGTCATCCTCGAGGATGAGTTCCTGTTTGCCTGCAAACGGGATCATGCGCTTGCCGGCGCCGGCGAGGTGTCCCTCGACGCGCTCGCGGGCGAGCGTCTCCTGCTGCTGGAAGAAGGTCACTGCCTGCGCGGTCATGCGCTGGATGCCTGCGAGATGGGTGATGCGAACCTGCGGGCGCAGTTCGAGGCCAGCAGCCTTCACACACTGGTGCAGATGGTCGCGGCGGGAATCGGCGTCACCCTGGTGCCGCAACTCGCAGTCGATGCCCGTATTGCCCAGGGAACGGGACTCTCGCTGTCACGCCTTGCCGCGCCCGCGTCGCGCCGGATCGGATTGGCCTGGCGCCGCACGTCGTTGCGGGCGCAGGAGTTCAGGCAGCTGGCGGACACACTGCGCGAACTGACCGACATCGCGTGAAGTCTCCTGGCCCGCATGGCCTTGTGTGCCGAGCAGCCCGGTTGCGTTCGGCGGTGCTGAGGCCCGGCAGTTTGCGGTGTGAGAGTTTCGCCGCCTTGCCAAGCCCGTCGGATCGGTCATGATTCCCGTCCGCTCATGGGGGAGGAGATTATGCGGATCTTGTCGGGCAATGTGGGTGGGACGTTCACAGATCCTGTGCTGATTGTCAGCCGTTGCCGTAAACCGGGTGCCGGGGAAATGGTGGACAGTCTGCCCTTGGGAAGCGAACTGTGTGGAACTGTCGCCGGACTGGCCGCATCCGGGTCAGGAGACGACCATGTCACGTGATCCCCGTTACGACATTCTCTTCGAGCCCGTGGAGATCGGGCCCGTTACGGCAAGGAACCGTTTCTATCAGGTGCCCCACTGCAACGGCATGGGACGCACCTTCCCCTCCAGCATGGCGGCGATGCGCGGCGTCAAGGCCGAGGGCGGCTGGGCCGTGGTCTCGACCGAACAGATCGACATCCACCCCTCGACCGACATTACCGGCGCAACCGAGGGACGGCTGTGGTCGGATCAGGATATCCCCTACCTCGCTCGCATGTGCGACGCCGTCCACGAACACGGCTCCCTCGCGCTGATCGAGCTGACCCACAACGGCAAGTTCGCACCGGCGGCCTACAGCCGCGAGGTGCCGCTCTTTCCGTCCCACATGCCCGTGGTCGGTAATGCACCGGTGCAAGCCCGCGCCATGGACAGGACCGACATCAGGAACTACCGGCGCTGGCATCTGGACGCCGTAAAGCGCGCCAGGCGGGCCGGCTTCGACATCGTCTGCTGTTATGCCGCCCACAACCTCTCGCTCGCCGGCCAGTTCATACTGCCGCGCTACAACCGCCGCACCGACGAGTACGGCGGCAGTCTGGAGAACCGCGTCCGCTTGTTCCGCGAGATCATCGAGGACGCCAAGGAGGCGGTCGGCGACACGATGGGCGTGGTCGCACGCTTCGCCGTCGACGAGAGGCGCGGCGCCGAAGGCATGGAGTTCGACAAAGAAGGGCGCGAGATTGTCGAGATGCTGGCCGAACTGCCCGATCTCTGGGACGTCAACGTGGCCGAATGGGAGAACGACAGCATCACCAGCCGCTTCGCGGAGGAGGGATTCCAGGAACCCTTCATCTCCTTCGTGAAGCAGGTCACCACCAAGCCCGTAGTGGCCGTCGGCCGCTACACTTCGCCCGACCGCATGGTTTCGCTCGTGAAGAACGGCGTGCTCGACATGATCGGCGCGGCCCGTCCCTCGATCGCCGACCCCTTCCTGCCGAGGAAGATCGAGGAAGGCCGGATCGAGGATCTCAGGGAGTGCATCGGTTGCAACATCTGCGTTGGCTGGGACCACATGCTCTCGCCCATGCGCTGCACCCAGAACCCGACCAAGGGCGAGGAGTGGCGCAAGGGCTGGCATCCGGAACGCATCCCGCACAAGGTGGGCGACGACAAGGTGCTCGTCATCGGCGCGGGGCCGGCGGGTCTCGAGGCGGCGCGTGCGGCGGGCCAACGCGGCTACAACGTCACGCTGGCTGAGGCGGCCGAGGAGCTGGGTGGCCGGGTCGCCCGGGAAAGCCTCCTGCCGGGACTCTCCGCATGGGGCCGGGTGCGCGACTACCGGGTTCACCAGATCCGGCAGATGGTCAACGTCGAAGTCTATCCTGCCAGCCGTCTGACGGCCGGACAGGTGCTCGAGTTCGGCGCTGACCACATCGCCGTGGCGACCGGCGCCCTTTGGCGAAATGACGGTTTCGGCCGGGCTCACCAGTTCCCGATTCCCGGAGTCGACAAGGCGGGCGTGTTCACGCCCGACGACGTCATGTCAGGTGTGGCACCCGAGGGTCCTGTCCTCGTCTACGACGACGACCACTACTACATGGGTGGCGTGATTGCCGAGAAGCTGCGCGGCGACGGGCTCGAAGTGACGCTGGTGACGCCCGATCCCGTCGTGTCGTCGTGGACCACCCTGACCCTGGAGCAGCACCGAATCCAGGCGCGCCTGATCGAACTCGGCGTCGGCATCGAGGTCAACGCCAGGCTTGCAGCCTTCGGCGAAGGTGTCGCCACGCTTGAGTGCGTCTTCACCGGACGGCCCCGCGAGGTCGCCGCCCGCTCGATCGTGATGGTGACGTCGCGCCTGCCCGACGATGAACTCTACCGGGAGCTTGCCGGCGATGCGGAACGGCTGCGCGACGCCGGCATCGCCTCCCTCCACCGCATCGGCGACTGTCACGGCCCGGCCACCATCGCCGCGGCGGTCTACGAAGGCCACCGCTTCGCCCGCGAACTGGGCACGGAACCTGAGGACATCCCCTTCAGGCGCGAACTCACGGAACTGGCGGCGGAGTTCGCGCTTCCCTGATCCGGAGTCTCGAAGCTGAGGCTTCAAACGAAGAAAGGCCGGACGTCGCCGTCCGGCCTTTCGGTTCGTTTCCCTTGAGGGAAGCCTACATCGTCGCGTGATCGATCCAACTCTGAAGTGCCTCAGAGTTGTTGTCGAGCCACTCGTTGATGACCTCGACAAGATCGCGGCCCTTGTCGTCGATCTCGGACATCATCTGAGCCTGTTCGAGGTTGGTGATCGAATAGGCCTCGATCAGCCCCCAGGCGCCGGGATGGCTGTCCTTGAGCCCCGGATTGGCGACCTTCCAGATCTCGGCGCCGGCCCAGTCGCAGTCATGGGTGGCGTCGGGATTGATGCCGAGCGATGCGTCGGTCTCGCAACCTTCGAAGTACTCGGGCAGATAGACCCGCTGCATGTCGTACTGGGCGTGCATCCAGTGCGGTTCCCAGAACATGGTAAGCAGCGGCGCCTTGCGCTCGTAGGCTGACTTGATTTCGGCAATGATCGCGCCCTCGCCGCCCGACGGGATGTTCACGAAGTCGAGCCCGAGTGCGGCGATGCGGGGCGAATTCTTGTCACCCCATTCGGCCGGGTAGTCCAGGAATCGGCCCGAAGGCATCGTCTCAGGCGTCGCGAACATGTCGGCGCAGTCGTTGAGCGCCTCCCAGCTCGGCAGGCCCGGACACATGTCGACGACGTATCCCGGAACAAACCAGGCTTCCTGCGGCTTGAGCCCGGACAGCGCGACGATTTCAACCGCGCCGGAATCGAAGTGCTCGTCCCAGCCCTCGCCGATGTTGGAACTCCAGATTTCCAGGGTCGCGTGAAGGTCGCCGTCGGCGACGGCCGAGACCTGTGGATAGTATCCGGCGGTGACGTATTCGACGTTGTAGCCCATCCGCTTCAGCGCTTCGCCGGCAACGACCGTCGAAACATGCTGGCCCGTCCACTCGTTCATGGCGAGCTTGATCGGCTCATCCGTTTCGGGAATTGACTGGGCGCCCGCTGTCGCTGCAACGCCGGCAAGCATCGCGCCGGCGGTGACGGCCGACAGGAACTTCCTTGTCAGGTCCATGGTGTGTGTCTCCCCAGTTGACGTTCAGAAGCACCCATGCCGGGTGTTCCGGACCCATTCTATGCGACACGATGCGGTAGTGCGCAAGTGGCAAGAGCGATTGTGACTGGCGCAGCCGTTCCCGTGACGGTGTTCTGAACCGTTTCAGGGCCAGGCTTCGGAGCAGCGTTGCCCGCCCGGAGTGGGATCGCAGACGACCAGACCAGGGGTCCCCCAGGCGCCCGAAAGACGCTCAATGCCATCGCTGATTGGGCGTGATTGGTCTGGCTGTGTGGACCTGCCCCGGGGACGCACGTGGGCACAGTCTGAACCGCGCCGACTCCCGGGGCGGGACGATTCCAGCGTCCCGGATCCTATTGGGCGGCGGCGGCAATGGCCTCGGCGAGTTCTTCCCGTTCCTCGCAGCCATCCGGGCAAGCGATTTCGAGGGCCGCAAGGCGCTCCCTTGCCCTTTCGACGTCGCCGGTCTCAAGCAGCAGCTCTCCCAGGTACTCGTTCGCCCCTCGATGCAGTGGATCGATGGCCAGAGCCATCTCGTACCACGTGAAGGCGTCGTCAAACTTGCCGATCTGGCGTGATGCGTACCCCAGCATGTTCAGAATGTCCGGATTGCCGGATTCCCTGCGATTGAGATCCTCCAGGAGAACGAGCGCCTCGGCGTGGTCGCCCGACTCGACGAGGTCAATGGCGTCAGACAACGTTGCTGTGTTGCCGGTCGTGTCGCTGCCTGCTGCCATGGCGCTGCCGGCAAACATCGTCAGGATCACCATCATGCGAAGAACCATCATCGGGCATCCTCCTCATTCGCTGACATGGGACGGTCCTCAGGCACGCCGGACAGCCATTGTCGCAATTCCTGTGTCACCGTCGCCCTTGGTCCGTTGTACCCCTGAACCTCTGCATCACTCAACGAAGTCGAAACCGGAAAGGAGACCGGCCGTGCATGACGCCAGGGTGACGATCGGACCGGCGCGAAGTGCCGAGGCGGAACACGAACCGAGTCGTCTCGACGGAGATATGGCAGACATCCGCCGAATCTGGCAGATTTGCCCCTTGAAGCGGGGGGCCGTGATGCGGGGTGAGTCCCGGGACCTCATAGTCGGCATGCTGGGGGAAGAGGCCCTGGAGCGCCTGCATGCCGGGAGTGCGCTTCCCAACGTGGCGTACACGAGCCGGGAATGGCTCGAGCTTGAGCGCACGCGTCTGATGTGGTCGATGTGGATGCTGGCGGGCTTCGAGAGCCAGATCCCCGAGACCGGCGACTGCCTGCCGGTGCGTGTCGCCGGATGTCCGATCGTGCTGGTGCGGGGCCACGACGGCGGTGTCGCTGCCTTCCACAACGTCTGCCGGCACCGGGGTGCCGTCATCGTCACGGAATGCCGCCGGAGACTGGGAGCCCTGACCTGTCCTTACCATGGCTGGAGCTACGGCCTCGATGGCAGGATCCGCACCCGTCCCCACTTCCACGGCGGCGGGCGCCATGACACGGCGCCGGACCACCGTGCCAGTCTCGCCGGCGTGCGCTGCGAGAGCTGGCGGGGCATGCTGTTCGTCAACATCGATGGCTGCGCCGGTTCGCTCGACCGCCACATGGCGCCGGTCGACGCTCACCTCGCAGGCTGGCGGCATTCCGCCCTGGCATGGGGCGGCAGCCTGGTCTTCGACATCACCGCCAACTGGAAGCACGTTCACGAGAACTTCATCGACGTCTATCACAAGTTCGCCATCCACCCGGCGCTGTGCGCGTTCGCGCCCCTGGAAACCAGCAACCCGATGATCTTCATCGCTCCCCATCTGGCGATGACCTGGCACGTGATTGCGCGCCCGGAGGAAGGCCGGGGTGTCGGGTTGCCACGTTTCCGCGGCCTGCCGGACACCCTCCACAGGGAGGGCCGCTCCTTTACCGTGATACCGACCTGCAACATCAACCTGTGGCCCGATCACATCGCCGTTCTGGTGGCGGAGCCGGAAGCCCCGGGGAGGACCCGGGAGACCATCCACTTTCTCTTCGATCCCGATGCCATGGCGGAGGCCTGCGACACGGTGCGGGGCCGGGTCTTCGAGACCTGGGATGCCCTCAACCTGGAGGACATCGGCGTCCTTGAGTCGATGCAGCGGGGCCGGGTCTCGCCCGGATTCGACGGCGGCTCGCTTTCGTCCTTCTGGGATCCCGCCACCCACATGTTCTCCAGCAAGGTCGTCGAACTGATGATGAGCGGCAACGGGAGCGTGGCGTGATGCTCGACCACTACATTACGCAGGAGGTTGCCGACAATCTCCGCCGACCGCCTGGCGAGGGAGGATCCTGCCTCCCCAACGCCTGCTATACCGATCCGGCGTGGCTGGAACTGGAGAACGAGCGTCTCTTCGCCCGCTCCTGGATGTATGCTGGCTCGCTCGACAACATCCCCGAAGCCGGCGACATCTTCCCGACCACGGTGGGGAACCGCCCGGTGGTTCTGGTGCATGGCCACGATGGCACGATCAGGGCCTTTCACAATGTCTGCCGTCACCGGGGCGCCATCCTGGTGGAACACCCGTGCCGGCGCCGCAGGCACATGACCTGCCGCTACCATGCCTGGTCATACGGCCTCGACGGCGCCCTGGTGCAGCGCCCGCATTTCGACGGCGTCGGCCGGCACGACCGGCCTCAAGCAGGACCGGGACTGGTGGAGATCCGACTGGCGCGCTTTCACCGGGCGATCTTCATCAATCTGGACGGCCAGGCCGAGCCGTTCGAAGACTATATCGCGCCCCTGGCCCGCCGCCTTGCCGGTCACGATCTCGACGCTCTGCGCCTGGCGAAGACCCTGACCTGGGAATTCAGGGCCAACTGGAAGCTCGTCTTCGAGAACTACTTCGACACCTACCATGTCTTCGCCATTCACCCGCGTCTCGATGCCTTTGCCACATCCGAGGGACGCAGGGGATTCGGTTCGGAGAAGAAGCTCCTCCATATGGAGGCCAAGTTCGATCAGCCGGAGACCGGACGGGGCGTGGGCCTTCCGTACTATCCCGGCCTGGCGCCCGGACTCGAACGCCTCGAGGCGGCCTACCATCTCTTCCCGAGTTGCTGCTACCAGATCTGGCCCGACCAGCTGACGGTCTTCCAGGTGTTTCCCCTGGCGCCTGACCACACGATCGAGCACCTGCACGTCTTCCTCATCGGCGATGCGGCCTGCGACCCGGAGTGGGAGGAGGCGCGCCAGGGCGTCTACGACATGTGGGATGAGCTCAACCGGGAGGACGTCAACGCCATCGAGTGGATGCAGAAAGGGCGCCAGTCGCCAGCCTTCGAGGGGGGCGTGCTGGCGCCATGCTGGGATTCTTCGCACCAGCATTTCGCACGGCTCGTGGTGGAAACCATGACATGACCCATCCGGTTTTCCCGCATCTCTTTGCACCCATGGAGTTGAGGGGTCGGGAAATCAGGAACAGGGTCTTCGTGCCGGGCCACAACACGGCGCTCTCGGAGGGTGGCCGCATCGGTGATGCCATGCTCGCCTATCACAAAGCGCGCATGAAGGGTGGCGTCGGCATGGTCATGACCGAGGTCCACTGTGTCCACGAAACCTACATGCCGCTGGGCCGCGCCTGGGCGACGAGTGATGACTGCTTGCCTGGTCTTTCCCGGCTGGCGCGCCTGGGCCGCGATCATGGGGTGCGGGTGATCGGCCAGGTGTTTCACCCCGGCAGGGTTGCGGCGGCCTCCATCGACGGCACGAAGATGACGGCGTGGGCGCCCTCGGCGGTGCCCGACGAGATGTACAAGACCGTCCCGGCGCCGCTCACGCGCGACCTGATCCGCGACATCGTCAGGGCCCACGGTGACGGATCGGCGCGCATGGCCGAAGCGGGACTCGACGGAATCGAGATCATTTCGTCGATGGGATATCTCGCCAGCCAGTTTCTCAATCCACGACTCAACCGGCGCGACGACGAGTATGGCGGCAGTTTCGCCAACCGCATGCGGTTCGTGCGCGAGGTCGCCGCCGCCATCCGCTCCCAGGTCGGGGATGACCTCATCGTCGGTCTGAGGATCTCGGCCGATGAAATGGACGAGGAAGGGCTGACCATCGCGGAGACCCGCGAAGCCGCGGCCGCTCTCGATGCGGACGGTGTCCTCGACTACCTCAATGTCGTGCTGGGTTCGACGGCAACCTATACGGGATGGCAGCACATCATTCCCCACATGCACTTCCAGGCGGGATACCCGGGAGAGAAATCGGCCGCGCTGAAGGAGGTCGTGACACGCATGCCGGTGCTGGTGGCCGGACGCATCAACCAGCCGCAGATCGCAGAAGACATTCTCGCAAGGGGCGGAGCCGACATGGTCGGTATCGTGCGGGGTCACATTGCCGATCCGGACTTCGTGAAGAAGGCTTTCGAGAACCGGGTGGAGGACATCCGCGCCTGCATTGGCTGCGATCAGGCCTGTATCGGCCATCGCCTGAGAGGCTTCGCCATCTCCTGCATCCAGTTCCCCGAAACCGGGCGGGAGCTGACGTACGGCACCAGGCAGGCGGTGACGCGACCGCGCAAGGTCATCGTCGCCGGCGGCGGGCCGGCGGGTCTCAAGGCCGCGGCTGTGGCGGCCGAACGCGGTCACGAGGTCATCCTCCTCGAGGCGGCGCGCCAGGCGGGAGGCCAGGCGCTGCTCGCCCAGGCCCTGCCGGGGAGGGCCGAGTTCGGTGGAATCGTCACAAACCTCCTGCGCGAGTGCGCGATCCACGGAGTCGATGTCAGGACAGGCGTCAGCGCGACCCCTGAAACGCTGATTCCGATGAATCCGGACGTGGTGATCTGCGCTACCGGCGCGGTCGAGGGGCGCCCCGAACTCGAGGGCATGGACCAGGCGCATGTCGTGGGAGCCTGGGCCGTGGTGGCCGGAACGGCCAATGTCGGAACCAGGGTCGTGGTCTACGATTGGCATGCCAACTGGATCGGGCTCGGTGTGGCGGAAAAGCTGGCGCGTGACGGCTGTTCCGTGCGCCTTGCGGTCAACGGGCCCTTGGCGGGCGAGCACCTGCCGATGATGGTGCGGGACGGCTGGATGGGCGAGCTTCACAGGCTCGGCGTCGACGTCATCACCTATGCCCGTCTCTACGGGTGCGATGAGGAGAGCGTCTTCATGCAGCATGTCACGAGCGGCCAGCCGATCATCTGTGACGAGGTCGAGACCCTGGTGCTCGCCACCCCCCACAGGCGCGAGGCCGGGTTGTGGGAAGAGTTGGTGGACAAGGGTATGGAGTGCCATCTCATTGGTGACGCGCTGGCTCCCAGGACGGCCGAAGAGGCAGTTCTGGAGGGTCTCCAGGCGGGATCCGGGGTCTGATCCGGGGTGTCTCTTCCCCCACCTTTTCCGGCCCATCGAGCCGCCGGCCAGAGCATGTTGCCATTCCGCAATGGTGCCTTGACCCGCACATGGCTATAATTCTTCCAGAATGGAGGAAAGATTATGGCCGAGACCGTTACGGTCCCTGATCTCACCGCCAACGTGGCGTCCTGCGTCACCGGCGTCCCCTTGAGGCAGGTGCATCGCATCATCGATGCGGGTCTGCTCAAGGCTGCCGCACAGGGCGGTGACGGTGTGCGCAGGGTCGGTCGCGACGAGCTGGTGGGCCTGAAGGTTGCCTACGAGACGACAGACATTCTCACCCTGGAAGGGCGCCGGCGACTCGTCCGATATCTGCTCGACCATCCGGCAGCGGTACAGACGCGCGAGCGCGGCGTATCGGTTGACGTTCGGTCGATCAAGGACGACGTGCGGAAGGGTCTCTCCCTGCTGACGAGGGCGCGGGAGACAGTCACGTGCGACGCTGGTGTGCTCTCCGGAACACCGTGCATCAAGGGAACCCGCATCCCGGCTCATGACGTTGCAGAGATGCTCGCCAACGGCGAAGGCGCCAAGTCGATCCAGAAAGCCTTTCCGCAACTCTCGCCAACGCAGATCGCGCTTGCCGCCTTCTTTGCCCGGGCCTATCCGCGGCGGGGCCGGCCGCCCCGGAAAGTCCGTCTGGCGCTTACGGCATCCAGCCGCATCGAAGGAGATTGCCGGCGATGAATCGCTCCTGATTCGGTGATGTTCCTGATCGACGAGTGCCTGAGCCCTGCTCTGGTGGCCATGGCGCCAGGGCGCGGCATAACAAGTCGCTCCGGCATCTGCGATACTGTGCGGGACGACGCATGAGAACCAGTGGTTGCCATCGAGATCCGACGATGTCGTTCCCCAATCTCTTCCGGCCCATTGAACTGGGCGGCCTGGAAATCGCCAACCGTGTTGTCTTCGGCCCCCATGGCACCAGCCAGGGCCGCCAGCCGGGAACCATGGCGGACCTTGTCGCCTATCACGAGGCCCGCGCCCGGGGAGGAGTCGGCCTCATCATCACCGAGGCCCACACTGTCCACGAAAGCTACGAGGTGCGCCACAACCTGCTGGCCGTGAGCGACGACGACGCCATTCCCGACTTGAAGATGATGGCCGATGCCGCACACCGTTACGGCGCCCGGATGTTCGGCCAGCTCTTCCACCCTGGCCGTGCGGTCGCCAACCGGAAGAACGGGGCGCTGTTGGCTGCCTGGGCACCGTCGGAAGTGCCCGACGAACGCCATCATGTCATGCCCGCGCCGATGTCCCTCGCCCTCATCCGCGACATCGTGAAGGCCTATGGCGACGGTGCCCGGCGCATGGCGGAAGCCGGTCTCGATGGTGTCGAGTACGTGGTCTCCATGGGCTATCTGCCGGCCCAGTTCGTCAATCCTCGCACCAATCGGCGCGAGGATGCCTACGGCGGCAGTTTCGTGAACCGCATGCGTTTCCTGAACGAATCGCTCGGAGCCATCCGCGAAGCTGTCGGCAGCGACCGGGTGGTGGGCATGCGCATATCGGTTGACGAACTCGACCATGGCGGCCTGTCGCCCGAGGAATCACGGCAGGTGGCACGGAGCCTGGCAGATAACGGTCTGGTCGACTACGTCAACGTGATCGGCGGATCGGGTGCGTCCGTTGGCGGCGCCATCCACATCGTGCCGCCGATGGCGATGGAGCCCGCCTACCTCTCCAGGGCGGCCGGAGAGTTGCGGCGGGATCTGGGCGTGCCAACCATGCTGGGCGGGCGCATCAACCAGCCACATGCGGCCGAGCAGGTGATCGCCTCGGGCACGGCAGACATGGTCTGCCTGGTCAGGGCCCTCATCGCCGACCCCGATTTCGCCCGGAAGGCCGCAACGGGCAAGGCGGACTCGATCCGCGCCTGTATCGCCTGCAACCAGGCCTGCATCGGTCACCGCCACATGGGTGCTGTCGTCTCGTGCATCCAGCATCCCGAGACCGGTCGAGAGCGCCGGTTCCCCCATGTCAGGGCACCGTCGGCTGAAGCCCTGAAGGTTGTCGTGGCGGGAGGCGGACCCGCAGGCATGAAGGCGGCCGCCACGGCGGCCGAGTGCGGGCACGACGTAACACTCGTCGAGAAAGAAAGCGAACTGGGCGGCCAGGCCCGCCTTGCGCAGTTGCTTCCGGGCCGCGCCGAGTTCGGCGGCATCATCACCAATCTTTCCCGCGAGGTGACGGAGGCCGGTGTCCGGGTGGTTAAGGGAAGGGCTGCTAGCGCAGGCTCCATCAGGCGCCTGGCACCTGATGCCGTGATCGTGGCCACAGGCGCAGCCCCCTACCTGCCCGCACTCGAAGGGGACATGCATGGAGTAGATGCATGGTCGGTGATCAGGGGTGAGGCCAACGTCGGTTCACGGGTCGTCATTGCCGACTGGCGCTGCGACTGGACCGGGTTGGGTGTCGCCGAGATGCTGGCGCGCAATGGCTGCCATGTCCGTCTCTATTGCCAGGGCACGCAGCCCGGACAGAATCTCCAGTCCTATCTCAGGGACCACTGGATCGGAGTTCTGGATGGGCTCGGTGTCGAAACCCGCGCCTACGCCCGGCTGTTTGGCGCTGACGGGGATACGGTCTACTTTCAGCACATGACCAATGGCGAACCGCTCACGGTCAGCGATGTCGACACCCTGGTGCTGGCCCAGGGACATCGTCGCGTGGCCACTCTCCACGAGCAGCTCGAGCACGCGGGGCAGCGTGGTCTTCACATCATCGGCGACGCCCTCTCGCCACGGACGGCCGAAGAGGCGGTTCTCGAGGGACTGGAGACCGCCGTGGCGCTCTCTGCCTGACCGATGGAAGAGGGACCCCTTCTCGTCACGGGTGCGGCCGGGTGTATCGGCGCCTGGATCGTGGCGCGTCTCAGGCAGGCGGGCCGGGAGGTTGTCGCCCTCGATTTGAGCGATGACCGGCGCCGCCTCTGCCTGGCGATGGACGAAGACGCGGCCCGTGCCCTTCCCTGGGAAGAGGTCGACATCACCGACACGACCGCTCTTGGCGATGTCGTCATGCGACTGCGGCCCCGGGTGATCATTCACCTTGCCGCCCTGCAGATACCGTTCTGTGCGGCGGATCCGGTGGCCGGCGCCACTGTCAACGTGGCAGGGCACGTCGCTCTCTTCGAGGCCGCCCGCAACGCCGGCGTCCGCCATGTGGTCTATGCCAGCTCGGTTGCCTCCCTGCCGGCGGTGGAGAGGCCGGGGCCCAACACGCTTTATGGAGTCTACAAGCGCGCCAACGAGGGTGTGGCGGCGATCTATTGGGAGGACTGGCAGGTCGCCAGCATCGGTGTCAGGCCGCACACGGTTTATGGCCCGGGACGCGATCAGGGCATGACCTCGTCGCCGACGAAGGCGATGCTGGCGGCGGCCCGTGGTCAGCCCTACTGCATCGCCTACGACACGACGATGATGATGCAGCACGTCCACGAGGTGGCCGATGCGTTCATCGCCTGCGCGGACGCCACCGTCTTCGGTCACCACGTCTGCAACCTCGGTGGCGTGAAGGCCTCAACGCCCGAAATCGCCGCCATCATCAACCGGTCCGTCCCCGGAGCCCGGGTCACGGTTGCCGACACCCGGATCGATCTCCCCGTCGACCAGGACGACAGCGCCCTGCGCGCCCTCGTGGGCGGCTGGCCCGCCGTCTCCCTCGAGGACGGCATCCACCACACCATCTCCGCCTTTCGCGACCTCGCCAGCCGTGGCCTCGTGGCACCCTGACCGAATGGCCCCCGGAACCGGTCTCCTGAGGCAAACAGCGCCCCCCTGAATTCCGAGACGTGATGTGCTGACGTCATGTTGAACAACAGTCGACCGGGAGGTCAGCGGAAGAACTCGACGCGGAACCTTGATTGTCCCAGGGGCGAGACCTCGTGATCCACTTCGGGTTCGACGATGCCGGGGGTGTCCGGGTCAAGGACGTGTTCCTCGGCGGGGGACGTGTGGATCCGGTAGAGAAGGCGCCCCTCCAGGACCGTGATCCTGCCCCAGGTTCCCGCCTTGGTCCGGTGAGCCTTTCGCAGACCCGTTGGCACCGTCTCTTCGGTGAAGACGGGGGTCGTGCGCTGGAACTCCAGGTTGGAGGGAAGTGTCTTCAAGAGTCGGAGGGCCTGTGGTAGCGGTCATCTGACCACAATGTCGTGCAAGCTCGAGCGGAACAACCTGGGAGCGGAACCATGGCCAGCAACGTTCTAGTCATCTGTTCGGACCAGCACTGGCGCGATGCGGCGGGTTGCTACGGGCATCCGCTGGTCCTCACGCCCAACATCGATGCTCTCGCCCGCCGTGGAACCGTCTTCGATGTCGCCTATTCGGCGGCGCCCATCTGTGTCTCCGCACGCGCCGCCATGCAGACCGGCCGCTGGGTCCACCAGCTTGGCACGTGGTCGAGCGCCGAACCCTACGACGGTTCGCCCAGGGGCTGGGGGCACCGGCTCCAGGAGGAGGGGCGACAGGTGGTGTCTATCGGCAAGCTTCACTTCCGGTCGAGCGAAGACGACAACGGCTTCGCCGAGGAAGTCATCCCGGTTCATATACTGAACGGGACCGGCTTCACCTCGTCCATGGTGCGGGACGGCCTTGAGCCCTATGCCAGCAACGCGGATTTTGCCCTCGATATCGGCCGCGGCGAATCACGCTACACGCGCTACGACCGCAAGGTCACCGAGCTTGCCTGCGCATGGCTTGGCGATGTCGCTCCGGGAACCGATCAGCCGTGGACGCTCTTTTGTTCCTTTGTGGCGCCGCACCATCCTATCGTCGCCCCAGACACGTTCCATGATCTCTATGACAGGCGACAGGTCGACCTGCCGCGCCTGCGCGCTCCGGGAGAGCGGCCGGAACATCCGGTTCTCGATGTCTGCCAGACGATCTGGGACTACGACCGGCATTTTCGGGACGATGACCACGTCATCGAGACGCGGCATGCCTACTACGGCTATGTCTCCTTCCTCGATGACAATGTCGGACGGGTACTCGCCGCACTCGAGGCCTCCGGCGAGGCGGACAACACCCTCGTGATCTATGTGTCCGATCACGGCGAGATGCTCGGCAACCACGGCATGTGGGCGAAGATGAACATGTACGAGGAGTCGTCGGCCGTTCCTCTCGTTGCTGCCGGGCCCGGCATGCCGTCGGGACAGCGCTGCGCTTCACCGGCCTCCCACATCGATCTTCAGCCCACCATCCTGAAGGCCCACGGACTGAAGAGTGCCGGTGGCCTCGACGGCATCGCCTTGCAGGACCTTATCGACGGGGATCACGAAGACCGGGCCGTTCTTTCGGAGTACCACGAGCGTGGCGCTGTCACCGGCATGTTCATGATGCGCTGGCGGAACTGGAAGTACATTGCCTATCCGGGATATTCGCCGCAGCTCTTCGACATGGACGACGATCCCATCGAGTCCGCCGATCTCGGTCGGCATCCGGCCCACAAGGCCACGCGGGCGGCCTGCGCGGCGCGCCTTGGCGCCATTGTGGACTGCGACGCGGTCAACCGGCGCTGTTTCGCCGACCAGGCGCGAAAGATCGCTGCGCTCGGTGGTCGCGAGGCGGCCATGGCAGACGGCGAGCACGCCTACACGCCCATGCCTGACGTGACCTTGCAGTAGGGGAGTGAGACGGTCCTACCGGGGTGGACCGTCGTCGATCAGCGATCTCAGCAACGCGATGTGGCGGGGCAGGGTGCCGCAGCATCCGCCGACGATGCGGGCGCCACCGGCAAGCCACCGGGCGACATGGTCGCGGTAGGATTCGGGATCGAGATCATGGCGGTGGCCGATCGACTTGTCGCCGGGCTGAATCGGAACGAAGGTGTTGGCGTAACCGCCGGTGGGGAGGCCTGTGGCCAGCAGTTCGGGCAGTGCCCGCGTCACGGCCTCCGGTGTGCAGCAGTTGGCAATGAAGGCGCTGACCGGCTGGTCGGCGACACTGCGGGCAGCCTCTGCAACGCTGGTGCCGTCCTTGAGCGAGGCCTCCTTGTCTTCGTGGAGCGTCCAGCCGATCCACACGGGCTTGCCGGTGCCCGCCGCCGCCGCGGCAGCAGCACGGGTCTCGGCGACCGTGGTGAGTGTCTCGCAGATGAAGAGATCGACACCGTCGGCCAGGATGCCGGCCTGTTCGGCGTAGCGTTCCGCCAGGATGTCCTCGGATTCAACCTCGTCGGGAAGGTAGCTGTCCGACAGTGGCGGCAGCGAGCCGGCGATGAGGACGTCGCGTTTCTCGGTGTCGACGGCCCGGCGGGCGAGTTCGAGAGCCTTGAGATTGAGTTCGCGGAACCGGTCCTCGATGCCGAGATCGACCATGAAGGACCGCACGACGCCGTAGGTGTTGGTGATGATGAGATCGGCTCCGGCACGGATGAAGTCGCGGTGCAGCCCAAGGACGGCATCGGGTGCCTCGATGAGTGCGCGCCCCGACCAGAAGGGTGAACCGGGCTGACGCAAACCCATGCCGGCAAGCGCTTCCCCCATGCCCCCGTCAGTGAGGATCGGGCGATCGTCTTCCAGGGCGGCGGATGTCATGGCGTTTGCTCCATTGAATTGCCCGGGCATCTTGCGCCACTATGGCGAAAACCGTTCAAGGTTGCGATCCCTCGAAGGGGGATCATTGGGAAGGACATCATGAACCGTTCGCCGGTCACCTATACGTTGTGGCTTGCCAGTGCCAATGCGGCTGCAGTCGAAGCGGCCAGGATTCACGGCTGCCATGGCATCACCATCGACATGGAGCACGGCGTCTTCAATCGCAGTGATGTCGACCGGCTGATCCTGCTGGCCCGCGAATCGGGTCTTCAGTCTTTCGTCCGGGTCGCCGAACCGACGCGCATCGCGGTCCAGAACCCGCTCGACTCCGGAGCGACCGGAGTCATTGTCCCCCATGTCGACGACCTCGATCATGCACGCGAAGTGATGGCCTATGCCAAGTATCCTCCCATGGGTGACCGCAGCGTCGGGGGTGGCCGGACCTTTGGCTACGGAGGCAGTGACGAGGCCTTCTTTGCTGGCGAGAACGCCCGCGTGCGCTGCTATCCCATGGTGGAGACCGTCGGCGCCCTCGAGGACGTCGAGGCCATTCTGGCACTCGACTGTGTGGACGGGATCTTTCTCGGGCCGTCGGATCTCAACATGGCGCGGGGCCGCAAGGGCGTGTTCGGTGCCGCCGACGCTGAGGACCGGAGCCGCGTAGCCGAAGCGTGCCGCAAGGCAGGAAAGGTCTTCGGCATGAATGTCTACACGATCGAGGACATGGAGGCATCGCGGGAGATCGGCCTCACCTTCGCTGCGCTCCTGGACGATGTCGCGGCCCTTCTCGATGGCTACGGCCGCGTCGTGAGCGATGCGCGCAGGATCATCGAGGGCGCCTGACGGAACGGGAGGGAGAGACGGTCATGGTCACGGGGAGTTGCCTGTGCGGAGCGGTGCGCTGGCGCATCGATGGCCCGCTCACGGAGATGACCCATTGCCATTGCTCCATGTGCCGCAAGATCCATGGGGCGCCGTTTGCCACCTATGCCGCGGTTGATCCGGAGACCGTGACCTTCCTTTCCGGCAAGGACCATACGAGCTTCTTCGAATCGTCCCCCGGAGCAATGCGCGCCTTTTGCTCCCGGTGCGGGTCGGTGGTGCCGTTCCCGGGTGATTCGGAGATGCCGGTAGGAGGTCTCGATGGTGATCCCGGCGCCAGGCCCGAGGCGCATATCTTTGCCGCTTTCCAGGCGCCGTGGCACGTCATCGCCGACGATCTGCCGCGTCACGACATCTGGGGCGAGGAAATGGAGGGCCCGGTCATCGACATGCCGACACGGGCCGCGCCGGAGGAGGACATCCTTCACGGCAGCTGCCTGTGCAATGCCATCGCCTACGAGGTGCCATCGCGTTTCAAGCGGGTACACAACTGCCACTGCTCGCGGTGCCGCAAGGCACGCGCCGCGGCCCACACGACCAATGGCTTTCTCGATATCGACGACCTCCGGTTCACCCGCGGCGAAGACCACCTGAAGCTCTGGCATCTTCCGGGGGCGCGGTATTTCGCCCAATCGTTCTGCTCCCTTTGCGGTTCCGTCATGCCCCGCCATGACCGCGGACGCATGGTTGCGGTGATTCCCTTCGGTTCTCTTGACAGCGATCCCGGGCGGTCGGCCGATGATCATGTCTTCGTTGGTTCCAGGGCACCCTGGTACGACTTCGCCGATCACCTTCCCCGTCACGACGAGATGCCTCCGTGAAGGCCGCAACGAGAAACCGCTGGGCTCCGGAGATCGAGCTCAAGTTCACCGTCTCGCCGGAAGCCGCAGGGTCGCTTCTCCACCTGCCGCCACTGTTGAGGGCGCGGGATCTCGGTGAACGCTGTATCGATTCACGTTACTTCGACACCAAGGGGCGCCGTCTGCAACGGGACGGCATTGCACTGCGCGTGCGGCGTCAAGGCGATTCCTTCGTGCAGACAGCCAAGATGTTCGACCCGGCCGGACACACCGCCTTTCGTCTTGAACGGGAAGATCCGGTCGCCGGACCACAGCCATGCGCCGCCCTGCTGCGCCAGGCGGCCGGTTCGGGGTATGCGGATATCGCCGATGGTGATCTCGTTCCGGCCTTCCGCACCATGATCAACCGCCGGGTACTCATGCTGGAGGATCAGGGCAAGGGCTCGCGAGTCGAGGTGGCGATCGACAACGGCTTCGTGGAAGCGTCGGGCGCCAGGGAACCACTGAGCGAAATCGAGCTCGAACTCATGGAAGGCGGAATTGGCGATCTCTACAGCCTGGCGCTCGGGATGCATCGTCAGACGCCGCTGGCCATTGAGGCCTTCACGAAATCCCAGCGCGGCTATGCGCTCGGAGGTGGTCGACCGCCGGCCTGGAGCAAGGCCGGCGCCTTCGTCCTTGACCCCGACACGAGTCTCGATGATGCCATCGCCCTGACGTTGGGACGCTGCTACGACCACTGGATGAACAACCAGGCGGCGGCCCTTGACGGCCGTGATATCGAAGGCGTCCATCAGATGCGTGTGGCCCTGCGCCGGCTGAGGGCGGCTCTGGCGCTGTTCGCGCCTTGGCTTGATGATGGCAGCCAGGTGCGCTTTGTCGCGGATGTGAAGTGGAT
The DNA here is from genome assembly GCA_965220805.1 of Alphaproteobacteria bacterium. Taxonomy (GTDB): domain Bacteria; phylum Pseudomonadota; class Alphaproteobacteria; order SP197; family SP197; genus SP197. The sequence continues at coordinate 1,902,408 of OZ244844.1, forward strand.
TGCTGCGAGTCTTGCAGCAGTTCGCGACCTCGATGTTCTCAGCCATGTCACCCTGGCGCCACTGCGCGCGGCCTTTCCTGGTGACGAAGACCTCGCGCGTCTCGATGAGTGCGTAGGAACCCGCAGGCGGGCGGCCTGCCGCCGGCTTGTGCTGGCCGTTGGTTCACCTCGCTATACCAGTGCTGTCCTCTCACTGGGACAGTGGATCGTTGAGCGTGGCTGGTCTGCGGGCGATCCGGCCCTGGACGGCCCGGCACGATCCCATGTCGGCGGGGCCTTGAGCGAGGCGTACGCTGAGGTGCTGTCCCTCGGGGAGGGTTTTGCGACCCTGAACGCGGTCGCGCGTCATCAACTCCGTCTGCGCATCAAGCGCCTGCGCTATGCCATCCAGTTTGTCGGACCGGCCTATCGGGGCACGAGCCCCTGGCTCCAGGCGCTGTCGGACCTGCAGGACGCGCTGGGTGCGGCCAACGATGCCGCCGTGGCCGGCGACCTCATCAGGTGCTGCACCAGGTCGGCGCCCGGCAAGCGCCAACTTGCCCGCGCCGCTGGCCTCGTTGCCGGCTGGTGGGCGGCAAGGGAGGAACACCTCGAAAGCGACGCGGGGGCCAGTTGGCGGGCGTTCACGGAACTTGAACCATTCTGGAGATCCGTCCCGGATCGGTCTTGAGTTCCGGTGCAAACCTCAGCATGCCGCGGCGCCACGTGACGCCCGTGTGATCCAGGAACTCCAGAAGGTCCACTGCGTGATTGCGCCCGATACCCAGGGCGTCACGCACCTCGCCCACGCCAATGCCATCGGGATGCTCCCGGAAAAGGCGGCGCACGGCCGCCTCGGCCTTGGCGATCTGCCGCGGCGTCAGATAGCGGTTGCGCGCAATTCTCACCACGAGGCCAAAGGCGGCCATCCGTTCCAGAAATCGGCGCAGGTCATCCGGCGCCATGTCCAGGGTGGCGGCAAGGGGATGAAGCGATGGCGGTGAGCCCGACGTCACCTCGATGGCCGCTTCGGTCCTGGCCCACAGGGACCGGTCCTTGGCTGCCGGTTCTACCTTGCGTCCGGGACGGTGAACCACCACCCCGCGCCGCGCCAGTGTGTCCTTGCGGCAGAGATCGTCGATGACCGCACCGACGAGAACAGAATCGGCAGATCCTGGAACCAGCAAGTGGAGTTCCCCGGCCGCAGGCCCGAGCCGGTCCTGCCGGCATGCGTGATCGCCGTCTATTGCATCGAGGACGTGGCCGGCGAGAGTGTTCCAGTGACGTTCGTGAATCACGTGTTCGCGTCCGTCCCGGCTGAACCGGCGTACGTGTCCGGGAAGCGGACAGGCATCGGCCGCCAGATTGCGCGACGAGAAGAAGGCGACCGGATCGAGACCGGTCGACGCAATGTCGACAAGGGCGTCCAGCGCCTCTTCGTGATCGTTGCGGTCGACGGCTCTCAGGAGTGCCAGGCGTTCTGGGTGGGCTCGTCCCCGTGCCGGCCCAGCGGCATCGAGTACCCGCGCCCCGCCGACCGTCCGGCGTGCCGAAATGTCGCGCAGCAGCAGACAGTCGTTCCAGGCCGGCACCAGCGGTCCGTCAAGGCGCAGTTGCGCCAGCCCGCTTTCACCGGGGGCAATCACGGAATCCTCGAGGAGAGCGACGCGCCCGGTCACATGACCGGTCCCATGGTGAACGTGAACGGCCTGCCAGTGCTCGAAGGCACGGCGTTCGCTTTCCAGGATCGTCACCGTCGCGTCGATCCGGCGCGACGGCACCAGGATGTCCGGCGTCACGATCCAGTCCCCGCGACGCACATCGTTGCGGGCGAGCCCGGCGAGGTTGATGGCAGCCCGTTCGCCGATGGCGGCCCGCTCTGCCGGGCGAGCTTGGCCGTGAAGCGCCCGTGCCCGCGTCTCGAGTCCGGCAGGAAGCACCGTGAGGGAGTCGCCGGTAGAGACCTCCCCTGCACAAACGGTTCCTGTCACCACCAACCCGGCACCTTTCATGATGAACGATCGGTCGACAGCCAGCCGAAAGCCGCCTTCCGTTCGTGGCGCTGCCAGGGCCTGCGCCGCCCTATCGAGGTGGTGGCGCAGTCTGGGCAGGCCTCTCTGGTCGGCGACGGACGTGGCGATCATGGCCCTGACATGGATGCCGTGACCATTCACCAGGGCTTCGGCTGCAACGGCGGTGCGTGCGATGCTGTCGCCGATGGCGCGGTCGGCCTTGGTGATGGCGATCACCATCTGCCGGACGCCGAGAAGGGAGAGCACGGCCACGTGCTCGGTCGTTTGCGGCATGACGCCATCGTCGGCCGCGACAGCGAGAAGACCGAGGTCGACCCGGGAGAGACCGGCCACCATGTTTCGCACGAACCGTTCGTGGCCCGGCACATCGATGAAGCCGACGCGCTGCCCTGACGGCAGATCGAGCCATGCATATCCAAGATCGATGGTGAGGCCGCGCCGCTTTTCTTCCGCCAGCCGGTCTGTGTCGACACCCGTCAGCGCGGCCACCAGCGACGTCTTGCCGTGGTCCACGTGACCGGCCGTGGCGACTATCATGAAGGATCCAGACCCCGCAGTCCGGTGCGGAAAGCGTCCCTGTCGTCAAGACAGCGCAGGTCAAGGAAGAGAGTGCTGCCCCTCAAGGATCCGATGACGGGTCGCGGCAGGCGTCTGAGGGCGGCGGCGAGTCGACGAAGACGCCGGTCCGAACCGCGCACGGAACCTGCCGGACGAATGGCGAAACCGGCACTGGCGAGGGTGGTGACGGGCTGCGCTCCGCTCCCTATCTGGCTTTCCAGGGGAACGACCTCGATCGTGAAGGCGGGTGTGAGGGCATCGGCGAGATCACTTTCGAGGTCCCTTGCCTCGCCCATGATGTCCGCGGCAGATCGCGTCAGCAGGCGCAAGGCCGGGAGCGTTCGGGGCAGGCTGGCGGGGTCCTCGTAGAGAGCCAGCGTTGCGTCGAGTGCCGCCAGTGTCACCTTGTCGGGACGCATTGCCCGCATCATCGGGTTGGCTGCCATGCGGGCGACAAGATCGGCGCGTCCGACGACAATTCCAGCCTGGGGTCCTCCGAGAAGCTTGTCACCGCTGAAGGTCACGAGATCCACCCCGTGTGCCAGGATCTCGGCCACCACCGGTTCTTTCGGCAGACCCCAGCGGCCGAAATCGACCAGTGCTCCACTGCCGAGATCGACGGCGAATGGCACGCCATGAGCCTTGGCGAGACGTACGAGTTGAGCTTCCTCCACGGCCGATGCAAACCCCTGGATCACGTAGTTGCTCGTGTGGACCTTGAGCACCAGGCCGGTTCGCGGGCCGAGCGCCTCTTCGTAGTCGGCGAGGTGTGTCCGGTTGGTGGTCCCCACCTCGACCAGCCGGGCACCGGCCCTCGCCATGATGGCCGGCATGCGAAAGGCGCCGCCGATCTCCACCAGTTCACCCCGGGAGACCGGAACCTGGCGTCGGAGCGCCAGGGTGTTGAGAAGCAGCATGACCGCAGCTGCATTGTTGTTGACGACAAGCGCACTTTCGGCGCCGGTCAGGCGTCGAAGACGGTTTGCGACATCGCCCCCACGGGTTCCCCGCCTGCCGCTTTCGAGATCGTACTCCAGCGCCGAGGGACCCGACGCGGCCCGCATCATGGCGTCGATGGCGGGGGCAGCCAGCGGTGCGCGTCCGAGATTGGTGTGAAGCACCGTGCCGGTGAGATTGAAGACCCGACGCGGACCCGACTCCATGCGTGTCCGGCAGAAGACTTCGACGAGAGCCGGACCCTTGTCGGTCGTCCAGTCAACGCCTGAATGGCGGCGGATGATGTCGCGCACGCCTTCCTTCACCAGGCGCCGTCCGAAGAGATCCTGAACGCCGGCCATCGCTGGCATTCCCAGTATCGTGTCCACGCTCGGCGGGCGTCGGGTGGCATCCACCATCGCCGCTGTCCTCCGGGGATTGAACAGTGTCATGCTAACTGGTTTGAACCGGCGATGCAGGATACGGTCGCCGCCATGACGGAACATCGCCTTCGACCCCTTCTCGAACCCCGCTCCATCGCCCTGGTGGGCGCCTCGGCGCGTCCCGATTCGTTCGGCTATGCCACCTTGCGCAATCTCGCCAGCCCGCACTACAGGGGGCGTATTCACGCGGTCAATCCTCGCTATGACCGGATCGACGACATCGACTGCCACCCCTCGCTTGGTGACGTCCCGGAAGGTGTCGAACATGCCGTTCTCTCGGTCGCGAACGCCCGTATCGAGGCAGCTCTCATCGATGCAGTCGAGGCAGGCGTGCGTTCGGTGACCATCTTCGGCAGCGCCTATCTCGAAGGGGACACGGTCGGATCGAATCTCAAGGATCGCCTTCAGGGGATTGCCAGGGAGGCGGGACTCCTCGTCATCGGTGCGAACTGCATGGGATACGTGAACTACTCGGTCGGCGCCCGGGTCACGTGGATGAGCGTGCCGGAGGACGGCTGGTTCGACCCCGGCCACATCACCCTCATCACTCACTCGGGTACCTGCTTTCTGACCCTGCAGTTCGTCGATCCGAGGCACCGGCACAACTTGTGCATTTCGGCAGGTCAGGAGCTCACGGTGACGGCAGCCGACTACATCGACTATGCGCTCGACAAGGAGAGTACGCGGGTCATTGCTCTCTTCCTCGAGACGGTGCGCGATCCCGATGCCTTCCGGGCGGCCCTCGACAGGGCGGCCAGGGCCGACGTTCCGGTGGTGGCGATCAAGGTGGGCCGGACCGGCCGGAGTGCGGAGCTGGCGCGCAGTCATTCCGGTGCTCTCGCCGGAAACGACGCCGCATACGAGGCGGTCTTCGACCACTACGGTGTGCTGCGGGTCGACACCTGGAATGAACTCGCCGCGGCCAGCCGTCTCTTCGCACACCATAAGGAGATCGCCCCCGGGGGGCTTGCTGGCATCATGGATTCGGGGGGTGCCCGTGGCATGCTGCTCGATCTTGCTTCGAGGATGGGCGTTCCCTTCGCCGATATCGGCGACGACACGGTGAAGACTCTCTCCGGTCTCCTGGAGTACGGCCTCGAGCCGGTGAATCCGACGGATGTGTGGGGTTCGGGCAGGGAGTGGCAGGATGTCTACACGGGCTCCATGAAGGCGCTGGCCGACGACCCCGCATCGGCCATGACGGGAATCTTCGCGGATCTCGGGGGCCTTGAGACCGGCGGCTCCACTTATCTTGAACTCTGCGAGAAGATCGAGCGGGAGACGGCGAAGCCGGTCTTCTTCTGCCAGCACTGGAGCCGGGCCATGGATCCGGATATGGCGAGAAGGGCGGCGGCGAGTCCGGTTCTCGTCATTGACGGCACCGAGACCTTCCTTTCGGCAGTCCGCCTTGCCATGCAGCGCCGCGACCGGGTGGACGATTCTCCCGGCGACATGGCTCCTGTCCCCGGCGGGCCGGTGATCGAGCGCTGGCGCCAGCGGCTTGCCGGCGCCGGGGCGCTCGATGAGAACGAGGGCCTTGACCTTCTGGAGAGCTTCGGCATCGCCGCGCCGGCGAGGCGGATGACGACCTCGGCAGACGAATGCGCCGCCGCAGCCGCCGCCATCGGCTGGCCGGTGGTTCTCAAGACAGCCGTCAGCGGTCTTCTGCACAAGACCGAAGCCTCCGGTGTCATCCTCGCAATCGACAACGAGGACGATGTCGTGCGGGGCTGGCACGACCTTGCAGAGAGGCTGGGGCCGCGGGTGCTGGTGGAGGCGATGGCTCCCCGTGGGGTGGAAATGGCGGCCGGTATCGTCATCGACGAACAGTTCGGGCCACTCGTCATGATTGCCGCAGGAGGGATCCTGATCGAGACACATGCTGACCGCAGGTTCCTTCTTCCTCCTGCCGGACGGGCAAGCGTGCGCCGCGCCGTCGATCAGCTCGTCTGCCGGCCGCTCCTCGATGGTGTGAGAGGCAGCGAAGCCGTGGACTTAGGAGCACTGATCGACACTGTTGCCAGGCTCTCCGTCATCGCCACGACCCTGGGCGACCACCTTGCCGAACTCGACATCAACCCGCTTATCGTCCACCCGCAGGGTTGTCTGGCAGTCGACGCCCTCATCCTCCCGCGGACCCATCCCTGATCCTCGGAACCGTCGACACCCTGTCGCCGGAAGCCTCCCGAGGGCATGACGAAACATCATCCGCGTCCGGATGTGGTACCGGTCATGCATCTGCTCTGCGGAGCCTCTGCACGTGTGCCCGGTGCCCCATCAAGGCCCACGAGCAGCAACCCCGTCACCCGGTCAAGTCGGGGAAGCAAGCCGGGTTCCAGGAGGTTGCGACGCTACAGCCGCCCACCGGCGACAGAACACGCTTGAGAGAAACATGGTCACGGGGCAGGCCCACCGATACATACCCTGGCGGCAGAATGCACGGGTTGGGCCGGCACCCGACGGGAGAAGCCGTCCAGAACGCCCCGATTTGCACAGCTGATCACGGACGGCGACAGGGACCCCGGACGTCGGGCGGAATGACATCTTGACATCAATCTGCAGATCATCATGATGCCATCCATGCGAACTACACTGACCGTCGACCCGGATGTCGAACAACTCCTGCAACGGGAGATGCGGCGCACAAACAGAAGCATGAAGGCTGTCGTCAACGATGCGTTGCGCATCGGCCTGGGGATGCGGAGCAAATCGCCCCGGGTGCCTGCATTCAAGGTGGAATCCCATGCTTTCGGCTTCAAGCCCGGAACCGATACCGACCGACTCAATCAGTTGGTTGACGAGATGGAGGCGGATGAGTTCGCTCGAAAGCAGGCTCGATGATCGTTCCCGACGTCAATTTACTGGTGTATGCCTACAACTCGCAGTCCCGCCAGCACGAAGCGGCAAGGACGTGGTGGGAACAATTGATGAATGGCCGCGGCACAGTCGGCCTTCCCTGGGTTGTGATCCTGGGATTCATCCGCATTGCAACCCATCCCGGGATACTCGACAGTCCGCTGCCTGTGGGCAGCGCCTGCTCCCGCGTCCTGTCCTGGCTCGCCCGTCCCCAGACAACGCTCATCCACCCTGGGGACCGGCATGCCAACATCCTGTTCGATTTCCTTGAGGATGTCGGATCGGCTGGCAACCTGACGACGGACGCGCATCTCGCCGCCCTTGCCATCGAGCATCAGGCAGAACTTCACTCAACCGATGCGGACATGGCGCGGTTTCGCGGGTTGCGCTGGACGAATCCCCTCGTCTGATCGGCAGTTCCCGACGGCGTGAATGTCCCTGACATGGCCGGACACGAAGCCCGTCCACTCATCAAATCATGGCCGGAACGTTGGATGTCCGGGATGTCCGACACGCAGGCGCAGGAAGGTCGTTTCCGCGGTGACGAAAAGATCGCGCATGTCGTCGCCCCCGAAGCACAAGTTGGCCGGAAACCCGGGCGTCAGGATGACGCCGAGCAGGGTGGCGTCCGCATCAAAGACATGGATTCCGCCTGGCCCGCCGGTCCACACATTGCCTGAGGCATCGACCTTCATGCCGTCCGGCGAGCCGCTTCCAAGCGTGCCGTCGTCGTCCCGCGTCTCGGCGAAGAGCAGGCCGCCGGAGGCGCTGCCCTCGGCGTCGATCTCGTAGACCCTGATGTGCGCCCGCTCGCTGTCGTTGACGTAAAGGCGTGACTTGTCGGGCGAGAAGCAGAGACCGTTCGGTCCGTCGTAGTCGTCGTCGATGAGGTGAAGAGTGCCGGAAGCGTCGATCCGGAAGACGCCGCGGAACGGCAGGTCCGGCTCGCGCGTTACGCCAGTGTGGCTCTCCCTGCCGTAGAGTGGATCGGTGAACCAGATCCCGCCGTGATCATCGACGACGATGTCGTTGGGACTGTTCAGTTCGTTGCCCTGCCAGGAGTCCGCCAGCACGGTCACCTCGCCGTCGTGCTCGAGCCGGCTGACCCGGCTGGAGGCGTGCTCGCACATCAAAAGCCGGCCCTGGGCGTCGTAGCAGGTGCCGTTGGTCATGTTGCTGGGCTCGCGCAGGACCTCGATCGTACCGGACGAGGCGTGCCAGCGGTGAATGCGATTCGACGGAATGTCGGTGAACGTCACGTGGCGTTCCGCCGGATGCCATGACGGGCCTTCCGTGAACCTGAACCCCTCGGCCAGCGTTTCGAAGGCGGCATCCTCGACGATGATGTCCCGGAAACGGTCGTTGGCGGCACGATAGATGGACATGATCTACTCCCGCCTCGACCGGTCTGCCGAGGTTGAACAGCCGGCTGAAGACAGCGACCGCCGTCGCAATGTCTTCCACGACGGTTCGGCGCCATGTCGCGAGGCAGCCCTTGAACACGGGCCGGGGGTGATCGTCGTCAGCATGGTCATCATTTCCTCGGTTACGCGAGCGGCAGTGCGATGAGGCTTACCATCACGCCCGTTGATGCGCCAGACAAGACAGAGCGCACCATCACTTCAGGTGCCCGGTACCAGTGTCACCGGGATCCTGCACGATCTGACCTCAGTCGCTGCATGAACTCCGGCGTTGTGCCGGCCGCGGGACTGTTCATGGAGGCGAGGTTCATCGCAACGAAGCGAAACCCATTTCCGGGATATCAGCCGGTGGTTGCTCGCCGGGCCATGGGACCACCTTTGACACGTCTGCGGCAGGACGTACAGGATAGGCGTGGTGCTTGAAGCGAGGGCCTTCGTGAGCGGTTTTCCCTATTCCCGCGTGGCGGTCACGGGAGGCAGCGGCCGCCTTGGCCGCTACGTGGTGAAGCATCTGGAATCAGTCTGCGATGTCACCGTGATCGACATCGAGGCCGGTGACGGCGACGTGGCACTGTGTGACGTGCGCGACATCGATGCCGTGCGGGGAGCGCTGCAAGAATGCCAGGCGGTGGCTCACCTGGCGGCCCTGGATGATGGCATTGTCGAGGAGGAAGAGGCCTACATCGACGTCAACCTGCGCGGCACGTGGAACGTCCTGCAGGCATCCGAGGAACTCGGCATCGAGCGCGTGGTGCTGGCCTCGAGCGTGGCCGCCCTCGGTATTGGCGCCTGCAATCCTCCAGGCGTTCTGCCGTTGCCGGTGGAGACCGAGCTCCGGCCCCGCCAGGCCTACGGCATGACGAAGAAGGTGGTGGAGCAGTTCGCCCAGGCCTTCGTTGACCGCGGCCACCTCGAGGTGATCTCGCTCAGACCCAGCCTTGTCGCCCAGCCGGACATCACATGGTCCATGGCGCAGACGGCCAGCGATGCCGATGGCACCGAACCGCCGCCTGCCGCCAGCGGAGCGGGCTGGCGGATCCTGCGCGAACCGCTGGCCATCACCAGGGCTTTCGTATCCCCCGATGACGCAGCCCGGGCCTTCCGCGCAGCCCTCGCCGTGCGCGGCATCCGGAGCGGCATCTTCTATGTCACCGGCCCGGACACCTGTTCGGCCCTGGAGACCGCCGAGGCCATCAAGCAGTCATGCGGTCACCGGCCGGCGATTGCAGATGCGGATCTCTACCGGCACCATCCGCGCGCCAGCGCCTTTGACCTGCGACCGTCGAGGGAGATCCTGGGGTGGCAACCCGAGGATTGCTGGGCCGACCACCTTGCCCGTGTCATCGACTCCGCCGGAAAATCGCCATGACCATGATCCTCAGAGGAGGGCGCATCCTCGATGCCGACACCCGGGATGCGCCGTATCGCGACATACTCGTCAGGGACGGCACCATCCTTGACGTGATGCCGCCCGGAAACGACGGCCCCGAGGGTTCTCCGGTGAGGGATGTTTCCGGTTATCTCGTCATTCCCGGACTCGTCAACGGCCACACCCATGGTCACGGCAGTCTCGGCAAGGGCCGTGGCGACCGCTGGTCCCTGGAGCTGTTGCTCAATGCCGGCGTGTGGATCAGCGGGAAACGCACCGCCGAGGACATGTACCTCGCCACGCTTCTCAATGCCGCAGAGATGATCCGTCGGGGGTGCACGGCCACCTATGACCTCACCCTCGAGTTGCCGCACCCCAGTCCCGCCGGCATCCGCGAGGTGGCCAGGGCCTACGAAGATGCCGGCATGCGGGCCATCGTTGCTCCCATGGTGGCGGACATCGCCTTTCACGATCTTGTGCCGGGCCTTGGCGAGGCCCTGGAGCCCGGGCTGCGGGACACCGTGAAGTCGTGGAAACCCGAACCCTGGCAGGTGGCGCTCGACGCCTGCCGCGACATCGTCCGGGACTGGTCCCCTGCGAGGGACATGGTGCGCCCCGGCCTCGCCCCGACCGTACCGATGCACTGCACGGATGATTTCCTCAAGGCCTGCCGGGATCTCGCCAGGGAGCATTCCTTGCCTGTGCACATGCACATGGCCGAATCGAAGTTCCAGTCCATTCTCGGTCACGAGACCTATGGCATGTCGCTCACCCGCCATGTCGACAGGATCGGGCTGGTGGACGAGCGATTCGCTGCGGCACACGGTGTCTGGCTCGATGACGACGAGATGCGTCTCCTCGCCGATCGCGGCGCCTCGGTGGTCCACAATCCGGGCAGCAATCTGCGGCTCGGATCGGGCCTTGCCGCGGTGCGCCGCATGCTCGAGGCTGGACTCAACGTTGCCGTGGGTTCGGACGGCTCCAACTCTTCGGACAACCAGAACATGTTCGAGGCCATGCGCCTTTCCGCCTATGTGTCTCGGGTCATGACACACGATCTCTCCCGGTGGCTGTCGGCCGAGGAAGCCTTCCGGATGACCACCCTGGGCGGCGCCCGAGTCATGGGCCTCGATGGAAGAACTGGACGGATCGCGCCGGGATACCTGGCGGATCTCGTTTTCATCGACCTGGGCGACCTCGCCTGGTTGCCCCTCAACGATCCGCTCAACCAGCTGGTCTATGCCGACGATGGCGGGGCGGTCGACCATGTGATGATCAACGGACACATGGTCTATGAGAACCGGCGGTTCATGACCATCGACATCGATGACCTCGCAGCACGAATCAACCGCGCCATGGAACGCCTCAACGCGGCAACGGGTGAAAGGCGCGAGGCGGTGAAGGCTCTCGAACCGGTCGTGACTGACATGTGCGTCTGCTTCATGTCACGGCCCTGGCATGTCAACCGCATCTGTGAACAGGCAGAAGAGAGCGGGAACCGGTCATGATGGACGTCGTCATCAGGGGCGATCTCGTGACGCCGGTGGGAGTTGTGGAGAACGGCTGGGCCGGTGTCGTTGACGGAGCCATCGCCGCGACCGGTTCGAACGAGCCGCCTCCCGCCCGGCAGACGGTGGACCATGCGGGGAAACTGGTGTTCCCCGGGGTCGTGGACGGCCAGACCCATGCCGGTTCGATCGCCGGATTCGACGGACTCGAGGATCTGACCAGGAGTGCTGCGGCGGGTGGCGTGACGACCATCGTCGACATGCCCTTCGACGAGCCCGATCCGGTATGGAGCCGTGATCTCCTCGACGCCAAGATTGCCACCTCCAACCGCGTGGCCCATGTCGACGTTGCGCTCTACGGATCCGTGAAGAAGGTGGTTGAGACTGCCGAGATCGCGCGCCTGGCCGAGGGCGGCGTGTGCGCCTTCAAGATGTCGACCTATGAGTCCAATCCTCACCGGTTTCCACGGATTCCCCACGACCAGATGGCGCGGGCCTTCGCGGCCATTGCCGACACCGGCCTCACGGTGGCGGTCCACAACGAAGACCAGGAAGTGGTCGATCACGCCATCGGCGTGTTCCGGGACGAAGGGCGCCGGGACGCCGGTTGCCATCATCCGAGCCGGCCGCCACTCGCCGAACTCCTCGCCAACGCCGTCATCCTGGAACTCGGGGCCGCGACCGGGGCCCGGGCCCATATCGTCCACTCCTCCCTGGCCCGGGGGTTCGACATGGCGCGCCTCTACAGGGATCAGGGCTACCAGGCGACGGCGGAGACCTGCATCCACTATCTGGCGTTCACCGAGGCGGACATGCTCGCCATGGGCGCCAGGGGCAAGGTCAACCCGCCCATCAGGCCCGACGAGAAGGAGGCAATCTGGATGCGCGTGGCGGCAGGCGACGCTGCCTTCGTCTCCTCCGACCACTGTTCATGGCCTCTCGCGCGCAAGTCCGATGACGACATCTTCGCTGCGGCGCCGGGTGCTCCCGGGGTCGAGTGCCTCCTTGTCGTCATGTTGAGCGAGGCGGAAAAACGTGGCCACGGCCCGGACCTTGTTGCCGCCATGCTGTGCGAGGGGCCGGCGCGGCACTTCGGCCTCTGGCCGGCCAAGGGCGCCATCCGTGAAGGGGCCGATGCCGACTTTGCCGTCGTCGAACGAGGCGGTCACCGCCACGATGACGCCACGCTTCACTGCGAGCTGGCTCCCTGGACACCCTATCACGGCATGGAGCTTTCGGGACGGGTCTGTGAGGCCTGGTTGCGTGGCCACAGGGTTTTCGATGGCCGGAATGTCCTCTCCCGTCCCGGAGACGGCAGGTTCGTCAGACCGGTCTGAAGCCATGGCACCGCGCATTCTCGTCATCAATCCCAACAGCAGCCGCGACGTCACCGCGGCGATGTCACAGGCTCTCGACCGCTTCCGTTTCGACGGTGGACCCGTCATCGACTGCGTCACCCTCGACGATGGCCCGCCCGGCGTCGAAACGGACCGCCATATTGCCGAGGTCTCGGGCCTCGTCGTGCACGCCGTCGAGAATGAAGAAGCCGACGCCTATGTCATTGCTTGCTTCAGTGATCCGGGTCTCCATGCCGCCAGGGAGGTGCGTCGACGACCGGTCTTCGGCATCGGTGGTTCAGCCTATGCGGCGGCCCTGGCCACAGGTGAGCGGTTCGGCATCATCTCGATCCTGCCGGTGGCCCTTCCCCGGCACCGCCGCCACGTCGCCTCCCTGGGGCTCTCCGGTCACCTGGCAGGCGACGTCGCCATCGACCTTGCCGTGACGGAACTCTCGCAAGAGGACCTGGTTCTCGAACGCATGGCCCGGGCCGGCTTGTCACTGAAAGACGATCACGGCGCCAGCGTCGTCATCATGGGCTGTGCCGGCATGGCCCGCTACCACGCCCGTCTCGAGGCAAGGCTTGGCCTGCCGGTCATCGAGCCGACGCGGGCGGCGACGGCGCTGGCGATCAACGCCCTTGCGATAACGGGACCCCGAACTCGACAGGAAGGAGGATCTTCCCCGTGAGCACGCGAATCATGACAGTCGCCGGCGCCCAGATGGGACCGGTGCCACGCTCGGATCCCCGATCGAGGACCGTGGGGCGCATGGTGGATCTCATGCGCCAGGCCCATGCGCGAGGGTGCCGGCTGGTGGTCTTTCCGGAACTGGCGCTGACGACGTTCTTTCCGCGCTGGCTGATCGAGGACGAGGAGGAACTGGCGGAGTTCTACGAGACATCCATGCCGGGTCCCGAAACCCTGCCGCTCTTCGAGACGGCACGCGAACTCGGAATCGGTTTTCACCTGGGCTATGCCGAAATCGCCGAGGATGGCCGCTTCAACACGGCGATCCTGGTGGATCCGGACGGCAGGATTGTCGCCAGGTACCGCAAGATCCACCTTCCAGGCCATGCGGACAACGATCTCGCGCGCCAGTTCCAGCACCTCGAGAAGCGCTACTTCGATGTCGGCAACCTTGGGTTCAGGGTATGGGACACCATGGGCGGGCGGATCGGCATGCTGATCTGCAACGACCGGCGCTGGCCCGAGGCTTTCCGGGTCCTGGGTCTTCAGGGAGTCGAACTGGTCCTCATCGGCTACAACACGCCGACACTCAACGGCCAGACCTTCGAGCCGCCACACCTGCGCATCCATCACAATCTCCTGACCATGCAGGCCGGCGCCTACCAGAACGGCACATGGGTGGTCGGCGTGGCGAAGGCCGGCCTCGAGGATGGAGTCCACATGATGGGTTCGAGCGCCATCGTCACTCCCAACGGCGAAATCGCCGCCCAGGCCAGCACTCTCGATGACGAACTGATCGTGGCCGACTGTGATCTCGACGCCGGTGCCTACATCAAGGCCAATGTCTTCAACTTTGCCGCCCACCGCCGCACCGAACATTACCGGCTGATAGTCGAGACCACGGGAGTGGTGCCACCGCTGGGCACATGAAAACAGTGGTTCTCGCTGTACCGGTCGTCCTTTCTCTCCTTGTCTGTGGAGGTGCGGCGGCGGGAGAGTCGGCCATGAAGGCAGAGGCCGATTCACTGGCACGTCTCCATGGATGGACCGGCTCCTGGCTGGAAGCAGGACGCTTCAGCCTCCTTGCATACGCACCATTCGTGTGGCGCGGTACAGGCGATCTCACGGTCTACATCGAGGGAGACGGCCGGTCCTGGATTTCGCGCACGGTACTGGCGGCCGATCCCACGCCCCGCAACGGTCGGGTTCTGAAGATGGCGGTGAGGGACCCCGGCGATGCGGCATATCTGGCGCGTCCCTGCCACTACCTCGATGCCGCCGGACTCGCGGGCTGTCATCGACGGTACTGGTCCCTGGCGCGCTACGGGGAAGACGTCGTCGAAGCCATCAACGTCGCCCTCGATACTCTCAAGCAGCGGGCCGGTGCGAGAAGGCTTCGCCTGGTCGGATTCTCGGGAGGCGCACAGCTTGCCGTCCTGACCGCAGCACGACGAAATGACGTCGCCGGCATCATCACCATCGCCGGCAATCTCGATCACAGGCGCTGGACGGCCTCACAAGGCGTGTCCGCACTCACCGGTTCCCTCAACGCAGCCGACGTGGCGGCCGCGGTCCGGCACATTCCCCAGGTCCACTTCCTCGGGGAACTCGACACGACCGTGGGGCGGGACGTCATAGAGAGCTACCTCACCCGAATGTCTGCGACGTCGCAAAGTCGTGTGATCGAGGTGCCCGGTTACGATCACGCATGCTGCTGGGCCGAGAACTGGCCGGGCCTCCTCGCTGTCGCCACGAAAATGATAGTCACTCCGGGGGAGTGACGCGCGCAACTTCGCGTCAGTGCAACCGGGGTTGCCTGATGAAGACAAAGGTCGACGGCGACGACGAATCGGGATCGAAGCGGTAGCCGTCGGCGTCGAAGGACTTGAGGTCCTCGACGCTGTCGATCCGGTTGCGGATGACATAGCGCGCCATCATGCCGCGCGACACCTTGGCGGTGAATCCCAGGGTGCGCGCCACGCCGTTCCGCATCTCCTTGAACACCGGCGTGATGACGGACGCCTTGAGCCGGTCCGGGGGAATGGCGCTGAAGTACTCCTTCGAGGCCGCATTGAGGACAACCCGCGAATCCAACTGCTTGAGGTCGCGGTTGAGGGCGCGGGCAATCCTGTCGCCCCAGAAGTCGTAGAGACTGTGACCTCGGGGCGTGGTGAGCCGTGTTCCCATTTCCAGGCGATAGGGCTGGATGAGGTCAAGCGGCCGCAGCACGCCGTAGAGGCCCGAAATGATGCGCAGATGCGTCTGCGCGTGGTCGAGGTCCTCGGACGAGAGGCTCGCCGCCTCAAGTCCGCGATAGGTGTCGCCGGCGAAGGCGAGGACAGCCTGTTTCGCATTCTCAGGCGTGTGTTCGAGGCGGAAAGCACGGTAGCGGTCACGGTTGAGATCCGCGAGTTTCTCCGAGAGTCCCATGAGGCCCGCAAGGTCGACGGCGCTGAGCGTGCGCGTGGTCTTCATCAGTTCTCGGGTCTGGGCCATCATCAATGGCTTCGTCCAGGCGATCCCTGGATCGGGGTCTTCGAAGTTGAGGGCCTTGGCAGGCGACACGACGACGAGCATCTTCTTCCTCCCCTGAACCGATCCCTGTTTAGTCCGCCTTGAGGCTGGCGGCAAATCTCACCTCAACGACCCTTCCACACGGGCGGGCGCTTTTCGACGAAGGCGCGCGCCCCTTCCTTCGAATCCTCCGATTCAAGAACCCGGGAAATCATCGTGAAGCAGCCCTGCGAGTCGAGCCGTGCTGCTTCCTGCGGTGGCAGATCGCCGGCCATGTTGACCATCTGCTTTTCCGCGCGCACCGACAGCGGTGCGGCGGCGGCGATGTCGCGGGCGATGTCGCGCGCCGCATCCATGGCCTTGCCTTCCGGAGTCACCCGGCTCACCAGGCGCAGGTCGAAGGCTTCCTGGGCGTCCATCCGCCTTCCTGTGTAGAGCATCTCGAGGGCGACACTGCGCGGCAGCCTGGAGAGCAGGCGCGGCACGCTCGATGCGCCCGTGGTCAGTCCGACATTGACCTCTGAGAGGAAGAAGACGGCATTCCGGGATGCCACCAGAATGTCACCGGCCAAGGCAAGTTCGAATCCGCCGGCCACGCAGTAGCCGTTGATGGCCATGATGACGGGCTTCTCGAGATCGAAATTGCGTGACAGCCCTCCGAAACCCCAGCGTCCGTAGTTCCTGTCGGGTTTGTCCTCGGCGCCTTCGTTGAGGTCCCACCCGGTGCAGAAGAACCGATCGCCTGCCCCGGTCAGGATGGCGACGCGCAGGTTCTCGTCCTCGTGGAACATCTCGAAGGCATCGTTCATTTCCCTGCTGGTCGCCGCCCCAATGGCGTTGGCCTTCGGTTTGTCGAGGGTGATTTCCAGGATGTGACCGTCGATCCGCGTGTGAACACTCCTTGTCATGACACCCTTCCGTCTTGCCTGTCCTCAGAACCTAGTCCCTTGGCCGACTTCATGACAGGCCCTGCTTCCTGCACCTGGGCCTCGCGCCACAAGACATAGAGGCCGCTCATCACCAGGACCACGGCGCCGATGACCACGGTCCAGCCCGGCAGATCGCCCCAGATGAGATAGCCGAACACGATGGCCCAGATCATCGCCGTGTAGTCGAAGGGTGCCAGGACCTGGGGTGGCGCCAGTGCACAGGCACGGACCGCGGTGATCTGGGCGATCATGACCGTGACCCCGCATGCGACCATGATGCCAAGGGCCTCGACCGAGGGCATGACCCATTCGAAGGGCGCGAACACGGGCATGGTCAGCACATAGATGCCGTTCAGCAGGAAGACCGTGGTGGTCGCCTCTTCGGTGCGGCTCACGATTCTCGTCACGATGATGGCAAGGGCGTAGGCGAGAGCCGAGCAGAGAGCCCACAACGCCGCGATCTGGAAAATGCCGGTGGAAGGATTGACGATGACGATGACGCCACAGAGACCGATGCCCACCGCGGCCCAGCGTCGCGGTCCGACCCGCTCCCCGAGCAGCGGCACGCTGAGTGCCGTCATCAGCAGGGGCGAGGCAAAGGCGACCGCCGTGGCATCGGGGAGCGAGATGTGGCGCACCGCCTCGATGAAGCAGCTGAGAGCGGCGAAGAAGCACAGGAATCTCACGACATGCATGCGCCAGCGTCGGGTTCTGAACGGAGCACGCAGACCCGGACCGCGCAACAGCAGAAGGGTGGTGCCGGCCACCACGACCACCGAGCGCAGGAACAGGATCTGCGAGAAGTGGTAATCCGCGGCGAGCCACTTCAGGGCCGCCATCTGCGCCATGAAGAGAATGGTGGCGAACAGCCACAGACCGATCGCGGTGACGGGTGCGTTCCGGTAACCGCCGCCCGGGTCAGTCGTTCCGTCACCGGGGGAACGGAGCCGCATGTGCCTGGATGACCCCATGGCCTGATGTTGAGAATAGGGAGGTTGTCATGTCGCCCGCAAGCGCCGCCGGAACCGTGCGGGATCCCTTCGCGCGGTCAGGTGAATGGTCCTTCTCCGAATGCCGTGATGGGCGGGAAGGCTTCGGGCTCGGTGAGAACATCGATCACCGTCGTCACCCGGTCCGTCAGGGCGAAGGCTTCTGCCAGGGCCGGTCCGTAGTCTGCGGGATCGGTGATGCGCACACCACGGCAACCTGTGGCGTCGGCGATGGCGGCGTGATCGACGCTGGTGAAGGCGACGGCGTCGGTGTGGGCCTTGTAGCGATGGAGCTCGGCGTGTTTCTGGTAGCCGAGGACCTCGTTGTTGAGCACGGTGACAACAACATGGGTGCCAAGCCGTCGAGCCGTTTCGAGCTCGGACCAGACATGGGCGAATCCGCCGTCGCCGACGAGGGCGAACACCGGTGCGGAGGGCCTGGCCAGTTTGGCGCCAATCGCCATGGGCAGACCCCAGCCCAGACCTGCCATGCCCCTCGGCGTGAGGAAGCGCTGGCCAGGCTGCCGGCTGGCAAGGTTGTTGCACAGCCAGATCGAGGCGTAGCTCGCATCCGCCACCAGGATGTGATCCTCCGACAACTGCCGGTCGAGCTCGGCCATCAGGCGTTCGGGCCTCACCGGCCGTGCCGCCGAGTTGGCAAGGGGTGCGATTTCCTCGCGATGACTGCGCCGCGCCTCGGCGATCCGGGCTTCGAGAGCAGGTCGGCTGTGGGCCCTTCGGGCGAGGTCGCCGGCAAGCAGGTCAGCCGAGAGAGCAGCGAGAGTCTCGCGGGCGTCTCCGACAAGGCGCACCGCCTCATAGGAGCGGCCGATTTCCTGGGGATCGATGTCGATGTGAATGAGCGTCGCGTCGGGTGACAGCAGCTGCCAGGAATCCGTGCCGTTCTGGTTGGTTCGGTTGCCGACGGCGACGACGACATCCGCCTCGCTGATCAGCGGGGTGAGCCGGTGTGTCGCGGAACCCTTGCCCATGTAGTACCCGACCACGCCGATCGTGAGCGGGTGCGCGTCATCAACCGCTCCCTTTCCCATGGTCGTGGTGGCCACCGGGAGGTGGGCCTCTTCCTGCAGTGTGGCGAGCGCCTCGGCGGCACCGGAAAGGTGTACGCCGCCCCCGGCCCAGATGACCGGCCTCTCGGCATCGGCGATGAGCCGCGCTGCCCGGGCGATCGCATTCCGGTTGGCGACGGGCCGGTCGAGGGGCACTTGGCCCAGAGACTGCCGGCGCCCGGAACTCTTCGCCCGGGGCGCTTCCATGACATTGACGGGCGCCAGCAGAACGGCCGGACCGGGACGTCCGCCGGTCGCCTGACGGAAAGCCATGTCGACGTAGTCATCGATTCGCCGGGTGTCCTCGATCCTGCGCACCCACTTGGCGCAGCCCTTGAACAGTTCGGGATGATCGAGCTCCTGGAAGGCATTGCGGTCCCGCCACAGGGGCGGGGTGTCCTGAACCAGGGCCACCACCGGGGAGGAGGCCGTCAAGGCTTCGGCCAGGCCGGCGACCAGCAGCGTGGCCGCCGGTCCGTTCTGTGCGGCGACGACACCGGCCTTTCGGGAGATTCGGGCGTAGGCATCGGCCATCACGGCGCCGGCGTTCTCGGTGCGGTAGGTCATTTGCCGGATGCCGAACTCAGGCGTGGCCAGAAAGAAGGCCGAGGGGATCGACTGGCCAAAGATGGTGTCGACCCCGTGTCGGACGAAAGCGGCGGCAAAGACCCTGGATGCGGAAAGGTTGCTGTCGGTCATGGCGGCAGGTGGAGCAGACCATCGACGGTCCTGGTGGCCATGCCACCGACTTCGAGGCTGGCGATGGTATCGTCCTCGATGACGGCCTGCGAGACGATCCTGCTCGCCCGGCCGATCTCCACACCCTGTTCGGCCCTGACCTGGACACGGCCCTCCGAGTCCGGCGACACGATGCGATGCCGCACAAGGTAGCCGGCAAGGGCGGCGTTGGTGGTCCCGGCACCAGCGGATTCGGCTACCCCGACAGCAGGACAGAAGTCCCGGACGTGGAGTGTCATCTCCGGGTCCAGGGTTTCGGTGGTGAAGAGAACCACGGTCTCGATTGCGTGGTCGTGGCACAGGGCGACGATTCCCGGCAAATCGGGACTGACGCGTTGCATCGCGTCAAGACCGGAAAGCGGCACGACGAGATGCACGAAGTCGCCGCAGGCGGTTTCCAGGGGATGGTCCCTGGCAATGGTGTCCGGCTCGAGACCCAGGAGACGGGCGAGGCGATCCCTGTCGACATCATCGTGGCGGAAGGCGGGAGGGGTGACCTCGAGCATGACCAGAGGCCTGCCTCCCGCGCTGGCCGAGACGGTGACGCGCGCCCGGGAGCGGGGAAGGCGAAGGTCCACACTGGAGGGCATGGTGACGTGGCCCTGCTCGACCATGCGCGTCATGAGGGCGATGGTGCCATGACCGCACATGGGGAGTTCCATGACCGTCGAGCGGAATCGTGCCTCGACGCGTTTCTCACCTGTGACGCCGACGAAACAGACGGCGGGGTACCCGAGTTCACCGGCGATCCGCGCCATGGTGGCCTCATCCAGGAATCCGGCATCCGAGACGACAGCGGCCTGGCTGCCCCCGAAGGGGGTGTCGCTGAAGGCATCGTAAAGAGCAAGGGGGAGGGACGTCATGGAGGGACCTGGACTCGTCTTCCCTCTTGTGTAGCACGGAATGGTCGATATCGTGCGTTCCGATGTCGGGCACGATCACAGTGGCGGGCATGGAACAAGCAGCGCAATCGTCTATCCGCCAAAGAGCCGCGAGGGTTCTTCCTGGCGGCACGTTCGGCAACGTTTCCGGAGATCTCGTCATCGCCCGGGGCAGCGGCAGCCGCGTGTGGGACGACGAAGGCCGCGAGTACATCGACTATCTCATTGGATCGGGCCCCATGATCATCGGGCATGCCCATCCCGAGGTCACGAGCGCCGTACGCAACCAACTTGAGGCGGGGACGACGTTCTTCGCCAGCAATCCCGAGGGCATCGCCCTGGCGGAAGCCATCATCGAAGCCGTGCCGGTCGCCGAAAGGGTTCGCTTTACGAGCACAGGTTCCGAGGCCGACGCCTTCGCCATGCGCCTTGCCCGTGCCCATACGGGACGTCCGAAAATCCTCAAGTTCGAAGGCGGATACCACGGCTACAGCGATTACGGACTGATGAGCCTCGCCCCGAAGACCGCCGGCAACTCGCCTCGACCGATACCCGATTCGGCGGGTATTCCTGATGCGGTGAGGGACTCGATCCTTGTGGCGCCGTTCAACGATGCGGGTGCGGTGGAGAGTCTCTTGAGGGAGTACGGTTCCGAGATCGCCGCGGTCTTCCTTGAGCCGATGCAGCGTCTGATCCCGCCACAGCCGGGTTTCCTTGCCGCCTTGCGGGAACTGACGCGTGAGCACGATGTGCTCCTCGTGTTTGACGAAGTGGTGACGGGTTTCCGGCTGAGCATGGGTGGTGCCCAGGACTATTATGGCGTCGTCCCGGACCTGTGCACCCTCGGCAAGGCGATCGGTGGCGGCTTCCCGCTTGCCGCCATTGCCGGACGTGAGGACATCATGGCTGCCTTTGACAGCGAGCGGGCCGGCACCGGGCGGTTCGTGCCGCAGATCGGCACGCTCTCCGGCAATCCCGTGGCGGCCGTGGCCGGCCTTGCAACACTCGACGTCCTGTCGCGTCCCGGTGCCTTTGAGCGCCTCTTCGACACGGGCAGAAGGCTGATGGCGGCCCTCGAAGAAACCCTTGCTGCCAACGGGGTCGAAGGCCAAGTGGTCGGCGAACCTCCTCTCTTTGATGTCGTCTTCACGCATGGCGCCATCGGCAATCACCGCGACATGCTGGCTGCCAACACCGCAATGCTGAAGCGATTCAATGCTCTCCTCCGGGAAAACGGCGTTCTCAAAGCGGACTCAAAATTCTATGTCTCCATGGCCATCGGTGACGAGGACATCACCCGGACGGTTGCCGCGACGGACGACGCCATTGGCCGCCTCGCCCGGGAACGCGATGCAGGTTTCCTCCCGTGACGGATGTCAGTGTCGATCCCTCCGGGGCATTCCTGACCCTGGGGTCCAGGCGCTTCCACGCCATCTGGCTGCGTGACAATGCGGCTGATCCCGGGACCCGTGACCCCGGCAACGGTCAGCGGCTGATCGCACCAGGCGCCATCCCGTCCGATCTCCGCATTGCCTCTGCGGCCGTCAACAACGGCACGCTCGAGGTCGACTTCGCGCCTGAGATGAAGAAGATCACCTTCGAGTTGTCCTGGCTCGCACAGAATGCCTACGACCGGTCGGGGGTTGACGCGCGTGGCTGGACGGATCCGATGATCACCACGTGGACAGGTTCGCTTCTGGGCGAGGTGCCGGCCGCGGACCTTGAGGCCCTGGAGACGCGCGGCGCTCAACTGCGCGTCTGGCTGGGCCACGTCCGGCGTTACGGCGTGGCGCGGGTGATCAACGGACCGGCAGTGCCCGGTGCGCTCTTTCGCATTGTCGATCTCTTCGGTCACGTAAGAGAGACCAACTACGGTCGGCATTTCGACGTCCGCAACCAGGTGAATCCGGTGAATCTTGCCTACACCGGACGCGGCCTTCAGGCCCACACCGACAATCCCTACCGGGACCCGGTGCCGACGGTTCAGGTGCTCTATTGCCTCGAGAGTTCTCAGGCCGGCGGCGACAGCATGGTCATTGACGGATTTGCAGCTGTCCGCCGCCTGCGCGAAGAAAACCCGGAACACTTCGATGTGCTCGCCGATCATTGTGCACGCTTTGCCTTTGGCGGCGAGGATGGTGTCTGTCTCGCTGCCCGCCGTCCGCTGATCGAACTGGCGCCCGATGGAGAACTCCTGTGCGTGCGTTTCAACAACCGGTCTCTGGCAGCCGTAAGGGATGTGCCCTTCGAGCGCATGGCCTTGTGGTATGCCGCTTACCGGCACCTTGGCGACATCATCGACGACCCGGCAATGGCGATCTCGTTCCGCCTGGATCCGGGCGAGTGCTTCGTCGTCAACAACACTCGCGTTCTTCACGGCCGTACGGCGTGGACGGGCCTCGGCAACCGCTGGCTCCAGGGTTGTTATGCGGACATGGACGGGCTGCGCTCGACACACGAGGCGATGATGCACACAACATCCCGGGCATCGGTCTGATGGGCCATGCCATCATCGATTGCCTGGCTGCCATCTTCGAAGACGTGGCGGCTGTCGCGTACCTTGGCGAGGACGTGACGGTCGCCGAACACATGCTGCAGAGTGCCACTCTTGCCCAGAGAAGCCGCAGAAAGGACGCCGTCATCGTTGGCGCGCTGCTGCATGACATCGGCCATATTGCAGGCGACTCCGGAATGTTCTCCATGACTGACACTGAGGACCGCCAACACGAAGTGGCCGGAGCCCGACTTGTGGAGCGGTTCTTTCCCGCCGTCGTGACCGACTGCATACGCCACCACGTGGCGGCCAAGCGTTATCTCTCGGCCACCAGGCATGGTTACCTTGACCGGTTGAGCGACGCGTCGCGCCACTCGCTCTCCCTCCAGGGCGGGCCGATGGGGGCACACGAGGTTGAACGATTTGCCCGACATCCGCATCTCGATGAGATCATCGCCGTACGACTCCTGGATGACGCCGGAAAGCGGCCTGGCATGCAGACACCCGGATTCCCGCACTTCGTCCCGATCATCGAGCGCCTGGTGGAGGGACACCGGCGAAACCAGAGCAAGGAGACGCATGATGCTGCTTGACGTGCGAACCTACACCTGCCGTCCCGGCATGCTGAAGAAGCACCTGGAACTCTACGAAGCCTTTGGCAAGGAGCCGCAGACGAGGCATCTCGGACAGCCCCTGGCATGGCTCGTCACCGAGACCGGCAATCCCAACCAGTTCCTCCATATCTGGGTCTACGAAAACGCCGGTGACCGCGAGGCACGCCGGCAGGCGATGCAGGCGGACCCGGACTGGCAGAACTACCTGGCCCGGAGTGCTGAACTCGGCGCCCTGGTAAACCAGGAGAACCGGCTCATGACGCCGGCCAGTTTCTTTCCGTTGCCCTCCCGCCGGTCGTGACCATGCCGGTCATTGCCGGCGATCCATTGCCCTTTCCGCAACGGGGCGGTCTCGATCCCTCGTGCACGGCGCTTCTCGTCATCGACATGCAGCGCGACTTTTGTGCGGAGAATGGCTACATGCACCGCCTTGGAATTGATATGGAGCGCCTGAGGCAACCTGTCGAGCCGATTCGTCGCGTCCTTGATGCGGCCCGGCGGTGCGGACTCACGGTCTGCCACACCCGCGAAGGATATGCGCCGGATCTCTCGGACCTGCAGCCCTGGAAGGTTGGCGGTGCCGCCAACGAGGCCATCGGCAGCACCGGGCCCCTGGGGCGGGCGCTCGTTCGTGGCGAGAAAGGGTGGAACATCATTGACGAACTCGCTCCGGCACCTGGCGAGGACGTGTTCGACAAGGCGAGCTACGGGGTCTTCGCGACAACCGGGATCGGTGCCGACTTTCGGGCACGGGACATTCGGGCGGCGATCCTTGTCGGGCTCACTACGGACTGCTGTGTCACATCGACGCTACGCGAAGCCCTGGATCGCGGCATCGAGTGCGTGGTCGTCGAAGACTGTACGGCTGCAGCGAACCAGCGGCGGCATGACGCTGCCATCGACCTCATCCGCTCGTCTGGCGGCGTCTTCGGAACTCTCGCTGGCAGCGGCGATGTCATCCAGGCACTTGAAACAGCGCACTGCCACCACTGACGTTGTCGCCGGCATCACTTCACGGTAGCGTTTCGTCCTGGAGGCTTCCATGGTGACGTTGATGCCGCTTGATGCGGCCTTCGGAGCGGAGATTCACGGAGTCGAGCTTGCCGACGATATCGCCGACCGGGACATGCGCACCCTCGTGGAGGCGCTTCATGCCCATCGTGTCATCGTCATCAGGGACCAGGGCCTCGACAAGGACCGGTTTCTCCGGTTCGGCAGGCAGTGGGGCGACCCCATCCCCCATGTCCTCGATCACATGCGCATGGAGGGCTATCCCGAGCTCATGACCGTGGGCAACACGGAAGAGCGGGACAGGGACGCGAAGATTCGCAACGGTGCCGCCCTGTGGCACACCGACCAGTCCTACGAGAAGGTGCCGGCGAGCGCCACCATGCTCTATTCGATCCTGGCGCCTCGGGAAGGGGGTGAGACGCAGTTCTGCGACATGGCGGGGGCCTATGATTCGCTTGATGCCCCCACCAGGGAGAGGATCGATTCCCTCGAAGTGGCGCACAAGTACGGACGTGGTCGCCGCATTGCGGGCGAAGTCGAAGTCAACCCGATCATCAACGACGACCAGGACCGCCGGGTGCCACCGGTCCATCACCCCCTGGTGATGCGACATCCGGTCACCGGCAGGAAGGCACTCTACGCTATCGGTCACGGGGCCTACGCCGTCAGGAACATGGCGTCCGCCGAGGCCGGAGCGTTGCTCGATTCGCTGAAGGCCCATGCCCTGCGCGAGAAACACATCTACCGCCACCACTATCGCCGGGGCGATCTTGTCATCTGGGATACCCTGCAGACGATGCATGCGGCGAGCCCCATTGCCTTCGCCACGTCGCCGGAGAACGCCCGACTTCTCTGGCGGATCAGCGTGCGCGGCCTGCCCAAGATCCTGTCACGGACCGCCTGATCGATGTCGCCGATCAGGGGAGGGTGCCTGTGCGGCGCCGTGCGCTATCGCATCGATGGACCGCCGCTGTGGACGGCCTACTGTCATTGCCGGAGCTGCCGGCGCGCCACCGGTGCCCCCGTTGCGGCCTTTGTCGGGGCAGCCGCCCCATCCGTGACCTTCACGTCCGGCAATCGGGCTATCCATGAATCCTCACCCGGTGTCAGGCGCGGGTTCTGTGCTTCCTGCGGGACACCGTTGACCTATGAATCCGATGAGGTCCCCGGTGAAATCCACTTCTACACGGGGACCTGCGACGATCCCGATTCCCTGCCGCCCGCCCGCCATGTCTGGCGCGAGGCAGCCCTTGCATGGTTCGATACCGATGATGCGCTGGTCCGTCACGAAAGAGGCAGTGGCCGCCTGGACAGCTGAGAGCAGCGTCAGACAAGCAGTGCGAATACAACGCCGATGGCGATGATCACGAACCCCAAGACCATGAACTTCGCCATCGACTGCCTGAAGGCCGGGTTCGTGATGTCCGCATGGTCGCGCTGGTGTTCCGTAAAGCTCATGTTGAGGATGTTGGCGAGCGACAGCAGCCCGAATCCGACGATCATGATACCCAGAGTGATGAAGACGACGGCGACTGTATCCATGGGTGCCGATGGTACACGAAGGACGAGTCATTGCCTACAAATGCAAATCACGCCACTGACCGTCCCGACCGAGTTGCGCCGTTACTCCTTCGTCCCGGTCCCAAAGCCGGGGGTTGCCGCCTTCGGTCTCACGGCGGATCGCAAGGACTCGACGGTTTCCCCGATCTTCCGGGTGTCCGGATGGATTGCCGATCGCTCCGGCTCCGCGGAGGCCCTCCGCGAGGTCGTGACCCTGCCGGGGTCTGCCGGCACGATCAAGGGGCTGCGTCCGCTTCTGGAAGGCGAGGGCGACCCGCGCTGCGGTGCCGCGACGGAAACGTTGGCCCCTAGAGCTAGAATTCGTACCGGAGCGCCGCGAGCAACGAATGGGTTTGGTAGTCGGCGGAGGTCTCATTGATCCGAATCGGGATCTCCCTCCGGGTGCCGTCCTCGCGGTAGCGCACAATGGTGATGTCGCCGACATCAGTCCGGATTTCTCCCACATCGGTAAATCGGTAACTCAAGTCGAAGTGGATGCTGCCGCCGACCGCGATCGCGATCCCGGCGGTCAGCATCCAGGTCAAGTTACGCCCGCTTCCCCCCGGGAGGGCGGTGAAGGGGATCTCGCCGCCCGGGCCCCGGCGCAGGGAGCCCTGCGGATTGTCCGGTTCGGGGAAGCGCTGGACGTAGCCGCCAAGGCGATAGTCGGTGATGCCGAGCCCGGCGCCCAGAAAGGGCTGCGCCCGGCGGCCCGGGGCGATTTCCCATCCCGGGAAATCGTGGAACCCGGCGAGGAGGACCTGCCGGGTGTCCAGGGTTGCCCCCGACGGCTGACGCCCGCCCGACGCCCGGTAGTTCGTGTTTCCACGCCAGTCGAGGCCACGCGCCCAGCCGAATTCCAGCTGCGCGCGCAGCCGGTATGGCAAGCGGACACCCGCCGCCAGATGATACTGCAGACCGTCGTCGAGGGCTCCGGCGTCGAAGAGTCGCCGGTCTCCGTAGAGCGCGGCATGGCCGGCGTCGGCGCCGTCGGCGAACCGGGCGTCATGCGAACTGATCATGGCTACGCCTGCGCTCAGGTAGAGGGCGTTCAAGGCGGCGTTCGCCCCCGCAGCGGAGAGAGCAGTCCCGGCTCCGTTGGAGTCTTCTTCGGCGGCGGCGATCCGCCCATGGACCGCCAGGATCCACGCCACCACAAGGAGAGGCAGGAGCGCCGTCCAGAACCGCGTGTTGCCGGTCCGATGCATGTATGCCTCGCGCTCCCTGTCCGTTGTCGGGTGGGCAATGCAGACCGGGCAGCGTGAGAGATCGACAACCTCTCGTGCCACTCAGCGCACGATCAACGTACAAGACGGACCGGTAACGTCAAGAGTTGCGTGTCAGGAAGACGGGGGTGCTGATTCCCGAAGAATTTCAATCATAAGTCATTGTTATTGGTTTATATGTCGATTTCAAGCAGTTGTCCCTCAGGCCACCCGAAGCATCAGGAACCGGCAGGCCGTCAGGTGTACCCACGCCAGCAACTCGAAAGGCTCCTCTCGAAGCCCTTGGCCAGTCGCCGGCACCGTGACATCTAGTCAAAGGTCCGCTCAACCACACAGCAACGATACAGCACGATGAAAGACGTGAGATCCTTGGGCTGTTGCACAATCTCAAGCAGTTCGGCGAGGCCCAGGTCCGCCAGTGCCTCGCAAGCTTCGAACTCTGATACCCACCATCGGCTCACAGTCTGGTCACGGTCGGCGACCTCTCCAGCATGGCTAAGGATCACCTCTGGCACACCGTCCCGATCCTGTACGCCGGCCGCGTGAACCCGGATCGCAAGCGGGATTCCTTCGACGTCAACCGCAACATGACGTTTGCAGCCCTTGACCTTCTTGCTTGCATCATGGCCCGCAGCAGGGCCTCCGTTCTCCATCGTCTTCACGGGTAGTTTGTTGTCGATGAGCGGCACCGCTGCGCCGCAATGTCAACCTGCCTGGCACCTGAGTGGTTCCCGAGGAGGGCTTCTCTTGCGAGGCCACCCGCGTCCTCGTGCGTCGCCGGGCGCCGAAACACAGTGCGACGTGACCGCTCGCGTCGTTGGTGGGCCTGTGGGTGTGGGTCACGTCTTGAAGCAGTTCCGGCGGATGGTTCGGGCGAGTGGTGAAGTACTTTATGCTCAAGGCCGCCTGAGCATGGGACGGCACGTCCACGCCGAGGACGCGCCCGCAGGCGCTGTCAGGCAAGGTTCGGGCAAAGGGAGGGAGAACGCATGACGAGGCGCAATGACGGGCCAGCGCAGTCGCTGACGGCAGGCAGCGCAGTCGGTTAGGCGACGGATGACGCCGTCAACAGAGTTTCGCAGTCGGTGGCCGTGGGTCACCGCCGACCTTCAGACCATACGGAACAACCTGCCGGGACGATTGGCCGGCGTTCCGGTAGATTCCGGCCAGCGATTCGAGATCCCTCTCAGTGATGGAAGCGGCGACCGGCTCGTTGCCCGCTACCATCCCGGGCTCGCGCCGGTCCCAACCGTGATCCTGGTGCCGGGGCTCACCGGCTGCGAGACAAG
Source organism: Alphaproteobacteria bacterium (assembly GCA_965220805.1). Classification (GTDB taxonomy): domain Bacteria; phylum Pseudomonadota; class Alphaproteobacteria; order SP197; family SP197; genus SP197. The sequence continues at coordinate 1,930,853 of OZ244844.1, forward strand.
CCGACATGTGTTGCAAGCGGCAGGCGCATGGGTGGCGGATGGCGCGCCAGTAGTGCGGCTCAACCTCCGGGGCTCGCCGCCTGGTCGCTCGCTCGCCAAGGATCACTACCACATGGACCGGGTGCGCGACCTCGCCGATGCCTGTATCGCGGTGGGTGACCTCAACCCCGGTATCCGGCGCCAAGGTGTTGTTGTCGTGGGATTCTCACTCGGTGGCGCGCTTGCCCTCCGCTTGGCCCAGACGCCATCGCCTCCCGAAATCGTCAAGGCCGTGGTCGCGGTGTCCGCGCCCCTGGATCTCACGGCGACGTCTGAGCGGATCGCCCGTCCCAGGAACCGCTTCTATGAACGCTGGCTGCTCCGGCGGCTCAGGCAGGAGACAGCGCTGCTCTGGCGCAACAGGCCGGCAACCGTGCGCGAGGCGGTTCAGGCTGCGCGGCATATCCGGGATTTCGACGGTGCATTTACCGCGAAGGAGGCCGGATTTCGTGACGCAGCGGACTACTACGCTTCGTGTTCGCCCAGTCGCGGCATGAACAGGCTTGCCGTTCCGACGCTGATCATTCACGCCTCCGACGATCCCTGGGTACCACCGCCATTGGTCGTCGAGAGCCCATCGCTTCACGTCGTCGTCACGCGTGGCGGCGGTCACGTGGGCTTTCATGGGAGGGGCAGCCGGATTCCGTGGTACGTGGGTGCTGCGGCGCGCTTCGTACGATCGTGCCGAAGGTAGCGTCGGCACGTCCTCGGCGGCGCAGCGTAACAAGGGTGACTGCGTAACGTAACGACACGGTCGCTTCCCCTCGGGCGGGCTAGGGCGGGTCTTGGACGAACGCCCAATCGGTCGGGCAGCAAGATCGCTCCGGGATATCCTCCCAACCCGGTGGAGACGCAGAGTTGCAAAAATCCAGCGGCATCACGGCACTTGTAGTCGACAAGGGAACCGCGCCGGGAAGCAGGGTCCAGAGCATTCATCCAGCCTTGGTTCCGACGGAGAATTCCCCTGGACTTGCGGTTCCTGCACGCGATCCAGACGAGAGGCAGGCGTCGACGTGTCGCTTCCAACAAGTCGGCCCCGATAGTTGCGCCTCACTGCCGGTTTGCTGTATGCGTTCTTCTCTCGCGAGCGTGCCTGCGATCGAAACTGCGTCCGTCGCAGTTATCCTCACCGATGTTTCAGCTCATCAAGAGAAACGACCCTTTCCGGGTCTTCGTGCTTGCGCAATGCGTACTGAACGTTGCCGAGGCGGCCGGCAATGTCATCATTCCCCTGGTCGTTCTTGACCTCACCGGGTCTGCTGCCCTGGTGTCGTTCGTCATCGTCCTGGAGATGGTGCCGTACTTCGTGTTTCACCTTCCCTTCGGCGCTCTCCTCGACCGGCGCGACCGCAAGAAACTGATGATTCTCGCCGACTTCGGCCGTGCCCTTCTTCTTCTCCTTGTCGTCGGCGTCCACTTCCTGGATGGACCCGTTCTGGTCGCCCTCTTTGCAGTTGCCATACCGTTCGGAACCCTGTCGTCAATCTCGGATGCGGCGCGATCGGCGATCGTTCCGCAGCTCGTCGGGAAGCCCGAACTTGAAGGTGCTTACGGATGGACCGAGGCCACCGAGTCGGCTGCCTGGATCGCCGGGCCCGCCGTTGCCGGCATCACTGTGGCGACGGTAGGCGCCGTTGAGGCGTTGTCGCTCGTATCCGCCCTTCTTGCCGCGTTCGCCCTCGTCATCCTCTTCGTCAGGATTGACGCCCTGGTCCGCGCACCCTCGCGCAAGCGCACCCTTCTGCTCGACATCCGCGAAGGCCTGACGTTTTTCTGGCGTCATGCGCGCCTGCGCTCCATGCAGTTGATCTGGACCGCCTATGGTGCTGTCGGATACGGCGTTGTCATGGGGCTCGTCTACGTGGGTTCCGGTGGTGATGCCAGCGACGCCCTCGCGGCGTCCTTTGCCGTCTCGTCCTATGCGGCTGCTTCAGTCATCGGAACGTTTTGTGCCGGCTATCTCAGGTTGCGGAGCGGGAGCGTCCCGGCCTGCTGCCTCATTGTCTTTTCGGCCGGCGCGATTCTGGTCGCCCAAGGGGGGCTCTCCTTCCTCGTGTCCGGCGCCTTCATTATCGGAGCCGGTGAAGGATTCCTGCTTGTGCTCTATCTCTCGGCCAGGGCATCTCACACGCCGGACCACCTGATGGCACGAGTGGTGAGCGCTTCCGCCCTGCTTGACAAGGGAGCGGGAATGCTGGCCGCGCTGTGGATCGGACTCTCGTTGAGTCTCGCTGGTGGCAGCGCAACGTTCGTGGTGGTTGCCGGGCTGGGCGTGGTCCTGGCAATTCTCGCAGGAACATATCGAGCGGTACTGGAACGCCGGATCGATTTCCCCGGCACCTGACGAGTCCGGCCGAGATTGATGCAGAAACGCCCTTTTGGTCACCAAAAATGCTCCGAATGGCTGCGGAGAGCATGCGTTGCTGAGCGGCGTGTTCAGCAGGTGACTATTGACCCGCTTTTCAGGTACAATTGAAGAAGGTGACCATAGCCAGGAGAAGCAGCGAACAAAGGGCAATTCTCCAGCCGAGTGACATGATTGGAGAGAGTCACATGAAACCGGTTGAAACCATTTCTGGTGGGTGTCTTTGCGGAAACATCCGATACAGCATCGAGGGAAACATTGGTGAAGCGAATTACTGTCACTGTAGAGATTGTCGACGCGCAAATGGAAGTGCGTTCAATGTTGGTGTACGTGTAGAGAAGTCAATGTTCAGATGTGAAGGTCGTACACTCTCCGAGTACGCGACGTTTGGAGAAAGTGGAGGCAAGATTACGCGACATTTCTGCAAGGTCTGTGGATCACCTGTCTTCACGAGTTCATCCAGCAATGACGATGTCATTCATGTGAAGGCAGGGTCATTCGACGATCCGAATGTTGTTGCTCCCGGATTCCAGATTTGGACTGATTCAGAAGTGCCATGGGCGAAGGTCGCTCCGGGTATACCCTCATTTTCCAAGAACAGGTCGGGATGAAAACAGTGAGACGGGCAATGCGAGAGATGGACGGTGACGGCACTGTCTGACAAAGCAGGCGTCTTCCTGCAGATGTGACCCCCAAGGCTGAAGTCCCTCCGGTTCATGTCTCACGATTGCTCTGTCGGCAGGTCATGTGTCGGTGCATTACGGGTTTGCCGGCAAGCCCGGTGGCTGACGTTCCAGGTAGCCTTATGGGCGGATCGTGCTATTGCGACACGTCCAGACGTCGAAGAGGCTCTGAGCTTCCTCGACGGTGCAAAAGACATCCGGTGCAGAACAATATCGGCGCAAAGGCAGATAGTTGGAGGGTGGAGTTGATCAGATGAGGATGCATATCCTGGCCGGAGGCCGACTGCGGATGCTGAGGCACATCTATTTGCCTGATGCGGCGCCGGAAGAAACCATAGAGTTGCCGGCATCCTGTTTCCTGTTTCGACATTCACAGGGCAATGTGCTGTTCGATACCGGTTGCCACCCAATGGTTGCCGAAAAACCTGAAGAGAGATGGGGGACTCTCGCGCGGTCAGTCGTTCCGATCATGGAAAGCGAGACAAATGTCATGAGCGAGCTTTCGCGGATAAACCTGACGCCCGCTGACATAGATGTTGTCGTGAATTCCCATTTGCATTGCGATCACTGTGGATGCAACGAGTTCTTTCCCAATGCGACAATCTATGTCCACCGGGATGAACTGGAGCATGCGCGGCGCCCGGACATGGAGCAAATGGGATACTTCAGCGCCGACTGGGAACATCCGATGTCAATGATTGAGATCACCGGTGAGGTGGATCTGTTCGATGACGGTCGCATCGTGCTCCTGCCGCTCCCCGGGCATGCGCCAGGTCTGACCGGCGCGCTTGCATGCCTGCCCAGCAGCGGCGAGTATCTTCTGGCATCCGACGCGGCCGCTCTCCGAGAACATCTGTATCGGGAGATCATTCCAAAGAACACCTGGAACCGAGATTTGCATGAGAAATCCTGCGCCGAGATCATACGGATAGAAAAGTCTGGTGCAATGGTGATATGTGGCCATGACCCTTCGCAATGGATGACCTTTCGGGCGGCAGAAGATTACTATGACTAACATTTGGAAGAAAACACGAGAATGGAGCTTTCCTCGGGCAGGTCTCTCGAACTGGACGCCTTAAAGCAATCAACCTGGTGGGGTGAAGGTCTGTTTGTCATCTAAATTGCCGGGGTCAGGCTGTCCATTCCCGGTGGCCATTTGTTTCGGACGCAAGAGGCGTCCAATCTGGTCCGATTGTGATTGGCGCGCGGCATCGCATGGCTGAGACGGAGTCGAAAATGTTAAGAAAGGGGTGAGTGACACCTGGCGTCAGGAACGTCGCAAAGTGAGCGATCGGGCATACTGACGGGACACTCATTCGGTCTGTGCGATCGACTGGCCTCGGGGCAGTGGTGGTTTCGGCACCAGATGTATCGATTCGTCACCGCGTCGCAGCACTCGCTGTGTGGTATGAGCCCGCCGAGCGCCACGACGCGGCGTTTCCCTGCGGAATGGACTCCTCGAGTTTCGTGCTGTCGTTCCGCTGGCTTACACGATGGTCAGGTCGCGTGGGTACTCTGTGAGGTACTCGAAGCCATGGTCGGTCACGACGATCGAGTCGCCAATCCGACCTCCGAAGTCGCCTGGCACGGTGATGCCGCCATCCACTGCGAAGGTCATGCCTGCCTGGATGCGGGTCTTGTCGTTCCGCTTGAGCTGAGGCTGCTCAAGGAAGGAGTAGCCGATGCCCCGCCCGGTTCGGTAGCCGGGTTCGAACCCGGCTGATCGATAGACCTCCTCGGCGGAGGCGTGGACGTCTTCCGCAATCGCGCCTGGTCGTATCATCGACAGCGCCGCTTGCTGCGCCTTTACAGCGGTCTCGTAGACCCGCGCATGGCTGTCTGTGACGGACCCCAGGAAGAACTCACGATCGAAACCGAGCTTGAACTGCTTGAAATTGGCAACTCCGCAGAAACAAAAATAGATGGGATCGCCCTTCTCGAGTTTCTTGACCGTAGAACGGCGGTGGACCATGCAGGTGTGCTGACCGGATTGCATGATCTGCAGGTTGTAGATCGTCGGTGAAACAAGCTGATCCGGTCCCTTGTCATCGAGAAACTCCGCCGCCTTGCGCGTTCCGCCGGCAATCACGGCGAGCGCCACCTCGTACTCGGGTACGCCCACGGCAATTGCCTCTCTGCCAGCCTGGCACATCGCGACCGCGACCTTGCCGGCCTGACGCATGACAGCGATCTCTTCAGGGCTCTTGACCATGCGCATATCGGAGAGAATCGCCGTGCCGTCCTTGATCGACGCTTCCTTCGCTTCCTGCCTCAACACCTCGAGAACACGCGGGTGGGTCTTGTCGGCCTCCACAGCAATGACGCGGCTCGCGGGATGGCCTGCCAGGTCAGCGAGGTGACGCATCCACTCACCGTCTATGCCGTCAGTCCACTCGCGCACCTCTGCAATCCAGCTCATGGCACGGCCCATTTCGGCTTCCATCGCCGGGGTAATCAGAGTGGGGTCGCCTGCACCGGGAACGACGACAATGGTCGCCCGATCGAATTCCATTCCGAGATAGCCCCAGAAGCCGGACAAGTAGTAAACGGAGTCGGCATCTGCGACGACGAACAGGTCGATTCCTTCGTCGGCCATTCGCCGCTGAAGCTCATTCACGCGGTCAATCAGAACACTCGACACGGAAATCTCCCATATGCCTTGCGCGCGCCGCGTATCTCTCAAACTCAATGACTTGTCAAACATCTGAAGCACAGACGTGCAGGGGCTCGCAACATGATTGCAGCGAGGTATTCAGCACGCTCGCAGATGCGGGATTGCACGGAGAAAAATCTATCGCGGTCAGGCTCAAGGCGGCTCTTGTGCACCCGGTACGGAGCCTGGCGGCGCGGCTTGCGGGAATGGTCTGCATCAGGCCCGCTTTGTCCCTTTCCCGGTGACCCGGGACGTATCGCCGGAGCAACGGTGCGGGCGGGCGCTCCGATGTCCTATGCCGGCGTCGGTTTTGCCGGGGAGGACGCGAGGATCTGGCATTTCGGCGCGACGTTCGACCGGCCGATATCGAGCCTCAGGACGGGGTCTCGCGGGCAAGCAGGGCCCGCTTGCGTTCCACTCCCCAGCGGTAGCCACCAGGCGTGCCGTCGTTCCGGACCACGCGGTGACAGGGGATTGCAACGGCAAGCGGGTTGGCGGCACATGCGCGCGCGACCGCTCGCGCAGCCTTCGGTGAGCCGACACGATCTGCGATCTTGCTGTAGCTGGTGGTCGTACCCGCGGGAACATCGCAAAGTGCCAGCCAGATCCGCCGCTGAAACGTCGTCCCGCGGATGTCGAGTGGCAAGTCGAGACCGAGCGAAGGAGCTTCGACGAGACCGACGATCCGTGCCACCAGAGACTCGAACTCCCCGTCTCCCCCGACCAGTTCAGCCCGCGGAAAACGGTCTTCCAACTCGCGCGTCAAGGCCGCTGGATCGTCGCCAAGCAGGATCGCGCAAACCCCTTTGGCCGTCGCTGCCACCAGGATGGAGCCCAGCGAACATTCGCCGACGGCAAACCGAATCGTCTCGCCCTTGCCACCGCCTCGAAATGTCGCGGGCGCCATCCCGAGCATCCCCGGCGACGCGGCGTAGAACCGGCCGCTCGAGTTGAAGCCGGCGTCGTAGATGGCTTCGGTGACCGTTCGCGACGTCCGCAACGCTTCGCGGGTCCGATCCGCGCGATGGGCGGCGATGTAGGCACGCGGCGTGAAACCGGTCATGGCCTTGAAGACCCGGTGAAAGTGGAACCGGCTCATGCCGGCTACATCTGCCAGAGCGTCGAGATCCGGCAGTTCCTCCGCCGTCTCGACAAGGCGGCACGCGGCCGCTACCGACTGCGCGTGCCGTTCGGCAAGGGACGGCTCGTTCGGGCGGCAGCGCCGGCACGGTCGAAAGCCGGCATTCTCGGCCTCCGTGCAGGAAGTGTGGAAGCGCACGTTCTCGCGCCGCGGGCGCCGGGCCGCACAGCCCGGACGACAGTAGATCCCGGTCGTCGTGACGCAGTAGACGAACTCTCCAGCCGCGGCATGATCGCGGTTCACGACCGCCGTCCAGCGATCGTCGTCGCTTCTGAATCGCCTTGCCATCGACGTTCGCGTTGGTTGCGCTTTGAACATGATGTCTGCTCCGTCGGTCATCTCGGCACAGGCCGTCCCTGTGGGCCGTGCCGCGAAGGGGCACTCTGGAGTGTTCAGCGTTGCCATGCAGCCCGATTCTTGCTCTCGAATTGATCAGCGAAGGTACGTGTCGACTCTTCGCTTCGATCAGGAAAGATCGGGACACTCCAATGCGCGGGCTGGTGCCAGCGCTGCCGTCACGTTCCGGCAACAGGCCTTGCCACGCGCCGACAACCGTACTCGGTCCGCAATTCCTGAAACAGCAAGCTGCCTGACTTTGTCTGCAAGCCAGGCGACGCTCCTGTTCCATCAGGGAACGGCAAGTAGCACCATGGTACCGATGCCCCACAGCACCATCTGAAAGTGCGTGTTCTGGGCCCACTGATGGCAATACCAGTAGGCAAAGTGATTGCCCACGATCAGGAACCCGGACCAGATGGAGGTAAAGCCGAGCGCGCCGGCCAGAGCAGCAATTCTGGCCTGCTCGAGATCGGCAAGTCCGCACACGGCGAGCACCATCCAGACGGTGGCGCCCCACAACACAAGACAGACCAGCACCTCGCAGCAGACGATGAAGACGAAGGCCGCCCGCTGCAGCGTTGGTCTGGTGACACGCCGGCCCTCGATCAGCGCATAGTCTTCGGGATAGGCCTCCTTCAGTCGCTTGAGTTCCATCACCTCCGTCGTGCCCGCAGCGTTCATCGAGGGATGGGCGATGTTGTCGCGGACGCCGAGCAGCAGCCAGGCGCCCAGATAGGCGGTCAGGCAGGTTTGCGCGAGAGCGATCATCGTTTCCATGTCGATTCCCCGGCTCAAAACATCAATTCAGGTTCCCAGTCTGGGTGGTGCGGTCGCCTCGATCTCCTTCATCAGTTCGCAGAAGCCGGCAACCATGGACGCGGCGTCCCGTTCGCCCTTGTCGGCGCTTGCGCCTGAGGCGTCCCCCACGACGCCTTCGGAATTCAGGTCTTCCGACATCCAGGCAATGTTCGCATCGGATCCGTGATAGCCAATCCGGCGGTAGCGCGCCTTCATGTCGGACTGCGTGCTGGCGAAGTCTCTGGCCCTGGACATGTCAACCAAATCGGGGCGCAGCGCCAGCATCACCGAGGTTTCGCTGTTGCCGCCATGGATGTCCGTGAAGACCGAGCCATAGTCGTAGATCTCTTGCCACTTGCCGAGGCGCCCCCAGCTCGTGGTGACAACGAGCATGCCATGTCTGACACGCAGTTCGCGCGCGACAATCTCCATTGGGGGGACGTTGCCCCCATGGCTGGTCACCAGGACGAACTTCCGGACGCCGGCCCGCGCGACAGACTCGCCGATTTCGAGCCAGCCGTGGATCGTCGTGTCCCAGTCCAGAGTCAGCGTCCCGGCAAATCCAAGGTGCTCGTTGGATTTGCAGATCTCCTGCAGTGGCAGGAACGTCACGGGACTGTCCGGCGGCAAGGCGGCGGCGCAGCGTTCGACCATGCCTTCCGCGATAAGAGCATCGACGCCGACCGGCAGATGCGGCCCATGTTGCTCAATCGCGGCAATCGGCAGGACGGCGATCCATTCAGAGGTATCGCCGTCGAATTCGGTGGTTGGCATCTCACGCCAGAATCGCTTGCTCGGCACCCTAGTCCTCCTTGGCGGCAATGGCTTCGACTTCGACAAGAAACTCCGGCCGGCTGAATCCCGAGACGATCATGAGCGTGGAGGCCGGCTTGTCCGGCCTGTTTGCCAGATAGGCGTCACGGGCCGCCATGTAGCCGGCCATATGGGCGCGGTCGGTCACGTAGGCGTTGAGCCGAAGGATGTGTTCGCGGGCGACGCCAGCCTCGGCCAGTATCGCGTCGATGTTCTCGAAGCAGAGTCTGGCCTGTGCTTCGGCCGTTTCGGGGATGGTCCCGTCATGTCCGATACCGAGCTGGCCGGAGGTGACCACCAAACGTCGGACCCTGGCCTCGACACCGTGGGCGTAGGCCGCAAAGGGCGGCCGGATTCCCGCGGGAGTCAGGCTTCTCATGGCGCAGCCTGGCGCAGGCCGGCGAATTCATACGTGCCGGTCGGATCATAGGAATAGTCAGGATTTTCCCAACCAATCATCTTGCCGGGGTTCAGGAGTCCCTTCGGATCAGTGCGTCTCTTCAGGTCGAGCCGTGCCGGGTCGGCATCGCAGTGATTGCCTTCCTCATAGGTGTAGACATGTGGGTTGTAGCAGGCGCAGCCCATGGCCTCGAGGTCCCCAATGACCTTCGTCAGGCGCGTCTCGTCGCTGTAGCGGTAGAGCGGAAGCAGGCTCGCATAGAGACGGCCCGCGGCCCGTATGTATTCGACGTGACCGATGATCTCTCCTGGAAAGCGCTGTGCAATTTCCTCCACCGAGCCGAGCGGATCCTCGTCCGGCGTGCCGACCTGCAGGTAGGTCATTGCGGGGTCGAACTTCAACGCCAGCAGAGTCGTGTGGTTCCAGGTCAGGTGATAGAGATGCGGCAGGCCCTTTCTGTCCTCGTCGCTTGCCCTGCCAGAGTGAAAGGCGACTCGGCCGCCGTCCTTCTGCAGCAAATCGAGCAGTGGTTGCACGGCGTTGGGTGCGGCGAGGATGCACAGAACGTTGTCGCCCTCCCGAAGGAACTTGCGATGGCGCGCGAAGTACGTGTGCGGAGCCGGCGCCTGAATGGCCGCGAGCTGTTTCAGCCACAGGCCTTCATGATGGGCGACCGCCCAGCCCGCGCGCACCGCGGTCATCCAGTCGTCGAAGGCGACCAACAGCTCGACCCAGTCTTGCGCCGGGGCCAGGGGCAGTTCGACCTCGGTGATGATGCCGTTCACGCCGTAGGAATGATGGACGATCGCAATCTCGTCACCTGTCAGGTCGATAAGGCGGGGGCATTCCTCAAGGGTCGCCAGGCGCAAGCGCAAGATGTTGCCGGGCTCGCGCAGCATGCCCCAGTGGATCGATCCGACGCCGCCCGACCCACCGGCAACGAAGCCGCCGATGGTCGCGGTTTCACGCGTCGAGGGATGCATGCGCAACTCTTGTCCGCCGTGTTCGCGCGTTTCCACTTCGATCCTGCTCAACACGGCTCCCGGTTCGACGATGAGAACGCCGTCGCTGATCGACTTGATTCGGTTCATCGGCTTCATGTCCAGCACGACGCCTCCTGCAAGCGGCACGGCCTGTGCGTAGTTTCCGGTACCGCCGCCTCGTGGCGTGACGGGAATGTCCAAGGCCCAGCATGCGGCGAGAACCCGCAGCAGATCCTCTTCGCCGCGCGGCGAGACGACGGCTTCCGCCGTGACATTCTTGAGTTTTTCCTTGAGAATCGGCGAATACCAGAAGGAATCGCGACTCTTCCCGCGGACCACGTTGCCACGCGTGGTGATCGGGATATCGTCGATTCTCTCTGCGAGCGCCTCGATGCGGCTCATATTCGCATTCCCTTCATGTCGTCCAGGTGCCGGTAGTCCGGCGGGGTCGTATCGATGGGGTATCCGTCGCGCAGGACGATACGATCCGACAGCGGACGGGAAACAAACTCGCTCCAGTTGCGTGCAGTGAAGAGGATGAGATCGGCCGGCGCGCCTGGTTCCAGCATACCTCGACCGGCCAGCCCCATGAGGTCTGCCGCAGTCGTCGTCACGGCCATCGCCCAGTCGCCGAGCGGATGATCGAGTTGCATCATGCGCACGGCGTCACGAAAGAGCTCCGGGACATCGAGATCGCCGTAAGCGTAGAATGCATCACGCACGTTGTCAGACGCGATAGCCACCGGAATGCCGTGCTTGCGCATTTCGTGTACCGGAGCACAGCCGCGGTAGCGCGGCGTTTCGCCGGCTCGGCGGTCCATGAGATAGGCATTGCAGAGCGGGAGGGAGACAACGCCGATTCCGGCCCTTGCCACACGCTCGAGCGTGCGTTCAAGCGTCGGTGGCGGTTGCACCGACAGGGCGCAGCAATGCCCCACCAGCACCGGTCGATCGAACCCGTTGCGCAACACCGCACGGGCGATGGCGTCAAGACCCCTGGATGCCGGATCGAGAATCTCATCGGCATGAAAATCGAGCCGCAAGCCGTATCGCCCGGCGATCGCCATGACGTCATCGAGCGCACGATCGAGCTCGGGATTCGCAGGCACGAAGACGCTCAGGATGCCTGCATGGTCATGGCACGCCCGTTCTGCCACTTCGCGGATCCAGTCAAGGTCTTCATCTATGCTCACGAAGGGGCAGACCTGGAGCGTGATCCGATCGCGCCAGTCGTCGGCCAGTTCGCACAAGGTGGCAAAGGCCAGGTCGAACGAGGAACGGCCGGAATCCACATGGCTTCGGATTGCTGTGGTGCCATGGGCAAAGGCCGTGCTGAGTGCAAAGTCGACCCTCTGCCGGATATCGTCCGTAGAGTGATAGACGGCCGCATCTCGACTGGCGCTGGACGAGGCGCCGTCGAAGGTGCCGTCTGCATTCGGCGAGCGCTGCCACACCAGCGCCTTGTCCAGGTGGGTGTGGCAATCGACCGGTCCTGGCCAGGCCATGGCCCTGGCCCTGTCGAGGCCGTTCGGCAGGTCGTCGCGGCTTGCCGGCGGACCGAGCCAGTCGATGCGCCCGTTGGCAATCACCATGTCGGCACCCAGCAGACCATCGCCAAACTGCGGCAGGCTGCCTGTCGGCACAGTTCCCTGGGGGAGGCGCAGATTGCGCAGGGCAAAGGGCTGGCCCGCCAGAGCTGACAACAGCTGCTGTGGGGTGTGCTGCTTCATGGGCGCAAATGCTGGGGAAAGCACCGGATCCGCTGACATGGGACCTTCGCCCGATCGTTGCCGGGCGCAGAATCAGGAAGGGCAACAGCAACGTGGGCCATGCGTTCCTCCGCGAAGACGGAACTGCGGCCCTGATATAACCCTATCGCCAGTGGGTACCCCGAAAGATGGAGCGACATCCCAAAGCTGTCAAGAGGTTTGCCGAGCGCTGAAGAGGAGACAGGCCGCAGCCTTCATCAAGTCCACCTGGAACCATACTTCACCGTATTCCAGTGCAGGAGTTCGTCGAGGCGGTTCTGCGGCGTTTCCGCGATGCGGACGAGGACGTCGGCGAGTCACGCTGCCCTGGTGTCGCCAGCGAAACCTCTCTTGCGCGACGGAGAGGCGAGCGCCCACAGCGGACCCCGGTTCAGGAGACATCTCGGGTTGGATGCGAAGTTCTGCCCGTCAGATCCGAGCGACGGGGCGGCCGAGCGGCACAGCGGACTCCGGGAATCCACAGGGCAGAAATTCGCCCCTTCCCGGTTCGGCAAGTATCTCGCCGTCCGCCCAGACTACTTCCCCGCGCGACAGCGTGATCGCCGGCCATCCCGTGATGTTCATTCCCTCGTAAGGCGTGTAGTCGACGTTGTGGTGAAGCAGGTCGTTGCTGATAGTCACCTCTCGCAAATCATCCCAGATGACGATGTCGGCATCGCAACCGACTGCTATCGTGCCCTTTTTGGGATACAGCCCGTATAGCTTGGCGGGTGTCGTGGCTGTCAGTTCCACAAATCGCTCGAGGCCGATGATGTTCTTGCCGACTCCCTCCGAGAAGAGAAGCGGCATGCGGGTCTCGACGCCCGGTACACCGTTCGGGATCCAGCGAAACGAGGCGTCTTCACCGTGCATCTTCTTTCCGCCGGGACCCTCGAATCGCGTCGGGGCATGATCGGAAGAAAACACGTCGAAGGTTCCGTTGCGAAGTCCATCCCAGATCACCTGCTGGTTGGCCTTGTCGCGGGGAGGTGGACTGCAGACGCACTTGGCGCCTTCGAAGCCGGGTTTGTCGAGGTCATCCTCGGTGAGGAACAGGTACTGCGGGCAGGTTTCCGCAAACAGTTTGAGACCCCGGGCCCGGGCTCTGTGGATTTCGTCCACCACTTCACGAGCGGAAACGTGCACCAGCAGTATCGGCACATCCAGGAGTTCGGCCAGGGTGATGGCCCGGTGCGTGCCTTCGCGCTCGACGGGCCCCGGTCGCGAATGGGCATGGTACTTCGGCGCAACCTTGCCTGATTGCTCCAGCCGATCGGTCAGCCAGCTGATGCAATCGCCATTCTCGGCATGCACCATCACGAAAGCCCTTTCGCGGCGCGCCAGCGCCAGCACGTCCAGAATCTCGCGGTCATTCAACATGAGGCCGTCGTAAGTCATGTAGATCTTGAACGAAGTGTAGCCGTCTCGTATCAATCCCGGCATTTCCTGACCCAAGACGTGCTCGTTGGGATCAACGACGATCATGTGAATTGCGTAGTCAGTCACCGCACGGTTCTCGGCACGCCCGCGGTATTCGTTCACGGCCTCCCTGAGACTCTGGCCCCTAAACTGCAGGGCAAAGGGAATCACCGTGGTCGTGCCGCCAGCAAGCGCCGAGCGGGTGCCGGTAAGAAAGTCGTCGGCGCATACCGATCCATTCCTGCTGGGCTGATCGATGTGACAGTGGCTGTCAACGCCGCCGGGAGTCACCGTTCGCCCCTCGGCGTCGATCACATGATCGGCACCTTCCAATGAATCTGCCAGCGCCGCGATGCGGCCTTCGCGAATACCGATGTCACACCTGACGACGGCGGCTGACGTCGCCACCAACCCTCCACGAATGATGGTGTCGAATCTGCTCACGGGTTTCTCCTCCCATTCTTGGTGGTACGACGGACTGACGGGACCAATGGGGTTCCTGGCATGGCAAGATCAAGGCCGGACAACGATTCGTGGCGCCACCCCGGATCCTGGTCCCGGACTGACCGGCGAGCCTATGGAGGCGCTACGCCGAGCTGCCTGCCAATTTCGAGACCGTCCTCCCAGCAGTGGCGATCGATCCGCACCTCGCCCTCTCCGAGCGCTTGTCTCCGGCGCGCGGCGCTGCCCTCGCCGGGATACCTGATATCCTGCACACCGGGAGCCTTCCTGGAACTCTTGACCGCTTCGATGCGTCCACCCACGGAGTGTTTGAAATCCTCGATGCTGCCAAAGATCTCCGGGTCGATCGCGATGAACAAGTGACCCTTAAGGGCCCCCTCCTTTTCCACGTGATCCACACCCATGTCACAACCGACCAGGGCGCCCGAAAGGAAGTCGATCAGCAGCAGCAGTCCGTAACCCTTGTGTCCGCCCGGCTCTATAGCACCGATGTCACGGGTGTGGTTGAGGCCGTCACACACCAGATCGGGGTCGCGCGTGGAATGCCCGTCCCTGTCGTGAGCCACCCCTTCGGGGAGCTTGCCCTGGTAACGCCGGGAATAGCGCACGTAGGTGGGAAGCGTTGCGCAGGGCGTAAAATCGGACAGGAACGGCGTGCTGCCGGTCGGCACCGAAAACGCCATCGGGTTGCTTCCGATGATGGGCTCGACGCCGCCGACCGGGTGGACGACCGGTACGACGTCGTCGCTGAACACCATGCCAATGACATCCCGGTTCGCCATGCGCTCCGCGTACAAGCCCGCATGAAACAGGTCATGGCTGTTTCTGACCCCGACGACCGCGCACCCGGCGTCTTTCGCCTTGGTGGATGCGACATCGGCCGCCAGAAGCGCAGCCAGCGGACCCGGGCCCGAGTTTCCGTCGATCAGCGCAAAGCAGGCCTTTTCCCTGACGATGACAGGTCTTGCGGTCGGGTCGGCCTCGCCCTTCCGGTAGTACTGCAGGTGGCTATTGATCAGGTGATTGAAGCCCTGCACACCCACACCTCTCAGATCGGACTCAAGGTGCACCTCCGCCACCGCGGCCGCAGCCTCCTGGTCGAACCCCACAGCTTCCAGGAGACGTTGCATGTAGGTGTGCAGGACATCAATCCGAATCGCTACTGTTTCGTGGCCAAGCATGACGTCGCCTCCATTGCGATCCGCATGGTTACCATGAGAGGGGGGCAATGCCGCTTTCGAAGATGCCAACCCGAAGCGGGGAGACCGAAATCTACGCCTCTCTCCACCCTCGAGGCCCTGCCATTCCGACCCCGCAAGGACAGGTCGAGATCGCGATAACCTGCTCGATCTCGACGCAGAACTCAATGTATCCGCCATCCTCGGAATCGCTGGTCCCGAAACAGAGTGCGAGGACAACTGGACCCAAGAGATCGTGAACGGCATGCTGCACGACACACACGAGGAGACAAAAGGATGGATGCAATCGTTACGGATCCCAAAGCGTTCATCGGCTTCGACGAGCCGGTGCTGGCCCATCTCGGGCAAAAGCCCGAGATGGTGGTCTGGGACACCAGCGACGAGAGGATGTGGGTCGAGATTGAGCCGAACATCTTCTTCCGCCCGTTGATGTTTGACATGGTGACCGGCGCCCACAGCGAACTTCTCAAGATCCATGGGCCCGCGACCTTGGGCCGGCATCGCCACACCGCGGCGGTGCACGGCTTCGTGATCAAGGGCGAGTGGCACTACAAGGAGCACACCTGGAGAGCGAAGCAGGGCTCTTACATCTATGAGGCTCCAGGCGAGGTACACACGCTGACCGTTGATGCTGACTGCAAGGAAATGATCACGTTCTTCTATGTCGGCGGGTCACTGATCTACATGGACGACGAAGAGAACATCCTCTCGATCGAGGACAACATCGGGCTGATCGAGATGTGCCGGAACCACTTCGAAGAGGTGGGCCTGGGCGGCGATTTCGTGCACAACTTCATCCGCTGATCGCAAAGCCGGTCTTGTTCGGAAAGCCCAGTAAGGATCGCGGGCGGGTGCCAGGCGGGACATCTGCAGCGCGCCGAGTGTGCGCGACGCGGCACAATGCCGGTCAGGGAGACAGGGTCCACGTGTTCCCCGGCGGCCGGCGAAGTTCCCGTCACGCGAGTTGAAGAGGCGTGAGCGGCAGCGCGCCGACCGTCCCGTCAGCCCAATCGTGTTCTGGGGGACGTCGGTGCCGGATCTGCCTCGCTGCTTGCCGCGAATCACGTCCAGAAACGATGAAGTCCGGGTAGGGCGCAACAAGGAAATCGACCAACGCTGGAGGGAAAGGTGGACAACACGAAGCTCTGGGGCGGAGAGCCCTACTATGGTCTGGATTACGAATTCGACCCCCAGTGGTTCCTCACCGAAGAGCAGAAGAAGCTCCAACGCCAACTCATCGAAGTGTGCCACGATGTCCTTCGTCCCAACGCGGCCAGGTGCGACGAGTCGGGCACCTACCCCTGGGAGAGCGTGAAAGCTCTGGCCGAATTGCGGCTGCTCGGCTGCATCGTGCCCGAGAAGTGGGGTGGACGTGGCGAGAATCACACGGGCCTCGCGATGATCGGCGAGACCATCACCCGTTACGGCTGTCCATCGACCGGGGTGATCTTCATGATGCACATGGCCGGTCTCGCGGCGCTTCTGTTCCGGGCCGGTGGCAATCGGGCCATACAGGAACTCCTTGCCCGCATCGACACCGACGTCATGATCGGCTCGGCCTCCTACACCGATCCGGAAACGGGCGGCCACTTCTGGTATCCGAAGGTCTCCGGCGTCGAGAGGGTCGACGACGGCTGGCATGTCAAGAAACGTTCCGCGTTCACCACCTCCTGCGGCGAGGCCCGCTGGATGACGACCCAGACGACAAGCCCCGGCTTTGACGGAGACTATTCCGACCTCTCCGTCTTCCTCGTCTACGAGGACGAAATGAAGCCCAACCCGGGTCTGTGGGACGTCATGGGCATGCGGGCTACCAGTTCCGGTCCTGTGGATTTCGACGTGGTGCTGCCTGAGGACCGTATGGTCGGTCCGCCGGGCGACGGCGCCGCGTCCAACGACGAGGCCGTGAACGCGGTGGGGATGATCATGTACGGCGCGCTCTACTGCGGGGTTGCCATGGGGGCCCTGGACATCGCCAAGCGCTATACAACCCAGCGCCGTCACGCCAACTTCGGTCAGTGCATCGCAGATTATCCGACCACGCACGATGTCTACGGAACCAGCCTAGTGGATGCCCAGGCCGCGCGAATGTTCCTTTTCAGCTTCTGCCAACAACTGGACCGGGCCACCAACAACGGCGATTGGACCCTGTACGAGGACGATCCCGATGCGCGACCCCGTTCTTCCTATATTCTGTGGGGTTTGAAGGTGAAGGAAGTGGCGGCCCGCGCCGCCAGCGAGGTCACCGAGCGCATGTTCCGGTTGTTCGGCGGGTCAGGGTTCAGTCGCAACCTCGAGATCGAGCGCCTTCTGCGGGACTCCAAGGCTGGCTGGGTCATGGGACCGAGCAACGAGGTGACCCGCGGCATGGTGGGACGCTGGGCGCTGCACGGCGGCGAGGCCGTCGACTGGTGGAATCAACGACCGAACGTTGGCGTGCTCAACGCCGAAATCGGCAAGCTCGACCCTGAAGGCAAGAGGAAACTCATCGCGGAGCTTGAATCCACCCTCGCCTGAGACCTCCCGCCATCGGGGTCGGGCGACGTCGTCGATCAAACCCCGGACAGCGCCGAATTGCGCGGATCGTGTGGCGATGCTCTGAACGACCGTTCGGTTCATCGCCACGCGCACGATGTGCGTGATGCCGAGGTCCATCAACGCATGGGCGTGCTGGCGGTTGCGCGCACGCGCGAAGATCGTGAGGTGCCGGAAGTGTCTGCGCACGGCGCGCGCCGTCACGAGCGATTGCTCGACATCCTCGATCGCAAGCATGAAGAGAACCACCCTGTCGGAATTCGCGGCGCGCAACAATTCGACGCGGCTCCCGTCTCCGTAGTAGACCTTGTTGCCGAAGCGGCGCATGAGCGTCTTCACGCTCATTGATGGTGCCGCTGCCGGGTTATTTGATGGGCATTGACCTGGGCCACGATTGTCACGGTGGATATTGGAAGCTTTGTGGGGGGAACGTTCCCGCTCCCGTTCCCTGCCACGCCCTGGGGTTGGGCCGGAACGGGAACGGGAATGCGGTCAGGGGTGGTCCGCCAGGCGGTAGCAGGACCGGGGCGCTCGCTCGATGCGTCCGTCGGCGATGAGGGTGTGCAGGGTGGATGAGACGGTGGCGTTGCGCGCCGCGGCGCGTTGGCGGATCTGGGTCTGCGACAGCGGCATGCCGGCGTCGGCGAGGACCTGGATGATGCGCTGTTCGGGGGTTGGGCGCTCTGGCGGCGTGTCTGCGGGCTGCTGGAGCCTGAGGGCTGTGCCATGGCCGTCATCGGCGAGTTCGATGGGGATGTCGGCGAGGCCGGGAGCGGCGCGATGCTCGACGGTCATGAGGATGTGCCTGTCGCGCCGGCGCAGGTAGAGGTTGCTGTCGCCCCATGCGTGCAGTTCGCTGCTTCCGCGCAGGGCCTGTCCGGGCCGGGTAGCGCCGCTCTTGCGGGCGTGGTGGACGATGAGCACGGCGGCGCCGGATCGGCGCTGGACGTCGCGCAGGAAGCCGAGGATGGGTGCGATCTCGGCGACGGCGTTCTCGTCGACGCCGTGCAGGCGGACCAGGGGGTCGAGGATGAGCATGCGGGCCTGGTGGTGTGCGACGGTCTCCATCAGGCGCTGCCTGTCGTCGGGGTGGTCGAGGCGCAACGAGGGCACGTCGATGACGGCGATGTCGAGGGTGTCGAAGGCGGCGCCGGCGGCTGCGGCGATGCCCTGGAGGCGCCGTCTGACGATATGGCCTGCATCCTCGGCGGCGAACATCAGCACCGGTCCTGGCTGCCTGGCGTCGAAGTGGCGCAGGCAGGGGACGCCGGCGGCGACGGCGACGGCCAGATCGAGGGCGAGGAAGGACTTGCCGGTCTTGGGTTCGCCGCCGACGATGCCGACGGCCTGGCGTCCCCACAGGCTGTCGACCAGCCACTGGCGCTCGGCCGGGCGGTCTTCGAGTTCGGCCGGTGTGCGGGTTGGCAAGGCGCTCACCGCTTGCGTCCCCTGGGTGGGGCGGCTTCGCCCCAGACGTCCATGAAGAGTTGTTCGTCGAGCACGTCGCGTTCCTGTCCGGCGGCGGCGGCGAGCAGGCCGTCGGCCATGATGGTGAGCGTCCTGGGGTTGCCTGCGGCATGGGTGACGAGGGCCTCCTTGAGGCCGCTGGTCATGAGGCCGGGGTTGCCGGCCTCCACCAGCAGGTGATCGAGCAGGTGTGCGAGGTCGTCCGGTTCGGCGCGTGTCAGGACGAGGCGGTGTCGGATGCGCGAGGCGATGGGCAGCAGGTCGGAGCTTCGCAGTCTGGCGAGCAGGCGGTGGTCGCCGGCCAGCACGACGGAGAGGATGGCGCGCGTATCGAACCGCGTGGAGGTCAACAGACGCATCTCGGTCATGACCTGTGTGGGCATCTCCTGGGCCTCGTCGACGATGAGCAGGGGTCGCATGCGTGTGTCGTCGAGGTGTCTGAGCCATTGTTCGCGCAGGGCCTTGAAGCCGATCCAGATGTTGTTGTGCGGCATGGCGACGCCGAAGGCCTCGGTCATCTCGCGGTAGAAGTTGCCGTTGCTCGACGAGGGGTGGGCGAGCACGGCGACGGCGAGCCCCTCGGTTGTCTCGAGGCGGCTGGCGAGCAGGCGCAGGGCGACGCTTTTGCCGGTGCCGGGATCGCCGGCGATGAGGGCGAAGCCGCCCTGGCGCACGAGATGCTGTTCGATGGTGCGGCAGAAGCTCTCGACGGCCGGGGTGATCATGAGACCTTCGACCGGCAGGTCGGAGGCGAACGGGTTCCACTTGAGGCCATAGAGAGTGAGCTGCTGACGGTTCATGTTGGATCTCCCTTGTTGTCGTCATCGGTGTCGTGGGGCAGCCATGCCGGCGGCAGCCCTGATGCGGCCTGCTCGTCGAGCAGGCGCTGCAGCAGCGGCGCCGGTTCCGTTCCGGCGGGCTGCGTGTTCTCGTCCCTGGCGCCGGTGCGGCGGCGCACTCCGTCGGCGTTGCGGTGCTTGTCCACCGGGAAGAGGATGGCGAGGCGCTCGTCATGGCGGACGTCGACCATGTCGACGCTGGAGAGGTCCCAGCGGGTGACGCGCAGGTCGAGGTGCCGCAGGTGGCGCCACGGCGTCGGCACCTGGTAGCGGACACCCTCCACGGTCACCGTGCCGTCGGACCCGCGGACCCTGCGCCGGACGTCGATGCGGAAGGCCGATCGCAGGGCGGCGCCGTCGGGACACGGCCTTGAGGCGTCGGCGCTTCCCTGCAGCCGCTGCAGCGGCGTGACGCCCGTCTCGCGGTGCACCCGGCGGTGATACTCGCGCTCGAGCCAGGTGATGGTGGCGTTGTTCAGGATCTCCAGGGTGAGCGGCTCGACGCCTTCGAGCATGGCCATCAGGCGGCCCTCCACCTGGGCGAACAGGACTTCCTGCTTGCCGTTCTGCCAGGGACTGCGGACCACGGTGGTGGCCTGCAGGATGCCGAGACGGTGCAACCCTCGGCTGACCTCGCCGGCCGTCATGGCCGAGCCGTTGTCGGTCAGCAGGGAGCGCGGCAGCCCACGCTTCATGAAGGCCTGGCAGAGGCCGTGAACGAAGACCTCGGCGGTCTCCGCGAGATACCATTGCAGGTGGCATCCCAGCCGGGAATGGTCGTCGAGGAAGCTGAGCAGGATCGGCGTCCGCCATGCGCCGGATGCGGTCAGGACACGGCGGCTGCCGTGGTGGAAGTCGCCGTGCCACAGGGCGTGACTGCGCTCCACCTCGTAGCTCAGCACCTCGCGCCCGGCCGCCGGCCTCTCCAGCGTTGGATCCAGCTTCCGCCGGCGCCGCCGGCGCTCCAGCCCCAGCGACCGCATGACGCGGGTCAGCGTCGCGTAGGACGGCATCGGCTCAAGCGAGGGATCGGCTTCGACCAGCACCCGCAGGTTGTCGTGGTGCAGCTGCACCGACCAGGACGGGTGATTCCTGTACTGGTCGCGCAGGATCGCGATCAGCAGCGGCGACATCGCCCGCACACGCCCGGAATCGCTCCTGACACGCCGACGCAGCACCCTGACCGGATCCTCGGCCTCGGCCCGTGCCCGGTAGTACCAGCGTTCGATCGTGGAGACGGAGAACCGCACCGTGCCGCCCCTGGTGGGATGCTCCCAGTCCCGCTGCGCCAGGCGCTCCAGCGCCGCTCGCAACCGCCCCGCCGGCGGCGGCGATGCCAGCAGTGCGCCGATCACGGCAAAACGCAGGCGCGCCCAGCCGTCGTGACCGTCCACGCCCTTGGCCGTCGTCATGACGATGTCCCTCCCGGTCCGCAGGAAGGAGGTGTAGAGAGCCTCAGCTCATGGCGACACGGACACTCTCTGCGGACGCCGCCGGACCATCGGCAAGGGCGCAACAGCCGGTCCACGGCATCAGCCACACCAGGCTCCGCAACACCCTCGAGCGCAGCGACAGACCCCGCATCCGGCTCACCAGACAGACGAGCGGCACGTCGCCCGGGTCCAGCGCCAGGTCGCCACGCTTCCAGCGCCACTGACGTGTCGCCGGGAACGCCTCTCGCCACCACCGCCGCCAGCGCCGCAGCGTCGAGGCCGGAACACCCAAAAGGCGGCTCGCCGCCTCCACAGGCGCGCTGCCGCCCAGAAGCCGCACGCTCAGCCCCACGAACACACACCCCACCCGGAACCGACGGCCAAAGAAGCGCACCGACGGCGGAGTCGTCCGGCGGCGGCACTCACAACAGCAAAAGCTCAAACGCCGGACACCCGCACACAGGGAAGCATCCAGACCGTGCGGCTTGCGCGGGTAGCTCGCACCGTGAAGCCGAAGACCGCAATGCCGGCACCCCGCCGCACGGCAGCGCTCGGCCTCCGCAAGGTCGATCTCCCACAGGACCGTCCAGATGCGCTCGTCACGAAGAATGGAACCGGGGAAAGGAGTGTGCGACATTGACATGTCTCAGATGATCACCGTCACCGAGACAAGCCCCCCATGCGACTTCTTGCAAGTCAAATGGGGGGCAACCACCCCCGAACATCAAAGAAATCGAGCGGAATCGACCAGATTCCCGTCAGTAACTATGCAAACGCACAGCGCACGAGGTTGACCTGGTCCGCGCTCGTTTCGAGCGCGGTGAATCCGATGTGGCGCACGCCCAGGATGCGGCTCACGATCTGGCCGATCCGGCCGAAGCCGGCGATGATGACCCGGTTCTCCTCATCGATGTACTGCTCATACGCCGGTTCCGCCTTCGGCCCCAGTCGGACGTTCATACGGTCGCCTGCCCTGAAGGCCAGCAGCGTCGTCGCCATCGAGAGCGCCACAGAGGTACCGCGGATCGACTTGTCCGTGATCCGGCGGAAGCCTTCGACGACCGGCTCGGTGAACTCGGCGGTCGGCGAAGGTTCGAACTTGGCGTTCTGGCGGACCAAGCTGGGAGGGACGAACGCGGGATGGTTCAATTCCTGCGCTTTGCAGTGGCGGCTCTGTAACGCCGCAGTTTATCCCGGTCTGTCTTTCAGACCTTTCCGGCGCTGGCGATGGCGGTGACGTTAAGCAGGCCGCGCACGGTGGCGTTCGGCGTGACGATATGGGCCGCGCCGCCATAACCGAGCAGGATCGGGCCGATCGGCTGGGCGTTGCCAAGGGCCGACAGCGCGTGGATCGCCGCACTGGCTGCGTCCATCCCCGGAAAGACCAGAATGTTGGCGCGCTCGGTGAGCCGTGCTTCGGGCAGGAAGCGGTCGCGCGCGACCTTGTCGAAGGCCAGGTTGAGCTGCATCTCGCCTTCGAACTCGAAATCGGCTTGCGTCTCGGCAAGGATTTCGGTCGCACGGCGCATCCGGGCCGCACTCGGGCTGGAATGGGCGCCAAAGTTGGCATGGCTGATCAGAGCGACCCGCGGGATTTGGCCAAAGGCTTGGACCTGCGCCGCCGCCGCGCGACAGATCCCGGCAAGTTCCTCCGCATTCGGCTCGTAGTTCACATAGCCGTCGGCGATGAAGACCGTACCGGTATCCATGATCAGCGGCACCAGGGTCGAAACGGTTTCCGCCTGGGTTCCGAGTATCTGGTCGACCCGTTCCAGATGGGTCGAATAGTGGCCCGTGGTGCCGCAGATCAGGCAGGCCGCTCCACCCTCGCGTACGTGCATCGCCGCGGCCAGCGTGTCGCTGGTCCGGAACAGCTTGCGGGCGGCCTCCGGGCCGATCCCGTCGCGGGCGCGCAGACTGTGGAGTTTTGCGCCATAGAACTCGATCAGTTCTTCGTCATCGTGGTCGAACACTTCGAAATCCCTGTCTGGCATCACGCGCAGACCCATCTCGGCGCACAGGGCGGCGATCCGGCCTGCCCGACCGGTGGCGACGGGCGCGGCTATGCCCTCATCGAGGATGTTCTGGATTGCCCGGAGCACCCGCCGGTCCTCGCCCTCGGCAAAGATCACCTTGCGTGGCGCTGCCCGGGCGCTGTCGAAGATCGGCCGCATCAGGAAGCTGGTTCGGTAAACGAAACTGGAAAGCCGGGTACGATAGGTGTCAAGATTCTCGAGCGGGCGCGTGGCGACGCCGCTCGCCATCGCCGCCCCGGCGACGGCGGGTGCGATGGCGCCGAGAAGCCGCGGATCGAAGGGCCGGGGCAACAGGTAGTCGCGGCCGAACTTCAGCCGCTGTTCACCGTAAGCCCTGGCGACCTCGTCGGTGATACCCGTGCGCGCCAGCTCGGCCAGCGCGGTGACGCAGGCAAGCTCCATCTCCCTGTTGATGGCCGTCGCGCCGACATCGAGCGCGCCGCGGAAAATGAATGGAAAGCACAGGACGTTGTTGACCTGATTCGGATAGTCGGTTCGCCCGGTGCAGACGATGGCGTCCGGGCGCACGGCGCGGACCTCTTCGGGCATGATCTCGGGCACCGGGTTGGCCAACGCCATGACCATCGGTTCCGGTCCCATGCGCCGGCACTGTTCGGAGTTCAGCACGTTCGGCCCGGAAAGGCCGAGAAAGATCTCTGCGCCGTCGATCGCGTCGTCGAGGGTTCGCCCGTTGGTGTCCTGGGCGAAGGCGGCCTTGTGCGTCTCCACGTTACGCGCTTTGTGGACGAGCCCTTCGATGTCGACCAGCCAGACATTCTCACGCTTCAGGCCGAGGTCCAGAAGCAGGTTCAGGCAGGCAATGCCGGCAGCGCCGCCGCCGGTCGAGACCAGCTTCATCCGGCTGAGGTCCTTGCCCAGCAGATGCATGCCGTTGACCACGGCGGCGGCGACGACAATTGCGGTGCCGTGCTGGTCGTCGTGGAAGACGGGGATGTTCATCTCCGCCTTCAGCCGGCTCTCGACCCGGAAGCAGTCGGGTGCCTTAATGTCCTCCAGATTGATGGCGCCGAAAGCCGGCTCAAGCCGCCGGATCGTGTCGGCCAACGCGTCCGGATCGCTCTCGTCGATTTCGATATCGAACACGTCGATATCGGCGAATCTCTTGAACAGAACGGCTTTGCCTTCCATGACCGGCTTCGCCGCCAGCGCCCCGATGTTGCCGAGGCCAAGCACGGCCGAACCGTTGGTGACGACCGCGACCAGGTTGGCCCGCGCCGTGTAGCGCGCCGCATCTTCCGGCCGTTCGGCGATCGCGCTGCTCGCCTCGGCGACACCCGGAGAGTAGGCCAGCGCAAGATCGCGTTGGTTGGCCAGCGGCTTGGTCGGGCGGATCGCCAGTTTCCCCGGCCTGCCTGCCGCGTGATAGCGCAGCGCGTCCTGGTCCATGTCCTGCCCCTCGAACTGGCGGAAAATGACCTTCGCAATCAGAAACCGTATCACAGAAACCGTGAGGTGGTCGCAAGCCAGATGGTCATTCGGCCTCATACAATTCCGCGGCTCACCTGCACATGAAACATGCTCCGCGTCCATCCACTCGATCATGCACCGCGGCGTATGCTCACCAGCCCAGTTTCCCACCGTAGGAACGAAAGTCAGAGTGCTCTTGACAACAGAGTACTCTGACCGTATATCATCGGTAACGCACATCTGGAGGAGCGGGGGATATCATGACCGTGACCAGGGACGCCGCCGCATCGACGCTGCGCGATATCGACAAGGCGGAACGCCGAAGCCTCACGCTGTTTCAGTATTCGGCGGGCAGCCCCTATCTGCTGCTCTGGGGTCCGCTGTGGATCGTCGCCGGCGTGGTCTGGACGCTCTCGCCGGAGAATGCCGGCCTCGGCTGGGCCGCCGTCGACGCCGTCGGACTGATCGGCACCGCCGGCCTTGTCTTCGTCCAGTCCCGCCGTTTCGGCAGGGACGGCGGCCGGACGGGGACGTACCGCTTTCTTGGCACCGCCGCAGTCCTGGCGGTCTTCATTACGCTGACGCTCATGACCTTCGCACCGGTTTCCGGCGTCGAAGTCCAGACCTTCATCGTCCTGCTGGTTGCGACTGCCTACGGGCTCGTCGGGTGCTGGTTCGGGCTGCGCTTTGCGGTCGTCGGGGCGGCGCTCGCCGGCCTCGCCGTCGCCGCCTTCGACCATGTGCCGGCCCACGCCGCCTACATCGTGCCGTTCCTGGGCGGCGGTGCGCTCATTCTGGCCGGCCTGTGGATGCGGCGGGCCCGGTGAACGGTAGCGGCATGAGCGGAACAGACATGAACGGGCCCGACGAGATCGTCCACCAGACGACGCGCCTCCGGATCTTGTCCGCACTGAACGCCCTGCCGCGCCGGGAAATGCTGGAATTCGTGCGGCTCAAGACGGTCACCGGCGCGACCGACGGCAACCTCGGCGGGCATCTGAACACCCTGGAGAAAGCGGGCTATGTGAGGATCGTCAAGGATTTCGCCGGCAAGAAGCCACGGACCCGCGCCGGCATCACCAGGACAGGACGGCGCGCCTTCCAGGACCATGTCGACTATCTGCGCGGGATACTGGAAGTCAACAGCTGACCAGATGGTCATTCGGCCTCATACAATTCCGCGACGCACCTGCACATGAAATATGCTCCGCGTCCATCCACTCGATCGTGTCCCGCGGCGTGGTGCAAGAGCCTGGCGTCCATCGCAGTATCCGGCGGGTAGGGCCGGGACGCTGGTTGATGAGGTAGGGCGCGGTAGCTACTTTGGGCACATGAGATCGATCGGGATCAAGGCGCTGAACAACCGTTTGAGCGAGTATGTCCGGCTCGCGGCCTCGGGCGAGACCATACTGGTGACCGACCGTGACCGCATGGTGGCGGAGTTGGGCCCGTTGCGGGAGAGCCGGAGCCCCGTCCTCGCCGATGCCTTCCTTGCCGAGGCAGTGCGGTCGGGCGTGCTCGCGTCGCCTGCACTGGCGGGATCGGGAGCACTGCCCAGGCCCGCCCCGGTCGCCAGCCTAGTCGAGGTTCTGGGGGATCTCGACGAGAGCCGGCGCGACCGGTGATCTATCTCGATACGTCCGTCGCGCTGGCCTGGCCGCTGACCGGGGACCGCCGGCCCCCGGCTTCCCTCTGGGACGGAACACTGGTCTCCAGCAGGCTCCTCGAATACGAGATGTGGACGGTGCTGCGCGCGCGGGCTTGCGGACTCGCACGGCGAGGCGGCACGCGCGGTCGTTGGACGGATCGCACTGCTGGAGCTGAGTCCGCGGGTTCTGGCACGGGCCCTGGACGCCTTTCCCGGTTCAGGCCCACTGCGGACCCTGGATGCGCTGCATTTGGCATCGTGCGCGTATCTGGCCGATCAGGACCAGGACGTGAAACGTGCGAGCTACGACCGGCGCATGAACGATGTCGCCCACGCCATGGATATTCCGCTCTCCGGCCGGGAAGAGTCATGAGTTCCGCGAGATGTAAATCTCTTGATCATACCTTGGGCGCGGCGTGTCCCCCTCTTGCGCTCCCTTGGCTACGCAAGGTCCTGCTTCCATGCAGGAAATCCCCTGCCCGTTCCATTTGATACCGCCAGATGGCACGGCCCAATCGACTCCCGGAAGCGTAGTGTCGCGGGACGCGCGGAGGGATGCCGGAGATGTCCGTCTCGGTGGTTGCGGGGGCAGGACTTGAACCGTCGACCTTCAGATTATGAGTGGTGAGGTGTGATTCCGGCGTTGCCATCTATGTCAGCGCGTCGATGAGGGCGTCGAGGGTTCGGTTGGGGCGCTCTGCCATCATCATGTGGCCGCATCCCTCAAGGACGATCATGCGGCCGTCGGGCAGCGCATCGAGAAGGGCCCGGGCATTGCGCGGCGGCGTCATCATGTCCCGGTTGCCGAGAATGAGCGTCGCCGGGCAATTCACCCTGGCAGCCGCCTCGAGCCCGCTCGTGTAGTCGTTGCAGGCCTTCATGTCGTTGTAGAGGACCCCGTCTCCGCCGCGTTCGAGAAGGCGCATGCCGCCCCCGGTGATCCACAGTCCCGGGACGTCTGAGCCTCCCATCTGGGCGGCGCGGCTGTGTCCCCAGACCGTCACCATGTCATAGGCGGCATGGCTGTTGACTTTGGCGTTGTCCAGAAGGGCATCGGCCACGGGCATGGGCACGCTGGTACCCAGCAGTGCGATGCGTGCGCATCGCGACGGGTATCGTGAGGCGGCTTCGAGGACGGGAAGCGAGCCCATGGAATGACCGACGAAGGAGGCCGTGGCCACACCGGCGGCGTCGAGAACGCCGATGAGCCAGTCGGCGACAGCGCCGATCGATGGCAGTGGTGGCCCCTCCGAGAGGCCGTGTCCGGGCAGGTCAACGGCGAGCACGGCGTGGCTGTGGTGGGCAAACCAGCGGGCCTGGGCAGACCAGACCGTGCGGTTCATGGAGGCGCCGTGGACGAAGAGGACGACCGGCAGCGCTGTATCGAATGCCCTGCCGCCGGTGGCTGCGAAGACGGCGCGGTCGTCGACAGTGAGTTCCAGCGACATCGCGTCAGACCCTGGAAGCGGCGGCAAGGCCGCGCTTGAGATCTCCGATGAGATCGTCCGGGTCCTCGAGCCCGATTGAGAGGCGCACGAGTCCTTCGGAGATGCCGGCTGCCTCGAGGGCGGCTGCATCCATCTGCTGGTGGGTCGTCGAGACAGGATGGATGACCAGCGACTTGGCGTCCCCGACATTGGCGAGATGAGAAAAGAGCTGCAATGCCTCGATGAAATTCACGCCCGCCTCGCGGCCTCCCTTCAGTTCGAAACTGAAGATTGCGCCGGCCCCCTTCGGCAGCAGGCGTTTCGAGAGTTCGTGGTCGGGATGGGAAGGCAGTTCGGGCCACAGAACGCTGTCGACGGCATCGTGTCCGTCAAGGAAGGCGATAACGGCACGGGTGTTCTCGACATGGCGCGTCATGCGCAGCGGCAGGGTTTCCACGCCCTGGAGCAGGTAAAAGGCGTTGGCCGGACTCATGCAGGCGCCAAAGTCGCGCAGACCCTCGGCACGGGCCCGCATGATGAAGGCGCCTGGTCCGAACTCCTCGGCAAAGTCGAGGCCGTGATAGCCGGCATAGGGTTCGGTAAGGGTGGGAAAGAGACCGCTTGCCTCCCAGTCGAAGGCGCCCCGGTCGACGAGCACGCCGCCGATCGCAATTCCGTGTCCGCCGAGGAACTTGGTGGCCGAATGCATGACGAGATCGGCGCCGTGGTCGAACGGGCGTGACAGGAAGGGTGAGGCGAAGGTGTTGTCGATCATCAGCGGCAGGCCGGCCTCGTGGGCGATGTCGGCGACGGCGGGGATGTCGAGGACCTCGAGACCGGGATTGCCAAGGGTCTCGCCAAAGAGAAGCCGGGTGCGGGGGCCGATGGCCTGGCGGAAGGCATCAGGATCCCGGGGGTTGACGAAGGTTGTCGTGATACCGAAGCGCGGCAGCGTGTAGTTGAACATGTTGTGACTGCCACCGTAGATCGAACCGGACGCAACAATGTGATCGCCGTTGCCCATCAGTGTGGCCACCGCGAGGTGGAGCGCCGCCTGGCCACTTGCGGTGGCCACCGCGCCGACACCTCCTTCGAGACCGGCAATCCGTTCCTCGAGGACGGAGACGGTCGGATTCGAGATGCGCGAATAGATGTGACCGGCGCGCTCGAGGTTGAAAAGCGAGGCGGCATGGTCGGTCGACGGGAAGACAAAGGAGGTTGACTGGTAGACGGGGACGGCACGCGCTCCTGTCACCGGATCGGGTTTCTGTCCACCATGAAGGGCAAGGGTATCGAAACGCGGGTGTCCGGGACCGGCCATGGGCGCTGCTCATTCTCAGGGGAAACCGGCGCACACTAGACCGCCGGTCGCTGGGCGTCCACCGGTGGTGGATTGATCCTGAACGGGCTTGCGGTAATGTCAGCGCCGCCGACCGGAGGACACCTGATCATGGCACCACTCCCGCAATCGATGAACGAGGCACTGCCGTCGGATGAGCGCATCCGCGAGACCGGCGAGTGGCTGGCGGGTCACAATGTCAAGTACATCCTGTGTTGCTGGATCGATCTTCTGGGTCAGCCCAAGACCAAACCGGTGCCGCTCAGCGACTGGGAGCGGCTCGCCCGGGGCATGGGTCCTCAATTTGCCGTGCATTCGGTGTCGTTCGTTCCCGAGCTTGGTCCGGCGGATCCGGACCAGATCATGGTTCCCGATCTCGATTCCCTGACACTGTGCCCCTGGGACAGGACCACGGCCTGGGTCTTTGCCGACCTCTGGTGGTCCGACAAGCCCTACAATCTGTGCCCCCGGGGTGCGATGAAGAGAATCCTCGCCGATTGCGAGGACAAGGGCTACCTGGTCTATGCCGGTGTCGAGCCCGAGTTCATCGCCATGCGCTGGAAGGACGGCAGGCCCGTCAAGGCGTTCGATGACGATCTGGAGGCGGATGAGGACCTGCGTCCGCGCCGTCAGGCCTTCGGATACGATGTCGAGTACTCCATCAATTCAATGGGGTTTCTGGGTGAGCTGATCGACATACTCGACGGCGAACTCGGCTGGGACCTGCACGACGTGGTCTGTGAAGGCGCCTACAGCCAGTTCGAGCTTGACTTCGGTTACACCGACGTGCTCGCCATGGCGGACCGCCTCGTGTTCCTGCGAATTCTGCTCAAGGAAATCGCCAAGAAGCACGACATGTTCATCACCTTCATGCCGAAACCGACGACAGGTGACTGGCGCTCGGGCGCACACATGAACACCTCCATGCGCCGCACCACGTCGCCGGACGCCAATCTCTTCGAATCACCGGATGGCTGGTCACCGGAGGTCAGCCATGCCATTGGCGGCCTGTTGCAG
Organism: Alphaproteobacteria bacterium; assembly: GCA_965220805.1. Classification (GTDB taxonomy): domain Bacteria; phylum Pseudomonadota; class Alphaproteobacteria; order SP197; family SP197; genus SP197. The sequence goes on from OZ244844.1 coordinate 1,961,064, forward strand.
CATGGCGGGGCCCTGACGGCGATCGCCTGTCCGACCGTCAACTCCTACAACGGTCTGGTTCCCCGGGTCGGAGGCTTCGAGGGCGGCACGGTCACCTGGGCGCCGACTCACATGACCTATGGCTACAACAACCGCTCGGCCATGTTGCGCATGCCGCAGAACCGCTACTGCATCGAGAACCGTGCGGCTGACATGTGCATGAACCCCTATCTGGCCCTGGGCGTGACCGCGGCCTGCATGACCGAGGGCATCGTCTCCGCCATCGATCCCGGACCGCCGCTGAACGAGGATCTCTACAGTCTCAGCGAGGAGGAACTCCGTCGTTCGGGTGCGCAGCGTCTGCCGCGCAATCTCTTCGAGGCGGCTGAAATCCTGCGGGACGATGCCTTCGTCAAGGAGGTCATCGGCGAGCAGATGCACGCCTCGTTCCTCGCATACAAGTTCGACGAATGGGAGCGTTACCATCAGGAAGTGACGGACTGGGAGGTGCGCGAGTACCTGAGGCTCTACTGATGGCCGCTTCCTTCGAGACGTGGTCCCCTGGCGACGTCACGCTGCAGTCGGGAGAGGTTCTCGAGGGTGCGCACCTTGCCTACTGCACCTGGGGCACCTTGAACCGGGCCGGTGACAATGCGGTTCTCATTCCCACCTACTACACCGGCACCCACCGCAGCAACGAGGCCTATTTCGGTCCCGGGCGCGCCCTCGATCCGGCACGGCATTTCATCGTCTCGATCGACCTCTTCGGCAACGGGCTGTCGTCTTCACCGGACAATCATCCTGCTCCCCAGGACGGTCCGCGATTCCCTCGGACCACGCTCTTCGACAACGTCGCCTGCCAGCGCCGCCTGTTGACGGAAGCGCTGGGGATCTCCCGCCTGCGCCTCGTTACCGGCTGGTCCATGGGAGGGTGCCAGTCGTTCCAGTGGGGCGCACAGTATCCGGACATGGTCGATGCCATCCTGCCGTTCTGCGGGTCGGCGCGCACATCGCCCCACAACATCGTCTTCCTTGAAGGCGTCAAGGCTGCGCTCACCGCCGATGCGACGTGGTCGGGCGGTGATTACACGGAGCAGCCGGTCACCGGTCTCAAGGCTTTCGGCCGGGTCTATGCCGGCTGGGCCTACTCGCAGACATGGTACCGCGAGGCCGGTTACCGCGAACTCGGTTTCGACAGCGTCGAGGATGTCCTGGCCGACTGGGAAGCCGACCATGTCGACAACTGGGACGCCAACAACCTGCTCCACAAGCTCTGGACCTGGCAGAAGGGCGACATCAGCGCCAATCACCTCCATGGCGGCGATTTCGCGCGCGCCCTTGGCGCCATCACGCCGCGCGCTATCGTCATGCCCGCGTCAAGCGACCTCTACTTCCCGCCCGAGGACAGTGAGATCGAGGTCGACGGCATGCCCAATGCTGAACTCAGAGTCTACCAGACGGACTGGGGACACTGCGTAGCCAGCGGCCATGCCGTTCCGGCCTTCCACGACTTCCTCGATCAGGCAATCCGCGATCTCATTGACGGCTGATCGCCAGGAGGCGCCACTTCCGGAGAGACTGTCGACAATTCGGAAGAGGTCGTGGGAAGGCCACCTGATGAGGAGGCCTGCGGCAGGATCAGCAGAGTCTTGTTCGCCTTCCGGTAAAGCGCTGTCCGGCGGTGCTCACGCGAATCTGCTTCCCAACCTCGTCGTCGAGCAGAACATGCGTTCTAGCTGCTGCATCGTGCTTGGAGAGCCATCGCGGTGAAGGTCGGCTACCAGCCGCGGCCGCGGCCATCGATGGGCCAGATGTCGACGAGGCGGTCGCCGCGGACGCAGTGATAGACGTCGTGGAGGTTGACCGTTGGATCGCAGTGGGGCGTGACGCATGTGACGACGTCGCCGACGGCGGGGCCGTTGGCTCCCGGCCTGACGACGATTCTGCCGTGTTCGTCACCCATGAATTCGTAGAAGGATCCTTCCGGGGCGCCGCCGGCGATGTCCGGCACCGGCCCGTCCGTGGCAAAGGCCTTGATGCCCGCATCGATGGTGGCGGCGCCGGCCACATTGGCCGAGATCACCGTCGACTGCACGAAAAGGGAGGTCCGGAAGGGGCCGGGGGTGCCATCCCGGCGCATCACGGCATTGTACTCCACGTCCATGAAGATCGCCGAGCCCACCTGAACGTCGGTATAGACACCGCAGCCGGAATCGTGGTCAAAGGTCCCTGTGCCGCCACCTGTCACGATCCCGGGGGAACCGGCGACGGGGGCGATGGCGCGCCGTGTCTCGTCGACATGGGCCGCCACCCCGGCGGCTTCCCTCTCGCGCTCGGCACATTCGGCAATGTGCTGGATTTCGCCGGCATAGCACTGCAAGCCGGCGAGGACGAGTGAGGGTCGGCGAACGATCTCCCTTGCCAGGGTGACGGCATCCGGAATCGAGGAGACTCCGGTACGGTTGAGACCGATGCCGAGATCGATGAGGACCTTCATGGGCCTCGAGCGACCGGCTGCAAGGGATGCGAGGCGGTCGACGACCGTAGTGTTGTCGACCACGAGGATCAGCTCCTCTGCCGCGTCATTGAGTGCCAGCACCCGTTCCAGTTTGTCGGCCGTGACGATCGGCGAGGTGATGAGGATGCGGCCGATGCCCTCGCGGATGAGGGCGTCGGCCTCGCCGAGCTTGGCAACACAGATTCCCGTCGCTCCGGCATCGAGCTGGCGTCTTGCGATCTCCGCACACTTGTGGGTCTTGGCGTGGGGTCGCCATCCGGCCTGCGACCGGCTGAAGTGGGCTGCCAGGGCACTGATGTTGTGCTCGAGGGCATCGAGATCCAGCACAAGGGCCGGTGTCGCCAGACGCCACCGGCTCTCTCCTGTCAGGTGGCAGTTGATGGAAGGGCCGGTCATGGCAGTCTCCAGGTTCGCACCGTGGATGGTGGCGGCGAACTCTATCCACGGCAAGATGTGAGCGGACATTGCATCGTCCGGTGCTGCGGCGATACTTGGATTCGCCATTGACGGAGCTGCGCGTGAATCGCGTTCTGCTTCAAGACCAGTGCGCTGGTGTCTTTGTCCGGGGGTGCGGCGCCGCATGACCCGGCGACGCGGTCGGGAACGCCGCAGGGAGGAGCGCCGTCAGGCGCCGGTTGCCGCGGTGTCGCCCGGTTGTCCGGGAGGTTGCTACCGACCGCTCTCAGACAGCGATGTGACGGCAATCCATCGGTGTGTCATGCGCCTGATGGAGGAAGTCGGCTTCTCGGGCGCCATTCCTCCGATGGTCGAGCGCGTTACCCAACGGGGCGGCAGGGTCTGTGGCAACGGGCGGCTCCACTTTCCGGCTACTCTCGTCGAAGAGGTGATGCGTCACAGCCGACGCTCCTTCGTGGCCTGGGGGCAGACCCGCGAACATGATCTCGACATTGCCGACGGCCGGGTCCATTTCGGATCCGGGGGTGCATCGCCCAACATCGTCGATCTGGAGACGGGGCGTTACCGGAGCGCCACGGTGCGGGATCTCCACGACGTCGCCCGCATCGTCGATACCCTCGACAACATCCACTTCTACGACCGTTCGCTCGTTGCCTGTGACATTGAGGACCCTCTCGCCTTCGACATCAACACGGCTTACGCCATCCTCGCCGGCACCGCCAAGCATGTGGGAACCAGCATCACCGAAGCCCGCAACGTCGAGGCGGTCGTCGGACTATTCGATGCCATCGCCGGCGGTGAGGGCCGCTATCGTCAACGGCCCTTCGCCATGCTGCTTTCGTGCCACGTGGTTCCGCCGCTACGCTTTGCCGAGGAGGCCTTGTGGGTTCTCGAACGGGCCATTCCTCTCGGCATGCCGGTGATGCTGGTTTCCGCCGGACAGGCCGGCGCCACGGCTCCGGCGACCCTGGCAGGCGCGGTAGCCCAGGCGGTTGCCGAAGCGCTTGCCGGCCTGGTCTACTGCCACCTCATCGATCCCGACTGCGTGGCCATCATCGGGCCCAAGCCCCTGGTCTCGGATTTGCGCACCGGCGCCATGTGCGGTGGCAGCGGGGAGCAGGCGGTCGCTGCGGCCGCGGCGACCCAGATGGCGCGTCACTACGGTCTGCCGTGCAGCGTCATGGCCGGCATCACGGATGCCAAGGTTCCCGATGCCCAGTCCGGCTACGAGAAGGCCTGTGCCGTCACGCTGGCTGCCCAGGCGGGCTGTTCGATGATCACCCAGAGTTGCGGCATGCACGCAAGCCTGCTCGGCGCCGCCCCGGAAAGCTATATCATCGACAACGACATGCTCGGCGCCATCATGCGGACGGTCCGCGGCATCGAGGTCAATGACGACACGCTGTCGGTCGATACCGTCAACGAAGTGGTGACCGGAGAGGGCCATTATCTGGGCCACTCGCAAACGCTTGGCGCCATGACCCGGGACTACCTCTACCCCCGGCTGGCGGACCGGCAACCGCCCGGTGCATGGGAGGAAGCCGGTGCACTCGACATCCGGGAGAAGGCACGGCGGGAAGCCCGGCGAATCCTCCGGGATCACCGGACCGGCCATTTCTCCCGGGCGCTCGACCGGCGCCTGCGGGAGTGCTTCCCCATCCACCTGCCGCTGGAGGCCCTTCACCCGCAATGATGCTGCCCCACCTGTTTTCATCCGTGATGATCGGAAAGACGGAGATCCGCAACCGGATCGTCTTCACCGGTCATCACACCCATCTTGCTGACGGGCTGGTGAGCGATGATCTGGTGGCGTACCACGAAGCACGGGCAGCGGGCGGCGCCGGTCTCATCGTCGTGGAGATCGCCACCGTTCACGACACCGGGGTCTTTGCTGCCAACTGCCTCGATGCCCGCTCTGCGGACTGCATTCCGGGATACCGCCGCCTCGCCGGCGCGGTGCAACGGCACGGAGTGCGGCTGTTCGGCCAACTGTTCCATCCAGGCCGGGAAATCCAGGTCCGTACTGATGGTCTCATGGCCACCGCCGTCGCTCCGTCCCCGGTTCCAAACGAACGCTTTCACATCATGCCACGGGCCATGTCCGGAGCTCTCATCGAGGAGGTGATCGAGGGGTTTGCCCGGGGAGCCGGGCATCTTGCCGAGGCCGGTCTCGACGGTGTGGAGCTGGTCGCCAGCCACGGCTACCTGCCAGCGCAATTCCTCAATCCCCGGCTCAATCGCAGAAGTGACGCATGGGGCGGGACCTTCGAGAAGCGCCTTCGGTTCGTCGAGGAGACACTGTCTGCGATGCGGGCTGCAATCGGTGATGCGGCACTCGGCATGCGGATCTCCGGCGATGAACTCGACCCGGCCCAGGGCCTCACCGGCGATGATGTCGAAGCCATCGCAAGGGCCCTGGCGCACCGCCTCGACTACATCAGCGTCGTTGCCGGCATGTCGTCGAGTCTCGGCGCCTCGATCCACATCGCCGCGCCCATGGGTGTTCCGGCAGGCTACATCGCTCCGTTTGCCAGGCGGGTGAAAGAGGCCTGCGGACTGCCGGTGATCGCCACCGGACGCATCAACCAGCCGCAGATCGCCGAAGGCATCCTGGCGTCAGGAGATGCGGATCTGTGCGGCATGACCCGGGCGATGATCTCGGATCCCGCCATGGCGCTGAAAGCGCGTGAGCAACGCCTTGACGACATCCGTGCCTGCATCGCCTGCAACCAGGCCTGCATCGGGCATTCGCACAAGGGAATCGCCATCTCCTGCATCCAGAATCCCGTCTCCGGGCGCGAACGCCGTTACAACACGCTTTCCCAGTCCCCTGTCGCCCGGTCCGTCATGGTGGCCGGCGGCGGCCCGGCCGGGCTCAAGGCGGCGGCGATTGCCGCGGCGCGAGGGCACCGGGTCACGTTGCACGAGGCAGGAGACATGACGGGAGGACAGGCGCGTCACGCCTCCATGCTTCCCGGACGCCAGGAGTTCGGCGGTCTGGTGCAGAATCTCGAACACGAAGCCCGCAGCGCCGGCGCGGAGATTCTCACCCGATCGACAGTGACTCCTCGCCTTGTCGAGGAATGCGAACCCGATGCCATCATCGTGGCTACCGGCGCCCGGCCGTGGACGCCCGTGATCGAGGGTGAGGCTCAGGTCGTGGAGGCCATGGCACTGCTTGACGGGGCCAACGTCGGGCACTCCGTCGTGATCGCCGACGGGCGCGCCGACTGGACCGGCCTGGGGCTGGCGGAGAGACTGGCCGAGGCGGGCCATAGGGTGCGTCTCGTGGTCAATGGCGCCATGGCGGGCGAACTCCTCCAGCTCTATGTCCGCAACCACCATGTCGGGCGGGTTCGCAGGCTGGGCGTCGACATCATCACCCATGCACGCCTCTTCGGCGCCGACGACGACGTGGCGTACTTCCAGGACACGCTGACGGGTGAGGCGATCATCCTCGAGGAAATGGATTCCCTGGTGCTGTCGCAGGGTCATGAGCCACACGACGATCTTGGCCTTGCCCTCGAGGCCGCCGGCCGGACTTTCATGCGCGTCGGCGACTGCCTTGCCCCGAGAAGCGCCGAAGAGGCGGTTCTCGAGGGTTTCGAGGCCGCCTGGAGGCTGTGATGCCGGCATCTTCACGCATGGACGCCGGTGATGCCGTGGCGCGTGTTCTTGAGGGCGCCGGTGTCGGCACGGTTTTCGGGGTCATCGGCGGTTCAATGCTCGAACTCCTCGATGCGCTCCACGATTCCCCCATCTCCTACATAGGCGCCCGCGACGAGCGCGCCGCCGGACACATGGCGGATGCCGCGGCACGCCTGACCGGCGGACCGGGTGTGGTGCTCGGCGCCCAGGCCGGCCCTGGCGTTGCCAACCTGGCGACGGCCCTTGCGGAGGCCCACCTCGCCTATTCTCCCGTGGTGGCCATCGCCGGGGCCATTTCGCGCAGTCAGTCAGGGCGCGACACATTCCAGGAGATTGACCAGGAAGCACTCCTGGCGCCGGTCACCAAGCGCTCGATCCGGGTGCCGCACGCCGACCGGCTCTGCGAACTCCTGAACGAGGCATTGCGTGTCGCCATGAGCGGCAGGCGCGGGCCCGTCGTTCTCCACGTGCCGCGGGACATCTTCGCGTCGTCGGTTTCCGGAGACCTGCCGCGACCTTCCGGACCCATCGCGGCAGGGGCGCCGGCGGACCGGCACATTGAACAGGTGAAGGAGCTACTTGCCGTTTCCGAGCGGCCGGTGATCGTGGCCGGTGGTGGATTGAAGTGGGCGAGGGGATTGGCTGACCTCGATCGCCTTGCCCGCGCACTCGACATCCCCGTCGTTGCCGCGACCGGACACCACGATGTGCTGGCGACTGATCACCCCTTGCTGGCCGGTCAGGCAGGGCCTCGCGGCAACCGTCTTGCCTCCAGGCTCACACGCGAAGCCGATTTCATCCTGGCACTCGGGACCCGCCTCGGATTCAATTCGACCTTTCACAGTTCTGACTACGTCAACCCGCAGGCAGCCATCGTGCAGGTGGACATCGATGCCATCGCGATCGGGCGCCATTTTCCGGTGACATTGGGCATTATCGCCGATGCCGGGGAGGCCGCCCGTGCCTTCCTGGCCGCTGTACCGGCGGCAGCGCGCTGGCGATCCTGGACAAAAGCCTTTCATGACGAACGACGCCTCATCGAGGCCGAGCGCAAGAGCGAGGCTTGGCAGACGGGCGTGCCGCTTTCGCCGGCGAGGGTCCTGGGGGAGATTCGCGAGGCGCTTCCCCGGAATGCGATCGTCACCCTCGATACGGGCGCCGTCTGCCTGCAGGCCGCCGATCGCCTGAGGTTCGGTCGTTGCCCGGGTCTCGTGACGCCGCTGGACTTCGGCCTCGTCGGTTTCGGCTATGCCGCCGCCCTGGGAGCACAGGCGGCAGCGCCCGGGTCCGCGGTGATCGCGATCATGGGCGATGGTGGATTCGGTCTCACCATGATCGAGTTGACGACAGCCGTGCAGCACAATCTTCCGGTCATCGCCGTCGTTCTCGACAACCGCGCCTGGGGTGCCGAGAAGGCCTACCAGCGGGACTTCTTCGACGGGCGCTACGTGGGAGCCGATCTCCTCAATCCGCCCTTTGCCGACTACGCCCGGCTGCTTGGCGCCGGAGGCTGGCGTGTCAGCCAGCCAGGGGAGACGGGCAAGGCTCTCGCAAGCGCACTTGGCACGGGGAAGCCGGCCGTCATCCATGTCGATGTCGATCCCGATGCCATCCAGAGCCTGAGGAAGGACCTCTTCACCAAGCGCTGATGTTCCGGCGCTTCGCAGCGAAATGCCCGCTGTTGTTTCCGGCATAAGTCACGAGACGTCGGTGAAGAAAGGCACTTCCTGTCAGGCGAGGCACCGTCCGCCATGCAATGATGGGTTCATGCGTCCCGTCACTGCAGAGTCCTGCTACTGTCGTCTGGTCCGGGCACTCGAAGCCGTGGCTGGCCGTCTCGATCATCCCTGGACGGTCGAGGAGGTGGCCGCGGAAACGAGGTTCTCGCGCTTCCACTGCCATCGCGTGTTCCGGGCCATGACCGGGGAGACGATTGCCGGTCTGATACGGCGGTTGCGCCTGGAGCGTGCCGCCTGGCGCCTTCGTCACGAACCGGTCGACGTCATCGAGGTCGCCTTGGATGCGGGCTACAACTCGCCGGAAGCCTTCTCGAGGGCGTTCCGTCGCGGCTGCGGGATGAACCCCAGCCGGTACCGCACCGCATGGCCGCTTCCACAGTTCGCCGGCCCGGCCGCACGGGTCAACTACGACCCCGGTGAGGGACGTCTGGAGTTTGATCTGCCAAAAGGAGACATCCACATGGAAGTCCGTATCGACACCCTCGCAGCAATCGAGATTGCCCGCATCCGTCATGTCGGTCCCTACAACGAAGTGGGGCCGTCATTCGAGCGCCTGTTCGGATGGGCGGCCAGTATCGGTGCCGAAATCGGCCGCGTCCTCACCCTATCCTACGACGAACCCGATGACGTCAGGGCTGAGAACCTGCGTTCGGACGCCTGCCTCGAGATGCGTACCGACGCCTCGCCGCCGCCCGGCATCACGCTCGACACGATCGAGGCGGGACGCTACGCCGTCTACACCCACCGCGGTCCCTATGACGGCATTGCGGAATCCTACCAGCTCCTCTTCTCGCGATGGTTGCCGCAAAGTGGCGAGGACATCGACAATCGACCGCACATGGAAATCTACCTCAATGCGCTGCCCGACGTTTCGCCCGCCGACCTGCTGACCGACCTCTGCCTTCCGCTGAGGGCAGCGCCCGGGTCCTGACGGCGTCGAGGCGTGAGGAACCCGTCCGGCGCCACCGGGTGACTCCGGAGGAAGGCGGCGATAGCACTGAACCGGCCCGGCAGTGAAGACCTGCGCGTATAGCCGTTCCGGTGGTGGATCGTGTCAGGAAGCACAGGAAGCTGCCGACCGGCCGGCCAGGCGTCCGAAGACCGCGCCCGACGTGAGACCGGTGCCTCCGGGATAGTTGAAGTAGAAGAGACCGCCGACGAGTTCACCGGCTGCAAGGAGGCCGTGGATTGGATTGAGATCGCTGTCGAGAACGTTGGCGGTCGTGTCGATGCGCAGGCCGCCGAACGTGAACGTGACACCGCAGGTGACGGCATAGGCCTCGAAGGGAGGCTCGTCGATGGTGTTGGCCCAGTTCGACTTGGGGATGGCCAGTCCTTCGGTGGACCGTCCGTCCCTGACAGTGGGGTCGAAGGCGATGTCCTGCCGGACGGCGTCATTGAAGGACCTGATCGTGGCCAGTGCCGTTGCACCGTCGACACCCTCCATACGTCGGACGAGTTCCTTGAGGGTCGGGGCGCGAACCCGTGTCACCTGGCGTATGCGGTACTCGTCACGCAGCAGTCCGGACACCTTGGCATCGAAGACCTGCCAGGCGATCTGTTCGGGCTGGTTGAGGATCTCGGCGCCGTATTTCGCGTAGGTGTAGTTCCGGAAATCGGCGCCTTCATCGAGGAATCTCTCTCCTCTCGTGTTGATCATGACGGAGAAGGGATAGGAGTGCTTCTGGAAGCCGTCGCCGACGGAAAGGTCGCCAAACTCCGGGGCATTGAGATCCCAGGCGACGGCGTGGCAGCCCGACCAGTGTCCAAAGGGTGCGGCGCCGATGTCGAGAGCCATGCGGATGCCGTCTCCGGTGTTGAAACGGCTGCCGCGCACCCGTGCCAGATCCCAGCCCGGACCGAGGTAACGGGCCCGCCATTCGTGGTTCGCCTCGAAGCCGCCGCAGGCCAGCACCACCGCTCCCGCGGCGACGGTATGGAACGCACCGTCATGCAACACCCTCACGCCGGTGACTCTGGTGTCCTTCCTCACGAGTTCGACGGCCCTCGCTTCGTGGATGAGACGGATTCCCGCCTTCCGGGCGGCCCGTGAAAGGCCGTCCACCAGAGCCTCGCCACCACCGGCCACTTCGACGGAAAGTCCTCCCCAGAACCGGAAACGGCCGTCGACTTCGAACGCCTGTCGTCCCCACATCGGTTGGAACCGGATGCCCTTGGACCGCATCCACAGGAGGGTCTCGCGGCTTCTCGTCACGAGGAACTCGGCCAGGTCGGGATCGCAGCGGTAGCGGGTCACGCGGCCCATGTCGTCGAGGAAGGCCTCCCTGCCGTAGGCGCCGAAGTCGGACCGGGCCACCTCCTCGTCGGAAAGGTCGGGCATGAGCATCCTCAGGTCTTCGACCCCGTCATAGACCGTCCGCATGGCGCCAGCCGTGAATCGGCTGTTGCCGCCGGCTTCCTCCGCCGGGGCGCGTTCGAACATCAGGACGTCGCTACCGGCATCGCGGGCGCCGAGTGCAGCGCAATGGGCGGCGTTGCCCCCGCCGATCACGACGACGTCAGCCCGTGCCGGCACGGTCATGACGCCGGGCCTTCCTCGCGGTCGATGAGGTGCATGAACGAAGCGGCGACCCTGCCGTTGACGGCCCCGCACGCGCCAAGGTCGCGGCCGTTCGCGTCGCTGGCCAAGAAGAGAGGAGGCGCCGCCGGGGAGGTCTCGCTGGCGTAGTGGAACTCGTGGCCTCGCCAGATGCTTCCGGCCTTTCCCAGCGGCCCGTCCGACGCGAGGACCATGCGCCGGTACCCCAGGTGCCGGCGTGGCGCATGCATGGAGACGGTGACCGGCAGCAGACCGGCCATGGCATGGGTATGGCCTTCCATGTCCGTGAGATGACGGCCCAGCACCATGTAGCCGCCACACTCGCCGTAGATCACGCAACCCCTGTCCGCCGCGTCTCTCAGGCCCGACAGAAAGGTCTGACTGGCGGCCAGCCTGCCTGCGTGGAGTTCAGGATAGCCGCCCGGCAGGTAGACGGCATCGGCTGTCGCGTCGGGAGGTTCGTCCTCCAGTGGGGAAAACCACAGGATTTCGGCCCCCGCATTCCGCCATGCCTCTGCCAGCGATGCGTAGAGGAAGGAAAAGGCGCTGTCGCAGGCCACCGCGATCCTCTGGCCCGGGGGCGCCATGGTCACGGAATCCCGTTCGTTGGTCACTGCGATGGGTCGCGCCAGTGCGATCATGCTGTCCACGTCCACGCCGGCGGCGATCAGCGTGGCTGCCTCGTCGATGATGTCGGGATCACCGTCATGGGCCTGGACGAGGCCGAGATGCCGATGCGCCACGACGAGCCGGTCATCCCTCTTGACATGACCGAAGACGGTTGCAACTCCCTCGAGAGCGCGTGTCAGCATCGTCAGGTGGGTGTCACCCGCTGTCCGGTTCAAGATCACCCCGGCAACATCGATATCGGGGCGGTGATCGCGGAACCCGGCGACCGAGGCTGCCACCGATTGTGCCTGGCCGCTGACGTCGATGACGAGAATGACGGGCAAATCAAGGAACCGCGCGACGTCGGCCGTGGACCCCTCGCCCGAGAGACTGGCATCGAAGAGGCCCATCACGCCTTCACCGATGACGAGATCCGCTCCCTCGCTGCAGCGCCGGATCGCCGCACGCGCCGTGGCCGGTCTCATGGCCCACAGGTCGATGTTGTGGCTGGCGCGACCGGATGCAGCGGCATGGTAGCCGCCGTCGATGTAGTCCGGTCCGACCTTGAAGGAGGACACCGCGCCTCCTCGCCTGGCGAGCACCCGAATGAGGGCTGACGTGATGATGGTCTTGCCGGCGCCGCTTCCGGTTGCCGAGATGATGAGGCCACGCGCCGCCATCAGACGGCTTCCCTGGAGGTGTCCGTGCCGAGAGGGTCCGCGTCGAGGATGCGTCCCTCGATGGCGCCCATCCAGTCGAGGCCGGCGCGCAGCCGGACGAACGCACCGATGGCGACGATCGCCGGAGCCTTGAGGTCCCGTGAATCGACGGCGGCCCTTGCGAGGGTCGTCTCGATCACTTTCTGGTGAGGGGTGGTGGCGCGGCTGATGACGGCCACGGGCGTGTCGCTGGCGAGACCCGCCCCGATCAGGCGGTCAGCGATGGATGCGAGTCGCGCCAGAGCCATGTAGATGACGAGCGCGTGACCGGGGGCGGCGAGGGCGGTCCAGTCGAGGCCGTCGGGAATGTCTCCTCCCGCCAGGCGCCCGGTGATGAAGGTGATGGCATGGTTGGTGTGGCGGTCCGTTGCCGGAATGCCAGCCATGGACAATCCGCCGATACCCGCCGTGACTCCCGGGACCACCCGGAACGGAACGCCGGCAGCCACAAGGGCGAGAGCCTCCTCTCCGCCTCGTCCGAAGACGAAGGGGTCACCTCCCTTGAGTCGCAGGACCCTCTTTCCGGACTGCGCGAGTTCAATGAGTCGGCGAGAGATGTCAGGCTGTCCGGGGGACGGTCTGCCGCCGCGTTTTCCGGCATGGATGAGCTCTGCCCCGGGACGTGCCAGCTTCAGGACGCCATCGTCAACGAGGGCATCGTGGACAATGCAGTCGGCCTCGCCCAGGGCATGGTGGGCCAGAAGGGTAAGAAGTCCGGGGTCGCCCGGTCCGGCGCCGGCGAGCCACACCCATCCGGCCTCGAATGAAGGCATGGGCGGCAGCGGGGAATGCGGCATCGATCACCCCTCGCGACACTGGTGTGACAGACGATCCATAACCGCATTCTCTTGCGAATTCATCACCGCGCGACACAATGACCACCACAACGAATAGCCGGTGCGGCAGGAGACATGGCGAAAGATGCCTTGCGCAGGGGGTGGACCACCGGTGCCTGTGCCGCCGCGGCTGCAGCAGCAGCCTACGAGGCATTGACCACGGGCACGTTTCCGGATCCGGTCAGGATCACTCTGCCAGGCGGCCGGGAAGCAGGGTTTCCACTGGCATCGCACCATCTTGGTGATGGCGAGGCGCGGGCCTCGGTGATCAAGGATGCGGGAGATGACCCCGACGTCACCCATGGTGCGGAAATCGTCGTCACCGTGACGGCCGGTGAAGCGGGAAGTGGCGTGGTTTTTCGTGCCGGAGAGGGTGTCGGCACCGTGACCAAGGCGGGACTGCCCATTGCACCTGGCGAGCCTGCGATCAATCCGCGCCCTCGTGACATCATGACCGAGGCCATCCGCACACTTGCGTGGCGCTACGGAGGAAGCGCGGATGTCGTTCTCACCATCGGCGTCGTCGACGGCGAGGCGCTGGCCCTGAGGACATGGAATCCACGACTCGGCATCAAGGGAGGGTTGTCCATTCTCGGGACCACGGGAATCGTCATCCCCTATTCCTGCTCCGCCTGGATCCATGCCATCCATCGGGGTATCGACGTTGCCCGCGCCGAAGGCCTCGAGCACCTCGCCGGGGCCACCGGCAGAACCTCGGAGAAGGCCGTCCAGAATTACCATTCATTGCCCGAGGCCAGCCTCATTGACATGGGCGACTTTGCCGGAGGCATGCTGAAGTACCTGCGCCGCCATCCGGTTCCCAGGGTGTCGCTTGCCGGGGGATTCGCCAAGATGACGAAGCTTGCGCAGGGAGCCCTCGACCTCCATTCAGCGAGGAGTCAGGTCGACTTCGACCTGCTTGCCACCCTGGCGAAGGAAGCCGGCGCCGATGCCGGACTGGCGCGACGCGTGGCCGATTCGACGAGCGCCGGGGAGGTCCTTGGACTGGTACGCGAAGCCGGGTTACCCCTGGCCGATCACGTGGCAGGCGGCGCCCGGCAAACGGCACTGGCCACACTGGCAGGCGGAGTGGCAGTGGACGTGATCGTCATCGATCGTGCGGGCGCCATCGTCGGTCAGGCGGGTCTGTGACCCGCATTCTCATCCTCGGCGGGACCGCGGAGGCCGTGGCGTTGGCGCATGGAATTGCCGCACAAGCGCCCGGGGTTGATGTCGTGACGTCGCTGGCCGGTCTTCTCGACGATACACCGGATCTTCCCGGGCGACTGCGGCGCGGAGGGTTCGGGGGCACCGATGGCCTCATCCGCTATCTCGCCGATGAACGCATCGATGCCCTCGTCGATGCAACCCACCCCTTCGCCCGCACCATGGCAGCCACGGCCTCTATGGCGGCCTGCCGGTCGGGGATGCCCCGAATCAAACTTGTACGACCAATGTGGAACAGGATGCCCGGTGACCGCTGGATCGTGGTCAATGACATCGATGCTGCGGTCGGCGCCCTGAAGACGCTTGCCCCGGCGGTGGTCCTGATCACACTGGGAAGCCGCGCCATGGGTTCCTTTCGCTGCATCGATGGCATGCGGCTCATCTTCCGCATGATCGCTCCCCCGAAAGAACCCTTGCCGAACCCGGCCATGGAGGTCCTGCTGCAGCGGGGGCCGTTTGACGTGGAAGGGGAGAGGGCACTGATGACGGATTGCGGCGTCGGTGCTCTGGTGACACGGGCGAGCGGTGGCGGAGCGACCGAAGCCAAGATCAGGGCCGCCCGCGACCTCAGCCTTCCGGTGGTCATGATCCGCCGTCCCGCCGTTCCGGAGGGCCCGGTGGCGGCCACTGCGGAAGATGTTCTGGACTGGCTCCGCAAGGGAGGATTCGCCGCATAGACAGGGCGCTCGTGACTGTCTATTGCGGTACGTGTTCCCGTGATGGAACCGTCAACGCCAAGATGGAGAGTGTCATGCTGCCAACCGTTTCAAGGATCGTCGATCTCAGTCACCCGATGTATTCCAACATGCCGAACATCGGCGGACAGGTGACGTTCTTCCCGCTAGACGATCACGCCTACCTTTCGCAGATCACGGGCGGCAAGATGGCGATGGAGAGCCGCATGATCCTCATGCCCGAGCACTGCGGCACCCATCTGGACGTGCCGAGACACAGCGACGCGGACGGCATGAGTGTTGATCAGGTCCCCCTGGAACAACTGGTGCTGCCCGGCCATCTGCTTGACCTGCGGCACCGGCAGAACGGTGAGGCCATCACCATAGCCGATCTCGAGGAAGCGGAACGCAAGACCTCCCGCACAATCGGCCCGGATGCTGCCTGCGTCGTGTGGACGGGGACCTCGAAGGACTGGGGCAAGGACGACTTTGCCATGAACCGGCCCTTTGTCCCGGTCGACGCGGCCCAGTGGCTGGTGGACCGCGGCATCAGGCTCTTCTGCACCGACCTCATCGGCATGGACGACCCATCCGAATGGTGGTGGCCGACTCACGCGGTATGGAATACCCAGGGTGTGTGCATGGTCCAGCAACTGTGCAATCTCGAGGCACTGGAAGGTGAGGAATTCCTCTTTGTCTGCCTTCCCCTCGCCATGAGGGACGGCACCGGGTGCCCGGTGCGCGCCGTCGCGTTGGTCTTCGAACCGAACGACCGGGTTGCTTCGTGAAGGCCCGGGACATCGACCGGCTGTTCACCTCTCTGGCACGGGAGATCCCCGAGCCACGGACAGAGCTCGACTACGGCAATCACTTCACGTTGCTGGTCTCGGTCGTTCTCTCGGCTCAGGCAACGGACAAGAGCGTCAACGAGGCGACACCGGCGCTCTTCGCTGTCGCCGATACGCCGGAGAAGATGGTCGCCCTTGGCGAGGATGGCGTGCGCGAGAAAATCAGGACGATCGGCCTCTTCAACTCCAAGGCGAAGAATGTCGTCAGACTGTCACAAATGCTGATTGACAGGCACGACTCCAGGGTCCCGGCAAGCCGGGAAGCCCTGCAGGAACTTCCGGGAGTCGGCCGCAAGACCGCCAGTGTCGTCATGAACGAGGCGTTCGGTGCACCGACCATCGCGGTCGATACCCATGTTTTCCGGGTGGCCAACCGTACGGGCCTGGCCCGAGGCAAGACCGCCGAAGCTGTCGAACGGGCCCTTGAACGCGATGTGCCCGAGAAGTGGAAGAAGGGCGCCCATCACTGGCTCATTCTCCACGGGCGCTACACCTGCACGGCCCGTCGCCCGAAATGCTGGCAGTGTGTCATTGCCAGCACCTGTCCCTTTGAACCCAAGACTCCCCCTTGAGGAGAAGCGCCCATGGCAGTTCGTGACCCCTTCGCGTTGCAGTGCCGACGGTGGAAGGCTGTCGGTGGTGCATCGGGGGCGTCACGATGAAAACACCGGACGGCGCGGTCGCCGTGACGTTCACCGGAACGGCCGGCGAATACTTCGGGATCTGGATCGTCAACCTGATGCTGTCGATCGCCACACTGGGTATCTGGTCGGCCTGGGCCAAGGTGCGAAACAGGGCTTACCTTCTCGGCAACACGAGCATTGATGGGCGGCCTTTCGGTTACCATGCCAGGGGGCTTCAGATTCTCTTCGGGCGCCTGATCGTGCTTGCCTTCATCGCTGGCATCTATGTCGTCTCGCTGGTCTCGCCTGTCGTCTTTGGCATTGTCTGGTTGCTGTTCCTCCTCGTCATGCCCTGGCTGATCAACCGGGGCCTCAGGTTCAATGCTGTCATGACCAGCTGGTCCACGGTCCGCTTCGATTTCCGGGGATCCTACTGGCCGAGCCTGCTCGTCTTCGTGGTCTATCCGTTTCTCTCCGTCATGAGCCTGGGCCTCTTCCTGCCCTATGCCACGCGGGCGAAGAAGCGCTACACGATCAGTGGCCACAGGCTTGGCACGTCGGACTTCACGTTCTCAAGTGGATTGGGCCCATTCTGGCGGGCGTTTTTCCAGGTTGTTGCCTGCATCGTGGCCGGCATTCTCGTCGTCGTGGCGATAGGAGTGGCGGGGAGCGCGGTCTTCGCCGATCAGATGGAGACTCTCCCGGCTGACGCGATCGCGATGGCCATCGGCTACCTCCTCGCACTGTTCATACTGTTTCCCTTTTCGGTCTTCTATAGCGCGTTCCTGCGCAATGCCATCTATGCCGGAACGACCCTGGACAACGACCACCGCTTCCATTCCGCCATCTCGCCGGCACGCTATGTGTGGATCACCGTCAGCAATGCTGTCGCAGTTGCCTGCTCACTTGGCATGCTGCTTCCCTGGGCCCGCATCCGCATGCTGCGTTACCTGTGCTCCCGGACCTGGCTCCTTCCCGCCGGTTCGCTGGATGACATCATCGACGAGGCCCGCGGCCGGGAAACGGCCGTGGGCGATGCGTGGATGGATCTGGACGGCATCGATGTCGGCGCCGCCGTCTGACCATCCGCCTGCCAGGGGAGATGCCTGGGTGCCCGGGACGTCGCAACGCCTGGCGGCCCTCATGGTGATGTCGCCGCAGGGAGGGTTCGTCAACCTCGTTGCGGCCGATGACGGACGGGTGCTGGCGCGGGCGCGGCCCCCTTCGCTGCGCCGCGAAACGCGGTTGGGCAAGCTTCCTTCATGCCTTACCTTTCCCTCGGGCTGGCAGTTCCACAGCGATGATCATGACGCCATCGACAGGCTTGTCGGTGCGGATCGTCGGAATCTGCTGCATCGGTGGGAGGCATGGCATTCCCGGCTCGTTCTGGCGATGATCCCCATCGTCGCCGGTGGTGTCCTGATATGGCGCTGGGGTCTCGATCTGCTCGTTGCCCTGGCAGTGGCCCTCACTCCCGCCGGCCTGGCGGAAACGATCGATGATGGTCATGTCGCATTCATCGATCAGGTGATGGCTGTTCCATCCGCTCTGGACGACGGGCAAAAGGAGAGGGTGCGGCTCGTTTTCCGGGACATTGTTTCCGTCGCTCCGGAGCCGCCGTACGGTCCCTACACACTTCTCTTTCGCGACATCATGGGAGTGGGCCCCAATGCCTTTGCCCTGCCGGGAGGGACGATCATCGTCACCGATGCGCTTGTCGGGACCTTTCCCGATCCTGACGTGATCGCCGGAGTCCTGGGCCACGAAATCGCCCATGTCACCGAACAGCACGGACTGAAACGGGTCTATCGCAGCATAGGAACCTTCTTGCTGGTGGCGCTCATTGCCGGCGACGTTGGACCGATCGTCGAGGACATGCTCCTGGAAGGCGCCCTCTTGCTGTCACTTGCCCGTTCCAGGGACCAGGAACTGGAAGCGGACCGCATCGGCATCGGCCTTGCCTTCGATGCCGGATATGATCCCGAGGCGTTGGTGCATCTCTTCGAGCATCTCTCCCGCGACAGTGATGTTCCGTCCTGGCTTTCGACCCACCCGGCACTGGACGAGCGTGTCCCTGCCATCCGCCGCACGGCTGATCACATCAGCCAGACCGCGCAGTGACACCATGATCAAAGCACGATCCCTGGAGGCGTTGACGGGACATCTTCGAGGATGGACTAGATGCCATCCGGAACACGTCCAGGCACAGCCTGTCGCCGGGGACTACGCGGCCTCGTCCATCGCTGGCAGCAGGCGTCGACCGACATACCTGGCGAGATCGAGAATCGGGCCTTCGAGCGAGGGTGGCGCGAGTGGGCCGCTCTCGTGGTGGGCGCTGCGGTAGCCCTGCATCAGCGGCTCCAGCACTGAGCGGTCCTCGGCCATGGTCTTGTGGAACAGTTCGACGGCGCGGTCGACCGCGCTCTGCGTCCATGCGTCTCCCCAAAAGAGAATGCCCGCCTTGTAGCGCACCCTGTCCGCGCCCTCGGGCTGAAGGCACAGGAATGAACTGTAGTCTGCAGCAAGACCGATACCGCTGCCCGGCTGTACCATCGCCATGATACAGGTGTCGGACTGCTGCTTCGTCAGGTTGGGATGACCCGCCGTCACACGTGGCAGATCCTCGGGAAAGCCGGCCTCGTAGGCGAACCAGTGCTCGCCCGCGGGAATGTACCGGGTGAGACTGGTGGGATTGAGGTTGTTGAGCGTGTTCATGTGGAGCGGCGTGAGGTGGTAGCCCTCCATGTAGTTCTCCACCATGGCCTTCCAGTTGGTCTCCCAGACCTCCTCGCCGAGCCAGCCCAGCCACATCTCCTCCATGTGGTAGGGTGCGACCAGTTCATCGAGGTCGGCAAGCTGCGGCGCAAGCGGCGCGGCTGCGGGATCAAGATTGACGTAGACGAAGCCCATCCAGACCTCGCAGGGGAACTCCGGAAGGCGGCAATCGGCGATTCGGAAGTCGTGGCGTTCCGGGATCATCGGTGCAGCGGCGAGACGGCCGTCGAGCTCATAGGACCAATGGTGGTAGGGGCACACCAGCCGGTGACCCTGGCCCTTCTTGCGGACGATCAGGGTACCGCGGTGACGGCAGACATTCGACAGCGCCCGGATCGCCCCGTCGCGGCCGTGCACGATAACGAGGGGCTCGTTCGCCAGGCGGTAGGGCATGACCCGGCCCGGCTCTGCGACCTCCTCAACGCGACCGACGCAGTGCCACTCCTTCCTGAACAGATGTTCCACCTCAAGGGCCGCAAGGTCCGGATCGGTGTAGAACGCCGCCGGCATGGCCCGGGCCTCGTGGTGGCTGCTCGCCAGTGCACGCCGGAGCGCCGCGCGTACCGTCGCCAGTCCGTCCGTCATGACGATGTCTCCCAAGGTCTCCCGGAGCTTGGAGTCCGCACTCGCGCCCCGTCAAGACAGTGGACCCGCCGCCGTGTTAACCCGGCCTCGCGCGGTGCATGGTCCGGACGCCAACCGGAGCACTGAACTGTTGATCCTGCCTGACGACGAGAATTCAGATTCCGACACCGGACAACAGCCGTCCGACCCTATCATCGCTCGAGTCATCTCGATGCCGAGTGGCAGTTCCGGGAGCGGGCCGACTCCCAGTTCAGCACGTGAGCCAATCGACGGAGGGGAAGCTCCGACATCCGCGCCATGGTCATCGGCATGGCGCTGACGTGGCACGCTGCAGCAATCAGGCTGCCGAAGCAACAGTCGCGGTGGCCGACGCCGGGGTACCTGCACTACCATCGGGCCACGTTCGAGGAGAGAGTGCCATGAGCCATGACCTGACCGCACCGCCCGGCATGCCGCCGGCGACCTTTCTGGATTTTCCGCTGGCGCTTGATCTCGACCGTCTCGAAGCGGACATCGCCATCCTCGGCATTCCCTACGGCATGCCCTACAGACCCGACGAAATGGCGAACGACCAGAGTCGCGCGCCCGACGCCATACGCCAGTGCTCCCACATGAGCGACTACACGCGCAACCACTTCGACTGGGATCTCGGTGGACCCCTGCTCGACGACCGGCCCGTCCGGGTGGTCGATTGCGGCAACGTGACCGCCGACATGGGTGATCATGCCGAGCACTACCGGCGTGCCGAGGCAGCCGCCCGCAAGATTCTCGCGTCAGGGGTGGTGCTGGTCACACTCGGCGGCGATCACGGCATCCCAATTCCGGTCATGCGGGCCCTGGAACGGGAAGAGGAAATCACGCTGGTCCACGTCGATGCCCATCTCGACTGGCGTGACAACGTCAACGGCGAGCCGGAAGGCTACTCAAGCCCGATCCGGCGCGCCTCCGAGATGGCGTGGTTCGGCCACATCACGCAGATCGGCATCCGCGGGATCGGGAGCGCTCGCCGCGGTGAAGTCGAAGCCGCCCGCGCTTACGGCGCTGATATCATCACTGCCTACGAGATGCACGACATCGGCATGGAGGCCGTGCTTGACCGCATCCCAGATGGCGGACCCTATTACCTCACGGTTGATGCCGACGGACTCGATCCCACCATCATGCCGGCCGTGATGGCCCAGACGCCCGGCGGGCTCGACTGGATGCAGACCCGCAAGCTGATCCACGGCCTCGCAGGCAAGGGACGCGTGCTGGGCATGGACCTGGTGGAGATTGCACCCGGTCGCGATGTCGGCAACATCACCATGACCCATGCCGAACGGCTGATCTGCAACTTCATCGGCGCGACCGTTCGTGCCGGCTACTACGGGTAAGAGCATGGTTCGGATCGTCTTCGTTGCGCACGGGAGACCGTGCTGATGGCCGGCAGCCGCGAATTGGCCTACCCGGGGCGCAATACGGGGAAGGTCGCACAGGTGATGGGCCCTCCCTCGACCAGGTTCTCGCCCCGGTCCGGAGGATCCGATTCGCCCGGCATGTCAAAGTAGGTCACGTCGTCGCCTGCAAAGTTGAGCGAGAGCGCCGCGCGGCGGCGGGCGAGATGATTGCCCGGCGCGGAATGGAACGTCCGGGCGTTCCAAACCAGCGCGTCGCCCCTGTTCATGGCGACGGTCACGATGTCGGCCTCGCAGTCCCGGTCGAAGTCGGGCGGCAGGGGGCGCTCCTCCATCGGGCCGCCATAGGTCATGTCAGGATCAAAGTGGACAGACCGGAAGATTTCGCCCGACCTGTGTGAACCCCGGATGAAGCGCAGGGCGGTCTCGACGGGAATGTCGTCGAGCGCGATCCAGCAGTTGATGATCTGCGTGCCGTGAAGTGCGTAGTAGGACATGTCCTGATGCCAGGGCGTCGAGGCGCTGCGGCAGCCCGGGTGCTTGATGAGGAGGAAGTCGTAGAAGAAGTTGAGCTGGCGCGTTCCGAGCACGCTGCCGAAGAGATCGGCCGCGTGTGATTCGAAGATCACCTTGCGAAACAGCGGGTTGTGCTTCCACATCATCGAGGAGTACTGGAAGGCGCCGTCGTCGCCTTCGCGCCGGACGACAACGTTGTGGTCGTCACCCTCGGCCTGCTCGGTCTGGAACAGTTCGATCGCGTCCTCAATGACGGAGAGCCAGTCCTCTCCCATGGCGCAGCGCAGGCAAATCACCCCGTCCTGCCTGTAGGCCTGTGTTGCTGCCGGTCCCGCGATTCCGAGGGATTCGGGAACGAAGGCCGCCACCGCGCCCATGGTCTCGGGCGAGCGAGCCTCAAGTCGAGTCATGACGCGCCTCCGGAGATTCGTTGTCTCGCGACGGCAAGGCTGCCCCCTGGCGTCGCGGGCTGCAAGTCCTGCCCACGGCTGCCCCCGGGAACTCAACGAACAGTAATACAGTGCCATGGCTCGCCACGCTCCCTATGTCTGGGGATTGACAAGCCGACCGCATGCATCTGCAATGGATTCTCCAACGTTCATAGACAAAGGGAGTAACGTTGTGAGTCGAAATATAAAGGGAGGAATCGCCGGGATCGTGTCGGCGGCCGTTCTGGCGATTGCCGGCACTGCGAGTGCCGACAGCAACGAACCGATCAAGATTCCGATCAAGAACTGGTCGAGCCAGATCGTCATGGCCCACGTCATCGGTGGCATCTTCGAGAGCATCGGCGCCACCGTCGAATACGTGCCTGTCGACAACCAGGCGAGCTTCGAGGCCGTGCGTGTCGGTGACATCCACATCCTTCACGAGGTGTGGCAGTCGACCATGCAGAACGCCTACTACAGCGCCATGGAGAAGGGCGGCCTGATCGATGCCGGCACCCATGACGCCGAGACACTCGAGGAAATGGGTGTGCCGAACTGGGTGGTCGACCAGGGCCTGTGCCCCGGTCTGCCGTCCTGGGAGGCGCTCAAGGACTGCTACGCCAACTTTGCCACCCCGGATTCCGGCGGCAAGGGCCGCTGGCTCGAAGGTCCCCAGAGCTGGCATGGCGACATCATGCCCAACCGGCTCAAGGGTCTGGGACTCGACGACACGTGGGTCGTCAAGTTCGCGGGTGCTGCGGATGCGCTGTGGGCCGAACTCGAGGCGGCCAAGAAGGAAGGACGCGGCACGGTCATCTTCAACTGGACGCCGAACTTCACGGATGCCGAAGGGTTCACCTTCATTGAGTTTCCGCCCTACTACGACGGTTGCCGTATCGTCGATGGCGGCGACGTCAGCACGACGGGTTGCGGTTCGCCCACGGGCTGGCTGAAGAAGGGAGCACACTACAAGCTCCCGAAGACCCATCCCCAGGCCTACACGGTGTTCTCGAAACTCACGTTCAACACGCCGCAGATCGGTTCCATGGCGGCTCTGGTCGATCTCGACAAGATGACCCATGAGGATGCCGCGACCAAGTGGCTGGCCGACAACGAGGACGTCTGGAAGCCCTGGACCGAATCGGTTCTTGGCGAAAGCAACTGAGCTTGACTCCTTGGCAAGGCAATCCTGCCTTGCATGATGCTTCTGTCGGGCCCTCCGGTGACGGAGGGCCCGACTGCATCAGACGTTGACCCGGCCGTGCCAACAGCAAAGAATCAGGAGTCGCATCCCGCGGGTCGGGAAACGGGGGAGAGTTCATGCCTTCTCGAGGACGGACGGCTGGCGAGGAGAAGCCGGTCATCGAGTGCCGGTCCGTCTACAAGATCTTCGGGCGTCATGCGAAAAGCCTGCTCGACGGTGCCGAAGGGTTCATCGACGCCGATGCCGCCAAGGAGGCTGGCTGCATAGTCGGGGTCAACAACGCCTCCTTCGAGGTTCACTCCGGCGAACTCCTGGTCATCATGGGACTGTCCGGTTCGGGCAAGTCGACCCTGCTTCGGTGCATCTCCAGGCTGACCGAGGCGACCGCAGGCAAGATCTTCATCGAGGGGCAGGATCTCCTGGCCATGAATGGCCGGCAATTGCTGGACATGCGGCGCTCCAGGATGGGCATGGTGTTCCAGAACTTCGGCCTCCTGCCCCACAAGACAGTTCTGGAGAACATCGCCTTCCCGCTCCAGATGAAGGGAATGAAGACCCGTGAGAGTGTCTCCAGGGCGCGGGACATGGCGGAACTCGTCGGCCTCCAGGGACGGGAAAACTACTTTCCGAGAGAACTCTCCGGCGGACAGCAGCAACGGGTCGGAATCGCCCGATCGTTGGCTGTCGAGCCCGACATCTGGTTCCTCGATGAACCGTTCTCGGCCCTTGATCCGCTTATCCGCAAGGAGATGCAGGACGAGTTCCTGAGGCTCCAGGAAGTCCTCAACAAGACCATTCTCTTCGTCACCCATGACTTCGACGAGGCGCTGCGCCTGGCCGACCGAATCGCCATCATGAAGGAAGGTATCATCGAGCAACTCGACACACCGGCCAGCATCATTCTCCAGCCAGCCACGGAGTACGTCCGCAAATTCACTCAGGACGTGCCACGGGAAAAGGTCCTGAGGATCGAGGACGTCATGAATCCGGTTGACGAGACGGAAGAGCTCTCCGATCTCAGGGTCTCCAAAGATCTGATCATCGAGACGGTCGCAGAAGCGATCCTGAACCAGCCGCGGCCTGTCGGCGTGGTCGATGCCGACGACCGGCTCGTTGGCAGTCTCCACGCTTCCCACGTGATCAATGTTCTCTTCGGCACCAGCCAGAGGGATTGACCGGGCATCCATGGCGGCACCACGGATATCCCGCAAGACCATCGGGTTCGGCGTCCTCTTCTCCGTCTTCCTGCTGCTGTGCCTGCTGGTCAATCCGTCGGACGCCAACTGGCTGTGGCGGTTACCGCCGCTGCTGAAGGATCTGCCGTTCATCATCAACGACACGGTCCAGAACCTGCTCTTCGAGTGGATGCCGATCGAGGTCTACGACCCGACGATCGACGACTACGAGACCAAACCCCTGTTCCGCGAAGTGACCCGGGCGATCTCGAGCACTCTTCTCCTCATCATTGACGCTGTTCGCGAGGTCATGCTTGGCGGTGTCAAGACCATTGTCGCCTTCACGGACTGGAACTTCATCAACGAGAATCCGTGGCTGCGCTGGCCCGCCCTGCCATGGACGGTGATCACGGGCTGGGCCATTCTTCTGGGCTACAGGCTCCAGGGCACCGGGCTGGCGGCCCTTGCAGCCTTCTCAATGGTCTACGTCTCCGTCTTCGGGCAGTGGGAACCGTCGATGCAGACGCTCTCGTTCGTGCTGGTGGCGGCACCGGTGTCTGTCTTGCTCGGACTGGGCCTGGGCATCTGGGCCTTCAGGAACAGGGCCGTCGAGGCGGCTCTCAATCCTCTTCTCAATGTGGCCCAGACCATGCCGCACTATTCCTACCTTGTTCCGGTCATCGTCCTCTTCGGGGTCGGGGATCACGCGGCAGCCATCGCCACGATCATCTTTGCCACTCCGCCGATGGTGCGTCTCACGCTGCTCGGCCTGAAGAACGTGCCGGCGGATGTCGTCGAGGCCGGCATCATGAACGGGTGCGGCAGGTTCCAGCTGCTGTTTCGGGTTCTCGTGCCTACCGCCAAGCGCGATGTTCTCATCGGTGTCAACCAGGTGGTGATGCAGTGCCTGGCGATGACCGTGATCGCGTCCTTCATCGGCGCCCAGGGCCTGGGATCGAACCTGATGATCGCCCTGAACTCGCTCAAGGTCGGCACCGGCATCGAAATCGGCCTGTGCATCGTGCTGATCGCGGTGGTCCTCGACAGGATGTCGTTGGCTTGGGCGCACAAGCAGACGGACTACTTTGCAGATCTCTCCTTCTTCGAGCGCCACCGCCTGGTGATCATGCTGGTCGCCATTCTGGTGACCGGGTGTCTGCTTGCCTGGGCGGGGTCGTTCATTTTCGATGACGGCCGCAACTACCTCTACATCGTGCCGCATAACAAGGGCATCACGACAGCTCCCTTCTGGCAGGCGGCGGTCGACTGGATTTGGGATACCTTCTTTTTCACCCTGAAGGGTTTCAACGAGTTCCTGATCACCCAGGTGCTCTTCCCGATGCGGGATCTCTATCTCGGCATGCCGGTAGTCGCCACCTTCGTCCTGATGATGGGGACCGCCTTTCTTCTCGACGGTGTGAAGTCCGCACTCATCGTCGGCGTCTTCCTGCTCTTCATTGCCTTTTCCGAGTACTGGGACAGGGCTCTCATCACGGCGTACATGGCGTCCTTCTCCGTCATGGTGGCGGCCGTGGTCGGGCTCGTGGTCGGCACGCTGTGCGCGCAGAACCGCCTGGCGACGAGGGCGGCGCTCCTCGTCTGCGACTTCCTGCAGACATTCCCTTCCTTCATCTACCTCATTCCGGTGATCATGCTGTTCGGCATCACCGACACGTCGGTGATCATCGCTTCCGTGGTCTATGCCATGGTGCCGGCAACCCGCTACACGGTGGAGGGGCTACGCAGCGTGCCCGAGGTGATTCAGGAAGCGGGCACGATGTCAGGTGTCTCGCGCATGCAGAGACTGGTCCAGATCGAGTTTCCGCTCGCCTTCCCGCACATCATGCTGGGATTGAACCAGACGGTGATCTTCGGCCTCTTCATGGTGATCATCGGCGCCTTCATCGGCACCACCGATCTCGGCCAGCTCATTCTCGGAGCAATATCCGATCCCCGCGGAACCGGCATCGGCCTCACGCTTGGCCTGTGCGTCGCCTTCATCGGTCTTGCCGTCGACCAGATCATCCGCACCTGGGCGGAACGGCGCAAGAGAGAGCTAGACCTCGGCTGATTGTTCCAGTGCGCCCCGGTCAGCCATCAGCCACCCTGCGCTCTCCACATGGCCAGGTGTAATGACCATGGCGGTGGTGGGTTCGCCCGATCCGGTCGCTTCCGGGTCAGCGTGGCGGCAACAGGCTTTCCTGACTGCCGGCTTCCCTACTTCCAGACAGCTTCGGCGACCCGCATGAAGTTGCCGCCCATGATGGCGCGGACATCCCGCTCGGAGTACTGGCGCCGGAACAGTTCCTCGGCGAGCTCAAGGATCTGGCTCGGTGCAGCACAGGTGATGTCCGGGCAGTCGTACTGAGCCTTCGGCCAGTAGTCCGTGTTGCGCTCGAGGACGCTTCCCAGGCCTTCACCTTCGTCGTCGTCGCTCTCGAAGGCATAGTCGAGGCCGATTCCGACATGCTCGGGCCCGAGGAGATTGACGTAGTGGTCGACATGGTCGGCCATGGTCGTCGTGCGGATGTCGTTGTCGCCGAGAAAGATGCCGATTCCGACAATGCCCACCACGCCGCCTGTTGCCGCGCAGGCCTTTGCCTGGTCGTCGCGGATGTTGCGCTCGTGATCACGCAGCGCCCGGGCGTTGGAGTGCGAGAAGATGCATGGCGCCGTGGAAATCTCCATCGCCTCCATGGTGGATGAGTGACTGGTGTGCGAGCAGTCGACGATCATGCCAAGCCTGTTCATCTCCCCGATCACTGCCCTGCCGAACGCTGTCAGACCGATGTCCTCGTCGTGGCAGCCACCGCCGGCGAGGTTGTTCCTGTTGTAGGCGACGAGCATCTGGCGAACGCCCAGATGATGGTACATCTCGACCATGTCCAGAGATCCGTCGAGGGCATTCATCCCTTCAAGATCAAAGCTCACCGCGAGATTGCCGGCCTTCCTTGCCGCACGGACATCGTCGACCGAGGAGACGAGCTCATAGCCGTCGCTGGCGAGAATCCAGCGCCGGAAGGCCGCCAGTGACTTGATCGAATCACGCCAGTCCATGACATCGTAGCCGACATTGACGCTGAGATAGTGAACGCCGGCTTCCTTCCAGATCCGCAGCTTGCCCAGATCGACACTGGGGTCGGGACCAAAGCCCGCGTGATCATCCCAGATGATGGCATCACGAAAGAGCCGTTCCGCCGCCTGTCGCGGATTGTCAGGCATGCGCTTTCCTCCTCGTTGGAATCTCGCTGTCACCATAGCACCCGAGCGAGGAGTATCGCACCGTGATCGCGCCCGTCTTGATTGTCGGGATGGGGCGGTGTCCACTCGGGCTTGTTCCCTCGTGAAGGAGGACGTCATGTCCGGTCCGATCGCAATGGAGTTGATGGGTGAGGTGTGGCCCGCGGCGCAGCCGGGCGCCGATCCCGGTGATCGGGGGACGGCGGCGCTGGGATGCCAGGAACCGGTGGAGATCCGCTCCTTTCAGACGATTGTCCTCACCTACACGGTCGGACGCTTCGGCCTCGACGACACCGGCGGCATCAAGGTCGTCCAGCGCTTTGCAAACGATGGAGGACGCTGGCAGACCGCCGATCCGGAAGCCATGAACTATTGCACCGCCAGGGCCAGCAACGGCTGTCGCCTGGTGACCCGGGTGGAGCCGGATGGACACCAGAGACCCTGGAACCGCTCGCTCAGGATTATCGTCACGCACGGGTCCATGACCTGTGGTGACCGGATCGAGGTGGTGTTCGGCGATCGTTCGGGCGGATCACCCGGGCTGCGCATGCAGACTTTTACCGAGAGCGCACACGAGTTCCGGGTGCTTGTCGATGCCTGTGCCACGGGTCACTTCCTGCCCGTAAACGATCGCCCCTTCGTCAGCGTGGTTCCCAGCGTGGCCGTTTCCTGGCATGCCGTTCTGCCGACAAGGCGGCGTCCCGGATCTTCCTTCGCACTCTCGATCCGGGCGGAGGATGCGTGGAGCAATCCCACCGACAAGGTGGAAGGCCCATTCCACCTTGTGGCCACCGGAACGATCACCGGTCTCCCGTCCGTCATCGACTGGCCCCCTGGCGAGGAATTCCTGCGCATCGAAGACCTTTCCTGCCCGGCCGAAGGCGACGTGGCAGTGAAGCTCTTGTCCGTGGACGGCCGGACTCTCGCCACGTCGAACCCTCTGGTGGTGGAGGCAGGCGTTCCAGAGACATTCTGGGGGGATCTCCACGGACAGAGCGGCGAATCCGTCGGGATCAACACGATCGAGGAATACTTCACGTTCGCCCGAGACCGCGCCTTTCTCGACGTCACCAGCCACCAGGCCAACGATTTCCAGATCAACGACCTGTTCTGGCAGCGCATCAACGATGTTGCCGCCTCCTTCAACGATGACGGACGGTTCGTGGCCTTTCCGGGTTACGAGTGGTCCGGCAACACCTCCATGGGAGGTGACCACAACGTCTTCTTCAGGCACGAGGGACGGGCCATCCGCCGCTCGTCCCATGCGCTGCTTCACGAAAAAAGCGGACTTGCCAATGACGTCAACACCTCGAGCGAACTCTTCGAAGCGCTTGCCGGAGAGGATTGCGTGGTCTTTGCCCATATTGGCGGACGTCCCGCCGATATCGCGGCAGCCGACGGCGGCGCCCTGCGCACGGCGGTGGAGATCCACTCGAACTGGGGTACCTTCGAGTGGCTGATGGCCGAGAGTTTTGCTCTGGGATATCGTCACGGCCTCGTCTGCAACAGTGATGTGCACAAGGGCCGTCCGGGAGCGTCCCATCCCGGGGCCTCTGAATTCGGCGCCTACGGTGGTCTGACCTGCTTTCTTGCCGATCACCTGACCCGGGACGGGATCTTCCGGTCGCTTCGCCGCAGGCATCATTACGGGACCACCGGGTGTCGTCTCCACATGGACGTGCATGTGACGTTCGACGAGCCGGCCGCCCGTTTCGACACGGACCCCCGGCTGGGCCCTGTGGAATCTTGCCCTGCCACGACACTCCTCATGGGTGATATCGCCTCGACCGCCCGGAGGGCCGCCCGGCTCCATATCGACGTGGCCACGCATTCACCAATCCTGCGCATCGACATCCTCAATGGAGCCGGCGTGGTCGCGTCCCTGTCGGGATACCGGTCCGATGCTGCCGACACCAGGCTGAGGGTTCTCTTTCACGGTGCCGAGTATCGCGGCCGCGGCCGGCAGACCCGATGGCGGGGCAGGGCCCGGTTCGACGGAACCGCCATCCGGAGCTTCTCCACCGTCTGCGCCTGGAACCACGAGCGCCCCCTCCACCGCCATGGCGAGAGAGAGGTGGTCTTCGACGTGCTCACCACCGGCAACTTTGTCGGGTTCGATGCGGGCCTCGAATCCTGGACGGGGCGTCTTGCACTCGATGCCGGCCATGTCGACATCACCGTGCCCTTGCAGGACATCGGCGAAGAACCTCTCATCGCCGATGCTGGCGGGCTGGAACGCCATGTTTCCCTGACGCGCCTGCCCGGGGAGCTGACAATGACGCGGATGAGAGAAACCCTTGACGTTGCCCTTCATGACGACGGCGACAACCCGCTGTGGATCAGGGTCACGACCGAGGACGGTCACCGGGCCTGGTCGAGCCCGGTCTACGTCTTCCGTGAGGCCGGACCATGAGGCTCATCGCTGCTCTCGCCTTCCTGCTCCTCACGCCGGAGTGGGCTTCGGCTCGCACCGTCATGTTCGACGGCAGCTGGCAAGACCAGTCCTTTCTGTTTCAGTCCGCCAACGACTACATCCAGGAGGGCGCCCGGCTAAGGATTCTGTCTGACGACAGCGTGTCCATTCTCTGGCGCCCCGCTCCGCGTGACGTCCGCCATGCCCGCCAGGCGAGTTGGTACTGGGCGGTGGAGCAGGGTGTGACTCCCACGGATCTTTCGATCAAGGGCGGTGACGACCGCAACATTGCTCTCTACTTCCTGTTCGTGCCCCGGGAGCTCGCAAACGACCTGGAGGACGCTTCCCCCGACCGGGTCTTCCAGCACGAAGCGGTGCGCATCCTCGTCTATGTCCGGGGCGGCAACCACGAACCCGGTACAATCGTCATCAGCCCCTACCTGGAGCCGCGCGGCGTTCTTGTTCCTCTCAGGGGAACCGGGAACGGCACGTTTGCCGAATCGGTTGATCTTGTCGCCGACTTTCGCCGGGCCTTTGGCTCGCCACCCGGTATCCTTCTCGGTCTCGGCATCTCGGCGGACAGCGACGACACCGATGGCATCATTGAGGCGGAACTCGGTGACCTCGTCATCAAGTAGCGCCCGCCGGTCGCCGGTGCAGACCACGGGAACCGGCCCTTCTCTCCTACAACCCGTCATGGCAGATCCTCGAGCGTGGGATTGCGAAGAGGTCGGCTTGCGATGGTCCTCGGCGTCTCAGGTTCAGTCTGCCGAGCCGGTTTCCCAGAACCCCGCCTCGAGACGGGTCGCCATCTCGAAGACGTGACAGAGTTCGTTCCAACGCGGGGTTTCGGCATAGTGGGGACCCAGGCGGCTCTCGAGCGCCTCGTCGATCAACGCGCCGGACTCGCGGCATCCGGCCTGGTAGGCCTGGTTTCCGTAGGTATCAATCCACTCCCGGTAGACGGACGAGGTGGCCTCCGCTGCAAGGCGCCGACCGATCTCACCGTAGCCCATGCCGCAGGGCGCAAGGGCCGCCATGAGGTCGAGATAGTCGCCGGAGTATCCCTTCTCGAGAACGAACCTCGTGTAGGCCAGGTTCTGTGGAGCCTCGCGCAAGGCGAGGAGATCGTCCTCGGAAATGCCCTCCGCGGCACACGTCTCGACATGGAGCGCCATCTCGCGGTTCACCAGCCCGTCCACGGCTGCCGCGGCCGCCCTCATTTCACGCATGCCCTGTGACTTCACCACCGCAAGCGCCCAGGCCCGGGCGAAGTGCACCAGGAAAAGGTAGTCCTGCTTGAGGTAGTTGAGGAACGCCCGGCGGGGCAGGGAGCCGTCTCCCAGGCTCTCGACGAACGGATGGCGGACATAAGCCGACCATGCGTCCCCTGTGCGGTCCCGCCACAGACCGAAGATCTTGCCGTAATCCGGAGCGGTCATGGCGCGCTCCAGATGGCAGTTTGGAGTTCCGTGTCGATCGTGAGAGGGAGCGGTGTCGCAGCTGTTGTCATGATGTCGTCCTTTCCTTGCAGCGGGTCACGTCCAGCCATGCCGTCACCCGGGATTCGGGGTCCGCATCGAGAGTGATGTCGGTCACTACCGAGAGGATGTCGGCGCCGGCCGCGAAGGCACCGCCCGCGCGTTCGACCGTCATGCCGCCGATGGCCACGAGCGGACGGGCACCGATCCGCCGCTTCCACTCCGTCACTCTCTCAAGCCCCTGTTCCTTCCATTTCATCGCCTTGAGGATCGTCGGGTACACCGGGCCCAGCGCCACATAGTCGGGATCGAGCGCCAGACCGCGTTCAAGTTCGGCATGGTCGTGGGTGCTGACGCCGAGCCTGAGACCCGCCTTGCGGATTGCCGCGATGTCGGCCGTATCGAGGTCCTCCTGCCCGAGATGGACGAAATCGCAGCCGGCATCGATGGCCGCCTGCCAGTAGTCGTTGACGACGAGAACCGCGCCGTGCCGGGCGCAGAGTTCCTTCGACCGGTCGATCTGCCGGCGTATCGCGTCCGCGGGCCGTTCCTTGATCCTGAGCTGGACCAGCTTCACGCCCAGCGGCAGCGTGCGTGCGAGCCAGTCCGCGTCGTCGAAGATCGGGTAGAACCTGTCGAGAGTCATGCCAGGAAGGCCTTGCCGATGACCGGCGTCGACGGTGCGGCCATGTCCCGCGCGTTCATGGGATCGGCTGCCGCCGCGGCCGCCCCGGCCTCGACTGACTTCGCGAAGGCGCCCGCCATCGCCGCAGGATCCCCGGCCCGGGCCACCGCGGAATTGACGAGAACGGCGTCATAGCCCATCTCCATCACCCTGGTGGCGTGTGATGGCAGCCCCAGGCCTGCGTCCACGACGAGGGCCGTATCGGGAAAGTGGGCGCGCAGGCTGCGAAGGCCGTATTCGTTGATCGGGCCCAGACCGGAACCGATGGGCGCCGCCCAGGGCATCAGGACCCTGCAGCCCGCCTCCACGAGTCGCTCGGCCGTCACGAGGTCCTCGGTCGTGTAGGGGAAGACCTCGAATCCCTCGTCGGCGAGGATCCCTGCCGCCTCGACGAGGGCGAAGATGTCCGGTTGCAGCGTGTCGGTGTGTCCGACGACCTCGAGCTTGATCCAGGGTGTCGCAAAGACCTCCCGGGCCATGTGCGCCGTCGTCACCGCTTCCTTCACCGTGTGGCAGCCCGCGGTATTGGGAAGCACATGGACGCCGAGGCTGCGGATGAGGTCCCAGAAAGCCCCGCCCGCGCCGCCGCCGCTCTCGCGACGCAGGGACACCGTGGCGACAGAAGCGCCCGATTCGCGAAACGCGTCCGCGAGCACCGCAGGAGAGGGATACTGCGCCGTCCCCAGCATGAGAGGCGTGGCGAGTTCGGTGCCATAGAAGTCCTTTTTCATCATCCCCCCTGCATCGGTGCGACCACCTCGACACGGTCGCCGTCCTTGAGTTCCCTCGTATCCCGGCTCGCCGCCGCCACGAAGACCTCGTTGACAGCGGTACCGACCACGCGACCGCCGAGGCCGCGTTCCTCGAGGAGGGCGGCGAGGGTGCCGGCCTTGACCTCCACGGCCTCACCGTTGAGATACAGTCGCATCCATCAGCTCCGGAACATCGCCTTTGAACACCATATCCGCCACCATGCGCGACAAGGCCGGCGCCATCAGGAATCCGTGCCGGAAGAGCCCGTTCACGTAGAGAGCGTGGCCGTCACGCAGGATGCGCGGACAATTGTCGGGAAACGCGGGGCGCGCGTCGACACCGATCTCCAGCACCTCGGCCTCTCCGAACGCCGGGTGGAGCGCATAGGCGGCGGACAGCAGTTCGAGGAGCGAGCGAGCCGTGACGCGTTCCCTCTCGCTCGCCTCGATCATGGTGGCGCCGAGCATGTAGACATCGTCGCCGTGGGGCACCACGTAGAGGGGAATGCGGGGATGCAGCAGGCGGACCGGCCGGCAAAGACGAATGTCCTCACAGCGAAGCAGAAGCATCTCGCCCTTGACCCCGCGAAGCTCACCCAGAACGTCGCGCGCCGCCAGTCCTCGACAGTCGATCGACGTGACCCCGTCCGATTCCGGCCACGGCGGGACGTCGTCTGACGGTTCCACCACCACTCCGCGATCGCGCAGGCGACGCGTCAGGGCACGAAGCGCCGCACGGGGTGCGAGATGGGCTTCGTCCGGGAAGAACAGGCCGCGCCGGAACCTGCCGGCGAGGTCGGGCTCGAGCGCGCCGATCGCGTCGCTGTCGAGAGCCCGGTGATTGCGTGTCCGGCGCGCAAACCGCTGCAACTCGCCCGCGTCCCGCGTCAGCGCCAGGACAAGGGTCCCGTTGGAGGTCACGGCGTCGGTCCGCTCCTGCCACCAAGCGGCGGCCTCCCGCCCGAACCTGACCACGGCCTCATCTGCCGTCTCGCCCTCGCAGTCCGGCGCCAGCATGCCGCCGGCCCACCACGAGCAGGCATGCGCTCCGGGCTCCCGATGCCTGTCCCGGAGCGCCACGCGGCCGCCTCTTTCGACGATGGCGGTGGCGACGCAGAGTCCGGCCACGCCCGCGCCGTGGATCCGGACATCAACCGTCATGACCCGATGTCCAGTAGAAATGATGAACGGGCCCGTGTCCGGACCCGAGGTCGAGCTGGTCCGCCGCATGGAGGGCACGGTTGAGGTAGGCATGCGCCTCGGCCGCCGCCTCCGGCAATGCCCTGCCCCTGGCGAGCCCCGCAGCGATTGCCGCGGACAGCGTGCATCCCGTCCCGTGCGTGTTCCGCGTGACGATGCGTGGGGCGGAAAAGACCCTCGGTCCATCGTCTCGGGTGACGAGGACGTCGCGGCATTCGGCGCCGGGTGCGTGTCCGCCCTTCATGAGGATCGCCGATGGCCCAAGATCGAGCAGTGCCTCGCCCTGCTCGCGCATCCCGTCCAGGGTCATGGCGGCGGAAGTCTCGAGGAGGCGCGCAGCCTCGGGAAGGTTCGGCGTCAACACGGCGGCAAGGGGAATGAGCTCATCCACGAGCGCCGAAACGGCCTCGTCGCGAAGCAGCGCATCTCCCGACTTGGCCACCATGACCGGGTCGAGGATCACCGGTGCGGTCGATCCGGCGAGCTCGCGGGCGACGGTCCGGATGATTCCGGGCGATGAAAGCATGCCGATCTTGATCGCTCCGACCTGGAAGTCGCCGAACACCGCCCGCATCTGCGCGGCAACGACGCCGGGGTCGAGCTCCGCCACGGCGGTGACGGACACGGTGTTCTGTGCGGTGACAGCCGTGATGACGCTGGTGCCGTAGACTCCGAAGGAGGCCATCGCCTTGAGGTCAGCCTGGATTCCGGCGCCCGCGCCGCTGTCGGAGCCAGCGATGGTCAACGCGACGGGAATCGTGGCCACATCGTGTCCTCCGCGTGTCATCCGGATCGGGCGGCATGAGGAGGATGAAAACCCGGGGGCTCTTTCCGTTTCCTACGCCGGTATGATCCGGGTCAGGTTCCACGGGTCGATCGCTCCGGATCTCTCAGCTCGCTGTGAGCACCCCGACGGATACCTGAGAGATACCATCATCCCGCGGAGCGGGCAATGCTTCCGGTCCTTGCAGACGTCAGGCGCGATGCTCCGGCAGCCGTGACAATCCGAAGGTGACGGGCGGAACAGATCCCTCTCAGGGGTCAGTCTTCCGCCGTGGCGCCGCCTTCGTCCTTGCGTCGGCGGATGAAAGCGGTGAGTTCCTCGGCAATGCCGGGGTCCATGTCGGGTGTCTCGTACTCGTCGAGAAGCTGGCGCCAAACCTTGGCAGCCCGCCTGGTGGCATCGATGGCGCCGTCGCTCTTCCAGGTTTCAAAGTTGCGCCAATCCGAGAGAACCGGCTCGTAGAAGGCGGTTTCGTAGCGCTCGAGAGTATGGCGCGTGCCGAAGAAGTGTCCCCCCGGACCGACGTCGGCAATGGCGTCAACGGCGAGTTCGGGCTCCGAGAAGTCAACGGGCTCCAGGGCCTTGATCATGGTCTGGACCATTTCGAGATCGATGGCGATCTTCTCGAACGAGGCGCTGAGTCCCCCCTCCATCCAGCCGAAGCTGTGCATCACCATGTTGGTATGACCCTGCACGGTCGCCCACAGCGACATGGCGCTTTCGTAGGTCGCCTGGGCATCCGGCCAGTTGGCGGCGTTGACGATGGAGGAGCGGTAGGGAAGGGCGTAGTGACGCGCCATCTGGCCACCAAGGAGAACCGCCTTGACGTATTCGGGCGTGCCAAAGGCCGGAGAGCCGGATTTCATGTCGACGTTGCTGGTGAAGCCGCCGTAGACCACCGGAGTGCCGGGACGGACGGTCTGGCAGAAGGCGATGGCGGCAAGCGCCTCGGCGTTCTGCTGGGTCAGTGCGCCGGCAATGGTGACAGGCGCCATGGCGCCCGCGAGCGTGAACGGTGTGACGACAATGACCTGGTTGCGCCTCGCCATCTCGATCATGCCAAGCAGCATGGGAACGTCCAGCTGCAGCGGAGAGTTGCAGTTGACGACCGTCCAGATGCTGGGCTCCTCGAGGAGCACCGCCTCGCTGACGCCACGGGCGATGCGGACCATGTCGATGGCATCCCTGATCTTGCGGCGGCCGAGCGAGTAGCCGAATGCGATCTTGTCGGTCAGGAAGAGCTGTTCGCCAACGATGTCGAGATAGCGGATATTGGGGTCGACCTCGACGGGTTCCAGCATGGGCGTGCAGCCATGCACCGCATTGATGACCTGTGCGAGACGCAGCAGGTTGCGATAGTCCTCCAGATTGCCCGTCCGTCGACCGCCCTCGAGATCGGAGACATTCGGATTGCCGGCCACGGGGAAGAAGTTAATGTGGTTGCCCCCCATGACCCGGCTTCGCGCCGGATTGCGGGCATGGAGAGTCCATTGACGCGGCGCCCGGGCAACGGCTTCCTCGATGAAGCCGCGTTCGAACCGCACCCGGGTCTCGCCCGGTGTGACGGTAACACCGGCGTCGCGGAGGATGTCGCGCGCCTCTTCGAGAAGAATGTTGATCCCCGTTTCCTCGAGAACGCGCATCGAGGCGTCATGTATGGCCTCGACATCGTCGCCGCCGGCGATATCCATCGCCGGGTAGGGATTGCGCACAACGGTCCACGGCAGCTGCGGAACCTTTCGGGATCCCCCCTCATCCTTCCTTCTGCCGGCGGCCTGTCGCCGTGATCGCCGCATCGCATTCCTCCGGCCTTCAAAAGGAAAAGCGCCGGCGGCAACAGCCGCCGGCGCTTGCCCGGATCGTCAGGCGACCTGATCGATCAGGCCTGGCTGTCGTCGATCCAGATCTCCTCGTAGGGCCATCCGGCGCCACCCGCGAAGGCGGGACTGCCGTGGTAGTTCTGGATGCGCGATGTGGTCGCCTCGATGTAGTTCGTGAAGAACGGCAGGAAAAGTCCACCGTCGTCGTGCAGCAGGGTGCACGCCTCGCAGTAGATTTCCAGGCGCTTGGCATCGTCCGTCTCCAGTCGACCCATGACGAGCAGTTCGTCGAACCGCTCGTTGCACCAGAACGTCTCGTTCCATGATCCGCCGCAGGCAAGGGAGATCGTCAGGATCGCATCGGCGGTCGGACGGGAGTTCCAGCCGGTCGCGCAGAACGGCACCTGCATCCAGGTATGGCTCCAGTAGCCGTCATCGGGCACACGATTGAGCTCGATGGGAATGCCTGCCTCGCGTGCGTGCTCCTGGAGAATGGTGCTGGCGTCAATGGCGTTTGAATGCGCCGCATTCGAAACAGCAAGCTCGATCGACGAGAGACCGGTCTTGTCCCAGTGCCACTTGGCCTTTTCCGGATCGTAGTTGTGCTGCGGGATGGCGTCACAGTACGTCGGCAGCCCGGGATTGACCGGGAAATCGTTGCCGATCCGGCCATGCCCGACCATCACCTTATCGACGACGACATTCCTGTCGACGGCGTGCTTCATCGCCAGGCGCAGGTTGAGATCGTCCGTGGGTGCCCTGTCGGTTGCCATGATCCAGGCAAACCAGGAACCCGACGCGGTCGAGTAAACCTTGACACCGGGATTCTGACCCAGCAGCGAGGTGATGCGGGGCTCGATATTGATGTCGATGTCGATGTCACCGGCCTGCAGCGCGCTTGACCGTGCCGCGTTGTCGGGAATTCCCTGGGTGATGAAGGTCGAGACGTGACCTGCATCCGGATTCCAGTAGTTCTGGTTCTTCTCGGCGACCGAGGCCAGTCCCGGGGTGTATTCAACGAGCCTGTAGGGCCCGGTGCCGACTACAGGATCACCGTCCTTCCAGCCTTCCTTGACGATCGACGTGTGGTAGTCGTGCCCCAGGGTGACCGGGAAATCGGCATTCCCCGAATCGAGCGTGATCTTGACGACGTTGGGACCGTCTGCCCGCATGTCCACGATCGGCGCCAGCAGGGGCTTGGAGGGTGATTCGGAGCCTTCCTTGATGTGCTCGTTCAAGGAGTAGATGACATCGTCTGCAGTCAGGGTCTTTCCATCGTGGAATTCGACTCCCTCGCGCAGCTTGAACGTCCACTCCGACGCCTGGTTGGTGGCTTCCCACTCGACTGCAAGGTTGGGAACGACGTTCATGTCGCGGTCAAGGTTGGTCAGCCTGTTGTAGACCTGGTAGGCACGCTGGATGTCCGTGCTGTTGGTCATCTTGGTGGGATCGTAGGTCTCTTCGGCACCGGTGTACTCCGGGCCGACGTGGACCTCACCACCCTTCATCGGCGTTTCGGCGATGCCGGCGCTGCTCAACATGGTCGTTGCTGCAGCCACTCCGACGCCGAGTTGACCGGCGCGACCGATGAATTCCCGGCGGTCAAGGCGACCGGCCCTGATCTCGTCAATCATCCAGTCGAGTTGTTGTTTGCTCATGTTGGCGCTTTCCCTCATCAGTTCTTGTTCATTGGCGTACCCGAATGGGCACACATACGAACTTCAAGCCTAATCTGCGTCGGGCCTCAAGGGAAGTCCCCCCGGGCGCAGCAAAGCACTCTTCGATCCTGGCTTCGCCGGTCGAGGGACCCTGTTGCCATCTTTGCAGGGATCGAGGTCGGACCCCGGACCCGGAAGTTCCCGGAGGGTCAGGTCAAGGGAGTGCCGGGCCTGCAGGCGAAGGCGGCGGCGAATCGTTCTTCTCCGAGATCGACGAGGTGGAGGGGTAATGAGGGATCGTGCGGAAACCGGAAGAGGCACGCGCGGGCGCCGTCGAGCATCGTTTCGGGGATCTCGAACCGGGCGGGACCCAGCGACAGGCCGGTGCCGATGGCCTTGAGCAATGCCTCCTTCATGGTCCACAGGCGATAGAAGAGGTGGAGACGTGCCGTGCCGGAGACGCGGGCGAGCCGCTGGCGTTCCAGCGGTCCATAGACCCGGCCGGTGAGTTCCGCGAAGTCACGGTGCGGGGAGCGTTCTTCCACGTCGACGCCGAGGTCGCCATGTCCGCCGATGGCAATCAGGCCGTGACCACCGCTGTGTGAGACATTGAAGCCAATAGAGGAGCGCCTGCCGCCTGCGATGGCGAAGGGCTTGCCGTGGTCCAGGTGACCGAATGAGAGTTCATCCACGCCACATCCGGCATGCTCGGCAAGGCTGACGCGCAGGGCCGCCCGGCACAGGGCGAACGCGTGCCGGGCCTCTCCTGAGAGCGAACGATTCCACCGCACTCTTTCGGCGTCGTCGAGCAGGGCGACAGCTCGCTCCTCGCGTTCCGGGGAGGGTGCGAGATCCACATGGAGGATGGTCGTGCCTTCCACCGAGCACCAGGGACCCCACCACCGATCCGCCGTCGCGCCGGATTCAGTCACCCTGCCGCGCCACCCGGTCGGCGAGGAGGCACAGAATCTCGAACATGAAGGTGGCCCCGACCAGCGCCGTGCTTCCGCTGGGATCGAAAGGAGGAGCCACCTCGACCACGTCGCCACCCACGAGATCGAGACCCTGAAGCCCCCTCACCACTTCCTGGGCCTCGCGCGTCGTCATGCCGCCGATCTCAGGCGTGCCGGTTCCCGGCGCAAACGCCGGATCAAGCCCGTCAACGTCGAAGCTGATGTAGGTTGGACCATCGCCGACCACGCGGCGCGCTTCCCGGATGACCTGTTCCGGACCTCTGGCGGTGAACTCCTCCATGTAGATGACACGCATGCCGCTCTCTTCCGCGAAGGCCATGTCACCGGCGCCGTAGATCGACCCTCGGATACCGATCTGAACGGTGCGTCGAGGGTCGAGAAGGCCTTCCTCGACGGCTCGTCTGAAGGGTGTGCCATGGGTGTAGGGGTTGTCACCGAAGTAACGGTCGTTGGTGTCGCTGTGGGCATCGAAGTGCACCATGCCGACGGGCCGGTCGCTGGCGATCGCACGCATGATCGGCAGAGTGATCAGGTGATCGCCGCCGGCAGACAGCGGCAGGGCGCCTGCCTGGTGGATCGTCCGGTAGAACCGCTCGATACGTTCGAGGGAGTCCATGAGATCGATGGGATTGACCGGACAGTCGCCGAGATCCGCCACCTGGGCAAGGTCATAGGGCGCGAGGCGGGAGACGTGATGGACCTTGCGCATCAGGCTCGACTGGTTGCGGATTTCGCGTGGTCCGTGGCGGGCGCCGGCACGGTTGGTCGTGCCTCCATCCCAGGGAACGCCGACGAGGGCGATGTCGAGACCGTCCGCATGACGCGTGTGGGGCAGGCGCATGAATGTCGGGATATCGCCGAATCGCGGGACGACGGACGCATCGACGGGTTGATTGTGGTCCGGACACATGCCGCGATACTCCCCGAATGTCTGACCAACCTAGGCGCGAAGAACGTGACGCCGCAAGCCGCCATGCCTTGATCGCCCCGGTGCATCGCGACACACTCCGGCGGGCCGGCAACAGGGCACGAGAATCGATGAGCGGACGCGAAGAGAACATCAAGTACCTTGTCACCGACCTTCCAGGGTTTCCCGACTCCGAACTTGCCGACATCACCAGACGGCTCTTCGGCGTCGAGGGTGAGTACCGCCCGGTCGACTCGGACCGGGATCAGAACTTTCTTCTCACAAGCGGCGATGACCGCTGGATCCTGAAGTTCCACCACCCGGAGGAAGAGGCATCCGTCGTCGATTTCCAGAACGCCGCGCTTCGCCACATCGCCGTCACGGCCCCGGACATCCTCGTTCCGGAGGTGGTGCCCACTCTTTCCGGCGAGCCCTTTGCCAGGGCCACTGCGCCCGACGGCCGCGAGAGTATCGTGCGCCTGCTGACCTGGGTTCCGGGATCGAGTGTTGATTCGTTTCCCTCGACGCGGCGGCAGCGTCACGGTCTGGGGGCCCTGGTGGCACGCCTCGATCGTGCGCTGGAGGGATTCTTCCATCCGGCCGCCCGGCATACCCTGCTGTGGGATATCCGGCAGGCGCCAAAGCTGCGTGTCCATACCGGCGACATCGCACAACGTTCCTCGCGCGAACTCGTGGAGACCGCGCTCGACCGCTTCATGGAGAACGTCCTGCCACGCTGGAACCACTTCCGCAGCCAGGTGATTCACAACGATGCCAACCGGAACAATGTCGTCGCCCGTGAGAACGCACCGGACGAACCCAACGGCGTGATCGATTTCGGCGACATGATGCATGGTCCCATCGCCACGGAGCTTGCCCTGGCCTGCGACAACTATGCCCTTGGTTCGGCACAGCCCCTGGAAGACATCATCGATGTGGCGATCGGGTTCGATTCGGTTCTCGCCTTGCGTGAAGAGGAGGTCGATGTCCTCTTCGACATGGTGGCTGCCCGCCTCGCCATCGGCGCCGTCATCGTGGCGCGAAGGGCCGTGGCACGCCTTGGCTCTCCACCCTACATGCCCGGATATGATCTTGACGTCTTTGCAGCCCTCGACATCATGTTCCAGACTGGCCCCGACGCCGCCACGGCGACATTCCGCGATGCCCTGCGCATGCCGCATCGCTGCCCGAAAGGTACGGTGACGACGCCGGAGTCGGATGCGCTCGACGGCGAACTTGAACGGCGTCACCGATGGCTCGGCCGGCATCTGACCCTCTTCTACAAGAGGCCCCTGCATGTCGAGAGGGGCGAAGGCGCCATTCTCTACGACGCCAACGGCCGCGCCTTCATCGACGCCTACAACAACGTTGCCAGTGTCGGCCACTGCCATCCTCACGTGGTCAACGCCATATCCCGCCAGGTGGCGGCACTCGGCACCAACACGCGCTACGTCTACCGTATCCTCGCCGACTATGCCGAAAGGCTGCAGGCGACCATGCCGGACCATCTCACCTGCTCGATCATGGTGAACTCGGGAAGCGAGGCCAACGATATAGCCTGGCGTATCGCCACCCTGCTCACCGGCAGGCGCGGCGGCATTGTCATGGAGGACGCCTATCACGGGATCACAGAGGCGATCAGCCATCTTTCGCCGGAACAGCCCGAAGCGATGGCGCCGCACGTGCGCACGCTGGTATCACCGGATCCCTACCGCAACCGGGTTGAAGGAGACAGCAATCCCGCTGCCTTCTATGCCGCCGATGCCGACCGTGCCATCCGGGAACTCGATGACGCGGGGTTCGGAACTGCCTGTTTCATGATCGATACCTCCTTCTGCTCCAACGGTATTCCCGACGTGCCCGCCGGATACCTGCAGGACGTTGCGGCGCGGGTGCGCTCCGCCGGCGGCATGATTGTCGCAGACGAGGTGCAGTACGGCTTCGGCCGGCCAGGCACACACATGTGGGGGTTCGATTACCACGGGATGAGGCCGGACATCGTCACCCTGGGCAAACCGGTGGGCGATGGCTTTCCTCTCGGTGTGGTCGTGACCACCGCTGAAATTCTCGAGGAGTTCTCCCGGGCATCGGGCCTCTTCTCGACATTCGGCGGCAATCCGGTCGCCTGTGCCGCCGGCATCGCCGTACTCGATGTTCTCGAACGCGAGGAACTGATGGAGAACGCCCGAACGACCGGCGGTTACCTCAAGGCGGGTCTCGAGGCTCTGAAAGACAGTCATCCCATGCTCGGGGACGTGCGTGGCCACGGTTTCGTCACGGGAGTCGAGATCGTAAGGGACCGCGACACCCGGGAACCGGACCCGGAAGGCATGGCGGCGGTGCAGAACCGGATGCGGGAACTCGGTGTGCTCGTCGGCAGGGAGGGACGTTTCGGCAATGTCTTCAAGATTCGGCCGCCCATGGTCTTCCAGCGCAGCCACGCCGATGCGCTGATCGCGGCGATGGATCAGGCGATGAACGAACTCGGGAGGTGACACAATGTTCAGTCACATCACGCTCGGCACCAATGACCTTGAAGGCGCCTTGCAGTTCTACGACGCCATACTGGAGCCGTTGGGAATCGTCCGGTTGCTGTCGTCACCCGAACACGGATTCGCCGCCTACGGGCATCCCGGCGAGAGGCCCGGGCTCTTTGTCTGCCTGCCGTTCAATGAAAAGGAAGCCACGGCAGGGAACGGCACTCACGTGGCCCTCCTGGCGTCTTCAAGGGAGGCGGTCGACGCCTTCCACGCATGCGGACTCGCGCTTGGAGCCACGGACGAAGGCGCGCCGGGCCCGCGGCCCCACTACCATGAGCATTACTACGGTGCCTACCTGCGCGATCACGACGGCAACAAGCTTCAGGCCTGTTGCCATGCCCCGGCCTGAACGTGGCAGGCTGATCAGGCGGCTGCGGCGGCACTCCATCGCAATTGGCGTTCAGCCGGCGCCTGACGGCCCTCCTCAACGCATTCCAGGACATCTGTGATCGTGGTCACGCCCGCTGACGGTCTCGAGGCCCACTCGGTGAGCAGGCGGCGCCAGATCCTTGCACCGGGTTCTCCGTGATAGAGACCGGTCATGTGACGGCTCATGCGGGCCAGCGGCACGCCCTCGGCCAGATGTTCCTCGAGATAGGGCAGCCAAGAGAGCACGATTCCGCAGCGTTCCATGGGTGGTTCATCGATGCCGAAGATCAGTCGGTCGGCCTCGGCCAGCATGTAGGGTGTCCGGTAGGCGGCACGACCGATCATCACGCCATCGACATGCGCGAGATGGCGCGATGCCGAGGCGAGGTCCCGGATTCCACCGTTGATGATGATGTCGAAGTCGGGAAACCGGCGCTTGGTGTCGTGGACGACATCGTGACGCAGCGGCGGCACCTCGCGATTTGCCTTGGGTGACAGGCCATCGAGGTAGGCCTTGCGGGCATGCACGATGAAGGTGGTGCATCCGCTTTGCGCGACCGTGGTCATGAAGGCGGCGAGTGTCGCTTCCTCGTCCATGGCGTCGATACCGATGCGGCATTTGACCGTGACCGGCACCCTGACCGCATCGCGCATGGCCGCCGCGCAGTCAGCCACGAGGTCGGCTCGGGCCATCAGCGCGGCGCCGAACCGACCGGACCGAACCCTGCTGGAGGGGCAGCCGACGTTGAGATTGATCTCGTCGTAGCCGAAGTCCTCGCCAATCCGCGCCGCATTGGCCAGCGTTGCCGGATCGCAGCCGCCGATCTGCAAGGCCACGGGGTGTTCCGTCTCGTCGAAGGCGAGCAGGCGTCGGCGGTCCCCGCGCACCACAGCGTCGGCGACGATCATCTCCGTGTAGAGGCGGGTATGTTTCGTGACACACCTCAGAAAGGCGCGGCCGTGACGGTCCGTGCAGTTCATCATCGGTGCCACAGACAGCTCATGCATGGATCGTGTCATGTGTCCGTGTCGGCAGATCATGTAGCACAGACCGGGTGTCCGGTTCGACATCCCTGCTGCGAACATGCCGGAGGAGGCGGAATCGGAACGCCTCCCTTGATCCTTGGTGATCGGGTGCCACATAGCAACCCATGACAACCGGACTGGAATCCTGATGGCGAACTCTCCCTGGCACGGCACCACCATCCTCTCGGTGCGTCGCGACGACCGTGTCGTCGTGGCAGGTGACGGCCAGGTATCCATGGGCGACACCGTGGTCAAGGCCAACGCCGTCAAGGTCCGGCGACTGGGGTCTGGCTCCATACTGGCCGGATTCGCGGGCGCGACCGCCGATGCCTTCACCCTGTTCGAAAGGCTCGAGGAAAAGCTCGAACGCCATCCCGGCCAATTGGCGAGATCCTGCGTCGAACTCGCCAAGGACTGGCGCACCGACCGCTATCTCAGGCGCCTGGAGGCGCTGATGGCGGTCGCCGACCGGTCGGTCTCCCTCATCGTGTCGGGCACCGGCGATGTTCTGGAGCCCGAGGACGGCCTGATCGGAATCGGTTC
The DNA here is from genome assembly GCA_965220805.1 of Alphaproteobacteria bacterium. Taxonomy (GTDB): domain Bacteria; phylum Pseudomonadota; class Alphaproteobacteria; order SP197; family SP197; genus SP197. Next base: position 2,005,930 of record OZ244844.1, read on the forward strand.
GGGCGGCAACTACGCCCTGGCGGCGGCACGCGCACTCCTTGCGGTTGATGGCATTTCGGCCGAAGAGGTCGCCCGCCGGAGTCTGGAGATCGCAGCAGAAATCTGCATCTACACCAACCGCCACGTCACCCTGGAGGTGCTGGATGCAGAGTGACGTTCCTTGTCAGTCTCCTGACAGGACGGTAGGGAGGCCGCGATGACATCGTTTTCTCCCCGCGAGATCGTCTCCGAACTCGACCGGTTCATCATCGGCCAGACCGATGCCAAGCGGGCGGTGGCGATCGCCCTGCGCAATCGCTGGCGCCGCCAGCAGCTGCCGGATGATCTCAAGGAAGAGGTGCTGCCCAAGAACATCCTGATGATCGGCCCCACCGGTGTCGGCAAGACCGAAATCGCGCGCCGCCTTGCCCGGCTCTCCAATGCGCCCTTTCTCAAGGTTGAGGCGACCAAGTTCACCGAAGTCGGCTATGTGGGACGCGACGTCGAGCAGATCGTCCGCGATCTTGTGGAGACCGCAATCACCAGCACCCGCGAGGACATGCGCAAGGAGGTCGAAGCGCGAGCGGAACTGGCCGCCGAGGAACGGGTCATTGACGCCCTGGTCGGCGACAAGGCAAGCCAGGAGACCCGCAACAAGATGCGTGACCGGCTGCGCAACGGGGATCTTGATGACAAGGAAGTGGAGCTGGATCTTCAGGATGCCGGTGGCAGTACACTGCCCACCTTCGACATTCCCGGCATGCCGGGCGCCCAGATGGGAATGCTCAATCTCAACGATGTCTTCGGCAAAGTTCTGGGCAACCAGACACGCCGGCGCAAGATGAAGGTTGCCGAAAGCTATGATGTCCTGATTGCCGAAGAGTCCGACAAGCTGCTTGACGAGGAGATGGTGATCCGTGCGGCGATCGAGGCCGTGGAGCAGAATGGCATCGTCTTCATCGACGAGATCGACAAGATCACTGCCCGCAACGAGCGGGTTGGCGCCGATGTCTCCCGCGAGGGCGTGCAGCGCGACCTGCTGCCTCTCATCGAGGGTACGACGGTCGCCACCAAGCACGGATCCGTGAAGACCGACCATATCCTGTTCATCTGTTCGGGCGCCTTCCATCTCGCCAAGCCGTCGGACCTGTTGCCGGAACTGCAGGGGCGGCTGCCGAATCGCGTCGAACTCCAGGCCCTCGACCGGCACGACTTCCGGCGCATCCTGACCGAGCCCGAGAACAGCCTCATCATCCAGTATACCGCGCTCCTCGCGACCGAGGACATCGTGCTCGACTTTCACGAGGTGGCGATCGACGCTCTCGCCGACCTTGCCGCCAAGATCAACGAGACCGTGGAGAACATCGGCGCCCGCCGTCTGCACACCGTCATGGAAAAACTCCTGGAAGACATCAGCTTCACCGCTCCCGACCGCAGCGGCGACACCGTCGTGATCGATGCCGCGTTCGTCGAGGAGAGAGTGGGTGATCTGGCGAGGAACACCGATCTCGGGCGCTTCATCCTCTAGCAGCCTGTCGGCGCCGTCCCTTTCGCAGCAACACTCTCGCTGCTGAAGGTGCTGTCACGGGTTCGGGAGCCTGACGCCGAACGCGGAGATCTCCTCACGCAGGACCAGGCTGACGTCCGGCGCCGCTCATGTATCGAGGATCTCAGGCGAAGGTGCGGCCGATGTCGCGGGCCTCGCGGATCATGTCTGCGGCCCGGCTGTCGCCGTCGGTCGAATGGTGGAGGAAGATGAAGCCGGCATCGTCGATACCGCAGTACTGGAAGACCCCTTTCACGACCTCCGTCTCGATGGCCACGTCCTGTCCGGTCGTCGCATAGGTCTCCGCATCGGAGGCAGAGAGGCCGATAGCGAGCGCCTTGCGATGACCGAGCGTCTTGGAGCCATAGGCATAGTCCTTGTTCCACACGCGATCGACCCAGCCCTTCAACATGGCCGGAAACGACCACCACCAGATGGGAAACACGAGGATGATGGCCTCGTTGCGATCCAGTCGCGCCATTTCCCGGCGCACGGCATCGCTGTAGACCTTGTCCTCTCGTCCCAAGTCCGGTTCATCTTCCGGCATCAGCAGAGGGTCGAAGCCCTCGCGATAGAGATCGGCGACTTCGGTCTGGTGTCCGGCCTCATCGAGGCCGGCGGCGACTGAATCGGCGACCTGGCCAGTCAGGGAATCCCTTCGGGGATGAGCCAGGACAATGAGAACCTTCATGAATGCTCACCGGGTCTGGAAAGGGAGAGACCTGCAAGGGTGCGGTCGACCCACAGGCGGGTGAGTTTCTCCTGAACACCGTTCTGCAGGAGGCGTTCATTCAAGCCGCCGAAGTCGACGCAATCCATCGGCTGGTCCTGATTGAAGCAAGAGAACACGGGCGGGCGCTGCTCGCCACTGCGCGGATCGACGTGTGGCTGCAGGCACTGTGCGCAGACTTCCTTCATCATGCACTGCATGGGGCTGTTGATGGAGGCGATGGCGACATGATCGCGTTTCAGCCACGGCTTGAGAGCCCCTGAACGCGCCGCCTTGACGGCGGCCATCATGCGATCCGAGCCGATGGAGATGATGCGGTCGACGTCGCCAAGATCGACGGGCGGTTCACCGAGCCGTCCTTCCTGGTAGGCAAGGAGGGCCTCGACGACGTTGCCGACAAAGCTGCGATCCTGAGGCCGCGCCGGGCGGTATCCAGGCGCCTCCTCGCAGGCCCAGATCACGGCATCCGCCGCAGCCTCGATCTCTTCGGTCTTGTAGCGGTCGATGACCTTGCGGTAACCGGCGCAATAGAGCACCCGTGAGCCGGCCCGTCGCATCGCCTGGCCGATGGAAAAGAGAACGGCGTTGCCGAGCCCCCCGCCCACCAGGAGAACGGTCCCGGATGACGGGATCTCTGTCGGACTGCCAGTGGGACCCATCAGGATGACCGGCTCGCCCGGTTCGAGATGCCCCATCAGGTCGGAAGATCCGCCCATCTCGAGACCGATGATGCTGATCCGGGTCGCATCCGCCGAGATGCCAGCACCCGTCATGGCCAGGGGTTCCATGGCCAGCAGCGTGCCGTCCCGACCCCGTGGGGCGCAGGCCTCGAAGTTCTGCAGGCGGTAGAACTGACCCGGGCGGAAGGCCCTGGCGGCCTCCGGCGCCGCGACCTCGACCTCGACGATGGTGGGCGTCAGCCTTGTTACCCTGGTGACGCGGGCGATGAACCGGGAATCAAGATCTCGGAAGAAGACGTCGCTGTCCTGTTGCGGGAGACGGTCCAGCCGACCCAGCATGTCCGAGATCACCGGCCACGCACGCTTGGCGCCACCAAGCGCCTTGACGACGTTCCCGGCAAAGCTCGGGTGGAGGTCGCCGTGGTAGCTCACCCCCCGGGCTTCCTCGTCCAGGTACATCAGGACGTGGGCCTGGTCCGGCTTGACGCTCGCTTCGGGCGTGACGGGCCTGCCTGCGCCGTCGAGCGCCTGAAAGAAGCGGCCGTCCATCGACACGATGTCCGATTCCCGCGCCAGGACGGTGTTCGGGCGGGTTCCGGCGGCCACCAGGAGGGCGCGGGCCTCGAGTACGTGTTCGCTGCCATCGCCGTCCGAAAAGCGGACCCCGTTGACATGGCGGTGCCGGTCGACCTCGACCGCAACCGGAACCAGCCCCGGCGCCAGTCGGATTCCTTCCTGGAGGGCGAGTGCCACCTCCTCGTGGTTGAGACGGTAGCTCGGCGCCTCGGTCAGGTCGCGACGATAGGCGATGGTGACTCCGCCCCACGAATCGAGAAGGCCCAGAACATCCGGCTCGCGGTTGTCCCTGGCTGCCTCCTCGTGCTCACGGGCGAGCGCCCTCGCATGATCCATGAAGGTGTCGGCGACAAGAGCCTCTTCCTCGCTCCACGAAGCCCGGACATGCTCTTCACCGAGTTCGGAAACAAGGATCCTGTAGCGTTCGAGGAACCGTTCGACCTGACGCGGGTAGTAGGCAAGGGCCTCGGTCGCCGTGTCGATCGCCGTCAGCCCACCGCCGATGACGACGGCAGGAAGGCGAAGCTGGAGATTGGCGATCGACACCTGTCTTGCGGCGCCGGTCAACTGCAGCGCCATGAGAAAGTCGGACGCCATGCGGACACCCCGGGCGAGAGCGTTGGGCATGTCGATGAGTTGCGGGCGTCCGGCTCCGGCACAGTGAGCGATGTGGTCAAAGCCCATGGCGAAGGCGCTTTCGATGGTCACCGTGCCACCGAAACGAACACCGCCGTACATCCGGAACGACGAACGGCGTTCCAGTTGCAGACGTATCAGCTTGAGGAAATTCTTGTCCCAGCGCACCGTGATGCCGTACTCGGCCACGCCGCCGAATCCCGCCATCACCCTGTCGTCGAGGGACTCGTGGAGTTCGGCGATGTCGCGGATGGGCCGGAATGCCCTCCGGTTGCCGAAGATGTCGATGCCGGAGACTTCCGGATCGAGGGGTTCGATCTTGAGCCCGTCGATGGCCACGACCGTGTGGCCGTCATTCTGAAGATGATGGGCAAGGCTGAAGCCGGCGGGGCCGGTGCCCACCACCAGCACGCGGCGCCCGGACGGCGGGCGCGGCACGGGGTGCGTCAGGTTGAGGGGATTCCACCGGGACAGCAGGCTGTAGATCTCGAACCCCCAGGGCAGGGCCAGAACGTCTTTCAGCGTACGGGTCTCGACCTGCGGAATGTCGACAGGTTCCTGTTTCTGATAGATGCAGGCCTTCATGCAATCGTTGCAGATGCGATGACCCGTGGCGGCGGCGAGCGGGTTGTCGATCATGACGACCGCGAGGGCGGCAAGACCGTGTCCGCGGGCCTTCAGCAGGTTCATTTCGCTGATCTTCTCGTCGAGAGGACATCCCGCCAGGGGGATGCGATGGGCCGAGGTGCGGAAGGACGTGCCCTGCTTCTCCAGCAGACCCTTCGAGCAGCTGTCCTTGCCCTGGTTGTGACAGAAGATGCAGTAGTTGGCGTGCGCCATCGCCTGTGTGAGATCCATTCCCTGGTCGGTCAGCGCGAAACCTTTCCTGGTACGCAGGTCCACGGGCGGGGCGGCCAGCATGGTGACGCCGTTCCTGACCTCGGTGACCACCGGCACCAGGCTGTCGGGATCCGTTCGTTGGGGCAGGCGGAAGAGGGCACTCTTGCGATACCGCAACATTCCGGCACGCGAACGTGTGGCCCATGCCGCGAATCGTTCCGCACAGGCGATCTCTTCCCCGTGGCGCGATTCGTTCTCGAGCCAGTCGAGAACGGCCCTCGAGAAGGAAAGCTCGTCGAAGTCCCCGCCGATCAGGGTCTCGACGTCACGCGTGAGGGCCTCGCCATCGATGGAATCGATGTCTTCTTCGAGCCGGACGCGTGCGGCGCGCCGGCGCACGAAGACAAGCTTGCACTGATAGACCGGATCAAGGTCCCGGCTCGCCGTGCGTTGGCCGTCAAGTTCGCCGGCCACCCGGAAGAGTTCGCCGATGAATTCCTCCACAAAGGGGCCAAGGTCGACGAGGAGCTCGGAGTGTTCCTTCTCGGAGAGGTCCCCGGGTGCTGCCCGGGCGCTCATCAGCCGGTTGAAGAGAGGCACGTCGTGGCGCTGCAGCGCCTCGCAGAAGGCGTCGTCGAGGCGCACGAGCCCGTCACGACTGTAGAGGTCGCAAAAGGCAAACCCGTGGGAGAGGGAAAGTTCGTTCATCTAGGTCCGGCCGACCGCAGCACCGTCACGATGTAGAGAAACACGACGACAATGAAAAGGGGGGGCGGCGGAGAGTTGCGGTGACAAGGTCCGGTTGCTATCGTTATGAGTCATGCTGCATGACGGAGTTGACCATGGCGCTGATGGTGGCCGAAACGGTTGAACGTCCACGCATTCTGCTTCCCGGCATCAGGAGGTTGCCGCCAGGAGTCGAACGCTACGTGGTGCCGGCCGCCGGCTCCGTGGTGGTCACAGTCCTTGCCGGCGACACCCTGAGGATTGTCAACACCGAAGGCGGCCAGACTTGTGAAATCGTCGCGTTCGACAACGAGGCACGACAGGTTCCCGGCATTCTCGGCCGTCCCGATTCCGGCCCGGCGTCCGGTCTCGCGGCCATGTTGACCGAGAGCGGCGAAGCCGCCCGGTCACTGCTCGACACGCTCGCGCGCAAGGGCTGGGCGTCACGCTTTGATCACGCAGTGTGCCTCTTTGGCCCTGGTACACCTGCCGGAGCGGATGAGGTGATGACCGTGGAAGAGGACGGATTCGTCATCGTCGCCGCGCCTGGAGAGCCCATGGAGGTCTCGGCGCAGTGGCCGACGACGCCTCTCGAACTCTTCGTCAACCGAAAGGATGCCGCCGTGGCGGCGGAGCGGAGCCTGCCCGACCCCCTTGCCGAACCGCGTGCGGAGTTTCGCATTGCGGCCGGGACCGCCCATGCCTACGAAGTGAGAGAAGGCGAATACATCCAGGTTCTCGATGTCGAGGGACGCCAGTGTTCCGACTTTCAGACCCTTTCGCTTGCCGCGCTCGACCGGGGACTGGAACGTGAAATCGATGCGACCGCCACCCGTGTTCTCAATGGCGCGGCCTATCCCGCTCCGGGTCTCTTCTCCAAGCTTTTCGATGGCGACCTCCAGCCCTCGATCGAGATCATCCAGGACACGGTGGGCCGTCACGACAGCTTCAATTTCGCCTGCACGGCGAAGTACTACGACGACGTCGGCTATCCCGGCCACGTGAACTGCACCGACAACATCAACGCCGCGCTCGAGCCTTACGATGTGCGCCCGCGCAAGGGCTGGCAGGCGATGAATTTCTTCTACAACTCGCTGCTCGACGACAGCAATCAGATCTATCTCGACGAGCCGTGGTCACGCCCCGGCGACTACGTGCTGTGCCGTGTGCTTCAGGACTCCGTGTGCGTGAACACCTCGTGTCCGGATGCCATCGATCCCGCCAACGGGTGGAATCCCACGGATATGCTGATCCGTATCTATCCCGGGGACAAACTCTTCAGGAAGGCGATCGCCAACAGACCCATGCCCGATTCCGACCCCCAGATGACCCGCGAGACAGGGTTCCAGGGACGCACGGCAGAGCGGACCCGCAACTACACCGAGTACAACGGCTTCTGGCTGCCCACTCACTACACCAACCATGGCGCGATCGACGAGTACCTGGCCTGCCGGGAACGTGTCACCGCCATGGACCTGTCACCCTTGCGCAAGTTCGAAGTCACCGGGCCCGATGCCGGTGAACTCATGCAAAGGACCCTGACACGCAATGTCAGGCGCATGTCCGATCACCATGTCGTCTACTCGGCGATGTGCTACGAACACGGCGGCATGATTGACGACGGGACGCTGTTCCGTCTGTCGGAGACAGGCTATCGCTGGATCGGCGGCACAGACTTCGGCGGTGAATGGCTGCGTGCCAAGGCGAAGGAGTGGGGGTTGCGGGCGCTGGTGCGCAGTTCCACCGATCAGCTTCACAATCTCGCCATCCAGGGGCCGCGCAGCCGCGATCTGCTGGGCGGCATCGTCTGGACGGCGCCGGCAAACCCGCGTGTCGACGAGATGAACTGGTTCAGGTTCACTGTCGGTCGCATCGGTGACCACAACGGTGTGCCTGTGGTCGTGTCGCGGACGGGATACACCGGTGAGCTGGGTTACGAGGTGTGGTGCCATCCCCGGCACGCCGAAGAGGTCTGGGATGCCGTGTTCGAGGCCGGTGAGCCCCACGGTATCCTGCCTCTGGGTCTCGAGGGTCTCGATCTCCTGCGCATCGAGGCGGGACTGATTTTCGCCGGGCAGGAATTCGATGACCAGACGGACCCGTTCGAGGCCGGAATCGGGTTCACGGTGGGACTGAAGACGACGGAGGAGGACTTCGTCGGCCGCCAGGCCCTCGAACGCCGCAAGGCCCACCCTCAGCGCAAGCTTGTCGGGCTGGAACTAGAGGGCGCCGAGGCAGCGGCCCATGGCGACTGCGTACGTGTTGGTCGGGCGCAGGTGGGTGTCGTCACGAGCGGCATGCGATCGCCGTTGCTCAATCGCAACATCGCGCTGGCCCGCATGGATGTGAACCATGCGTCAATCGGTGACGAGGTCGAGGTAGGCAAGATGGACGGACACCAGAAGCGCATTCCGGCGACCGTGGTGCCCTTCCCCTTCTATGATCCGAAGAAGGAACGCCCGCGGTCCTGATCACGGCATCACGGCACCGTCGACGAGTTCCTGGAGCCGCTCGAGAATCACTGCTTCGCTGACGTCCCTGCGGCCGAGATCCTGCCAGTCGGAGGCATAGTCTCCGGCGTGTGGCGCCATGATGACGGCGGCATGGATGTCCCACAGCCACAGGCGGTGCGGGTCGAGGCCCACGGCGTTGCCGTAGTGCGCCGTGAAGGCGCGGCAGGCTCCGGTGCCGTGGGTCCACACGAGGTTCGAGCGGGCAATCGCGAGATCGGCAAGGGGATCGCCGATCATGGCATCCTCCCAGTCGATCACCCCCGCAAGTCCGCCATTGCGCCACAAAACGTTGCCGGTCCAGAAGTCGCCGTGGAGCAGCCGGCGCGTGTCCGGTGCGCCGGGCGGCCAGTCGAGATCCGCCGGCAGATCGAGAAGGGTGGATGCCGGAGCATCAGGCATGGTCTGGCGTGGCACGAAGGGGAGTGCGTTGCCGGGTGCAATCGTGTGCAGACTCACGAGGAATCCGGCCATTGCCAGGGCATGCCCCTCGGGCGGATGCCAGGCCGGTTCACCTTCGAGGTGTTCAAGTAGCAGCCATGACGCCGTTGAGGATGATTCGTGAGACAGCGCCCGTGGCACCGGATATCCAAGGGCCGCCAGATGCGTCAGAAGGCGGAACTCCGCGTCGGCGGAATCGGGATTGGCACGCAGATTGGCCCTCCCGCACCGGCGCAGCACGAGGCGCGCCGGACGGCCGTCCGAGCGGACGATCTCGAGCAGTGACATGGTGGTGGAACTGCCGCCCTCGAGAGGGCGGCAACCACGCAACTTCGCTCCGGAATCGTACCGGTGGAGGACATCGTCGACACAAGGTACGCTTGCGTCGACGACATGAGGGGAGGGGCTATTCGGCAGCGGCGCCGGCTTCCTCGAGCAGGCGATCCGCCAGGGCCTTCTTTTCCTCGGCGGACATCTTCTTCACCTCGTTGTCGATGGACCGGTGATTGATGGACGTATTCCAGTAATCGAGGGAATCGAAGCCGAGAAGCGCGTGCTTGCCGACAAACTGGCGGAGAACCTCGTTGGTCGGACCCATGACCCAGCCGGCCTTGGCGTCGCGCAGCAGGCGTTCCATGCCGAGGCCCGCCTTGTAGGCGGTGCCGCCGCAGGCGTGGAGCATTTTGTCCGAGACCTCGTGCACGTTCTTGGCCGCCTGGAACTTGACCTGCCAGAGCTGGTTCAAGAGGTCGGCGCGCGGCGCGACCTCCAGATCCCGGTGAAGCGACCAGTCACAGTTTCCGGTGAGTTCGTCGAGGGCCTTGGCAAGGCCGAACGTCATCATCCGGCTGGCGTTGGTGCCGATGATCGCTTCCCCGACGTAGTCCTGGATGGTGGGGTAGTCGCACACCCGCAAGCCGACGTCGACATGCCGCTTGCGCGTCGTGTGCCTCTTGGCGATATCGATCATGCCCATGGCAATGCCGTTCCAGGAGCACGAGGAATTGAGAAGGAAGAACGGATCCACGGTCTCGTCGTTGGAGACCGCTCCGTCGCCCTTTGGACCCACGAGGCGGTTCTTCGGGATGGAGACGCCATCCACCAGGAGCGCCCCCGACTGGTTGCCGCGCATGCCCATGCCGTCCCAGCCGGCGACATCGGCCTCGACCTCGTCGGCCAGGATCAGCCACACGGAGAGATCCGAATAGTCGCCGCCGAAATCCGGCGACGTGGTCTGCACGATGTACCAGTCGGCAAAGCCGCCCGACGTCGTCCAGGAGGCCTTCTTGGTGACCTTCCAACCGTCCTCGGTCGCCTCGGCTCCCGACGAGATGGGATACCAGAAATGCGAGCCCGTCTCGGGATCGGAATAGGACAGGGTTCCGACCAGAACGTCCCGGTCGAGACGTGACACGATATCCCTGATGGCTTCGTTGTCGTGGTAGCGGAAGAGGGCTGCCGAACAGGCGCCATAGTGCATGGTGAGGCACATCGCTGTCGACGGACAGCCGTAGCGGGCCACGGTTTCCACGACCATGCACATGGCGACGTGGTTCTCGCCCATGCCGCCGAGCTCCTCGGGAACGAAGAGGCCGAGAAGGCCTTTGGACGCGAGGGCCTCGAAATTCTTGCGCGGGAAGATGAAGCCGCGATCCGATTCGACGGCGTTCACCCTGAGTGTGGTCCGGCACAGCTCGATGAGATCCTTCTGGATCTCCTGCTGCCGTTCGGTCAGGAAGAACTGCGGGTCGTACTCATAGCCGATTCCCCAGAATTCCTCGTCACCCCACTTCTTGACGTCATCACTCATCACCTGCTCCCTCGACACGTGTGGATTGGCTCATTGGCTCCGTTTGCCGGGCTGACGAATCTCTAGCATCCGGCAGGGCATTCAACAACATGATCTCTCCCGGGTCCCCGAGGACGCGCGGCACCGCACACACACGCATGCCGCCAGAGTGACCGTCCTAGTGCGGAATACGGGCCATGGCCATCGCCATGGTGCGTTCGATTTCCTCGATGGTGTCGGACACCTCCCGGCCGATGAGGTCGAGCTTGCGGACCTGGTCGATACGCGGTCGCAGCGAATCCATGCCGTGGTCCGAGAAAATGCTGCGCAGGATGGCGCAGGAGTCGGCGAGGGAGATGATCGCGACATCCCGGGGATCGGGCACCTGGTCGGACAGCAGGACGTCGGCGATGCGGTGTTTCACTTCACGCTGGACAGTTCCGTCGATGGCCGGATAGCGGCGCGCGCGGAAGACCCACAGGAACTTCTTGTCCTGGGTCTCCAGAATACCCTGGTCCACCAGCCTGGCGAGGGCGGCTTCGCGCAGGTTTTCGGCTTCTTCACGGGCCAGTGTCTCGACCCAGTCGCGCGTGTTCTTGTCCTCGGCGGAACCGGCGATGCGTTCCAGGACACGGTCAAGCATCGGGATGCCAGGCGGCGTCCGGTCGATGAGCATGAGACGCTCGGGATCCGTGTCGATGCGGTAGATGAAGGCGAGGTCGAGCAGTGCGGCACCGGCCAGCACGTAATCCATCGTGTTGTCACGGATGGGAAGGAATGATCCGTTCTCGTCATCCAGTGTCAGAAGGAGGATTTCTTCGATGAAAGTCAGCATCTCTAGTATGGCTCAGGCGTTGGCCGCGAGTGCCTCGTCGCGGGAGTCGTAGCAGTCGATGATCGTGTGGAATCCGCCCATTTCAATGACCGACCTGCAGGATGGCTGCAGAGCCGCAATGGACAGCAGACCCCCGGCCTGCTTGCACCGTTTGGCTGCCAGGAGAAAGACACGCAGACCGGCACTGGAAATGTAGTTCATCTCGCTGCAGTCCAGCAGGATACGAACGGATCCATCGCGAATCCTGGAGGAGAGTTCACCTTCCAGCTCAGGGGCGGATGCCCCATCCACGCGACCATTGATCGAAACAATGGTCACGCCGTTCTGGCTGTCGGAGGAGATAATCATGTGTTGTCGTCCCGGATCTCGTCGATGGCCGGTGAAACCTAACCCAGGCAGTCTGTACCTTGCAACCTGTCCTTCGTGCGTCAACTCTCTGGATTCTCGGCAGCCGGGAGCGCATGATGGCGCCCACCTGATTCGGACGGGAGTTGTGCATGTCGAGGATCGGCACGTGGCTTTTCACAACCTGGAAGGGCGAGCCCGTGGGCGAGGACGAGTTCGGCAACCGCTACTACCAGGAACGGGGTGTGGCTGAGGGCCGGTGGCGCCGCCGCTGGGTGATGTACCGGGGCGCAGCCGAGGCCTCCAGGGTGCCGCCCGGCTGGAATGCCTGGCTGCATCGCACGATCGCCGAACCGCCGAGCCGTGCGCCTCTGGAGACCAGGACATGGGAAAGGGAACACCAGCCCAATCTCACCGGGACCGGTCAGGCCTGGCTGCCGAAGGGACACCTTCTGCGCGGCGGCAGACGGGCACCGGCGAGCGGCGACTACGAGGCATGGCGCCCGGAAGAGGAATCAGGAACTCCCTGAGATGGGCGGGCGGGCACTCGAAACCCTTGTCGGCGCCGCCGTCATCGTTGTTGCGGTGGCTTTCGTGGTCTTCGTCTACGAGAGGGTGGACATTTCCGACGGCAACGGCACGGTCTTTCACGCGGAGTTCGAGAACATCGGCAGTCTGCAGGCCGGTGACGATGTGCGCATTGCCGGTATCAGGGTCGGCCAGGTGACGGGACTGGATCTCGATCCCGATTGGTACCTGGCAAGAGTCGCCATGACCGTTGAACCCGGTGTCAGCCTGCCACGCGACACCTTCGTTGCAATCACCTCGGCAGGCCTGCTCGGTGGTCACTATGTGTCCCTCCACCCGGGTACGGGCGAGGTTGCTGGTGACGGTCATCTCTTCACCGACACCCAGGGGGCGATCAATTTGATTGATGCTGTATCGCGGTCGATGTTCGGCGGCCTCGAAGAATAGCGAAGGCGCGGGTTCATGGATCAGCGACCGGTCTGGCTGCCCGAAACATGGCTCTCGCCCGACGGTGAGCCCGTTGGCTGCCATGACAAGCTCGCCGTGCTGAAGGACAATCTTGACGAGCTTCGTGACATGGCACAGGACGCGCTCGAAGATGCGGTGGTGATGGGATGCGACGAACAGCAGATGCGGAAGGTGCTCGCGGATCTGGTGGCAACGCTGGACAAGCCCTTCGCCTGATTGCCTGCATCTTCCTGGCCGTGGTCACGGGCGGCGATGCTGAGGCCGAGCAGGTGTTCGAGGACCATGATACGGTCGTCCTTGGCGGAATGGAAAAGGTGACCGGCCATGCCTTTGCCTTCGCCATCGGCGTGGGCGAAACGGGGTCCTTCGGTACGTTGCAGGTGACCGTCAGGGCGTGCCGCAAGACACCGCCCTGGCAGACGCCCGAGAGCGCTTCCTTCCTCGAGATCCGGGACGGGCGTTCGGGTGATTCGGCAGAGGTCTTCAGCGGCTGGATGTTTGCCGGAACTCCGGGCGTGTCGGCGCTCGAGCACCCGGTCTACGACATCTGGGTTCTGGACTGTATCGACCGGGGAAGGCAGTAGAAGTCGGCGCTCTCGATCGAGAGCGCCCTGTCGAGGCGCTCCAGATAGTCCGCTCCGGTAATCTCAATGGCGCCGAACATGCGCAGATGATCGGTGACGAACTGGATGTCGAGAAGGATGAAGCCACCCTTGACGAGACGTCCGACAAGGTGGACCAGCGCCACCTTGCTGGCATTGGTGATGTCGGAAAACATGCTTTCACCGAAGAAGGCTCCGCGCAGCTGGACACCGTAGAGACCGCCAGCCAGCACGCCGTTCATCCAGCACTCGACACTGTGGGCGTGGCCCTCTTGGTGCAATCTGGTATAGGCCCTCTCGATGCCGACGCTGATCCAGGTGTTCTCCCGCCCGGGAGTCGGCCTGGCACAGGCGGCAATCACCCTGGCGAAAGCCCGGTTGACGGTGATCTCGAAACCACCTCGTCTCAACACCTTTCCGAGACTGCGCGGCACGTGAAAGCGGTTCAGGGGGATGATGCCGCGACGGTATGGAAACACCCATTCCGGATTTCTGTCGAACCGGTGGCTCGCCATGGGGAAGAGACCCCTGGCATAGGCAGACAGGAGCATCGGTGTGGTCAGTCCAGCCGCTTCGTCCGGTTCAGGTTGCGGAGGCAAGGAAGCGTTCCAGCCACGTCACGTCGTAGTGACCATTGGCGAAGTCCTGGTTGCCGAGAAGCGCCTGGTGGAGCGGGATGGTAGTCTCGATGCCGTCGATGGCGAATTCCTCGAGTGCCCGTCTCAATCGCATCATGCTTTCATTGCGATTGCGTCCGCACACAACCAGCTTGGCGATCAGGTTGTCGTAGGTCGGAGGTACCGTATAGCCGGAGTAGAGCGCCGAATCGATCCGAACACTCATGCCTCCCGGCGCGTGGTAGGTGGTCACCTGGCCTGGCGAGGGCATGAAGGAGAAAGGACTCTCAGCATTGATCCGGCATTCGATCGCATGACCGGTCATCGTCACGTCATCCTGGCGGAAGCTGAGCGGTGCGCCGGAGGAAAGGCGGATCTGTTCGCGCACGAGGTCGATGCCGGTCACCATTTCCGTGACGGGGTGCTCGACCTGCAACCGGGTGTTCATCTCGATGAAGTGAAACGCACCGTCCTCATAGAGGAATTCCACCGTCCCGAGATTCCGGTAACCAAGCCTGGCCATCGCATCGACGACGAGTTCGCCAATGGCGAGCCTCTGGCCGGCGTTAAGCGCCGGACTCGGCGCCTCTTCGACGATCTTCTGATGACGGCGCTGCACCGAGCAGTCGCGTTCGCCGAGGTGAACGACACGTCCTTCGAGGTCACCGGCGACCTGGATCTCGATATGGCGTGGATTGGTCAGGAACTTCTCGACGTAGAGGGATCCGTCGCCGAATGCAGCCTCCGACTCGCGCCTCGACCGGGCAAAGATCGCTTCCATGCGGGAGTCGTCCTCCACGAGGGAAATACCGCGCCCGCCTCCGCCGGATGCCGCCTTGAGGAGGACCGGATAGCCAATCTCCTGAGCGATCGTGGCGGCCTCGACCGCGTCTCGCACGACGCCGTCGGACCCTGGCAGAACCGGGATCCCGAGGTCCCGGGCCTTGTTGCGCGCCGCCATCTTGTCGCCCATCAGGCGGATATGTTCGCTACCCGGCCCGATGAACGTGATGCCATGTTCCTCGACGATCTCGGCAAACCGGCTGTTCTCGGACAGGAAGCCGTATCCGGGATGGATGGCATCGGCGCCGGTGACCTCGGCGGCCGCAAGGATGGCCGGAACATTGAGATAACTGTCACGTGCCGGCGCCGGTCCGATGCACACACTCTCATCGGCAAGGCGGACATGCATCGCGTTGGTATCCACCTCGGAATGGACAGCAACGGTGCGGATACCCATTTCCCGGCAGGCTCGATGAATGCGAAGGGCTACTTCCCCTCGATTGGCAATGAGAACCTTGTCAAACATGCGCCGGGTCGATGACCATGAGAACCTGGCCGTATTCGACCGGCCTGCCGTCGGAGACGAGAATCTGGGTCACGGTGCCGCCGTGGGGTGCGAGGATCGGGTTCATGACCTTCATGGCCTCGACGATCAGTAAGGTGTCGCCCTCCGCGACTTCGTCCCCCACCGTCACGAAGGAGGTCGCACCGGGTTCGGCCGCCAGATAGGCGGTGCCGACCATCGGCGAGCGAACGGCACCCTCGCCAACGGTTTCCTGGGGAGTTTCCGAAGGGTGCGCGGCGTGAGCCGTTTCCGGCGGATGCACGGCGGCCTGGGGCAAGGGGAAGGCGGAAACGGAGTCTTGTCCGCGTACAACGCGCAGCTTGCGTCCGGCGTCTTCCACCTCGATTTCAACAAGACCGGTTTCCTCGAGCAGGCGCGCCAGTTCCCGGATCGCCTCCGCGTCGAGCGGAAAGGGTTCATGGCTCATGGTGAAGGAGATCCGACAATGGTGTGAATGGCCTCTAAGGCCAGTATGTAGCCGTGGCCACCGAATCCGCAAATCGACCCTTCGGCGACAGCCGCCACATGCGAATGGTGCCGGAAGGGTTCCCTGGCGTGAATGTTGGAGAGATGGACCTCGACAATGACACCGTCGAAAGCTCTGAGGGCGTCCGCGAGAGCCACAGACGTGTGAGTCAGTCCGCCGGCATTGATGACCACCGCGTTCGTCTGGTCACCGGCGCTCTGGATGGCATCGATCAGTTCGCCTTCGTGGTTGCTCTGCAGGAAGTCCACCACCATGGAAAGCTCACCAGCCCGCCGGCGCACGGCATCCTCGATGTCGGACAGTGTCTGCAGACCGTAGACCCCCGGTTCCCTTGTGCCGAGAAGGTTGAGATTGGGTCCATTGAGAATCAGGATTCGGATATCACCGGGCATGTCATCCCCAAGAAGCCGCAGCCGCCCTCGCCGGGGCACCTCCTCCCGGCATGGAACGACGACCCATTTCACACTGCCCTGCCGGCCGGTGCAACTGCTGCCGGCGGTCACCCCCCTTCCAGGAAGTCCGTGGCGGCCAGGATGTCGGTGGCACGAAACCAGTCGGTGGTCCCTGTCTCGAGGCCATCGATCGCGTCCCGTGCAAGGACGCGGGCGCGACGGAGTTCGCCTCTCAGATAGTGCATCTCGGCACGGGCAACCCGGGACCGTGCCGCATCGCCCAGCTTTTCGAAGGCATGGCCAAGCAGGCTCCATGTCACCGGCATGTCGCTTTCATGGACACGAGCCTCGTCGAGATGGCGAACCGCCTCGCGCCAGCCGGCTGTCTCGTCGAGTTGCAGCAGGCTGCGTGCCAGGTTGATCCGCAGCAGCGGTTCCCCTGGGGCCAGCTTCACCGACTGTGCGTAGGAAGGAACAGAGGCGGCAATGTTACCGGTCTCGTAGAGCATCTGGCCGCGCAGCTCGTGAAACCAGGGGTTCTCCGGTTCATCCGCGATCAGGCCGTCGATGAGGGCCAGCGCCTCGTCCATCAGGCGTTCCCTGTAGTGGGCGATGGACCAGGCATAGCGGGAATAGACCGACTCCTGAGGATCCGGATAGGTACGGTATGTGGCTCCGGGATCGAGAAGAAATCCGGTGATCTTGGCGATCATGCGCCTGTGGCGGTCGATCTTGTCCGGGTCGAAGGCGACGCCACTGAAGGCGGAACGCTCGATATGAGCATTCATCGTGTGCATGCGTTCCGTACTGAGGGGGTGAGTCAGGAACCACGGAATCTCGGAGGACGAGGACAGCAAGAGCTCCGATTCCGCAAGGTCACTCATCAGGTCGCGAAGCCCTTCCGCCGACTGACCGGTCAGTTCGAGAGACCTCAGGGCTGCCTGGTCTGCGGCCGACTCCTGAATGCGGCTGAAACGGGTGAACGTGCGGGTCCCCAGCTGCTGCCCCGCCGCGGCGACAGCGATGCCCGCCTCGCCGCCTCCCAGGAGGCCGACACCGACTCCGAGCAGTGTCGAGAGAATGACCATTGCCGAGGCGTCTTCGAGGGCGCCCCGGACCATCGTCAGGTGACCTGCGGCCAGATGGCCGACTTCGTGGGCAATGACGCCGATCACCATGCCCGGATCGTCGCTGCGCCGCAGCAGACCGCTGAACAGGAACAAGTGCTTGCCGTTGGCAACGAAGGCATTGAGACTGTCATCGGCCACGAGATGGATGGAGAACCTGTCGAAGTCGAGACCGTTGACCCGGAACAGTGGTTCGGCATAGTCGGCGATGATATTCTCGATCTCGGCGTCACGGAAAAGCGACAGGGTCTGACCCGACTGGGCCCGGGTGCCGTCTGCTCCGCAGCACAGGGCCGCAAGGACACTCATGCTGAATACAATTGCGCGAACAGACAGCCCCGTATTGCGTGCACTGGTTCTGACTTTGACCCTCGCGACCGTCGCCTGCGGGACCATGGATGAGGATGGACCGCCCGTCGGCCGCGTCGTGGGCAGCGGAGAGACCGGCCTGGTGGCGGGCGAGGATGCACTGTCGCGCCGGGTTGCCATGGAGGTGCTGGCACGGGAAGGAACTGCCGCGGATGCGGCGGTGGCATACTTCTTCATGGCGGCGGTCAGTTATCCCTCACGGGTTTCGCTCGCTTCCGGAGGCTTGTGCCTGTCATACGAGGAAGCGGAAAACCAGACAAGGCTTCTGGATTTCCGCAGCCGCCCGGCCGCCACGAAGGGAACCGGTCTACCGGTCCCGGGAGCCGTGCGCGGCATGTCGGCCCTGCAGGCCGTTCATGGCAATCTCGCATGGCATGATCTGCTGGTTCCTGCCGAACGAGCAGCACGGTTCGGTGTGCGGGTGTCGCCGGCTCTTGCACGCGATCTCGAGGACGCCTCCGGCACCCTTTTCGGCGACGCGCAAACCAGGCGACTCTTTGCGTCTCCGGAAGGCGGCATACCGGTTGTCGGCGACACTTTGGTTCAGTTCGAACTGTCGGACATGCTGTCTGGGATCAGGACCCGGGGAGCCACCGATTTCTATCGTGGCGGGACGGCCCGGAGCATCATGGAAGCGGCCCATGAAGCGGGACGCGCGATCACCCCTGAAGAGCTCGGCGCCTATGCGGTGGCGTGGTCGGATCCGGCAACATTCGCTCTCGAGCGTGGACTGCTGGCCTCCGATCTGATCGTGCAGGTGCCGGGCGTGACCATCGATGCGGGAACCTCGGCACTGACAGCTCTCGCTCTGCTGGACGCCGCCGGATCGGTGGACCGCGATGCAGAGAGGCACCACCTGCTTGCCGAGGTGGCCCTGCGCCTGGCCGTGGCACGCGGTTCCGGCACCGCGGGGCACCTGATGGAGAGTTACAGCGCTACCCGGGCAACGGATTCGGCGGCGCTGCCGGGATCACCGGTGCCGCTCGTCGAATCGCCCCATGCCACGGGCGTTGTCACCGCCGACCGCATGGGTAATGCGGTGGCCTGTGTCTTCACCTTGAATGGCCTCTTCGGTGACGGGTCCGTGCTGCCCGGGACCGGCATCGTCATCCCGGCGTCGTCCGGGACCGATGAATCCCTGCTCCCCGTGATCGTGGTCAACCACGTGTTGCGTTCGGTGGTCCTTGCCGGCACGGCGACAGGAGGATCTGCATCGCCCGTCATCATGGCGCAGGCCCTGACCGACGTTCTCGACGAAGGCGCATCGCTGGATGATGCCGTCCGTCGCGTGCGGGTGCATCACCCCGGCCTCCCTCATGTGGTCTTCGCCGAGGGCGAAGCCGGGGAGGCGCTCGCGCAGCGCGGACATGCGGTGGAGGCGGTTGCCGATATCGGCCGCGTGCTCGCCATTCACTGTCCCGACGGTCTGCGCAATGCCCCGAACAGCTGTGTGGCGGTCACCGATCCGCGGGTACCCGACTGACGGCATGCCGGTGGTGATCGGGGCTCCCTTCGAGGCATTGCGCCTTGCCGTGACCCATGATCTCGTCGATCACAACGGTCACATGGGCATTCGCTCGTACACAACACTCTTCGACCGGGCGACCGGGCCGTTCTATGCCGCTCTCGGATTGTCGCGGGAGGCCCTCGCCGCGCATGGCGCCACCGTTTTCGCCCTCCAGGACACCTCCTGGTACATTCGGGAGGTCCTGCTCGATGATCCGCTCCTCATCACCGCCCAGCTCATCGATCACGACCACAACAAGATCGTGAGCTTCCTGACCATGATCCAGGAGCGGCAGAACTATGTCGCCGCGTCCTTCGAGTTGATCGAGATCCTCATGGATCGCGAGACCCGCCGTCCGTGCCGATTTCCGGAGGCGACAGCCCGCCGCCTCGCCGCCGTGCAGGCCGCCCACGACAGTCTCGGACGCCCGTCGCTCTCCGGACGGGGCATCGGCATACGCCGCTGATCCCCTATACGGCCGTGGCCTCCATCCCGCCGTTCTCAGGCGGGGCGTGCTCTGGCGCGAATGCGGTTTCCGCGAGCAGGCCTCCTCGGTGAAGACCTCCTCCCCGAGGTGGCGGTTCACGTCAACGTTCCGATGACCGTGCACGCAGGTCAGCGTCATCAGACATTCGGAACTTCCCCGAGCGCGGGATGCGCCTGTTTCCGCTACAGACGGTCAGCGTGGTGTACGGTACAACCATGCGCTACCAATCCGGCCGGACCACTCAGCGTGGGCTGGCCAACTCCACAGCCTGGCAAACTGACCGATGGGAGACCGTGATATGCGCGCCATGATTATCGGCATGGGTCTGATGGGGTCGGCCCTGGCGGACGCATTGCTGCAGAAGAAGTTGGCCGTCACTGTCTGGAACCGGACGAGCGAACGGTGTCAGCCTGCCGTTGATGCCGGAGCGACGCAGGCGCCCTCGATCACCGGCGGCGTCGGCGAATGTGATGTCGTCATCACCTGCCTTACAGACCACGGAGCCGTGGCCGACAGGGTGGTTACATCCGAGGCAGGTCGGATGCTTGCGGGCAAGACGCTCGTCCAGCTCAGCCAGACGACACCGCAACAATCCCTTGATGTTGCGGTCTGGGCCGCTCGTCATGGAATTGGTTACCTCGAGGGATCGATTCTTGGCTATCCGAAAGATGTTCGAGAGGGCGATTGCGTCATCGTCTATTCTGGCGAGCCTGCGGTGTTTCACGCCTGCCACGAGGTGCTCCACGCCATGGGATCCAAACCGCGCCTCGTGGGTGATCGGCCGGGCATCGCAACCATGTTCGACAAGGCTTTCTTTGCCTTCTACTACGCGCACGCCCTGGGTCTGCTGCATGGCGCGGCAATCTGTCGCGCGGCTGGAATCTCACTCGACCTCTACCTCCGTCTCATGGTCGATGAATGGAACTGGAAGCTTCCAGACGGCGTCACCGCCGGGGTTCTCCGGAATGGCGACTATTCCGCGCGCGAAGGAACCCTCCTGACGCACGCGTATGCCTGTGGGCAGGTGGCGCCGTGCTGCCGGGAGATCGGCGTCGACTCCGGACTGGCGGCGGCAATCGAACGCATCGTTGAGGCAGGCATCAACCTCGGTCATGGGCATCACGAGATCGCGTCGCTAATCGAAGTCCTGGACCCGAAGGGTAACCGGCATCATGCTGATCGTTGAGGTAGACGGCGATTTCCGCGAGTTTGTTCCGACGCTCGATCCCGTCGAAACGGGCCTTTCTGGCGTCATGATCCAGACGCTCGAAACCACCTGTCCAATGGTCATGGACCGGGGCAGGATGTCATGAATCCCGACTGGAACCTCGACGGCCGTGCCGTGGTCAACTGGAGAACTTGCAGTTGGCGGCCGTTTCCTGGTGGCGCCGGCCTGGCGTGGCATCCCGTTCGCGATGGGTCGTGGCCCGACAACGGCTTCTTTCTGCTGAACATCCCACCGGGCAAGTCCATGCCCCAGTTTGGTGCAGGGGTGCGCGAGGAGTTTGTTGTCCTGGATGGTTCGTTGTCTGACAGTGACGGGTTGGAGTTGGTGGACGGCGATTTCGTCAGCTATCGCCCCGGAACCTTCCATCGTGCCGGGTCGCCCCACGGCTCGACGCTGCTTTGCTACACGGCCCCTGCCTCCGACAGGGAGGGAGGATCTCTGGCCCGGACCGATGCCCGCAAGGTAGCCAATTGGAGGACCGCCGCCTTCGAGCCATATCCGGGACTGCCCGATTCGGGCCGTCCGCTTGTGTGGCACGATATCCGCGGCAATCCGGCTACCGCCGAGGGATTCTACATCGTGCACTTTCCACCGGGAGCGACTTCAGCGGCGCATGAACACATCGGCTATGAGGAGTTCGTCATTCTCGACGGCAGCCTGACGGATTCCGACGGGACCACCTATCGGATCGACGATTGCGTGAGCCTTCCTCCCGGAAGCATTCACTCATCGCATGCCGTGACCGGTTGCGTCACCGCCTCCATGATCAACGGCCCGTTTCGCATCCTCGTCGACGACACGTGAATGGCATCGCCGACGCAAGGCCGGCGCGCGCGGGCGGACGAGGATCCGGCAGTGCGCTGACCGGACTCAGACAAACACCAGTTGAAGAGGTGGACTCGATCGCTTCGCCCGGCGAACGTTCCTGAGCAGGAATGCGCCCTAACTCGGCAACGAAGGTGCAGGCGTGGTGTCCCCGGCTGGTGCCGGTCCGGTGTCACCCCGCTGTTCCTGGCGGTCCTCGCCGGCGGTCTGCTGGACGTTTTCCCCGTTGGTCTTGCGCCGTCGACCACCGCGTCTGCCCCGCCGGCGGCGCTTGCGCTCTCCCTGTTCGGCGGTCTCGTCCTCGCTTTCCTGAGCTTCGGCTTTCACCGGATCCGGATCCGCCTCACTGCCGGCGTCGCGGCGCCGGCGTCGCGAACGCTTACGGCGTCGTGGAGGTGAGGGCTCGTCGGGAGATTGTGCCGCGTCGTCCTGCGGAGAGTGGGCGGTCGCTCCGGTCTCTCCGGTATCGATGCGGAAGTCGGGCGCCAGCAGCCGGTCATCGGCCTCGATCGTCACCGTGACCTTGTAGCGATTCTCGATTCCCGTCAGCATGAGCCGCTTGTGGTTGAGCAGCTGGAATGCGATGGCCGTCGGAGCGGTGACAAGGAGTGGGCCGCCGGACCTGGCCGCTGCCGCACTTTCGATACCGCGCAACACGTGCAGCGCAGTCGACTCGGTCGACCGCATGTATCCCGAACCGTTGCACGTCGGACACGGCGCCGAGATGGCTTCCTCGAGACTGGGACGCAGGCGCTGGCGGGAGAGTTCCATGAGGCCGAAGTGGCTGATGCGGCCAACCTGAATGCGGGCGCGATCGCTCTTCACCGCCTCCTTCATGCGGCGTTCCACGGTGGCGTCGTTGCGGCGGTCGTCCATGTCGATGAAGTCGATGACGACAAGGCCGGCAAGATCCCGCAACCGCATCTGACGAGCGATTTCGCGGGTCGCCTCGAGATTGGTCTTCAGGGCCGTTTCCTCGATGGAGCGTTCGCGTGTGGAACGCCCGGAGTTGACGTCGATGACCACGAGCGCCTCGGTCGGATTGATGACGAGGGATCCACCTGAGGCGAGCGGCACCACGGGGCTGTGCATGGCATCGATTTCCTTTTCCACGTCGAAGGTGTGGAAAAGGGAAACCGGTTCCCGGTGAAGTTTCACCCTCGAGGCATGGCTCGGCATGAGGAACTTCATGTACGCCTTTGCGGTGCGGTAGCCTTCGGCACCTTCCACGAGCACCTCGTCCACGCTCTTGGTGTAGAGGTCGCGGATCGCCCGCTTGATGATGCTGGCCTCTTCCCTGATGAGGCAGGGGGCCGTGCTCTTCAACGTCTTGTCCCTCAAGTCTTCCCATTGCTTGAGGAGGCTGTTGTAGTCACGGCGGATTTCCGGGCGCGAGCGGTTCTGACCCGCGGTGCGGATGATGAGTCCCATGCCTTCGGGAATGTCGAGGCCCGCAGCAACTTCCTTGAGGCGGCGGCGTTGTGCCTGATCCGTGATCTTGCGCGAGATGCCACCACCACGGGGCGTATTGGGCATCAGCACGCAGTAGCGTCCGGCAATCGACAGATAGGTACTGAGTGCGGCGCCCTTGGTGCCGCGTTCCTCCTTGGTGACCTGAACCAGCAGGATCTGGTTCTTCCTGATCACCTCCTGGATGCGGTAACCGCGCTGGAGGATGGCCGCATGAAGGATTGCTTCTGGATGATCTTCGCGATCATCCTGCTGGCGGCGGCGTCCTCCCCGTGCCGAAGAGGCACCTGACTCGGCGGGAACGGACTCGCCCTCTGCCGGGTCTCCCGCTTCGTCCTCGTTGATGTCGTCGAGGCTTGCTTCCTCGACAAGTCTCGCCTGTTCCGCGGTGATCTCGTCGCGGTCGGATACGGGAACCTGAAAGTAGTCTGTGTGAATCTCGCTGAATGGCAGGAACCCGTGGCGGTTGCCTCCGTACTCAACAAAGGCGGACTGCAGCGAAGGCTCGATGCGGACGACCTTGGCGAGATAGATGTTGGCCTTGATCTGTGTCTTGACAGATGATTCGACGTCGAATTCCTGCAGTTCATGTCCGTCGGAAACGACAACGCGGGTTTCTTCGGGGTGGCCCGCGTCGATGAGCATGCGTGTGGTCATGGATGGTCCAGATGATCCTGTCGGCAGGTGCCGTGACGCTGGAATATCGCCGTCGCACTGCCGTCTCGGTTGGGTGACGCCTCCACCATGAGTCATCCGCGGCACGGGCAGCGTGCACGGCTTGCAGGACCGAAATCGGGATTCGGTTCATGCCACGGGTATGATCTGGTGCAAGGGTCACGGTTGTTCCAGTTTCGGTGCCGGAAACGGCACCTCCCGTTGCGCTGTCTTGAGGTCGCGGGTCGTCCGCAACCTCCTCCTGCCATCCTTTGGCAGTGACCAGGCAACATCAATATCCTACAACGTGTCACATGCGTCCGACAAGCCCCGGATACATCAAGGCGGTCATGACCGTGATCATGCTGACCCTGATGGTGTCGGGGAGGCATGGCCCCGCCCTTGCCGGCGATACAGTTCTCGTCAACGTGAGGGCCGGTGTGTCGGGGGAGTTGACACGATTTGTCATGGACCTCGATGGACCGGCGGACTTCCACACCTTCACGCTCGACGATCCTGCGAGAATCGTCGTTGATCTCCCGCAGGTGTCGCGGACGATGTCCGAGAGGGAACGCGGTATCGACGCGGGTCTCATCGTGCGCGCCCGCTTCGGCACGCCTGCCGTCGACATGACGCGCGTCGTGCTTGACCTTGTCGAACCCGGGGTGGTGCAGGACACCCTGGTCCTGCAACCGGAGGGCGACTACGGCCACCGGATCGTGCTCGATATCGCGCCACGTGCCGTGCCCGTGCCGTCCGACGACGCGGTGGAGGATGACGGTTTCCTCAAGCCCGGCCTCAAGCCTTCCCCGCCGGTGCCGATCATCGTTCTCGATCCCGGTCATGGCGGTCCGGACCCAGGCGCCGTTGGCGCCAGCGGTGCCCACGAGAAGGACATTGTCCTGGCCGCCGCACGCGAGCTGAAGGCCATGCTGGAGGAAACCGGCCGCTACCACGTTGTCATGACCCGTGATGGCGACTGGATCCTGCGTCTTGCCGACCGCGTCCTGTTCGCCCGTGCGGCGGGCGCGGACCTCTTCATCTCAATTCACGCCGATTCGATCGACAACCCGAGCGTCAGGGGCACCGGTGTCTACACGCTGTCGGAAACCGCCTCGGACAAGGAGGCCGAAGCCCTCGCGAGGAAGGAGAACCGGTCCGATCTCATCGAGGGAGTCGATTTCATCAGCATCGACTACGATCCGGTCACCACCAACATCCTGATCGACCTGGCACAGCGGGAAACCAAGAACGCTTCGTCGGAATTCGCCGGAATTCTGGCCGACGAACTCACCCGGGTGACCGAGTTGCGCAGGAACGTCCACAGGTTCGCCGGATTTCGGGTGTTGAAGGCGCCCGACATCCCTTCGGTTCTGATAGAAATGGGGTTCATGTCCAACCCGGTCGAGGAACGCCTGATGAGAGATCGCTCCTGGCGGCGCACGTTCCTCGCCGGCGTCGTCAGGGCCATCGACACCTTCATGTCGTCGCGCCGGCCGTGACCGTTGCCATCGGCGTGACACATGGACTTGTGAGCGTGGGTTGAGCGGAGCGAGCGAAGAGAGCGGCATGACCGCAACGCACAAGATGAGATCGGTGCGAAGGCAAGGACGCTGGCTGCGATGGCTTACTGCGTTCGTGTCGTTGCTCGTCGTCATGCTGATTGCTGCCGGCATTCTGGCGATGGCCGCCTGGACCAATTTCAGCCAGGGCCTGCCGGATCACCGCATGCTTGCCGGTTACGAACCCCCGGTCGCCACCCGTGTCTATGCCGGAGATGGCAGCCTGATGGCGCAGTTCGCCGTGGAGAACCGGGTCTTCGTGCCGCTCCAGGCGATTCCCTTGAGGGTGAGGCAGGCCTTCATTTCCGCGGAGGACAAGACGTTCTTCACGCATCCAGGCATCGATCCCCTCGGCATCGTGCGCGCCGTGATTGCCAATGTCGAAGCGACCATCGAGGGCCGCAGGCTGCAGGGCGCGTCGACAATCACCCAGCAGGTTGCCAAGAACTTCCTGCTGACAAACGAGATGTCCTACCGCCGCAAGATCAGGGAGGCGATCCTCGCATTCCGCATCGAGGAGGCCCTGAGCAAGGAGAGAATTCTCGAACTCTATCTCAATGAGATCTACCTCGGACTGGGGAGTTACGGCGTGGCAGCGGCTGCGCTCAACTACTTCGACAAGTCACTCGATTCCCTTTCGATTGCCGAAGCCGCCTATCTGGCGGCGCTGCCCAAGGCCCCCAACAACTATCACCCGGAGCGCCGGCGCAAGGAGGCTGTCGCCAGACGCAACTGGGTCATCGCACGCATGGCGGAGGATGGCCACATCACACACCGCCAGGCTGTGCTGGCTCAACGCCAGCCCCTGGGTGTCAGCAGGTCCGCGTCCCGTGCCCTCGTCAACGCCGCATATGCCGTCGAGGAGATCCGTCGCACCATTGCCAGCCGGTACGGATCCGATGCGCTCTACACCGGTGGACTCTATGTCAGGTCGACCATCGATCCGGCACTCCAGGAGGCCGCCAGCCGTGCCCTGCGCAACGGACTTGGACTCTATGACCGCCGGCACGGCTGGCGTGGACCGGTGACCAATGTGAACCTCGATGACTCCTGGACCGATACCCTCGAGACCATTGCCGGTTCGATGGACGTTGCCCCATGGCAGACTGCAGTCGTCCTCGGCATGAACGAAACGGCGGCCGTTGTCGGGTTCGCCGACGGCAGTCACGGCCTTGTCCTCCTCGAAGACATGTCATGGGCGAGACGACGGCTCGACAGCGGCAGGCTCGGTCCTGTTCCCCGCCGGCCCGATGACGTACTGGCTCATGGTGACGTCGTTGTGGTGGAGAGACTCCCGAAGGATGACCCGGACGGCACCGGTTTCCATGCCCTGCGCCAGATTCCCCAGGTGTCCGGCGGCCTTGTCGCCATGGATCCCCATACCGGCCGCGTGCTCGCCATGCAGGGCGGGTTCAGCTACGCCATGAGCGAGTTCAACCGCGTGACACAGGCCCTGCGCCAGCCCGGTTCCGCCTTCAAGCCTTTCATCTACATGGCTGCCCTCGACCACGGCTATACCCCTGCGGCGCTGATCGAGGATGCACCCTTCGTCTACGATCCCGGCGCCGGACAGGATCTCTGGCGTCCAGCCAACTACACCCAGGAGTTTTACGGACTGGTTCCGCTGCGGGTGGGCATCGAAAAGTCCCGCAACCTGATGACCGTGCGCCTGGCCAACACGCTGGGCCCCGATGTCATCGAGGGTTATGTTCGCAAGTTCGGCATTCTCACGGATTCCCAGCCCTACTACCTGCCGGTCGCCCTGGGTTCCGCCGAGACCACCCTGATGCGCCTCACGGCAGCCTATGCCGCAATCGTCAACGGCGGCAGAGAGGTGGGTCCCGAACTGATCGAGCGCATCCAGGACCGCCACGGCAGGACCATCTGGCGGCGTGACACGAGGGAATGTGATGAATGCCGGACCATGGGGTGGGATTCTCACCTTGCGGTTCCTGCACTTCCGGACGTCAGGCCCAGACTCGTTGATCCGGTGACCGCTTACCAGATGGTGCACATGCTCGAGGGCGTGGTGGACCGGGGGACCGGCGTCCGGCTGCGTGCACTCGAAAGGCCGCTTGCCGGCAAGACCGGCACCACCAACGACAATCGTGATGCCTGGTTTCTCGGGTTCTCGCCGGATCTCGCCGTTGGCGTCTATGTCGGTTTCGACCAGCCGGGAACGCTCGGTGACCGCGAGACCGGATCGTCGGTGGCGGTGCCTGTGTGGCAACTCTTCATGGCTGAAGCACTTGCCGGCGAACCCGTCATCCCGTTCCGAATCCCACCGGGGGTCCGTCTCGTGCGCATCGATGCCGACCACGGTCTGTTGCCGGGCGAAGTCACCACCCGGATCATCACCGAAGCCTTCAGGCCGGGCAGCGAACCGACTGTTGAGGCGGACCGGCATGTCGTGCTATCGCTGGGCCAGGACAGGTCATCGGGCGTCTACTGACTCCCTCGAGTGATGGCCGGAGGAGATGAGGAAACCATGCGCCCCGCCATTGCCGAACTGAAGGACAGCATCGAGTCCGGTCTTGACCTCGTGCGGAGGCATCTTTGACTGGGACCGTGCCAACGCCCGGCTCGACGAACTCGAGCACCTGACCCAGGATCCGGAACTCTGGAACGATTCAGCGAACGCCCAGGCGCTGCTGCGTGAGCGTACGCGGCTGGCCACCGCCATCGACAATGTGCGTACCCTTCAGGACGAGCTTGCTGAACACCTGGAATTCGTCGAACTGGCCGAGGCCGAAGGCGAGGAGGAGCTTGTCGGACAGTGCGTCGAGGCACTCGAGGCGCTCTCCCGGCGCGCCGGAAAACTGCGCATTGCCAGCCTCCTTTCCGGTGAGGCGGATGGCAACGACTGCTACATCGAGGTTCATGCCGGCGCTGGCGGTACGGAAAGCCAGGACTGGGCCGACATGCTGGTGCGCATGTACCGGCGTTGGGCGCAACGCAGGGACTATCGTATCGAGGACCTCGGCGAGACCCCTGGCGAGGAGGCCGGCATCAAGTCGGCGACCCTGAAGTTTGTCGGTGACGGCGCCTACGGCTGGGCCAAGACGGAATCGGGTGTCCATCGCCTGGTGCGGATATCACCCTTCGATTCACAGATGCGCCGCCACACCAGCTTTGCCAGCGTCTCCGTGTCGCCGGTCGTCGATGACAGTATCGAGATCACCATCGACGACAGCGACTTGCGCGTCGACACCTACCGTGCCTCCGGCGCCGGCGGCCAGCACGTCAACAAGACCGACAGCGCCGTGCGCCTGACACACCTCCCTACAGGAATCGTCGTGCAGTGCCAGAACAACCGCTCCCAGCACCGCAATCGGGCCGAGGCGATGGCCGTCCTCAAATCGAGGCTCTATGACCAGGAGTTGCGCCGGCGCGAGGAAGAGGCCCAGGCGCTTCATGCCGAAAAAAGCGATATCGGCTGGGGCCACCAGATCCGCTCCTATGTCCTGCAGCCCTACCGCATGGTCAAGGATCTGCGGACCGGGCACGAGACCAGCAATACCGATGCCGTCCTTGACGGCGACCTCGACGGCTTCATCCATGCGGCCCTGGCGCAGCGCGTCGGCCAGGATGCCGCCCGGGAGTGACCTTCACCCAGCCCCCGGAATCCGCTTGCGTCGTGCCTTGAACCCGAGCAGTAGCGGCATGGGGGGAACATCTGCAGTGCGGTGCCAGTAGCCGTCGTCTCCCCGCTTCATGTCGGGAAACTGTGGCCATGCGGTGAAGGGGTACTCGCACACCTCGTTGATCCGGAGTCCCCGTCTTTCCAGCGCGCTGAAGACAGCGGAAATCGACCATGTGAACGAGCGCGACTGGGACCTGATCCGGTAGGAAGGATCGGCATAGTCGGGACTGCCGGCCGGTTCGTGAATCGGTGATGTGCCCTGGAAGTAGTCATAGTGCACGACGGGGATCGGCGAAGATTCGTCAAAGATCAACGCCAGAGGATGGCAGTCGAGAAAATAGAAGAAGCCGTCGTCAGCCAGATTGGTATCGATGGTGGCCGCCCAGCCGTCGAGATCACTGATCCACACGAGGACACCGATCGAGGTGAAGACGATGTCGAAGGGCGCTCCGGCGAGCCGGCCGGCGGTCGTGACGTCGGCCTCGATGAAGCGGGCCCGTGATTCCAGGCGGCACTCCCTCGCCAGACGCTCTGCCGTGGCGAGGGCGGCAGGCGAAAAGTCGACGCCGACGACTTCGGCTCCGAGCCTGGCCCAGGACAGGGTGTCGAGGCCGAAATGGCACTGCAGGTGGAGGAGTTTCCTGCCGGCGACATCCCCGACAGCCTGCCGCTCGATCGTCCCCAGGGCGTTGCGGCCGTCGAGGAAGCCGGCGACGTCGTAGAAGTCGCTGGCCTCGTGCACGGGTGTGACCTCATCCCACCAGGCGCGATTGATGGCCGTGTCGCTGTTCATGGCGCTCACCTCGATGGACCTGGAAACGCCTGGCGTTACAGGCGGTGGCCCCTGTCGCGGGCATAGGCAAAATAGAGTTCGCGGGCCTCGCGGTAGGCCGGCCCGGGCTGGAGATCGCGGTCGTCAATCCGCGTGGCCGGCATGACCTTGTTGTAGTTGCCGGTCGAGAACACTTCGTCAGCGGTGCGGACCTCGTCCCAGGTAACGGAACGCTCGAAGACCTCCCAGCCGGCGTCTCTGAGGAGTGACATCACCCTGCGGCGCGTGATGCCGGCAAGGAAGGTGCCGTTCTCGACGGGCGTGTGCACCTGACCATCCCTGACGATGAAGAGGTTGGCCGTGGCGAACTCGGCGACATGGCCCTCATGGTCGAGCATCACCGGATTGTCGAACCCCCGCGCGCTGGCGCGGCGCACCGCATCGCCGGTCGCCGGGTAGAGGCATGAAGCCTTGGCGAGGGTGGGCGCCATGTCGGGGGCCGGACGCCGCAGTTCGGAAAGGCACGTCGAAAACCCCTTCGGCTCGGCCATGGGGGCCACCTCCAGGACCATCAGGAACCTGGTGAGTTCGGGGACCGCCCACAGGGAATCGCTGACACCGCTCCAGAAGGTCGGCCGAACGTAGAGTTGGGCATCCGCCGGGAAGCGGCGCGCCATGTCGCTTGCGAGGTCGACCAGGTCGTCGACCGACTGCTGCGGTTCCATGCCCATGACCCTCGCGGACCTCAGGCACCGTTCGCAGTGACGATCGATGTCGGGCATGACGCCGTCGAAGGCGCGTGCGCCGTCAAAGACCTGCGTGGCGAACCAGAACGACTGGTCGAGGGGCCCCATGATCATGGGGTTGCCTTCATGGAAGGCGCCGTCGAAATAGGTAAGCTGTTCCATGGCTGATAGGCTGTCCTTCACCAGAGCCACGCACTTCTAGCACGGTCCGGTCCGCATGTGCACGGTCTCAAGGAGGATGTCACCGGATGTTCGACACCTGGCGCCTGCTCGGTCCCGTGATGGGCCTCATTGAACCCGAGCGCGCCCATGACCTGGCCCTCAAGGCCCTGGAGACCGGCATGGCGGGGCGTCGAGCTTCGAGGGAACGCCCCGGGCTGGCGACCACCCTTTTCGGGCTCGATTTTCCCAATCCTTTGGGCCTCGCGGCGGGGTTCGACAAGAACGCACGGGTGACGGCCCAGATGCTGGCGGCGGGGTTCGGGTTCGTTGAGGCCGGCACAGTGACACCCCGGCCCCAGTCCGGCAATCCACGGCCGCGAATCTTTCGGTTGCCGGCAGACAGGGCCGTGATCAACCGCCTTGGTTTCAACAACGAAGGCATGGACCGGGTGGCGGCGCACCTTGAGGCGCGCCGTCCGGAAGCCGGCATTGTCGGCATCAACATCGGCATGAACCGTGACAGCACCGATGTGGCCGGTGACTACCGTCGCGCCTTCATCCGTCTCGCTCCTCTCGCCGACTACGTCGTGATCAACGTGTCGTCGCCCAACACGCCGGGGCTGCGGGATCTTCAGGCCGTGCGCCAGCTCTCGAATCTCCTGGAATCGCTTCAGGATGCGCGCCCTGAAGCCCCCGACGTGGCCTTGCTGCTCAAGCTTGCCCCTGACCTGGCGGCGGAGGATGCAGGGGATGCTGCCCGGGTGGCGGCCGATCACGGCGTCGCCGGTCTGGTGGTGTCCAACACGACGATCAGCCGACCGGCCGGACTGCGCCACCGCCATGCCGGAGAGGCCGGCGGCCTTTCAGGCTCGCCGCTCTTCGATCTTTCCACCGGCATGGTGCGCACGCTCCACCGCGCGGGCAACGGCGCCCTGCCCATCATCGGAACGGGCGGCATCATGTCGGCTGAGGACGCCTACCTGAAGATCCGGGCGGGGGCTTCACTGATCCAGATCTACACCGCTCTGGTCTGGCACGGTCTTGCTGTTGTCGGGCGCATTCTCGACGGCCTCGAGGAGCACCTGGCCGCCGATGGCTTGGAGACTCTGGCGGATGCCATCGGTGCCGATGCCTGATCGATACCAGGTCCAGAGGATGCGCGCGGCCACGGCACGCCAGGGCCGCCAGGGTTCGGCGAGTGCCACCATCTGCCGCATGTCGGGACGCGGCTCGATGGAGAACAGGCTCGCGACGGCCGCCTGCAATGCCACGTCACCTGCAGGCCAGGCATCGGATCGCCCAAGGCACGACAGCAGATAGGTCTGGGCGGTCCACTCTCCGATGCCGTGAAGCGCGGTGAGCGCCTTCTTCGCGTCGTCATCTCCCAGTGTCACGAGGTTATCCAGCAGACCGTCGCGCGCCGCCCCCGCTGCGGCATGGAAGGCACGACCCTTGGAACGGGTGAGTCCGAGAGCCCGCAGGTATTCTACCGGGACCTCAAGAACTGCACCCGCGTCGTGGGCATCGAACGCCGCGTCAAGACGCTTGCGAATGCTGGCGGCGGCCTTGAGAGAAACCGACTGCTCGGTGATGATGGTGAGCAGCGATGCCAGGCCTTCCGGCTCCTTCCTGAGGGGAATGGTCCCGAGTCGCTCCACGACCGGTCCGAACCGCGGTTCGAGACCGACAAGCGCCTCGGTTCCTTCCTCGAGATCCGCCTGGGTGGCGATGATCATGGCACTCCGCTCCGCCCGGTTGCTTGCACAGGATCGTCGGACAGCCGAAGATGTCGTGCAACCAGCATGAATTCCGCAAAGAGAGAGCGATGTCTTCAACCATCCCGGCGCGTGGCGGCAAGGCCGTGCGCGTGGAACGCGGCGCAGCGATCCGCATCATCAACACCCATGGCTCGCAGGTCGTCGACACCTGGGCGTTCAACGCCGACGATGTCTCGGAATACATGGCAATGGATGCTACACGCGTCTTCAACCAGCGCCTCACCCCATGTGTC
This sequence comes from Alphaproteobacteria bacterium, assembly GCA_965220805.1. Lineage (GTDB taxonomy): Bacteria > Pseudomonadota > Alphaproteobacteria > SP197 > SP197 > SP197. The sequence continues at coordinate 2,038,568 of OZ244844.1, forward strand.
GGCGACCATCTTGTCACCAATCGCCGGCGCCCGATTCTCGTCCTCGAAGAGGACACCTCGCCCGGTCGCCACGACACCCTGATGGCGGCCTGCGACCGCTGGCGCTACGAGCTGCTGGGTGTCAGGGAATACCACGACAACTGTTCCGACAATCTCTCGCAGGCGATGAATGAACTCGGATTGCAGGAGACCCACACGCCGTCCCCTCTCAATCTCTTCATGAACATCCCCTGGGAGGAAGACGGCGGACTCGCATTCGAGACGCCGTTGTCGGCCCCCGGAGACCATGTCGTGCTGCGTGCCCTCATGGACTGTGTGGTGGCCATGTCGGCCTGCCCGCAGGATGTGCTGCCGGTCAACGGGCTGAACCGGCAGCCGACCGAGGCCCACTTCGAGATCGTGACTTGACGCGAAGGTTGAGGCCGTGTCCCAGTAGGTGAGGCAGGAGTTCTGGCTGCGCCGCATTTGGTGACCCTGTGTGGTCCGGGCGGTACTCTGGGCCCGGAACGATGGACCGAGGAGGCTGATCCATGGCGGTGACCGCAATCGTTCGTTTCACGTTGCCCGAGGACAAGACGCGAGAGGCGGCAAAGGCTGCATTCGAAGCGTCCGCACCGCTCTACCGGGGCGTCGAGGGTCTGATCCGAAAGTACTATCTCTTGTCCGAGGATGGCCGGACCGGAGGTGGTGTCTATCTCTTCAACTCGCGTGAGGATGCCGAGCGTCTCTATGATGCGGCCTGGCGAGCCGGTATCCGGGAGCGCCTGGGTGTCGAGCCTTCGATTGAGTACTTCGAATCGCCGGTGATCGTCGACAACGACGCAGGCGCGATCTCCACGGCGGCTTGATGGCGGTGCCGTGATGGAGACAGTTCTTGCAATGGACGGGCGCGCCGGAGGTCAAGTGCCGTCAATCGTGCGACTTTGACCCTCCAGCCTCACGCTTTTCAATCGGTTACGTTATCGATCAGCGTCTTGCCTGCGACCCTGCTTCAGGAGGTGTGCCGCGGTTGCGCCGGCTCAGGACAGCGTGACAGAATCGCGCCCGTCCGGGTGAGGGGAGTGTTTCATGGCACGTATTGCCGTGGGTGGATTTCAGCATGAAACGAACACATTCGCGTCGACCAACGCGGACTTTCATGACTTCGAACTCCATGATGCCTGGCCAGGCCTGACACGCGGTCCAGAACTCTTCGACGCGGTCGCCGGTCTCAACCTCGCCCTGGAATCGTTCATTCGCCAGGCAACTGACGACGGCCACGAACTCGTGCCGCTTCTGTGGGCGTCCGCCGAGCCGTCGTCCCATGTCACGGAGGACGCATTCGAGAGAATCGTCGGCATGATGACCGATGACCTGGCGCGCCTCGGTCCCTTCGATGCTGTCTTCCTCGATCTCCACGGGGCCATGATCACCGCGCACTGCGAGGATGGCGAAGGCGAAACCCTGGAGCGCGTCCGCAGTGTCGTCGGACACACCATTCCCGTCGTCAACAGCCTTGATCTCCATGCGAACATCACGGAACGCATGGTGGCGATGTCCTCGGCCATGACGATTTACCGGACCTATCCGCACATCGACATGGACGAGACGGGACGCCGTTGCTATCGCCTGGCGATGCGCCTGCTTTCTGGCGAGTCTCTGGCGAAGGGATTCGCCAGGTCGCCGTTCCTGGTGCCGCTTTCCGCCCAATGGACCGGCGCACCGCCCAACGACGGTTTCTACGATGACATCAGGCGACGCGAACATGACGGTGTGACGAGCGCGGATCTGGCGCTTGGATTCCCGCCTGCCGACATCGCCGAATGCGGACCGGCCGCCCTTGCCTACGATGCCGATCCCGATCGCGCCCGCGAGACCGCCCGCGAGATCATGGCGGGTTTCATCGGCGCCGAGGACGTCTTCGACAACGCGCTGCTTGACGCCGATGAGGCGGTGAGAACCGCCATGGTCGAGCCGGCCGGTCCGGTGGTCATCGCCGACACCCAGGACAATCCCGGCGCGGGAGGCACCTCCGACACGGTGGGTGTTCTCGAGGCCCTTGTGAGGAATCACGCGACCGGAGCGGCTCTCGCCTTGCTGTGGGATCCCGAGGTGGCGCGGGAAGCCCATGCCCGGGGGGAGGGGAGCACGTTCGATGCGCCTCTCGGCGGCAAGTCCGGCCGACCGGGACAGTCACCCTTTCGCGGTCGTTTCAGGGTTGAGCGTCTCGGCAACGGGATCTTTGAATGCCACGGCGAGATGTATCGCGGTGTTGTCACCAATCTCGGTCCGCTGGCCCTGCTCAGGGTCGCCGATGCCGACTGCGACGTCAGGGTGATCGTCTCGAGTGTCCGTTTCCAGAATCTCGACCAGGCGTGTTTCCGCCATATCGGTGTCGAACCGACGGACCAGCACATCCTCGTGGTCAAGAGCACGGTGCATTTCCGGGCCGATTACGACCCGATTGCCGCGAGGACCCTCATCGTCGAGTCGCCGGGCGAACATCCGTGCCGTCTGGATCACCTCAAGTATCGCTTCCTGCGTGACGGCGTCAGGCTGGGACCGGGTGGTCCGGAGTACCGCCGCTCATGAAACGGGACACCGGACGCCACCTGATCCGTGCCGCCGGCTTTCTCGTTGCGGGCGGTTCCCTGGCCGCATGCGCCCTCCTGGCGCCGCTTCCCGAACCGCGTGGGCTGGCGGATCGTCTGGCTGTCTTTCCCGACCGCGGGGTGGACCTCGACAGCCGGGTGACAGTCTACTGGAACGACCACCAGATTCCGTTCATCGAGGCTGTGAGCGACGATGACGCTGCCTTCGCGCTGGGCATGGTCCACGCTCATCTGCGTCTCGCCCAGATGAGCCTGGTGCGCATGGCGGCCCGAGGCCGCCTCGCCGAAGTGGCAGGCCCCCTCGCCAGTGACATCGACCATGGTCTGCGCATTCTCTCCTTCGGACACGCGGCCAGGAACATCGAGGCGGCGATGGATCCCGTTGCACGGCGCTGGACACAGCGATTTGTCGACGGAATCAACCACTATCAGGAGACGCTCGAGGACCTGCCCCAAGAATACCGCGTTCTCGGCATGGACCGTGAACCGTGGACCGTCGCCGATGTCCTCACCATCGGGCGGCTGGTGGGTACGGATGTGAACTGGCTGATATGGAGCGGTCTGCTGCCCTTGAGGCAGCGGCCGGACTGGCCGCAGCTGTGGGCGCGGCTGGTGGAGAACGGGAGTGCGTCGTTGCCGAGTTTTGCCGGCGGCGATGTGAACGGGATCCTGGCGGGTGTCGGCCGGACGGGATCCAACAGCATGGTGATCGGACCGGACCGCACGACGACCGGGGGCGCCATCATCGCCAACGACCCGCACCTCGGGATTCTCGTTCCCAACGTGTGGCTGATCGCCGGCCTGAAGTCGCCCTCCTATCACGTCGTCGGTCTCATGGGTCCGGGACTGCCGGTCTTCGCCATCGGCCGCAATCCGTCGATCGCCTGGGGCGGCACCAACATGAGGGCCGCTTCCAGCGATCTTGTCGATGTCAGTAACCTCGATCCCGATGCCATCGAGACACGCGACGAGACGATTTCCGTGCGCTGGTGGTTCGATTCGACCGTCACCATCAGGCGGACCCCTCTGGGTCCGGTGATCAGTGACGCTCCGCTGCTGACCGACAGCGGTCTTCCGGATCTCGCGCTCCGGTGGACCGGTCATGATGCAAGCGATGAAATCGGCGCCATGCTGGCGGTCAGCCGGGCCCGGGACTTCGCCGGATTCCGCGCTGCATTCGATACCTTTGCGGTACCCGGGCAGAACATGGTCTATGCCGACCGTGACGGCAACATCGGCCAGGTCATGGCTGTCACCCTGCCGCAGCGGAGCGGAACTCCGAGAGACATCGTCGCCGATGCCGGAGAAGTGAGAAGGGACTGGGCCACGATGAAGTCGTCCGGGGACTTTCCCTGGAGCTTCAATCCCAGGGAGGGATATCTGGTGTCGGCCAACAACCGGCCGACCCGGACGGACACTCCGGTCGGCTACTTCTTTTCCTCCGATGACAGGGTGTCGCGCCTGGCGAGCCTCGCAGGCGGCGGTGACCGGCTTGATGTCGCTGCGGTGAAGGCAATCCAGCGGGATGTCTACATGCCGTCGTCGGCAAAGCTGCGCGACGCCTTCATCGAAGGTCTGGACGTATCGGGGCTGGCGTCCTCGGCCGGGCCCGATGCAGTTGAAGCGATCGCCCGCATCCGGGGCTGGGACGGTCACTACCACGCCGGTTCCGTCGGCGCCGTCAGCTTTGAACAGTTCCGAGCCGGATTTGTCCATGCGTTCTACGGCCGGCTCCTTGGAGAGGAGCACGGCGCCATCATGGAACGTCGGGGAGTGCTGGTCCGCGACATGGAACGGGCGTCCCGGGACGTGCTCGACGCTGCCCTGGCGGCCGGTCTCGAGGCGGCAGGGGAGGGACTCAACGCGTTCGCCGACTGGTCGGACATGCACCGCCTGTCGCTTGCCCATCCGCTCTCCATGCTTCCCGTCATCGGTGACCGCTACCACTTCGGTGACCACGGCGTGGGCGGCAGTTCCGAGACCATCATGAAGACGGCCCATGACGCCAGCGCCACGCGCCATACGGTGCGTTACGGCGCCAATGCCCGGCATGTTTCCGACATGGCCGACATGGATGAGAACTACTTCGTACTGCTGGGCGGGCAGGACGGCTGGCTCAACAGCTCGACCATGCTCGACCAGTGGCCCCTTTGGCAGTCGGGCGGGTACGTGCGTATGCCGCTCACTCCCGAAGGTGTACGGGCGTCGTTCCCCCATGTGACGGTCATCGATAACTGAACCTGCGCCGTGGCGGACATGCATGATGCGACGTGGCTGCTGCGGGCCCATGCGCGCCGGCGGCTGCGCCGCCTCGAAGCAGGAGACGCGCGGCGCCTCCAGAACGGCATTCTGCACTCCCTCATCAGGAGGGCGGCCAGGACCCGTTTTGCACAGGACCATGACTTCGCCGGCGTCCGCACTCTCGATGACTACCGCGCCCGTGTGCCTGTGCGCGGTCATGACGAGTTCTGGGACGACTACTGGAGCCGCGACTTCCCGCGCCTCGTGAACTGCACCTGGCCCGGCCTTGTACCCTGGTTTGCCGAAACGTCGGGGACGACGCGGGGCATCACCCGCTTCATTCCCTTTACCCGTGAGATGAACCGCTCCAACCGCCGCGCGGCCGGGGATCTCCTCGTCTGGCACGTGACCAACAGGCCGCAAAGCAGGCTTCTGGCCGGACGCGTCTTCGTTCTCGGAGGATCGACCGGACTTCAACGCCGCGCGCCTGGCGTGACGAGTGGCGATCTGAGCGGGATCACGGCCTCCGTCATGCCGCGCTGGGCCCGGCTGCGCAGCTTTCCACCCCGGCATCTCGAAGACATCAGTGACTGGAACGTCAAAATCGACCGGTTCGCCCGGGATTCACTTGGTCAGCCCATACACGCCGCCTGCGGCGTTCCGAGCTGGTTGCTGATCTACTTCGATCATCTTCTGGAGACGGCGCGCATAAGGGACGGACGCATCGCCTCGGTCTATCCCGGGTTCGAACTGCTTGTCCACGGAGGCGTCTCCTGGGGCCCGTACCGGGAGCGGTTCGCCGCTCTCCTTGAGGGCAGCCATGCGGAAACCCGCGAGGTCTATGCCGCCAGCGAGGGCTTCTTTGCCATGGCGGACAGGGGCGCGGACGCCGGCATGCGCCTGCAGCTCGACAACGCGATGTTCTTCGAGTTCGCCCCGGTCGACGGACAGCAGGTCAGAACGGATGCGTGCCGCTGGATCGGGGATGTCGAGGAAGGCGTCAACTATGCGCTCGTGGTGAGCACGGCGGCCGGTCTGTGGCGCTATCTCGTCGGTGACACCGTCACCTTCACCACGCTCGACCCACCACGCATCCTCTTCACCGGGCGCACGGCCCACATGCTGTCTGCCTTCGGTGAACACGTGATCGTGGCGGAGCTCGAACAGGCGGTCTCCGGCGCGGCGCGAGCCATCGGTGCTACGGTCAGCGACTTTGCCGTCGGCAGCATCTTTTCCTCGCGCGCCGGGGAACGGGGTGGCCACCTTCACGTGGTGGAGTTCTCCGCACCCCTCATCGATGAACGGCTCCTGGAATTGTTCGCCACCTCACTCGACGACATCCTGCAATCCGTCAACGCTGACTATGCGGCTCACCGCGCCGGCGACTGGGGCATGGACCCTCCACGCATCGAGATCATGCCCCCTGGCGGATTTGCCGCCTGGATGGCGGCCCAGGGCAAACTTGGCGGCCAGCACAAGGTGCCGCGCGTGATTGCCGATCAGGCCAGACTCGACGCGCTGCGCGCCTTTGTCCGGAGAGCCTGACTGCTCCGTCCCACACACCTGCACATTCCGTGAAACGATGCAGCCAGGCCGCCGGTTGCGTCACCGGTTCGAAGAATGGAGATCAATCCACGATGTGGTAGACCGGCGCCTTCTCCATGGACCAGGTGTCCGTCTCGGCGTCGTACCGGGACAGCGTGAAACAGTGCCAGTTGTCGTCGTCGAGCATCATGTGGTCGCCCCGGTAGTAGTACCCGGGCCAGCGAGTCTCCTTGCGGAAGAGCGTGTGCTGCATGACGCTTTCCGATGCCAGGAGCCGATGCCGGAACTCCCATGTCCGCTGCAACTGGTGAAGATCCTCGGCGCCGATGTGCCGGGCATCGTCCTTCAGCATCTCCATCAGTTCCAGGCCACGATTGAGCAGCGGTTCGTTGGTCATGTAGTTGACCGTGATGCCGCCGCAATACTCATCCATGAGCTTTTCGAGGCGCTGCAGGGCGTGGAGAGGCAGGATGTAACTCGGCGAAACCGTTCCGGCCACGATTTCATTGCGGCCGATGGCGTAGTTGTCGAGCGGCTTGAAGATCTCCGTTTTGAGGCGACCGATTTCCGTCTCGTCGACCAGGGGTTCGTCGCCGACATCGATGATGTAGTTCACCGCGGCCTTGGCGGCGATCCGGCCTTCCGTGAACGACCCTGACGAGAACTTGTGCGGGGTGCCGCCGCTGGCGTCGCCGGCACCGAACAGGCCATTGGTGGTCGTCATGCGGTTGTAGCCCCATCGGTACTCGGGCGGCGCATAGTCTTCCGGACCGCTTGCCCAGGCGCCGGAACAGGTGGCGTGAGAGCCCATGACATAGGGTTCCGACGTTGTCAGTTCCGGGTTGGTGTGTTTGGGATCGATGTTCTGCGATGCCCAGACCACGGCCTGGCCAATGGTCATGCCCAGGAAGTTCTCCCAGCCCACGGTCTCCTTGTGCGGATCCTGAAAGGCTTCCGTGGTCACCATGCGGATCGGTCCTCCGCCATGGGCGAGTTCCTTCAGCAGGGCATGGTTGCGCAGGCATGTCGGGACCGGGTGACGGTCGACATAGTCACCGACCAGTTTCCTGGTGTCTTCGTACCATCTGGATTCATATTCTTCGCCGTAGGCGTTCTGCGTGTAGGTCTTGAGGTGCAGGAAATAGGCGCCGACGGGCCCGTAGCCGTCCTTGAACCGGGTCAGGACGATCCGGTTCTCCATTTGCGTCATCTTGGTGCCGATCTGAATGGGCAGGCCGTAGGCCGATGCGCTGCTCCAGGGCGCATACCATGTCCTGCCCATACCTTCGCCGACGGATCGAGGCTTGAAGATGTGCGAGGCACCGCCCGCCGCAACGATCACGGCCCTCGCCCTGAAGACGTAGAAGTCACCCGTGCGGACGTTGAAACCTACGGCGCCCGCGGCCCGGTTGGGATCCCGCTTGTCGACGAGAAGGTGGGTCACCATGATTCGGTTGTAAACCTCGGTCGCGGCCTTTCGGGCCGCCTCGGCGACAATGGGCTTGTAGCTTTCGCCGTGGATCATGATCTGCCATTTGCCCTCGCGCTGATAGCGGCCGGTCTCCGGGTCCCGCATCATGGGAAGACCCCAGTCCTCGAACATGTGGACAGTTGAATCCACGTGCCGGCCGATATCGTAGGCCAGATCCTCGCGAACCAGTCCCATCAGGTCATTGCTCGCATAGCGCACAAAGTCCTCAGGCTGATTCTCGCCCCACTGCATGCCCATGTAGCAGTTGATGGCGTAGAGACCCTGTGCGACAGCGCCACTGCGCTCGATGTTGGCCTTCTCGACGCAGACGACCTTGAGATCACGCCCCCAGTAGCGGGCTTCGTAGACAGCGCCGCATCCGGCCATGCCGCCGCCGACGACGAGAATGTCGCAAGCGACCTGGATTGTCTTTCTGCGCTTGAAGAGGCCCATCAGACCGCTCCCGGCTTGAGACGCTTGGGATCCAGAACCGGCAGCCCGCCGTCAATGTTGAGGAGGTCGGGTTCGTGGGCGAGTTCCTGGGACCTGAAACGGGAGGCCTCCGGCCTGTCGTACTCGGCGGACGACTTGATCGATCCCCATTTCGTGGTGCGAATGGGCGAGACGAAGTTCTTCTCCTCGCCGTTTCTGAACTTGATCTTCCAGGAAACGGTGCCCTTGTCTTCTTCGCGGCGTACCCGCACGCTGTGACCGAGCGGTGCAAAATCCGCATACCCGCGCACGTCGATGGCATTCTGCGGACACGCCTTCACGCATGAATAGCACTCCCAGCACATGTTCGGCTCGATGTTGAAGGCGCGGCGATAGGTCGTGTCGATGTGCATGATGTCGGACGGACAGATATCGACGCAATGTCCGCAACCGTCGCAATGGCTCATGTAGACAAAGGTTGGCATGGTGTCAGGTCAACTCCCAAATCGAAAACCCGTTCCGCACGGGCCGGTGAGTTCAGTAATGGCGTGGCAGCTCGGTGACGCGACCGAGAACTTCGGGCTTGTCGGCCGGCTCCGGAAGATTGCCTAGAGATCCGTCAGCTTCCGCCACGCGTTTCTGGAATGCGATGGCAGGCTTGTAGAACATGTGAGAAAACTTGGACCAGGGCACCGATCCGAAGAGCACTGCAGTGGCGAGGACATAGAGGCCGAGGAAGACATCGGCCGCCGGGCTTTCCGCCGTCTGGAGGAGCCCCCAGATGAACGCCATCGTCGTGCTGACCAGGAGCGAAAGGATGAAGAGGTCCGCGCGCACGATTCGCCAGGGGGGATGGCCTTCGGCGGCCACGTCAACCCGGATGAAAAACCAGAACCAGTACCCACCGCCGCAGACCATCACGATGCCGACATACCAGAGCAGCGGCCAAATGGCGGGAGTCGGCGTGGCCGAAGTCGGGTAGCCGAAGACCATGGCGAGGGTGGCGGCAAGATAAGCCACGAATCCGTACATGGTCAGCAGGTGCGCGATCCTGCGCCGCAGGTTGCAGAATTCGCCTGAAGCCAGCACGTCGACTGCGGAGGCCTGGACTGCGAGGGACACCATGTGGGCGCCGCTGACCGGCCGGTTGCCGCGGTTTCTCGCGTGACGCCAGTTGTCGAAGAAGTACCGGGCGCTCCTCTTGTGGAGCACATCGAACAGGGTCCCTCCCACGACCAGCAGGATCATGATGACGACAAAGGTCTGTGTGACTGCAGGCTCTACGGGAAGCACTGCAAAGGGATTGCTGGAGAACATCACTCGTCCCTGGTTTGACCGAAAGCGAAGGTCGGCGGCGACATCCGTCCTGGACGCCCGTCACGGGCGCGTTTCACCGTCCGTGATCTCGTCGGGTGCGTGCTGCTGCCGCGGTCGCATGGAGTCGGATCAGCCGGCATGAAGCAACCCTTCCATGCTCTTTTCGAATTGATGAACCCTGCCGGCCGGACCGGAGGGAAGCGATGGTGTCAATGTGGCCCCTTTCTTCCGGCTTATCAACATCCTGAGGGCCGGGAATCTTGCCCTCGCCGGTGCCGAACCGGCAGAAAAATGTGGAGAGAAGCGCCGGCACCCTCATGCATGATTCCCTTTTCAAACATGGCAAAGGCGCTGGATGTCACCGCTGCCCGGCACCCTCTCTTCCTTCTCCGGGAGATGTTGCGGCATTGCACATAGGGTCCGGACCGGATATCTCATCGCGTAGCCACCTGTCGAGGGGCAGCCCACCATGCCAAACCTGGTTCCCCCGCATGGTGGCGGCGCACTGCAGCCCCTGCTGCTCTCTGCGGCGGAGATCTCGGACGAGATCGAACGTGCCCGTCGGCTGGTCAAGGTTCCGTTAACCAGCCGGGAGATATCGGATCTCTTCATGCTGGCAATGGGCGCCTACACCCCGCTGGCGGGTTTCATGGGGAGAGAGGACTGGCACGGCTGTTGCGTCGACATGATGACATCCGACGGCATTTTCTGGCCGGTTCCCATCACCGTTTCCTGCGACGAGGATCACGCCAAGGGCATCCGTATCGGCGACGAGGTCGCACTGGTGGATGGCGAGACGGGGGAGATCCTGGCGATCCAGACGGTCAACGAAAAGTACACCATCGACCGGGAGCTGGAGTGCCGCGAGGTCTTTCGCACGACGAACGATGCCCACCCCGGCGTCAGGAAAGTCCTGGAACAACCCGCGATCAACCTGGGCGGTCCGATCGCGGCGCTGTCGGAGGGTCATTTCCCCCGCACTTACTCAGGACTCTACTTCCGGCCCGAGCAAACGAGAGCCATGTTCGAGGCCAATGGATGGTCCAGGGTCGCGGCCTTCCAGACCCGCAACCCGATGCATCGGAGCCATGAACACCTGGCCAAGATTGCCGTCGAGATCTGTGACGGGCTTCTCATTCATCAGGTGCTCGGCGCTCTCAAGCCCGGTGACATTCCGGCAGACGTGCGGGTCGACGCGATCAACGCGCTGGTGGAGAACTATTTCGTGCCCGGAACAGTCATTCAGGCCGGCTATCCCATCGAGATGCGCTATGGCGGCCCGCGCGAGGCATTGTTGCACGCAGTCTTTCGCCAGAATTTCGGATGCACCCATCTCGTGGTCGGTCGCGATCATGCCGGTGTGGGAGATTTCTATGGTCCTTTCGATGCCCACAACATCTTCGATGTCCTGCCGGCCGGCAGCATGGAAATCCAGCCGCTCAAGATCGACATCACGTTCTTCTGCTACAAGTGCGGCATGGCGACCGGCAAGACCTGCCCGCACGGGGAAGAGCACCGGCTGGCAATATCCGGAACCCGGTTGCGTGCGATGTTTGCCAATCACGAACCAATTCCCGAAGAGTTCAGCCGGCGCGAGGTGATCGATGTGCTGCAGGCCTATTACGACAGCCTTGACTGACAGGGCGTTTTCACCGGCGCGGTCTCGGCAAGGATCGGCTCCAGCGCAAGGTGGATCCTGAATGATCATTGCCCAGATCAGCGATACCCACATCGAAGCGAAATCGTCCGCAGGGCCAGCCGGAGCCGATCGGGCGCTCAACCTGAGACAGTGCGTCGCCGATATCAATCGGCAGGATGTCGATGTCGTCGTCCACACGGGCGACTGTGTCCATCGAGGGGATTCCGGGGCTTATGCTCACCTGCGCGAAATCCTGGACGATCTGTGTGCGCCCCTGTTCATCGTTCCCGGCAACCGCGACCGGCGGGGTGAACTGTGCAACGCATTCGAACACCTCGCCTCGCTGGCCCCGCCTGGCGATTTTCTCCATTACGCGATCGACGCGTTTCCCATGCGCCTGATTGCGCTCGACTCGGTGGTGAACGGCGAACGGAAAGGGGTCTTTTGTGAACACCGGCGCCGGTGGCTGGATGCAACACTGGGCGATGAGCCTGACAGACCCACGATCCTGTTCATTCATCATCCACCCTTCGATATCTCACCGCATTATGTCGGGGGATACAGGCATTCGATCGAGGCAGCAGAACTCGAAGCGCTGGTCGCACGTCATCCGCAAGTCGTCAGGCTGCTGTGCGGTCATGTCCATTGCTTTCACCGGGAAACCTGGGGCGGCACCGTCGCCACAGCCATGCCGAGTGTGGCGGTCGATCTGCGAAAGGGGGTCGATTCCGCCATCGGGGCGCGGCCGCTCTACGTGCTGCATGCCACCACCGCCGACATGAATCTCGTCACGCAGACCAGGATTGTTCCGTAGCGGCAGGCAGCTTGCGAATCGCCATGCGATCACACGGCCCGGGTAAGCACGAGATTGTGATTCGGGTCCCTGGCGGCTGACCAGCCTTGCGGAACCACAATGGTGGCCGTGTCGTCCTCGATCAGGGCCGGCCCGGCGAGTGCCGTACAGGGGGCCATGGCGCCCCGGCGACCGATGACGCCGTCACGCCACCCTCCCTGATCATGGTAGCGCCAGGGCGTGAAGGGAACCTCCTTGTCGCCCGGTTCCTCCTTCAGCGCCGGTACCTCGTCGAGGGGTGCCGACACGCCGAGACGGAAGGCAACGATCTCGATGGGACTGGAGGCATCCCCGCCATGCATGAAGACCCTGTGGTGCTCATCGGCAAAGAGTGTCCTGAGGCCAGTGGCCGTGAGGCCTGACGGCGGATCGATGGGGACTGCGACCTCGAATGCCTGGCCGACGAATCTCATGTCCGCAAAGAAGGAGATGCGTGGCCGGGATCCGAGACCCATCAGGACAAAGCGTTCGATCGCGCGCTTCCTCATGTCGCGATAGATCTCGGCTATGGTGCCGGGCGCCGTGTCATCGAGCAGCATCTTGCGGGTGACCGTGGAGAATTGCTGGTAGTCGGAGGCGATGAGACCGTAGGCCGACAGCACGCCGGCATGGGGTGGCACGATCACGGTGGTCATGCCGAGGTCCGCGGCAACATGCGCCGCATGAAGGGGACCGGCGCCGCCGAAGGCGACGAGAGCATGGTCTCTCGGATCCTTGCCGCGTTCGGTGGACACAATCTGCATGGCGCGCACGATGGAGGCGTTGGCGACCCGGATGGCGGCATCGGAGATGTCCTCGAGGCTCATGGCGAGAGACTTTGCGAGGGGCTGGAAGGCCTCGCGCGAGGCCTCCTCATCGATCGCCATGCGCCCGCCGAGAAAGGACTCAGGCTTCAGCGTGCCGCGAATCACGTGGGCATCGGTGACCGTCGGCCGTGTTCCGCCACGGCCATAGCAGGCCGGGCCGGGGTCTGCTCCGGCGCTGACCGGACCGGCGCGCAGCATGCCCCCGTCGTCGATCCAGATGATCGATCCGCCGCCCGCGCCAATGGTGTTGATGTCGATGATCGGGGTGCGCACCGGAAGGCCGTCAAGGGAGAACTCTGCCGTGAGCTCGGGTTCCCCTTCGGTCACGAGACAGACGTCGGTGGAGGTTCCCCCCATGTCCAGGGTGACGAGATCCCGGTATCCGGACCTGCCGGCCTGGCGGATGGCGCCGGTGACACCGGCGGCCGGCCCCGAGAGCAGGGAGGTGATCGCGTTGCGTCTCATGCCTTCTGCCGGCAGGCGGCCACCGTTCGACTGCATGACCGAAAAACGCCCGGCGAACCCGTCTTGCGAAAGGCGTTTCTCGAAACGTTCGAGGTAGCGGTTGATGACTGGCTGGACATAGGCCGACAGCGTCGTTGTCGATGCCCGCTCGTACTCCCGGAATTCCCGGGTGACGGTAGATGAGCAGGCGATCTCGAGGTCCTGGCAGTTGCGGGCGATGATCGACTGCAGTTCCTCCTCGTGGGCGGGATTGGCGTAACCGTTCAGGAGGCAGATGGCGACGGCTTCATAGCCGCCTTCACGAAGACGGGGGATGAGGTCGCGTTCGACGGCCGCGGCGTCGAGCGGCACCAGCACGCTGCCGTCCGCGAGAATCCGTTCGGTCACCTCGTATGAATCCCGCCGGCGGACCACCGGTTGCGGTTTGCGGTAGGTGAGATCGTAGACGCGCGAGCGGTTGTGCCGCTGCATGATGAGGATGTCGCGAAAACCGCTGGTCGTGACGAAGGCAATCCGCGCACCCTTGCGCTCGAGCACCGCGTTGGTGGCAATCGTGGAGCCATGCACGAGGTCGTCGATCCCCGATACCGGCACCGTCGATTCGACGATGGCATTGAAGGCGCCCTCGTCCGGATTTTCAGGCACCGACGGCACCTTGGCAATGGTGATGGCGCCGTCAGCGTCAATCGCCACGAGGTCCGTGAAGGTTCCCCCGACCTCAACTCCCACACGCATGGCTCATTCCCCGGCTACCGGCGGCGGCAGTGTAACCGATGAGGGCCAGGCGCAGCCAAGCGAACCGGCAGGCATGCTATGCCCTCGTGCCATTTCGGCACTCGTGACTGTCCCCATCCTCGTCGTTTGTCTCCACTGAGTCCGGGGGGTTCACGTCAGCCAGATGATGGAGCCAGGGTTGTCCCGGACCTCCAGCACGCCTCCGGTGACGACATTTACACTTCGCCAGCCGACGGCTTACCGTCGATCAGTGTGGCCCTCGTTGCGCGCGGACGTAGTGTTCCAGCACGCGGTTGATTCTCGTCTGGTATCCCCGTCCGGCAGACCTGAAGTGATCCAGCACCGAGCGCTTGACACGAAGCGTGATCCGCTCTGTACGGTCGGGCTCAACCAACTCGGCTTCGCGCCAGAACGACTCGTCAAACTCCTCGATGTCGCTGAAGTCGATATCCTCGTCCTTCACGGCCGCAATTTCGTTCGGGGTAAGCGTCTTAGCGTATCGAGTCATGCCAGATCCTTCTCTCAGCGCGCGAGGCAGGTCGGGCGGATATCAGCCGTGTATTCCCGTTACGCGAGGTATGCGCGACGACCATCACCGCGTGTGAGCACCGGACCGTCGAAGATTCGCCGTGCGGTCTCGAAGTCGATCCCATGCTTGACCGTGTTGGCCCGATTCTTGGCCTCATCCCACTCGAATGCCATGATGTAGTGTATGTATAATTTGTCAGGACACTACTTGCAACAACAGGACGACCACGCGCTTCTTCATTCACGGTGGATTGGGACTCATCCAGACGACGCTATCACAAGCCAAGACAACAAGAGCAGCCGGGCAGCAAGCTCAGCTTTCGCTTCGGGCTCGGTGACGAAGCGCCATGTTGTTGTCGAATCATCAGTCTCCACAAGGAACCGGGAAGGGTTTGAACGACGCAACCTGTAGATTCAAGATTGGCAACGTGATGGGAGATCGATTCATACGCTTCCCAAAGAATGAGCGGGAACCACTCAGGAACAGGTGCGCGGGATGTCCGGGGACCATGTGCGCACGAGGACCATCTCGTCATTCAGGGTGACCTCGAGGCGGCCACGCGGTTGGAACATGGTTGGCGTGGCCGTGAGTTCGGCGATCGAAGTGACCGCCACGGACCAGTCGCTACGGTCAAAGGTTAGGCGATGTTCGACGCGGCTGTAACCGCTGTTGTCGTCCCCGGGAACGACGGAGTGTTCACAAGAGGTCCTGGATCCGAACGTGACGCCGGTCGCATGGAAACGCACCCGTGGGGGCACGTTGATCCATTGTGAGGTGAGGCGGCCCGAGGCTTCGTCATGCTTGGTGTTCCTGGAGATGGAGGGAGCGGCGAGAACCGTCGCGTTCTCGTGCGCCGGTTCCAGGGGCGGCGGAAACCCGACCGACGCATCGGCCTGACGGTCACCGGTGCGCCGCGGCAGGGCAAGGCGTGCCTCACCTGTGACGATCGTCACGGGCTCGGAGTCTGGGGACGGCCAGATCTGCGGCCACAGCGACGTGGAAAGGGCAAGGCGGATGCGATGACCGGCACGGAAACGATAGGCCGTTGCGGGAAAGACGATCCGGCAGCGTCGGCGCCTTTCCGGTGTTCCGGGAGGGACCCCTTCGTCATCGAGTGCCAGATTGCGAACGGCATAGACGACCCGCGCAACGCCGCCTTCGGGAGGAACGTCGTTGAGACGCAGGGCAAGGGTGGCGACAGGCGAGTCACATTCGACGTCGAGGTCGAGAACCGTTTCGCCGACGAGGTCGACGGGAGTCTCGAGCCTGTCGCTCTCGAAGACGAGGGAGAGCGCATCGTCGGCGTGCTGGTCGAGGGGGAGGCCGCCTGTTCGCCCGAAGTACCCGGTATCGCCGCTGGCCAGACCGATCCTGCCGTCATGGGGTACGGCAACGGGTTGAGGGTCATCTCCGGGCGATTCAGTCAGCCGTCCATTGGCCAGGGTGAAGACCAGCGGTGTGATCCGGGAAGAGGGCCAGGAGTCTTCGGCGATCCAGGCGCCCCGGCGCTCTTTCATCCGGTCGGTTGGGGGCTGGTACTCCATACGCCACAGTCGCAGACGCGGTTCGCGGTCAATTCCGTTGTCAATGCCCTTCAGCCAGCGGTCCCACCACCTCACTGCTTCCTGCTGGAAACCAATCGCCGGTCCCGGCTCTCCGGCAAAGGGGTAGTGATGACCCCAGGGGCCGACAATGCCCCAGCAGTCGCCGGCGGTCCCGGCGACGAGTGACATGACCGCATTGCTGTAGCGATCCGCCCAGCCACCGACGGCCAGCACCGGACAGGAGATCGCGTGCATCCTCTCGTTGACGGAACTCCGTCGCCAGTAGTCGTCGCGCCACTCGTGGTTGATCCACTTTTCCAGAGGGAACGTCAGCCTTTCCAGGCGCGCCAGCCACTGGTCCCGCCATCCCTCACCCACCGTTTGCGGATCGGGCGGCGAGGCAAGGATGGCGGGCAACTGCGCGCCCCACTCGACGGTATCCGTCAGCAGGCAGCCGCCCATGTGGTGAATGTCGTCGTCGAACCGGTTGTGGGTGGCGCAGCAGGCGATGATCGCCTTCAGCGCCGGCGGAGCCCGGCATGCCGCAAGCAGGCTTGCCGTGCCACCCCAGGACTGACCGAACATGCCCACATGGCCGTCGCACCAGGACTGTGCCGCGATCCACTCGATCACGCGAACGGCATCGTCGAGTTCTTCATCGGTGAACATGTCGGCCATGTGGCCTTCGGAATCACCCGATCCACGCATGTCGACACGAATCGACGCATAGCCCGCTTCGGCAAACACCGCGTGGTTGCACTCGTCGCGCAACCGCGTCAGATCACGCTTTCGATAGGGGATGAATTCGAGGAGAGCGGGAACCGGCGCGTGATCGGCAGCCGATGGCAGCCACAACCGAGCGGCCAGGCGCACGCCATCGGCCATGCCGATCCACAGGTGCTCCGTCTCGTGGGTTGCCAGACCCCGCTCCTCACACCCCGCGAACGATGCCGGTCAGGTTGCGAACCACCAGCGTCGCGCCATCCTGCCGTCATCCATGCGACGGTTCCCGCTGACCTCGCCATGACCCAGGGCGTCCGAGGCGCCGATGAGAGAACTGGCGAAGGCCACGACGGTGGTACCGCCCTCCATGTTGAGAATCTCCTGGAGTTCGAAGTACATGTCCCGGCGCAGGGCCTGATCGGGTTCACTCCTGGCGGCGGTGAGCAGGGAATCGAAACGTTCGTTCCTGAAATAGGTGTCGTTCCAGGACGATGTCGAGATGTAGGACGACGTCAGCATCCAGTCGATCGTCGGGCGGCCGTTCCAGTAAACGCAGCACCAGGGCGCCACCAGCCAGACTTCCGACCAGTATCCGTCACCCGGCACCCGGTCGACGGTGACATCGATACCTGCCGGCGCCATCGATTCGGCCATGAGCACGCCCATGTCGACCGAGCCGCCGAAGGCGCCGTCGCTGGCCTTCAACTCGAGGGCGATTCTGTCCAGGCCGGCCTGCTTCAGGTGCCATGCGGCCATGTCCGGATCGTACTCACGCTGCGGCAGATCCGTGTTGAAGAACTGCTGGTTGCGACCGATCGGATGGTCGTTGCCGACATAGCCGAATCCGCCGAACACCTTGTCGACGATTTCCTGGCGCCTGATGCCGTACTTGACCGCAAGACGGATGTGATTGTCGGTGAAGGGATCGACGTCGGTGCGCATGGCGGTCGTGTAGTGCTGCGTTCCGGGAACTTCCAGCAGGCTTACGCCATCGGTGCTCCCCAGAAGGCCGGCGGTGCGCGCATCCGGCTGCGATATGACGTCGGCCGACCCGCTCAGGAGCGCGCTCGCCCGGGACGAGGCATCCTCGATGTTGAGCAGTTCCACCGAACCAAAATAGCCCTGGTCGTCCCGGTAGAAGTTGGCGTATTTGCTGCCGGCAAAGCGCACGCCGGGGACGAACTCCTCGAGAACGTACGGGCCTGAGCCGACTCCCTGTTCCCAGTCGGTCGTGCCCTCGGGGCCGATCAGCAGGCCGAAGGCCGACAGGTGAACGGGCAGATCGAAATTGACCTCCTTTTGCACCATGACGACGGTGTCGGGACCGTCGGACTTCAGTTCCTCCAGGGAACCGACGATCTGCTTGCCTTCGGCGTAGGTGTTGTCGTCACTGAGGTGGCGGTTGAGCGACCAGACGACATCATCGGCTGTCACCGTCTTGCCGTTGTGAAACTCCGCTTCGCGCAGCCTGAAGGTCCAAGTCCGGCCGTCCGCCGAGGTGTCCCAGCTCTCGGCGAGACTGCCTACGGGGGTCCCGTCGGCTGCAAGTTCCGTCAGGGCGTCGAAGCAGCACAGGGCCGCCATGGTCACATGATCGGTTCCGATCGCCTTGATCGGATCAAGAGTGTCGACGGATGCGCCTCCGTCCGTGCCGATGGTCGCATGCCCGCCATGAGTGGGCGCCGCACGGGCGGTTCGTGTCCACAGCGCCGATGCCGCGGCAGCGGTCATGCCCGTTGCCATGGCGGCCCTCATGAACCGGCGTCG
Source organism: Alphaproteobacteria bacterium (assembly GCA_965220805.1). Lineage (GTDB taxonomy): Bacteria > Pseudomonadota > Alphaproteobacteria > SP197 > SP197 > SP197. The sequence goes on from OZ244844.1 coordinate 2,057,226, forward strand.
ATCGAGACCCCATTGGATGCCCGGTGTGCTTGAATCTCTCATGTATCCTCCTGATGGCGGTGTTGGCGGCGTTACGATAGTCGGCGTTGCTGCCTGATCAACCCGGTGTGTCGTCTGGAGCCTATGCGGGCCGGTCGCCTTCGACGGTGACGCGCCACATCAGGCGCCTGGCGCCGGGATAGTCGTTCGTCGCGTAGTGCTGTGTGCAGCGATTGTCCCAGATGACCAGGGTGTTTGGTTGCCAGCGTACCCGGCAGGTGAAGTCGGGGCGCACGAGGTGGCGGAACAGGAAATCGAGGATGGGGCGGCTCTCGTCCGGCGTCATGCCCTCGATGGCGCGGGTGAAGTACTCGTTGACGAAGAGCGCCTTTCTTCCCGTCTCGGGATGAGTGCGCGCCAGGGGGTGGCTGACCGCTTCCGGCGCCTCGGCAAGGCTGGCTTCCCGGTCATGTCCCTGGAAGGCTGTGTGTTCGGCCCTGAGATCGTCGAGCATGCGGCGCATGACGGGCGACAGCGCCTCCCAGGCAAGGGCCATGTTGGCAAACAGCGTGTCGCCGCCGAAGGGCGGAACGATGCGGGCATGGAGAAGGGAGGCGAGGGAGGGACGTTCGGCCCAGGTGATGTCGCTGTGCCAACGTCCCGCAAAGCGCGCGGTCGCGTTCTCCTCGGAACGGACTTCCATCACTTCCGGATGCCCGGCCACGCCGGAAACGAAGGGGTTGACGTGGAGCGGACCGAAGCGGCGCCCCAGGGCGACCAGCCTGCCGACGTCGAGATTCTGGTCGCGCAGGACGAGAACCATGTGATTGAGAAGTGCGCGGCGCAGTTCCGCGAACGGTTGCCGATCGAGGCCGGCGGCAAGGTCGATTCCGTGGATTTCCGCACCGAGCGCACCGCTGATCGGGGTCACGGCGAAGGATGTGTAATCGTCGGTCTCCTGGCCTTCGTGCCGCAGGGGAGGCAGGTAGTCCATTGTTGCCATGTCGTCTTGCGCCGGCATTGCCTCGCCCATTCCAGTCCCGGATCCGGGATTGTCAAGGTTGTGGTGCGAAGGACGCTCCTTCAGGAGAGGAGAACGACGGAACGCCTTGACCAGTTCAGCCACACCTCTCCAGCGCGTGGGCCGCCCTCGACGGCGTCGCTGTCCAGGTTGGGCACAGACACGATAAGCGGCGTATCAACTCCTTCGACCTTCACGAAGTGATGACTGCGGTCGCCGAGGTAGGCCGTGGAGTCGATGACGCCCCTGACGGTGTTGCCGCTGTCAGGTCTGGTCGTGTGAAGCGAGATCTTCTCTGGACGTAAGGCCACGGTGCACCGCGCGCCCGATCCGGGGTGAGGATCCCGCTTGTGGGCCTTGATGAGTCCGACGGACCCGGCATCAATCTCGACTGTGTCCTCATGGACGTCCAGCACCCGGGCATCGAGGAAATTCATGGTGCCGATGAACTCGGCGACCTCGCGACTCTGCGGCGCCTCGTAGAGCCTGGCCGGGGAGTCGATCTGCAGGTGGCGCCCCTTCGACATGACGGCGACGCGATCCGACATGGTGAGCGCTTCCTCCTGATCATGGGTCACGAACACGAATGTGATGCCGACCGAGCGCTGCAGGTCCCTCAGTTCCAGTTGCATGTTTTCCCGCAGCTTCTTGTCGAGGGCGCCGAGCGGCTCGTCGAGCAGGAGGACCTTGGGTTGCCGGATCAGCGCCCGGGCCAGGGCCACGCGCTGTCGTTCGCCGCCCGACAGTTCGTGCGAGGCACGGTTCTGGTATCCGGGAAGCTTGATGAGGTCGAGCATCTCCTCGACGCGTTCATTGACGCGTGCCCGGGGCAGTCGTGCATCGAGAAGGCCATAGGCGATGTTCTTCTTCACCGTCAGGTGAGGGAAGATGGCGTAGTTCTGGAACACGATGTTGACGGGTCGGTGGTTGGGTGCAACCGCCGCCATCGCCTGCCCGTCGATGTGGACTTCCCCGGATGTTGGGAACTCGAAGCCGGCGAGGATGCGCAGCAGCGTGCTCTTCCCGCACCCCGACGGACCGAGCAGGGAAAAGAACTCGCCCCGGCGAATGTCGATGCTGACCTGGTCCACGGCCAGGACGCTGCCGAATCTCTTGGAGACATTCCGAATGGAAATGAAAGAGGTATCGTCCATCAGGCAAAGCTCCCGGAGTGTCCGTCATGGTGGCCGGGTCCCGTCATCATCGGAACCCGTCCGTTGGTGTCACGACGTGTCTGTCTCCCGACCGCCTGAAGAACTCGGCGGTGACGATGAGAATGATGGACACCATGAAGATGAGGGCGCCCAGGGCCAGGACACTTGGCAGCGTCTGCGGGAAACGAACCTGCGTCCATATGAAGACAGGCAGGGTGACCTGGTTGCCTCCCAGGAAGAAGGCGAAGAGAAACTCGTCGAAAGACGCGGTGAAGGTGAGCAGGAACGAGGCAACGACAGCCGGCAGGATGAGCGGGAACGTGACGCGCCAGAAGGTCATGAAACCGCCGACACCGAGATCTCGTGACGCTTCCTCGATGTTCTTGGAGAAGCCCTCGAGACGTGCCATCACGACAAGGGTGGCAAAGGGGAGCGTGGTCACGACATGGGCGACCCCGACCGCCCACAACGAAAGAGGCATCCCCACGGCGAGGGCAAGAACGAGGAGACCGACCGCCAGGATGATGCCGGGCATCACCATCGGAATGAGGATGAAGCCGATGGCCACGCCCCTGCCGGGCATCCGGTAGCGGGTCAGCGCCTTGCCGGCAAGGATCGCCAGGACGGTCGTCGTGGTGGCGACCGGCAGGGCGACTTTCAGGCTGTTGAAGAGGGCGCTCTGCAGGCCGGCATGATCGGCCAGCGCGGCATACCACTTGAACGTGAAGTCCTTGAGCGGCAGCACCATCTGGATGCTGTCATTGAAGGAAAAGATCGGCAGCATCACGGAGGGGATGTAGAGAAACGCCAGGTAAAGGATGACGTAGAGGAGCAGCCAGTCGATCCCGCGCCTGGTGCGATCAACGGGCCGGGGCGCCGTCGTCGTGATTTCCATGTCCCGTGCCTTGACCGTTCCCAGACGGGCGAACCAGATGAAGGTGCAGACGATGGCCGTGATCGAGATCATGATGATGATCGTCAGCGCCGCTCCCAGCGGCCAGTTGTTGGCGGCACCAAACTGGGCGGCGACAATCTGGCCGATCATGACACCCTTGGGCCCGCCCACCATGACGGGCGTGATGTAGTCTCCGACTGTGGGGATGAACTCGATGACAGCCGCGGCAATCACTCCAGGCATGGAAAGCGGCAGGGTGATGCGCAGGAAGCGCTTCACGGGTCCGTCACCCAGGTCGGCAGCCGCCTCCAGAAGCGACCGGTCAATCTTCTGCAGCGACACGTAAATGGGCAGGATGGCGAAGGCCGCCCATGCATGGGCGAGGGTGAGCACCACGGCAAAGCGGCTGTAGAGAAGGTACTCCAGGGGCTCCTCGATGAAGCCAAGTCCCTCCAGGGTGCCGTTGATCACGCCATTGTTGCCCAGCATGATCTTCCAGGCGAGAACCCGCAGCAGGTAGCTTGTGACGAACGGAATGTTGATCAGGATGAGCCAGGTCATCTTGTTCCGCGTCACCCTGAAGGCGAGGAAGTAGGCCACCGGGTAGGCGAGCAGGATGGTGATGACCGTCACGGTGGCGGACATCCTGATCGATCGCAGGAGCAGCTTTCCGTAAATCCACTTGTCGAAGAACGTTTCGTAGTTCTTCAGCGTGAAGGACTGGTCGATGTAGACGTAGGTCTGTGACCAGAAACTGTAGGTCACGAGCGTGAAGATCGGCAATGCCAGCAGGCAGAACATGGTGAGAATGGCAGGGGACAGCAGCGTGTAGCCACGCAACCATTCGAATCGCAGGAAACTGGCCCTTGTCCAGGCGACCCAACCCGCGGTCAAATCACGTGACGTCATGGCCACCGGAGTATCGCCCTACCACTCGCGCCGGCTTTGCCAGCGGTAACCGGCAAGACGGGCCTCGACGCCCAGTGCCAGAAACGGCTGGGCAGGCAGTTTGGCAGGCCCGCTGAGCGCCGCCGCGTCATCGATAAGGGATGATTCGCCGCCAAGGGCATGCTCGGCGACGAGCTTGCCGGAAATCGTGCCCCTCGCCAGGCCCACGCCGCAGTAGCCCAGGGAAACGAAGAGGCCTGGTTCCAGGCGTCCGAAATGGGTCGCCCAGTCCCGGGTCATGCAGAAAACCCCGGCCCAGGTGTGCTCGAAGTCGAGATTTGCGAGCACGGGAAAACGATCGGTGACCCCCTTCCTGTGCGTTGCCAGGAGAGACTTATGACGCCTCGTCCCAAGACGGAAATCTCCGGCATAGTAAGTGCCGAAACGCGCAAGGATGCGGTTGGACCGGGTGCGGCGCATGGTTGCGGTCCCGGTGATCCCCCAGTCGCGATGCCCGGTCATGGCCGCATCCTCCTCATCGTTGAGAGGACGCGACAGGCTGGCACAGGCGATCATGGGAAACACCTCACCCTTCAGGAGGCCGAGCCGGGTAATGAAGGCGTTTGTCGTCAGGAGCACGTTGGGTGTGTCGATGCGACCATCATCACAGACCACTGACCGGGACCTGCCGGAGGTGATGCGCCGCACGCATGTGTCCTCGAAGACATCGACGTTCTCTGGCAGGGACTGGCCGAGCCCCCGGCACATGGCCGCCGGATTGATCGTCACGGTGCGGGGCGTGAGAACGGCCGCATGGTAGTGACGTGTGCCGATCACGTCGGCAAGTGCGTCACCTTCCAGCCATTCATATGTCTCGCCAAGACTCTCCAGCATGGCCACGGTTGCATGGAGTCCACCGACCCGCGATGCATCAACCACTGCTGTCAGGTGACCGTGGGGTGTCCATTCGCAGTCGATTTCGTTCTCCCTTACCTGGAGTTCCAGTTCGGCCAGCCCCGCCAGAACCAGGCGGGATATCCGCAGGTTCGTGGCATGGTCGAACTGTTCCGTCAGGTGCGGTGTATCGATGATGAAGCCGGCGTTGCGGCCGGATGAGCCGTAGCCGATGCGAAACTCCTCGATCAGGACGATACGCTTGTCGGGAAGCAGTTCGCCAAGCCGGCGGGCCGCCGCAAGTCCCGTGACTCCGCCGCCGACGACAACCCAGTCCGCAACCTCGTCACCCGTCAGGCGTCGCGCGGGTGCCGGCGGAGGCAGGATGGCATACCAGCCCGGGGCATGGTCCTGCTCAGTTGCTGCCATGAAGGGTGCTCTCAACCTGACTGGAAGGGCAGGTAGCGAAGGCTAGACGACACGTCGCGCGGAGCAACAGCGACATAACGCGCCATGTTGTGCATGGACGCATCTCCGCCCATGCCGTACTCCGCATCGTAGCCATAGAGATGATCGTCGTCGTCTTCCGTGCCCTGGCCTCCGAGATTGCCGGCAAGGAACAGGATGCGGGTCTGCGCCTGCTCCGGGTCGATCCTGTTGAAGGGATGCCAGTTTCCCATGACGGTCGCACCGTGGCGCTTCTGTGCCGCGTCGAGATAACGGCCGAGCGGTTCGACTCCTCCGGCCCTCACCACCAGGTTCGGTTCTTCGCGCAGGCGCTCGAACGTCTCGTAACCCCGTTTCGACTGCCGCATCATCTCGAAGTCCGATATGACACCGTACCGCGTGGGCAGATCGGGGATGCCCGCCTTGAACTCCCGGAACGAATAGACCGGAATCTCGGTGCCGTCGGGAAGCTTGCCTTCGAGAATGTCGCGCACTTCGCGGCTGGAGATCTTGGCGGCGTACTGACCGGTGAACCCTTCCCTGTTGCTGCGGGCGGTACTGGAACGGTACACCCTTTCAAATCGTTCGGGCGACGCGAAGATGCCGCCTCCGTGCACGCCTACGACCACCCGATTGCCCGCGGGCGTGGTCATCACGCTTTCCTCGGAATTCGAGGTGAACCAGGTGTTCCAGATGATGTTGTCATAGGATGCATGGGCACGTGCATGCAGCAGTTGCGGCATGGAGGCGACAAACCCCTCATCGCCCGCATGTTCAAGGGCGCGCCTGAGGGCATCAGGAACGTGGGTTTCGAAGATGATGTCGGCTTCCATCCTGATGTCGGTCATGACGGCGTCGCTCCTTGACGGGCACGGTTGACGATTGGATGAAAAAGCGATGCACCCCCTTGCCGGATATCCCCGGCAAGGGGGTGCATGTCAGGTGGTCACTCCAGCCCGGCCTGGGCCTCGTGCCACATTTCGATGAGACGGGCGTCCTTCTCCGGGGGAACCTCATCGAAGAAGACTCCCTTGGAGAGAAGGGCGACGGGGTCATCGAGCCCCTTGTCGCGCAGGACGTCCGGGTCGATCAGATCGAACGTGTTGATGTTGGCGTGACCGTAGCCATAGGTCTCGAACAGTGAGAGACCTCCGACCGGATCGAGCATGGCGTTGATGTACTCGTAGGCCTGGTCTTCGGATCCCTCGCCATTGCTGCTCAGGCACAGTCCGCACATCCAGGGCATCACCGGATCAACGATGACGACCGGGATGCCCTCTTCCTTCATGCGCCGTGACGCACTGCCGTAGATGTAGGAGATGCCGACGTCGCCGGCGACCCAGGCTTGTTCGAGCTGCGTGCTGTCGGTCCACACGAAACGGGCATTCTCCAGCATCTTGCGGAAGATCTCCGGAGCCATCGCCATCTCTTCCTCGGTGGGATCGAGGGGATTGGCCCAGCGACCGATGACGCCGGCCACCAGGGTGTTGACCCCCATCTGTGACGTCAGGGAGGTCTTGCCCTTGAATCGCGGGTCGATGAAGAGATCGAAGGTCGGGTTGTCGACCTCGATGACCTCGGGGTTGTAGGCGACGGTGGAGAAGCCCCAGTCCCACGGACAGAAGAAGTACTCGCCTTCGATGCGAACGCCCTTGACCTCGAGAAGATCCGGGATGATCTCCGGCCACCTCGGAATGCGGTCTGTTTCAAGGGCCTTGATGAGACCCGCATCGCGGAACTTCTTCACCGAGGCGGTGCAGGGATGCACCAGGTCCACCCTGAAACCAGCGCGCATCTTCTGGAAGGCGTCCTCGGTTTCGGAGAAGAACGTCACCTCAGGCTGTCCGCCGTACTTCGCGTTGTACTCGGGGTGGAAGGACTCGTACTCGTAGCCGTTCCACTCCAGGAGGCTGAGGTCGACTTCGGCCCGGGCCCTGCCGGACACCAGTGGCACGGTGACGAGACCGGCGGAAGCAAGGACTCCGGCGGCCTCACGGCGGGTCAGGGCACCGGCGCGCAGCGCCCTGGTAAACTCTTGCGGTTTCATGGAATTCTCCCTCATAGTCTGTCTGTTCGCGAACGAAGCCCGGAACTGGCCGGGCGCCCGATTCTCCTTCAATCGGACAGGCAAACCGTCCCAGGACGGGACGGTTTGCCTGATGGCAATGCACCAGTATAGGCACATGTCCCGATGGATGTCAGGCCGCTCGAGAGCGCCGAATCTGCCAGGCATCGGGAAGGGAGGCGACGCATCCACCCGTGCGGGACTCGCCGCGGACATTTCAAATCAATGCGACTGGCGATACCATGACCGGAGCGCGAGGAGTGAAGGCCATGAATGTCATCGCGTTTCCTGAATCCGGCGGCGTGTGGCAGTCGGTCTCGGATGAGGTGCTGGAGCAGCTCGGGCGGACGACGTCGCTGGCGAGAGGGCTTCCCAACGCCGCCTTTACCGATGGTGCGTTTCACGAGCTCGAGAAAGCCCGCCTGTTTTCGAGGACCTGGTCCTTCGCGGCACCGGCGAGCACGCTCGGCGACCCCGGCGACATCCTGTCTGTGGAGATCGCCGGCCATCCGCTGATCCTGGTGCGCGGACACGATCACGAGGTGCGCGCCTTCCACAATGTCTGCCCGCATCGCGGCGCCAGGCTGGTGACGGAATCGCGGTGTTCGAGGACCGTTCTCACGTGCCCTTACCATGCCTGGTCCTATGGTCTCGACGGCGTCCTCAAGGGGCGCCCCCACTATCATGGCCATGGCCGCCACCAGACGGCCTGCGACATGGCGGATGAGGATGTCCGTCTCTTCGCCGTCCCGTGCCGGCAGTGGCATGACTGGGTGTTCGTCAACATCGACGGCAAGGCCCCCGAATTCGAGAGCTTCATGGCACCGGTGGAGGAACACTTCACCGGCTATGACATCACGCAGTTCCGCCGTTCGGACCAGACCATGGCCGTGGAGTTCGCCTGCAACTGGAAGCTTGCGGTGGAGAACTACTGCGACTTCTACCATGTGTTCTCCGTCCACCCGGCCCTCGACCGGATGATGAGCCCGCAAACACGCCAGTCCATGCGCGAGAGCGGTTGCCACCTGCTGAACGGCTATGCCTTCACCGCCAGCGGCAGGGGTATCGCGGTCGACGATTCGGGCCCCGGCCTGCCGTCACAGGAAGGAATTGACGCGGATCTCGAATTGAGCACCCGCTATGCCGTGCTCTTCCCGAACTTCGCGGTCAATGTCTATCCGGGCAGCATCCAGGCTGTTCTCTTCGAACCGCTGGCGGCCGACCGGACCATCATGCGCATGTGGTTCTACTACGTCGGAGATGCCGCCTTTGCGGCCGAACACGCCGAATCGAGAGACGCTCTCTACCGGGAATGGGTGGAGCTCAACAACGAGGACAAGGATATCTGCCTGCGCCTCCAGGAGGGGCGCGCGTGCACGGCCTATGACGGCGGTCGTCTGGCACCCCACTGGGATCGTGGGACGGTCCACTTCCACCGCCAGGTCGCACACGCGATACGTCGCGAAGGAGCCTTCGCGGAGCCGTGAGGACGCCGGGCTGCCCCGGCGTCCGTCAGCGTTACTCGGCGAGCTTGACGTCGTTGTACATGGAGACGTAGCGCTCGAGAACGTCGGGAGGCCACGACTGCCAGGGAGTCGCCTTTGCGAGGAAGGCGCTGACGTCGCCGTCAAGGCCCATCGATGCCGACACGGCGGGATCGACGATCTCCCAGGTCCGCCGGTTGGCATGGCCGTAGCCGTAGACCTCGACCAGGAACTTGCCGGCCTCGGGCGAATTCCAGGCGTTGATGAAGTCGTAGGCTGCCTCCTCGTCACCCTCGCCGGTTGCCGACATCACCAGGCCACAGACCCAGGAAATCAGGCCGCCCTTTGGATCCAGCAGGTACTGGACCGGAATGCCGTCCTGCTGCATGCGGTAGACGGGTCCACTCCAGAAGTAGGTGGCCACGACCTCGCCTGACGCCAGCATTGCCTCGCCGTCGGTCTCCACCGTCCAGTAGTTGCGCAACAGGCTCTTCTGCTTGAGCAGCACCTCCTTCATCCGCGCGATGTCATCGTCGGTCACATTGACGGTATCGCGAATGCCCAGGATGACGGCGGCGAAGGCAATCGCGGCATCGACGGAATCCCACATGGAGAGGCGTCCTGCGTGACTCTCGTCGAGAAGCAGCCACCACGACTTCTCCTCCACCTCCCCAGGATCGACGAGGTCGCTGCGATAGGCGATGGAGTGGCTGCCCCAGTCGTTGGCGACAAAGATCGGTGCACCGTCGACAGTTGACCCCGGCACATCGCGCAGTGCCGGGATGAGATCGTCCCAGTGGCTCAGGCGCGACGGATCGAGCGGCTTGATGACACCAGCATCGTACCAGCGTCTCACCACCGTGTTGCAGGGATGCACCACGTCCACCGCGAAATCACTGCGCAGTTTCTGGAGCGCTTCCTCCTCGTCGGCGAAGAACGCGACTTCGGGTGACTGGCCGTACTTCTCAACATAGCTCGGATGCAGTTCCGGGATCTCGTACCCGGCCCACGTGAAGTAGGTCATGCCTTCCGAGGCCGATGCCGCGCCCGACACGAAAGGCACGGCGACCGGTACCAGTCCCAGCGATGCCAGGTGCCTCATGAAGGTCCGGCGGTCCTCTTTCGAGGCGGTGACGAGATCAAAAAGCCGGCTGTTGTCCATCGCGTGTTTCCTCCCTCCTGATTTCTCAAGCGGCATGCTATCACGCCGGAGATTGACGCAGACAGGATGCCGGCCTTCTCCTGCGGGAGACCGGGCGGTCAGCCTTGGTGTCTGGGGGCCTCTGCCGGGTTACTCAGGGTCCCGCCCGACGTGGTGGGAGGTCTTGTGGCGGGCTTCGGCAAGGAAGAGCCAGCGCTCGATCCTGATGCCGGATTCACCTGCTATCGAGGGCTGGCCTGAGCATGGGGATAGTCCACTGCGACCCGTTCCGGGGTGGTCAGCCCTTCGGCAAGGTCATGCCTGATCGCTTCGATGGGACGGTCGCCGGGCTTGCCGTAGCCGCCGCCTCCGCCGGTGCGAATGGCGAGAACATCCCCCTTGCGCAAGGTCATCCCGGCCTTGGAGCTGACCGGTATGACCTCTCCGTCGCGCAGCACGTGGCACGAGCCGGGAACACCGTCCCCGCCACCGAAGAGCCCGGCGGGAGCGATGCGGAACCGGTCGGCATAGATGGCAAAGATCACGTCGTCGCGGGTGATCTCGTAGGCGCGGGTGAATCCCAGCCCGCCCCGGCAGCGGCCGGCGCCCGCCGAGTCGGAAAGCAGCGTATAGTCGATGACCCGGAAGTAGTCGTACTCCATGTCCAAGGCCTCGACGGGCGTGTTGGAACAGTTCGACAGGGGGCTGTCGATGGCGTCGCAGCCGTCCGCCTCCAAAGACGCCCCGTAACCGCCGCCGAAGATCTCCACGTACACCCTGTATCCGCTGTTCGTGAGGTGGGAGAGAGCGAAGACGGCGGTGGTGTCGAATCCGCAGGCGATCACGCGGTCGGGGGCGGCCGTGGCCAGGGCCTTCATCACCGCGTTGAAGACGCGATAGGCCGGTTCCATGCGCGCTCTCACGGGTGCGGGAGGCTTCGGATTGAGCAGGGATCCGTAAGGAGCGGTGATGTTGAAGGGCCGCTTCACTCCTTCGTTGAAGGGAACGTCGGCGCTTGTCAGCACCGACTTGACGCAGGCAAGTGCGGCCGAGACCGTGGAGGAGAAGGGGCAGTTGAGATTGCGCGCCACCTGGGGCGCCGTGCCTTCAAAGGAGATGTCGAGGCGATCACCCTCGATGGTCACTTGGGCCCTGACAGGCAACGGCCGGTCGTCGATGCCGTCGTCATCCACCGCATCCTCACCCTCGTAGGTGCCGTCGGGGATGGTGGCGATCGATGCCCTGACCCGGCGTTCCGAGTAGTCAAGCAGTTCTGCCATGGCCTGGGTGACCGCCTCCGGGCCGAACTTCGTGGCCAACTCCTTCAGGCGCAGGCCACCAATGGCATTGGCGGCAAACTGTGCATTGAAATCGCCGATGGTGAGCTGGGGCACGCGAATGTTCGCCGCCACAAGGCGCTCGAAGCGGCCACCGTTCCAGTCGCGTTCCATGTTGTAGCACGAGGGAGGGATCTGCAGGCCCTCCTGATAGATGTCGGAGGCATCGGCGTTCAGTCCCGGGGCGCCACCGCCAAGATCGAGATGATGCGCCACCGAGGCACCGAAACCGATGATCCGGCCTTCGAAGAAGATGGGCGAAAAGATGAAGACATCGGGAAGGTGCTGACCGCCGTTGAAGGGATCGTTGGTGATGTAGAAGTCGCCCGGCTCCAGGGAATCGACCGGGTGTGTCTCGGCGCAGGGAACGAAGGTCATTTTCATCGGACCGAGTTGCATCGGGATGAGTTCGGCCTGGGCGACGACGTTTCCGTCGCGGTCGAGCAGCGCGGCCGAGGCGTCCTGCGCTTCCCTGACGATCGTCGAATAGGCGCTGCGGATCAGCTTGGCGCCCATTTCCCTGGCCGCCGCGATGATGCCCTGGCTGATGACCGCATAGTCCACAGGATCGAGTGACATGACTTTCATCTCCCCTCCACAGCCGCACCAGGCGAGGCGTGATGGCGCCATGCACGGTGGGCACTGACATACCCTTCTGAGACATCGTCGTCGACCAGGACCTGATCCCGTTCACCCGGGGCGCCGTACCCGGCGCCGCCACCGGTGCGTATGGTCACGACGTCGCCGACCTCGAGCGGCATCATTCCCTTGCTCGCCACGTCGATGATCCTGCCGTTGCGTTCGACGCTGCATGATGCCCGCATTCCTTCGTGGCCACCGAAGAGGCCGGCGGGCGCCAGGCGGAACCTGTCGGCGTAGAGTGTCAGGGTGCAGCCCGGTTCGAGAACCTCGTACACCCGGTCGTATCCCAGCCCGCCCCGGTGGCGTCCCGCCCCGCCGCTGTCGGCGCGCAAGGTCCAGGCGTGCAGGCGGAAGAAGGAGTAGTCGAGATCCAGGGCCTCGACCGGCGTGTTGGTGCAGTTGGCCAGCGGGCTGGCGAGTGCGCTCTCGCCGTCGCTGTTCACCGAGGCGCCATAGCCGCCGCCGAGAACCTCCGTGACAACCTGGTAGTGCTCGCCGTCGAAGTGCGTCATGGTGAGCGCCGTGGTGGTGTCGTAGCCGCAGGCGGTGACCCGCTCCGGAACGGCGCCGGAAAGGGCCTTCATGACGGCATTGTACACCCTGTAGCAGGCTTCCATGCGGGCATGCACCGGTGCCGGCGGTTGCGGGTTGAGCAGGCTGGGATATGGCACGCGGAGAGTCACGGGCTGTGTCATGCCATGGTTGAAGGGGATATCGGGGCTGGTGAGTGTCGCCTTGATCGCTGCATAGGTGGCCGATGCGGTCGAGGAAAGGGGGCTGTTGAGGTTGCGGGCCACTTCACCCGCCGTTCCGGCAAAGTCGGCCTCGATTCGGTCTCCGTCGATGGTGATGGCCACACGCACGGGTAGTGGCTGGTCGTGGACGCCGTCGTCATCGACCGCGTCCTCTCCGTGCCATGTGCCGTCAGGGACGGCCGCGATCTCCATTCTCATGCGCCGCTCTGAATAGGCGATGAGTTCTGTCATCGCCTCGCCGATCCGGTCTACTCCGTACCTGGTGGCCAGATTCACGAGGCGTTCCGCTCCGAGAGCGTTGGCGGCGAACTGGGCATTGAAATCCCCGATGGTGAGCCGGGGTACGCGGATGTTGGCAGCGACAAGGCGCTGCAGCGGTCCACCATGCCAGTGGCGCTGAAGATTCCAGCATGTGGGCGGCAGGCGCAGGCCTTCCTGGTAGATATCGGTGGCGTTCGCCACGATACCCGCCGCCGCACCACCCATTTCGAGGTGATGTGCCACCGATGCGGCAAATCCGATGAGGCGCCCGGAGAGGAAGACGGGTGAGAAGATGTAGACGTCGGGCAGATGCTGACCGCCTTCGTAAGGATCGTTCGACAGGTAGAAATCGCCGTCGCGGAGGTCTTCGGGGGGATGGTGCCTGGCGCAGGCCTTGAATGTTTCCGCCATCGAACCGAGGTGCATGGGAATCATTTCGGCCTGAGCGACAATTCGTCCCTCGGGGTCGAGCAGAGCGGCAGAGGCATCGGCCGCCTCGCGGACGACCGTGGAAAAGGCCGAGCGCACGAGCTTCGAGCCCATTTCGCGCGCTGCTGCGATGATGCCCTGGCTGATGACCGCCTGATCGATGACATCGAGTGCCAAAGAGAACGACTCCGCTTTGCCGCTCACCCTACCATGATCCCGCCGGGACGCCTCAGGCGGTGCAACCCGGCGTGTTTCTCGGGAATGCCGCCACCTGCTATCGTTGACTGTGACAGGACGGAGACGGCGTGCATTCTGACGCCGCCGGCCGCCTCGCGTGAGTGGGCGCCATCGGCGTGCCGGGGAGGATTCCATGGGTGAACGCGGTCATGTGACGGTCATCGGGGCCGGTGTTGTGGGCGTGGCGACGGCTCTTTGCCTCGTCCGCGACGGATTTGACGTGACCGTGATCGATCGCGACGGACCAGGCGAGAACTGTTCCTTCGGCAACGCCGGCATGATCTGCGATACCAGTTCGGCACTGCCCCTGCCGTCATCAAGAGTTGTCCGGGACCTGCCCCGGATGCTGATGGATCGCAAGAGCAGCCTTCACATCCGCTGGAGCTACCTGCCGGCGCTGATGCCCTGGCTCTTCGTGTTCGCCAAGAGTGCCAGGGCCAGGCAGCGGCTTCATAATGCCCGTGCCTTCCATGCCCTGCTCGACGGCGCCGTTGAATCCTGGGAACGGCTTGTCGATGGAACACAAGGAGCGGCGCTGATCCGCAAGCGCGGGCTCGCCATCGTCTACGAAACGGAAGGCGGCTTTGTCTCGGCTGCTGCTGATCGCGCCATCCTGCGCGAGCTCGGCGCCGAACTCACTGAACTCGACGGTGCCGAAGTGCGCCAGAGCGAGCCGCAGCTCTCCGAGGCCGTGGCGGCCGCAACCTTCCTTCCCGGGGTCAATCACACGGTCAATCCCTACCGGCTCACGCGGGCGGTTGCCGACAGCGTGGTAGCCGCAGGAGGAGTGGTCGAGACAGCGACGGTGACGGGAATCGAGGTGAGCGACGGCCGGGTCCGGACACTGCGAACCACCGCAGGGGAGAGGAAGGTGGACCGCCTGGTGGTGTCCGCGGGGGCGTGGTCGGGGCGTCTTGCAAAGATGCTCGGCATCCGTGTCCTGCTCGATACCGAACGGGGATACCATACCGTTTTTCACGGCACCGACAGCGGGCTTCGACTGCCGCTCATTCATGGAGAACAGGGTTTCGGCATGAACCAGATGGACGAGGGACTTCGGATTGCCGGCAGTGTTGAGATGGCCGGTATCGATGCCCCCGCCGACTACGCGCGTGCCGACATCCTGGTCGAAAGGGGACGCGGTCTGCTGCGCGACTTCGAGCCTGAGCCTTCCGCAAGGATCACGCGATGGATGGGCCGCCGGCCGAGCCTTCCCGATTACCTCCCCGCGCTCGGCGAGGTCGACGGCCTGGCGAACACGTGGTTCAACTTCGGGCATCAGCACCTCGGCCTGACCCTGGCGGCGCGCAGTGGTGAGGTGACGGCGAATCTCGTAGCCGGCCGAGATCCCGGCCTTGACCTTGGCGCATTCAGGCCGGATCGTTTCCACAGGTAATGGGTGGAGATCGGGTGCCATGAGCCGTGCATTTGTCCGGGAGCCGGACGCCGACAGTGTCGTCGACGTCCTGCCCGAACTTCCCCAGGAGCCGGTTCCCAACTACGTCACGCCGGAAGGCATGGCCATGCTTGAGGACTGGCTTGTCCGGCTGCGCCGCGAACGCGATGCGCTGGAGGCCGACCAGGCCAGCATGATCGGGCGCAACCAGCTGGCCCATGTCAGGCGCGATCTTCGCTATGTGGAAGGACGGATCGACCATGCCGTGGTGGTGGATCCGGCCGGACAGCCCGCTGACAAGGTCGCGTTCGGTGCCTGTGTCGACGTCCTGGACGAGGACGGGGAGCACCGCGCCTGGCGCATCGTCGGTGAGAACCAGGCCGACATCGACAAGGGCATGGTGAGCTGGGTCTCACCCCTGGCCCGCGCGCTCATCGGCGCCGAGGTGGGCGACACTGTCACCTGGCGGCGCCCCGCAGGTGACCTCGAACTCGAGATCACCGCCATCAGCTACGTGTAGCTGACCTGCGTCGGATCTCCATCTTTCCGGGTGTTCCACCGCACCATCCTTACAGCGGGCCGTCACCACGGTCAGACAATTCTGCCTGAATCACACTGAGCCAACACTCATACGGCGCCGCATCGTTGGTATCAGTGTGGTACGCTCCGGATGCACGCAGATGGGGTGCAGGTCCCGGGCTGATCGTCGAAAGCGCAAGGGGCATGCGTCCGGCGCGCGCGGTGTTGAATCCGGGTGGAAACGCGCATCTCTCCTCTCGGAAGCGGAATGCGCGGTCAGTGTGCGGACTTGGCGGCAATCACCAGACCGGTACTCCAGTCCAGTTCGACCACCGTGCAGTCCGAACGCTGCTTCAAAGAGGACAGCAACCCGGCGACCCTCTCGCCATGGCCATCGGGCCAGTTCCCTTGCGGCTGCATGTCGTCAATGACGTAGATGCCTCCGAACTTCAGGCGATTCCAGACGATCGCGAACTGATCGTACTTGCCCGGGAAGGCATCGGCGAAGATCAGGTCGAACGACAGATCCCTGTTGGTTTCCAGCCAGACAATGGCGTCTGCGACGACAAACCGCACTCTCGGATCCTCGCCCAGACAACTCCGGGCCACGGCCACCACATCGCGGTCTGTGTCGATCGTATGGAGCAGAGAGGAGTTGTCCATGCCGTCCAACAGCCAGGCTGTGGCAAGCCCGGTGCCGGTTCCGATCTCGAGAAACCGGCCTGCCGGCTTTCCGACGGCCAGAACACGCAACAGCGCCCCGGTGTCGCGCGCGGACGCCATGTCGAAACCCAGCCGGGCAGTCGCGTCCTCGATCGCCGCGAGTTGTGCGGGTAGCCACGTGTTGCTGTCTTCTTGCATCGCGCAATCCCCGGTTTTCGGGATACTTCGCCGCTCCGGGCGGAAGCGCCCTCGAACGGGCAAGAGTCCTTCCCGAAACCTGTTGCGAAACTCCCGAACCGCAATGTTGCCGGTGAGACCGCCCTTGGGAAGGTGTCGGCACGCTTTCGATGGCTTTTTCCCAAAGCCAGCCAGACCCACAAAGAGGCGCTGAATCGCGTAACTCCCGGACGAGAAACATCCATCTCCCGTTGACGGAGTCGCGGCCGGCCGCGGCCCGCACTATAGTCGATGCAGCCACTGGGGAGGTCGCATGTCCGCGCTCAGAACGTTCGAGAGATCCGCCGCTCCCGCCACTGTTGCCGAAGCAATCGCCGACGAGGGCTACGCCATCATCCGCGACATGCTCGACGCGGACAGCCTCGCCCGCCTCCGCGGCGAACTCGATCCGCTGATCGCCGCGACGCCGGCCGGCCACGAGGCCTTCATGGGCATGAGGACGGTCCGTTTCGGCCGTCTGCTGGCGCGCTGCGAACAGGCGCGTGTCATGGCGCTCGACCCGATGCTGCTGGAGGTCGTGGAAGGCGTCCTCGGCCCCTTCTGCGTCCGGATCCAGATTAACTACACGGGCGTGATGCATCTCCTTCCGGGCGAGACCGCGCAGATTCTCCACCGGGACGCAGGCCTCTATCCTTTTCAGAATCCGGCCCCGCCGCTCATCTGCGCGACCATGTGGGCCGTGACGGACTTCACACGCGAGAACGGCGCCACCTGGCTTGTGCCTGGAAGCCATCTCTGGGATGAGGGACGGACGCCGGTCGAGAGCGAGGTCGTGCAGGCCGAGATGCCCGCGGGCTCGTTGCTGCTCTACAACGGCGCAGTCTTTCATGGCGGTGGCGCGAACCGATCGAACGGCGCGCGCACCGGATGCGCCATCCAGTTCTCGCTCGCCTGGCTGCGCCAGGAGGAGAACCAGTACATGGCCTGTCCACCCGAACTGGCCCGGACCTTCCCGCAGCGGCTCCAGGAATTGATCGGCTACGACCTCGGTGCCGTGAACCTCGGTTTTGTCGACCACAAGCACCCCAACGAGGTGCTCAACGGCACGGCGGGCGATGGTCCGGGCGACCTGGGTCCCGAGGCACTCCAGAGACGCGAGGAGCGCACGAACAAGCTCAGAGTGGCAAGCTGGGCTCCGATGAACCGCAAGCGCGTCCGGCTGGACGCAGATGTCGTTCAGGGCAGCGGCTAGATCTGCACTCTTCCGGCGCGGTCATCAGGGCAGAGTCGGTTTGGTCCGGATCCGGTGCCCCTGTTACGACCAGAGTGAACGGGCGTCCCCGCTAGTCCCGGTGCAGGCGGTCGGCAATCTCTCTTGCTGCCCGGATGCCGGAGAAATAGGCGCCGTGGCAGGTTCCCTGTCCACCCACCATGGTGGCCTCGCCGGCGAAGAAGAGGCGATCGCCAATGGTGCGTGCCAGGTGTCCACGCTGGTGTGCCTGCCCGGGTCGTGCGCAGGCCCACGAGCCCCGCGTCCAGGGGTCCGTGCTCCAGGCGGTCGTGATGGACCGCACGACGTGTTTGCGTA
The DNA here is from genome assembly GCA_965220805.1 of Alphaproteobacteria bacterium. Classification (GTDB taxonomy): domain Bacteria; phylum Pseudomonadota; class Alphaproteobacteria; order SP197; family SP197; genus SP197. Next base: position 2,075,198 of record OZ244844.1, read on the forward strand.
TGTCGTTGCCGAACACCTCGGCCACCCTCTCGACGGCGAAGTCGTGGCAGGCCTGCGGGCCCTGCCTTTCGAGCCATATCGCGCGTCGGCCACCGACAAAGACGGCGGCGACGTCGAGACCCATGGCGCTTGCGTCGATCTTTGCCGTCTCGCCGTCGCGATTCCAGACTGTGTAGTGGCCACGCCCCCCGGCACCGAACACGTCCGTGTCGAAGGCGACTCCCATCTTGTTCTCGGTACCCATGGGCAGGCCATGGACGGCTTCCTGCTTCCAGTCGGGCAGTGGCGGCGAGAAGCTGAGTTCGCCTGAGCCCAGAATGCCCGTTGAAACCGTGCAGAGGGCACGGCGCGCCGTCACGGTTCCCTTCGACGTTTGGATCGAGACACCAGTCCCCGACCAGTCGATGCGTTCCACTCGTGCGTTGAGTGTGACCTCGACGTCGGCACCCCACGCAGCGACCAGGTTGCCGTACCCGCGCACCGCCGGATAGCCGAGCTCCCCGGTGGAACTGGCAAAGTCGGCGGTAGACACCTCGTCGACATCGAGGCCCCACGCTGTTGCAACGTTTTCAAGGAAGGGCGCCGCGTAGGTATTCTCGAGGTCGATCACGTCGCTGATCGCGACATCCCGGTCGCGTCCGGCAGCGGCCGCGATGGCGTTGTGACAGTCGACAAAGTAACGATGGCAGGCGGTCCACTCATCAGGGGTGAGCACCGTGCCGTCTCGTACGAACCGATGGGTTTCCGGCTTGTAGGCGTCGGCGGCGAACCTGCCGAGTTCGATTCCGAGATCATCGCCAATTCCGCCAAAGGGGTTACCGACCCCGGTGCCAAGCCAGGAGCAGCCCAGATCGAACCACACGTCCGGCATGATTTCCTCGGAATAGGCGCGCCCGCCGATTCGATGCGATGCCTCGATCACCGTGCTGGAAACACCAAGCCGGGTCAGTTCCTTTGTGGCCGCAAGCCCTGCCGCGCCTGCGCCAATGACAGCGACGTCCGGTTGTGTCGTCATGCCGTGCCTCCCAGACCCGCGAGGGGTCGAGCCATGGGATGAAAGCGCGGTCCGGTCCTCAGGCGGGTGTCCGGACGCCGGAGCGCCCGATCACCTGCATGGAACCCTCGATCCGAACCCCTCTTCGGGGAGGGCAATCGACAGATGGCCTCAGTACCCTGCCTTGATCTCCGCGAAGAGTTCGGCGATTCGGCTTGAGAACTCATCTGACACCGGAATCTGGTACTTGCCCGCGCCCAGCACGTCCTCCGGGTTGCGACTGAGCCCCAGTTCGGCGAGCCGATCCTCGCTCACGAGGTCGAAGGACTTTCGGTTGGAATGGCCATAGCCATAGTCGTTGATCAGGAAACGACCGGATTCCGGGCTGAGCAGGGAATTGATCACATCGTGTGCCTTGTCCACGCGTGGCGCATCGACGTAGATCATGGCGCCACAGACCCATGTCAGCGCGCCTTCCTTCGGCGCTGCAAACCTGACCGGCACGTCCTCTGCCTTGAGGGCGACGGCTGAGCTGTTCCAGGTCATGGCAGCAACCAGTTCACCAGCGGCAAGAGCCTGCTCGACGCTTGTCATGTCGTCGGTGTACATCCGGACCAGGGGCAGCTGTTCGCGCAGCAGGCTGGCGACCCTCTCAATGTTCTCTTCGGTCTCAAGCTCCTCGAACGGTATGCCGGCATAGATGGCTGCACACCACCAGCTGTCGCCTTCGTTGCCGATCATGGCGATCTTGTCTCTGTAGCGCTCGTCCCAGAGGATTCCCCACGACTCTTCCTCGCCTTCCGGGATCTCGACAATGTCGGTCCGGTAGGTGACGGAGGTCTGGCCCCAGTCCATTGGCGCGAAATAGGCCTCGTCGCCGACAGCAGCGATGGTTTTCAGGGAGGGGATGAGATCATCCCAGTGCGACAACTTTGACGTGTCGAGCGGCTGGACGACGCCGGCCTGCACCCATAGCGGCGCGTTCGCGTTGCAGGGGTGCAGGACATCGACGACGAAACCGGAGCGCACCTTGGCGAGACCATCGTTGCTGCTGGCGTACGGCGCCATGTCCGGGTAAGCACCGTGCTTTTCATGGTACTCCCCTAACAGTTCCGGAATGTCGTAGCCGCCCCAGGTGAAGTAGAAGGCCTCCTCGCCATCGGCCGCGGCCGGCCGGGAGATGACGGGCACTGTCATGAGCGACACACCCGTGATGCCGAGGAGTTCGCCGAACTGGCGACGCGACAGCTTGCCTCGTGATGCCTTTTCGATCATGTCGTCGACAGAGTAATCGCTGTACTTCATCTGAGGTTCCTCCCTCGCCTATCGAATGTTGGATCCCGGAACACGGGATCGATTCGGAGAGTCAAATCCTTGTCCATCCGATGACAGTGGTCCAGTGCAATCTTCAGCGCCACGTCGCCAACGGTTGTCCCGGTCTGCCTGTCTCGCCAGGTATCCGGCTCATCACAGACACCACCCCATGATTCAGGGTTTGACGAGCGGTCCGGTCTAGAGGACTCGCCAGATCCAGCAGCGATGGCGGATGTGAGGCTCTGACGCAATGGAGGCAAAGGGCTCTCCGGTTTCGACCAGCATCCACAAGCCTGAGTCGGCAAGAATCCCCTGGCGTGCCGCAAAGTCGTCCGGCTCGACATCCGATCGCAGGGTGTAGAGGACGAGGCCGTTCGGTCGCGTGATGCGGACCAGTTCATCGAGCGATGATGCCGGCGCGTGGTTGGGTGTGAACACGCCGCACGCCGTCACGGCATCGAAGGTGTCGGACGCATACGGGAGCCGCTTTCCGAGGTCCATCACCTGACAGTCCTCGTAGATGCCCTTCCGACGGGCAACCTCAAGCATGCCCGGCGACAGATCGTTCGCCACCATCCGGTTGAAGCCGTGAGCAGCGAGACGCTCACCCAGCATCCCGGTTCCGGCACCGGCATCGCAAAGAAGAACGTCAGGCGAGACATGGCGAACGACAGTCCTGGCCAGTTCGACGTGGCCGCTCCAGCCGACGTCATCATTCATGGCTTCGTCGTAGACCTCGGCGGCTTCATCGTAACGCTCGGTCAGCTGACCCTTGTCCCTGGCCTGGTAGAAGCGATTGGGATCGGCACTCGCATAGGCCCGTCGCACGGTCATGGGTGTTCCTTTCCGGCCTGGTGCAAGAAGTCTGGCGCACGACGAGAACTTTGGGAATTACCCAGGCAACGCGTTCCGGTGAAGGATCCGGAACGGTGCTGTCGGTCGGTCGCGCGTCGCATGCCCACCATCAGCCGGGCCTCGCGCGCACTGTATTCAGGGAGCGAGGGAGCGCAGGACGTCCTCGTTGATCGTCACGCCAAGTCCCGGAGCCTGGGGCAGGCTGGCCATGCCGTCCTCGATGACATAGTCGCAGGTGGCGAACTCGGCGCCGAGTTCCAGATAGTCGTAGTAGAGCTCCCCATGAATGGCATTCGGCATCACGGCGCAGGTATGCAGCATCGCGACAAAGGCCACGGTCGTGCTGTTCCAGCAATGGGGCGAGATGAGCACCGAATGGGCGTCCGCCATGGCGCCGATCTCGAGCATCGTCACGATGCCGCCGGCCCCGACGATGTCGGGATTGAGGACGTCGGCTGCCCTCCTGTCGAGGAGGTTGCGGTAATGGCGCACCCCCGACTGGCGCTCGCCGGTAGTGATGCGCGATGTCGTGCTGGCGCGGAACTCAGCCAGACCATCAAGGTCGTCCCCGGCGAGCGGTTCCTCGATCCAGAAGGGTGCGTAGGGCTCGAACAGACGGGCGGCGCGAAGCGCGTGGCGACGATCCTTCTGGACTGCGAAGTCGAGCATGATGTCGACATCCCAGCCGACCGCTTCGCGGGTCAGGCGGACGCAGGCTTCGGCATCCTCCAGGGTGGCCTGGCGCAAGGGGTAGATCTTGACGGCGCCATAGCCTTGTGAACGCATCATCGCGCATCGCTCCGCGATGGCCTGGGGCGTCTGGACCGGCCCGTCCCAGGCGTTGGCGTAGACCGGCACACGGTCGATGATGGCGCCGCCGAGCATCGCATGCACGGGCATCTGCGCCGATTGTCCGGCGAGGTCCCAGAGTGCGACCTCGATCGCGCTCGTCGCTGACGCATAGTCGATGCCGGGATGCTTGTAGGACATGGGTTCCACGACGTGACGCAGGAAGGCGCGCGGACTGGCGTGTGGCATCTGTTTCAGGGCCTCGCCCAGGGCGATGATGATTTCACACGTTGCGGATTCCCGGTAGGTGAGGGCATAGGCTTCGCCCCAGCCGGTGAGGCCCTGGTCCGTCTCCAGTTTCACGAACACCATGGTCTGGCCCTCGGACCAGCCATCCGAACTCGGCCTGGGGCCGACCAGAAAGGGTGTCACGTTGACGATTCTCATCTGGAAACTCCCGGCTGACCTCGAACTCCCTAAACGTCGGGCGCCAGCCCGATTAGGGCCTCGCCGCATCGGACGTGAACTTCCATAGTAGAAAGAAAGGACTCCCTGCGGAACTGAGACAGCGCAGGCTCCCTTCGTCGGGCATGATGCGATTGACGGGACAGCGCGCAATCGGCTAGTCTGCCTGCGACGTGCACGGAGGGGCGGGACCCCTCAGCCTGGGGGGCCGACCCATGAAGATCGTCAATTCCCTGCGCTCAATGAAGAAGCGCCACGCAAAGTGTCGCACCGTGCGACGCAAGGGGCGTGTCTACGTCATCAACAAGCAGAACCCCAGGTTCAAGGCACGCCAGGGTTGAAGTACCACGGCCGTGTGGTTGCCGGAGTCCACGGACACCTGACATGACGATCGCCATGCCGCAGCCCGACACGGGGGTTCTTGCGGCCCGCGACAGGCTGATTGGCGAACTCGGAGCCATCGTTCCTCCTGACAACCTGGTGACCGATGAAGCTGGTCTGAAGACCTACGAGTGCGATGGTCTGTCCGCCTATCGGGAGCTTCCCCTCGCCGTCGTTCTGCCGGAGACCACCGATGAAGTGGCGCGCATTCTCGATCTGTGCCAGCGACACCGCGTCAAGGTGGTGCCCCGGGGTTCGGGAACGGGTCTTTCCGGCGGCGCCCTGCCGCTGAAGGACGGAGTCCTCCTGGGACTCGGCAAGTTCAACCGCATTCTCGATATCGACTACGCCAATCGCTGCGTGACTGTGCAGCCGGGTGTGACCAACCTCGCCATTTCGCAGGCAGTGGACCATCGCGGGTTCTACTACGCTCCTGATCCGTCGAGTCAGCTCGCCTGCTCGATCGGCGGCAATGTCGCCGAGAATTCCGGCGGCGTGCATTGTCTCAAGTACGGCGTGACGACCAACAATCTCCTTGGCCTCGAAATCGTGCTGATGTCCGGTGAGATCGTCAGGATTGGTGGCAAGTACATGGACAGTGACGGGTACGATCTGCTCGGTATCGTCACCGGATCGGAAGGGCTGCTTGGCGTCATCACTGAGGTGACCGTGCGCATCCTCCCCAAGCCCGCCTCGGTGAGTACCCTTCTGATCGGTTTCGACGATCTTGCTGCGGCAGGGGACTGCGTGGCCCGTATCATCGCATCGGGCATCATTCCGGCAGGCCTTGAGATGATGGACAGGGCCGCGGTTCACGCGACCGAGGAGTTCTGCAAGGCAGGGTATCCCCTTGACGTCGAGGCCTTGCTGATCTGCGAACTCGACGGTCCCGGACCGGAAGTCGGCGAACTCACAGGCAGGGTCGAGAAGATCGCAGCGGATCTCGGGGCGCGCACCATCATGAGGGCAGCCAGCGAGGAGGAGAGGGAGCGCTTCTGGCTGGGGCGCAAATCCGCCTTTCCGGCGGTGGGCCGGATGTCACCAGACTACTACTGCATTGACGGCACGATCCCGCGGGGGCGTCTGGCGGAGGTCCTGACACGCATGGAGGGTCTGTCCGAGCGCCATGGCCTGGGAGTGGTCAATGTCTTTCACGCCGGCGACGGCAACCTTCATCCCCTGATCATGTACGACATCGACAAGCCGGGCGATCTGGAGAAGGCGGAAGCTCTCGCCCGCGACATCCTCACCCTGTGTGTCGAGGTCGGTGGCGTCCTGAGTGGAGAGCACGGGATCGGGGTCGAGAAGCGGGATCTCATGGGGACCATGTTCTCCGACGAGGAACTGAAGCAGCAGCAGAGGGTGAAGTGCGCCTTTGATCCCGAGGGTTTGCTCAATCCGGGAAAGGTGTTTCCCGTTCTCCACCGGTGCGCCGAACTCGGACACATGCATGTCCACAGGGGCCAGGTGCCCTTTCCCGATCTTCCTCGGTTCTGACCTGCATGACCGGGAAGACCTTTCGCCCGGTGGACGAGAAAGAACTCGCCGGCCTCGTGGCCTGGGCAGCCGCCGACGGCGTGCCCCTGGAGATCATCGGCAACGGGAGCAAGCGGGGATTGGGTCACGCCATCGCCGCTGAACACGTGATCGACATGTCGCAGCGCACCGGGATCGTCGACTACGAGCCGGCCGAGTTGGTGCTCACAGTCGAAGCCGGAACGACACTCGCCGCAATCGAGACACGTCTTGGGGAGGCGAACCAGCAGATGGCCTTCGAACCTCCGGACTACGGTCCCCTGTTGGGCCAGCCGGCCGCCACGGCGACCATCGGCGGAACCATGGCTGGCAACCTCTCCGGGCCGCGGCGCGTCAGCGCCGGCGCGGCACGCGACCACGCGCTGGGCGCGGAGGCGGTGACCGGCCGGGGGGAGGTGATCCGGGCCGGAGGCCGCGTGGTGAAGAACGTGACCGGCTATGACCTCACCAGATTGCTATGTGGATCCTGGGGTACGCTGGCGGTCATCACCCGCCTCTCGCTCAAGGTGCTGCCGGCGCCCGAGAAGACACGCACCCTCCTCGTCACGGGTCTCGCACCGTCGGCCGGCTGTCGGGTCATGGGCGAGGTTCTCGCCTCACCACATGGCGCATCGGCGGCCGCCTGGCTGCCGGCCGTCATGGCGTCGAGGTCAGCCGTCGGTTACGTGTCGTCGTCCGGCACCGCGGTCACTGCGGTGCGGATCGAGGGACCTTCCGCCTCGGTGCTCGCCCGCCATGACAGTCTGCGATCCATGCTTGCCGCTCATGGTCCGGTGGAGGAACTTCATGGCCGCAATTCCGCGGCGTTCTGGAAGGAAGTGCGTGACGTGGCGGCCTTCGTGGAATCCGAGGCGGCCGTCATGCGCCTGTCTGTACCACCGGCCTCGGGAGCCGTGGCCTGCGACCGCATCACGGAATCTGGCGGTGAGGCCTTTCTCGACTGGGGAGGCGGGCTCGTCTGGTGCGCATTCACGCCGTCGCCTGCGACGGCCAAGGCCATCAGGGACATCGCGACAGACCTCGACGGCCATGCGATGCTGATACGGGCGGACGAGGAACTCAAGGCGGCGGTGCCCGTCTTTCATCCCCAGCCGGCTGGACGGCGTGACCTCACGCTGCGAATCCGCGAAGGGTTTGATCCTTGTGGCATCCTCAATCCGGGCCGCATGGCCATGGTGGACTGAAGTTATGCACACGGCGATCGATCTCGCGGCCCTGGCGGACCCGCAGGTGAGGGAGGCGGAGCGCATTCTCAAGACATGCGTGCATTGCGGGATGTGTCTGGCGACGTGTCCGACCTACCTCCTGCTGGGTGACGAGCGCGACAGTCCGCGAGGCCGCATCTACCTCATCAAGGGCATGCTGGAGAGCGTGGAGCCTCCGCAGGACATCACGGTCCGCCACATCGACCGCTGTCTGACCTGTCTTTCCTGCATGACGACGTGTCCGTCGGGGGTGAATTACAGGCACCTTGTGGACCATGCCCGCAGCCATATTGAGGCGACCCATCGCCGCAGGCCTCACGACAGGTGGTTGCGGCGCCTGCTGGCGTGGATCCTTCCGTCTCCGTGGCGGTTCCGCCTGGCGCTCGTTGGCGCCCTCGTCGTGCGGCCGGTGGCATGGATGCTGCCCGCACCGTTTCGCGGCCTGGTGAGAATGGCGCCTGCGTCATTGCCTTCGCCCTCGTGGAGCGATGTCCCGGCAGTCCATCGCGCCTGCGGCGAACGCCGGATGAGGGTCGCTCTCCATACCGGATGCGCGCAACAGGTCCTGGCGCCGCGCGTCAACGAGGCGACGGTCCGTCTGCTCACCCGCCTCGGTTGCGAGGTGGTGGTGTCGTCCGGGGCCGGCTGCTGCGGTGCGCTCGGTCACCACATGGGACTCGTCGAAGAAGCCAGGGACGCGGCTCGGCGCAACATCGCCGCATGGGAATCGTCAGGCCCACTCGATGCAGTGGTGAGCAATGCCTCGGGTTGTGGCAGCCAGCTCAAGGATTATGGCGGTCTTCTGGCCGAAGATCCGGAATGGGCCGAACGCGCCCGTGACGTGGCCTCCAGGGTTGTCGATGTCACGGAAGTCATCGAGCCACTGCTCGAGCCTTCGCAGCCGCCATCGCAGGCACCCGGGATCGCCTGTCATGTTCCCTGTACCCTTCAGCACAGCCAGAAACTCGGCGACCTTCCTGCCCGATTGCTGAAGCGCTGCGGTTTCGTCGTGAAGGACATCGCCGAAGGGCACATCTGTTGCGGATCGGCCGGTACCTACAACCTGCTGCAGGATGATCTGTCGCGCCGTCTCCTCGAGCGAAAGTGCAGTCACATTGCTGCTGCGGACGCCGATGTCGTGGCCACCGGAAACATCGGCTGCATGGTGCAGATTGCCCGAGGCACATCATTGCCGGTGCTGCACACGGTGGAACTTCTCGACTGGGCCACCGGCGGACCGCCCCCACCATGACGGGCCTCAAGACCATGATGCGACTGGTATTCGGCCTCATCGTTGCCGCGCATCTTCTTCAGGCCGCGCCGCTCGGCGCGGCGCAGGACGATCCGCGACTCGATACGCTGTTCCAGCAACTTCACGCGACTCAAGACGATCGCCTGGCACTGCACCTCCAGCAGGAAATCTGGAGGGTATGGCTGCACTCGGACGATCCGGAGCTCGAAGCCCTGATGCGGGGCGGCAGGGTGCTCATGCAGCGCGGCGATCATGCCGGAGCGGTCACCGTGTTCACTCAGCTGATCGAGTTGGCGCCGGACTTTGCCGAAGCATGGAACAAGCGGGCGACCGTCCTTTACTTCATGGGGCGTTTCGATGACTCCATCGCAGACTGCATGCGGGTTCTCGAACTCGAGCCCCGGCACTTCGGCGCCCTTTCCGGGCTTGGACTGATCCACATTGCGCTCGGCAAGCCCGAGGTCGCGCTCTACTGGTACCGGGAGGCCCTGAAGCAGAATCCCCACATGCCGGCGGTCAGGCAGCGGGTGGAGGATCTCGCCGACGAGGTCGAGGGCGAACCCGTCTGAAGGTGCCCGATTCCGCTTAAATTTCCAAGCGGGAACCCTCATGGCACAGCAGCCATTCCTTGCGGATGATTCCGCCGCCGTAACCGGTCAGCGTGCCGTCCGCGCCGATCACGCGATGGCAGGGATGGACTATGGCAATCGGGTTGCGACCGTTGGCCTGTCCCACGGCCCGGCTGGCCCTGGGCTTGCCGACTCTCGTCGCCAGTTCGGAGTAGCTGATCGTCGCGCCACAGGGAATGGTGCGCAGGCACTGCCAGACGGACTGCTGGAAGGCAGTTCCTGAAGGCTGCGTGGGAATGTCCTCGATGGCATCGAGTTGACCGCCAAGATACGCGGCGATCCGGTTGGTGATGCCTGAAGGATCCGATGCCGAGCGTCGGATCCCCTCCGGGTATCGCCTGGCAACCAGATCGTCGAACCGACCTTCATCATCCATGAAGTCGAGGACTTCCAGCGCTTCGCCGGCAATCACCATGCCGATGGGCCCGATCGGACTCGCCAATTCAGTCATGTAGGGTTCGGCCATGGTTGCCACCTTCAGGACTCCGGGAAATGCCCATCCTACACACCGCGGCCCGGCCGGACGACAGGTCCGTTGTGGACGATTTGAGGGCGCGAACACCTCTGGAATGAGGGAGCGTAATAGGGTACCTGTCGATGCGTCAGAGCGGGGATCACCATGAGCGTCGAACCACCTGAAGTCGTCGAGACCGACAGTCCGAAGGTCTGGTGCGATGGCGGCGGTGTTCTGGGTCACCCCCGTGTCTACTATGACCTCAGCGCCCACGGGGCCGTCGTCTGCGGCTATTGCGACAGGCGGTTCGTCTGGCTGGGCTACAAGGGCGCGGAGGAGCGCTCCGGGTCTTCCGAATGACGCCGCACCGCAGCAGGGATACAGGGTGAGCGCCATGGCGCCGTGCCGGCACGTGTTCCTGATCGATGCCTCGGGATTCATTTTCCGTGCCTACCACGCCCTGCCGCCCATGCACCGGTCGGACGGAACGCCGGTCAACGCGGTCAGGGGTTTCTGCAACATGATCATGAAGGTGATCGGCGAAACCGAAGCCGATCACATCGCTTGCGTCTTCGATCACAGCTCCCGGAGCTTTAGAAACGACATCTACGATCTCTACAAGGCGCATCGCCCGGAGACACCCGAAGACCTCGTGCCGCAGTTTCCGCTGATCAGGGAGGCAGCGAGAGCCTTCAATCTTCAGGTGGTGGAAATGGAAGGCTACGAGGCGGACGACATCATCGCCACCTATGCCCGCATCGCCAGTGAGGCCGGCGCCAGGACCACCATCGTGTCGTCGGACAAGGATCTCATGCAGCTGGTGTCGGACCAGGTGACCATGCTGGACGGGATGAAGGACCGGATCATCGGCGCAGCGGAGGTTGTGGAGAAGTTCGGTGTGCCTCCTGACAAGGTGATCGATGTTCAGGCGCTGGCCGGCGATTCGACGGACAACGTGCCGGGCGTCCCCGGAATCGGACTGAAGACCGCTGCCTTGCTCATCAACGATTACGGCGACCTGGAGACCCTGCTGGGGCGGGCCCACGAGATAAGGCAGCCCAAGCGGCGCGAGAATCTTCTGGAGCACGCCGACGATGCGCGGATGTCGCTCAGACTCGTGACACTCGATCAACACGTGCCCGATCTGATGCCTCTCGAGGAACTCGCCCGGCAGGAACCCGACGCCGACAGTCTCATGACATTCCTGCAGTCCCAGGACTTCCGGACACTCGTCGGCAGGGCCGAGGCCTGGGTAGGCCGGAGAACCGAAACGGGCGTATCAGTGGCCCCGGACACCATCGCCTATGAACTTGTTCAGGACGTGGAAGATCTCGAGCGCTGGGTGGCCGAAGCGACGCGCCACGGCCTTGTGGCCATCGATACGGAAACCACAGGTCTCGATGCCATGACCGCCGACCTCGTCGGAATCTCCCTTTCCACGCGTGCCGGCACCGGCTGCTACATTCCGCTGGCCCACAGATCTGCCGAGCTGATGCTTGAGACACCACGGCAGCTGGCGTCCGGAACGGTGCACGAGGTGCTGGCGCCATTGCTTGCGGACCCTGCGGTGCTCAAGGTCGGCCACAACATCAAGTACGACTGTCACATGCTTGCCCGCGCCGGCATGCCGGTCCATCCGGTGGACGACACCATGCTCCTGTCATGGTGCCTGGACGCCGGCAGGTGGCGCCATTCCATCGACGCCCTCGCCTCGGAGCATCTCGGCCGCCAGGTGATCTCCTTCAAGGAGGTAGCCGGCCGGGGCAAGTCTCAGGTGACCTTCGATCTGGTTCCCCTTGACCGGGCCCGCGACTATGCAGCGGAGGACGCAGACGTGACGCTGGACCTGTGGCATCGGCTCAAGCCGCGCCTCGTTCCGGAACGCATCACGAGGGTTTACGAGACCATCGAACGACCGCTGATCCCCGTCCTTGCCGCCATGGAGCGCGCCGGGATCAAGGTGGACCGGGAGCAACTGGAACGTCTCTCGGGCGAGTTCGGACGGCGCATCCGGGATCTGGAAGACGGCATCCACACCCTTGCCGGGAGGCCTTTCACCATTGGTTCGCCGAAACAGCTTGGGGAAGTCCTGTTCGATGAGATGGGCCTGGATGATGGCAGGAAACGTTCCACGGGCGCTGACGTTCTCGAGAACCTTGCCGCCCAGGGTCACGAACTGCCTGCCCGGGTGCTCGAGTGGCGCCAGTTGTCGAAACTCAAGAGCACCTACACCGATACCCTTGTCGAGCAGATCAATCCCGTGACCGAGCGGGTCCACACATCGTTTTCAATGACGTCCGCTCCCACCGGACGCCTCGCCTCCACGGATCCCAATCTCCAGAACATTCCGATTCGCACCGAGGAGGGCCGCCGCATCCGCAGCACCTTTGTCTGTGAACCGGGCCATCTCCTGATGTCAGCGGACTATTCCCAGATCGAACTGCGCCTGCTGGCCCATATCGCCGACATCGCATCGCTCAAGCAGGCTTTCCACGACGGCATCGACATCCACGCCATGACCGCAAGCGAGGTGTTCCATGTTCCGCTGGAGACGATGGATCCGCTCACCAGGCGCAATGCCAAGGCCATCAACTTCGGCATCATCTACGGCATCAGCGCATTCGGACTGGCTCGCCAGCTCTCCATCGGCCGCGATGAGGCCAGGGACTACATCGACGCCTACTTCGAGCGCTTTCCCGGCATCCGCGGCTACATGGATCGCACCGTCGCCGAGGCCCGCGAGTTGGGTCACGTCACGACGCTGTTTGGCAGAAAATGCCATCTTCCCGACATCAAAAGTTCCAAGGGCTACATCCGCGCCTACAACGAGCGAGCGGCGATCAACGCACCGCTCCAGGGGTCGGCTACCGACGTCATCAAGCGCGCCATGTTGCGCATTCCAGGCGCCCTGGAAGCAGAGGGTCTCAAGGGGCGCATGCTCCTGCAGGTGCACGACGAACTGCTCTTCGAGGTGCCCGAGGACGAGGCCGAGGAGACGGCGCAATGCGTCCGCGGAATCATGGAAGACGCCGCTCACCTCGATGTGCCTCTGACGGTGGATGTCGGCATGGGCGCCAACTGGAACGCCGCACACTGAGGGCCTGACCGGCCCGCGGAGATGTGCGGGGACCGGCCAGCCGGATGATGCACAGCGAAACCGGTTTCCTCATCAACACGCTGTCCTTCCTTGTCTGGGGAGGGCTCGTCATGTGGATGTGTGCGGGCTTCACGATGATCGAAGCGGGGTCGGTTCGTACCCGGAACGCGTCGGTAACCTGCCTCAAGAACATCGGCCTGTGTTCCATCGCCGTGCTGACATACTACCTGGTGGGCTTCAATCTCATGTTCGTCGACGTCTCGCCTGGCGGCTGGATCGGCGTGCTGGACCTGTTTCAGGGTTCGACCGCTGCCGAACGCCAGCTGCTGCACGGCGACGAGGAGGCGCTGGACACGGTGGTGGCATCGGGTCATGCCTCGATGTCCAGGTGGTTGTTCGGCATGGTCTTCGTCGCCTCGTCGGCATCGATCGTTTCGGGCACGCTCGCCGAACGGGTGAAGCTGTGGCCGTTCTTCGTCTTTATCGTGATCCTCACCGGCATCATCTATCCCGTCGTCGGCGCCTGGGTATGGGGCGGCGGCTGGCTCGCGGAACTGGGATTCCACGATTACGCAGGCGCGACGGTGGTGCACGCGACGGGTGGCTGCGCGGCGCTGGCAGGGGTGCTGATCGTCGGCGCCCGGACCGGCAAGTTCCGCGGCGATGGTACGGTCATGTCAACGCCTCCGGCGAACATTCCGGCCGTGACACTCGGCGTCTTCTTCATCTGGCTGGGGTTTCTGGGCTTCAACGGAGCCTCGCAGTTGGCTTTCGGCAGCGCGTTCGATGCGGTCACCGTCGCCCACGTTCTGGTCAACACCAATCTGGCGGCTGCTGCCGGTACGGTGACGGCACTGGCCGTTTCCCGGCCCTTGTTGGGTCACGTGGATTTTCAGGCATCGGCCAACGGTGCCATCGCCGGCCTCGTGGCGGTCGCTGCTGGTCCGGATTTTGCCGATCACTCATGGGCCCTTGTCATTGGTGCGATCGGCGCCATTGCCTGCACTTCGGGCATGAAACTCCTGCTGATCCTGAAGATTGACGATGAGGTGGGGGCGATTTCGGCTCACATGGGAGCGGGTGTGTTGGGAACCCTCGCGGTCAGCTTCACACATGACAGTGATCTGCTGGCGCAACTGGCCGGCGTCGCGGCGGTCGGCGCCTTCGTGTTTGCAACGTCGTTGCTGGTGTGGTGGGTCATCGATGTGCTGCTGGGCGTGAGAAATCCGCCTCATGTCGAGCAGGCAGGTCAGGACCTCGCCGAGCTTGGCATCGTCGCCTACCCGGAATTCATGCTCATCGACGATGTCGACCACGCGAACGGGCATCCGCCGCCACACTGTTGAACGGTGCATTCCTCTTGGCGTCACGACCTCGTCGTATGCGGCGATGTCGTCCCGGAACCGCCCCCGGTCGTCAAGGGAGAATCCCGGCGTGTGGCGAGAGCATTGAACGGGTCGCGAACGCACGAGACAGATCAGGCCGAATTCAGCCCGTGCTGACCGAACGGGTGCTGACGGGTGGGACGGCCCTGTTCGGGTTGCCGGCGCGGGTGATGATCGCCGGGAGCGTCGGAAGCAAATCCCTTACGACAGGTCGATTCCGCGTGAAGCGACAAAAGCCCTGTACGGTGCGAAAGCCTCGTCAACGGCCTCAGGCGTAAGGCCGTAGTCCTCCAGCCTGTACTCGTGCCGCGGTCCTTGCCGGCGTTGTTCTGCTTGCAGCGTGAGCCACTCCCGCATTGTGTCGAAGGAGTCCGGCTCCTGATGCCAACCGAAGCGATTGCTGATGTCGTTGACGACGGCCATCGGATCATTGACAAGATCGACATAGCGCACGTCGGCCCAGCGCTTGTCGAGAGCGGGACGCGAAGCCCGAAACTGCATCGCCTGGTTGAGCATGCCACTCATGAACGCCAGTTGTTCGGTACCTGTCTCGTGCGGTGGGCGTGGCACCGAGGTGAAGGAACGAAGGCGCTCCACCAGACTGTTCCAGGACGCCATGAACTGTGTGGGGTCGCGATGCGTCTGGATGAAGACGGCATCGGGATAGGTCTCGAGAAGCACCTCCAGCTCCATGAGATGGAAGGGCATCTTGAGTAGCCAATGCCGCTGTTGCTGTGGCGCCCGCTGCCTTCGCTGCCAATTGAAGTGCTGCATGATACGCCGGTGATGCGCATAGGCGTTGCGTGAGCCGGTCTCCGAAAGCCATCGGCCATACATGGGTACGTGGTAGGCGACGAGGATGACCCAGGTCGCAAAGGCGTGCTGGAGAAGCATGAAATCTTCGTCGGGCTCGTCCACGTCGAAGTAGTGAAGCCCGGAAAGTGTATCCACGATACTGGTTGCGGCCATCATCTCCTCGGAGTAGGCCCGGCGGGGATCCTTGGCCGTGCCCGCGACGGCGGCATAGTCACCTGCAGCCAGCACCGACTCCGTCAACTCGTATCGCCGCAGCGCCCAGAACTGGGGATCGCGCGAGAGAAGGCGGTGCAGGAAGGTGGTTCCGGTCCGGTTGATGCCTACGATGAAGACCGGGCGCGTGATCTGTTCATGCCCGATCTCGGGGTGCTGTTGTGCTTCCCGGGCAAGCGCCGCGGTGTTGCGGAGCGAGCGGGTCAAGCCGTAGATGACGAGACTGAGCCGTCGTCCCTCCAGTCCGGCATCCGGCGAGTTGAGCGCCTCCACCAGTTTGCGGAGGCCGGCGCGCATCCACGCGGGATAGGTCCGCTCGAACGCAATGCCCATGCGCTCGGCGTATCTGCCGGCCTGAGTGACGAGACCATCGAAGTCCAGGCAGCCTTGCGGGACAGGGTAGGGCCACTCGTCGCGATGACGCCTGATCCAGTCATAGGAGCGCGCATGGCGTATCAGCATTGCGGGCCATGCAACGGGATGCGGGCAGTCCTCGCGGATGGCGCGGTCGCTAATGGGTCGTACGCGATAGCCCTTGTCTTCGCTGAACCAGTAGGGGGCGAAGTGATCGACAATGGCCCACTGCCCGTGGAGCGGGGAACCGTCGCCGAGGTTCTGGCAGGAGCGTCTGAAGGACTGGTACGAGACAGTTTGCCAATAGAACCCGAAATCAGCCAGTTCGAGGTCGTCGTAGGGAGGTGACGTATCGCAACAGTGGTAGACCGTGAAGCGCCGGTTCGGATTCAGCGAGATCGCCGTGCATATCTCACTGACGGTATTGACCGGCTCCGGATTGCGCTGGATCGAAAACCCCGCCGGCACCTTTCCCAGTTGCGTGGCGGCGGCGAAGATCCGGGTCGGCAAGTCGCTTGCCTGTGTGTATCCTGTACTGGAAAAACCCATCTGGGGTAGGCGAAAGATGGCGACTGGCGCACCTGCCGCCTTGGCGGCCAGTACGCCTTGTTCAGCCACCAGTTTGCTCCACGGGTACCCGATGGCGCCAAGAGGAATGGCTCTCTTCATGACGGCGAGATCAGGTGGCGCCTGGTCGCTGATTCGGCTCTGACTGTACTCCAGTGAAAAGTCGCAAAGATATTCGGGGAAAACGCCCATGGTCGAGACGTAGAAGAGATGCTTGAAGCGGGTCTGCAGGCAGAGTTCCAGCACCGGGCGCAGGCCAACCACGTTCGGATCGCGTATGTCGGCATAGGAGAGGGAAAGACCTACGTTGGCGGCAAGGTGATAGACCGCGTCAATTCGCCTGCCTAGCTCGTCGAACACGGAGTCGTTCAGACCGAAGCGCTCCCGGGAAGCGTCGCCGGGCACCACGCGCAGCCGCGTGGCCCACGCCTCCTCCCAGATTTCCGCCTGCTCCAGGGCATCGCGCACGCGTTTGAATCCGTGTTCCGGGCTTTCGGCCCGAATCAGACAGTGCACAATCAACCGTTGGTTCTGCCGCAGGAGTTCGTGCAGGAAAAAGCGCCCTGCGAATCCGGTCGCTCCTGTCAGCAAGACCTCTCGAAAGTCGTCTGGCGACACGGCGTCGGACGGAGTCTGCCGTGCGAGCGACGCATGAACCACGCGTTGCAAACCTTCCACGTCTCTCTGACACTGGGGTGGCAACCGGCCGACAAGCCGCGGCACGGCGTGCTCGGCAACATGGGCCTTGACCATGCCTAGCTCGAGTCCTGCCAGGCGCCATGCTTCGGCCGCTGGTTTTCGCTGCCGGGCGATGAGGGCTCACCAACGGTGTTCTCTCCGGAACAAGACACTGGCGCGAAGTGGTCTTCAGGCGAACTGGCAAACACCGAAGGTCGGCGTCGAACGCAGCGCTGTGTGGAGAGGGGCGCATCCTCCGCCCCGTCGCCGTCCTCCAGGGAGTCCGCCTCGTCCGCGCTGCTCGCGCCGAAAACGATAGCGTTGGCCAGCGAGTGGCATGACGCCGTGGTCATCAACTCAAGCGCGCTCGCCTGGAAGTTGAACTCGCTCTGAATGAACGCCCCCAGTTCGGCGACCGAGATGGAGTTGAGGCCGAAGCTGGAAAGCGGCTCTTCCAGACCGCTCTCGTCATGGCCACAGAGTTCGGCAACCTTGACGGCGATCCGCGCCATGACGCCATCGACCGTCAACGATTCGTCGGAACCAACCTCGAACGCGTCCTGATTGCTCATCAGGCGGCCGGCCCGCATGTAATCGGGCGCGTCGACATTCCAGAGCACGCGCTTGAAGAGCGCGGTGATCAGATGGTCGTTCTCACGCATTGTTCTGAGCGCATAGTCGAGGTTGGCGATTGCGAAGTAGCTGCTGACCGGCGGCATGCCGGCAGCCCGCATCAGGCGCAGGACACCGAGGTTGCGTGCGGCCATGCCCGCATCAGCGACGGCCGCCAGGTTGTAGGACAGGGCCGGAAGTCCCTTGCGACGGCGGCAGGCGGCGAGGCCGTCCATGAACGCGTTGGCGGCGCTGTAGTTGATCTGTCCTGGATTGCCAAACGCCGACGACAGTGACGACACCAGGACGAAGTGATCGAGCGCAAGAGCCTCTGTAGCGCGGTGGAGGTGGAGCGCACCACTGGCCTTGGGAGCGAACACGCGGGCGATGGAATCAGCCGTCAAGTCGTCCAGCAGGCGGTCATCCAGCCTGCCGGCGAGGTGGAACACACCCTTGAGTTGTCTCTTCACTCCGGCGACGCATCGGCGCACATCGGCTTCGACGGAAACGTCGCCTTGAACCAGATCGATCTCGATTCCGTCGCCCAACGACGAGAGCGTCGTAGACTGGCGCAGCCAGTACTCGCTGCGGCGGCGTTCGGGGTCACGGTCCATGAGCGTCAGGTGTCGTGCGCCGGCCGTCACGAGGTAGGGCAGGAGTCTCTGTCCGAAGCCGCCGAGGCCACCGGTCACGAGATAGGTCGCTTCAGGGTCCAGCAGCTGTCGCCGGTCGTCGATCGGGAAGCCCGGTTCCGGATCGGCGGATGCCGGCGGCGCCTTCAGCACCAGTTTCCCCTGATGTTGACCGGTGGTCATCAGGCGCAGTGCGGCCGGGTAGTCAGCGTACGAGAATACGGTGGTAGGCAGCGGCGGCACCACGCCGCGGTCGAGAAGGCCGAGGCAGATCTCCGAGAGCTCGCGAGAGAGCATTGGATCATCCACCATCAGCCGGTCGAGATCGATGGCTGCGAATCGCAGGTTCTTTCGGAAGACGCGGAGGCCGAGGGCGCTGTCGGCGTAGATGTCGACTTTGCCGATCTCGCAATGCCAACCCCCGGCCCTCAGAGCCTGCAGGCAGAGCAGGACATGGCGGCCGGCGAGCGAGTTCAGAACGACATCGACTCCCTGGCCGCGGGTCGCCTTCATCAGTTCGTCATACCAGTCCTCGCTGTGGGAATCGAAGGCCGCCCGAACGCCGAGAGCCAGCAACTGTTCGCGTTTGCTCTCGCTTCCTGCCGTGGCGTAGATCTCGGCGCCTACGCTGTTGGCGAGCGCAATCGCGGCCTGCCCGATGCCGCCCATGGCCGAGTGGATGAGTACACGCTGCCCTTTGCGAATTCGGGCGAGGTGCATCAGGGAGTAGTAGGCGGTGACGTAGACCGTGAGCGACGATGCGGCCTCCTCCATCGTGAGGCCGGAAGGCTTGGGGAACACGCGGTGCTGGCCCACGACCACACGATTGGCGATGCAGCCGCCGTCGACAAGAATCACCTCATCGCCGGGATCGAGTCCTCTCACCGCCGCGCCCGTGCGGCGCACCACGCCACTCGCCTCCATGCCGACCTCGCGACCGAGCGCTGAACGTTCATAAGCCAGTGCAGGCAGTAGCCCGAGCGTCACCATGACATCGCGGAAGTTAAGCGCCGCCGCGACGACGTCGATCTCCACGGCGTGAGGAGTCAGTGGTGGCAACTCATAGGTCTTCATTCTGAGGCCGCCTATTTGCCCTGCGTTGTCCAGAAACAGTCTGTAGGGAGGGTTTTCCCCGTCAGGGACACGCGGATACTGTTCGCGATAACTCAGGACGCGTGGCACCCACAGACGGCCCTCGCGCACTGCAAGTTCGCGCTCGCGCGGATCATTCCGTGCGAGCCACGCCAGCATCTCGAGATCGCAATCTGCGCCCAGATCCACGAGGCGGAAATCGAGCCTTGCTTCTTCGCCGATCTCGACCGCCATGCTCCTCACTGCGCCCCAGAGCGCGCTCCCGCTCGCATCTTCCGCCTCGAACACGGCCTTGCGCGTCGCCACGGTCACGCAACATCGACAGCTGGCCTGATCGATGCGGTAGGGAACCAGAGACTGGATGAGCGCAACGAATCGGGAGACTGCCTTCTCGCCTGTCGGATCCTCCGAATCCCAGTCAAAGAAGATGTCTATCGCCTGAAGGTCTGCTGCCCGTGGCCAGGCTTCGGGCCCGAAGATATCGCCGGAGTTGAGAGTGTCGTGCGGGATTCGGTGGACGTCCGGATTGCTGACGAGCGAGATCCAAGCCTCCGCAAGACTTTCGGAGGTCCCCATCACCCAGCGTGGTCCGGGTACTGCCGTCCTGCCGGCGTCGGTCGTGAGCGGTTGCGGCGCCTGCAACAACGTTGTCCGCCGGCTGGCGCGGAGGACCGTCCAGCCCATGCCAGGCTCAACGATGGCGCCGTCATCGTGAATGACCATTGCCAGACCGCCCGCAACGGCTGCTTCCTGCCAGAACCGCCAGTCGTCGACCGTGAATGCAGCTTCGTCCTGGTGGAGAAACAGGATCTCCGCCGCCGCCCGGCGCAGCAGACCCGAATCGAAGGCGAATTCCTGCCTCGCGGCGGGATCGAGGCAGTCGAATCGCAACGCGGCGGCGTGCCCGTGAAAGGCGTCGTAGAGTGTCCGGGCGCAGTCTTCATTGTCGGCCACAAGCCAATACTCGCTCTGCGTCTCGTCGCGCGCGAGATGATCAATGCAATCATGAAGCACTGTCTGTTCCGGCTCCCTGACGCCCGCGAACTCCAGTGCGTGGCAGACCGGCAAGTCGCCTCCGGTGCCGTCCTGGCGCTCCAGGGCGGCAAGCAGGGCCGACGGATTGATGTCGTCGTCGGACAGTTGCTCCACAATCGCACGGCCATTCGTCACGTCCTTCGGTTGCCAGACCACGCGGTGCTTGCTGTGCGGCAGGTCGACCCGTCGGGGGTTCGAGATGAAGGAGATGTACTTCTCGACGTGAAGGACGAGGTCACCGGTCCCGCCGTCGTAACAGGCAAGGCTGCCGGAGACCCATTCGCCGGTCGGTACCGAGTACTGTCCCTTGTCATCGACTTCGTAACGGATGTTCCCGGGATACGTGACGCGGCAGGTCATCCGCGACACCGTGAGCGGACGCAGGAATGTCACGTTCTCAGCCCGACGCGGAATGGCAAAGAGGTCGGCACCGAGCATGAGGTCATAGAGGTATGATTGCAGTCCACCGTCGAGCAGGGCAGGAAACAGGATGTAGCCTTCATCCTGAGCGTCCCGCCAGAGCGACTCATCCAGTTCGACATCGAAAAGCAGGTGATCGGTGGAGACGTCACGCCTGAGTCGCCGCATGTTTCGAAAATGCGGACCGTACTGGAACGTCTCGCCAAGGACCGCTTCGAAGCGTTCGTACAACTCGTCGTCTGCCGCATATGCCAGCGGCTCGTATCGCGTGACGTCAATCTCCGATACATGGTTGGGTACATCCGGCACATGGTCGAATCCGATGCGGCGAACCTGTCCTCGACCATGCAGTTCCCACTTCGCCTCGGTGTCGTAAGGTTGAGTCGAGATCGTAAGAGAGTATTCGTCCGGAGAATTGGGAACCGGCCGCAGGGCCGTCTGCAGCCGTACCGGGATTCTGGGAATCGGACACGGTTGGAGGAACTCCAGCATCTCGATGTAAACGGGTGCGCCTTCGAGCGCCTGTAAGGCAAGTTCAATGAATCCCGCGGCCGGCATGATCGGCGCATGATGCACGCGGTGTTCCACGAGCCACGGAAAGGCCGCTTCGGAGAGGCGTCCTTCAAGCAGCAAATGATCGCAGGGCACCTGGTGGCCAACCAGGGGTCCGTGCGAGTACTCGCTCCGCCGCTGCAGGAACTCGTCGTCAAGCGTGTTGTCGACTGTCTTCTGTTCCTCTCGCGGGTGTCCCGGCAGCGACGGCACGATGGGTTGCGGGCGCGGGTACTGCGCTGCGAAGTCCAGAGACACGCCTGCGGTGAACAGGTTGCCCAGAGCCTCATGGAAGCCGAGGCAGGTATCGGTGTCCCGCATCAGTGTCGGAATGGTGACTGGCGGTGGCACAACGTCTTCCACACATTGCGCGACGATTGATTGCAGGGCCGAGTGGGGTGCGATCTCCAGCACGACATCGGGCCGGAAATCGCGATTGATGGTCTCCATTGCCTTGGCGAAGAGAACCGGCTGGCGGATGTTTGACCACCAGTAGGCTCCATCCAGCCGTGCCGTCTCGGTGCCTGTGACCGAGGAGATGAAAGGCACGTCCGCGTCGAAGGTGCAATCGTCGAGGAAAGTGAACGCCTCGAGCGCGTCGTTCTTGATGGCGTCCATGGCCCGGGAGTGAAAGGCAATGTTCCCCGGGAGCAACCGGTTCTGAAGATTGCGCCGGTCCAACTCCTCCATCACGGGTTGCAGGCTGTCTTCGCGGCCGCAGATGACAGTGCTGGCCGGAGCGTTCTCGCAGGCAATCTCGACGTCGGGCACCCGGTTGCCGTCGGAACGAAAAGCCGTGCCCAATACGTCCAGAAGCTCCTCCACACCTGACCGGTCGAGGCCGATAGCCAGCATGCGGCCGGATCCCGCCACGCGCTGCTGCAGGGTGGCGCGGTGATAGACAAGGCGCGTCGCATCGGCGAGCGAAAGAGCCCCACACGCATAGGCCGCGGCCACCTCGCCGGAACTGTGGCCCAGCACGCAGTCGGGATAGACGCCCCAGGTCCTGAAGAGTTCCACCAGGGCGCACTGGAGCGTGAAGATCACGGGCTGGGCCAGGGCACACTCGTCAAGCGCTTCTTGTGGGGCTTCGAAACAGGCGTCTCGCAGCGAGGTTCGTGCATGCTCGTTCCAGTACGCGTCCACGGCGTCGATGACACGACGGAAAACGGGATGGGCCTCGTAGAGGTCGCGGCCGCAACCAGCCCACTGTGTCCCCTGTCCGGCAAACACCATGACCAATCGGCGCTCGCCCTCGTTCACTGTGTTGACGGGGGTCTCATTCTCCGCGAAGTCATGAAGAGCTTCGGCCAGATCAGACAGACTGTGCGTGGCGAATGCCGTCCGTGCAGCAAAGTGGGTGCGGCGGCGGCTGAGGTTGCCGGCGAGCGCATAGAGATCCACCGTCTGCTTGCCGAGCAGATGATGCAGACGACGCGCACTTTCGGTCAATGCCCGGGGGGTGCGCGCCGAGAGCGGGATCATGAAACCCGCCTCCGACGCCAGCGGCACCGACCAGAGCCTGGGCTGTGCCGGTCGATACTCGCGCACCACGCAGTGTCCGTTTGCGCCTCCAAATCCGAACGAATTGACCCCGACGATCACAGGGTGATCCGGAAAGGGTTCGCACGTTGTCTGGACCTGCATGGGGCAGCTGTCGAAGTCGATTTCCGGATTGGGTACCTGAAAGTTGTTCGATGTCGGTGCGAAGGTGCGCCGCTGCATCATCAGAACGACCTTCAGCAGGGCGCAGTGGAAGGCAGCGGCCTCCATGTGTCCGACGTTGCTCTTCACGCTGGAGACTCGCAGCGGAATCTCGCGTTCGCAGTCACCGAACGCTTCCGCGATGGCGTTTCCTTCGATGGGGTCGCCTACCGAGGTCCCGGTTGCGTGGGCCTCGATGTAGTCGAAATCGACGGGGCTGCGGCCGGCGCGTGCTGCGGCTTCTCGCATCAATTGGACTTGGCCGTGGTGGGTGGGTGCGCTGATGAAGCGACCTGGCGCAAGACCGAGTGTTCCGTCGGCCGTCCCGGACGAGTTGACTGCTGTCGATTCGATCACGGCGTAGATTGGGTCCCCGTCCCGCTCGGCAGCCGCAAGGGGCTTGATGGCAAAGACGAACGAACCTTCGGAACGCATGTATCCGTTGGCCCCGGCATCGAAGGAATGACACTTGCCGTCCGGGCTGATGACCCCCATGAGGTTGAAACTGCTGCTCATTCGGCCGCTTCCCAGGTAGGTCACGGCACCGACAAGCGCCTGGTCGCAATCGCCGCACTTCAGCGCATTCATCGCTGCGTGCAGGGCGCTCAGGCCGGCGGAGCAGGCCGTGCAGTAGGTGGCGGAGGACCCCATGAGGTTGAAGTGATAGGAGACCCGGTTGGCCAGCATGGCAAGGCTGATGCCGGAAACGGAGTACTCCGTGACCCCGTGTTGTGGCCGCCAGTTGGCGACGGCCGGGACCTGCGCTCCGACGAAGACCCCGGTGGGGCTGTTGCGTAACGCATGAAGATCCCAGCCCGCGTGTTCGAGAGTCTCCCATGCGCAGTTCAGGAGCAGCCTGACTTGCGGTTCGGTTTGCCTCAGTTCGTTGTAGGACATGCCAAAGAACGCGCGGTCGAAAAGCAATTCCTCGTCGTCGCGAATCAGGCCTTCGTAGGGGCTTGCGAGACGTCCCGGACCCGAAAACTCCCCAATGGGCAAATGACCTCTTCCGTAGCGATCCGTGATCGGCTCCTGCACGATCCCGCGCTCACAAAGCAGACGCCAGAAGTCGGAATCCGAGTGAATGCCACCCGGCATGCGATGGCCGTACCCGGTGATTGCAACTCCGTCGCTGGAATCGAGTGCGCTCATGCGTGCCTTATACCCGGAAACCGTGATCCTCGTCAGTCAGGCTTTGGCGTTCGATGGAGAAGAATTGAATGACGTTGTCGCAAACCGAAGTCGCCGGCACATGGAAGATGCACCCAGCCGGTTCCGGCCTGTGATGAGGTCGACGGACACGCTTGAACCATGTGCCTTCAGGAGCGGTTGGCGGTCTTCAGGCAGTCTCCGGGGTCTCCATCGCGACCCGGTTGTCATCGACGGGATGACGGTCCCGGATCTCCGCACCGTTGCGGTCCGGCGTGGCGGACTGCGGCGTCGACGGAACCGGCGAATGCGCTGAACTGGTGCGTGAAGCGGTCGCAGAGTTCCCTGACGGTGCAATCGTAGGCTTCCTTGTCCTCCCAGGACTGCCGCGGATCGAGCAGGTTCTCAGGGACTCCCGGGCAGATGACCGGCACCTCGAAACCGAAGTGAGGATCTTTGCGAAAGGCGGCCTGTTGCAGGGAGCCGTCGAGTGCGGCGTTCAGTATGGCCCGCGTGTGAATGAGGGGGATGCGCCGCCCCGTGCCGAAGCGGCCTCCCGTCCAGCCGGTGTTGATCAGCCAGCAGTTGACATTTTGCTGGCGGATCCTGTCGGCGAGCAGACGGGCATAGACCTCGGGATGGCGGGGCATGAAGGGTGCTCCGAAGCAGGGTGAGAATGTTGCTTCGGGATCCTTGCCGACGTCCTGTTCGGTTCCCGCTACCTTCGATGTGTAGCCGCACAGGAAATGATAGGTGGCCTGTTCAGCCGTCAGCCTGGCCACGGGCGGCATGACGCCGAATGCATCGGCGGTCAGCAGGATGATGCTGGAGGGATGACCGGACTGTCCGGTCGTCGAGGCGCCCTCGATGAAATCCAGGGGATAGGAGGCGCGCGTGTTCTCCGTCAACCGGCCGTCGTCGAAGTCGATCTGGCGGGTGGTGTCGTCCATGACGACGTTCTCCAGCACGGTGCCGAATCGTTTTGCGGCGGCGTAGATCTCGGGTTCCGTTTCGTGGGACAGGCGGATCGTCTTGGCATAGCATCCGCCCTCGAAGTTGAAGAGGCCGCTGTCACTCCAGCCGTGTTCGTCATCGCCCACGAGATGGCGATCCGGATCCGCGGAAAGCGTGGTCTTGCCGGTTCCCGAAAGACCGAAGAAGACTGCTGCATCCCCGTAGCGGCCCACATTGACGGAACAGTGCATGGCAAGCACGCCTTCAGGGGGCAGAAGGTAGTTGAGGACGGTGAAGACGGACTTCTTGATCTCTCCCGCATAGGCCGTGCCCGCGATGAGCACCATTCTTGCCGCAAAGTCGATGGCGATCGCCGTTGACGAACGGCATCCATCGATCCGCGGGTCGGCCTGGAAGCCGGGAGCCTGAATGACGGTGAACTGCGGTTCAAAGTGGTGGAGAGATGCCGGGGGAGGGGTGATCAGCATGTGGCGGGAAAACAGGCTGTGCCATGCGTGTTCCGTGACCACGCGAACGTTGAGGCGGTAGTGGGGGTCGGCGCCGGCGTGAAGATCCTGCACGAACGTCTGCCGGGTGCGGAGGTAGTCGAGAATGCGCTGCCTCAGAATCCCGAAGCGGGCACGTGACAGCGGTGCGTTGAAGGAACCCCAGTTGACCGTGTCACGAGTCTCATCGTCCTTGACAATGAACTTGTCCCGGGCCGAGCGCCCCGTGTGGGCTCCCGTCCGCACCACGAGGGCGCCGCCTTCGGCAACCGATGCCTCGCCCCCGGCAATGGCCCGCTCGTAGAGTTCCGCGGTTCCGGCATTGTTCCGGGTCCGGAGCAACGTGTGATCGGCGCTGATGGCGCCCGCCAGTCGATTCATCCACCGTTCGCTTGTCTCGCCCTTCCATTCAATGCCGAGGCCGCGTTGCCTGGCAAGAGGCACCGGTGAAATACCTGTGAACAGCGTGGCCGCACGAATGACACGAATGTGCCACGTCATTTGTGGCATGATTATGCCCCTGGAGATATCCGGAGAAAGGGATCATGGACGCAAAGACGATCGCCATCGTGGACGACCGGGAGAGTATCCTTGAGGCGTATGGCGAGCTGTTTCGCAACGAGGGCTACAACGTCCATTGTTTTTCCAGCGGAGTGGATCTGATCAACCGGCTGGCAACGCTCGAAGTCGACCTCGTCCTCCTTGACATCGATCTGGGCCGTGGTCTTGCCGGCTGGCAAGTGCAGGATCTTCTGGCCCGCGAACACCCCGGACTGCGCGTCATCTTCATGACGGCTGTCGCTCTTGACGATGCCGACGAGGCGCGCGGACTGGAGGCGGGGGCCGCCGACTACATCAGGAAGGGCAGCGATCCCCGGATCCTGCTTGCGCGGGTCCGCCGGGAACTTTCGGTCAGGGGGGGAGCGGCTGCGCCGGAAACCAGCAACGGGAAGATCACTGCCGGCGACCTCGTCCTCGACTCATTGTGCCTGTCGTGTTCCTGGAAGGGCCGGGAGGTTCCGCTCACGGTTTCGGAGTTCCGCATTCTCCAGGAGATGGCCGGATCACCTGGCCGCGTGAAATCCCGTGACACGCTTCTGGCGGCAGCGGGGAACGAGGAGGATGCGGCCACCGAGCGGGCGGCGGACAGCCACATCAAGCGCATTCGCCGCAAGCTCCGCAGTGTCGATGCCGCGTTCGCCGGAATCAGGACCCACAGCGGCGCCGGCTATTCCTGGCGTTCCGCCAGCCCATGAGATCGGGGAACGAAGAGGCTCCCCCGGAATGCTCGTCCGGAAGATCCTTGCCATCAATCTCGTGCCGCTCGCTCTCTTCCTGGTGGCGCTCTATCTGATTCACGACATCAGGCCCAACCTCGTCATGACGAAGGTGGAATCTCTCACGGCACGCGGCCGCCTGATTGCCCTTTCCATAGAGAACTCCGCCGTCATGGAGGATCTCGAAACCATCAATCCGGCGCGGCTCGACATTCCCGACCGTGTGGGACTTTTTCCCGCACCCCAACTGGGTTACGCATGGCCGCCGGCCGGCCTGTCACCCCTCGAAGCAAGGAAGCGGCTGGTCCGCAGCTGGGCAGGTCATCTCGGCACCCTGACACCTGAATCAGATCTCGGCATCCGGCTTGTCGACCCCCTGACAGGCGAGGATCTCGTCGGCGACACCCGGGAGTCGGTCGAGATCGAGGCCATGGCTGATGACGGGGCATGGCGAATGCCGTCATGGCGCGCCATCCTCGATGACTGGTTCGTGTTCTCAGGGGAGCAATCCGATGCGGCGATGGAAGGACCGGAAGGTCTCGTTGGCGAAGCAGCGCAAGGCACTGCCTCCTGGGCGGTCGTCGGGAGGGGCACGAACGACATGAGATTCGTGGTCGCCGTTCCGGTGAGAAAGAAGCTCTACCGGACCGTCGTGGGCGTTCTCGTTCTTTCCGCGAAGCCCAGTGAAGACGAACTCGACCTGCTGCGCCGTCAGGAAGTGATCATGCTGATGGCGCTCGTCGCCTTCACGCTGACGGCCGGAATGTCCGTCTGGCTTGCCCGTGTCATCACCCGGCCCCTGGTGGAACTTGCCGATGCGGCCACGGACGTGCGCCGGGGCCGCAAGGGTTCGCGGGACATTCCCGATCACCGCGCCAGTCGCGACGAGATCGGCAGGCTGGCGGAAGCACTCATCATGATGACGGGATCACTCGAACGGCGGGTCGAGGACGGAAAGGAGATTGCACGCAACTCCGCTCATGAGATTCGCAATGCCGTGACCGGAATGGGCGGCGCGCTCATGATCCTGGGGAACAATGACGCGGCACCGAAGCAGAAGATGGTCGAACTGGCACTGGCGGAGGCAGGGCGCCTCGAACGGCTGTCTGATGACATGCTGGATCTCTCCAAGCTCGATGACCTGCTGGTACGGACCCCGACGACACTTGTCGATGTCGCCCGCCTCCTCACCAGGCACGCGGACCCCGACGTGTGGCTGGAGCGTCACGACGTGACCGTGAGGCACGGTCCGGAGCTTGCCAGGGCGACGAAAGGACGATGCTGCCTGGTGGACGGCCTCGAAGACCGCCTGGTTCAGGTGGTGCTCAACCTGCTCACCAACGCCGTTTCGTTCAGCCCGCCAGGTGGTGTCATTACGGTGGACTGCTGCCGGAGAAGAGGGTGGGTCACTCTATCCGTCACCGACCAGGGTCCAGGCATTCCACCAGGCACCGAAGAGAGGATATTCGCCTGGCTGGAGCAGCGCCGGGATCCGGCGACGGGTGACGACCATTCGGGCATCGGCCTGACGATCTCGCGACAGATCGTCCATGCCTTCGGCGGCGAGATCTTCGCGCGCAATGTCGGTGATGACCCCGACCGCCCTGAAGGGGCATGCTTCAAGGTCCGACTGCCTGCGGCATCGACCCGGCGGAGATGGTTACTTGACGCCCTGGGGCTGCCGGGAGGCCGGGACGCCTGACTTCAGGCGACGCCGTACCGGTTCGTCATGGCCTCGACGGGCAATGTGCGGCCGTCCGGGAGGCTCGAAACACGTTTCGCCTGCGGAGACGGCAACCGGGCCAAGTTGAAGGTTGCACCTGGCAGTATGATCGCTGGCGGCGTGCGTCTCAGCCAGATGCCAGGTAGGAGTCGATCCACTGCGAACGGGCTCCGTCCGCTGTCCAGAGGATCGGAAAATAGTTGTCGTCCATGACGGGATTGTCGTCATGACGCATGTAGCGGCCGTACATCGGGCCCGTGCCGTGCGCGATGTTGCGGGGAACGAAACAGGCCTTGGACGACAGGCAGTGGACGACAAGGGAACGCCTGGCGCTGCTGCCTTGATTGGCATTGGAACCGTGCCAGGTGTTGCCGTGATGAAAGGACCCGCCACCCTTCTTGACGACGACAGGAACCACGTCCGGCTCGCCGATACCCTGGGCGGCTGCCGCCTCCCGCATCTCCTTGGTGTAGTCTTCAGGCCCGTGAAACTGCTCGATGGGCGCTGCGCGCGACCACCTGTGGGAACCCCTGACCAGTTCCATGGTTCCAGCATCGGCCGAAGTGTCATCGAGAGCGATCCAGCAGCTGATCATCTCGTTGGGGTCGATCCAGTCGAGGTAGGCACAATCCTGATGCATGCCCAGCGGACGGGTGCCGACGGGCTTCCACAGCACGTTGTCGACCTTGATACGGGCTCCGGGCCATCCTCCAAGCGTCGCACAGGCCCGGCCGATATCCTCCCTCAGAACCGTTTCGGCGACTGTCCTGTCACCCTTCCAGCCGTTGCAGATCTGGCGGGTCAGGCTCGGGTCGCTGACACCTTCCTGCCAGTTGACCTCGTCGGGGCGGATGCCGGTCTCGAATTCGCCGCGAAACATCCTCTCGTAACGCGCCTTGATCCTCTCGGCGGTTTCATCGTCGATCAGGTTGTCGACAATGACAAAACCGTCGCGATGGAAGGTCTCGATTTCACGATCCGTCAGTTCGAACGTGCTCATGGCAGACAGTCCAGGTAGGTGTTCATGTCCCAATCGCTGACCTCGGCATTGAACCGATCCCACTCGTCACGCTTGTATTCATTATAGATCTCGTAGAGCCGTCCGGGAAGAGCGGAGCGCACCACGTCATCGCCCTCAAGCGCGTCCAGGGCCTCGCCGAAATAGCGCGGCAGGCGCCGGACGATCTTTCCGGCCTCCATGGCCTCGTAGATGTTGCGCTGCTCGGGTTCGCCCGGATCGAGCTGGCGGGCGATGCCATCATCCATCGCCTTGAGGAGAGCCGCAGCCATGAGATAGGGGTTGACCATGGAATCGACGGCCCGGTACTCGAAACGGCCCGGCGCCGACACCCTCAACGCCGTTGTCCGGTTCTGATAGCCCCAGTCGGCGTAGATGGGCGCCCACAGACCGAGATCGAGCATGCGCCGGTACGAGTTGACGGTGGAGGAGCCGATGGCGGTGAGCGCGGGAAGGTGTTCCATGACGCCGCCAATGGCATGGAGACCAAGGGGTCCCGGCATCCAGTCATCCGGATCATGGATGAAAACATTGGTGCCACCCTTGCGGTGCATGTAGACGTCGTCGATACCAGGCCGCGGATCGTCGACATGGCAGACCATGGAGTCGTCGCCGCCTTTCCACAGCGACATGTTGTGATGGCAACCGTTCCCCGACAGACCCATGAACGGTTTCGACATGAAACAGGCGATGAGGCCTTCCTCGCGGGCGACCTGTGCGCAGATTTGCCGGTAGGTGGTCAGCCGGTCACAGGTTCTCAAGGCGTCGTCGAACATGAAGTTGATCTCGAGCTGGCCCGGCGCGTCCTCGTGATCACCCTGAATCATGTCGAGACCCATCGCCTGACCATACGAGACGACCCTGGAGTAGACGCGCGACAGTTCCTCGAACTGGTCGATGTGGTAGGCGAGCGGCTTGGTCGGCCCGCCGTCGGGCCGGCCGTCTTCACCGCGCCTGAGCCAGGCCATTTCCGGTTCACAGCCATGCCGAAGGTGGAGTCCGTCATGATCGGCCATGAATTGCTGGTGGACGCGCCGCAGGTTGCCGCGGCAGTCCTCCTCCATGAAGGCGCCCGGATTGTCTCCCTCTTCGCGGGCATGGAAGACCGTGCAGTAGACGCGCGCGGCTTCCCTGTTCCACGGCAACTGGCAGAACGTCTCGGGATCGGGGATCGCCACCAGTTCATGGGCGTTGGCGGGAAATCCGAGAAGGTTTCCCGAGCGGTCGGGAAGGACATTGGTGAGGCCGCCGTACCACGTCTGGATTCCCCTGGCGGCCATGGATTCCCAGTGCGGTGCCGGCACGGCCTTGCCCATGATGCGTCCGGTGATCGAGATGTACTGGTAGTAGATGAAGCGCACACCCGTTTCGTCGATCTTTGCCCGGACCTCCCGGATTCGCTCATCGCGCCCGGTGGCTCCGACATGGCGTTCAATGTCCGTGGTCATCCCCATCGTCTCCCATCACTGTGACGGCCGGTTACACGACCTCGAGGTAGCGTTCCCGCTCACCGGCGCTGACATGGCGGCGCATCCTCGCATCCTCGTGGAAACGCGTCGCCACGAAATGATCGATGAAGGTGTCACCGAAGAGGGCACGCGCCGCCTTGCTTGCATCGAGGCGCTCCGCCGCCTCGGCGAGGCTGCGCGCAAGACGCGGAACGCCAGGTGGTGTGTCATCGGGCCCGCCACCCGTGATGGGCGCCGGCAGGTCCATGTCCCCCTCGATGCCGTGAAGTGCCGCGCCAAGAGTCGCCGCAATGGCAAGGTAGGGGTTGGTGTCGGCGCCAGGAAGGCGGAACTCGATGCGCGCCTGATCTTCAGGTGCGGGCACAGCCCGCACCGCCGCGGCATAGTTTTCGACAGCCCAGGTCGCCGTCTTCGGCGCCCAGTTTCCCGGCGCCAGGCGGCGGTAGGCATTGACGGTATGGGCCACCATGGCAGTGAGATCGCCGGTGAGTCCCACCACGCCGGCGACGGCCTGGCGCATGATCGTGCTCATGGCATCCGTTGCCTCGGCGTCGTGGAACAGGGTCCGGCCGGTGGCATGATCGGCGAGCGAGAGGTGAACATGGCCTGAGAGTCCGGGATGGGAGGCGCCGAGCTGGGCCATGAAACTCGCGGTCATGCCCTGGCGTCGTGCATGGGCCTTGGTCAGGGTCTTGAAGAGGACGGCATCATCAGCGGCCTTCAGGGGATCGCCTGCTTCGAGAGTCGCCTCGAAACAGCCGGGACCGAGTTCGAGACCGAGGCTGAAGAGATCGATGCCTGCCTCGCAGACCAGTCCTTCGAGGGACGTCACATAGTCACTGTGGATGGCGGCTGACTGGCTGCCCCAGCAACGGTTGTCGGCTGCGAAGAGTTCGATCCGGTCGCCGAACCCGTTCGTGCGCAGGGATTCTGCGGTCTCCTTCAGCACGTGGAATTCGAACTCCATGGCGACGCGAACGGCGTACCCCGCATCGGCCGCACGAGCGATCTGGGCGGCGAGCACCTGACGCGGACTCAAGGCGCGGGACGGGCCGTCATAGTCGGCGAAAACGATGAACGAATCCTTCTCGAACGGCCAGTCGCGCACGCTTGTCCAGTCGAGGACGACAGGCTCGCCTACGAACGGCGGTGAACCGGTCACCTCTTCGGCGGTATCCCACTTGTGAAGTACGTTGACGAAGGTCCCGGACGCAGCGTACGTCGTTGCGATATCGTCGAGCCTGAGGCGTCGGCCCCGCAGGCTGGCATCGAGATCGGGAATGACGACATGGCCGATTCGCTTGCCCGCCTCGCGCAGCCGCGAAAGGGCGTCGTTCATGGACGGCAACCGTTCAGGCCCCGAGGGCCCGGGCATGGTGCTCGAAGTGACTGGCGAGAAAGCTCTGGATGAACCAGTAGCTGTGGTCATAGCCCTCGCGCATGTTGAGCGTCAGCGGCTGTCCGGCGTCCTTGCAGACGGCGGCCAGCACATCGGGAAGCAGGTTGGGAAGGAATTCGTCCTCGGTCCCCTGGTCGGCGAGGATCGGCGTCGTGCGGTGACCGGAGCGAATCAGGTCGACGACATCGTAGCGTCGCCATGTCTCCCGGTCATCGCCTAGGTAACGCTGCAATGCGTCGACGCCCATCTGGCATCCCATGAGGGAATTCATCGGCGCCAGAGCCGAAACCGAACGGAACATGCCCGGATTCTTGAGGGCGAGGGATAGCGCCCCGTGGCCGCCCATGGAATGCCCGAAGATGCTCATCCTCTGCGGATCGCCGGGAAAGGCATCGGCGATGACACCGGGAAGCTCGCGGATGATGTAGCTTTCCATGCGGTAGTGCCGGGCCCAGGGTTCGACGGTCGCATCAAGGTAGAATCCCGCCCCCGTTCCGAAGGCCCAGTCGTCGTCTTCGCCGTCGATACCGGTGTTGCGCGGGCTGGTATCGGGTGCGACCACGAGAAACCCGGTGTCCGCCGCCAGGCGCTGGGCGCCGGCCTTGATGGTGAAGTTCTCTTCCGTGCAGGTCAGGCCCGACAGCCACAGGAGGATCGGCACCCTTTCCTGCGATGCTGCCGGAGGCGTGAACACGGAAAATCCCATGGGAAGGCCGATTTCACGAGAGGCGTGCCGGTAGAACCCCTGCGTGCCGCCGTGACACCGGCTGAGCGAGACGGTTTCCACCATGGTTCAGTAGATCACGACGCTGCGGATCGACTCGCCCTCGTGCATCAGGTGGAAGGCGTCGTTGATACCCTCGAGCGGCATGGTGTGGGTGATCATGTCGTCGATGTTGATCTTCCCGTCCATGTACCAGTCGACAATTCTCGGCACATCCGTGCGTCCCTTGGCGCCACCGAAGGCCGTGCCCCGCCAGACCCGGCCGGTCACCAGCTGGAACGGACGGGTGGAGATTTCGGCTCCGGCGGGCGCCACACCGATGATGATGGATTCGCCCCACCCCTTGTGGGCGCATTCCAGCGCCTGACGCATGGTGGCGACATTGCCGATGCACTCGAAACTGTAGTCGGCGCCACCCTTGGTCAGGTCGACGAGCCAGGGAACGAGGTCACCCTCGACCTCCTTCGGGTTGACGAAGTGGGTCATGCCAAACGCCTTGCCGAGTTCTTCACGCGCCGGGTTGATGTCAACGCCAACGATCATGTTGGCGCCGACGAGACGCAGGCCCTGGATGACGTTGAGGCCGATGCCGCCAAGACCGAACACCACGCAGTTGCTGCCCGGCTCCACCTTGGCAGTGTTGATGACGGCGCCGATGCCGGTGGTCACGCCGCAGCCGATGTAGCAGATCTTGTCGAAGGGGGCGTCCTCGCGAACCTTGGCGAGGGCGATTTCAGGAACCACCGTGTGGTTCGCGAACGTCGAGGTGCCCATGTAGTGGAAGATCTTCTCCCCGCCGATCGAGAACCGGCTGGTGCCATCCGGCATGACGCCCTGTCCCTGCGTCACCCTGATGGCCTGGCAGAGGTTCGTCTTGCCCGAGGTGCAGTACTCGCACTGCCTGCATTCCGGCGTATAGAGCGGGATGACATGGTCGCCCTTTTTGAGGCCCGAGACACCCGGGCCGACATCGACGACAACACCGGCCCCCTCGTGACCGAGTATGGCCGGAAAGATGCCTTCGGGATCATCGCCCGATAGTGTGAAGGCGTCGGTATGGCAGATGCCGGTTGCCTTGACCTCGACAAGAACCTCGCCTTCACGGGGCCCTTCGAGATCCACCTCCTCGATGGTGAGCGGCGCACCCGCCTTGTGGGCAATAGCAGCGCGGGTTTTCATGGCATCCTCCCGGACTTGTTGAACCGGGTCATGGTGGCGGCGCGCCCGGGACAATTCAAGACGTTGATTCCAGGAAGGGCACCCCTTTCGACCCTAGTCCGCGAGGACGTCCGGCAGGTCCGCCACGCTGTCGATGATGACATCGAACCAGGGCTCGAGCTGTTCGCGAGTGGCGCTTCCGGTCAACACGCCGATGGCGGCGCCAAGGCCGGCGGCTCGAGCCATTCCCGCATCTGCTGCGGCATCGCCGATCATCGCCACCTCGCAGGGATCGAGCCCGGTGTGTCTACAGAACGCCTCTCCCATACCGGGGCCAGGCTTGCCGCCGAACCCTCCATCGGCGCCGCATACGAAGGTGAGGAGATCGCGGATTCCCAGTTGCTGCGCGGCCAGTTCCGCCAATTCCGTGTCATCGTTCGTGGCGATGCCAAGGCGGTAGCCGGCCGTGTCGAGATGGTGGAAGAGGGCGGGCATGTCGGCCGTCGCGACCAGCCCGTCCAGCGAGGTCTCGCGGAAGACCTCCAAGAGCATGCCGTCGAGGTCGGCAGGCGCCGTCTCTGCGAGGATGGCATTCCAGCACCGGGCGATGTCCCGATTGGTGCCGCTGGTCAGCATGGAATCGGCTTCGAAGGTGCCCCGGGGCCGATCGTATCCGGCTTCACGGAGCAGATGGTCGGCGATTTCCGGTTGTCCGGCTGCGCTGGCGACACGCGAGGCCGCTTCGCAGAATGCCGGAATCCACGTTTCGTTGAAGGCGACGAGGGTCCCGTCCTTGTCGAAGAGCAGGCCCCTGATGGCGCGTTTCCCGCCCGTCATGATGCCACAAGCCTGTGGCGCCGCCACGCGATCTCGCGGTTCCAAGGCGTCCGGTCCCGGGCACGCTGGCGGCGCACCAGGCACCAGGCAAGGGACACGGCAAGGGCGACACGAATCCAGTCCGCCAGAGCCTTCGCCTCGCCTTCCATGCCGGTGGCAGCGAGGAGGGTCCGGCGCTCTTCTTCCGCGAGTCCGGCCTCCGACGCGAAGTAGGCCGGGTCCCAAAGCGGGTGGCAGAGAGCCGCATACTCCCAGTCCAGGAAGGTGATGCGCATTCCGTCATCGATGATGTTCTGCGCCACGGGATCGACATGGGAGGCGACCGGAGTGGCGTCCCCGGGACGGCAGACATGCCTCAGGGAGTCCACCACGGCCCACCCGGCGCCGAAGGCGTCCGGCCCTTCAGGCGTGGTGCATCCGGCCTCGTCGAGATAGGCCTCCAGTTTCTCCCAAGGGTCCATCACGCCGGCAAACCCGGTGGCCTGTCTGAGCTTCCGGAAGGCGTGGCCCAACCTCTGCAGGACCGGCGTGGCGAAGGGTCGTTCCATGGTGTCCAAGGACTGACCGTCCGCGAAACGATAGAGAATCAGCCCTCTGTCGGGATCGGCAGACAGCACCTGTGGCGCGACGCCAAGGGATGACGCTACCTTCATGTGGTCACACTCCCGGGAACGGTCGACGAGGTCCGCGGTCCCGCTTCCGGCAAGACGCAGGACGACGTCGTCTCCCGCAACAAGGAGACGCACGGCCCGGTTCGCACTTCCGCAATAGATGTTCGTGATCCGCAGTTCGCGCGGATCGTGACCGAGATGTTCGAGGGCACGGGCGATCTCCGGATGTGTCATGACAGCGCACCTTGCCGCCAGGCGTCACGGCTGGCAAGACTGCCGGTCATGGTCGACAGCCTCGCCATCCTGCTGGAGGAAATTCGCGCCTGCCGGGTGTGTGCCGGGGTCCTTCCCTGCGGCCCGCGGCCAGTCATCAGGGCCGAGCCGGGTGCGCGGTTGCTGATCATCGGACAGGCGCCAGGCTCCCGTGTCCATGCCAGCGGCATCCCTTGGGACGATGCCAGCGGTGACCGTCTGAGAGCGTGGATGGCCGTCGACAGGACAGCCTTCTACGACACCCGGCACATTGCCATCATGCCCATGGGCTTCTGCTATCCCGGCAGGGACAGGAATGGTGGCGACCGGCCGCCGCGCCCTGAGTGTGCGCCCTTGTGGCATGAACGGGTCCTCGGGCGCCTGCCGGCAGTCGAACTTACCCTGCTGGTTGGTCGCTACGCCCAGATGCACTATCTGCCGCTGGCAAGACGAATGACCATGACCGAAACCGTGACGGCGTGGCGTGACCACCTGCCGTCCATTCTCCCCCTGCCTCATCCTTCATGGCGCAACACGGCCTGGCTGCGGCGCCATCCCTGGTTTGCCAGGGATGTCCTTCCCGAACTCCGCCGGCGGACTGCCACATTGACGGGGCGCTAGTCTCCTGGCTGCGACCTCAGGGCAGGAGATTGCCCAGGGCGTAGAACCCGAAGGCAAGGACGACCAGACCGGAACCGGCATTGAGCCAGGCCAGTCCCTTGCCGGTGAAACTGGACCGCATCCACGCACTGATCGTGGCGAGGGTGAACCACCAGGCCGCGGCACCGGCCAGGATACCGGTGATGACCACCCAGGAATCGATGAGACCGTCGATGGCCTCCAGCACGTGGATGGCGGCGAACAGGGAAACGAAGGCGATGAAGGTGATTGGATTGAAGAGAGTCACCGCAAAGGAGGTGGCAAAGGCATGCACCAGTGTCTCGTGATCGGTGGTGTGAGCGTGGGAAACCGTCGTCTGCGAGAGGGTTTTCGACTTCCACACGGCGTGGCTACCCAGAACGACCAGAATGACGCCGCCGAGGCCCTGGATAGCCATGCGGTTCTCGGTCAGGAATGCTTCGGCGGCGCCGACCGAGAGGACAGCCAGAGCCCCGAATACGGTGTCAGCCAGTGTCGCCCCCAGCCCGGTGGCGTAGCCGGTGAGCCTGCCGTCGAGCAGGGTTCTCTGGATGCACAGGACAGCAACCGGTCCGACGGGAGCGGCGACGAGGAACCCCACGATCACGCCGGTGACAAGGAGATGGATGTCCATGGCCGATCAGGCGAAGGGCTTGACGTCGCGCAGTGACACGACGCGAAAGCGCCAGGCAAGGACGAGTGTGGCGAGCGCGATGCCTCCCACGATCCCCCACATGAGTCCCGGAACACCCAATTCGAGGTGATGGCCGAGGAACCATGCCAGCGGAAGCATGACTCCCCAGAACGACGTCAGTCCCACCCAGGTGGCCGGCCAGACGTCGGCAGCGCCTCTCAAGGCGCCGACAAGCACAGCCTGCAGGCCGTCGAAGGCGATCAGAAAGGCAGCAACGAAGAGGCCGGTGACAATGATCGCGATGATGACGGGATCTTCCGTGTAGATTGCCGCCAGGGATTCGGGGATGAGGGCAACGATGGCTGCCAGTGGCAGCATGAGAAGGAAGATCAGGCCGGTTCCCACCCATCCGGCTGTCGCCATGGCGGCCCTGTCGCGCCGGCCCACAGCATTGCCGACGCGGACCGCCGTGGCGGTCGACATGCCGATGGCCACCATGAAACAGAAGGCGTTGACATTCATGGCTGCCTGGAAGGCCGCCACCTGGGGGGCGCCGAGATGGCCAGCCATCATGGTGACAAACATGAAGGCGGAGGTCTCGAAGGCGTAGGAAAGACCCATGGGCGTGCCGAGGCGCAGGAACCGCCGCTCCAGTTGGCCAAAGCGCTTGAGTGGACGGAAGAGACCGTAGGCATGCTTGTCGGCCATCAGCAGGATGTAAGTGAGGATGCAGCCGAACATCAGCCAGCGGGTGAGACTTGTGGCCAGAACCGCGCCGGATGCACCGCCTGCCTCGAAACCGAGGTTGCCGTAAATCAGCACCCAGTTGAGGAGGATGTTGGCGCCGTTGGCAACGATCATGACGATCATGCCAGGCTTGGTGCGGCCGATTCCCTCGAGAAACATGGAGCACGAAGTGAAGAGGAACACGCCGGGCATGCCCCAGGCGTACATGGCCATGACCTCGCCGCCGCCCCGCGCCAGATCGGCCTCCTGACCGAAGAGCCACAAGATGGCTTCCCCGTTGAAGAGGAGGACCGCCCAGATGAGTCCCAGCGTGACCCCGTTGAGCATGGCGGTCCACAGGATGTTGCCGCATTCCTCCCGGCGCCCTGCGCCGTCTGCCTGGGCCACCAGAATGACGCACCCCGCCAGCAGACCGAATCCAATCACCATCATGGTGATGTGCGGGGCAAAGCCGATGGCGAGGTAGGCAAGTTCGTTGCCGCCGGCACGCCCCGTCATGATGGTGTCCGCCGTCATCATGAGCAGCATGCCGCAACGCATGATGATGACCGGCACCCCGAGTTTCAGGGTGCGCACGACATGGTCGGCGACGCTCTGTGGCGGTGGTCCCAGCGACACCCGGGAAGAAGAAGATGCCATCAATAGCGTTCCGACACCGATGCCCGACGATGATGCGTGGAGCATGCGCCGGCGTCGCGATCAACGGCAGTCCGGCGCGGCGCCGTCCCCGTCACAAGATGGTGCAGGCATCCCCATCTGTCAAAGAACCGCCGGTGTCCGGGCCGGAACGGACTGACTGTCCCGCCGAGCCCGTATCTTCCTCCTTGCCCCGTCCGAGCCGAACCGGAACGCCGGCGCATGTGTGGCACCGGTAGGGCAGGGGCCATAGACTCCCGTCTGCAGCCGACCACCCGCGGAGATGCCATGTCCGTTTATGCAACCGGTATCACGACCGACCTCGACCTTGACCGTCCCGGCAAGCAGACGGGACGCCTTCACCTGCCTCACTCGGTCACGCGATCGGCCTACGGCGTCATTCCGGTTCCGGTTGCCGTGATCGCCGGTGGCGAGGGCCCGACGGTCCTGCTCATGGCGGGCAATCACGGTGACGAGTACGAAGGACAGATAGCGCTCGGCAACCTGATCCGGACCCTCGATGCCGGTGAGGTCAGGGGACGCCTCATCGTTCTTCCTTCGGTCAACCTGCCGGCTGCCCGCAGCGGGGTCAGGGTCTCGCCCCTCGACGGCGCCAACCTCAACAGGACCTTCCCGCCCAGGCCCGAGCTTGGACCCACGCACGAGATCGCTGCCTATCTCGAGGATGTCCTGATGCCGATGGCTGACGTATTTGTGGATCTCCATTCCGGAGGATCATCGCTTGCGTACCTGCCCTTCGTCGCAACCTCCCTCGTCGGTGACGCGGAAAAGGACCGGCGGGCATTGCGGTTGATGCGCTCCTTCGGCGGACCCTATGGTCAGATCTGGCATGCCGGGGAGGGATCGCGAACTGCGTCGGGCGCCGCTGTCCGCCACGGATGCATCGACATCGGCGGCGAGTTCGGAGGGTCGGGAGTGGTCGATCCGGATCACCTGCGCCTGGTGGAGCGCGGGATCCGCAACCTTCTCGCCGAAATCGGGATTCTGACCTCTAACGATAACGGAACGACGCCTGACATGCGGCTGATGACGAGCGATCCACCGGATCTCTATGCCTTCGCACCCGATTACGGCGTGTTCGTTCCCGAGGTGCGGCTCGGAGATGAGGTTGATGCAGGCGACCCTGTCGGCACGATCCACAACCTCGAGCATCCGGAGCGCGAACCTCACCGGGTCCAGTTTCGGGCGCCGGGTCTGGTCATCTGCCTGAGGGCCATCGGCCGTGTTGAGCCGGGAGATTGCCTTGCTCACCAGGCCGTCGACCTCGAACTGCCGGAATCCCTATTGTCGTGAACCGGATTCGGGTTGACTGTCGTACCCCGGAAACCATGGAGGACGGGCCGTGCGGGAAAATGCGATCCGGCGGATATGGAGCGAAGGGCATACCGTGGTCAACGGCTGGCTGGCGACGCCCTGTGCCGCTGCCGCGGAGGGAATGGCGCACCAGGGCTGGGACAGCATCACCCTCGACCTGCAGCACGGACTGATCGATT
Organism: Alphaproteobacteria bacterium; assembly: GCA_965220805.1. Taxonomy (GTDB): domain Bacteria; phylum Pseudomonadota; class Alphaproteobacteria; order SP197; family SP197; genus SP197. The sequence goes on from OZ244844.1 coordinate 2,115,476, forward strand.
ACCCGTCGGCGGTTCACCAGTTGAGGGCGATCTCCACCACGGCGGTGGTTCCCTTGGCGCGGGTTCCGTGGAACGAACCCGGCATCATCATGAAACTCCTCGACGCCGGAGCCTACGGCATCATCTGCCCGATGATTGACGATGGCGAGCAGGCGAACGCTTTCGTCGGTGCCTGCCGCTATGCCCCTGCAGGATACCGCAGCGTGGGTCCGCTCCGCGCGTCCCTCTATGGCGGCGCCGACTACGTGAGTCATGCCGACGATACGGTGCTTGCCATCGCCATGATCGAGACGAGGCGCGCCGTGGCCAACCTCGATGCCATCCTGGAGACTCCGGGCCTGGACGGAATCTACGTCGGTCCGTCGGACTTGTCGGTCAGCATGGGTCACGCCGCCGGCTTCGATCCCGACTCGCCTGACGTGCTGGAAGCCACCGCCCGGATCGCCGAAGTGGCGAATCGGCACGCTGTCCCGGCCGGAATTCACGTCGGTTCGGTCGCCTACGGACTCAGGATGATGGAGCTCGGCTATCGCTTCATCACCATCCTCAGCGAGTACCGTCTGATGACCTGGGCCGCCGGCAACGCCGTTGCGGCGCTCAGGAACGGCAGTCCGGATCCATCGGCGCCCTGAACTCGCAATCGGCGCCGCCATGCGGACGGCGGGTCAGGAAGCGCGAGGCAGGTGGGGGTCGTCGGGAAGCGCGGGTGGCGGGACGGTCTCGTGCAGCAGATCGCCCAGACGCACCGGTCGTGCCGGAGGCCGGATCCTTGGCCAGTCGAGATCCGCCACCTCGATGCCCCGGCGCGCCGCCACCAGGTCAGCCAGGGTGGCAAGACAAAAGCGTCCCTGGCAGCGGCCCATGGAGAGCCGGGTGGTGGACTTCAGCTGAACCATGCCGGTCGCGCCCTCTGCTGCACACGTCTCGATCTCGGCAAGGGTCACGTTCTCGCAGCGGCAGACGGGAGTGTCGGGTGTGATCAGCTCCAGAAACGTCTCCGGCGGTGCGAAGATTTCCGCCAGGGCGGCGCGAAAGCGATTGAGGCGATCGAGGCGCCGTGTCAGGCGGCGGCGCCGCCGCCGCAGAAACGCCGAGGGAGACCGGCCCAGCAACGCGGCCAGTACGGCAGCGCGTCCCTCCGCGAGAGCCAGGTGCACCCCGCCGATGGCAGCCCCGTCGCCCACCGCGTAGAGACCCGGAACCGTGGTTTCAAGGTCTGCCGAGCGTCGGGGCGTCCATCCCCCGAGCAGGGGATCGTGGTGATGGGCGCATCCGGCCAGACGGGTCAGTTCCACCGCCGGCGCCAGGCCGTTCCCCACCACCAGGCAGTCTGCATCCAGGGTCGTTGCGGATGCACGGTCGACTCCGCCATGGCGATCGATGGGGGCAATCGACACCGCCTCGAGTGCCGTTGTCCCGTGGGCCTCGATCACGGTCTGACCGGTGAGGAAAGAGACCCCGGTGGCGGCCAGCCTCAGACGCCATGAGAGCGCTTGCGCCAGGAGGGACGGGGACCACGACAGGGACGCGAGACGTGACCAGGCCCTCCTTTGGAACGGGGCCGCCTCGACCACGGCGCGAACCGTCGCGCCGGCGTCGAGGAGGGTCACGGCGGCGACCAGCAGCAACGGCCCGTTGCCCGCGACCACCACGCGTTCGCCCGGTCTCACCGCCTGTCCCTTGATCATGTTCTGGCTGCCGCCAGCGGTGATGACACCGGGCAGGGTCCATCCCGGGAAGGGCAGGGGGCGGTCGGTTGCGCCTACTGCGATGACGATGGCGTCGGCCCGGATGCGGCCCGAATCTTCTCTGGCAGCATAGGTCAGCACACCCGGATCCGGCGCATTCCAGACCACGCAATCCGGCAGATAGTGAAGGCGGGGATGGTCGAGGGCCTTGAACAGCAGCTCCGGCCGGTCGCCGCCGGAGAACTGGCGCGGAAGCTGGCGAAAGTACTGCCCGCCCGGCTGGCTGTTGTCGTCCATCAACACGACTGAAAGACCGTGGTCCACCGCCTCGCCGGCGGCGGCCAGGCCCGCGGGCCCCGCGCCGACGATGGCAATGTCGGCGGACTTCACGCCTTCGGCCCGCGACGAGGCAGGGTGTCGACCGTCATGCCGGGCGCGGCCGGAGTCATGCAGGCGCGCACGCTCACTTCGTCATCGACCGCGACAGTGCACTCCCGACAGACACCCATTCCGCAGAAATAGGCCGGTGACCGGGCCGCTGCCAGGAGTGCCGCAGCGATGCTCTCTCCCGGCCAGGCCGGCACCGGCACGCCGTCGGCGAGGAAGGTGAACCGCTCGCTCTCGACCCTGCCGGCCGGCAACCGTCGCGTACCGGCCGTCATGACAGGAGACGGGCCGGGTCGAAGCGCTCTGCTGGCACCGACGCGATGCCCGTGGTGGCGAGTTCCGCCACCACCTTTCCCAGTGCCGGGCCCAGCGAGTACCCGCCACGGGCACCGGTCGCGATGAAGACGTTCCGGTGGCCAGGGAGCCTGCCGAGCACGGGCAGGGCATCGCGGGCGACACTTTCGAATCCCGACCAGCAGCGTTGGATGCCGAGATTCCGCAGTGCCGGAACCACCCGTGCCGCGATCGCGAGGTTGTGAAGCAGGCGCACGTGATCGATGTCCTTCTTGCCGCTTGCCAGGCTGCCCCGCCCTTGCCATCCGCCGCCGATCATGCAGGTCCCGTTGGCATACTGCTTGAGTGACAGGACCCCTCCCATGTGGGTCACCACCCGGTCAAGGACGGGTGGGGCAGGTTCGGTGATCGTCAGCATGTTGACGTCCACCATGAGCGACAGATCGACTCCCAGCATGGTAGCGATCTCGCCCGACCACGCGCCGGCGGCGATCACCAGGATGTGGCAGCGGACGGTCCCGGCAGGGGTGGCGAGGCGACAGCCGTCGGCTGAGTCGATGGCCCTCACCCCGGCGCGGTCGACAAGACGCACCCCGGCGGCCGCTGCCGCCTTCATCAAGCCGGGGCCAGCCGACAGCGGCATAGAATAGGCATCCCGAGGGCAGGCGGATGCCGCGAGCACGTCGTCGCCGAGCCATGGCGCGTAGCCCGCAAGCGCCCGTCCCTCCAGGAAGTCGACATCGAATCCACGCCGCCGCTGCAGTGCGACCGACGTCCGCAGCATGTCCACCTCCCGGAAGGAGAGTGCCACGCGCAGTCCACCGCACCGCGTGACCTCCCGATCGAAGGTGGCGGCTTCCTGTTCCCACAGATCGAGCGACATCTGCATGAGTTCCATGACGTGCGGGTGCTTGACCTGCAGGGAAAGCGTGCCGGCGTTGGCTCCGGATGCCTCGCCCCAGGCCTCACCGCGGTCCAGGACGACCACATCCCGTCCCGCACGGGCGAGATGGAGTGCGGCGCTGAGCCCGGTGATTCCGGCTCCGACGACAACAACGTCTGTACGCGCTGGAAGCTCCGTGGCGGCAGGCATCGGTGATCCCGGTCCGGTCTCTCGGTCCTCGAGGCAGTATACCAGCCATACGGCTCTGCGACGCGCCGTCCTCATCAGGCGGGAGCGGTATCCCGCGCCACCCGGTCTCCGAGACAAGCGTGCGCGCAGGGTCCACAGAGGCGACGACCATCAGTTTGCCCTTCAGGAGTATGGCTCTTCGCCAATCATGATGCTGGCGGGCAGATCGTCACCATCGGCGAGGGCCTGCCTCTACACGCAGTCACCGTCGGTCTCTGCGGGTTCTGTCTTTGCTTTGCGGACGCGCTTGCGAGCCGCCTGGGCCGGACTGCGAAAGTCTGCACCATGCAGGCACGGGGCGTGTGTTCCACCGCGCACGCGGGGTCGTCAGGCGGCCTCCGTGTCCACCGCGTCGACGATATAGGCGAGGACGTCCTGTTTGGTCGCCGAACTGCGGTCCAGGGTGGCCACCGCGCGACCGGCGCGCATCACCATGATCCGGTCGGCGATCCTGAAAACGTGATCGAGATTGTGGCTGATGACGATGAGCGCGATTCCCTGCTGCTTGAGGTTTTGCATCAGCATGAGGGTGTTGCGGGTCTCTTCGGCACCCAGCGCTGCGGTCGGCTCGTCCATGACTAGGATCTTGAGATCGGTGGCATAGATCGCCCGGGCGATTGCCACCGCCTGGCGCTGGCCACCGGACAGGTGATGGGTGGCGACGTGAATGTCTTCCAGTTCGATGCCCACCTGCTGCTTGAGCACGCGAGCTGCCTCCGTGGCCATGCGAGCGTTGTCGAGAAAGGTGAGACCGAGGAACCGACGCTTGAGCTCGTGGCCCAGGAACACGTTGCCCGCGGCATCGAGGCTGTCGACCAGGCCCAGATCCTGGTAGACGGCCTCAATGCCGATCTGCCGCGATTGCCGCTTGTTCGTGATCGAAACCGGCCGCCCTTCCATTCGGATTTCGCCCGTGTCCAGCTCATGGACTCCGGTCAGGACCTTGATGAGGGTCGACTTCCCGGCGCCATTGTCGCCGACGATTGCGAGCGCCTCGCCTGCGTTGAGGTGCAGACTGACATCGGCAACCGCCATGACACCGCCGAAATGCTTCGAGATCGAGTGCATTTCCAGCAAAGGCGCGTCACTCCGAATGGAAGGGGACGGCTGGTTCATCGTTCGAAGCGTCTCACCGCTCCAGAGTACCGATACCGGTGTACCGGAACGCTTCGCGCTCCATCGCATCCACGACATCGGCGCCCGTCTCGCCGCTCACGATGGTGATCCGGCCGAGAATGACCAGCGGGATGTCGTCGGTGCGGCCTTCCACATGCGCACGCACCACCTCCGCGGTCGCAACGCCCACGTCGTCGCTCATCCGCATTGGCGTCGCCCAGAGCTCACCATGGCGCAGTGCCTCGAGCTCGTCGCCCGTGCCGCCCCAAGCCGTCACCTTGACGTCGCTGCCGGCTTCCTGCACCGCGGAGATCGAGCCCATCGCCATGGCGGTGTTGGCATTGTGGATGAGTTCGACTTCCGGATAGGCCTGCAGGATCTGCTGTGTGCCGGTATAGCCGCGCTCACGCTCGAAATCGCCGTAGTGCTCGTAGGCGACTTCCCAGTTGCTCTGGCTGGTGACGCACTCCTTGAACCCGCCCGAACGCTGATCGTCGATCGCGCCGGGAATGCCGCGCACAAGTGCCATCGTGCCCTCGGTGCCAAGATTCTCAAGGACGTAGTCGCACATGATCAGGGCGCCGGCGAGGTGCGAGAAACTGAGGTAGGCCAGCGGCTGCGAGCTGCCCCATTCCTGCGGCACCACCGTGAAGTTCCAGACGATCACCTCGGTGTCCGGCTTGTCGATGAGCCTCTTGATGTTGTCCTGCTGTACCCGCAATTCGGTCGGGCCGAAGACGACGTAGTCGAAATCCTCCTGTTCGACCTGATCCGTGTAGGTCGCCTGGATCACGTGATCGCCGACATCCGACGCATACTGCGTGTCGACGGCAGGAAGGCCGATCTCCTCGAGGCGTTTCATCATCGCCTGATAGTTGCGCAGCCAGAAGTCCGACACGTCCTGGCTTGGATAGATGAAGGCGATCTTGATCGGTTCGCTTGGCGGGTCAGCCATCGCCTCACCGGACTCACCGACGATGGCCTGGAATGCGGCCAGATTGTCCTCGTCCGTGACTTCGTAGTACTCCCAGAATCCGTCCTCGCCGGAACCTTCAAGGTCAGCCAGCGCCGGAATCTCGCGTGCTTCGGTGGCCACGGTGAAACCGGCGCAAAGAGCCAGTCCCGCAACGCCTGCGAGAAGGGTTTTCGATTGCATGATGTTCCTCCCTTTCAATGCTCACTCTAGTGTTGGTTGAAGATGCAGCGGTCAGGGGCGCCCGCCGCGTGCGCGTCTGAGCAGCCCTGAAAGACCTCCCCTTCCCGAGTCCTGAAGGGCTGCATAGAAGGCAACGGATGTGATGATGATCAGGCCTGCTGCAACCTGCTGCCAGAAGAAATCCAGCCGCAGCATGACCAGCGCGTTGACCACCATGGAGAGAAGAAGAACCCCGACCAGCGTGCCCATCATGGACCCGCGGCCGCCGAACAGCGACGTTCCGCCAACGACGACGGCGGCAATCGTGTGAAGGGTCAAACCCATGCCAGCGGTGGCCTGGATCGCGTTGAGACGGCCGGTGAGCAGTATGCCCGCCAGACCGGCAAGGCCGCCCAGAAGCATGTACTGGTAGATCTTGTGCCGGTGGACGTCGATGCCCGTGAGGATCGCGGCTTCGGTGTTGCCGCCGATCGCCACGGCGTAGCGGCCCAGGGGCGTGTACCGGTAGAGAACAAAGCCGGCAGCGATCGCGATCACCCCGATGACAGCAGCGATCGGGATCAACTCGAAGATGCGTCCCCGGCCGATCCAGGTCAGCGGGTCGGGAAAACGCGACAGCACGACACCCGCAGCAAGGACAAGCGCCAACCCGCGAAAGACAAGATCGGTTGACAGCGTCGCGATCAGATCGGGCACCCGCAACTTGGTAACGACGAAGCCATTCACCAGGCCACACGTGATTCCTACGAGGATGGCGACGGCCATGCCGAGGAAGACATTGAACCCGGCGTCCTTGATCAGCATGGCCATGATGACCGCGGAGAGCGCCGCAACCGAGCCGACCGAAAGATCGATTCCACGGCCGGTGATTACCAGCGTCATACCCATGGCCAGGACCATGAAGATGGACGCGTCCTGCAGGATGATCATCAGGTTCTGCAAACGGAAGAAGCGCGGGTCGGCGAAGACCATGATCAGACAAAGCGCCATGATCATGACCAACGGGCCAAGTATGTTGACGGAACGCTCTGCCCACGGAATCTCGCGTCGCCGAGACTCTGTCGCCGGCGAACTATCCGGAAGGCTAGCCATTCCGCACCTGTCTTGCCGAAAACAACTGGTAGGTGATGCTTCCACCGGCCTTCTTGCAAGTCAAGACACGCATTGGCGGCGTTGTATTCGCACGCAGTTCCGGCGACGGGCATGTGAAGCACGTCATGCCTCGCTGTTCGTCCGGCCGTTTCCTGTTCGCCGTTCGCCACGCGGCTGGACAGTGTGCGCCTGGTCATTCAGGCATGTTGGATCCGGGTTGTCGGGAGGCTGATCCAGTGTGGCTGAATGTGTTTTCCGCTCAGGAGGTTCAGTCAGAGTGAGCGGTGCCTGTGTCAACTCATCTGTTGGATGAGTCCTGTCCAGGTGCCATGGTCGTCGGGATCGATTGTTTCCGGAGGGACAGACCATGCCTGAAACCGTGATCGGCGACCTTCAGAAACGCCTTGACGCGGTGGCGGATGCAGCCAGGAAGGAGTGGTTCGAGGCCTATCTCAAGCATGTGATCGCCTATCGAGGGGTGCCGATGCCCGAGGTGGTCCGCACTGTCTCCGCGTGGCGAAAGGAGTGCGGGCTCGATGGTCTTGCGAAAGCCGATCAACTCGATGTGGCTGTCTGTCTCATAGGTTGTGCCCTTGCCGAGGACAAGTTCGCCGGGATCGTCTACATCCAGAAGTATCTGGTGCGACATGTGCCTGCCGACGGGATCCTGGAGGCGGCCGAGGACCTGTTCGCGGGGGGCGCCTTCTGCAACTGGGCGACTAGCGACGGCTTCAGCGCGCGCGTGCTCGCCCCGCTGATCCGTCGCGGCGGGAGCGAGGTGGCCGAACGGATAGCCGGCTGGCGCACCGCGGCCGATCTCTGGCAGCGCCGCGGTTCCATCGTGCCGTTCAGGGCGGTGGTGGACGACCCGTCTTACCACCCGCTCATCGCAGAGGTCATCGCGGTGCTCGTGAAGGAGCAAGAACGGTTCATCCAGACCGGAATCGGTTGGGTCGTCAGTGACATGGCAAAGGTCCATCCGGACGCCGCAGTGGCCCTGGTTGAGCGTCACCTTGACGATCTTTCCGCCGAGGTGATCCGGCGCCATACGCGGCATTTCCCCGATCACGACCGGTTCAGGGAACTGAAACGCGGGCAGAAACGCCGATAGCGCGGGAGAGTGACGGGCGTCGGCGGGAGGCGCATGATGGGATGTTTGGCGCCTGCACGAGAGGAGTGGTGAGCCATGGTCAATCTCGTTGCCGAGGCTGAAGGACTTGCCGTCCGCCAGTCGTTCCCGCACCGCGTCCGGGTGATGGATCACCAGTGGATTCCGCTCTCTGACGGGACGAGGCTGGCGGCACGTGTATGGCTCCCTGACGATGCGGAGCGCAATCCCGTGCCGGCAATCATCGAATACATTCCCTATCGCCATCGGGACTTCACGCTGCCGCGCGACGAAATGATCCATCCGTGGTTTGCCGGGCACGGCTATGCCGCCATACGCCTCGACATCCGCGGCTCGGGAAACTCCGAAGGGCTGCCGATGGATGAATACGTGGCCCGCGAACAGGACGACATGCTCGAGGCCCTTGCCTGGATCGCCGCGCAGGACTGGTGCACCGGCACGTGCGGCATGATCGGGATTTCCTGGGGCGGATTCAGCGCTCTGCAGACGGCCTTCCGCAGACCGCCCGAACTCGGCGCCATCATCACCCTGTGTTCGACGGATGATCGCTATGCGGATGATGTCCACTACATGTCCGGCTGTCTGCTGCGCAACAACCTCGCCTGGGGCGGCCAGGCGTTTGCCTATGCGGCCCGGCCCCCCGATCCCGCCGTTGTCGGCGACGCCTGGAAGTCCATGTGGCAGGAGCGTCTCGACAACCTGCCCTTCTATACCGCCGAGTGGCTGTCGCACCAGCGGCGCGACGCCTACTGGAAACACGGGTCCGTGGCCGAGGACTTCAGCGCCATCCGCTGTCCGGTCTATGCCGTTTCCGGGTGGGCCGATGGCTACACCAACACAGTGCTGAAACTCATGGCAGGGCTCGACGTGCCCCGCCGCTGCCTCATCGGACCCTGGGCGCACTCCTACCCGAACCTGGGTGTCCCTGGTCCTGCGGTCGGCTTCCTCCAGGACTGCCTGCGCTGGTGGGATCGCTGGCTCAAGGGGATCGACAACGGCATCGACCGCGAGCCTGCGGTGCGCCTGTGGCTCCAGGATCCGGCGCCGCCGGCAACGCACATGACCAGACGATCCGGACGCTGGGTCGGCATGGCAGGCTGGCCGCCGGCAAACGGTGGCGGCGAAAGGACCTGGTGGCTCGATGCCGGGGGACGTCTGGGCAATGAGCCAGGCGACGGCCTGGCGGAAGTGGCGACACCGCTCGTGACAGGCACGATGACAGGGGAGTGGAATCCCCACGGCATCGGCCCGGAACTGCCCGGAGACCAGCGCGGTGACGACGCCCGTTCCCTGGTGTTCCTGGCGCCGGGCGCCGGCGAGGACCTGGCGATTGTGGGGTATCCGCGTCTCAGGCTGCGCCTGGCATCCAGCAGGCCGACAGGCACCGTCGTCGCCCGCCTGGTGGGTGTGGCGGGCGATGGTTCAGCGGCTCTCATCACATGGGGGTGTCTCAATCTCGCTCACCGGGCCGGACACGAGAATCCCGAGCCCATGGAGCCGGGCGTCTTCACCGATGTCGTCGTCACCATGAATGCCATCGCCCAGGTCGTGCCGGCGGACTGGCGTCTGCGGCTGGCCCTCTCGTGCGGCAACTGGCCCCTGCTGTGGCCGGCACCAGAATTGACCCGATTGACGATCGACTGCAGCGCCAGCGCCCTCGTTCTACCGCTGGTCGACAGCAAGGTGGATGGCGCCACCCTGGCGGACCTCGAGCCAGCGGAAATCGCTCCCCGGCCCGACCTTGACTGGCTGCGACCGTTCAGCCGGTCACGCCGGTTCGTCACGGACGTCGAAACCGGTACGACGACCCTGGTGCTGGAAAAGGACGACGGGGCCTACCGGATCAACAGCCACGGCCTCGTGGTCGAACAGGCGGGCACGGAGCACCAGTCGATCACGGAGGGTGAACCGCTCTCAAGCCGCGGCGAGGTGCGCTGGAAACTGGGACTGTCGAGAGGCGACTGGCAGACCTCCGTCGATGCTGTCACGACACTGACCTGCGATGCCGCGGCCTTCCTCGTCACGGCGGAGATCACCGCCCGGGAAGGCAACGACATCGTGTTCTCCAGATGCCTCGAGAAGACCATCCCAAGGGATAATCTCTGAGGGAATCGGGGGCCGTCGCTGCCGCTGGCCCCCGATAGCACGAAGCAGCGTCAGGTCGTGGCGTCGTCCAGCCAGACATCCTCCCAATACATCCAGCCACCGAACCCGTGGGGATGGCCCTTGAGGTCCTTGACCCGCGAGGCGTAGGCGTCGAGCCAGTTGGTGAAGACCGGCGTGATGGTCGCACCTTCGTCGCGCATGATGATCTGGACTTCGCGGTAAAGTTCCCGGCGCAGGGTCTCGTCCACCGTCTTGCGGGCTTCAAGGACAAGGCTGTCAAACCTCTCGTGGGACCAGAAACTCTCGTTCCACGAACCGCCCGAGATGTAGGCGATGGCGAGCATCAGGTCGGCGGTTGGCCGTCCGTACCAACTCGAACCGCACCACGGAACCTTCATCCACACGGCACTCCAGTAACCGTCTGCCGGCACCTTCTTGACCGTCACGTTGGCGCCCGCCTCGTTCATCAGTTCGGCCATGACGATGCTGGCGTTGGCGCCACCAAAATTGTCGTCCGAGGCATGCAGCTCGAAGGTGGCATTCTCCATGCCGGCTTCCTTCAGATACCAGGCCACCTTGTCGGGATCCCTTTCCAGAGCCTCGACGTCGGGAGCAAAGAAGGGGTCGTGCTGCGGGATCGGATGGTCGCGGCCGACCGTCCCGAGTCCGCTCCATCCGAGTTGCAGCATGCGATCGCGGTCAATGGCGTGCTTGAGCGCCAGGCGCACGTTGTTGTCGGTGTAGGGCGGCGTGTCGGCCCGCATCGGATAGGTCGGATGGGCCCCGCCCGGCTGGTTCAGCACCTCGGCGTTGTCGGCCTCGTCAACGGAGGAGATGAGCTGGGGATCGAGCCCGATCATGATGTCGATCTCGTCCGACAGCAGCGCGTTCACCCGGGCCGAGTTGTCCGGGATGCCGAAGCTCTCGATCTCGTCAACATAGGGACGCCCGGTGCGATGGTAGTTGGGATGGCGCTCGAAGACGGCGACGATCCCCGGGTCGAACTCCTTGACCATCCAGGGGCCGGTGCCGACGGCCTCGCCACGGGCGTAGCTGTCGTCATCGGCGCCTTCCGGCTGCGCCGTGAAGTGGTACTCCGTCAGGAGATAGGGAACGTCCGCGTTGGGCGCCTTCATGTTGAAGACGACGTGACCGGGTCCATCGGCCGTGATGGACTCGACATCGCCGAGATAGGCATTGGCCGGGGATCCGCCTTCGGGATCGAGGTGCCGGTTGAAGGAATAGGCAACGTCCGCCGCGGTCAGCGTCTTGCCGTTGTGGAACTCGACGCCCTGCATGATCTCCATGGTCCACTGGGTGGCGTCGCCGTTCGGTTCCCAGCTTGTCGCGAGATTGCCGACGAGCCCCTCGCCGGGAATGTAGTCAATCAGCCGGTTGTAGAGCAGGCCGGATCGACCGATATCGCTGCTGGCGACGATCTTCGTCGGGTCAAGGGTGTCGCCAGCGCTGCTGGTGGTGAAACCGGCCCTTAGCCTGCCACCGCTCTTCGGCGTTGCGGCCTGGGCATCGCGGCATGTGCCTGCGACAAGGGCCCCCGCAGCCGTCGCGGTGAAACCCATGGCAACGAGGCCGTTGTGAAAGTCACGGCGCGAGACCCTGCCTGCAAGGAACTCGCGAATCAGGACATCCTTCTTTTCCATCCCCAGTCTCCCCGGTGGTGCTGTGGCGCGGAACTTCCGCACCTTCCTTGCCATGGTGGACGTTTGGACGTCGCCGTCAACATGACCCGGCATGAAAAGGAGCGCATGAACACGTCATGCGCCCCTTCAAAGGACAGCGGGCCGGATTGCCTGCCGGCCCTCGCTTCGTCAGGCCGTGGCGTCGTCGAGCCAGACCTCCTCCCAGTACATCCAGCCGCCAAATCCGTGGGGGTGACCCTTGAGGTTCTTCACCCGCGAACCGTAGGCATCGAGCCAGTTGGTGAAGACCGGCGTGATTGTCGAACCCTCATCGCGCATGATCAACTGGCATTCGCGGTAAAGTTCCTGGCGCAGGGTCTCGTCCACCGTCTTGCGGGCTTCGAGAACCAGACTGTCGAACCTCTCGTGGGACCAGAAACTCTCGTTCCACGAACCGCCCGAGATGTAGGCGATGGCCAGCATCAGGTCGGCGGTTGGCCGTCCGTACCAGCTTGAACCGCACCAGGGCACGTTCATCCACACGGCACTCCAGTAACCGTCCGACGGCACCTTCTTCACGCTCACGTTGACCCCCGCCTCGTTCATCAGCTCTGCCATCACGACACTCGCGTTGGCGCCGCCGAAATTCGAGTCCGAGGCATGGAGCTCGAAGGTGGCATTCTCCATACCGGCTTCCTTCAGATACCAGGCCGCCTTGTCGGGATCCCTTTCCAGGGCCTCGACGTCAGGGGCAAAGAAGGGGTCGTGCTGAGGGATCGGATGGTCGCGACCGACCGTCCCCAGTCCACCCCACCCGAGCTGCAGCATGCGTTCGCGGTCAATGGCGTGCTTGAGCGCCAGGCGCACGTTGTTGTCGGTGTAGGGCGGCGTATCAGCCCGCATCGGGTAGGTCGGATGGGCCCCGCCCGGCTGGTTCAGCACCTCGGCGTTGTCGGCCTCGTCGACGGTCCCGACCAGCTGTGGATCGAGGCCGATGATGATGTCGGCCTCTCCCGACAACAGGGCACTGACCCGCGTCGAGATATCAGGAATGCCGAAGCTTTCGATCTCGTCGATATAGGGCAGTCCGGTGCGGTGGTAGTTGGGATGGCGTTCGAAGACGGCGACGATCCCCGGGTCGAACTCCTTGACCTTCCAGGGGCCGGTGCCGATGGCCTCGCCACGAACGTAGCTCTCGCTGTCGGCGCCTTCCGGCTGCGCCGTGAAGTGATACTCCGTCAGGAGATAGGGAACGTCCGCATTCGGCGCCTTCATGTTGAAGACGACGTGACCGGAGCCGTCGGCCGTGATGGATTCGACATCGCCGAGATAGGCATTGGCCGGGGAACCGCCCGCGGGATCGAGGTGCCGGTTGAAGGAATAGGCAACGTCCGCCGCGGTCAGCGTCTTGCCGTTGTGGAACTCGACGCCCTGCATGATCTCCATGGTCCACTGGGTGGCGTCGCCGTTCGGCTCCCAGCTTGTCGCCAGGTTGCCGACGAGCCCCTCGCCGGGGATGTAGTCGATCAGCCGGTTGTAGAGCAGGCCGGAGCGACCGATGTCGGCGCCACCGACGATCAACGTCGGATCGAGGGTGTCGCCGGCACTGCTCGAGGTGAAGGCCGCCGACAGCCGGCCGCCGGTGACGGGTTCCTCGGCCTTTGCCTCGCGGATCGTGGAATCGATGAGTGCGGTTGCCGCGGCAGCCGACAGACCGAAGCCCATGAGGCCATTCTGGAAGTCGCGCCGCGATACCTTGCCTTTCTGAAACTCCCTGATCAGGACATCCTTTCCTGTCACTGGATCATCCTCCCTGTTGAATGGTGACAACCAGCCGGAGTCTAGAGGAGCGGGCCCTGCAATGACAATGCCGCCTCTCGGGAACGGAGGGATTCCGGAGAGCGGTTGCTTGTCCCGCGAGGGGCCTCGGCCTATTGTCGCCAAGGCGCCCCGCTTGATGTTAGGACGCTCATGAAGCTCATTCGCGACTGGTTCCACGAGACGTTTTCGGATCGTCAGGTCCTGATTCTCACGGTCATTCTGTTGATCGCCGTGGCGGGAATCGTGTTCATCGCGGACATGGTGGCGCCGTTGATTGCCGCCTTCATCATCGCTTTCATGCTTGATGGTCCGGTGCGCTGGCTGACCCGCAGGAACGTCAACCACATTGTTGCGGTCAACATCGTGTTTGTCGGCTTTTTTGTGGCCTCGCTGCTCTTTCTTCTCGGACTGCTGCCGGTGCTGTTCCGCCAGATGGGCCAGTTTGTCGCCCGTGTTCCGGAGATGACCCAGGAACTCCAGAACCACCTCGTGGCATTGCCGCAGCGCTATCCGGACATGATCTCCGAGGACCAGGTCAGCGGTTTCATCACGGAGATCGGCTCCGCCATTGTCGCGACGGTCTCGTCCCTGCCTTCGTTCGCCGGTGCTTCCGTGGTCGGACTGCTGACCGCGATCGTCTACCTCATCCTCGTCCTGGTGCTGGTCTTCTTCATGATCAAGGACAAGCGGGCGATCGTCGCGTGGCTGGTGACATTCCTGCCCCGCGACCGGGAACTGACGAGCACCGTGTGGAGCGAGATCACGGCGCAGGTCTACAACTACATGCGCGGCAAGGTCTGGGAGATTCTCATCGTCGGCGTGGTGACCTACGTGGTGTTCGCGCTCCTCGGCGTCGAGTTTTCGATCCTGCTTGCCGTCATCACCGGTCTTTCGGTGCTGATTCCCTACGTGGGCGCCGCCGCGGTGACGGTTCCCGTCGCCGTCATCGCCTTCCTTCAGTACGGCATGACATGGAACTTCGGTTACGTGGTGATCGCCTATGGAATCATCCAGGCCCTTGACGGCAACATCCTGGCCCCGCTGCTGTTCAGCGAGGTCGTGAACCTCCATCCCGTCGCGATCATCGTCGCCATCCTCATCTTCGGCGGGTTGTGGGGTCTGTGGGGTGTCTTCTTTGCCATCCCTCTGGCCACGGTCGTGCAGGCGGTGCTGCGCGCCTGGCCGCGTACCACGCCCTGGCGGCGCGTTGACTGAGAGACATGTTCAAGTTGATCATCAGACGTCTGTTTCTTGGTCTTCTGACACTTCTGGCCATCACCGTCCTGGTCTTTCTCGGTACGGAAATCCTCCCCGGGGATGTTGCCCAGGCGATCCTCGGGCAGTCGGCGACGCCGGAGACCGTGGCCGCCCTGCGCGAGAAGCTCGGTCTCAATGCACCGCCCTGGGAACGCTACTTCACCTGGCTTGCCAACATTCTTGCCGGTGATCTCGGCAATTCGCTTGCCAACGGCGTCCCCGTTGACCGGATCGTCGGCCAGAGAATTGTCAACACGATCAATCTCGCCCTCTACGCCACGGTCATTGCACTGCCCTTGTCACTCCTTCTCGGGTTGCTGTCGGCCGCCTGGCCGGAAGGAACTTTCGATCGCATGACCTCGTCGACCACCGTGTTCTTCATCTCGATCCCGGACTTCGTCATCGCCATCGTGCTCATCATCATCTTTGCCCGTGAACTGGGCTGGTTCCCTTCTGTCGTGCACCGGCCGAGATGGGGTGACGTACCGGTGGCCCTGGGCCAGACCTTCCTGCCCATGCTGACTCTCGTCCTCTCCATCCTTGCCCACATCATCCGCATGACGCGAGCCGCGGTTCTTGACGTCCTCAAGCAGCCCTACATCGAGATGGCCCTGCTCAAGGGAGCCCCCAAGTCGCGCATCATCATCCGACACGCCATTCCCAACGCTCTCGGACCGATCGCCAATGTGGTGGCTCTCAATCTCGCTTACCTGGTGAGCGGTGTGGTGATCGTCGAGGTTATCTTCACCTACCCCGGGCTGGGCCGCCTCATGGTGGATTCCGTCATCTTCCGTGACCTGCCGCTCATCCAGGTGGCGGCGCTCGTGTTCTGTGGCTTCTACGTCGCGCTCAACATCACGGCCGATGTCACCGCCATCATGGCCAATCCTCGCCTGAGGTTCGCGAAGTGACCCGGCTCGCGGGTCGCACCCGTTCGAAGCGGGCCCGGCCTCGCCCCGACGGATGGGCATGGGCGGGTATCGTCACCGTCGCCGCCGGCCTCCTTCTCGCGGTCGCCGGACCGTGGCTGGCGCCCCACGAGGTCGGCGCCATCATCTCGGAGTCCCACTTCGAGGCGCCCGGCATCAACACGTTCCTGGGGACCGACATGCTGGGCCGCGACATCCTGTCACGTCTTCTCTATGGCGCCCGCATGACGGTGGGTGTGGCGCTGGCCGCCACCGTTTTCGGTTTCCTCATCGGCATGGCCGCCGGTTTCTCGGCAGCGGAGATCAAGGGTCGCTACGACGATTTCATGCTGTGGCTGGCGGACATGATGCTGTCCTTTCCGCCACTGTTGCTGGCCCTGATCATCATCGCCTCCCTCTCATCGAGTCTGCCGGTCCTCATCTGCACGATCGCTGTCCTCCACGCCTCCCGCGTCGCCCGCGTCAGCCGTGCGGTGGCCATGAACATCGCCGCCCTGGAGTTCGTCGAGGTGGCACGGGCGAGGGGAGAGAGCTTGGTGTCCATCCTGGTGCGCGAGATCTGGCCCTCGACGATCCGTCCCCTGGCCGTCGAGTTCGGACTGCGCCTGACCTACTCGATCCTCTTCCTGTCGAGTCTGAGTTTCCTCGGGCTCGGCATCCAGCCGCCGGACGCCGACTGGGGCTCCATGGTGAGGGAGAACCTGAATGCCCTGCAGACGGGAACCTATCTTGCCGTCCTGCTTCCGGCTTTCTCCATCGCCATCCTGACTGTCGGCGTCAATCTCATCGTCGACTGGCTTGGAGCGCAGTCGGGCCGGTCGATTTCCGAAGAGCTCACCGGATGACCGCCTTTCTCAGAATTGAGGACCTCGTCGTCGAGGGGCGACCGCCTTCAGGAATCTGGGTGGAGACGGTGCATCATTGCAGCGTTGACGTGCATCCGGGCGAGGTCGTGGCGCTGATCGGCGAGTCGGGTGCCGGAAAGACGACGGTGGCGCTGGCGGCGCTGGGATATGCGCGGCCGGGTACCCGGTTCCGGAACGGCCGGGTCTTCCTCGAGGACCGCGATGTCCTTGCCATGTCGATCGCCGAGAAGCGCGACCTGCGTGGCCGCGATGTCGCTTACGTGGCGCAGAGTGCGCAGGCTTCGCTCAACCCCTCCATTCCCGTGGGCGAACAGATTGCCGAGAGCCTGCACCTGCACCAGGTTGCCGAAGGCGCCGACGCTACGCGGCGGACGATCGAACTGCTCGATCTCCTCGACATACCCCATCCCGAGATGATTGCCCGGCGCTATCCGCACCAGACATCGGGTGGCCAGCAGCAGCGCATCATGATGGCCATGGCGCTGGCCTGCCGGCCCCGGCTGCTGGTACTCGACGAGCCGACAACGGCCCTCGACGTGACAACGCAGATCGAGGTGCTCAAGGCGATCAAGTCGGTCAACCGCGACCTCGGTACAGCATCGATCTACGTCAGCCATGATCTTGCCGTCGTCGCCCAGGTGGCCGACAGGATTCTGGTCATGAACCAGGGGCATGTCGTGGAACAGGGAGAGACCTCGCGCATTCTCGACGATGCGAGAGAGGACTACACACGGACCCTGCTGGGTGCGGTGAAGCCGCCGCCCTCGCCGGAGAGAACGGTGGTCGACCGCTCCGTGACCAGCGACAGCGAGCCGGTGGTCTCCGTCACGCATACCTCTGCCAGCTATGCCCGCCAGACCCTGTTCGGCACCATTGAACGCGAGCAGTACGTTCTCCACGACATAGCGCTTGATGTCTGGCCCCGCGAAGTGCTGGCCGTGGTCGGCGAATCGGGAAGCGGGAAGTCCACGCTCGCCAGGGTCATGGCCGGTCTTCATCCGCCCCTTCCCGGTGCCAGGATCACACTCGACGGCGACCTCCTAGCCGGCCGGGCGAGGCGCAGAACACGCGATCAGCTTCGCCGCATCCAGATCATATTCCAGAGTCCGGACCAGTCACTGAACCCGGAACGGCGTGTCGACGACGCCATCGGCAGGCCGCTGGAACTCTATTTCGGCATGTCCGGGTCCGAGAAGTACGACCGGATTGCCGATCTCCTCGAGATGGTTGGACTCGACCCCGACTACGCCGGGCGCTTTCCCGCCGAACTGTCGGGAGGTGAGCGCCAGCGTGTCTCCATTGCCCGGGCCTTTGCCGCCGAGCCGGATGTCATCCTGTGCGACGAAGTCCTGTCCGCCCTCGATACTGTCGTGGCCGCCCGTGTGCTCGAACTGATGAAGGAACTGCGGGAATCCCACCAGGTTGCATACGTCTTCATCAGCCACGATCTCTCGACGGTCGCGTCGATCGCCGATCGGGTGGCGGTCATGTATGCCGGCAGGATCGTCGATGCCGGTTACACCAACGATGTGTTCGCGCCACCGCATCATCCCTACACGCAGCTTCTCATCAGTTCCGTGCCGGCGTTGCGTCAGGGATGGCTCGAGGAAGTCATCACCAGTCGTGAGGCGGAAGCGGGCATGCGTTCCAATGTCATGCTTCACGACCGCCCGTGTCCCTTTCGCATGCGCTGCCCCCTTGCCATAACCGGAACCTGCGACACGGAACCGGCACCGGCGAGGGAGATGGGACAGGGGCATATCGTCATGTGCCAGCACGACGAGGCGACCCTCCTCGCGGCACAGGGCGGGGCCTGATCCCTTCCTACCCGTCGAGCGGCGGCCTCGTTGCGGTATCGCCGTAGAGCGGCATGGCGGATTCGATCGCACGGGCCACCCGGAACACGGTCTCTTCGTCGAAGGGATTGCCGACGATCTGAATACCGGTTGGAACTCCGTTGGTGTCAAACCCCGAGGGAACGGACAGCACCGGCAGGCGGCTGAACGCGTTGAACGCCGGGGTCATGATGACACTGTGGATGTCATGGTCGACGCCATCGACGTTGACGGGCTGTTCCCAGTCCCTCAGGTCTGCCGGAATCGCTGTGGTTCCCACCGTCGGGCAGATGAAGACATCGTGGCGCGCCAGGTCGGGCATGAACTTCAGCCAGGCGTTGCCGATCGCCTTCATGCAGTCGTGAAACATGCGGGGCGTATAGAGTTCATTGTGCCGTGCGAAGGTCACCGTGTAGTCGCAGACGAGGTCGGGATGGCGATCCACGGCATCGCTGAATTCATCGGCATAGATCATGCCTCCCCAGGCCGGGAAGGCGTCCAGCAGATCTCCGGCCCACGGAGTTGCGATCTCTTCCGTGCTGGCTTCTCCAAGGGCCGTTTCAACGATCTGCCGGGTGTTCCTCTTCACCGCGTGCGAGACGGTGTGGCCTCCGAGATCCTCCGAGAAGGCCACTTTCAGCCCCTCCACGCCCGCCGGACACTCGGGCAGGAGCGGGGCACCCGGAACATGTGCCGGGTCCCTTGCCCCATGGGGGCTGTTGGCGATAGCGTTCTGCACGAGAGCGGCGTCGCCGCTGGTACGGGTCATGGGGCCGATGTGAAAGAAGGGATCCATCGCCACCTCGGGACTTCCGGGGTTGCGGCCGTAAGGTGGCTTGTAGCCGGTGATGCCGCACATTGCAGCCGGCATCCTGATGCTCCCGGCGCTGTCGGAACCGGTGGCAAGCGTCGTTGTTCCGGAAGCGACGGCGGCAGCAGCGCCGCCGGACGAGGCGCCGCACGTGATCGCCGTGTTCCATGGATTGCGCGTCACCCCGTGCAGACGCGACGTGCAGGTCCAGGGCCAGACGAATTCCGGGCATGTGGTGAGGGCGTGGATGATCGCGCCCTCATCGACGAGGCCGGCGACGGTGGGATTGGTATGGTCCGCCAGATTGTCGGCGAAGATGAGGGATCCAAAGGTCCGGGGCTTGCCGAAGACAGCCGTATCTTCCTTGACCGCCAGCGTCAGGCCCTCGAGCCGTCCGGGACCGCCATCCTTCCCGGCATAGCGCGCTTCCGACCGCCGTGCCGCTTCCAGGGCTTCATCGAAGAAGGTGAAGGCAAGGGCATTGATACGGCCTTCGACCTCGCTCGCACGGGCGATCTGTGCCTCGAGAACGTCCACGGGCGAAAGTTCCCTGGTCCTGAACAGGCGCAAGGCCTCCCTGGCGTCAAGAAAGCAGAGGTCGGTATCGGTGGTCATGGGCAGATAATCCGGAAGGGGAACGTCGCCACGAAATCACGGGCCGCATACGGAACTGTCCGGTGAAGAATCCCGGGCGTCGCCTTGTCGCCGAGTTCATCGGCACGGCCTTCCTTCTGGCGACCGTCGTCGGTTCGGGCATCATGGCAGAGACGCTGTCACCGGACAATGTCGGCGTTGCGCTGGCCGGAAACACGCTGGCTACGGCGGCCATGCTGGTCGTTCTGATCCTGATCTATGGTCCCGTTTCGGGTGCCCACTTCAATCCGGCCGTGACACTGGCCTTTACGCTCAGGCGGGATCTCTCGGTGGGCGAGGCGGCGGCCTATGTCGCCGTCCAGGTGGCCGGCGCTCTTGCCGGCGCCATGCTCGCCCATGTCATGTTCGACCAGCCGCTTCTTTTTGCCTCGCAGCAGGTGCGCACGGGCGTCGGCCAGTGGACAGGGGAACTGGTGGCCACGTTCTCCCTGGTGGCCGCCATTCTTGGCTGTCTGAAGTGGCGTCCGGATGCCGTGCCCTGGGCCGTTGGCCTGGCGATCGCCGGCGGATACTGGTACACGTCCTCGACCTCTTTCGCCAATCCTGCTGTCACCATTGCCCGCAGCCTGACGGACACCTTCTCCGGAATCCTTCCGGCCCACGCGCCGGCGTTCATCGCGGCGCAGTGCGCCGGTGCCATCGCCGCCGTCCTGCTGTTCGGCTGGCTCCTGCGGCGGACGTGAACCGGAGGAGAAAGCAGCATGCAGTTCGCCATGGGCCAGCCCAACCCGAGAACCGAGGATCCTCGCCTTGTGACGGGTGGCGGACGCTATGCCGATGACGTGAATCTCGATGGTCAGTTGTGGAGCTCGGTGCTCCGTTCACCCCATGCGCACGCCGCCATCGCTGGCATCGACTGCGGAGAAGCCCGCGCCACGCCCGGAGTGCACCTTGTCCTGACCGCCACCGACCTGGAGGCTGAGGGAATCGGCTCCCTGCCGTTCGCGGGCGCGGTCACCAACCGGGACGGATCTCCCATCGCGGCCATTCCGCACCCGGTTCTGGCGACCGGCAGGGTCCGACATGTCGGCGAACCGGTGGCTTTCGTGGTGGCGGAGTCGCGTGAGGCGGCCCGAGATGCATGTGAAGCGGTCCAGGTCGACTACCATCCGCTCGATGCCGTGACCGGCACCGCCGGGGCCCTTGGAGACGATGCGCCACAACTGTGGGAGGAGGCGCCGGGAAATGTGGTGCTGGACTGGGAGGTGGGTGATGCTGCGGCGGTCCGCAGCGGTTTCGCTGCGGCCGATCGTGTGGTGGAACTCGAGGTGGTCAACAACCGCGTGGTCGTCGCACCCCTGGAGCCACGTGCCGCGATCGGCGACTACGAAACCGAGAGCGGACGCTTCATCCTCCATGCCTGTTCCCAGGGGGCCCACAAGCTCGCCACTCCCCTGGCCCGGGACGTTCTCAAGGTGCCGGGAGACCGACTTCGCGTCCTGACCGGAGATGTCGGCGGCGCCTTCGGCATGAAGAATTTCCTCTTTCACGAGTATGTCCTCGTGCTGGTCGCCGCGCGGCGGCTGCAGCGTCCGGTCAAGTGGACGGCAGATCGCAGCGAGAGCTTCGTCAGCGACCTGCAGGGCCGCGACCGTGTCATGAAGGGGCGGATGGCCTTCGACAGCGCCTGCCGCATCGTTGCCCTGGAGGTCGACGTCATTGCCAACTTCGGGGCCTACGTTTCGCAGTTCATGCCATTCGTGGCGACCCGGGCTGCCACCGCAATCCAGTCCATGGCCTACAGGATTCCGGCCATTCACACCCGGGTGCGCGGGGTGATGACCAACACCGTGCCGATCGATGCCTACCGGGGGGCGGGGCGCCCGGAAACCGGATTCATGGTCGAACGTCTGCTCGACCTCGCGGCGCGCCGTTTCGGACTTTCCGGGAGCGCCATCCGCCGTCTCAATCACGTGCGCAAGGAGGACTTTCCCTGGGACACCGGTGTCGGTGTCATCTACGACTGCGGCGAATTCGCCCGCCATCTTGACCGGGCACTCGACCGTGCCGATGTCGGCGGTTTCCCGGCACGCCGCGAGGAGGCATCCCGCCGCGGCATGTTGCGCGGTCTCGGTGTCACTGGCGTCTTCGACCGCTGCGGCGGCATGGGGCCGGACATGGTGGACCTCGACATCGACAGCGAGGGACATGTCCTTGCCAGGGTGGGAACGCAGACAAACGGGCAGGGTCACGAGACGGTCTACACGCAGATCATCGCCGACCGACTCAAGGTCGATCCGTCGCGCATTCGCATTCTCCAGGGAGACAACGAACTGGTGCCCTTCGGCTCCGGCAACGGTGGTTCCAACTTCATCGCCATAGCCGGCAGCGCCTGTCTCATCGCGGTCAGGCATGCCATCGACAAGGGGCGGAGCATCACGGCGCACCTTCTGGAGACGGCGGTGGAGGATATTGTCTTCGAGGACGGTGTCTTTCGCATCGACGGCACCGACCGGACACTGACCTTCGAGGAAGTGGCAGCGGCGGCCGGTGATGCCTCCAGCGTGACCGATGGAGAGGAACCGGGCTGGCGGGTGAGCGGCACCTACAAGGCTCCGGACGGACCGGCCTTCCCCAATGGCACCCACATCTGCGAACTTGAAATCGACCCCGAGACCGGCGTGACGGAACTCAAGCGCTATGTTGCGGTGGACGATGCCGGAGTCGTCATCAATCCCCTTCTGGTTGACGGCCAGATGCACGGCGGCGTGGCCCAGGGTATCGGTCAGGCCCTGGCCGAGGAGGCTCTCTATGACTCCGGATCCGGGCAGCTGCTCACAGGTTCCTTCCTGGACTACCAGCTTCCGAGGGCAAGCGATCTCGTCATGATCGAGACCGATCGCATCGAGGTGCCGACAAAACGCAATATTCTCGGCGCCAAGGGTGTCGGCGAAACCGGGGCGATCGGTGGTCCCCCGGCCGTCATCAACGCGCTGGTGGACGCACTGGCACCCCTTGGTATCGATCACATCGACATGCCGGCCACACCGCTCAAGGTGTGGCAGGCGATCAGGAATGCTTCCGCGACCGCCTGTCGCGGCCACGGAAGGGGACATGAGAACCACAACCGGGACAATCGCAGATGATTCCCTCGTCAGAGTTTGCCGGACGCCGGGCCCGGGCCCGGCAGGCGGTGCGGAAGGCGGGCCTTGCCGGCCTCCTCGTCTGTTCGCGTGGCGGTGGCACCACCGACCGCTACGCCGACGTCAAGTACCTCACCAACTTCTACACGCGGTTTCCCTACATCCCGGACGTACCAGGCGAATGGACGGGCAGGGCCCACGCGTTTGTCGTCCTGCCAGCCGATGGCGAGCCTGTCCTCGTGGCCGACGACCGGCCGGAACGCGACTCGAACCTTGCGATCGGCGATATCTCCGTGACCGGCGATGTGACGGGATCGGTGATTGCCGCCATGCAGAAGGCCGGGCTTGCCGAAGGAAGGGTCGGCGTTGCCGGGTCCGACACCTTGCCGTGGAGCCTCCACAACGCCCTGGCAGAGGCCCTGCCAGAGGTGACGTGGGTACCCGCGGACGACATTCTGGGTCGTCTGCGCATGGTGAAGTCCCCGGGCGAGATCGCGATGCTGCGTCGTGCTTCGCAAGTCGGCAGCCGGGCCACCGAGGCGATGCTGGAAAGGGCGGTGCCCGGAGCCACCCACGGCGAGGTGGTGGCGGCAGGGATGGAGGTTCTCGTGACCGCCGGGGGCATTCTCTACAACTCGTTCATGTCGTCCGGGAAGGGCGGCAACAATCCTGTCACCGTGGCGAGCAGCTTTCCGACCTGGGGATCCGACGACGTGCTGGAGGACGGCGACTGGTTTCATGTGGGGATTTCGGGCGCCGTTGACGGCTACTACTTCGATCATGCCCGCTCGAAACCGGTCGGCCACGCCACCGCCGAACAGGTCCGCGTCTTCGAGGCGCCGCTCCTGGCCGTCAGGGAGGCGATGGCAGGCATCCGTCCCGGCGTGACGGCCGCCGAGATCGCCCGAGCCGGGCGCGAGAAACTTGAGAGTCTGGGTTTCGAGCTCGAAGGCTCCTTCAAGGGATTCGGTCACGGTATCGGTCTGGGCTGGGATTCACCTTGGCTGGTGGAAAGCGATCACACTCCCATCGAGGAGAACATGGTGTTGTGCGTCGAACGCAGCGTCCGTCACATGGGCTATGTCGGCGATTTCGAGGAAACCGTCGTGGTCACGAAGGACGGCTGCGAACTCCTCACCGACGCCCGCGTACGCTGGTGGTAGGTCCCCCTGTTCAAGATTGTCTCGCCACTCGGGAATCGCGTGCGGCTCCCGCAATACGAAGCGGGTGGGTGTGGTGAAGGTCGGCAGGCTGAGCGGCGGCGCCGCAACCGGTTGGTTGACAGTGACTTGGGATCAGCGCAATTAAAATTTAGGCGCTAATTCTTAATAGCGGTACGCCGTATTCAAGTACGCTTATCAGGACGCCGACTGCTGGTTCGAACCGGCATACGGCGAAACGGCCTCCTGGCTAAACGGTCTTGGCCGACTTCCGCCCGCCTTCACCCAGGGCCAGTCGGCGCTCTTGGGAGTCGCTCCGCGCCGCATTGCCGCGGATCCCCGTTCCCGTGATGTCTCCCATGTTTCCTTGCCGTCCACTTGACGGCCAGCCTCGCGCGCCGTCGACGCAGAGGATAGTTGCGCGTGGCAGTCCATGCTGCACCTCATTCGCGCCGTGGGTCCTGATG
This sequence comes from Alphaproteobacteria bacterium, assembly GCA_965220805.1. Lineage (GTDB taxonomy): Bacteria > Pseudomonadota > Alphaproteobacteria > SP197 > SP197 > SP197. Next base: position 2,140,099 of record OZ244844.1, read on the forward strand.
AACGTTCGGTATGCGGGCTTGTGATTGCTCGAGTCTCCGGCAAGATTCCGAGCTACAGTGCCGATGGCGCTGCTCCATGGAGCGAGAGTGTGGCGGCTGAGGGCTGAAACGGGCAAGTCGATGGCCGGAATGACCACCTCGCAGCTCTTCGACACCGACCGCTATCCCATAGATCGCCCAGGCAGCGCGGAGTTCGATGCCCTGGTCACGCAGACACGAGTTGGACTGGCAGGGACGAATTGTGCGCAGCTGGAAGCCTTTGTCCGGCGCGACACGCTGGCGCAGATGCAGGAAGAGGTCGAACGCCTCGCAGCCGAAGCCGTGTTCCACCCTGTCAGCCTCAATCCCTATTTTTCGCAACCGCCCGAAGGCTTCGCCGAGGACCATCCCCTCAACCGCTTCTCGCCACGACGGCACGGGATGATTCGGGCCGACAGGTTCGATCGGAAGGGTGCGATCTGGACGATCTTCCGGAATGCAGACCTGTGCCATTTCGTGGCGACCGCACTGGGCTACGAGACGCTCTACACCTACGGCGATCCGTTCGGCAGCGTGAATGTCAATGTCCAGCCCGAAGGCCGCGAGTTTGCCTGGCACTTCGACAACAACGACTTCACTGTCTCCTTCGGGCTGAAGCAACCCGCTCTGGGCGGAGTCTTCGAGTACGTGTCCGATCTGCGCAGCGACGCCGACGAGAACTTTGAGGGCGTGAAGCAGGTGCTGGATGGCGATCGGTCGAACGTGCGGTCTCTCAGGCTGGTGCCGGGCGACCTGCAGCTCTTTCGCGGCGGATACACGTTGCATCGGGTGACGTCCCCGGAGGGCGGCGACCGGCTCAGCCTGCTTGTGAGCTATGCCACCGAGCCTGGCGCCATGACGTCGGCGGAGACGGCGATCCGCATCTGGGGCGAGGCACATTCCGACCACTATGCCCATGACTTGCGAGGGGCAGGGACGGGATGAGCCGACCCCGAAACATCCTCTGGCTCAACACGGACCAGCAGATGACCGCCAACAGGCCCGACGTGGCGCGCGAGTTGCCCCTGCAATGCAAGCTGGCTCTGCGAGGCATGGACTTCAGGCGCGCCTACACGGCACTTCCCGTCTGTTCACCATCGCGCGCCTCGATGCTGACGGGCCGCTATCCGCATAATCACGGCCTGACAGAAAACGACGGACGGTTCGGAGGGCGGGACGGTCTGGAACCGTCCGACTCCCTTGTGACAGGCCCGCTTCGCGCGGCAGGGTACCGTTGCGCCTGGTTTGGCAAATGGCATCTGCATCGCAAGCTGGACGCGCGCGCTTTCGGTTTCGAGGGCTACGCTCCGGCGGACTATGCCTATCCCTATGCCAGTGCGGAGTATGGTGCCTATCTCGAACGCCACGCGCTGCCTCATCCGATTGCCCGAATCGAGTTGTCGGGGGAAAGCGGTACGCCGCCAGGCACACCGGTCGCCTTGAGCCGATCCGAAGACTGGTTCGACTTCGAGGCAGGCAGCGCAATCCTCGAAGGACCAGCCGAAACGCATGAAGCCTTCTTTGTCTCCGCGCTTGCCGAACGCTGGCTTCGCAATGCGGGAGACGACCCCTTCTTCGTGCGTGTGGACACCTGGGGGCCGCATCCGCCCTATATGGTCGGAGCGCCCTTTGCCGGCATGTTCGCCAATCTGAAGAGCGCGGCCTCGTCCAACCTCGTCTCGGACCTGAAGGCGCGCCCGGCTCACCACGCGGCCTATCGCGACTACTGGCGGGACATTCTTGCCGATGGCGCGCGTGATTTTGCCCTTCTTTCGCGACGCGCGCTGCAATCGGCTGCTCTTTGCGAGACGGCACTGGTTCGGCTTCTGGATGTGCTGGAGGAAGGCGGGCGGATCGATGACACGATCATCGTCTTCACGGCCGATCACGGGGACGCGGTGGCCTCGAACGGTGGAATGATGAACAAGGGGGGGCTCATGGTGGAAGAGACGCTGCGCATCCCCATGCTGATCGCCGGTCCAGGCATTCCCCCAGGACAGGACGACAGCCTGGTCTGCAACATCGACCTGGCGCCGACTCTGCTCGACCTGTGCGGGATCACCGCGCATGAGATGGACGGAACCAGTCTTTGTCCCCTGCTGCGGCGCACCGGACCCTTGTCCCGCGACGGACTGATGACCGAACACTACGGTCTGAATACGCCGCTCTGGCAGCGCGCGTTCCACCAGGGACACTGGAAGCTCGTCGTGCAGGAGGACGGATTCACCGAGCTGTATGATCTCGCCTGCGACCCTGCCGAGATGAACAATCTGGCGCAGAGTGCCGCCCATGCAGGGACGCTTCGCCACATGCGGGGCGGTTTGGCGAAGGCGCTGGCGAGGCACGGCGACGACTCAGGCCTCGCGAAGACCATCCGGGATATGGCAACGTCGAATCCCGCTCCTTTCCCGCAGCATCATCCCGGGTGAAGATCCTGGAGTTGACGGACACGTTCGTCGGTTACGACCGATACCCGCAGATTCTGACGACAGGACAGACCCGTCATGCATGGCAGGCGCGCCTTCCGGTTCCGGAACCCACGGCACGACCTTCACGGACTCAACGTTCGCGGCCTGGCCGTCATTCACCCAGAAACGTTCAGGAACGGGTGGCTGTTTCCAGTGTCGTACTTGCCTCGATCCAGCGCGTCTCGGCCTTCTCGAGCGCTCTTTCGATTTTCCTTCTCCTGGTCATCAGCTCGGTCACGGTTGTCCCCTCGTGGGTGGAGGGATCAAACAGGATGCGGTCGATCTCGTTGCGCGAACGGGTGAGCTCGTTGACCTCGCTTTCGGCCTTGTCGACCGCCTTTCTCAGCTCCCGTGTGCGTTCCCGTTCGGCCGCGGCACGGCGCCGCTCGTCCTTTCTCCTTGAACGCGGCACCGTCGATCCGGAGTCACGGCCGAGAACCAGGTTGCGGTAATCGTCGAGATTGCCCGCAAAGTCGGTTGCCTTGCCGTCGGTGACGAGAACGAGTCGATCCGCCGAGAGTTCGACGAGGTGGCGGTCGTGGCTGATCATGATCACCGCTCCGCTGTATCCGCTAAGTGCCTGGACCAGGGATTCCCGGGCCTCGATGTCGAGATGGTTGGTCGGCTCGTCGAGAATGATGAGGTGTGGAGCATCGCGGGTGATGAGCGCCAGGGCCAGGCGAGCCCGTTCGCCGCCCGAGAGCTGGCGGACCGGAAGGGCGGCCTTGTCGCCCGAGAAACCGAAGCGGCCAAGCTGGGCCCGCACAAAGCGCGGCGCCGCGTCCGGCATCAGGCGCGTCATGTGAACGAGCGGTGTTTCGTCGGGATCGAGTTCCTCGACCTGGTGCTGGGCGAAGTATCCGACACGCAATCGCGAGGCCGACGTCATCGTGCCGTTCATGACATCGAGCCTGCCCGAAAGCAGGCGGGCCAGCGTCGTCTTCCCGTTGCCGTTGCGGCCCAGGAAGGCGATGCGCTCGTCGGGGTCGATGCGGAGCTGCAGGCCGGCGAGCACCGGCTGGCCGGCCGCGTACCCCACCGATGCATCATCGAGAAGGATCATCGGCGGCCGCAGGGTGTCGGGATCCGGAAAGTCGAACTGAAGGGTGCTGTCCTCGATGGCAGCGGCTACCGGCTCCATGCGCTGCAGGGCTTTCAACCGGCTCTGCGCCTGGCGCGCCGTGTGAGCCTTGTAGCGCCAGCGGTCCACGTAGGCCATGAGTTTGGCCCTTTGCCTCTCCTGCCTGGCGCGCATGGCCTCGATCTGTCCAAGCCTCTCGCTCAACTGCCTTTCCCACGAATCGTAGTTGCCCCGGTAGAGCGTCACCGCGCCACCCTGGAGATGCAGGATGTGGTCGCAGACACTGTTGAGAAGATCCCGTTCGTGGCTGCTGACGAGCAGCGTTCCCTGGTAGGCCCTTAGAAAGGACTCCAGCCACAGGGCCGCCTCGAGATCGAGGTAGTTGCTCGGCTCATCCAGCAACAGGATGTCGGGACGGGAGAACAGCAGGGCGGCCAGGGCGATGCGCATGCGCCAGCCGCCTGAGAAACTGTCGACAGCCTGCCCCTGGGCAACCTCGTCGAATCCCAGGCCGGCGAGAATCCGGGCGGCCCTCGCCGGTGCGCTGTAGGCATCGATCGCCTGGAGCCGCTCGTGGATGTCACCGATGCGCTGGCTGGTTGCGGCGGTGGCTTCCTCTTCCAGAAGGCGGGTTCGCTCCTCATCGGCGGCAAGGACCCTCTCGAGAGGCGTGTCGCTGCCGGCTGGAACGTCCTGGGCAAGATAGCCGAGGCTTGCGCCGCGCCGCATGTCGACCGTGCCGGCATCGGACTCGATCTCTCCGGCGATGACCTTCATCAGCGTCGACTTGCCTGCACCGTTGCGGCCGATCAGGCCGACGCGGCTTCCCGGCACCAGCGTCGCCGAAGCGCCATCAAGGATCGTGTGGCCACCGAGCCTCACGGTGATTCCAGAGAGTGTGAGCATGGCCGGCTGATACCACGCCGGGACGCCGCGCGTCACTCCCGCGTGATGACGCGGCAACTCAGCGACCGATCACCGTGACGTGGGGCCCAAGGCTCACCATTCGTTGACGAGAAGGCTGCAGGGAAGGCGACGTCTGCCGCGAAGGTGTGGTGGCCCGCTATCGGTGCAGCAAACAGGGTGGACTCGCAAGGCTCACACCAGGGACCGCGGTTCGTCCCGGTCAGTGGATTGGCTGTCTGAGCGGCCGGGGGAGGCCCAGGGGCACGATACGGTAAAGCAGCCTGTGATGGCGCGGGGTTTCCGGTGCGCCGATGGTCTGGGCGCAATGCAGTGTCACGGTATTGTCCCACATCAGGAGATCGCCCGGGCGGTAACGGTGGGCCCACGTGAAGCGTCCGGAGATGGCGTGGAGCTTGAGGCGGCGCATAAGGTCCGACGCCGCACCGAGTTCCATGCCATCGATGGCCACCATGGAGCCGGCGGGGGAATAGAGCGCCTTCTCTCCGGTCAGGGTGTGCGGCCTTGCGACCGGGCGGCGGGCCGGCGGCGGCAGGAGTTCGGCCGTCTCATCCGTCACGGGTTGCAGGGGATGCTCGAAGTCCTCGCGTCCACCGAGAATCTCGCCTGTGCCGGAATACATGTGGAGCGCCGTCAGAGGCTCGATTGTGCGTTGTGTTTCCGGATCAAGTCCGCGCCAGGCTGCTCCCATGTCAGCGATCAGGGTTTCGCCTCCCTCTGCCGGTGCCTCCAGGCACCACAGCATGGTGGTGGCATCCGCATCGGCTTCGGCGGCGCAATCGGTATGCCAGAACGAGGCGCCGTTGCGGTACTCCTCGCGCTCGTTGACGCCACCGACATTGCCAACCGTCGACATGAAGTCGTATCCGGGAACATTGCGCTCCTGGAAACCGTCGACACGTGGTGTCCCCCAGGCAAGGGCGAACCGGGCGAAGTCGTCCGGAGCCAGGTCCTGGTCACGAAAGAGCAGGACCTTGTGTGCCACAAAGGCCCGTGCCAGGGCTTCGAGAGTCGCGGCATCGAGAGCGCGAGACAGGTCAACACCGCGAACTTCCGCGGCAAAGGTGGTGCCCAGGCGATGGATGTCCAGAACAGACATGTCAGCCAGACTCCTCCAGCACCCAGACGGGATCAAGTCGTGCAGGCAGAACTCGTTGCCTGAAAGGAACCATAGCCACCTGAGAGTCGGACGACCACTGTCACGGACTCCCGAAACATCGAGCGGCTTCCGGGCGACAGTTCAGGAAGGACGAGGCAACAAGACAATGCGGGACGGCATGACAGCCGCCGGACTCGTTGTCCCGGGCGCGAAGTGCCGGACCATCTGCCGGCACTCATGCTCGTCGAGGCATGTCGCCATAGAGCGGGCTTTCGACTCGCTGTTGTCGGACGGTCTGCGACCTTGTGGACGGCCCGAGTCATCGTCCACGCGGCTTGATTTGCTGTACGCGGCGGCATGTACTCAAACAATCGCCTGCCTGACGAAACGGAGAAGCCATGGACCTGGATGTTGAACGCCTCCTCGGCGCCGTGGAGCGCACAGTGTCGTCCCTGGAGCGTGAAGGACAGGCTGTTCGCGCGGTCAACCTGGCCCGCAGCTACGCGACGACAGTGGAGGACCTCTGGGACGCCGTGACGAGCGCGGAACGAATCCCGCGCTGGTTCCTGCCGGTCAGCGGCCGTCTCGAACTCGGCGGTCGCTACCAACTGGAGGGAAACGCAGGCGGCACCATAAGGCACTGCGAGCCTCCCTCGTATCTTGAGGTTACGTGGGAGTTCGGCGGTGACGTGAGCTGGGTGGAGGCACGTCTGTGCAACGATGGTCCCGGCCGCTCGCGCCTTGCGATTGCACATTCCGTGCCGGTGTCGGACCACTGGCACACGTTCGGTCCCGGTGCGGTCGGCGTAGGTTGGGAGATGGGCCTGCTGGGGATGGAACTGCATCTTGCGTGGCCGAACGAACCCAAGCCGGACGGGGCAACGTTCCACACGACTCGTGACGGAAGGGCGCTCATCGTCGGAAGCAGTGCGGCGTGGGGCCGGGCGGCCGAGGCAGCGGGAACGGACACCGGCGTTGCGCGCGCAGCGGCGCAGCGCACGGCGGCCTTTTACACGGGCGACACGGTCGCACCGGATTGATGTACGATTTCGACGTGCTCCGCGACCTGGAGCGCTGCGGTGCTAGCGTCGATGCGTTATCGGTCGTGGGCGTTGGCTCGCCATCTCGAAATTGTGTTGTAGCGCGCCGGGGGCATACCACCACCTTGTGCCCGGCAGCTGACCCACTCCGGATTGCAGGCCCTCGCGCCGTCAACCTCTCGACAATGCAACTCAAGCCCGAACGGAGTATGAGATGGAGACGGCAGGGAGAAGCCCGACGTGAGCTATGTCAGTCATCTCGAGTGTTCAGCGACCGGTGAACGGCACGAGGCCGGTGAGATTCACGGCCTTTCGCGTGGTGGCCGGCCATTGCTGGTGCGTTACGATCTGGATCGTCTCGGCGATGCGATCACCCGGGAGTCCATTGCCGCAGCACCCATCGCCGGATTCTGGCGTTGGGCGCCCTTTCTTCCCGTGACGCGGGATGAGGACAGGATCTCGCTCGGTGAGGTGACGACACCGCTCATTCCCCTGGCGCGTTCTGCTGGCGAAGGGCCGACGCACGTCATGGTGAAGGACGAGGGCCGCTTGCCCACCGGTTCATTCAAGGCGAGGGGGCTGGCTCTGGCGGTGTCGATGGCACGGCAACTCGGCCTCCGCCACCTCGCCATCCCGACGAACGGCAACGCGGGTGCGGCTCTTGCCGCCTACGCCGGGAGGGCCGGGATGAAGGCCACGGTTCTTTGTCCGTCGGACACCCCCGACATCAATCTGCGCGAGATCCGCCAGCACGGTGCCGATGTCTGGAAGGTCAACGGCCTCATCAACGATTGCGGCAAGATCGTCGGTGAGGGAGCCCGAGCCACCGGCTGGTTCGATGTCTCCACCCTGAAGGAGCCCTATCGCATCGAGGGCAAGAAGACGATGGGACTCGAGCTTGCCTGGCAGATGAACTGGTCCCTGCCGGATGTCATCTTCTATCCCACCGGAGGCGGCACCGGCCTCATAGGGATGTGGAAGGCCTTCCATGAGCTTCGCCAACTTGGTTGGATCACCGGTGGCCTGCCGCGCATGGTGGCCGTGCAGGCAGCGGGGTGTGCTCCCATCGTGCATGCCTTCGAGGCCGGGAGCACACACGCCGTGCCATGGCAGGACGCCCATACCGTGGCGGCGGGCATCCGGGTGCCGGCTGCCATCGGCGACTTCCTCATTCTCGATGCCGTCCGCGCGTCCGGCGGTTTCGCCATGGCGGTCGATGACGAATCGATTCTCCGGGAGCGGGACAGGGTCGCGGTGGAGGACGGCCTGCTCCTCGCACCGGAAGGGGCGGCGACGGTTGCCGCCTGGAGGCAGGCTCTGGAGAACGGGCTGGTCGGTGATGATGAGCGCGTCGTTCTCTTCAATTGCGCCAGTGGTCTCAAGTACCCGATGGCACCGGTGGTTCAGGAACTCGACATCAACCGGGAGATCGATTTCACCAGTTTCGCATGACCCCGAAGGTCTCAGATGTCCTTGGACGACTCTGTCTCATCTTCCTCGGGCGCCTCTTCGGGCTCTGCGGGAACGCGTCGGATGATGATGTCGCCGTTCTCGAGAACTTCCGGCAGTTCATACTGGGGAACGGATTCGATGATGCCCTCAAGCAGCGTCAGCAGACCCCGCAGCGCCTCCTTTGCTTCTGGCACGAGATCATCGTCCGCCGTCGCCGGCGTGGCGAGGCACCACGCTGCCACCACCGCCATGAGGGTCCGCTTCATGCCCGGCATGGCTCAGTGTCTGCTGTCACGCTGTGCACGGCGCTCGGCGATGTGGCCATAGTAGCGAAGCATGATGAACCAGCTCAGGCCCACAAGACCGATGCCCATGTATCGGGTTGCCTCACTTTCTGACAGGGCGGCAGCCACCAGGCCCAGAAGCGAGAGCAGGCTGAAGAGGACGGAGATGGCAATCGTCCAGTACATGAACCTTGCTCCTGTGAAGGGAAGAGATCATTGCGCAAGAATATGTATTGCCGTCCTGCTGTCGAGCGTCTTTTCGCTGGATCGGCCGGTGGCGGCTGGCAGGCCGGTGCAGGACCGGATACAAGGTCCACCCTGAGTTCAACATGAAGGAGATGGGCAGTGAAGGTCGCTTTCTTGGGTCTGGGGGTGATGGGCTATCCCATGGCCGGGCATCTGGCGTCCCACGGTCACGATGTGACCGTCTGCAATCGCACGCCGGCCAAGGCGCAACGCTGGGTGAAAGACCATGGCGGCAGCAGCGCACCCAACCCGGCCGAAGCAGCAGCAGGCGCGGAGATTGTCTTTGCCTGTGTCGGTGACGATGACAGTGTGCGCGAGGTGATTTGCGGTGCCGATGGCGCCGCCAGCGGCATGGACAAAGGCGCGCTCTTCGTCGACCACACAACCGCTTCGGCAGATGTCGCGAGGGACATGGAGGCCGTGCTCGCCGGCCAAGGCATCGGCTTCGTCGACGCACCGGTTTCGGGCGGCCAGGCCGGGGCGGAGAACGGCCAGCTGACGATCATGGCCGGAGGCAACCCTGAGCATTTCGACCGCGCCCGTCCGGTGATGGAGTGCTACGGCAAGGCCGTGACGCTGATGGGAGGCGTCGGTGCCGGCCAGCTCTGCAAGATGGCCAACCAGATCTGCATCGCCGGTCTCGTCCAGGGCCTGGCCGAGGGCCTCAACTTCGCCCAGCGTGCCGGACTGGACGGAGAGCAGGTGATCGACGTCATCTCCAAGGGCGCTGCCGGTTCCTGGCAGATGGTCAATCGTGGCAGCACCATGTTGCGGGACGAGTACGACTTCGGCTTCGCGGTGGACTGGATGCGCAAGGACATGCGCATTGCGAAGGCCGAAGCATCGCGCAATGGCGCCTCACTGCCGGTGGCCGCTCTGGTGGACCAGTTCTACGCCGAGATCCAGCGCCTTGGTGGCAGCCGCTGGGACACGTCCAGCCTGATGCACCGCCTGAAGCGCGTCCCGTAGACCCGGGACAGCCTGCCTGATGCCACGCCGAAGGTGACGGTCAGGCAAAGGAGTCCGGCAGGGAGACTTTCCGGCGGGCGATCCAGTCATCGAGTTCCTCGGCCACTGCAGGATCCATGTCCGGAGCCTCGTAGTCGGCAAGCATGTCCTTCCACAGCTGATTGGCGCGTCTTGCGGCATCGAGCGACCCGTCGGCCTGCCACTGTTCGAAACTGTTGTTGTCAGCGATGGTCGAACGGTAGAAGGCGGACTGGAAGTTGTTCTGGGTATGATCACACCCTAGGAAATGACTGCCCGGACCGACCTCACGGATGGCGTCCATTGCCTGTCCGTTCTCTGAAAGATCGACCCCTCCGCCCAGCACCTGCATCATGCCGATCTGGTCGGCGTCCATGACGAACTTCTCGTATCCCGAAGCCAGACCACCCTCCAGCCAGCCGGCGGCATGCAGCACGAAGTTCACACCCCCCAGAAGTGTGGGAAGGAGGGTTTGAGCGCTTTCGTAGGCTGCCTGGGCGTCAGGAACCTTTGACCCGCACAGTGAGCCGCCTGACCGGAAGGGGACCCCCAGGCGCCTGGCGAGTTGTGCCGAGGCGAACAGCACGAGTGCCGGTTCCGGTGTACCGAAGGTCGGGGCTCCCGACTGCATCGAGATCGAGCTGCCGAACGTGCCGAACACCACCGGGGCACCCTTGCGCACCAGTTGGGTCGTGGCCATGCCGACGAGAGCCTCTGCCAGAATCTGCGCAACCGTCCCGGCGACTGTCACGGGACTCATGGCGCCCGACAGGATGAAGGGTGACACGACACAGGCCTGTCCCGCCCCGGCATAGACCTTGAGGGCGCCGAGCATCGTGCCGTCGAAGGTCATCGGCGAGTTGGCGTTGATGAGATTGATGATGCAGCAGTGGTTGTCGACCGTTTCGCCGCCGAGAGCGATACGCGCCAGTTCGACCGTGTCAGCTGCGCGATCGGGTGCGGTGACCGATCCCATGAAAGGCTTGTCGGAGTACGTGAGGTGGGCATGCACCATGTCGAGGTGGCGCTTGCTGACAGGGACGTCGACCGGTTCGCACACCGTTCCACCCGAGTGGTGCATGGCCGGCGTCATGTAGGCAAGCTTCACGAAGTTGCGGAAGTCCTCGATGGTCGCATAGCGGCGTCCATCATCGAGATTGTGAATGAAGGGTGGACCATAGACCGGGGCGAACACCGTTGCGCCGTCGCCGATCTTGACGTTCCGCTGTGGGTTGCGCGCGTGTTGCACGAATGAGGAGGGCGCGGTGGCAAGCAGGCTGCGGGCCAGGCCTCTGGGAAAGTGAAGTGTTTCGCCGTCATCGGCGACATCGGCGCCGGCATCGCGCCACAAGGCGACCGTGTCGGGATCGTCCTTGATGGCGATGCCCACCTCTTCCATGATCACTTCGGCATTGTCTTCGATGATCTCGAGGCCCTCGTCCGAGAGTACGTCGAAGACCGGGACGTTGCGCTGAATGTAGGGGAGTGGTGTTGTGTCGAAACGCCGGCTGCGCAGTGCCCGACGGGCACCGCTGCCGCCTCGTTCGCGACGCCCGCCGCGTCGCCGGTTCCCGCTCATGGATGCCTCGTTGGAGCGTGTGGATTGCGCCCTGGGAAGGGGCATGCATCTGTCGCACAGGCGACCGGGCCGATCAAGGGCAGGGAATGTTCTTGCGGCGGCGAGGGCTCAGTGCGTAATAGGGTTGTCACGACCCGGAGTGATCAGAAGATGAAGCAGCGCGCCCGTCCAGTCGGCATCAACCACATCGCCCTTGAAGTCGGCGACATCGCCGAGGCGATGGCCTTCTACAAGGGCTTCCTTGATTTCGAGATTGCCTGGCAGTCTTCCGACGCCGCCTTCGTCTATTTTGGCGACCAGTTCATCAACTTCATGACGCCCCGGCGCCAGGGACCCGACGAGGGGAGGCATTTCGGCATCGCCGTCGATGACAAGCAGGCGGCCATCGCCAGATTCGAGGACATGGGCGTGGAGCTGTTACCCGGCCGTTTCACCGATTTTCTGGATCCCTGGGGAAACCGGGTGGAACTCACCACCTACACGAACATCCAGTTCACCAAGGCCGATCACGTGCTGAAGGGCATGGGTCTCGGCCATCTCGAGAAGACAGAAGGCGCCGTGGCCGAACTCGCCGCCAAGGGCATGGCGCCCGAGGGCTGACCGGCTGCATCGGAGGAAATGAGGACGATGAAATCCCACGCTCGTGTGGTCGTGATCGGCGGCGGTGTCGTCGGCGCCGCGACGCTCTATCACCTCGCAAGGAAGGGCTGGAGCGACGTTGTGCTCGTCGAGCGCCGCGAACTGACCTCCGGTTCGACCTGGCATGCCGCGGGCCTGCTGCCGCTCTTCAACATGAGTTACTCCGTTGGTCAGGTGCACAAGTACTCAGTCCGCTTCTACCAGGAACTGCAGGAAGAGACCGGGATGGATGTCGGTTTTCGAAAGGTGTCCAACATCCGCCTCGCCATGAACCGGGACCGCATGGACGAGTATCACCAGTACGCCGGTGTGGCCGAGACCATCGGTGTCGAGGTGAAGTTCCTGTCCCCCCAGGAGGTCGGGGAAATCTGGCCGCTGTGCAACATCGAGGGTCTTGTCGGCGCCATCCAGCATCCTGAGGATGGCTACATCCAGCCCGCCGATCTCACCCAGGCGCTGGCGAGCGGAGCACGCAACCGTGGCGCCGATATCCATCGCAACTGCACCGTGACGGCCCTGGAACGGAACCGGTCCGGAGAATGGTGCGTCACTACGGACCAAGGGTCCATCACGTGCGAACACGTGGTCAGTGCCTCGGGCAGTTTCGCACGCCAGGTGGGCGCCATGGCCGGTCTCGATGTGCCGGTCATTCCGGTGGAGCACCAGTACATCGTCACCGAACCCCATGAGGCTCTCCAGCAACGCCAGGCCGATGGTCTGCCCGAACTGGGCGTGTTGCGGGAATCGGATGGCTCCTGGTACATGCGCGAGGAGAGGGCGGGACTTATTCTCGGACCTTATGAAATCGGGGCTCCGGCGTGCTATGTCGACGGTCCGGCCGATGACATGGAGTACGAACTCTTCCAGGAGAACCTTGATCGCCTGGCGCCGCACATCGAGTCGGCGATCAACCGGGTGCCGGCCTTTGGCGAGGTCGGAGTCAAGCAGGTTTACAACGGCGCCATCTGCTACACGCCTGACGGCTCGCCGATCATCGGGCCGGCCTGGGGCGTCCGGAACTTCTGGCTCAACGAGGGCCACAGCTTCGGCATCACCGCCGCTGGCGGAGCGGGCTGGCAGCTCGCCGAGTGGATCGTCGACGGCGAACCCACCATCGACATGCTGGGCGTCGACCCGCGCCGCTTTGGCGATTACGCCACACAGTCCTACCTGGTAGCGAAGAACGAGGAAGCCTATGCCAACGTGTTCACCATCCACTACCCGGATGAGGAACGGCCGGCGGCCCGTCCGCTGCGCCAGGCGCCCTCCTATGACCGTCTGAAGGAGCTTGGCGCCGTGTTCGGCCAGAAGTTCGGCTGGGAACGGGCCAACTGGTTTGCTCCCTCCGGCATGGCGCAGGAAGACCACTGGTCGTTCCGTCGATCGCGCTGGTTCGAACCGGTCGGCAACGAGGTTGAGAATGTCCACAACAACGTGGGCGTCCTCGACATGACGGCCTTTGCCAAGTGCCGGATCGCCGGTCCGGGGGCGGAAGAGTTCCTTGAGGGCATGATTGCCAACCGGTTGCCCCGGAGCATTGGCAGGGTGGGTCTCGTCCATGCGCTCACCGAGCGTGGCGGGGTCCACTCCGAGTTCACGGTGTTCCGGGAGTCACCGGAGAGTTTCTACGTCGTTTCCGCCGGCGCCCTGCAGCGCCTTGACCACGACTGGCTCACCAGGCACATGCCGTCCGACGGGTCCGTCACCTTCACCAACATCACCAACCAGATGGGGGTCCTGGTGGTGGCCGGCCCGCGTTCGCGGGATCTGCTCTCGGGTCTCACCCGGGACGATCTCTCGAACGGGAGCTTTCGCTGGCTTTCCGGACGCTGGATCGATGTCGGACTGGCGCCGGCGCTCGCCCTGCGCATGAACTTCGTCGGTGAACTGGGATGGGAACTGCATCACCCGATCGAATACCAGAACCACATCTTCGATGCCCTCATGACCGCAGGCGCCGAACTCGGCATGAGGCCCTTTGGCATCCGGGCAATGGAGGCGATGCGGATCGAGAAGTCCTATCGCATGGTGGGTCAGGAGCTTTCAATCGAGTATGCCGCCCTCGAGAGCGGCCTCGATCGTTTCGTGCGTCTCGACAAGAACGAATTCAAGGGACGCGCAGGGCTGGTGGCATGGCAGGAACGCGGGTTTGCCAACCGTTTCGTCACCATGGTGGTGCACGATGTCGATGATGCCGATGCCCTTGGCAACAATCCGGTGCGCCGCGATGGCGAACTGGTGGGCCGGGCCACGTCGGGTGGCTACGGATTCCGGCTCGGACAGTCCCTGGCGCTGGCCATGGTCCAGCCCGATGCCGGTGAACCGGGAACCGAACTGACCATCGACATCCTCGGCCGGACCTTCCAGGCCACCGTCTGCGGAGAGTCGCCCTTCGATCCGAAGAACGAACGGCTCCGATCCTGATCCGGGGTCCATGGCCCTGGAGTGCCGATGAGCGGCGGACCGCATGCTCGCCCCTGGATTTCATGACCTTGGCATGTTCAGCAAAGATCGGTTGTACGCCGGTGTAGGCCGCCGCAGGATGCGGCCCGGTGCACCGCAGCGTCCGGGCGAATCATAGAGGGGGATACCAATGGAACGCGACACGACCCTGGAGGCATCGACGCCCACTTACACCATGGGCTACGGCCCGGAATTCCGGAAGATGCTGGAGCGCAGGAATGCAACCGTGGCCGCCGCTCATCTGTTGCCCCAGCTGGAGCACGGCATGCGTCTTCTCGACCTCGGCTGCGGTCCGGGAACGATCTCGGTCGGCCTGGCGGAGGCGGTGGCTCCAGGAGAGCTGCACGGCATTGACATGGAGGAATCGCAGATTGACATGGCGCGCGAGGCGGCGCGCGCAGGCGGACACGGGAACGCGTTCTTCCGGGTGGGCGACGCGATCGACCTTCCCTTTGAGGACGCGTCGTTCGACGTGGTGCACTGCCATGCAGTGCTCATGCATGCGCCCGGCACCCAGGCCGTGCTGGCCGAGGCCAGGCGGGTCCTGAAGCCTGGAGGCCTGATCTCCGCCCGCGAACTGGTCGGCGACTCCTCGTTCGTCGAGCCCGATCACTACCTCGGCGCGGAGGACGGCGCATGGGTGACGTTCCTGAAACTGCTTGCCGCCAACGGCGGCCATCCACAGATGGGCAAGGAGCTCAAGCGCGCGTTTGCCGACGCCGGGTTCGTGGACATCCGTGCGACGGCCTCCTTCGAGTCCTTCGACTCGGCCGATGATCTCGCCTTTCTTCGCGGTTTGATCACCGGCTGGTTCTTCGCACCGGAGACCATGGAAGCTGCAATCAGGCTCGGCCTCGCGACGCAGGATGCATTCGACGGGTGGCGTGACGGGCTCGATCGGTGGATGACGGAGCCCGGCGCATTCGCCGCCTTCGCCTGGGGCGAGGCGATCGGGCGCAAACCCTAGAGGCACCACCCGATGTCCACAGGGGACACGCCCTGCCAAACAGGGACATCTTGCTTAAGCCCTTCGTGCAAGGACCGGAAGCGCATTCTCGATCGGCAATCCGACCAAGTACGTCACCATGTGACCGAACGGCTGGACAGACTGCCTCGTACGTCAGGATCCCATCCGGAGGGCCATCACGACGGGTGACGGCGAGGTCCTCACAGGGGGCCAATGACCTCGCTTTTCTGCGCGCCCAGCCCGTCAATCTCCAGGTGCAGGCGGTCGCCTGGCTGCAGATAGACCGGTGACCGGTGTCCAAGGGCGACGCCTGCCGGTGTTCCGGTCAACATGACGTCGCCCGGCTCAAGGGACATGAAACGGCTCACGAAATGTACCAGGTGGGCCACGGGAAAGATCATGTCGGCGGTTGTTCCGTCCTGCATGCGCTTGCCGTTCACGTCGAGTGTCAGGCGCAGATTCTGCGGATCGGCAATCTCGTCGGCGGTGACAAGCCAGGGTCCAAGGGGACACCAGGTGTCGCCTGATTTGCCGAGTACCCACTGGCCACTGCCCTTGGCCTGGAACTTGCGTTCCGAGACATCGTTGGCGATGCAGTATCCGGCGACGTGATCGAGCGCTGCGGCCTCGGGCACTTCATAACAATGTTTGCCGATGACGACGGCCAGTTCCACTTCCCAGTCACAGTGGCGGCTGTCGCGCAGCATGCGGATCGGGTCATCCGGACCGTTCAGAGACGTCGTGGGCTTGAAAAAGACAATGGGCTCCACGGGCCTCTCGAGACCCGCCTCGGCGGCATGATCGGCATAGTTGAGGCCGATGCAGACAATCTTGCCGATGCCGTTCACCGGCACACCGAAGCGCACGTGACCGTCCACGACGGGGAGGGAACTGCTGTCGACATCGCGCAGCCCGGCCAGTGCCGCCGCATCGACAGCATCGAGGTGACCGGCGAGGTCCCTGAGCCGGCCCTCGCTGTCGATCAGTCCCGGCCGTTCCTGGCCCGGTTCACCGAAACGCACGAGTTTCATGGACCGTGTCCCCCTGAGGAGTTGCGCAGTGAGAATATGATTGAACGGCGCTTTGACCAAGAGCGTCGTTGGTCAAGACACGTGGTCGAGGAAGGTGGCCGCCACCGGTACCGTGGCGGTGCCTCATGCGGTCGACGAAACAGACAGGAAAGGGTTTCGTATCGTCACCGTGCCGTGCATGGGGCCGTGCTGGAAGCCCTCGGACAGCAGTTCCGTGTCCCCGTGGACCTCGGCATAGGTCCAGAGATGCGCATCGAACCAGGACAGGCCATAGACCGAGGCGCCGCACAGGCCTCAAGATTGACTTTGATGAAGGCCCGGCGTTTCAAGACGACAGTCTTCCCTTGGTTCCGAAGCGGCGCGTTCAGGAGAACCTGTGAACCCTTTCCCGGAACTGGACCGTCATCCTGATCGCTTGCCGCCCGATCCGGCTATTGCCGAGCCAACGAGAACGCGCCGGCGATCCCGTCACGCTCGAACACGCCACCGGCTTCTTCATGGTTGGGGCCATAGAAGCGGCCGTCCAGCCCGGTGGTTTGGAATGACCCGTTCTCCATCGAGACGCCCTGCCAGCGCATATCGTTGCTGAGGACGCCGGAAGTGTCGGCAATGTTCGTGAACGCCAGGTCGAGAGACGCCGCGGCGAGATCGGCGGTCATTTCCGCGTCGCCGGTGACTTCTGCTCCGAGGCCTGAACTGCCGATCCTCACGCCGGCCATCGCGCCGGTCCATGTCGCGCTGCCGGATACCGGGTTGGAGCCGCTCACCATGCCGAGGGACACAGGAAAGGCGAACTGGACATCCATGCCCTGAAGGGTCGTCGAACCGCGAAGCGGCGTGCCGGTGTTGTAAGTTCCCCACACGCCGAAGGTGTCGAAATTCAGTTTGTCGCCTGCGGTCGCCCGGCCTGTCTGCACACCGTTGCGGGTCTGCTGGCCGGTCACGGTCACGTCTGGAGCGTTCGGGTCTATATCGAGCAGGTCGATGGTCGCGCGCTCGCCCTGGAATGTTACCGTGCAGGCCGAGACGCTACACGATGACTCCGCGCGGAACAGTTGGCCTTGCGCGACAACGAGCGCATCGCCGAAAACAACGGTATCGGGCACAGGGACGGTCGGGCCAGTCGGATCACCACTCGAGACGGTCCCACCGCCTCCACCGCCGCCGCAAGCCGCGAGCAACAAGATGGCGGCCGCAACCGCGATCGGCTTGGATATCGTCATGGGAATCCTCCTTTCACTGTACCAACACGAAAGTCTGTGCGCTCGATCCGGCCCCCCCACGGTGTCGCCGGGATCGCATTGCGCTATCGGTGCCTGTCACGCGCGCTTCTCCAGTGTTCACGTTCTCATGGCTGCAAGAAGCTCCCTTGAAACCGGTTCCTTTGACCGCAAGCATCGAAATCGGATTCGGCCCGGGTACCCCCGGAACGGTGTTACAGGATCAGGATTTGTAGAGTTCTCCGGAAAACAGCTGCGCTCCGTCGACGGTGACCGAGATCCGGTCGCCGTCCTCGCATTCGTGCTTGCGCACACACAGCTCCATCTCCCGCTGGCCGGTTGGCTCAGTGACCGTGTGATGATCGGTGTCGGGTTGACCATCAGCGTGCCGCAGTTGGATTCGGCATTCTCGATCAGGTGGCCGATGGCCTTGCGGCCGCCACCCGACATGTCTTCACAGGATGCGCTGCCGATGATGCCGGGCTTCGTGAGGGCCTCTCCGGTACCGCGAGCCGTACCGTCCCAGCCGCCGCCGGAGCCTCCCGGAATCAGGAAATGAATGTTGTCGAGGACTTTCTCGGCGCCCTGCGCGGGCGCCCACGAACCAGCCGCAGTCACGGCCGTGGCAAGGACGGCCAGACCTGCGCGTTGGGGGGAAATCATCATCACTCCTGTCTGCTGGTTCGAGGACGTTCTCCGTCGAGTACCGCCTTCCTTCGAAAGGAACTTTCGACGGGCGTCATTGTCCGCCGCCGATGGACCGTCTCACCGTCCCGGAGAGACTCGTTACTCTGGTGAGGTTAGTGAAGTCGCGGAATTCTGCGCGTCCCCGATAATGGGGAGAGTTGGCCAAAGCGATGTGTGCAAGCGTGCGCGGCGCCAGCGTCGTTGCGCTCCTGAACAACCATTCGGTCACACAACCAGCCGAGACGAAGCATGGCACGCCCGCGCCGCTACGACACAAGGGGTCACGCGTCGCGGGCGTGCCATACCGGAGTCGTGTCCCGTTGCGAGAACAGTGCGACTTCTTCGTCAGTCAAGCCGGCGCGCCGGGCGAAATCGGACAACAGCGTCCCGAGTCTTGCCCGTCCTTCCGGAAGTACCGCCTCCTCCAGGATGGAGCGCACTTCTGCTTCGGTGCTGCGGCCGCGAAGGGCCACTCGCACGCGCAAGGCGCGATGAGCCTCGTCGGATACGTTACGCACGGTCAGCGTGGCCATGACTGACATCAACCTTGCTGTCGATGCGGTTACATTATGCCGACGAAAGCATCGACAGCATCGAGGTGACCGGCGAGGTCCCTGAGCCGGCCCTCCGTGTCATGACGCCGTAGAACCGCGAGAGGCGTGACACACGAAGAGCCCATCGGATGCCGGAACCGGATCCATGCATGGTCGAACAGCTTCAGGTCTGCATTCACTCGACCAGGGTCGCCCGGGGCTTGTTGAACCGGCATTGAAACGTTCCGACTCCGGTTGCAGCCGCCTCGTCAGCGCGTGATCGTGCCGCCGTCGACAACAATGGTCTGGCCGGTCACGAATTCTGCCGCTTCGGAGGCCAGAAAGGCGGCAGCACCGACCAGATCCGCTGGCTCGATGAGCCGCGGGACACTCTGGGACCGCAGGATTTCCGTTTCCAGCTCCTTCACCGCTTCCGGGCTGGCCATCGAGCGGGTTGCGTCGGTGGTGGTGTACCCCGGCGCCAGTCCGTTCACCGTGATCCCTGTTCCGGAGAGTTCCCGGGAAAGGGCGTTTGTCAGTGCCCAGACCGCGCCCTTGGAGGCCACATAGTGAAGGAAGCCGGGTTTGCCCATGAAAACGACATTGCTGGAAATGTTGATGATGCGGCCATGACCGCGATGTCGCATCCGTGGAGCAACCGCACGGCACATTTGCCAGACCCCCTTGACGTTGACGGACATGACCCTGTCCCATTCCTCTTCGGGAATGTCCTCAAATCCCGTGATACGAATGCCACCGTAGAGCGCGGCGTTGTTGACGAGTATGTCAACGTGTCCGAATTCCGCGATGGAGGCCTCCACGATTGTCAAGGCATCACGGGCCGAGGTCACGTCACCGATCACGCCGATGGCCTCTCCTGACGCATTCCCGATCTGGCGAACCGTCTCTTCACAGTCCAGACGGTCTGCCGCGACAACGCTGGCGCCAAGACGGGAAAAGTGCAGTGCCATGCTCTGGCCAATGCCCCGGGCAGCGCCGGTGATTATGGCGACACGCTGCTTCAGCATGTCTGTTGCTGCCTGTCCAACGCCGACCCGGTTTCGGTGGAATGGCCGAGCGTCGGATGGTTCCATCGTTCATGTGGCTCCAAGCCAGCCCCGACTTCTCGCGGCAGCAGCCTCGACATGGTGTCTGTCAGACGTACCCGGGGTCTTGGCGATCCACTTGCCGGTCCCGGTGAACCGGTGCCTGTCGGGGTCGAAGGGGCGCGGCAGAACTCCGGGAAACCCGTGCCCCGTTCCCCGAGTTTCTGACGATTGATTCGCATTACCGAAGGACCGTCAGGCGGCAGCGCCCGGGCGCCATGCCCCGTCGACGGTGATGGTGCGATTCCCCGAAGCGTCTCCGACGACTTGTTTCGGCTGTTTGAAACCGCGATGGAATCGACGGGCAGCCGGTCATGCCACGCCCCTGTGGCCCGCGGGTGCTTTCAACGCTCCCCCTCCTTCTTTCCCGTCAGTGTTCTCCGGGCTGGTCCGGGATGCTTGTTTCCGGACCGCGCCGTACCGCCGAAGCTAGACCATGTGAGCCTGTTGACCTTCCCCGGTGGGGCGAGCGAAGTCGATGCCGGTATGACGTTGCGCGGCACTCAGAAGACGACGCCCGGCCTCACCTGCATTGGTCACGATTGCATCCTCGTTGAAGCTCGCGAGCTTTCCGTTCTCGACGACGGTTCTCCCGTTAACCATCGTGAGTCGCGCCCTGGAGTCGGAGCCGCACATCAACAGGGCTGCAAGGGGATCGCTTGACGCGCCAACGTAGGATACGTCGTCGAGGTCGAAGGCGACTATATCGGCGGACATGTCGGGGGCAAGGTGACCGATGTCGTCACGGCCAAGGATGGCCGCGCCGTTCCTCGTGGCCATGAGAAGCGCCTGATAGGGTGTCATCCATTCGGACAGCGGGTCGGCATCGTCAGGCGTGTTGATCCGATGGAGCATGAGTCCGAGGCGCACTTCGTTGAGCATGGATCCACTGTCGTTGCTCGACGCGCCGTCGACACCGATGCCGACCCTGATTCCCTGCCGGCGCATGGCTGCAATCCGCGGAACCTGATAGCCCAGGCGAATGATGGTTCGGGGGCAATGGGCAACGCCGCATCCGTTCTCGGCGAATGCCTTGATCTCGTTGTCATCCAGTTCGGTACAGTGCGCAAACCATGTGCCTGGCCTCAGCCAACCGCTTTCGGCAAGGACGGAAAGAGGGTCGAGTCCGGTCAGTTGTCGGGAGAGGGTGCGTTCGATCTGGCGCGGGAGATAATGTGTGTGAAGACCGCAATTGCCGGCAGCGGCTATTTCGGCGATTCTTCGCATGAAGTCGGGACGGGCATAGCTCACGCCCGTCGGCCCGAGAGCCAGGCGCAGCATGGAATGGCGGCTCGGATCGTGGTGGATCCGCAGGGTATCCTCAATGGCGGGAATCAGCTCCTCGTCGCGGTCCTGCAGGCGACGGAGTCTCTCGCCCATGACGGGTGCCAGCCGTGCGGCAAGATCGCCTTCCATGGTCGGCATCGAACCCCGAACCAGATGCAGGCGTATGCCCGTGTCCGTGGCGGCATTCACCTGGGAGACCACGAAATCGCCGTCTTCGGAGGGCATGAGGTAGGAGTGATCCGCAGTCGTGGTGGCGCCGGTCAGAAGCAACTCCGCCGTTGCAGTCATGCTCGCCCAGTATAGGGCCTCCGGATCGAGCTCGGCCCAGAGCGGATACAGTCCTGCCAGCCAGTCGATGGCAAATGCCCGCTGTGTGGCAGGGATGCCTCGCGCGATTGACTGAAAGAAGTGGTGATGGGTGTTGATGAGTCCCGGTATGACCACGCAGCCGGTCAGATCGTGGGATACGTCCGCGTGGTGCCCTTGCCACGGTTCGTGGCCGAGTTCGGCAATCCGGTGATTCCTGACAAGGATGTACCCGTTGCGATAGGCCCGGTTCCTGTCATCGCAGGTATAGATGCAGTCGGCGTTTCGAAGGATGACGGTCGTCACGAATTCTCCTGCAACCCGGGCCTCCTGGCACTCTATCCGGCATGAGTGCCTGGACCTGGCCAGGGATCGCTCATTCTCCAGGCAGCATCGAACACATGAATCTGATGCTGAACGCTCCGCAGGAAGACCCGCTCCAGTTCCTCCAGTTCGGTTTCGTTCAGGCCGGAGACAGAGGTTTCAAGCGCCTCGATCAGGGCATCGACCTGCAGGCGCTGGAACGGCCGGCGGTAGTGATCAATCCACTTGCGATAGACCGCATGATGGTTCGAGGTGTCCTTTTCCCTCATCCAGTCGCCAATCTCGGCGAAGCCCACGCAGCACGGAAGCGTCGCCGTGAAAGCAGTGAACGCGGTCCCTTCATGCGCCATGCGAATGAGGTGGTTCATGTAGCCTTCCCGCGCCTTGAGTGCGGCCCATCGGTCTGACGAAAAGTCATTGCAGCCGATCTCTGCAAGCCAGTCCTCTTCGACGTTTCCCTCGTCGTAATCGGCGATGAGTTTGAGAAAGGGTCTGAAGTGTCTCAGATCCCGGGCGTTCAGTTTGGCAAAACCCATGAAGTAGACCCGGGAAAAGTCAGCAAGGTAAGGAAGGTCCTGGACCAGGAAGAACTGGAATCGTTCCATGCTCAAGTCGCCGTTGTACATGCCCTCCAGCCATGGATGGCGCACGTAGGCCGTCCAGTTCTCTCCGGCATAGGACTTGAGTCGATCGACGAATCCACCCATCTGTTGATCACCTTTCATGGCTGAGGCGGGGTTCGTTGAGACACGGTCGTACCTGGGCAGGATAGGCAACCGGGCCCCGGTTGTATACAGCCCGACCCGGCAAGCGTGTTCGACTGGAATTGCGCAAGGGAACCCCTGCAGACCTTGCCTGCGAATGGCGCGGAACATTTCCGGGCCGGCGTTTGACGGGCTGGGCTGACCCGGAACCTGCAACATCTGCGTCACGTGATTCGCTTGACCCGCTGACCCGTCGAGGGCAACCACTGTGGTGGTCCGCAGGTCCGTTGACCGCAGGGGAACGGGTTGGTTGACGGCGCTGGTGACGCAGTTTGGAGACGCCGTTCGCCTCGCACCTCTCCTGCCGAGTGGTGCCCCAATCCGCAACAGGTGGCTGGCGGCCTGGGAATGTCACCGCGCCACCCTCCGGGCGGCGTACCGGTCCGCCATCATCCCGAATCCGGGATCTTGGTCACCGGAGTCTTTGTGTTCGTGCCGTGGCCGTTGTATTCTCTAGAGGCAGTCTTCTGCGCTCGGTATCCTGTTGGTGCCCACCGAATTTGGTCCGGCGCAGATGGGTTGTGTAACCGCAAGCACGGGAGGGCTTTTGGTGAAATCACAGACTTCAAGACGGAACTTTCTCAAGATTGGCGCTTTGGGAGGAGCCGCGGCGACAATTTCGCCGGCCGGCTGGATGACGCCTTCGCTGGCGGCAGACCCTCTCCGGGTCACCCATTACGGGGGCCCTTATGCTGCCCTGGAATCGATTATCGGAGACACGTTCGAGGAGGCCGGATACGGTTCGGTCGAATACGAACAGGATCAGCCTGGCCTGATTATCAGCAAGTGGCAGGCGGATCCGGACAATCCGATCTACGATATCGGCTTCCTGACACGGGACCCGACAGTTCGGGCGGGCAAGTCGGGCCTGGTCGAGGTGCTTTCTGAGGCAGAAATACCATTGCTGTCGGAGTGCATTCCGGGAACCCTCGCCCCCGGCGGTTATGGTGTGGCGATGGTCTTCGACGCGATTGATCTCGTCTACGACAAGGATGCCGTCGATGGACCGGTCGATTCCTGGCTTGATCTCTGGCGGCCGGAAGTGAGTGGCAAGCTCATGCTGCCGACGGCGCCGCTGAACGGTATGGTTGCGGTTGTTCTTGTCACGCTCGCGCGTGCCATGGGTGGCACCGAGGAGGATGTTGACGACATCTTCCCGAAGGTGGCGGAACTGAGGCCGCACGTTCGCAGCTTCTTCGGAGACCCGAACCAGGTCACGCAGCTCATGGAGCGGCGCGAAGCTGCGATTGCGCCCCAGTACAGTGCCCGAATCGGGTTGGCGATCGCCAAGAACGAGTTCATCGCGCGGGCGACACCGAAGGAGGGCGTGCCGTCGCAGCCCTATGATCTGGTGATTGCCAAGGGTAGTCATCAGATGGAGTTGTCCAAGACATACGTCAACTACACCCTCGAACGGGAGGTGCAGAAGGCGATATGTTCGGCAATTCCGCTGACGCCTGCCAACAGCAATGTCGAACTGGATGAGGAGTTTGCCCGACTGATGATCCGGGATGCCAGCCGGCACTTCCTGTATGATTACGCCTATGTGGCGAGCAGGCAGGCCGAATGGACCGATCGTTGGGCGCGCGAAATCGCGAGTTGACTTCAAGGGATGGCCGGGCCTGTCTGCGGTTTGACAGGCTTGGCCATCTCCCTGATTCACGTTCGTCTTGCGTCTGACACGGACGCCGGTTCACCGTGGCGGCAGCTTTCAGAGACCCTGAGGACTGACAGCAGGATCCCGGTTGGGGACGGGGTGTCCGAAGCAAACCCGTGCCGCCGGTCCACTCTGCGGTTCTTCGGTGCCCGAGCATCCACCGCGCACCGTGGGCGGACCCGCGTCAATTGATCTCTCGCCCGGACACCCTCACCGGTTCCGGTCGTGGGTACTGAGACCGAATCTCTGCAGGACACTGCGAAATGCCTTGCCAGTGGACGCGTGACCGGGGCCGGTTGCCACGCCCACACGGTCCACCGGAACTTTGACGTACCGGGTAATGCCCGAAACCTGAAGGCTGGTCTCAGTTGAGGTTTCTGACGTCACGCTTGCGCAACATTCGCCCGAACAGGAGGAGTCCGACCAGGGAAATGACGACCAGCACCGTCGAAACGGCTGCGACACTGGGGTCGGCATAGTACTGGATATGCTGCATCAGGCGCAGGGGCAGCGCATCTCCGCGCGCCAGGAAGATCGACATTGCGACATTGTCGAATGACATCAGGAATGCGAACGCAACACCCGCTATCATCCCGGGGCGGACAGCCGGCAACGTGATGTCCAGAAATGTCCTGAGGCGCGAAGCCCCCAGCGATTGCGCTGCATGCTCAAGGCGGATGTCATAGCCCGACAGGGCGGCCAGAACCAGGTACACGACGTAGGGAATGCCAATGATGCTGTGGCCGAGCGAGGCAGCGACGATCCCCGGCCGTATGCCCACCGGGGCCAGGGTCTGGAGCAAGCCGAGTCCGATGACAACAGCAGGGATGATCAGCGGCATGATGACCAGGGACTGAACGGCCGACCGTCCGAAGAACCGGTAGTTGTTGATCGCGATGCCTGCCAGTGTTCCCGCCACACCTGCCATGACGCTGCTGATGGTCGCGATGATCGTGCTGACGACAAATCCGTCGACAAACTTTCGGTTGTCCCATGCCACTTCGTACCACTCGAAACTGAAGCCCGGTGGTGGGAACACGAGCTGCGAGACGCTGCTGAACGACAGGACAATGGCAACGACGATCGGACCCAGGAGAAAGACTGTCACCAGTCCGACATATGCTGCAAGGTAGGGAGAAGCTGATCTGGCCATGTTGTGAGGTCCTGCCGCTTTCCCGTCAAAAACTCTTCGCCCAGGGCGCCGTGCGGCGCAAAACCAGGTTCATTGAGAGGAGGATCAGAACGACCACTGCAACCATGAGGATGGCCATGGTCGCGGAGTTGGCCCATCTGACATTCGCTATCGCTTCGTCGTAGATGGCTGGCGCCAGCATCCGGAAACGCGGCGTTCCGAGCAGGATCGGAAGGACGAAGTCGCTCAGGACAACGGCGATGACGAGTTGCAGTCCGGCGATGATGCCCGGCAGGCTCAGGGGGATGACCACCCTCAAGAACGTGGCCAGCGAGCCCGCCCCCAGGCTGGTGGATGCCAGCAGGATTCGCATGTCGATCTTCGCGATCGAGTTGGCCAGGGGCAGGATCATGAGCGGGAGGTACCGGTGGACCATGCCGATGACCATGCCGCTGACGTCGAACAGGATGTGAATGGGCCCATCGGTCAGACCTGTCGCCAGCAGCAGGTTGTTGATGAGGCCGCTGTCGGCGGTGATGATCATCCAGCCAAAAACACGTGTGATGACGCTGACGATCAGGGGGGTATAGATGATCCACAACAGGAGATTGCGTCTCTTGCCCGCCCACTTCACGAGAAAGTAGGCAAATGGATAGCCGATGACGAGGGTCAGCAGCGCCACACCGACGGCAACAAGGATACTGTTGCCGAACAGGCTCGCATAATAGGTATCGGTCAGGATTCTCGCGTAGTTTGCGAAGGTAAAATCCTCGACCATCATGGCGCCTGGTTCGTCCCAGTTGAAACTGTTGCGCAGCAGGACGGCCAGGGGGAACAGGAAGAGCGGAATCAGGATGGTCAGTACCGGAATCAGCAGGAACCACGCAAAGCGCTGCTGCTGAAGGAAGAGCCAGCGACTCAGAAGACCTGGTTTCGACGGACCTTGGGCCAATGCCGCAGGGGTGACCATGGTTCAGGACGCCTGGCTGGCCGGAAGCACGTAGCAACGCTCGGGTGTGATATCGATAAAGACACTGTCTCCGACCTCGAACTGTGCCGAGACCTCGCTTGACCGGCTGTCGAGCACGACCTGTTCTCTGCCCAGGTCAATGGCATGTCGTTGGGTGGCCCCCATGAAGCGCGCAAGTGATACGACTCCAGGAGTGCTCCCGTGCACAGGCGTCGGTTGTGACGACAGCGTGATGTCCTCGGCCCGCACGTAGATGTTGACCTGTTGTCCATGTTCAAGACGGTACGCCGTGTGCACAGGCACGGTCAGTCCACAGTCGGCCCGGACGACCGTCCCGGAACCGGTGGTGTCCATGACGCCCTTGAGGACGTTGGCGGAGCCGACGAACTCCAGGATGAACGAAGACTTCGGATCCGAGTAGATCTCCTGTGGAGTGCCGATCTGGAGAATCTGCCCGTCGTTCATGACCGCGATCCGGTCGGCAATCGTGAATGCTTCCCGCTGGTCGTGGGTGACGATGATGGTTGTGATGTCCAGTTGGCGCAGCAGGATCGAGAGTTCCACCTGCGTTTGTTCCCGCAGGTTCTTGTCGAGAGCGCTCAGGGCCTCATCGAGGAGCAGCATGACCGGTCTGACTGCAAGCGCGCGAGCGACAGCCACGCGTTGTTGTTGCCCGCCGCTCAACTCCGAAGGATATCGGTCTTCCAGTCCATCAAGTTTCAGGAGATCGACAACCTCCGCAACCCGTTCCCGAATCACTCCCGACGGCGCCCGACGGATGCGCAGTCCGTATCCGATGTTGCCGGCGGTGGTCATGTGCGGGAACAGGGCATAGCTCTGGAACACGATGCCGATGTTCCGGTGATTGGGAGGTATGTCGCGAAGCGCAACTCCTCCCAGCCGCAGAGTGCCGCTGTCAGGCGACTCAAATCCGGCGATGATGTTCAGAAGTGTGGTCTTTCCGCATCCGCTTGGTCCGAGGAGAGCCACCATTTCGCCGCGCCTGACTGTCAGGTCACAGTCGCGAACGGCGTGGACCGGGCCGAAGGTCTTGTTTACACCCTCGACCGCGAGTTCGATTTCGTCCCTTTCATTCGACATCTCGTCAACGCTCAGCGTGCCGGTGCCATGATCCTGCGACATGGACTACGGACCAGGAGTCCGGTCGATTGCGAGACAGGAAATGGCGGAAGAGTCCGGACACCATCCTGAAGGACCGTTGGTTGAACAAAGCGAACTGCCCGCGGGATCTGCCGCAGGCACCGATTCCCAAAGACTGGAACCATCATACAGTCTAGATGCCTTGAGAAGTAGTTGTGCCCAGACTTATCTGCAATTTGCGCATGGCCTCCGGCGTGGTGTGGTGGCATGGCTGCCGCGGAGAGCCCGAGGGCTCGCAGCGGCAGCCATGCCGCGCCGGAGGACGTTGAATCCCGAGGTCGTCGGACCCGAACCGGATCAACAGTGTCTGAATCGGAGTCGGGAGAGGCCGTTCACCCGGTCACCAGGAGCAGGCACCGGTTCTGCGCCTGCAGGCCAGCTTCAAGGGTCGCTGCGTTCGGCCGGGCGATTTCTTATGCCGTCCAGGGGTCGACCACCTCCAGTCCGGAGGCTTCGAAGGGTGCCGTGTCCCGTGTCGCTATCTTCATGCCGTTGGCCACCGCGGTCGCCGCGATGTACCCGTCGGTTACCGAAATCGCCCACCCGGACATTCGTGCCTTTGCCATCAGTTGCGCATAGGCCTGTGACGCCGCCATGTCGAACACAAGGACGCGTCCGGCGAACATGGGCAAGACCCGGCGTTCGATGTCGTCGAGCAGACGGTTCCGTCGGCGGCCCCTGGGCAGTGACCAGACACCGAAACGAAGTTCAGCCACGACGATGGTGTTGAGATACAGTGTTTCAAGTGCCTGGGCGCCGAGCCATTCGATCACGCGAGGGTCCGGAGCCGGACGCATCGGCTCCGAAATCACATTGGTGTCGACCAGGATCATTCAAGATCGACCGGCCGTGCCGGAGTCGTGTCCCGTTGCGAGAAGAGTGCGACTTCTTCGTCAGTCAAGCCGGCGCGTCGGCCGATATCGGACAGCAGCGTCCCGAGCTTTGCCCGTCCTTCCGGAAGCACCGCCTCCTCCAGGATGGTGCGAACTTCTGCTTCGGTGCTGCGGCCGCGAAGGGCTGCCCGCACGCGCAAGGCGCGATGAACCTCGTCGGATACATTGCGCACGGTCAGTGTGGCCATGTCTGACATCCACTTTGCTGTCGATGCAGTCACATTATACTGACGACAGCATCGACAGCAAACGATGTGGCGTTGGCGGAACGGACTCCGTCGGGGCACCGCGCCGGGGAGTCCTAACTTGGCACTGTGGTGCGGGTCAGGTGGTCCAGCCGCCGTCGACATTGAGAGTCTGGCCCGTGACGTAGTCGGCGCCGGCGGCAAGGTAGAGGATGACATCGCCGTAGTCCTCCGGCTCGCCGGCCCGGCCGAGCGGCACCTGCGCCGTGTCGAAGTCGAAGCGGCACATCCAGTCGGAGTTGACCACGCCGGGCGCAATGGCATTGACGCGGACTCCGGGAGCGAGGGCCCGCGCCCACTCACGGGTGAGACTGACCAGGCCTGCCTTGGTGGCGCAGTAGACCGAGCTCGAGCCGCCTCCGCCATGTGCCGAGATCGAGGCCGTGTTGACGATGGCGCCTCCGGCCTTCCTCAGTGCCGGGGCGGCTTCCCGTGTACAGCGCCAGGGTCCGATGAGGTTGACGTTCAACAAGAGGTTCCAAAAGGCTTCGTCCTGACGTTCGAAGTCCCCGGGCGGGATGGGTCGCGCGGTTCCCGGGGTGCCGGCATTGTTCACGAGATAGTCGAGACCGCCGAGGTCGGCGATGGCCTGGCGCACCATGCGCGGGCCATCACTGCTGTCCCCGACATCACCGGGCGCTGCAATGACCTCCAGGCCCTCGGCGGTGAGCCCGGCCACTGCGGTATCGAGCTTGTCCGTGCCGGCGAGGTCGTTGACTGCGACACGGGCGCCGCAGCGGGCAAGGGCCCGCACGGCGCCAAGACCGATGCCCGAGGCGCCTCCCGTCACCAGGGCGCGTCGCCCGGAAAGATCAAAGGTGGCCTGCATGGTGCCTTTCCCTCCTGGAGTCCTGTGAAGTCTGTGGCCGGGTCAGCGTCTCTCGGCGCGCCATGCGGCGGCCAGTCCACCAATGAAGGCAAGGAGGACAAACCACGCCGGCATGAGGGCCAGCAGGTCGATGCCACGCACGACATGGCGGTTGTGGTCGACGAGGCCGATCCATCCGGGACCGCTCATGTCATGGCCGGCCGTCACCCGGCGGACCGTGGGCAGGGGGTCATGGGCGATCCATGACAGGTGTCCACCCGATTCCTCGACCAGGTGCTGCAGGTGCGCGCTCGTGGGTCGCGGATCGCGCCATTCCAGGGGATTGTGGCTGCCGACGCCGATCCAGGTCGCCATGTCCCCGTCCGAGATGTGATGGAGGCCGGTTTCAACGGCCACGAAGTCTCCCCTGGCCCGGCCGGGAGAGAGCGTTTCGAGTTCTAGCGTCGTCACCTCGCCCGAGGGCGCCGTGACGACGACCTCGGCATCGTCGTCCTCCATGGTGCGCCGCACCACGGTGATGTGGCCGTTCTTCTCGGAGGCCGTCAGCGCATTCTCCTCCAGATCCGGTTCCTGCATGAGCCAGTGCGCGACGCGGCGCAGCAGTTCGGTGCCGGGTCCGCCGCCATCGTAGCCGCGTGACCACAACCACAGGTGATCGGAAAGCAACTGGGCGACACGGCCCTCTCCGGCACGGGAAATGACAAGCAGGGGTGCGCCGCCGGCGCCATCGAGCAGGACGTCGCCGGTGGTCACCGTGGTCTCGACGTGACGGAACCAGCGTCCCCAGGACGGCACGTCCTCCCCGATGCCGGCAAGGGTGGCAGTAACCGGATGACGACGACCGGCTGCCGTGGCGCCGGGACGGAAGGGTTCGACGTGGACCGTGCCAGTGGGACGGGCAGGCATCAGCTCGCCAAGGACGGTTGCATGGAGGCCGAGCGCGGTGGCGAAGTCCGGCCCGGCCGCAACCATCATCGCTCCGCCGTCCATGACGTAGTCGGCAATGTTCTGCAGGTGAATCTCGGGGATGACCCCCCTCTTGCGGTAGCGGTCGAAGATGATGAGGTCAAAATTGTAGATTTGCCCCTCGAACAGTTCCCGGACCGGGAATGCGATCAGCGCCAGTTCGCGAATGGGAGTGGAATCCTGCTTTTCCGGGGGACGCAGGATGGTGAAGTGCACCAGTTCGACGGCCGGATCCGACTTCAGGGTGTTGCGCCAGATGCGTTCGCCGGTGTGGGCCTCCCCGGAGACAAGCAGGACCTTCAGATCCTCGCGAACCCCGTTGATCGGCAGCACCGCCTGGTTGTTGACGGTGGTGATCTCCCCCGGGTTTTCCTCGACCTCGAGACGCACGACGGAAAGTCCTGCGTGAGAGAGGGCGACACGCACTTCGTGTCGTTCTCCCACTGTGACCCGGCGGGGAATTGTGGTTCCGTCCGGCGTGGTGACGGTGACGAGAACCGGTGTTCCGGCAGAAGCCTGATCGAACACCCGGAAGACGATGGGAATCGCCTCGTCAACGACCCCATAGCGGGGCGCCTCAACGATCTCGAGTCTCCTGTCGAAGGCGCTTGAATGGCCACTGACCAGGACGTGGAGCGGCGCCGACCACCTCAGGCCGGCGAGGGAATCGGGAGCGTCGTGGACCGCGCCATCGGTGATCATGATGACGGCGGACACCGAGTCGCCCGGGACATCGGCGAGTGCCCGGGTAAGGGCGCCCATGAGACGCGTGCCCGAATCGGCAGGGCCTTCGACGGCTTCGGGAAGAGCCTCGACAACGCGCACCTCGAGATTGTCGAGGCGTGCCAGGCGCTCGCCGAGCCCCGTGACCGCGCTGTCGGTCAGGGCCGGACGTTCGCCAAGGGTCATGCTTGCCGAACGGTCGACGAGGACGACTGCCAGATCAGCCAGAGGCTCCCTTTGTTCCTCGACGAGTGACGGGTTGAGAAGGGCGAGCAGCGTCACGGCGACTGCGATTGCGCGCCACGGTATGCCCGGCATGCCGCGCATCAGGCCGAACACCAGGAGTCCTGCGATCAGGATTCCCGCCAGAGCGACGAGGGGTACCGGAAGGAGCGGCGCCCATGTGATGTCGGTGACTGTTCCCATGGTCACTGACCGAGGCGTTCGAGGATGATGGGAAGGTGGACGGCATCGGCCTTGTAGTTGCCGGTCAGCGCGTACATCGCCAGGTTGACACCGAAGCGGAAGGCCATTTCACGCTGGCGCTCACCGCCTGGCACCGCCGGGTGGAGAGGCTGAAGCTGGTTGTTGAGAGCCCAGGCCCCGGCCCAGTCGTTGCTGCCGATGACGATGGATGACACCCCGTCGTTGAGACCTCCGGGGTGCTGTTCCACCCATGTCGCACCGCCTGTCCAGCGCCCCGGAAAGTCCTGCAACAGGTAGTATGACTGGGTGAGGACGTGACCGGGCGCCACCCGCATGAGTGCCGGGATGTTGAGCCCTCTCAGCATGTCAGGAAGCCGTGCCGCGTTGGGTCCGACCCCCGACAGACCGGCGAGGTTGCGGTCGGCATCGCGCGTGTCGACCACGAGGATACCGCCCGTGGCCAGGTAGGTATCGAGCTTCGCCCGGGCAGTGGCCGACGGCACCGGTTGCTCGATGGTGATGGGCCAGTAGATCAACGGGTGGAGAACAAGGTTGTCGGTCTCGAGGGAAAGAGCGACAGGGACGCCGGGTTCGATGGAGGTGCGCGCCGTCAGAATCGCTCCCAACCCGGAAAGCCCGGCTCTTGACGTCCGGTCGACCCCGGGATCTCCCGTCCTGACGTAACCGAAACGGACATCGAGAACAGCGTCCGGGACTCCGGCAGGGATATCGTCGGCCATGGTAACGGAGCCGATGGTGACGATGATCGTGAGGACGACGGCCGCTGCCGCCTGGCGTCCGACCGGCGGAATGATCCCGCGCAGCACCATGCTCGATGCAATTTCGATGAACGCCACCAGGAGAACGAGACCGAGGAGGAAGGGTCGCAGATCGACGTCCCCTTCTCCAGTGAGGCCGGTCACCGTGACGCTGTCGGGAAGTGTCAGGGCGGCAGGGGGTTCCAGGCGGGAACCGAGGTTCACGGCGCGTGCGAGGTCGTTGGTGCCGTAGATGCCTGGCGGATGGCGGGGCCCGGGAACGATGCCCGCGATGTCTGTGGCAGCGATGGCCGATACGTGCGGCTCCGGCACGGTGGGGTTGCCGAAGCCATCGAGTGTCACGAGCGCGGGAAGCATGACGTCATCGAGACCGGCGTTCGACCCCTCGGCGAGCAAGGCAAGACGCCTGATCATGCCGGCGAAGAGACCGGACAGCGGCAGGTTGGTCCATTGCGTGTTGGCGGTGGTGTGGATCAGCACGATCCAGCCATCGCCACGCCCGCCGGCGGTCACGAGTGGCGTGCCATCCTCCAGCCTTGCCCAGGTCTTCGATGAAAGATCGACCGTCGGCTCGGCAAGGACCTGGCGGTCGACCAGAATGTCCGGGGGTGTCACCAGCCCGAAGAAGGGCGAGGCGGCGTCGAACTCTGCAATTCTCTGGGGGCGGCTCCAGCTCATGGCTCCGCCCAGAGCCCTCTGGCGAGCCCGCAGGGCGACCGGCAGGAGGTCGTCGCTTTCCCTGGAGAACGCCGGGCCGGCAAACCGTACCAGCACGCCGCCCGTGTCGAGCCAGTCCTCAAGACGGGGGCGCACGGTTGCAGCGACAGTGCCAATGTCCGCCAGAACAATCACAGCCGGAGGCCTGTCAAGCAGCCGGCCGAGCGTGTCCTGGCGAATGTCGGCTTCCCGTTCCAGGGCCCGGGCCAGGAAGTAGGTCGGCGACAGGAGTGAATGCTGCACCTCGATGTCGCCTCCGGCGACGAGACCGACAGACGGACGCTTCCAGCGCTGATCGAGCAGTGCCACGGCTGCCGCGGTTGTCTCGTTCTCGATGGCAAGGTGGGAGATGCTGTTGCGTACCTCCAGTGGCAGCGCCAGGGTCGTTCTGGCCGTTCTTGATCCGGAAGCGAAGTCAAGTTCGAGACGGGCCAGCAGGCGGCCTTCGGAATCCTCGGCTACCACCCACGCCGTCGTGTTTCCCGGCGTGTGGCTGCGCAGCGCCTCCACCACCAGTTCACCATCCTCGACCTCGGGTTCGGGCAGAAGGAGGGCGGGCCGGGCTGCCCCGGTCATCACCGTGAGATCGCCAAGGGCCTCGAGAGCCGCGACCAGGGCGCTGTCACCGGGGTCTGCGATATCGTCCGCCAGCCAGAAGACATGACCGATGGACTCGAGATCGACGAGCGCCTCCGCCGCCCCCTGCCTGTCGGTTGGCCAGGGCCGGGGAGTGAGATCAAGGACCCGGCCGGAAGCTTCGTCCGGGGTCATCAGGCCCGAGTGCTGGAAGGGTGCGCTGTCCGCCGCGGGCGCCGTGGTCATCAGGACAACCAGGCGATCCTCGCGGTCGGCCAGGTCAACGAGATCTTCCAGGGCAGCAAGTCTTGCCGGCCACTTCCTTCCGGCAGCCCAGCCGTCGTCGATGACCACAAGCATGTCGCCGCTGTCCAGGGATCGTCCACTCCATGTGATGATCGGGTGGGCAACGGCGAGAATGAGCAGGGAGACCAGGGTCATCCTGAGCAGGATCAGCCACAACGGCGTCGTTTCGGCCGTCCGGCGGTCGGTCTTCAGTCCGAAGAGAAAGCGGACAGTCGGCAGCGATACCCGTCGCGGTCGTGGCGGCACAGCCCTCAGCAACCACCACAGCAGCGGCAGTACGACAAGGGCTACGAGCGCCCAGGGAACGGCAAAGGCAAGCGGCCCGAGACTCGCCATGGTCAGGTCACGTGGCCGCCCAGATCGATGTAGAGCGGCAGCAGGGCTGCATGGGGGGAACCGTCGGTCCGGTGAACCGTGGTACTCCAACCGGCGCCGCGCGCCGCCAGGGCGATGGCTTCGTTGTGAGTCACGAGACGCTCCTGGTAGTCGTTGCGCAGCGCCTCGCTGCGGTGAGCCAGAATTGTTCCCTCCCTTTCGGTGCCGTCGAACAGAACCCGGCCGGCATAGGGGAAGCTCTCTTCGGCCGGATCCACGATTCGCACAAGGTGTCCGTCGACGCCCTGTCCGGCGAAGTGGCGGATCCTGGCTGTGACCGGCTCTACCGGCTCAAGAAAATCGCTGACGAGCACCAGCCGCGCATGGGATGGAAGGGTCGCCGCCGGCGGCAGGCTGGGGGCGTCGTCGCCCTCACCCCGGTGAAGGCGGGTCGCCATGCGGGTCAGTGCGGCGCTGCCCGTTCCAGGCCGTCTGTCGACGCCCAGAAGAGCGACGCTCTCGCCGCCGCGGACCAGGAGGACCGCAAGGGCCATGACGATGAGCCGTGCCCGTTCGTGCTTGCTTGCAAGTTCCGGGGAGGATGCAAAGTGCATCGATGGTGACGTGTCAGCCCACAGCCACACGCTTTCGGCCGCCTCCCACTCGGTCTCCCTGACATAGAGTCGTGGCGACTTCGCTGAGGCCCGCCAGTCGATCATCGTGGCGGCATCGCCCTGGGCATATCGGCGAAACTGCCAGAAGGTCTCGCCGGGCCCGACGCGGCGGCGGCCGTGAACGCCCTGGGCGACGACGGCAGCCACCTGCCGTGCCTCGACCAGCAGGGGTGGCAGGTGCGCGACAAGCTGTTCGGCGCGCCGGCGAAAGCCGCTGACCGTTTCGACACTCATGGCCGGCCGACCACGCTCACCCCAGCGGCGCCTTGAGGCGGTCGATGACCTCGTCGAGCGTCACCCCGTCGGCGCGTGCCGCAAACGTAAGCTGCATGCGATGGCGCAGTACCGGACCGGCCAGGTCCAGGACATCGTCAATCGAGGGCGCCAGGCGCTGGTCGAGCAGGGCGCGGGCTCTCACCGCCAGCATCAGGGACTGGCTGGCCCTGGGTCCCGGTCCCCAGAGAATGCCGGAACTTCCATCGGATGACTCCGGGCGGCCGGAGCGTACGAGGTCGAGGATCGCCTCGACGACGCTTTCGCCCACAGGAATGCGACGCACCAGTCTCTGCGCCGCCATCAGTTCGGTGCTGTTCAGCACCCCCGCCGGGTTCTCTTCGTCGGGGCCGGTGGTCACCACCAGCATCTCGCGTTCGGCGTCACGACCGGGATAGTCGATGTCGATTTCCATGAGGAAGCGGTCGAGCTGGGCCTCGGGAAGCGGATAGGTGCCCTCGAGTTCCAGGGGGTTCTGGGTGGCGAACACATGGAAGGGCTGCGGCAGGTCGCGCCTGGTGCCGGCGACGGTCACGGTGTGTTCCTGCATCGCCTGGAGGAGTGCCGACTGGGTGCGCGGGCTGGCCCGGTTGATCTCGTCGGCCATCAGGAAACTGCAGAACACGGGACCGGGAATGAACCTGAACTCGCGCAGACCGCTTTCCGATTCCTCCAGGACCTCCGAGCCGAGAATGTCGGCGGGCATCAGATCCGGTGTGCACTGGACGCGCTTGGTATCGAGGCCCGTCACCGTGCCGATGGTCTCGACCAGCCGGGTCTTGCCAAGGCCGGGGACGCCGATCAGCAGCGCGTGTCCACCGGCGAGCAACGTGATGAGAAACTGGTCGATTACCGTGTCCTGACCAAAGATGACACGGCCGATAGCGGCGCGCACCTCGGCCAGCCGGGCTCCCGTGCGGTCGATTTCGGCGGCAAGTTCCCTTGCCTCACTGATGCAGGGTTCGTGGTTCACGGCGCTGTCTCTCCCCGGGAACGGTGTGGTGGTCTAGAATGGCGACATTGAATCAGGGTGCAATCCCGAGGACTCCCGACATGCTCCCAGGACGGATCCGCGATGATGCTGCCGCCGGTGCCCCCGCGGACCGCGACCATGCCCGGCAGCTGTTGATCGGGGACATTGACATCAGGATCGCCCGCGACGGCACCTGGTATCATGAAGGCCGGCCCATTCGCAGAATGGCGCTGGTGAAGCTGTTTGCCGGTATCCTGCGATGTGAAGGCGATGGTGAATTCTACCTCAGGACTCCGCTGGAAAAGCGCCGCATACGCGTGGATGATGCACCATTCGTGGCTGTCGAGTCGACCATTGAGGGCGAAGGTCCACGGTGCAAGGTGCATTTTCGCACCAATGTCGATGATCACGTCACGGCTGACGCCGATCACCCGGTGCGTGTCGTAATGGATCCCGAAACGGGGGCGCCGTCACCCTATGTACTCGTTCGCGACAGGCTCGAGGCCCTGATTGCCCGCCCGGTCTACTATGACCTTGTGAACAGGGGCCGGGTCGCATGGCAGGATGGCCGCGAGGTTCTGGGGATTGATTCATGCGGCAGTTTCTTTGTCCTGGGTGAAACGTCCGATGACGCCGGTTGAGGTGCTCACCGCCTTCCGCAGGATGCCGCAGGCGCAGATCGAGCCACCGCAGCCGGCCTGGGCCGAGGGTCCGGTGCGACGGGCGGCTGCCGTTCTCATTCCCCTGGTCGACCGCCAGGAGGATTCCATGACGGTCATTTTCGGCCTGCGTTCGGCGAGGCTTGCCCACCACGCAGGTGAAGTCAGCTTCCCCGGCGGCCGAATCGAGGCCGGCGAGGACGAGGCCACTGCGGCCCTGCGCGAGGCCAGGGAGGAGATCGGGCTCGATTCTTCCAGG
The DNA here is from genome assembly GCA_965220805.1 of Alphaproteobacteria bacterium. Lineage (GTDB taxonomy): Bacteria > Pseudomonadota > Alphaproteobacteria > SP197 > SP197 > SP197. The sequence continues at coordinate 2,177,137 of OZ244844.1, forward strand.
GTGCAGGTGCTCTGTCGACTCGACACGCAACGCGCCGGTTCGGGTTATTCCATCGCGCCCCTTGTCGGACTCGTCACGCCCCCAGTCGCACTGCAGCCTGACGGCGTCGAGATCGTTGATGCCTTCGAGGTGCCGCTGGGATTCCTGCTCGACCCCGGGAACCATCAGCGGACGAGCATGGTCTGGCGCGGCGAGAGGCGTTGGTACAGTCTGTTCGAGTACGGTTCGCGAACCATCTGGGGAGCTACGGCAACAATCGTGGTCAATCTCGTCGAGGTGCTGAGGGGTGAGAGATGATGCGCTACCTGTTGCCGGTTATCCTGATTACGGTCCCCCTTGTTTCCTACATCGTGTGGTACCGCCTGGCACGCGAGAAGGCGCGGCGCCTCGAGGAAGGCACATTGCCTGGCTGGCGCGAGGCGCCCTGGGGACTCATCGTCCTTGGAACGCTGGGCCTCATGATCATCACGCTCGCGGTCTTCGGCTTTGTCGGTCCCGACCCCTCGGGGGACTATGTGCCGGCACGTCTCGAGGACGGCGTGGTGGTTCCAGGCTATGTCACCGACTGACCCAGGACGCAAAGGGGCCGCCGGATCAGGCGATCACGTCGCATGCGATTCTCGCGCCAGCACCGGCACTGACCATCCCGTAGCCACCATCGATGCGGCGCCGCTCCTGGCGACGCCCGGTGTCGCCAGCGTGGTGGAGGCGCTGTGCTGCAGGGGCAGGGACGTGCGCTTTGTCGGCGGATGCGTACGAGACCTGCTGGCGGACCGCGACATCACTGATGTCGATGTCGCCACGCCGGATCCCCCCGATGACGTGACAGGCCTGCTGGAAGACCGCGGAATCAAGGTGGTGCCTACCGGTCTCTCCCACGGCACGGTGACAGCGGTGGTCCGGGGCAAGGGAATCGAGGTCACCACGCTGAGGGTCGATGTGACGACCGATGGCCGCCATGCGGAAGTCGCCTTCACCAGCGACTGGCAGGCCGACGCGGCACGCCGCGACTTCACCATCAACGCGATGAGTCTCAGACCATCGGGCGACCTGTTCGATTACTTCGGGGGGCGCCGCGACCTCGCCGACGGGCGTGTCAGATTCGTCGGCGATGCGACCGGACGCATTGCCGAGGATCGGTTGCGGGTGCTGCGCTTCTTCCGCTTTCTGGCCCACTATGGCCAAGGAACGCCGGACCGGCAGGCCATGGCAGCCTGTGCTTCGGCCAGAGCATCGCTTGGATGCCTGGCAGCCGAACGTATCCAGTCTGAAGTCTTCGGGCTTCTGGGCGCGCCACATCCCTTGCCGGCACTCGATCACATGGTCTCGAGCGGCGTACTTGAACACGTGCTGCCGGAGGCCGGCGACTTGGCCGTCCTTGGTGCCCTGACCGGCATCGATGACCGTGACCCCGTCCGTCGGCTTGCCGCCCTGATCCCGACAGCGGGCGAAGCTGTCGCCACCAGACTTCGCTGTTCGAAGGCTGTTCGTCGGCGACTTTCCCGGCTGTCGCCGCCGACACTGGCGCTGGATCCGAACTGGCCGGTTCCGGATCAGCGCCAGGCACTCTATGATCTCGGGGCGGACACCTTCCGCGACCTCGTTCTCCTCGCCTGGGCAGCGGACCGCTCCTGGAGGGCATCACGCTGGAGAGCGATGCTCGATACCGTGGCGCGTTGGGAGAGTCCGAGCTTTCCGTTGCGCGGCCGGGACGTGCTCGGAGCCGGCAAACGGCCCGGGCCCGAGGTCAAGGCCATTCTCAGGGACATCGAGGAATGGTGGCGCCAGGAGGATTTCAGACCGGATCGCGCGTCCTGCCTCGAAAGGCTTGCTGCGATGACCGGGGAGACGACGTGACGGCTGCCGGACGGCTTGCACTGTCGTCCATCCTGCTCGCGACGTCGGCCTTGGCGACGGTTCCGCACGTGATCGGCATCGAGGAGCACTGGGTCACGGAACCGCCTCCCGGTGTCCCTGTTGCTGCAGCCTATGGCGTCATCACCTGCCATTGCATCACCTCCGATCGCCTGATCTCCGTGGATGTCGGCGGAGCGATGATGAGTGAACTTCATGCCACCACGACAGGCGATGACGGTGTCGTCGCCATGCGCCGGCTCGACGACGGTATCGACATTCGTCCCGGTTCCCCCCTCGTGCTTGAGCCAGGCGGCCTTCACATCATGATCATGGGACTTGAACAACGCCCACGGGCTGGCGACGGCATTCCCGTGACCCTGGTGTTCGAGAAGGCGGGAACATTGGATGTCGTCTTCCCGGTGATGGCACGGTCTGCAGCAGGCCTGGAAGAATGAGGAAACGTCACCTCGTCCAGGGCATTCTGGCAGGCTTGCTTGTCGTGGCGATGGTGGTCGGCGCCCTTGAACTCCACCGGCGCCAGGTGGAGGACGTGGAGGTCGTGATCGGCGGGCCGTTTTCTATGCTGGCGCACGACGGCACCCGGGTGACGCACGACGATCTCAACGGCCGCAGGTCCCTGGTGTTCTTCGGTTTCACCTACTGTCCGGACATCTGCCCGACCACCCTCCTCCAGGTGGCGGGATGGCTTGAGGCCATGGAAGACGAGGGCCGCCTGATCGACGCCTATTTCGTCACGGTCGACCCGGAACGCGACACTGTCGAGCGCATGGCGGACTACGTCACCTATTTTTCCGACCGCATCACCGGTCTCGTCGGCACTGCCGACGAACTCCGGCAGATGGCGGACTCCTACCGACTCTACTACGCCCGCATCGACCTTGACGACGGCAGCTACACCATGGATCACACGGCCGCCATCTATCTCATGGACGCCGAGGGCAGGTTCTTCGATGCCATCACCGTGACGGCGTCGTTCGACGAGGCGGTGGAAAAGCTCACACGGCTCGTCGAGGATGGATGAGAGATCTCGATGGCGGCGGTTGACGGGTTGTCAGGGCCAGGTCGCCACCGGTGGCAGGGACATCAGGACGGCCTCGGGATTCGCTCCGGTCATCAGCCCGAAGCGGGTGCCGCGGTCGTAGACGAGATTGAACTCCGCATAGTGGCCGCGCCACTGAAGCTGGCGTGAGCGTTCTGTTTCTGTCCAGGTCTCGTGCATGCGCCGGTCAACCAGGCGCGGATAGATGGCAAGGAATGTCTCCCCGACATCGCGGGTGAAGGCGAATGACGGCTCGTCGGCGTGGAGGTCGTCAAAGAAGATGCCGCCGACGCCGCGTCTGACGCCGCGATGGGGGATGGTGAAGTAGTCATCGGCCCAACGGCTGAAGGCAGCGTAGTCGGCACACGGGTGGCGACCGCAGCAAAGGGCGAGTGCGGCGTGAAAGTCCTCCGTGTCCTCCTCGCGAGGCAGGGGTGGGTTGAGATCGGTGCCACCGCCGAACCACGCCTTGCATGCGGTGGTAATGTGGCGCGTGTTCATGTGAACGCCCGGCACGTGTGGCGAGCGCATGTGAGCGACAAGCGAAATGCCGGTTGCCCAGAAGCCGGCGTTGTCCGGCGCGGTGCCCGGGATTTCCCCGGCAAACTTCTGGTCGAAGTCGCCCCAGACAGTGGAGACGTTGACCCCCACCTTCTCGAACACCCTGCCGCGCATGATCGCCATGACTCCGCCACCACCGCCGTCCCTCGCCCACTCACGGCGTTCAAATCTCCCCGGGGGGTGGTCGTCTCCCGGTCCGTCGTACGCATCCTCGATGGACTCGAAGACGGTGGTGATGCGATCACGCAGGCTGCGGAACCAGCTGCAAGCAGCGTCGCGTTCCTGCTGCGATCCGGCGAGGTCCGGCCGATCTGTTGTCATGGGAGGCCATTCCAGGCGGTTGTTCCCTGCACTCATGTCGCAGACCGTCGACGCCTGCAAGCCCCTTCCACATTCACTGTCTTGCGTGACCATGGCGGGCGGTATATTCATGGCCCGCCCGGAAGAGGCGCCGGAACAAGACGTAAGGGATTTCTTGGTGATGGCGGAGCACACTCCCGACGCGCACGAGGTGGGCCGGCGCGACTTTCTCAGTGTGGCGACCATCGGCGTGACAGCTGTTGGCGCCGGTTTCGCCGCCTGGCCGCTGATCGCGCAATGGAACCCGGCTGCGGATGTTCTGGCCCTGGCCTCGATCGAGGTTGACCTGTCTCCGGTGGCCGAGGGCCAGCAGATCACGGTGAACTGGCGGGGCAAACCCGTGTTTATTCGTCATCGCACGGCCGACGAGATTGCCGCCGCACGCGATGTCGCCATGGACGATCTCAAGGATCCGCAGCCCGACAGTGAACGGGTCCTTCGCCCCGAGTGGCTCATCATGGTGGGAGTGTGTACTCACCTCGGGTGCGTTCCCCTGGGTAACCAGGGTGAATTCCACGGCTGGTTCTGCCCCTGTCACGGCTCGCACTACGACACTTCGGGTCGCATCAGGAAGGGACCGGCGCCGGAGAATCTCGGAATTCCGGACTACGTCTTCACCGACGACACGACTGTTGTCATCGGCTGACCGGGGCGAGGGACCATGGCCGATTTCATGAACATCGGAGTTGTGCGCTGGTTCGACCGCCGGCTGCCGATACTGAGCTGGACCAACCACAACCTCATCGACTACCCGGCGCCGCGCAATCTGAACTACATGTGGAATTTCGGGTCACTGGCCGGAATTGCACTGGTGATCCAGATCGTCACCGGAATCGTGCTGGCGATGCACTACACGCCGCATGTGGACACGGCCTTCGACAGTGTCGAGAGGATCATGCGCGACGTCGAGTACGGCTGGCTGATGCGCTATGCCCACGCCAACGGCGCCTCGTTCTTCTTCATCGTCGTCTATCTCCATGTCTTCAGGGGGCTCTACTATGGCTCCTACAAGGCCCCTCGCGAGGTCCTGTGGTGGATCGGCCTGGTGATTCTGCTGACCATGATGGCCACCGCCTTCATGGGATACGTGTTGCCCTGGGGGCAGATGAGCTACTGGGCGGCGACCGTGATCACCAACCTGCTGTCGGCCCTTCCGGTCGTCGGGGAAGCCCTTGTCGGCTGGGTGTGGGGCGGCTTCTCGGTGGACAACCCGACTCTCGTGCGCTTCTACGCCCTTCACTTCCTGCTGCCTTTCGTCATCGTCGGTCTGGTGGGTCTCCACCTGTGGGCGCTGCATCACACCAAGTCCGGCAACCCGCTCGGCATCGACACCACCGGACCACAGGACTTCATCCGTTTTCACCCCTATTACACGATCAAGGATGCCTTCGGCGCAGGGATGTTCCTGCTCGTCTTCGCCGTCTTCCTGTTCTACGCCCCGAACTACCTCGGGCATCCGGACAACTACATCCCCGCCGATCCCCTCAAGACACCGCCGCACATCGTTCCGGAATGGTATTTCCTGCCGTTCTACGCGATCCTGCGCGCCATTCCCTCCAAGTTGGGCGGCGCCATTGCCATGGGGCTGTCGATCGGCATCCTGTTCCTCCTGCCCTGGCTCGACACGTCCAGAGTGCGTTCGGCGACTTTTCGTCCCGTGTTCAGGTGGTTCTTCTGGATCCTGGTGATCGACATCATCGTGCTGGGCGTCGTTGGCGCCAATCCGCCTGAAGGGGCGTGGATCGTGATCGGCCAGATCGCGACCGCATGGTACTTCCTGCATTTCCTGATCCTGCTGCCCCTGATCGGCTGGTTCGAGAGGCCCCGTCCATTGCCTGCCAGCATTGCCAGAGCGGTCCTCGACGGGAATGAACCGACATCCGCGGGGCGGGGAGCGCGATGATGAGACGCATCATTCCCGTGATCGGCCTGCTCGTCTTCGCCATGCCGGCGTGGGCTGCTTCGCCAGCCTTGTCGCCACAGCAATTCACATGGTCCTGGGAAGGCGTATTCGGAACCTATGACCGTGAGCAACTGCGGCGGGGGCTGGAGGTCTTCACTACGCAGTGCCACAGCTGCCACAGCCTCAAGTACATTCGCTTTCGCGATCTCGTGGCCATTGGCCTCAGCGAGGACGAGGCCGGTGCGCTCGCCGCCGACTACGAGGTTGCAGGCCCGCCCGACGAATGGGGTGACGCCACCACAATAAGTGCGGCGCTGTCGGACACGATTCCCGCACCCTACCGCAACGACACCGAGGCGCGGGCGCTCAACAACGGCGCTCTGCCCCCCGATCTGTCATTGATGGTGAAGGCGCGTGTCGACGGCGCCAACTACATCGCCTCCCTGCTCACGGATCCCGACTATAATCAGGGCGATCCGGATGCCGACGGGCTCTATCACAATCCCTACTTCGCCGGTGGCAGCATTGCCATGGCGCCGCCGCTCTATGAGGGTCTGCTCGTCGACGCGGAAGGCAACGACATGACGGTTGACGAACTCGCCAGGGACATCACCGCATTTCTTGCCTGGACCGCGGAGCCTACTCTCGAGGATCGCAAGAGAATGGGACTGAAGGTTGTCCTCTTCCTTCTCGTGGTAACCGGGCTCTACTACGTCTGGAAGAGGAAGATCTGGGCCGGGGTCGAACACTGACCGGCGGGTCGGTGTGATGGCTGAGTGTGGCTGGGGGACCTGGATTCGAACCAGGACTATTCGGGTCAGAGCCGAAGGTTCTACCGTTAAACTATCCCCCAGCAGGGGATGTCGCGACGCTAGATGAGGCGAGCCGGGAGTGTCAACATCAACGACGCTCCAGGAGACTCCCGCCATCGCGTCAGCTGGGGGTGACATTGGGCCGCAGGAAGGTGACGCGCCCGCAAGGACGCCGCCTGAAGCAGAGACTGAAGAAGAGCGCCGGGCGCAGTCCGTCGTCGATCCGGTGGCTGGAACGCCAGGTCAATGATATCTGGACCGAGGGTGCCCGGCGCGAGGGATGGCGGTCGCGGGCGGCATACAAGCTCATTCAGCTTGATGAGCGATTCTCTCTCCTGGGCTCCGGAACCCGGGTGGTCGACCTTGGCGCCGCGCCTGGCGGATGGTCCCAGGTGGCCGCCAGCCGGGTTGCAGGAGCGCCCGTAATCGCGGTGGACGTCCTGGAGATGGAAAGTCTCGCCGGTGTGACGATTGTTACCGGCGACATCCGTGACAGGCAGACCTGCGACGCCGTACTCGCGGCACTCGATGGCGAGGCGAACCTCGTCCTCTCGGACATGGCTGCACCGTCGACAGGGCACCGTTCAACGGATCATCTGCGAACCCAGGCCCTTGCCGAAGAGGCTGCAGCCTTCGCAACAGCGGTGCTTGCTCCTGGAGGTTGCCTTGTCGTGAAGGTCCTGCGCGGCGGCGCCGGGACGACCCTGCTCTCCGCCCTGCAGCGAGACTTCGTGCGGGTTCATCACGTCAAGCCGGAGGCCAGCCGCCGGCAATCTTCAGAGATTTACGTCGTGGCGAGAGGATTTCGCAGGAACTCTTCGTGATCCTGCAAGGGTGCGTTCGCTACTGCTCCGCATCCGGTCCCTGTTCGATCCATCCGGCGAGAAGATAGCGGTAAAGGTCAAGGGCAAGCCGCTCCTCGTTTTCCTCGAGCCAGTGGAGGGCGGCCTGTGTCAATTCCATCGTCCGACAGGGTTCATCCGCCACGACAGTCAACGCCCGGTCACCGGGCCAGACAGGATCCCCGGGACCACGCTGGTGGAGGCCCAAGCCCGAGGCGTCGTACACCGTGGCGTGGCCCGCCTGCAGCAACTGAAGACCAATCCGGGATCCCCCCGGTCCGGCGAGCACCTCACCGGCGGCGTACTCGCGTGGCGTCAGCCATGCTCCGAGGGCTACGATCAGATCCTCGTGTCGAATCTGGCGTTCGAGGTGGCGTTCCAACTCGTCTGCGGTCCGTCCCAGCAGCGAGGCACGCCGCTTGTCCCCGACGGCGGCTTCCGCCTTCCATGCCGCAATGGTGAGATCCTCGCACCGTTCGACGCCGCGGTTCAGCGTCGCTACCGACTGCAACGCGGCGTAACCGGCAGGCGGAAGGTTGCGTTCGAATCCGAGCATCAGCTTCGCGGAGGGTGCGCTCAACACGACCTCGACCCCGAGAGCACGAGTGGTCTCCAGGGTCCGACCCAACGCATTCACTGCCGAGTAGTCCAGACCGGAAACCCGGGTGAAATCCAGCATCAGGCACACCGGTCGCGGCGTTTCGTCCAGCACCTGCCTGAGATCGTCGACCAGGGGATAGATGCTGCCGAAGAAGAGGTAACCGTGCAGGCGATAGATCCGGACACGGCTTGCCTCCTCCACCAGGATGGCACGATCGGGAACGGGACGGGCCCTGTGGCTCCGGACATCGTTGAGAGTGAGACGGGCCTCGACGGGGTCCACTCCGCTGAGACGCACCGCAAAGAAGAGGAGCGCGGCCACGATCCCGACTCCGATACCTTCCAGCAGCCCGAAGGCGATGATTGTGAGAAAGATCAGAACGATGATGGCGAACTCCGGCCAGGGGAGCCGCCTGTGACTGCGCACGAGGCTTCCGTCCAGCATGCCGAGGCCGGCGAAGACCAGGATGCCTCCCACGAGCGGTACCGGCACCAGTTCCAGCAACTGATCGCCTGCAAAGAGTGCGCCCGCGATGACAAGGGCGGCCACCATGCCCGTCAGTCGCGTGGCGGCGCCAAACAGCTTGCTCCGCAACGATGCGGGCACGATCAGGGTTGCCACCGTTCCTCCGCCCGCTCCGGCGACCAGGCTCGCCAGACCCATTGCCCGGAATTCCCGGTTCCAGTCGAGCTCTTCGCCCGCGGCGAGTTCGAGTCCTGCGATGTTCATGACCACGCAGACAAGCGCTACGATGACCAGCGTCAAGATGTTGGGGATCTGCCTCGCCATCGCGCCCCAGTCCACGTGCGCCAAGTCCCCGGGAAGCAGCACCGGCCACAGGACGCCGTCCGCCGTGCTCGTGAACAGCAGGCCGGCGGTCCGCGCCTCGTCGCCGGAGATGCCAAGGGCGGAGAGGGCGGCGTGGTAGGAACCCACCGCAAGTGCGACGCTGACCGGCAGTATCAGCGCATGACCCCAGCGCCTCATGGCAAGGTAGAGCAGGATCCCGAACAGAGTGCCCGGGATCCATTTCCACAGCGTGGATGACTCCACCAGCGCCGGAAGCGATCGCCAGTCCGGTTCGGCGCCCATCAGGGACAAGGCCGCCAGACACACGGCTCCGCCAATGCCTGCCACGAACCCGCCCGCCACGGGATAGGGGATGAAGCGCATCAGGCCCGCGAGTCGGAAGCGTCCGATCGTCAGGCAGCAGGAGCCGGTGACAAGCGCGGCGATCACCAGCGCGACGACAATGGTCACGAACCGCGCATCACCGGCGGCCTCCATCGTCGATCCGATGAGAGCCATCACGATCACCAGCGCCGGAGAGAGACCCGAAATCGCCCCCCGAAACCCGCCCGTCAGGGCGATGATCATGCAGGCGGCAAAGTTTCCGAACAACACAAGGGCGACACCCTGGGAAGACCAGGGGGCGAGGGCGCCCGAGAAGATGAAAACTCCAAAGGCGATCTGGGCCACCAGCAATCCGAGGCCCGACGTGAAACCTGCCGCCAACGCCGGCACGGCCTTGGCCGACAGGACATCCGCCCGGAGTTCCGATGCCAGTTCCCGGATCACATCGGCCACTCCATGGCAGGAAGGGTCGGCTTCACCATCAATCCCCCGCCCGTCGATGTTCACCCTACACAGGACGAGCGGAGCGCGGCAACGGCGCCCTTGAGCCAAAGTGTAGTTCATCGCACCGGAACTGCGGGAGGCGCAGCGACGGCAGGATAGTCGAGCGGAGTCTGGCAAGCCGCTACGGGCGCGTCTGCGGATCGGGCCACTTTGGCGACCCTGCTCCGGTTCCCCCTGCGGCGAAGGACTGGCTGGCGCCGGCAATCCAGCCGGGGTGCGCTGGCGATCGCACGCCGCCCAGCCCGTCGGCCGGCTGCTGTCGCCCGTACCCGTTTGACTGGAAGCCGGTCAGGCCGGCCTTTTCCGCCAGGCGCCTGTTGCGCTGGTTCAGGCCCGACAGTTACGGCACTATCGTTTCCCGCACGGTCCTTGATCCATTGCAGGAGCCCCAGAGATGAGCCGCATGTATGCCGAGGATCACCGAAAGCTGCAGGACCTCTTCGGAACCCGTGCCATGGCGGATTACCTCGAGGCAAGCGACTTCCGGGAGACGATCGATGACGCCTCGAAGCGATTCATCGAGGAGCGCGACATGGTGTTTCTTGCGACGCTGGATCATGAGCGCCGGCCGACCGTGTCCTACAAGGGCGGTGATCCCGGATTTCTCAAGGTGCCCGATCCCGGGACAGTCCTCTTCCCGAGCTACGACGGGAACGGCATGTACCTCTCCATGGGCAACATCGGCGGGCAGGGTCAGGTCGGCATGCTGTTCATCGACTTCGAGGTGCCGCGACGGCTGCGGCTTCAGGGCATGGCGACGGTGAGCGACGATCCGGCGCTCACCGGCCTCTGGAAGGAGGCGCAACTCGCGATTCGCGTTTCGGTGACGGGTCTCTGGGTCAACTGCCCTCGATACGTCCATCGCTACCGGAAGGTCAGGGCGTCACGCCATGTTCCGCGACGAGACGGCGACACGCCGTTCGCCGGCTGGAAGCGGATCGATACGGTCTCGCCGATGCTGAACGAAGAAGAACGCGCCGAGGCCGACCGTCTGGGGCCCATCACCGAGGAGGAATGGGTCGCCATGGTTGATGCCGGAGACGAGGAAGCCTGAGGAGCGCCGGCGTTCGTAGAGAGCACCGGACGATGCAGTGCAGAGGGCGGGCCGGTGAGGGGAGAAACCGTCACATGTGGTCATAACCGGCCGCCGCTGGTGGCGTTGTCTGTCTCGGCACGGGCCACTATTCTATCGTGAGTGCACGGGAGATCCCGGCAACACAACAGGGAATTGGAGAACAGGGTCAAATGGAATCCAGACAAGACGTGGAACGGTTCGTCGACCGCATGAAGATGGGCAAGCTCTCGCGACGCGAGTTCAAGGCGGGACTGGCATCGGTGGGTCTCGGCATGACTGTCGCGCCGCTTTCCGGACACCCGGCCCTCGCCCAGGGCGACGAGCACCCCAACTGCTTTACGTGGGCGGGTTACGAAGTGCCGGAAATGCACCAGGAATACATCGACAAGCACGGTGGATCGCCGAACTTCACCCTGTGGGGTGACGAGGAGGAAGCGGAGGCCAAGATGATTGCCGGCTTCCGGCCGGATGTCGCCATGCCGTGCTCCTACAAGGTGCAGAAGTGGAATGACTTCGGTTTCCTGCAGCCGATCGACACCAGCCGGCTCGCTCACTGGGACAATGTCATCCCCGTCCTCAGGAACGTGCCGGACATGATGATCGGTGGCCAGCAGCTCATGGTCTGCGCCTGGTGGGGTCTCACCTCAGTCACCTTCAGGACCGATCTCGCGCCTGAATACGTCGATCCGGACACCCACACCTGGGGAATCCTGTGGGATCCCAAGTACGCCGGCCGACTGTCGATGATCGACAGTCTCATCGACGGCGTCATGGTGGCGGCAATCTATTCCGGGGCTCCCGATCCCTTCAACATGACCGCGGAGGAAGTCGAGGTCACCAAGCAGCTCATGGTCGAGCAGCGGCCCCTGTTGCGCTACTACACGAACGACACCACGAGCTGGGAGCAGGCGCTTGCATCCGGTGAACTGGTGGCGGCCGCGTCGTGGAACTCGACGCCGCTCAACCTTCTTCAGGAAGACGTTCCGGTGGCTTTCATGAATCCAAAGGAAGGGCCGATGACGTGGACGTGCGGCATCACGCTGATGTCCTTTGCCGACGAGGCCAAGATCGACCGCGCCTATGATCTCATCGATGCCTTCCTCGCTCCGTCGACGGGTGACTTCTGGGTGCGGTCCTACGGCATGGGTCATTCGAACACCAAGACCTACGAGGCCTTCTCGGCTGACGAACTGACGATGCGCGGTCTGCCTCCCGAGGATGTCGAAGGCTACATCGCGTCCGGCATCTTCCAGGCGACGATCCAGAACGAGCCGGAACTTCAGGCCATGTACGAGGAAGTCAAGGCTGGATTCTGACACCACGTCATGCCGTGGCGGGCGACGTGTTCGCCCGCCACGGTTTTGTGCACAAGGCTGACAGCTCTCTGCTTGGCCGCTGCATCCCTTCGTGATACCTGTCCGTGCCACTTCTTCTGGTGGGTGGCGCATGACAATTCGGGAAGCTCTCACGTTCGATGATGTTTCCCTGGTGCCGGCCTTCTCGCAGGTGCTGCCGGCCTCGGTGGCGACGGCGACCCGGCTGACGCAGTCCATCGAGCTCGGCATTCCACTGCTGTCCGCCGCCATGGACACGGTGACGGAATCGGCCATGGCCATCGCCATGGCCCAGAACGGCGGCATCGGCATCATCCACAAGAACATGTCCGTGGCCGAACAGGCCAACGAGGTGCGCCGGGTCAAGAAGTTCGAATCGGGCATGGTCGTCAATCCTCTGACCATCGGTCCCGGGGAGTCGTTGCGGACGGCACTCGATCTCATGGCAATGAACGACATTTCGGGGGTCCCGGTGGTCGACGGCGTCAGCAACCGCGTCGTCGGAATCCTGACCAATCGCGATGTCCGGTTTGCCAGTGACATGGATCAGCCGGTGCGCGAACTGATGACCGCTGACAATCTCGTCACCGTCACCGAGGATGTCACAGCCGACGAGGCAAAGCGCCTTCTGCATCGACACCGGATCGAGAAGCTTCTCGTGGTCGACCGGAACGGGCGCCTGCAGGGACTCATCACCGTCAAGGACATCAACAAGGCGGCGACCCACCCCGATGCCTGCAAGGACGAACAGGGGCGGCTGCGCTGTGGCGCGGCGACAGGCGCCGGACGGGACGGATGGGAACGAGCCGAGGCCCTGATCGATGCCGGTGTCGACGTGGTGGTCGTCGACACCGCGCATGGCCACTCAGGCGGTGTCATCGACGCCGTGGACATGATCAAGAAGCAGTCGAACTATGCGCAGGTGATCGCCGGGAACGTGGCGACGGCTGAAGGTGCGCGCATGCTCATCGACCATGGAGCCGATGCCATCAAGGTGGGCATCGGTCCAGGCTCAATCTGCACCACGCGCGTGGTGGCCGGTGTCGGCGTACCCCAGTTGACGGCCATTCTGGATGTCGTCGAGGAGGCAGCCGGGAACGGAACCCCGGTGATCGCCGACGGGGGCATCCGGTACTCCGGAGACCTGGCAAAGGCGGTCGCTGCCGGAGCGGATGCGGTGATGATCGGGTCCCTTCTTGCCGGCACGGACGAGAGTCCGGGCGAGGTGCTTCTCGTCAACGGTCGTTCCTACAAGCAATATCGCGGCATGGGTTCGCTCGGCGCCATGGCCCGAGGTTCCGCTGACCGCTACTTCCAGGAAGGCATCAACGACATCGTCAAGCTGGTGCCCGAAGGCATCGAGGGGCGCGTACCCTACAAGGGTCCGCTGCATCACATCGTGCACCAGCTTGCCGGGGGCTTGCGCTCCTCCATGGGTTACACCGGAAATCCCGACATTCAGGCGATGCGAACCCGTTGCCGGTTCGTCAGGGTCACGAGCGCCGGAGTGCGTGAAAGCCATGTCCACGATGTCGCGCCCATGCACGATGCGCCCAACTACCAGACCGAGAGGTAGTTGGCGGTGTCCGACCCAGGCAGGGTCCTGATTCTCGACTTCGGTTCACAGGTGACCCAGTTGATAGCCCGGCGGGTCCGCGAGGCCGGCGTCTACTCCGAGATCATGCCGTTCAGTGTGACCGGACACGCGATCCGGTCCTTCGCCCCAGCCGCGATCATTCTCTCCGGCGGACCGGATTCGGTGACCCGGGGCGAGGCGCCGCGGGCGCCGCAGGCGGTGTTTGATGAAGGCGTGCCGGTGCTGGGTATCTGCTATGGCGAGCAGACGATCTGCTCCCAGCTGGGCGGTGCCGTCGAATCAGCGAACGAGCGGGAGTTCGGACGTGCGTTTGTCGACGTCACAGAAACATGCCGGCTGTTCAACGATGTCTGGTCGCCCGGAGAACGTCACCAGGTATGGATGTCGCACGGTGACAGGATCACGGCCATTCCTGAAGGATTCCGGGTTGTTGCCACATCTGCGGGTTCACCCTTCGCCGCCATCGCCGACGATAAGCGGCGCATCTACGGTGTCCAGTTCCACCCTGAAGTCGTCCACACGCCCGATGGCGCCCGGCTTATCAATACCTTCGTGCACAAGGTTGCGGGTATCGCAAGCGACTGGTCAATGGCCGCCTTTCGCACACGGGCCGTCGAGAGTATCCGGGCACGGGTGGGCACGGGGCGCGTCGTCATGGGACTCTCGGGTGGTGTCGACAGCTCGGTGACTGCCCTCCTGCTTCACGAGGCGATCGGAGCCCGGTTGACATGTGTCCTTGTCGATCACGGACTCATGCGCCTTGATGAGGCACGTGACGTCGAGCACCTCTTCCGCAGCCACTATGCCATTCCCCTCGTCATTCGCCATGTCCCGGACCTCTTCCTGGAACGCCTTGCGGGAATCACCGCGCCCGAGGACAAGCGCCGGATCATCGGCTCGACGTTCATCGATGTCTTCGAGGAGGCGGCAGGCACCATCGGCGGGGCCGACTTCCTGGGCCAGGGTACCCTCTATCCGGATGTCATCGAATCGGTGTCGTTCCACGGTGGACCGTCGTCCACCATCAAGTCCCATCACAATGTCGGCGGCCTCCCCGAACGCATGAAGCTGGAGCTTGTCGAGCCGTTGAGGGAACTGTTCAAGGACGAGGTGCGCGAACTCGGCCGTGAACTCGGGCTTCCGGATGCCCTGCTCAACCGCCATCCATTCCCCGGTCCGGGCCTCGCCATCCGCATCCCGGGCGAGGTCACGCCGGAACGGGTGGCGCTCCTTCAGAAGGCCGATGCCATCTTCATCGACGAACTGAAGAGCGCGGGTCTCTATGATGAGATATGGCAGGCCTTCGCCGTTCTGCTCCCGGTGCGCACTGTCGGCGTCATGGGAGACGAGAGGACCTACGAGCATGTCTGTGCCCTGCGAGCCGTCACGTCGACGGACGGCATGACGGCAGACGTCTTCGCGTTCGACCATGCCTTCCTCGGACACGTGGCCAGTCGGATTGTCAACGAGGTCAGGGGCATCAACCGGGTCGCTTACGACATGACCTCGAAGCCGCCCGGAACCATCGAATGGGAATGATGTCGTTCCTGCAGGCCGGCACCAAGGCGTGAGGCCAGGCCATCGTTCATCGCAAAGACATCCCCACTATCTGAAGGGTGTCTTCCTGGTCATCGCCGGCGGTGTCTTTATCAGCCAGTCCGGTGTCATCATCGGTTCGATGGAAGAGGCGGGATTCTGGCAGGTCCAGTTCTTCCGTTCCGTAGTGGCCATCATCGTGCTGGTCGGCCTCCTTGCCATGCGCCATCGCCGGGATCTTCCGGCAATGGTGCGTTCGAGCTGGAAGGCCGCCCTGGCAACCGGGTTCTTTCTCGCCGTCAGCAATTTTCTCTACATCCTCTCCTTCTTTCACACGCGTGCCGCCAGTGTCTTCTTCATCATCAGTTCGCAGCCCTTCTTTGCGGCGCTGATTGCCTGGGTCGTGCTGCGGGAACCGGTGAGGCGGATCACCTGGTTCGCCATGAGTGCCGCCATGGCGGGAGTGGCGATCATGATGTGGGAAGGTGTCGGCGAGGGACGACTTGTCGGCAATCTGCTGGCTCTCGGTGCGGCGGTCACCTTCGCGGCCTTCGGCGTCGCCCTGCGCGGCGGCCGGGAAGGCGACATGGTGCTGGGCGTGGTGATCGCGTCATGCGTGATCAGCACCGTCGCTGTCGTCTTTGTCGACAGTTTCCGCATTAGCACTCACGACTTCGTGCTGTGTGTCTACATGGGGTGCTTCCAGGTCGCACTGTCCCTGGTCCTGTTCGCCGCAGGTGCGAAGTACGTCCCGGCGGCCGAACTCATGGTGCTGGCACTCACCGAGGTCATCCTCGGACCGTTGTGGGTGTGGCTCATCATCGGTGAAAGCCCGACACTGGCGGGTTTCATCGGCGGGACCATCGTCATCGGTGCTGTTCTTGCCAATGCGCTGACCGGGATGCGCGTTCGCGACTGAAGGCATAGAGGCCGCCGGCGATGACGATGACAATGCCGACGATAGTCCAGACGTCGGGAAAATCCCCGAACAGCGCGTAACCCATGAGCGTGGCCCAGACCACGAGGGTGTAGGCAAAGGGCTGGAGCATCGAGGCGGGCGCGACTTGCAGGGCACGGAACAGAACCAGGTGGGCAGCCGCTCCGAGACAGCCGACCAGAACGAACAGAAACCAGTCGCCGGCGGCCACCGGACGCCA
Organism: Alphaproteobacteria bacterium; assembly: GCA_965220805.1. Classification (GTDB taxonomy): domain Bacteria; phylum Pseudomonadota; class Alphaproteobacteria; order SP197; family SP197; genus SP197. The sequence goes on from OZ244844.1 coordinate 2,193,470, forward strand.
GTCGAAGGGGGCAAGAAAGGCCAGAACGAGGACCGCAATGACGGCGGACCAAATCGCCGTGGTCTCGATGCTGTCATCCAGACCGACCCGGCGGATGAGAACCTGAAGCAACGCCCAGAGGAACGCCGCCAGGAGAGCGATCAGGGCTGCCGGTCCCATGACACCCGATCCCGGGCGCATGATCACCAGCACGCCGACACAGCCGGCGGCAACCGCCAGCCAGCGGCGCCAGCCGACACGCTCTCCGAGCAGCAGTGCGGCCAGTGCCACCGCGATCAGGGGCGAGACTGCGGCGATCGCGTGGACATCGGCCAGTGGCAACAGGCTGAAAGCCCACAGGAAGACGCCGATCTCGGCCAGCATGACAAGGCTGCGAAGAACCTGCAGACCGGGCCGCCGGGACCGGACGGTCGCCAGCCATCCCCGCCGCCAGGCGAGGGCGACAGCGACACCGAAGAAGACGACAAACCGGATCAGCAGAATCTGCGCGATGGAATAGTCCTCAACGAGCCATTTGGCCGTTGCGTCCATGGTGGCCATCAGGCACATGGCGAGGATCATCAGCGCCATGCCTGCGGCGGGAAAGCCGGCCGTCTTCAACGATTCGTGATGCTGGCGAGGGTTGGCCCCCTTGCGTGGCGCTCCACCTCCCCCGACATGCGTCCGGTGAGCATCAGGAAGAACATGTGGAAGTCGCCGACCAGACTCCAGACGGGATGGGTGAAGGTCGCCGGACGGTTTCGCTCGACAAAGGCATGCGCCGCCCACGCGAATCCGTAGCCGCACACCGGCATCGCCAGCAGCAGCCATGCGTTGCCGCTGATGAGAGTCGCTGCGGCAATGCCGAAAACACCCGCCGTCCCGGTGAAGTGAAGCCAGCGGGTCGCCGGCCTCAAATGCTCACGCACGTAGAAGGGCCAGAACTCGGTATAGGTGCCGGGTCTCTCCATGAAGGAAAGATGGAGCGCCAGGACAACATTGGCAAGGTTGCGGGAGCGCCCGGTGGTGGCTAGATTGCCCGGCCCATGCGACTTCCGGAGCGGTGCCCGTGGCCAATGCCGGCGACCAGTTGATTCGCGAGGTCGAGGAAGACCTCCAGCGGGAACGATGGCTTCGGCTGTGGCGGGCCTATGGCCGCCAGGCGCTTGGCGCCGTCGCCGTGGTGGTGCTCGCAATCGCCGGGTACACCGGATGGATCGAGTACCGTGAGTCCCGACTCGGCGACGACGGTTATCGATACTGGCTCGCGGAGCGCCAGGCTGATGCCGGCGACATCGATGAGGCGATGGCCGCGTTCGGCGCTCTCCATGTGGACGGACATGGCGGATATCCCTGGCTTGCCGGCATGCGCGAGGCACAGCTTCTCGCCGAAGCAGGCGAACGGGATCTGGCGTTGCAGCGCTATGACGACCTTGCCGCCATGGACGATGTCCGTCCCGTCTGGCGGGAGCTGGCGGCCCTCTATGCGGTCATGCTGATGGTGGATCATGCCGACCCCGACGAAGTCGATGCACGGCTGGCGCCGTTGCTCGATGGTGCCTGGCGTCCCCTTGCCCTCGAACTCAGGGGGCTTCTGCATCTGCGGACAGGAGACACGGAGTCCGCCGTGGCGAGTTTTGAGGCGCTTGCCGGTGACGCTGATGCGCCGCCTTCGGTCGTACTGCGGGCACGTGAACTGCTGTCGGTGACGACCGGGGGATATTGACCGTGCGCCGGATTGCCCTAGCCATGGCATGCCTTTCACTGGGCGCCTGCGAAAGCGACTGGTTCGGTGATCCGCCACCACCACCGCTCGAGGGTGAGCGCATTGCCATTCTGGAACTCGGTTCGGGGCTGGCAAGCGACCCGGAGTACGCCAACGTACCGGTCGAATTGCCACCAGCGCGCCTCAATCCGGAGTGGCCCCAGTATGGCGGCAGTCTTGACAAGGCCATGCACCATCTGGCCCATGGCGGATCCTGGGAACGGGTCTGGTCGCGCACTATCGGCGACGGACAAAGTGCTTCGCGCCGGTTGGTGGGAACGCCCGTCATCGCCGAGGGCATGATGTTCACGATCGATTCCGATACCCGGGTGTCGGCCCTTGATGCGGCTACCGGAACGCCCTTGTGGAGTACCGACATCACCGCCGCCGAGGAAGATGACGGCTGGGGGGGTGGCCTGGCCTTCGATGACGGCCGGCTCTTCGTCACGACCGGCAATGGCGAGATCATGGCACTCGATCCCGCCAACGGCGTTCCGCTGTGGCGCGTCGATGCCGGCCCGCCGATCCGTACCCCGCCGGCCGCAAGCCAAGGGCGTGTGCATGTCGTTACCGCGGACAACACGCTCCTGACCCTGGATGCGGCAACCGGTGATTCCCTGTGGATCCACCGCGGACTTCTCGGAGCGGCCTCGCTCATGGGAGGCGGCGCGCCAAGCATTTCCGGGTCCTTCGTCGTGGCCACCTACACGACCGGTGAGGTGGTGGCCCTGAGGGCGGAGAACGGCCGCGTGGTGTGGAGCGATATCCTTGCACAGGGCGGGCAGGCCGGAGTCGTGGCGGGCCTCGATGATATCAATGGCAGTGCCGTCATCGATCAGGATCTCGTGTTCGCCGCCAGTTACGGCGGTCGACTTGCTGCTATCGATGTCACGCGGGGAATCAGGGTCTGGGAACAGAGTCTCTCGATCACGCAAACCCCGTGGGTGGCCGGTGACTATCTCTGGGTCGTGACCAGCGACGCGGAACTCATCTGCTTCGTGAAGGCAGACGGCCGGGTGCGTTGGATCACCCGGCTGCCGTTGTACGAGGATCCCGAGGACAAGGAAGGCGCCATTCTGTGGTCGGGGCCGGTGCTGGCGGGCGAAAGACTGATCGTGGCGGGAAGCCACGGGGATGCTGTCACTCTTTCACCCTACACGGGCGACATCATCGACACGCTGTCGGTGGACCGTGGATTGCCCCTGCCGCCTGTTGTCGCCAACGCGAGAATCTACTTCGTTGGCGACTCGGGCACCGTGACTGTCCTCGACTAGTCGAGTGCCATTCACGGTCGCCATCGTCGGCCGGCCCAACGTCGGCAAGTCCACGCTCTTCAATCGTCTGACCGGTCGGCGAGCGGCGCTGGTCGACCCGCAGCCGGGCGTCACGCGCGACCGCCGCGAGGGTGAGGGCAGGATCGGGCCCTTGACTTTTCGCCTCGTCGATACGGCGGGACTCGAGGACGCGGTGTCCGGAACCATGGCCGGCCGCATGCGCGCGCAGACCGACGAGGCTCTCCATGAGGCTGACGTCCTGCTCTTCGTCATTGATGCGCGGCAGGGCGTGACGGCGCGCGACAGGCAGTTCGCCAGCGAATTGCGCAAGGCGGAAGCACCCGTGATCCTGGTGGCCAACAAGGCCGAGGCCCGTTCGGCGATGGCCGGGGTCTGGGATGCGTTCTCGCTGGGATTTGGTGACCCGGTCGCCGTTTCCGCCGAACACGGCGACGGCATGGCTGCCCTTCATGACGCCCTTGCCCACTATGCCCCGGCCGCTGACGGGGAGGGCGCCGATGAAGACGGGCACCGCCTGCGCCTGGCCATCGTCGGCCGCCCCAATGTCGGCAAGTCGACCCTCGTCAACTGCCTCCTTGGCAGCGAGCGCGTGATCACCGGGCCCGAACCGGGGCTGACACGTGATGCCATTGCCGCCCGCTGGACCTCGTGCGGACGCGAGATCGAACTCATCGACACCGCTGGTATCAGGCGCCGGTCGCGGAGGACGGAACGAGTCGAGAAACTCTCGGTGGCCGACAGTTTTGCGGCGATCCGCAAGGCGCACATCGTTGTCGTCGTGCTGGAGGCGCTTCAGGCATTCGATCACCAGGATCTTGCCATTGTCGATTATGTCGAGCGCGAGGGACGCGGTCTCGTTGTCGTCATCAACAAGTGGGACCTTGTCGACGAGCCGCGAACGCTCAAGCCTGAACTGGGCCTGCGGCTCGCGGAACTCCTGCCTCAGGTGCGCGGCGCTCCGATGCTCACCATGAGCGCCGCCGATGGCAGGGGCGTGGATCAGCTCATGCCGGCGGTGGTGGGTGTCCAGGATCGCTGGACACGGCGCCTCGCCACGGCGGACCTCAACAAATGGCTTGCCGCGACGGTGGAGCGACACCCCCCGCCCGTGGTGAGGGGCGGAAGGGCGCGGTTGCGCTACGTGACCCAGATCGGATCACGACCGCCGACCCTGGCCGTCTTCGGCAGCAGACTGGCCGGCCTCCCGGACTCCTACAGGCGCTACCTCGTCAATCGGCTGCGGCAGGACTTCGATCTGCCCGGCATTCCGCTCAGGGTGCGCTTCAGGTCGACTCGCAATCCCTATACTGCCGGTTGAGGCCCTCCCATCCATCACCGCCGGATCGATCGCTTTCGATCGGCATCGCGGACTGCGGCAGGGGCGTCGATCTTCCGATTGAACCTGGAGTCTTGCGGGCGGACCTGTCCTGTGCGGGGTGACATGACGCCCGCCTGCCCGAGATGTTCGCGCCATGATCGCCCGTCGTCCGACAAGAACAATTCCTGTCGGGCGCGATCAGGGCTCCCGCTTGAAGAACTTCATGCGGAGTCCGTCAGCCAACGACTCCGCCATGGAAGATCATGCGGTAGACGGGCGTTTCGGCATAGGAGATGGTTTCGATCCCGCTGAAACGAGCGAGAGTGCCCTCGACGCTGTTGACGTAGCAGTACGGACCGCGGGAGAGTTCTGCGGGACCGCGCATCAGGTGATTGCGGTCGGGCTGGCCCAGCACCTCGCGCTGGAATTCGTAGATTTCGTCCATGGGCCGCAGGTCGGATACGATCTCGGCCATATAGTTCTGCATCCAGATGACCGAGCCGTCGCGCCACACGATCTCGTGGCCGCCGTAGGGGTTGCCTCCTGCGTAGCGGTCGCGGTATCGCCAGTTTTCCGAGTCAAAGAGCATGTGCCAGGTTCCGTCGCCGACGTCGGTGCCGTCGGGGATCGCGTAGGTCTCGCGCCTGGCCACCACAAGGAAATCGATCAGGTCGTTCACGGTTCGCCTCGCAACATTCCGGACATTTCGGTCATCCAGCCGCTGCGCCTGACGCCTGTCCGCTGTGCATCAGATGCGGTTCCACCGCCAGGACGAGCGGCGCATCGGGCGACATCATGCGCTGTTCCGCTCTTCGTCATGAAGCCTTCGCACGTGATCCGCCGCCTGTTCGCAGGTGCCCCACCAAACGCCGTTGCATGCCTGCATGCCGCGCAACAAGCGTTCAAGCATGACGAGGCGTCCCGGACGCCCCATCAGGTTGGGATGAAATGTGGTCTGAAAAAGGCCGCCAAATCTTCGCAGACCGTCGAATTCCTCGCGCCAGATGGCTTCGGCCTCGGCTGCGCGTGCCAGGCTGCTGGTGCCGCCGCCGTGGAGCGAGGAACCGAACAGCGCCCAGTCGTCGAGCACCATGGAGATCGGCAGTTCGACGAGCGTGCCGGCCGCGGTTTCCACCATGTGGGGCACATCCCGCTCCATCAGGCTGGCGTCGTAGGCCATGCCCATGGAGGCCATGATCGACAGGGTCTGCTCCGTCACCCCCCAGCCTGGAGCGCTCCAGCCCCTGGGTTGTCGGCCCGTGATGCGCTGCAGGACTGCCGTTGCATGCCCGAAGAGGGCGCGTTCGTCGGCCTCGGTCAGGCCGTAAACGTTCTCGTGCATGTAGCCATGGTGGGCGATCTCGTGTCCGTCGCCGACGATTGCCTCCATCACCTCTGGATGACGTTCGGCCACGTGGGCCGGAACGAAGAAGGTCCCGGGAACCCCGAGTTCTCGGTGCAGGTCCAGGATGCGTGGCATTGCCGTCGTCAACCCGTAGGCCGCCTCGGATATCGCCGCGACATGGTTGACGACGCTGCGGTCCGAGGCCATCGGCCCCGCCTCGCCGTCGACGTGCCAGGCGATGATCACGCCGCAGTCGGCACCGTCCGGCCACGCGAGGTTCGCCAGGGGGCGGAAGGTCAGGTCGGGATAGGAGGGAGGACTGAGATCGATCATGTCATGCATCCGACAGGAATGGGTCTGCACACAACGTAGCCACGTTTGCATGGAGATGCCCAGCCCCACGAAGCCCGGCCCGCATCTCGAGGGAGCGTCCTGCAGGGCCACTGGCCATGTGCACAGCACCTCGGGGCTTCGTGGAGAAAGCCTCGGGAAGTCCCCTGACTGGTTTCCATCGGCCGCGTTGTCCGACTCGACGCCTTCATGTGACGGTCGCTCAAATCAGCGCCGCCATCTGGCCGCGGCCGATGGCTGCCTCGGAGTAGCTTGCTTTCAGCTGTCTGATGGCCTCTCCGAGTTCGCCAACGCCGTGTTGATCGAATTGCGGGACAATCGTGTCGAGCGCTTCGTAGAGCCCGGCGAGGCGCGGCGGCGGGAGGCGTTGCGAGAGACGAAAGGCCTGTATGACGGCGATGGAGAGTGTTGCCAGCGAGGCATCCGCGGCATCGGCGACATCGAGGTACCGTTCGAAGGCCAGGAAGACCGGAGCCGCGACATCCGACTGTCCTCCACCCGGATCCTCCAGGCCGGTCGGGAGTACCGCCGGCACCGCAGCCTGCCGTGCTCTCTCCGCGTGGCTCGTTTGCGACCAGGCGATGAACTCCGTGTTAATCACCCCGGAATCGGCAGGCACCAGCAACTTCGGCAGACCGAATGGCACGCCATCGAGCAGCCGCCAGGTCTGCTTCGCCGCGAGCGCGCAGATGTCAGCTCCGGCGACGTTCAGCATGTCGATGGCGCGGCTGGCCTGATGATTGTGAAAGCCACCCGTCGAAATCGCGCGGCCGTGCGGATATCCGGGCTCGGGCGGCAGATAGACCGGATTGTGCGCGATCGACCGGAGCGAGTGCCCGGCCGTTTCCTGTGCGCCCCGAATCGTGCGCGCGGCCGTCGCCAGGACGGTTGGAACGATCCTCCAGCTCACGGGCGCCTGGTGCGGAAGCCTTCCCGACTCCGGGACATCGGTGAGGTGCGCGTTCAATCGCTGCAGCACGTCGCGGTGATCCGGATCGGCGGTGAGACCCTGCAGGCTGGGGTCGTACATATCGAGCGGCGCGGCCACGGCCTCGATGGCGAGAGCAAGGATCCGCTCCGCCAGGCGAAGCCGTCTCGCCGCCGTGAGTGCGGCGTCGGTCACGAATGCCGTGGCGCAGGGCGATCCGTTGTAGAGCGACATCAACTCGCCGGTGGCAAGCTCGACATCGTCAAGTTCCGGATAGAGCCAGCTCAACGGCATGACTTCACCGGGTCCGGTGGCACCGTCGAGAGGTATCGAGGGCGCCGGTTGAGAGAGCAGTCCAGCGACCCACTCGGCGGTCGCGACGCGAACTCTGCCGTGACCTTCGATGTAGCTCGCCACGCGAGCGAGCAGCACCAGACGGACCGCGTGCTCGGGCACCCATCGATTGCCATGTCCGAACTTCCGTGGAGCCCACAGTCTCTGCGAACTCGCCAGCGCCTTCTGATCCTCTTGGGAGAGCGCTGTCTTCGCTCGTGTGCCCGGTGCTGCCGTGGATCCGTACACGAACCCGGCACTGTCGCTCGCCAGGAGCCGTTCGAACGCTTCCCTGCACTCTCCCATGCGCGCCCTGGCGCGATCCGACAGGGCGATCCCGGCGTTCCTGAAGCCTACCTCCCAAGCCGTGTCGAGCGTCAGGTCGTCCAGGGAGTGCAAGGTCACGATCATGCGTCTATCAAACGGCTAACCTGTGGTCGCCGTAGTATCACCCGATTGCATGGGCCGCCAGACTGACACGCCATCGATCGCATCGCACCTGCGCGATCGCGGGGTTCCGTCTGTGGTCGGGCTGCCAGGAGATCGACGGTTCGCAACTCTCTTGTGCCAGTTTGGACATGACCCAGCGGCAGTAGACGTCTCGACGCTTGCCAGTGATCCATGACCTCGGTTTCCGCCCAGGAAAGCGACGTTCTCCAACTACAAGGTGCCGGACGAGCCTGCCTCCCGTGTGTGGGCGGCGGCGATCCGGGCGCCGTTCAGTGTCCAGTCGGGCATGGCCATGGAGATGAAGGTCTCGACGACGCACGACGGTTCGTCGAGAGACTCCGGGTTCTCGCCTGGAAAGGCGCGGGCCCGCATGGCTGTGCGCAGCACTCCCGGATCGACGAGGTTGGCCTTAAGCTCCGTCTTCGCCAGTTCTCCCGCCCAGCATGTCACCAGGGCTTCGAGAGCTGCCTTGGTGGCCGCGTAGGCGGCCCAGTAGGGCGGAAGTGAGGCCGTGACCCCGGACGTCACAAAGATGGCACGGCCTGACGGCGACTGCCTGAGAAGCGGATCCATGGCGCGGATCAGACGCCAGTTGGCCGTCAGGTTGACATCCAGGGAGCGCTGCCAGTCCTGCGGCGCGATGTGGTGCGTCGGAGAGAGAGCAGTGAGGAGGGCCGCGTTGCCGACGAGGACGTCAAGTCTTCCATATCGCTCGAAAAGCGCTCCGCCCAGGCGGTCGACGGCCTCTCCATCGGCAAGGTCGAGAGGCACCAGGACCGGGGTGAGGCCGCCACCGGCGCGGATCGCGTCGTCGACCTCCTCGAGACCGCCAGTCGTGCGTGCTACGAGGACCAAGCGTGCGCCCTCTGCGGCAAAGCCTCTCGCCACGGCTGCGCCAAGGCCTCGAGAGGCGCCGGTTACCAGCGCAATGCGTCCGTCGAGTCGTCCGCCCGCAGGTTCGGTCATGTCACAGGGATTCGTAGTGGAACGAGAGCTGATTCGCCTCGTAACCGCCGTCCCGGTCAACCAGGGGAATGGGATAGTGACCGGTCAGGCAGGCATCACAGTACTGGGGTTTCGCGGCATCGCGTCCCTCCTTGTGTCCGGTTGCCCGGTAGAGGCCGTCGGCCGTGATGAAGGCGAGGCTGTCCACGCCGAGGAATGCCGCGATCTCGTCGACACTGAACCGCGAAGCCAGCAGTTCATCACGCGAAGGTGTGTCGACACCGTAGAAACACGAATGAGTGTTCGGTGGGCTGGCGATGCGCATGTGAACCTCGCGGGCGCCGCAGTCCCGGACCATGGAGACGATCTTCGTCGAAGTCGTGCCGCGGACGATGGAATCGTCAATGAGGACAACGCGCTTGCCCGAAAGTTCCACGCGATTGGCATTGTGCTTCAGCTTGACACCGAAATGGCGGATGTTCTGGCCGGGTTCAATGAAGGTACGGCCGACATAGTGGTTGCGGATGATGCCGAAGGTCAGCGGCAGGCCGGACTGTTCCGCAAATCCGAGTGCCGCCGGGGTCCCGGAATCGGGGACCGGCACCACGACATCGACGTCAGCCGGACTTTCCTTCGCCAGTTCGGCGCCGGTCCGCCGCCGGAGCGTGTAGGCTGAATGGCCCTCGACCCGGCTGTCGGGCCGCGAGAAATAGATGTACTCGAAGATGCAGAACCGGCTTCGGCGGGGCGGAAAGGGGTGGTACGAGGTCAGGCCCGCCGCATCGATGACGATGAGTTCACCGGGTTCCACGTCCCGTACGAATGTGGCCCCCATGATATCGAGGGCACAGGTTTCGGAAGCGAGGACGAAGGCGTCTCCCAAGCGGCCAAGCACGAGAGGGCGCACACCGAGGGCATCCCTCACTCCGATCATGGCCTCGTTGGTGAGCGCCACCAGAGAATAGGCGCCGACAACCTGTTTCAGGGCATCGATCAGCCGGTCCGGAATGGTGGCGTGTGTCGACAGCGCCACAAGGTGGACGATGGTCTCTGTGTCGGACGTCGACTGGAAAATGGCTCCCTTGCGCACCAGTCTGTCGCGCACCTGGTTCGCGTTGGTCAGATTGCCGTTGTGGGCAACCGCCAGGCCGCCCTGGTCGGTCTCGACGAAGATGGGCTGCACGTTGCGGAGCAGTGTTCCACCAGTGGTCGCATAGCGGTTGTGCCCGATGGCGGAACGGCCCGTCAGTGCGCCGACATTGGCACTGTTCGAGAAGATTTCCGATACCAGGCCAAGGTTGCGGTGGACATGAAACTGGGAACCGTCGAAGGAGACGATGCCGGCGGATTCCTGCCCACGATGTTGAAGGGCATGCAGACCGAGCACCGTGTGCGCCGCTGCATCCTCGGCTCCGAAGATACCGAAGACACCACACTCCTCGTGCAACCTGTCGTCATCGAAGGGGTGCCGCGGCAGGAATCGGGTCACATCTGTCGGCCCTTGTTCATTCGTCGCCAGCGATGATGGATTCGAGCGCCGATCGGTCCTCCTCATTGTACCCCTCCTCACTCTCGGCGTCAGCATCACTGGCCGGCGCCTGGGGATCAATCAGGTCGCTGTAGGACCGCAGGGCCTCTTCGGCCGCCGCGTTCCTCGTCCGGATCAGGAAATCGTCGCTGTCGAGATCCCATTCCTCGGGCGCCAGTTCGATGAGCAGCAGGGATCCCTGGTCAATGACCGGAGTGAGTCGCGCTTCCTCGATCCAGTCCGGCCGTTCACCGGCGGGGGCGAGCAGGCCGTAGACCAGGAAGACGAGGCAGACCACAAGCGCGCCGCGGACAAGGCCGAACACGAACCCGACGGATCTGTCGAGCATGTCAAGCCCGGCTGCCCGGGTCCGCCGCACCACCAGTGAGGACACGAGACTGAGGCAGGCGAGTGCGACAACGAACAGGCCTGCCGCATTGGCAATCGCCACGATCAGCGGATCATTGCCGATCCAGCTGGCCAGGATGGGCCAGGAGTGGTCGTAGAGGTAGACCGTCGCGATGGCGGCCCCTCCCCAGGTGGCGAGGAAGAGGAACTCGCGCATGGCCCCGCGATAGTAGGCGAGGAACCCGGAAATGAAGATGACCCCGAGAATGACGAGGTCCGTGACGGTGACCGGCAGGTCGTTCATGCCGTTTGCCCTCTGCCACCGGCGTTCCCATACGGCAGAACCGCGCCATCATGGCCGCCGCCGGTCCGTCCTCTTTGCATGACAGGTGGCACTGTGTCCAGAATCGGGACCCGTACCGGCCTTGCGCTGCCCCGAGGACTCACGGACGCAGCACACTCATGGAGATGGGACCGTCGGCGCGGCCGTTGACGAACTGGTCGACATGGGCGCTGCCGCTCCGGTCGATGTCGGCGGCGCTGCCCTGCCAGACCAGACGCCCGTCATGCAGCATGGCAATCCGGTCTGCGATCTTGCGTGCGCTCGCCATGTCATGGGTGATCGAGATGGTGGTGATGCCAAGACGGCGGCTCACCTGGACGATGAGATCATTGATGACATCGGCCATGATCGGATCAAGGCCGGTTGTCGGCTCGTCGAGGAAGACGATGTCGGGCCGGGACGAGATGGCGCGGGCCAGGGCGACCCGTTTCATCATGCCTCCTGACAGTTCGGCGGGAAAGAGATCGGCGACATCCTCTCCGAGCCCGACCAGGCCGAGGGTTTCACAGGCGGAGTCCCTCGCGTGCGTGCGATTCATGGCGCCGGTATGGATCTGCCGGAAGGCGACATTTTCCCATACCGCAAGACTGTCGAACAGCGCCCCACCCTGGAACAACATGCCGAACCGCGCCATGACCCCGGTATCCGCTGGCCGGATGACCGTCCCGTCGATCATGATCTCTCCTGCATCGGGCCTGATGAGGCCGAGGATGCACTTGAGAGTGACGGACTTGCCGGACCCGGAACCACCGATGATGACGAATGCCTCGCCTTGCGCGACGTCGAAACTCACGCCGTCCAGCACACGCCGTGCCGGGAAGCTCTTCCGCAGGTCGCGAACGCGAATCATGGGCTGGTTCATCGCGAAAAGAAGATCTCCGTGACGATGTAGTTGAAGGTCAGGATGAGGATGGATCCCGACACCACGGCAAGAGTCGTCGCCTGTCCCACGCCCTGGGCTCCCCGCCTCGAGTGCCAGCCGTGATAGCACCCCGTGAGAGCCACGAGGAAGCCGAACACGGCAGCCTTGACGAGACCCGAGATCACGTCGATCGGCTCGAGGATATCGATGGTGCTGGCGAGATAGACCGACGGGTTGAAACCCAGCTTGTGGATCGACACGAGATAGCCCCCCAAGACGCCGATGACATCCGCCACCAGAACGAGCACGGGAAGGGTCAGTGTCGCGGCGATCAGGCGCGGCGCGACGAGATAGCGACGTGGAGATGCCTGAAGTGTCGTCAGGGCATCGATCTGTTCGGTGACACGCATGGTGCCGATCTCGGCCGCCATCGCCGCGCCAACTCGCCCGGCGACCATGAGACCGGCGAGAACCGGTCCAAGTTCACGGGTGACGGACAGAACGACGATTCCTGCTATGGCGTCTTCCGCCTCGAAGCGCGAGAAACCGGTGTAGCTCTGCAGGGCCAGGACCATGCCGGTGAAGATCGCCGTCAGGCCGACCACGGGAAGCGAATAGAAGCCGATGTCGATAATCTGGCGGCCGATGTTGCGCACGTCCCAGGGTGGCGTGACACAACTGGCAAGACCGAGAGCGGCAAAGAGAACAATCCGCCCGGTTCCGGCGAGAAAGGCGAGGAACGTCGCGCCGATTGAAGCCAGCGGGTTCATCCGGCCAGCCGCCGGCGGCGTCGACCCGAGGGCAAGGACGCTGTGGTCATCCACACGTCCCACCGAGCCAATGGCGCGCGTAGCGGGCGCCAAGTGATGTCAGCAACTCGTAGCCGATGGTGCCTGCCCTTGCGGCCAGTTCGTCCAGCATGGTGCGCCCCCTGATCAGGTCGACCCAGGTTCCCACATGGGCCCTGTCCTCCGGCAAATCGCCTATGTCCAGTGTCATCAGGTCCATGGAAACGTGTCCGGCCACGGGGACGGCACTGTCACCAATCCAGGCATGCGCAAGGTTGCCAAGTGTCCGTGGGTAGCCGTCTGCATAGCCGACCGGCAGGGTGGCAAGGCGCGTTGCACGTTCTGTCGTGTAGGTTCCACTGTAACCGACACGCGTGCCGGCCGGCACCTCGCGCACCTGGATGATCTGGGCCTTCAGCCGGATGACCGGTTCCATGGGATTGGCTCCTGAGGGTGTCGGGTTGCCGCCGTAGACAGCATAGCCCGGACGCACGAGATCATGGTGCCAGGCCTTGCCGAGAAAAATGCCCGAAGAATTGGCAAGGCTGGCGCGGGTTCCCGGAAATGACAGCATGGCATTCCGGAACAACTCAAGCTGACGGTGATTTTCAGCCCGCTCGGGCTCGCTGGCACACGAAAGGTGGCTCATGACGAAGTGAAGATCGAGTGGCGCCAGGAGTTCGGGAGAGGCGGCCAGTCTCGCTGCTTCCTCCGGTGGCAGTCCCAGCCGCGACATGCCGGTGTCAATGTGAACGACGGCACCCAGGCGCTGTTCCAGGCGCCGCGCCTCGTCGGCCCATCGGACGATCTGCCCGAGATCGTTGAGAATCGGAACCAGGCCGAGGGCGGAAAGGTCGCCGGTTTCGGCGATGAGGCCGTTGAGCACGTAGATCGTTGCCGCATCGCCGAGAACGGGCCGAAGCGCTGCAGCACCATCCGGATTGGCGACAAAGAAGCGCCGGCATCCGGCGCGTGACAGGGACTGCGCCACCTGCGCCGCACCCAGGCCGTAGGCGTCTGCCTTGACGATTCCGGCACACTCCGCTGGCCGGACCATCTGCGCGAGGGTCTGCCAGTTGCGTGTGAGCGCATCGAGATCGATGACAAGCCGGGAGACCGGCGCGTCAATAGGATCCGTCATGGGTTGTGTAGCGACTGTCCAGATCCATGAACCTGGTGGTCGAGGAATCGAAATGCAGCTTTGCCTCCCCGGTTGGTCCGTGCCGGTTCTTGGCAACGATGATCTCCGAGACGCCGCGCAGATCCTGCATTTCCTCTTCCCACCGTTCGAGGCGGCGGCGGTAGGCCGGGTCGTTCTCGTCCTCGTCGTCCTTGGGCTGCGGTTTCCTGCGCTCGTGGTAGTACTCCTGGCGGAACAGGAACATGACGATGTCGGCATCCTGTTCGATGGACCCCGACTCGCGAAGATCCGACAGCAGAGGCCGCTTGTCCTCGCGCTGCTCGACGGCCCGGGAGAGCTGCGAACAGGCAATCACCGGAACGTCGAGCTCCTTGGCCAGGGCCTTGAGACCCTGGGTAATCTCGGACACTTCCTGCACCCTGTTTCTTTCGCCGCCCGGGCGGTGCGCCGAGACGACCAGTTGCAGATAGTCGACGATGATGAGGGAGAGCCCGCCCGACTGGCGCTTGAGGCGGCGGGCACGGCCGCGCAACTGGGCAATGCTGATAGCCGGGGTGTCGTCGATATGCAATGGTAGGGTCTCAAGGCGCTTAGCCGTGGTCACCAGGTCCTCGAAGTCGGACAGCTTGATGAGACCGTTGCGGATCAACTGCGAGGGGATGCCGGTTTCCTCGGCAAGCATCCGCGCGACCAGCTGTTCGGCGGACATTTCGAGGGAAAAGATGCCGACTCGACCGGGTGAGTCATTGCCTGAGCCGGCTTCCTCGAGATTGTGTCTGGCGACGTGGAGGGCGAGCGTGGTGGCAAGCGACGTCTTTCCCATGCCCGGGCGGGCGGCCAGAACCAGAAGATCGGTCCGCGACAGGCCGCCGATCTGGTCGTCCAGATTCTTCAGTCCCGTGGACTGTCCCGCCAATCCGCTGCTGTCGCGGAACGTGGCTTCCATCATCTCCAGGGTCGGAACCGTGACTTCCTGAAAGGACCGGAAGGCCCGCTTCACCTCGCCGTGTTCGGCAAGCTCGAAGAGCGACTTCTCGGCCTCCTCGATCTGCGCCATCGCGTCGAGGTCGAGGGTGAACTCGTAGGCATCGTTCACCATGGTCTCGCCGATGTCGACGAGCTGCCGGCGCAGATGATGTTCCTGGATCTGGCGGGCGAAGTCGTCGGCGCTGATGATCATGGCCGCCGATGCGGCGAGTTTGGCGAGATAGCCGGTGCCGCCGACGCCGGAAAGCGCCTCGTCGTCGGCAAAGTAGGCGCCAAGGGTGATGGGGGTCGCGATCTGACCCTTGTCGACGACGTGGCGGATCGCCGTGTAGATCCTTCGATGCACCGGAATGAAAAAGGACTCGGGCTGCAGGATGCGCTCGATGTCTTCGAGGATGTCGTTTTTCACCAGGAGGGCGCCGAGCAGTGACTGCTCCGCCTGCTCGTTGTAGGGCAGCGGACGGTACCCGGCCTCGCCGTGGGGTTTGAGCTCATCGAGACCGGTTTGCGTCATGGTACGAGCGGATGTTTCATCCGCCGCAGTATGGCACGAAACCGCTGCCGGAGTGGATCGCTCCGGGAGAGATTGCAGGGGATTGTCTGTGGGATTCAGGGGATCGGGGGTGACCGGTTCAGCGGTGCGCCCGTTCCCAGTCGACCATGTAGTCGCGAATCTCCGGAGTCGCGAGGCGCTCCCTGGAGAGTTGCAGCTGGAATACCATGTGTTCGCTGTGGCGGAAGGATGATTCGCTCCCCAGGAGGTAGAACTCCCACATGCGGCAGAAACGCTCATCGTACCGGTCGCGGATCCTGTCCCGGTTCTCGGCGAATCTCCGGTACCAGTGTCTCAGGGTTTCCGCATAGTGCGTCTTCAGGATCTCGATGTCGGTGGCGATCAACCCGGCGCGTTCCAGGGGCGCCAGCACCTCGGAGAGGGACGGTGTGTAACCGCCGGGGAAGATGTACTTGCGGATCCAGGGGTTGGTGTTGCTCGGTTCACCTGTCCAGCCGATCGAGTGCAGCAACATGACTCCGTTGTGCCGCAGCAGCCCACGGATCTTGTCGAAGAACTCGGGATAGTGGCGTGAACCGACGTGTTCGAACATGCCAACGGAGACGATGCGGTCGAAGGTCTCGTCGAGCTCGCGGTAGTCCTTCAGCTGGAACCTGACCCGGTCCTCGAGGCCATGCTCGCGCACCCGTCTGGTGGAGACCTCGTGCTGCTCCCGTGACAGGGTCACACCGGTGACGTCGACATCGGCAACCTGCGCCAGATAGAGGCCCATGCCGCCCCAGCCCGAACCGATGTCGAGAACCTTCATGCCTGGTTCCAGGAGAAGCTTGGCGGCAATGTGCCGTTTCTTGTCCGCCTGGGCCTGATCCAGCGTGCTGTTGGGTGTGGCGAAGTAGGCGCAGGAATACTGGCGGTCCGCATCGAGAAAGAGATCGAACAGTTCGTCCGAGAGGTCATAGTGATGGGCGACATTGCGCCGTGCCCTGCCGACGGGATTGTACTGCTGCATCGGCCCGAGCAGGTGGCGACGTAGCCAGGTGGCGATGCGGCCCATGGAATCATCGCTGCCGAGATTGCGGTAGTTGCGGCCGATCACCTCCCAGAAATCGACGATCGTCCCATCCTCGATGGTGAGCGTGCCGTCCATGTAGGCCTCGCCGACTGCCAGGCGGGGATTGAGGGCAATCTTGCGGACCAGTCCCGGTTCGTGGAAGCGCACGGCAACAGACGGTGTCTCGCCGACGGTGCCGAAGTCATGCACACGGTTCCGGGCATCGATGATTCGCAGATGGCCGACCGACACGAACCGCCTGAGAAGCCCGGAGATAAGCATGCCTCCTCCCGATCGCTATTCCGACACGGATATCGTCACTCCTGGAGTGGCGTGTCGTCAACGTCCTCTCCGGCGGACTCATCCACCGCCTCTTCATCCATCTCTCCCTCGACCACCTCCTCCGCTTCTTCCTCTTCCTCGTCGGCGCGGTGGAAGGCGCGTCCGGTGGCTTCCTGGATCATGGCTTCGTCAGCCGTGCGGGCCACATTGGCGATCACCGTCGCCGACACCTCCGGGTGGAGGAGGGTGGTGACCTCGAAGAGACCCAGGGTCTTGATCGGGCGATCGAGCACGACGGTGCGGCGGTCTACCGGAAAGCCCATGGCTGCAAGTCCGTCGGCAATGTCGCGCGCCTTGACGGAACCATAGAGCTGCAGGTTGTCGGCTGCCTGGCGGATGAGCGTGACGTGGACGCCCTCGATCTTTTCCTTGAGGGACCCCGCCGAGCCGCGCTGCTCGAGGTTGCGTTCCTCGCGCTCGGCCCGCTCGGCTTCAAAGCGGGCGATGTTGTCCCGCGTCGCCCGCAGTGCCTTGCCCTGGGGCAGCAGGAAGTTGCGTGCGTAGCCGGGACGCACCGCGACCACGTCGCCCATGTTCCCGAGCTTTTCGATGCGTTCAAGGAGAACGATATCCATTGTGGGTCTCCATACTCAGGCGCCGTCAGCGACGCCGAACCGTTCACGAAATCCCGCCCAGCAATCGGCAAACCCGACGGCCGCGAAGGCCAGGGCGCCGAATGGCTGGAAGACGAGCACGACCACGTAAGCTGCCATGAGGAACAAGGGCTGCATCCCCAGGCCACGGGTGAGTGCGTGCAGAACCGCCAGGCCCTGTAGCAGAAAACCCGTGCCCAGGACCAGAACAAATCCCGTCGCAAGGTAAACCACAAAGGCCGCCATTCCGCCAGTCGATCCAGCCAGCGTGTCGACACCCAGCGCCACCGCAGCGGCGACGAGGGCAGCGATGGAGGGCCATACCGGAAGGCGCAGTTGCCAGAATACGGGCGAGGGACGCATCGGAGTAGCGAAGCTGACCAGCAGTCCCTGAGCCAGTGCCCCCATGACTGCATGACCGATCATGATTCCGCCCACCAGAGTGCCCGGCACCAGGGAATCCCAGAAGTCGACAAGATCCGCCATCGCCTGTCGTGACTCCTCGTCCGATTGCTCGAACCAGCTTGCAACTTCGAGGAGATTGCCGCGCACCGTGCCTGCGAGCCCTGCCTCGGTCATCGTGAGAACGATGGTGAGGAGGGTGATCTCGACGAGACCGACAACAAGGAACACTCTTGCGAGAGCGGAGGACGCCAGCCAGCGCGGCGCCTCGTCGGTCCCCGACACGGGCTGGATGGCGAGATGCGTGAGAATGAAAGCGGGAACCACGAACCCCAGACTGTAGACGCTGGTCATCACCGGATCGAAGAACATCAGCAGGCAGGTGACGGCGAGAACGCCGGCGAATCCCGACGCAAGGGATCCCCAACCCAGACCTGCCACGTAGATCGGCAGCGGCGAGGCGATGACCAGGAACAGGCCCCAGAACGACGATGCCATGCCGAACCCGAAGAGCAGCGCGCTGGCAAAGGCCGCGACCATCGCCACCAGGGGAACGAACGGGTTGAGAGGGGTTGCCCTGTTCTTCACGGGCAAGGACGACGTGCGCCTACTGTGCGACGTAGGGCAACAGCGCGAGATAGCGGGCGCGCTTGATCGCCTTTGCGAGTTCGCGCTGTTTCTTGGCCGAGACGGCGGTAATGCGTGACGGGACGATCTTCCCCCGCTCGGATATGTATCTCTGCAGCAGCTTGACGTCCTTGTAGTCGATCACCGGCGCATTAGGTCCGGAAAACGGACAGGACTTGCGACGGCGCCAGTAAGGTCTGCGGGCAGGAGCAGCCATCACGATTCTCCTTCCTTCGCTTCGGCGTCCGTGGTCTCCGCGGTCTCCGAGGCCTGCGGCTTCTCCTCACCGGTATTGCGCCGGATTGAACGGTCGTCGCGGCTCGACTTGTTGCGCATCATGGGCGAGACCTCTGAATCGAGGCGGTCGACGCGCACCGACATGAAGCGAAGCACGTCCTCGTTGAAACGCAGGTTGCGCTCGAGTTCACCGAGCGTCTCGACCGACGCATCGACATTCATGAAGACGTAGTGGCCCTTGCGGTTCTTCTTGATGCGGTATGCCAGGGATTTCAGTCCCCAGATTTCGGTCTTGGGAACATCGCCTCCGCCCTCCTGGACCAGGGCTTCCATCTTTCCGGCAAGGGCCTCCACCTGTTGCGGAGAGGAGTCCGGGCGGACGATAAAGACACTCTCGTAGAACGGCATCGAACTTTCAGCTCACATCGTTGATCCGGAACATCAGACTCGCGCCAGGCATGGTGCGGGCACGACAACCTGCTTGCGACCGGCTCGCCACCCGGTCGCAAGGGTGGCGCACTATAGGGACTGCACGGGGGGATGCAAGCGATTTTGCCGTCCGGCATTTGCCGGGGCCTTGACAACCGGTGGCTGCCCTTCGTTGAGTGCCCGTCGGACAACCACGGCAGGTTTCAATCGCCATGACTCGCATGTTCGTGTTTCCGGGACAAGGCAGCCAGCGCCCCGGCATGGGGGCAGAACTCGCCGATGCCTTTGCGGTGTCGCGTGAAGTGTTCGAGGAAGTCGACGATGCCCTCGAACGCCACCTTTCGCGGCTGATGCGCGAGGGCGATGCCGACGACCTGACGCTCACCAGCAATGCCCAGCCGGCCCTCATGGCGGTTTCCGTGGCGGTGCTGCGAGTCATCGTGTCCGAGAGCGGACAACCGGTTCAGGCGCTGTGCCGGCTGGCGGCGGGTCATTCCCTTGGCGAGTACTCGGCTCTGGTGGCCTCCGGGGTGCTGGGCCTTGCAGAAACGGCACGCCTGCTCGACTTGCGCGGCAGGGCAATGCAGGAAGCGGTGCCAGCCGGTGAAGGCGCGATGGCGGCAGTGCTCGGGCTGGAGATCGACGACGTCACCGGCATCGCTGCCGAAGCGTCACACGCCGGCATCTGTGTCGTCGGCAACGACAACGCGCCCTCGCAGGTCGTGGTGTCGGGAAAGAAGGAGGCGGTCGAGGCGGCATCGGATCTGGCATCGCAGCGCGGCGCCGGTCGTGTCGTGCCACTCCAGGTGAGCGCACCCTTTCATTCCCCTCTCATGGAGCCCGCTGCCCGGCGCATGGAAGAGGCCCTGGCGGAGGTGACGTTCGCCACTCCCGCTGTTCCGGTGGTGAGCAATGTAACCGCAAGGCCGGAAACGGCGCCGGCAGACATGCGCCGTCTCCTTGTCGAGCAAGTCACGGCCCGGGTGCGCTGGCGTGAGAGCATGAGCGGACTCGCGGAACATGGAATCGGGTCGGTGGCCGAACTCGGTACCGGCAAGACGTTGTGCGGGCTGATGCGCAAGATCGACCGGGACATCAAGGCTGTGCCGGTGGAGACCCCGCGAGATGTCGAAGCATTCCTCAACGCCCTTTGACGATTCGCGCCGGGCGGATAGCCTGCTTCGACGGCGCATGCTTCCTGTACGGGCTACACAATTGGGGATGACACCATGCATGACGATCTGACGGAACGGACGGCCCTCGTCACCGGAGCCTCGGGCGGCATCGGTGCTGCGATCGCCAGGCGACTCTGCGCCCGGGGTGCGGCCGTCGTGCTCTCCGGACGCCGCCGCGAGGCCCTCGATTCCCTGGCTGCGGACCTAGGCGAAACGGCGACGGTCGTGGTGGCCGCACTGGGGACCGCCGAGGCGGCGCGGGCCCTCGCCAAGGCTGCCGGGGACATCGACATCCTTGTCAACAATGCCGGAGTCGTCGACGACTCCCTCGCCCTTCGCCTTGGTGACGATCAGTGGCAACAGGTCATCGACCTCAATCTGTCGTCGGCCTTCCACATCATTCAGCCTCTGCTGCGCGGCATGATCAGGCGGCGTCATGGCCGCATCATCAACATCACGTCGGTGGTGGGCCACACCGGCAATCCGGGGCAGGCCAATTATGCGGCAGCCAAGGCCGGCCTTGCGGGGATGACGAGGTCGCTGGCCCTGGAGGTGGCGCAGCGTGGCATCACGGTGAACTGCGTCGCACCCGGTTTCATTGATACGGCGATGACAGACCAACTGCCGGAATCGCTTCGCGACTCCATTCTCGACCGAATTCCGGCAGGCCGCCTCGGAACGGCCGACGAGGTGGCGGCAGCCGTAGCCTGGCTTGCCAGCGACGACGCCGCCTATGTCACGGGACAGACGATCCACGTGAACGGTGGTATGGCGATGCCGTGAGTCGCCTGTTGATCTTTCCTGCCGTGGCGCTGTCTTGACCTATCGCCCTGTGCCGGGTTTATGGTAGAGACAGGCGTTCCCCGGAGAGCATCCGTCGAGGCGGCACAAGGAACGTGACACCCCAGACCCATTCAGGACCGGAGGCGGCTCGAACATGAGCGATACAGCTGAACGTGTACGATCAATCGTCATAGAGCATCTTGGAGTCGATGAATCCAAGGTTGTCGATGGTGCCAGTTTTATCGATGACCTCGGGGCCGACAGCCTCGACACGGTCGAACTCGTGATGGCATTCGAGGATGCCTTCAGTATCGCCATACCCGACGATGCCGGCGAGAAGATCGTCACTGTCAAGGATGCGATCGACTACATTGAAGAGCACATCTGAGGCAGTGACCGGTATCTCCGCCTCCTGCCTGCCATGATGTCAGCCGCAAGCCGGCCCCGCCGGGTCGTGGTGACCGGACTCGGCATGGTGACACCGCTCGGAGCGAGCGTTGTCCACAACTGGTCCCAGATTGTCTCGGGTGCCTCGGGCATCCGCCGGATCGAGAACTTTCCCGTTGACGATCTGCCGGCCAAGATTGCCGGGCAGCCGCCATGCGGCAGCGGCGACGGCGCGTTCGATGCAGCAAGGTACGTGGAGCCGAAGGAGCAGCGGCGCATGGATGATTTCATCATCTATGCCATCGCCGCAGCCCAGCAGGCTGTCGAGGATGCCGACTGGATCATCGATGACGTGGAGGAACAGCGGCGCACAGGTGTCCTGATCGGCTCCGGCATTGGCGGTTTGAAGACCATCCAGGACGGTTCCCTGATTCTGCGGGACAAGGGACCGCGCCGGATCAGCCCCTTCTTCATCCCGTCGGCTCTCATCAACCTCGCCTCGGGCCATGTTTCCATCCGCTTCGGCTATCGCGGCCCCAACCATTCGGTGGTGACGGCCTGCTCCACCGGCGCCCACGCCATCGGCGATGCCGCCCGCCTGATCGCGTGCGGCAACGCGGACGTCATGGTGGCCGGAGGCGCCGAGGCTGCTGTTTGCCAGCTGGGGATCGCCGGATTTGCGGCATCGCGGGCGCTTTCCACGAGTTACAACGACGAACCGGAACGGGCTTCCCGGCCCTGGGACAAGGGCAGGGACGGGTTCGTCATGGGCGAGGGGGCCGGCATTGTCGTGCTTGAGGAGTACGACCACGCGCGGCGGCGTGGAGCCCGGATCCATGCGGAGATCCTGGGTTATGGCCTGTCGGGCGATGCCCATCACATCACAGCTCCGCCGCCTGACGGAGATGGCGGATACCGGTCGATGAAAGCCGCCATCGAGGATGCCGGGTTGATCCCGGAGGACATCGACTACATCAACGCCCACGGGACCTCGACACCGATGGGGGATGAAATCGAGATTGGCGCCGTCAGGCGCCTGTTTGGCGATGCCGTCTCGAGCATCAGCATGTCCTCGACGAAGTCATCGATCGGACATCTGCTCGGTGCCGCCGGCAGCGTGGAGGCGATCTACACCATCCTCGCGGTCCAGAACAACCTGGTTCCGCCGACTCTCAATCTCGAAGATCCCGAGGAGGTCTGCCAGGGACTCGATCTCGTTCCTCACGAAGCGAGGGAGCGTCCGGTCCGGCGGGCGTTGTCGAACTCGTTCGGTTTTGGCGGCACCAACGCCACGCTGATCATCGGCAAGTGCCACTGAGACTCCACGGTGGGCCGGAAAGCGGGGATTGTCGCCAGTCTCCTCGGCACCGTGGTCATTGTCCTGGCCACCGCATTCCTGTGGTTCCAGGCGGCACTTGAGAGGCGAGGCCCCCTGGAGGCTCCGGCCACCCTGATCATCATCGAGGGAACCAGCGCGGCCGGGATCGCGGAGAAACTCCACGCTGGAAACGTCATCGCCAGTACCACGCTCTTCCGGCTGCACACACTTCTGCAAGGCGATCATCACCTTCTGAAGGCCGGCGAGTATGCCTTCGCCTCCGGCGAGTCCCTCGGCAGCGTCATCACGAGGCTGGTCAGTGGCGACACTGTGGTCCACGCCCTCACCCTTCCCGAGGGACTGAGCAGCACCGCAGCGCTTGCCATCATCGAAACCCACCCTGCCCTCGATGGAACGGTCGCCGCCATTCCCCGCGAGGGCTCGCTGTTGCCGGAAACCTATCACTTCGAACGCGGCACGACGCGTCAGGAGATTGTCGGACGCATGATGCAGGCCATGGAGACCGCTGTCGCTGAACTGTGGGCGAGCCGGGCCGGGGAGTTGCCTCTCAACTCACCGGAGGAAGCGGTGATCCTCGCCTCGATCGTCGAGAAGGAGACGGGCAGGGCGGACGAACGTCGGCACGTTGCCGGTGTCCTCGTCAACCGTCTCGAGCGCGGCATGCGCCTGCAATCGGATCCGACGGTCATCTATGCCCTGACCCGAGGCGTCGAACCGCTTGGCCGGGAACTTCTGCGCTCGGACTGGCAGTTCGATGATCCCTACAACACCTACCGTCACAAGGGGCTGCCTCCCGGACCCATTGCCAATCCGGGACGCGAGGCCATCGCTGCGGCTCTCGACCCCCTCGACACTCCGGACCTCTACTTTGTTGCCGATGGTTCAGGTGGCCATGCCTTTGCGGCCACTCTCGAGGAACACAACCGCAACGTAGCTCACTGGCGCCGCCAGAGCTCCGGCCACTGACCGGCGCCTTCCGCACCTCACTCCGGCTGGTGGTCTTCCGGAACCGCAGGCTTGGACGGCATGCGGGCGAGCAGCCTGTCCGTGAGCGCCGGCGGCAGGTTCGCAAGGAGCCGGACGAGCCAGGACGTCTGCCATGGAAAGGCAATGCGCCCGCGGTCGCGCTCCAGCCCCCTTCTGATGAGGCGTGCGGCCCTGCCTGCGTCCATGAGAAACGGCATGGTGTAGGGATTGTCCCGACTCATCGGGGTCTCCACGAATCCGGGACAGATGACCGAGAGTCGTACACCACGGTGCCTCAGCCAGACCCGCTGACCTTCACCCCACAGACGCAGGGCCGCCTTGCTGGCGCAGTATGCCGGTGCACCCGGAAATCCCCTGAAACTGGCGAGGGATGACATCACGGCGATCTGTCCCTGGCCCCGATTCACCATCAGCTGCATTGCCGGAAGGACCGTGTTGAAGACGCCATCCACGTTGACGCGGAACAGGTGGCGCACCTGGTCTGCGGTTTCGCCGGTATAGCCGGAACCGGCAGAGACGCCGGCATTGGCGATCACGAGGTCGAGGGCGCGGGCGCCGTTGCAGCCCGCCACCCAGTCGGCCATGGCATCCTGGTCGGTCACATCGACTGTTCCAGTGATGCAGCAGGCGCCGGCGCTGCGACAGTCGTCCGCTACCGCCGCCAGGCGCGGTTCATCACGCCCGCCGAGAAAGAGCGTGGTGTCCGGCGCGGCATAGACCCGGGCAAGGGCGGCTCCGATGCCACTCGATGCGCCAGTGATGAGGATGGAGGTCGGAGGTCGGGTCATGGCGTTCGTGGCGAGAGTGACACAGGCGAAGTGCCCATGATATCACCCGTCACCCTTGTGCAGTCGGAGGCGGTTTGTGGCATTTCAGGGCATGACGGGTGTTGCCAGTGTGGCCGGTCGCGGCTGGACATGGAATGCGCGAAGTGTCAACGGCAGGGGACTCGATGTTCGTTGCCGGATTCCGGGCGGCCTTGAGTGGCTTGAGCCCGCCGTACGGGAACGGGCCGGGCGACTGATGACGCGGGGCAGCATCTCGCTTTCCCTGGAACTGGAGTCCGACGAAGCGACGGGTGTGGTGGTGAACCACGCCGTTCTCGATGACCTTGTTCACATCGTGGAGAAACGGGCGGGTCCACCGTCGCCGGCAGCGCTCGCCGGACTGCTGGCGGTCCGGGGAGTCGTCACTGTGGATGGAACGACGGATACCGCCGCCATGGCCGATGAAGTCACCTCGGGTCTCGACGCGGTGCTCGACCGCCTGGTCGAATCCCGGCTCGCCGAGGGCGCCCGCCTTGCCGGAGTCATCGGTGGCCTGCTGGACGACGTCGATGACCTCGTTGCACTGGCACACGACGAAGCCAGTGGTGAGCCCGAACGGATTCGCCGTGCCCTCGATGAACGGGTGCGCGATCTTGTCGACGATGCATCGATCGATGACACGAGACTTGCCCAGGAAGTTGCCCTCCTCGTGTCGCGTTCCGATGTCCGTGAGGAGATCGACCGCCTGGCAGCCCATACCGCAGCGGTGCGCGACCTGCTCGGACAGGCGAGTCCCGGACGCCAATTGGGATTCTTCTGTCAGGAATTGTTGCGCGAGGCCAACACGCTGTCATCCAAGTCCCAGTCCGTGCCTTTGACCAATGCCGCGCTCAACCTCAAGGTGGCCATCGATCGCCTGCGCGAGCAGGCCCAGAATGTGGAGTAGGCTGCCATGCTGCCTGCGATTGTGTACCTGAAGGCTTCTGCCGGGCGCCTGCGCGGGCGGACCTGGGGTGGGGGGTAGTCCGGTGCCGGAGAGCGCCCGCCGGGGTTTCATGCTGGTGCTGTCGGCACCGTCGGCTGCCGGAAAGTCGACGCTGGTGCGCCGGCTGGTTGACGAAGACGGCACCATCGCGTTCTCGGTCTCGGTCACCACACGACTCCCCCGACCGGGAGAGGAGGCCGGCCGCGACCTTCACTTTGTCGATCACGGGCGCTTCCGGGAGATGATTGACCGGGGCGAACTCCTCGAACACGCGACGGTCTTTGGCAATCTCTACGGAACCCCGAGAGCACCTGTCGAGACGGCGCTGGACCAGGGCCGCGACGTGGTGTCGGACATCGACTGCCAGGGTGCGGCGCAGCTTCGCCGGTCTCTCGGGGACGATGTTGTCCTGGTTTTTGTGCTGCCGCCTTCAGCAGCGGAACTCGAGCGCCGGCTCGCACTGCGAGGCACCGGAACCGCACAGGACATGGAGCGCCGCATGCGCGATGCCGTGGGTGAACTCGCCAGCTGGGAGACCTTCGACTATGTCATCGTCAACCACGATGTCGATGACAGTCTTGCCGCACTGAAATCCATTCTCACCGCCGAACGTCACCGGCGCGATCGTCTCACCTCGCTTCCCGAACGTGTGGCGACCATGCGCCGGGAACTTTCCGGCACCTGAGGAGCCGCGAACGCCCTGCAGCGATCAAGCTGCATCCGTGGCTGCGTGACAGAAACCGATAACGGGTGGATAGACGAGTTCCGGATCACGGGACCGGTATCGGGAGCCAACTGCTTCCGGTTCAATGTTCTCAACGGTTGCATAGCCGATGTCAGCGAGGAATCCAGGTATCTCGGCCGGCTCGAAGCTTGATACCCACGGCTCGCCGCGCCGCGCAACGAACTCGGCACACCGCTGCCGCAGGTCGCGCACGTCGGCCGGCGTCGATGCCTCGTCCGCCAGATAGTCGAACATCACCGCCGAGCCCGGTGCCGTCATCCGGGCGATGCTCTCCAGAGTCCGTCTTATTGCGTCCCTATCGAGATAGTAGGTGACACCGAACCAGGAGAAGAGCGCGGGCCGGGCGGTGTCGAAATCGGTACGGCCGAGCGCATCGTGCACGGTCTCGGTGTTGAGGTCGACTGCGACGTAGCGTACGCCCTCGGGTATCGCGATGCCGGCCTTTCGCATCCGTCGCCTCTTCATCTCCTGCGTTGCCGCCTGGTCCAGCTCGTACAACGTCAGCCGGGCCATCAGGTCCTTGCGTCGTCCTGCAAGGGTCTCGTAACCGGCGCCAACGATGACGTACTGATCGATCCCCTGATTCAAGGCGGCTTCCAGACGGTCCTCGCCATAGCGTGCACGCAGGTAAACGGCCGGCATGATGGGCTTGATGTGCCGCAGGATGCCGTCAACGACCAGCCAGGACAGGAGCTTGCTGGAGACCACACTTCGCCAGAATGGCCCACACATGGCGAGCGCAAGATCGTCGTCGAACACCGGCGATGAAGCGCGGCGCACGTGCAGTGCGCGGGCGGCTGCGACAAGCTCAGCCGTCTTGCTCGGACGCATTGCGGCCTGTTCGGACGTCGGCACTCTATGGCCTCCTCAAGATCGGCGTGATTGTCCGTGGGCACGAGGTCGCCTGGCGACGGATGCGCGGACTGCCGCACAGTTAGCAGAAGCGGTCTCACCTGTCATGTTCCGGCCCATCACAGGCAGACAGTGTCAAGGCTCCGGTTTCGTGATGGTGGGCGGCATCCCGGCTTGCGCCGATGGCTCGCGACGACCGGGTCATAATGGTCGGATGGACGTTCATCGCCGGTGCATCGGCAAGCTGGCGGCGCCAAGAGCGAAGAAGCATGCCGGCACCCGCTCCGGGCTCTGTCGCAAGGGGCATGGACGCACTGTGCGATGGACAGTGGATCCGCTGTCAAAGTGCGGGAATGGTATCGGGACGCACCACGCCCGAGAGACCGGCAAGGGCGTCAGGCACCAGGGCGAGAACGTGCAGCCGTTCCCGGTCACGTGTCTCGGCCAGCGTGATGCCCCGTGGCAGCGCGGGTTCGAAACCGTAGCGGCTGTAGAGTTCGCCGTCACCAATGAGCACCACGATTCGGTGTCCAAGAGTGCGCGCCCGTTCCAGGGTCGTGTTGATCAGCACCCGGCTGATGCCGTGACCCCTGTGGTCGGGGTCGACGGCGACGGGACCCATCTGAATCGCCCGGGTTCCGGCGCCGATCAGCACCGGCCAACACCGGATGGTGGCGATGACGCGCCCCTCTTCCAGAGCCACAAGGCTCAGTTTCGCTAACTTGCGGGAGCCCTGACGCAGCCGCGCCGCCGGACTGTCGACAAGCCGGTGGCCCAGCGACATGCGGGCGATCGTCTCGACAGCGAGCCTGTCGCGGGACCGTTCTTCGATGATCTCAACCAAGGGGAAGACCGGGAAATCAAGTAGGATGAGGAGCCTGCCATAGCACTGATCGTGACATCGGGAAACAGTGCCGACGACGCGGGGCCGCATTGGATGATGATGGTTGCATCCCTATACTGGACTCCGCTGAGGATACCGCCATGGTCGCCACGCAATGTACTGTGTCACTTAAGTCGAGATTGCCGAGGTCAGGTGCCCGTTCCACTCACGCTGTCCCCTTGCCATAGCCGGCACCTGCGATCGCGAAACTCCGCCGGTCCGGCACCTTGACGGGGGACACCGGACCGAGGACGAGTTCCGATCCTGGTCTTCGTGACGTCCGGACCGGCGTTTCTGAACCACCCATGACGGGAGATTGACGTGCAGGACCATGTCAGGGTTGTCATCATCGGCGGCGGGGTGGTCGGTTGCTCCATCCTCTTCCACCTTGCCCGGCACGGGTGGAAGGAGACCCTGCTTCTGGAGAGAAGCGAACTCACATCGGGATCGTCCTGGCACGCAGCGGGTCAGATTCACACCATTTCCTCGGATCCCAACATCTCGAGACTCCAGGGATACACGATCAATCTCTATGCCGAACTCGAGGAGTTGTCCGGTCAGTCCGTGGGGCTCCACAACACCGGAGGCTTCTATCTCGCCTCCAACGACGCCTGGCACGACTATCTCAAGCGGGAACGGTCCAAGGCGCGGTACATGGGTCTGGACCAGGAGTTCATCAGTGTCGAGGAAGCGGCCAGGCGCCATCCACTGATCGATCCTTCCCGCTACATTGCTGCCCTGTGGGATCCGCTGGACGGCGACATTGACCCATCCGGCGTGACCCATGCCTACGCGCGGGCGGCGCGCGTCCTTGGCGCGGACTTTCGCACGCACACCCCGGTTGTGGAGACCAGCCAGCGCGCCGACGGCACGTGGGACGTGGTGACGGAGACGGGAACAGTTCACGCCGAACACGTGGTCAATGCAGCCGGGCTGTGGGCGCGCGAGGTGGGACGGATGGCCGGTATCCACCTGCCTGTCCAGCCCATGGAACACCACTACCTCATCACCGAGGACATCCCGGAGATCGTCGAGCGGGAGGAGCGCCTGCCGGCCGGGATCGACTACGAGGGCAACATGTACTTCCGCCAGGAGCGAAACGGCATGTTGCTCGGAACCTATGAACCGCATGCCACGCCCTGGTCCGTTGACGGAACTCCGGCGGACTTCGGCCACGAACTCCTGCAACCGCAGCTCGACAACATTGCCGAAAGGCTGGAACTCGGATTTGAGCGCATTCCAGCACTGCGCGAGGCCGGTATCAGGAACATCATCAACGGTCCCTTTACGTTCGGTCCCGATGGCAATCCGATGATCGGCCCTGTTCCGGGCATGAGAAACTACTGGGTGGCCGTCGGAGTGATGGCCGGATTCTGCCAGGCCGGCGGCGTGGGCCTGTGCATGGCCGAGTGGATGATCGCAGGAGAACCCTCGATTGATGTCTGGGCCATGGATATCGCACGCTTCGGCGACTTCGCGACACCGGACTGGGGAACCACCAAGAGCGCCGAGAACTACGAACGCCGGTTCGTCATGACCTTCCCCAACGAAACACTGCCCAAGGGGCGCCGCCAGATGACGACGGCGCTCTATGACAGGCTCACCGTGAAGGGCGCCGTCTGGGACCAGGCGTTCGGCCTCGAGCATGCGCTGTGGTTTGCCGACGGCGCCGATGACGCTTTCGAAGACCCGACCTTCCGCCGTTCACGGGCCCATCACTACGTCGCCAGGGAAGTCGATGCGGTGCGCACGAAGGTGGGAGCCCTTGAAATCGCCAACTTCGCCAAGCACGAGTTTCGAGGTCCGGGCGCGAGATCCATGCTCGACCGTCTGCTGGCCGGACGCGTGCCGGGCCCGGGCCGGCTGACCCTGACACCGATGCTGACACCGAGGGGCAGGCTCGGCGGCGACCTCACGGTGGCCTGCCTGGCGGACGACCGGTTCGTCGTCATCGGGTCAGGAGTGATGCAGAACGCCCATCGCCGCTGGTTCGAGGCGGCGCTTCCGGAAACCGGCGTCAGCTATCGCAACATCTCGGCGAACCTTCACGGCATCGCGTTGTCGGGGCCGTCGTCGAGAGACCTGCTGGCGATGCTCACCCGTGATGATGTGTCGGCCGGGGCGCTCAGGTTCCGCGATTGCCGTGAAACGATCGTGGGCGGCGTACCCGTGCTGCTCAACCGCATCTCGTTTTCCGGCGAACTCGGCTACGAGATCTACACGCCACCGCCGTACCTGCTGCGGCTTGCCGAAGAGGTTGAAAGGGCAGGGGTTGACCACGGCCTGCGCTGGTATGGCGCCCGGACCCTGATGAGTCTGCGCCTCGAGAAGTCATGGGGGGTATGGGGTCTCGATTACCGGCCTGACTTCACGGCTGCCGAGAGCGGTCTCGATGTCTTCATTGACTGGACGAAGGATTTCGTCGGCAAGGAGGCGGCGTTGAAGATGAGGGAAGAGGGTCCCTCCAGGAAGCTCGTCACGATGAGGGTCGAGACCGATGACATCGATGTCTCGGCGGATGAAGCCATCCTGCAGGATGGCGAGGCCGTCGGATACGTATCGTCCGGGGGGTTCGCCCACAACTCGAATACATCGGTGGCCATGGGCTACGTGCCAACGGAACTCGCCGCAGGCGATACGGCCCTGGAGGTCGAGATCAACGGTGAGCGCTATCCGGCCCGGATCCTCGGGCGGTGTCTCTGGGATGCCAATGGCGGCCGCATGCGTTCCTGATCAGGGGAGGACGGCAACGGGACGACCGAGGTTGTTGTAATCGGGTTCGACGCCAAGCCCCGGAGCATCGGAGGCGAAGAGCCGGCCTTCGGCGACCCGGGGCGGGGGCGTACCGCAGGCCACCGTGTTGTAGTTGCAGAGATCTGTCGTGCTCAGCTGAAAGGCGGCCGGGGTCGAGGTTGCGAAGTGGGCGCAGGTGGCTGTGCAGATCTCGCCACCCCATGTGTCCTCGCAGACGACGTCAATTCCGTGCGCCACGAGGAAGTCACGTGCCCGGCGGGCCTTGGTGAGGCCGCCAAGGTTGGAGATCTTCAGGCACACGACTTCGGCCGAGCGATCAGCGACAATACGCACAGCAACGTCAAGACCGGTGACGCATTCGTCGAGTTTCATGGGGTGATCGCAACGGCTGCGAACCTGCAGGCATTCGTCATAGGTCAGGCACGGCTGTTCGATGATGACGTCAACATCACGGATGGCCCGGACCACGCGCACCGCGTCGTGAACCGAGTACGCGGTGTTGGCGTCCGCAAAGGCCATCTCCCCCGGCCGGAGCAGTCCGGCAACGGCGCGAATCCGCTCGATATCGCTGTCGGGGTCCTGACCGATCTTGATCTGGAACTGGCGGTAGCCCGTCCTCCGGTGAGCCTCCATCTCCTCGACCGTTGCCTCAATCGGCTTTTGGGGCACCACCCGGTACATGGGGGCACCGTCCGTGAGCCGGCCTCCCAGGAGTGTTGACACCGGCAGTCCGACAGCCTTGCCAAGGATGTCCCAGCACGCGGCATCGAAGGCGGACTTGGCGTACCCGTGCCCCTTGAGAGCCATGTCCATGGCCTCTTCCACGGCGCCTGTCTGCAAGGGATCCAGACCGATGACCGCGCGGGCAAGAGTCGGCGCAGCGGCGAGAATGCCCGGCGCATGAGCGGCAAGGTAGGTGGCGCCGAGCGGGCACGATTCGCCGCATCCTAGGAGCCCGCAGTCGGTTTCGAGGACCACCACAGTCGTCCTTGCGACATCGAGAACACACCCCGGTCCCCAGGCATAGCGGCCGCCGACATACGGCAGATCCATCTGGTAAACCCTGACGGCGGCGATCTTCATGATCCCGTGCCCCATCCTGTGCACCGACAATGAACAGTGCCACGCTCCGATCCGGAAAGTCATCGGTCCCGTCACGTTTCCGGGCGGTCCTCGACAAGCACGGGCCGGCACAGTCACGACGAACAGGATGAAGATGTCCGCGGCAATCAGTCGACCCGGCATGCCGACGCCGAACGGATCGCTCATGGAGCAACGGTGACAGCCTTTCCGGGGTCGCATTCTCTCGGCGCTATGCCCGGCGGCGATCCGGAGTCACCGGTGTTGTCAGGCTTCCCGTCGACCTTCGACAAGCATGACCAGCGCCGGCAACACGAACAGGGTGAAGATGCCAGCCGCGATGAGTCCTCCCAGCATGCTGACAACGAAGGGAACAAGGAACAGGAGTTCATCGCTGCGCTCATAGAGCAATGGCGACAGACCCAGCACGGTTGTCAGGGTGGTCAGGAAAACGGCGCGAAAGCGGTCGCGCGTGGCCGCAGAAGCGGCAGCGATTGCCGGGAGGGCCGCATTCTCCCTGCGGATCACGTTGTAGCGGTGGAGAAGCAGTGCCATGTCGTTCACGATGACTCCGGCCACCCCAATCATGCCGAACAGGGAAATCGCCGTCAGATGCCAGCCGAGCAGCCAGTGCCCGAACACTGCGCCTGCGAATGCCATCGGGAGGCCGACAACCACGACGAGCGGCTTCCAGTAGCTGCGGAGGAAGGAGGCCATCAACCCGTACATGACAATGAGAACAATCGGGACGAGAGTCCCGAGCGTCTCCAGCATGTCCTGCTCGTCCCGCGCTCCGGCATCCCGCGAGATCGTCAGGCCCGGATACTTCGATACCAACCCGGGAAGGAAATCGTTCGCGATCGTCCGTCTGGCCTGAATCGGCGTGATCGTGCTGAATTCGGTGTACGCGCTGACCAACGCCGCCTGCTTGCCGTCGATACGGATGCGCGCCGCGAGTTCGCGCGTTTCCGTGATGTCCGCCACGGTGGCGAGCGGAATCTCGCGCCCGTTCGGCAGCACGATCCTTTCGTCCGCCAGATCCGCCACGCTTCTTCGTTGGTCAGCGGGATAGCGGACCACAACCCTGATTTCGTCGCGGCCGCGCTGGATCCTCTGGACCTCAAGTCCGTGGAAATGGCTCCGCAGCTGTTTGCCGACCATCAACGGTGTCAATCCGGCGGCCTCGCCTTCTGGTGTCAGTGCGAAACCCAGATGGCGTTTGCCGGGCGACAGGCTGTCTGACAGGTCGTAGAGGCCGGGAATGGCCGACATGTAGTCCCTGAGTTCGCCCGCCGCCGCGGTCAGTGTCTGCGGGTCGTCGTGAATGAGAGCGTAGGCGACAGAGGGTTTGGCCCGGAAACGCGTGGTCAGGAACGTGACCGAGTCAAGGTTCGGCATGGTGCCGACTGCCTGGCGCCACAGCTGCTCGATCTCGTCCGGAGACACCCTTCTGAAGGGCCTTTCATGGAGTTGCAGCCGGACCGACGCAAGATGGCTGCGGATGGAGACGTCCTCGCCGGTCCGGGATGAGCCAAGACTGCCGGGATTTCCTGCAATGATGCTGATCGACTTGATCGCCGTTCCTTCGAACTCTTCGTTGATCTCACTGGCAGCCTCGGCAAAGCGGCGCGCTGTCGCGACCGTATCCCCGAATGGCGCACCCACCGGCAATGCGATGTCGGCCTGAATCGTGTTTCCGAACAGGGCCATCTTGTCGAAGATGATCACCGGAACGTTCTCTGACCTCACGAGCCAGAGAGCGGCGAGTATGAAGACGAATCCAAGAGCGAATGTCAGGAAGACATGACGGATGGACCACGAAACAGCGGGTAACACGACAGCATCCCGGAACTCGCTGAATCGTTGCCGGAACCATTCCTGAATGTCACGAAGGGGCTCAAGGCTCCATGGTCGGTCATGGGAGAGATGGGATGGCAGGATGAGAAATGCCTCGATGAGGGAGACGAAGAGAACGAACATGGCGACATACGGGAAGACCTGGACCAGTTGGTAGTTCCCTGCCGTGACGAAGAGGAACGGCACGAAAGCGATCACGGTTGTCAGGACGCCGACTGTGATCGGACCGGCGACAGCCCGTACGCCGGCAAGCGCCGCATCCGGGCCGCGTTTGCCCTTCTCGCGTTCCGACGCGACACTCTCCCCCACCACGACGGCATCGTCGACGACAATGCCGATCAGCAGGAAGAACGCGAACAGCGTTCCCATGTTGAGAGTCAGGTCCGCACTGTCAAAGAACATGAGCGAACCGACAAAGGACAGTGGAATTCCGATCGTCACCCAGAACGCAATGCGAAGATCGAAGAACAGGATCAGGCACACCAACACCAGGATCGCCCCGATGGCGCCATTGCGGATGATCTCGGAAAAACGGTCGAAGACCGGCTCGACCCTGTTGCTCCAGACAGCGACCTCCGTACCAAGGGGCGGCTGGTAGCCGGCAAGCCAACCCTCGACACCCTCCGCGATGTCAACAAGCGACTGAGTCCGGGATGCCTCGACTCTCACGAAGACCGTTGGCTTCCCGTCGACTTCGGAAAGGATGTCGTCCCCGACAAAGCCGTCGGTAAGGGTCGCCACATCGCCCAGTCTCACGATGGTGCCATCATCCCGGGTGATCAGGGGAATGTTCTCGAAATCCTCGGCATTTTCCTTCTTGCCGAAGGAGTGGAGAACCACACCGCCCGAGTCGGTTCGCAATTCGCCAAGCGTCAGATTGACCGAGGCCCGGCGAAGCTCTGTCGCCACACGGGACATGGTCAGGTTGTAGTGGCGCAGCTCCTCCTCGTTAATCTGAATGGAGATTTCCCTCGCACGCGTTCCATTCAGCCGGACCACGGAGACAGCAGGCAGCGCGAGCAGCTCATCGCGGATGCCTTCGGCCACCTGGCGCAGGGCGTGCTCGGACAGGACAGATGACGATACCGACAACGTCATGACTTCGCCGGAGATCTTCTTGATTTCTATTGTCTGGTGCTCGGCAGAAGCCGGCGGAAATCTCTCGATGCTGTCGACGGCGTTCTTGACATCCGCAAGCACGGCATCCTCGTTGGCGAAGGTCTCGAGTTCGACCTCGACCCTGGCGATACCCGACGATGCCGTGCTGACGACTCTGGCGACCCCCGGAAGACCGACCACGCTTTCCTCGATACGCCGATTTATGTCCTCCTCGATCTCTCCGGGAGAGGAACCAGGTGAAGCCATGGTGATGGAAATGGTCCGCAGATCGAGTTCCGGGAGCGACCGGATGTTGAGGTTGAGACCGGCGATGATCCCCCCCACGATCAGCAACGCCATCAGAAGGTGGCCAGCGATTGGATTCCCGGCGAAGTAGGCTATCAATCCTCTCTTCACGATGTCCCCCGCCCCGGCGAATGCGCCGTATCGCCCGTTTTGCGTGTCTGCACGGCCCTTCGCAGCCCTCTAGTTCTCCGTCGATACCGAGGTCGGCACGACCTTCATGCCTTCGCTGGCGCCGGCCAGGGCGCCAACGACCACGCCGTCTCCGGCATCGAATTCCCTTACCACCCATCCGGCGGCAGTCCGGGTCACGGTTTCAGGTGATTCCATGTTGAGAACGCCGTTTCTCACCACCCAGACCGTGTTCTGGTCCCTGGCCGCGGATTCAGGCAACAGGTAGACACCGGGTTGTTCGGGTCCTGTGATGTCGACCCGCGCAAAGGTGCCGGGCAGGGGCCACTGCGTCGGTGAACCGGGCTCCGCAAACTCGAGGAACACAGCCGTGAGACGTGATTCCGGGGCGACCACCGACGACGTGCGGACCACCCGGGCTTCGTACGAGCCCAATGCCGTGTGGACCCGGGCGGACCGTCCGACAACCGGTGCGAGCATTGAAAGGTCCGCCGGGTCGATCGGCGCACGGACCTGCAGAGCGTTCCGGCGATAGACGAGCCCCAGCTTCGATGAACGACCTGCCGTTGCAGCCGGCCCCGCCATTTCACCGACTTCGACATCCGTTGCAATCACCTGGGCGTCAAAGGGGAGCGAAATGGCAGTGCGCGCAAGCTGCAGTTCGGCCAGCTCGAGCGCTGCCTGCGCCTGTCCGAGTCTCGCCTGTGCCCGTTCGACCCATGGTGCACGGCGGAGTGCGTCGGGAATGTCTGCGCCTGGATTGTCACGGACAAACAAGCGAACGCTTTCCTCGACTTCGGCCTCGACAATGGCACGTTCCGCCTCGGCTTCGGCGACGGCCATCCTTGCCATCTCGACATCGATTTCAAAGGTGCGCGGATCGATCCTGATGAATGGCATGTTCGCAGGGATCATTCCGCCTTCGTTGAAGTCGGGAGATACCCAGACGACACGTCCATCGACTTCGGCCCGCACCCTGGTGCGCCTTTGGGCTCTCACCGTCCCGGTCACACGCACCGTGAGAACATGTGTCGTGGTGGCCGGATGGACGACACTGACGACCGGAGTTGCCTGCGTGGAGGCCGCGGTCGAGCCTTGTTCCACACGTTCCGGCGCTTGGGCCAGATACAGCGCAACGGCGACCGCCGCAACAATCGCGGCAATCTGGGCAAGGCCCATCCATCGCCGCCGTTTCGCGGGACTGGTCGGGGTCGTCGATTCCTGTGGCATCACACTATCCGCCTGTGGTCGGCTCCCGGACCGTCCGGAAGCGCAGGTTGCAACGGCCGAAATCCTGCCTTTCCGCCAACTGCGTCAAGGGAGTTGGTCCGGCTGCCGTTCTCCAGAGAGAACCGTCATCAGAGCGAAGACTCTCGCGCAGGTCACCTCCGTTCGTACTGTGCATTGCCGAACAGGATGTCGCGCTCCTCATCCGTCATGTCTGCCGAGCGCTGACGGTCACTCAGAATCGCACACCCCCGAGCGACCGCAGGGCGCGCTTCCAGGCGCTGCTGCCAGCGGATTACGTTCGGGAAATCTGCCGGATCGACCCCCTGGCGTTCAATGGAGCGTGTCCAGGGGTAGGTCGCCATATCGGCAATCGAGTAGTCCTCCGCCACGTAGTCGGCTTCGCCCAGCCTCTTGTCCAGGACGCCGTAGAGACGCCCGGTCTCGTTCGTGTAGCGATCGATCGCGTAGGCGATCGGTTCGGGCGCGTAGTTTCGGAAGTGGTGGCACTGGCCGAACATGGGTCCGATGCCTCCCATCTGGAACATCAGCCATTGCATGACGAGAGTGCGGCCGCGGGTATCATCGGGCATGAAACGCTCGGTCTTTCCGGCGAGATAAACCAGGATGGCGCCTGATTCGAAGATGCTGATCGCTTCCCCGTCAGGCCCGTCATGGTCGACAATGGCCGGCATCCTGTTGTTGGGGCTGATGGCAAGGAATGCGGGATCGAACTGATCGCCACGCCCGATGTCCACGGGAATGACACGGTAGGCGAGGCCGGTCTCCTCCAGCATGATGTGGACCTTGTGTCCGTTGGGCGTCGGCCATGTGTAGAGGTCGATCATCTATGCTTCCAAGCGTCCAGCTTGTGCACCACAAGCCTTGCTATAGCCAGGGATGCTGTCAATCCCGGTGATTCGATTCCGAAGAGATTCACGAGACCGCCTGTTCCGTGTTCCGCGGGGCCGTCGATCCGGAAATCCGAGTCCCCCGATGTCCTAAGCTTGGGGCGGATGCCGCTGTAGTCGGGAGTCAGGGCATCATCGGGAAGGCCGGGCCAGTAGCGGCGCACGGCGTCACGGAAGGCGTGTGCACGGGTCGGGTCGACGTCGTAGGAGATATCGCGCACCCATTCCACATCCGGCCCGAACCGGCAGCGGCCGCCAAGATCGAGGGTGGCGTGAACGCCCAGTCCACCGGCGACCGGTGTCGGATAGACGAGACGGGAGAAGGGGGAAGGGCCTGACAGGGTGAAGTAGCTGCCCCTGGCAAGATGGAGTGCGGGAACATGACGGTGATCGAGCCCGGTGGTCACCGATGCGAGGTGTTGTGCCCCGAGACCGGTGGCATTCACCAGTTCCCGCGCCTCCAGATTCATGGGCTCCCTGCCGCCGACCGTGAGGCGCAGGGCATTGTCCGCAGCAACGACGCCGCGGACCGGCGAGCCCAGGGCCAGCCACGCGCCGGCGGCCTCGGCCTCTCCCAGCAAGGCCAGCATCAGGCCGTGACTGTCGATGATGCCGGTTGATGGTGACAGGAGGGCGCCGTGCGTCTCCAGTTCGGGTTCCAGGGCGGCCACGTCCGCCGCCGCCAGAAACGCGAGGTCGTCAACACCGTTGGCGGTGGCCCGCTTGCTGAGCCTGGAGAGGACATCAAGATCGTCGTCACCGACGGCAACGATCAACTTGCCGCAGGCGCGGAACGCCACATGACGTGATCGGCAGTAGTCATAGAGCAGGGTCCTGCCGGCGACACACAGGCGGGCCTTCAGGCTTCCCGGGGGATAGTAGATGCCGGCATGGATGACTTCGCTGTTGCGTGACGAGATGCCGGTTCCCACGGCATCGGCAGCGTCAAGCACCATGACCTCGCGCCCACTACGGGCAAGCTCGCGTGCTACCGCAAGACCGATGATACCGGCGCCAGCGACGACCGCTTCAACGCTCTCCACGCTGTTTCAGCCCCTCTTTCTTCCGAAAGTCAGGTTCATTGGCAATCCGGTCGACAGCCATCAGCACGTGACCCGCTTCCTGGTGTTGAGTGTCGGCGCTGCAGGTGCGACAACATGATCGCCAGAATGGCCATGCACGCCCTGTCATGGCAAGCGCATCCCCGCTTTCGAGATTCCGGTGGCCACAAGTCCATGCAACAACTCGTCTATATCACCGCCGTCATCGTTCAGGGCACCGCCTGGGGCGCCCAGTTCACGATGCTGAAACTTGCCGCCGAGGGAGGCTATGGCGAGTTGACGGTGTTGTTGATCGCCATGTTTCTCGTCAGCTCCTGCTACTTCGTGATTCTTCTGGTGCGCCGGTCCCCGTTTCGCCTGACGGCGAAGTCCCTGGAGTTCTTCGCCATTACCGGGTTTATCGGCTATGCCCTGCCACTGGCGGCCGTGCTCTATGCCGCACCGCACCTGCCAGCAGGCGTCATCACGCTGATTATCTGTTTCACGCCGATGATCTCCATCGTCGTGGCTCTTGTCGCCCGGACAGAACGGGTGTCGCGAACCAGGCTGGTGGCGATGGTGCTGGGCATGGCCGCTGCTGCCATGGTTCTGGCCCCGCAGCTTTCCCTGCCGGGACTGGGGGTCCTGGAATGGATGTTGCTCGTTGGCCTCGTGCCGCTCTGCTACGGCATCGAGTCGATCTATATCGACAGGCGCTGGCCCGAGGGTTTCGACATCTGGCAGGTCGGGTTCGGCGAAGCAGCCGCCGCCATGATTCTCGTGGCGCCGCTGGTCATCGTGTTCGGTGAACCATGGCCGGGTCTTGCATGGACCACTGCCGAGATCGGTATCGTGCTCTTTTCCCTGATCGGTCTGGTCGAGATCGTTCTCTACTTCTGGCTTATCAACAGGACCGGTGGAGTGCTGGTCAATTTCTGCGTGTTCGCCGCCCTCTTTGCCGGAATCGCCTGGGGCATCGTCATCTTCGGTGAACGCCACGACATGTCGGTCTGGGGCGCCGCTGCCGTATTGCTGGCGGCCATGGCACTGCTGACTCGCGAGACCGTAAGCAAGACAAGGGCCACCGGTTGACGTACCGGCTCTTGTCAGCGCACAAGACTGCGAGCGATCACAACGTTCTGGATCTCTGTGGCGCCGTCGAGCCACTGGGCCATCCGTGCACAGGCAAGATGGCGTGCAAGGGAATGACCGTCATCTCCACGGAATCCCCGGGCTCCCATGACCTGCATGCAGTCGCTGATCGCTTTCCAGGCCACCCGTGTGGCGAACTTCTTGGCATGGGCACACGCCACCTGGACATCCTCGCCGCTCTCGAAGGCAGCGGTGGCGTCGCGGGTCAGCAATTGTGCTGCCTTGAGGTCCGTTGCCACATCGGCCAGCATCCACTGCACTCCCTGAAAGTCGCCGATCGTGCGGCCGAATGCACCCCGGGAGGCCACGGCATCGAGCGCCTGGTCGAGCGCCGCCTCCACCATGCCGCAGCACATCGCGGCCACTCCGGACCGGGCGGCATTGATGCCGCGCATCGCGGTCCGGAAGGCATCGCCTGGAGCGAGGATCATCGCCGCGCGATCCACCCGCGCCGACGAAAAGGTGAATCCGCACACCCCGGCGGAATGGCCGCCGAGAAGCGTGTAGGGATCGGTTCGTGCAATGCCCGGGGTGTCGGCGTCGACGATGAAACCGGCGATGCCGCGCCACCCCTGGGATCGATCGGTCTGCAGGAAGACCAGCAGGACCCCAGCGGCCACGCCATTGGTGACCCAGGCCTTTTCTCCGTCGAGCACCCAGTGGTCGCCGTCAGGACTCGCCGATGCGGTGATGGCCGCGGCATCGCTGCCGGCACCGGGCTCGGTGAGGAGGAAGGCGCCAATTCGCCTTGCATGGAGGAGGTCGTCGAGATGGCGCGAGATGAGCTCTTCCCTCCCGGACCGGGCAAGACTGGCCGTCATGTTGGCGTGGACCTTGAGAGCGAAGGCGTGACCAAAGTCCTTGGCAGCGATTTTCGAAACGATGTCGCAGGCATCGCCAAGAGCCAGTCCGAGTCCTCCTGATTCCCGAGGCGTCAGCATACCGGTCAGACCCGATCTGCCTGCCTCGCGCATGGCGTCGAGGGGATAGTGCCTGGCGCTCTCCCAGGCAGCGGCACATCTGGCGACACGATCGCAATGGGCCTCGAGCGCGGAGCCGTTCATCCGTTGCATCCTCCTGGCTGGCGGCGGACTTGTGCAGCAATACACTGCGACCCTCAAGCCCGGAGGCTGCCGTCTGGCCTATGAACGGCGATGACTGCACACCCCTGCACCGCGAACGTTCAGTTCGCCCGGGGCCGCGTTCCGGTTTGATCAGACTTCGCGCACGCAGCCTGTTGCGGCGGGGGGCGGCCGCCGAAAAGGCATGCAGGGAGGCGACATCGCCTGAATGGCACATTACGATGCCATCGCCCACAGTCGGACTGTTACGATCGAACCTTTCGAACTGCCACAGTTGTTCGGACCGTGACACTGTCGCCCCTTCGTCGTGATATGCCTTCGCTTGTCGCAGATGTCGGCGGCACCAACACGAGGGTCGCACTCGCTGAAGGGTCAGCCGTGCTTCCCGATTCGGTTCGCAGGTACCGGAATGCTGATCATCTCGACCTTGCGTCGTTGCTTGGGCATCACCTTGCGACTGCAGGCAGGGTTGCGTGCGGCATGGCCTGTGTAGCTGTCGCTGGCCCGGTGCACGACGGCGTCAGCGAACTCACCAACCTTGATTGGCGCATTGACACCGAAGGGATTGCCCTGGCGACCGGAACAAGAGCCGTCACGCTCCTGAACGACCTGCAGGCCGAAGGCCACGCGCTGGGTCATGTCACGCCAGCGCAACTGCGCGAGATCGTGCCGCAGTCCGGCGCTGGCAGCAGTGCAACGCAACTCGTGATCGGTGTCGGTACCGGCTTCAACGCCGCAGTGGTTCATCGTCTTGCTTCGGGACGCTACGTGGCCCCGGCCGAGGCCGGTCACGTCAACATGCCCGTCGGCAGTGACGCCGATCTCCGCCTTGCACAGTTCATCGAGGCCAGAAGCGGATTTGCCGATGTCGAAGACGTCCTTTCGGGACGGGGAATCGAGACCATTCACGCCTGGCTCGGGCATCCGGAGGACGTGTCCTCAAGGATGAGCGCCACCGACATCGTGCAGGCACTCGCCAGCCGCGACCCGCGAGCCGATGCGACATTGCGCGTTTTCGTCCGCCTGCTCGGGATGTCGGCCGGCAATCTCGCGCTCACCACGCTGCCATTCGGCGGCATTTGCCTCGTAGGCGGAGTGTCCCGCGCCATCGCTCCCTATCTGATTGATCTCGGCTTTGTCGAGGCGTTCCGTGACAAGGGTCGTTTCAGCGACCTTATGGAGCGTTTCGGTGTCTCGGTCATCGAAGACGATTGCGCAGCGCTAACCGGGTGCGCAAGCTACCTCGCCGCCAGTTTCTGACACCCCGGCAGTCGCCATGCGGTCCCGGATCGATTTCAGTCAGCCATCACGTAACGCGCTGTAATCTCCGTATAGTCAGGGCTTCTCTCCGGGCCGGCACTGGTTCGATCTGTGGGATCAGGCGCGCACGGGAGTGAGAAACCCCAGGAACCGAAGCCCTGAAGGGCGCGGGCTTCCTTCTGGAACCACGGGTAGCCCCCGACAGATCAAGGTCGGAGTTCGCCTGGATAACACCGGACTTCAAACGGCGCGAACGCCGTTGGAGCAGCTCCCATTTCGCTTCGGGTACCCCCAGGGATGCCGAAGGACCGGGAGATACGCGCCTATCGCAGAAGAAAATCATATGGCAGCATTAGGACAATAAATTAGGGGAAGCGAAGGGTCGCCCATATCCTGCAGGCTGGAAGGCTCCGCCGTCGCCACCTTTCGTAGCAGGCCGAATTGGAGCCTCCAACGAATCAGACAGGAGATGGCGAAATGTCAGAGCGAAATCCAGGATCGGAAGCCCCCTTTACCCGCCGAAGGTTTCTGCACGGAACCGCGGCCGCTGCCGGCGGTGTGCTGGCGGCGCCATACGTCATTCGCCAGGCATCGGCGGAGGCGACCGAGATCAACATGCTCGCCTGGTACGGCCACGGCGAGCCCGACATCGTGGGCGCGTTCGAGGAAGCCAACAATGTGAAGTTCAAGCCCAAGTATTACGCCGGTGGCGACAACATGCTGGCGCTGATCGCCCAGTCGCCCCCGGGCACCTACGACATCATCCTCTCGGACGCCGAATTCGTGCAACAGCTGAACGCGGCCGGCTATATCGAGGCCCTCGACCCGAACGACTACCCGTTTGACGACATGCTGCACGAGGACTTCGCCAGGTTCCCGGGTCACTGGGATGGCGACACGCTCTTTTCGATGATGGCCCGTTTCGGACACCTGGGCGTCAGTTACAACACGACCGCGATCTCGGCCGACGACGCCATGAGTTACCAGTGCTTCTGGAATCCCGAGATTGCGGGCAA
Source organism: Alphaproteobacteria bacterium (assembly GCA_965220805.1). Classification (GTDB taxonomy): domain Bacteria; phylum Pseudomonadota; class Alphaproteobacteria; order SP197; family SP197; genus SP197. The sequence continues at coordinate 2,236,186 of OZ244844.1, forward strand.
GGTCGGACACTTCGACTGGCACCTGCCGACCCTGGGCATGATGAGCCTCTACAACGGCAATGGTGCGGGACTCTGGGATCTCGACGACGATCAATGGAACGAGGTGCAGACGACCACCATGAGTCTGCGCCCGCAGGTCGGCGGTTTCTTCGACTACGGCGGCACCTTCAACAACCTGAAGAACGGCGAGATGCTGGCCATGTGCGGGATCGGCGACTGGATCACCGGGGTGCTGCAAAAGGACGGCGCGCCGGTGGCCTCGGTCATTCCCGAGGAGGGCGGCATACAGTGGACCGAGAGCTACTGCATCGGCAAGGACTCGTCCAAGGCGGACATCGTCAAGCAGTTCATCCAGTATATGCTGAGCCCCGAGGGACAGGTGAAGTCCGCCCAGATGGCCGCCTATCCGGCCAACTGCATCACAATGGGCGGGCGTGCGGCATTGAATGCCGCAGATCCGGCCGAGGCCGCACGGACCAATCAGGTGGACGGGAACCCGATGGACCCGATCACCCTGATCAATGAGGGCCGTATCCACTACCGCGACATTCCGGTCCGGCAAACGCTCGAGGATTGGAACGACTTCTGGTCCGAGTACAAGAACGCCTGATTTTGCGGCGGACGCATCCGGGACCTCTCGTCAGGTCCCGGATGCGACGATTCGGGAGTGTTCTTCCGGAGACACTCCATAGCGGTTCACTAGAGTTGTGATAAACCGGATCCAGCGCCCATTTCCGTATGCATCCAGGAGCGCGTCATGAACCGTTTCGCGCTCGCCTTCCGGCTTCCCATCATCGTCTGGCAGGGGCTGTTCTTCCTCGGGCCCCTGTTCTTCATGATCGCGATGAGCTTCTTCCTGGTGAAGAACTATCGGATGGAGGCGGCGTTCGAGCTCGGGAACTGGGTTCGGATGCTGACCAGGGGCTATGTCTGGGACAGCTATTGGTACACGATCGGCCTGGCGGCCTCCGTCACGGTGGCGGCGACGCTGATCGCCTTTCCCGCATCGTTTGCCCTGGCATTCAGGGTGTCCGAGGCGACGCGGCGCTGGGCGATTTTTCTTCTGATCATACCGTTCTTCACATCCTATCTGGTGCGCACCTTTTCCTGGTATGTGATCCTGGCGGAATCAGGAGTGATCAACGCCGGGCTCGGAACCGTTGGACTTGGTCCCTACACATTGCTCAACACTCCGGTCGGCACGATCGTCGGATATCTGACACTGATCCTGCCGCTTGTCGTGATCCTGCAGACCATTGCCCTGGCGAACATCGACCGGAACCTCGTCCAGGCCGCGCGCAACCTGGGTTGTGCGCCCTCGCGCACGCTTTTCGCCGTGATCGTGCCCCTGGCGAAGACCGGTCTCATTGTCGCGGCGCTGTTCTGCTTCATTCTGTCGTTCGGAGACTTCGTGGCGCCCTACTACCTGGGCGGATCCAGTCCCCCGACTCTTCCGATACTGATCATCGACACCACGAAATCCGGACAGCAATGGCCGCGCGCGGCCGTCGTCGCGGTCATGATGATGCTGACGCTGTTCGCCATCGCCGCCACCGCCATCTGGCTGGCCTATCGCAGAAGGTCTCCGGCATGAGCGCCCGGATCGCGACCGTTCTCCTGCTCGGCTGGCTGTTGCTGGTGTTGGCCTTCATCTTCGCCCCGATTGTCGCTTCGGTCGTCTTCTCGTTCAATTCCGACCGGTTTCCCACGATCCCGCTGGGCTCGTTCACCACCCATTGGTATGACACGATCTTTGCGGATCCTGAAATCGGCGAGGCCGCCCGCAACTCGATCGTCGCGGCGCTTTCGACATCCGTTATCGCGACAACGCTGGGCTTCGCGACCGCTTACACCGACTATCGCTACAACTTCCGTCTCAAGGGGCCGTATCTGGCACTGATCCTGCTGCCGCCCACGATTCCGCTGATCATCATGGCGCTCGCCATGCTGGCCTGGCTTTCCTGGATCGGGGCGTCGGGCCAGCTCTGGTCGATCGTCATTGCGCACTCCGTCCTGACGGCGCCTTTCGCCATGGCGATCATCCGCCTGCGTTTGAACCAGATCGATCCGAACCTGGAGGCCGCGGCCTGGAATCTGGGCTCATCAGAGTGGAGGGCGCTGCGGTCGGTGATCCTGCCTTTCTGCCGGCCCGCCATCATCTCCGCCGCCTGCCTGACCGCCGCCATCTCCTTCGACGAGTTCGTGGTAGCGTGGTTCGTAAGCGGTCTGAACAAGACCGTGCCAGTGATCATCCTGGAGATCGTCCAGGGCAACATCGACCCGCAAGTGAACGCGATCGGGTCGCTCGTGTTCCTGACGTCGATCACGCTGGTGGTCCTGGCCCAGATCTTCTTCATTTCCCGGATCGGCCGCAGATGACAGATTCGCTCGTCACTCTTTCAGGCGTCGTCAAACGGTTCGGTGACGTCACAGCCGTGCACCGTCTGGATCTGAACATAGCGGCGGGCGAGTTCATCGCCATCATGGGCCCGTCAGGCTGCGGCAAGACGACGACGCTGCGAATGATCGCCGGACTCGAAGCCCCGACCGAGGGCGAGGTGCGTATCAGCGGGCAGCTGATGAACTCCGTGCCGGTTCACGAGCGCGACACACCCATGGTCTGGCAGTCGCTGGCCCTGTTCCCGTTCCTCAATGCCCGGGAGAATGTCGAGTTCGGGCTCAAGATGCGCGGGATAGGCGCCGCCGAGCGTCGACGGCGTGCGGTCGAATGGCTGGAACGGCTGGAGATCGGCGAGTTCGCCGAGCGCGATGTCGAGACACTGTCGGGCGGACAGCGCCAGCGCGTAGCCCTGGCGCGGGCGCTGGTGACGGAGCCCCAGATTCTGTTGCTCGACGAGCCGCTGTCAGCGCTGGACGCCCATCTGATCATTCGCATGCAGGGCGTGTTGACGCGCTTGCAGCGCGAACTGGGCATCACCTTCGTGTACGTCACCCATTCGCAATCCGAGGCCTTCGCGCTGGCGGACCGGGTCGTGATCATGTCCCAGGGCCGCATCGTCCAGGCCGGCCAGCCACGCGAGATCTACCGGGCGCCCGCGAACCGCTTTGTGGCGGAGTTCGTAGGCCGAAACAACATACTGAGCGGAATCAGCCGCGGCGACGCAATCGAAACCGCGCTCGGCATCTTCCCGGCAGCGGGCCTGCCCCCGGCGGGCGATCCCGCGACCCTAGTCGTCGCCGCCGACCTGGTTGGAATCAGCCGCACACCCTCCGATGGCACGGTTCCATGCACGCTCATTTCCGAGGAGTTTGTCGGTGCGACGGTGACCCTGTTCCTCGAGGCGGAGGACGGGACCGAACTGAAGGTCCAGCTGCCCGAACGCGCGCTGGGCGACCTCAACCTGCATGCCGGCGGACAGTTCCATCTCGGCTGGCCAGCCGATACCGGCCACGTCCTGGCCGAGGGCTGACGGGGCGCAGGCTGAAGGAGGCCACGGAACCACGTGGTTGGAGGAGGTCGCCAATGACCTCGATGTCGTCTCCATCCGGCCACACGAGATTCGCACCGAACCGCTTTCCAGCAATCCGAGGACCGCAGACATGAGCCTGACAGACACCGACCGCCGGATGCTTCGCATTGCCTACGAGGAAGCCAGGGCAGGGTTCGACGAGGGTGGTTGCCCCATCGGTTCCGTGCTCGCGCGCGGCGCCAGGGTGGTCGCGCAGGGACGGAACCAGCGCGTGCAGCAGGGTGACCCCATCGCGCACGGAGAGATGGACACGCTGCGCAAGGCGGGCCGCCAGCGGACATATCGAGACACGACTCTCTACACGTCGCTCTCTCCCTGCATGATGTGCTCGGGGACCATCGTCCAGTTCGGCATACCCCGTGTCGTCATCGCCGAGAACACGAACTTCGGGGGCAACGAGGAGTTTCTGCGCGAACGCGGCGTCGAGGTGATCGTCGCTGACGATCGGGACTGCATCGCGCTCATGACCCGGTTCATCGAAGAGAGCCCCGAACTCTGGGCGGAAGACATTGCCGAAGACTGACCACCGATGACATGTGATCCACACCAGCCTTCCGGAGAGCCAGCGTGATGGCCCCGGCACGACACGCGTCGGCAAGTGGCTGAATTCGGAGCTTCCAGTGCGACTGCGCGAGGACGGGCAGCCGGTGACTCCGAACGTGAGGCGATCCCGTCCTGTGCCGTTGGCGAACTGGAGTCGTCGCAAGTGCGATACTCCTTGCCCTGGATCGAATTGGGAGACCCTAATCCTCGAACGCCACCACCCCGACCTCCTCGATCCGTTCGTCTGCGGTAAAGCGCCAGATACCGATATGGCCACGTTGCAGATCGCCGTTCGTGTCCCAGTCCATGCTTCCGGAGGCTCCTTCGTAATCTATCTCCCCGCCGTCGGCGAGAATGCGAAGCGCGTCAGCGACGCCCACCGGTCCGGCAATGACGACGCTGCCGGGTGAACTGCCGACTTGCCGCAGCCGATCACGGATTGCGGCACCGTCCAACCGGCCCGAGGCCTGCGCGGCGAGTGCCAGGGCAATCGTGGCGTCGTAGGCCTCCTTGACGTAGGCGAGCACCGGCAGCGCGCCGTGCTCGGCGACATAGGCCGTCTCCCATGCCACAGAAGCGGCGCTCTCCGGGGGTGACGCGGGACCGGTGCCATACATGCCGCCGAGACGGTCCCCGCCCAGGGAGCGGACCAGGTTCGCCTGCTTGGTGCCGTCGCTGAAGACAAAATCGTCGTAAAAGCCGTTGTCGATCGCCTCGCGAACCATGGTCAAGGCCGCCACCCCGGAGACGATCACCACAAGGGCCTGCGCGTCGCGGCTCGCGGATTCTCGCAGCTCGGTCAGGAAGGCAGTCTGGCCGGTGTCCACCGGGATGGCCTTGACCCGACCGTCCCAGGCCGCTTCGAAGGCGTCGGCAAGACCCCGCCCCCAGGGGTCGTCGACATACAGCAGGCCGACATTGTCGAAACCCCGCTCGCGCGCCACTCGGGCGAGCACAGGTCCCTGGGAAACATCGGACAGCGCGGTGCGAAACAGGTAATCATGGTCGGCGGCGCCGGTCAGTTCCGGCGACGTTGCCGAGAAGCTGACGGTGGGGATGCCGGCCGGGCCGATCACCCGTTCCGCAATCGGCAGCGCATGAGCGCTGGCATTGGGGCCGACAATGGCATGCACACCCTCCGCTTCGACGAGACGGCGTGCCTCTGCGACCGCCCTCTCCGGATCCGCCGTGGTGTCGCCGACCACGGTGGCTACGGGCAAACCGAACACGCCACCTCCTTCGTTGACATGCTTGATCGCGAGCTCGAATGCCCTCTGCCTTGCCCTCAGGACCTCGGTCGAACCACTGGCGAAGTCCATCAGCAATCCGATCTTGAGCGCAGCGGTCTCGTTCGCGCCGGCAACGTTCGGTGCCGCAGCGGCCCCGGTCAGCAACATGCCCGCCGCAACCAGCATCATCCTGATCACACGCGCCCGGAGAAACACGTCGTCATACAGTCCGCGAATCATCGAGTTCATCCTCCGCTTCGACGCGCAACTGCGGCAACCGGGGCACCCGCAGCTCCCCGCCGGATCGATGGTACATCCGTGGCCGGACAAAATCTCGCCGACACGGACGATCAACGTGCGCCTTGCGACGGACGCGCGGCGTCCTGCACACCCGCCAGGTGGCCATGATCCCCGGAGCGCGAAGGCTGCGAGCAAGATGATCTCGCTCCAAGTGCCCGATCTTGTGCAAGCCAACATCCCCGCTGACGCTGAGCCCGGAGGAACGGACCGGGCTGCGCGGCGGCGCCAGCTCGACTTCGCGGCCGGCGAGACGCGAAGAACGGAATGTGTAGCCGGGGGGGGGGAACCACTGTACGCTGACATCGGTTGCAAATGCGGGACAGACATCTGAATCGGACGAACTGACACAAGAATCGAAATCAAGCGCCAGGTCTGACCCCGGTCAGGAACCAATCACTCGCAAACAGGGAGTTTTCGCCATGACGAAACGCACCAAATCCAGCAGACAGGACTTGAATGATCTTACGTCTCAGCCCGATTTTGCCAGGATCCTGAAAGCACGTCTCTCGCGGCGCACCGTTCTTCACGGTGCTGCCGGAACGTCGGCGGTCGTCGCCATGGGCGCGGCGGGTTCCGTCTTCAGCCCGCCGGCGTCCGCCGGAGCCGGTAGCGCGTTCGACTTCGATGAGGTCGAACGGATCTACGATGAGACACACCATGTCGCCAACGGATACCATGCGAGCATTCTGCTGCGCTGGGGCGACCCCATCATGGCCGGGGCATCGGATTTTGATCCCGACAACCAGAGCAGGCAAACCCAGTCCGGACAGTTCGGGTACAACTGCGATTTCACCGCCTTCATGCCACTCCCCTTCGGTTCCGACAGTTCCGAACACGGCCTCCTGTGTGTCAACAACGAGTATCCGGACCCCCACATCTCGATTCCCGGATGGGTCGGTGAAGCCTGGGCATCGAGTCCCGACTTGACCGCGGAGCAGGTCGATACCTTGATGGCCGCGACGGGGCATTCGGTTGTTGAAATCAAGAAGACCGACGGCGAATGGCGGGTTGTAACCGACTCCGAATACAATCGCCGCCTCGACCTGTTCACCGAGATGGTCATGTCCGGTCCCGCTGCCGGACACGCCCTTGTCAAGACCTCACAGGACCCTGCCGGCACAAAGCCCGTTGGGACCCATACAAACTGCAGCGGAGGCGTGACGCCTTGGGGAACCATTCTCACTTGCGAGGAATGGGCCTACTACGACTTTGGCGGAGACCCAGCAAAGACGGATCAGGAAGAGAGTCTGACGCGAATGGGTGCTTCCGGCCATGACGGGCTGGGCCTGGCTCGCTATCACTCCCGTTTCGACGTCGAACAGGAACCGAACGAGATGAACCGCTTCCACTGGGTGGTCGAATTCGATCCCTATGACCCCCAGTCGGTTCCCGTCAAACGCTCCGCCCTCGGCCGGTTCGGCCACGAAGGGGCGCAGACGGCGGTCAGTTCCGACGGGCGTCTCGTCGTGTATTCGGGTGATGACGCCCGATTCGAGTATCTCTTCCGTTTCGTCTCGCGCGACAAGGTCGACATGAACGACCGGGCCGCGAACAAGGATTTGCTCGATCACGGCGTTCTTTCGGTGGCAAGGTTTGACGAGGACGGCACAATGTCCTGGCTGCCATTGGTCCACGGAGAAGGACCGCTGACGCCCGAAAACGGTTTTGCCGACCAGGGCGAGGTGCTCGTCAAAGCCCGGTTTGCCGCTGATGCGCTCGGCGCCACCACGATGGATCGACCGGAAGATTTCGAGGTCAACCCGGCAACCGGTCGCGTCTACGTCGTGTTGACCAAGAACAAGAAGCGCCGTGCCGACAACCTGAATGTTGTCAATACCCGCGAGGAGAATCGCCAGGGTCATATCGTGGAACTGATTCCGCCGGGCTCGGGCGATGGCTCGAATGTCGACCATGCTGCCGACCGTTTTGAATGGGACATTCTGGTGTTGTGTGGCGACCCGTCGAAGCCGGAACAGAGGGCCAGATTCCATCCCGAAACCTCGGGCAACGGTTGGTTCTCGACACCAGACAACATCGCCTTCGACCCGCAGGGACGGTTGTGGATCGGGACCGACGGCATGAACAGTCTCGGTCTGGCAGACGGCTTGTTTGCCGTGGATCTGGACGGACCCGCTCGTGGCAAGGCGCAGGCCTTCTATGCCTGTCCGATGGGTGCCGAATGCACCGGACCGAGTTTCACGCCCGACGGCCGGACGTTGTTCATCGCCGTTCAGCACCCGGGCGAGGATTCGGAGAGCTACGACACTCTGACGACCCGCTGGCCGGACTTCGATGACGCCCTGCCACCGCGACCCTCGGTCGTGGTCGTCACACGCGACGACGGTGGCGTGGTTGGCGGTTAGAGCCCACTGAACCAACCGGCCGGGCAAGAGCGCTGCTTCTGCCCGGCCGGGTTGCACGCCCCGTGTGCGATCTTGGCGTCCGGTCGGCTTGCGAACGTTCGCAAGGGATGATGCGCGTGTCGTTCGGGGCGCCTGCTCCGCCCCGCCAGGCGGCCGGACACAGGAGGGCCGACCGCGCATGGCGCAGACTACTCATGACTTCCGGCAAGTCGTCTGCCGGTTGTTCTCCTGCAACCGGGCGATGGCGCGCGAGTTCGCGGCCACGTGTCGCTTCTTCAAGCGGCGGATCCAGGACTCGGTGAGGCTCCCGGACACCGTCCGCATCCGGGACGAGTTGCTGCAGGTCCCCATGTTCTGGCTGATGCGGCTTCGCCACCCGTGAGGGAGCCTGGCGATACGACACCGAGTTCCGGGCATTGATGGACGTATGAAGGGAGACGGCCAGACCACTGCGAGGACGGCGCCGGCTTCGGCGCGCGGTCAGGGACATTGGTGGCATTTCGCAGGAAAAACGCGCTATAACAGTCTTGTATATGGCGTCCCCAAGGGGACTCGAACCCCTGTTTTCGGCGTGAGAGGCCGATGTCCTAGGCCGCTAGACGATGGGGACCCAGTAAGCGCAACCTAGATCGGGGCCATTATCCTGTCAACGTTCCCGGGTAGGTTGTATTCCATGATGGCGTGGTGAATCATCGACGGCCGGAACACGTCAATGTCGCCCTCTGCATGAAGACTTCAGTGCCTTTCGATGGATACCGGCGCACCGGACCGGGAGGCCATGACGAGCTGCTGGTTCGCGTCGGTCCGGGAACGCCGGCCGGCGAATACCTGCGCCGCTACTGGCACCCTGTGGCCATGGCCGAGGAGGTCGGGCGCATGCCAGGGCGCATACGCGTTCTCGGTGAGGACCTCGTACTCTTTCGCGACAGGAGCGGACGTTACGGGCTGGTCCACCGGAACTGCCCGCATCGCCGTGCCTCCCTGGAGTTCGGTGTCTGCGAGGATCGCGGCATCCGGTGCTGCTACCACGGCTGGCTCTTCGATGTCGACGGGACCATCCTGGAAGTGCCCGGCCAGCCGGACGGCGTGGAGGAACGAATCCGGTCCTCGACCCGGCTCGGCGCCTATCCGGTGCGAGAGTACAAGGGGCTGGTCTTCGCCTATCTCGGCCCTCCCGAACACATGCCGGACTTTCCCGTCTACGACACCCTGGAGATGCCGGGACACGTCATGGTGCCCTACCGGGCTCCCTTCCACTGCAACTGGCTGCAGGTTCTCGACGCCATTCTCGACCCGCTCCACACCGCCTTCCTTCATTCCCGCATGAGCCGCGAGCAGTTCAGCCAGGGGTTCGGCGAAGTTGGCGAGATGAAGTTCTACGAGAGGCCTTCAGGATTTCTCGGAACGGCGACGAGGCGGGTCGATGACAATGTCTGGGTCCGCGTCAATGAACTCGTCCTGCCGAACTTCACCCAGGCCGGAGCGGCGTTTGCCGCCGACGGCACGCGTCAACGCTATTTCGGGCGCACGTCCTTCGCGCGCTGGGTGGTGCCGGTGGATGACCACGAGACCACCTGTCTTGCCTGGGCAATCTTCGGCGAGCGCGGTGATCCGGAGAGCTACAATGAACCAGGGGGACCGGAACTCATCGAACAGGGAGAGTTGTTTGACAGGCCGTACGAGGAACGCCAGCGTTTTCCGGCGGATGCCGAGGCCACCGAGGGCATGGGCGCGATTACCGAACATGACCGTGAAAACCTTGTTCCCAGCGACCGCGGCATCACCCTCTGTCGCCGCCGCATGCGCAACATCATCGCCGCCCTCCAGGAGGGCGACGAGCCGATGCATGTCACCTCCATGTGGCCCTCAACGGTGCCCACCTACGGCGGAGACACGGTTCTCCGCCTCCCGGCCAACGGCGATGACCAGGCGTTCCTGCGGCGTGCCGGCATGGCGGTAATGGAACTCCAGTTCGCCGCCGAACCGCTGGCGCCCGACGAGCGGGACGCTCATGTCATCGCCGCCCTGAAGGACCTGGAAGCGAACGGGCTGCCGGCATGACGATCCGGGTTCACGTCAAGAACAACCACGCCCATCCCGATACCTTTCCGCCAACACCTGAGGCGGAACCGGTCTTCACCACGACGAGAGAGCGCTATGACGCGGTGCTGGAGTCGTGGCCTGACCTGAAACACAGGCTCTTGACCACGATCGACTGGGATACCGAGAACTTCGCCGAGGCGATGAGGACGGCCGAGGTCCTGATGTGCTGGGACCTGCCGACGGAGAACCTCGCGGTCGTGGCGCCCAACCTCAAGTGGATCCACATCATCGGTGCCGGCGTGGAGCATCTCTGTCCCATGGACTGGGTTCCGGAAGGCGTGGTGGTTACCAACAACAAGGGCGCCCAGGCAATCAAGGCGGGGGATTTTGCCCTCATGGCCGTTCTCATGCTGCACTCCCGCATCCCGGCCATCGTCACCAACCAGCGCCGCAAGGTCTGGAACTCGCTCTATGCGACACCGGTGGAGGGGACGACGGTGCTCATCGTCGGCGTTGGCAGCCTCGGGGGTGGGGCCGCCGACCGCCTGCATGGGGCCGGATTGAGGGTTTTTGGAATCAGCCGTCACGGAAAACCCCGTCCCTCGGTGGAAAGGATGGGAACGCCTGGAGACCTCGACACCTTCCTTCCCGAGGCTGACCATGTGCTGGTGTGCGTTCCTGCCACGCCCGAGACCGCCGGACTCATCGACCGCAACCGCCTTCGGGCCCTGAAACCGGGCGCCGGCCTCATCAACATCGGTCGCGCCGCCACGGTGGACTATGACGCGGTCGTCGAACTGCTGGAGAGCGGTCATCTTTCGGGCGCCATTCTCGATGTCTTCGATCCCGAACCCCTGCCGGCGGACTCCCCGCTCTGGACGACACCCAACCTGTTGGTGATGCCCCACATCTCCGCCGACGATGGCGAGACCTATGTCGAGACGACACTCTCCATCTTCTTCGACAACATGCGCCGGTTCATGGCCGGCGAAGGGCTTCGCAATGTCGTGCGGCCTGAACTCGGTTACTGAGGGAGCCCGATGATCGCCGACCCGGACTTCACCATCGGCATCGAGGAGGAGTACCACCTCGTCGATGTTTCCAGCGGAGCACTCGCCGGCGATGTGCCGGAGACATTGATCGGCGAATGTGTCGATGAACTCGGCGAGCAGGTGACGACGGAATTCCTGCGTGCACAGGTGGAGATCGGCACGAAGGTGTGCCGTCACATCGGTGATGCGCGCGAGGAACTCAAGCGCCTGAGAAGCGGAGTGGCGCGGATCGCCGGGCGTCATGGTCTGGCTCCCGTTGCCTGTTCGACGCACCCTTTCGGCGACTGGCGCGAACAGGACTATACCCACAAGGAGCGCTACGAGGGCCTGGCGCGGGACCACCAGGCGGTGGCGCGCAGGCTGCTGATTTGCGGCATGCATGTTCACATCGGAATCGATGACGCGGAGACCCGCATCGACCTGATGAACCAGGCAAAGTACTTCCTGCCACACCTTCTGTGCCTCACCACGTCGTCGCCCTTCTGGCAGGGCCGCGATACAGGTCTCAGTTCCTACCGCCTCACCGTGTTCGACAGCCTGCCCCGCACAGGTCTTCCCGACAGGCTGCAGAGCTGGTCCGAGTACGAGCGTCTGGTCCGGCACATGACGAGTTCCGGACTCCTTGAAGACGGCACCAAGATCTGGTGGGACCTGCGTCCCAGCGCGCGGTTCCCGACACTGGAGATGCGCATCTGCGACGTCTGTCCCGATATCGACGACGCTCTCGCCGTGGCCGCACTTTTCCAGTGCATTCTGCGCATGCTCTTCCGCCTGCGCCTGGCGAACCAGGCGTGGCGTGAGTACTCCAACATCCTGGTCGAGGAGAACCGCTGGCTGGCACAGCGTTTTGGCGTGCGCAGCGAACTGGTGGATTTCGGCAAGCGACAGCTGGTTCCCTACGGAGAACTCCTCGATGAACTGATCGGACTGGTGGGCGAAGATGCCGATGCCCTCGGTTGCCGGGCCGAGGTTGAACACACCCGCACGATCGCCGCCAGGGGAACGTCGGCGGAACGCCAGCGATCGGTCTTCCACGAGGCCGGCGGCGACGCCGGGAGCGAGGCGGCTCTCACGGCGGTGGTCAGGGATCTCCTGGAACAGACATTGGCTGGCACTTGACGTTGCTGCCGGTCAAGGCCAAGAAGGCGTTGTACGGGGCGTGGCGCAGTCTGGTAGCGCACCTGCTTTGGGAGCAGGGGGCCGCTGGTTCAAATCCAGCCGCCCCGACCACCTCATGACCGCCTTTTTGGAGGAGGCGCGATGACCGCCAGAATCTACTGTCCGGCCAAGACGGCCATGCAGTCCGGGCGGGCCGGAACCCGCCGCTGGCTTCTCGAGTACGTCCCGTCTGCAGCGAAGCCGGTCGACTCGCTTACCGGCTGGACGGGATCGTCCGACATGATGGCCGACGAGATCAGGCTGTGGTTCGAGAGTCGCGATGCGGCTGTGGCCTATGCAGAGCGCCATGGCATCAGGTACAGCGTAATCGAACGACGCACGAGAAGGATCAAGCCGAAGTCCTATGCCGACAACTTCCGCTGGGAGAGACCGGGCAGTTGACGGCCCGGCACTGCCAACGGTCCGAATCACGTGCGGGTCCGTTGACGGACCCGCTGCCATCGCGAGCGCCCTTAGCTCAGTGGATAGAGCAACGGCCTTCTAAGCCGTAGGTCCCAGGTTCGAATCCTGGAGGGCGCGCCACATCTGCTCGTCGAGGGCAGCACGGGAGACCGGACATCATGACCTCTACTCGCATTTCGGCGGCCGAGGCCGTGCAGCGCGGCGCCATGGAAGGCAGCAAGGCGCCAGTCGATCTCGACAAGGTCCGGCGCGACCGCCTTGCCAACGTTCACCGCCAGCTCTCCCGCAGTGATCTCGCTGGTGTCCTGCTCTTTGATCAGCTCAATGTGCGCTATGCCATCGATGCGACCAACATGCAGGTGTGGTGCCTCCACAACGAGGTTCGCTACTGTTTCGTGGCCACGGACGGACCGGTCATTCTCTTCGAATTCGGTCATAGCGACCATCTCACCCGCGGGTATCCGGGAATCAGCGAGCGGCGGCCGGCACGGGCGGCAACATACTTCACATCCGGCAACCGGGTAGACGAACATGCCCGGGAGTTCGCCCGGGAGATCGCCGACGTGGTGCGCGAGCACGGGGCCGGCAACAGGCGAATCGGCATCGACCGCATGGGCGCCGATCTCTATCACGCCCTGGTGAACGAGAATCTCGACATTCATGACGGCTTCGCGCTGATGGAGGAGGCACGCAAGATCAAGACGCCGGAAGAGATCGTCCTGATGCGTTGCGCCATCAAGGCATCGGAGAAGGGAATCCGGGCGATGCGCGAGAATCTGCGGCCCGGCATTACCGAAAACGCCCTGTGGTCGAAGCTCCACGAGGCCAACATCGCCGAAGGCGGCGAGTGGATCGAGACCCGCCTGCTGTCGTCGGGACCGCGCACCAACCCCTGGATGCAGGAGTGCTCCATGAGGGTGATCGAGAAGGGCGACATGGTGAGCTTCGATACCGATCTCGTGGGACCCTACGGCTACTGTTCGGATATCTCGCGGGCGTGGATCTGCGATGCCCGTCCCACCAACGAACAGCGGCGACTCTACATGGCCGCCATGGAACAGCTCGAACACAACAAGGAGTTGCTGAAACCGGGGCTGTCGTTCCAGGAGTGGGCCGAGAAATCATGGCCCATCCCCGATGAATTCCTGGCCGTCCGGTACGGGATCGTTGCCCACGGCGTCGGTCTGGTCGACGAGTATCCGGTAATCTGCCAACGGGAGGATTTCGCCGAGCGCGGCTATGACGGCATCATCCACCCGGGCATGGTGCTCTGCGTCGAATCCCTTGTCGGCACCGAAGGTGGGCGCGAGGCAGTCAAGCTCGAACAGCAACTGCTCGTCACCGAAACGGGATACGAACGCCTGGATACCTACCCCATGGATGAGACCTGGACGTCCTGACCGCTCACGGGTCTGGCGTGGCTCCGGAGGTGACATGGAGAACCTGACACCGCTTCACACCGAATTCGGCGTGAAGCTCGAGTGCCCCTCGATGGAGGCGCTTGACATTGCCGCACTGCGGCGGCTGATCGACCGATACTCGTTCATTCATGTGCCAGGCGTGGCGTGCGGGGATGGGCCTCATCTCGAGTTGACCCGCAGTCTGGGTGAACCCGAGGAGGAACATGTCCGCCTGGGGCGGGAAGGACAGGTCGCGTGGTTCGGCACGGTCGGCAATGTGCGTGAGGACGGCGCCGTGCGTCGCAACAGCCACCGCGAGACCCTCTACCAGACCGGCAACAACATGTGGCACTCGGATTCGTCTTTCCGCGCCGTGCCTTCCTTCGTGTCCATCACCTGTGCCTACGAAACCCCCGACGAAGGCGGCGAAACCCTGTTCGCCAGCCAGCGCAGCGCCTTTGAGCGCCTCGATGCGGCAGAGCAGGAACGGCTCGAACCGCTTGTGGCCATCCACGATTACGTGTTTTCGCGGTCCAAGGTCCATCCCCATGCCGTGACGACGTCCCACGCTGTCTCCCTGCCGCCCGTGCGCCAGCGCCTGGTGCGCCGAAATCCGGCGACCGACGCCAGGAATCTCTTCATTGGTTCCCATGCCCGCGAGGTGGAGGGGTGGACATTCGAGAAGAGCAGGGAACTGCTGGACGGTCTGCTCGAAGAGACCACGGCAGAGGAGCATGTCCTGGCCCACCGCTGGCAACCTGGTGACCTCGTGATCTGGGACAACCGCTGCCTGCTCCACCGGGGAGCGGGATACGACGCCGACCGCTTCCGGCGCTACATGCGCCAGACACGCGTGAAGGGGACCGGGTCCACCCTCGAGGAATGACCGCGCCTCCTGTTGTCAGGAGGCTTCGCTGCGTCGTCTGAACGCCGCATCAAGGTCGGCGACGAGGTCCTCGGCATCCTCCAGGCCAGCGTGAATCCGCAGGAGTTGACCTTCCTCTTCCCAGGGAACGGCGGTGCGGAACGCCGAGGGGTCGACCGGGACCAGGAGGCTCTCGTAGCCACCCCAGGACCATCCCATGCCAAAGAGCGTCAGGCCATTCACCATGGCCGCGAGGGCGTCGTGGCTGGTGGGTTTGATGAGAACGCCGAAGAGGCCGCTGGCGCCGGTAAAGTCACGTTGCCACAGTGCGTGACCGGGATCCGAGTCCAGACCGGGGTGAAGCACGCGGATCACATCGCCGTGATGACTGAGCCAGCGCGCCAGGTGAAGGCCGGTGTCGTGATGGCGCTGCAGCCGCACGGCCATGGTACGGATTCCGCGCTGGGCAAGGTAGGCGTCATCGGGACCGATGCAGTTGCCGAGCGTCAGGAAGGTGTTCCAGACGCGTTCGCACCAGGCGCCCCGGGCGGCGACGAGACCGCACATGGCGTCGGAATGTCCGACGATGTACTTGGTGCCTGCCTGCACGACGATGTCGACGCCCAGTTCGAAGGGCTTGAGGAAATAGCCTCCCGACCACGTGTTGTCGTTGATGACCACCGCACCCCTGTCGTGGGCAACGCCGGCAATGGCCGGAAGGTCCTGGACCTCGAAGGTGAGTGACCCCGGACTTTCCGTGTAGATGGCTCTGGTGTTGGGACGCATCAGCCCTGCAATGTCCTCGCCGGCCGCCGGATCGTAGAAACTCGTCTCGACTCCGAACGAGTGGAGGATGCCGCAGGCGAAGCTCCGGGTTGGAAGATAGGCGGAATCGACGACGAGCAGGTGGTCTCCTGCCTCCAGGCAGGCCAGCAGCGCCGTCACGATCGCCGCCTTGCCGGACCCGGTGGCCACCGCCATGTCGGCGCCCTCGAGGGCGGCGTAGGCATCCTGGAGGGAATGGGTGGTTGGCGTGCCGTTGCGTCCGTAGACCACCTGGCGGGGATCCTTGCCGCGGGCTTGCTGCAGCGCCTCCAGGGTTTCAAAGAGAACGGTGGAGGCGTGGTAGACCGGCGGATTGACGATGCCGAGATTGCCGTGCGGATCGCGCCCGGCAGTCACAACCCGTGTGTCATCGTTCATGCCGGATTCTCCTTGCCCGGTTCCGGCAGGTCGAAGAAACCCGGGAACCGGCTGTCGGGAATGAGCCAGGCCTCCTCGCGCCGGACGACCCTGAACCCGGCCTTCTGGTACATGGCGAGAGCCCGGGGATGATCCCGCGCGTTGGTGTCCACCAGTGCCCGCTTGATGCCCGGCCGCCACATGGCATCGATGACGTGATCGAGAAAATAGCTGCCGTAGCCCCGGCCCTGGTACTCCGGCAGGAACCCGAAGAGCGCCAGTTCGCTCATGCCGGGCTGGCGAAAGTCCACTTCCGCAAAGCCTGCCGGCACGCCACCCGCCTGGAAGACGATGATCTCGACTGCCGGGTGGTGGACGACCTCGATGAGCTGGTCTTGTGTCCACACCAGGCGGTCGGTCCAGTTCCAGTCCCGCCCGACACTGCGATAGAGCCACAGGTAGAAGGACCGAGGCGGACGTTCCGCCCGCAGCATCGCCAGCTTTCCGGCCGGTGCCGGGCGCCGCGGTCTCGTCGGCCTTTCCGCCATCTCGAGGTAGGTGATCGTCGTGGCGAGCGTGCGCAGCGCGTCCGCCTTGAACGCCGTGGTCACGGGGCCCCCGTCGCCACGGGCGTGTCGGCAGCGCCGCCCCACTCGGTCCAGGAACCGTCATAGACGGCGGCATCCGGAAATCCGGCAAGATCGAGGGCAAGCGCGAGGAAACACGCGGAAATGCCTGAACCGCACGTGGTGACCACGGGTCGGGCCGGATCGACACCGGCATCCCGGAATGCGGCGGCGATGGCCTCGTTGTCGACGATCGTGCCGTCCTCGTGGAGGAGCGAGGTGTAGGGAAGATTGCGGCTCCCCGGAATATGTCCGCTCCTCAGCCCGGGACGAAACTCCGCTTCCTCTCCGGTGAAGCGGCCATGGCCACGGGCGTCGACCACCTGGGCGCGGCGGCTTGCAAGATTGGCCTTGATCTGGTCGATATCGCGCACCAGAAACGTGTTGTGGCGTGACGTGAAGTGGCGTTCACGGGGAATCACCGGTTCGTCGTCGACCGGCCGGCCTTCGGCCATCCACTTCGCGAGACCGCCGTCGAGCACCTGGATGTCATCGTGGCCGAAGACCCGGAACATCCACCACACCCGGGCCGCCGCCATCATGTTGCCGCCGTCGTAGACCACGATCCGGACTCCATCGCCCAGGCCCAGGGACCGCACGCGGCTGGAGAACTTCTCCGGCCGGGGCAGCATGTGGGGAAGGTCGGTTGACTCGTCGCTGATGTCGTCGATGTCGAAGAACACGGCGCCCGGAATGTGCCTCTCGTGGTAGTCCGAATGGGCATCGCGGTTCTCCACGGGGAGATACCAGGAAGCGTCGACGGTGCGCACGTCAGGTGCGTCAAGCAGGCGGGAGAGAGTGTCGGTGTCAACTAGCCAGCGATCGCGCATTGCCGTTCCCTTCAGGCGTCGAAGACGACGTTGATGCGGCGGTTGTGCCGACCCTTGTTCTCGATCTTCGAGACGGCCATGCCGGCAAGTTCACCGGTCCGCGCGACATGGGTGCCGCCACAGGGTTGAAGATCGACGCCCTCGATCTCCAGGAGCCTGACCATGCCGGCGCCACGCGGAGGCCTGATGGACATGGTGCGGATGAGTTCGGGCCTGCGGTCGAGTTCTTCCTCGCTGATCCAGCGCGGTGTGACCGGCAGATCGGCGGCCGCCAGTTCCGCCAGCCTGGCGGTGATCTCGTCTCTGGTCATGTCCGGCTGCGGCCAGTTGAGGTCGATGCGGCTCTTCGCGGCGCCGACAGAGGCGCCGGTGATTTCCGCATCGACGATGGCGCACAACAGGTGGAGCGTGGTGTGCATGCGCATGTGACTGTATCGCCTGTCCCAATCGATGTGCGCGGTCACCGGCGTGCCGGCCGCCGGCAGCGGATGACCGGATTCCGGGATGTGGACGACATCGTCCATCGCCTGGCCCTTCACGGTGTCGGCAATTGGGACCAGGGAGCCGTCGTCAAGCTCAAGGTGGCCGCTGTCTCCGGGCTGTCCGCCGCCGTTGGGATAGAAAACCGTCCTGTCGAGGCGAAGACGGCCACCATCGGTCGACGTCACCGTCGCCGGACAGGACGCGCGATAGGCATCGGCAAGATACAGGCGCTCCATGTCATGTCATCCAGGGTGGGGGAGGCAGGTTGCGCTCCCTCAGGAATTCGGGATTGAAGATCTTGCTCTGGTAACGGGCGCCGTAGTCGCAGAGCAGGGTGACGATGGTATGGCCGGGTCCGAGTTCCCGGGCGATCTTCATGGCGCCGGCAACGTTGATACCCGTGGAACCGCCCAGACACAGGCCCTCATGGATCAACAGGTCGTAGATGACCTCGAGCATCTCGACATCGCTTACCTGGACGGACATGTCGATCGGCGCACCCTCGAGGTTCCGTGTCACGCGGCCCTGTCCGATGCCTTCCGAGATCGAACTTCCTTCGGACGTGAGTTCTCCCTTCGTGACCCAGTTGTGCATGCATGAGCCAAAGGGATCGGTCAGGCCGATGACGATGTCGGGGTTGCGTTCCTTCAGGAAGATGCCGACTCCGGCAATGGTGCCTCCCGTGCCGATGGCCGATGCAAAGGCGTCCACCTTGCCCGAGGTCTGTTCCCATATCTCGGGCCCGGTGCTCTCGATGTGGGCCTGCCGGTTGGCGACATTGTCGAACTGGTTGGCCCACACGGCGCCGCGGGGTTCGCTCGCCGCCTTCTCGCGGGCGATTCTCTCGGACGTGCGGATGTAGTTGGCGGGATCGCGATAGGGCTTGGCCGGTGTCAGGTGAAGGTCGGCGCCCAGTGACCGGAGGGCATCCTTCTTCTCCTTGCTCTGAGTCTCGGGCATGACGATCACGGAGCGGTAGCCCAGGGCGTTGCCGACGGTGCACAGGCCAATGCCCGTGTTGCCCGCTGTGCCTTCGACGATTGTGCCCCCCGGCTTCAGTTCGCCTCTTCTTTCCGCTTCCCTGATGATCCACAGCGCCGCCCGGTCCTTGACCGACTGACCGGGATTGAGGAACTCGCACTTGGCGAGAATTTCGCACCCCGTCTTGTCCGAGGGACCCTCAAGGCGCAGCAGGGGCGTGTCGCCGACCAGGGAAACAAGGCTCTCGTGGGTTGTCATGTGGCAATCCGTGACATGGATGGCAGGCTCCCGGGCTATCCGACCCCTGGAACCGCCGCACTCTAGGAAAGCAGGGCATGGCGATCAAGGACAGCGGACTCCGCACCACTTCGCTCAGGACAGTCCGGGTCGTTTCCGCACATCACTCCTGAGCGATGCCGCGCAGCCTCGTCAAGCGCGGGCGTTCCCGATCGCCGTTCATGCCGTTGCGAACTCCTCCACGCAAGGCTCCCGGTTGCCAAGGTTCTTCCTTCGTTGCGCTGCTTGAGACCGCGAAACGGGGCAGCTGCCTTGTCACTTGTCAATTCGCACGTGGACATGGGTCGACGGGCGTGATCGGGGATGGACAATTCGACTTCTTGCTGGATGGTAACTGGCATCGCACCCCTGTCCGGCGGCACGCGCCCAGGTGTTTCGCCCCATCAGTGCAAGTGAGCGTGTTCCCATTCTTCCAACAGGGTTTTTCTGGTTACTGGGTAGTGATTCTTGAGATTCACGTCTCAGTAGGGATTGTAAGTAGACAAAAGGTATAGTAATTATACCATTTCAATCACAATTATCTGCCGTATGAAGTTCGAGCATGACACCGTCAAGAGCGTTGCAAACCGGGAGAAACACGGCATCGACTTTGAAGAGGCCCAAGCCCTCTGGGATGACCCATATCTCATCGAAGCGCCGGCAAACGTGACAGATGAGCAGCGCTTTCTGGCTGTCGGCATGATCGGCGCGAGGCACTGGACGGCTGTTTACACATACCGGAGCGAGCGGGTGCGGATCATTTCTGTGCGTCGTGCCCGCGAGCAGGAGATCGACCATTATGAAGGCGACTGAATTCGACAAGAAATTCGATGCGGGTGAAGACATGTCCGCCGAGGTCGACTGGTCCAGGGCGCGTCGGCTCAACGTTGAAACCAGACGGGTCAATGTGGATTTCCCGGCCTGGGTTGTGTCAGGGCTGGACCGACAGGCCCGAAAACTCGGCATCACCCGTCAGGCACTGATCAAGATGTGGATCGCCGATCGACTGACGTGAACAAGTTCGTTGCCACGGCCGTGTGACGGGATCCATCGTTGAACATGCCGCCGGGCGGGTGCTGCACGTCCCTCCAGGGAACGATCCACGTCGTTGCGCAGTGACGCGGCGGGACATGCCGGTGCCTGGCTGCGACGAGGCGGAAGGCCGATTGCCTGACGATCAGCCGGCCGTCCTGTGGCGTCCGTTGGCGACACTGCGGCGTGGCAGCCAGGATCGAGGATTTGATGCGAAGATTCAGGTCCAGGCGTGTGGAAAGGCGACGGGCCTGCAGGCAGAGGCGAGACCGGCCCTGATCCCGCGAGGGAGTCAGATCGCCTCCTTGTCCGATGCTGCCGAGGATGTGTATCCTGCGGTTCGACGCCGCGGCTCGCCCGGACGATGGCCGCGGCAGGCAGGCAAACGCAGGAGCGCCAGACGATGAGACGCAATTTCCAGTACGATGTCGAAGGCCTGATGGCCAAGGACAAGGCCCACGCCATGCACCCCTGGCACGAGTTCGGGCGCGAGGAACACATGATCCTGGCGGACTCGGAGGGGATCTACGTCTACGACGGCGAGGGCAACCGCTATATCGACGGCATCGGCGGCATGTGGGCGGTGCAGCTCGGTTACGGCAACGAGGAGATGGCGACGGCCATCTCGGACCAGGTGCGCAGCATGGTCTACTATTCGCCATGGTCGATGGCGACCCCGCCCCATGCGGAACTTTCCGCGAAGCTGGCAACGCTGACACCGGGTGATCTCAACCGGTTCTTCTATTCAACCGGTGGTTCGACGGCGAATGACGCTGCGGTCCGCTTCGCGCACTATTACTGGAATGTCATAGGCGAGCCGTCCCGCAAGACCATTCTCACGCGCGACGATGCCTACCATGGCAGCACCTATCTTGCCGACTCGCTGTGCGGCAAGCCTGGCAACGATACGCGCATGGAGCGGGTGACAGAGTGGATCGAGCATCTTTCATCCCCCAATTGCTACCGCAAGCCCGAGGGCATGGACGACGGTGCGTTCCTCGACCACCTGATCACCGAGATGGACGACCGGATCAAGGCGATCGGGCCGGAGAACGTGGCGGCCTTCATCGCGGAGCCGGTGCTGGCGTCCGGTGGCGTCATCGTGCCGCCGAAGGGTTACCAGAAGGCGTGCCTCGAGACCTGCCGCAAGTACGGCATTCTCTACATCTCCGACGAAGTGGTGACAGGATTCGGGCGCATGGGGCACTTCTTTTCCTCGGAGCCCGTCTTCGACATCGTGCCGGACATCATCACCGCGGCGAAGGGATTCACTTCCGGCTACATCCCTGCCGGCCTCACGGCCATATCCGAGAAAATGCATCAGGACATCATCGACAAGGGTGGCGATTCTCCGACGTTTTCCATGGGTTTCACCTATTCGGGACACCCGGTCGCCATGGCCGCGGCGCTCAAGAACATCGAGATCATGGAGCGCGACGACATCATGGGGCATGCCCGCAGCACGGGCGACTACTTCCAGGAACGGCTGCGCTCCCTGGCAGACCTCCCCATGGTGGGTGACGTCCGGGGTGTCGGACTCATGGGGTGCATCGAGTGTGTCGAGAGCAAGAGTTCCAGGAAGGCCTTCGACGAGAGCCTGAACGTCGGCAAGAAGATCGATGAGAAGTGCCAGCAATACGGGTTGATCCTGCGACCCATGTGGCACCTGTGCGTTTTCTCGCCGCCCATCATCATCACGCGCTCCCAGGTCGACGACATGGTCTCGATCATGGAGCGGGCCATCAAGGAGGTGGCGGACGATCTGGTGCGCGACGGTTCCTGGTCCGGCCGCGACTGACGCCACGACCTCGTCGGCGGGTCCGAGCGGCTGCTATCGGGCCGCCGTGGCCGCCGCCGGGTTTCGTTCCGGAACCTGACGGGAGACGGTGAATGACACATCGAGCGCCTGGCCGATTGCCGCGGCCAGGCGCTCGATGCGGTCAGGCGAGGCGACAGCGGCATCCCGCGGGATTTCCAGGGTGAACCCGTCTGCGGTGGTGACGAGGGGGGTGGAATCGAGGATGGGTCCGCGTCCGGCACTCAAGACGAGGGCGAGACGCAGCATCCTGCCGAGCAGCACCGCCCCATCGACCGTATCCGGCTTCAGCAGGCGGCGGCACGGCTCAGCCTCTTCGGCCGTTTCGACGTCGCCATAGCGCACGAAGAGGGCGAGGGCGAGCCAGGCCCTTTCCTGGTGATCGAGCACCGACCAGGGCATGTGGAGAACCCTGGATAGGGAACGCCGGGCACGGTACTCGGGGTGTTCCCTCCAGCCGGTATCGGCGAGGATGCAGGCGGCGCGCACAAGGCGAGCGTCGGCATGACCACGGATGACGGGGGCGACCCAGCGTTCGAGAGCAGCCGAGCAATCAGCGAACCGGCGATGCCAGAGAGCAAGTTGATGGCACGCGGCAAGCAGTGGATCGCTCTCGCGGGTGGTGGCATCGAGCATCCGGAAGTGATGTCCTTCTCTCAGGCCCTGGGCCGAAAACACGACGTCTTGTGGCTCAAGGGCATCCATCAAGTGGTCGAGCACCATGGCGCCCCAGGGCAGGATGGCGGCCCGCCGCCTGGAGATTCCGCGAATACGCGATGTCGTCTCGTTGCTCAGTTTCTCCAGCATGCCGGTGAAGGTCCGTGTCTCTGCCGGCGCCATGGTGTAGCCATGCACGATGGTCAGCGGATAGCGATGCTGCGTCATGTGGAGGCGGGCGATGGCCCGCCACGAACCACCCACCGCGTGAAAATTCCTGTGTTTCCAGGCGTCAAGCCAGGTCACGCTGCAAACGGCCTCGCGAATCGCTGCCGAGGCGCGTGCCGGGTCGTCTCCCCATCGTTCCTTCAGACGCAAGGGTCCGATGTCGCGCGTCGCTTGCTCCCTGACGGTGCCGTTTTCAACGGCGACAAGCTCCAGACTGCCGCCGCCGAGGTCTCCGATGACGCCGGACAGTCCGGGCAGTGCCGAGATCACGCCGGCTGCCGACAACCGTGCCTCACCGGCACCGGTCAGCACCGTCACGGCACGTCCCGTCCTTGCCTCGACGGACCGGCAGAAGTCGCTGCCATTGACAGCCTGGCGAATTGCGGCCGTGGCGTAGAGGGTGAGATTCGCACAGGGAACGCTGTCGGCAAGGCGCACCAGGATATCGACCGCCTCGATACCCCTCCGGAAGGCTTCTTCGCCGAGCCAGCCGTGACGTTCAACGTCGACACCGAGACCGATGACCGCCTTATGGTTGATGATCGGCAGGGGTGCCCGGCCAAGGCCGTCGAAGATGACGAGACGAATCGAGTTCGAGCCGATGTCGATCACTCCCACCCGGGTGGGGGGGAGTGCCTCAACGGCTCCGTTCATTCCGCCGGCGTGGGAGTCGCATTGCCCCGCTGGATCTGCCGTTGCAGTGCACTGCCCCGGCCCGACAGGCTGGGGTTGGTCATGAAGAAGCGGTGGGCAGAAAAGGCGTTGTCCGTGTTGGCGAGCCTCGTGTAGGCGCCATCGCTGGTCAGGATCCAGGATTGCTCCGTATCACGCAGGTTGGCCACCATAATCTGGTCGAGAATCTGCCGGTGAACCGTCGGATTGAGGATCGGGACCATGGTCTCCACCCGATAATCGAAATTGCGGGTCATCCAGTCCGCCGACGACACGAAGACAAGGGTATCGGACGATGGAATCTCGCCGCCGTTGGCAAAGCAGAAGATGCGGCTGTGTTCGAGAAATCGGCCAATGAGGCTCTTCACCCGGATTCTCTCGGACAGGCCCTCCACACCGGGACGCAGGCAGCAAATGCCGCGCACCGCGAGATCGATCTCCACACCACAGCCGGACGCCTGGTAGAGCAGGTCGATGATCTCCGAATCGACGAGGGAATTCATCTTGGCCCAGATGGCGGCCGGCTTGCCGGCTCTGGCGTTGTCGATTTCGCGGCCGATCAGCTCATGGAGGCGCTGGCGGAGCGTGTCAGGTGACATGGCGACCGCCTCGAGCGTGTGAGGCCTGATGTATCCGGTCAGAAAGTTGAAGATCCGGTTGGCGTCCCGGGTGAGCGCCGGTGCGGTGGTGAAGAGGGACAGATCGGTGTAGATCTTCGCATTGACCGGGTGATAGTTCCCGGTTCCGAAATGAACGTAGGTCACCAGGGCGCCTTGTTCGCGGCGCACGATAAGCGAGATCTTCGTGTGGGTCTTGAAGTCCGGTATGCCGTAGACGATCTGGGCGCCGGCATGTTCAAGACCGCGGGCCCAGCGGATGTTCGCCTCTTCGTCGAATCGCGCCTTGAGCTCAACGACCGCCGTCACCGACTTGCCCGCCTCCGCTGCCTCGATGAGAGCCTTGACGATCGGCGATCCCTCGCTCGTCCGGTACAGCGTCTGCTTGATCGCCACTACAGCGGGGTCGCGTGCCGCCTGCTGCAGGAACTGGACCACGACATCGAAACTCTCATAGGGGTGATGGACGATGATGTCCTTGGCGCGGATGGCGTCGAAGCAGTTGCCGCCGAAGTCGCGTATGCGTTCGGGAAAACGCGCTGAATAGGGATCGAACAGCAGATCGGGGCGGTGGTCGACGATCAGCCGGGAAAGATCACTCAGACCGAGTTCACCCTCGACCACGGTGACATCGCCGGGTACGACATCGAGGCGATCGGTCAGAAGATTGAGAAGTTCGCCAGGCATGGCGGCATCGACCACGAGATCGATCACACTGCCGCGGCGCCGCCGTTTGAGAGCACTCTCGAAGTGGCGCACCAGATCCTGTGACTCCTCGTCGATCTCGATTTCACTGTCGCGCACCACGCGGAAAAATCCGGTTTCAAGCAATCTGAACCCCGGAAACAGGTCCTTGAGATGCATGCGCACGGCCTGTTCGAGGGGCAGGAATCGCGATCCCTCATCACCGGGCAAGCGAATGAAGCGATCGGTCTGCTGCGGCAGCCTGATGATGGCATGGACCGGCTCATCCCCACCCTCGCCGATGAGCTTGAGGGCGATGCCGAACCCGAAATTGGGGATGAAGGGGAAGGGATGGGCCGGATCAATCGCCATTGGCGTCAACAGCGGCAGGATTTCGCGTTCGAAGTGACCGGCAAGCCACGCTCGTTCGTCGCCGTCGAGATGACCCTCGCCGACCACCGAGATCCCTTCCCGTGACAGCAGACCCCGCAGGGTGCGCCAGACGACATACTGGCCGTCGATCAGTGTCTTCGAACGCTCCTTGATGGCCCTCAACTGACGTGCCGGAGACAGGCCATCGATTCCCGGCGTGGTGACACCGGCATCGACCTGGGCCTTGAGGCCGGCCACTCTCACCATCTGGAATTCGTCGAGATTGCTGGCCGAGATCGACAGGAACCGCAACCGCTCGAGGAGCGGATGACGGCTGTTGCGCGCCTCCTCGAGCACACGCTCGTTGAAGGCCAGCCAGCTCAGTTCACGGTTGATGTACCGCTCGGCCGGCGCCTCCAGGAATGCGGGCGCGACAGATCTGACAGTATCCAGTTCCTGACTGACCATTCTGTGCTAGCCTTGGATCGGGAAACGGGTTGGGCGAGACACCCGCGACCATCGCAGGAGACGATGAGTGATGACTATCGCACTCTATCTCGTTCGCCATGCCAAATCCAGTTGGGCGGACATCACGGTTGACGATCATGAGCGTCCCTTGCGCAACCGCGGGAGGCGCCGCGCCGCCCGCCTTGCTGCCTGGCTCGAGGAACGCTCGCTCGGGTGTGATCTCGTGCTGTGCTCGACCGCGCTTCGCACCCGCCAGACCCTGGAGATCCTGCTTCCTGTCCTCGGCAACGCGGAGGTTCGCTACGAAGAGGGCCTCTACCATGGTGACGCACGCCATCTCGTCTCCCTGTTGCGGCGTACGCCCACCACCATGGAACGGGTCATGGTGGTGGGACACGATCCAGTCCTGCAGATGACGGCACAGTACCTGGCGGCGACGGCGACGGGCGATGCCATGGACCGGCTCGACCGCAAGTTTCCGACATCCGCGCTGGCCATGCTGACCTTCGGTTCGGCGGAATGGACAGCGTTGCGCCAGCACATGGGGCACCTCGAGTTCTTCTGCATTCCACCGGATTGAGATCGCAATGAGACTGTTTGCAGGCTGGCTCTATGCTCTGGGACTGGTGGCCACACTCGGCGGCGCCATCATCTGGGCATCCAACATCCCGGACATCCCCGACGAGGACGACCTGGTCTGGAAGCGCGGCTTTCTGGTCGGAATCGTGCTGGACTACGACCTCGACGGTATGCACATCGTCAACATGCGGTTGCGCGACGACGACACCCTCTACACGTACCATTCCATCTACCCACACTATGTCTCGGTGCGCGACCGCTTCGGCATCTACCGCGATGCCGAGTTCCTTGTCGACCAGACCGCCCTGGCCTCCGGCGGAGAAACCGTCAGGATGTGGGGCGTGATCGAGCACGATCCCTACGACGAGGGCATCTCGGTGTCGTTTGACGAGATCCGCAGGGAGGTGACGCAGACCGAACGCTCGTGGCAGCGGGTCGCCATCATCGTCCTTGCCGCAGGACTGGCGTCTATCCTCACAGGATTCGTGATCCGCCGCGTCTTTCCCTACGTTCCGAAGGATCCTGTGGCCTGAGGATCCCGAAGGCGCCGGTAGATCCGCGAGGCGTTGCCGGTGGCGATCATGGCAACGATTCGGTCGGCCTCCGCCAGGTTCAGCATGCCGTCGGCGATCCAGCGGTCGAGATGTTGGCGCAGCGTGCGGCGGAACTGAACCTGGCCCAGATAGTGGAGTTCGGCCAGTCCGAAGGCATCCGAACTGTAGAGTTGCTTGAAGAAAGGGCCCATCTCCAGGGCTTCCCCCATGATCGTGACGGCCTGGGGTCCGGTAAAATTGAGGACCACGCCGACATCGTAGTAGACGTTGCGGAAGATCTCGGCGAGCCAGGCCGCCTCGCGGTGGAAGGGGTAGTTGTGGAGCAGCGTGCAGGTGACCTCCCAGCTCTCCATGGCACGCAGGAACTCCGTGAAATGTGTCGGGTCACAGGCATGCATGGTGATGTCGGGGTCGCCGAAGCCGACATGGAACTGCAGCGGAAGTCCATGCTGGCGGGCGAGTTCGGCCCCCATCCACAGGCCCGAGCGGACGATATCGACCGACTCGAGACGCACCGTACCCGTGGCGTCGATGGCGCGGAACCAGGCATCCGTCGCCACCCTCACCTCGGCAGCCGATGGCGGGCTCTGGTCAATGGCGAAAGTTGTGCGGTAGGCGACGATGGACTTCAGGCCCACCGCGTCATGTGTCCGCGCCGCCAGGGTTTCGCCGAACGCTTCAGAGAATCGGACGGCGTCGACGCCTGACAGCGCCACCTCCTCGGCGACGGCCTCGATGCGGACGACCTCGTGGGCAGGTCGGCCCGAAATCGCCGCCATCTCCGTCACATCGGCAATCGAGTCGCTCCGGTGGCCGGTGTCGATGATCAGCCGTTCAAGGCCGCAGGCGCCGAGCAGGCGCCGGTTGACCTCGGCTGCGCCGATCTCGCGGCGACGTTCCACGTAGTCGCCGCCCTGCGTGAAGGGATCGAGGTCGAGAAGAGGCGCACAGTGACTGCGGACCATGAGACCGAGGGGCTTGTCGAACTGCGAGGTTCCCGCCGGAGGCGGCCGGTAACTCTCGCTCATCAGCGCCTCGAAGGCCTGCAGATCGAGGTCACCCGGCATCACGCCGTGGCAGTGATGATCGATCAGGGGCAGATCACACGCGACGCCGTCCGTCAATGCAGCGGGCATCGTCTCAGTAGGCCCCGCGGTATCTCTGGCAGAGTTCGGAATCGCTCATCGCTGCCGCATTAACTGCCTCGAGACGCTTGAGGGCGCCATAGGCCTCGATCATCACGGGGCCAAACCACTGAGCGACACTGTCATCCGCCAGGAAGGCGTCGAGGGCCTCGTCCAGGGATCCCGGCAGGGTGCGGATACCCTGGTCCCGGCGTTCGGCATCGCTCAACGAGGCCGGATCCAGGTTCACCATGGCAGGGGGAGTCATGTCGGCGCGGATCCCTTCAAGCCCGGCGCGGATGATGGCCCCGATGGCAAGGTAGGGACTCGCTGTCGCATCGGTCGAGCGGATCTCGATGTTGAAGGCTGCGGCGTCGCCATCGGGCGCAGGGCAGATCCGGATCGCCGCTTCGCGGTTCTGCACCCCGACGGCATCGAAGCCGCAACTCCAGTGATGTGGCCCCAGGCGCATGTAGGAGACGGGACTCGGCGCCGTGATGGCGACCAGAGCCCGCAGGTGACGGTGGACTCCGGCGACGAATCGTCCAGCGGCGTCACTCAGTCCGCCCGGCCCGGCGGGATCGGCCGTCACCGGGTTGCCGGAACTGTCCCACAGGCTCAGGTGAAGATGGCAGCCGTTGCCGACGGCATTCGGCGCCGGCTTGGGCGAAAAACTCGCGGCAATCGAGCACTGGCGTGCCGCCTCGCGTACCGTCTCCCTGGTGATGACGACGCGGTCGGCGCCGGCCAGTCCTGTCGCCGGTCCGCAACTCACCTCGTACTGCCCGACTCCGTACTCGGGTTCGAAGGTCTCGAGGTCGACGCCGGCATCAATCAGCGCGCGGGTACAGAGATCGGCAAAGGGTGCGGCCCGGCGCATGGAATCGACGGAAAACGGCGCCGCCCACTCCAGGGCGGGATCGATGAGCAGGAACTCGTTCTCGTAGGCGATGGCGACCTCGAGACCGGTCTGTTTCTTCAGGTCGTCGAGGGCGCTGGCAAGAAAACTCCGCGTGCAGCACTCCCAGGGAGTGCCGTCGGCATGGAGGCTGTTGCACAGGGCGACATGGAACGCCGGGTAATCCTGCTTGAGAACAATGCGTCGGCGGGTTGCCTCGTCCGGCACCTGGCGCACCTCGTCCATGGGTCCCCAGGGATTGGGTGCGATGTCCTCGAAGGGTGTCAGGGACTGGCCCGCCAGTGCCCATCCCAGCCCGTGTCGCCGTCGGCGCTCGTACTGCTCCAGGGGAACGCCCCTGGTGCGCGACAGTCCCACGAGGTCGTTCCATACCAGCAGGACCAGTTCACCTTTCGTCATGACACCTCGCGCACACCTCGGTACAGAACTGAACTGTAACATACTGAATCAAAACGTGTTCTCTCTCAAGGACTTTTGCTGGACGAGCCGATCTTAGTTGCCTCCGTACCCCCGGTGCAACAGGAACCGGGAAGAACACCATGCCGAAAAGCCGCCGCGCGATGCCGGTGGAGAAGGCTCGGATGTCGAGCACGGTCGTGACATGGCTGCGAGCCAATGAGCGCTCGACGGTCATGAGATCGCCGACGGCGACACCGTCCTGGAACACCGTGCGGAAGACCTCGACGACATGATCAGGGAGCACGGAGAGGCTGGCGACGGACTCCCTTGCGGATTCTGGATCCTTCGCGCCAGACCCGTCCCAACGGCACGGCGGGCTTGCCAACCTGGTTGGGGACGCCATCGATGGTGAAGGCCGTGGGGCATCCGCCATGGGAACACCACACAGACACTCGATCCCCATTCATCGCCTGTCAATATTCTCAATACCCCCTGCATTCGCTCCCATCGCTACAGGAACATCCTGCCAGTATTCATATGCTGAAACACGCAGATTGCTCTTTTGATGCAGAGAGTTAGTTAACTTGAGACCCGATGAAGTTCCGGCTAGAATCCATCTGACAGCCGTCGGGGACGACTCGGCGATACGCGACGGGAAGATCGTATGGCGTGCTGTTCACGGACAGGATGAGGGCGTGTGACGAAGCCGTTCTGCTGGATCGAAGCCGTCGACCGCGAAGAAGCGGGCCCCGAGCTGGCCAGCGCCTACGACGAGGTCTGCCGCGGCGACGGCAGCGTCCACAACATGTACCAGGTGTTCGCGACGAGGCCCGACCTTCTGGTCCTGGCGGATCGGTTCTACCGTGCGCTGCTGCACAGCCCGCGACGTAGATTGGAGCCCTGGGTGCAGGAACTGATCGCAACCTGGGTCGCGATCCTCTGCGGTTGTCGCTACGCGAAGGACAATCACGGCGCCAACATGACGAGCCTGCTGGGCGATCCGGACCGGGGACAGGCCGTGCTGGAGGCGCTCGAGGCAGGCGACATTCCGGCAGACACCGATGCGCACCTTGCGGCGATCCTCGCCTACTCGCGCAAGCTCACCCTCGAACCTGCCACGATGGACAAGACGGACGTCGCGGCGCTTCGCGAGGCGGGTCTGGGCGATGCCGAGATCTTCGAGGTCAACCAGATCGTCGCCAACTTCGCCTACTGGGCGCGCATGCTCAACGGGTTGGGTGTGACGGCCGATGGCGAGCCGGTCGGCATGTACGGTGATGGACCGTGAGCCGCCGCGGCAGGCGACGTGGCGGACGCAGCACGGCTCTTGCGCGGGAGGCCCGGCCAGCGCAGGACCTGCGGCGCGCACAAAATCTCCGACTCCCGGTCCTGGGACGGATGGATGCCATGGCGATCCACGATGGCGCCTTGCGCATCCTCGATGAGGTCGGGGTTATCGTCGACGACGATGAAACCCGAAGAGACCTGCTGGAGAACAGGGGCTGCCGGCAGGATGAGGATGGCTACGTGCGCATTCCGCCGGCACGGGTCGAGGCGGCGCTGCAAACGGTGCCCCGCAGGGTCGAACTCTACAACCGCGAGGGCGAGCGGGTTGTCGATACGGCCGCCGACCGCCCCGCCTACTGTGCCGGCCACAACTGCGTCAACATCCTGGATCACAGCACCGGCGAGCTCCGGCCCGGCGTACTGAACGATCTCGCCAACACGGCCCGGGTATGCGAAGCGCTGCCCCATCTCGACGTCGCCTGTTCGCTGGGCTACCCGACCGACGTCGAAGCCGAGGACGAGGCCGTGAGTTCGGTCACCGCGATGATGGACAACACCGTCAAGCCCATCGCGTTCACAGCGCATGACGAGATCAAGGCCGAGGCCATCTGGCGGGCGATGGCCGACCGCGTCGGCGGCTGGCAGGTTCTGGGCGACAAGCCCTGCGGCCTCGATCTTACGGGCCCGGTCTCACCGCTCCGGCTGGGCGAGGAACTTTGCCGCAGGCTGCAACTCGCCGCGCGAGGGCGTTTCCCGGTCGTGTGCTATCCCGCGATCTTCCCGGGCATGGCCGGTCCGATCACGCTGGCCGGGGTGCTGGCGCAGTCTGCAGCCGAATCGCTGGCCGGTATCGTGGTCCACCAGATTGCCAACCCCGGTGCGCCAGTGATGGCAGGCTCGTCCGTCCTGCCGATGGACATGAAGACTGCGACCATTGCCTATGGCGGCCCCGAATACATGCTCGCCAACCTCGCCGGTACCGACTACTACAACGTGATCGGTGTGCCGAGCTGGATCGGCGCGGGTTGCTCGGACTCCCACACCGTCGACGCCCAGGCGGCGTCGGAGGTTGGTGCGAACATGGCTCTTGCGGGGCTTGCCGGCACGGCCTTCATCCACAACTTGGGCTTCCTTTCCTCGGGCCGCACGGGCTCGCTGGAGATGCTGGTCCTGTGCGACGAGCTTGCGGGCTGGGCGAGCCGTTTCGCCAACGGCATCGAGGTCAACGAGGACGCGATCGGCGTTGAGGTCGTGAAGCGCGCAGCCAAGGACAACACGTTCCTTACCGACGAGCACACCACTACGCGATACATGACCGAAAACTGGTTCCCGCCGATGTCCGAACGTTCCGATTCCGCCGCCTGGCAGACCGGCGGCGCGCGCACGATGCAGGACAAGATCAGGGACCGTCTGCGCGGGATTCTGGGCGACAGCTGATCAGGGCCAATCGGAATACGGGGCCTGCAGCGGACCTGCCGTGCTGTCGTCATGGGCTACAATCCGGACCTGCGATCCGGCATCGGCAGCGGTCCGCATTCGCACCGGAAACGGCGATCATCGCGACGATTTTCCGCTCGACGACCAGGACCGGCGTGTGCATCCTTGCCGCCGGTCCGTCAGCAGCCGATAGCCGGTCCGGCCAGGTATTCGGGATCTCGGGATCGCGTTGGTGCTCGGGTGACCTTCCACAGAACGATTACGGCGATGTTTCATGGACGACTACTATGATCTCGGGTCGTACAGCAGGAAGGTGTCCACCCGGTCCGCTGCCGCGCAAACCTGGTTCGATCGCGGCCTCAACTGGCTCTATGCCTTCAACCAGGAGGACGCGGAGGTTTGCTTCCGGAACGCTGTGGACGCCGACTCCGGGTGTGCGATGGCCTGGTGGGGCCTCGCCTACTCAATCGGCCCCTACTACAACTGGCCGTGGGAAAAGTTCGACGCGACGGCGCTGGGGCCGGCGCTTCGCGGCAGCTACGACGCTGCCCGGACCGCGCTTGGGCTGCGGGACGGTGTGAGCGGTCCGGAGCGGGCGCTCATCGACGCGATGGCGCGGCGTAGCCCGTCGCCGTCGCGTCCCACAGACTTCCAGGACTGGATCGAGGACTACGCGTGTGCCATGCGCGAGGCCTACCATGCCTGGCCCCACGACCTCGACGTTGCAACACTCTTTGCCGATGCCGTCATGTCCCGGACGCCGTGGAAGCTGTGGAACCTTCGCACCGGGTTGCCGGCGGAAGGTGCCAGCACGCTGGAGGCGCGGGCCGTGCTCGAGAGCGCGCTACGCCAGGTCGAGAAGGACGGCGCGCCGCCGCATCCCGGTCTGCTTCACTTCTACATCCACCTTCTCGAAATGTCGCCGTTCCCGGAAAGGGCCTTGCAGGCCGGCGACCAGCTCTACGGTCTGGTGCCGGACGCAGGCCACCTCCATCACATGCCGACGCACATCGATTTCCAGTGCGGCCACTACCACAACGTCGTGTTCCGCAACGCTTCGGCACTTGTAGCCGACCGCAAGCACGTCGCGCGCGAGGGAGGGCTCAATCTTTATGCCTACTCGCGCGTCCACAACGCGCACTTCATGCTCTACGGGGCCATGTTTCTGGGCCAGTCCCGCACGTCCATGGAAGCGGCCGACGAAATCGTCGCATCCCTCCCGGAAGCCTTGCTGCGCATTGAGAGCCCGCCGATGGCCGACGTCCTCGAGGGCTACGTCGGCATGAAAATGCACGCTCTCATTCGCTTCGGGAAGTGGCAGGAGATCATCGAGGAACGGCTGCCGACGGACACCGAACTCTACTGCGCGACCGTCGCGCTCGGGCTCTATGCCAAAGCGGTCGCGTATGCTGCGACAGGCGACATCCCCGCCGCCGTAGAACACCGTGAGCACTTCGAAGCAGCGCGCGAGCGCGTGCCTCAATCGCGTCTTCTCTTCAACAACACGTGCCGGGACGTTCTTGCGATCGCCTCGGAGATGGTCTGCGGAGAGATCGACTACCGCAAGGGCAACCACACGGCCGCGTTCGGGCACCTGCGCAACGCCGTCGCTCTGGAGGACAACCTGCCCTACGACGAGCCTTGGGGCTGGATGCAGCCGACACGCCATGCTCTCGGCGCGCTGTTGCTCGAGCAGGATGAGGTGGAGCAGGCAGAGGCCGTCTACCGCAGCGACCTTGGATTCGATCCCGAGGTGATTCGCGCACGCCGGCATCCCGAGAATGTCTGGGCCCTGCACGGGCTCCACGAATCCCTGATCCGCCAGGGAAAGGAACACGAGGCGAGCATGATCGCGCCGCGTCTCGACCTCGCTCTCGCCCGTGCCGATGTGACGATCGAGTCATCCTGCTACTGCCGCATGCACACGCAGGCCCGTTGAGTGCGTTCCGGGCAGCCAGGGGCGTTGCTGCGCCCCTCCTGTTCGGCCAATTCGTTACATAAGGATGCAGACGCGGGGACTGGGCAAGGGTGTGACAATCGTGTCCGGCGCCACTCGACCTCCGGCCAGCCTGGAAGACAACCCTTCAATCTGCTGACCGCAAAACCGGACCGGTCAATGGGGACCGGACGTTCCTGCATTTGTGCGTCATTACAACAGTATAGAGAGGTGGGCATTGTTGTGCTTGTCCATCATACAGGTGTGGCTGTTTCAGGTTTTGTGCAGCATCACATCTTGCGTTGGTCACATGCCGGCGGCCACTGTTGCAACGCCGCTTGACGACATTCGCGGGGTCTTCCAATGTCGCCAGTTCCCACAGGTAATGCGACATCAGTGAACACGTTGACATGAGTGCCCGTCTTGCGTCATGGCCGCCCCTTGCAGGCAGCCTGCTCATGCTGGTTCCCATTGCCGTCGTGTCCCTGCTGGTGTGGCAAACGGCCGGTGCGGCACTCCAGGGGACCGTGACGCACTATCTCGTGCTCACGGTCGCCGTGCTGGCCTTCAGTGCATTTACCGGCAATTCCGGGATCCTGAGCTTCGGTCATGCGGCCTTCATGGGCCTGGCGGCGCATGTCACCGGTGTTCTCACCATACCCGTGGCACAGAAGGCCATCTTCCTGCCCGACCTGCCGCTGTGGCTTGCCGGTCTCGAACTCCATTTTCTCCTGGCCGGCGCGATCGCCGTGGTTCTCGTGACGATCGTCGGTTTTCTCGTCGGCATACCGATCTGCCGTCTTGGCGGCGCCTCGGCGGCGATTGCCACCCTGGGGCTGCTCATCATCGTCTATGGCGTCCTCGTGGGTGCTCGTGACTTCACCCGCGGCAGCCAGGCGCTGATCGGCGTACCGCGAACCGTCGACATCCCCCTGGCCCTGCTGTTTGTCGCAGTGGCCCTCATGGTGTGCCGCGTCTTCCGCGACTCCCTGCCAGGTCTCGAGTTGCGGGCGGCACGCGAAGACGAACCGGCGGCACGGGCTGTGGGTGTCGATGTCCACCGTCGCCGTCTTCTTGCCTGGACGCTCAGCGCCGGTATCGCCGCGGTCGCCGGCGTGCTGCTTGCCCATGAACTCGGGGTCTATTCGCCCAGGGAGTTCTATTTCCAGATTACCTTTGCAGTCCTCGTCATGTTGATCGTGGGCGGCATGACAAGTGTATCGGGCGCCGTGGCGGGTGCGGCTGTCGTCACCATCCTCATCGAGGTCCTGCGATCGGTGGAGGAGTCCATCAACACCGTCTGGTTCGACGAGCCGACGGTCTTCGGCCTCACCGATATCGGCCTGTCACTCGCCATCCTCGGTGTGCTGTTCTGGCGCCGCAACGGGCTGTTCGAGTACCGCGAGATCGAGGACATCGTCCTGCGCCCCCGCCGGGCCCCCGCCATCCCTGTCCCTGCCACACCCGTGCGGGTGGTTGAGGAAGGGGCACTCGAGATCCGTGATGTCACCAGGCTGTTCGGTGGCCTGCGCGCCGTGGATGGCGCCAACCTCTCGCTGAAGCCGGGTGAGATTGTCGGCCTCATCGGACCCAACGGTTCAGGAAAGACAACCCTGCTCGGATGCATCTCCGGCGCCCTCGGCTGTGACGGCGGCACCGTCGTGCTCGACGGCGCCGACATCACCGGCATGCCCAGTCACCTGATTGCCCGGCGTGGCATTGGCCGCACCTTCCAGAACGTCAGGCTGTTTTCCAACCTCTCTTGCCAGGAGAACGTCAAGACGGCCCTTGCGGCCGGATCCTCCGGCTCGAGGCCGGCCGGCATGACGGAGCGATGCCTTGCCCTTCTCGGAGAACTCGGCATTGCCAACTATGCCTCGCGGCGCGCCGGAACCCTCGCCTACGGCCTCCAGCGGCGCCTGGAAATCGCCAGGGCGCTCGCCCTGGAACCCCGCTACCTGCTACTCGACGAACCGGCCGCCGGCATGAATGAAAGCGAGTCCGACGAACTGCTGGCCATTCTGGCCCGGCTGCGAGAAGTCCGGGGCCCGGGCCTGCTGGTCGTCGATCACGATCTCAGTCTCATCATGAGATTGTGCGACCGGGTGATCGTGCTAAACAAGGGCGAGGTCATTGCCGAAGGAACACCGGAGGAAGTCCAGTCCGATGCGGTCGTGATCGAGGCATATCTGGGTCGCCGGCGTACGGCCGAACGGTCCACCAAGTTGTCAACAGAAAGGGAGTAGGACACCGTGTTTCATGCATCAACAACGCGCATTGCCGCCGTGGCCGCCGGACTCGTGGTTGCCGGTGGCGTGGCCCAGGGTGATTCCCACGGAATCACGATCGGCTATGCCGGCGGATTTACCGGCTATCTCGCGCCCTACGACCAGCCGTCCCTGAACGGGGTGCAGCTGGCGCTCGATCAGATCAATGAGGCCGGCGGCATCATGGGCATGCCGGTCGAACTCGTGGTCAAGGACACGCGCTCGGATACCGCACAGGCCGCCGTCGTCGCCCAGGAACTCATCGATGAGGGCGT
Source organism: Alphaproteobacteria bacterium (assembly GCA_965220805.1). Taxonomy (GTDB): domain Bacteria; phylum Pseudomonadota; class Alphaproteobacteria; order SP197; family SP197; genus SP197. The sequence continues at coordinate 2,272,754 of OZ244844.1, forward strand.
TGTGGCGATGATCGTGTCGTGTGACGTCGATCCTGCCGTGGCGTCCGGTGTCATGGCCCAGGCGGCCGAGATCCCGTCAGCGAGTTCGTGTGCTTCGACACCCACCCTGCCGGCGGCGGTCGGACCCTACATGTTCTCGAACTACACGGCAGACAACCTGCAGGGTGCCGTCCTCGCGGAGTACGCACGCGATCAGGGTTACGAGAATGCCTACATCCTTCTGTCGCGTGACACGCCCTACACCGAGAAGCTGCCGGAGTACTTCGGCGAGGCCTTCGAAGCCATGGGCGGCACGGTGGTCGCGGTCGGCGAATACACCATGGGTCAGCAGGACTTCTCCGCGGAAGTCACCAACATCGGCGGTCTCGATCCCCGCCCGGACGTCATCCAGACCTCGGCCTACGAGCCCGACTTCCCGGCCTTCATCAAGCAATTGCGTGCCGCAGGCATCGACACGCCGGTGCTCGGCAGCGACGGCATCGATTCTCCGACGACCTTCGGTCTCGGTGACGTGGCCGAGGGCGTGGTCTTCTCCAATGCCGGGTTTGCCTCTCCGGGCAGTGCGCTCGAAGCCTTCGAGATGGCCTATGAGGAGAAATACGGCACGCCGAACGACACCGTCTTTACGGCGACCGGATATGACCTGATGATGGTCATCGCCGCGGCCATCGAGGCGGCCGATTCCACCGACGGTCCGGCAATCCGGGATGCCTGGGACAATCTGGAGAATGTCCAGGTCGCCACGGGATCGATCACCTACAAGGATCAGAACCGGGTGCCGGTGCGTGTCGTCGCACTCAACCAGGTCTCGGGCGGCGAGCGGGTCCATGTCGGCGATTTCTCGCCTGACCCCTCGATGATCCCGGCTCCGTGAGCAGTGGCCCCGAACACCTCCTCGACGTCGCAGGGCTTGAGGTCCGCTACGGCGCCATAGAGGCCATCAGGGGCGCAGGCCTTGAGGTCTGCAAGGGTGAAATCGTGACTCTTCTCGGCGCCAACGGCGCCGGGAAGAGTTCCTTTCTCAACGCCGTCATGGGACTGGTACCGCTGGCCGCCGGCCGGGTTGTCCTCGAAGGCGAGGACATCACCGGCGAAACGCCGGAAGCCGTCGTGCGGCGTGGCATGACCCTGTGTCCGGAAGGACGGCGCGTCTTCGCCAACCTCACCGTACGCGAGAACCTCGCCGTCGGCGGTGCGACGCGCCGCCGTGGCGGTGATGCCGCGACCATACTCGCCGACATGCTGGACCGCTTCCCGGTTCTCGCGGAACGCCATGACCAGTTGGCCGGCACCCTCTCGGGAGGGGAACAGCAGATGCTGGCGATTGCCCGGGCCATGATGTCCGCTCCCCGAATCGTTCTGCTCGACGAACCGTCGCTGGGTCTGGCGCCGCGTATCGTCGACACCATCTTCGAGATGATTGTCGCCCTTCAGCATCACGGGGCCACCATTCTGCTGGTGGAGCAGAATGTCGACCTTGCCCTGGACATAGCCAACAGGGGCTACGTTCTTGCGTCCGGCCGGGTTGCGCTCTCCGGGTCGGCATCCGAACTGCAGGCTTCCGGCGAGGTCGAACGCGCCTACATGGGGCGTGACTGATGGACGCCCCGGAGCGCCGGACGACCGGGTGCCGCACCCCCGTCCCATGCTCCGGATAGCGGCTGATGGACATCCTCATTCAGCAGTTCGTCAACGCCCTCTCCCTGGGAGGCACCTACGCGCTGCTGGCGCTTGGCCTGGCGATGGTGTTCAGCGTCCTGGGACTGATCAACTTTGCCCACGGCGACCTCATGACGCTGACGGGCTATGCCATGTTCTTTGCCATCGGCGCCGGTCTTGGCCTGCCGCTGGCAGTCGTTCTCGGCATTTCCTGTGCCATCCTGGCGGCGGTGGCGATGGAACGGGTGGCGTTCCGTCCGGTGCGCGACGCCAATACGGCGACCATGCTGCTGACCAGCCTGGCGGTCAGCACCATCCTCCACATGCTGTTCCAGAACCTGATCTCGGCCCGGCCCCGGGCCATCCCGGTACCGTCCTGGATGATCGGCGCCGTTGATGTCGGTGGACTGGCGATCGGCGTGATCCAGCTGATGTCGATCACCGCCACGGCACTGCTGCTGATTGCCCTTTCGATCTTCCTGCGCCGTTCCATTCTGGGCATCGCCATGCGCGCGGCGGCTCTCGACTTTCCGGTCACCCGGCTCATGGGAATCAACGCCAATGCGGTCGTGGCCACGGCTTTCGGCCTCTCCGGGCTGCTGGCCGGTGTCGCCGGAGTGCTGTGGCTGGCGCAACGCGGATCGGTCGATCCCCTGATGGGCTTTCTGCCTGTTCTCAAGGCGTTCATCGCGGTGGTGCTGGGTGGTCTTGGCAGCCTTGCGGGCGCGGTGGTGGGCGGGTTCGCCCTTGCCTTCATCGAGGTCTTCCTGCGCGCCTTCCTTCCTGACGGCTGGTTGCCATTCCGCGAATCGATCACACTGACCCTGGTCATCGTCCTGCTTCTGGTGAGGCCCGAGGGCCTGATAGGCCGGCGCGAGAACGTGAGATAGGAGGCATGCGGTGAGCAATTCGCTGCTGGAGCGGGACAGGCGGGCTCTTGCCGGAATCGGCAAGCTCAGGACATCGCCGCTTACCATTCGCCATGCCCGTGGCAACCGGCTGATCGAGGAGGACGGCCGCGCAGTGCTGGACATGTCCGCCACCGCCGGCGCGGCACTCCTGGGATACGGGCACCCCGCAATCGTCGAGGCAGCACGCCGCGGCCTCGAGGAGTGCGCCGGTGCGTCGTCCATGTTCGGCGCATCCGAGTCGGCCGTGGCCCTGGCCGAGGACCTTCTCGCCCTCGTGCCCGAGGCCGATGACCACAAGGTCTGGTTCGGTCACAGCGGATCGGATGCCAACGATACGGTCATGCGGGCCGTGGCAGCAGCGACGGGACGGCGCCGGTTCATGAGTTTCCATGGCGCCTATCATGGCGGCATCTCGGGCTCCATGTCCGTGTCCGGGCACCCGTCGCAGCAGCATGCGCTGCCCCGTGCCGGCCTGGTGCAGATCCCCTTTCCCAATCCCTACCGACCCCTGGGCGGTGGCGATGCGGCGCGCCACGTGCTCGATCATGTCGATTTCCTGTTCTCCACCGCCATCCGTCCGGACGATGTCGCCGCGCTCTTCATCGAGCCGCTGCAATCCGACGGCGGCATGCTGGTGCCGCCTCCGGGCTTCCTTTCCGCCCTTGCCGAGCGGTGCCGGGCCGAGGGCATTCTCGTGGTCAGCGACGAGGTCAAGGTGGGCCTCGGCCGACCGGGGCGCTGGCACTGCTACCAGGCGGAAGGGTTCCGGCCCGACATCGTGACCTTTGGCAAGGGCCTGGGGAGCGGCATACCCGTCTCGGCCATCGTGGCACCGCGGAGCGTGATGGACGTGAGCGAGGCCTTCGCCCTCATCACCACCACCGGAAACTCCGTCTCGACAAGCGTCGGACGCGCCGTTCTCCGGCACATCCGCGACGACGGCCTTATCGACAATGCGGCCGAACGCGGACACCAGCTCATGGAGGGGCTCGTTGCCATGCAGGGGCGCCACGAACTGATTGGCGATGTCCGGGGGAGGGGCCTTGCCATCGGCATCGAACTGGTGACGAACCTCCAGACGAAGGAGCCGGCGACCACCGCCGCGGCGAAGGTGGCGCTACGTTGCTATCAGCTCGGTGTCTTCATCACCTATGTCGGCATGGCGTCCAACGTCCCGGAACTGACCCCGCCGCTGACCCTCACCGCCGACGAGGCCGACGAGGCCCTCGCCGTACTCGACCAGGCCATAGGGGACGTCGCGTCCGGTCGTGTCAGCGACGACGAGATTGCGGCGTTCGCCGGCTGGTGAGCATGCTCCAGGCGTCGGATCCGGCTCCCTTCACCTGGTTCAATCGGGAGGGGCGGGGCCCCTGTGTCATCGTCTGTGATCACGCCTCCAACACCATCCCCCGCGTCCTGGGAAATCTCGGCCTCGATCCGGAACATTTGGGTCAACACATCGCCTGGGACATCGGAGCCGCGTGGATCGCACGCAGACTGGCCCGGTGCTTCGATGCGCCGCTGCTGCTGGCCGGCTATTCGCGCCTGGTGGCCGATTGCAACCGCTACCCCGGTGACCCGGCCGCTGTCATCGAGACAAGCGACACCATCCTGATCGGCGGCAACCGTGGCCTTGGAGAGGGGGACCGCCAGCGACGCCTCGAGGCGGTCTGGCATCCCTATCACGACGCCATCGAGACGGCTCTCGCAGACCGTGCCACGCCTCCCGCCTTCATCTCGGTCCACACGATGACACCGCGCATGCGTGGCAAGGAGGCGCGCAACGAGGCGTTCACCGTGTGCTGGAGCCGGGACGGTCGCCTGGCAGTCCCGCTCCTGGAACGTCTGCGCGCACGAGGCGAATTCGTTGTCGGAGACAATGAGCCCTACGGTCTCGACATCGGAGAGGACTACACGGTGCCCGAGCACGCGATGCGCCGGGGCCTTGCCCATCTCCAGTTCGAGGTGCGCCAGGATCTCGTCTCAAGCCCGGACGATGCAGCACGCTGGGCCGACCTCGTCCACGACCTCACCTCCGATCTCGCGGCCGATGCCAGCCTGCGCCAGGAGCACCACGTCTGGCCCTGACACGGGTCATGATCTTCTACCCAGGAAATCCGGCGTGGGAGTATTCCGAATCACGCAAGGCCGGCCTCTTCGGCCTTCACAGATGCCTGTTTACTTCCATCTGTTGATGGAGCACACGGACGACGGCGATCCCGTCGTCCGCTCGTACAAAGAAAACGAAATGCCGCCCGATGGCGTACTTCAGATAGCCATCGCGGACGCTGACCGCGCGACCCTGCTTCTTGCCTTGTGCCAGGTCCTCACAGACATCGCGGATGTCGTTGGTGTACCGGTCAGCCGGATCGACATCCCATGTCTCGGCAGCGTGGTCCCAGATACCATCGATGCCCGAGATAGCGGCCGGAAAAAAAGGCGACCTGTCTCAACTTTCTACTCGACGGAACTCCGCTCTCTTGCGTTCTTTGAACTCTTCAAAATCGAATGGCTGCTGTTGTCCCGATCGCTCACCCGTGATCAAGGCCTCCTGCAGAGCCTTCACTTTCGTCTCGCGTTCCTCGAGCATGCGAAGTCCGGCGCGCACAACTTCGCTGGCCGAGCCATAGCGACCTGACTGAACTTGCGTGTCGATGAAGTCGGCAAAATGTTCACCCAGCGACATGGATGTGTTTTTCGCCATGACGCACCTCCTGTGAACAGGGTGTACCAGCTTATGGTATCTTCAAGCGCGACCTGGTTGTTGGAGCCAGCCGCACGGCCACGGGCTTCGACAGGCCGGGCCTTGTGGAGCGGGTTTTAGGAGCTTGGGGGCGTTGCCAAGCGGGAGGCGGCAGGGGAATACTGTCTCCATCACTTGAGAAGCGGAAGGTTCCATGTCCCGAAAGGAAGAACGCGATCGGGCGATCGCCGAAACACTCGAGAAAGTGCGCGCCGAGGACGGCGACACGCGCCAGTCGCTGGCGAATATCCGTGATCACATGATCGCCCTGGCGCAGCGTCGCGAGCTGTTTCCGGAAGAGGACTTTCCTATTCCGGCGGGCGGTAGCGGCGAGGCTTTTGACATCCTGTCGCGTGACGATGACGGGTGCCACGAACTCTACATCGAGGTTGCCAACAAGCATGTCTGGACACCTCCCCACAACCACACGACATGGGCCGTCGTGGTCGGTATCCAGGGTGTGGAACTCAACAGGATCTGGGAGGGGGACGGCGGGCCGGCGGGCGAGGCACCGCTCCGGCTCGCCCGCGAGATCGAGGTCCGCAACGGCACCGGCGTCTGTCTCATGCCGAACGATTTCCACTCGATTCACATGGAGGAGGGGGTGCACAACATGCACCTTCATCTCTACGGACTGGGATTTGCCCATCTCAAGGGACGGCTCATGTTCGATCAGGAATCGGGCTCCTATCGCAGTTTCGACTGAAACGGCCGTGGCGGCATCCATCGACAGTCGCGAGCTTCGCGAACGGATCATCGCCGGTGGCGAATTCGCGCTGGTCGATGTGCGCGAGTCCGGTCCGTTCTCCCGTGGCCATGTTCTCACCGCCTGCAATCTTCCACTGTCGCGTCTCGAACTCGGCGTCACCGCCCTTCTCCCGCGCACGGCCACCTCAATTGCGCTGACGGATGGCGGTGACGGCCTGGCGCAACGCGCCGCGGTCGTGCTGCAGACCATGGGTTACGGCGACATCGCGGTCCACGAGGGTGGGATCGAGGCCTGGCGGGCGGCCGGTGGCGGGGTCTTCGAAGGCACCAACGTTCCATCCAAGGCGTTCGGCGAATGCGTCGAAAGCGCGTGCGCCACTCCGGCGCTGGATGCCGCCGAGGTCCATCGCCGGATCGCCGCCGGCGATGACATCATCGTTCTCGATGGCCGTCCCTTCAGCGAGTACGGCGACTTCGCCATCCCGGGGGCGCTCAGCTGTTCCAACAGCGAACTGGTTCGTCACATCGCGGATCTCGCGCCCTCGCCGTCGACCACGGTCGTCGTCAACTGTGCGGGAAGGACCCGCTCGATCATCGGAGCCCAGACTCTGAGGAACACGGGACTTGCCAATCCGGTCCACGCCCTTGAAAACGGCACCATAGGCTGGGAGTGGGCCGGTCATTCCCTGGAGTACGGCGCCAGCCGGCGACCAGGAGGCGTGTCGGAGTCATCTCGCGCCTGGGGGATCGAGGCATGCCGCAGCATGGCATCGGCGACCGGACTGGGCGAGATTGATGACGCGACACTCGATGACTGGTTCCAGGACGATTCGAGAACTCTCTACCGGTTCGACGTCCGCTCGCCCGAGGAACACGCGCGGGGGGTCCTTGCCGGCATGACCGCCATCGAAGGAACGCAGCTGGTCCAGGAGACCGACTCCTGGATTGCGGTACGCGACGCCCGCATCGTGCTCGGTGATGACTGCGGCACCCGCTCGAGGTTTGCCGGTCACTGGCTGAAACAGATGGGCTTTCGCGACGTTCATGTGCTGGACACCGTCCATGCTTTGCCGGTCCCGTCGACTCCGCCGGATGCACCGATGGTCCTTCCCGGCGAAGCGGCGGCCGACGGATGGACCATTCTCGACCTTTCGTCATCACTGCAGTTCATGTCATGCCATCCGGCGGGGGCTTTCTGGGCCCTGCGATCCAGGCTGGCAGGGTGTGCACCGGTGTCGGATCGCGGCCTCGCCGTACTCGATGACGAGGGCGGTCACCTTGCAGCCCTCGCCGTTGCGGATCTTGACGGTCTCGGAATCGGGGCACATGTCATGGAAGGCGGTCTGGAGGCCTGGATCGCCGCCGGACTGCCGGTGGCGTCCGGTGACGAGAGAGCGTTGTGCGCCATGGATGACCAGGGTGCGGCGCCGTTCGAAATTCACGATGACCCCGACGGCGCCAAGCGCCGGTACATTGCCTGGGAGAAAGGCCTCCCGGCACAGATTGAAAGGGACGGACTGCTGTCATTTCGTCCCGTAACCGTCACAGCACTTGAAGGAGGACACCGACCATGAGTGATCTGAGATCCATCCGTTACAGCAACCAGGGCCCTGAAGGCTCCGGACTCCAGTTGTGGGACCCGATTCCCAAGGAGTCCCTGATTTCCGGAGACCCCGTGCAGTCCGGCCATGTCTACCACAGCGACGACACGGGCCAGTTGACCTCCGGAGTCTGGCATTGCACGCCCATGGTGGCGAAGCCGGGTCCCTACGACGTCAACGAGTTCATGCTGGTCCTCGATGGCGCCATCACCCTCGAATACGCGAACGGGGACGAAGAGACATTCAATGTCGGGGAGGGCTTTGTCATCCCCAAGGGGACGCCGCTCTCCTGGAAGCAGACCGGGGATGTCCTCAAGTACTGGGTCATCTTCGAGGACAATTCGGGCGAGGAACTCGATGCTGCCGAACTGGTAGCACGACGCATTGATCCCGGCACGGCCCTCGAGCCGGTCGGAGAACAGGACACGTCGCGCTACGTTGGCGGCGTGCCGGAACAGGGAATCCGCATTCTGTTCGAGGATGCCACCCGCCAGATGATCTGCGGCGTCTGGCAGACCAGCGAGATGCACACGAAGCCGGCCCCGTTTCCGAGAAACGAGCTCATGCACATCCTGGAAGGGGAGGTGACGATCACCGACGGTTCCGGCCATGCCGAGACCTATTCTGCGGGCGACACGTTCATGGTTCCCAAGGGCGCCATCTACCAGTGGGACAGCACCGGAACCGTCCGCAAGATCTTCTGCATCTTCCAGGCGAGGGAGGCCGTTTCGGTCGAACAGGCGGCAGAGTAGGCGGGCAAAGGCCCGGCTGACAGGCGCTTGCCGATTGCCTATCCTTGTCGCAGTCCAGACCTAGAGGATTCAGACATGGCACAAAGCAAGATCATTGGCCTTGCCGTGGCGGGCGCCGTTGCCGCGGCACTCTCGGCCCATACCACCGGGACCGTGCAGGCTGCGGAGGAGAAGTGCTATGGCGTGGCCCTGGCCGGCGAGAACGACTGTGCAGCAGGTGAAGGCACGACCTGTGCAGGCACCTCCACGGTTGACTACCAGGGCAATGCCTGGTCGCTGGTTCCCGAGGGAACCTGCCTGACCATGGAACTTCCCGGCGACCGCAACGGGTCCCTCGAAGAACTCGATCGCGACCTGCCCGGATAAGTTCGGCGACGACCCCGGCCAGGCGGCCGGGGTCGATTCGCGGATGTGCGTGACCATGGCGGCCCTTCCGCCGGACGTGGGTGTCGGCTTCAAGCTGCAGCACCTGGAGGACATTCTGGCGGCGCCCGGACCGGTGACGTGGCTGGAGATCCACGCGGAAAACTACATGGTCGATGGCGGCCCGAGGATGGCCGCGTTGCGGCGCATTGCCGAACGGTTCGCGCTTTCTTGCCATGGGGTAGGCCTTTCCATCGGCTCCGAGGAACCGCTTGACCGCGAGCATCTCGACCGCCTCGCCCGTCTCGTAAAGCGGTTCACGCCGGCCATGGTGTCGGAGCATCTGGCCTGGTCGCGACATGGTTCCCACTGTTTCAACGACCTTCTTCCCGTGGCCTACGACGAGGCCACTCTCAGCCGGGTGTGTAACCACGTCGACGAGGTGCAGGAATGTCTCGGCCGGAGGATCCTCATCGAGAATCCGGCGAACTATCTCACCTTTGCCTGCAGCACCCTGGAGGAGACCGCGTTCCTGGGAGAACTGGCGAAGCGCACAGGGTGCGGCCTGCTCCTCGATCTCAACAATGTCCATGTCTCGGCCGTCAACCTGCGCTTCGATGCGCGTGACTGGCTCGAGTCCTTTCCGTTGTCCGCGATCGCGGAGATCCACCTTGCGGGTCACCACGAAGACCGGGATGACGACGGTTCCCGGCTGCTTATCGATTCACATGGCGCGACGGTGGCGGACGACGTTCTGGCGCTCTATGGCGAAGTCTGTGCGCGTACCGGTCCCCTGCCGACGCTCATCGAGTGGGACAGCGATGTTCCGCCATGGTCCACGCTGGTCGCCGAAGCCGGCCGTGCCAGCGCCATCCTCAAGGCGGCGCCTCGACATGCCTGACGGTCAGGGTGCGTTCGCCAAGGCGCTTCTCACTCCCTCGGCACAGGTTCCGGAAGGCCTGCTTCGTCCCGACGGTGCACCGGCAGTAAGGCGCTTCGATATCTACCGCAACAATGTCGTCGCTTCCCTTATCGATGCTCTGACTGATTCCTTCGGCGTCACCCACACCATTGTCGGACGGGCGTTCTTTCGCGCCATGGCGGGGGAGTTTGTCCGCGCCCATCCGCCGCAAACGCCCTGTGTGGTCGACTATGGTGACTGTTTTCCCGATTTCATCGACGGCTTCGAACCGGCCGGCGGGCTGCCCTACCTGGGCGATGTGGCGCGCCTCGAGGTGGCCCGCCGGCGGTCCTTTCACGCAGCGGACGACGACATCGCCGATCCCGGCTGTCTCGCCGGCCTGGATGAGGAAACACTGCCTGGAACCCGCCTGGATTTCAGGGCATCGACGGCCATCGTGCGTTCGCCCCATCCGCTGTGGTCGATCTGGCGCCACAACACGGCGGATGACACGTCACCGATCGCGGCCCGCTCCGAGGTCGTTCTGGTGTCACGCCCCGCTGACCGTGTTCTCCTTCACAGCCTGCCGCCGGGAAGCGCCGACTTCCTGGAGCACCTCATGAGAGGCGATTCCCTGGGAGGCGCCGCACGCAAGTGCGATGGCGTCGACCTTGCCGCCAGTCTCACCGTCATCCTCGATGCCCGCGCCGTCCGTGAGATCGTTCCTCCTCCGTCCGGTTGGGCAGGCTGAAAGGCGCCGGATCCAGGAGGCAGCATGTGGTGGCGCGCCGCCCGCAGAATCACGTAGTATCATCACCAAGCCACGGCAACGGGGGACAACGTCATGAACCCTCTGCATTCCCTGGAAAACCGCATCATGGGGCCGCTGGGAGACCTGCTCGGCGGCGCCGTTCTCACAACCCTGGCGCGTCTGGTCTTCCTCGCCACCCTGGCGGTCTTCTTCTGGACGTCGGCTACGACCAAGCTCGGCGAGGGTGTCCTGGGCCTCGTCTCACCGTCGACCGGGGCCTACGCCCAGATTCTCCCAGTGCAAATCGAGGCCGTTGGCTATGACGCCTCGCAGCTCGGGGTGATCTCCTGGCTCGTTGTGGTGGCGGGCACATGGGCGGAGTTCGTGCTGCCCCTGCTCATCATCATCGGTCTCTTCACGCGCTCCGCGGCTCTCGCCATGATCGGGTTCATTGTCGTCATGAGCATCGTGGATGTGGTCGGGCACGGTGCCGGGGCGACGACCATCGGGGCCTGGTTCGACAATGTTCCCGACGCGAAGATTCTCGATCAGCGCGCCCTGTGGATTCTGCTGCTTCTCATTCCCCTGACCAAGGGGGCGGGACCACTGTCGATCGACGCCTTCTTCCTGCGCCGTCGTTTGTGATTGTCAGACGAGGCCGGCCAGGGCCTGAACGCACCAGCCCATGAGGACGGCCGCGCCAAGTCCCAGACCGAGGTAGAGCGAGAATACCTTGCGGCGGACGACGACGTAGACGGCCATGGCCGTGGGAATGCTGGTGATCTCGCCACCGATGAGAAAGGCGATCGCCGCTCCCTGTTCCATGCCCAGCTGCAACAGTCCGTCGATGACCGGGACCGCAGCATAACCGTGGAGGTACGTGGGCATGCCTATGAACGCCGCTGCCGGCACCGTCCACCAGGCGCCTGATCCGAGAACGTCGGCAGCGATCTCGGGCGGCACCCAGGCCAGAAGCAGGCTTTCGATGATGAAAGCGAGGGTGAGCCACTTCACCATGAAGAGGCCGATGGCGCGGGACTGACCGACGAAACGGCTCCACCGCTCAGGGTCCCGCCAGAAGGCCAGCATGACGGGTCTGGTGGTGTCGAGATCGCAACCCGTGCCGTAGACCGTGCCCGGATCCGCGAAGGGGACGTGGGGCTTCAGAGGGGATTTGACCCAGGCAAGGCGGGCGAGTGCCAGCGTCGCAAAGCCGGCGAGGAGTCCGGAGACGATCGCCGTGCCTGTGCGCACGAGCGCGAACGGGAGGTCGATGATCCCGGCGGTGAGGACGAACATCTCCGGATCGATCAGCGGCGAACCCACCCAGAAGGCCATGACGGGGGCCAGTGGCACGCCCGCCGCGAGAAGCCCGGCTACCAGCGGCACCACGCTGACAGAGCAGAAAGGTGACAGGGCACCCAGAACACCGGCGATGAGCACCGCTTGCACGGCGCGCCGACGCAGGGATTCGCCAAGTGGGCGATCCAGGGCCGTAGCGGCAATCGATGCCGCCAGCACCGCAGAGACGAGGACGAAGGGCAGGGTCCAGAGCCAGCTGGTGGCAAGGAACTCGAGCGAGACAAGGAACAGGTCCCTGTCCAGGGCAAGGACAGCGAGCAGGATGAGGGCGGATGCCGCCCACACCCTGTCGATGCGTCGAAGAGGCGTCGATGCCTGGCCAGTGGCGACGGTCATGTCACCGAGTGTAGCGGTCGAAGGGGCCACGTGTCATCAGAAGGACCCGGTCGGGTGAGTCGGCGTGACCGTCGAGACCGATATCCCGAAGCAGGTGGGGATCGAGACGCCCGATCTCGTCGATGGCCCGGCGCCGCACGAGGGACTTGCGGATGCGATCAAACATTTCTTGATCTCCGGTTTGGTTTGTGAACTTGATTTTGTGTCGGAATAGGCCACATTCAATCGAGATGTGTTGCGCTGATCTTCAAGAAAATCTCAATGAATGAACGCTTGCCCTCGCTCAATGCCCTGCGCGCGCTCGACGCCGCCGGCAGGCACCTGAGCCTCACCCGCGCCGCTGTTGAACTCAACGTGACGCCGGCAGCGGTCAGTCACCAGATCCGCCTTCTCGAAAAGGATCTCGGTGTCGCCCTTCTCGAGCGCGAGGGGCGCGGGATCAGGCCGACACCGGCTGCGCTGGCCGGCATGGCGGAGCTGCGCCGGGGATTCGACCACGTGGCGGAAGCCGTCCGCCGCATGCGCGACACGCGGACCGAGCCGCTTCTGCGGGTCACGTCCGAGACCACCTTTGCCGGCAACTGGCTGGTGCCGCGGCTGGCCCGTTTCCGTGAGCGCTGCCCACATCTCGATGTCCTCATCGACGCCTCTGACCGCCTCGTCGACTTCGATCGCGAGGACTTTGACATCGGCATCAGGTGGGGTGGCGGTGACTATCCCGGGCTGGCCGCCGAAAAGCTCTTCGACGATGAGGAGGCCTTTGCGGTCTGCCATCACTCCCTGCTTCACGGCGCGCATCCCATCACTGAACCCAGGAATCTCGCTCATCACACGCTGATTCACCTCGATTGGCCCACCGGCAAGGGGTATTGGCCGACTTGGGACGAGTGGTTCGACGCGGCCGGTGTCAAGAGTGTCGACACCATACGGGGCCTGCGCTTCACGGTTCACAGCCACGCCCTCCAGGCCGCCGTGGAGGCCCAGGGGGTGGTTCTGACGACACCTTTGCTGGTCGATGCCGATCTGCGGTCAGGGCTGCTCGTGAAACCCTTCGATCTTCATCTGCCCACCGGGACGCAGACCTATATCGTCAATCATCGCAAGAGGTCGGATGAAACGGCGATCCAGGCGTTCAGGGAATGGCTCCTTGAAGAGGCACGGACGACCCTCGCCGGCATCGAAGAACGCTGAAACAGAGCGCGCGTTGTTTCCTCTCCAGTCAGATCAAGGGTCATCGTGTCTGACATGCCATTGGTGATTGCCGGGGCGATCCCGGCCCGTTCAGGTGCCAAGGTCGTGCTGGCATCGCGATGCTGAGGAGAAAGGACATTCCCGTTCGCCTCCGTCATGTTCGGGACCGTCACTGAGGAGAATCGAGGCGCTACCGAAGGTACCGGTACCCACACACCCTGGCGGTCAATCCAGGGTACTGATTCTGACAATGTCACGCTTCTGAACAGCCGTATCTGGCATGGAATTCAAGAAACTCAGGAGGCGGGTGGGGAGAGCGCATTGAGCAAGTCGCTGCGGCCAGCGACGGTTGCGGGCTCCGCAATCCTTCTCGGAATCGAGTTGAACCACTACTCGTCTGGATTGACCCCAAGCAGGCGTTGTATTCTCGAATCGAAGGCAGGGGAGGATCCGGCGATGATGGTGAACGACACCTACCACAGGCCGGTCGCCATCGCGAACGCGCTGCGATACGACCGCCATGTCGAGATCGTCTGGGACGACGGCGAAACGAGCCGCTTTCATCATGTCTGGCTGCGCGACAATTGCCAGTGCAGGACCTGTCACGATGAATTCAGCCACCAGAAAATGGTCTGGTTGAGCGCCATCCCGCGCAACATTGCGCCTGCGGAAGTTGGCTTCGATTCCGAAGGATTGACGATCGTCTGGAACCAGGACCGTCATCCGTCGCGTTACAGGGCCGGCTGGTTGCGCGCCAACTGCTACAGCGAACGTGGCAGAGCCGAGCGCCGTTTCCATCCGACCCTGTGGACGGCTGCCACCATCGAAGGCCGGGCGGAGATGGACTATCGCGAGGCCACCGCGACCGAGGAAGGCGAGCTGCGCATGCTCGAGACGGTTCGCGACTACGGCTTCGTTCTGCTGCGCAACGTGCCCGTCGAGCCGGCGGAGACCGAGAAGATCGGGCGCCTGTTCGGCTATCCGACCGAAACCAACTGGGGCACCGTGTTCGATATTCGGGCCGAACCGGAAGCGATCAACATTGCCAACACGGGCCAGCCAATCGCTCCTCACACCGACGATTCGTTCCGCTACGCCTCACCAGGCATCGAACTCTTCCATTGCCTGGAAGCAAACCAGAATCAGGGCGGTCTGTCGCTGCTGGTCGATGGCTTTCAGCTGGGCGAATGCATGCGTGAGGAGGATCCGGAAGCCTTTCACCTGGTGAGCCAGTTCGCCTGTCCCCAGTTTGCCCTCGACCGAGACACCGAGCTTCGGTCCCGTGGCAAGGTGTTCACGCTGCACGACGATCAGATCGTTGGCGTTCGCTACTGCGAGTGCACCCAGGCGCCCCTCGATCTCCCCGAGCACCTGATCGAACCGTACTACGATGCGCTTCGCGTGCTGGCCGGAATGGTTCAGCGCGACGATCTCGTGTTCCGGTTCCGTCTTGGACCCGGCGACACGCTGGTTTTCGACAACCAGCGCGTGCTTCATGGCCGCACAGCCTATGACGGCGCCGGTGTCCGTCGACATTTGCGCAACACCATGATGCACCGCGACGGATTTCACAGCAGATTGCGGATTTTGGGCATGAAGTTCGGGCGGCCCGACGTCAACCGGGTTCTGCCGCTGGGGGCGGGTTGGTGAGATCCTCGTCGGTTGTGCAAATCGGCGCATGGCCAGACACCTGACGTGATTCAGTCCCTTCCGGCATGCCGGGAGCGGATCGCAGGCAGCCTGCTGCGACGGTGGTCACTCTGATGTCCGTGGATTGGTGATCACGTGCCCAGATCGGTTCCCGGGCGTTTCCGTCTTCACGAGGAGTTGGGCACATATCAACCCCCATGCTCGATTGCTTCTGGTGAAAGACTCGGAACGAGGCCGAAATCGGCAATGCACGCTATGCCTCGATTGCCATGGCTCACAATGAGACGGCTCTCATGATCGGCAAGTTGCTCGGCACGTCGATCCCGCGACGGCACTGAAGTACACGCATCTCGCCGATGCATCGGTCCGTATGGCAGCCGAAGCGGTCACTCCGATTCACGGCCGGGAGATGAGCCAGGATCGCTTGCGGCTACCTGTGACGCCCAGGCCAGGGCGGTCGTGCCTGTCACGCCTGCGGTAGCGGGATCCTCGATGGCATGTGTTCAGGTGCGATCTGCCAGTCAGCTCACGAGGTCGCGCAGGCGGAACCATGCGCCGGCCAGCGGGAGCAGGGCGGCCCGGGTGGCGTGTCCGGGGAGCGCAGGCCAGGGGAGATCGCGCCAGGGATTGGCCTCGACGTCTCCCGCCATCACCTTCGCCATGACCTCGCCCATGTGGACGGACATCTGGACACCGTGGCCGCTGTAGCCCATGGCGTGGTGGCAGCCGTCGATGACGCCGGCCCTGGGCAGGCGATCCACGGTCATGTCAAGCATGCCACCCCAGCAGTAGTCGACACGGACATCGCCGAGAATGGGGAAGATCTCTTTCAGCGAGCGGGCAAGGATGCGCCCGCTCTTCAGGTCCGAGCCCGGGTCTGAGCGGGCGAAGCGGGCACGGCCGCCAAATATCAACCGGTTGTCCGGAGCCATGCGGAAGTAGTTTCCGATATGCCTGGTGGTAACCGCGGTGCGACGTGTCGGCATGATCGCATCGACCACGTGCTGCGCCAGGGGCTCGGTGGCGATGATGAAACTGCCGACGGCAAGGATTCGGGTGTAAAGATGAGGAAAGGCGGGACCGGTTTCCGCTCCGGTGGCCACGAGGACCTTTCCGGCTTCAAGCGTGCCCTTGGCCGTTTCGAGCTCGTGACCGCCCTTGCCGGTAAGCCGCCAGCGGGTGACTTCCGTATCCTCCCAGATCCGAGCGCCGTGGCGGTGCGCGGCCCGGGCGAGCCCGCTGCCAAGGCGTCCGGGGTGGAGCATCGCGCTTTGGTGGTAGACCAGGCCGCCATGAAACCGTGTCGAACCGATTTCCCCGGAAAGGTCCCCGGGACCGACCAGACTGGTATGCGGATCGATGCCGGATGCGAGGAGTTCGTGGGTTCGGATGAGCGAGTCGAAGTGAGACGGCTTTGCGGCCAACTGGATCTTGCCGCTGCGACGGAAGTCGCATTCGATGCCCTCGCGCACGGTCACCCTTTCGACGGTCTCCACCGCCTGATCGAAGGTCCGGTAGAAGGTCCGCGCCCTTTCCAGGCCGAAAGAGCCGGCAACGGCCGCGACCTGTCTGACCAGACCGTTGTTGCAGTGTCCGCCATTGCGCCCGGACGCGGCGCCTGCCACGCGTCCGGCTTCGAGAACCACGACATCGATCCCTTCCCGGGCCATGGCGAGTGCGGCCGACAGTCCGGTGAACCCTCCACCGACCACCGCCGTCTCGCAGCGTGCCGGCAAGGCCCCGGTCTCGGCGCAGCGGAACGCCGGCGCCGTGTCGAGCCAGTAGGAGACGGGCTTCATGGCCCTGGCGATGATCAGGGCCTGGGTTGGCCGAAGAGGCGCAGCCGGTTGACGCCGCCGTCTGGAATCATGTTGAAGCGCACATGGCTGACGGTCCCCAGATCCGCCACCTCGCTTTCGAAGACATGAACCTGGTCCATGGCCAGTTTCTGTTCCCCGAGAAGATCGCTCCAGTAGAGGGATGAGGCGACGGCGGACGAATCGTCTGCTTCGTGCAGGGCCGCCTGGATGGAACAACGGTCAGGGAAGTTGCCCTTGAAATGGGTGGTATCAACCACGACCCGCGAGATGACACCGGGACAGGCGAGACGGAAGAGTGCCCATTCGTTGCCGGGCACCCGCCTCCGGCTGGTTTCCCAGCCCTCCGCCATGTTGGCGCCCGTTCCCGGATAGAGAATGTTGGCGGGCGAGCCGTAGTGCCGGTCGCTGCAGGCGACCAGCCAGCCACCATTCTCGATGGCGGCAAGATCGGCCTCGGCGCCCGCCTGCCAGTCACGGGCAAAGGAACCATAGACGCGCAACCGCGCGATGCCGCCGTCGGGGTAGATGTTGAGGCGGACGTGGGTCCACGGGCCGTCATGCGCAACGGCGTGGAGATGGTGGGAATCCCCCGTGAGCGGCACCGGCGGAAGGATTTCGCGCCACTCGGTCGCCTCATCGGGATCACCATCGCTCCGGCAGGCATCGATGGAGGCCGACGGCGGATAGTTCCCGGTGAAGTGGCTGGTGTCGATATCGACACCCCTGATGCGTCCACACCCGGCAAGCCTGACGATGCAGAAATCGTGACCCGTCGTCCGCTTGCGCCGGGTTTCCCAGCCGTCCATCCACTTGCCGTGATCGTCGTATCGACCGGCATGGAATTCGGCAGGTGCGGGCTGCAGCATGCGTTCGGCGGGGGCGAACCATTCGTCGCTGGCATGAAGTGCGGTGGCGCCAAGGCGGCTGTCCGCCAGATTGGGCCAGCGCGAGGCGAAGTCGTCTTTCATCACGTCAGATCACCAGAATGTCGTTGTCAGAGAGTGACATGGTCTCGCAGTCCTCGTCGAAGGTGGTGCCCCTGTCGATCACCAGGAAATCGCTGGTCTCGAGGGCAATAAGAGGGTGGTGCCAGACCCCCGGATGAAGGTTGATTCCTGTGCCGTCGCGCGCCACGAAGCAGCGCACGGCGTCGATACCGGGCTCCGGACCCGGTGGCGCCACGACGACGAGATAGGTTGAACCGGCAAGCGGCACGAAGGCCTGACTCGACAGGAGATGGCGCTCCATGAGACGCAGACGGAACGGGAGCGTGGCCGGCTTCATCACCTGGAAGATGCTGACGACGGGTCTGCCGCCCTCTGCCGTCACGTCCACCTTCGCGAGATCGTGGTGGCGCAGCACATCGCCACTGTTGATGGCCACCGAACCGCCGGAATCGCGTTTGATCACGTCACCGAATTGAGCGAAGCCTTCCGGCGTCAACTCCTCCGCCTTGATCTCGCAACGCGCCATCGCCATCCGTCACGCCGTTCGCGCAGCATTAATCCTTCCCCGGCCTCTCCGGTCAAGGTTCCCGCATTGCGGGGCTCAGCCTCCATCCATAGACTTCGATGGCGCGGCCCCCGCAAAAGGGAGCGTGAAAGATATGGGCATCAGGATCGTCGTCGCTGTCACGGATAGCCACTGGTTCGACTTCCTGCGCCGGCGCCCCGACCTTGGCGAGGTCAACTTCTGGAGCCCCTCAGCGAGAGGTTTCAAGGCGCTTCAGCCCGGCGAACTCTTTCTCTTCAAGCTGAAGGCACCGGTCAACATGATTGCTGGAGGAGGCATCTATACCCACTCCAGCACCATGCCCCTGTCCCTCGCCTGGGAAGCGTTTGGAGAAGCGAACGGTGCCGGCTCACTGAAGGAAGCACGGGCCAACATCCTCGACAATCGCAAGGCCGACCCGGAAACGACGGGTGATTTCCCCATCGGCTGCCGCATCCTTACCCATCCCTTCTTCTTTGAGACATGGCAGTGGATGCCGCCGCCCGAGAGCTTTTCTCCCAACATCGTCACGTTCAAGTCCTTCGATACCGATGATGCTGAGGGGCGTGCCTTGTGGCACCAGGTGAGCCAGCGCATGAACTGGTTTGCCGGATCCGCCAGACCGGGTGAGGTCGTGCGCTTCGGCAAGCCGCAAATCATCCAGCCTCGCCTCGGTCAGGGAGCTTTCCGCGTTGTCGTCACTGATGCCTATCAGCGCCGCTGCGCGGTGACGGGAGAACGTACGCTGCCGGTGCTCGATGCGGCCCATATCCATCCCTACAGCGAAGGTGGTCCACACAGGGTCAGCAACGGACTCTTGCTGAGACGCGATCTCCACAAGCTCTTTGACGACGGCTACGTGACGGTGTCGCCGGACCTGTGTTTCGAGGTGAGCCAACGCATCAGGGACGACTATGAGAACGGCCGCGCGTACTACGCGCTTCAAGGCAGGGAGATTCGCGTACCTGATGACCCTCGCCAGCGGCCCGATGATGGCGCCCTTGTCTGGCACAACGAGAACCGCTACCTCGGATGACCATGGCTGAATGGACCAGCAGTGCCCTGGAGGTGATCCCATGTTCAGAATGTTGGCGACCCTGATGCGTTTTCTGGCGCTCTTCAACGCGGCCGGCAAAGGACCCGCCGGCATCGCCCGCTATGGCGTACGCCGTGCCGCTCACCGGGGACTGCGCCGCGGCATGAGAAAGTTCAGACTATAGGTCCGGCACCTTCGTCAACGGCGCAGGTCCCTGAACCCATCCAAGGCAGTCAGGTCATGGAGGCCCGGTAGATGCTGGCGATCGAGGTGTCGAGCATGGCATCGAATTCGCCGGCGCTCTGGGAGGCATTGAGGCCTTCGGTGAGGGCGCGGGAAAAGCTCGCGACCACACCGGCGTTCAGCGCCAGGCGCCGGTTGGCCTCCTCGCGGGAGTAACCACCCGAGAGCGCCACCACCTTCAGGACTCCCGGATGATCGACGAGAACGCGGTAGAAACCGGGTTCCTCGGGAAGCGTGAGCTTGAACATCACCTTGCCGCTGCCGCCGAGGCGCTCGAGGCTGGCGAGGAGAGCGTCCTTCAGGAGGAATTCGGCGTCCGCCTTCTGCGGGCTGTCGATGGCGACCTCCGGTTCGATGATCGGCACGAGTCCACTGGCGAGGATCTCTTCGGCAATCGTGAACTGCTGGGTGACCACCGAGGCCACACCTTCATCATCGGCAAGCCTGATGACGGAGCGCATCTTGGTGCCGAAGACTCCGTTCTCCCGGGCCCGGGTGAGGAGCGGGCCGAGGCCGGGAATCGGTTTCATGCGCTGGATTCCTCGCATTTCGGCCTCGAGACCCTTGTCGACCTTGAGGAAGGGCACGATTCCCTTGGCCTCCCAGAGATAGCGGGCCGAAGGGCGTTCCCCGATCATCCGGTCCATGGTGTTCTCGAAGAGAATGGCGCCGAGGATGCGGGAGCCGTCGAATGAGGGGCTGGTGACGATTCTCTCACGCATGGCGTGGATGATCGAGAACATGTCCTCGTCGCTCTCCCAGGCATCCTCTCCAATGCCGTAGAGCCGCAAGGCCTTGGGCGTGCTGCCGCCGCTCTGATCGAGTGCCGCCAGAAAGCCCGGCGCACGTTCCATTCGTGCGAACTGTTCCGTCGTCATCACCGATGTCCGCGGCTGGTTCCCCGCCATCAATACCAACAGGGGCGCCGCGCGGAAATGGCAGCCCTGTGGATGGGCTCTTCAGGCGCGATGAAAACGGGTGCGATAGGCGCGGGGACCACTGCCGCTCTTCGGGAAGGGTCCTTCCTCGAGGTAGCGCTCATGGCAGCGCTGCAGGGCCTTGGCATCGAGCGTCACTCCGAGACCAGGCCCTTCGGGTACCGGCACGAAACCATCCTTGGGCACCGGCGTACCCTCCTGGGTGACATCGTCGGCGTACCAGCGGAACAGGGTCTGACTGGGTTCCCGGACATGCTCCATGGCCGCCGAGACCTGCAGGTAGGCGGCGCTCGCCACACCGGTTTCGCCACTGTGGAAGCGAAAGCCGATGTCGAATTGCTCGCAGGCGCGGATGAATCCGATGGTGCGGGCGATCCCGCCCAATTCGACGAGGTTGGTGACAAGCGTGTCCGGCGCGCCGAGTTCGACGGCCCGCGGCAGGTCGAGAACGTGGGTCGAGAAGCTGGCCCGGGTAACGGGACGCAGCTGCGCCATTTCCCGGTAGGTCTCGACAGGATCCTCGTAGTAGTGGATGACATGCTCGTCGAATCGCCGCATCGCCTCGCGGGCCGTCTGGACAGTCCAGCCGCCGTTGGCGTCGAGCTTGAGCGGACGGTCGCCGATGGCCTCGCGTATGAGGCGCACCATTCTCACCTCCTCTTCGAGACTTACCGTCGCCACCTTGCCTTCGAAATTGGTGGCGCCATGCTCGTCGATCATGCGCGCACAGTAGGCGGCGACCTCTTCGGGAGTCTGCTCGCCCTGTTCGGTGACGCCGGGAAGACGAAAGCCGAAGTACTCGGAGAGTTCGATCCGCGTTCTCGAGGCACCGCCGAGGAGCACATGAAGAGGCACGTTCTCGCCCCGCGCCCGAGCATCCCACATCGCCATCTCGATCCCGCCGAAGGCGCGGGTCTGCCCCTGGACATCTCCCCAGGGTGAATAGCGAAAGCCGGGCAGACAGAGGCGTTCGGCGGTTCCCGTCTCGCGGACGTCGACGCCGGTGAGAGCCTCGCCCATGGCCTCGACATCGCGAGCCCGGTCACCGTCGGCGACCTCGCCCAGTCCGGTGACTCCGGCGTCGGTCATTACCTCGACGATGGTCTTGGTGAGTGACCTCACCGACCCGTGGCTGAAGACATATGGGGCGGTGAAGGGAATGTTGACCGGTGTTGCCCGCACTCCGGCGATTTTCATGGGATCCGCCCGGGTCAGAGTGTCGGGTCGTCGGAGACCCTGACGAGCTGCTTGCCGAAGTTGCGTCCCTCCATGAGGCCGGCAAAGGCATCGGGCGCCTTCTCCAGGCCATCGACGATGTCCTCGCGGTACCTCATCTCTCCCGACTGCACCCAGCGCTGCAGGCGCGCCAGTCCCTCCTGGTAGCGATCCCTCCAGTCGAAGACGAGAAGGCCCTTCAGGGAAGCGCGCTTGACGAGAAAGTGGCGCAGGTTGCGTGGGCCCATGGACACTTCCGTGTCGTTGTACTGTGCGATCTGGCCGCAGATTGCGACGCGTGCGCCCAGGGCCAGGTTCTCGATGGCGGCATCGGTGATGGGTCCACCGACATTGTCGAAGTAGCAGTCGATGCCATGGGGACAGGCGTCGGCCAGGGCACCGCTCATGTCGTTGGTCGTGCGATGGTTGATCGCATGGTCGAAGCCGAGCTCGGCCGTGATGTAGGCGCACTTGTCATCGGATCCGGCGACTCCGACCACCCGGCACCCGCCGATCCTGGCGATCTGCCCGACCACGGCGCCAACGGCGCCGGAAGCGGCATTGACCACCAGCGTGTCGCCCGGCCTGGGCTGCAGCACCTCGAGGGTGCCGAAATAGGCCGTCAGTCCCGGCATGCCGAGGACACCGAGCGCGGTCGAGATGGGGGCGGCGCCGGGATCGAGTTTCCGCAGTCCGCCGCCCCTGACCACGCCATGGGTCTGCCAGCCGACGTCGGCCGTGACAAGGTCGCCGGCCGCGCATCGATGGTGGCGCGAAGCGACGATCTCGCCCACGACCTCGCCGATCATGACCTCGCCGATCTTCTGGGGTTCGGCGTAGGAAGGGCCGGGGCGCAACCGGCCGCGCATGTAGGGATCCACTGAAAGATAGATGGAACGCACCAGCACTTCGCCCGGGGCGGGTTCCGGCACTGGAGTCTCGATGAGCTTGAAGTGACGGGCTTCGGGAGCGCCCGAAGGGTAGTCATCGAGGACGAGGGCGCGGTTGATGGACGTCATGGTCGAGATGCCTCGCGTTTGTCTGAGGTGATCAGGACGTGGTTGCGGTGACCGCACGATAGTGCGTGAGAAAGCCCACGAGGGCCTTGTCGCGCAGTGTCGCGAGATCCTCCATGGTGCGCTCGCCTTGCAGCCTGGCGCATCCGGCAACCATCGCCTCGGTCAGTTCGGGTGTGATGGGAGGTGAGGGCAGGCGCGTCCAGGCGTCCGCCACGGCCGGGTCGAAGTGCTCCAGGAAATGCCGCATGCCGCCTTCGCCGCCGGCCATGTGAAAAAGCAGACAATAGCCCATGATGGCAAGTCGCGGGCCGAATCCGTGGACGATCGAGGCATCGATCTGCTCGGGCGTGGCCTCGCCGGCGGCAATCATGTGGAGAATCTCGTTCCAGATCGCCTGCTGCAGCCTGTCGGCGACATGGCCCGGAACCTCGCGATCCAGCTTGAGAGAGTGCTTGCCCGCGGCCTGGTAGAAGGCGCAGGCCCAGTCGACGGCTTCGGGCGCGGTCTGCCGGCCGCCCACCACTTCGACCAGCGGCATGAGGTAGGGCGGATTGAAGGGATGTCCCAGTACCATGCGCGCCGCGTTACCGGCTCCGGCCTGGATGTCGCTCATGAGCAGGCCGGATGTGGAGGATGCGATGACGACGTCGTTCGCCATCGCCGAATCGAGGCGATGATAGAGGTCCCGCTTGATGTCGAGTCGCTCGGGCGCGCTTTCCTGGACAAAGTCCGCATCCGCCACCGCCTCTTCGAGATTCGTTGTAAAGCGTGGTTCCGTGGCTGGCGCCGCATCGGCGCCCATGGCCACGAGACTGGGCCAGGCCGTCTCGATGGTGCGGTGCAGCGTCCTTTCGGCCCCGGGATCGGGATCGTGGACAATGACGTCATACCCGGTCGCCAGGAAACTCGCGGCCCAGCCGGAGCCGATGAGGCCCCCGCCGATACAGGCGATACGCCTGACATCCGCGGGATCGGGGCGATTGAATCTCAAGGTGAATCGGCTCCCTTGCTGCTGGCTGCGACGAAGGCATCGGCCTTCTCGCGCAGGGCGAATTTCTGGATCTTGCCGGTCGCCGTCTTGGGCAGGGGCCCGAAGATCACGGTTCGCGGCGCCTTGAAGTGGGCGAGGTTGTCACGGCAAAAGGCGATGATGTCGGCCTCCGTCACGGATTGCGCCGCATCGTCCTTGAGAGTGACAAAGGCACAGGGTGATTCGCCCCAGGTCTCGTCCTGCTTCGCCACGACCGCCGCTTCCAGCACGCTAGGGTGACGATAGAGGGCGTTCTCCACCTCGATGGAACTGATGTTCTCTCCGCCCGAGATGATGATGTCCTTGGAACGGTCCTTGACCTCGATGTAGCCGTCGCCATGCATGACACCGAGGTCGCCGCTGTGGAACCAGCCGCCGGCAAGGTCACGGGCGGTTTGCTGCGGATTGTCGAGGTACCCCTTCATCACCGTGTTGCCACGCAGCATGATCTCGCCGATCGTCTCGCCGTCGGCGGGCACCGGCGCGCAGGTCTGGGGGTCGGCGACCATGTAGCCGGCCAGCATGGAGTGGCGCAGGCCCTGGCGCGACATGGCGGCCGCCCGGTCCTCGACCGGCATCGCCATCCAGTCGTCCTGGTAGGGCGAGACGAGAGCCGGTCCATAGGTTTCCGTGAGACCGTAGAGATGGATGACATGGAAGCCGAGCGCCTCCATGCCGGCGATGACCGCGCTCGGCGGAGCGGCGCCGCCGGTGGCGATGGTGACCTTGGAGGGGAAGGTGCGCCGGTGGTCCGAAGGCGCATTGAGGATCATGTTGAGGACGATAGGCGCGCCGGACATGTGGGTGACGCCATGCTCGGCGATGAGACGGAAGATCTCCCGGGTGTCGATCCGGCGCAGCAGGACGTGGGTGCCTGCCCAGGCGGTCACGCCCCAGGCGTGGCACCATCCGTTGCAGTGGAACAGGGGCAGGGTCCACAGGTTGACGGTGCTCCCGGAGAAACCGAGCGCCATGCCGTTGGCGATGGCGTTCAGGTAGGCGCCGCGGTGGTGGTAGACCACACCCTTGGGGTTGCCCGTGGTGCCTGAAGTGTAGTTCAGCGAGATGGCATTCCACTCGTCAGCAGGAAGCAGCGGTTCATCGTCGGCACTGCCCTGGAGCAGGAACTCCTCGTACGTGACATCGCCGAATGCGGGGTCATTGTCAGTGTCGGGATCGTCGATGGCGATAACGTGAACCTTGCCGGAGTGGCGGGCGAGAGCCTGGCCGATGACGTCCCGGAACTCGCGGTCCGCGATGAGAACCCTGGTCCCGGCATGGCCCAGCATGAAGGCGATGGATGGCGCATCGAGGCGGAAGTTGAGGGCGTTGAGGACGGCACCCGCCATGGGCACGGCAAAATGGGCCTCGAGTATCGCAGGGCCGTTCTGCGCCATGACGGCGACGCTTTCCCCTGGTTCGACGCCGTGACTGCGAAGCGCGCTTGCCAGACGCCGGCACCGCTCGTGCATGGTGGCGTAGGTGACCTGCCGCGAACCGTATATCCAGGCAGTCCGCAGGGGATGTGCGGTTGCGGAACGCACCAGAAAGTCGACCGGGGTCAACGGTTCGTGGTTGGCCGGATTGGCATCGAGATCCGTTTCAAACCGGCCCGTGCGGAGAGCGCGATCGACCAAGGGGCACCCATTGTCAGTGTCCGTGTCTTCTTTGCCGCTTGTCCCGGTTCTGTCAATGCCTGATCAGCCACGGTTCCATCAGCGACGGATATGTGCAGTATCGAGGGTGAGCGGACCCCGCACCCGCGATGGAAGGAATCCTCATGAGCGCCGGTGTTCGAGGCATTCTCTTCATGGTGGCGGGTTGTGCCCTCATCGTCTTCAACGATGTCATCGTCAAGCTGCTGACCGAACAGTACCCGGTGGGTCAGGCGATGTTTGTGCGCTCGCTGTTCGTCATCCCGCCGGTACTGCTGTTCGCTCTCTACGAAGGAAAGCTCGCCAATCTCCGGGTGCACAATTTCAAGGGCCAGGCCCTGCGCTCGGTGATCGTGGTGACAGGGATGTTCCTGTTTCTGACGGCCATCACCATGATGCCGATTGCCGATGCCCTCGCCATCACTTTCGCCGCTCCACTGATGGCCACGGCGCTGGCCGTTCCCCTTCTCGGTGAACGGGTCGGGTGGCGCCGCTGGTCGGCGGTCGTCGTCGGCCTTGCCGGTGTCATCCTGGTTCTCAGGCCGACAGGAGAGGGTATCGCCGTCGTGGCGTTGCTGCCCCTTGGCAGCGCGATCACTCTCGCTTTGCGCGACATCCTGACACGCCGGCTCAGTGTTTCGGACTCGTCGTCCTCGATCCTCATGTTCACGACCCTGGCGGTCATGGGAACCTCCCTTGCCTCGTCCCTGGCGGATCCTCTGCTGGGCTGGACGGGGGCCGCATGGCAGCCAATCGAGGTGGGGCATGTCGCCATGCTCGCCGTCGCCGGCGTTCTGCTGGCCGGTGCCCAGTATTCGATGATCGAGGCCGTGCGCCTCGCCGAGATCGGCCTTGTCGCACCGTTCAAGTACACGAGCATGGTGTGGGCCGTGCTCACCGGATACCTGGTCTTTGACACGGTGCCGGACATCTGGATCATTTCAGGATCAACGCTGGTCGTGGCCAGCGGACTCTACATGCTGCACCGGGAGGCAACCCTGAAGAAGGACCGGCGAACCGTTCCGCAACGACCCGAAACCACCGTACCTCAGCGGGCCGCGGCCAGAGGCAGGAGGCCGGCCGATGGGACGTTGTGACGGAAAGCGGGCGCTCGTCACCGGTGCCGCGTCGGGCATCGGTGCAGCAACAGCCCGTCTTCTCGCCGGTGAAGGCGCCAGGGTCATGCTGGCGGATATCGACGAAGCCGGCGCCGCGCGCGTGGCCGGTGCAATCGGCGAGGCTGCTTCATCGACCTGTCTGGACGTCTGCCGGGCCGACTCCTGGTCCGCTGCCGTCGCCGCCACCGTCGCGCGCCTCGGCGGCTGGGATGTGCTGGTGAACTGTGCAGGAATCCTGCGCCGGGGCACCATCGAGACGACCACCCTGGCGACATGGCATGAGGTGCTGGACGTCAATCTCCGGGGCACATGGCTTGGCGCCAGGGAGGCGGTGCGCCACATGCAGGGCACCGGAGGCGTCATCGTCAATCTCTCTTCGGTCTCCGGCATCGTCGGCGATCAGGACCTGTGCGCCTACGACGCCAGCAAGGGGGGTGTCAGGCTGCTGACCAAGGCGATCGCGGACCACGCGACCCGCCATGGCCTCGGTATCCGCTGCAACTCCGTCCACCCGGGTGTCATCGAAACGCCCATGGTGGCGAACTACATCGCCGAATCCGATGATCCGGTGGCCGAACGCGCCCTGTGGGACAGTTACACGCCATCGGGCGTGACGGGGCATCCCGACGACGTCGGCCATCTCATCGTCTTCCTGGCGAGTGACGAATCCCGGCTTGTCGACGGTGCGGAACTCGTCATCGATGGCGGGGGGACGGTGGAATGACCGGGCGACTCCGCCACAAGACGGCGCTTGTCACCGGAGCCGCCTCCGGGATCGGGCGCCAGAGCGCCATCCGCATGGCCGAGGAAGGAGCGCTGGTGTGCATCACCGACATCGATGATGAGGGCCTGGCCGGGACCCTCGCCCTGATGGCCGGGCGCGGCTTCAGTCTCCACCACGATGTCACGCAAGAAGAGTCCTGGCGCGCCGCCATTGCCATGGCTCTGGAACGGTTCGGCAAGCTGCAGATTCTGGTCAACTGCGCCGGAATCGGTGTCCGGAACGACAACATCGCGGCACTCGAGGAGGAGGGCTGGGACCGGCTCATGGCCGTCAATCTTCATGGCACGTTCATGGGATGCCAGCAGGCGATCGCCTGCATGAGACAGGCGGGGGGCGGCTCCCTCATCAACATCTCGTCAGTCCTCGGTCTCAGAGGCTCGGCCGATGCTCTCTCTTACTGTGCCAGCAAGGGCGCTGTGCGTCTTCTGACAAAGTCGATTGCCGTCCATTGCGGTCGCCAGGGGTACAATATCCGCTGCAATGCCATATGCCCGGGCTACATCGCCACGCCCCTTGGACTCTCGGTGAGGGAGTCGCTGGGTGACGAGGAGTTCCAGCGCCTCGTCGACAAGCACGTGGTCGGCCGCATGGGCGTTGCGGACGACGTTGCCGGCATGGTGGTCTACCTCGCCAGCGACGAATCGTCGTTCGTGACCGGAGCGGAGATGGTCGTGGACGGTGGCTACACGGCAGGATGATGACAGGGCCCCAGCAGGCAGCAGTTGATGCCTGGGTGACGGTCGAGCCCGAGGTGTGGTCCATGTACCGCCGCATCTGGGGTGAACCGGAACTCGGCATGATGGAGTACAACGCCGAAGCTTGGCTCTCGGCCTGGCTCGCCGATCACGGATTCAGCGTCGAGCGTGGCGTATGCGGCATGCCCACGGCCTTCCGTGCGGTATGGTCATCCGGTGACGGGCCACGACTGGGGTTTCTGGCGGAGTACGACGCGCTTCCCGGGCAGGGCAACCGACTCGAACCTCTCAGAGCACCTGACGGCAAGCGGGCAGGCCATGCCTGCGGCCACAACCTGATCGCCGGAACCGGCGCCGGCAGCGCCATCGCCGCGCGCCATGCCATGGAAGAGCGCGGACTTGAAGGCACCATCGTCTGCCTCGGCACGCCGGCCGAGGAAATCCTTTGGGGCAAAATCGCGATGCTGCGCCGCGGCGCCTTCGAAGGCATCGACATGCTGTTTGCCAACCATGCCGACTATCAGAACGGCGCCGTCTCCAGACCCTGCCTATCCTGCGTGTCGTTCGAACTCCTGTTCGAGGGCAGGGCTTCCCATGGCGGGGCACGGCGTTCGGGCAATGCGCTCGACGGTGCGGAACTCTTCGTACAGTCGATGGAGCGTCTGCGCGCCCACCAGTTTGGCGACGTCGTGATCGGCCATGTCCTGCGCTTTGCCGGTTTCATGCCTTCGATCACGCCCGACGAGGCACGCCTGTGGATCACCGTGCGGCACGAATCCTTCGAGAGAGCCCGGGATGTTGCTTGCCAACTCATTCCCCTGGCCCGTGACTGCGCCCGCCACACGAACACCCGGGTCGTTGACATGCTGATATCGGCGTCCAGGGGCTACCTGGCGAACCATGCCTTGGGCGAGGTCCTGTTCCGCCACATGCAGGAAATCGGACCGCCGGCATGGGATGACGGCGACACCGCCTACATGCAGACCCTCGCTGCGGCCTGCAGTCCGGAGGCCGACTTCGCCTGGGACCGCGACATTGCCCTTCACACGGAAGGCTGCGACCCCTACGGCCAGGACGATGGCGAAGCGAGCTGGTCCATCCCCCTGGCGCGGGCCAACTGGTCATGTCCCCAGGGAGTCCTGCTTCACAATTGGGCGATGACCTCGGCGTCGGGTCACACCAGCCAGTTCAGGGGTGCGTCCTTTGCCGGCCAGTCGATCACCATGGCAGCGATCGACCTGCTTGAAGAACCGGGCCAGATCGATGCCGCGAAGCGGGAGCGGGCCCGCAGGGCCGAGGGGTACGTCATCACCGAACCGCGCTGCGGCGGCTTCGAGGTGATGACGACGCGCCCCGAAACCTTCTGGGACGGCACCTGGTTGGGGTGTGACCGGGTCGACCCGTGACCGTCATCGTGCCCCATGCCAGGAAGTTGCCGGTGATCGTGGTGACGGGATTTCTTGGAAGCGGCAAGACCACACTGCTGCGGCATATGCTGCGCGCTCCGGAGTTCGCAGACACGGCGGTGATCATCAACGAATTCGGCGAGACCGGTCTCGACCACGTGCTTGTCGAGACGAGCGAAGACAGCGTCCTCCTGCTCGAAAACGGCTGTTTGTGCTGTGGTCTGAGAAGTGATCTCGTCTCCACGCTCCTCGATCTCCTCTCGCGGCGCGAGAGGGGCGAGGTGCCGGCCTTTCGGCGGGTTGTCGTCGAAACCTCGGGCCTCGCCGATCCGGTGCCGCTGCTGCAAACCTTCATCTCCGATCCCCTGAGACTCTCTCTCTTCGAGCCCGGGGGAGTGGTGACCTGCCTCGATGCCGTGAACGGTTCGGTCTCCATCGACCGCCACCGCAATGCCGGTCGTCAGCTGGCGCTCGCCGATACCATCGTCATCACCAAGGGTGATCTGGCGTCCTCCGGCGACGCCATGGATCAGGCGAGACGCCGCAACAGAAGTGCCCGGATTGTCGAGGCGCGGATGGGGAGGGCGGATCCCCGGAACGTTCTTGGTCAGCCAATTGCCTCGAACCTCCACGCCATGCCATGCGGGGACGGCCACGGGTCGATCGTCTCAGTGACGTGGAAGAACATCCGGCCGCTGACATGGCCTGAGGTGGAAAGCACCGTCGGATCCCTGGTGGGGCGCCATGGCGACCGCCTGCTGCGGCTCAAGGGTCTGCTCGATGTCGAGGGCGAGGCCGGTCCGGTATCGATTGACGGCGTGCAGCACCTCTTTCACCGGCCGCGGGTGCTGGAAGCATGGCCCGGGAACGTGACGTCACCGGTTCTCGTCGCCATCGCCGAGGAAACGACGCGCCAGGAACTCGAGACCTGGCTCAGGCAGGCTTGTAGCTCACCGGCTTGAAGCGGAGCCAGAAGCGGGTCAGCGGTCCCGGTTCCAGGCCCTCGTGGTCGAGACGGTCCTTGCGTTCGATGGCGGCACGCACCGCGTGGCCGCCGATCCAGCGGAAGGGTTCCCGGGGGAAGGCCCGTTCCGGCTGCCTCACCAGGGGCGAGCGGCTCCACGCGTCGTCCCTTTCCTGGACCAGCGAGGCGAGGATATGGCTTCCGACCCGCGACGGCACGATACCGGCGCCGGAGTATCCGCAACCGAAGACGATGTCGGGCGATGATCCGAGGTGCCCGAACATGGGAAGACCGTCACGGGACCTGTCGATGGGACCGCACCAGGTCCCCTCGATGGCGACGTCGGCAAGCGCCGGGTGATAGGCGGCCATGATGGCGCGCAGCTCCCTGGTGCTGCGACGCGTGCGCTTGAGGGAGGCATCGACCCGGTCTCCGAAGGGAAGGGCACCGCCGGACTTGGTGACGACCATGCGTCCGTCCGCCGTCGGTCGGCAGGATTCGATGAAGGTGCGCGAATCGGTGAATCCCGGCGCACCGGCAACACCGAGGGAGTCGAGGAGGCCCGGCACGGGCACGGTCATCGCCGCATCGGTCATCATCACCATGAGAGCCGGCCTGATCTCCGGCAAGGAGAGCGACCACCCGTAGAGGGCCAGCACGACCTTGCGTGCGGTGAGAGTGCCGCGGGGGGTGACGACGCCGGGTGGGCTCGCGCGCCGCAGACGTGTCATCGCCGTCTTCTCGAGAACGCGAACCTCCAGGGAGAGGGCTTCGCGTCTCAGGGCGCGGACCAGATGGCCGGGGTGGAGGGTGGCGCTCGCGGTGTCGACGACACCGGCAACGAGTGCGTCACTGCCCGTCAGCGATTGAATGTCGTCGCCTTCGAGAAGGCGGAAGCTGTGGATCTGCCGGGATTCCATCTGCTCCAGCATGTCGTCCCAGTGGCCTGACTGCTTCTGGCAGGTCGCCGCCCAGACCGTCGGCGAGGAACTCATGGCAATGTCGTTGCCGGGCTTGCTGGCGAGGGCGCGGATATCGTCGATGGCATCGACGGAAGCCTTGCCGACATGGAGGGCGGCATCAGTTCCGCCGGCACGTTCAAGTGCCGGAACCTGAAACCACATGGGCAGGGCAAATCCGGCATTGGCGCCACTCCCGCCGGCGCCGCACACGTCGCGTTCGATGACGGCGACATCGAGCGACGGATCACGCCGTTTCAGCTCGATGGCGGTCCACAGGCCGGTGTAGCCGCCGCCAACGATGGCGACGTCGACCGCAAGGTCGCCCTCGAGCGGCGTGATGGCGGTAGCGGTTTCCGCCGCCATCGCCTGCGTCAGCCAGACACTCCTCATGTCACCTCCGGCACCGCGCCGGTTCCACGGCAAGGGGCGCGGCCGTCGAGGTTGTCGACGGCGGCGGGTGGTCTTCCAGGTGCTGGCGGATCATGGCGAGTTCCTTCCTCTCGCCGAAGCCCCGGTCGATGATGAGACGTTCCGCAGCGGCAAGCCAGCGTTCGTAGTAGTCGTGGCCATCCGCCGCGCCGTGACTCGCGATCTCGTCGATCAGCAGCTCCTGGAAGGCCCGCCACTCATAGTGACCGTCGCCGTGCATCGCATTGACCATGGCGAAAATGCGCGCCTGCCACGGCTCGTCGAACGTGGGCCCGTCCCCCGGCCCTGCCGATCCCCTCCGATCATCCGCCACCAGACACTCTCCCCCGACAAGGCCGCCAGCCTAGCGCAATCCGCAGTTCGCATCATCGGCGCCAGGGACGTGGCAGCCGCCTCGACTCACATCCTGTCGGCCGCCATTGTCCCGGGAGTCCGTCCGGCCTACCCTCATCGCCTCAAGAAGGTGGTACGGCGCACAACCATGGACGACACTCTCTCGATCCCGTCACCCGACGGTCCAATCCCGGCCTTCCTCGCCCTGCCCGAAGGGGATGGGCCGGCCCCCGCCGTGATCATGCTCATGGATGCACCGGGGATCCGCGAAGAACTCCATCGATTCGCCAGGCGCGTCGCATCCGCCGGCTTTGTCTGCGTGCTTCCCGACATGTACCACAGGCTCGGCACCCTGCGCTTCGATCTCTCCCGCCGCGACGACCGCATGACGGCAGTCTTCGGTGCGGCCATGGCGAGTCTCGATCACGAGAGGGTGGCGGATGACTGCCAAGCCATTCTCGATCATCTCGATGGCGACGACCGCGTGGCGGAGGGGCCGAGGGGCTTGGTCGGGTACTGCATGAGCGGCCAGTACGTGCTCGCTGCGGCGAGCCGGTTCCCGGAACGGGTCGCGGCGGTCGCGGCGTTTCACGGGGTGCGCATGGTAACGCAAGAGCCCGATTCTCCGCATCTCGGGGCGGAGGCGATCCGCGCGGAGATGTTCCTGGGCTTCGCCTCGGACGATCCCCTGGTCCCCGACAATGTCATTCCCACGTTGCGTGACACCTTCACCAGGCACGCCATCGCCCATCGCATCGAGACCTATCCTGAAACGCGCCACGGCTATTCCTTCCCCGAACGCGACGTCTATGTCGAGGAGGCGGCCGAAGCATGCTGGGAAGGAATGCTCGATCTCTTCTCGCGCCGCCTGGCCAAGCAATAGCCTCGGGGTGCCACCGACGGCAGCAGGGGTCTGAAACGTTCACCCCCGCTCAGGCGCAGGAAAGCTGTCTAGTAGTCGCAGTCAGGGTCCAAGCTCTCTATGTACGCCTGCAAGGGTTCCTGGCTCCGGGTGGCGATGCACTGGCGCAGCATGGGCACCTGGCTCGGACCGATCACAAACCCCCACGGCATACTCTCGCCGAACATCTCATACCATTCGGCGGCGAGGACCTCGTGTTCCCGAACTGAGATGTCATCATCCACTTGTGTCTGCCCTTTGGCGGTTTGAAACGCTGCAGCTCCTTGGAGGTCTGCGCTAACACATTAGGAGTCAACTGCTTAATCAGCAACTCTCCCATGGGTTCGTGTCGCCAGACGTCATGGATAGACCTGCCCTGGCTTCGATGATCGTGGGTTGCACTCGAGGTCAGGAACCCGTGAGCACAGAGCCACATCGAGGAAGGCAGGTCATGTTCGAGTATTGCGCACGCGTTGGTCTAGACGTCCACAAGGAGATGATCGCGGTGGCGGTTGCCGTGCCGGGGAATCAGGGTTACGCCGATGCCTGCCATAACCATCTGCACCAGCGTGTGCAGGTGCTGGCCTCAAACTGCGCCCGCGCCCTTCGGTTGACCATGCGGTAGACGCCGAGCGCATGGCCACGCAGGCAATACCCTTCCTCTTGCCGGATGGCTTGAGCCATTCCCATGCCAGCCACGCGGCTGCAAAAGGCGTGCCGGTGCCGGTCGTCTCCCGACTGCTCGGCCATACCAGCGCACATGACGCTGCGCAACGCTCGGCTCAAGGATCGCGACGTCGAGACCGGTGATCGGAATCGGCCGTCTACTCGCTGTCATGTCGCAACCGTTCTTCCGTGCCTCGGCCCATTTATCGTGATCCCTTACATTGTGTCGAACACGATGTTCTGAGCGCCCTCCCAAAGCACCAGCTGACCCAGTTTGAAGAGATGCTCTCGACCTTCAACGATGGTGAGAAAGTGATTCCCGGCCAGTTGCCCCATTTTGCTGGCAAAGCTGGTACTGCCGTATGCAAGAAGGATCTCTGTCTCGCTGATGCCACCCGGGTATAGCAGCACATCACCTCGCGAGGGATAGCTCGTGTGGTTCTCGAAACCCACCCCCATCTGGAAGTCACCGAGCGGAATCCAGGCAGCCTCGCCACTCCAGCGCACATGGATGAGCTTGTTTTCGAAAGGCAGCAGCTCCTGGAACACTGCGCAGGTTTCTGGCGCGTTTTCCTTCTCCATCCTGGCGGCGAATTCGAACGGCCCGGCATTAATCCGGAGCATAGTCATATCGCTCACTCCGGAGTGGTTGCCTGCATGGACGGACGAGCCGAAAACGCCCGATACCACTCGGCTAATCCGGGTCGGGTGTCCCGCCAGCCCTCGTCCTTGTACCGGAAGTCCAAGTAGCCAAGTGCGCAGGCAACGGCAATGCTGCCCATGTCCACGGCGGCATCGATGTCACCGACTTCCGTCTCCAGCTGGTCGAGTGCGCGTCGGACCTTGAGCATCTGGCCGTCGATCCACTCTGGCCACCGGTACCGATCAGGTCGCAGCATGATCTCGTCACGCGTGTTCACAGCCGCGTCCAGGATTCCGTCCGCGACGGCCTGGCGGGTGAGCACTTGCCACCTGCGCGTGCCTGACGGTGGAAACATCCTTGGACCCGCGTGCAGACCGTCGAGAAACTCGCAGATAACGCGAGAATCAATCATGGACGAACCATCGTCCAGCACCAGCACCGGTATCTTTCCGATGGGATTTCTTGCAACAACGGTCTCGTTTCTTGTCACTGCTGACAAATCACCACTTTCAATGATCTCGAACTCATCGATCACGCCGGTTTCATGGGCGAGCACCATGACCTTGCGTGCGTACGGTGAGGTGCGACTGAACACAATTTGCATGTCGATGGTCCTGTCTCGATCGGGTTGCGGTTCGGCGGTCACCTGCGAGTGGAGCGGCTCCTCAGCTGTTCGGTCTTCTTGCGATCGATCTTGCCGGTGGTTTCATCGATGCAGACGCGATACTCCTTCAAGGCGGCCTCGGGCGACACGTAACCATTGAGGACGTCCCACTCCAGGGCCTCGAAGTCGCGTTCTTCCGGCGGTCCGAAACCGCCACCTCCTGCACATTTTATGGACAGAACATCGTCTTGTTGTAACGGCACATTCGAGAACTTTCCCCAGGACGGCAAGTCGTATACTTCCCGCAAGGGCCGGGGCCCGGCGCCGGGGCGGATCATTTCAAAGGCATTGGAGCTTCCTGACTGTCCGCCATCCAGGCCGAACGGTTGTTGGGTGCAGCCATCGGCCAGGGCCGACACCAGAGTTTCCCGTGCCAGCATCCGCAGGTGGCGCTCTATGCCCAGACCACCCCGAAACCTGCCGGCCCCTCCCGAATCGACTCGCAGTTCGCACTTCTCGATTCGGGTGGGATGGCGTGTCTCCCACACCTCAACGGGCTGATTCATGCAGTTGCCCATGGCATGGAACACGTCATTGTTGCCATCCTTTGACGCCCGTGCCCCCCAGCCACCGCTTGGAAACATGTACCAGGCGAACTCGTTCCGGGATTCCGATTCCTGGCCCCAAGCCGTCGTGTTCATGCCGGACGCCACATGACCTGACATCACGCGCTCCGGCATCGTGTCGGCGAATGCCTTCACCACAGCCTCGAAGATCCGTGCGGCGGTGTCGCAGTTGCCTCCGTACAAGGGTGCTGGATAGGTTGGATTGACCACGCTTCCCTCGGGTGCAATCACATCGACCAGATCGAACACACCTTGGTTCAGTGGTGCATAGGCATCGACCACGGCAGTGAGTGCGCAGAAGGAGGATGCCATCGTCACCGCGAGCGACGCATTGATCGGTCCAAGCGCCTGGCGGTCCGAGCCCCTGAAGTCTACCGTGAACCCGTCCGCCTCCTTGGTGATGTGCACCTCGATCCGGTACGGACGATCAACCGCGCCATCATCCTCCATGAACTGGACCGCGTGATAGTCACCGTCGGGTATGGCCTGCATTCCGCGGACGAACCGCCGCTTGCTGTAGGCAATGGCGTAGTCCATGCCATCGATGACCGCAGTCAGGCCATACTTCGCGATCAGGGACTTCACGCGTCTTTCCGCCGTGATTACGGCGGCAATCTGAGCCTGCAGATCACCCCAGACCCGGTCGCTCACACGCACGTTCGACATCAGGAGATCTCTAAGTTCTGGCACCAGCCTGCCGCGCCGATAGAGCTTGATGGGCGGAATAATCAGACCCTCCTGGATCACATCCCGGGCTGCGCCGGAAAAGCCGCCGGCGGACATGCCTCCGATATCCGACCAGTGGCCGCGGTTGATGCCGAACGCAACCAGCTTTTCAGCGTGGAAGATCGGCTTGACGACCACCACGTCTGAATGATGGGTGCCCCCCCTGTAAGGATCGTTGGTGAGCAGGACGTCACCCTCATCGATTTCAGGATATCTCTCCAAGAGCGCTTGCAAGGCACTCGGCAGCGAAGCCATGTGCACCGGATTGCCTGATTCCAGACTGATGCATCTCGCCTGCCCGTCGAACAGTGCGCAGGAGAAATCTGCTCCTTCACTGAACACGATGGAGTAGGCGGTCCGGGTGGTGGCCTTGACCATTTCCCGGACGGTGGAAGCGAGATAGGAGCGAATCACTTCGCTGGTGAATGGATCTTCGGGCATGCGGTTTAGTTCAGTTCAACGGTGATGTTTCCGTACCTGTCGACCTGCCCGCTGCAGTTGTCCGGAACATACAGAACAGAATCGGGTTCCTCTATGAGAGCGGGCCGGGTGATGGCCATTCCCGCTCGCATGGCCTCGCGGGCGAACACCGCGATCGGTTCATCAAAGAACGCCACCCTGGTGTGGCGCACTGGTTCCGGCAAGGCTCTCGGTCCCGGTTCCTCCTCCGGAAGGCTCGGGCGCGGGACCCGGCCCGAGACGGTCACGTGAAGGCTGATGATCTCCAAGGGGTCTCCCAGTCTGGTGCCGTACAAACGTTCGTGCATCGCCTCGAAGGCGGCGTAAATTCTCTCATGGGTCAAGTCGTCCGGGTCGAGGTCGACATTGATCTCGTGGGACTGTAGCACGTAGCGGAGATCAGCACTGCACTCGACGCTGATCCGATCAGCCATCCCGTACTCCGAGGCGAGCAGGGAAAGCCCTTGCTGCTCCAGAGTGGCAAGTTCCTCCGAAAGCTGGCCCATGGGAACGTCGAGGAGGCGAGCCACCATGCTCTTGGAGCGTGAATATCTCATATCGGCCGCCAGAAGGCCGAGCGCCGAGAACGTCCCTGGCAGCGCGGGAAAGGTAACCCGGCGCGCACCCACTTCCCTGGCCACTTCGACGGCATGCTGCCCTCCGGCGCCTCCAAAGGATACTACGGTGAAGTCCCTGGGATCGATACCCTTTTCAATGGTGATTTCGCGAATGGCCTGGGCCATGTTGGCATTCACGATGCTGTAGATGCCCTTGGCCACTTCTCCCACCGGCTGGTCGAAATGTTCTGCCAGTGACTGCAGCGCAAGGGTGGACTTGTCGGCATCCAGAACGAGCCTGCTGCCGGAAAAGCCCGCCGGATTGAGCAAGCCCAAGACCATGTTGGCATCCGTCACCGTTGGCTCGGTACCCCCGCGGTTGTAGCAGGCCGGTCCTGGATTGGATCGCGCGCTGCGTGGTCCCACCCGCAGCGCGCTTCCGGCATCGATCCATGCGATGCTGCCGCCGCCGGCACCGATGGAGTTTATGTTGAGCGCGCGCGCGCGGATGGGAATCTCCCACTCGACTTCCAACTCGCCCGTGGTTTCCGGCACGCCATCCTGCACCAGGCATACGTCGAAGCTGGTTCCGCCCATGTCGACCGTGACAATGTCGGAGATTCCGGCGCGTTGGCAGACCCACGTTGCTGCCCGGACCCCCGCGGCCGGACCGGAGAAGGCCAGGTGTATCGGCATGCTTCGCGCTACCTCGGCGGACACCAGCCCGCCGCCACTGTGCATGTACCTAATCACGGCTTTGCGGCTGAAGGCTTGTTCAAGCCGGGTTACGTAAGCTTTGGTCTTCGGCAGTGCATAGCTGTTGAGGACCGTCGTGCTGGTGCGCTCGTACTCCCGAATTTCCGGATTGACTTCACATGATATCGTGACCGGAAGCTCAGGAGCCATCTCTTCGATAATGTTCGCAATCTGCCGTTCGTGGACCGGATTGGCATAGGAGTGCAAGAGGCAGACTGCGACCGCCTCGACATCATGCCCGAGCAGGTACCGGACCGAGTTGCGGACATCCTCGTCATGCAGCCCGATCAGGACGTTTCCACGGTGGTCCAGGCGTTCGTTAACTTCGACACGCAGGTAGCGCGGGATGAATGGCTTGGGCTTGTCCCATTGAAGATCGTACAGTTGCTGTCGGTCGGCGCGCATGGATTCCAGCACGTCCCTGAAACCACGGGTGGTCACGAGGCCGACCTTCGCGCCAGACCTCTCCACGATCAGGTTTGTCACGAGAGTGGTGCCGTGCATGAGTTGAAACGATTCGTCCTCACCGATGCCAACATCTGCCAACAGTTGTCTCACGGCCCGCTCGGGTGCTTCGGGAGTGCTCAGTGTCTTGGCGCTGGAGATGACGTTCTTGTCGCCGTCGTACAACACGAGGTCTGTGAAGGTGCCGCCGATATCGATTCCGATGCGTTTCACATCGAGTACTCCGGGTGGCCCACCAATCACTCTCAGGACAATGCGATCCTGTTTTCCTCCAGGAATCTCACAGTAACATCGATTGTTTTCTGCATGTCGTCTTCTGTATGTGCCGCCGAGATGAAGGAACGCACCACATAGAAAGGTTGAACGTAAATGCCGTTGTTCAACAGCGAACTGAGGTAGGCTCTCATCACGGGATCATCCTTGCTGTACGCCACCTCGATGAGGTCCCGGTAATCCCGCACTTCCCTATTGCCGAAGTACAATGACCAGACCGAACCGAAGGACTCGCACCTTGCCTTGACGCCAAGCCTCTCGACCGCGTTGTTGATTCCGTCTTCAACCATTCGTCCGAGCTTCCACAGTCGTTCGTAAATGGATGGATCGCGAAGGATCTCTTGGGTTCGCAATGCGGCTGTCACATTGAGCAGATGCCCGTTGAACGTCCCGGAGAAGAAGACATCCCCCTCGGGGGCGATCCTGGACATGATCTCGTTCTTGCCGGTGACCCCGCTGATGGCATAACCGTTCGACAGTGCCTTGCCAAAGGTTGTCAAATCCGGTGTCACCCTGAACACCGCTTGGCAACCGCCCTGATGGTGGCGGAAACCAGTCATGACCTCGTCAAAGATGAGAACCACGCCATGGGACGAGGCAAGTTCCCTCAGTCCCTCGAGATATCCATCCCTGGGCTTCAGGCAGCCGCAGCTGTGAACCACCGGCTCAACCAGGATGGCAGCAATTTCCCCGCGCCTACTTTCGAGCACTCTTTCGATTGCGCCGAGATCGTTGTAGGGCAGGACGAGTACTTTTTCGAGATACTCTCCGGGAACGCCCGCGGATCCTGGCACGGTATGCGGTGCGGCGGCCGGCCCGGCTTCCTCGAGTTCCGGCTTGATGCTCACCGCAACGTCGTTGAACCAGCCGTGATACGCGCCCTCGAGTTTGACGATCAGGTCTCGCTCAGTGAAGGCACGGGCGACTCGAACGGCATGGTAGACAGCTTCGGTCCCGGAATTCGTGAAAATGGTTTTCTCGCCCGAAGGCATGACTTCGGCCACAATCTTCGCCAACTCCACCTCTCTGGGGTGGGGCAGGGCAAACAGCACGCCTTCGCTGTCCATGACTTCCTTGACGGCATTGTTTACGCGGTCGTCGGAGTACCCCAGAATCGCGGGCCCGTAGGAACCGTGGAAATCGATGTACTCGTTATCGTCCAGGTCCCACAGGCGCGCACCTTTTGCACGTCGAATATAGAGCGGGTACGGCTTGTAGTAGCGCCCGTCTCCCTGAACGCCTGCGGGGGCGTACTGCCATGCATCCCGGTGCAGGGCCTCGGATTGCGCCGTCGAGACAGCGCCAACGTCAAGCACTTCGAACCGGTTGGCGAGGACCATCGGGACATTCCTTGTATGGTCGAGCTTTCACATGTAAAGTAAATGACAGATTTCCATCCCTCAAGAGCGCCTCGTGGCGTTGGCATTCCGTCTGCGTCCACCCAGCGCAGGCAGTTCGTTTTCTTGGTACAGAACTTTACGGACACAAGTTCAGAATCCAAACCACACGGGGAGAGGACAATGTCATCTACAGGATTGGAAAGTGGAGCCATTTATCGTGCATTGACCGCAGCGACCTTGGCCATAGCATTTGGCATCTCGCTGCCAGGTTCCAGTTTCGCCGAGGACAAGGTCAGAGTCGCGCTGGGCATCGAATGGCCAGCCTATGCGATGTGGAATCTGGCGGCGGAGTTGGATCAGGTGCCAGACCTCGAACTGGAGGTCAGCACCATCAATGACCCGTTTGCCGCTTGGACGCTTCTCGGCGCAGGGCAGACAGACGTTGTTCATGCCACCATGGAGTACGCGCCGATCGCGACCGAACAAGAGGTTCCGATCAAGCTGGTGGCGTTTACAACGATATCTTACGGCGCCGACCACGTGGTAGGCATCGAGGGTATGGACGATGTTACCAACATCCGAGGTTCCAGGGTGGCCGCAGTGGAGGGATATCTGGGGCAGGTCATGGTCGGCATCTGGCTCGCCGAGCAGGGAGTGAACGTCGATGAGGTCAACTGGATCAACCTCGCCGGAGATCAGGCTGCATCCGCCATGTTGGCGGGGGACATTGACCTGGCGTATCTGTTCTCCCCCTACACAGAGCAAGTCATCGAGCAGCTCGAGGGATCGATGATTCTGGGCAGCACACGAAAGCCCGACTGGTTGGAGAAGGGTTTCATGACTGACGCCATCTACATGTCGGACAAGTTTCTGGCGGAACAGCCGGACGTGGCGGAAAAGGCCATGAAGGCGTTTTGGGAAGCAGTGGCGTTCTGGCAGACAAACCCGCAAGAAGCCAACCAGATGCTGTCGGACATACTGAAATGGGACCTGGCCGACATCAACGCCATCAACGGCGTCACCGGCACTCGCGAGGATTCCACCATCTGGCAGTATTCGTTCTTGGAGGCCGCGCGCATCTGCGCTGGAGCTCCAGGCGATGGCCCGTTCGGCCAGAAAAACGGCCATGCGTACGCGGCCGTTGAGACTATCAACGACTGGTGGATCAAATTCGGGCAGATGACGAAGCGAATCGATCCTGCAAGTGCCGTCGACTGCAGCGTCATGAACGCACTGTACGACTCGGGTTACCGTGGCAAATGATGCTCCACGCCCCACGACGTAACTGGGGGCCCTAGTCCGATCGCGGGAGCACACGTTGAGATTTGCAGTCGATACCGGAGGCACGTTCACGGACCTGATCGTAGAGGACGACAGCGGCAGGCTTCGCATGTACAAGGCCTCGACCACCCCCGAGAATCCGGTCAGGGGTGTGCGGGCGGCCATTGACGCGGCGAGTGCAGAACTGGAGGTTGAAACGCGGACCCTGCTCCGCCGGGTTGACTT
The DNA here is from genome assembly GCA_965220805.1 of Alphaproteobacteria bacterium. Lineage (GTDB taxonomy): Bacteria > Pseudomonadota > Alphaproteobacteria > SP197 > SP197 > SP197. Next base: position 2,314,342 of record OZ244844.1, read on the forward strand.
GCTGGTGCACGGCACCACCATTGCCACCAATGCAATCTTGACCCGAAATACGGCTAGGACGGCTTTTCTGACCACCCAGGGTCATCGCGACATTCTTGTGATCAGGGAGGGCGGACGCATCGGCCTTTCCACCTTCGACTACGCGATTCCGTATCCGGAACCGTATGTGCCCCGAGCGTTGACCTTCGAGGTTCCGGAACGAATCGGCATGGATGGTACGGTGGTCGCGCCATTGGATGAGGACGCCGTGATCGAGAGTCTGCTCGAGATTGAACGGCGTTCAGTGGAGGCAGTCGGTGTCTGTCTCTTGTGGTCCATTGTGAACCCGGTGCATGAAAAACGGATCGGTGAACTGCTGGAAACACATCTACCCGGCGTTCCCTATTCGCTGTCCCATGAAATTAACCCTTCGTTGCGCGAGTACCGGCGCGCGTCCTCAACCTGCATCGACGTCTCCCTCAAGCCCCTCCTCAGTCGCTATCTGAACGACCTCGATGGCGAGTTGCGCGAGTTGGGCTTTCGGGGGCGCCTTCTCGTGATCACGTCCCAGAGCGGCGTCCTCGATGCGTCGGACGTCGCGCAGGCTCCCATTCACTCGATCAAGTCCGGGCCTGCCATGGCGCCCGTCGCAGGCCGTCATTACGCAAGTGTCGAGTCGAGGTCGCAAACGGCAATCGTTGCGGACGCGGGCGGCACCACTTACGACGTAAGTCTGATCCGCAAGGGCCAAATTCCCTGGACTCGCGAAACGTGGATTGGACGTCCTTACCTCGGTCACATGACCGGATTTCCATCCGTGGACGTAACCAGCGTCGGGGCAGGCGGTGGCAGCATTGCCTGGGTTGACGCCGGCGGCCTTCTTCATGTCGGTCCCGACAGCGCCGGCTCGGTACCCGGCCCCGCGTGTTACGGCCGGGGTGGTACCCGTCCAACGGTCACGGACGCCGCGGTCACGTTGGGTTACATCGATCCGGCTCGGTTTCTTAATGGCACCATGGACTTGGACGTCGCTGGAGCGAGGTCGGCGATGGGTGATCACGTCGGTGGGCCGCTGGCCATCGGGCTGGACCAAGCTGCCGTTGCCGTTATTGAACTGCTCACCGAGAACATGGTGACCGCCATCGAGGAAATTACCATTCACCAAGGTATCGATCCTCGCTACGCAGTGCTCGTCGGCGGCGGTGGCGCAGCAGGACTCAACATTATTGCGACGGCCAGGCGTCTGGGATGCAAGGAGATCGTGATCCCCGATGTGGCGGCCGGACTCAGTGCAGCCGGCGCCCTGATCTCTGACCTTACCAGCGAGTATGCCGAGTTGTTGTTCACCACAAACAACGGGTTCGACCGCGATCGTGTTAATCGTACCCTTGATAACTTGGAAAGCAGGTGCCAGCGCTTTATCGAAGGGCCCGGAGCCCGCTCGTTCGAACAGTCCATCGAGTTTTTCGTGGAGGGACGCTACCTACACCAGATTTGGGAGATCGATGTGCCCTTGCGCCACGGACGCTTCAAATCCCAACAGGATGTGGACGCACTCACCGAGGACTTTCATAGAGCTCACGAGCAGATCTTCGCGTTCAGCGATCCCGATTCCGAGATCGAGTTGGTCAGTTGGCACGCCCGAGTGCGCTGTCAATTGCGCGAATCGGCGGTCGGTTCCATGGAACGGATCCGGCACAATGCAGGGCTTGCCCATGGCACTCGCGAATGCCACTTCGGCGGTTTCGGCATGCTCGAGACGGACATAGTTTGGTTTGAAGCCATGCAGCCCAACGAGGCGGTGACGGGCCCGGCCATCGTCGAATCTCCGTTCACCACCGTGGTCGTCGACCCCGGTGCAGAAATTCGTCGAACTCTCCAAGGCAACCTGGCGATCACACCTTGACAACACGACGGGAGTTCTAGGCGTGGTAAGCACTGTGGAACCGGGCGCCGCGGACGCCCCTGTGATCGACGGCGTTTTGCTTGCCGTTCTTTCCAAGCGGCTGGAAGGAATAGTCCGCAAGATGCACAACACGCTGCTGCGCACGGCCCGTTCGGGAGTGATCAACAATGGGCGGGATTTCTCCTGCTGCATCGTCACGGGAGACGCGGAACTGCTGACCTTGGGGGAGAGCTTACCAATCCACCTGATGGTGGGATCCGACATGATGGCCCAATCCATGAAGGATCTGCACCCGCAGCTCCGTCGCGGGGACGCCTTTATTCACAACTCGCCCTACCACGGCTGCTCCCACGCCGCCGATCAGTCCATCCTGGTACCGGTGATCGACGACCAGGGTGTGCATAGGTTCACGGCCATAGCGAAGGCGCACCAAGCGGATATCGGCAACGCCATGCCAACCACCTACATGTTCTCGGCGAAGGACGTCTACGAAGAGGGGGCGCTCATCTTCCCGTCCGTGAAGGTGCAGGAGGATTACCAGGATAACGAAGACATCATTCGGATGTGCATGTTGCGTATCCGGGTTCCGGACCAGTGGCGAGGAGACTACTTGGCGGCCCTGGGCGCAGCGCGGATAGCTGAAAGGGAGTTATTGGCACTTGGCGACGAAATCGGCTGGGAGGTGCTCCACGCCTATCAGCGCGAGTGGTTTCACTACAGCGAGCAGCGCATGGTTGCGGCACTTCGGAAACTTCCGACCGGTTGCATCAGAGCATGCAGCACTCACGATCCCTTCCCGGGAACACCACCGGACGGGATCCCGGTGACCCTCGAAGTGGAGTTGGACGCTGAAGCCGGCAACATCGAAGTGGACCTGCGCGACAACATGGACTGTCTGCCCAGTGGCCTGAATCTCAGCGAGGCCTGCGCCCGCACCGCCGCCATGATCGGAATCTTCAACAGCATCGAGCCCGGCGTGCCACCAAACGCCGGCAGCTTCAGGCGGATCCGCGTTCATCTGCGCGAAAACTGTGTCGTCGGCATTCCCCGACATCCGGCCAGCTGCTCAATCGCGACCACTAATGTCGCAGACCGGGTCACCAATGCGGTTCAACGCGCCATCGCGGAGTTTGCCGAAGGTTACGGCATGGCCGAGACGGGCGCGGTGCAATCTCCGGCAGGCGCGGTCATATCGGGTTTCGACCCACGCAACAACGACAGGGCCTTCGTGAACCAACTGCAGCTCGGAGACACCCTTGGTGCAGCCGGACCCAGTGAAGACGGCTGGCTGACGTTGTTCGGCGCGGGCAGCGCTGGGCAATGCCTCTGGGACAGCGTCGAGGTTGACGAGACGCTCTATCCCATTCGTGTCACCGAGCGTCGCATCGTCACTGACAGCGAGGGTGCAGGCGAGTATTGCGGCGCGCCCTCGTCCTTTGTCGAGTTCAGTCCGGTCGCCTGCTCGCTGCGGGTGATCTACGTCACCGACGGCACCTTGAACGCGCCGCTGGGGACTCGCGGTGGTTCAACCGGAGCACCCGCCCGGACGCGGATGCGCAAGTCGTCCGGAAAAGACGTTCCCATTCCACCGTATGGCGATCTCACACTTACTGCCGAAGAGAGCATCATCGGTATCTCCTGCGGTGGAGCGGGCTATGGCGATCCTCGAACGCGTGACCCGGTTCGGGTCCAGCGTGATGTCGCTGAGGGCTATGTCACCGCAGAGCGTGCCAGAGCGACCTACTGCGTGGTGCTCGATGAGGCAGGCAATGTCGATCATCATGAGACTCAGCTATTGCGTGCGCAAACGGTCGGTCGCCGGTAGGCCTCTGTTCACCCGTACCGTTGCGACGATCGATTTCAAGCGCCCGCTGCCCGAGCCGGGAGGCCGTCGTCTCAGGAGGCGGGAGATAGGACGGCAGACATGAGCGAGTACCAAGAGAGCATACCGAGCCAGGGCCGGCGGAGAAGGCGTTGGTTCGAGTACAAGTCGCAAATCCCTGTCTCCTGGAGCATCGTGCTGGGGATTTCCATATGGGCGATCTTCTTCGGACTGTGGCACACCGCCAACCTACGTGGTTGGGCGCCGGCCATCATCCTGCCCGCACCTCCCGAGGTCATAGCGGCCCTCTACGAACTGATTATCGACAAGGGCTTTCTCTACGACATCTGGACCAGCGTGTGGAGGGTGGTGGTGGGATTTGCCGCCGCGTGCGCGGTCTCGGCCCCCCTTGGCGTCCTGATGGGTTCCTTCAAGACTGTTGAAGGGTTCTTCAATCCGCTGGTATCCGCCTGGCGCTACGTTCCGGCGGCAGCCTTGATACCCCTGCTCCTGATGTGGCTTGGAACGGGCGAACTGGTCAAGATAAGCATACTGTTTCTGGGTGCGGTGTGGTTCCTCATCACCTTGATCATGGACCACACAAAGGCCGTTCGTGCTGAACTCATTGAAACGGCACTGACACTTGGCGCCACTCGCAAACAGGTGCTAATGACGGTGGTCCTGCCGGCGGTGTCTCCTGACATTGTCACCTCGGCGCGTCAAATGCTGGCGGCAAGCTGGACCTACCTGGTGATCGCGGAGATTACCGCCCAGACCACGGGCATAGGTGCGATGATGATGCGTTCCAGACGCTTTATCCACGTGGACGAAATCATGGCCGGGATCCTGGTAATCGGTCTGCTCGGGCTGATGTTCGACCTGCTCTTCCGGCTGGTGCATCGCCTGATGTTCTCCTACCTGGAAGAATCAGAGTGAGTGAACGGGAGCGGCCACGCTTGGACTCTCAAAGTGACAAGGTCATGTTGACAGTCGACCGCGTCACGAAGGAATTCCATCTGAACGGTGACACCAGTATCACCGCATTGTCGGACATGTCTTTCAGCGTCGCCAAGAACGAATCGTGCGTGTTGCTGGGTCCGTCCGGCTGCGGGAAGTCAACCATGCTGCGCCTCGTCGCCGGCCTCGAGGAACCAACCCGGGGAGCGATTTACCTGCATGGGACAGAGATCACCGGACCGGGTCCCGACCGCGGAATGATATTCCAGACGTATACCTCGTTTCCGTGGTTGAACGTGCAGCAGAACGTCGAGTACGGCCTCAGACTGCAGGGTATGGGGAAGGCCGAACGTGCCGAACGCGCCGCACATTTCATCGATCTCGTCGATCTAACGCGATTCAGGCATGTTTTTCCGAAAGCGTTGTCCGGGGGCATGAAACAGCGGGTCGCGATCGCACGGACTCTGGCGAATGAGCCCGCGCTTCTGCTGATGGACGAACCCTTTGGTGCACTCGATGCCGAGACTCGTTGGCGGATGCAGGAGTTGCTCCTGAAGGTCATCGAGAGATCGAACACCACGGTGCTGTTGGTCACCCATGATATTCACGAGGCGATTTTTCTGGCCGATCGAATCATCTTCATGACTCGTCACCCGGGCAGGGTTCTCGAAGACATCCCCGTGGCATTCAAGCGCGAGGTGAAGTTTCGCCAGAAGGAGGATATTCTGACAGATCCTGAGTATGGCCGACTGGACCGGAAGATCATGCGCATGATGCGCCGTGAAGCCATGGTGGATGCAGACGATTGACGTGCCGGATGGGACCGGCACGAATTCCTCACACAGGATTCCTCGCGACCGGAGAGGCAGCAGATGGACTACGAGCTTTACCCTCCGAACTCCGCGCATCCGCGCCCGTTTCAAAGGGCGTTCTACCAGTCACTCACCAATCAACTCAGGCTGGCGGAGTCTCGCTTCACCCGGAGGCCGGCCGGGACAGAAGCACTGCGCGTCGAAATGGCTGCAGGCGAGTTGCTGACCATCGAACTCGCTGAAGGCGCGCAGATCATCAACCTGTTTGCCTTCAATTCCCATGATCCCGACGAGCGTATCTGGACTCAGGACATGTGCCTGATCGAAGGGATTTACCTTACGCAGTTCAACCGGTTATGGGGAACGATGGCTCGGTATCGCCCGTTGCTGACGATCATCGAGGACACGGTTGCCGCGCGGACCGGGGAGGGCAGGCACCATTTTCTATTCGGCGGATTCGAAACCCCTGCGGACTGGCGGCTTCAAGGCGGCAAGCAGGGTGTGAAGTCAACATGGGAGCAGTTTTCCGACGTGCTCGAGTCTCGCTCGCTCGAACCGTCATTGCTGGACAAGGGGCACATCAGCTTGTTCCAGAGGATAGAGGTCGATGGGCCGAGCCAACAGTTCCGGATCCACCCTTCCGAAGCGAGGTGCGGCGACCGGGTGACGTTGTTCGCCGAGATCGACCTGAATGTATTGCTGGCATTTAGCCCGTACATCGACGGTTCGCGATCCCCCGCTGAAATCAGCGATCCACGGCCCCGCGCCGTGAATATCGCGGTGAGCCATCCGGTCGCGGTGCCCCTGGGTTGGCCATACCCAGGTGTCCCATACCCCGATCTTTCGCTCTATGAAGACAGCCATGGTTGGCGTTCCAACGAGCCGGTGCCGACTCCGGGGAGGGAGAGCTAAACATGACCGAACCAGCACCCATGGAACGGCGGGAGTACTCCTTCGACACGGATTTCTACGAGAGTGTGATCTCGCGCCAGGGTTCCTTCGAAACGGTGTTCGAGCACGAGATGCCGCGCGGAAGTGGTTACGGGTTCAGGGCGGATGCGGGTCAGGTGTGGCGACTCACGGTGGTTGAAGGCACGAATGCCCTGGACGTTTGCGTGATGAACCCGGATGACCCGACGGAGCACTATTATCCGGCCGCCCAAATCGCCCTTGAGGGCGGCCGTGTCACGAAGTTCACGCGGATTTGGGGAACGCCCCCGCGGTCGCGACCCCTGTGCACCTGCTTGGCTGACACCGTACGGTGGCACGACAACGGCGATTATGCCCGTGACCACCTTTCCCACGCTGCCCACTGCAACGCGCATCACTGGGTGCAGTATGCCGGCACTCACCCGAGAACCTGCTACGACAACCTGCGCGCGGGAATGGCGATGATGGGTTTCGGCCAGCGTTCGGTCCACGACAATCTCAACCTGTTCTACAAAGTCGCCATCGAACCACGCAGCGGCGACTACGTATTCGGGACCAGCGATGCCGAGCCTGGTGACTACATCGAGTTCTACGCTGAGATCGCCCAGGTCGTCGCGGTCTCGATCTGTCCCTACGGAGATGGAACGGTAGAACCTCAGGGGTGGAGCAAGGTGGAGATTCCGGTCTATCCGCTTCGGGTTACTGTCTTCGAAACCGGCATTGCCCCCCTCTCATGGTAACCATGCGAATCGCAAGGGAGGCGACATCATGCTTGGCCACGAAACCGTAGCGGTTCGGATCGATGTCCTGCGGACCTACATGCAACGTCTCCTGGAAGCCGTGGGGTTCGACCGGGAGGCTGCGGCCGTGGTGGCGGACGTGCACCTTGAATCCGATCTGAGAGGTGTGGGTGTGCAGGGCTTCAATCACCTGATCAACAGCCACCTGCAGTACTACCGGAAGGGCGAGGCCGACCCGACCGCAAGACCTGTCATCGTCAGGGAAAAGGCCTGCTTTGCGCTGATCGACGGAAACTCGGGCCCGGGTCCGCTGGCTGCGCTTCTGGCGGCCGATGTCGCATCCACCAAGGCGAAAGACGCCGGGTGCGCGGTCGTCGGGGTCAGAAACAGCCATGACCTGTTTCATGCGGGCTTGTACGCGGAGCGCATGGCGAACCGGGATGTCATTGGCATGGTGTTCAGCGACGACGTCGTACCGGTCGTCCACCCGGTCGGCGGCGTCGAGCCCATCATCGGAAGCAACCCGATGGCGTTTTCGGTGCCGACCGGGAGCACGCCGTTCCTGTCCGATTTTACGCCCTGCGCAACGCTTCCCACCTACGTGCGCTATTCCCGGCGTTACCAGGGCAAGCTCCCCGAAGGGGTGGCTCACGACAGGGACGGGCATTCCACGCGCGACCCCGATCTGGTGTGTGACGGCCTCGACTACACGCGCGACATCGGCGCTATCGATCCGGGCGGACACAAGGGTTACGGACTGCTGCTGCTGATCGACTTCCTTTCGGGCGCCCTGGTCGGTTGTGACATGGGTGTGGATCACGTGGAAAAGGAGGGGCCCCGCAAGGGTCACTTGTTCATCGCGATCGACCCGGAGATCTTTGGCAGCATCGAGGACTTCAAACACTCCGTGGGTGGACGCATCGAAGCGGTCAAGAGTTCCAGGAAGGCTCCCGGTGTGCAGGATATCAGGTATCCCGGCGAGGGCAGCGCCACACGCCGAAAGCGTGCGCTCGAGGACGGTGAGGTGTGGATCGACTGCCACTGCTGGGAAGACGGTCTGGAAATCGGCAGGCAGCTTGGTGTGACACCGCCTTAGGCTCGCTGGTCAGTTCGGGGCTTTGCCCGGCACGGCCCTGGGACGTCGCTGCGAAGCGTCGTCCGGCCTGCCGTCGAGGGCCCGCGGATCCACCGCCGGGACGGGCTCTCGAATCGAGCCCCGGAATCCACCTCGCTTCCACGGGGCGTGATCCACCCCGGCTTGTTCGGGCGTTAGTATTGCCATGTTCGGAACCCCGTTACGCCCGTCGGTGCGTCGTATCACCAAGAAAGGGAGGAAAGACCCGTGAGCAAATTCGATACCATCGTTCGTGGAGGGTTGGTGGCGACGTCAGCCGCCGTCGTCAGGTGTGATATCGGTATTCGCGAAGGCCGCATCGCGGCGCTGGCAGATTCGCTGGAGGGTGCCGATCATGTGATCGACGCCGAGGGACGAACGGTGACTCCCGGTGGCATTGACAGCCACTGTCACATCGATCAACCCAGCATGGATGGATCGGTGTGCGCTGATGACTTTCTTACTGGCACACGCTCGGCGCTTGCTGGCGGCACGACCACCGTGATTCCCTTTGCCCTTCAGTTCAAGGGCCAGAGTCTCAGGGCGGCAGTGAACGAGTATCGCGGACGCGCCGAGAACCGTGCGTTAGCCGACTACGCAGTTCACATGATTATCGTCGATCCCAACGAACAGGTCTTGGGCCAGGAATTGCCGGGGTTGATACGGGACGGCTACACCTCGTTCAAGATCTACATGACTTACGACGGCCTCATGTTGAATGACCGCGAGATTCTGGACGTGCTGGCGCTGGCGCGCCGCGAAAGGGCTTTCGTGATGGTGCATGCCGAGAATGGCGATTGCATCAGCTGGCTGACCGATCGGCTGGAGCAATCGGGCAAGGTTGCGCCGAAGTACCATGCCCATTCGCGACCGGGGCCCGTCGAGCGCGAAGGCACGCACCGGGCCATCACCCTGGCCGAACTCCTGGATGTGCCGATACTGCTGGTGCACGTTTCCGCTCGTGAAGTGGTGGACGAAATCCACAGAGCCCGGGCCCGGGGTCTCAAACTGTTTGCGGAAACCTGTCCGCAGTACCTGTTCCTCACCGAGGATGACCTCGACAAACCCGGCTTCGAAGGCGCCAAGTGCGTCTGCAGTCCACCTCCCCGCGACAAGGCCAACCAGCAGGTGATCTGGGATGGACTTCGCAACGGAACCTTCGACGTGTTTTCTTCCGATCATGCCCCGACGCGATTCGAGGGTCCCGGCGGAAAGAAGATGCACGGTGAAGACGCCTCGTTTCGCTGGATCCCGAACGGTGTGCCGGGCATCGAGACCCGCATGCCGCTTCTCTTCTCGGAGGGAGTCGGCAAGAACATCATCGGCCTCGAGCGATTTGTGGAACTGACAGCCACGACACCCGCCAAGCTATACGGGCTGTATCCCCAAAAGGGCACGATAGCAGTCGGTTGCGATGCCGACATCGTCATCTGGGATGATTTGCGAGAGGTGACTATCAGCAACGACCTGCTTCACCACAACGTCGACTACACGCCTTACGAGGGAATGAACATCACGGGATGGCCGGCGATCACGCTGTCGCGCGGGGAAGTGGTCTGGGCGGACGGCGAGATACTTGCCGAACCGGGAAGGGGTGAGTTTCTGCGCTGTGGATTCCCGGAGTCCGCTGTGCCGCTGGGCCGCCCCGTCGCCCAGATTTGACGGGCCGGACTTCGTGTCTATCCCCCGGAGGCCCCAGACCCGGGGTCCGCTGTCGGTACGTCCAATTGCCTGTGTACGCAGCGCCCTAGGCGTTGCGCCTTCTCGCCTCGGCGCGCCGAGGCGAGAAGGCGATCTCCGAACAGGACCGCAAGTCGAGGCCATCGAAGCCTTACGCGACGTAGCGGCAATCTGTGCCATCGCACTGGTGGCCGAGATCGGCGACTTCCGTCGCTTTGCCAACCCTCACCCAGCCTATGGCATGGCTCGACCTGGTGCCGCGCGAGCGCTTCACCGGTGCCACGATCGCTCGCGGCGCCATCACCAAGGCCGGCAACAGCCGGGCCCGGCGCGTCCTCGACGAGAGTGCATGTACGTATCGTCTCCCCGCCCGGATCGGCCACGCATTTCCGACTGAAGCCGGCAGTGCCGCAAACAGCATCCGTGCGGTTGGCGAAAGTCTGCGTGCCTCTCCTGGCCGCAGCCTGCTCGTAGTAGGCCGGCGTTTGGCGTGACACGGTTGAGCGATTGGCCCACACCAGCATCCTCACAGGTTCACTGCGGGTAACAAGGCGCCGCGTACCAGTGCGGATTTATGGCCCGACGGTCTCGGTGACGCTGAGCGAGTCCAGCATTCCCCGCTGTCGTGCACATGCCATGCCTTGGCGGACGGCCGCACAATGGCATCGATCTTCGGTGTGAAACACGTTAACACTACTGCTCGCGCACGAACTCGGGATGATGGCATGACAGGCACAGACGACACAGCCTATCTGAAAGCTCTCCTCTACCACTACGAGGCGGAAATCGAGGGGGAGGCGTACTTCTTCGCTTTGGCCGATAGTTTCGACGACGCGGCCGAACGCGAGAAACTCGCCCTCCTTGCCGCAGTCGAACGCCGCGCGGCTGACACGGTGCGTCCCCTGGTCGACAAGTACGGTCTCGTGCCCCGAGACGAGACCATGCTCAAGGCTTCCGGCGTGGAATACACCAGCCCTCACCGGCATTTCAGCTGGCGCCAGTTCGTGACGCACATCGCCGATGAGTATCCCGCCTACCTCGACAACTTCCATGCTCTGGAAGAGATGGCGCCCGAGGATGATCTCGCCAGGCTGCAGAAGTTGACCCATCACGAAGTCGTCCTCATCGACTTTGCCCAAAGGGAGGTCGCCAACGATCCGGACAGCGTGATGTCGCTTCGACGCTACCTGGAGTGACTCGATCAACGGTTATGCGGAATCATGGATTGGCCTTTCGCATCGGCCGCGACGGCGTAACGTCGGTCGCCACGCCCACTGCGCAACGTCGTTCCTTCCCACACGTTCGGCTCGGAAGGTCCCATCGAGGCCGATGGGTTTTCGTGCGGACCCATAGCAGGCGATGGAACAGTCCTGTCCAACGGGATGCACGGCGGCTGTAGCGGGGTGAATGCCGGAAGGGCCGTCGCCCCGCGACACCCAGGTCGCCGGCTGACGGCCCCCCGACTTATGGCTCCGCGAGCAGGACTCGAACCTGCGACCCAGTGGTTAACAGCCACTTGCTCTACCAACTGAGCTATCGCGGATCAGGTATGACCTGATGTTTATGCGAAGTGCCGGCGAGGGTCAATGATGACCTCAACCGCATTGCGGCCCCATTGCAACACTCGTAGGGTCGACGAGGTCTCGTCCGGGAGTGTGTCACGATGAATGGTGCCGATCTCATTGCCCGCATCCTTGCCAGGGAAGGTGTCGACATTCTTCCCGCCTTTCCGCACAGCGATCTCATCGATTCCGCGGCCAAGGCGGGCATCCGTCCCGTCATCGTGCGCCAGGAGCGCCAGGCCCTTCACATCGCGGACGGCTATGCCCGCGTGACGGGAGGCCGCAGGATCGCCTGCACCACCGTGCAGTACGGGCCCGGGTCGGAGAATGCCTTCGGCGCCGTGGCCCAGTGCCATGCCGACAACGTGCCGATACTCCACATTCCCTTCGGCTACGACCGTATGAGACAGCCGCTCGATTCCCACTTCCAGGCCAGCCATAGCATGCAGCATGTCTCCAAGTGGTGCGCCATGGTGCCGGACGTGGAGCGTATTCCGCAGATGATGCAGAACGCCTTTGCCATGCTGCGCAATGGCCGTCCCGGGCCGGTGGTTCTCGAGGTGCCCAAGGACGTCGCCAACAGCCCTGCCAACCCCGGCCTCGAGGAGAGCTACCGCCCCCAGAAGGCATCGAGACCGGTCGCTGCCGATGCCGAGATCCGCGAAGTCCTTGCCTCTTTGAGGAAGGCCTCGTCACCTGTGATCGTGGCGGGCCAGGGCATTCTCTATGCCGGAGCGTCAGAAGCGCTGACAGAGTTTGCCGACAGCACTGGCATTCCGGTTCTGACGACCCTGAACGGCAAGAGCGCCTTTCCTGAGAACCATCCGCTCTCCCTGGGATGCGCGGGCCGCACGCGCCGCGGCGAGGCAGCGCATTTCCTGAGAGGCTGCGACCTTATCCTGGGTCTTGGCACGAGCTTCACCCATTCGGAGTACATCACGCCGTTTCCGACCAAGGGTCGCTGCTTCATCCAGTTGACGAACTGGGAAGGAGATGTGTCCAAGGACTATCCGGTCGACATCGGCATCATCGGTGATGCCCGCGCGACCCTGGAGCGCATGGTGGAGATTCTGGGCAAGCATCCCGGCGCCCGGCGCGACGCGGTGGCCGACGAGGTGGCCAGCCGCCGCAAGGCCTTCATGGATCTCTGGGAGCCGTGGCTGCAATCCAACGAGGTCCCCATCAGTCCCTACCGCATCATCAGCGATCTCATGAGGACGGTCGATCGCGAAACGACCATCGTCACCCATGATGCAGGTTCGCCTCGCGACCAGATGACGGCCTTCTACGAGACACTCGTGCCCCACGGGTACATCGGCTGGGGCAAGACGACACAGCTCGGTCTCGGACTTGGTCTTGTCCAGGGCGCGCGGTTGGCGCGGCCCTATCATCACTGCATCAACATCATGGGCGATGCGGCGATCGGCATGGTGGGGATGGATCTCGAGACGTCCGTGCGCAACCGCCTCGCCACGATCACGATCGTTCTGAAGAACGCGGTCATGGGTGGCTACGTCGACCACCATCCCGTGGCGGCACGCGACTATGGCATTCATGAACTCGGAGGGGACTATGCGGACGTGGCGGCGGCTCTCGGCGCCCACGCCGAACGGGTGAGTGCGCCGGCGGACTTCGTGCCAGCTCTCGAACGGGCGCTCGCACTGAACGACAGACCGGCGCTGATCGAGGTCATCAGTTCCGAAGAGAAGCACTTTGCGGATGACCCCGTAGAAGGTTGATGCCAGCGTTCGATTACATCATCGCCGGGGGCGGCACGGCCGGCTCGGTGCTCGCGGCACGCCTGACGGAAGATCCGGCAGTGCGCGTTCTCATGCTTGAGGCCGGCACCGGCCGCAGGTCCCTGATGCACCGCATCCCGGCAGGTGTCCTGTCGCTCTACCAGTCGGGCCGCTATCACTGGGACTACATGTCCGAACCGGAAGCGCTGGCCGCCGGCAGAGCCTATGCCTACAAGATGGGCAAGGGTCTTGGAGGATCGTCCTCGATCAACGCCTTGCTGTGGGTGAGGGGGGCCCCTGCTGTCTTCGACAGCTGGGCAGAGGACGGTGCGGTCGGCTGGTCATGGCGGGACGTCGAGCCCCTGTTCCGGCGCATCGAGAGCTTCGACGATGCGGCGGATCCCCACATGGGACAATCGGGTCCTATCGCCGTCGCGCGCGGCAATCCGCACTCCTCGATGTTCAACGAGGCCTTTCTCGAGGCAGGGGTCGAGGCCGGCCTCGCTTTCAACGGCAACTACAACGGACCGGATCAGGAAGGGATTGCCGTCCTGCACCGCAATACGCGCGGCGGCGAGAGGAGCGATGTGTGGACCGAGTACCTCAAGCCTTGCCTCGGCCGTCCCAATCTCGTCATCCGCTGCGACACTCCCGTCGTTCGCCTCGTCGTCGAGGCGGGCCGGGTCACCGGTGTCATGGTCAGGGCCGGCGGGCGCCACGAGACCATTCACGCGACCAGGGAAGTCCTGCTTTGCGCCGGCGCCATCGGTTCACCGCAGCTGCTCATGCTGTCGGGCATCGGTGATCCCGACGCACTTGTGCCGCACGGAATCGAGGCGCGCCACGAGCTCCCGGGTGTCGGCGCCAATCTCCACACCCATCCGACCATCCGCTGCGGCTACACCGCCACGAAAGCGGAAAAGCTGGCGACGTGGACACGGCCGCCGAAGAAGTGGCTGGCGGGCGTACGCTGGCTTGTCGACCGCAAAGGTGTGGCCTCGACCAACCACATGGACGTCGGCTGCTTCCTGCACTCCGGCCGCGATGCCGCCTGGCCCGACATCCAGATGACCTTCACGCCCATGCTGGTGGGCATGACCTATGCAGACGCGCTGGCCGACGGTTTCGGGGTCTACACGGAACTCGTCGGCATCAAGAGTCGCGGAAAGGTGAGGTTGCGTTCGGCGGATCCCCAGGCACTGCCTCGGTTCAGCTTCAACTTTCTCGCCGAAGAGCGCGACCGCGCCACGTTCCGTGCTGGCGCCGGCATGATTCGGGACATCGTGTCACAGCCGGCATTCGACGGCTTGCGGGGGCGTGAAATCGATCCTGGCGCCAGCGTGACGTCTCCGGCCGACATCGACAGGTGGGTGAGCGGGAGCATCGGCATCACACACCATCTCGCCGGCACCTGCCGCATGGGTGCTCCCGGTGATCCGCGTTCCGTCGTCGGTCCCGATCTCAGGTTGCTGGGTCTCGACGGTCTTCGTATAGCCGACAACTCGATCATGCCCTGCGTGACGAACGGCAACACCCACGCCCCGGCCATCATGATTGGCGAAATGGCAAGTGATCTCATCACTGGAGAGCGTAACGTCCCATGACACTCAACCGGCGGTTCCCCTCAATTCATGCGATGCAGGAATGTGCGGCCCGGCGCGTGCCGCGCTTTGCCTTCGGCTACATGGAAGGAGGAATCGACAGGGAAGTCTGCCTTGCGGCCAACATCGATGCCCTGCGCAGGGTCGTCCTCACACCCCGGGCAATTTTTGACGAGGCCTTCGAACCGGACCTCTCCGTCACCCTGTTCGGCCGCACCTGGCCGCTTCCCGTTGCTCCCGCCCCGATGGGGCTGACGGGGCTGATCTGGCCGAACGCTCCGGCGCTCATCGCACGCGCCGCCATCGGTCATGGCCTGCCTGTATGCCTGAGCAGTTTTGCCACCATGTCCGTCGAGGAGATCGGCGCCATCGCCGGGAGCAGTCTCTGGTTCCAGCTCTACTGCACCGTGGATCCCGCCATCGAGAACGATATCGTGGACCGGGCCGAAGCCGTCGGCGCTTCGGTGCTCATCGTGACGGTCGATGTCCCCACCCGCACCCGGCGCGAACGCGACATTGCCAGCGGGCTTTCCGTGCCCCCGCGGTTCGATCGCACGACGCTCATGGACATCGTCGCCCGCCCTGCCTGGGCCCTGGCCATGATGCGCGCCGGCATCCCGCGGTTGCGCACGCTCGAGCGTTACCTGCCGAAGCGTCTGCCTCTGTCAGCAATGGGGGAGCGTCTGGCGAGCATGACAGATGGCCGGGTGACTGTCGGAAAGATCGAACGTCTGCGGGAACGCTGGAAGGGCGCCATGATCGTCAAGGGACTCCTCGATCCCGATGATGCCGTGAGGATGCGTGACATGGGCGTTGACGCCGTGGCCGTCTCCAACCACGGCGGCCGCCAGTTCGACGCGGCCCCGGCTCCGGTCGAGGCGCTGCCGGCCATCCGCAGGGCGGTTGGCGCCGACTACCCGCTGCTCGCCGATGGTGGTGTGCGCTCGGGGATTGACGTCGCTCGCATGATCGCCTGCGGCGCCGACTTCGTTCTTATGGCGCGGGCATTCGCCTACGCGGTCGCGGTTGGGGGAGAAGCCGGGGTCGATCACGCCATGCGCATCATCAAGGCGGACCTGAGGCAGGCGATGATGCAGGCCGGGACATCACGCCTCGACGGCCTCACCGCCTGCCGAACGACGGATCGACCCGGCGGCGCGTGAGAGTTCAGTTGTCGTGGACGCCGCCCTCGGCCTTGCGGCGGGCGACGAAGTCCTCGAGCTCCTCGAGGATCGCCGGATCGAGTGGCGGCTCCTGGAAGTCCGCCAGAAGCTGCTTCCAGATGCGGTTTGCGCGCCAGCTGGCGTCGGGGCTTCCCGCCTCGACCCAGGTCTCGAAGTTGCGCCAGTCCGAGAGAAGCGGTGCATAGAAGGCTGTCTCGTAGCGCTCCAGGGTGTGGCCGGTGCCGAAGAAGTGTCCGCCCGGCCCGACGTCCGCCATCGCCTCCATGCCGATTTCGGCGTCGTTGACGACGATCGGCTCCATGATCTCGAACATGCCCTGGATCATCTCGGCATCGACGATCATCTTCTCGAAACTGGCCACCAGGCCACCCTCCATCCATCCGGCCCCGTGATGGATGAGGTTGCCGTGGGCGAGGAAGGCCGCCCACAGGGACATGCCGGTCTCGTAGGCTGCCTGGGCATCGACCGCGTTGGAGGCGCTGACATTGCTTGTCCTGAAGGGAATGTTGTAGTGGCGCGCCAGTTGTCCGCTGGCGAGGGTCGCCCTGACGTATTCCGGGGTGCCGAAGGCCGGCGCCCCTGACTTCATGTCGACATTGCTGGTGAATCCGCCATAGACGGATGGCGCGCCGGGTTTGACGATCTGGATCAGCGCCAGCGCGGCGAGGGCCTCGGCGTTCTGCTGCACGAGGGACCCGGCAAGGGTGGAGGGCGCCATGGCGCCCTGAAGCGTGAATGGTGTGATGGCGACAGCCTGACCGGCGCGGGCCATCTCGATGAGGCCCTGACTCATGGGTTCGTCAAGGCGCAGAGGCGAATTGGTGTTGATCAGCGTGATGAGTCCCGGTCGGGCGATCATCTCCTCCATGTCGATGCCCCGCGCGATGCGGTTCATCTCGATGCCGTCGCGGCTGCGTTCGGCGCCCAGGGCATAGGTCCGCCAGACACGGTCGGTATCGGTGATGAAGGTCATGTAGCAGTCGAGGTGTCTGGTGGGCACCGGCAGATCGATGGGCTCGACGGGATAGCCGGCGAAGAAGTGTACGGTGTTGAGGCTTGCTGCCACCCTCACCAGATTGCGGAAATCCTCAAAGCTGCCGGGACGCCGCCCATTGTCGAGATCGGAGACGTTCGGCGGGCTCGACACCGCCGTGGTGACGATGCGGTTGCCTCCGAGCGTGATGGAGCGGTCCGCGACCCTGCTGTGGAGGGTGAACTCCGGAGGGATCTTCGCCATCGCCTCCTCGATGAGACCGCGGTCGAATCGCACGCGCATGGTGCTGTCGTCCACGTCGGCCCCGGCCTCGCGGTAGAGCTGCCGCGCATCCCCACCCAGAATCTCCATGCCGAGTTGCTCGAGAACGTCGAGGGAGGCGCTGTGGACATGTTCGATCTGGTCTGTCGAGAGAATGTCGAGCGGCGGGAAGGGATTGTACACCTCGCGCCAGGGAAGCTGGCGAGGGGCGGCCGAGCGTGACCTCTCACTGCTCCTGCGGCGAGACCGGGTACGGCGTGCCATGAATCGCTCCCTTCAGGGGCAGGTCCTCAGGTCTCCACTATGGAAGCAGGCCCCACCTTGTGACAAGGCGCCCACGGCGTCGGTCACCTCCCCAGGATCTCGGTCTTGCGGCGGGTGACGAAGGCGTCGAGCTCCGCCGCAATGTCAGCCGAAAGCGCAGGTGCTTCCCAGGAATCGATAAGCTCGCGGGCAAGGCCCGAGGCGCGTCCGGTCGCGTCGATGCCGCCGGCATCTTTCCAGCTTTCGAAATTCCTCCAGTCCGACACCATTGGTTCGTGGAAGACTGTCTCGTAGCGCTCCAGGGTGTGGCCGGCGCCGAAGAAGTGTCCTCCGGGACCGACCTCCGCCATGGCTGTCATGCCGATTTCCTCGTCGGTCACCTCCACAGGCTCCAGAACCCGGCTGATCATTTCGATGGTATCGGCGTCGATCACCATCTTCTCGAAGCTTGCCACCAGTCCACCTTCAAGCCATCCGGCTCCGTGCAGCACGATGTTGGCGTGGCTCATCACGGCGCTCCACAGGGAGACCTGGCTCTCGTAGGCTGCCTGGGCATCGACTGACGTGGAAGCGTTGGCGTTGCTCGAACGGTAGGGAACGCCGTTGAGACGAGCGAGCTGGCCACCGATCATCGTCGCCCGGGCATATTCGGGGGTGCCGAATGCGGGGGCGCCCGTCTTCATGTCGACATTGCTGGTGAATCCACCGTAGACCACCGGGGCCCCCGGGTTGACGAGCTGCACCAGTGTCATGCCGGCGAGGGCCTCGGCGTTCTGCTGGGTGACGGCCCCGGCCACGCTGGCTGGAGCCATGGCGCCGGCCAGCGTAAACGGGGTGACGATGACGGGCTGGTTGTGTTTGGCCATGGTCATCATGCCATCGAGCATCGGTGTGTCGAATCTCAGCGGCGAGTTTGCGTTGACCACGGTGACGATGCTGGGTTGTTCCTTCAGTTCCTGGCGCGACAGGTTTCTGGAGATGCAGATGATGGAGAGGGCATCATCGATACGTTCCGCGCCGAGCGAATAGGCATGCCAGGCCCGGTCGGTCAGCGTGACAAAGGCAGCGAGGCAGTCGAGGTGCCGGGTGGCGGCCGGAAGGTCGGTCGGCTCAACCGGGTAGCCGCCGAAGAAGTGCAGGCAGGTGAGCCCCTGGGCCAGGCGCAGGAAATCGCAGTAGTCCCTGAAGTTGCCTTCGCGGCGCCCGCGCTCGAGATCGTGAGCGAAGGGCGGGCTGGCAACCGGCGTGAAGGCAATCCGGTTGCCTCCGATGGTGAGCGAGCGCTGCGGGTTGCGGGCATGAAGCGTGAAGGTGCGGGGTGCGGAGGCCATGGCATGCGCGACGAGCTGCCGGGGCAGGCGCACTCTGGACGTGCCACGATCCACGTCGGCACCGGCGTCATGGAACACCGCAAGCGCCCGCTCGTGCAGGAACTCGATGCCGATCTCCTCGAGAACGGCAAGGGACCGGTCCTGGATGAAGGCGATCTGGTCCGGGGACACTGCCTCAAGGGGCGCAAAGGAGTTGACCGGCTGACGCCAGGCCGGCTGATGACGGGCGCCCTTCGTGCGGCGCTGACGGCCCCTTCGTGACAGTCGTGCCATGGATTTAGGCCCCATCGCTACCTTGTGTTCATAGGCCAAGTGACGGCTGCGGGCAAACCGGAGTTCTCACCCTGCCATCGAACGCATCACTGCCGCGTACTCACGGGTGATCCGGTCTTCCATGGCATGGTGGCCCCGGTTGATGACGTGTCGGCCGCGGACGAACACGTCCCGAACCGGATTGCCGTTGCCGGACAGGATGAAGCTGTCGAGAAGCTGGCCATGCCTGCGGGCTACGAGCGACGGGTGACTGGCATCCAGGACAACGACATCCGCCGGCGCGCCGGGCTGCAATCCGGCGGTTCCCTGTCCGAGCGCCCGGGCGCCGCCGGCAAGGCCCGACCGCCACAGGGCTTCGCCAGTGTGAGGGACGTCACGGGTGGTGACCACGCAGCGACGCCTGCGGCGCAGCCGCTGGACGTACTCCAGCCAGCGCAGTTCCTCGACCGGACTCGTCGACACGTGGCTGTCGGAACCTATTCCGAAGACACCGTGCCGATTCAGGTACGCCCCCAGGGGGAACATGCCGTCGCCCAGGTTTGCCTCGGTCGTCGGACACAGGCCTACCACGGCGCCGCTCGCCGCCATCCGGGCGACCTCGCCCGCTGTCACGTGGGTTGCATGGACGAGGCACCATCGCCTGTCGACAGGGACATGCTCGAGAAGCCAGTCGACCGGACGCAGCCCCGACCAGGCGAGGCATTCGGCCACTTCACGTCGCTGTTCGGCGACGTGGATGTGGACGGGCGTGCTGTCGTCAGCGAAGGCAAGCGCCTCCGTCAGTCCGGTCAGGCCGACGGCGCGCAGGGAATGGGGAGCAATTCCCAGCCTGACCCCGCTGTCGCGGGCCCGGCCGAGCGCCTGCATGAGCCGCAGGTAGGCGTCGCTGTCATTGACGAACCGGCGCTGCCCCGATTCCGCAGGCGCTTCGCCGAACCCGCCGAAGGAGTAGAGGACCGGGAGCAGTGTCAGGGCGATACCGGTATGTCGCGCGGCGTCGATGAGGCGCCAGGCGATTTCGGCAGGATCGTCGTAGGGCGTGCCGTCCTGCTGGTGGTGCAGGTAGTGAAACTCGCCAACTGCCGTGTAGCCGGCCTTGAGCATCTCGAGGTAGAGCAGGGCAGCGATGGCGCCGATCTCGTCGGGTCCGAGACGGGCGAGGAAGAGATACATCACCTCCCGCCAGCTCCAGAAACTGTCCGTCGTTCCCGTTCCCGCCCTTTCCCCCAGTCCCGCCATGGCCCGCTGGAAGGCATGGCTGTGGAGATTGGCCATCCCGGGAAGAGTCGGGCCCGCAAGGCGAATCGATCCGCGCGGCGCGGGCGTGCCGGTCTCCACGGACTCGATCATCCCTTCATCGTCAATGGTGATCAGGACATCATCGGCCCAGCCGTCGACAAGCATCGCCGAAGGCGCGTGACAGACGGTGTGGGGCATGTCAGTCACTCCGCGAACACCAGGGAACAGCAATAGTCGGCACACTCGGACGTGCGCAAGTCTTGTCTCCCGCCGCCCCAACCCTGGCGGGCGCTGTGGCGGGCGACTTACCCACCGCTGCCTGCGAAGCCAGAATTCCTGACCACGACCGGGGACACGACCCACTATCGCGGGGGAATCCTCAAAGGCAGGGACTCGATCGCATCGAAATGCCATATAGAGCATCGGAAGCAGTCGAGCACTCGTGATGGACACAACCCGCACCGGCACGGTCGAACTCGTCGAAGCGACACGCGACGACATTCCCCTCGTTGAGGACCTGGCGCGCTTCTACCTCTACGACATCGCGCGCCAGATCGGTCCCCACGAGGACTGGGTTGCAAACGCCTCGTGGCGGCACGAGCGCATGGATCTCTCGTATGCGTGGAACGAAGCCAACCACCCGTTTCGCATTGAGGTCGACGGCAACATCGCGGGTTTCTGCCTGATCGATCGCTACCGCCTTGTACCCGGCGTCGACTGGAACATGGGCGAGTTCTACGTGTCGGGCCCCTGGGCGGGGCGCGGCGTGGGGCGCCGGGCCGCCGAATCCGCCTTCAATCGCTTCACGGGCTGCTGGCAAGTAGTACAGTTCCCCCAAAACAAGGCTGCCGTGCTCTTCTGGCGGCGGGTCATCGATGCCTACACAGGCGGAGCTTTTGCAGAACAGCTCATTCTGGAACCAAATGGAGACGACACTCAGCTCAACGTCATGACCTTTGCCGTATCGGACACGAAGCGGCGATCATGAAGAGCCTCTTCAACTCGGCGTTGACTTTTGGTTCAGCACCGAAGGTGCGAGAGTGATAGCCATGTGGGATACGCTCTGGCTGGACGTTCGCCTCGCGACCATGGAGGAAGGCCGTGGCCCCTATGGCGTGATCGATGACGGTGCGCTCGGAGTCAGCGACGGGCGCATCGTGTTCTGCGGCAGGCGTGATGCCCTGCCGGGTCACGCCGCAGCGCTCGCCCGTGAGGTGCACCGCCTCGACGGACGCTGGATGACACCGGGACTCATCGACTGCCACACCCATCTCGTCTACGGCGGCGATCGGGCCGACGAATTCGAGGCCCGTCTCCAGGGCGCCTCCTACGAGGATCTGCTCAAGGCCGGACACGGGATTCTCTCCACGGTTCGCGCCACGCGCGCGGCCGGTTGCGAGGCACTTGTCAACGCGGCCCTGCCGCGGCTCGATGCTTTGCTGGCCGAAGGTGTCACCACGGTCGAGATCAAGTCGGGATACGGTCTCGATCTCGACACGGAATGCACCATGCTGCGGGCGGCACGACACATCGCGACGATGCGCCCGGTGAGTGTCGTGACCACGTTCCTGGGCGCGCATGCCCTGCCGCCCGAGTACGACGGCAGGAGGTATGATTATGTGGAGTTTGTCTGCGCGAAGGTGATGCCGGAGATCGTCGCCTGCGGGCTGGCGGATGCCGTCGATGTCTTCTGCGAGCACATTGCCTTCACGGCCGGGGAAACGGATCGCATCCTTGCCAGGGCCCGCCATCTCGGTCTGCCGGTGAAGCTTCACGCCGGTCAACTCTCGGAGTGTGGCGCCGCCGAGGTCGCCGCCCGCCATGGCGCACTCTCGTGCGATCATCTCGAGTTTCTCTCGCCGGAGGGAGCGCAGGCCATGGCGCGTGCGGGAACCGTTGCCGTGCTGCTTCCCGGTGCGGCCTATGTGCTGCGCGCCGACACCATGCCGCCGGTCGATCTCATGCGCCGCCACGATCTTGCCATGGCGGTGGCAACTGACTGCAATCCCGGCAGTTCCCCGGTGACGTCGCTGCTGCTCATGCTCAACATGGCGTCGACCCTCTTTTATCTGACTCCCGAAGAGGCTCTTGCCGGTGTGACGAGACAGGCTGCACGGGCACTGGGACTTCTGGATGGCCGTGGCACGCTCAGTGTCGGCAAACGGGCGGATCTGGCCATCTGGGACATCAACCACCCCAATGTTCTTGCCTATCAGGTCGGATTCAATCCCCTTCACGCCGTCGTACAGGGCGGTAATGTGGCAACACGACATTGACAAGACCCCTTGCAAGGTCTGCTACACTCCACGGACCTGACGAACGGGAGATGGCCATGACACGCCGCAAGACCCTGAGTGCCATTCTGGTCGTGTTCAGCCTCGCTGTGGGCGGGCACGTACAGGCGGAGATGCAGACATCGGTCAACATCACGCCTGAGGGGGTGGCCATCGGTGGTTGGGACACCGTTGCCTACTTCACGGAGAACACTGCCGTCATGGGATCGGCGGAGTTTTCCCACGACTGGCAGGGGGCCACCTGGCACTTTGCATCGGCTGCCAACCGCGATCTTTTCGCCGGCGATCCCGAAGCCTACGCCCCGCAGTTCGGCGGCTGGTGCGCCTATGCCCTGACGCAAGGTGAATACGCGGCCGAGGTCGACCCCGAACAGGCCTGGACCGTCCACGAGGACCAGCTGTTCCTCAACTGGAATGCCAAGGTCCGCAAGAAATGGGTCGACAATGGCATCGAGGAAGGTGTGGCCGAGGGTCGCGAGACCTGGGTCGAGGTGGAACAGCAGATCCTCGATGGCGACGCGAACTATTCGCGCAAGTCGAATTCTCCGTGGAACGATCTCTGATCTGCGAATAGGTGAGGCACGCACCGTGACGACGCCTCGCGTCCTCGTCTTCCAGCACATCGCCATTGAGCATCCCGGCGTGTTCCGGGATTTCCTGGCGGAGGACGGCATCGCGTGGACTGCGGTGGAGCTTGACGAGGGCGAGGCGATCCCGGACCTCGCCGACTTCGACGTGCTGTGGGTCATGGGTGGCCCCATGGATGTCTGGCAGGATGACCTCCATCCATGGCTCGAACCCGAGAGACAGGCCATTCGCGAGGCCGTCGTGTCGCGCAGGATGCCGTTCCTGGGGTTCTGCCTGGGTCATCAGCTCCTTGCCCAGGCGCTCGGCGGAGAGGTCGGACCGGCAGACGAGCCGGAAATCGGCATCCTCGAGGTGGAGCTCGAACCGGCCGGTCTCGCGAGTCCCCTTTTCAGGGGCCTCCCGGCGGTTCACCGGACCCTGCAGTGGCATGGCGCGGAAGTCCGCGGTGTCCCGCCCCAAACCCGGGTGCTGGCGAAGTCCGGCGCCTGTGCGACACAGGCGCTCGGATACGGCGATCACGCCCTCAGTATTCAGTACCACGTCGAGATTACCCATGAGACGGTGAGCCAGTGGGCCAGGGTGCCGGCCTACAAGCGAGCCCTCGAGGACAACCTGGGTGCCGGAGCCCTGCCGCGGCTCGAGGCCGAGGCCGCCGCCGCGATGTCGGAGTTCAACGCCAGCGCCCGCATCGTCTACGACAACTTCATGACCATGGTCCGCGGCCGCCTTTAGGTCCGGTGCGTCCGTCACACCCCATGCACCCGGCCGGGAGTGCCGGGTCATGAAACGGTTCAGGCAGCCGAGGCGCCGGAGCAAGGCGATGTCGTGAGTGGTTCCGTACCTCTCAACGACGTCAAGCCAGCGTGTCAACAAAGCCCGCTTCGGTAATTCTCCGGTCCCGTGTCAGCAATGTCGCACCGAGCACCCGGGCGGTCGCGACCAGAATTCGGTCTGCCGGGTCACGATGGAAGGACTTCGGAAAGGCCGCCAATTCAGCAGCCACCGCAGGCGTAATGCCGTGGCGTCTAACCAATGGCGGTGCGACTGCCTTCTCGAGCCATTCCCGAAGCGGAATCGTCAGGTGAAGGCGGCCCAGGCCGTGCAGGGTGGCAATCTCCCAGAGCGAGATGTCGGAAACCTGCAGTGGTGTCTTCGTGTCGGCCGCCTCAATGACTTTCAACTGGTTCTGCGACAACTGATCACGGTCTGCGTGCCACCAGATCAGAATGTGCGTGTCGAGCAACGCCTTCATTGCTTGAGACTCTCCCAGTGATCCTCTGGAAGCACCGGTCCCACGATATCGCCGACAACGACAACCGTTCCTGCGAGATCATCCTGGGGGTAGCGTTCGCCATCGCCCGTCGTTCGTGACAGTTCGGCAACGGGACGTCCGCGTTTCAGGATTACCACCCGTTCGCCAGTCTGATGGACGTGGTCAAGGATTGCGAGGCAACGCGCCTTGAAGTCGGATGCATTGATTTTTGTCATATGACTAGTCTTTATGACCGGTCATATGATGTCAAGGCATGACTCCCCTATCCACAGGCCAATCCCACGGTCCTTGTTTACGGATGATCCGATCATCTGCGGGGACAGGTGCATTGTCTTGCGGCTGTCTGATTCTGCCTCGCGGGTGCCGGGAGGCGGGGAAATCATCATACGCGCGTCAGCTGTGGAAACATCGGAGTGGCGGGGAGTCAGCCCGCAATGGCACGCAGGCGGGCGATCTGGCGTTCGACCGAAATCCCTTCTTGCGAGGTGATTTCCAGTTTCTTGTCCTGGAAGGTGTCTCCCGGATGTGACTGGCGCCATTCCTCGACGGTCCTGTCGCGTTCGCGCACCAGATCCTTCACGAGCGGTCGGAACAGGCGCAGCATGCCTGTGATCCAGCGGTTGACCGGCCAGGATGGCCGGGCGTGATCGATCACGAAGTCATCGACCATGTTGCAGACATCGTCAGCCGCATACCAGGCCTCTCCCGTGACCCACCGATTGACGGTGAAGAGGCCGATGGCGAATCCCTTGGAATCCATCGAGACGGCGATGAGGTGACTGAGCGCATCATTGCCCGTCGGCCACTCCGCCTCGCCGTCGTACTCCACGGGAACAACCCCTTGCTTCATGCCCTTGGAGCGCATGAAGGTGTGAAAGTGACCGTGTTCCCCAGGCCTCTGCGCCTTGGGATGGGCATGGTAGTAGTACTGGCTGTGGCTCGTCCGGTCGAAGACATCGCCCTTGGGATAGTGCCGCCACTGGTAGAACGTGCCGGCATCCCGCAGCAGTTCGCCAACGATGTTGTCATTGGTCTGGCGCAGGACGCGATGGCATTCGAGAACGTCGTTGCCTGCCTCGATCATCGTCTCGAGTTCGTCGCGCGGGAGATTCTCAAGGCGGGTCCGTTCCGTCGTCATGGCGAGCCCTCGGTGATGAATGTACTGGCCGGGGTCATCCGTCTTCCACGACGAGTCTGAAGCCGATGAGGATGTGGCGGATGTCCTCGGGCCGGCCATGCCGGTCAGCCGGACGGCACACTCCGCAACCGCGATCATCCCAGGATCCGCCCTTGACCCAGTATCGCCCCGGGCGCTGTTCATCGGCGGTCCACTCGAACACCTGACCGGCGGCATCGAGCATGCCGAAGGGGCTCTTCCCCTCCGGAAACGAGCCCACGGGCATCGTCGAGAAGGGGCCAAGGTCATGGGTGTTGAGCCTCGTGGCGTTCCACTCGTTGCCCCAGGGGAACATCCTCCCGTCCGTGCCACGTGCGGCCTTCTCCCACTCGAGTGCCGTTGGCAGGCGCCACTGGCGTCCCGTCTCCCTGGACATCCATCGGGCGTAGGCTTTCGCGTCGCCATGGCTCACGAGAACCACCGGATGGTCGAGCCTGTCAGCCGGCGGCGTGCCGCCGGTCCAGGCGTAGGGCCGCGTGCGTGGGTAGGGGTGAATCAGCCCGTAGGCGTCCCAGGTCTGCCTGTCGACATCGGGAGCTGCGTGTCCCGTGGCCTCGACAAACCGGGCATAGTCGGCCTGGGTGACAAGATTCTTCATGATGAAGAAGGTGGCGAGCTCGACGACACGACGGTCCATGTCATCGCCGTACCAACCCCATTGCCTGGTTCGTGAGTGGCCATAGGCCTCCTCGTCGAGACGATAGGCCAGTTCCCTCTCATCCGTGTCGGACCCGGCGATGAATGGTCCCCCGTCGATCTTGATGACCTCGGGGTGAGGCGCATCGCCTGCCATGGATGAGGCGTAGGGCGAAAGGACAAGGAGTGTGACGCAGAGGAACGTGCGCAATGGACCAGGAGCCTTCCCCACAACATCCATAGTGCACCGCATACCATGAGAGCGCCACAGCGTCATTTCCGGTTTCCCATCCTGTCTGGGTCCGTCTATCATGACGGTTCCAGTGAGGTGTGCTGCATGAGTGCACCCGGTTCAAGATCTTGAAACCGGAGGATCGAGACTTCATGGGCAAGCTGAGAAGGAAACTGTTGACGACCACCATGATACCGGCGGTCGTCGGTCTAGGGAGCGTCATGGCATTCGATGCGTCGGCCTGCATGTGCCAACGCAAGGCGGCTGCCAATGCTTACACCATGGCCCTCGAAAATCCCGATGCCGTGGCAGATCCCGCGACGGGCCTGGCGGCCGGTTGCGATGCCTGTGGCGGCTGCGGTGCGTGCGGCGCCTGTGGTGCGTGCGGCGCCTGTGGTGGCTGCGGTGCGTGCGGAGCGGGCTGTGGTGCCTGCAACCCCTGTGCAGCCGAGTGTGAGGAGGATCCATGCAACCCGTGTGCGGTGTGCGAGGATCCGTGCGGCGCCAGTCTTGAGACGGCGACGGGCCTGGCGGCCGGTTGCGATGCGTGCGGCGCCTGTGGTGCGTGCGGCGCCTGTGGTGGCTGCGGTGCGTGCGGAGCGGGCTGCGGGGCCTGCAACCCCTGTGCGGCCGAGTGCGAGGAGGATCCATGCAATCCGTGCGCGGTGTGCGAGGATCCGTGCGGCGCCAGTCTTGAGACGGCGACGGGCCTGGCGGCCGGTTGCGGTGCTTGTGGCGGCTGCGGTGCGTGCGGTGCCTGTGGTGCGTGCGGCGCCTGTGGTGGCTGCGGTGCGTGCGGAGCGGGCTGCGGGGCCTGCAACCCCTGTGCGGCCGAGTGCGAGGAGGATCCATGCAATCCGTGCGCGGTGTGCGAGGATCCGTGCGGCGCCAGTCTTGAGACGGCGACGGGCCTGGCGGCCGGTTGCGGTGCTTGTGGCGGCTGCGGTGCGTGCGGTGCCTGTGGTGCGTGCGGCGCCTGTGGTGGCTGCGGTGCGTGCGGAGCGGGCTGTGGTGCCTGCAACCCCTGTGCAGCCGAGTGCGAAGAGGATCCATGCAACCCGTGTGCGGTGTGCGAGGATCCGTGCGGCGCCAGCATTGGGCAGCCCGATGATGGAACCGGGGTTGCCTGGAATGTCCTGACGGGCGAGCCGAGTGCTGCCTATGTCACCGGACTGCTGCCCCAGGGCGACGTGCCTTCCACGTTCGAAGGAGTCGTGGAGCATGTTGCCGGCCTTGTCGATGAAGGCATCGGCGCGGTTGGCACGGGTGCCACGGATTCTGGCGCCCGGTTCGTTCCGGACGAGACCGCTTTGGACAGCGGCAACTGGCGTTACACGCTGTCGGTGTCCTGATCTCCCAGCGCGTTGTGCGGGACACCGGACGACTCGGTCGTCGCAGCAACGCACGGCACCCTGGCAAGGGCCGGATCGGCATCGTGGCCGGCCCGGCCCTCGCTGTTCTTGTTCTTTTCCTGGCACTGGGCCGGGCCGGAGACGGGACGTTGGCGGCCGACAGCGCCTGGGCGCTGACAAGCCGCGACTCCCTTCTCGTCATCGACGTGAGAACCAGCCGCGAATGGCGGGCCACCGGCCTTCCGGACAACGCGATCGGCATCAGCCTTGCCGGTGGGGGAGCAACCTCCTTTGTCGATGCGGTGCTTGAAGCGGTTGATGGCGACCGGTCCCGTCCCGTGGCGATGATCTGCGCCTCCGGCGTGCGTTCGGCGCGGGCAGCCGATATGCTGCGACGACACGGATTTGTGGAGGTCTACGATATTGCCGAAGGCATGATGGGGAATGGACACAGACCAGGCTGGATCGAACGCGGACTGCCGCTTCGTGCCATGGATGACGGCAGCGGTTGATGTTCCGGACTCCCGTTGATTCCCTTCACACGCCCTGTCCATCTATGTTAACGAACTGAATTCGAGGGAGAAAATCACCATGTATCGTAAATCGAAAGCCACACGCCTCGTGGACGACCTTGTTGGCGGTGGAATTTCCAGGCGAGAGTTTCACCGTACGCTCGCTGCCACAGGCATCGGCCTCGCGGGGACCACCCTGCCGTTGTCGGGTGCGGCGGCCAACACTGATCCCGCAGCACTCAGTGTCTTCGAGTGGGCGGGATACGAACTGCCCGAGTTCTACCCGGGATACACCGAAAAGCACGGTGTGCCTCCGACATTCGCGCTCTTTGCCGAAGAGGAGGAGGCCCTCCAGAAGCTGCGCTCCGGTTTCCCGTCGGACATCTCGCATCCGTGCAGCGGTTCGGTGGCGCGCTGGAGGGATGCTGGCACATTGCGTCCACTCGACATCAGTCGCGTCGAGGCCTGGGACGACATATTTCCGACCACCAAGGACATCCGAGGCGTCAAGTTCGGGGACGAGTACTACTTCCTCCCCTGGGACTGGGGCAACAGTTCCATTCTCTACAGGCCTGACCTGCTTCCGCTCGGTAAGGATGAGCAGTCCTACGATATCCTGCTCAGACCGGAGTTGCAGGGCAAGATCGCGATGTTCGACTCTGTCGATTCGACCTTTGCGGTCGGTGGTCTCCTGACCGGTGCCGAGAACATCTTCGCGATGACCGACGAAGAGATTGAAGCCGCCGCCGAAGTCGTCCGGGCCCTTCACCACAACATGCGGTTCTACTGGTCCTCTCCCACGGAGTTCGAACAGTCCATGGCCGCCGGGGAAGTGCTGGCGGCATGGTCCTGGAACAGCTCGATCATCGAGATGAAGAACCAGGGCATCGAGGTCGTCTTCATGAATCCCAAGGAGGGGATCATGACCTGGATCTGCGGCTTCACGGTTATGTCGAGCGGTGAGGCGGCTGATGACCTCATCTACGACTATCTCAATGCCACCATGGAACCGCGTGTCGGCAAGTACCTCATCGAAGAGTATGGCTATGGTCACTCGAACAAGCACACCTACGATGTCGTGTCCCAGGATGTGCTCGAGGCACTGGGTATCGTCGATCCCGTGGCGCTCATGGCCCAAGGCAATTTCTACGACGAGATCCCTTCCGATATCCGGGAGAAGATGATCGTCAAGTTTGACGAGATCAAAGCCGGGTTCTGAGGATCACGAATGGAGACGCCGGCCACGGTCGCCGGCGTCTCCATTCATCCAGGTGCACGTCATGTCCTGGCGCCTGACCGACTCCGCAAGCACGACCTGACCGTGCGCGAGAACCGTGGTGCCGGCGGTCAGGCGGCGTGGCGCATGACCTCGTAGCGGGTCTTCTGGAGGTGATCGAGATCGAAACCGAAGAGTTCCGCGGCATTGGCGCAGAGAACCCGGTGTGCCGATTCGGGATCGAGTTCTTCACGGATCCGGTTGATGAAGGGCCGACTCTTCGGCCAGGATCCCTCGTCGTGGGGATAGTCGTTGCCCCACATCAGGATGTTGCTGCCCGTGAACGTCACGTTGTTGAGAGCCACGGGATCGTCGGTGATGGTGATAGCGCCCTGGCGCAGGAAGTACTCGCTGGGACGCAGGTCCAGTTTCTTCATGCCGAGGTGACGCTGTCGCTGCATCTGGTCCATGGCGTGGAGAACCCATGCCAGCCAGCCGCACTCCGCCTCCGTGACGACAATCCTGAGGTCAGGGTGATTCTCGAGGACGCCGGCACCCGTCAACTCGACGATCGGCGCCATGCCGGCGGCCATGCCCAGCACCGTGGAATTGAGCATTTCCGGCCAGTCGCGTTGTCGTTCCACGACACCTGAATAGGCAGCGAAACGGTCCGTATCCATGGCGCCCAAGTCGGCAAAATCCGCGTGCAGGGCGAGGTTGCCGCTAAAGACATGGAAGTTGAGCGGAATGCCTGCCTCCTCGGCCAGTGACCACAGGGGTTCGTAGTCGGGCATGCGATAGGGCCGCCAGGGAACATTGGCCGGCAGGAAGAGCGTGCAGAATCCGAGTCTGATGGCGCGTTCGGCTTCCTTCATCATCTCGTCGATATCGTCGACGGCGATCATGGCGACGGGTTTGAGGCGGTGCTGCCAGGGACCGAACGTGTCCCGCACGAAGTCGTTCCAGGCCCTGGCCCAGGCATGGTGGAATGCAGTGGGCCCCCTGCCGCCGGAGAGGGAAAGGCCGATGTTGGGGAACATCACGGCGGCGTCGACACCCTCCAGAGCCATGTCGCGCAGGCGCCTGTCGATGTCCGTTCCCTGCGAAGGATCGGTGCGAAACTCCTTCATGAGATCGATCTCACCAAGTGATGTGGCGGTGGAGTTCCTCAGATCCTCGCCGGCCAGCGTCACCTTGAAATCGCCGTTCACATCGCTCTCGAGGCGCGGCAACAGATCACGGTAGTGCTCCGGAAGCCTCGCCCGCATGGCGTCGGGTTCACCCACGTGGGCATCGGCTGAAATGACCACATCATGGAGCATGAGAAGACTGGCTTTCCCTACGTTACCGCCATTCTTGCATCCATTCGGCGCCGGGTAAAACACTGTCGGTCCGTCCACCAGACACTATAGTGGCGGCCGGTGAAGCCGATGACGGGGGGAGACATGACGAACAGCGGACTTCTGGCCGGAAGGAGAGCTCTCGTGACCGGTGCGGCCAGGGGAATCGGTCTTGCCATCGCCAGAGCCTTCCATGACGAGGGAGCAGGGGTTGCGTTGAGCGATATCGATGGAGGGGCAGCCGTCACCATGGCCGCGGATCTCGGATCACGGGCTCGCGGTTATGCTCTCGACGTGACCGATGCCGATGCCACCGAACGGGTCTTCAACGAAGCGGCGCAGTGGCTGGGGGGACTCGATCTCGTGGCCGCCAATGCCGGCATCTCCACCATGCGTGCCGTCAGGGACCTGACGGAAGAGGAATGGGACGCCAACATGGCCGTCAACGCCAAGGGTGTCTTCCTCACCAACCGGGAGGCTGTCCGGCATTTTCTCGCTACGGACACCGAGGGAGTCATCGTCAATACCGCCTCGCTCGCCGCCAAGATCGGCGCGCCCTATCTCGCCCACTATGCCGCCAGCAAGTTTGCCGTCGTCGGTTTCACGCAATCGTTGGCGAGGGAGGTCTCTGCCTGTGGCATCCGTGTCAACGCCGTGTGCCCCGGTTACGTCAGAACGTCGATGCAGGAGCGGGAGATCGAATGGGAAGGCAGGCTGCGCGACATGGCGCCCGAGGCTGTGCTCAACGAGTACATTGCCGCCACGCCGCTGGGCCGACTCGAGGAGCCTGACGATGTCGCCTCGATTGCCGTCTTCCTGGCGAGTGACCTTTCCCGGTTCCTCACCGGGGAATCGATCAACGCCAGCGGCGGCGTACTGATGGACTGAACCTCTCCGGGAGAGAAGGGTATGAAATGGCTTGCGAAGCACCTGGGAAACAGGAAACCGGTGATCGCCATGGCGCATCTTCCGGCGTTGCCGGGATCACCATTGCATGATGCCGCGGGAGGCATGGGCGCCATCATCGACCATGTGTCGCAGGACATCGAAGCCCTTCAGGCCGGAGGTGTCGACTGCATCATGTTCGGCAACGAGGGCGACAGGCCATACCTGCTTGAAGCCTCGCCGGAATCGCTCGCCGCCATGACCGCCGCCGTGGCGGCCGTCAAGGACTGCATCACCGTCCCCTTCGGTGTCGACTACCTGTGGGATCCGGTGGCAACCGTGGCCATTGCCGTGGCCACGAACGCCGCTTTCGCCAGGGAAATCTTTACCGGCGTCTACGATTCCGACATGGGCCTGTGGCAACCGGATGCCGCCCGGGCGCTCAGAATGCGTCACGACCTGGGACGGGACGACCTGAAGCTCCTCTTCAATATCAATGCGGAATTCGCGTCACCGGTGGGCGCCAGATCGATCGAGTTACGGGCCGAGAGCGCCGTCTTTTCATCTCTGGCCGACGCTGTCCTGGTCTCGGGTCCCATGACCGGACAGCCTGTCGACGCATCCGAACTCTCGCGGGTCAAGGACGCTGTGGGAGAGACGCCGGTCCTTGCCAACACCGGCTGCACGGCAGCGAACATCGCCGACATCCTGTCCGTGGCCGACGGATGTATCGTCGGCACGCATTTCAAGGTCGGGGGCGATACCTGGAATCCTGTCGATCGCGACCGGGTCGCCCGCTTCATGGAGATCGTTTCCAGGAACCGTTCCCGATGAGCTTTCTGCTCGGCCTCGACATCGGCACCACGTCAACCATCGGCATCCTTGTCGACTGCAGGGGCGGCGTCCAGGCGATCGCCTCAAGGCCCAGTGAACTCCTGTCGCGCCACCCCAATTGGGCCGAGGAGGACCCGGACCTGTGGTGGGCCAATGTCTGTGCCATCGTGCCGGAGCTGATCAGCACCGGCGGCATAGGCGCGGACGATATCGCGGGTGTCGGGGTCACGGGCATGGTTCCCACCCTCATCCTGCTCGATGACGATGGCCTGGCGATACGTCATTCGATCCAGCAGAACGATGCCCGGGCGATCGAGGAGATCGAGGAGATGGCGCGGGACGTGGATGCCGACGCGTTCCTTGCCCTGACCGGAGGCAGCATCAACCAGCAGATCATTGCGCCCAAGCTGCGCTGGCTGGAACGTCATGAACCCGGCAAGAGGAATCGTGCGCACACCATCACGGGTTCCTACAGCTATATCACCGCCAGGCTGTGCGGAACTCTCACCATCGAGCGGAACTGGGCCCTGGAAGCGGGATTCATGGATCTTGCCTCCGGAGCCCTTGATGACGGTCTGCTCGCCCACGCCGGACTCGCACCGGGCAGTCTCCCGCCACTTCACGCCTCCCACGACGTTGTCGGTGAGGTGACATCCCATGCCGCGTCGCAGACGGGACTTGCCGCCGGCACGCCCGTTGTGGCCGGGTGTGCCGATCACATCGCCTCCGCCTTCGTGGCGGGTGCGTCACGGGACGGCGACCTGGTCGTCAAGTACGGCGGAGCAGGGGACATCCTGCTGTCGTGCACCACTCCGGTGACCGACCCCCGCATGTTCATCGATTACCACATTGTCCCCGGTCTCCACTTCTCGAATGGCTGCATGGCTGCCAGTGGCAGCGTGCTGAACTGGATCGCCACCCACCTGGCGAAGGCCGAGGCAGGGCAGGCGGAGCAGGAGGGACGTTCCGTCCATGCCTTCCTTGACGCCATGGCGGCGGACCTGCCGCCGGGGGCAGGCGGCGTTCTCCTGCTTCCCTACTTTCTTGGTGAGAAGACACCTCTCAACGATCCCCACGCGCGGGGCACCCTGACCGGCCTTGGCCTGCACCACGGACTCGCGCATGTATGGCGTGCAGCCCTGGAATCGGTGGCTTTCGGTTTCCGGCACCATGCCGATGTGTTCGACGACATGGGTCTGGAGATCACCAGGGTTGTCGCCTGCGATGGCGGCGCGGCAAGCGATCTGTGGGTCCAGATCACAGCCGATGTTCTCGAGCGGCCCATCGAAAGGCTGCTCGATCACCCGGGATCGTGTCTCGGCGCCGCCTTTGTCGCCGGCATGGGCGTCGGCGTCATTGACGACTGGGCGGACATCAACGCCTATGTCGGGACGGATCGTGTCTTCGAACCGGATGGTGCCACGTCATCCGTCTACCGCGAGGCTTATGACCTCTACAGGGAGCTTTACGAACGCCTGAAGTCCCTCTACCCCCGGGTCGGCAGGCTTCCGGCGGCCTGACACCATGGCACCGTTCAGTCGGCACCGAGGGCGGCAATCGGAGAACCCGAGAGAAGCCTGGAGAGGGTGCCGTCGATACCGCGTCGTGGCTCACCCATCAGTGTGACGCGGTAAAGCCGCCTGTCGAAATCGAGATCGAAGATATCGGGTGTCGCGAAATGCAGACAGGACCGGTTGTCCCAGAAGGCCACGCTGCCCGGTTCCCACCTGAAACGCACCATGAACTCGGGTCTGAGGGCGTGTTCGTAGAGCAACTCGAGGAGTCGCTCGCTCTCGAAGGCCGACAGCCCGACCACATTCCGGACGAACTCCGGATTGACATAGAGGACGCGTCTGCCGGACTCCGGATGAACCACCACCATGGGGTGTTCGGCCATCAGTGCGGCACTGTCCACCCGCTGATCATATTCGCGGCTGCGGTCGGCGCCCGAGGGCGGCTCGAACCGGTGGATGCAACTCAAGTGGTCGATGAACCCGCGGAGAACAGGGGACAGGGTCTCGTAGGCCCGGGTCATGTCGAGCCACAGGGTGTCGCCACCGTGGGGAGGGATGACGTCGCCCCTCAGGATCGTGGCGAACGGCGGATTGACCGCCGGCGTGACGTCGGCATGCCAGCCCTTCCAGGCGCGGCGCGGTTTCTCGCCTCCCCTGGTAATGGCCACGCGAAACTTCGTGATGGGATAGATTTCCGGGGGCAGACCGTCCTTCGTGCCGAATACCACGTGGGCCGGTGTCAGCTCACCGAACTGCCGGGCAAAGCGGCTGTGTTGCTCGTGGTCCAGTGACTGGTTCCTGAAGAAGATCACCTTCCACTCAACAAGCGCTTCGCGTATCGCCGTCACCACGTCGTCCGGCAATGGCCGGGAGAGGTCGACCCCGGCGATTTCAGCGCCAATGTGCGCCGTCATGGGGCGAACGTCAGGCAGGGCGGCCGGAGGATTCCGGCGATGTGTCACGCGGGTGCCTCCGGTCCGCCTTCCTTCAGATAACTGCCGAGTTCCGGGCGAACCGGACCACTGGCGCCGCCGTGGAGAATGGCAAGACCACTCTCGGCCTCAAAGAAGTGAATTTGTTCAAGATCGATGTAGAGGGGAATGCGGGCGCCGGCGACCGCGTGGAAGGTTGGGCCCTGCCTCACGGAGATCTCCTGCCCACTGCCAAGGTCGGCGACGAGGATGACTTCCGGTCCGAGGACCTCGACAGCAACCACGGTGATATCGACCCTGTGATGGACACCCTCCGCAGGCTCCTCCGTGTGGACGTCTTCGGGACGGATGCCGACGACGACCTCGGAACCGGCATGCCGCCTCAGGGGCGCCCGACGGTGGCGCGGGACGGGCAGGCTGATTGCCGAAAGGTCGACCTCGTTGACGCCGTGATGGCCGGCCAGCTTCCCCTTGAGAAGATTCATCGGCGGGCTGGCAAGAAATCCGGCGACGAACGAATCCGCCGGGTGGCGATAGACATCGAGAGGCGGGCCGACCTGAATGATCCGACCTTCCCGCATGATGCAGATGCGCTCTCCCATGGTCATGGCCTCGACCTGGTCATGGGTGACATGCACGACGGTCTTGCCGAGCATGCGGTGAATCTTGATGAGTTCGGTGCGCATGGCCGCGCGCAGCTTGGCGTCGAGGTTGGACAGGGGCTCGTCGAGAAGGAACGCCTCGGGATCACGGACCAGCGCCCTGCCCAGTGCCACCCGCTGTTGCTGGCCGCCGCTGAGTTCACTGGGGCGACGGTCCAACAGGTCGTCGATGCCGAGCATGGTCGTGGTGTCGCGGATGCGCCTGCCGATGACCTCCTGCGGCGTCTTGCGAAGCTTCAGGCCGAAGGCAAGATTGCGTTCGACCGTCATGTGCGGATAGAGCGCGTAGTTCTGGAACACCACCGCAAGGTCGCGGTCTGCCGGATCGACGTCGTTGACGATCTCGCCATTGATCTTCAGGTTGCCCGAC
This sequence comes from Alphaproteobacteria bacterium, assembly GCA_965220805.1. GTDB lineage: Bacteria > Pseudomonadota > Alphaproteobacteria > SP197 > SP197 > SP197. The sequence continues at coordinate 2,350,547 of OZ244844.1, forward strand.
GTTACTTCCTCGAGGCCGGCAATCATCCTCAGCGTGGTTGACTTGCCGCAGCCCGAAGGGCCCAGCAGGACCATGAACTCGCCTTCACGGATTTCGAGGTCGATGTTGTCGACCGCGAGAATGTCCTGACCGTAGACCTTGGTCACACCTTCAAGAACGATGTTGGCCACGCGCAGGTCCCCCTATTTCAACGAATTCATGTACCGGTAGAGATAAACCGTCAGGGCCAGGATGATCACCAGGAGACCGGCTGCCATGGCGGAGGCGCGGCCGACATCGAGCCCGAAGAACGCGGCACGGTAGATGTAGTAGCTGATGAGATCGGTGGCCGTACCCGGTCCACCCTTGGTCATGATGAAGATGATATCGAAGGTCTTGATGGCGAAGATCAGCCGCAGCAGGATCGCCACCGCGATCACCGGTCGCATCAGCGGCAGGGTGATGTGGATGAAGCATCTGATGGTCGAAGCACCATCCATGCGTGCCGCTTCGTAGGGTTCCCGCGGCAGTGCAGCCAGACCGGCGACCAGCAGGATGGCCATGAAGGAGACCTGGTGCCAGATATCGGTCAGCACCACGGTCCAGAATGCGATATCGGCATCGCCGAGCCAGCTCACCGGCGAGATTCCGACGAGGCCTATGGCGTAGTTGACGATGCCGAGTTCCGAATGGAGCAGCATGCGCCAGAGAAGACCGACGACGACAGGATTGATGAGAAGGGGCGCAAGCAGGATGAGGTAGTAGATCGATCCGAAGCGCCGGGTGGCATGGAGTGAAAGGGCCACCGCAAAGCCGATGATGAATTCGATGACGACGGACGCCAGGACGAACTTTGTCGTCACCCAGAGCGAGCCCGGCAGATACTCCTCGTCGAGCGCCTCCTGGTAGTTCTCCGTACCGACGAAGGTGTCGTAGTTGGGAGTGAGGAGCGTGTAGTCGTGGACGCTTGTGTAAAGCGTGAAGAACAGCGGAAACGTGATGACAATGAGAAGGGACAGGAGGCCCGGCGCCGTGAGCAGAAGCCCGAAGCGCCGGTCTCTCCCGGCAAGTGTCAGTCCGTCAGCCGTGGCCACGGACATGACTCGTTGATCTTGTACCTATTCCTCGATCTTGCCGTCCTTGACGAGCAGCGCGTGCAGCTTCTCCTGGGCTGCGGCCATCGCCTCGGCGACCGGCTTCTCGCCGGTGGCTGCAAGATTGAGTTCCAGCCCCACCTGTTCGACGAACTCCGTGGTGTACGTGAACACCGGGAAGTCCTTCGTTCCGGCGAGGATCTCGCCCAGAATTGGATAGTAAGGCCGTGCCGTCACGACATCGGAATCGGTGAAGATCTGGGCCTGGGTCGGCGCGCCGCCGAGCATGGCCCGTTCCTTGGCCACTGCCGCTGATTCGGCCCACTTCATGAAGGTCCATGCGGCTTCCTTGTTCGGGCTGGAGTTGGGAATGGCCCAGCCCCATCCACCATTCAGGCCGCCACCCGGATTGGGTGTGATGCCGACCTTGCCGGCGACCTCGGAGGACTCAGGATCCTCGAAACCGGCATAGAGGATGTTGAAGGTGACGAAGCTGTAGGCCCGGCCCTGCGCCATCACGTTGAAGGCCTCGTCAAAGCAGTATGCCTCGGAACCGGCCGGGCTGTAGTTCTCGACGGCCTCCCGATAGTACTCCATCGCCCGGATGGCTTCCGGAGAATCGAGCAGCGGGTTCCAGTTCTCGTCGTGGTAGAGGCCACCCTGCGAATAGAGGTAGTTGGCCCACTGCATCGAAATGCAGTCACCGCGCTGGCCCTGGATGACCGTGCCGTAGAAGTCCCTGTTGCCGTCCCCGTCCGTGTCGCGGGTGAAGAACTCGACCTGCTTCCAGTACTCGTCCCAGGTTTGCGGCACCCTGAGTTCCATGCCGTAGGCTTCCTGGAAAGCTGCCTGTTCGTCGGGATCGTCAATCAGGTCCTGGCGATAGATGAGCGCCATGGAGTAATTGTAGAAGGGCAGCATGTAGAGGACGCCGTTGACCCTGCCCACGAGATCCATGAGCTTCGGCACGTAGACGTCGACATCCACGCCGTCGCGCTCGACAAGGTCGTCAAGCGGCATCAGCCAGCCGGCCTTGGTGAACTCGCCGACCCAGTAGAAATCGACCACGATGAGATCGTAGCTTCCCTCCGGGGCGATGAGCTGCGGCACCAGTTTCGAGTGCATGTCAATGTAGCTGATGGCCTCGATTTCGACATTGATGCCGGTTTCCTCCTCGAATTGAGGCAGCAGCTCCTGGATGTAGCGGGTGTCGGGAACCGTCTCCATAAGGATACGGATGGTCTGTGCCTGGGCAGCGCTGACAGCAAGCGCCAGCGCAGCCACGACAGAAAGAAACAACCTCATGATCTATCTCCCCTTGTTGTTGGACAATAACGACGAAATGAAGACTCCGTTCATCGACTGACGCCTACTTCAGCGCCCCCAGCGACAGGCCCTTGATGAGGTAGCGGCGCAGGAAGGGCAGCAGCACCATGGCCGGCAGGATGGCACAGATCGTCGCTGCCGACAGCAGCGCGATATCGACACCCCGGTGGGTCTGGAACGACGACAGGCCCACCGGCAACGTGTTCGTGTGCGGGCCGCTCAGGATGAGGGCATAGAGAAACTCGTTCCAGCTGAGCAGGAATGCGAGCAGTCCGGCCGCCAGTATTCCAGGGGCCGCCACAGGCAACGTGATGCGCACCAGCGCCTGAAAGCGGCTGGCGCCGTCGGTACGTGCGGCCTGCTCGAGTGTCGCCACCTCACCGTCGAAGAAGGCGACAAGGAGCCATGCAAGAAAGGGCAGGCTGAGTGTCATGTGCGCCAGGATGAGGCCGGGAAGCGTGTTGATGAGCGACGCCTTGAGGAAGAGCGTGAAGAGCGGCAGCACAAGAATGACCGGCGGCAGCATCTGGCTCGACAGGACGAACAGGCGCAGCGGCAGGCCTCCGGTATTGTAGCGGGCAAAGGCGTAAGCCAGGCCCACCGCCAGCGGCAGGGCAATGATCGTGGCGCCCAGGGCGACCGTGGCGCTGTTGAGAAAGTAGCTGAAGAAGGGATAGCCGGTGAAGATCTCGATGAAGTTGTCAAGATTCGCCTGACCCCACTCGGGCGGAATCTTGTAGGCAGTCTTCTTGTCCGTCAGGGCGACGCGGAGCAGCCACAGAAGGGGAAGCAGGATGACTGCGCTGAACACCACAAGGATGCTGTGAGGCAACAGCCAGGAAAGGAACTTCCAACGGCCTCGTTTCCGCATGGCGCCACGGCTGTTCGCAGTCATTCCCTCGTCGGCATCCACGCGCGCACAGAAGCTCCCCCACGGCACTTTGAGGGCGAAGTCTGCGGCATGGCCACGGCTTCTTCAACAGCAATTCGGCCGTCGGGGGCCACTCTTTCATGGGCACCGTCGGCGGCGGTCTCTATGCTGGTCCCGGTTCAGGGGATTGTCGCCAGGGATGCCGGAAGTCTTCGCCAGCGGCCATGCGGCCGCATCGGACTGGCAGGAAGCGGTGCGATCGGTGGCCGCGCAGCTGGGTGACCTCGATGACGACGACATCGGCTTTGTCTATGTCACGGACCACGTCGCCGGACATCTCCACGATGTCGTCAGTTTTCTTGCCGCGTCGACCGGGCTCGATCAATGGTGCGGAACCGTCGGCATCGGCGTGTGTTCCAATCGGATCGAATCCTTCGACGAGCCGGCGATCGTCGCTCTTGCGTGCCGCCTGCCCGGAGCCACGGCGCGTGTCTTTCGCAGCGTCGGCGAGGCGGTCGAGGGGTGGCGGCAGACGGATTCCGGCGACACGGCAGGGTTCGGCGTCGTCCATGGTGATCCGCGCGATGCGGACATCCTCGGCGGCCTGACCCGCCTCGCCCGCGAGACGGGAAGCTATCTGGTGGGTGGTCTCGCCTCGTCGCGGACCCGGTCTCCCACCCACGCCGGCAGCGGGGCCGGTGACGGTCTGTCGGGCGTGCTGCTGAGCGGAGCCCGGGTCGCCACGGCGCTGACCCAGGGATGTTCACTTCTCGAAGGGTCCCACGAAGTCACGAGGGCCGACGGCAACGCGGTTCTCGAGCTGGATGGCCGACCGGTGTTCGACGTGCTCGGGGAGAGATTCACCGGCGCCCGGGGGGCCGAGCAGCCGGTCGATCCGGCGTCGCTCCACGTGGCCTTGCCCATAGCGGGATCGGATGACGGCGCGTTCGTGGTCCGCAACATCCTCGGCATCGATCCCGACCAGCGCGCCATGCTGTTGGGAGATCACGTCAGCCGCGGTGACGTGCTGATGTTCTGTGTGCGTGACAATGAAGCTGCCGAGGCGGACCTGAGGCGCATGCTGCAATCCCTCAAATCCCGCGTCAGCCGTCCGCTCGGCGGGCTTTACTTCAGCTGTCTCGCCCGCGGGCCCAACATGTTCGGCGCCGTCAATCGGGAGATGGAGATCGTCCACGATGTCCTGGGCGATGTGCCGGTGGCCGGTTTCTTCTCCAACGGCGAAATCTCGCTTGATCGTCTCTACGCCTACACCGGGGTCCTCACCCTGTTCAGGGACGATTGACCTCTATCACTCGTCCAGGGCCGTGCGGACGGGGGAATCGGGGAAGAACGCGTGCCAGGCGAAGGCGAAGTCGACCATGTAGACGACATCGACCGGGCCTGACTGCGTCATGCGCTGAACGGTCACATTGCCGACATCGAGACCTGACGCGATATCGCGGGTGTCGAGCGCCGACGCCTGGCCGGGCTCCCAGGTGATGACGAGGTCGCCGTCCACGATCTGTCCCTCCTGGCGGAGAAGATCAAGGGACCATGCCGTGTCGTCCACGCGCACCACCCGTGCCAACGGCGCGATGTCCGGGGGCAGGTCGCCCTGGTAGAGGCCGTAGGGCTCCGTCCGGCTGTCGTAGCCGGCGTAGGGCGTGGATCCGTAGGGGCGCAGGTCGGTGTCGCCCGGCACCAGCACCGTGCCGTCGGGATGGCGCTGGCGGAAACGCTCGAAGGACTCAAGCCGCGAAGGCCAGGCCTCGAGCCTCGTTCCGGTCATCGCGCCGACGATGGCGCGGCCGGTGAACTGCTGCCACCAGCTCTCGGTCTGGCGGTCGTACATGACAAGGTCGGAGTGGCGCAGCATCCCGGTCACACCAAAGTCCAGCACGGTGCCGTCGACGTCCCTCCTGAACACGATCCCCGTGTTGCAGAGCGGGCAGTAGGTCACCGCCAGGGGGATGCCGTTGATGTCGTCATTGACGATCTCGTGCCAGACCAGGATGCGCAGGGGATAGGCCCGGGCTTCGCCGGCGACAACGACGGAGATCACCGGTTCGACGCCGAGAAGACCGTCATGGCCGGCAACGGGAACGGTGCGGGGATCGTCGATGGCCGGAATGCCATCTTTTGGCGGTCCGCCGGAGATGATGTCCGCGAGATCGACCGTGCGCCGGGAGAAATCCGTCTTCGGCCATTCGTAGCGCCAAAGGTCCTTGTTAGCGGACGCCGATGGCGCCAGCGCGAGCACCAGGACTGCCGCGAGCATCAGGGCCCGGGCTCGAATCCGGCCCAGCGGTCGTGTATCACGCACGATCCCGTTGCCGGAGATCATGATGTCGCGCAGTCCGGCCCGGGCAATGCGCGCAGATCCTCGAGAAGGCCGCAAATGGCCCGGTGCTCCCGGTCGATGAGACAGCCGTTGCGCAGTCGCCCGCATCGAGGTCGGTCATGAGGGGGCGTCATCATTGCGGGCGGCCTCCTTGGGCGCGGCTGTCTTCGCAGAGGAGGCAGCCGTCCCCTGGCTGCCCGGGCAAGGTCGCCGAGCGAACCGTACGGTGTGCCCGGCGACCTTGTCAGCTCACATGCCGAGCGTGACCTCTTCCCAGAGCCTCACGTACTTTTCGTCGAACTCCTTCGGTATCGGCTTCAGGAAGTTGCCGATCTCCAGGAACTTGTTGGGATCGGGCAAGCCGACTTCGTCAAGACGTTCTTGCGGAACCAGATCGAAGGCCTTGGAGTTGCCGTGACCATAACCGTACTCGCTGATCAGGAAGGCTCCGGCCTCGGGCGACATCATCGCGTCGAGAAAATCATAGACACGTTCGTCGCTGCCAACCCGGAGTTCCGGAACGGTGAGGACGAGGCCGCACACCCAGGTGCGCGCACCTTCCTTGGGGGTCATGAACTTGACCTGAAGACCCTCGTCTCTCATCGGCTTGACAAGACTGTTCCAGGCGTAGGTCGCAACAATTTCGCCGGCAGCCATGGCCTGGCCGGCCTCCGACTGGCTGTCCCAGTAGAACCGAAGCAACCCGCGCTGCTTTACAAGGAGCTTCCTGATCTCTTCAAGCTGCGCGTCGGTCAGCGTTTCGAGGTTCTCGTAGCCCAGTATCATGGCGGGGACCTGTACGCCGGGGTATGGCGCGTTGTAGGTCGCGAGCTTGCCCTCATAGCGCTCGTCAAACAGAAGACTCCAGGACTCCTCCTCGATCTCGACAATATCGGTACGGTAGAGGATTGACGAGTTGCCCCATTCAAAGGGAATGAACAGGTTTTCACCGTCAGCGGTGAGGGTTTCGTCGATTTGCGCGAATACCTCGAAGTAGTCATCCCAGTGCTTCAGCCGGTCGGTGTCGATCGGCGCAAGGAGTCCGGCTTCGTACCACGGGGTGACGTTGTCCGAACAGGGATGGGAAACGTCGGCGCGGTAGCCCGCACGGAGTTTCTGCATGGCCTCGTTCACACTGGCGAAGTACCCGATGTCCGGCGAGACGCCGTGCTTGTCAATGTAGCTCTGATGGAGCTCGGGCAGCTCGTAGCCCGCCCAGGTCAGGTAGTGCGCCTCCGCGTCCTGGGCCCAGGCGTTGCGTGTCACCAAGGGTACGGTCGCGACACCCAACCCCAACGAGGCGAGTGTCTGACTGAACTCGCGCCGGCCCATACGGCCCGACAGCAACATGTCGATAGGATCTCTAGTTGTCATGGTTTCCTCCCAATTATCGTTAAATTGGAATTCTTCCAAGAATATCACAGAGGTCGGTTGCCAACAAGGTGACCGGCTGGCCTCGTCATCCGGGACAACCGCTGGCAATCCTGCGACGCGTTGCCGAACGCGCCGGAATCGCAGCCTCGGTGCAGCCCGAAAGTGGGTTCGCAGTCCCGCGGCGTCCCTTCTTGCGACGGCCGAATCCCGGTACCATGCGTCGACGCCGTCGGAGCCTGTCATGGATGAGATCGGCGATCTGATCGACCTCGAACGCTACCCGCTCGATCGACCCGGCAGCCAGGAATGGCTGACGCTGGTCGAACGGTGCCGTGCGGCGCACCGGGAGAACGGTTGCGTCAACCTCCCCGGTTTCGTGAGGGCCGATGCGCTTGCCGCCTTCGCACGAGAAGCTTCAATGCTTCTCGAACGGCACGCCTACCGGAAATCCCATTTGCGGACGGCGCTGTTCAACCAGGGCGATCCGTCGAAACCCGCCGGCCACCCGGCCAACCGCCTTTTTCGCGAGAAATCGCTCCAGATCGCCAACGACCAGATCGGCGATACCCTGATCCGCCGCGTCTACGAGTGGCAGCCACTGACCGATTTCATCGCCGCCGTCGAAGGCTGCGAACGGCTCTACCGCATGGCCGACGAGTTCCAGGCGCTGAACATCATCGCGCACGAAACGGGCAACGGCCTGCCCTGGCACTTCGACGTCAACAACTTCACCGTCACGCTGCTGCTCCAGGCGAGCGAAGCAGGCGGCGACTTCGTTTTCGTTCCCGGGATGCGCTCCGGAAGGGATGTCGACTTCGTCCGCATGGCGAGACTCTTCGAAGGAGACGGATCTTTCGTTCACACGACAGAACGATCGGGCGGCACACTCACCCTGTTTCGCGGCCGCAACGCGCTCCATTCGGTTACGGCCGTCAACGGATCCACGCCCCGGGTCACCGCCGTCCTGACCTACGACGAGAAGCCCGACTGCGTTGCAAGCGAACGGGGGAACGCGTTCGTCTACGGTCCGCGGGTCGAGGCGATCTACAGGGAACGCAGGGAACGCGCACGACTCTCGTGAATTGGCGGCGTGGCCCATACAGCTCCCGCCGCGTCACTCGGATGCCGACGTTGGTGTTTCTGCAGACGATTCCGGTTGCCTTGATCAGAGCGCGTGCCGCGGCATTCCTTCAGACGGACGATGGCATCGGGTGTCGCTCGACCGGATGATGTCGTCGGTCATGCGGACGATGCCGGGAAGTTGGTTCCCGGCGTGTAGGAGGCAATGGCCTCATCGATGGTGCGTCGAAGGAGATCGACAATGGTGTCGAGTTCGTCCGTCGTCGCATTGTAGGGGGGTGCGATGATGATCTGGTCGCCCCTGATGCCGTCCACGTTGCCGCCGGTCGGATAGACGATGAGGCCGTTGTCGAATCCCGTCCGCATGATCCGTTGGAACATGCGGGCATCGGGGCTGAACGGTTCGGCCGTTTCCCGGTCCTCGACAATCTCGACGCCCTGGAAGAAACCACGGCCGCGGATGTCCCCGACGTGGGGGTGTTGGCCGAGGCTTTCCTCAAGACCCGCTCTCAGCAGGTCTCCGTTGGCGGCGACCCTGGCCACGAGATCATCGCGCTCGATGATCTTCTGTACGGCAACGGCGGCGGCACAGCAGGTGGTGTGGGCGGTGAAGGTATGGCCGGTGATCGGCATCCCGTCCACGGCGTAGATGGGTTCGGCGACCTTGCCGGAGAAGACGGCGGCGCCCAGGGGGAGGTAACCGCCGCTCAGCCCCTTGGCGATGGACATGATATCGGGTTCCACGCCATCGTGTTCCAGTGCACGCCATGTGCCGCAGCGCCCGACTCCACACATCACCTCGTCGGCGATCATCAGCACTCCTGTCCTGTCACAGATCTCGCGGATGCGGCGCGCGTAGCCGTCGGGCGCGGGAACGGCGCCCCCGGCTGCACCGACCACCGGTTCGAAGATGAAGGCGGCGACATTCTCCGCCCCGAGCCGGGCGATCTCGTTCTCGAGTTCTCCGGCGCAGTGTTCGGCAACGTCGCCGGCAGCGACGCCCGCCGGCGGCCTGTAGGTGTTCACCGGCGAAAGACGGCTTGTCTCGATGAGCGAGCCCCGGTAGGGACGCTGACGCTGGTGAAAACCCGAAACGGAGAGCGCCCCCAGGGTGTTGCCGTGCCATGAACGTTCACGGCTGATGAAGCGGACCCGCGAGGTTTCGCCGCGGGCCTGGTGGTACTGCAGAGCCAGCTTGAGACAGCTCTCGACCGCCTCCGAACCTCCGGTGGTGAAGATGACGTGACCGAGGTCGCCTCCCGCCCGGCGGGTGATGATCTCCGTCAGTTCCTCCGCGGCGTCGCTTCGAAAGTGGAAGCGATAGCCGAAGGCGATGTCGTCGAGCTGCTTCTTGATCGCCTCGTTGACCTCTCGGTTACCGTGACCAATGCTGAAGGCAGCCGGTCCGCCCGAAGCATCGATGTAGCGCTTGCCATCCCGGTCCCAGACGTGAATGCCCCGCCCGGATGCAATCCTGGGGAGTGTTGAGAGGGGATCGCTGATCATGTCCGGCCGTCCGCTGGCTTTGCCGCCGTCGATACAGCGGGTGGGCACCGCGTTCAAGCGCGTCGTCTGATCATGAGATCTGATGGTCGCAGTGGAAGGATTCGAGCAGTGTGCCCATCCTTCTCGACGCAGGACGGATCGAATGCAAGCTCCGTCGCGACCGCCTCACGTAACGCTTGAAGGCGGGATTCGCTCAAAGGAGACGTACTTTCCGTCGTAGCCGATCTTGCGGCAGATGCGGCCCCTGACAGCGATCACGCGCCCTGTGGGGATCCGGGTGCTGGCGCCATTGCCATTGGCTCGGGCAAAAGTGGACGGCATGATCTGTACATCAAGGCGCTCGAGTGTCTCTCGGGCAAGCGGGAGAAGGCATTGATGACAACAGTCATGCCCGATATGGGAGAAAGGACGGCGCGGGCATGCAGGCCATAGCCGATCTTGACGCGCCGGTCTCTGCCTGCAAGGCCTTTCAAGGCACGGCCAATCTGGTCGTGACCGCCGCGTTGAGGTCATCCGGTTTCGCTCGGGGAGATGCACAAAATGGAGTCGCGACACGTCAGGACGCTCAAGGGTTTCGCTCACGAGCAGAGCGAATTGCCCGCTCCGCCAGTCAATGGGAAGGTGCTCGAGGCCCTTGAGGCGCTCGGACGTGAGCGCCTCTCAAGGAACTTCTGCATGCGTGACTTCCTCTACTCCGAGATTGCGGCTGTCCACGGCATCCCCAACATTCCATCCGATCCGGAGTTGGCGCTCGAAGCGGGAAGGGGTCTGTGCAAGCACCTCCTGGAGCCCCTGCACCACACCTTCGGTCAGGTCATCGTGCGTTCCGCATTCCGAAGCAGGGCGATCAACGCCTATGGGAACAATCACACATCCAGCTGCGCGAGCAACGAGAGAAACCGCGCGAAACACATCTGGGACTGGCGCGACAAGGAGGGCTTCATGGGAGCGACGGCCTGCATCGTCATCCCGTGGTTCATCGACACCGAGCACTACAGGGAGACCCGGGACTGGCGCCCGCTTGCCTGGTACATCCACGACCACCTGCCATACTCGGAAATGGTGTTCTTCCCGAAGAACGCCGCCTTCAATCTGACCTGGCGTGAACGCGATCCGGAACGCAGGATTCTGGGCTACGCCCAGCCCCACAAGGGGCTGCTGACCAAACGGTCGTGCGCCAACAATTCGGGAGACCATTCTCGACACTATCCCGGCTTTCCGACGCTCAGGAGCTGACGCGTTCCCGGAACTGCTCTCATCGTTGCACGCTGCACGTCCCTGTCCGGCTCATGCGCTCAAGGCAGAAACTTGAGAATTCCCCCCATCCTGTGGATGCTCAGGTGTTCGACCCCGGTGGCCGTTTTCTTCGCTCATGCCTCCAGTTGCCGGTGCAGCGGGACGAAGCGCGCACCGGGTGCGCGTTGAGGGTGATTCCCGTCCGAGAGTGCTTGGCGGAGACCGTCGCGCCGATCGCATCGCGCGCTGATCCTCACGGTGCTGGCCGAGACTCCGGACAGCACCATCGAGGACTTGCACAACGTGCTCGCCGGACGCGGGCACGACTGCCCTTCATCGACGAGACCTGGGTCAAGATCAAGGTGACCCGCACTCTTGCCCCAGCGGCGCCTACGCAAGGGCCAGCCGCACCGTCGCTGGAAGACCTCGACCGTTGTCGCCATGCTCATGTCTGGGGGAACGGTCGTGCCCTTCGTGCCTGGAGGACCGATCAACCGTCTCGCCTTCTCGAGGCTCAAGGCGAACTTGCGCAAGGCCATTGCCCGCGTCCTCGAGGCCTTCCAGCCCGAGGAATGCCGGAACGACTTCGTGGTCGCCGGGTATGATCCAACCTGATCGGACAATGGTCGGAGTGGGAGGATTTGAACCTCCGGCCCCTGCCTCCCGAAGACAGTGCTCTACCAGGCTGAGCTACACTCCGCCGACACGGGATATCCGCAGAGCCGGCCTTATACCGGCTGCCTTGTCAGCCCGCAACCGCGGCGCCGTTCCGCAGCGCATCGGTCGCGGGGCGGTCGATGCCTCCATCGCTGTCGACGACCACGCCGTAGGACCGGCGGGCCGCCTCGATGCTGACGAGGCCGTCCCGGACATCATGGGCGACCTCCAGGGCAGGACGCCGGAAGGGATCACCCCAGCCGCCACCGCCTGGGGAAAGGGCGTGGTAGGAGCAGGGACCGTAGGCATGACTGCCATAGGCGGCAGGAAGGTGCTGACGGCCATCACGTTCCGTGACCGTCATGGCGCCGCCGGCTCCGTCCCGGCCTCCTGCGGTGCCATGGCCGCTGGGCCGTCCGAGGCCCTCGCTGCGGAAGTGGAAGGTCGAGGAGTCGTGCACCTCGACGAGGTAGTCCACGCCGCATCCACCCCTCCAGGTGCCGGGCCCGCCGCCGTCGCGGCGCAGTTCGTGCCTGATGTAACGGACGGGGTAGAGCTGCTCGTAGTCCTCGAGGTTGGGAATCGTGAGACCGCCCAGGGAAATCAGGTGACCGATCTGCTCGAAACCATCGCGGCCCTCGACGGCGCCACCGCCGGGCATCGCATGCCAGTGATACATGATGAAACCGCGTTCCCGGGCATGATCGTGTCCGGCCGCGATCGGGTGAACGCTCCTCCCCCAGCCGGCGCAGGCGAGATCGGGCCTTGCCTCGCCAAGGGCGCGCCAGATGGCATGGACGATGTGGTGGGCGATGAAGACCGTGTTCATGGTCATCGGTGCCGGTGGCCGGGGATTAACGATCGATCCCTCGGGCATCACCAGGTCAACCGAACGGAAGGTCCCCTCGTTTCGCGGAAGGTCCACGGGAAAGAACGATCCCAGCGCCATGTAGGTTGCCGACATGGTGTTGGCGACCGAACTGTTCTTGAAACCCCGGATCTGAGGTCCGCAGCCGGAGAAATCAACCGTGATGCTCTCGCCACGAACGACCAGCGCCACCTCGATTTCGGTCCGCCTGTCTTCGAAGCAGTCGTTGTCCGTCGCGTCACTGCCGTGCCAGGTGCCGTCAGGCAGGCTGTCGATGCACGTGCGCAACATCCGGTCACCGTGATCGAGGATTCCCGCGAAGCAGGCAAGGGCCTCATCGCGTCCGGCGTCCCTGACCAGCGCCTGGAGGCGTTCCATGCCGATCCGGGTCGAGCCCAGCATGGCTCGCAGGTCGCCGTCGAGAAGGTCCGGGGTACGCGAATTGAGGAGCAGCAGATTCCAGACGTCCTGGCGTGTCACTCCTGCCTCGATGAGCTTCAGGGGCGGTATGCGCAGACCCTCGTGGAAGATCTCCGTCGCCAGGGGATTGTAGGTTCCGGCGGCGCCACCACCGATATCCGACTGGTGCGCCCGGTTGCAGGCGAAGGCGATGCGCTCTCCATTGTGAAAGACCGGCCGTGCAATAACCCAATCCGGCAGGTGGTTGCCTCCGGCGACATAGGGGTCATTCAGCAGGAACACGTCCTCGTCGTTCATGGCGTCGGGGAAGGTCTCGATCAGGGTTCTCAGCGCCAGCCCGCCGCCGCCCGTGTGGATGGGGATGCCGTCGGCCTGGCTGATGAGGACACCGTCGGCATTGCCCAGAAAACACGAGAAGTCGTGGCTCTGACTGAAGATCGGGCTGCGTGCCGTGCGTGTCATGACCCGGCCCATCTGGCGGGAGATGTGATCCAGGCGGTTCTGTACGAGAGTCAGGCGAACGGGGTCGGGGGCAGGCATCAAGCCTCCAGGGTGATCAGGTAGTTTCCGTAGCGGTCGATGGTGACATGGTCCCGGGGACCGGCGTGAATCGTCGTCGTCGCCTCCTCGATGAGAAGCGGTCCGTCGAGCGTCATTCCTGGTGCCAGAGAATCAGCCTGATAGACGGGAGTATCGAGAACGCCGTGGTCCGAATCGGCGAAGACAGGCCGGCGTGTGACGGGGGCCGGTCTTGACTCCTGCCGCCGGTCGTCGGCGACGACGATGCGCGGCACCACGCCCCGTCCGGTGACATGAAGGGAGGTGATTTCCAGGGTGCCCCCGGGCTGGATGTGACCGTACATCCGCTGGTGCGCTTCCTCGAAGGCGGCGCGCAGTTCCTCCCTTTCGAAGCAGGGCGCGTGAATCCTCACCGACCACTGCTGACCCTTGTACCTGAGGCTCATGGAACGGGTGATCGAGACGTCGTCCCCGGCAAAGCCCTCTGCCGCGAGGACGCCGGCCGCCTCGGCCTCGAGATCGGTGTAGGTGCGTGCGACATCCGCTTCCTCGATGTGATCAAGCTCGCCGAAGAGCACGCGCAGAAAGTCGTGCCGGACATCGGTGTTGAGCATGCCAAGGGCGCACAGGGCGCCTGCCTGGCGCGGTACGTAGACGCTGCGGCACCCGATGAGACGGGCGATTGCCGCGCCATGCATCGGTCCGGCGCCGCCACCGGCCACCAGGATCGAGGCGGCCGGATCGTAGCCCCGCTCGATGCTGATCCGCTCCACCGCATGGAGGAGGTTCTGCTCGAGGAGAGTGACGACACCGGCGGCAGCTTCCCGGGTCGTGATGGCGAGGGGCTCGGCCACGTCCCGTGACAGCGCCGTGGCGGCGTGCTCCGGGACGAGCGTGATCTCGCCCCTAGCAAACGCCTCGGCACTCAGGCGTCCGAGCACCACGAGGGCGTCGGTGACGGTGGGCCGGGTGCCGCCCTGGCCATAGCAGGCGGGTCCGGGGTACGCGCCGGCGCCCTGTGGCCCCAGCCTGATCATCCCTCCGGCATCCACGGATGCGATCGTTCCGCCACCGGCGCCCACCGTGTGGACGTCGACCGCGGGAACCGCGACATGGTAACCGGCGATCATCAGATCGTCGGTGAGCGCCACCTCGCCGGCGTGCATCATGGCCACGTCGCAGCTCGTGCCGCCGATTTCCATGGAGATGAGGTGGTCGTGGCCTGTCTGTCGGGCTACGAGATCGAGGGCGCCTACGCAGGCGGCCGGCCCGGAGAGCAGCAGGCGGACCGGCCGCTCGCGCATCTGGGCGACGGATGCCGCACCGCCGTTGCTCTGGACCAGGTGGAGCGGCCGGCCGAGTCCGCCTTCGTGCAGGGTCCTGTCCAGACGCAGGAGGTGGGGAACCACCTTCGGTGCCAGGGCAGCGTTGATGACCGTCGTTGAACTGCGTTCATACTCGCCGATGATGGGAGCGACCCCTGAGGAGAGGCTGACGGCATCGGCGTCGAATGTCTCCTCCAGGATCCCTGCCGCCTCACGTTCGTGACATGGCTCCACGAAACTGTTGAGAAAGCACACGGCCACGGCTTCCACGCCTTCGGCCTTCATGAAGAGCGCTGCCTCCCGGACCGCCTCACCGTCCAGGTCGGCGACATCCCTGCCGTCGCGATCGATGCGTTCGGGAATGCCGATGCGCAGGTAACGCGGAACCAGGACCGGCGCGAAGGGAGTGCGGTGGTCCCACATGTCTTCGCGCACGCCGCGCCGGATGACCAGGGAGTCGCGAAATCCCTCGGTGACGAGGAGTCCAACGCGGGCGCCGGAGTGTTCCAGCATGGTGTTGGTGGCGATGGTCGACCCGTGCACGAACATGCCGCAGTGCGCAAGCACCCGCCCGGACTCGAGGCCAAGGCGTCCGGCAACGAGGTCAAGGGCCCGCATGACGCCCCTCGAGACGTCACCTGGTGTTGACAGGGTCTTGGCAATCAGCAGTGCGCCATCGCCGTCCTGCAGCACCAGATCGGTGAACGTTCCTCCTATGTCGACAGCGATGCGGTACACGTCAGCGGACTCGTATCCTGATGGCAACTTCTTGCCGATAGCATGGTCGGGCGGGGCAAGAAAGGGGGATTACATAGAAAAGTAGACAGAATCGAGTTGACAACGTGTGGTGTTATCGGCATGATTTTGTGCAGTAAATCGTCATGTGAAACACCGGATCATCCCTATGCCGTCCTCTGTCACCTATCGACAGATCACCTGGCGCCTGCTGCCCGAGAAGCGCAGCGCCTGGCGGCGGCTGGAGGCCCTGCTCCATTCACAGCGCCATCTCTACAACGCGGCGCTTGAGGAACGGATCGACTGCTACCGCAAGACCGGCAAGTCACTCACCTACTTCGACCAGGCGAAGTCCCTGACCGCGTGCCGGAGGGCCCTGCCGGACATGGCGGCGGTGCCGGTGGCCATCCAGCGCGGGACGCTCAAGCGCCTCGATCATGCCTTCAAGGGCTTCTTCCAAAGGGTGAGCCAGGGTGGGGCCGGGTTTCCCCGGTTCCAGGGACGCCGGCACTTCAACAGCCTTTCCGTCGTCTCCGGCGTGAAGGTCGAGGGCAGCCGCCTGCGCATCCCGGGCTTCGGCTGGCTCACCATCCGCCGCAGGGGCGGCAATCCTTATCCGCAAGGCAAGCCAGTGAGCGCGGTCCTCAAGCGCGAGGAGGGACGCTGGAAAGCGGTGGTGTGTTACGCGGTGTCGCTGGCGGAACCGGAAGACAACGGCCATGTCATCGGCGTGGACATGAATGCGGGCCAGGTGGCGACTTCGGATGGAGAGATCATGCGCCTGCCGTCAAGCCGGCGTCTCGAGGCCCGTGCCCGGCGCCATGCCAGGAAGCTGGCGCGGCAGCGCCGGGGCAGCAAGCGCCGGGAGAAGACACGGCGGCGCTTGGCGAAGACCAGGCGGCACATGGCCATGAAGCGCCATGACTGGCAGCACCGTGTCAGCCGCCGGCTCGGCGATGCGGCGGGGACGGTGGTGATCGAGGATCTGAAGGTCCGCACCATGACCCGCAGCGCAAAGGGCACAAAGGAGGAACCGGGACGCAACGTGCGTTCCAAGGCGGGTCTCAACCGTGTCATCCTGGAGACCGGCTGGTCATCGTTCCGGAAGATGCTGGAGTACAAGGCCCACCGTGTCGTGACGGTGAACCCGGCCTTTACCAGCCAGACCTGTGCAGCGTGCGGCGTCACCAGCGCCCAATCACGCAGGACGCGGGACAGGTTTCAATGCGTGGCCTGCGGCCATGTGGATCATGCCGACCTCAATGCAGCGGCGAACATTCTGGCCTCGGGGACTGGGGCATCTGCGCGGGGAGGTTGCCGGGTTGCCGGGCCTGTGAACCGCGAAATCGATCGGAGGATGGCAGCATGACGCTGTCAACCTATCGATCTAAGTCCCCAAGAAAGCGTCCTGTTCCCCAAGGGAGGAATGCGGACAGGGAACGAGGCGGGCCGGCAAGACGCCCGGCAGTCAAGTACATGATCACCATAATCCCATGGTATGAACTCGAAACTCATGAGCCTGGATTGGCGGAGTTTGTGAGGGAAATCGATTCCCGTACAATCGGGACAGCCTCACAATGTCATGGCCGCCTGACAGATCGATGGCCGATGTCGGGTTGTTCGGACAGAACGCGCGCGGGGGCGCCGCAGTATGAGCAAGCATGCGTCAACGCGTGGGACGGGGCTGCGCTATCAGCCCGACGAGAAGCTTCCGCCCGCGCTCGCGATCGGATTGGGCGTGCAACTCGCGATCTTGATCGTGGCGTTCCCCATATTGATTCCGACGGTGGTGATGCGGGCCGCGGGAACCACCGACGCATATCTGACGTGGGCCGTGTTCGCATCGGTCGCTGCGAGCGGCGTGACCACGGCGTTGCAGGCTGTTCGTTACGGCCGGATCGGCTCGGGTCATGTGTTGATGATGAGCAGTTCGACGGCCTTTATCTGGCCCTGCATTGCGGCGATCGAACGAAGTGGACCGGGGCTGCCCGTGACCCTGGTCGTCCTTTCGGCGCTGCTGCAGTTCGTGCTGTCGGAGCGGATCGTCTGGTTTCGCCGCATTCTGACGCCCACCGTTTCGGGCAGCATGCTGATGCTGCTGCCGGTGAGCGCCATGCCGGCCGTCTTCGGCCTGGTGGCCGAGGTGCCGGAAGGCAGTCCAGGTTACGCCGCGCCGCTGTGTGCCGCCGTGACGGTTGTCGCGATCGCCGGCATTGCGCTCAAGTCGACCGGAAGCCTGCGCCTATGGGCGCCGGTCATCGGGGTTCTGTGCGGCGCCGTGGTGGCTGGCATTGTTGGCCTCTACGACGTCGATCGCGTTCTCGCCGCTTCGTGGATCGGCCTTCCCAGCTTCGAGTGGCCGGGCTTCAACCTCGAGTTCGGACCCGCGTTCTGGTCGCTGCTTCCCGTGTTCCTGCTGCTGACCCCGATCGTGACCCTGCGCACGATCAGCAGTTGTGTCGCCGTTCAGAGTGTCTCGTGGCGTAGCCGACGCGCCGTGGATTACCGGGCGGTGCAAGGGGCCGTGAACGTCGACGGCTTGAGCAACGTGCTGTGCGGTCTCGCGGGTACGGTGCCCAACAACAGCTATTCGATCTGCGCATCGCTCACCGAGCTTACCGGCGTCGCCGCCCGCAGCGTCGGGTACGTCGCAGGCGCACTCTTTCTCATCCTCGCCTTCCTGCCCAAGGCGCTCGCCGTGGTCCTGGCCTTGCCCGGCGCCGTCAGTGGCGGTTTCCTCACCGTGTTGCTGGCGATGCTCTTCCTTATCGGCATCAAGGTCCTGCTGCAGGACGGGCTCGATTATCGCAAGGGCCTGATCACCGGCATCGCCTTCTGGATAGGTGTAGGCTTCCAGAGCGACATGATTTTTCCGGAGCAGGTTTCGGCCTTCGCAGGCGGCCTGTTCGCCAACGGCGTGATCTCCGGCGGCCTGGCGGCAATCGTGATGACCCTGTTCGTGGAGTTGACCGAGTCTCGCCGTAGCCGGATGGAGACCGAACTCGACTCCGCCGCATTCTCGAAGATCGCGGAGTTTCTCCGCGGGTTCGCATCCCGCAACGGGTGGGATGACGGGATGGCCGACCGTCTGGACGCAGTCGGCGAGGAAGCGCTGCTGAGTCTCTTGCAGCCGGAGGAAAACGAGACCATGCCGAATCGACCCGGGCGGCGCCTCAAGCTGGTCGCCGCCCGGGCCGAGGGCGGTGCTGTGCTGGAGTTCGTCGTCGCTCCCACGGGAGAGAACATCGAGGACAGGCTCGCAGTGCTCGGTGATCAAGGAGACGAGACCGCAATCGAGCAGGAAGTCTCACTTCGGCTGCTGCGGCACCTTGCATCCTCGGTGCGCCATCAACAATACCACGACGTTGACATCGTCACCGTCCGGGTGAAGCCCCAGGCAGCGGTGGCGAGGTCATGAGGAGACATGCCTGCGGTGTCATCATCAATCATATCGCGACTGGTGAGCCCGGACGCCCGGCATTGACCAGGTGATCAATCGCCCTGGCAGGACTGCGCGGAGAAGGGCCTGCTCTTCCCGGGGCAACAACGTGTCATCGAACCTCTTGCCCAGGGAGTTTCGCCTTTCCCGGTTCAGGCATTACTGGAAGCCCGGCCTGCAAGAACCAATCGCAAGGTTGCATCCCGCACCGGACCGGCCGGTCCGCGACACCGCCAACATTGAAGCGGAACCACCGATGGCTGCTGACGAGAACAAGGTATCCCGGACGACACTCGCCAGGTTCGCAGCGAAGATCCTGATCCCCGTTCACAGGTCTCATGTCACGTTCGCCGGAAGCGCCGACCTCGCGTGAAAACCGAATGCTCCAGGACTGCCATCGGCATGTCGAGAAATCGGCGCTGGCCTGTCACGGCAACAGAATCGTACTTCCCCGCGTTTGTCTCGTCTCCAGCGCCCGGTGGGCGTCGGCCGCTTTCTCAAGGGGAAAGCGCTGACCGATGGCGATGCGGATGCGGCCGGTCACCACGTACCCGAAGAGTGCCGCAGCAGCCTCTACCAGATCAGTGCGATGCTCCAGGTGCGTCATTGCGGACGGGTAGGTCAGGGTCAGACTCCTGTCCATGAGACGTTGCAGGTTGAGCGGCATCACCGCTCCCGACGTGTTGCCGAACGCAATCATCATGCCGAAGCGGCGGAGGCATCTCAGTGAATCATCGAAGGTCGCCGCGCCGACTCCGTCGAAAACTACCGGTACGCCCTCACCGCCGGTGATCTCATTCACGCGTTCCACGAAGTTCTCATCGTCATAGAGGATGACGTGGTCGCATCCGTTCTCCCGCGCCATGCGGGCCTTCTCTTCGCTGCCCACCGTACCGATGACGGTTGCGTTCAGCGCCTTGCACCACTGGGACAGGATCGTCCCCACACCACCCGCCGCCGCATGCACGAGTACAGGCTCGCCCGCCTTCACGGGATAGGTGCGGCGGCAGAGATACCACGCGGTCATGCCTCTCAGCATTGCTGCCGCGGCGTATTCGAAGTCGAGCCCGTCGGGGACCTGGATCAGGCGGTGTGCCGGAACCACCCTGCGTTTGCAGTAGGCACCCAGCACGGTGCAATAGCCGACTCGATCGCCGATCTGAAAGGTTGGAACCTGGTTGGCGGGCGTTGCGTCCTCGATTTTCGGTCCCACCGCTTCCACGATGCCTGCGGCCTCTACTCCGATCACGGCTGGTAGTGACGACGTAGCGCGAACTCCCCTCCGGCGATAAATGTCGCCGTAGTTCAGCCCGATGGCTTCTTGCCGGATCAGAACCTCGCCCGGTCCCGGATCGGGCACCGGAATCTCCTCCCAGCGGAGTACTTCCGGACCTCCCAGGTCGTGGAGCCGAACGGCGGTGGTCATGTTCATCTCAACTCTCCTGTCGCAGGGTTCCCGATTGGGTCGTGTACGGAATGTTCTGCAAAAGGGTTTAAGGCCCATGTTGGTCATGGCATGCCGGTGATTTGAGCAATCACTTCATTTGCAGAAGAGGCAGGCCATGACCAAGCATGATGTTACGAAGTCGGTATCGGGGATCAAGCAGTTGCTGGGCGAGGACGATGGGTTTCTTCGAGAGGGCCTTCGCGGCTATCTCCAGGAGGTTCTGGAGAGTGAGATGACGGCGCTGCTCGGAGCGTCGAAGGGCGAGCGCGTGGCGACACGTGTGGGCTATCGATCGGGCTACTACGAGCGTTCCCTGGTGACCCGCGTAGGGGCCTTGGAGTTGCGAGTTCCGCAGGATCGCGCCGGATGTTTTTCGACGTCGGTGTTTGAGCGTTACCAGCGTTCGGAGAAGGCCCTGGTGGCGGCCTTGGTGGAGATGTACGTGCAGGGGGTTTCGACACGCAAGGTGAGGCAGGTCACGGAAGAGTTGTGCGGCCACAGTTTTTCGGCCTCGACGATTTCGAGCCTTGTGCGCCGACTTGATGGCCAGCTTGCGGCGTTTGCCCGGCGTCGTCTTGAGGAGCCCTATCCCTATCTGATTCTCGACGCCCGCTACGAGCGGGTGAGGGAGGATGGGGTGATCGGCTCCCAGGCGGTGCTGGTGGCCCTGGGCATCGACTGGGACGGCCGGCGCCAGGTTCTGGCGGTGGAACTGGCCAACCGGGAGAGCCGATCGTCCTGGAAGGACTTTCTTGTGGCTCTCAAGGAGCGGGGCCTCGACGGTGTCGAGTTCGTCGTCAGTGACGATCACGCAGGCCTCAGGAAGGCCCTGTCCGAGATCCTGCCCCAGGCCGCCCAGCAGCGCTGCTACGTGCACTTCCTCAGGAACGCCCTGGATCACATGCCGCGCAAGCGCGACGAC
Organism: Alphaproteobacteria bacterium; assembly: GCA_965220805.1. GTDB lineage: Bacteria > Pseudomonadota > Alphaproteobacteria > SP197 > SP197 > SP197. Next base: position 2,371,686 of record OZ244844.1, read on the forward strand.
GATTGCCTTCAGGAGCTCCGCTGGCTCTATGACCGGCGCAATCTCGAGGAGGCTCGCAGCGATCTCGCCGCGTGGCTGTCACGCTGGCAGGCCCGCTATCCCAAGCTCACCAACTGGGTCGAAGAGACCATCGAGGAGACCTTCGCCTTCTATCGTCTGCCGCTGCAGCATCACAAGCACCTCAAGTCGACCAACATGCTCGAGCGCGTCAACCAGGAGATCAAACGGCGCACCCACATCGTGCGGGTGTTTCCCAACGGCGAGAGCTGTCTGCGCCTGGTGCGGGCGCTGGCGATCGAGATTCACGAGGATTGGCTGGAGGCCAACCGCTACCTCAACATGATCCACCTCAGGGAGCACCAACGCGAACGGCTCAGACAGGCTGCCTGACGGGCGCCGCGGCATGGCTGCCGCTGCGAGCCCTCGGGCTCTCCGCGGCTGCCATGCCACCACACCACGCCGCAGGCCATGCGCAAATTGCAGATAAGTCTGGACACAACTCCCGATTGTCCGACGGCGAAGTCCCATCCTATCCCATGTCCTGCAGATGAGAACGGGTTGGATTCGGACTTTCCTTGCAGACCAGGGAGATGGCGAGGGATCGGGGCCGAGTCCTGCAAGCACGGCCGGAGCCAGGCGTGTGGAGCCGCGATACTGCGGCATCTGTGGTGGAACCGACACGCGGCCTTGACGGCCAGGGGGAGCCGTCCCGGGTCGATGTCGGGCCGCGTGTGGGAGTTCGTGGTTCCGGCGACGCCGGTGGATCCTGATGTCCTTTCGCTGGCCTCGCTCCGCCGCGCCCGAACGGACCAGGTGAAGGCCTTGGGCGAAGTGAGAATCCAGTGAGGCCAGCGAGGCTCCGCCACGCACGACTTGCGTGCTGCCCGCGCCTGGCGCAGCCGATCGTGCTCACAAGACCGATGGACCCTGATCATCACGGCAATGTGATATCCGGCCGCCCCTGCAGTGGCACGGCAGAGCGAATCGCACCGGTTGGGTCTGGCCCCGGGCAGCGGGCGCGCGATATTCGTGGCACTGGGTAGATCACGATCCTCGCTCAGAGCCATTTTCCAAAAATGCGCAAGAGTTGAGTCCCGAAACTGCCTGGCGTGGACTCAGGCCATGGCGCCGATCGAGGTTTCCTCTGTCTGCCACCCCGGCGGCAAGTCCTGGATTCCACCACTTCTGCCACACTGGCAATCTGAATTCGATTCCAGGAAACGACCGGGCATTGTTGATGACAGGCTGCGCGATTTCCCGCAGTCGCTGAATCAGCACGAACCCGTCCGGTTTTGTCGAGGGTCTTGACGGGTCAGACGTCCCGACGGAAAATCGTGACTGCCAAGGGATGACTTTAGTCAGGAAAAGAGTCAACGGTGCATGGGTCTGCGAAGCAGAGAGACAAACGGGCGGGAAAACTCGGCATGGAAGCTGCAAGAATTATGAGGTCTTCGCTGCTGCTGGCAATTGTCACGTCGACTGTCGCGCTTTTCAGTTGCGACAAGGCCGCCACCGTCATGTCCGATGACGAAATGCCCGGGATTGCGAGCGAAGAGATTCCTATCGGTGTAGTGGTGGCATTGACGGGACATCATGCCGAGCCGTATGGGCTCCCCATGCAGCGCGGATTTGAATTGGCACGAGAAGAGATTAACGACCTCGGTGATGTAAGGCTTGCATTCATAACTTTGGATGACATGAGCAGCCCTGAAGGGGCGAAGGCGGCCGTACGGAGCCTGGTGGCTCAGAAGGTTCCTGCCATAGTAGGGCTTGCTATCTCGACACACCTTAAGGAAGCTGCGCCAATTGCGCAGAAAAACAAGGTTATTGCTTTCAGTTCTGTCTCTTCTGCTGCAGGGCTGGGCAAGATCGGGGGCTTTGTCTTCCGCAGCAGTCTGGCCACGAACATCAGTATTCCCAGCGGCCTGAAGGCGATTCAGGAGAAACACGGATACGAGAAAGTAGCTACCATATACGATGAGGTCGACATTTACTCCAGGAGCAGCAACGAGGTTCTGCGATCAGTGCTTCGGGAGAATGGAATCGATGTCCTGACTGAAGAAACTTTCAGGACCGGTGATAGGGATTTTTCCCAGCAGCTGACCCGTATCATGGCGATGGACCCGGACGCGCTGTTTATCTCCGCACTTTCGCAGGAAATAGCTGGAATTCTTTCCCAAACAACCGAAGTGGGATTTCCCGAGACCATTCAGATTATAGCTCCGGATTTGACCATGACCGAAGTGCAAGAGGCGGGCTACGGTGCCGAGGGAGCAATAGGTTTCATTGGATGGTCCAGAAACTCGGACGCCCCTGGCAACCAGGCCTTTGTCCGGAATTACCGTGCCCAGTACGGCATTGACCCTGAACCTTGGGCGGCGCAGTCGTATGCAACACTCCATGTTCTCGCCCATGCGATCAGGACGGCACAATCGGCGGATCCGATCGCCATCCGCGACGCACTCGCCCGGACGACGGATTTTCCAAGCAATTTAGGCAAATTGGGACATTTCTCCTTTAATGCGGAGGGGGATGCCCTTTACGACCAAATCCTGGTTGTCGTCAAGGACGGTGAACTTGAGTTTCTTGAGTGATTGGAGCTCTCCGAGGTCAATCTGATGCACGAAAAACGCCCATTGATCAGGAAAGCTCTGATCATCCTTGATTGAACGGTTGAGCACTGGGAAGATCGAGGAAACTCCCCGCAGGACAAGGGAAGGAACGAAGCGGGCAGGGCTTACGAGAGTCATCCTGCAGGCGTATGGGACAGGACTGCGCGTGGCGTCTCCGGAACAGTCGTGAGTGAACTCGCTTTCAGCGGTTCATTACATGTCGAAGGAGATTCGCAAGCGGCAGTCACGGTGTTGTGTGATCTGGCCTTCTTCGCGCTGAAGCCGAACGTCGCCATCCGCATTGAAACACTGATGGGCGAACTGCCAAGGGAACCGTACCAACCCGAACATGCGATTGTTCGACGAGTGCGCGATTCGCCGAAGCGACAGTGCACGGCCTGCGGGACTCGCCTCTTGAAGTATCTGTCACGTGGAAGCGGTTGGGTGGAGACCGGGACTCGGCGACCCAAGCCCTCGCATCACGTTCTTGATGAGGGCCAGTCCCACGTCATCGTCGAAACTCAGGATCGATTGGGGATGAAACTGCACGGCGGCCACCGGCAGTGCGGGGTGCTCAAGCGCCATCACAATACCCTCGTCGCTCTCGGCGGTGATCGTGAGCGCATCGGGGAACGTGTCGAGGTCGGCGTGGACCGAGTGGTAAATCCCACCCTTGAACGTCCTGGGCAGACCTTCAAAAAGCCGGCCTCCGCACACGTTGACAGCGGACCGCTTGCCGTTCATCGGAATTGGCAGCGCCGACAGCCCGCCGCCGTAGTATTCGACGATCCCCTGCAGTCCAAGACACACCCCGAACAGAGGAATGCCGGCGTTGAGGACCGCTTTGATCGTCTCGCCTACGCCGAAATCCGCCGGCCGCCCGGGGCCGGGAGAAAGCACCACCAGATCAGGCCGCTCTTCGGCGATCCGCTGCAGCGGAAAGCCTGAGCGGTACGTCATCACCTCTGCGCCGGTGCGGCGGAAGTAGCCGGCCAGCGTGTGCACGAACGAATCTTCGTGGTCGACCATGATCACTCGTCGCCCGACACCGGGTCGATCCGCACGTACCTCGATCCGCGGATCGGGAGTGCTTTCGTCGCGGCGAATTGCGTCGAGCAGAGCCGAGGCTTTCAACCTCGTCTCCTCCTCCTCGTCATGGGGATCGGAGCCGAACACCAGCATCGCTCCGGCCCGCACTTCGGCGACACCGTCCTTGACCCGCACGGTGCGCAGAGTCAGCCCGGTGTCGATCTTGCCGTCGAATCCCAGGAAGCCGATTGCTCCACCGTACCAGCGCCGCGGCGACCGCTCGTGGTCCTCGATGAACTGGATGGCGCGCTGTTTCGGTGTCCCGGTGACGGTGACCGCCCATGTGTGGGCGAGGAAGCCGTCGAGCGCATCGAAGCCTTCTCGAAGCTGCCCCTCGACGTGGTCGACCGTGTGGATCAGCCGCGAGTAAATCTCGATCTGGCGGTGTCCGATCACTCGCACGCTGTCTGCCTCACACACTCGCGACTTGTCGTTGCGGTCGACATCCGTGCACGTGGTGAGTTCGGCATTCGCCTTTTTTGAACTCAGCAGCGTTCGAATCTGGCGCGCATCCGCGATGGCGTTGGCGCCGCGCGCGATGGTTCCCGCGATGGGACAGGATTCGATGCGGCGACCCTCGGCTCGCATGTACATCTCCGGCGATGCGGCAACGAGATACTCTTGCTCCCCGAGGTGCAGCAGTGAGCCATAGGGGGCGGGGTTGCGTTCTCTCAGCCGTTGGTAGATTTTCGAGGGCGGGGTGGCACACGGCTCAAAGAACGTCTGGCTCGGCACGGCCCCGAAGAGATCGCCGCGGCGGAATTTCTCGATTGCATCCCGCACGGTCGCTGCATACTCCCCTGGAGCGTGATCGCAGTCCCGCCTGACCGTGCCGGCCGCCACGAACGGAGTTCGATTTCCGGTACGCTCGAGTTTGTCCGTACGCTTGCCGCCCACTTCGAATTCGTATCGATACCGGGTCGCGGACTCACTCCGCTGGTCGACGATCAGGAGGTCGTCGGGCAGGAAGAGCACGAGATTGCGCTCGCGTTCGTCGCGCACCATCGCGAGCCGGACAGGATCGAACTGGAATGCGAGCTCGTAGCCAAAGGCGCCATAGAGCCCGAGATGGGCGTCCTCGGGGCTGCGGAAGAGGTCAATGAGCGCCCGCACTGCCGAGAAGAGCGTCGGCTGCTTGCCGCGCAGCTCCTCGGGAAACCACTCCCCCGAGACGCGCACTGTTCCCTTCACGGCATCTGCGTCCGCCTTCGAGGACTCTACGGCATCGCAGGCCCGCAGAGCCGAAGCCACAGCGGGAATCAGCACCGCACCGCGCTCGTTGCACGCCCTCACTTCGAAGTCGCGCTGCCATCCCGTGAACGACAACGCGGGATCGCAGAATCCGATGTCCCGGCGGGTGTAACGTCCGGGATATTCGAACGAAGAGGAGAGCAGCACGCCCAGCCGCTCGTCGAGCTTCGACGCGAGGGCAGCGATGGCGTCCGACCGGGGTTCGAGCCGGGCGGTGCGCGTGATCGTGATTCCTCCGGTGGTCAGGTATGTCGTCACTCGGCTGTCACTCACCACATCGGTCTCCAGCGTGTCCGCGAAAGGGAGGTTATGTACGTAATCCGCCAAAGTCTCGCAAACGGCAGGGCGTCAATCTTGAATTGAGAAGAAGGCCCAGGCTTGCCGGAGAACAAGGTGGGAGTGCGTTCTCGACAAGGCCTTGACAACCGGCGCCGTTGCAGCGGCTTGGGTGACGTTCTCCCCCTGGCATGATGAAGAAACCGGGCCACGATGCGCGCCGTCGCCCGCACCTCATCGTTGATCCCCGCCCTCAGCTCATGGGTCGGGCCGCCCGGATCAGAACTTCCGGTCGATGCAGAACCCGACGAGATCCAGCAGCGCATCGCGGTAAGCGTTCCCGGCGAGGTCCGCGAGGACGTCGCGCGCCATCATGGCGTGACGCTGCGCCTCTTCCAGGGTGGCCTGCAGCGTGTTGTGGCGGGCGAGAAGGGCCATCGCGTGCTCGAGGTCGCCTTCGCGCTGGTCCACCCGGGCAAAGGTGCGCTCCCAGAACCGCCGTTCCTCCGGCGCGCCGCGCTCGAATGCCAGCAGGACCGGCATGGTGATCTTTCCTTCACGGAAGTCATCACCGACTTTCTTGCCAAGGTCGTTTTGCACTGCCGAATAGTCGAGAACGTCGTCAACGAGCTGGAACGCGGTTCCGAGAGAAAGGCCATAGTCACGCATGGCCTGCCGGGCATGTCCTTCCTCGCCGGCGACCACGGCACCGATCTCGCTTGCCGTGGCAAAGAGCGTCGCCGTCTTGGCCTGGAGCACGTCCATGCAGGCGTCAGGCGAGACGCTGAGGTCGTTCGCAATGGCGAGTTGCCTGATTTCACCCTCGGCGATGACAGCCGAGGCTTCGGTGAGAATGCCGAGAATCTCAAGGGAGCCGTCCCTCACCATCAGCCGGAAGGCGCGGCTCAACAAGAAGTCGCCGACCAGGATGGGAGGCTTGTTGCCCCACAGGGCATTGGCCGTTGCCACGCCACGTCTCAGCGTGCTGTCGTCGACCACATCATCGTGCAGCAGTGTCGCCGTGTGAATGAACTCGATGCAGGCTGCAAGGTTGATGTGGCGGGTGCCGTGGTAACCGAACATCCGGGCCGCCAGCAGGGTGAGCGTGGGGCGGATACGCTTGCCACCGGACGAGACAATATGCCCAGCGATCTTCGGAATCATCGCCACAGGATTGTCGAGGAGTCCGATAATGACGCGGTCGACGGCTGCGAGATCGTCAGCAACGAGACGTCTGAGGGGCTCAATGGAATGCCCGACAGGATCGGGGTGGGGGCGTGCAACGGACAAGGGACGCTCCGGACTGCGGCACGATCGCCGGATGCGGTCCGCCGATGGATGAAATCCTATCAGCATGGGCGTCCATGATAAAGGCGCGTGTCATCAGGCATCGCGACAGGCTATGGTCAACCGGCATGGCAGGGGACCGGCGCCCATGAAGGAAGTTCTGCGGACCAACGATGTGGTAACGCTCTCCTGGGCCAGCGCCGTCCTCAAGGATGCAGACGTTCCCCACCATGTGTTCGATCAGCACACCAGCTCGCTGCAGGGCAGCATCCTCGCCATCGAGAAACGCCTGCTGGTGGGCGACGACGATGAAAGTTTCGCCCGTGGTCTGCTGCGCGACGCCGGGATCGATGTCCGGGGAGACTGAGCCTGTCGAAACACTGCTGGGCGGCAGGGTGCGCATGGCCGGCCAGGAGCATGGCCTGAAGACGACGACCGACACCGTCATGCTGGCGGCGGCGGTCACGGCGCGGGACGGGGCCCGTGTTCTGGATGCCGGATGTGGCGCTGGTGGCGCGATGCTGTGCCTCGCAAGGCGCCTGCCGTCGGCGCACATCACCGGACTGGAACGCGATCCCGTTCTCGCGGACTTGGCGAGGCGCAACATCGCGCTGAACGATGTTGCGGCACGTGTCACCGTTCACGAAGGAGATATGGCAGATGCCCACCACCTCGGTGAACGGTTCGATGTCGTGATGACCAATCCGCCCCATCTTGATGCGCGCCGTGCCAGGGCGCCGCAGGATCCGCGCCGCGCCGGCGCCATGGTCGAGACGATGCCGCTGGAGGACTGGATCGGCCATTGCCTGACATGTCTCGCTCACAAGGGGTCGATCATTCTCGTGCACCGGGCCGAGAGACTGGGCGACATCCTTGGCGTCCTGGCGAAGGTGACAGGCGCCGTCGACGTCATGCCGCTGTGGCCCCGCGAGGACGGATCACCGGCGAGGCGGGTTCTGGTGAGGGCCACGAAGGGGTCAGCGAGGCCGCTCAGACTCCTGCCTGGCCTGGTGCTGCATGGTGGTGACGGGCGCTATTCGCTCCAGGCGCAACGTGTTCTCACACATGGAGCCGCCCTGGAGTGGTGCTGAGCCCTCAAAGCAACAGGGACCGGGAGAGGTTCTCCCGGTCCCTGTCGATCCGGTGTTCAGGTTGTCAAAGGGGTCACAGACCGGCCTTGACGTCCTCGAACATGATCTGGATCTGGTCTTCCGGCGTCATCGCAATCTGGAAGATGCCGGTCGACAGAAGCTCTTCCGGATTCTTCGAAAGGCCGCGCTCGGCAAGCTCCTGTTCCGACACGCTATCGTAGGCCTTCGCGTTGGCATGGCCGTATCCGTAGGACACGATCTCGAAGGCGCCCGCTTCGGCCGAGAGGTAGGAGTCGATGACCTCGTGCGCCTTGAGAATCATCTCGTCGCCTTGCTCGTCGTTCATCGTGCTGCGTGACAGACCGCACACCCAGGTCATGGCGCCTTCCTTGGGATTCATGAAGGCGACAGGGAGGCCCTGATTGCTCAGTGCCACGATGGAACTGTTCCAGGTGGCGGCGGCGACGAGTTCGCCCGAAGCCAGGGAGTTCTCGACGTCCGTCATGCTGTTCGAGTAGTAGCGCAGCAGCGGCAACTGTTCGCGAAGCAGGTTGGCGACGGTTTCCATGTCGGCAGGATCCGAGAGATCGTAGGGATTCTCGAGCCTGGCGTAGATCCCGGCAACGGCGACACCGTCGATCAGGCTGTCGATCATCGACAGTCGGCCGGCATACTTCGGATCCCAGAGAATGCCCCAGGAGTGGTTCTCCTCGTCGACGTACTCCGGCGCCAGGTCGGTGCGGAAGGTGACCGATGTCTGGCCCCAGTCCATCGGGACGAAGATGCGCTTGCCATCGATGACGGCGTCATCGACGTTCTTCAGCGACGGCAGGATGTCATCCCAGTTGCTGAGCAGGCTGGTATCGATGTTGCCCAGGAGTCCGGCGTCGTACCACTGGCGCAGCTTGTAGGTGCAGGGCGCCATGACGTCAGGCGAGAAGCCGGCCCGCATCTTGGCGAAGGCCTCTTCCTCGTCACCCCAGAAGGCAAAGTTCGAGGCACAGCCGTACTTGTCGATGTACTGCTGGTGGAACTGGACCACGTCGTAGCCGGACCACGTGAAGGTCAGCGGCGTGTCGCTGCCACCGCAACTCTGCGCCGGAACCTCGTCCTGTGCCGAGGAGGCCAGCGGCACCATGACGGTGGAGATGCCGAAGGCTCCAAGGATGGCATTCATCTGGCGGCGGTCGTACTTGCCGCCGCGGATGCCGTCGGTGATCCGGTTGATGTCCAACCGGGTCGGGTCGAGTTGTGTCATGGGTGATAATCTCCCTGTCATGAATGTTGTGGGACACACAGGTCAACTGTTGGCCCATGTTCCATGATCGTCCTCGCCCTTTCAAGGGAAGATACGGGCGTCGCGGACATTGGACGGGACGCCCCGGATGGCTCAACCGCTCTCGAGGCGTGACCTCAGGCCCTCCTCCAGCTTGAGGAGGAAGGCATCCGTGGTGAGCCATGGGTGGTCGGGATCGATCAGGAGAGCGAGGTCCTTCGTCATGTGACCCTGTTCGACGGTGGAAACGCAGACCTCCTCCAGGGTCTCGGCAAACCCGGTGACATCCGGCGTCCCGTCGAATTCGCCCCTTGTCTTGAGACCGCGCGTCCAGGCGAAGATCGAGGCAATGGGGTTGGTCGAGGTCTCATGGCCCTGCTGGTGCTGGCGGAAGTGCCGCGTCACCGTGCCGTGGGCCGCCTCGGCCTCCACCGCCGAGCCGTCGGGCGTCATCAGCACCGACGTCATCAGTCCGAGGGAACCGAAGCCCTGGGCGACGGTGTCCGACTGCACGTCACCGTCATAGTTCTTGCAGGCCCACACGAAACCGCCTTCCCACTTCAGGGCCGCGGCCACCATGTCGTCGATGAGACGGTGTTCATAGACGATGCCCCGGGCAGCGAAACTCTCAGCGAACTCGTTGTCGAAGACCTCCTGGAAGAGGTCCTTGAAGCGTCCGTCATAGGCCTTGAGTATGGTGTTCTTGGTCGACAGGTAGACGGGCCAGCCGAGGCTGAGGCCATAGTTCATGCAGGCCCTCGCAAAACCGCGGATCGACTCGTCGAGATTGTACATGGCAAGGGCCACGCCACCGCCCGGGAAGTCGTGGACCGTCCGTTCGATGGACTCGCCGCCGTTGGCGGGCGTGTACGTGACGGTGAGTGTTCCGGGTCCCGGCACCACGAAATCCGTCGCCCGGTACTGATCACCGAAGGCGTGACGGCCGATGACGATGGGTTTGGTCCAGCCGGGTACGAGACGGGGGACGTTGGAACAGATGATGGGCTGGCGGAAGACCGTGCCACCGAGGATGTTGCGGATCGTGCCATTGGGCGACAGCCACATCTTCTTCAGCCCGAATTCCCGGACCCGAGCCTCGTCGGGCGTGATGGTGGCGCACTTGACGCCGACACCGTGCCGCTTGATGGCTTCGGCAGCCTCGACGGTGATGCGGTCGTCCGTCGCATCGCGTGATGTGATCCCCAGGTCGTGGTACAGAAGTTCGATGTCAAGCCAGGGAAGGATCAGCCGGTCCCTGATGAACCCCCAGATGATTCGGGTCATCTCGTCGCCGTCGAGTTCGACCACCGGGTTCTTGACTGGAATTCTTGCCATGTCCCGTGCCTCCGCCTCATGCTGCGGCGCAACATAGTGAATTCGCGTGACCGGACAACCGGAATGAGCGGCCTCGCACATTCGACGGGTCGATGGTAGTCTTGCCGCCACCGCGCCCCCGGTTTATCTGCCTTGAGGATCGCATCCCTGCCGCCACCGTCCGCCTCCTGTCCTGTCGAAGGAAGCACTCCTGATTGTCCGGGAACTCCGTCATGAAGAAACACCGCGCCGTGATCGCCGCGATCGTCGTGCTGGTCGCCCTGCTCCTTGCCCTGTGGCTCGTGACGCGCGACGACCAGGGCCCCTCTGACGCCGTCACCACAGAACCCGCAGAGGTCGAGTCGGAGACAGCGGTCTCCGACACGGATGCCGCGACCGGGGAAGACGACACCGCCGCTGCCGTGATCGAGGATGACGATACGGTCGCCGATGACGACGTGATGGTGACCGACACGGACGCCGCCACCGAAGACGACGACACGGCCGTTGCCGTGGTCGAGGAAGAGGACGCGGTCGTTGACGACGATGCGATGGAGACCGATGCCGACGCGGCCACCGGGGAGGACGGCACAGCGGTTGCCGTGGTCGAGGAAGAGGACGCGGTCGCTGACGACGATGCGATGGAGACCGATGCCGACGCGGCCACCGGGGAGGACGGCACAGCGGTTGCCGTGGTCGAGGAAGAGGACGCGGTCGCTGACGACGATGCGATGGAGACCGATGCCGACGCGGCCACCGGGGAGGACGGCACGGCCGTTGCGGTGATCGAGGAAGAGGACGCGGTCGCTGACGACGATGCGGTGGAAACCGATGCCGACGCGGCCACCGGGGAGGACGGCACAGCCGTTGCCGTGATCGAGGAAGAGGACGCGGTCGCTGACGACGATGCGGTGGAGGCCGATGCCGACGCGGCCACCGGGGAGGACGGCACGGCCGTTGCCGTGATCGAGGAAGAAGACGCGGTCGCAGACGACGATGCGATGGAGGCCGATGCCGACGCGGCCACCGGGGAGGACGGCACAGCCGTTGCCGTGATCGAGGAAGAGGACGCGGTCGCTGACGACGATGCGATGGAGGCCGATGCCGACGCGGCCACCGGGGAGGACGGCACAGCCGTTGCCGTGATCGAGGAAGAAGACGCGGTCAGTGAAGACGATGTGGTGTTGACCGACACGGATGCCGCCACCGGGGATGATGGCACCCTTGCTGCGGTGGGCGAGGACGACACCATCGGCGACGTCGCAGCCGTTGCGGCGAGCGATGGTGGCGTCTCGGTCAGTGGCGACGATGCAGCGGCGGACGCAGGCACACAGGAGGCGCTGGACGATGGAGCCGGGGCTTCTGGCGATGATCTGGTGATGGAAGAGGAAGTCGCCGAAGCGGCCGATCCGGAGTTCGATGTGGTGAGGGTCGAGGTCACCGGAGATGCGGTGATGGCAGGCGTGGGAGAGCCCGGTGCGACCATCGTCGTGACATCGGGCGATGACGTGGTCGGCGAGACCGTGGCCGATGACGCCGGTGACTGGGTGATCGTAACCGAGGAGCCCCTGGATCCCGGAGCCCATGAACTGGAGCTCACATCGGTGAACGGGGATGGCGAGACGAAGCAATCCGACACGGTCGTCGTGGTCTCGGTGCCGCAGGAACCGGAGGTCGACGATGTCCTGACCGTGATGATGAATGATGAGGATGGCGGCGACATCGAGATCATCCAGGGAGGAGAGGACGGAATCGGCATCTCCGGCGGTGGCGACCTGGCTCTCGAGAGCGTCACCTATGACGAGGAAGGCAACGTCTCCATGGGCGGCCAGGCGACAGCGGGTGACACGGTGGTCGTCTACGTCGACGACCGCGTTGCCGGCGTGGCCGACGTCGAGGACGGAGAATGGACGGTGGCACTCGACGAATCGGTCGAGGAGGGCACCCATTCGCTCAGGGTCGACGAGGTCAACGAGGAAGGTGACGTCGTCGCCCGTCTCGAGACGCCGTTCGTGCGCGCCACATTCATCATGCCGGATGCCTCAGACCGGCTGATCGTGATCCAGCCCGGCAACAGCCTGTGGCGTATCGCCCGCCGGTCTTTCGGCCGCGGTATCCTCTACACCCTCATCTACGAGGCCAACAGGAACCAGATCGCCGATCCCGATCTCATTTATCCCGGCCAGATCTTCGTCATGCCGGAGAACAAGGTGGCGGAGCACTGAAGGCGGCGCGGGCGATGGTTGAGACAGGCCGTTCCGTCTACGAGCCTTCCGGACCGGCCAATGAGGCGCTGTCGTCCTGGTATGTCAGGAACCTCGTGCAGCGCACCATTGACCAGGCCTTCAAGGCGCCGCCGGCCGCCGACGAGGCCTCGCCGGACGCCGGCGGGACTGGAAATCGCCGCCGCGGCAACGTATAGACACGCCACCGGCTCAAAGAAGCCAATCCGGGTTGGTTTGCGAGGACGTCATGACTGCTCACTGGACACCGTCAGGCTGGCGCAATTTCCCTGTCCGGCAGATGCCGGACTATCCCGACCGGGACGAATTGAAGGACGTGGAGGATCGTCTGCACACGTGTCCGCCCCTGGTGTTCGCCGGTGAGGCACGTTCACTGAAACAGGCCCTGGCGAGGACGGCGCGGGGCGAGGCCTTTCTTCTCCAGGGCGGCGACTGTGCCGAGAGCTTCGCCGAGTTCCATCCCGACACCATCCGCGACACGTTCAGGGTGTTGTTGCAGATGGCCGTGGTCCTCACGTTCGGAGCGTCGCTGCCGATCGTCAAGGTCGGCCGCATGGCCGGCCAGTTCGCCAAGCCGCGCTCGGCGCCCGTCGAGGTCCAGGGTGATGTCGAACTGCCGAGCTACCGGGGCGACATCATCAACGCCATCGGGTTCTCCGAGGACGCCCGCCGGCCCGATCCCCAGCGCATGCTCCAGGCCTATCATCAGGCAGCCTCGACCCTCAACCTGCTGCGCGCTTTCGCCCAGGGCGGCTTTGCCGACCTGCAGCGGGTGTCAAGCTGGAACAATGACTTCGTCGCGGACAGTCCCCAGGGCCATCGCTACGCCGAAATGGCCGAGCGCATTCAGGAAGCACTCTCCTTCATGAACGCCTGTGGCCTGACGCCTGAGAATGTGCCGCAGATGCGCGAGACCGACTTCTACACCTCCCACGAAGCGCTGCTGCTTCCTTACGAGGAGTCCATGACGCGCATCGATTCGACCACAGGAGGGTGGTACGACACCTCGGCCCACATGCTCTGGGTTGGCGATCGCACGCGCCAGAGCGACCATGCGCATGTCGAGTTCCTGCGCGGCATCAACAACCCGCTCGGCATCAAGTGCGGTCCGTCACTGGAGGCGGATGACCTGCTGCGCCTGCTCGATATCCTCAACCCCGACAACGAGGCCGGACGCATCACGCTGATCACCCGGATGGGCGCCGGTCAGGCGGCAAACCATCTGCCAGGACTGATTCGCCAGGTCGAGAGAGAGGGCAGAGCCGTCGTCTGGTCCTGCGATCCCATGCATGGCAACACGATCAAGGCGGCCAACGGATACAAGACCCGGCCCTTTGACAGGATCCTGGCGGAAGTTCGCGAGGTGTTTGCCATTCACAGGTCCGAAGGTACCCATGCCGGTGGCGTGCACTTCGAGATGACGGGACGTGATGTCACGGAGTGTATCGGCGGCGCCCAGGCGATCTCGGATGACGATCTCTCGGACCGCTATCACACGCATTGCGATCCGCGCCTCAATGCCAGCCAGGCCCTCGAACTCGCGTTTCTCATCGCCGAACAGCTGAGAACTGAACGTGAACAGACAGTCAGGGCGGTGGCAGCGGAGTGATCGTCCGCACGGCAGCCGCCTGAGGCCCCGTCCACCGGAAGGACAGCCGTGATGCCGGCCATGAACCAGGGATGCCTGCAATGGCCCCGGGACGGAGAGGTGAGCCGGTGGACGGACACCTATCTCAACCGCACGAGGAAGGCCGTAGCCTCCTTCGGCGACTGCCAGGTGACCTATGCCGTCTTCATGCGACGGCCGGTGGTATCGGCCCCCCGCCTGATGACCGACTGGCTGCACACGATCGCCCGCACACGCGGCGTGACGGTCGGTATCGACCTGGAGTACGAGGAGGGCCGCTGGATCGGCGCCGGCGAACCCATCGCCTACATCACCGGTTCCTTCGAGCATCTCGTGGACCTCGAGACCCTGTTCCTGCAGAAACTCGGTCCGGCCTGCGTGGCCGCCTACAACGCCTACACCATGTGTGTCGACATGCCGCGAACCGACTTCCTCGCCATGGATGCCCGCCACTGCGCGGGCACGGAGATGGCGGAGATCATGGCCTACGCCGCCGCCGTCGGATCGATGCGGGCACGGCGCAAGGTCGGGGCCCGGGGCTTTGTCGGCAACGCGACCGATGCCACGAGCCATTACTTCGGCAACGAGCGCGGGTTTGGCACCATGCCCCATTCCCTGATCGGCTATGCGGGCAGCACGGTGGCGGCGGCGGAGATGTTCCACGAGGTCCATCCCGAACTTCCCATGACCGTCCTGGTCGACTACTTCGGCAGGGAAATCAGCGACTCCATTGCAGTCTGCCGGCGTTTCCCGGATATGGCGGCGTCCGGAGACCTTGCCTTGCGCATCGACACCGGCGGCGGCCGTTTCGTTGAGGGTCTCGATCCGCCACGCAGCTACGCCGTTCTGGAGCGCAACCGACCCGACGCTATTCGCGGATACCGTTCCGAGACCGAACTGCGCTACCTGATCGGCACAGGCGTTTCGGCCGCCGCCATCTGGCACCTGCGTGAACGGCTCGACGAAGCCGGCTTCCCGAAGGTCAGGATCGTCGCATCCTCGGGCTTCGATCCCGCCAAGTGCAAGGTCATGGCCGTCGCCGCCGCGCCGGTGGACGTCATCGGCACCGGAAGCTACCTGCCCGAACGGTGGAGCGAGACCTACGCCACCGCCGACATCGTGGCGTACAACGGCACCCCCCGGGTCAAGGTTGGCCGAGAGTTCCTGTTGCGTCATCCGGGCGGTCTTCAAGCGGATGACTGACACCCTGAGAATCGCGCTTGCCCAGCTCAATCCGGCTGTCGGTGATGTCGATGGCAACGTGGCGAAGGTGCTGACGGCGCGCCGCGAGGCGGCGGAGACCGGAGCCGATCTCATGATCGCATCGGAACTCGTGATCGACGGCTACCCGCCCGAGGACCTTGTGCTCCGCCCGGCCTTTCAGGACGATGTCCGGGAAGGGGTGGCCGCAGTCGCCCGAGAGACCGCGGATGGCGGACCGGCAGTGGTGCTGGGCGCCAGCCATGTCGAGGATGGCAGGCTCTACAACGCCGCCCACTTCATCGACCGTGGAACGGTGCGCCACACGCGCCTCAAGCACGACCTGCCGAACTACGGCGTCTTCGACGAGAAGCGCGTTTTCTGTCCCGGGCCCCTGCCTGGTCCGGTACCGTTCCGCGACACCCTGCTCGGTATCATGGTCTGCGAGGACATGTGGAGCGGCGAGGTCACCGAGTGCCTCGAGGAGAACGGCGCCGAGATCATGGTCGTGCTCAACGGTTCTCCATTCGACGTGGAGAATGTGGCCCGGCGCATGAGTCAGGCCGTGGCCCGCGTCACCGAGTGCCACCTGCCTCTCATCTACGTCAACCAGGTCGGTGGTCAGGATGAGCTCGTGTTTGATGGCGCCTCCTTCGTGCTGGACGCCTCATGGGAACTGCGCGCCCAGCTTCCCTCGTGGTCACGGTCGGTGGTCACCACCGCCTGGCACCGCCTGGAGACCGGGTGGAGTTGCGGGAAGGACCTGATTGCGGCAGAGCCGGAACGCCTGGAGTCCATGTACAGGGCGCTTGTCACCGGACTCGCCGACTATGTGTCCAAGAACGGTTTCGCCGGAGTTCTCATCGGACTCTCAGGAGGGATCGATTCCGCGCTCTCGGCAGCCATTGCCACCGATGCTCTCGGGTCTGACAGGGTGTGGTGCGTCATGATGCCGTCGCGTTACACGAGCGAGGAGAGTCTCGAGGATGCGACGGCCTGTGCCAGGCTACTCGGGACGCGCCTTGACACCGTTCCCATCCATGGCGCCGTCAAGGCACTGGACGACATGCTCGCAAGCCACTTTGCCGGCCGCGAACCCAACGAGGCGGAAGAGAACATCCAGGCGCGCAGCAGGGGCATGATTCTGATGGCGCTCTCCAACAAGTTCGGTCACATGGTGCTCTCGACCGGGAACAAGTCCGAAATGTCAGTCGGTTACGCGACCCTCTACGGCGACATGTGCGGCGGGTTCTCCGTGCTGAAGGATGTCTACAAGACCGATGTCTACCGCCTCGCACGCTGGCGCTCTGCCCATTCCGGTGACGGTTTCCTGGGGCCGGCGGGACCTGTCATTCCCACCTCCATCATCACCAGGGCGCCGACCGCGGAGCTCCGGGCGAACCAGAAGGACGAGGACAGCCTGCCGGCCTACGAGGTTCTTGACGACATTCTCGAGCGACTCGTGGAACAGGAGATGACCTTCGACGAGATCGCCGCCGGGGGCCATGACCGTGCCCTGGTCGAAGACATCTGGACCATGCTGATGCGGGCGGAGTACAAGCGCCGCCAGGCGCCGCCGGGGGTCAGGATCACACCGCGGGCCTTTGGCCGCGACCGGCGCTATCCCGTGACCAACCGGTTCCGCAGATGATGGGCATGGTCACGTCCGCCTGCTGAGGGCGGGTTTGCCATCCATCGTGGTGGCGGCTATTGAAATGCCGGGTTGACGAGGGGAACGGAGCCCCTTGTCACGGGGATCTGCTTCATGACGCTTTCGTTCCACAACACGCTGTCTCGGCGCAAGGAGACTCTGGTTCCTGTCGAAGCGGGAAAGGCCGGACTCTACGTGTGCGGACCAACCGTCTATGACCTCATTCATCTCGGCAATGCCCGACCGCTGGTGGTCTTCGACGTTCTCTTCCGCCTGTTGCGCCACCACTTCGGTGAGGCTCACGTCACCTACGTGCGCAACATCACGGACATCGACGACAAGATCAACGCCGCGGCCATGGAACGGGGCATTCGCATCAGGGACTTCACGGCCGACACCATTGTCGCCTTTCACCGCGACGTCCGCGCCCTTGGATGTCTTGAACCGTCGGTCGAACCCCGCGCCACGGATCACGTGGAGGAGATGATCACGCTCATCGGCCAACTCATCGCCAAGGGCCATGCCTACGAGGCCGAAGGCCATGTTCTCTTCGATGTGCCGTCCTGGCCCGCCTACGGCCGGCTCTCCGGCAACACGATGGAGGATATCATCGCCGGGGCCCGTTCCGATGTGGCCCCCTACAAGAGGAATGATGCCGACTTCGTGCTCTGGAAGCCGTCCTCCGGCGATCTTCCCGGATGGGAGAGCCCCTGGGGTTACGGGCGCCCGGGCTGGCACCTCGAGTGTTCGGCCATGAGCGCCTGCCATCTCGGGCTGGATTTCGACATTCACGGCGGCGGCAACGACCTTGTCTTTCCCCACCACGAGAACGAGATTGCCCAGACCTGCGCGGCGCATCCCGACGCCGGTTTTGCCCGGATCTGGATGCACAACGGCTTTGTGACCGTCGACGACGAGAAGATGGCCAAGTCGCTGGGCAACTTCCACACCGTGCGCGACCTTCTGAAGGACTGGCCCGGCGAAGTCCTGCGCCTGGCGCTTCTCGGCACCCACTACCGCAAGCCCCTCGACTTCGGTTTCGATCTCCTCAAACAGGCCGGATCCCAGGTCACGCGCTTCTACCGCGTCCTCCAGGAGGCGGGGGATCCCCCGGCCGCATCCCCTCCCGACGAGGTGATCGAGGCACTCGGCGATGATCTCAACACGCCGCGGGCGCTTGCCGTGATGCATGGTCTCGAGAGTCGGGCCCGCAAGGGCGAAAGGGGGGCCGGTGGCGCGTTGCGCGGGGCAGGGGGCCTTCTGGGCATGCTCCAGGAGCCGGCCGACTCCTGGTTCCAGGGGACGGTGGATGATGCCGTCGCCGAGGCGATTGCCAGGCGCGACGAGGCCCGTGCGAGAAGGGACTTCGCCGTAGCGGATCGCATTCGCGACGAACTCAGGGACGAGGGAATCGAACTCATGGACGGACCCGGGGGAACGACCTGGAGGCGGATCTGATGGGAGAGCGTGTTTACCTGTTCGACACCACCCTGCGGGACGGCGCCCAGACTCATGGCGTGTCGTTTTCCCTTGCCGACAAGATCCAGGTCTCCGAGGCCCTCGATCGCCTGGGCGTCGACTATGTCGAGGGCGGATTTCCGGGAGCAAATCCCGTGGACGACGCCTTTTTCGCCTCGCCGCCGTCATTCTCCCGGGCGCGCTTTACCGCCTTTGGCATGACGCGTCGCGCCGGGCGCAGCGCCGCCAACGATCCGGGTCTCAGCGGTGTCATGGCCCCCGGAACGCCCGCTGTCTGCCTTGTCGGCAAGGCCTGGGATTTCCACGTTGATCTGGCCCTGGGGATCACCAGGGACGAGAACATCGCCATGATCGCCGATTCCATGGCGCACATCTCGGCCAGCGGCGCCGAGGCCCTGTTCGATGCGGAGCACTTCTTCGACGGTTACAAGGCCGACAGCGGCTTTGCGCTCGCCTGCATCGAGGCGGCCCTCGAGGCGGGAGCGCGATGGGCGGTGCTGTGTGACACCAACGGCGGGACCCTTCCGGGGGAGGTGGGAGAGATCGTCGGCGCCGTTTCGGCGCGCCTGGGCGGCGAGCGCCTGGGCATCCATGCCCACGATGACACCGGAAACGCCGTGGCCAACTCCCTGGTGGCTGTGGAGGCAGGAGTCCGCCAGGTGCAGGGGACGCTCAATGGCCTGGGAGAACGCTGCGGCAACGCCAACCTTGTGTCGGTCATTCCGACGCTTCGGCTCAAGACCGACTTCGAGACCGGGGTTGGCGATGACGATCTGAAGCAGCTGACGCGAGTTTCCCGCATGCTCGACGAGATGCTCAACAATCCGTCCGATCACCACGCGCCCTATGTCGGCAACGCTGCCTTTGCCCACAAGGGCGGCCTGCATGTCTCGGCGGTGATGAAGGATCCGAGGACCTATGAACACGTGCCGCCGGCACGTGTCGGCAACCGCCGTCATATCGTGGTCTCCGGGCAGTCGGGGCGATCCAACATCCTGGCCCGCCTCGCCGAGGCGGGAATTGAGGTCGACGCCGGTCATCCGCGCCTTGACAGCCTTGTCGAGGAGGTCAAGGCCCGGGAATTCGAGGGGTTTTCCTATGACGGCGCCGGGGCGAGTTTCGAACTGCTGGCCAGGCGGCTTCTGGGGACGGTTCCCACCTACTTCGAGGTCGAGAGTTTCAGGGTTCTCGTGGAGCGGCGTCACAACGCCCTTGGCAGACTCGTGACGAGTTCGGAGGCGACGGTCAAGCTCATCGTCGGCGGCGAACGCCTGCTCTCGGTGGCCGAGGGCAACGGTCCTGTCGATGCTCTCAACCATGCCCTCGCAAAGGATCTCGGCAAGTATGCCGGTTACCTCGGCGGCTGGCGCCTGGTGGACTACAAGGTAAGGATCCTGTCGCCCAAGGCCGGCACCGGGGCGGTAACACGTGTGGTCATCGAGAGCACCGACGACAGCGACATGCCGTGGAGCACAGTCGGGGTTTCCGCCAACATCATCGACGCCTCGTTCCAGGCGCTGGTCGATTCCATCACCTACAAGCTGCTGCGCGAGAATGCGCCGGCGTGATGGCTCCGCCAGCCATCATTCTGGTGCGTCCCCAGCTCGGGTGGAACATCGGCGCCGCGGCCCGCGCCATGGCGAACTTCGGACTGGACGATCTGCGTATCGTGGCGCCGCGTGACGGCTGGCCCAGTGCGGACGCCCGGGCGATGGCGACGGGAGCCGGCGACATTCTCGAGCGCGCCAGGATTCATGCCACCGCGCGTGAAGCCGTCGGCGACCTCCACCGCCTGTGGGCCACCACGGCGCGGCATCGCGACATGGCCAAACCCGTGCTCACTCCCGGTGAGGTGGCACAGGCCTGCCGTTCCGGGGATCTGCGGACCGGCATTCTCTTCGGGCCCGAGAGCACCGGTCTTGCCAACGACGAGGTGGTTCTTGCCGATGCCCTCGTGCGCATCCCCACCCCGGGCCGGCAGCAGTCGCTCAATCTCGCCCAGGCCGTCCTCGTGCTGGCCTGGGAGTGCTCCGGTTCCAGCGAGGCGGTCGCGGAATGGCGCACTGACGAGGCACCGGCGACCATGGCGGAGTTCGACGGGTTCTTCGATCAGCTCGTCGGCGCCCTCGATTCCTCGGGGTTCCTGCGCAATCGGGAGCAGAGACCGGTGACGGTGCGCAACCTGCGCACCATGTTCCAGCGCGCCGGTCTCTCCGGAAGGGAGGTGCGGACCCTGCGGGGTGTGGTGAGCGCCCTTGCGGGACGTCCCGACGGGGATTCGGTTTGACAAGACGGAAGCGCTTGACTACAAGGCGCCGGCACTCCCGCCAGGGACATTGATGTGAACGTGGGCAAGAGAACTGTGAAGGCCGGATGACCAAGCGCCTGTCGTCGAAGTACAAGATCTGCCGCCGCAACGGCGAGAATCTCTGGGGCCGACCCAAGAGATTCCTGACAAACCGGCTCTATGCGCCTGGTGAACACGGCCAGTCGAGACGCCGCCGGCCGACCGACTACGGTGTACAGCTTGCCGCCAAGCAGAAACTCAAGGGCTACTACGGCAACATCACGGAACGCCAGTTCCGCCGTGTCTACGAGGAAGCCTACCGGCACCGCGGCGATACCATCGAGAACATGATCGGCCTTCTCGAGCGCCGGCTTGATATCGTGATCTACCGCATGAAGTTCGTGCCGACGGTCTTTTCCGCCCGGCAGTTCGTCAATCACGGCCACATCCGTGTCAACGGACGCAAGGTCAACATTCCGAGCTACCGGGTGAAGCCCGAGGACGTGATCGAGATCAAGGAGGCCTCGCGCGAGCTGCCCCTCGTGCTCGAGGCCGTGGTGTCAGGTGACCGCGACGTGCCGGAATACCTGGAGGTCGACATCGACCGCATGCGGGGTGTCTTCCACCGGACCCCGTCCTTCGCCGAGGTGCCCTATCCGGTCAGGATGGAACCCAACCTCGTCGTGGAGTTCTATTCCAAGGCCTGATCCCCGGATACCTCCGGGCCATCCCGAACCGCCGCCTTCTTCGTATCGGACACTGGTCCGCGGACCAGGACGCATCGACCGGTTTGCTCCATCCCCGTGCAGCCGGACTCCGAACGAGCTGACAGCGTCGAGACGCCAGGGAGTCGGACGCCTGGCAGAGCGCCACATCTTCGGCACGGCGGGGAGCCTCCAAGGCCTGGAGCAGGCGATCACCCTCCATGATCCCGCCAACACGTTCCGCGAGGGCCGGGCTCAGGGACGACACAGGACACAGACGAGGCATTCGAAGGCGGGACCCTCGGTCCGGTTCGCGACGGCTCGGGCCTCGTCTGCCGTTCGGGTGTCCTTGCCGGCAAGGTCACCGGGGCTCACACACCGGGCTCCATGCCGGCGTACTCATCATGATCCGCTGTGGCATGGCCATCAGGGCCCACCTCGCCTGGCAGTCGGTGACGCTTATGCGGGCAGGCATGAAACGGGCCGGCGCCGCCAACAGCTGAACCTCATCACGCCATGGGCATCACGGGTGGCGTCACGCGGCACAGTGTTCAGATTCGGTGACATGGAGTTCACCACCGACGCAGACCGGGAAACCAGGTTGACGGAAGTCGTTCGCCTTCCCGCACAAAACGCACAATCGTGACACGCTTCCCCAGTATTGGGGAAGCATGGACGTTCGCACTAGGATAATCCTCCCCAATTCTTGGGGTTTGATGATGTGTGAAGACATGCGGGCGGCCTGCCCGTTCTTGACGACAGAGACCCGGCTGCAAGCGGCTGCGTCGACGAGGGCAAGAAAGCCTGCAGCCCGGGATTGTCGGCAACGATGGATAGCGCTTCTCGCGTGGCAAGGGTCATCAGGAGTTCGGAGCGTCCGCCTATGAAGCCCAGGTCAGAATGAAGCCTGACGCGTTAGAACACATCCTGGCGTCGTTGCACGAGGCGGCGCTTGACGATGCCCGCTGGTCGAGCGCCTCCACGCAGATCGAGGAAGCCCTGGGAACCCATGGCTGCTCCCTGGTGAGCGGCGACGGGAATTCGGAAAGGGACTATCGATTCTACTTCTTGTGGACCTGCTTGCGTGGGGAACGGCGCCGGGACCTGGAGAAGCTCTGGTTGGAAAACTACTATCCCATCGATGAAGGGACGCCCCGGTTGCGGCGCCTCCCCTACAACAGGCTGTTCCACATCACGAGCCTCTACACCGATGAGGAACTGAAGACGTCTGCGGCATACAACGCACTGCGAACCCTTGCCCATGCCGGAAACGCGATCAACGTGCGTCTCGACGGGCCTGGAGAAACGCGCATCTTGTGGCAAATCAACGACCCTGTTGACGGTGAGGGCTGGTCGTCCGAGCAATGCGAATTGATCCAGCGTCTCCTGCCGCACATTCGCCAGACCGTGCACGTCCGTCATGCGCTGTCCGGCGCCAGCGCCATGGGCTCCACGATGGCGGAACTGCTGGATGTCACCGACCTGGGCATCGTGCAGCTCGATGCGCGCGGACAGATCGTGGAGGTGAACGACCGCGCCCGGAGCCTGCTGCGGACCGGCGATGGCCTGTCCGACAAGGGCGGATTCCTTTTCGCCCGCACGCGGCGGGACAATGCCGGTCTCCAGGAACTTGTGGGCCGCGCCCTGCCACCGTTCGGGATTGAGGTCGCCGGAGGCTGGACGAATGTGGAACGCCCGGACGAATCGCCGCCCCTGGTGCTGCATGTAATCCCGGTAAGCCGGCAGGAAACGAACTACCCGACATGGCCGGTTGCGGCGCTGGTCCTGATCGTCGACCCGGCGAGCGGAGCCGATTTCGATGATGGCGTGGTTGCTGCAACTCTCGGTTTCACGAGGATGGAGAGCCGGGTGGCGGTGCTGCTGGCCCAGGGCATGAGCGTGAGCCAGATCGCGGCCACCATGGGGCGCAAGGAGAGCACCATCCGTTCGCACGTGAAGAACATGTTTGCCAAGCGAGGACTCTCACGGCAGGCGGAGCTGGTGCGTCTGGTGCAGTCCCTGGCCGGCGCTCCGCAGGTTCAAGGCTGAGGACGGGAGCGGCAGCGGTCCGGCGTTGCCGCCGATTGCCCGGTATCGATCACGGTGTCTGGGCGGATGCGGTCCGTGTCCATGAGGAGGCGCCTCAGGATGGCAAAGCCTCCGGGAACCATGCTCGTCACCGGAACGTTGGCGTAAGCCGTGGTGCGGTGACGACCGATTCCGCCTGTAATCATACCATGGGCGATCTCATCGCCACTGCTCCGGCCCTCGATCTCGCGGTGTCTCCCAGTAAAGGTGCCATGGACCTGCCTCGTTCCTTGAAGGAAACAGTCAATCGTGCTAACTGACATATTTGACCTTTTCGATGTCAATAGAGTTTATATATGTCGGTTAGAATGCTCTCTCCAAGTGCCCACCATGCCTTGCGGTCGCTGGGCGCCGACCTCAGGGTCGCCCGCCTGAAGCGGCGAATCCCTATGAAGGAGTTTGCAGAGCGCGTGGGAGTGTCCGAGCGAACTGTCGCTCGCCTCGAGAAAGGCGATGGCGGAGTCGGCATCGGAACCCTGGCGATGGCGTGCATGGTGTTGGGGGAACTGGATCGCATCTCCGGTTTTCTTGATGCCGGAAGCGATGTCACCGGATTGCTCATGGAGAGGGAGAGGCTTCCAAGGCGCATCGACACAAGGCGACGACCGGAGGCGCCTTCAGGTTCGACGGACCGCAATCCGGCGCACTCCGGCAACGACGATGAAGAGGGTGTTGGATTCTGATGCCGGAGGCGATTGTGGCCTTGGGAAGCAGTAAGCGGGTCCTCGGACGGTTGCGTTTCGAAACCGATGGCCGCCGCCAGCATTCGCAGTTCGAATATGCGGATGAATGGCTCTCTCAACGGGACCGCTTTGCGCTTTCACCCGGATTGCCTCTACGCCGGGGAAGCCACTACAGTTCGGGAAAGGACGCCAGACGCCTGGCCATTCCAGGGTGCTTTTCCGATGCCGCTCCCGACGCCTGGGGCCGCGCCTTGATGACGAAGGCTCTGGGCGGCGGGCTCAGCGAATACGATTATCTCGTGCTGTCGGATGATCGCACGAGACAAGGCGCCCTGCGGTTCCTGGGAGAGGACATGGAACCTCTATGCGGCCCTGGTCCGCCCATCCCCCGTCTCGTTGAGCTCGCACGCCTGCGAACTCTGGTACAACGGTTCGAGAGGGACCCGGACGGTGTCGGGCAAGAGGTGCGTGACCTTGCCGGTGCGGCGGGGTCTCTTGGTGGTGCACGCCCCAAGGCCAGTGTCGAAGGCGACGGTCACCTGTGGATCGCAAAGTTCACTGCGGTACATGACGCGAATCCGGTTGAGCGAGCAGAGGTGGCGGTTCTCAAACTTGCAGGGATGTGTGGTTTGCGCGCGGCCGAAGCACGACTGGAACTTCGTGACAGTGACACTCCCATCGCCCTCGTGAGGCGTTTTGATCGGCGTGGCAAAGCACGCGTTCCCTACATGTCTGCGCGCAGCGCTCTGGACTGGAAACATGATGAAGGAGGGTACTACACGGACATTGCAGAGGTGATCCGGCAGATCTCCAGCAAGCCTGCCGACGATCTCCATGAACTGTGGCGGCGGATCGTCTTTACCATTCTTGTATCGAACCGGGACGATCACCTGAAGAACCATGGGTTTATCTATGCCGGCAATGACCGGTGGCGGCTTTCGCCGGCCTTCGACATCAACCCGTCTCCATCACGGCATCGCGTTCTCGAGACGGGCATCATGCAGGGTGGATCATTTGATGCGTCGCTCGATCTGGCCCTTGAGGCGAGCGAGTTCTTCGATGTCGAGTCGGCTACCGCCGGAGAGGAAGCGCGAAGGATGGCGAAGATCATCGCCGGCAACTGGAAGCGGGTCCTTCGCGACGAGGGATCGTCGGGCAACGAGATTCGCGGCTATGCGCAAGCCTTCGAACACGCTGAGGCAGAACGGGCCTTGAGCCTTCCAGCGCCGTTGCGGAAATCTCATCACGTCCGGTGATCGTATCCCGCAGCTTCGCAAGAACCTGGTGTCCGATGCGGCGTTCCGGGCCGGGATACTGTCCGAGTGTCAAGCTGCTGATCGATCGCATTTCGGGCGAATCAGCGTGATGACATCGCACTGCGCACTTCGACGCCCTGTCGCAGCAGGCACCAGGACTCCACTGCAGGGAAGCGGTCAGTCGTCCGCTTCTTCCTCACCCGACAGCTTTCGCCGAAACGAGCCGGTGGAGAGTATCGGCACGGTGAAAGTGCCTGCCAGCGCCAGAGTGTCGGCATCGCCGGTGACAAGCACGTCCGCCTCTCCGGCCAGTGCGAGGTGGAGGAAGAATCGGTCGAACGGATCGCGGCATTCCGGTACTGCGACTGGCCTGGCGGGGGCATCGACACTTTCGCAATAGGGGAGGTAATCGTCGAGCAGTTCGCGCTGATCGTCGGCACTCAACGCGAACTTGGGGTAAGCGAGGACCCGGATCAACTCCGCAGTGGTCTCACGGCTGACGAGTGGGCGGATGCGGCCTTGCCTCCAGGCACCGCGCAGCCACGATACCTGGCCGGTGTGAAACAGCAGGGACGAGACCAGGACATTTGTGTCAAGGACCGAACGGACTGGCCTCAATCGCCAGACCGCGCCCATGCCACCGCATCCTTTACGTCGGAATCCGAGAGCCCGAGCCTGGCGAGCTTCGCCCCCACGCCGTCAGCACGGTTGACCCGCACCGGCGTCAGAATGATTCGACCGTCCTCCGAATTGTTACCGTGACATCAAGTGCACGCTTGGTCTGCACTTGGCGATGTCAACCTCCATCTTGCGTTGCCCGTCTGCATCGGGCACGGTTCGAGGAACACTGAATTCGCACCGAAGGGGGCATCATGGCCAAGTTCGTCATGCTCGGAAAATACACGCAAGGGTCGATGGAAGGGATCAGTGCGTCGCGCACCGACCAGGCGGGAGAGGTGGTCCGAGAAAGCGGCGGCGAGGTGATCGGCATGTACGCGCTGCTCGGGGCCTTCGACCTCATCCTCTTCGTTGAACTGCCGGATGTCGAAACCGCAATGCAGGTCTCACTCAAGTTGACACGCATGACCGGGATCGGGTTCCTGACCTCGCCCGCCGTCGACGTGGAGACCTTCGACGCCCTCGCTTCGGGCTAGAGCCAAGTCCTTTGTGACTGAACAGATGGGGATGCCCAGGGCGTCCGGTCTGTGGCTCACGCTGTCTGCCGGGAATGAGCCCGGTAGACCCGCCCTGTTTCACTTCCTGATCGATGACGCACAAGACTCATGCAGTCCAGCCATCACCGTTGCAGTCTTGAGCGACTCGGCGGCACTCGACGGATCGGGGAACAGGAAGAGGCCGATCGCAAGCGCGATCAGGTGCCTGGGCTCGGCACCGCAATTACCTTGATCGGGAACACATTCGACCGGAACCTGGCGAGCGTGCATTGCGATGACGAGAGTGCCAGAGCGCAAGCAGGGTGCAGGTGCCTGGTGCTCAAGCGCAGACGTGCGCACGAGGGCCATGGGCTGCCCCTGAAGAGGCAGGGCCTGAACTGCGCTGGAAGTCAGGCCTCGCGAACAGAAATGATCGTTCTGTCCCGAATGCGACGAGGAAGTCCGACACTCGGTCAGAGAGACGGCTGTGCACGGCCGTCTTCATCCCAGTCGTCCCACACAGGGAATTCGAGAGGCGTGTCCCTTTCCAGACCATTCAACCGCTCCATCCAAGTTTCCCGATACAGGATCAGACGCTGATTGCTGCTGTCTTCATCGGCGTAGGTGTAGCCATGTCCCTGGATGCCGAAGGCCACAAAGGGGGGCAAGACGTGGAAGCCCAAGTAGTGAAGCGAATAGTGGGTTGACCAGAGAATCTGTTCGATGTCCCCGGCACGGGAATCACGCCCGAACGCGACTTCAGGAGCTCCGGTCGTGACCGAGCACAAGGCCTTCTTGCCGCGAAAGTAACCGCGATCGTAGCGCATTGTGCTCGTATAGAGGCCCCCATTCACAAAGACCCTGTCGAACCATCCCTTGAGTATGGCTGGCTGGCCGTGCCACCAAATCGGGAACTGAAACACTACCAAGTCCGCATCTTCCAGCCGTGCAATCTCTCTCTGGACGTCTTCGGGCAGCGAATTTGTTTCGAAGGCATGACGCTGTTCACCCAATGGAGAGAAAACGTCTCTGTTCTTGCGATCCGGATAATGCTCCGGGCGTTCACACGGGTCGAACCATTCGCGATAGAGATCCGAGATGTCGACTGAGAATCCCAGCTCCTGCAGTGTCATTTTGGCCACCGCCGTGAGTGCTGCGTTGAAGGACGCCGGCTCTGGATGGCAGTGGACGATCAGCGCGTGCACCGGCTTGGCCCCTGGCTCTGGACTACTGGTTGCGGCATCCTATGCTATCCATGCACGCAACGTTATTCGGTACAAATGCAAAAGAAAATTGCAAGAACGTACAACCTTCTGTCCTGGGACGACATGTGTCTTGTGCATGCCATTGCGGACATTGGAACACTCTCCGGGGCGGCGCGCGCGCTTCAAGTCAGCCATCCAACTGCGTTTCGGAGACTGAACAGGCTCGAGCAGGAGATGGGGGTGCGTTTCTTTGATCGGGCCCGTGCCGGTTACACCGCAACGACAGCGGCGGAGGAGGTTTCCGCGCTGGTACGACGACTGAGAACTGATGTCCTGGCGGTTGAACGCCGAATCGTCGGTCGAGACTTGCGACCGTCGGGAACGTTGAGGATTACCACCACCGACACGCTGCTCTTCGGCTGGCTGTCGTTGGGTCTGCTGGAGTTCCGTCGCGCCTACCCCGACATCCGCCTCGATCTGGTGGTCTCGAATGATGTCTTCAGCCTTTCCAGACGGGAAGCAGACATAGCCGTGCGACCGGTCCACAGGCCGGACGAGGGTCTCGTCGGTCGACGACTTGGAACCATTGCACAGGCGGTCTACGTGGCGAAAACGCTGGCTCCGGGCCCAGAAAGCGATGAGGCGATGGCCTCCATCGACTGGATCGGCCCGGACGACAGCATGACCTATCCGGAGTACGATCGTTGGCTCAAGCAGCAAGGCCTCGTCGAGCGGTGTCGAATTCGCGTGAATACGGTTTACGGGATGCTGTCTGCCGCGAGAGCCGGGCTCGGATTGTCAGTGTTGCCCTGCTACCTTGGGGAGAATGAAGAGCAGTTGAGCCGCGTGGGCGGAGCAATTCCGTCGATGGCCACCGATCTTTGGATTCTTACACATCCCGATCTGCGCAAGACCGAGCGCATCCGCATGTTTCTGGACCACGTTGCAGGACTTGCAAAGACGTTGCGTTTCGATCTGGTGGAATAGTCTGCCGTCTCATTGCCCGACGAAGGACTGGAATGTGCCGGAGCCTCTCGATGTCCTTCTGAATTGCGGAGATCCTGGTTGCGATTGCCTCGGCTTCACCTTCCTGCGCGGGCGTGACGGCGGCGTTCGTGGACATCGAGATAGCGTTTGCGCAGGCGAATTGACGCGGGCGTGATCTCGACAAGTTCGTCATCGTCGATCCAGGCGATGGCCTGTTCGAGGGTGAGGCGCATCGGCGGAGAGAGGTCGAGGGCGTCATCCTTGCCTGCCGCCCGAAAGTTGGTGAGCTGTTTCGACTTGAGAGGGTTGACGTCGAGATCGGTGCCGCGGCTGTGTTCGCCGATGATCATGCCGGGATAGACATCTTCGCCCGGACCGACCATCAGGCGACCCCGGTCCTCGAGACCGAAGAGGGCATAGCCCGATGCCCTTCCTCGCTCCAGCGACACGAGGACGCCCTGTCGCCGTGTCGGCAGCGGCCCGCGATGCGGCCCGTATGCGTGGAAGACGCGGTGCATGACACCGGTTCCCCGGGTGCGGCCGAGGAACTCGCCGTGGTAGCCGATCAGTCCTCGTGACGGGCACTGGAAGACGAGACGCTGCTTGCCGCCGGAAAGAGCTTTCATGTCCCTGAGTTCGCCCCTGCGACGCGACAGGGTTTCCACCACGGCGCCGGCGTGCTCGGAGTCGACATCCACCACGACATCCTCGATCGGTTCCTCGAGCGTCCCGTCTTCAGGATTGTCGCGCAGCAGCACGCGTGGCCTGCTGATTGACATTTCGTAGCCTTCCCGGCGCATCTGTTCGATCAGGACGGCCAACTGGAGCTCGCCGCGTCCCGACACCTCGAGCGCGTCGTCGTCCGGCACCGGGGAGACCTCGATGGCGACATTGCCCTCCGCTTCCCTGAACAGGCGGTCGCGAAGCACGCGCGATGTCACCTTGTCGCCCTCGAGTCCCGCCAGGGGCGCATCGTTGATCGAGAAGGTGATGGCGATCGTCGAGGGGTCGATCGGCGTAGCCGGCAGTGGTTCGCTCACGCCGGGGCTGGCCACGGTGTCGGCGACCGTCGCCACATCCAGGCCTGCAAGCGAGACAATGTCTCCGGCATGGGCCTCCTCCAGCGACACGCTTTCCAGTCCGCGGCGGGCAAGAACCTTGGTGACTCTGGTGGTCTCGATCAGGCCGCCGTCTCGGGAAAGAGCGTGGACCGTCATATTGGGGCGCACGCACCCCGAGGCGATGCGCCCGGTCACGATCCTGCCGAGCCAGGGGTCGGCCTCGAGGATCGTGGCCAGCATGCGAAAGTCCGCCGAGCTGTCGATGGTCGGAGGCGGAACGTGCTCGAGAACCGACTGGAACAGCGCAGTCATGTCGTTCGCGTCACGTTGCGGCGTCAACGATGCCCAGCCTTCCCTGGCCGAAGCGAAGAGGGTCGGGAAGTCGAGCTGTTCGTCGCTGGCATCGAGAGACGCGAAGAGGTCGAACATTTCCCCTTCGACCTCACGCGCCCGCTGATCCGGCCGGTCGACCTTGTTCACGACACACATTGGCCGCAGACCCAGCGCCAGCGCCTTGGAGAGCACGAATCTGGTCTGGGGCATCGGGCCTTCCGTGGCGTCCACCAGCACGAGAACGCCATCCACCATGCCGAGGACACGTTCAACCTCGCCTCCGAAGTCGGCGTGTCCGGGCGTGTCGACTATGTTGATCGTCGTCCCTTCCCAGACCACCGAGGTGCACTTGGCGAGAATGGTGATTCCGCGCTCACGCTCGAGATCGTTCGAATCAAGCGCCCTGTCGGCGACTCTCTGGTTGTCACGGAACGTGCCGGACTGGCGGAACAGAACGTCCACCAGCGTCGTCTTTCCGTGATCGACATGGGCGATGATCGCAATGTTGCGCAGGTTCATCATGAGGATGTGAGGCTGGAAGGGGGCACCCGCAGGGTGCGCGGCACCATAACGCCGGAGAGCCTGGATGCAAGGACGCATGGCCGCCAGCGGAGTGGCACCCGTGCTTCACGTCAGCTTTTCATGAGCCCAACGAAGGCGGCGAAACGCAACTGCACAGCAACCATTTGCTTGCCGGATGACAGGCACCGGACACGCCAGCGAGAACGATGGCCTGTGCGCCGCGGCACGCGGCCTTTCGGTACTCAACGTTGTTCTGGAGCGGATTCAGCCGGCAAGCGCCACCACATCAACCGGGTCGACATAGAGGCTCAGGCGATCGCCGGGTTGCACAGCCGTGCGCGCCGGCAGGTGCACCTGAAACTCCTGGTCGCCGTCGCGCCCCGCCATGAGGCGGCAGCGGACATGCGTACCGCTGAAGTGGCACTCCCTGATCACGCCTTCGCCGAGCGCCGCGAATCCGTCGCCGGGCACCGGCACGATCTGTTCGGGCCTGAGGGAGAGGATCACACGCCCCTCAGGAAGGTCGCGGACCGGAAGCTCCAGTGCGCCGAGCGCGGTGGCGACGGTGACGCCATGGTCGTCTCTTCGGGTGACCATGCCCTCGACCAGATTGCTGTCGCCCATGAACGTGGCGACGAACCGTGTTGCGGGTTTCAGGTAGATCCGGGCGGGAGGTCCCTGGTCCTCGACCTTGCCTTCGTTGAGGACCACGATCGTGTCCGCCATGTTCATGGCTTCGTCCTGATCGTGCGTTACGTGGACGAAGGTGGTTCCCAGGTGCCGCTGCAGATGGAGCAGTTCCTCCTGCATCTGCCGCCTCAAATTGAGATCGAGCGCGCCTAAGGGTTCGTCCAGAAGAAGGACCTGGGGATCGACGACGATGGCCCGAGCCAGGGCGACCCGCTGCCGCTGGCCGCCTGACAGTTCGTGTACACGCCGGTCGCCCGCGCCCGACAGGCCTACGAGATCCAAAGCTGCCTCGCTTCGTTGCCGCCTCTGCGGCGCCGGCACGCCGCGCATTGCCAAGCCGAAAGCGACGTTCCGGGCGACATTCATGTGGGGAAACAGGGCATAGTCCTGAAACACCGTCGTGGTAGGCCTTCTCGCGGGAGGCACGCGGCTCATGTTCATGCCGGAGATCAGTACCTGGCCGCGCGTCGGTTCGACAAAACCGGCAAGAATGTTGAGCAGGGTCGTCTTGCCGCTACCCGAAGGACCGAGAAGCACCACGAATTCACCTTCGCGGATTTCCAGGGAGACGTCCCTGACCGCAACGGTCTCGCCGAACAGTTTCGTGACGCCTTCCAGGCTGACGAGCGGTCGGGTCATGCGCGGGCCTTTTTCCTGCGGAACACGAAGAGTTCCATGACGATCACGAGAGCCATGGAGATCGCAAACACCACGGTCCCGACCGCGTTCGTCGTGGGATCGAGACCGCTTCTCAGCAGACTCCATATCTCGACCGGAAGGGTGACGTCGAAACGCGTCACGAGCCAGGCGACGATGAACTCGTCCCATGACAGGGTGAACGACAGGAAGAACGCCGCCGCGATCGCCGGCCACATCATGGGCACGCTGACAAGCGCCAGGACTTGCCATTCCCGCGCGCCCAGATCCCTCGCGGCGCGCTCTGCGCTGACCTGATGGCCACCCAGTTGCGAGTAGCAGATACCGAAGGCCAGCGGCAGGTTGATCACGACATGGCCGATGACAACGGACAGCAGCGACTTCGGCATGCCGGTTGCCGTGAAGGTGATGAGAAGCCCGATGCCGATGATGAGGTAGGAGACCGAAAGCGGGGCCATGAAGAGCCACTGGAAGAGAACGGCGCCGGGTATGCGGTGGCGCGCCAGGGCATGGGCCGCAAGAAAGCCCATGACGGTCGCCAGTGCCGCCGAAACGACTCCCACCATGACGGAATTGACGAGCGCCTCCATGAGATCGGAGTCCGAAAAGACCTCGTGATACCAGCGCAACGACACGCCCTTGAAGGGAGGAACGGGGAGCCTTCCGTCCTGAACCGAGAAGATCACAAGGACGACCACAGGAAGGTAGATGAAGGCGTAGACCGCCAGCACGTAGACTGCGGCAGGAATGACGGCGAGCACCCGAGGCATCTCAGACCCTATTCATCTTCAGCCAACGCGCGCTCGCCAGGAAGACGGCGGAGACGACGAGCATGAGAACGAGAGACATGGTGGACGCCATGGGAAAGTCCGCCCGGCGCTGGACCTGCAGAAGAATGACCTGCGGCATGACCAGCTCGCGGTTGCCACCCAGGATCTGCGGTGTGATGTAGTCGCCGATCGCCAATACGAAGGTGATGAACGCACCGATCATCACACCTGGCAGGCTCAGTGGAAGGACGACATGAATCAAGCTCTGGATCCTGGATGCCCCGAGGTCCTCGGCGGCCCTGCGGTAGTTCGGTGATATCTGGACCAGATTGGCGTAGATCGTCAGCGTCAGGAGCATCGTGAAGAAGTGGACGAAGCCCAGGACGGTGGCTCCGTTGCTGTTGGCAAACGACATGGTTTCGGAGAGCAGGCCCACGGTGACGAGTGTCTGCGAGATGACACCATTCTCCGACAGCACCAGGAGCCAGCTGTAGGAACGCACCAGATATGAAGTCCAGAACGGCAGGATGGCGAGAACGAGACCAAGTCGCTGCCAGCGTCGGGGCACGAGGAAGGCCAGGATATAGGCCAGCGGATAAGCGAAGAGCACCGAGAGGACCACCGTGATGGCCGTGATCTCGAGAGAGTTGAAGAGGGCATCGAGAAAGTAACTCTTGCCCAGGAAGGCCTCGTAGTTCGCGAGCGAAGGCTCGCGCACCAGTTGCGTGCCGTCCCTTCTCCAGACGCTGTAGAGCGCCATGACGGCGAAGGGCACGACGAAGAATGCGGCAAGCCACAGGAATGCCGGCGCCAGCAAGACCCAGCCCGCCAGTCCTCGCCGGTTCATCCCGTCACTCCCGTCCCGGCCCGCTGCCGTGCGGGCCGGGACGTCTGCGGTCCGCGAAATACGTGCGCAGGATCAGTGCTGCAGCATTTCCGTCCAGATATCGAGGAACATGGCATCGAGCTCGGAATCCGGGATAAAGTAGGGCCAGGAATTGGCAATGAATGTCTCCTGTTCATCCCAGCGCAGCGTCGCCTTCTCCTCGTCGGTGAGTGCGGCCTTGCTGTTCGAGGGCATGGCCCAGTAGCACGACGAGGTCGCCAGGCGCGCCTGGCCTTCGGGGCTGAGGACATACTCGACGAACTTGCGGGCCAGTTCAGGATTGCCGGCGTCGCTGAAGACGCCGATCGACTGGGACCAGCGCACGCCGCCCTGATCCGGGTTCACCCATTCCATGTTGGGATCCTCGGCCATCAACACCGCCGTGGCCCATTCGCCGCCGCCGGCGATAATGTCGACGTCGCCGGTCGCAAGAGCAGTCTGCACGGAGACGACGTCGCCCGCCATCGCGGAGCGCTCCTTCATCTTGAGCAGGTGCTCGCGGATTGCCGGCAACTCGTCCGCGGTGATGCCGTCCTCGCGAAGACCAAGACCGATCGCCACCAGGTTGATGAGCGGAATGTAGTAGTCGTAGATCGCAATGCGGCCACTGTAGGCATCGCTCCAGAGAACGGCGATGTCGCGCATGTCGTCGGCATTCACCTTCGAAGCATTGTAGGAGATCGTGTTGTAGCCGAACTTCTCGGGTACGGCGTAGAGTTCGCCGCCGATCTCGTGAATCTCGGAATCGCGAATGCCGGGAAAGATATCGTCGAGCGGCAGGCCCTCCCGGTCGAGCGGCGCGAGATAGCCGGCTTCCACGATCCGTGGAACGTCAACCCCGTCGACGACAAAGACATCCCAGTCGCCGGGCTGCGATTGCTCGAGAAGCGCCAGCGCGGTGCCCGTTCCTTCGTACTCCTTGATGTTGACCGTGACGCCGTGCTCTTCCTCGAAGGGCTCGAGAAGCGCCGGATCAGAATGGTCGCACCAGACCAGCGCGTTGAGTTCGTCGTCTGCCGCGTGAAGGGGTGCGATCCCTGCCATGAACACGGCGGCAATTCCGAATATTCTCGTCAAGAATGTCATGAAACTCTCTCCCCATTGTGGTGTTGATGGATGTCGTCCGTATCGTAGAGCCCCTGAAGGCGGTGGTGGAACCGCCACACGGCCCGTTCACTGTGCTGTGTTTCCCGGTCGTTGACGACGTAGCGGCCGACCTGCGGCGCCGCTCGGGAGTTCAACCCTTGCCAGACTCCTTCGACAAGCACCGTGTCCTCGGCCTGCAGCGCGCCGTCCATCGAGATGTGCGCCTGCTGCTCGGGCAGCAGGTCGTCCTCGGGCCGGTCGAAGAAGAACGTGTGACGGAACACGGTCCGTTCCCATGAAAGGGGGATCGCTTCCCAGATGAAAAGGTTGGCGGGACCGGGAGAGAACAGCACCATCGTTGTCGGCCATGCCCAGTTGTAGCGGTTCGCCGTCACACCGGGGGTTCCGCCCCGGCGGCAGGATTCCAGCACGTGCCGGGCCGGTGGGCCTCCCATCAGGGTATGCCAGGGCCCGTCCTCGACGAAGGCGCGGTCGAAGTCCGCGTACTCGCAATAGCCGGGATGGGCGACTTCGGTGTGGTAGGACTCGACGAAATTGTCGATCACCACCTTCCAGTTGGCGCGGATCTCGTAGTCGATGTGGCGTGCCTTGAGCAGACCTGCCGGCTCCACGCCGCAGGCGCGGGCATCCGCGAAGACCGGCCCGAAAACTTCTTCGGCAGGAGGCGCCGTGCCATCGATGTTGACGAAGACGAACGAGTCAATCTCCGCGAACCGCACCGGAAGAAGGCCGAGCGAGGTTCTGTCGAAGGACTCGAGATGCGCCGTGCGTCTGGCGCTGACGAGACGCCCGTCGAGATCGTAGACCCATCCGTGATAGGGGCATTGCAGCACGTTGCGGCGGCACCGCTCCTTCACGACCGGCATGGCGCGGTGCTGACAGACATTGTGGAAGGCGCGCAACTCCCCCTCGCGATTGCGCACGACGACCAGCGGCTCGCCATGGATCGTCCGGGGCAGCATGGAGCCCGGTTCCGGCACTTCGCCGGCATGACACATGTAGATCCAGGAGGCGTGGAAGACGCTCGCCCTTTCTGCCTCGAACACCGCCGGATCCGTGTAGTAGCGGGGAGCGAGGACCGGTGAGGCCAGAGGATCGTCGCTGACTCGGAGCCCGGCGGTCATGACGGTATCAGGATGCGCCGGCGGCGACCGTCTCGTAGTCTGCTGGAGCTGTTACCTGGAGAAGTTCGCAGTCCGGCGAAACGGTGACGACGCGATGCGCAATTCCCGGCGGCTGGTGCACGAAGTCGCCCTTTGCGAACGTCACCTCGCCTTCGCCCTCGTACCAGAATGTCGCGGTCCCCTCGAGCACGTAGACGATCTGGAAGTCGAGCATGTGGGAATGAAGGTCCTCGAGTTTTCCGTGCCCTGTCGCCCGGCTGACATCAGCCGCGAATCTGCCCCCTGTTGCCATCTCGAGTCCGAGGTCCCGGCTGACGAACGGCGAGTCCCCGTCATCGGCTGTCCACGAAGCATCCGACGCCCTGCTCACATGGAATCCTGCCGCCCGGTCCGTCATCCTCCCCTCCCGTTTTGCCGCCACAATGTTACCGACCGCGCGGCTTCTTCGCCAGTGTCCGGAAAGCAGGCGCAGCCACAGCACCCGGTTTCCCGCATGCCCTGCGGCTGAACGTTCACGATGACTGGCGAACAATGTGGCGCACGGCACATTCATGTCCCCTGCCCGAGCCAGGCGGCGATGAGCGCGCGGTAGCGCCTGCCGTCGAAACTCGGAAAGTGGCCGCCGTGGACGACACGGACCGGAAGATCGTGAATGCGTTTCATGGTGACGGCATAGGCATCCCTGTCGGAATGATAGGCATCGTCAATGAGCGGTCCGTCATAGACCGTGTCGCCGGAGAACAGGATGCCTGAGGCCGCTTCCCAAAGCATGATGCTGCCGGGGGAGTGTCCGGGTGTGTGCATCACCTCGAAACTCCGGTCGCCCAGATCGACGCGGTCGCCATCGTCGATGAGCCGCGTGGCCGGTGCGGATCTTACTTCGTAGGTCTGCGAACTGTAGGACCCGGGAGGACGCCGCGTGAAGATGTCGTCGGTGACATAGGGGTCCGCAAGCGTGTTGGCGCGGGTGGGCCGCGCCATCAGTCCGGCCTCGTGACGATGACACAGACGCTCTTGGAACTCGTGGTGGCAGCCGATGTGATCGAAGTGGGTGTGACTCGCCACCGCCAGGCAGGGGCGTTCGGTGACCAGCGCCACCTGTTCGACGAGACTCACGACACCCATGCCGCTGTCCACCAGCATGTCGCGGTCGCGACCTCGCACGTGCCAGATGTTGCAACGGAAGAAGGCCTTGATGAAGGGCTCGTGAATGTGTGTCACGTCGTCATCAAGGGAGGTCGTCTCATACCAGGTCTCGGGTGTAGCGATACGCATGAAAGGGTCCCCCCGTGTCACAAACCGGGCAGCGAACGGTACGACATGGCGGACGCCGGTGGTTCGGCGGTCATGTCCCGCCCGATCTGCCGCGCCATTGCGAGGTGGGCCGGCCGCGCGTCACTGTCGTCGTCCACTCCCGGAAAGACGTGCATCGCAACATCGTCGATACCACAGTAGCCCAGGACGCCGACGTCGATCGAGCGGCGCATCGCTTCCTGGTAACCGTAGCGCCGATAGGTGGCGGCGGACGACCCGGCAGGGCAGAGAAGAACGGCCCGCTCCAGTGCCAGGAGGCCGCGGGATTGCCGGATCGTGAAGTCGTAGGCCCAGCCCTGGCACCACACCCGGTCGATCCAGCCCTTCAGCATGGCCGGAAACGACCACCACCAGACAGGAAAGACGAAGGCGATGGCCTCGGCGCGCATGATGCGCTCCTGCTCGCACAGAACGTCCGGCGGCATGGCCGCCGGCCCCTTCGTGAACTGGGCAAAATCGTCTGGGCGGAATCGTGGATCGAAGCCCTCCCTGTGAAGGTCGGCCAGCTCCCACGCGTGACGGGCATCCTCGAGTCCCGCGAGGAACGCATCGAGAAGCGCTCCGGTGAAGGACTCCCTTTCGGGGTGGCAAAAGACTGTCAGGACGCGCAACGTGTTCCTGCTCGTGACCGTCCACGGGCATTGTAGGCATCTGCCCGCGTTTCGCACGCCTCGATGGCCTCATCCTGACAGGGAGTCATTGGAACCCGGCGTTGTCGTCGGATGGCTCGCCCACCTCGGCATGTCGACTGTGTTGATCGTTGTTCCTTCCCAGACCGCCAAGGTGCGGCTGGCGAGAATGGTGATGCCGCGCTCACACCCGAGATCGTTCGAATCAAGCGTCCTGTCAGCGACTCTGGTTGTCACGGAACGTGCCCGTCTGGCGGAACAGTACCGTGTTTCATGCCACCCCTGCATCTCCGCCCTCGCCTGTCAGGCCGTGCAGTCCCCGTGCCGCTGGCCGACCACCAACACGGCGGCAGCTGCGTGTCAATCAGACAGCGCACGGATCAGGTCGCAAACATCACACGATGATCGACCGCGTCCGCAGCCCACACCAGGGCCGCTCTGAGGTCTGCGTCATCGAGATAGGGATAGTCGTCAAGGATCTTCTCCGAGGACACGCCGGACGCCATGAGCTGCAGGATGTCGGACACTCGGACACGGGTGTTCCGGATATACGGCCGCCCAGCGCAGACCGAGGGATCGATGACGACTCGGCCCGAGGTCCCGGGGATACTGGCGATGTGGTCGAAAACCTCGGCCAGGAGGGAGATTCTGGCGCCCCTGCGCGGGCCCGAATGTCCATGGCTCCGAAGGAAGTCTCGCAGAGCCTGGCCCAGCGTTTCGGCCTGGCGCGAGCCGGGTTCAATGGGATGGAACCACTGCTGGAGAATGTCCTCGGTCTTCCGTCCGTCTCTCGAACCTCTCTCCAGAAAGTAAGCCGCCGCAGTGTTGTCCACGTATCCCACGAACTTCGAGGGAGCAAAGAGCCATTGCTCGCCAGCCGGCCGGGCCGCATACCAAGCGTGTACACGTGACATCAGGCCTCTCAGCTTCACGCCTCGCTGCTCGTCTTCGAGCGCCACCTGGTAGCGAAGAATGTTCTCGATCGCCTGGTCGGGACTGGCAACCAGATCGCTGTCTGCCATCGGGAAATCCTCCTATGGAAGAGGTTAGTGACATTGAGATCCGGGGTAGTCCGCGACAACTGAAGCGTTCATGACCTATCGGCCCAAATCCTGAAGAGCATTCGCAAGACTCCATTGTCCCACGGGAAGCCGCTGACCGTCCAAGTCGACCTTTCCTTGCCATCTCAAAGGCCTTGGCCAAGAGGTACACTTAGGCGCCCGTGCGCGGACCCGAGTGCGCATGGCGGCGCAGGCGAAAAATCGCCGGCAGATGAAACACTGTTGACAACAAATCAGTTGCCAACGATATTGTTGCCAACTGATTTGTTGGGAAGTGTGCAGTGCTCAGAAAAGGCGGAAGCAACTGGGTCGACGGAGACCGGTTCTTCGATCGGGAGGTCGAACTCGAAGCGCTCGAGGAACGCGTTCGGGAGGGAACCCACACGCTACTGACGGCGCAACGCCGCATGGGCAAGACGAGCCTCGTGCGGGAACTCCTCCGCCGGCTGGCGGAAGCCGGTGAGGTCGACACGGTGTTCGTCGATCTGGAGGCTGCCATGGATCCGGCCGACGCAATCGCGGAAATCGGCGTACAGGCGAGGCCGCTGGGCGGCGCCTGGGACCGGATCAAGAGCAGTTTCGTGAATGTCCTGCGGGAGGCCGGCGACCGTTTGGAGGAGCTTGCGGTCGCAGACATGAGGGTCAGGCTGCGGGCGGGAATCGACGCCGGAAACTGGCCGCAGAGAGGCGACGCAGTCTTCTCGGCACTGGCATCGGACGACAAGCCGGTCGTACTGGCGCTCGACGAGCTTCCGATTCTCGTCAACCGGCTGCTCAAGGACGACACCGGAGTCGCGACGCCGCAGGGCAAGCGGTCCGCGGACGAATTCCTCAGCTGGCTGCGCAGAAACGGCCAGGCCCATCGCGGACAGGTCACCACGATCCTGTCCGGCAGCGTGGGACTCGAACCGCTCCTGGAACAGGCCGGGCTGAGCGCTCACGCCAACATCTATTCCGCCTACGACCTGAAACCGTGGAGCGAAGACGCCGCCGCGGCCTGTCTGGCGGAACTCGCTGGAACCTACGGAATCGGTCTTTCCCCGGAGGTCGGCGAGGACATGTGCCGGCGGCTGCGCTGCTGCATCCCGCACCACGTCCAGATGTTCTTCGACAAGTTGCACGAACACTTGCGGCACGAGGGTCGGCGAAACGCCACACCGGAAGATGGGGAACGGGTCTATCTGCACGAGATGCTGAGCGTCCGGGGGCAGGCCGACCTGCAGCATTACGAAGGCCGG
Source organism: Alphaproteobacteria bacterium (assembly GCA_965220805.1). Lineage (GTDB taxonomy): Bacteria > Pseudomonadota > Alphaproteobacteria > SP197 > SP197 > SP197. The sequence goes on from OZ244844.1 coordinate 2,411,838, forward strand.
CTTCAGACAGTTCTCGGAAAGTCCGGCTATCTGGTCGCCCTGGAGATTCTGACCGCAACTGCTGTCGAAGGCCGTCTCGACCGCGACACCCTCGAACTGTACCGCATGCATTTCGGGGCACGGGAAGAGGACGGTGCTCCTTCGGTCGAGGGCATCCTGCATGTGCTCGAACATGACGGCTATCTGGAGCGCGAGGACGGCGGCCACCGCTTCGTTTCCGGACTGCTCGAAGACTGGTGGCGGGGCCGCTACGGCGCAAATTTCGAACCTGCCATCGAGCCCGAACGGGGCGCAGGCCGATGACCGTCACCGCCCGAAAGTACAATCCGGGGTTCCTCACCGACGACGAGCTCGCGGCGTCCTTCTGCGTGCGCACAGACGAGTTCGAGTCCATGGTCGAGGTTCTGCGCGAGTGCACGGGAAGCGCGAACACGCATCAGATCGTCATCGGCCCTCGCGGCAGCGGCAAGACGAGCCTCCTGTTGCGCATCGCGGTGGAGATACGCCGGGACGAGAGCCTGTCCGGGTGCTTCTTCCCGATCGTCTTTGCGGAGGAGAGCTACGAAGTCTCCACCGTCGGCGAATTCTGGCTGGAGTGCCTGTCCCGGCTGGCCGGCCAGGCGCCATCCCCGGAGGACGGCCCGGAACTACATCGGACATACGAGGACCTCAGTCAGATACGCGATGACCGGACGCTCGGGGACCGCTGTCTCGGTGCGCTCCAGGACTTCGCCGACCGCGAAGGCAAGCGCCTCGTTCTCGTCGTCGAGAACCTGAACATGTTGCTCAAAGACATCGGCGAAGACGATGCGGCCTGGCGTCTGCGCCAGACGTTCCAGACCGAACCTCGAATTCTCCTGCTGGCAAGCGCCACCAGCCGTTTCGAAGAGATCGACAATCCGGACAAGGCATTCTTCGAACTGTTCAGGGTGCTTCCGTTACGTCCTCTCGACAAGGACGACTGCGCGACCCTGTGGCAAGCGGTGTCGGGTCGGTGTCGGGCGCCGGAAACGATACAGGCGTTGCGGATCCTCACCGGCGGCAGCCCGCGGCTGCTCGCCATCGTTGCCCGTTTCGGGGCGGACCTCTCGTTTCGCGAACTGATGGCAGACCTTCTCGATCTGGTTGATGACCACACCGAATACTTCAAAAGCCACCTTGACTCGCTGCCGGCACAGGAGCGGAAGGTCTATCTTGCTCTCGCACATCTGTGGAAACCGGCCACTGCCCGGGAAATTGCCCACCGTGCCAGGCTGGATACCAGCCAGTGCAGCGCGCACCTCAAACGCCTGAACGAGCGGGGTGTCGTCGAGGTCGCCGGCGGCACCGTCCGCCGAAAGCTCTACTACGTCGCCGAGCGACTCTACAACATCTACTACCTGTTGCGCCGGGCGCGCGGTCAGGCTCCCCTGATCGAAGCCCTGATCCGCTTCATGCAGGGGTGGTATTCGGTCGACGAACTGAAGGAATTCGGCGCCACGATCGCTCACGAGGCAACGGATCTCGACGACCGGTCACTGGGGCTCTACCGGATGGCGTTTCTACAACTCGTCCGGCTGCCGGCACTGGAAGCACATCGCCAGGAACTGTTCTCGCTCGCGCCAACTACGTTCGGCGATCTGGCGGCCGACATTGTCATCGATCCGGCATCTTCATCCGCTGCCGAAAATCTCGTCGCGGAGGCGTGTGCATTGGTGGAGCAAGGCCGGTTGGAGCATGCAGTCGATGCTTGGGACGAGGTCATCGAACGCTTCGCGGCCAGTGATTCCGTGGTGTTTTCCCTCGTCGTGGCCATGGCTCTCCTCGGTAAAGGAATCTCTCTTGCACTCTTGAACCGTCCGGACGAGGCAATTGCAATGCTGGAAGATGCTATTCATCGGTACGAAGAGAGCGATGCCCGTCCTGTCGACCACGCAGTGGCTCTGGCAATGGGCTGGAAGAGCATCGCGCTGACTCGGCTAGAACGGTTCGAGGAAGCCCTGAGCGCGTCGAGCCGCTTGGTGGATCGCTTCGGGCAATGCGAAGCGCCGAAGATTGTCGAACAGGTCGCCATTGCACTCGAAAACAAGACCGACGCGCTCCTCAGGTTGAACCGGCTGGAAGAAGCGTTGGATGTCTCGAACGAGGTCATACGGCGCTTCGGGGGGAACCACGCGCCGGAAATCCTGGACGCCGTCGCGACGACTCTCGTCAACAAGGCTACGGCGCTCTTCAGGCTGTACCGGGTCGAGGAAGCGCTGGAAGTTTGGAGCGAGGTCGAGAGGCGGTTCGGAGCGGATGAGTCGTCCAGGATGCAAGACTTGGTAAAGGTCGCACTGCTGGGGCAGGCGGCCGTTGAATTGGTGAAGGGTCGGACCGCGCCGGCAATTGCCGCGGTTGACGGGATGTTCCAGAAGAGGGGCGCAAGGTCGCCGGAAATCGACTGGTTGGCACACATGCTTCGTGCTGAAGCACGACTTGCCGGAGGTGATGTTGCGGCAGGTGTGGGGGACGTTGAGGCCATGTTGGCAGTCCTGCCGAGGCTCGATGCTTTTCCCAAGGAAGTGCTGGACGGTTTGTCCAGGATCGCAGTGGCTCTCGGGGAGGAGAGAACGCGAGACCTGATCCAGGCGTCGCCCGCAGCCGACTTGCTGCTGCCGTTGACCACGGCGCTGGAGAAGTCGCTCGGCGAGGAACCCCGGGTGGCGAAAGAGGTAGAGGAGGTTGCCGAGGACATCCGGCGGGATCTGGAAGAGCTACGGAAATCCATGACAGGCAACGAAACCGCCGAAGCCCTGGAGCCGGAAACGAGTTCGATGTGACGGATGTGCGGATAGGATCAGCGGGCGATGAGCCTCGCCTTGCGGCGGGTTGGCGCGGGAACTAGCGCAAGAGGATGATGCCGGGGATCATCTTCATCCGAAATGCGTGCTGACGGGGTGTCAGGAGAGGTTGAGTTCGAGGCGCTCGTTGATCCACAGGGCGTTGTCGCGGTGATCGGCGATGAAGTTGCCGGTCTCCGGGTGGATGAGGATGGAGAGGCCCTGGTGATTGAGGCTGAGCCAGGGGACCAGGCGGGCAAACTCGCCGGCGGGGAATTCCGCCATGAACATGGGCCTGGGGTGGGGTCCGACCGGTTCGTCCCTCATGCGTCCGAGACGGACATCGAACGTTTCACCGATCGCCTCGCGCAACAGGAGTGCCTGGTCGCGGGTTGCAGGGTCATAGCTGACATGGGCATGCCAGATCGTGATGTCACCCGGGTCGGCGAAGGTCATCAGACGGGGTCGGTCTCGATTCCCATTTCGGCGAGGTGGCTCTGCAGTTCGCCGCTGACGTACATCTCCTTCATGATGTCGCATCCGCCCACGAACTCACCCTTGACGTAGAGTTGCGGAATGGTCGGCCAGTCGCTGTACGCCTTGATTCCCTCGCGGATCTCCGGTGCCTCGAGGACATTGATCCCCTTGAAGCGCACCCCGAGGTGGGAAAGGATCTGGACGGACGCCGCCGAGAAGCCGCACATCGGAAACACCGGCGTTCCCTTCATGAAGAGAACCACGTCGTTGCCGCCGAGTTCCCTGTCGATCTGCTGCTTTGTGTGTTCGTTCAGTGCCATGGTGTCGGTCTCCTTCGAAGCGTCGTCATGTGCCGTGCCCGGCAACCACCTTAGGCAACCCGCGTGCCGAAGGCCACAGGTGAGGGCCGCTAGTCCGGCGTGCGCGTGGTGAGTGCGAGGGCATGCAACTCACCACCCATCTTTCCCTTGAGCGCCCGGTAGACCAGCTGGTGCTGCTGCACCCGTGTCTTTCCGGCAAAGGCGCCGCTGACGACGGTGGCCGCATAGTGATCACCGTCGCCGCGCAGATCCTCGATCTCGATCGCGGCATCGGGGAAGGCCTCGAGAATGAGGTGTTCGATTTCCGCAGCGCTCATGGCCATCAGGATGTCTCCCCCGCGCCGGCCATGGTGTCCGGCAACCAGCGCTCGTGGACCGTTCGGACACTCTCAATCGATATGGGCTGGCCGTCATCGACTGTCAACACGTTCCCGCCGGTGCGCCCCAGAACCGTGCATGCGACGCCGGCATCGCGCGCCGCCCGAGCGATCGCGACCTCATCCGAGGGCGAGGAGACGACAAAGCGTCCCTGATCCTCGCCGAACCAGTAGGCGTGCGCGGCAACATGATGATCCGGCCGCTTCACCCGGAAGCCGATACCCGAGGCGAGGGCCATCTCCACGAGGGCGACGAGAAGACCGCCATCCGAGACATCGTGGCACGAGGCGATGCCGAGATCGCGGATGAGGCCGAGAACGAGTTCGCCGGTGCGCCGTTCGTCGTCGAGGTCGACAGGCGGCGGGGGGCCGTCCTCCGCGCCGGTGATTTCCCGCAGCCACAGACTGGCGCCGAGGTGGCACGACGTGGCGCCGAGCACAAGGATGGTCTCGTCCGCGCCGCCGAAGGCAAGGGAGGCCATGCGGTCGAGATCATCGATGAGACCGATGGCGCCGATGGTCGGCGCCGGCTGGACCGCCTCGCCCCGGGTCTCGTTGTAGAACGAGACATTGCCGGAGACGACCGGCATGGCGAGTGCCCGGCTGGCCTCGGCAATGCCGTTGACCGACCCGACGAACGTTCCCATGACAGCCGGAGATTCCGGGTTGCCGAAGTTGAGGCAGTCGGTCACCGCAAGCGGACGGGCGCCGACGGCGACGAGATTGCGCCACGCCTCGGCCACCGCCTGGCGGCCGCCCGCCACGGGATCGGCTTCACAGTAGCGGGGCGTGGCATCGGCGGTCATCGCGAGGCCCCGGTCCCCGGGGAGCTCGATGACCGCGGCATCGCCACCGGGCGGGGCAACGGTCCGGCCCATGACCAGGTGATCGTACTGTTCCCAGATCCATTGCTTCGAAGCGAGGTCCGGGCATCCGGCAAGAGTGAGGAGCGCCGCCTCCACCGTGACCGGAGAGGTGGGGACATCGAGCGGTTGACGCGGTTCGGGAAGGACCCAGGGACGTTCGTAGACCGGCGCTTCATGAGCCAGGGGGCCGATGGCGATATCGGCCTCCACACGATCGTTCATGCTGACCACGAGGCGTCCGTTTGTCGTGATGCGGCCGATCTGCACACAGTCGAGGTCCCACTTCGCGAAAATCGCATGGGCATGCTCCAGGGCATGCTCGTGGATCACCATCAGCATGCGCTCCTGGCTCTCCGAGAGCATCATCTCGTAGGCCGTCATGCCGGTCTCGCGCTGTGGCACGGCGTCGAGATCGAGGTCGATGCCTGTCCCGCCCCGGGCGGCCATCTCCACGGCAGACGACGTCAGTCCGGCGGCCCCCATGTCCTGGATGGCGATGATCGATTCCGATTCCATGAGTTCGAGGCACGCTTCGAGGAGGAGTTTCTCGGTGAAGGGATCGCCGACCTGGACGGTCGGTCTCTTCGCTTCGGCCTCGTCATCGAACCCGGTCGACGCCATGCTGGCGCCGTGGATGCCGTCGCGTCCGGTCTTTGAACCGACATAGAGGACGGGAGCGCCGGGCTTGCTCGCCGCGGCGTAGAAGATGCGGTCCGCCGGTGCGATGCCCACACACATCGCGTTGACGAGATTGTTGCCGTTGCAGCTGGCATGGAACGTGGTCTGGCCGCCCACCGTGGGCACGCCCGTGCAGTTGCCGTAACTGCCGATACCGCTCACCACCCCCGACACGAGGTGGCGGGTGCGCGGATGCGACGGACTGCCGAAGCGCAGCACGTCGAGGAGGGCCACCGGCCTCGCCCCCATGGTGAAGACATCGCGCATGATGCCACCGACACCGGTTGCCGCGCCCTGGAAGGGCTCGATGAAGCTCGGGTGATTGTGGCTCTCCATCTTGAAGACGGCGGCGAGACCGTCGCCGATGTCGACGACACCGGCATTCTCGCCGGGCCCGCAGATCACCCATGGCGCGTTCGAGGCGAGGGCCTTGAGCCAGCGCCGGCTCGACTTGTAGGAACAGTGCTCGCTCCACATGGCCGAGAAGATGCCGAGCTCCGTCAGATTGGGCTCGCGCCCCATGTGGTCCAGGATCCTCGCGTACTCGTCGGCCGTGAATCCGTGCCGTGCCGCGACGTCGGGAAGGATCGCATTCATGACAGGCTGTCGACAATGCCCTCGAAGAAGGGCAGGGCGTCCCGGCTCTGCTGGCGGGGTCCGGTGGCATCCTCGGGGTGCGGCATCATGCCCAGGACGTTGCCGGCCTGATTGATGATTCCGGCAATGTCGCCGGTGCTTCCGTTGGGGTTGCCCTCTCCGCGGTCGTCCGGGACATAGCGGAAGACGATGCGGTCCTCATCCTCGAGCCTGGCGGCGAGATCTTGGTCGGCAAAGTAGTTGCCGTCTCCGTGGGCCACCGGAACACGGATGATGTCGCCTGCTTCGAGGTGGCCGCTCAGGAGACAGCGCCTTTCGAGGCGCAGGTGAACGGTCCGGCACACGAATCGCAGTCCGGCATTCTTCAACAGCGCACCGGGCAGGAGTCCCGCCTCGATGAGAACCTGGAACCCGTTGCACACGCCGAGAACCGGAACGCCCCTTCCGGCGCTCCGGACGACGTCAGCCATGACGGGCGCGCGCGCCGCCATGGCGCCGCAGCGCAGATAGTCACCGTGGGAAAAGCCCCCCGGGAGCACGACGAGATCGGCGGCGGGAAGCTCGGGGTCGCGATGCCAGGCGATGACGACGTCGGCGCCGGCGCGGCGCAGCGCATCAGCCATGTCGGTTTCGCGGTTGGTGCCCGGAAACAGGACGACAGCGGCCTTCACCGGTCCGGTCCCGCGCCAGACCGGGGATGCCGGCCGCCGTGTTGGCCCGCCTGAGCCATGATCACGTCAGACGAACTCAATGGTGTAGTCTTCGATCACCGTGTTGGCGAGAAGCTGCCGGCACATGCGGTCCACCTGCTGTCTGGCGTCGGACTCGTCGGCGCCATCGAGTTCGAGATCGATGACCTTGCCCTGGCGGGCGTCCCTGACGCCGGCAAATCCCAGGGTTTCCAGGGCGCGGTGGATGGCCTTGCCCTGGGGATCGAGAACACCGTCCTTGAGGGTGACGTGTACGCGGGCCTTCAACGTCCCGGCGCCTCGGAGAGATTGTTGAGCTCGGAGAGAATCCCAAGGCGGGTCGCCACCTCGCGGTAACCCTCGACGACATTGTCGAGATCACGGGCGAAGCGGTCCTTGTCCATCGGTTCGTTGGTCCGTGCATCCCACAGACGGCACCGGTCCGGACTGATCTCGTCGGCAACCACGAGGCGCATGTCATCCTCGTGGTAGAGGCGCCCGAAGGTCAGGCTGAAGTCGACGAGGCGGATACCGACGCCGGTGAAGAGCCCGGTCATGAAATCGTTGACCCGCATGGAGAGGTGCACCATGTCGTCGATATCGTGGGTGGACGCCCAGCCGAAGGCCGTCATGTGCTCCTCGCTCACCAGGGGGTCCGCGATGTCATCGGATCGAAGATAGAACTCGATGATGGAACGCGGCAGTACGGTCCCTTCCTTGATCGAGAATTTCTCGGCGAATTCTCCGGCGGCGATATTGCGCACCACCACTTCGACAGGCAGCACCTCGACCTCGTGGATGAGCTGCTCTCTCATGTTGAGGCACCGCACGAAATTCGTCGGTACGCGGATCTCCGTCAGACGGGTCATCAGGTACGCGCTGATGCGGTTGTTGATGACTCCCTTGCCGTCGATCACACCGACCTTCCTGGGTCGGCGGACCCAGGCGGCATCCTTGAAGTGCTGGACGAGGAGGCCCGGGCCCGGTCCTTCGAAGAGGTCCTTTTCCCTGCCTTCGTAAACACACCTGCGACGAGCCATGTGATGGTTCCCGTACCTGATGTGTGCCGTGACGAACCGCTTCCTACCCTATAGGCGCCGCTTCTTCAACACAATGGGAGGTGTCCACAGGAGGGATCACCCGTCACATCCTGATACAACCCGGTGGAAATCCAGGGTGCCGACCTCGCGCCGGGAAGGGAAGCGTTCCTGCGGACAAGACAGGACGCCCCGAATATGCTTATAGTCCCGGCCCCACACCACGCATAGTTCGGTAAGGAAGGTTGCCATGGCACTGTTTGACGATCGCGAAAAGGGTGAGGAACGCAAGTTCGCCCGTGACCAGGACTTCAAGTTCAGGGTAACGGCACGGCGCAACAGGTTGTTCGGACTGTGGCTTGCCGGCGAACTCGGCCGCAGCGGCGAGAGTGCCGAATCCTATGCCCGGGAGGTCATCGAGGCGGATTTCGAGCGCCCCGGTGACGACGACGTGGTCGAAAAGGTGATGGCAGACATCCGCGAAGCGGGCCTCGACATCGACGAGCACAAGGTGAGGGCGCGCCTCAAGGCACTCGGACGCGAAGCGGAAGCCCAGATCCGGTCCGAATAGGCCCGAAAGGGCCCCCGGTCATGTCAAGGCGTCAGCGCCCGTTCGATGATGGCATGGGCGTGCCGCGTGAAGAAGCGGTAGTCGAAGAGAGCGTCGAGATCGCGTGATCCGAGAACGTCCGTGACGGCCGGATCGCCCTCCAGTCTGGTCCTGAAGTCGTCGCCCCCCTCCCAGGCGGCGAGGGCGTGGCGCTGCACCATGGCGTAGGCCTCCTCGCGGCCAATGCCCTTGTCGACGAGGGCCAGCAGAACCCGCTGGCTGAAGACGAGACCGCGCGTCGCCTCGAGATTGTCGCGCATGCGCGAGTCATGGACCACGAGGCTGTCGATGACGCCGGCGAGGCGGTGGAGGGCAAAGTCGAGGGCGATCGTGGCGTCGGGGGCAATGTTGCGTTCCACCGCGGAATGGGAGATATCGCGCTCGTGCCACAGGGCGACGTTCTCCAGGGCCGGCACCACCGACGAGCGCACGAGACGGGCGAGACCCGTCAGGTTTTCCGTGAGCACGGGATTCTTCTTGTGCGGCATGGCCGAACTGCCCTTCTGTCCGGCAGCGAAGGCCTCCTCGACCTCGCGCACCTCGGTGCGCTGCAGGTGGCGGATCTCGACGGCGAGGCGTTCGACGGAGGTCGCCACCACCGCGAGAGCGGCGAAGAAGGCGGCATGGCGATCCCGCGGGATCACCTGGGAGGAGACCGTTTCCACCTTCAGACCGAGTCGCCTGGCGACGTGGGCCTCGATGCCGGGATCCACGGTCGCAAATGTTCCCACAGGCCCGGAGATGGCGCACACCGCGATCTCGTCGCGTGCCGTCTCGAGGCGCCGCTTCGCGCGGGCAAACTCCGCATGGTGGCCGGCGAGCTTGAGACCGAAGGTGGTGGGCTCCGCGTGAATGCCGTGGCTGCGTCCGGCGCACAGTGTCGCGGCGTGTTCGCGGGCCCGCCGTCCGAGGACGTCGAGCAGGTGGTCCGTCCCCTCGACGAGGAGGGTGGCGGCATCCTTCAGCTGTACCGCCAGGGCGGTATCGAGCACATCGGACGAGGTCATGCCCTGGTGCAGCCAGCGGGCTTCCCCGCCCACCTGTTCGGTGATGCTCGTGAGAAACGCGATGACGTCGTGGCGTGTCTCGCGCTCGATGTCGTCGATGCGCCCGACATCAATGCGGGCACGCTCCCGCGTGGCCTGCGCCACCCCTGCCGGAATGGTGCCGGCGGCCTCCATCGCCTCGGCTGCGAGAATCTCGATCTCGAGCATGATTTGGAAGCGGTTCTCCGGCTCCCACAGGGCGGCCATCTCCGGGCGGGTGTATCGGGGAATCATGTCCGCGCTCTCCGTCGACGCCGCCCCGTGCGGTCCTCTTCCGTCGCCGTCTTGCGCCGGGGCAGGGAGACCACCTGCCTGAGGCAGGGATAGTCGGCGGTCTTGTGGGGGATCGCCATGGCATCGACAAAGTGCTCCTGGAACTTCGGTTCCACTGCCGTCTCGATCTTCTCGATACGCCGCACTTCGCGTTCGAGTTCCTTCCTGAGGGCGCCATTCAGGAGGGCGAGGCGCGCGCCGGTTCCGGCCGCATTGCCGGCCGAGCCGGTACGCTCGAGGGGGCAATCCGGAATCAGGCCGAGGACCATCGCATGGCGGGTGTCGATATGGCTCCCGAAGGCGCCGGCCAGGGTGACCCGATCGACGGAGTCCACGCCCATGTGATCCATCAGCAGCCGGGCGCCGGCATAGAGCGCACCCTTGGCGAGCTGGATCTGCCGGATGTCGTTCTGGGTGACGATGATGGGTGACGGCCCCTCGTGGAGGACATAGGCGAAGGTGCGGTCCTGCGGGACGATGCGCGGCGTGCGGCTGGCCATTGCGCCGTCAATGACCCCGTCTTCAGTGAGCAGTCCGGCGAGATACATCTCGGCCAGAAGCTCGATGATCCCCGATCCGCAGATTCCTGTCGGCTCGCCTGCGAAGCCCGCCTCGTTCGACCAGTGTTCGTCGCCGATCACCCTGAACACCGGTTCCAGGGTTTCGGCATCGATCCGCACCCGCTCGATGGCGCCCGGCGCGGCGCGTTGTCCGGAACTGATCTGGGCTCCCTCGAAGGCGGGCCCGGTGGGAGAGGAGGCGGCAAGCAGCCGCTCGCGGTTGCCGAGGATGATCTCCGCGTTGGTGCCGACGTCGACGATGAGCGTCATCTCGTCGTTGCGGTAGGGCATCTCGGCCAGCAGGACGCCGGCGGCATCGGCGCCGACATGGCCAGCGATGCAGGGGAGCACGTAGATGCGGCTTCCCGGATTGAGCTCCAGAGAGATGTCGCTGGCCAGCATGATCGTCGCATCGTCCGTGGCGAGCGCGAAGGGAGCGAATCCCAGCGGTGTGGGATCGAGGCCCAGGACCAGGTGGTGCATCACCGGATTGCCGGCGATGGTGATCTCGAGAATGTCATGGAGATCGACACCCGCTTCCCGTGCCGTCTCGCCGGCGAGTTCGTTCAGCGCCGTGCGCACGACAGCGGTCATGGCCGCCGCGCCGTCCTCGTTCATCATCGCGTAGGACACGCGGCTCATCAGGTCCTCGCCGAAGCGGATCTGCGGGTTCATGCACCCCGCCGAGGCGAGAACGTCGCCTGTCTGGAGATCGCACAGATGAGCGGCGATGGTGGTCGAGCCGACATCGATGGCAAGGCCAAAGAGCCGGTCATGAAAGCCGGGGCGGATGTCGACGAGTCGCTTGCCGCGGCGCACCAGAACCGTGGCCCGGTAGCCGCCTTCCTCGAGGGTGGCGTGGAGTTTCCTCAGGACATGGGCGTCGACCCCGGCGACGGTGACGTCCCAGGTCTCCTTCAGCGCCGTCTCGAGCCGGCGCAGATGCGACGCCGGCTCATGCATGTCGGGTTCGGCGATCTCGACATACATGGCCTTCACCACCGGATCGATCTCGACGGTGCGGGCATCGGCGCGCTTGCGGACGATCTGGCGGTGCACCTGGCTTTCCGCCGGCACGTCCACCACGAGGTCGCCGCCGATCCGCGCCTGGCACGACAGCCGGCGGTTCTGCTTCAGCAGTCCGCTGGCCCTCTGGCGGTGCTCGGCGTCGCCGAGTGGTGTCAGGTGGTCACTGGAAGAGACGATTCCGTGCTTGGCGAAGTCGCCCTCGGCGATCCTCACCTGGCAGCGCGTGCAGATGCCGCGTCCGCCACACACCGAATCGAGATCGACGCCGAGATCGCGCGCCGCTTCCAGGAGACCGGTGCCGCGGCGGAACCGCTTCCTCAGGCCCGAGGGCGTAAAGACAACGAGAGGGTCGTCAGCCACGGCGCCTGCGGCCTTCGCGCCGTCGCGCCCGCGCCTGGGAGATGGCGTCGCCTGCCGCGCCGGCGCTCGAGTTGAGGGCAATCCAGCTCCGGCAGTTGCGGTCCACGCCCATCATCACGTCGCCGGCGCGGATCGCCGTCATGATTTCGCTTTCAAGCGGATTGGTGATCGCCGACGTCATCCCGCTGGCCATGGCCATGGTGAGGAATGCGGCATTCAGCGCTGGCCGGGCCGGCAACCCGAAGGAGATGTTGGAAGCGCCGCAGGTGGTGTTGACCTTCAGTTCCTCGCGCAGGCGCCGGATGATGCGGAAACTGGTGCGGCCGGCCTCGCCGATGGCGCCGATGGGCATGACCAGCGGGTCGACCACGACATCGGCGGAAGGGATGCCGTAATCGGCTGCGCGTTCGACGATCTTGCGGGCGACATTGAAGCGCTCGTCGGGATCCTCCGAGATTCCCGTCTCGTCGTTGGAGATGGCGACCACCGCGGCGCCGTACTTCGCCACCAGGGGCAGCACGGATTCGAGCCGTTCCTCCTCACCGGTGACGGAGTTGACCAGGGGCTTGCCGACATAGGCGTCAAGGCCGCTTTCAAGGGCGGCGACGATGGAACTGTCGATCGACAGCGGCGCATCGGTCAGGGATTGCACGAGCTTGATGCAGTCATGGAGGATCTGTGGTTCGTCAGCGAGCGGAACGCCCGCGTTGACGTCGAGCATGTGGGCTCCGGCGGTCACCTGGGCCAGGGTATCGGACTCAACGCGTGAGTAGTCGCCATCGGCCATTTCGGCGGCGAGGCGCTTGCGGCCCGTCGGGTTGATCCGTTCACCGATGACGGTAAACGGGCGGTCAAAGCCGATGACGACGGTCTTCGTCGCCGAACTGATCACGGTCTCGGTCATGCCTTGGCCAATGCCTTCCTTTGCATGTAGTCGGGGATAACGGGGTGAACGGCGTGCGGAGTGCGTCCCTTGAGCGCGTCCGACTCCGCAATGATCCAGGCAACGCTCTCCTCCTGACGATAAGCCATCAGGTGTATCCCGGAAATGCCTTCGATGTCGCGTATCTGCTGGACGAGTTCAACACAGAGCCGCTTTCCTTCCTCCCGGGCGTCCGCCGCACCCGCCAGCCTGTCGATGACGGCGTCGGGAATGTGGACACCTGGCACATGGGTGCGGATCCATCGCGCCGCCCGGGCCGAGGCCAGTGGCCCGACCCCCACCAGGATGAAGCATCTCTCGTGAAGCCCCAGATCGCGCACACGCTCCATGTAGCGCTCGAGGCGGGGGATGTCGAAGCAGTACTGGGTCTGCACGAACTGCGCCCCCGCCTCGATCTTGCGTTGCAGCCGCAGTGGCCGGTAGTCGAAGGGCGGGGCAAAGGGATTGGCGGCGGCCCCGAGGAAGAGTTCGGGCGCGCGGTCGAGACGGCGGCCCGATGCGAAGGTGCCCTCGTCGCGCATGGTGGTGAGCACGTCGAGTGTCGTCATGCAGTCGAGATCGAAGACGGGTTGCGCCTGCGGGTGATCTCCGCATTCGACACCGTCGCCGGTGAGGCACAGGATGTTGGTGACCCCCATCGCCGCCGCCGACAGCACATCCCCCTGGATGGCGATCCGGTTGCGGTCGCGGGCCGAGATCTGCATCACCGTCGCGTAGCCGACGCGGGTGAGGAGGGCGCACACGCCAAGACTGGACATGTGACAGTTGGCGCCGGAGCCGTCGGTCGCATTGATGGCATCGACCCAGCCGTCGAAGATCGCCGCCCGGTCGAAGACATCCATGGGGTCGGCGGAATCGGGCGGCGAGAGTTCCGCCGTGACGGCAAATTCGCCGGCCCTCAGCACCCGTTCGAGACGGCCGCGTGAACTGTGTCCCGGCAACCGTTCAAGGGGCGCGCCCGGGTCGATGGGTCCCGGGGACTTCATGGCGGGGAATGCCGGTCCCTCGTTGAGCGGACCGGTGCCCGGGCGGTCGGGGCCGGTCACCGTGCGCTCTTCGCCGAACGCAGGCGCAGGATGCGCAGCCAGGACGATCGCCTGATGAGGCGATGATCGCCTGCGGGAAGGAGCCCGATGGTACCGCCTCCCATGTTCCGGTCCCCTTCGACGGCCTTCACCCAGACGCAGGTCATGTCGGGCAGGATCTCGCAGGTGCCGTCGGCGCGCACGCCGCCGCAGGGTCCGTTCAAGAGGTTCTTCGGGCAGTTGCGGGGGCAGGCCATGCCGGTGGAGGAGAGCACGCAGGCGCCGCACATGCGGCAATCGAAGAGGGTTCCCTTGATCGTTCGCTCGACGGCGGCGACCGGCCGTTCGAGGCGTTCGTGACCGATGAGGCGCGCCAGGGGTCCGACGACGACCAGGAGGTACTCGAAGACGACATAGAGACGGGCAAGGCCATGCGCATGACGGACCGACCAGTCTCTCATGGACCACATGGAGGGACTCCTCCCGCCTGCCTTCGGATCAGCCGCGGATCCGGTAGTCGGTCAGGGTCCGGGCGATCGCCTTCTCGCCCCTTGGCGCCATCATGTGGGCGCCGGCGATGCCCGGGATCTCCCTGAACTGCTGGATGAGTTCGGCGCAGACCCTGCGCCCTTCCTCCTTCTCGTCCGCTGCGCCCTCGATCCGGCGGATGACATGTTCGGGCACGTGCACGCCAAAGAGGTTCGCGTCCATCCAGCGGGCCGAACGGGCCGACATGATCGGCCCGACGCCGACGATGAACCATGCCTTGCGGGTGATTCCGTGATCGTCGAGTGCCGCCATGTAGCGCTTCAGGACGTCGATGTCGTAAGCAAACTGGGTCTGGAAGAAGTCCACGCCCGCGGCGATCTTGGCATCGAGGCCGTCGGTGTTGAATCCGGCGCCGGGGTCGCGCGGGGTGTCGGCAGCACCGATCAGCAGGCCGGGAGGCGGATCGATGGAGCGGCCCGACGGCAGGCATCCCTCGTCGCGCATCTGGCGCGCCGTGGAGATGAGACCACGGCTGTCGGTGTCCTCCACCGCCTTCGCATCAGGCTGATCGCCCTTGTCGATGCTGTCGCCGTGGAGACACAGGATCGACGGAACCCCCAGCGCTGCCGCACCGATCATGTCTCCCTGGATGGCGAGGCGGTTGCGGTCGCGCACCGTGAACTGCAGCACCGGCTCGATACCGTTCGCGGCCAGGATCGCGGCGCAGGGGAGAGCGGACATGTGGGTCCTCGCCCCGGCGCCGTCGGTCACGTTGACGGCATCGACGAGACCCTTGAGACAGCCGGTCCGCTCCATCACCGCATCGCTGGTGGCGGCATCGGGCGGTGTGGTTTCGGCGGTGATGACGAAGTCGCCTGCGGCGAGGCGCGCTTCGAGCTGTCCTGGAGATTTCATGGATCGCTACCGTCTTTCAGGGTTCGCGGCCGCCGGCCCGGACATGGGCCGCCAGCACGTCTGGTGTGAATGTCGCCTCGAGGCGCGCCACCGCTTCATCGGCCGCCGCCGCGAGGTCGTCGCCACAGGCAACCGGCTCGGAACGGCGCCAGTGCTCGAGATAGGCATCCGAACCGTGGAGCCCGGCATGCATGGCCGCCTGGTCGATCGCCTTCTCGAATCGGGTCGAGAGCACGCGCCTCTCGGACCGGCGGCCGGCCTTCGCGATCACCTGGGCGGGGATGTCGCGCCAGTAGACGATGGTGAGGGCCGCCGCCATCACTCTTCACCGGCCATGCGCTGCGCTCCCGGGCGAGCGCCGCAATCGGCCATCAACGCCCTCCCGCCGCCTGCTGCGCTTCCGACAGCAGGGTCTCCAGGGCGCCGTATCCTGCATGGCGCATGGCGAAGTCCAGGCCCAGACGTGCCGCCGCGGCCCGCGCCTTCGCCTCGAGTTCGAGATCCGGCGCCTGGGCCAGCCACACCAGCCGGCGGTAGTTGCCGAAGTAAAGGGCTTCGAGCTCCGGGTGGCGGTCGATGCCCAGTCCCTTGATGATCAGGGTGTTGAAATGACGCACCAGGTAGTCGGTGAGATAGAAGGTGCCGGGCTCCTCCTCGTGGAGGGCCTCGAAGGCTTCCCGGCCGGCGAAGAACTGGTAGCAGTGGGGTCCGTCGATCCTCATCACGCCCTCGTCTTCCAGCACCTCGTCGAGGGCGCCGCCGGTCCCGCAATCGGCGTAGGCGACAAAGATGTTCTCGAAGGCGCCCCGCGCCTCGCGGATCTTGCGGCGCACGCCGTCCGGAATCAGCGAAGGCCGGTTGTGCCACTCGGCCGGCAGGCACTGGACCTCGATCGCGTCCCAGCCGTGGGCGCGCACGAGAGTCATGATGTCATGGGCCAGCGCACCGCAGGCGATGACGAGGCTGCGCCCGTGTTCGTTCCCGTTCAGGCTGCCGCCCCGGCTTGCTGGCGGAGTTCGTCGACCATGGCCTTGGCGGTTTCCACGGCCACCGCCGCATCGCGGCAGTAGGCGTCGGCGCCGACGCTCTTCGCGAAGGCCTCGTTCAGCGGTGCGCCACCCACCAGCACCATGTAGTCGTTGCGCAGTCCGCGTTCCTTGAGCGTATCGATCACCACCTTCATGTAGGGCATGGTGGTGGTGAGAAGGGCCGACATGCCGAGGAAGTCCGGCCGGTGCTCGTCGAGGGCGCTGAGGTAGGAATCGGCATCGTTGTTGATGCCGATGTCGAACACGTCGAAACCGGCGCCCTCGAGCATCATGCCGACGAGGTTCTTGCCGATATCGTGGATGTCCCCCTTGACCGTGCCGATGACGATGGAGCCGAGCTTGGGCGCGCCGGTTTCCGCCAGAAGCGGACGAAGGATGGACATGCCCGCCTTCATGGAGTTGGCGGCCAGCAGCACTTCCGGAACAAAGAGGATGCCATCGCGGAAATCGATGCCGACGATCCTCATGCCCTCGACGAGGGCTTCCGTGAGCACCTTGTAGGGCGCCCATCCACGCTCGAGCAGGATGTTGGTGCCCTCGACAATCTCGTCGGCGAGACCGTCATAGAGATCCTCGTGCATCTGCTGCACGAGTTCATCGTCCTCAAGGGTCGTGAGATCAAGATCGTCGTCGACGTCGGCCATCAGCCTGCTCCCCTCAGTCGATCTCCAAGGGCACACGTATGACCATCATATCCCCAAGTGTAGTCTCTTCGCGACTCCCGTTGTCGCAAAAACGACACAATGACCGCATTGTTTCGCCAGATCTCCAGGGCAGTCCCGGTGATGATCTCCGCACCGGGGACTCCCGCCCCCGGCAGGTGTCAACCGGCCGCTTCGGCGTCGCTCAGTCTTTCGGCCGCATCGAGGTCGACGGAGACGAGCTGAGAGACACCAGGTTCGCTCATGGTGACCCCGAACAGGCGGTGCATGCGGGCCATGGTGACGTGATGATGGGTGATCACCAGAAACCGGGTGGTGTCGGTGGCGGCGAACTCGTCGAGCAGGTCGCAAAAGCGCGCCACGTTGGCATCGTCAAGGTGGGCGTCCACCTCGTCGAGAACGCAGACCGGCGAGGGGTTGGTGAGGAAGAGGGCGAAGATGAGGGCGAGGGCGGTTATCGCCTGTTCGCCACCGGAAAGGAGGGACAGCGCCTGGAGTTGCTTGCCCGAGGGATTGGCGTCGACCTCGAGACCGGCCTCGAGGGGATCATCGGAATCCACGAGTGAGAGGCGCGCCTCGCCGCCTGTCAGACGGCGGTGCAGGTCCTGGAAATGGCGATCGATGTCGTTGAAGGCGCCAAGCAGGCGCTCGCGGCCTTCCCGGTTGAGTTCGCTGATGCCACGGCGCAGACGCTGGATGGCCTCCTCGAGATCTCTGCGGTCGCTCTCCATGGCGGAGATCTGTTCGGCGATCTCCGCCATCTCCGCTCCGGCCGTCAGGTTGACCGGGCCCATGTTGTCGCGTTCGCGCACGGCCCTCGCGTAGCGTTGTTCCAGATCTCCTGCCTCGGCGAGAGCGTTGGCATCCGGCACCTGGTCTTCCAGGTCCTCAGTCGAAAGAGAGAGGTGGTGGCGGATCTGGCCGGCAATGTCCCTGGAGCGCTCATGTGCCTGGCCAAGGGCTCCCTCGCGACGTGCCCGTTCCTCGCGCGTCGCATAGAGCGCCTGTTCCTGCTGGCGCAGCGTCGTCTCGCGTTCGGCCAGCCGTGTTTCGGCCGTGGCAAGCTGATCGTCGGCCGCCTTGCGCCGTTCCCGGGCGGCGCTGATCCGATCGGCGAGGTCGCGCTGCTGGCGGGCAATGCGCTCCGGCGCGCTCTCGAGCTCCGCGCACGTGGCCTGTCGCGACGCAATGCGCTCTTCCAAATCGGCAATGCGGCGACGCGCCTCTCTGGCGCGCGATCGCCAGGAGTCCTGCTCGCGGGCGATGGTCTCGATGCGAGCGAGGCGGGTGTCGCGCTCCTGATGGAGCCTGTCGCAGACACGCTGGCGTTCCAGGGACTCCTGGCGCAGGAGATCGAGCCGGTGGCGCTGGGCGTCGAGGACGCTGTCGTCGTCCGCTTCCGGAAGACCGGCGAGATCGCTGCGGCAGCGGGCGAGGGTCTCTTCGAGAGAAACCCGTTCGGCCGCCATGCGTCTCGCCTCGACGGCGCGCCGCTCCTGGCGTTCTTCGAGGTCTGCGAGCGTCCGTGCCGCTGCGGCCGCCTCATTGACACACGTCGCGTGATGATCGCCGAGACGGGCGGATGTGCGCCTTGCCTCGTCCTCGGCAAGGCGCGCCGCGGCCTCGCTCTCCACGGCGGCCGCATGCGCCTCGCCGGCCCGTTGCCGGGCGGGTCGGGCCTCGTCGAGATCCCGGCGCAAGGCCTCGAGGCGGGCCCTCTGGGCGAGGCGGATGGCGGCGCCCGAACGGGATCCGGTGACGTAGTAGCCGTCCCAGCGCCACATGTCGCCGTCGCGGCTGACGAGTCGTTCGCCGGGTCCGAGAGCCGCCGCCAGTTCGCGGCCGGAGAGGGCATCGACAACCCCGGTGTGCTGGAGGCGGCGGGTGAGTTCCGGCGGACCGGTCACATGATCGGAAAGGGGCTCGGCGCCGTCCGGCAGGGACGGGGGTGCGGCCGGCGATCGAACGAGTTGCCAGCCCCGCTCGTGCCCCTCGCCCGGCGGAGCCTCGAGGTCGTCTCCCAGGGCTGCGCCCAGGGCGTTCTCGAATCCGGCTTCCACCTCGACCGAGTCGAGCAGCGGCTTCATGTCTCCCGGTTCGTGGCTCCAGGCCTGGGCCTCGAGGGCTTCTGCCGTGCTCTCGAGCCTTTCGACACGCTGCCCGGCCGCGCGCAGGGCGAGGCGCGTCTCCTCCTCCGCACGCCGCGCCGCCACGTGGGCCTCTTCATGACGCAGGAGGTCCTGGCGAGCGCCCTCGCGCGCCTCGCGCGCCTCGCCTTCCTCCCGCCGCCACCGGGTGAGCTCGGTCCGGGCGGCGTCGATCGCCGCGCCGTCGTCATCGCCCCGGTCGTCCTCGTCAAGAGAGGCAAGGCGGGACTCGCTCTCGGCGATCTCCCGGATGAGCGCCTGGCGTTCGGCAGCGAGCGATGCGGCCCTTCTCGTCGCCTCGATCACCTGGGCCTCGATCTCCTGGACCTCATCGAGCGCCGCGTGCAGGGCTTGCTCGGCATCCCTGATGCGCGGCCCGTCACTCTCGCTCGCAAGGCCTTCGTGTTCCGCATCGAGGCGGGCGAGGGCCTCGTCGCTCTCGGTTTCCAGCGCCTGTTCCCGTTCGCGGTCGTCGGCGAGCTGGGCGAGGGCGGTCCGAGCCTCCTTGAGGGCGGCGTCGATCCGTCCGCCTTCGGTCTCGAGAACGCCGCGCGCCACGTCGAGTTCGTGGAGCGCCCGGTCGGCTTCGGCGAGCGCCTGGCGTGCCGGTGGCACCGTTGCTGCAGCATCCTCGCGCGCGGAGGTGGCCGCCGCCACCTCGGCCGTGAGTTCGGCGACCTCGGATTCGATGGCGGAGAAGGCCTCGCCGGCTGCGATGAGGGCCTCGCCGGCGTCCTGCCACAGGCGCAGGCGCCAGCGCACTTCGGCATCCCTGATGCGCTTTGCGAGATTGCGGTAGCGCTGCGCCGCGCGTTCCTGGCGGCGCAGGCCTGCATGGCGGGCTTCCAGGTTCTCGATGACGATGATCAGCTGGTCGAGGTTCCTCTCCGCTCCCTGGAGACGCAGTTCGGCCTCGTGGCGGCGCGCCTGCAGACCGGCGATTCCCGCCGCCTCCTCGAGGAGATGGCGGCGGCTTGCCGGCTTGCGGTTGATGATGTTCGAGATCTGGCCCTGGTTCACCAGGGCGGAACTCGACGTGCCCGAAGAAATGTCGGCAAAGAAGTGGCGCACGTCCCGCGCGCGCATGTCCTGGCCGTTGATGGCGTAGGCCGAGCCGCTGCCACGCTCGATTCTCCGCGTGATCTCGATCTGGTCGCTGTCATTCCACCGCCCCGGGGCATCGCGGCCGGGGTTGGCGAGGGAGAGCGTCACTTCCGCGAGGTTGCGCGACGGCCTGAGGCTGGTGCCGGAGAAGATGACGTCCTCCATGCCGCCGCCGCGCACCCTTGAAGGCGAGGCCTCTCCCATGATCCAGCGCAGGGCCTCGAGCAGGTTCGACTTTCCGCACCCGTTGGGACCGACGACACCGGTCAGGCCGGGTTCGATCAGAAGGTCGGCGGGGTCGACGAAGGACTTGAAACCGACGAGGCGCAGACGGGAAAACTGCATGCCGGTCTACTGGCACGCTCCGCTCACAAGGCGGCCTCGATGTCCAGGAGCATTTGATCGAGCGCTGCGTAGCCCGGATCGCCGGAGACCACCTCTCCGTTGAGGACGAGCGTCGGCGTCACCCTTACGGCATGGTCCGCGCGCGCCTTCTCCAGACCCTCGAGGATCTGCTGCATCACCACGCGATCGCTGATGCACTGATCGACGATGGCGGGATCGCGGCCACCCGAAGCGACGATGGCCCTCAATTCCGCCACCGGATCATCCGCGCCGATCCAGCGCTCCCTGGTGCGAAAGAGGACGTCGATGAAGCCAAAGAAGTTGTCGCCACCGGCACAGCGGGCCAGAGCCGACACCCTCAAGGCCAGGCCGTCCAGGGGGTACTCGCGGAACACCAGCCTGGCGCGTCCCGTCTCGAGCCAGTTGGCCTTGAGATCGGGAAGCGTGTTGGCATGGAAGGCGGCGCAGGCGCCACAGGTCATCGAGGCATATTCGATGATCTCAATGGGAGCCGCCGGATCGCCGAGGATCATGTCGCCCCCGTCGGCCCGGGCCCCGGACCGGACGAACGGCACCACCAGTGATCCCGCCACCAGCCCCACAAACTCGCGTCTCTTCCACACGTCCGGGCACCCCTCTGGCAGGTCGCCGCCGATCATAGGGCAGGCACCCCCGCCATCTCAAGATGATCAGGCCGGGCGGAATCATGCAATCCGCGCCACGCCAGCCGGCGTTCGTGCGCGCTGCCGGACTGCCTCGCCAACAGACGGCATTCCCGTCCTCGTCCACCACACTGCGGCCTTGTTCGAACGAAAGCAGCCAACGTGCCCCGCGTTGACGATACGCAGGAGGAGACGTAGAGAGCGACGGCAAACGACGTCCGCCCGATCCGGAGGCACTTCATGGTCACCATTGCAGAGACACTGCTCGAGCAGGGCGAAGCCCGGGGATTGGCGAAAGGCAGGGTGGAAGGCAAGGCCGAAATCCTCACCCGCCTTCTGGAACGGCGCTTCGGTCCCCTGTCCGGCGACATCCGCAACCGGATTTCCACCGCCAACCTCACGCAGCTCGACTCCTGGTTGGACGCTGTCATCGACGCACCGGAACTGGCAGCAGTCTTCGAGGCAGCGCCGTCACATTGAACAGGGAACGCCCGTGTGTGGAAACGAGACGGCGGTAATGCGGACTTCATCCGATAGTCATGGCTGAATTGCACAATCCCCACGACAGATTGTTCCGGGCGCTGCTTTCCGACCGGGAACGCGTCCGTGACCTCCTGCGCGATCATCTGCCGAACTCCATCACCGGACAGCTGGCAGACACCCTGCCCGAGATCATTGAGGGAAGTTTTGTCGACGAGGCACTCGCAGGCAGCCAGAGCGATCTGCTGCTGAAGGTTGAGCTCGCCGCAGGCGGCGAAGCGTTTGTCTATGTCCTGGCCGAGCACAAGTCCACGCCCGATCCGGACCTGCCGTTGCAGCTTGCCTCCTACATGGTACGTATCTGGAAACGGCACGCGGGCACTTCGGCACAAGGACGCCGTTGTCTGCCTGCGATCATTCCAATGGTGGTCTATCACGGAGCAGACCGTTGGTCGGTGCCCGATGGACTGGCAGACATGATCGACACGGACGATCGGGCGCTGGCGTTGCTGCCGGGAGAGGGATACATCTTGCGCAACCTGCGCGAACTGGAGATCCAGACGCTGTCTCGCAACGCCGGGCTGCAGGCCGGGTTCGTCACGCTGCGTCAGGAAACACTGTCCGTCCTGGCCGGGACGATCGCGAGCCTGCCCGAAGGAGGCGATCTTCGGCGCCAGCTTTTAGAGTACGTACTCCAAGTCTACAATGTGACTCAGGATGAATTGCAAACGACATTGCACGAAGCGGGATATCACGATCTGGAGGCGCTCGTGGGAACCATTGCAGAGACACTGCTCGAGCAGGGCGAAGCCCGGGGATTGGCCAAGGGCGAAGCCCGGGGATTGGCCAAGGGTGAAGCCCGGGGATTGGCGAAAGGCAGGGTGGAAGGCAAGGCCGAAATCCTCACCCGCCTTCTGGAACGGCGTTTCGGTCCCTTGCCCGGCGATATCCGGCATCGGATTGCCACTGCCGGCGTCGCCCAGGTGGATACCTGGTTGGACGCTGTCATTGACGCGCCTGACATGGCGGCAATCTTCGGAGCGCGTGAATAGGGGTTGCAAGGGAGATGGCGCGGAAGAGGGGTATCGCGCACCGGAACTGCTTTTGTGAAACACCGCGGAGGAAGTGGTTACCTCCGTGCCCACCACTCCTGCCTGGATGAGGTCATCGATGCGGCCCGGTCATCGGGCGGATTCCCCGCGTGAGCATCCTGGCGAAGACCGTACAGGGATTGGTTCTTCTCCTCTGGGACCGCAGCGTAGACCGATCATTGACCCACGCGTAGACGATCTCCTTCGCCCTGCCGTCATGGCAAAAGAACAATCGGATCCGTCTGCCGATCCTGGCGCGCCGCCAAAGGCAACAGCGTGGGCCGAGCGTGTTGCTCCGGGACGGATCCTGCGGGACAACCTCCAGCATCTGTCGGTTCGATGCGTGGTACAGCCTGACGTTCGCATTGGATGCGAACTCCGTCGGATCGATTCGTTGTGCGCGTTGGAGCTTGCGCAACTGGTTGATGAGGCAGTCGTGGAACAGCAGCGTCCATCCGTGGCGCTGCATCAGAGATCGACGTCGCCTTCGATGTTCTCATCCGGCTCCGGTTCACACGCATGTTTGAGCATGTCCCGTGCCAGATCGCCCGGAAGCGTCCGAACATGTCTCCGGCTGGCAGATCAAGGAGCGCGCCAATGGCTGGGTCTTCATGCTCGGCGTCGGCACGGCTGACAACAATTCGTCCGTCCTCGTGGAGTTCGAAGACCGCTTTCGCGCCGGCATCGACGCCCAGCACCTGACGGACCGTCTTGGGAATGGTGATCCTGCCTTTCGCGGTCATCGTGGCGACCTCACGGATGATCGGCATGATCGCCACTCCTTCTGTGCCGAGCAAACGTTGAGGCATTGACCTTGCCATGCAGAAGTGAAGTGGAGGATGCGGGCTCGCTGCACCAACTACCTTGAACTGAACGGCAAGTGTCTCGGCAGCGCCCGCCGCACAGATGTCCGGGCTGGCCACAACCGGCGTCCTTGATACCTCGAATTGTCAGCGCCATGTTCTGCGTATCAGGGCATCACGCTCCGGGGTCGGCCAAGCCGGCCGACATAGGGCTCGGGCAACCGGGCCCTGTGTTTGTTCGTGGCGGTCCATGCGCCAGGGACGTTCTTCATTCCGTTCCACGTATCCAGTTGCATTGAACAAGCAACGAATCGTGCCGGGGCGAGGCGACTGCGATGCGGACGTCGCCTGATCGTCCATTTGAACAGACAGGACCGCCGCAGCTGAGTTCCCGGCGGCATGGGCACCAGGCCCGCTGAATGAGAGGGGCGTACGTCAACGTGATGCAAGTGCAAGCGAACCGGGTTTGTTCTGCAACGAGCGGTGGGGTGCGGTGGTGAGTCCCTCGTCCAGCGAGCCGCGCGACTCGGCGGGGGAGGCGGACGATGAGTGGAAACGCAGAGAGAGAGAACACAATGATTCGGGTTGAATGCTGATCCACGATTGCATATATTTCTTGCAATTGTAAGTTTGCAAGAAATTTTGAAAAACCGGGGGTTTCGATGTCGACACAGCTTATCGGCAGACGGATCAGGGCGCTGCGCGAGGAACGAAAGCTGACGCAGGAGAACCTGGCGGAGGTGTTCGGCTTCAACGACCGGCAGACGGTGTCGGCGATCGAGACGGGGGCGAGGCGCGTGACGGCGGACGAGCTGATCCTTGCGGTGGAACGGCTTGGCGCGCCTCTCGAGTACTTCACGGATCCGTTCCTGCTTGCCGGCGAGGGCCGGTTCTCCTGGCGCCAGACCGGTCTCAGTGCCGAGGAGCTTGAGGCCTATGAACAAAGAGCGGGGCGTTGGGTGGCCGCCTTCCGGACGCTGGCGCCCCAGGTGGGTCGTGATGCGCCGCTTATGCGCCGGGCGCTCGGTCTTGGACGGCATTCCCGATTCGAGGACGCGATGCGGGCTGGCGAGCGCCTTGTTCGGGAGTTCGACCTCGGGGATGTGCCTGCGCTGCGGCTCGCCGAGGTCATGGAACACGAGCTCGGCATCCTGGTCCTCATGGTGGATGCGCATCGCGGAATCTCCGGAGCGGCGTGCCGCCTGCCGGAACTTGATTCGGTGCTGATCGCCCGCGATGAGGTCGCGGGGCGCCGCCACTTCGATCTCGCCCACGAGCTGTTCCATGTCCTGACCTGGGATGCGATGCCGCCGGAGCATCGCGAAGAGGCGAGAGACACCGGGGGGAATCGCGTCGAGCAGCTCGCCAACAACTTTGCGGCGGCGGTGCTGATGCCTGCCGACAGCGTGGCGCAGTTCGGCGACTGGTCAAGGGGCGGTGATGACGCACTGATCGTCAGGCTCAATGCGGCGGCTGACGAGTTGCTCGTGACGTCTTCGGCCCTGAGATGGCGGTTGGTGGCACTTGGCGTCCTGAGCCTCGCAAGGGCGCGCGACCTTCCGGAAACGGCGTTACGCCACAATGGACGCGAGGATTCGGTGAATGTCCGGCCGACCCCCTTCTCGCGGCCCTTCATGGAGGTCATCGGCCTTGCCATCGAGCGAGGCCTGGTCTCGGTGCGCCGCGCGGCAGAACTGCTCGATGTCACGATCGAGGGGCTGGCAGACCTGTTCGCGGCACACGGCGTTGCTCATCCGATCGAGCTATGAGGCGTCATGGTCAGGCATCGTGGCAGTGTGCTCGTGGACAC
This sequence comes from Alphaproteobacteria bacterium, assembly GCA_965220805.1. GTDB lineage: Bacteria > Pseudomonadota > Alphaproteobacteria > SP197 > SP197 > SP197. The sequence goes on from OZ244844.1 coordinate 2,437,083, forward strand.
GAATGTGATCATTGAGGCTCACCGGACCGCCTCGTGGCGGGCGTTGACGGGCGGCTACCGCGTCGAGACCGTGGAGGAATGCGTGACCGAAACCCAGACGGGATTCCAGCGACGCAGAAGGGAGCAGCAAATCGACCAGGCCGAGCTCAGGGAAAGGCTTGGGGTCGTCCACGGTGTCGATGATTTGGCGCGGGCCAGGCTCGCGGTCAGGATTGGCGACCTTGCGCTGGACGAAGGGGAAGCCAGTCTCTGGGCGCACGCTCCGGGGCGATGCGACGACTGGATCTTCTGCGGGCCCGACCGAGCCAGCTTGCGTTGCGGGGTGCGGCTCGGGTTTCGGGAGAGGCTGGTATCGTTGGAGAGACTCCTCGATGACGTCGGGCATCGACCGCGAGTGGCACTTCGCGCGGCGTATTCCCGGGAGTGGCACGACCGGGTGCTCGCAGAGTTGGTGGTCGTCGAGAATGCCGGAACCGCCTGAGGCGGATTCGGGAGCGCCTCATCGGGAATCCTGGCGCAGGCAGGGCGGCGGCGCTCCTCTGGCATTCAGGGCAATCTGCCAAGGGGACCTGTCAGTGCGCGGCGAGCGTCCGGCGCGAACCGGTTGAACTGGTCGAACCGGATCGACCCGTCTCCGTTGGACGATATCCCGCCCGGCAAATCAGGTTTGGGCCGCTTCTCCGATGTTGTCGACGCCGCGTTCCTCGAGGACCGTGTTGAGCCAGTTGGGATCCATTTCGGGAACCGAGGAGAGCAGGAGATCCGTGTAGGGGTGATGGGGCGGCGTGAACATGACGTCCTTGGGACCCATCTCGACGACACGCCCCTCCTTCATGACGACGACCTCGTCGGCGATGGAGCGCACGGTGGCGAGATCGTGGGTGATGAACATGTAGGCGAGATCGAGTTCGTCCTGCAGGCGGTCGAGAAGCCTCAGGATTCCCTCGGCGACCAGCTGGTCGAGGGCGCTCGTCACCTCGTCGCAGATAATGAAGGAGGGTTCGGCCGCCAGGGCCCTGGCGATGCCGATCCGCTGCTTCTGCCCGCCGGAGAGCTCGGGCGGATAGCGGCTGTAGAACTTGGACGGTTCAAGCTCGATGAGGTCGAGGAGCTCGTCCACCCGGTTCTTCAATTGCGCACCCTTCAGACCGCTGTAGAACTCGGCCGGGCGGCCGATGATGTCGCTGATCCGGACCTTGGGATTGAGCGCCGTATCGGCCATCTGGTAGATCATCTGCGCCTGGCGCAGCTGTGCCTTCGAGCGTGCCCGGAAGCTGGCCGGGAGCTCCTCCCCGGAAAACAGGATGCGCCCCTTGGTGGGCGGCAGGAGGCCGGTGATGCAGCGCGCCGTGGTCGATTTTCCGGAACCCGACTCTCCCACCACCGCCACGGTCATGCCGGCATGGATGTCGAAGGTCACGTCCTCGAGCACCTTGGTCGGGCCATAGGCCGCATCGACATTGTCGATGGTGACGATCGGCACGGCGCCGTCCGCCGGCCGTGACTTCTGGGCCCGCTGGAAGCTGCGCACGGCCCACAGGGTCTTGGTGTAGTCCTCCTGCGGGCTGTCGAGCATGGTCACGGTATCGGCTTCCTCGACCTCGTCGCCCTTGAGCAGGACCTTGATGGTGTCGGCCATCTGGGCGACGACGGCAAGGTCGTGGGTGATGTAGATGGCGGCGGTGTCGAACTGGTCGACGATATCGCGAATGGCGGCCAGCACCTCGATCTGCGTGGTGACGTCGAGCGCCGTGGTGGGCTCGTCGAAAATGATGAGGTCCGGCCGGCAGGACATCGCCATGGCCGTCATGGCCCGCTGCAGCTGTCCGCCCGACACCTGGTGCGGGTAGCGGAAGCCGATGTCCCTGGGATTGGGAAGGCGCAGGCGCTCGTAGAGTTCCATGGCGTCTTCCTGGCTCTCCATGCGCTTGCGGATACGGTAGTGAACCGGTGCTTCCGTGTGCTGATCGATCAGCTTGTGGGCCGGATTGAACGACGCCGCCGCGGACTGGGCGACATAGGCGATGCGCGAGCCCCTGAGAACGCGGCGGTCGGATTCAGGCGTCGTGGTGAGCTCCATGCCGTCGAACTCGACCGAACCTCCCGATATCCGGCAACCGTCCCGCGCAAAGCCCATGGCCGCGAGCCCGATCGTCGACTTGCCGGCGCCCGATTCACCGATCAGGCCAAGGACCTCGCCACGATGCAGGGTGAGATCGACGCCATGGACGATCTCGACCCATTTTTCGTCCGCATAGCCCTCGATCCTGAGACCCTGGATCTTGAGGAGAACGCGCTTGTCGTCGGCCATGACGGTCACTCCTTCAGTCCGGACGAACGGAACAGCATCCAGTCGACCACAAAGTTGACGGCCACGGTCAGGAGAGCGATGGCCGCGGCAGGAATGAGTGGCGTGATCTCGCCGAACGAGATGAGCGTCGCGTTCTCGCGCACCATCGACCCCCAGTCCGCCGTGGGCGGCTGGATGCCGAGGCCGAGGAACGAGAGGCCCGCCACGAGGAGGAAGACGAAACAGAACTCCAGCCCGAACTCGGCAATCAGCGGCGCCGTCGAGTTCGGCAGGATTTCCCGGCGGATGAGGTACCACATGCCCTCTCCGCGCAGGCTCGCCGCCTCGATGTAGTCCATGACCACCACGTTGCCGGCGACGGCACGGGTCAGGCGGAAGACGCGCGGCGCATAGATGAGACCGATGATGATGACCAGGATGATGAGGTTGGTGCCGAAGATGCTCAGCAGCAGCAGGGCGAAGATCAGTCCGGGGATGGACATGACGACATCGATGATGCGTCCCATCAGCTGGTCGAACCAGCCTCCCTTGACGGCGGCGATCATGCCGAGCAGCACGCCGATGACGAAGGCGATCATTGTCGCCACCAGGGCCAGTCCCACGGTGTTCCTGGCGCCGTAGACGATGCGGCTGAAGAGGTCGCGGCCCAGCTGGTCCGCGCCCAGCAGCATGTTCTCGTCGGCCGGCGCAAAGGACTGGGAGATCACCTCCCCCTCGCCGAAGGGCGCAATCACCGGAGCGAAGATTCCAAGGACGGCATAGGTGAAGATGACGAACATGCCGAAGGAGGCCGTGAGCGGCGCCGTGCGCAGTGCCTTGGCGGTCTCGGTGCCGCTGATGATGACGAGGAACTCGCGGAAGGCGTAGGCCGTGCCGGCGGCGAGCGCCAGGAGGCCCGCGGCGATCGATACGGCCCACAGGGCGTCCTGTCCGCCGACGATGCCCATGACGAACGACGCCAGGGTCAGCGAAAAGAGGGCGAGGAAGATCTCCCGCCTCTTGAAGTAGGCAGCCAGGCACGACCCGCCGATGAGAAGGGCGTAGTAGACGATGACAAAGTAGTTCATGGCCCCCTCCTACTTCGGGTGGCGCAGGCGCGGGTTGGTCAGAATGGAGCCCACGTCCGCAGCCAGGTTGAGGAGGATGAACGTCGCGGCGAAGATCAGGCAGCACGCCTGGACCACCGGGAAGTCGCGCTTGGTCACGGCGTCCACGAGCAGCTGGCCGATGCCGGGATAGACGAAGACCACCTCGACGAGGACGACGCCGGTGATGAGGTAGGCGAGATTGAGGGCCACCACGTTGATGATGGGAGCCCACGCGTTGGGGAGCGCATGCCGTGCGATCACCTTCCAGGCCGGTGTTCCCTTGAGGCGCGCCATCTCGATATAGGGGGAGGCCAGGAGGTTGATGATGGCCGCCCGGGTCATGCGCATCATGTGGGCGACGACCACGAGGACCATGGTGAGTGCCGGCAGGAAGGTCCTCTCAAGGAGTTCGATGAACGTCAGGTCATCGCTCAGCTTGGCGATGGCCGGGAACATGCCGGTCTTGACCGAGAAGTAGAGGATCAGGATGTAGCCGAGAAAGAACTCCGGCGAGGAAATCGATGTCAGGGTGGCGACATTGGCGACCCGGTCGAACAGCGTGTTGCGCAGCAGGGCGACGATGATGCCGAGAATGATCGCCACCGGGACCGCGATGACCGCGGCGTAACCTGCCAGGAAGAGGGTGTTGGCGAACCGCGGCGCAATGGTGTCCGTGACCGACGACTGGGTCAGAAGCGAGACGCCGAAGTCTCCCACGATCGCACCCGACAGCCAGTCGAAGTAGCGGACCGGCGCCGAGCGGTCGAGACCGAGTTCGGTCCTGAGCGCCCTCAGGTTTTCTTCCGTGGCGCCCTGGCCGAGAACGGCCTGGGCGATGTCGCCGGGGAGAAGTTCGACCGCTCCGAAGATGAGGACGGAGATCACCAGCAGGGTCAACAGTCCCAGACCCAGCCTGGTAATGATGATACGCGTCACGTCTCCCATGCGCCCTCCCGCACATCCCGGGACAAAAAGGCTAACCGATTTCGTGACGCCGTGCCATCCCGTCCGTCGGCGCCCGCCATCGCCGGCGAGGCCATGCAACCTTGCCACGCGCAACGCCTGTCGCGTATCGTGCTGGTAACCGGGTGACGAAGAGATGCTGAACGAGCCCGGACCGATCTCATTCGGCTCACGATGGGGAGACCAGACAATGTCGTCACATGAAGAGAACACCCTGCTTGAACGCATTGTCCGTGCGAGCAGGCAAAACAGGATTTCACGCCGGAATTTCATGGCGGAGGCCTCGGCAGCCGGCCTGACGATCGCCGCGGCTTCCACGCTGTGGACCACGAACGCTGCGGCGGAAACGCCCCAGATGGGCGGCACCTACCGCCTCGGCCTGCACGACGGGAACACCGCCGATACGCTCGATCCTGGCAAGTACCAGAGTGTCAGCGAGATCCAGCTGGGCCACACGGCCCGCAGCTACCTCACGGAGATCACGGCCGACAACGGGCTTGGCGGCGACATGGCGGTCTCGTGGAGCGCCTCTCCGGACGCGAAGGTGTGGACCTTCGAACTCAGCCCGGACGCGACCTTCCATGACGGCCGCAGCTTCACGTCGAGGGACGCGGTCGCCTCGCTCAACCACCACCGGGGCGACGACACGACATCGGCGGCCAAGCCTCTTCTCTCCAACGTCACCGATATCAGGGCCGATGGCGACCATGCGATCGTCATCGAGGTCGACCAGGGATTTGCCGATCTCCCCTGGGTGATGGCGGACTACCACCTCACCATGCTGCCGGCGACCGATGACGGCGGCATCGAGTGGGACACCGGCATCGGAGCCGGCCCCTACAGGATCGTCGACAACGAGCCGGGTGTCGGTGTCAGTCTCGAGCGTCATGACGGGTGGCACCGCGAAGGGGCCTGGTTCGACGGGGTCGAGATCACCATTCTGAACGACCCCAACGCCCGCCAGACGTCGCTCATCACCGGTGACGTCGACGCCATCTCCTCGGTGGATCTCAAGACGCTCACACTGCTGGGGCGCCATCCCGACGTCGAGATCGACAATGTCCCGAGCGGTTCGGCGATCACCCTGCCGATGTTCTGTGACCACGCGCCCTTCGACAACGTCGATGTCCGCCTGGCTCTCAAGCACGCCATCGACCGGGAAGAGATCGTCGAGAAGATCCTGTTCGGCACCGGTACTCCCGGCAACGACTTCCACGTCTCGCCGAACATGCCCTACTGGCCCGACATCGAGCAGCGCACCTATGACCCGGACAAGGCGAAGCACCACCTCAAGCAGGCAGGCATGGACTCGCTCAGCGTCAACCTTTCGGCGGCCGACAGCGTGTTGCCGGGCGCCGTCGACATGGTCGTGCTCTACAGCGAGCAGGCCAAGGCGGCCGGCATCGAAGTCGTGCCCGTGCGGGAGCCCAACGATGGCTACTGGTCGGACGTGTGGCTGAAGAAGCCCTTCGTGTTCGTCAAGTGGGGTGCGCGTCCGACGCCGGACAACATGTTCACCCTCGCCTACAAGGACGATGCTCCGTGGAACGAGGCGCATTGGCAGAATGCACGTTTCAATGAGCTCCTGCTGATGGCGAAGGCGGAACTCGACGAGACGCTGCGGGCCGAGATGTACCGCGAGATGTGCCAGATCGCCCGTGACGACGGCGGCACCATCATCCCGCTCTTCGTGAACTTCGTCTACGCACGGCGCAACAACGTGCGCCATGGCGAGAGTGTCGCGGCCAGCTGGGAATGTGACGGCGCCCGTTCCGCCCACCGCTGGTGGTTCGCCTGATCATCTAGAACCGGGATGGGGCCGGGAGTTTCCCGGCCCCGCCTGGTTCTCCGCTCAGGGGTCTGCGTTTCCTGAAGCTTCCCGGCGCCCGTCCGTCGTGGCGCCGGCGAGGGTATCAATGAGCGCCCGGGCCAGGGCGGCAAGCGGAACGCCGGTAGACGGTCTCTCCATCCTCATCGACGATTTCGCCACCATCACCCGCAACACCGTGGCGCCCCGTCTCCCGGGCGCCGAGCCCTTCCAGATGACCACGCCGCTCCAAAGCAAGGCGTTCAGGCTCCCGGGTGTTCGGCCATGGCGCACCCGGTACCGCACCGCCGACGTCTGTCGAATGTCATTGATATCAGTGCATTGTGCCTGAACTACGTTGGAACCGGCGGTCCCGGATAGGTTGCGCCTATCGCTCTGGACTCAGCAGAGTGTTGTGGCCGAGTGGAAGGAACAGGCGCATCGGATCGTTGGTGAGCGGCACAAAGCCGAATTTGATGTAGAAGTGTTTCGCGTTGTCGTTCGCGGCATCCACAATCAGGGCGTGCATGGCCACAGTTTCACTGGCGGCTACGGTCCGCTTGACCGCATCGGCGAGTAGCATGCGACCGAGTCCGCACCCGTGCGCCGAGCGGTCTACTGCCAGCCGACCGATCAGGGCGCAGGGTACCGGATGGCGTGGTAGTTTGCGGGATAGTTGATCGGGCATTGAGGCAAGGTCGATCGCGAGGGCGCTCAGCGTGTAATAGCCCAGAACGGCATCGGTTTCGTCGGCAGTGCAGACGAATACCCGGGCGATCCGACGCCGGACATCCTGACCGGCCTGGCGTGCCAGATAGCGGTCCAATTCCGGGAGGCCGCAAGAGAACGCCGTCCGGTCGTGCCGCTTGTCACGTGGCTCGATAACGAGCGCATGAGACTCGGTCAACGTGAGTCAACGCGCCGCGTGTGCTCTTCCAGGGCCGCGCGCAGGCGGTCGTTCTGCAGCGGCGAGTCGGAGAGCGCCTCGAAGAACCGCATTGCATCCTCGCGGGCAAGCGCGATGGTCTCGTGCCGGCGAACGGTCTTTTCCGCGCTTTCCAACGCGCTGGATACGATGAAGGCGCTAACGGTCGTGCCTTCAACGGACGCCGCCTGCTCGATGCGCCGCTTCGCTGTGCCGCTGAGCCGCAGATTGATGCGCTCGCTTCGGACCGTGCCGGTCTGAGCCATGACGTCTCTCCTTCCGAAACAGAAGTGTACGTCGTTTCGGTGCCTTGTACAGCCTGCGAAGCCGACAGGGAGTGCCCGATGTTCTGTCGCCCGAAGACGGGGCGGCAGCATGTTGCGCAACGGTGGGGTCGTGATGGCAGTACGGCTGCAGTGATTCGTGGGGATCCGTCCTGCATCTCGTGCAGACGGTCCGGACATGTATGCAAACGCGGGCAAACCGCATGAACACCTGTCCATTGTGATTCGGCGGCTTGCCGAGGCGGTCGGTCATGTTGATTGGCTGCTCTGCCACCGGTCTGCGCAGGAGACCAGGTCCGGTGTTTCCCGATTGTCATGCACATACTCGATCCAAGCCTGCCGTACCGGCATGTCCCTGAACGAACACTGGCCGGCGAGCGGAACGCCGTTCTCCGCAAGGGACCAATTTGCGGCTTCGAGGGAGGTCACCTTGAACGAGAGGTGGGTGATGCCCGGCTACCTTTCGTTCATGCCCGCCAGGATGTTCCTGTCCCCGGCCGTGCCGGGTGCCGCGATCCTGCGGCCGTTTGCCTGCATAAGGTCGGATTCGACGCGATCCGTAACCACGATGCAGGGTACGCATCGCCGCCGCCGCAGGCTGGTTGCCGGTGCGCGCTCGATGTGCCCGACCGACCTACGCCATTGAGATCGTCTCGCGCCAATCCCTCTCGTTCGCTGCGGCTTCTGCCACCACCACGATAGAGTCCGCATCACCAGAGGCTCTCTGCAGTGCCTTCGAAAACAAAGTCATTCAGAAACATGCGCTGGCCGAACAGGTTGCGCTCGACTTCGCTCAATTTGGCCTCGTTGCAGATGTCATCCCATCCGTTCCGGATGGTACCGATCTGCCAGGCGATGATGTCCTTCGCTGCTCTCTCGCCGAGCTGGAAGTTGGGCGCGGCCTCAAGGCAGGTCGCAAGTGTGCTTGCCCGATTGTCTCCGACGATCAGCATCGCCTGACTGGCCACGTTGCCGGAACGGCTTTGCGGGCAGATGTCATAGGCAGGCGTCAGGGTCAGGTGTTCGCCATCCCAGAAGCCTGCATGGTTGCGGGCATGGTCGTCGGTGTTGCCGCACAGGATGTTGAACACGAGCCGGCCAAAGAGTTCGTGCAAGGTCGCCTTCGGCGAGGTGAAGCGGTGTCGGACGATTTCCGCGAGGTCCTCGTAGCTGGCGTAGCGCGCCATTATCTCATCGAGACCAAAGAGCGTCAGCGCGGTGACCATCGCCTTGCGCGTCCAGCCGTCCTTCGACTTTGCGCGGTCGAAGCGCTCGACCAGCAGCACGTCCTTGCCAGCGACATGCGCAAGACGCACGGCAGCGACGTCGAGCCCCGCCCTGGCCGCAAGGCGCATGGCGACATACTCCGCCTTCACGACGTTGTAGGTGTCGGTCGAAGACGAGAACTTGGCGATCATCCATGTGTCCCCGTCCCGGACCATCGCTTTCGGGCGGGCACCGCCGAGCGACGTGCCGTGGAACAGCGCCTGATCCAGATGGGGCGTCAATGGTACACCTTCCTCGACTCTCTCGGCAGCGCCTTGCAGCTCTTCGAGTGTCGCGGTTTGACCGGCGCGCGGCACGTACTTGGAAGGGGAGTGCTGGAAGTCCAGGGCGCCGATGCGGTCGGAACCGGACTCCAGAAGACAGGTCAGTTCGTCGAGCGCATCGATATCGACATCGTTGCCCTTGCGTCCGAAGGTCCGGTTCAGGATGACGCGACGGCCCCACGCATCGGGTGAGGCGTCGCGCAGGCATCCGGCCATGTTCAGTCCGGCCTTGGGGGCGATCGCTCCGCTGCGCAACGGCAGCTCTGGCTCGTAGATCGGAATGCGGTCATCGCGGCCCAGGTAGCTCTGTCCGTGATTGAAGATCAGCCGCTCGCCGTCACGCGCGACGCGCCCGGCGACGACCGGTGCCGTTGCGCCAGGCAACCATATCCAGACGTAGGCTTCCTCAGGCGCCTGCGTGCCCGGGCGATCAGAAGTCATCTTTCACCTTCGTCGGTCCCGTGCGGGCAGACTGCGGCAACAGGGTGAGCCTGCTGCGTTCCATCGACAGGTGGCGCGTCAGCGTTGTTGGTTCGGCCTCGAACAGGCGGACCCCAAGAATGGTGGCCACCTCGAAGGCGGCACCAATGGAGGAGCCCATTTCGCCTTTTTCGATGCGATTCACGAGGCCGCGCGATGTCCCGGCACGTTCGGCGACATCGGCGACTGTGAGGTTGCGCTCGATGCGCGCGGCACGAATCATCAGCCCGAGAAGCGCTGCAGCTTCGCGGGCATAGCGGGAGTAGGTTCTGTGAGCAGGCTTCGCCATCATGTGATCCATAAATAGTCGGCAAGGGTATTTAGTGCCTTATTTATAGATCATTCTGACAGATTTCAAGCGAGTTGAAGGGATCGTGCTCAACACATGGAACGTCAGGTGACTTGACGATCCGCACACAGAACGGACCTCTTGGCACCACGATGCCTGCGCAGTGCGACGCGACTTCGTTCCGCACGCCAACCAAACTCGCGGCCGCCGCCGGTCCAGGCTCGACGTGACAATCCAGCGCCCGCACGTCTCACCTGCCAGTCGATATCCCGATCTGACCGAGGGACGAGACCTGAGGCTGCCGTCAGGCGAGTGCTGTCTCGCGTTCCAGATGGCGGCTCAGCGCTGCGATATGCGACACGGTAAGCCCGCAGCAGCCGCCCAGGACCTGCACGCCCTCATCCAGCCACGCCCGGCAGTGCGTGACGAACGGCGCATCGGCGATGACCTTCTCCAGGGTCAGCGTCTCCTCGCCGGCTTCGTCGTGGTCGAGGGAGTCGGGATAGGCCATGAGCAACCCGGACCAGTGCCGCTTCAGCATCGCCAGGGCTTCCGGGATCACCTCTGGCAGGCTGTGCATGATGCCCATGATGTCTGCACCGCCTTCCGCCACGATCGGCTCCAGGACATCGGCCAATGGCAACGCGGTGTACGTGCGCAGCGCGCCGTCATCCGCCCTGATGGCCGAAATGCCGACCCAGAGGGGGAGATCGTTGGCCTTGGCGGCGCGCATCACCGCCGGTGTGTACGCGGCGTCGCCCATCATCTCTGCCATGATGAAGTCGCATCCCGCGGCCTTGTGAATCGCCGCCATGTCGGTGCAGTCGGCCTCGAACTTGTCCACGTCGGAGAGTTCCGGCCACCCGGAGTCGGACGGGGGCCGTGTATGGGATATCGAGCCCGCCACGAGGACAGGACCGTCGGGATGCGGCGTGGCATCGCGCGCCTCGACAGCCAGTTCGACCGCGAGGCGGTTGAGAGGTTCGAACCTGTCGCCGAACCCAATGGGTTCCAGAACCTCGCGGGTGGTCGCGAAGGTGTTGGCGGTGATCACACGCGAACCTGCTCGAATGTAGTCGGCGTGGATCTGGCGAAGCACGTCGGGATGTGACTCGATGGCGGGCGCGCACCACGCCCCGCCCGCGTGCATCGGCGCGCCCCGACGCTCGAGTTCGGTGCCGGTGGCACCGTCGATCACGATCACCCCGCCATCGCGAATCTCCTCAATCACAGCAGCGTATGTCATGCCTCAGTCTCCTTCGACGCCGCGAGTATGGCGGCTGTCGGGACTCAACCGCAATCCGGTCTGACTGCCGGCGGAAACGTCGAATCAGGAGCCATACTGACCCGGATCCCCGGTACGCCAAGTCCCGGAACTGTTCCGGTGCAGCAGCGACCATGCCTCGAAGGTCCCGGTTGACCTCCGAGGAGGCCCTTGCCATCAGGACAACGGGTCTTCGTCAGCCAATCCCTCCAGCAACAGCACCTCGACCGGGGCGGTGCGACCCTTGACCGGGATCGTACCGGCCGGTGTCGCGACGAAGTCGCTGCCGGCGTCACGGAAGGTGTCGGCGCTGATGGTGATTGCCACCTCTGTCAGGGGTGCGATCTCTCGGCCCAGTTGCTCGAGACGCTGGGCGACGTTCACCGTGTCGCCGATTACCGTGTAGTTCAGCCTCGTCGGACTGCCGATGTTGGCCGCGGTCGCCTGGCCGGAGTGGATGCCGATGCGCATGCGCATTGCTGTCTCCCCGGAAGCCTCGCGGGCCCGGTTGTCCTCTTCGATGCGGCGGCGGATGGCGAGGGCGGCACGGCAGGCGCGCCTGGCGCGGTGCTTCTGCTTTTCCGGTGCGCCCCAGAACGCCATGACACCGTCGCCGATGAACTTGTCGACGGTGCCACCCTCGGCCTCGATCTCTTGCGTCAGGATCGAGAAATGGTGGTTGAGCAGGGCTGTGACCCCGGCCGCGCTCATTCCTTCCGACACCGTGGAATAGCCGGCGATGTCGGTGAACATGACGGTGATGTTGCGGCGATCCGATTCGAGGCCGGCCATGTCACCGGCGCGCATGATCTGGCGGACCAGCGCCCGCGGGACATAGGCCTGGAACCATGCGAGGGCGCCGTTCATGGAGTTGAAGGCGTCCGCTTGGTGATCGAGTTCGACGACGCGGCTCCCTGGCAGGGTCCGGATGCGATCAAGGTCCATGGTGGCGACCAGGCGGGCAGCCGCCGACAGACGCTCAAGGGGGCGGGCGAGGCGTCGTCCGATGAACATGGCGACGACCAGCGAGAGCAGGATGGCGGCAACGCCGATGACGACGGAGTTGATCAGGCGGCCGATCTCCTCGTCAAAGACCTCCGTTAGATAGTAGGCGCCGACCAGAAGCGGGACGGTGGTGTAGGCATCGATGGAGCGGTAGACGAAGACCAGGGTGGTGCCGTCGAGTTCCACCGTGTGGCTCTGCATGTTGACTGTCTCAGGCAGGTCGATCCGCTCGAGGGTTTGAGGATCCCACATGCCGGCGAGATAGGGATCGGCAAAGGTCTCAAGGGGTGGCAGGGGATCTGCTTCAGTCAGGCCGGGGTAGCCGTCGGCCATCAGGTCGTGGGCAAGGACCCTGTCACGGCCGTAGAGGGCGAAGACCTGGCTGCGCAGGCCCTCGACCGCCGGTCCCATGCGGGCTGAGACCTGCTCGATGTTGATAGCGGTGACCAGCACCCCGAGAAGCTCCGCGTTCCGCCGGACCGGCCAAATGAGTGTCATGATCGTGTTGTGATAGTCGGCTCTCCAACTCGGAGGCATCCAGAACGCGCCGTCCCCTGCCGCAGCCCTCGCGAGCGCCTCCGTGACGATCGGATCGTTACCGGCCCAGACGCGATAGGACCGGGCCGGGGGATCGAGGCGATCGACAATCACGACATCGCCGCCTGGAAAGATGAAACCATGACCGCTGATGGCCGGATCGGCGGCCATGGCGCCCGTCAGCAGCGACTCCAGACGCTCACCGTCGTCGACATCGATCTTGCCGGTCTCCAGCATGCCGGCAACAAAGGCGGTCTGGGTTCTGGCAGCGGCAAAATGGAGGTTGATCTCGTGCGTGACGAGCGAGACACCGAGCTCCGACTCCTTGCGAAGGAGATCGATGGTGTTGCGGACAGCGCCCGTGACGGTGATGCCCAGCACGCCAGCCATGGAAACGGTGATGAGCGTGCCGAAGCAGACCGACAGGACCAGCGACATCGACAGTCGCCAGCGCCTTTTCCCTCCCGCGCGTGCCTTGGCCATGGTGCCCCGGTCCGGTTGTCCGGAAGAAGCGAGAGTATCAACCGTTGCCCGATTCTTCCCGCGGTAATTTCATCCACAGTCCTCGCTCCGGTTGTTTCCACATGGCGGCTAGGATGCCAGCCACCTCCCCGGAATTGAGGAGCAGGGTGTGCCACGACTGCCGGATACCTTCGCGTACTACTTCGAGCCCCGCATGGCCCGCATCTTCCTCCTGGGCATCATCAGCGGGTTTCCCTGGGTCCTGATCGGCAGCAGCCTCAACCTGTGGCTCCAGGAAGACGGTCTTTCCCGCAGCACCATAGGCTGGGCCGGCCTCATCTTCGGTGTCTACGCCTTCAATTTCCTGTGGGCGCCGCTCGTCGATCGCATCCGGATTCCATGGCTCACGGACCGCATCGGACACCGGCGCGCCTGGATCGTCATCCTCCAGGCGGTCATTCTGGCGAGCCTGCTCGTCTGGAGTCTCATCGATCCCCTTGCCAACCTGGCGGCGGTGATCGGTGTCGGACTCGTCATCGCCATCGCCTCGGCGACCCAGGACATCACCATCGATGCCCTGAGGATCGAACAGGTCGGCCAGGTGGAAAGCGAGGCGATGGCCGCCGGTGCGGCCACGGCCGTGGTGGGCTGGTGGACCGGGTACAAGATCGGCGGGATCATCGCCCTCGAGACGGCCCAGCGCTTCCAGGATGCCGGTTTTGCCAACTACTGGCAGATGACCTTCCTGGTGCTGGGAGCGGTGGTCATAGCCTGCAACATCGCCCTGATGTTCGTGCGCGAAGCATCGGCCCAGGAACGCATGGCCCGCCAGGCCGATGACGAGCGGCGCGTGGCGCGTACCCTGCCGGGCCCGCTTGCCTGGCTCGGCGCCACCGTCGCCGGGCCGCTGATGAGTTTCTTCCGCAAGAACGGCCTTGCCATCGCCATCGCCGTCCTCGGCTTCATCTTCCTCTTCAAGATCGGCGAGGCCTTCCTCGGGCGCATGTCGCTCGTCTTCTACAAGGAAGTCGGGTTCACCAAGTCGGACATCGCGCTCTATTCCAAGGGGCTGGGCTGGATCACCACGCTTGCGTTTTCGGTCCTGGGCGGGCTCCTTGCCATCCGCATCGGGCTCATCCGGGCGATGTTCGTCTCCGGCCTCGCCATGGCGGCGACCAACCTGCTCTTCGCCCTCCTGGCCTGGACCGGGCGCTCGGAACTCCTCTTCGCCGTCGCCGTGGTCATGGACGATCTCACGAGCGCCTTCGCCACGGTGACGTTCGTCGCCTTCATCTCGATGCTTGTCGACCGCACCTACACGGCGACGCAGTACGCCCTGATGGCCTCCATCGGCACCGCCGGGCGAACCCTCTTCGCCGCCTCGTCGGGCGAACTCGTCGACTGGCTCGAGGGCGACTGGGGCACCTTCTTCGTCATCACCACCCTCATGGTGCTCCCCTCGCTCGTCTGCCTCTTCCTGATCCGCGCGCGCCTCGCCGACATGCTGGCAGGAGCCCGGGTCCGCCTTTTCACGAAGGAAGCCGATCCCTGAACGGCGCCGTCCCGCCCCTGGTTCAGGCCCTGTCCCGTCCCGGTAGACGGATCCTCGGAGTTTGTCATGGAACCTACCAGGCTCCACCCCGATCCCACTTTGGTCGGTCGGTGTCCCTGGATGAGGGCGGGAGTGGGCGTGATGTGCGTCGTCACGACTGGCTTGCCGGTCCAGGTCGCGTGGCGGTGGCTTTCACAGAGGAGTCGATCGGAGAGGGCGCCGCACCGGCTCTGCATCAACGCGGACGGCGGGCAGCTACGCTCAGACTGTCACGGACGTAACAACGCGCAGTTTACCATCGCGCTCCGGCAAGCCTGTTTGGCTGGCCAACGCTGCAATCATGCTGGCGAAGCCGGTGCGGAAGCGAGATTCGCTTCGGTCTCCAGAGACCGGATCCGTTCGATGAGCGTGTCGAATTTTAGTGCGCTGTCACCGACGATGCGGGCGTTGCGCATGGCATTGTAGTCCGATTTCAGGGCGGACAGCTGGTCGTTGTCGGGGACGAGACGCAGTTGGCCGTCGAGGCAGCAGTCGTAGTTGGCGTTTCCGGCATGGAAGAACACCTTCTTGTGCCGGACGACATCCGCCAGGAGGGTTCGATCGGTGAGTGCGGTGCGACCGACAGGGTGGGCGCCGACGCAGGCGAGGTCGAACCAGTGGCGGGAGAGCCGGTCGGGTTTGTTCGCAAGCTGCCGGCGGTGGCATGCGACATGGATGAGCGTCGCCTTTTCCCAGAAGGCGCGAGCCGGAGAAAGGACGGTAACGGTTGCGGTCGGATAAGCGAGGCTTTCGGTCAACGCGACCATATCGGGAATGATCGCGTGCCGTTCGTTCGGATCGATGACGTTGCGGCCGCCGAACTCCAGCAAGACTTCGCTCGCGACATAGCTGTCAGGCGCATTGACCGCGGACGGATAGGCGAAGCGGACGGTCTCGCTGTCTTCGCCGACATGGATGTCGTAGCGGCCATCGGGCGCGAGGCGCTGGGCGGCGGCGTCAAGGGCGGGCGCAACGGCGTCGCGGACATGGCTCGCGACGTGGTTCCTGAGACGTTCGCTGAACCGCTTGATCGCGGTGCGGCTGACACCTTTGGCGAAGGGGTCGAAGCCATCATCGAAGGCGCGGTAGTCCAGGGTGACGTCCACATCCTCGGAGAACCGGTCGATGAGGCCGTAGACCTTCGAGAGCGATGTGCCGCCCTTGAAGGCCATCGGATGGGGGTCGGACATGGAAAAGAGGGTGTCGAGGACCCAGCAGATCCAGATATCCTTCTCCAGGATGACTGTCGAGCGTCGCGGGCGCTGAGCGAGAGGAATGACTCAACCACGGGCCGTTTCCCCGGCGGCGCCGGCGAACGCCTCTTGCATCCAGGCCGGCTTGTCGGCGGAGCGCAGCTTCTCGAACTCCACCGGGCCGAGCGTGGCCTCGATGATGATGACGGTCTCAGGCGTTACATTGTCCTTGCCGAGATACCACAACGCGGAGATCGCGGCGCCCGCCGGTTCGCCCGCGAATTGCAGCCGGCGACGGTTCGTGGTGTGAACCATCCTGACGGTGGTGCCGGCGACCTCGATGGTGCGGCTCGAGCCGCTGGTATGGAACACGGGCGCGGTCGGTACCTGAGTGCTGAGCCTGAACCGCCTCGCGGCTTCGGCGCCGTGAATCTGGAGCGTCTCGCCATTGGCGCGCGCGATCGTCTCGACCACCTCGTGGATGTCGGGCATGACGGTCCCAACGAACCGGTTGGTCCTCGGACGAACGAAGACGCCGTGGGCGAGACGCCGGATCTCGCCATTCGCGACGAGGCGGGAAAGCGTTCGGCTGACGGCGACGCGGGTGCCGTGCTTCACGAAGCGGTCACCGGTGAAGGGTCTACCTCGGGGCATCTTCCTTATGGCGGTACGAACCGCCTTTGCGGTGGACATAGCACAATCCTCTGTTGTCCAAATATATGATGTTATTTTGGTCAAATTGAAGTGCCGGGATCGAACCCGGGGCGTAGAACTATTGCTCGATGAAACTAGTCGGCTCGGGAAGCTCGGCGTACACGAAGGCGACCATATCGGTCCAGGCCTCGCGCTCTGTTCCAAGGGGCTGGGCTGGATCACCACGCTTGCGTTTTCCGTCCTGGGCGGGCTCCTTGCCATCCGCATCGGGCTCATCCGGGCGATGTTCGTCTCCGGCCTCGCCATGGCGGCGACCAACCTGCTCTTCGCCCTCCTGGCCTGGACCGGGCGATCGGAACTCCTGTTCGCCGTCGCCGTGGTCATGGACGATCTGACGAGCGCCTTCGCCACGGTGACGTTCGTCGCCTTCATCTCGATGCTCGTCGACCGCACCTACACGGCGATGCAACACGCCCTGATGGCCTCCATCGGCACCGCCGGGCGAACCCTCTTCGCCGCCTCGTCGGGCGAACTCGTCGACTGGCTCGAAGGCGACTGGGGCACCTTCTTCGTCATCACCACCCTCATGGTGCTCCCCTCGCTCGTCTGCCTCTTCCTCATCCGCGCGCGCCTCGCCGACATGCTGGCAGGAGCCTGGGTCCGCCTCTTCACGAAGGAAGCCGATCCCTGATTGACGTCCGGGGAGATCCATCCGGCAGGGATTCACTCCGCCCAGCCCTCGCAACGGATCGGATCAATCCGCCGCCGGCGCGAGGACTCGTATGATCGCTTCCTGGTCGCTGTCGATTACGGTCAGCAGTGCCCGGGCTGTCCGGTCGGGAAACCGGCGCCCCTGTTCCCAATCCTGAACCGCCTGCGCATTGAGCCCGAAGCGATCGGCAAACTCCTACCGACTGAGGTTCATGCACTCGCGCAGGGGGACGATCCGCCACGGCAACGACGTTGCGCCCCGAACATGGGCGAGGATCTCGCCAGGTGCTTCCTCGATCTCAAGGCCGGAACCCGTGCGTTCGGTGCTCATCCTCGCCGCCTTTCCTGTTCGATGCTCGTCACTGCAGAGTTCCTGCGTACTTGACGGTGTTTCCTGGAACACTTGACGGCGAATCCTGCCGATTGCTCAACGTCCTAGACAAGTTCACCCGCGAGAGCCTGGAGATCCGGGTCCGGAAAAAGCTCTCGTCGAACGATGTCATCGACTGATATGTATTGACCTGTCCCAGAAGACGCCGCGCACCAAGGCGCAAAATCTCCGTCAGCGGGTCCTCTGAAAATGCCCCTGGTTGGCGAAGCTGGACAACTGTATCCTCTCTCATGGCGTATCCCTCCTTCCTGGATAATGGCGACTCGATCATCGCCAGGATACGCCGCCCGCATATCAGCCCATCACCAACTTTCGGGAATAGCTCACCCAATTGCAAAACTGAGGAGAGGGTTTGCCTCTGACCAGATACGGTAAGAGCAGACCTCGTAGTCGAACTTTCCCTAATGCCGAATCGACGATCAACCTACTCAGTCGATCCGAACTTGAGGGGCAATTTAGAAAATAAAAGGTGGCTAGGCTGGCGTAGGAGCTGTCGGAAAAACATCGGCCAGATATCGCAAGCATAGCTTCTCTGCAGATTTTCGGTCGAATCGTTTTGGGGTTGTCAAAAAATCGCCGCGCATCCCCTCGACCAATGCGAATACCGTGAGAGAAAGGTGTTCCACATCGATGTCGGAGCATCCCAGTTCCTCTGCGCTGGCGCCAATCAACGCATTGAGACGCTCCAGATATTGTCTGTCGAGGTCCTTCAGGATTTCCTGAATGGCTTCGTTGTTCAGAGCTTGCACTCGGAACATCTGCCAGACGGCGATACGCTCCTGTCGCCAGATTTCTTTTCTGAAATGCAGCTTCATGACGGCGACCAGCTGATTCCATGCGCCATCATCCTGTATGACCGCCTTGTAGACCAGCATGAAAAAACTTGCGATCAGATAATTGAGAACCTCAATCATGAGATTCTCCCTCGTCTTGAAGTAATAGAAGATCGAACCGCGAGGGGTTCCAGCCCTTCGGCTGATCTCCTCGAAGGTCGTACGTTCCCAGCCCAGCTCCATCAAGCAGCTCAGTGTGCTCTGGATGATCTGCTTTTCGCGTGGTTTGTATTCTTGCTGCACATGCCTCTCGGCAGCTGCGACGTTTGCCATGTTGGCTCCCATAATTTCGTCACGTATGTCGGAGACTGATACTGGCCCGGCATGCGTCAAAGGTGAACAGTAAGATGGTGACGCTCAAAGCCCTTAGCCACTTGCCCACGTTTCGAATTTTCTGTCGAAAAGGCGTCCGCCCGCGAGCGCCGGCAACTCCTTCTTGACCACCCTCTGTGTCGGAGTTCGGGGAAATGATGATAAGACTGTCACAAATCTGGGGACTTTGTGCTTTGCTAACTGATCGGCGGCGAATGCCAGGGTGTCATCGAGTCCGGCTTCCAGATTGGCGACGGAGCACCCGTCGATTGGCACTAGGATAATCCAGACTTCTTCGCCACGGATTGGGTCAGGGCGGGGGAGGACAGCGCAGTCGAGAACGAGCGGCGCTTGGCGAAACACGCTTTCAACCTCTGTGGCCGAGATGTTCTCTCCGGACCGTCGCACGATGTCCTTCTCACGATTCAGGAAACGAAAGCGCTCGCCCTGCCTCTCCATCCTGTCGCCAGTGCGATACCAGCCATCGTTCGACAGCACCTTCGTCGTTTCCGCGGGGGCGTCGTAGTAGCCCTTCATCACGATATCGCTGCGCACCTCCAGTATGCCCTGGCCATCTGCGACAATCTCCCGGCCCTCCGGACCGATGAGGCGCACCTCGACACCGGGAGCGGGATGTCCTACCCAGCCTTCCCCGGGTTCATGCGGGGACTCATCGGAACCACGCTCGATGAAGACGGTTGCTGTTTCGACGGTGCCGTAGACCTCCAACCACGGGCACTTGAAGCGATGTTCGAGGTCGCCGTGAATTTCCCGCGGGATGCCGACCGCCCAGGCGGTCTCGAGGCAGAGTTCGCTTTCAACGTCGGATACGGGCGTGTTCATGATCATCGTAGGAACCACGCCGATCGTCAGTAGCTTTGTAGCTTTGGTCCTTGCCAGAAGCTCCACGAAGGTCTGGGAGCGGAAGCGATCGAGCATGATCATTGTGCTTCCACTCAAAATGCTCGCGAAGAAGCAGTAGAGGGGATCGCCATAGTACAGGGGCTGTGCGGTCGCGATGCGATCGTCGGGCCTGAGGGCCATGCCTTCAGAGATGATCCGGGCAATCCGAACCCACTGCTCCTGTGTCCGCGGCACCGCTTTGGGCATACCCGTCGAGCCGGACGAAAAGCCGAAACTGACGACCTGATCGGCTTGACTGGTCAAGACTGGCGCAACTTCGCAGCGATCGGGCGAAAACTTTGCGCAACTCGGTCGCGATTCGTCGACGAGAAAGGTTGCCTTAACACTTTTGAGAATTATGTCACGGTGTTGATCAAAGAATTCGTTCCATGAAATCAGGATCTTCGGCTGCAACAACTCGAGGAAGTAGCTTACTTCGGTGGACTTATAGTTGGTGTTCAGTGGAAAGGTCGCGGCACCCAGACGCGCGGCCGCAAGCAGGAGGAGCGGGATCTCGGAGCGATTGGGCAAGGCGATGGAGATCCTGTCGCCGGGACGAACACCGACCTCAACCAACCAGTTCGCGATGTCGGCAACCCGAGATGCGAGCTCATCGTAAGTGAATGCTTCACCCGCCTCCGGCAGATCGAGCGCAGTCGCGTCGCCATATGTATCTGCTCCGCTTGTGACCAACGAACAGAGGTCAGTTACGTCCTGCATGGTTCGCGACTTCATGGGCTAGTTCCCGATGGCGAAGAGGCAGATCCAATCGGTCGCCGCAATCACGTCGTTTTCTGAATCACTGACCGTCCTCACTGTTCCACTCCAAATGCCCCAGCCCTGTTTGGACCTGCTCAAGCGCTCCGATGGGCTGTGAATCTCTGCATGAATAGTCTCACCGATTTCTGCGCTGCGGAAAAACCTCCAGCAGTTGGAGCGGTTGACGAGTGATGAGTGCGGTTGCTGCACCAGACCGATCCTACTGATCGCCCCAGACACTGCTGATGCGACAAGCGGCCACGGCACGATGCCGGGTTCCGCGAGTTGGAGACCGGGAAGCGACTGCGATAGCCACCAATCGAAGACTTCCCGGTCGCCGACGGTCAGGGTACGGCCCTTGCTTGTCCGGGTTGGAGCGGAAGGCGTCGGCGAATTGATCTCTTCGGATGTGAACACCATATGAAGCGCCCGGCGTTCTTCGGTCATGACATCAACAGATGTTTCAGGCGGCATGTCTGACTGCCGTACGACGATGTCATCATTCGCCAGAACAACGGACTCAAAAGAAAGGTCGAGCCGTGCTGGTGGCGCCCAGTTTGTAGCGGCCGAATGATGTGCTGACGCGAGGCAGGTCAGTGCTAGCCCAGACAATACCCTGCCGCCAAACTCGGTTCTTCTGGCATAGATATCGTTATAGTGAAGTTCGTCTCCTGTACCTTCCCAAATCGAATTTACGATGAAATCCCTGTCGTTGATTCTGTAGTCGAAGTGGTCGTTCATCGTCGCCCTTCGTGATGTTGTTTCGCCAATTTCCGAGTCTGCCTTAACGGTTAGTTGGTTCTGGACAGTTCGCATTCCACTGCCCGCTGATGTGGCCAACTGAAGAACCTGCATGGTCAGCCCGACAGCGTTCAGCCATGCCAGATCGTCCGGAACGCGCGTAGGAAATTTTCGCCCAAGAAGGCCCGGACATCATTTTCTGACCAGCCCGCACCTATGAGCATGGCTGTTATGGCTGGATAGTCGGCAATCGTCTCACAGTCCGTGGGGTAACGATTGAGGTAGGTGCACCCAAATGCCGCACTGTAGCCGGCGGCAGCCGGATTTATGTCGTCTTGCGCCGTATCGAGACCGTCGCAATAGCGAGTCCGATCGACAGACTGGTACTGGTCTGTGCCCATGCCGACGTGCTCGATGCCCACCAGGTTGACGATGTGGTCGATGTGGCGACGATAGTCGCCCAGTGCGGGTCGGGCCAGGACGTCGCCGTCCCAAATGATCGGACCGTAGAGGCTGACGCCGACGACGCCTCCGGTTTCGGCGACTGCCCTCATTGCATCGTCGCTACGGTTGCGCTGCCAGCCGTTGATCGCGCTCGCGCCTGTGTGGGTTATGAGAATCGGCTGGCTCGAGACTTCGGCGGCCATGATAGTCGAGCGATCGCTCGAGTGGCTCATGTCGACCGCGATGCCAAGTTCGTTCATCCGTCTGACGGCATCTCGCCCGAGCGCTGACAACCCGCCGTCGTTGGGTTCCAGACAGCCGTCTGCGAGGAAAGTGCGGTAGTTGTAAGTCGGCTGCATGATCCGCAGGCCGAGCCGGTGCAGGAGTAGCAAGCGATCGAGTTTGTCTTCGATAGCTCTGGCGTTCTGCCAACCCATGATCATCCCGATCCGCCCGCCCGCGCGTGCCTCCAGGATGTCGTCCGCGGAGAGTACCAATTGCCACCGGTCCAGGTGGGCATCAACAAAGGCCAGCCACCTTGCGATGTCATCGCAGCAGTCCGTGAATCCGCCTTCGATGACCTTCGACTGGACGGTGAAATTGATCGCCGCGACATTCGCTGCCCTGAACTCGGATGTATCACCGTCAAGATCCCAGATCAATCCGTCGATAATCAGAACATCTCGATGTAGGTTCTTGGCGTCGACGGTCTTGGCCACCGATCTCTCCCTCTGCGTCGGCGTCGCGCGAACAGCAGGCTTCGCGATACTCCGAGAGCGTAGCCTTTGCGCGATGTGCTAATCAGTAGCCGAATTTGTTTGGCTGGCCAACTCTATTTTGCTAGTGTCGGCGACATCTCGGGTCCTTGGTGGATGCGCTCAAGGGTGCGGGGGCCGAGGACGGGAATGGCACGGCCGGAATGCGGCCTATCTTTGTTGAGATATGCGACCGTCCGTGGTGGGCGGCCGAAGGGCTCTCCAACCCAAAGGAGGAATGGTCATGAGGAACTCCGTAACAAGGCGTGTGCGGTTCAATGTGTCGCGGCGAGGGTTTCTCGCGGCCGCATCCGGTGTTGCGTCTGCGTTGGTGATGCAGGGCCCAGGCGGGGTGGCGCTCGCGGATACAGGCGACGTCACCTACTTCACCTGGGCTGGCTATGAGCTGCCGGAGTTCCATCAAGAGTTCGTCGATAAGTACGGCGGTTCTCCCGATTCCACGTTTTTTGCCAGCGAAGACGAGGCGCTTTCCAAGCTCCGGTCCGGATTCAAAGCAGACGTGCTGCATCCCTGCACCTACTCCATCCAGCGCTGGTACGACGCCGATGTGATCCGTCCAATCGACGTGTCCAGGTTGCCTCGCTGGTCAGAGGTCATGCCCGATCTCACGGCCGTCATCCCAGTTTGGGAGGATGATGCGCCGCTCTGGATCCCGTGGGACTGGGGCCATTCGTCGCTGGTGGTGCGATCGGACCTTGTCGAGCCTGAGTTGCTCGATAACCCATCCTGGAGTCTGCTTCTGGATGAACGGCTTTCAGGCAGGATTGCTATGTGGGACGCGCTCGAGACAAACGTCGGCATTGCCGCTCGCATCGCTGGTGTTGCCGATCCCAACGACGTGACGGATGAGGAGTTCGAGCGCATCATGGATGTGCTCCGTAAACTGCACTCCCAGTCCAAGTTCTATTGGAACTACGAGCAGGACATCCAGCCCGCAATTGCTTCGGGCGAGGTTGTAGCAACCTATCTCTGGCCATCGGTGGTGAACCGGCTGACGGCCGAGGGTGTGGCCATCGAATATGTTGAGAACCCGCAGGAAGGGAAGTTTTACTGGGGCTGTGGCCTGGCACTCGGTGCTGGAGGCGAAGGTGACGAGGCGGCTGCATACGACCTCATCAACGCGATGCTGGCACCGGAGTCGGGCAAGTATCTGATCGATGAGTACGGCTTCGGCCATTCGAACGCAAAATCGTTCGAGATTGCAGATCCCGAGGCCGTCCGAGCCTTTGGGGTGAGCGGAGATGTTGGCGGGGCCATGCAGGGGGCAAGGCTCGAGTCACTCTCTCCAAGCATGCTAGCGCGCTACACAACCGCCTTCGACGAGATCAAGGCAGGAATGTAGAGGTGCGTGTGTCATGTGACGAACCGCCTTTGCGCATCTCGGACGGCCTAACTCCGATACGCGGAGTCGATGGATCGATCTTTATGCGTTGACCGATCGACCAGGTTTCCGGATCAGGTGCGGAGGCATGGGTGAAGCCCCGCACCGGCGTACGGCCGGGTTGTGACATGGCGGCGCAGGCCGATGAACGAGTGTGTGGAGGAACTCGGACGATGAATCATGAGGGGCGCGTCAGCGCAAGCAGCACATCCGAAGGAGATGTCTGCGTCATTGAGCACCAGACGTTTGGCCTTGGAGACGGCTGTGCGATCGCAGCAAAGCTCTGGCTGCCGGAAGATGCCTCCGCCGGACCGGTTCCTGCAATCGTTGAGATTCTGCCGTATCGCAAGCGCGATTCGATGTCGTTCGTCGACTCGATGATATACCCGTATTATGCGGCCAGGGGTTATGCGTGCATTCGCGCAGACCTCCGCGGCAGCGGCGAGTCGGAGGGCACATACAGTGACTATCTTCGTCCGTTCGAGGTCGACGACGCGCTCGAACTGATCTCGCTGATCACGCGAGAGCCCTGGTGTGACGGATCGGTTGGCGTGACTGGGTTGTCCTGGGGCGGAATGAACGCCCTTCGGATCGCGGCGCGTTCGCCGAAGGAAGTCAAGGCGGCGATCTCCATCTGTGCTTCCGACGACCGCTACGGCACCGACATTCACTACATGGGCGGTTGCCTGCTCCACGAAAGCCTGGCTTGGAGCACGCTACTGCAGGCGGAGTTCTGCCGTCCGCCGGATCCGGTGCTTGTTGGGGATGCTTGGCGCGAAATGTGGCTTGAACGACTAAATCACGAGCGCCCCCCCATGGCGACATGGCTCGAGCACCAGCATCGGGACACCTACTGGACGGAAGAAATCGCAAGTGAGAACTACAGTGGTGTCACCTGTCCGATGCTCGTTGTCGGGGGATGGTTCGACGGCTACGTCAATACCGCGCTTCGGCTGATGGAACGCCTCGACTGTACCCGTAAGGCGATTATTGGTCCGTGGCAGCACATCGTTCCTCATTTCGATTGGGCGCGACCGGGACCGGCTATCGGTTTTCTCGAGGAATCAACCAGATGGTGGGACCGCTGGCTCAAGGGGGTCGACACCGGCGTCGAGGACGATCCGATGGTGCGAGCCTGGATCTACGACACTGTTCCCACGAAACCCTTCTACAAGGAAGCGCCGGGTCGCTGGGTCGCCGAACAGTCCTGGCCCACCGATCGTACTGCGCCGTGGGTCCTCAATCTGTCCCGAGATCGCACGCTGACCGAGTGCCAGGGAGCGCCGGCCACGCACACCGTGTCGTCGCCTCAGGACACCGGCCTACTCGGAGGACTTTGGCTGCCCGAGCACGATGGTCCTGATCTGGGACTCGAACAAAGCGCCGACGATGGCAGATCGCTCGCTTTCGAGTCGGCGCCACTGACCGAGGCCGTCGAGATACTCGGCACACCCAGGGTGCGGCTCCGACTGAGTGCCGACGTGCCGCAAGCCATGATCGCAGCGCGCATCTGCGACGTGTCTCCGGACCAGGCATCGCGACGCGTGAGCTACGGTATGCTCAATCTCAGTCACAGGGGCGGCAGCGACGCGCCGGAACCGCTGGTGCCGGACAAGGACTATGTGGTCGAGCTGAGAATGAAGGATGTCGGCTACCGCTTTGCCGCGGGCCACGTCATTCGCCTGGCAATTTCGACGTCCTACTGGCCGATGGCGTGGCCAACGCCGACATGCTTCACGCTCTCAATCAAGAGCGCAGGCAGTTCGGTGTCGCTGCCCGTTCGTCCGGCAGCGGGAGGCGCGTCCGATCCGGTGTTCGGCCCGCCGGAGACGCTCACGCCGGTGCCGATCACGACCCTCCGGGACCATGACTATACGGTCAAGGTGGTACGGGATCTCGGGAGCTGCTCGACCGACGTGTACATGACCAAGGACGCGGGCGGGTATCGGCGCGATGACCTGAACCTCGTTTACGATCTGGCGGGCGAGGAAATCTATTCGATCTGTGACGACGATCCGCTCTCTGCCACCGCTACGAACGCCTGGGTCGGAACGATGGCGCGCGGCGACTGGCGAATCCGCGTCGAGAATTCCGCACGCCTCAGGGCTGACGATCAGCAATTTCATCTCTCGGCGGAGCTGCACGCCTATGAGGGCGATCAGGAGGTCGTCTCGAAGTCGTGGTCGTTCACGATCCCGCGAGATCATCTCTAGACATCATGGATTGACCTGCCCTGGCCTCGAGGTGCGTGGGTTACACTCGAGGTCAGGAACCCGTGAGTACAGAGCCACATCGAGGAGGGCAGGTCATGTTCGAGTATAGATCATACGTTGGTCTGGACGTCCACAAGGAGACGATCGCGGTGGCGATCGTCATGCCGGGCCGCGAGGAACCGGTGTTTCGAGGCGAGATCCGCAACCAGCGTTCGTCTCTGCGACGCCTGGTCCGCAATCTGAGCCCGCATGGCGAGGTGTTGAGCTTCTGCTATGAGGCCGGGTCACCCGCTCGTGGTGCAAGGGAGAACAGGCTCACACGCGCGAGGAAGCTTCGACCGCCGCATGAAGTTCTGCCATCTCCTGCGTGCGGTCGGGTACCGGCGATTCGCCCGGACCGACACACGTCAACCAGCGCATCCAGGCAACGTCATCGCCATACTCGGCGAGCCGTCGCTCGTGACTCCGTCGGTTCTTCGTGCAAACGAGGGTGAACGGCCGGCCGCGGCGCTCCGTTTCGTGGTCGATGTCGAGCCCGTGGTCGTCGATGGTCCGGTGCAGATGTGCGCGCAACTCCTTGCGCAGCGGAAACCGCGCCACCCGGGCGGCGGGGTCGGCGCAGAAGGCCCGGAGGTTCTTGCACGGCTCGCAGTCGCAACCGACGTTGCACGCCATATGCCAGTGTTCGGGTTCTTTCGGCGGTGTCGCGCTGCGTGCGAGCAGGGATTGCGCCGCATGGCGCCAGAGTGTCGCGAAGGCGGCTGTGCCCGCCAGTCCAGGTTCACTGTTCATCTCCTCCAACGCTGCGGGCAGCGCGCGGAAGGGATCGACGAGTCGCGGCATGGCGGCGATGGCACCGGCCGCCGCCTCGGTTTCGCCCGCCAGTCGGCAGCGTTGCGCCAGAATGAAGAAATCGCGCAGTGCTTGTTGTGGAAACCGACCGGGACTCTGCGCCTTCCGGACAGACGGATTGGTGTCGGGTTCGTCCGGCGGCTCGGGCACAGCCGCGACGGCGCGCAGGACCGATCGCACCGCGTCCCTGACCATGTTGGCTGGCGGGCTGCTGGCCGACTCCGCTCGTTCGTCATCGAGACGTCGAAGCAGCGCCAGGACTTGTACCGGCCGAGACTGGAAACCCGTATCGACGAGCGCGGCCAGGAACCGGGTGGCATTCTCCGGCTCTGCGGCCGCCATGGCCGCCGGCAGTTCCGCATTCTCGCCGCCCGTGTAGTCCGGCAGGATCACCTCGAGGAGGAAGTGTGAGAGGCAATCCCCGTCGCCCACAGCGGTGAGAAGACCGAGCATCCGGGTGCGGCTTTGCTCGTCGCGGGATGGCCTTCCAGTCGGCCAGATGCCGACGATTTCCGATGCCAGGCGCACGATGTCGGCACGGCTTCCGCCGCCCTCGATGCGCCTGGCCAGCCAGGCGACCGCGCCGCCGATGCCCGGGCCGGCGAGAATGGCCAGCGTCCGGGAGCGCGGCCACAGGACCAGACCGGCCCGGC
Source organism: Alphaproteobacteria bacterium (assembly GCA_965220805.1). Classification (GTDB taxonomy): domain Bacteria; phylum Pseudomonadota; class Alphaproteobacteria; order SP197; family SP197; genus SP197. Next base: position 2,464,455 of record OZ244844.1, read on the forward strand.
GCCAGGCACGCTCGAGGCTCACGCCCTCGTTCCCCGTCGCCTCGTGCAGCCATTCATCGTCCGGCGCTTCGCCGTCGAGCGCGCCGTACGGCAGCAGTTCGCCCGGCATCAACTCGATCTCGCCGAGGGCCGGCCGGCCGCCGTCTCCGGCCGCCCAGCCGTCGAGCCAGTGCCGGCTGTCGAAGAGGTCTCCGATCTCCATCCCCTCGACGTCATCCTCGTCCGGCTCCCAGCCGAAGTCGTGCGCATAGTCGTCGCCATAGACGCCGCCGCCCTCTTCCTCGATGTGGACGATGGCGGCGTGGATCTCGCAATCAGCGAGGTCCGCCGCCTCGCAGAGAACCCGCGCCCGGGCAGCATCGCCGTTCTTCAGCGTCTCGAATGACAGCCCGTCCTCGCTGTAGTCGTGATCCAGCAGCCAGACGATCTTCGCCGGCGCCCGGTCTTCCCGCGACCACGTGGCCAGATGTCTGGCGATGGCATCCGTTTGTTCGCCGTAGTCCGGCGGTTCGCACGGTGTGTTTCCGTCGTCCACTCGCAGGCAAAGGTTGAAGATCAGCGCCAGGCGGTGGCCCGCCGCAACCGGCCGGACCTCGTGCGGACAGTCGGCGTAGAATGCCGCGAAGGCGAGTTCCGACGGCTCCGCGACATTCATGTCGGCCACGATCTCGCGGGCCCGGTGACGGACGATCAGCTGGCCACCCTCACCCGCCACCGGCAGCGAAATCGTTAGCGTCCCAATCATGCCGGGGGCCTTCTCGGAGTCGCGGTGCGGAGTGAAGAAGCCGCCGCGCTCGTAGACGAGCAGCTTGTAGAGGCGGGCCTCGATCCGCCGGGGCGGGCAGCCAAGCCCTGTCGCCGCCGTCTCCAGAATCCCGGCGAACGTATCTGCCCAGGCGCCTCCGGACAGGTCGATCCGCTCCGTTCCGATCTGCCAGCAGTTGCGGACCGTGGCATCGATCACGGTCTGCGGCCCCTTGCCATAAGGAGCCCGCTCGGCCACCCCGATCAACGTGCGGAGTTGGGACTCCGGAACGGGAAACGCCAGCACGCCGGTGCCCTCTACCTCCAGCGTCGGCATCGGCGCGTACAACTTTCCGTGGACGCAGAATTCGCCGGGGCGGTCAACCGAGTGCAACACGTCCTCGATTGCGGCATCCGAGCCGTACACCAGATCGAGCACCCCCATGAAACGTCCCTCCGGAGAACTCCGGGGCGATCCTATCGGACTCTCGCAAGCCGATGCCATGATTCCCGGGACGCCAGTCGGGCACGACGTCCTGGCCGCGCGAGGTCCGTCGCCGGTTTCAGGCGGGAAGGAATGGACGGTCGGGGAGGGGCGCCGCGATCATGGTACGCCGGGAGCGTAAACTGGGGGGATTTGGGCCGGACGATGCCCGCCGCTCGCGAGTTGAGCCTCGGAGCACCGAAACGTTGGCTGTGCCCGACTCCGGTGCCGGCCCGGCAGCATGACTTCGACGGACTGAAAGCCACTGCATTGGTTGAGGTGCGCAAGCTCTCACGAGGCTAAGTTCGGACGCGGCGACGTGTTCGTCCCGGAGATACTGCAGCGCGGAATGCGATCAGTGAACTTGCTGGTCGCGGCAGGTATCCAGATTGCCCTGCCCCAATACCAGTCATGGCACCTCCAGTGCAGCAGGACTGCGTTGAGATTGAGGTTTTGAACCAAGGCTCAGGTCGCTGAAATGCGGTTCTCGGGCAGCGGGAGATTCCGTGGGTGAGCGAGCCGTTGGAAAGCTGCTCGGAGCGAATTCCCACCGGTGGGGTTGTCACATCAGCAGATCGAACTTGATATCATCGCCTGTGAGACGGCTGGACGCCATGAGCGCCAGGGAACTCGAGAGGTCGAGGATACCTGCATCGTCGGCACGCGGTCGGGCACGGGCCGGTGCTACAAGGACAACAGGTCGCCGTCTTCGGCACGGCCGGGCGCGGCGGCGACATCATGGTCAAGGTCGTTCCCAATGTCCGCAAGAAGACGCCGGAGCCCATCATCCGCGAGAACGCTACGCCCGACTCTGCGGTGCATTCCGAAGCGGTGCAGACCTACCTGTCGCTTGCGAAGGCGGGCCTCCGGCACGAGACCGTCAACCACGGGACGGGCGAACATGTTCAGGGCAAGCGGAGCGTCAGTTCCGTGGGGGACTTCTGGTCGAGGATAACGATCGCGATTCGCGGGACCTGAGCTCACGTCCCGGCCCGGCACCGGTCGAAGAACATGATGCAGTCCGAGAATCGCCACCACCGACGTAAGCGGCCGGCTGCGAGCCTTGCCGTTATGGTGTCGCGCTCCTGGTCACGGACGCCAGCAGCGCATGGAAGCACGCCCACGCGATACTGCGCGAGCAGGGGCTGGTGTCCCTTCTGTCCTTGACGTGCAGGTCCCGGCACCGACTTGATGGCTTTCTTGGCACACCATTCAGCTCCACGTCATGGCGAGGCGCCCAGTACGAACCCGAGTACCATCGAGACGATGGCGAACATCGCAACGCCCCAAACGAAGCTGCGAAGCCCGGGGATTCCAGAGGCGTAGGCGGGCAGGTAGACCACTCTGCTGCAAAACCACGCCCAGCCTCCGTACGCCGTCAGTTCGTTGGCCCGGCCAGACAGCTCGACGGCGATGAGCACCGCCAGCACGGCCGGCAGCGTCTCGAGATAGTTCGCACGCGCGCGCCTGAGACGCCCGTTCAACAGGGTTTCGCGCGGCGGATCGTCGCGAGCGCCAAGCGCCCAAGCGTTTCCTGCGGTGGCCCATTGGGCAAATCCATGCGCGCAGACGTGGACGATCAGCCATGCCCCCGCAAGCACGATCAGCAAGACTTCGTCGGTCATTGTGCGAACCTCCCGCAACTCCACTGTTTCGCATCAAGCATCTTGGCAAACTGTCTTTGAGCACTTCGCCGCGGCGCAAGCGCAAAAGGGTTGCTCGCAGTGCCGGAATGAGCAGGGCCGGCAGAGATCACTCCTCAGGAGCTTCAACTTTGACACTGGCGATTCCGCGCGCCTCGGCATTCAGGCGGATGCGGTTGAGCAGGACGGTCTTGCCGACCCCGCGCAACCCATAGAGGATGAAGCTTCGAGCTGATTTCCCCGCGCGAATGCGGTCCAGCGCGACGGCGGCACGCTCGATCAACTCGTCTCGCCCCGCAAGTTCGGGCGGGGGCGTGCCTGCGCCTGGCGCATACGGGTTCTGCCCAGGATCCATTTCGAGTCATCTTACCCAAGATTATCTTGTGGAGATAATACGGCATAAGCTCGATATGAATGGCCAAGCCTGAACTTCTAAGACGCAGCCCGAACGGACGGGCCGCACCTCGACGCCAGGAGCCGGCACCGAGCGTTAGTTCACCGTTCTCGCCGAGCCGCTATATGACCACGAGATTCTCGGACGGCCAGCTGAGCCAGCAGGGTTTGCCCGCTTCAAGAGGATCGAATCCCGGTTCGCTGTTCATGCGCGCCACGACGACCGGATCCCCTTGCGCAAGACGGCAAGCGAAGTAGGTGATCGGTCCGACATACGACACCTCTTCGATCGTGGCCTCGAGCCCGTTGTGTCCGGGAGCAGAGGCCAGGATCGAGATCATTTCGGGGCGGATCACGGCGTTGACCCGGTCTCCCGACGAGCGGGCGACCGGAGTATAGCCTGCCAGCTTCAGCCCGCTTCGGGTCGCGACCTCCACCTCGTGAGCGCGGCATGACGTCACGGTCGCCTCGAAGCGCGTGGTCCGGCCCACGAAGTCCGCGACAAACGAACTCTCGGGGTGCTCATACACCTCGCGCGGCTGGCCCATCTGAACAATGGCGCCTTCCGACATCACGGCGATGCGGTCGGAAAGGATCAAGGCCTCCTCCTGGTCGTGGGTCACGAAGACGGCCGTGATCGAGAGTTTCTGCTGCAGGGCCCGGAGGTCGCGCTGCATGCGCTCGCGCAGCTTGCGGTCGAGGGCCGAGAGCGGTTCGTCAAGAAGCAGGATTGCGGGCTCGTAGACCAGGGCCCGCGCGAGCGCGACTCGCTGCTGCTGGCCTCCCGACAGCTGGCGGGGATACCGGTCAACCAGGTCACCGAGGTCGACCAGGTCGAGCACCCGGTCGACGCGTTCTTCGATTTCGCGCGCGGGGGCGCCGCGGCACTCCAGGCCGAAGCCGACGTTGCGGGCAACCGTCATGTGCGGCCACAGGCTGTAGCTCTGAAACACCATGCCCAGGTTGCGCTTCTCGGTGGGCACGTCGTTCATGACCGCGCCGCCGATCGTGATTGTGCCCTGATCGGGATCGACGAAGCCTGCCATGACCCTCAGGAGTGTCGTCTTTCCGCAGCCGCTTGGACCCAGAAGCGAGACCATTTCCCCTTCGTGGACGGTCAGCGACAAATCGTCGAGCGCCGTCACCTCACCGAATCGCTTGGTGATGGAATGCGCGACGAGTAACTCGGTCATGGTCATCCTGTCTCGTCCGGCATCTCGAAGGGGGAGGGATCAAGAAAGCGCCGGAGAACGTTGGCGGTCAGCCGCGAGACGTTGTTCCGGTAGTCGTTGTGGCAGAGCGATCCGCACCAGGCGATCGAGCCTGTCGAGAAGACAGCGCCGCCATTCGGTGTTTCGTAGAACACCAGGTCGGACCGTACCATCGGATTGGCCGGATCGTCGGTCGTGGGGTCGCTCACGCCGTGGAGATCGGTCGACGAGCGGGTGTAGGTCAGGGTGTGGCCTTCCGACGATGCCAGACACAGGGCGTGCGGCGGGGTGCCGAGGTCGTGATCGAACCGGTCGATCTCCCAGCCCGCAGCGCCGCCGCCCTGGAGTCCGAAATCCCCGATCAGCTCGTCCTCGCCTATCCCCTCGAAGATGAAGGCAGCCCGGGGATCGAGGCTCGCCTCCTGCCGGCGGTAGTAGGACGAGAAATCAAAGCCCTGCGACACGAAGCCGTTGCCGGCCAGTAGATTGGGGGGGCGTCCAAGACGCGCCCAGTGTCCCCCGGCTTCGCCGTTGAACGAGAGATGATCCTCGCCGACGCCGTGGTCCCAGGTCCGCAGCCCGTCCTCGCCGCGGCGCATTTCCATCATGCCGGGCATGTCCGGATGGAAGGCGACGCGCCAGAAGAAGCCGTTGCCGCCCATGTACATCAGGCGTCCGCCGCGTTGCTGGTAGGCGTAGATCGCATCCCACATTGCCGTCGAGAGGTATTCGGGGTGGGTGCCGGTGATGACGCACGTGTAGTCCGAAAGGAGGCCCACGCCTTCGTCGTGCAGGTCTTCGTCGGTCGCGACATCAAACGCGAATCCGCTCTCCTCGAGCCAGTCGACGAGGTGGAGGTCAGCGCTGTAGCACTCCAGCCACGTGTGTTTCGGGCGGAAGTTGAGCACCGGACGCAGCCTCGAGGTGTAGCAGACCGGCGAGCCGTCGTTGTGCAGGTCGTAGGTCGAGTGTCCGATCTCCGGGTGGTCGATCATGTAGTGTTCTTCGGCACACATGCGCGCGATGTGGTTCAGCAGCATCTCCGCGCCCTGGCTTTCGAAGTTGAAACGCCAGTTGGCATAGGCGAGATAGCTTGCTGTCGGGACCAGGAAGAGCAGTCGTGCCGTCGTCGTGCCGCGCGGCGGACGCACGAAGAACGGCAGGTAGTCCTCGGCGTCGCCTGAGACGAGCTTGGCTGCGTACCAGCCGCTGGCCAGGTCCTCCGGCACGGTGAACGCGAAATCGTCGTCCCATGCGCAGTCGCCGACGGCGTCGTCGTTGAAATGGATGGCGGCATACTGCTCAGGCGCCAGCCGCCAGTCCATGACGTCGCCCGTCCAGTTGTGGCCGCGCATGGCGCGCATGGTAAGGTTGACCGCCGTGCCGTGCAGGCGATTTGGTGAAAGGTCGACGACATCGTTCGAATCGATCGCGCGCGCGAAGTCCCACAAGCCGACCACGGCATCGAGCAGGTGCTCCGGCAGGTCGCCCGACCGCAGGGCTTCCATGTCGCTCCTTGCGAGCTCGCGGTTGGCGATCGCGGGCCGCTCGATCCGTCCGTTGAAGCCTCCGGTTGGCACAAGACCGGCGGCATCGTCGCGGCGGCACGAAGCGCCGAACATGAGTGGGGTCGCCGCGTCCGCCACCGGCGCGACGCGCATCGCCGTCTCGACGAGCCGGTTCTGGTCACGGTAGCCGTAGTTCTTCAGGAGTTCCTGGCGCAACGCGAGCCTGCCGTCCTGCGCGCTGACCGTTGCCGACACGAAGTACCAGTGTCGCGGTCGCAAGGGGGAGGGAGCCGTCAGGCACTGCCATTCTCCCGATCCGTCGCCCACCACCAGGGCAAGCCGTCCCTCATCGTCGATGAACAGCCCGAAACCCGACTCGCGTGTCGTGTCGTAGCGCGTGATGAGGCCCTGCCAGGAAGCGTCTGTCCGCGTGGCGAAGACCATGGCCTGGATCGTGAAGTCTTCCAGACCGTCGAGCGCGGCTTCGCCCGGAACGTGCACGTGGGATCCCGGGTGGATCGCCTGGAACCTCGCTTCGTAGGTCCCTGTGACCGGTGTCTCGACCTGTCGCTCCTTCATGCCCGGGGCGCCCGGTTGCGTGTCACCGCAGATGACGCGCACGATCTCGGCGCGATAGCGCTCAAGCGATGGGTCGCAACTCACCTTGAAGCGGACTTCGTCGCCGGGCGCCACGCTGATCTCGTCGCTGTAGCCGATGATCTTCTTGCTCATGTTTCGTTCTCCCGCCCGGTTCAGCGTCGCAAACCGAGGATGCGGTCCAGCCCGATCTGACGGTCGACGACGATGATGGCCAACAGGGCCAACAGGCTCATGATGGTCGAGATGGCGGCAATCGTCGGGTCCGGCCGGAACCGCATGTAGGTCAGAATTCGCACCGGAAGCGTCACCACATCGTGCCTGGACATGAAGAGCGAGACGACCGGCTCATCAAAGGATATCAGGAATGCGAACATCAAGCTGGCCAGGATGCCCGGTATCAGGAGGGGCACCACGATGCGGCGCAGAACGCGTCCGTGACCCGCGCCCGCGATGACCGCTGCCTCTTCCATGGCGGGGTCGAGATCGTCGTAACTGGTAAAGCAGATCTGGACGGCAAACGGCAGCGACAGGACGAGGTGCGCTCCGGCAATCACCAGCAGCGTGAGCCACATGGACTGGGTGACCCCCAGGCTTCCCGACAACAGCAGAAGCGCGGGACCGTAGACGATGGTTGGCAGAATGATCGGAAAGAGTGCCAGTCCGGCCACGAACTGACGGGCGCGCCGGCGGACTCGGCGCAGGCCCGTTGCCGCGACCACCGCAAGACCTGTCGAGAGCAGGGCCGCGAAGGCCGCAAGCAACACGCTGATGACAAAGGACTCGGTAAACTCGTCCCGGGCAAGGAAGTTGCCGTACCATTCGAGGCTGAAGCCCGAAGGCGGAAAACTCAGCATGGCGGTGGGCGACACCGAAGCCAGGGCAACGACAAGGGTCGGCAAGAGCAGGTAGAGGCTGATCACCGCGATGACGGCGAGATAGAACAGGCGTGCCAGGCGTCTCATCGCGGCCTACGAAGCGCGGTGGCGCATCACGCGCCGCGAGATGATGGCCAGGCTCACGAGCATGGCAATCGCCAGAAGCAGCAATGTTGCCGAAACGGCTGCTGCGAAGGGATAGTTGAGCGAACGCGTCATCAGTTGGCGGATCAGCGTGCCCAGGACCATCACGCGGCCGCCGCCAAGAAACTCGGGCGTGATGAAGCTGCTCATCGACAGCGTGAAGACAAGAATGGACCCGCTGATGACGCCCGGCAGGCTCAACGGCCAGATGATGCGGGTGAAGATGCGTACCTTGCCGGCGCCGGCGATCGAGGCCGCGTCCTCAAGCACCTTGTCGATGGCCTGCAGGCTCACCGCGAGAACGATGATCTGGATGGGCAGCATGATCTGGACGAGCCCGATGATGACCCCGGTCTCGTTGAACATCAGCCTCAGCGGCTTCTCGATCAGCCCGGCATCCAGAAGCATGTTGTTGAAGAGACCCCGCGGCGTCAGGAAGACGAGCCATCCATAGGTCCTTACGACCAGGTTGGTGAACAGCGAGGCGACGGTCACGATCATCACCGCGCGGCGCACGAAGCCCGTCTCCCGCGCAATGAACATGGCCAGGGGATAGCCGAGTACCAGGCACAGGACGGTGACGTAGGCGCTGATCCTCAGTGTGTCGGTCAGCACGCCGAGTGCGTAGTCGTCACGAACCAGCCGGGCGTAGTTCTCCAGCGTGAACGTGTCGTCGAAGATGCCGGGTTCGAGATAGAGCGCGACGCTGACGCTCAGGAAGAACCCCACCGGCATGACGAAAAAGACGACAAAGATCGAACCGAGAAGGATAACGTACCCTGTCTTGACGCTCGGCACGTCCGGACTCGCTTTCGGAAGACGCGTCCGCTGTCGACGGGGTTCAGCCCATGCTGACGATCGGAATGATCTCCTGGTTCCACCTCTGGATCAGCTCGTCGCGCCTCTTGTTGATGGTATCCCAGTCCGGCCGGACCAGGGCGTTCATCTCTTCATCGCCGAACGGCATCCAGGGAACGAGTTCTTCGCTCAGGGAAACCCCGCTCACGGACGGCGCTGACGCGTACTCTTCGGCGAAGATGGTCTGGGCCGACGGCGCAAGCGCATGGTGAATGAAACGTTGCGCCAGCGATGCATTGCGCGCGTTGGCGGGAATCGCGAGCATGTTGGGAACCGCCACCATGCCTTCCTTCGGCTTGGCGAGACGAATGGTCTCCTGTCCTGCCAGATACATGACGTAGGCTTCGCCGTGGTACATGGCCGAGAACGCGATCTCGCCGCGTTCGAAGATCTGACGCACGTCGTAGTCCGACGCCATCAGCGCGGCCCGCGGTGCCACCTCGACCATGGCGGCCCAGCCTGCATCGAAATCGTTCTCGTCACCGGTGCGCAGTTTCGCAAGGGCGGACACGACATAGAGCGCCCAGCTGTCAATCTCCGGGACGGCGTACATGCCGGCGTTGGCCGGGTCGGTGAAGGCCCCCCACGAATCGACGGATTCAATCTGCGCGCTGTCGTAGACGATGCTGATGCCGCCGAAGCTTGCGGCAACGGCCTGGCCGTTGCCGTAGATGGCCGTGCTGTAGGCGTTCGCGAGATTGGGTATGTCGTCCGCCGACTGCGGCATGAACATGTTCCGCGCGAAGCCGGGGAGCGCGACATCAAGATCGATGTAGAGAACGTCGAATGGCGGCGCGTCCCGGTTGGCCAGCAACTTGGCGAACTGGTCTGTGCTGCTGCCCGGAAGGATGCTGACGTCCGCGCCGGTTTCGGCAACGAGGGGATCGATCACGGCACGCTGGACGGTATCGTCCCATACTCCGCCCCAGGAACCGACAACGAGCTCGCCTTCGGCCCGGGCGGGCCGCGAGGACACCCAGGGCGCCGCAACGGCGCCCGCGAGGACGCCCAGGGTTGAACGCCGGGTCAGCGGATGGACCATTCCTGATCCCTTGGCAGTTCTGACTGGTTTCCTCGACGCTGACATGACGAATTCCTCCTCGAGTTGGTGTTGGAGGCTGCGAAGGGGCTCCAACGTCCCGGGCACACGCACTGCCGTCAGGGTCAAACATGTTCGTGCCGATGGCAAGAGCCTCCTGCAACATTCAGCAGTTTCGGTCTCGCCCCCAGACGTGGTGTGGGAGTTCCGGTTCCGTCGCCGGTTGTGGGTAGGTCGCCCGTCGCAGCGACCGCCAGGAGTCCGGCGGCGGAAGCAACTCTTGAACGCCGTTGGTCCAGCGGTGTTCCGCCAATCGAAACAAGCGCCTGGACAGAGCGTGACCCGACCGCCTTCCTGCAGGCACTTGCATGCGGCGCACCAGTGTGCTATCAATATGATAGCAACATCGGAGCCATGACAATGGCGACGATCAACGTCAGACAACTCTCCGACGATGTGGTTGACCGCCTCAAGCGTCGCGCTTCATTCAACAACCGCTCCCTGGAGGGCGAGGTGCGCCACCTCCTGGAGTGCGCGGCCTACGACGACATGGCAGCGAAGCGTGCCGCGTTCCTTGAGGCGTCGGACCGGCTGCGGGAAAGAACCAGGGGCCGCAGGCAAACCCCGGCGGAAGTGCTGATCCGAGAGGACCGTGACCACGGTCATCGCGACAACTTCTGATGCGCTTCGTCGTCGATGCCAGCGTGGCGGTCAAGTTGCTGGTCGACGAGCCGGATTCACATGCCGCGCGGGAACTGGCGGCAAGCGACCATGAGCTTCACGCGCCGCGTCTGATGGCGTCGGAAGTTGCCAGTGCGCTGTGGCGCAAGGCTCGGCTGGGCGAGGTTGAGCGCGCCGATGCGGGCGCTGCCCTGGCTTGGTTGCCCGACATGCCGGTGCGCTGGAACGATGACGAAACCGTCAGCGCGGACGCGGTTCGACTGGCGCTGGTCCTTGATCATCCGGTGTACGACTGCATGTATCTCGCACTCGCGCACCGCATCGGCGCGACGGTGGTGACGGCGGATCGTCAATTCGTGACGGCCGTTGCACCGACCGTGCATGGCGAAACCGTCGTGATGCTTGCCGACTATGCGGGACGAACGTGACCCGCCGGTCATCTGCATGTCCGTGGTCACGGCGATCGAGGGACGCACGATTCATCTCGAGACAGGGGAGGGGAGCCATCACCGCCTCGACTGCGACGACAGCCGACTGAGGCTGCTGGCGCCCGGCTGCATCTCTGCATGCGGTCTGGCGCTGACCGTCTTCTCCTCGCTCACGGCCTGTGATTCCGTGTCTGAACGGGCGCTCACCCTCGTCGGGATGCGCGAGTTCTCCGGCCTGTCGGCGCCGACGGAGACACTGGAGGCTCAGCAGGCACGCAACCCCGACACCCTTCAACGCGCCGATTTGCTGGTCCTGTCCACGATGTACGTAGAAACAGGTGAACGATCGAGCCAGGCCTTGCGCTTCATGGCTGAAGCGGGCCTGCGCAGCGTCCATCACGGACCTCATCCGGGCCTCGTCGAAACAGCGCATCTCGTTCACCCGAAAACCATTTTGCAAGGTTCGTGAAGTGACGATGCAACGCATTTCACCGGTCGGCGCGAACGTTTGGCCTGCTGTTCATGTCGGCTTCGAGGCTGTCCACGATTCCCGCGCCAGCGACCTTGACCGAGTGCCGCCCAAGGCTTGCATGGGGCGCGGTCGTCCGCACCTGCGTATGACTGAGCAGCTTCCCGATCATCGGAAGGCATTCTCCGAAGGCAAGCGCGGCAACGGAGCACACTCCGGGCGGGACCCCGGTTCGAATGTCTGCTCGTCGCGAAGCCATTCGTCTGAGGAAGCGGAAAACAAGGACGGCCGACGGAATTCCGGTCAACCTGCGCACGCCGGCCGGAGCCAGGAGCGCTTCAGCCTGGGTGGTTAATCGTGGGAATGCCAGTGGCCCCCGCTGCCTCTGACAGCTTCTGGTCGAGCGTGGCCAATGGCAGTCTGCGCCGGCTTGCAACTTCCAGGTAGGAAGCGTCATAGACGCTCAGAGCATGTTCACGCGCCAGGCCCAGGACCAGGGACTGATCGTGACGACCGTCAGTCTCGATGCCAAGGGCCGCGCAGTCGGCAAGCGTCTCCGCCACGTGCTGTGCCGTGAGCCGTCCGCGGCGTTCGTTCATCAGCAGCGCATTGCGCAGTTCATACCACCAAATCGCAGGCGCCACGCCGCCGGCACTGACGACGCGGCGCATGGCTTCAGTCGCGACCGGCTCATCCTCGTCAGCCAGAGACCACGCCAGGAACACCGAGCAATCCACCACGACGGACATCAGTAGCGGTGTCCCTCGTGGACCGATGCGACGAGGTCGGCCAGCGGTATGGGGGTCAGGTGCCGGCGACGTTCCTCGATACGTGCCGCCGCCTGTTTCGCCAATGTCCGGTCTCCAGCCACCGGGACAAGGCAAGCGACCGGCTTGCCATGGCGCGTGATGGTCAGGCTCTCACCGCGTGCCACCCTTTCAAGCAGGCTTGGGAGGTGGGTCTTGGCCTCGTAGGCGCCAATCGTCTCCATACCCTCATCTCCATTTTCGTCCAGTCTATTCGACTAGTCCATTTCATGGAGACGTTTCCAGACGTCGTCAAGGCTTGGTTGTCGCGACGTGTGTCGGGGCGACTGCCAACAAGCCATGTCCACCGTCCTACGGTGTGGCGTTTGACTTTCAGTCCGTTGAGCGCGCCGGTGCTCGAATCGGTTTCCGCATGGGCATCGGCGTCGCGGGCGACAATCGAGTGGGCGCCCTGGGCGATGCGCAGCGCCTCGACGACCAGCGAAGGATAGACAGTGCCGTCGATCCCGAGCAGATGAACCATGCGTCGCACGACGCCGTCGCTATTCACGGGATCGGTCAGAACGCCCAGACATATGTTGTCCAAGAACACCACGGCATGATGGTCTTGGTCAGGCAGAGAAATCTGACTGGGTGATCAGTGCGGGAGTTCTTCCCAGTGGAGGACGTTCACTGAACTGGCTTTCAGGTCAGGAGCCTGAACGCGACCCAAGCATGGGATTCAGGGGCGGTCATTCACCGTCCTCGGGCAGCGGTTCGGACACCCCGGTCTGCCTGAAGGTCTCGCTCAGGCCCAGGAACGACCCGGCGAAAGCGCCAACGTTGCCGTCGCTCTCCTCGAAGTTGACGTGGCCGAATCCCGCCACCAGCCGCGGGTTCCCGTCCGTGTCCGGGCGGCTGGAGAATACGCCCGACCAACTTCCATCGGAGACGGTGATGGTCCGCTCGGGATGTTTCACGGTCACCCTGTCGCGCGCGAACATGCCGTCTTCCCGCATGATCGCCGTTGCGAGGTGAAGCTCGTAGTCCCTGACGGTGGCCCCCGGGTCGGTCCCGTCCTCGCCGAGGAAGACGCCGAAATGCGCACGCTGTGTGACAAGGTCGCCCTCGCACCCGATGCAGCCCTTCAGCGAGCCGTCGGCGAAGTCCGCGGTCAGGGTCACCGTCCCCTGGTACTCGTCGAGCAGGCAGAGACAGGCATCCTCTCCTTCGTCGACTGCAGGCTCGTACGCATAGAGCCCTCCGGCCGGGCCCATGTAAGAAGCCGTCCCGACAACCGGCAGATCCGGCACGATGCCGTGGTCGAGTTCCGGTCCGTCGACAAACGGAAACCGCTCAGATCCCTCGAACGAAAGCAGCGGCGTCTGGCCGGGGAAGTACGCCCACCAGCCGAACGCGATGTAGTCCATGGGGTCGTCCGGGTTCGCGCTCAAGAGGGCGTGGGCGACCGACGTGTTGCCATCCTCGATCTTGAGGAACGTCAGGGCCGTCGCCCGATGGCCGGGCATGGGCGTGACCCCGGGGAGCGCCCTGATGACATGGTCGGGCGTGTTGACGGAGAGTTCCGTTCCGTCGTCCGCCGTCACGAAGACCCGCAGTGTCGCGCCGTCAAACTCCGTATTGCGTGAGAACAAAGGCTCGTCGGGCGGCAATCCGTTGCCCAGGCAGCCAGTCAGCACCAGCAGGCACGCGAGGAGGGCGGCGAACGGTCCGGGGTTGGCCCCCGGCATCCAGGCGACATGAGCTCCGTCTCTCATGTGATCTTCTTCTCCATCCGCACCAGCCTTCGTCATCATGGCGCAATGCCGTCCCGACTGTGACCTTCATCCATAAGCTCCCGTGCCATCATGTCAATCTTCGTCCCGGCCAGCCCGGATCGCAGTTCCGCGACTTCCCGGCGCGGTCCGTCACGCCCGCCGTCCGGTCTGTCCGAAGCGTCGTTGAACGTGACGCCGACCGGCTCCGAAGACGCGATGCCGCGGCGATCATCCCCGGCCACGCAGGCGCGAAGATCGCCCGCGGTTGCAGCCCGCTCCTCTGCCGCACACGAAGTCATGTCGGACGCCGCTTCGACAAACTCAAGCAATTCCGGTGCATCGCCGCACGCCAAGTAGGGCTCGCCACCAGATGCCGCCGAACGCCGCATCAAGGCCGCGTGCGGCCATGTCGTAGTTCAGCGCCGCCGTCCCCACAAGCTGGTCGCCTTCGTCGTCTCCAGCAGTGGGTGTCCCGACCATGATCTCGCCCAGCCAACTCTTCCGGCTGATCTCGGTCGCAACGTACAGCGTGGTAGCCTCGGCACCGGTCGGCGCCGCGGGTTCGTGCCTTGTGTGTGGGGACATCGCGAGGTCTCCCCGTCAAGAGTGAAAGCACGACACCGTAGCGCCGGCCTCCCAACGGGGCCTCATAGGATCTCCAGTGACCTGCCCTCCTCGATGTGGCGCTGTACTCACGGGTTCTGGACCTCGAGCATGACCCACGAACCTCGAGGCCAGGGCTGGTCAATCCATGATGGCTAGCATTTTCCCGATGGCATTCGGTAGCGCGCAAGAGACCGCGGGGTTGCTGGTGAGCCGCCACGGGCCAGATGACAGGCCGACAAATCTCCATGGCGGGCTGCAAGCCGGGCTTTCCCCACTTCGGCCAGGTGGAGCAACTCGCCGGAACTGCATCCGGCCGCGTTTCCGGGCGTTTCTTGAAGACCTCGAAATCACCGAGGATCAGGCCGACGATGGCCTCACCGGGTATCGCGGTGTCGTCTCCTGCGCTCACCCCCGGACGTGGAGTTCCGGATCCGTTGCTGGTTGTGGGCAAGTCGCCCGCCGCAGTGAACCGGCAGGCCTGCCCCGCGCGTGCAGTTTGCCTGGAGGTGACGTCCCTGCAGATTCGCCCGATTTGGAGATCCGCGACCGAGTGGAAGTCAGCGTCTTCAGCCCAGCCCGCAGCGACAGGCCGCTCAGAAGCACCTTTCCACATCGACTCTTTACAATCCGGCGCGACCCAGCACACTGACTCCCCCAAATTGGGGAGATCCGCAAGATGAATACCGGAGCATGGAAAGTCGGGACATCGATCTCCGTCATGTCCTGTCTCCTGATGCTGGTTTTCATCTTCGCCGATGCGCGCCCGGCCCTGGCGCAGGAAGCCTGTGACGTTCCCGCCGGCGTGACTCCTCCGGAGCCCTCCGTGACGGCACAACAGGTGGAAAGCGGCAGTGCCACCCTGGAGGAATTCGGGCTGGAACTGAGGGATCAGTTCAGGAGCCAGTCCCGAGGAATCACGAACCTGGAACAGGTGGCGTACTTCGGGTGTCTCGTTCGACAGGAAGGGGGCCCCTGGCGCTCCGGATCCACCTATCTCGTGCAACTGACGCCGGACGGCAGGATCTTCGCTCACGCCAAGGACATGTCATTGTCGGGCAGGCTGCTCCACCCCCTCATCTATGGGCAGATCCTTGTTGCCCTGGGCGCTTCCCCGACCGATGTCGCCAGCCTGCGAGACCCTGCCACCGCGGCCGACGCCTATGCGTCCATCCTCGCGACGTTGTTGCAGGAACCGGCGGCCCTGTTCGATGCGAGCGCTCCCGTGTCCGGTGTATCACCGGGTTTCCCCGGGGCTTCCGGCCATGCCAGCGTCTATTTCTCGCCCACTTGGAGAGTTCCGTTCCTGGTGCTCACCGGGTTCGAACTGGACGCGTCTCACGTGTTCGATGAACCGATCGATTACGGCGACCCCACCGTCACGGCCAGTGACGTGGTGGACCGCAGGACCCTGAAGGAGTTCGTCACGCAAGCCGGCAACTTCTTCATCGCATCCCGGAAGAAGGGCAATGTGGCCGCTCTCTCGAAAGCGAGGATCGCCCTGCGTGATCCGAACGGGCCCTGGCGGCACGGTTCCGTCTATCTCTACGTCCTGGACCTCAACAGCAACGTCATCCTGGTTCACGGAGCGTTTCCGAACAGGTTCGAGCTCAAACCCCTGGTGCCGACCGTGCGTGACGCGGTGACCGGTGAGTTCGTTCTGCCGCAGGTCATCGCGGCGGCGAAGAGCGATCCGGAAGGCGGCTTCCTCGAGTATTACTGGGACGATCCCACCGACGACACCGACCGGGCCGACATCCCCAAGGTGGGCTATGCGAGAGAGTTCACCAGCCAAATCCAGACAACGGATGGAAGCGTCGTTCCGGTCAACCTTATCGTCGGTTCCGGCTTCTACGGGACGACCGC
Source organism: Alphaproteobacteria bacterium (assembly GCA_965220805.1). Classification (GTDB taxonomy): domain Bacteria; phylum Pseudomonadota; class Alphaproteobacteria; order SP197; family SP197; genus SP197. Next base: position 2,480,525 of record OZ244844.1, read on the forward strand.
TCCCGCGGCAGTAGCGGGCGACCCCAACGCGGTGATCGAGGCGGTGTTGCCCCAGGTGATGCGGGCGATGACGGCGAGCACGGTCGACGCGGTCTCGGGCCGCATCGCCGAGGCGGGATCCGGCACGGCGCCGACAGGAGAACTCAGCCTGGGCGGCGCCTCGACGCTGGCGGACGTGCTGATGGCCAACGGCCAGGCGCTGGAGAACGGCACCTTCGATCCCGGGCGCCTGCTCGCGGGCTCGTCCTTCACCCTGCCGCTTGCCGCGGCGGGAGGAGCGGGGAGCGGCCCGCTCGACAGCCTGACCCTGTGGGGGAGCGGGGACTGGCGCAACATCTCCGGCGGCAATCCCCAGGGCGTCACCTACGACGGTAACGTGCTGAGCGCCAACCTGGGGGTCGACACCCGGCTGGGCGAGGACCTGCTGGCGGGCGTCTCCCTGGGCCGCTCGCGGGGCTCGGTGGACTACACACAAGCCGGCGCCTCGGCGGGCGAGTTCACGACGACGGTGACGAGCGTCACCCCCTACATGGGCTGGCAGGGGACGGACGGCATGAGCCTGTGGGCCCTGGCGGGCCATGGCTGGGGCGAGGTGGAGATCGAGGATGCGGCAGGCACGCAGTCGAGCGACATGACGCAGATCGTGATGGCTGCGGGCTTGAGCGGAACGCTGATCTCCAGCGACGAGTTGATCGAGGGCGGCACGACGCGTCTGCGCATGAAGGGCGATGCCGCCTTCACGGAAGCGGAAGTCGACGGCTCGGGCACGATCGAGGCTGTGACGCTGGATGCCGGGCGGCACCGGCTGACGCTCGAGGGGAGCCACACCCGGCGCCTGGAGTCGGGTGCGACGCTCACGCCATCCCTCGAGGTCGGCATGAGGAACGACGTCGGCGACGGCGAGACCGGCAGCGGCATCGAGGCGGGCGGCGGCGTGCGCTTTGCCGACGAGGCGACGGGCATCACCGTCGAGGGCCGGGCGCGGACGCTTCTCAACCACGGCGGCGGCTCCGAGGAATGGGGCGTGAGCGGCCTGGTGCGTCTCGATCCGGGTTCCGCGGGCCGGGGTCTGGCACTCAGCGTGCGTCCCGCGTGGGGTCCGACGGCGAGCGGCGTCGAGCGTCTGTGGCAGGCCGGCGTTGTCCCGGGAGCGGCCCGGGAGAGCGAACGGCTGGAGGCGCGTGTGGGCTACGGCATGGCGCTGCTGGACGGCCACGCCACGGGGACGCCGGAGATGGCCCTGGGGCTCTCGGAGGCCGGCCGCGACTGGCGTCTTGGCTGGACCCTGGGACTTGCCCGGACGGAGCGGGCCTCGTTCCAATTCAGCCTGGAGGCGACGCGGTGGGAGCCGGCAAACGACAACATGACGCCGGAACACCGGGTCGGGATCACCGCTTCCATGCGCTGGTAGGCCCTCCCCGGTACGGCTCGGTGTTGCAGCCGTACCTGTCCCGCGGCGCATGGAGCATCCGGTAGAGCGTCCCGGGGCCATGTGGTCGAGGGCAGGGGCCAGCGTCGCATTCCCGAAGCGCGGCCGCGATCGCGCGGATGCGGGGCTCCAGGGCGGCGAAGGGAGTAGAGGATGTGGCGATTTCTGATGTGCGCAGCACTTGTGCTCGGCGGCTGCATCGGCAGCGACGAGGATACGATCATGTCCGCAGTGGGCGAGCCACCGGCGGCGGAGGACCGCGAGCGGATTGAAACGCTGGCCAGCGGGTACCGCGCCCACCCGGCTTTCGAGCGGCAGTGGGCTCTCGGGCGCATCGGGGCGGACGTGGCTTACGCGCGACTCGCCATCGAGCATGGAGAGGACGTGCGCCCCGGGGCGGGCGTGACGGTGGGGGTGTACGACACCGGAATCGACCAGGACCACCCGGCGTTCGCACAGACGCGGATCGACGAAGTGTTCCTGCCCGGCACGTTCGACGAGACGGGCGTGATGATCCCGTCGCACGGTACGGCGGTCGCGAGCGTGATCGCAGGCACGCCCGCCTCGAGCCTGGCCGACGGTGCACAGGGCGTGGCCTGGGGGGTCGACCTCATGGTGTTGGCGCTGCACTCGGGGCCACCGGATCCGGAGTTCCCGCCCGAGCTCGAGATGCCGCAGACGGAGTGGTTCCCGCCGCCATTGGACATCCTGCCGTTGTACGACGACGAGAACTCGGAAGAATTTCGCGCGATCCTCGACTGGCGCGATGGCGAGCGGCGGGTGGAGTTTCTCAATCTGAGCGTCGCCAGCCAGGGCCTGATCGAAGACTACACCGAGACGGAACTCCGGAGCGTGATGGCGCAGACGATCGCGGCGATTGCGCAAGAAGGGGTGGACGAGAAGACGATCTTCGTGTGGGCGGCCGGCAACGACAACGGGATTCGCTGCCTGCCGGACCAGCCGTCCTGTCTGGATGGCCGGGTGGTGGCGTCGTCGCCAAACCTGGACGCGGGTCTCGCGGCGCGTATCGCCGAACTTCGGGGCCACACGGTTGCGGTGGTCGGAATCAAGGAGGACGGCGAGATCGACGAGTACTCCAACCGCTGTGGCCTGGCGGCCGAGTGGTGCGTCGCAGCGCCGGGAGACGGCATCGCGCTCGCCTACTTCGGCCCGGATGAGGACGGCACGCCGGGAGTGCGCGAGACTAGCATTTGGGGCGGGACATCGTTCGCGGCGCCGATGGTGACCGGGGGGCTGGCAGTGATGAAGCACCGGTTCCGGGGTCAGCTGTCGAACACCGACCTTCTGGCGCGGCTTCTGGAAACGGCGGACCGGAGCGGGCGCTACGCCGATGAGAAGGTCTACGGGCGGGGTCTGATGGACCTCGATGCGGCGACAGCGCCTGTGGGGCCCAGGCGCGTGGCGACGGCACTGCGGGTGGCAGGACCGAGCGAGGCGCTTGGACGCACGGAACTCGGGCTCGGAGGCGCGCTGGGAGACAGTCTGGAGCGATCGCTCGGCTTCAGGGAGATTGTGTCCTTCGACGGTCTGGGGGCGCCGTTCTGGCACCGTCTGGGCGAGAACATGACCCTGCCGGCGCCATCGGCGGCGCAGTCCCGGCTGCGCGCGCTGCTGGCGGAGACGGCGGACAGTGACCGGATAAGCAGGAGTGCCCTGGGACTGCGCCGGACGGACCGGGGCGGGCCCGCGCCCTGGCAGGCGCACTTCCTCGGTGCACAGTCCGGAACGGATTCGGGACATCTCGGGCTCGCCAAAGGCGCGTTCGCACTGCGTTACGGCGGAGACGGAGACCTGCAACTGGATGCCTTTTCGAGCATCGGCATGGAGGACGTGCCGCCGGTGGCGGGTGCGGTGCTGTCCTGGCCCGGGGAGACAATCGGGTTTCGCGGCGGCTGGCTCAGCGAGCGCGAGAGCGCGCTGGGCACACGCGCCGAGGGCGCGTTCGGCAGGCTGGAGGCGAACGGCGTCTTCGTCGGGATCGAGGGGGAGACGACGCTTGCGGCATGGCGGGTGTTCGGTAGTGCAGAGATCGGCCTCACCCGGCCCGATTCCGGGGACGGGCTGATCGAGGACCTGTCGCCTCTGGCAACAAGCGCCGCCGAGGTCCATGCCGAGCGCGCGCTGGGCGAAGGGCGAACCGTCCGGCTCTCGCTGGCGCAACCGCTGCGGGTGGAGGCGGGCCGGGCACGGTTTTCCATCCCGGTTGCACGCACGGTGACGGGAGAGGTTGTGCGCGAGAGGATCGCAAGCAACCTGGTGCCGAGCGGGCGGGAGGTGGATCTCTCTGCCCAGTGGCGACAGCGGCTCGACATGGGGGGTGAGCTTCGCCTCGGCGCCCATCTCAGCCTCGAGCCAGGCCACCGCGCGGGCACGGGCCCGGACCTTGACCTGCTGGCGGGATACCGGCTGACATTCTAGGCACGGGCGCTTCGCGCTGACTCCACGGGCCGGCGCTTTCAGGCAACGCGACCACGACCCGCAGCCCACCTTCGGCACGGTTCTCCAGAATGATGTTTCCACCGTGGGCGCGAATGAAGGTGCGCGCAATGGCAAGGCCCAACCCAACGCCGCCTCTTTCGCGGCTCCGCGACGCGTCAAGCCGATACGCCTTGACATGCTTCGATGGGGCACGACATAAAGAGAACAATACCAGAACATTCGGAGTGCCGTAGGCATGGTCGCGAGCATTGCGCAGCTGACGTCCGCTGCAACGTCCGTGAGCTACTATGCCCGGGACGGACAGGTGCGGGAGGACGACCTCGAGCATCGTCTGGCCAGCGGCTGGTGCGGGAAGGGCGCCAGGACGCTGGGCCTTGAGGGTCCGGTGGATGCTGAACCCTTCCAGGCGGTCCTCGAAGGGCATGTGCCCGGAACCGGTCTGCGTCTTGGATCGATACGCAAGGGCCAGCATCGGCATCGTCCCGGCATCGATCTCGTCTTCTCGGCGCCGAAATCCGTGGCCCTCGAGGCGCTCTTCGAGGACAACGCGCATGTCGTGGATGCCCATGATCAGGCCGCGAAGGAGACACTCGGCTGGATCGAGGAACGATTTCTCGAGACGCGAGGGTTCGATCGCGCCACGGGCAAGAGGCCACGGGTGAGGGCCGACCATCTGGTGGCCGCCACCTTTCGACATGTCGCCAGCCGCAACCACGATCCACAGATCCACACCCATTGCGTGATCGCCAACATGACCCGGACACCGTCATCGAGGTGGCGTCCGGTGGATCCGACATCCCTGCGCCGCAACAGGAATCTCTTCGGCGCTTTCTACCGCAACGTCCTGGCGGCTCGCCTTCACGACCTTGGACTCGTCATGGTGGCGACCATGATCGGACGCGTGCCGGGTTTCGAGATTGCCGGATACGACCAGGCGTTCCTCGATGAATTCTCCAGCCGTCGCCGCGAGATCCTGGAACACCTCGACCGGCTGGGGTTGCCGCGGACATCGCGTGCGGCCAATCTCGCCGCACTCGTCACGAGACGGCGCAAGACCCACCGGCACATCGATGACCTGCGCCGCGAGTGGAAGGAACGCGCGGCCCGTCTCGGGCTCAAACGCACCCCAGCCGCGTTTCACCGGACCTGGAACCCGCCGTGGCCCGACCGGTCCCCACTGGAGATCGTCTGGAGGGCGCTGGAACACCTCGAGGCACGCGTCTCCGTCATGTCGGCTGCGGATCTCGAGGCCGTCGCCCTTGGCCATGCGCCCGGACGTCACGCATCAACCGCCATGCGCGAGGTCATTACCAGGCTCGTCCGGGACGGCCATCTTCTCGAGACCGTTCATCCCCGCCTCGACCGCGCCTTCACCACGCCTCGTATCGTCGAAGCCGAGAAGGCCCTCAAAGCCTGGGCCACCTCCCCCCGGACGGAAGCGCTCGCCACCCGCCGTCGTTTCAACGCCGTCGCCCAGTCTCTCGACATGGCAAGCCGGCGGTCCCTTGAGGCCCTGGTTTTCACCGACCGCCAGGTGGCGAGGCTGCACTACACGTCGGACGACGAGCGCATCAATCATCTGCGCCAGCTCATCGACATCGCTTCGGACCGGCCCCACCTTGCCCTTTCCACGACACCGGCCTTCCGGCGCGAAATCGGCGTCAGCGGTTCAACGTTGAACGACTTGCTGACCGGGGCCGCCCGGCCCCGATCGTTCGCCGGAGGCCTGCTCCTGGTCGACGAGGCTTCGGCGATTTCGGCGCTCGACATGGCGGGGCTTGCCACGAAGGCCTCGTACCTCGGCGTCGCCCGCGTGGTTCTGGTGACGGGCCCACGTGAACGATCGAGCCAGGCCTTGCGCTTCATGGCTGAAGCGGGCCTGCGCAGCGTCCATCACGGACCTCATCCAGGCCTTGTCGAGACGGCGCAACTCGTTCACGCGACGAGCATTCTCGAGAGCGCCAGCCAACCGGTCATCGAGGTGGATCAAGAGCGCCTCGCCGACGAGGCCCGCCATCTGTGGCTCTCGCTCACTCCCGCCACACGGAGCACCACCGTTATCCTTGCCGCCACCCCGGAACTCGAAGGCGACATCCAGGATTCCTTCGGCGAAGCGAAAGACAAAGGAGCCGCGATCATGATCGAGCGACTGCTCGACCGTGGTCTCGACGCCCGCCAACTTGCCGATCCCTCCAGTTACCAGGAGGGGGATGTCCTTGTCTTCGGGCGGGAGTCGTACGGCTGTTCCCCGGGCACTTTGACAACCGTCGTCGGCTCCACGCAGACGACAGTGGAGCACATGGACCGGGCCGGACGGTCCCGCACGTTCAGGCCCACGAGGGCAACCATCCGCAACCTTCGTCTCCACGAAACCCGGCCCTTCTCACTCCACACGTCTGACCGCATTCGCGTTCCCGGGATCGGTATGGCCACGGTCGCAGCGGTCGTGGGACGCACGGTGCATCTCGAAACAGGGGAGGGGAACCGTCACCTGCTCGACTGCGACGACAGGAACTTGAGACTGCTCACTCCCGGCTGGAGCCACATCGGCGATGAAACGAAGTGCGCCATCGTGGTGCTCGACTCCGGCGACCCTGCAGGCCATGCCTCTTTCGCCCGTGACGCCACGAGTGCCTTCGACGAGTGCGTCATCCTCACCGACAACAGCGAGGATCTCCTGCCACATCACCACAGGCATGCGCTGCCCAGGGAACTTTCGGACCGGGAGCTGTTGCCTGCCGCGGCGATGCTTGATGCGCCCGGAGAGTCGGCGCGCCAGGCCATCAGGGAGCATGCCGCCAGCACCCGCCTTGTCGCCAGGATCGACGCCCACTGCCGCGCCTGGACGGACGTCAGGTCGACCCCACGCGCCGGTCCCTGGATGGATCACGCACGCATCCTGCTCCATGAGGCCCGGGAAAGACGCCTCCCCGCCGCCACCAGGTGTCTCGAAGATCTCTGCCGGCGCCAGGAGGACATGAACCGCCGCATTGTCATGGATGTTTCACCTGTCGCCAGACTGTCCGTCCGGTGACTGCGGAAACGTTCCATCTGTTCTTCGTGGAATCCGCTGATGCGCCGGACCTGACTCTCGTCCGGTTCTTCCTTTCAATCCTCGGCATTTCAACGGCGAAGGAATCGACCCTGGGGCTCTGCCTCTCGCGGAAGCTCCCGGCTTCCTCCTCCGAGCGACTACAGGTCATGACCACCAGCGTCATCGTACGAAGGTTCCGTAAGGTCCGAAGACGAATTCGGCCCATGGAGACCTTCCGGGACAAGACCTCGATGCAACGCATCCTCCACGCGGTCTTCATCCACGAACCCAAGTCTCAGGGAACCAGTACCCCCGTCTCCCTGATACACGACTCTTGACGATAGCCCGCATCTACGCATCTAGTCATCATCGCATCATTGCGATATCCTTTACGGCATGAGAACGACGCTCAACATTGACGATGAGATTCTTGAGGCGGCCAAGTCGATCGCAAGAGAGCGAAGTCTCTCGGTGGGCGTGGTGCTGTCCGAACTGGCGCGTCGCGGACTTCGACCGGACACGACGAACCTGCGTAAGCACAAGGGCTTTCCCGTGTTCGATATCTCCCGCGACGGTACAGTGCTGACTCTCGATCGCGTGAAGCGGTACGAAGACGAACTTTGATCTTCCTCCTGGATCTCAACCTGCTGCTTGCCCTGGCGTGGCCGTCGCACGTTCATCACGATCCCGCCCACGCTTGGTTCGAACGGGAAGCCTCGTCCGGCGGCTGGGCGACCTGCCCCTTGACCCAGCTTGGATTTGTCCGGCTTTCTTCCAACACCGCGTTTACCTCGGATGCGGTTTCGCCGACTGAGGCTCTTTCCCTGTTGCAGGACATCACAGCCGTGGACGGCCACGAATTCTGGCCCGATGACGTTGACTGCGTGTCGGCTGAGTTCTCCCGTGACGTCCAACTCACGGGACATCGTCAGGTAACTGACGCCTACCTCTTGATGCTTGCGCGGGCAAGATCGGGATGCCTGGCAACGCTGGACCGCCGCATGGTCTGGCTGTTGCCCCGACACCTTCGACCGGATCCGCATCTTCGGATCGTGGAAGCCCGTTGAATCGGCACCGAGTGTGCCTTCAGTGTCGCTCCCGACAGCCGTACCCTGGTTCGTCCTGACCTTGCCGCACCGAAAAAACACTCCCTGACCCAGCCTCCTGGCTCTGTTTGATCACGTTGTGGATGGCTCGCAACAGCCCTTGGTGCGACGGCTTCAGGTCAAGCAACCGCGCAGTCGCCCCGAACGTCGCGGAACGCTTTCTGACCATGTCCTCACAGGCACGATACGAAAGCGCCTATCCGGCTTGTCCATGTGCCATGACCAGTGTTCCGTGACGATCGTGACAGTGTTGGGCTTCTTGTCGTGGGGCATCTCCAGGCAGTCGATCGCCATCAACGCAATCACCTGGTCAAGACCGATTCCCGTGGCACATCCCTTCCGCTCACTCGCGCGATGCGCTCAGTGTGGCGCTCGGGGCAACGAAAGTCCCGACAAAGGCACCCCCGCTTCCATCGTCCTCCTCGAAATCGACGCTGGTGAAGCCCGCCATGGCCCGCGGTTCGCCCGCCTGGTCCGGCTTGCTCGACAAGCCCCCGCCCCAGGATCCGTCGGATGTGACGACCGTCCTCTCCGGATGCGTCACCGTGATCGCGCCATCTTCGAATGTCCCGTAAACCGCGTCGAAGACGACCTCTCCGAGGTGCAGCTCGTAATCGGTGGCCGTGGCTTCCACGTCGACGACCTCCTCTCCCAGGAAGATGCTGAAGTGGGCGCGCCGCGTGGTGAGGTCGCCCACGCACCCGATGCACCCGCTGACGGTGCGCGCACCGAAGTAAGCCGTCAGGGTTGCGATGCCTTCGTATTCGTCGATCACGTGACCGGTCTCTTCCGACCCGTAGACGTAGAGGCCTCCCGCCGGTCCGGCGTAGGTGGCCTGTCCCTCCAGCGGCAGGTCGGGAGGCGAGGCTGGATCGAATTCCGGCCCGTCCGCGATCGCGTACTGTTCCGAATCGGCGAAGGAGAGGACCGGGGGACGCTGGTTCGGGAATTCGGACCACCAGCCGACCATCAGGTAGTCGAGCGGGTCGTTGTCGCCCCAGCTAACGACGCTGTAGGCAACCGAAGTTCCGTCCTCGGTCACCTTCAGGAATGTCCATGACCGGCCCGAGTGACCGGGCATGGGCGAGTCGAAAGGACCGGTGGCGATGGCGTCGTCGGCGGTGTTGACCGAGACGGGCCTGCCATCCTGCGTGTCGAGAAAAACGGTCAGGACGCCGTCTTCGAACGTGCTGTTCCGCTCGAAGCTGATCGGTTCGTCCATCGGGTCGGGACTGCCGCAGGCCCCCAGAGCGATCGCGCTGCCCAACAGCGCCGCGCGCAGCATGTTCATGATTCAATCGCCCTCCGCCTGCGTGACGTGTCGCAGATGATCGCCCTGATGACCAGCATTCTTCAAGGGCCAGGAGTTCTCCGCGGTCCGGTAACCGATCAGACCGGCTACTCCTGCCGCGACTGTTGTGTCGCGCGCCCACATCCGCTATCGCGTCCGCCGACCGGGCAGCCATCGCGCGCTCATGGCGGCGGAGTGAGGTGGCCGACGCCCCGTCGAGAGTTCTGCCCGCCGGTTTGCGACAACTGGGAAGACCAGCATGAAACACCATTCTGCATGCGGTCTGGCGCTGACCGTCGTCCTCTTGCTCACGGCCTGCGGTTCCGATTCCGAACGAGCGCTCACCGTCGACGAGATTCGGGAGTTTGCCGGCCTGTCGGCGCCGACGGAGACACCGGACGCGCAGCAGGCACGCAGCCTCGACATCCTTCAACGCGCCGATTCCCTGGTTCTCTCCACGATGCACGGGGAAACGGGCGATGCCGATCTTCCGACCTTCCGTCTCTTGACGCAGTGCAGCGGAATGCAGTGCACGACGACCGAACCGCTGACCGGTTCCGTCGATACGATCGACCTTGCCAATACCCCTCTCAGGCAGGGCGCCGCCACCGCCATCGGCTCGAAGCACGGCATCACCCTGTTGAGGGAGTCCTCGACGCATACGGGCGCGGATGTCTCCAGCTTCGGCGCATGGCTGGAGCACAGTTCGTTCGCGATCCTGAACGAGAGCCAGACCGGCGAAGAGGGCGCGATCGATGTCTGGTACGCGATTTCCCTGGGCGAACTCACGGGAACCCCTCTGTCCGGGAGCGCGACCTGGCTCGGCGTCATGGTGGGAACACCCGTCACCGGGGACGCCCGCGGCGAGCAGCTCGTGGGAGACGCGATCCTGACCTACGACTTCCACCCGGCAGGCGACGGGACCGTCCCTTCCCTCGATGTCGGGTTCGGCGGCATCAAGAACATCGACCGCGGAACGGCGCACGACGTCGAGGCGGTGATTTTCGTTGACCTCGCGGTCGAAGCAGACGGAACATTTGCCAGAGGCGAATCCGGTGCGCGCATCCAGGGCGGTTTCCACGGTCCCGGCCACGCCGAGGCGGCGGGCATCTTCGAGTACTCCGACATGACCGGAGCCTTCGGCGCAACACGGCAGTAGGCGCCTGATCCTGGGAGGCCGCGGAAGCTGTCTGGGACGTTCCACCCGGCATCCCCCATTCAGCAAAACAAAGGTGGTCGAACAATGAGAAGCTTACCCACATGTGTCGCGGCGTTGATCGTTTGCGCAGCGTTGTTCCAGACGGATGCCATTGCCGATGAGTTCACGGTCGAGTTCGAATGGGGTGAGACCCCGGACTGCAACACGGGCAGACCGTCGCGGATCGACAACCCGGTCTTCGTCCTCGGGAGCGTCCCGGAGGGCACGGCCATCATCAAGTTCGAGATGCGAGACCTTGACGCGCCCGCCTATCGTCACGGCGGCGGCAAGGTCAAGTACGATGGGAGTGACACCGTTCCGGCCGGTGCCTTCACCTACAAGGGCCCGTGTCCACCTCGCGAAACGCACGACTACCGGTGGACCGCCACGGCATTCGACGCCGAGGGCGATGAACTTGGCAAGGCCGCTGCGGTGCGGCCCTTCCCGGAGTGAGAGTCCGGGCGGCACTGTTCAGCCCTCTCTTCGTCGACGCGCCGTACGGCACCGTACGGGTCATCCGCTCGTTCCCGCGATCGTCCCGCTGTCGTTTCTCCAAAGCGGGCCTGACGATGAGCCTGTCGGCGATGCCGTCACCAATCCGGATGTCGATGGAGCAGGCCAAGTCGACGTTGCCCTCACACCGTGGGGTTTGCGTTCGGGGCTGCACCACGGTGGGCCACGTCCCTCTCGCCCGCGGCACCGTCAAGGTCTCCGCTACCCGCATCGATGGCGATCTCGACGTCGCAGAGGGCTGCTCGCCTGACAGTTGCATCGCCATCGTCCTCCCGCCTGCTGGCGGTTTTCATGCCTAGCCCTCCCGATCGGGCGCCTTCAATCGGTCGTGCGTTGACTTTCAATTGGTCGGAGACCAACTTTCGAACGGTCGACAATCAAGGACGGCATCGTGTTTCTTCGCTTCTTCGATCGCCGGATCTGGGAATCCCTGGAGGACATGAGGGACGTTCTGATCCGTGTTCCCCGGCAATCGGAAGAGATCACGCTGGCGCGGCAGATTGCCCGCGACGCCATCCCTTTGGACGCCACCACGCTCAAGGCTGCGTCAAGAGACCCCATCGGATTCGTGCATGGTTTCACCGGGCGGTTGTCGACGATGTTCGGCGCGCGCCAGGACAGATCCTGACGATCAAGGCCACTGTCGACGCCCATCCCCGCTCCGAACTGGTATCTCCCCGCTCAAGACCGGGTTTGCGTCCGAAAACAGCGCCCGTAACACCAACATGGAACGTTTCCCCGGCCAGGTCTGAAGGTCCGCCGGGTTGCGGAGACAGATCTGGCGTGAAGGTTTGAGGATCCACGACAAAGCCATTTCCGCCCTCTCAGTGCTCCCGTTCATGTCATCGAGGGTTTGCGTACCGTGCCCAAGGGCAGAGGCGCCGTAAGCCACGTCCGTGTTCTCATGACCGTCGAGCACCCACGCGTCCACGGTCATGTCACGGTTGAGCCCGGCATCAATCGCCTGCCCGGCTCTGAGCGCCTGCTGCATCGCGATGAAGGCCGCTGGCGCAGTTCACTTATGGTCGATCGACGCCCGGCAGTGCGACCGTTGCGCGCAACCCGTCGTCAGTGCGGTTCTCCAGGCGGATATCTCCTCCATGGCCGCGCACGATGCCGCGTGCGATGGCGAGCCCCAGCCCGCTGCCTCCCGTCTCGCGGCTGCGCGACGCCTCGAGCCGCACGAAGGGCTCGAACACCCGTTCCAGATCCGCCTCCGGGATGCCCGGGCCCTCGTCCTCCACGACGATGCGGACTCCTTCATCATCCTGCTCGATTCGCGCGAACGCCCGCCCGCCGTGGACGGATGCGTTTTCAAGCAGGTTGCGAACCGCCCGTCGCAGCGCGGTCGCCCGGCAGTCGACAAGGACCCGGCCGGCGTCGGCGACCGCAATGTCATGGCCCAGCTCTGCAAGGTCGGCGGCCACGCTGTCGAGAAGCGCATGGAGATCCACCGTCCGCGTCTCTTCGCGTTGCATGTCCTCGCGGATGAACGCAAGCGCGTCCTCGGTCATGCGCTGCATTTCGTCGAGCGCGGCGAGGATCTTTCCCCTTGTCTCGGCATCCTCGACGAACTCGGCATGGAGCCGCAGGCTCGTGATCGGGGTCTTCAGGTCGTGCGAGACGGCCGCCAGCATGGCCGTGCGGTCACGCACGTAGCGGTCGAGGCGCCCGCGCATGAGGTTGAATGCCCGCACCGTCTCCCGGGTCTCCGCCGGTCCGGCTTCGGAGAGGTCGTCCACCGCCTCGCCCCGGCCGAGACGTCCGGCCGCCACACCCAGGCGCCGCATCGGCTTCGCGATCCGCCGGCCCATGACGACCGCCACGGCCGCAATTCCCAGCGCCGAAAGCAGGAAGACGGCGACGAACGCCACACCCCATGCCGGCGCGCCGGGCGGCGGTCCCGCCGCCACGTTAAGCCAGCGCCCGTGGCCAAGGTCGATGGAGGCCGTGAACCAGTTGAGTTTCCAATGTCCATGATCGCGATCGTCGTAATCGTCGTAATCGTCGTCGTCCCAGTGATCATCGTCGTCCATGTACCGGGTCCAGAGCGGCGCCACCCGAATCCCTGCTGCGGGCGCCCTCAGAGCGGCGGAGAGATCGTCGGCGATGGCGGACGCCTGCTCTCCGGCGTCCGCCGCGCCCACGACGGGCTTATCGGTCAGGGAGAAGCGCACGAGCTCCGTGCTCGCCGCCGCGATGACGGCCTCGTGCAGGGTCGGCGGCGTGCCGGCGAGCAGCCGGGCCACGGTGGCCGTGCGCTGGATCGCATCGTCACGGTGCGCATGGCGCAATGCCTCGATGCGTTCCCAGGCGAACAGCGCGACGGCGATGCCCTGGGCCGCGGCGAGCACGAGCAGAAGCAGCAGCGTGAGCTGGCCGGCGAGGCTCTTCGGCGCGAATCTCATCCGCGCTCCACCGCGCCTGCGAACCGGTAGCCGCCGCCCCACACCGTGGCGATCAGCGCCGGGTTCTTCGGATCGCGCTCGATCTTGCGCCGCAGCCGGCTCACCTGATTGTCGACCGCACGGTCGAAGGGTGCGGCACTCCGCCCCCGGGTCAGGTCGAGAAGCTGGTCGCGCGAGAGCACCATGCCTGGGCGTTCCAGCAATGCCACCAGCAATCGGTACTCGCCCGCGGAGATCGGCGTCACCACCCCTTCCTCGTCCACCAGTTCGCGTTTGCCCGTATCGAGCGACCAGCGGTCGAACCGGTAGGTCCCCGACGGCAGCGGCTCATGATCGGGAGGCAGGCTCTGAGAACGGCGGATCACCGCCTTGATGCGGGCGAGCAGCTCGCGCGGGTTGAACGGCTTGGCGACGTAGTCGTCGGCCCCCACCTCGAGGCCCACGATGCGGTCCGTCTCCTCGCCCATGGCGGTCAGCAGGATGACCGGGATGCGCGTCGTCTCGCGCAGGCTGCGGCAGAGCGAAAGGCCGTCCTCGCCCGGCATCATGATGTCGAGCACCACGAGATCGATCGCCGCCGCCTTGAGCGCACGGCGCGCCGCCGCGGCGTCCGAGGCCACGGTCACGCGCAGCCCGTGGCGCCCCAGGTAGCGCGCCAGCGGCTCGCGGATCTCCCGGTGGTCGTCGACCACGAGTACGTGAGGGGAGGCGTCCATGGGCGGAAGCTTACGCGCCTTCCCGGATGCCGCACGAAAAGTTTGTAACAAGGTGTGTCAGGAAGCCGTCACGCCACGGCAAGCGACACTTTCGTCCCTTCGCCGGCAAGGTTCTGCGACATCCGCCACCCATTGTGCGCTCACCCATCGACACCCGATGGATCAACCGAACCAAGGAGATATCCGATGAAAAAGAAGACGAAGACACTGACCGCCATCGCACTTGCCGCCACCCTCGGCGGCACGGCGCTGGCGGGCGCGGTCTACGCCGGTCACCGCGACGGCGGCCACGGCATGGGTTTCCTCAACAAGGGGCAATTCGCCGTCTCGGCGATGGAGATGTTCGATGACATCGACGCCGACGGTGACGGCAGGCTCACCCAGGCCGAGATCGACACGCTGCGCAACGACCGTCATGCCGCACACGACGCCAACGGCGACGGCAACCTCGACCTCGGGGAGTTCGCCGGGCTCTGGCACGAGACCACGCACCCGGTCACCGTACGCGCCTTCCAGATGCTCGACACCGACGGCGATGCCGTCATCACCCGCGCCGAGTACGACCGTCCGCTTGCCGGCATCGTGGCGCTCCTCGACCGCGACGGTGACGGCGGCCTCTCGCTGAAGGACCACCGGTACGGCGATGACGACGATGACGAATGGGAGGACGACGACTGACACCGTGCCGCCGGCATCCCGGCCACCGCCTATCAGGGGCGGCCGGCCGGGATGTCGCACCCGGCACCAGCGAGACCGCTCCCTGACACGCGAGGGCAACTCTGATGACCGAAGAACGCTACCACCTGGCCGCGCGCCTGATTCACTGGATCATGGCCCTGGGCTTCGTCGTCATGTGGGGCAGCGGCTACGCGATGACGACCCTGGTCGAAGAGGACTCTCTACTGCAGGAGTTCCTGTTCGATCTCCACATTTCGGTCGGGGTGACTCTGCTGGCGCTCCTCATCCTGCGCATCGCAATTCGCCTCACCCACCGGCCGCCGCCCCTGCCGGCCTCGATCCGAATACTGGAACGCTCCGCTGCCCATCTCGGCCACGCCGCGCTCTACGCGCTTCCCGCGCTCGTCATCGCGGCAGGCTGGGCGGAGACGAACTTCGGCGGCCACGCCGTAGAGTGGTTCGGCGTCGAGATGCCAAGGGTCTTCCCCGAGTCCGGGGAGGGGCTCCAGGACCTCTCCGAAGATGCACACGCGTGGCTTGCCTATGCCATGCTGGCGGCCGCCCTGGGTCACGTCGCGGCGGCCTTCAAGCATCGCTGGATCGACGGCCACGACGTCATCCGCCGCATGACCTTCGGCGGCAGATAGTCGGCTGTCCTCCCGGTGTCGGAAGTGCCATCCCCGCCAAGCGCCCGACGCCCATGACAGGTCCGGTCACTAAGATCGACAGAGTCGCATCACGACCGACAGGCACAGGGATTGCAGACGCCCGGTGGCCTACAGCGCATTGAGTCGGCGCGTTCCCGGACAACGCCGTGCGCTTTGTAGTCACCGAGGCATTGCCGTGACCGGGCCGGCGACGGACGGTCCTGCCAGGGGCGTGGATGCCTTTGAGGTTAACGAAGCACTGCTCTACGCTTCCTCGTGTCATGGGGCAGGTGGAGGTGGAAACCAACCCACAATTCCCGGAGACTCGCGGTCCGTCGCTCAGGTTCGGCGCCGTTGACCGGGCGAAGTCTGGAGACGTGGGCGGTGCTGCCGCAACACGAGGTACGTCTCATGCCTCGGGTGGTCAGCCGTGAGACGACCATGACTGTTTGGTTTGAGAATCCGCATGAGTGGAAGAGGGTGATGACCCAGACAAACTTCGTGGCCGTGGCCGCTGCTACCTGCCTCCTGCTCGTTGCCTCATGTGGTGGTGGAGGTGGTGGTGGTCCCGGCCCCGGTTCCGTTCTTGAGAGACCACCGCCAGACCCGACGCCCGTGCCTGACCCGCCCGCGCCCAGTGCCGCAGAACTCCTCACAACGCCCCGGTTCACCACACATCAGCCACTCGTTCTGGAACAGATCGGTGCCCATCATGCCTACGCTAGGGGTCTCACCGGCAAGGGTATCAGGATCGGGATCGACGACACGATAGTCGACTACACGCAAACCGCCGAATTCGAAGGCAGGGTGGCGCTCACGGCGGCTGACGGTGCGGAGCTTGCCTACGACCGTCCGGACGGAAACGAGTACTTCGGCGAAGTCGGCAACTGCCTGTCCGCCCGAACATGCGACATCTGGACGGGCGACAGTGCGGGTGACCCTGAAGCCGTCAACAACTGGGTGAAGCAGATCGTGGAGGAAGACGGATGGCCCGTCAGGGATGATTCCGTCTTCATCCGGGACGACTACTACAGCGAGTTCGATGATATTGAGCGGCTGTTGCGATGGAAGGAAGTGCCGACACCCTATGGTGAAGGAGATCACGGGACCATCGTGGCTTCAGTCGCGGCCGGGAAGAACCTCGGTGTGGCGCCGGCAGCAACCATCATTCCGGTCGCACGGAATCTCACGGACGATCAAAGCGCTCTCGAGATCGCCGACGACGCGGTACGACGGGCCGTTTCGCTACTTCCCGATGCAGACCGCAGAGAGCTGGACAGTCAGTTCGCAAGCAGCCAGATGAACGAGTACGCGAAGTTCGACATCATCAATCGATCCTTCGGGACAGCCATCTTCGACCAGGACGAGATTTCCAGCGCCGTCGCTTCAGAGCTTCGTTGGTACCGGCGTTACCTGCCTCTCTACCTTGATGCCTATCTACAAGTCGGCAGAGCTGATGATGAGAAGACCATTGTCGTCTACGCAGCCGGCAACGAGGGAGAGTCCCGGTCCAATCTGGGAGCGGATCTCCCCTATTACGTCCCGGAGCTGAGGGGGTACTCCCTTTCCGTCGTCGCAACGGATCCGCGAACGGGCGCCATCGCCACGTACTCCAATCGTTGCGGACCAGTTCCAAGCGACTGGAACGCCGGTCTCTACGGTCCGCACTACTGCCTTGCCGCGCCAGGCACGGTCCGGGCTCTCCTCCCCAACCAGAATTCGCCGGGAAAGGGCGACGTCAGGGGCGGGATCAACGGAACCAGCGTTGCCGCACCCATGGTTTCAGGGGCGCTTGCGCTGATGATGGAGCACTTCCGGGGGACGCGCGGCAACACCCAGATCGTGAGGAGGATACTCGATACGGCGGACCGAAGCGGACGCTACGCGAGCCGGCACATCTATGGCGCCGGACACCTGGATCTCGAGGCCGCCCTGGCGCCTGTCGGGGCGCTCAACGTCGGCCAGTCGGCCCAGGCGATCCACAGAACCACGCTGCAGACGCCCGCGGCCTTCGGCGCAATAGCCTCGCGCATCGCCAGCCTCGAAGTCGCCGCCTTCGATCAGCAGGACTTTCCCTTCTGGGTTCCTGTCTCGGAATTCATGTCGACCCGGCCGAACCCGCGTTCCCTCATTCCCGAAATCGGTCCAGGAGATGGCGTCGGCGAACCGTCGACCGGCCTCGACGTCCTTGGCCTCACCTGGACCCCGGTCGCAGACCACCGGAGAAGCGGGTTCGCCGCCGGCCGGGACTGGGTGGCAGGCTTCAACCCGACATCCGTCAGCCTCGCGCACCAGCCGGCGGATGGCGGCTGGGGCTACGGCCTCAGCGTCGATGCGGAGAGTTATCTCGGAGCACGTTCGTCCGGCGCCTTCGGATCGGACCTCCTTTCCAGCATGATCTGGACCTCCCGCAACCTGAGCCATGAACTCCTCAATGGCTGGACGCTGGAGGCCGCAGGAACGCTCGCCCTCAGCATTCCCTCCTACGAGAGGGACGCGATTTTCCGGGCCTCTCCTTCCGTGCTGTCCGCCTTCTCGATGCAGATCGGCACGCCCGAGACGCAGCTCTCGCTCGAGCAGCCGTTGCGCGCCGAAACCGGCACGGGCACGTTCCGTGTGGAAAACGGATGGATCGAGAACGGGACGAGACTCCATGACGAACACCGGGTTTCGCTCAGCCCCGACGCCCGGGAGATGCGGATGACGCTGCGTCACGAGGCAGACGTAGCCGGCAGCCGCATCGCTCTCGAGGTCGGAGGCGCGCTCAATGCCGGTCACGTTCCCGGCAAGTCGGAAGCGAACGTGGGGCTCGCCTGGCGCCTCTTCTGGTAGTGCGATGCGCTGCCTGCCGCATCTGGCAGCTGCATGCATCGCCGTCCTGGTGACCGCCTGCGCGGAGCAACGGGGACGCGCTCTGGATGATCAAGCCTCTCCGATCGAGCAGGATGGCGCCATCTATACCCCCGTGGCCGTCGGGCCACTGCGGTGCGTGCTTTACCGCGTCGAAACTCCTGGAGGCCATGCACCGGCAGCCCTGGTCTACAGAAGCGACGAAGGATCATTCAGTTATGCCCGGCCGGAGCGCTGCGAGGAGGCAGATGAAGGACGATAGGTTTCAATCGGGAGCGGGTCGCCGCGGGGGCGGGACGAGAGGATCGCCGAACGGGACAGGCAGATGTGTGGTCCATTCCTCTTCCTATTGCATAGCGGCAACATTCCGCTAGCACGCGCCTCCATTCTAAGGAACGCGACGGGGACCGAATTCTAAGGAACGCGACGGGGACCGAATTCTAAGGAACGCGACGGGGACCGATCAGTGCGCATCGCACCGATGTTCGCTTCGCTCAGCGGGATGGTTCCGGGGTGCATTCCGGCTGTCAGAGCGTTGACCCGGCCTGGAGACCGCTGGGGTTGGGGACGGTGTTTCCGGGGGCTTGTTGATGAACGACGCGCGCCCTGTTGACGACCGGAGTTAGCGGAGGCTACACTTTGTGCGCGGTTGAGGGGTTTGCGATGCCCGCATGCACATCACACGAGGGAATCTGGCGATGAGCAAAGAGAGCGGACGTCCTGCCCACGAGGGTGTGTCTTTTTTGCAACATGACCTGAAGGATCGTCCCTTGACCGGTTGTCCCTCGACGGTATTAGATGGTTTTGTTTGCATACCCGATTCGATCGGGCCACGCATCATCCTTGCAAGGGAGAAATGTAACCTATGACCAGATTAAACAAACTTACCGTACTCGCGGCAGCCGTGGCCTTGTCGGTCGGGCTCTCCGCGTGTGGCGGTGGCGGCGGGTCGACAGATACGTCCATGATGCCGTCGCCGCAAGATCAGGTCGCAGAACTTCAGGCTCAGATTGCTGCGTTGCGCACGCAGCTCGGGCTTGCCCCCAGCGACGACATCGGCGCCAGCATCACGGAACTTCAGAACACGCTTGCGGCTCTGCAGAAGCAGGTGGACGACGCGCAGGCAGACGCGGACAAGGCTGCCGCCGCAGCTGCGGCCAAGGACGCCATGGCGTTGTTCGACGGCATTGATGAAACCACCACCGACCTGACAGTCGGGGTCACCACTGTTACCGACGAACACGGCGGCGGCATGGCTTCGGTCGCGACCACGGGCCTGACGCCCGGCGTTGCTGGTGCTAACACAGCCAAGTCCGCGGAGCCCATGCTGGGCATGTGGCAGGGCACGATGCTCACCGACACCAACGACGCTGATGCCAGCAGCACCGTGGTCGTCTATACCGACGTCGAGGCTGCCAAGGCAGTGCCGTTCGATGATGTGCACACACTCGCCAACGATGTCTTGGCCATTGATGCCGATGCCGATGCAGACGATCACGTGAAGCTGATTTCTGCATCCGCATTCATGCACTCCGGTCGGATGGTTCATGATCCCGATCCGGACGACACCGGCGAGACTATTCGCATCAGGGGTATGTTCAATGGAGCAGCAGGTGAGTATCGTTGTGCGGAAGGCGGCACGGCGGGCGCTTGCGCGTCCATCGAATCATCGATGGGCGTGAGGCTCGCGGGGACCTGGTTTTTTGATCCCGATTCTGGCGCTATGGCCATGCAGGCCGATACGGAGTACGCCTACTTTGGCTGGTGGCTGAACAAGGGCACCACCGAGGGTGTCGAGGCCGGCGCGTTCCACGGCATGACAGGCGGGACTGCTCTCGTCGCAGCCGACTTCACCGCTCTGGGTGGCACGGCCACCTACAGTGGCTCAGCGGCTGGCAAGTACGCGATTAATCCTGGTCTTTCCGCCGCCTCCGGCGGCCACTGGACTGCCGACGCGACCCTGACCGCCGACTTCGGAAGCGAACTCACGGAGGGAATGATCAGCGGCACCGTCGACAACTTCATGGCCGGCGGCGAGATGATGGACTGGAGCGTGTCGCTCGGCGAGACGGATCTCGCGTCCACGACGGGTACGTTCGACAGCAGTACCAACGCTGGCTCCGACACTGTCGGTGACGATGTGGTCTGGACCATTGGCGGAGTCGCTGGAGCGGAAGCCGGAGCGTGGATGGGCGCTCTCCGAGAGGCGGGCGACAACAATGTGCCGACACTGGCCACGGGTCAGTTCTCCGCGACCCACGGATCGGTCGGCCACATGGTCGGAGCATTCGGCGCCAACCTCGACGAGTAACTGAACTTCTGAATTTTGTCATAGGGCGGCGGCTTTGAGTCGCCGCCCTTTTTCTATGTCTGGTCCGCCGAACCCTGATGCCGGTCGCACTCTTCGGTCTTCCTCCTGCTCTGTCGATCTGCCCACGTCCGAAACTCTCACGATGTTTCTTCCTTCGACTCTCCGCTCTCTTGCGGCGTTCCGCTTCCTGCTTCTGGTTGTCCCTACCTGAGACGCGACCGACGGGGTCAGGCCATTCACCACCGCCATGCAGGCGTGCTGCTTCGATGACGCATTCGACCGACTGCGGCCGCTGGTCCGGGGCGAGAAGGTGGGGGCTGGCACACTCTTCCTCTACGGCATGGCGGCTGTTGGCGCCACGAAGCGACCCGGACTCTTCCGCATCCGGCTGGAACTGGCCCGCGCCTTCTTTCTGGAAGGGGTTGGACAGCCTCAAGCGGGACACCCAGGAACTGACCAGAACGGGCATTGAATTGTCGTTCTGGGGCGAGGCACCGATCTCCGTGCGGCCGTGGATCAGCGCCGCCGCCCAGGCGTCTTGGCACGACTGCCGCTACCGAACATGGAGCAGCCTGGACGGCCAGGGCTGGGACGCGAACCTGCGCGGGGCCTGGGTCATCCCACCGACGGTGCGGACTGATCTCACCGGCAACTACGCACGGCACCTGTCGCAATTCCGGCGCGAGTGCTACCGTGACCGGCGGTTCGGCACTGGAGTCACCGTGGCCCTACCGCTAGGTTTCACGGCCAGCTGCAGCGCGGAGATGCGCGGGGCGAATTGCGAACGGGGCTGGCTCCCCATTGGCTGTTGACGGCGGCCCGCGCACCGTCCGCACGCGATCCCACAGACTCAGAGCCCACAACCGGGTCTTCACGCTCCTGGACTTTGGCCCGACGCTCGCGCTCATCCCTCGGGATCCGCGACAGCAACGCCCAGTTCCATGACTACAAGCGCATGTCGGGCGAACTGCGTTTCGTCCAGCAGTTCTGACCGGACCATCTTGCGATTTTTGCTGCCGACCCCGCTGTACCGACGGCCCTTGCGGTTGTCCTTCGCAGTGAAGGCTCGACTGCTATGCTGTGAGTCGTCAAACGATTAGCCAACCGCACCCGTGGCAGTCGCTGAAGCGCAGGGAGAAGTCGAGTGCAGAGAAGCTCAAGACTGCCTTCTGCGGCATCCCAGCGGTGTCCGATGCTCAGGTCTGGAAAATGGAAGGGCGGCCGTGTGACGCCACCCTTCTCAGGCAACGAAGTCGATATCCCCTCTTGCGATCGGCATCGTCCTTACCGGGCGGCGAAAGCCCCAGCGGCGTGTCCGTCCGCGAAGTGGGCAGTGAAGCCACCAAAGATGCCCGCCGGACGCGCGGTAGCATCGGTGCCATACGCCGTAGCACTCCAAATGCCCTCGCGACCGCCGCCAGTGGCAATTCCGTCGTTCGAACTCGTATCGAGCGTGGACTCCATGAGATTCACGCTCCAGCCCGAATCGACCGCATCACCTTGGAAGTTGTTGATGGTGCCGCTGACAGTCGGGGTAGCACCAAAGTTCGCTGTCAGCGTGACATCGGCGGTGAACCGGCCGGAATCAGTGATCTGCGAGTCGCC
This sequence comes from Alphaproteobacteria bacterium, assembly GCA_965220805.1. Lineage (GTDB taxonomy): Bacteria > Pseudomonadota > Alphaproteobacteria > SP197 > SP197 > SP197. The sequence goes on from OZ244844.1 coordinate 2,502,771, forward strand.
GCTGCCCATCTTGAGGACCGACATGCCTGCGGCGCTCCCAGAGTAGGTCGCCATATTCGCGAGCATGTTCGTGGTGTCACCCACAGTGGTAACGTCTGCCGCGTTGGTAGTGCCGCCAACACCCAAACTCGCGAAGGTGTTGACGGTCCAGTCGGCGCCATCAGTGGTCAGCCAGTGGCCGTACGAAGCGTACAGAGTCTCCGCCTCATACAGCATGCTCTCGTCGACGTTGGGCGTCGTCGTGTCGTCGGTTCGACTCTGGTAATACGCCGTCGTCCAAGTCGGTGTGAAATACCAACTGCCGGCCAGCATCCCGCTGGCGTCCACCATGCAATCGTCGCCCAGGCACCAGATCGCACCCGGAATGCCCTTGTAGTTGCTGCCGTTGGTGGAGAAGTCGTACTCAGTGGCGTCGGAGATTGTATCTGCCGACGTTAGTGTTGCACCAGGGGATCCGATGGTGGCGAAGACAGCGGATACCGCCATGCCGGAAATCGACTTCACCGGGACAGCCGCATTTGACGCGCCGATCCGCTCCATCATGACGTTGTCTTCGCCGACGATCTCCAGCCAGGTCATGCCCTGGTGATCGTCCGTCACATACTTGTGCCCGGCTTCGATGGTTTCCGCAGGCGCATCAACGCCGTGTGCGATCCGTGTTCCGCCTCTCGAGGTGCCGGGCGCTAACGCTTCAGCAATGTGCATGCCTACCATGTCGGCAATCGACCGCGCCGTCCCGGTTCCGTCGGCGCCCGTGACCGCCCTCACCGCATTCTCGATGGTCATGCCGTCACGTACCGCCGTTGTCGCTTTGACCTGCGCCTCGGCAACTCTGATTGCAGCGTCGATCGCCGTAGTCAGGGTAGCCTTTTGTGGATGATCGTCAGGGATGGCCAAAGCGTCCATCCTGGCCTTCCTGGCAGCGGCCAGAGCCGTCTCGGCATCCATGACGGCCTGGGCCGCATCATCCCTAGCGTCGAGGACGGCCTGGGCGTTCATCATCGCAGTCATGGAGTCGCCGGCAACCACCGTCGTGGACAGTTTCATGGCAAATTCCGTTGCGGACATCTCCGCAGCCGTGGCGTCCTCGCCAGCCATCATCGCATCGTTGCTCGCGTCCTGAGCCGCAGCGAACAGCGTCGTGAGATTGGCCGGCGGCGGAGGCGCAGGAGGCTCAGTCGGTTCAGTTGGCATCGACGTTGTGCTGCCACCGCCGCCGCCACACGCAGCCACCGCGAGCGCAACCCCCGCAAGCATCGCGAGTAGTTGCATTCTCTTCGTGTCTCTTCTGTTCATGACTTCGAAACACTCCCCTTCCGGCGAGGCCTCGCCGGAAGGCCTCGATTGTCGACCGTAACAGCCATGGTATCGGGACAGCACGAACGTTGTCCACAAACTGCGCCCAAGCCGCGGTTGTCGGGAAACGTGCCGTTAAATCGCTGATGGACGCTCGCGAGAAGGCTCGCCTCGGCGAAGGCATCGAGGAGAAGGCGCGGGCCAACGTGTGTCTCCACATAGAGCCGGTCGAGGTCGGAACCTTCGCACTCACGATGGGAGGTCTGGGCGCCGACGTGCAGCCGAAGACTATCGGTCAGGGGAAACTGGTGCTCGGCTCCGCCCCAAACGAGCAGGCCGAAGCCCGACGTGGCAAGGTCCGCCTAGTCTCGCTCGAACGGCAGCCCTTAGATCATGATGGTGCGCTCGTCCGACGTGCCGCCGATGATGGTGTCCGGCACTAGGGCGACACCGCGGTTGAAGCGTCAGCGCTTGCGGGCGCGGATCTGGGAGATGAAAAGGCTCACGTTCCCCCTTGGCAGCCTCGGGAACTACGCCGACCAAGGCTTCCTCGAAGTGATGGCGGGCCAGCGTGTCCCCGTGTTTCGGGAGAAAGGCGTGGGCCAGCTGGAGGCGGGCGCGGTTGAGGTCGGGATCGATGACCAGCATGGCGTGGAAAGCGGCGATCGCCTCGTCGAGCAGCGCGTTGCGGCGGTCGTTGTCCATCTCAGCGTAGGCCTTCTCGACGGCGGCCATACCGTAGTGGAACAGGACATCAAGGTCCTGGGTGGTGGTGAAAAGGGAGAATAGAGGACCAGGGCTGCAACGAGGTTGCGCATCGATTATCGCTGCACTGAGGAAGGGGCGAAAGAAAAGCCCCGGCGCCAGCGGAACGCCGACGCCGGGGTAAAGAGTGGGAAGGGGAGACTAAAGAAGCAACCCTTCCCGGTAACCTAGGGTTCTACCGGCGTGCGCCGAAGGCACCGGCGATACTGGCCGATTCGTTGTCGGCCTGGAACGTCCCGCCGACTCCGAGCGGATAGGCGTCAGCAGTAGCCGGCTGCCCGAAGAACTGGGAAATCCAGGTTCCGTGCGCCGTCTGGTCGCCCATCATTGCCGTCGCCCCGTCGAAGCCAGCAGCGGTCGGATCGTTATTGGTGCCCGCTGATGTCACGCTGGTGCCCGTGGTGTCCGTGAGCCTTTGCTCATTCAGCGTCACCGACCAACCGGACACGTCCACGTCGGCGTTGTCGCTCTGGAATCCACTGATGGATCCCGAGATCATGCCTTGAGCACCCGTGCCGCTGAAATCCGCAGTCAGCGAGGCAGCTGCCGTAAACATGCCGGCTTCCCCGTCGACCACGCCCGTGTCGTCGATTTCCTGCACCACGAACTTGCCCGCGGCCCGACCATTGTAAGTCGCCGAGCCCAATGCCAAGGCGCCAGCCCCCAAGTTATAGGCCGTGCCGTCCGCGTAGTACCGGAACGTGTAGGCGCCGGTTTGAGCGGTCGGCTCGTGCAGCCACCAGCCGAAGCTCATGAATTCTCCGATCTGGCCGCCGCCCGCGCCCGCGGCAGTTCCGCCGTCCTGCAGCCACGCCGTCGAATTCAGCTCGGGCACGAAGGTCCAGGTACCGACGACGGTGTACGTCCCGCTAGGGGCAACAGTCACCGAGCAGGGGGCTGCAGCAGTTCCACCAGTGCAGACATACCTGCCACCCGCACCATTGTAGTTCCCCGGCATGCTGACCTGCTCGAAGCCATTGTCCAAGTTGTTGTCGGTGTCTTCATTGTTCGAATAGGCTTGGCGGAGGCTGCCCTCCTCGGCCGATTGCGGCTGCGGGAACTTTGTCGGGTCTGCAGTTGCCGACGAGAAGGTCTGGCCACCGGTGCCAAGAACCAGAGCCGTTATGGTGGTGGCTGCAGTCGCGGCGTTCCCGCCCGTCAGGGCATCGGTAACCGAGTCCGCGTACAGACTGGGAGTGTTCTCGTCGCCATCCCAGTTGTAGAACTGGATGCGAGTTGCCGGCTCCTTGTCCGTGTAGACGAAGAGATGGTTCGTCCCACCTGCAACGGCCTGCATGAGGTGCGAGCCTGCCCAGTTCCCATTCGGCAGGGCTGGGTCATCGGACATGGAGTAGCCAGTTGACGTAACGCTGGCCGGTCCGCTTCCGGCTCGCGTGATGATGATCTCATCTTCATCCAAGCCAGCGGTACTCGTGAGCCCGAGATTTGCAGCCGCCTCAAGCGCCCGGTCCTTGCCGATGATCCGGTCACGGTTCTCCAAAGCCATGCGGTCCGCCTCATCCTGGGCATCCTGCTTGGCCTGCGCGACCTGCACCATCGCCTCGTCAGAGAGGCTCGCCATAGCCGCGCCCCCGGTGCTCGTCACCGAGCCGTCCGCCGCGACTTCGACTTCGCAGGCGTCCCCGCCCGCTGGGCAGGAGAAGACCACGCCATTGTTCGTGGCGCTCTCGCCGGCCGAAATCATATGCGTTCCAGCAGACGGTGCGTTGTCCTCGTCCAGATACATCGCATCCGGGATCGTGACAGCGGTTGTCACCGGCATGGGCTCCGGCTCGGGCGGAGGATCGGGCATCGTCATCGTGGACGATCCGCCGCCGCCGCACGCGGAAAGCCCGACCGACAAGGCCACGGCCGCCGCGAGTACGGTAAGTTTGTTAATCGGCAGAAGTTGTTGGCTCACATGTTGCCAAAGCCCACCCAACGTCTTGAGTGTTGCCGGTGCAAGTCCAGCAAGAAGGAGTACCACTGACAAGAGTGTTCACTGCTGCAATCTCGACATGACTGGGGTACCTGTGCCGGTTACTCCGAAACCGGCGTAACCGGCATTATTCCCGGGTTCAGCTTATTCCGGATGTCTTGGGCGTGACCCCTGGAACTGGCGTTACTTCAACATGTTGGGCGGGTTCATGAGGGTTGATATTCCGGAATAATCCGGTGGGATCCGAACCCGGGAATAATGTCGCAAATCGTAGAGGCGGACATCGTCTACGCCTGCTTCGCTGCATGCTGTGTACCTGTGTGCGAGTTCTCCATTGATAGGACGCCCCGGATCACCCAGGAAGGCGCGGTCGTCTGACATGCTGCGATCAATGAGGGCCCGGTCCGCTTCATTCAGAAACACGAGCAGATGGTCCCGCCTTGCCGGCCTGGCAGATGGAGCGCATGTCTCACCAGGGTGCTGTCGGGTCCCTGGAAACTATGGATTACTCAAACCATTAACGGCGCCGGGATACCCGCCTCTCCCAGATGCCGGGAGGCATCGCGTGGCGTGACGCGGGGCTTGCGGCGCAGAGAAACCCAGCGTGCGGCAGAGGCGCGCCCATCTCCTTTCCCCGCATCAGAACTGCTGCACGAAGCGCAGTTCGCCCGAGGTGCGCTTGTAGTCGTGGAGCTGGGCGTTGCTGTCGCGGGTCTCGTGGACGAGCGCAAGCTCCGGGCTGAAGCCCAGGAGCGTGACGGCCCGGTTGTGGGTGCTGAGCCTGTAGGATTGTGTGCGGTCCTCGCGCGGACCGTTGTCGGCGATGAAGGGGAACCAGCCCCGCTCGTAATCCGTCCAGCGCATCTCCGCGCTGCCGCCGACCGTGAAACCCAGAGGCAACGCCACGGTAACGCCCGTGCCCAGCCATCGGCCGTTGTGGCGTTCGCGCCGGAACTTCGGCCTCTGCTGCGCGTAGCCGCCGGTGAGATCGGCCCGCACCGTTGGCGTGACGACCCACGAGCCGCGCAGGGTCGCATCCCAGCGTGGGCCGTCCAGGCTGCTCCCGGTGCGGTAGCGGCGGTCGTGCCAGGAAGCCCCGGCGAAGGCGGTTACGCGTGGGCTGAACCGGCGGGTGACCTCGAGGCGGCCGCCCAACTCGCGGTAGTTGGGCGCGGTGCCCGACCAGTGCTGGCGGGCGCTCGCCAGAAGGCTCGCGTCGGTCGCCGCATCCAGGAGCCAGCGCGGGCCGAGATGGAGAGCGACGAAGTGCTGGTCGAAGTCGGAGCGCTCGTACTCCCGCCGTGAGGCCTGCGCCCCGGCGCGGATGCGCAGCCGTTCGGAGATCGGCGCCTGGTACTCCGCTCCGCCCCAGAACGACAGACCGATGCCCGACCTGGTCAACTCCTGGGCGTCCCGCTCGAAGGGCAGGCCGTAGATCGTGATGGTGCGCTCGTCGGACGTGCCGCCGATGTTGGTATCCGGCGCCACCGCCACGCCCATGTTGAAGCTCCAGCGCCGGCGGGCACTGATCTCTGCGAGAAAGAAGCCCACGTTCGCCTTGACCGCTTCTGGCACGTCGCCGGCCAGGACCGTCTCGAAGTGCCGCCGGGCCAGGTCGTCCTCGCCTTTGAGGAAGAAGGCGCGGGCCAACTCCAGGCGGACCCGCACCAGGGTCGGATCGCGGACCAGCATGGCGTGGAAGGCGGCGATCGCCTCGTCCAGCAGCACGTCGCGCTCCGCCTCGGTGCGGTTGGCACGCTGCGCGACCCCGACCGCCGCGAGGCCGTATAGAAAAAGTGTGTTGGGTTCGATCGTCTCTTCCTGGACTACGGGCTGCAAGAGGATCAACGCCTCCTCGAAGCGTCCGGCCTCGACCAGCGCCTGTGCGCTTGGAGCCTCGACCGCGTCGGCGGCATCGGAGGACGCCGCAGGGGCTCCGTGGCCGGCAAGGCCAGCGATGAGGAGACAGAGGACGAGCGCCAGGACATGGTGGAGAGGTGCGGGAAGCATCGTGCGATCCTCAAAAGGCGGGTCATGGTAGCGAGGGAAGGAGTGGACCGGACAGAGGGTTTCGAGCCGGGCGGCGTGTTGGCCATCTCATTCGAATTGGGGAAGAAGGGGCAGCCGGGCCTGTCTATTAAGCTAGAATGGCTAGTTTCATATCGTGCTCGGGCAGGGCGATCAACCCTTCGCCGCCGTCGCCCGGCGTGATGGAGAATCCTCCCTCCGGGCGCCAGACCCTGCTCATCACACAAGAAAAAGGGGAGTGGCGCTCTTTGCGTCACTCGCCCAGTAGGAAATTCGGGGAACGGGCCCTGGTTCTCAGATGAACAGGCCCACTTCCTCAATCCGGCTACTGCACGTTCGCAGCAAACGCCCCCACCACTGCACCGTCCCAACCGTCCGTCGAATGGAACGTTCCGGTCGCGATCGCGGCTTCCATGGCAGCATTGTCGGCGGCGTCCCGCGCGTTCCGAGCCTGCTTTTGAAAAGTCGCGAGTTCGTTCTGAGGCTCCGTGATGCTGGCGCCGACTTCGTCACTGTGGGTCAAGCCCGAGTTGGGTGCGCAACGCCGCGATCTGAGCCTGAAGCTCTACGACCTGATCCTGCGGCGACGGCATCATGGACGTGTCGGTCGACCCGTCGCCGCCGTCATACGAGGAAGGCCCGACCGGCAAAGCCACGGCTGCCGAGAGTACCGTTAGTTTGTCTTTCCGGCAGCCCGGAGCTGCCATGACCATTCCGGCTGTCCCCGTCTTCAAGGCCCTCCCAGCGGAACGCAATCCGGCGATCGTCTACCTCGCAAGCCTGAGAGCCGGTGAGGGGCGTCGCTCCATGGCCTCCACACTCTCCCAGGTCGCCGCCATGCTCGGCTTTAGCGACGCCGCGTCCTGTCCTTGGCACGAACTGCGCCATCACCACGTCGCTGCCCTTCGTGCTGTGCTGGCCGAGCGCTATGCGCCAGCCACAGCGAACAAGGCCCTCGCCGCGATCCGCGGAGCACTCCGGGCGGCCTGGCGGCTGGATCTGATGCCGACCGACGCCTTTCACCGCGCCATCGACGTGCCGCCCGTTCGCGGCGCGCGTCTGCCGGCCGGACGGTCCCTTGAGCCCGACGAGATTGAGGCGCTGTTTTCCGTCTGCGCCGACGGTACCCCGGGCGGAGCCCGCGATGCTGCCGCCTTCGCACTGCTGTTCGGATGCGGCCTGCGCCGGGCCGAAGCGGTCGCCGTGGAGATTGCCGACCACGACACAGACACCGGTGCAATTCGCGTCATTGGCAAAGGCAATCGCGAGCGAATCGTTTATGCCACTGGCGGTGCGAAGGCAGCCCTTGATGCCTGGCTGGTGCACCGCGGCATCGTCGTGGCTGGCCCGATCCTCGCTCCGGTGTCGTATACCGGCGCCGTTGATATCGGACGCGGCATCACCCCGCATTCGCTGATGATGCGCCTACGCAAGCGGTCCGAAGACGCTGGGATCGCCTCGTGCTCACCGCACGATCTCCGCCGCACGTTCGTGTCGACGGCCCTTGAGGCCGGCGCAGACCTCGCCATGGTCCAGGCTCTTGCAGGCCACGCCTCCCCGGCCACAACCGCGCGTTACGACCGACGCCCCGAAACCGCCAAGGCCGCCGCTGCATGTCTCGTTCACGTCCCCTTCGCTGAGGATTGACGATCAACTTGTGGCTCGTGTCCGATTATCTTTCTGCGTTGTATTCTCTTGCTCTGCCGGCGCTCCCGGGTCGCGCTGAAGGCGATCAGTTCCCCCTGCCGACAAGAGAATGCCGTCGCCGCTGTCCACGCCCCGAGTCTCGGATTTCTCCCGACCCTCCTTCGGCCATAGGCCGCAGCATCGCGCCATCGAGCCCCGCGCCGTTCGGCGCCACGTCTACGGTGTCCAGCGGATGACGGCATGGATGCCGATGTCGGGTACGCTCCGGCGCCAGCCGTCATCTTCCGTGACAGCAATCTCCAGCGTCGCGACGGTCCTCTTCCGTCTCGGCGAAGGCCTCGTCGATCACAGCCATGCCGTCACGGAACTGGACGTCGAGATTCTCGGCGGTGGCGGGAAGCGAGAACAAGAGCGCCAGGGCTGCAACGAGGCTGCGCATCGGGTGTGCTTCACTGAAGGGCGAAAAAAACCCGGCGTTAGCAGAGCGCTGACGCCGGGGAAAGGAAGCGGGAAGGGCAGAAGCGCCCTTCCCGGTAACTGGTAGATTACCTACTCGGCGCGTGCGCCGTAGGCGCCCGCAACCGTTCCGTTCACGAAGTTGGCGTTGAATTCGCCGACGATGACCGGAGGAGCATCGGTATTGGCAGTTCCTGTGCTGCCATGGAACTGGCCGCTCAAGACGCCATTGTCTCCATCCATGCCGGAAGCTACCCCGTTTGTGAGCGCGCCGTCGTCTCCAAAGCTTGCGGAAACAGCCACGTTCCACATGCTGTCCGGACCGCCGTCAAGATCGAAGTTCGAAATCGACCCTTCGATCGTGTTGTCTTGTCTCAGGGTTGTCGCTTCGAAGTAGGCCGTCAACGCAACGTCCGCCGTGAACCTTCCGGAGGTCGCCATGTTCAGGGTGCCGTCCTCGCTCTTCGTCTCGTGGACATAAACGCCTGCGGCACCGCCTGCATATGAGGCTGTTCCCGTGACGCTACCAAGGGAGGTCTGTGCATCGAGGCTGGACCGGGCGAAGGTCTGGACGGTGTCGTAGGACGCGATGGCTCCGTCCTTCGTGGTCGTGTCGAGCCAGAAGCCGTAGGTCAGGTAGTCATCGTCCGCAACGTCAACCATGGCTCCGGCGGCCGGAGTGAACTCCCACTCGGCGGCGGTCAGTGCGTTGAAGTCGCCCATCGCGTCGGTTGAAACCGTGCAACCACCGGATGCGACACACCTGTACATGCCGGACGCTCCGTCGAACGTTCCCGCGAACTGAGACGCTCTGCCTGCGGCAGTATCAGCGTCATACTCGACAAAGGTCTTGGTCGTACTCGCGCCGCTAGGGAAGCTCGACGAAGCAATCTTCCCGTTGTCGGCCGCCAGGACTGCATAGGTGTCGTTAGCGGTCGTGTCCGTATCACGATCGACAGTGAGCGTGTACTGGCTGCTGAATGCAGCCTGATCGTCCGGTTCGATGTCCGAATGGACGACGATGATCTGCCTCTCCGTTCCGATGTTCCGAACGAGCATCTGGCCGTTTCCGAATGTCGCGGCCTGCTCGAACATCGGGTCGTTATCGGCGGGAAGAGTCCCATCCACAACCGTAGCCTTCACCGCGCTTCCAGTGTGCTCGACGGTCAGCCTGTAATTGTCGGTCGCTGAAGGGTCAGCGTCCGCAGCAGCGTCCGTGCCGTCGAAAGGTCTGGCAGTCGAACCACCAGCCTCCGCCGTGATCGCTGCTTTCTTCGTATTGGCCACCTTGTTCGCGGCGTCGAGTGCCGCCTGCCGATGCTCATCGATAGTAGTCTGAGCCATGGTGAGAGACATGCGGATCGCATCAAGCTCGTCGAGACTGTCCGCGGTAGCGGCGGGCGAAGCGTGCTGGGCACCGGTGATGGCGTTGTGCGCAGCCGTGATGGCCGCGTTCGCCGCCGCCACGTCCGCATCCGAGGACGCACCGGTCAGTCCGTCGACAGCCGTCTTGGCCGCGCCGATGGCGTTGGCAATCGCGGTCGCCTCGGTCACCGCCGGATCCGGCATCGGCATGGGATCCGGCTCCGGCGTCGCCGTCGTGGACGACCCGCCGCCACACGCGGCCAGTCCGACCGACAAGGCCACGACTGCCGCAAGTGCGGTAAGTTTGTTTCCCGGTACTTTCGATCACCACTGCGCAGATGCCTTCCGTCCGCCTGCACGATTGCCGCCGTGGGCAGGCGGTGGCGAACACTTTGCGACGTCCTTGACGCCAGACTCTTCACATGTCCTGACCAGTGTGTGACGGTCAGGATGCAATCGGCGCCTTCTTTGGCACGCCCTGTTGACGCCAGATATCGTTGCCGTGTCGACGACGCGGTGCTTCCACAGACGTGGCGTCACTTGGGCCACATCCCCTGCGGGATGGGTCGGGATCCGCACGGTTCGCTTCGATGAGCATGGCAGGGTCCTGGAGACAGACCTCGAGGCCGCTTCTGCGATTGCGTGCCTAGCCGATGACCTTCAGCAGGGAAATCTTCGGTGGAGGCGTCATGTCTGCGACAATGTGATCTCACTATCGCCAGAAGGCCTCGACAAGCGGTCGGGAATGCAAGATCCCGGCATTCCGGAGTTGCCATGACCATCCCGTCCGTCCCCACCATCAAGGCCCTCCCAGCGGAGCGCAATCCGGCAATCGTTTACCTCGCAAGCCTGGCTGCCGGCGAGGGGCGCCGCTCGATGGCCTCCACGCTCACCCAGCTCGCAGCCTTGCTCGGGTGCCGAGATGCCGCGTCCTGCCCCTGGCACGAGCTGCGCCATCACCACGTCGCTGCTCTTCGTGCCGTGCTGGTCGAGCGCTACGCTCCAGCCACGGCGAACAAGGGCCTGGCCGCAATCCGCGGTGTACTCCGGGCGGCCTGGCGGCTGGAGTTGATCCCGACCGACTCCTATCACCGCACCATCGACGTACCACCCGTCCGTGGTGCGCGCCTGCCTGCCGGCCGATCCCTGGAGGCCACGGAGATCCGGGCCCTGTTTGCCGTCTGTGCCGACGGTACACCGGCCGGTGCCCGCGATGCTGCCGCCTTCGCCCTGCTGGCCGGCTGCGGCCTGCGACGTGCCGAAGCGGTCGCCTTGGAGATTGCCGACCACGACACAGACACCGGCGCGATTCGCGTCATCGGCAAGGGCAACCGCGAGCGAATCGTCTACGCCACCGGCGGTGCGAAGGCAGCCCTCGATGCTTGGCTGGCGCACCGCGGCGTCACCGTGCCCGGCCCGATCCTCGCTCCGGTGTCGCAGTCGGGCGCCGTCGATGTCGGACGCGGCATCACCCCGCATTCGCTGATGATGCGCCTGCGCAAGCGGTCCGGAGAAGCCGGAATTGCCGCGTGCTCTCCGCACGACCTCCGCCGCACGTTCGTGTCAACAGCCCTCGAGGCCGGCGTCGATCTCGCCATGGTTCAGGCTCTTGCAGGCCACGCCTCCCCGACCACGACCGCTCGTTACGACCGCCGTCCGGATACTGCCAAGGCCGCCGCTGCGCGCCTTATCCACATCCCGTTCACTGCTGCGTGACGATCAAGTCACAGCTCTTGTCCGTTTGTCGTCCTGCTCGGTTTGCGCTTGCTTACCGCGCTGGATTTGCCGGCAACACCGGGGCGCGCTGAGAGTCATCGCTTCCTCCCGCCGACATGGACATGCCGTTGTCGCGGTCAGCGCTCCGTACCTCGGATATCTCCCAACCCTCCGTCGACCATTGCCGGCATCATCCCACTATCGAGACCTGCGCCGGCTGGTGCCATGTCTACAGTGTCCAGCGAATGGCAGCATGGATGCCGATGTCGGGTGCGCCCCGGCGCCAGCCGTCATCTTCCGTGACGGCAATCTCCAGCGTCGTATCGCGGTCGAGCTCCGCTCTGCCCCCCATGCCGAACATGACGACCGGACCGGCTAGTGGGGCCAGCGACGAACGCCCCCAGGGCGAAGAATGGATATCCGTCTGCACCATGAGAGACAGGCGGGGTAGAAGCCGCCAGGTGAGCGCGAGACGGCCGAATGCGACGAACCTGCCGTCGTTCCCGAACAGGGGGTCGGGAGCATATCCGGCGAGCGTCCCGAGCGTCCCTCCGTAAAGCCAGTCTTGAGTGCCAAACAGCGCGCCCGACGTCTCTGCCCAGACTGCGGCCGAGACGCCACCGGAACCGGCCAGCACGTCCTTGTCTCCCGTCGGCAGTCTCACGATGCCCCGCAGCGCCAGACCGTCATTCGACAGGAACTCCGTGCCTAAGTCATGGCCAATCCCGAGCGTCAGGTCCCCGACGGAGTAGACACTGTCGCGGATGTTGACACGGGGCTGACCTTCCCTGGCGTAGCCTATGGCGAGCCGGTCGCGCGGCGCCCGGTCGCGCCCTCCTTGGGGCAGGCCGAACACGGAATGCCAGTTCTCGATGAACCCGTCGAACACGCCGGCATTGTGCGAGATCACCGACAGTTCGAGGAGGTATTCCCATCCGTCCCGGAACCCGTGCCGAGCCGCAAGGGCATACCGGGAGGTTTCACCGTCCATCCATAACTGCTCCCGGCCGGAGCGCGCCTCGACCATGTGCGACGCGATGTCGAGGGACGTGATGAATTCCGTGGTGCCCGGCGCGGAGATGCAGGCGCCGAACGAGGACGGCGGACTGTGGGAGATGTGGAACGGATTCAGGTTCACGGTGCGAAGCGGCGCGGCGGCGTCGCACGAGGCGCTTTCGTCGGCCGCGATCGGGTTTGGGAACGACGCGGCCACGACGCAAGCGGACAGAATGGCGATCAGCAGGGGAAGCGCCCTGTTCCCCGACCGAAGGGCTACAGCGACGGCCCCGGGGAGAGCGCCAGTCATCCGGAGAACCTCAGGACAACCACGACTACCGCTGTGATTATCAGCACCAGCACGACAGTGACGAAGCCCGGCAGGATGCTGAGGCGGATGCGAGATTTGTTCGGTTTGTTTGTGACGTCGGTGCATCGGCATGCCGGAACCGGAAGGAGCTCAGCCTTCGCTGACCCCCACCTTGGGCGTGCTCGGCCGGGACCGGCGGAACGAGCGTGATCCATTACTATTCCACGAGACTGTGAACGATCAACAAGCCGGCATTCGGAACGCTCGCCAATACCCGGCGAACTGGTCGAGAGACGGTACGCCTCGCACGGCGTCGGGGATCAGTCAAGGGCTCTGCGGAACTGACGCGGATCCCGCGACTCTTCCCGTCCACCCGCAGTGTGGTTTCGTCGGCGCGCAGCGCGGGCATGGTGAGGAACTTCCGTAGACCGGGTAGAATCGCAGTGAGTTGGTCGCGCAACCTTGCCACAGATGCTACTGCACTGTCCGGCGCTATCTCTTGAGTTGTCATTGTGTTGAATCATGTCCCGCCCAAGGACATCTGCAGCGGGAACATCACCCGCAGCACTGTGACGGTCCAGCGTTTGTCACGGGTAGCTGGCGGAATCGCCCTTGGCAACGACATGATCAAGAGGTCATGAGCCGCTACATGGTCACGGGCGATTCAGCTGGGGTCAGGCTGCCCGTTGGCTGACAGGTAACCGAAGCGTTTCATCTGCTCGCCATGAGCCTCGCAGATCCGCTGGACCTGGCTCTCACTCAGTTCGTCCTTCCAACCCCCGGCCTTGCCGCGGCGAAAGAACCTCTTCTGGTGGTCCGACCTCTCCTTGAACCCGCCGGCCGTCTCCTGGCTTTGCAGAGTCCTAAACGAGGAGTTGCGGATGGCCCGCAGCAACCTCTGGCGCGATGGCTTCAGTCCCAGAAATCGCGCCACGCTGCCGAAAGTCGCAGAAGGCTTGTCGATCATGTCCTCGTAGCGCACGACATGGAGACGATCACTCGCCCCGCCGGTCCAGCTCTCGACGTGCTGTGACCAACTGCCTGCGACGATCGACACGTTGTTGCGCTCCGGGTCGTGGGGCATCTCCAGGTACTCGGTCGCCATGATCTCGATCGCCTGGTCAAGGCCGGTTCCCAGGAAGTCCGCCGAGGAGGCGGCCACATCGAGAGGATTGCGCACGATATAGATGGCGCCGGATGTCACACCCAGATTGATGGTCGGGTGCCCGTGTACCGTCATCAGGGCATTATGTGTCTTGCAGAAGATGGATCCCGGCTGCCCCTTAGCGATCAGTTCACACACCTTCGGCCGCATGGCGGCCACATCCTCGGGCGACCATTCACTCACCGGACGCTCGTCCATCATCTGGAACCACATCAGCGCCCCGTCACTCTGCAGGATCTCGCCCTGCATCCTGTTCAGGTCAGCAGGCCTCGCCTCGTTGTGGAAGAGGTTGTGCAGGAACGCCCGCATCCACGTGTTGCCCGACTTCGGGTAGCTGGCCAGCCAGACAATGTCGCCCATGCGTATGACCCCAACAAAAAGAAGGAGCGGCCACCAAGGGCCGCTCCCCGAAGAAACGACAGACTTCTGATGCTTGAGATCAGAAGCTGATCAGCAACGCCATGGCAGCAAAGGTCGTGTCCGCACCGTCATCTGGAGAATCACCTCCAAGGACACCGGCCATGTTGATGCCCGGGCCAAGATTGTATGTCGCCATCAGACGGGAAAAGTCTGTGTCCACATTCTCGCTGTCCTGGCTCGTGTTGCCGAAGTTGGCGCTGACCGCCCACGGACCCTCACCGTACATGATGCCAATGTCGTACTGGGTCATGTCGTCTGCCATTGTATCTTCATCAGTGTTTCTGTAGGAACCGCCGACAGACACGCCAGACATGGACACAACCAAACCTGCGTTCCAGTCAGTGATGGTCTGGCCGGCTGCGGCGTCATCCGCCGGGACATCCTGTTGTGTCAGGCCTGAAGCGAACGTGACTCCGGTGTCACCGAACGCACCATCATAGCGCCCACCGATGGACCACGAGTCACCACCTTCCCGAGAATACACGGAGTTTGACATCACATTTGTATCGGCCTCCGGCGTATATGACGTACCAAACTGGAAGCCGTTGATCACGGGCGAAAAGTACATCAGGGATGCCCCGCCTGCACCTGCGCCGGCAAATGTCGAGTGCCAGTGATTGCTCAGGCTCCCGGACCAAAATGGCGTGTTGATGCCATAGAAGTATGTGGCATAGGGGGCAGCCGTCGACATCTTGTACGAAGCGGTATCCTGGTTGCCGACGCGAAGCTCACCGAAGGATCCGCTGACAGCGGCGAACTGCCCTTTGGCCGGCTCTTTACCTTCACCACCATCGACATCGACTCGCACACTGACTTCCAGGCCACTGTCGAGAACAGTGGAGCCCGAGAAGACGAGATGGACGTCGTTGGAAATGGCCACATCGTCGTTGTTTGGATTGGCATCGCTGTCGACAATCGCGACGCCCCACATGGACCGACCGCCAACGCTCAGAGAGATCGGCTCGGCCATCATCTCTTCCGCAACGGCCACACCAGTGGTCACTCGCGAAACAATAACTATTTGTTAACACGCTGTACTATTAGTCTCACAATGGTCATGTCGGGAGGCACATTCCTGGTTCTTCCCATGCCTGCAATTCCAGCAGGGGAAGAATGATGACGACAACAAGGCTGACCGAAAGTCGAGTTAAGGCACTGCAGTCCCGGAAGAGTGTTCGTGACATTCGAGATCGGTACCTGAAGGGCTTCGGAGTCCGTGTCTATCCGTCCGGCCGCAAGCGCTACTTCATCCACATTCAGCACGAAGGGCGTCGCGCCTGGAGAGTTGTAGGTGACGCCGCCGTCATCCGTCTGGCAGACGCACGGGAACAGGCAAGGTCAATGATGGCGGCCACACGGAGTGGGGTTCCGCAGCAGACAGACCAAACGCTGTTCGAGGCTGTCGCAGGGGAGGTCTTCCAGCGTTACGGACGCTGCAACTGGAAACCAACGACTTTCAAAGTCAATTGGTACTACCTGAAGAACCAGCTCCTCCCCTGGTTCCAGGGGTGCCAGATCGGCGACATCACCGCTGCGGACGTGCAGGAATGGTCTGCTTCCCTGCACAAGACTCCCGTATCAGCCGATCGCGCTGCGCCGGTTCTCTCGGTCATCATGGCCTGTGCGGAGACGTATGGATACCGGATTGAAGGCAGCAATCCGTGCAAGGGCATCCGGCGCTACCGCAGACAGGGACGGGAACGGTTCCTCTCCGTAGAGGAGATCAATCGGACAGGCGCCATTCTCAAGAGGCTCCATGACACCTACCCGATGCTGGTGGCCATCATACGACTTCTCATGTTGACCGGCTGTCGGAAGACGGAAGTGGTGACATTGCGGTGGAGAGACTACCGGAACGGACACATACATCTCAGCGATTCCAAGGTGGGGCCACGGATGGTCTGGCTTTCGACGCCAGCACGCAAAATCCTGGATGGCCTTCACAGAAAATCGACGTGGGTCTTCCCGTCACCGCGGACAGACAAGTCGCTGACCACCACTCCTGTTGAGCGCCTCTGGCAACGTATCCGGTCAGAAGCCGGGTTGCAGGATGTGCGTCTTCACGATCTTCGTCACACCTACGCCAGCATTGCTGTCGAACAAGGCGAGAGTGTTGTGACCGTCGGCCGGCTGCTCGGCCACAACAATCCGGAGACAACGCTCAAGTACATGCATCTGGCTGACGGCAGGGTGCCGAAAGCCGCTCGGGTCATGGGCCGTGTTCTCGGAGGGTCTGTTCAATGAACCGAAAGGTGAAACTGACAGGCTCCCTGATCGGCAAACTCGATCCGGACAAACGCGAGTATACGGTCCGGGACACCATTGTGCCGGTACTCGGGGTTCGGGTTCATCCTTCAGGGGGCAGCAGCTACGTGCACTTCAACAACGGAAGGAAGGTCTCGCTCGGTCCCACCGTGGACTTGACGGTTCACGAGGCCCGTGCCCGGAGCCTTGCGCTCCTGACGGACGGGCACCTGCGGAAGGATCCGGTTCCTCTGTTCCGGGATTTCGCGGCGCGTGAATGGCGAGACTCGTGGATCCATCGCAGCAAGCCTGCCACGGTTCAATGGCGGGAGAAGTGCGTGGAACGTCAGTTGCTCCCGGCATTCGGCAGCCGTCGTCTGGACCAGATCAGCTCTGTGATGGTTCATCGATGGTTCGATCACTACAGCAGAACCGCCCCTGGCGCTGCCAACCACTGCCTCAAGATCCTCCGTCAGATTTTCAGGCATGCGATCGCCTGCGACCACATCGCGTCGAACCCGGCGAGGAATGTCAGGCCCAACCGCAGGCGGAAACTGACGCGCTTCCTTTCCGGTGAAGAGCTTGAACGGTTGCATCGCACGCTCGACCGACATGACCACGCAGCACAGCACAGACCGTCGCAACGTCAGCAGATCGACATCATTCGCCTCCTCCTTCTGACCGGATGCCGCAAGAGCGAAATCGTCCGCTTGCGCAAGGGGGAGGTGTCCGGCGACTGTCTCCACCTGGCGGACAGCAAGACGGGACCGCGTACGGTGTTTCTGAATGCAGAGGCACGGGCCATCATCGATCGTCGTCCTTCAGTCAACAGCGACTTCGTGTTTCCTTCGCCCAGAGACCCGGGGCGTCCTCTCCATGGCGAACTCGCGCTCTGGTACACAATTCGCAAGGAAGCAGGCATAGAGGATGTCCGCCTCCACGATCTGAGACACACGTATGCCAGCCATGCCGTCATGCACGGAACACCCCTGACGGTCGTGTCGCGCTTGCTTGGACACTCACGACCGACCACGACAATGCGGTACGCACACTTGGGTGACCGCGAAACCGAAGCCGCTGCAGAACGCATTGGAACAGTGATCGCCGGAATGCTTGACTTGAGGTGACGGATGCCGTCAGGTGAGTCACCTGACCGGCTGTCGAGAACCACGCGACTCCGCGACGAACATGGGTGAATGAATGGTGCGCTGCCTTTCCGGAAATGCAACTGCACCCTCTTCAGTTCTATCGGAAAGAGCGCGGCAGGCAGTTCGCTCCGTTTGAGGTCGTGACTGTGGACAAGTGCTGTTGCAATAGTGCAACACCTGTTGGCCTAAAGCCATACATCCCTTTGACGGGACTGCGGTATCACGGTACCTAATTCCTTGCCAGCACGGTTGTGCCGGCAGTTCCTTGATTAGGATCCTATCATGAAAGGAAGTGAACAATGAAAAAGGCCCTTATGGGAACCACTGCCCTTGTGGCAGCTGCGGTGACCACTGGTGTGGCCGCCGACGAGATGATGGCCGAGCCAGTCTCCCTCACTATTGGCGGCAACTCGCACTGGGGTGTTGCTGTCGTCGACAACGAGGCCGCAACCGCCAATGATGATATCGCCATCGCGAACGACGTCGAGCTCCGATTCGCCGGTTCGACGGTTCTCGACAGCGGTGTCGAAGTCGGTATCCGCATCGAGATTGAAGGTGAGGAGAGCAGCGACCAGGGTGATGAGACCTACATGTACCTGGAAGGCTCGTTCGGCACAATCCGCGTCGGCAACGATGATCCTGCGAGCTACCAGATGGGCACGGCGGCACCGTATGCCTCGTACATATGGGGCCTCAACTCGCCGTTCTGGGCGGCTGCTGTCAGCAGCGCCGGCTCGATCAGCACGTTCGCAAATGCGGGCGACTGGGATTCCGCGTCCTTCATGTACTTCTCGCCGTCGATCAACGGCTTCCAGTTCGGTGTCTCCTATTCTCCGGAAGCCAATGCGGAAGCCCGCAGCGGCGTGGCAGACATGGGTGAAGGCGACGATGTCACCGCCATCGGCGCCCGTTACGACGGGGCGTTCGGCGATGCCGGTGTTACTGCGTCTGTCGGCTTCGCGTCCCGGGACATGGCCGCGGCTGATGCCACGATCGAAGACATGAGTGCCGGTCTCGTGGTATCGATGGCCGGTGTCTCGGTCGGCGGTTCCTGGCGGACGACGGACTTCGACGATGGCAGCGACGATCTCGTGCAGTTCGATGCCGGCATCAGCTACAGCATGGACGCCCTGACTGTCAGCGCGAACTTCGGTGCTGGGGATCAGGATGGTGGCATGGATGCCGAGTTTGCCCGCCTGATGGCCAACTACAGCGTCGGTCCGGGCATCAATCTCATCGGCGCCCTCGGCAACGATTCGGACAATGTTGCAGACGCTGACACGACGTTTGCCGGTATCGCGCTCGCCATCAGCTTCTGACGTCACTTTCAAGACCTGTTGTTGGGGGCGGTCCTCGCGGCCGCCCCCTCCCATTGTGACCGCACTTCCATGGGCGACATTGTCTGGCTCGCTAGTTTTCCGAAATCGGGCAACACCTGGATGCGGGCGTTCCTCCACAATCTCTTCCACAACCACGAGCGCTCGTTCGACCTCAACCAAATGTCGGGCGAGATCTTCCAGAGCGACGGCGCACTCATGTGGTTCCAGATGCTCGACCGGCGTCCAGTCGCCGAGTGGTCGGCCGAGGATGTGGCGAGCATGCGGTCGAAGGTCGGCGAGATGATTGCGCGGGTGCAGAACGGCACCCTTTTCTGCAAGACGCACAACGCACTGATGACGGTACACGGTCACCCGACCATCAATCTCGACGTGACCTCGGGCGCGATCTACATCGTCAGGAATCCGCTCGATACGGTCCTGTCGTTCGCCGACTTCCTGGGACTCGGCGTCGACGAGGCCATCGATCAGATGGCGACCCACAACCTTGAGCCACCCCACGATCCGACGATGAACAACGTCGGGATCATGCTGGGAAGCTGGTCGCAGCACGTCGAGAGCTGGACCGGAAAAGCCGATCCCCGCCTTCACGTCGTGCGCTATGAGGACATGCTGGACCATCCCTCGAGAACCTTCGGGGCGACGGCGCGGTTTCTCGGCCTGAAGCCGTCGCGGCAGAGACTTCTGCGGGCGATCAGGAATTCCTCGTTCAAGAGCCTGAGGAGGCAGGAGGACGAGCGGGGCTTCAGGGAGAAATCGCCTACCCAGGAGAAGTTCTTCCGCCGGGGCACCGCCGGGCATTGGCGGCAGGAGCTGACATCCGAACAGGTCGAACGGATCTGCTCCCAGCATCGCGTGCAGATGGAACGCTTTGGCTATCTTCCCCCGGGGTACGTAGAAGCCTGACCGGTACCGTTGCGGGCGTTGCCCTTCATCGAACCTCTTGCAACGGAGTTCATCGGCAGTGAAGCACTCGCATGCGTTCCGATCCATGGACAGAACGCCAGCAAGGGAATCAGCATCCGGCCAGAGGGACTTCCCTATGGCGGGATCGCAAGCAACCGCGTGCCGGGCTGTCGCAGCGCGCCCGCCTCGTGAACCAGGACTTGCCGGGAGATTGTGCCCCAGCGCGCGCGTGGGTTTCACCCGCACGACGTCGCGTTTCAGATAGTCAACAAGAGGCGTGTTCGGGATAGTCCCGGATGGCGCAGGGAGTGTTGGGCTTACCATGCTGGCGGCACGGGGCATGGGGTGGCGGAAGCAAGTGCTCGAACCAGAACTCGAGGCATAGGCGGTCGGAACCGTACAGGAATCGAACTCCCGCTTGCCGACCTTGCGCAGTCGTTGCTGCGGGCGATGCAGACAGGTTTTCGGTGTGCAGGTCCCGGATGGCCGCAAGGTTGCGATCGAGGCAGTGACTGAGTGGTGGTGAAGGAACAGGACCGGTTCATCGAGAGGACACACAAAAGGGAAAACGATCGAAACCTGATGGGTCCAACCGATTGCGTGCGCAGAAAGCGCGTATAAGAGTTAACGTTCAGGGCCGGTGCGGTCCGCAAACGCTCGGATTGCGACCCTGAGTGGGACACCCTCCGGGGTTCCTGAGCAATGAGCCACTTCAAGTCTGACACACTCAAGCGAGCACTCCAGAGTACCGCGGTCTAGCCGCCCGCAGCTACGCTGCTTTGGTGCAATGGGCAACGTCCCCGCATACCGTCACACCGTCGCGGGCCGCGCGAGCATAGTCGCGTTGCGAGCTTCCAAGCTTCCCCAACATTGAGGGACTTGCGCTGCAGCGATTATCGGGGTCCGCCCGCCCGGCGTCATCTGCAGCGCGGGGCTGCCCCGGGCCATCTCTGCGGCCCGGGTGCCTTTGGCAGACCATCCAATCGTTGGTTTCGGACGATGATCGAGGGTTTGTTTGCCGTGACGCTGTCCTGCGGGCGAGCGCAAGCATCGCATGCAACAGGGTGGCGGCGCCTCGCTGCGTCGTCGAAGAGGGGATCAGCCGGTTTCAGGTGGGGTCGGGATGCGCACCAGGCTGCGCGTCAGCCGCGGTTGGCGCCTTTTGACGCAGGGCCATCATCAATCTCGTGCGTAGTCCCCTTGTTGTTCAGCAGGGCTCCATCCGCTGCGGCGTTGCCAGCCTAGGGGGAGAGGAACTCACAGACGAGCAGATGAAATGTTTCGGCTACCTGTCCGAGGAATCCTGGCGGGCGGGTTCGAGAGTTCGGGACGCGCCGATCAGCGAGCTGCTGTTCGAGTCAGTGACAAGCGGGTTTGTCGTGTCAGATGTCCTCGGGCAGGGCCTGGCTCAGCACGGTGGCGATGATGGCGGTGGGAAGCAGACCGGAGACGGCCATGGTGTGAAGGACGCCGGGCAGGTGCCGGACGGCGGTGGGGACCAGGCTGAGGCCAAGCCCGAAGGCAAGGGATACGGCGATGATCACCATGTTCCTGCGGTTCATGGTGACTCCTGCGAGCATGTTGAGGCCGGCGGAGGCCACCATGCCGAACATCACGATGACGCCGCCACCGAGGGCGGGCAAGGGCATCGAGGCGATCACCGCACCGAACTTCGGGAAGGAAACCGCAGACGACGAGGATGATGGCGCCGATCGTGACGACGTGCCGGCTCATGATTCCGGTCATGCCGACGTTCTGGCTGAACGACGTGTCGGCGAGGCCACTGTGATTCATGGCCGTCTCCCTGGCGGGTCTGAATGGCCTGGGAGTGCTTCTGGCCTTAGGTGACGTCGGCGAAAGACAGGACCGGTACTGAAAGTGGGCGCGGGGTCAAGTGCGGGAATAGGGAGTCGGTATGGTCGGGGAAGACCATGCGTCAACCTCGCCGCTGGACATCCCTGGCAAACTCGGCGGTAACTGCACGAGGCGTCATGGCTGTCGTTGGTCGGGGGGAGGCCGCCATGGGAGCACATGACTCGCCGCTCCTGAAACCCGGACACCCGGCGGACGGGAGTGGATGGCAACGATTGCGATGTCGCCTGGAAGCGTGCTCCCCTCTCTCACCCACCAGGCATCCGTGCCGTCCGTGATGCCGGCACGCAGGTCGCCCGAGGTTCCGAGGATGCTGAACCAGCCGTAGTCGGGCGACGGCTCGGGAAGGTCAGGGGGCGGTTCAGGGGCCTCGAAGGCCTCTGCGATGACGGTCTCGTCGATGAGCGGTTCACCGGGCTGCAGTCCGGCGAGGCGTTCCTCGTTCTCGAGGACTTCGGCCACGAGCTCCTGGCGCCTGCTGCAGAGCGCCAGGAGCTCACCCTCGACGGCGAGGGCCGCCAGCACGTCGTCGCCCGCCACTGCCGTCGCCAGCCTGGTGCGCAGGAGATCGCGGGCGCATTCGCCCATGGCGGGCCCGTCGCCGATGACCGGAGTGGCGCCGAGAGCCATCGCGGCCCCGGCGCATGCGGCACGGATTGCTCCACGCACCGACATCGCCCGATCAGCCGACATCGCCTGGCCCGCCACCGCCCGGCCCGCCGCATCCGCAGCCATTGCCACCGCTGTTGCCATCATTGCCGGCGTCCGGTCCGCCGCGATCGCCGCCATCCCTTCCGCCGTGACCCTCGGTCGTGCCGGGATGGGGAGCCGGCTTTGCCTTGTCCTGCAGGTTGCCGGGAACGTCGTTGATGGAATCGTAGTCCGCGACGTTGTCGCCATCGGTGTCGAATCCCATCTCGCGTCCGCCGTCCCGATCCCCACCCGCCGGGTTGTCGGCTCCATCGTTGCCGGAAGCGTGGTCGGTGGTGCTTTCTGCGTCGGTGGTGGTCTCCGTCTCGCCTTCGCCACGCTGATCCGGAGCCTCCTGGCTGTCGGCATCATGGTCCGTCCCCGTCCCGCTCTCGTCGTCCGGCCTGTCGGGCGGGGGTGTGCGGCACGTGTCGCTGGTCGTTCTCCAGGCGCCCCGGTGCGTCACCTGGACGATCGGCTGGTCGTCCCAGGGGAACTGCGTCGAACGCAGGTGAAGCGTGCGCGACTGGTACCGCGTTCCCGTCTGTGGAGAGATGCAGCCAACGGTGCGCGTCTGGGTGCTGGTCGACACCTGGATGACGGGTTGGGGCACGAGGGGGTCCGGGTCCTGCCAGCAGCTCGACGACACGAACTCCGGCGGCCCCCAGGAGATGCCGGCGGCCGTCACCGTCTTCTGGCGGCGGTAGATGTCCTCGCCGCTGATCGTGCGGTTGTGGGGCTCGCCGGCATCGAACGCGCAGGCGACACGATAGGTCACCCAGGTGCTCGTGTCCCCCTGGCATGAATCGCTCAGCAGCTGCCAGGGCATGTGTACCGGCGGGCCGAGGGGGTCGGCCCTGCCGTTCATCTCCTGGACGATGTCGCGAATGAAGACGCGGCCATCCCCGTGGGTTCCGGCGGGGCAGGGCCTGGTCTCGCGCTCGCGGTCCAGGGTCGTCAGGACGACGGCGAAGGGATCCTCCACCTCGCCGGCCAGCGCGACACGGCCTGAAGGCAGTCCGGTCATGCAGGAGGGAAGATTGACATCGGCGCGCCCGGATCCTCCGATGGCCCTGGATCCGGCGAGCCAGTGGAGCGGTGGCGGCGGCGGAACGTCGTCGGACTGGAGGTGCGGCGCCAGACGGACGCTGCGCTGGTTGCGGCCCACGCCCTTCAGACGCTCGGGCTCGGCATAGACGATGAGAATGCCGTCGCAGTAGCGCGCGGAAAGACCTCGTCTCGTCCACGAGTCGCGCCAGGGCGTCGCGGGTGGCGCCGCCGTCCACCGGGTGAGCGATGTCGCTTCGTCGCGGATGAAGGTCTCGAGACGATGCCACGCTCCCTCCAGAGCATGGGCGTGGGAGAGCGCTTCCTGATCGGCGATCTCGTCAGGGGTCGCCGCGACGGCGGGCGAGGCCGCCAGGAGGGCCGAAAGGACAAGGGGGCCAAGGCGGCCCCGGTGATGGACATCATGCATCCTGTTCTCCAATTGCGGGAGGTGCGAGTGGGGTGGCGAGCGCTTCGAAGACGTCTTCGAGGAGGCGGTGCGGGGTCAGCATGCGGCCGTCGATGCGCCATTCGGCACGTCCTGTCCCGGTGACGCGGGTGATCTCGATGCCGGCGACCTGGGCCAGCGCGTCGTGGGCGCGGCGAAGGGGCGGCGGGCCGGTCAGCGTCACGGTCCAGGGTTGCGAAGACGAGCGCTGGAAGGTGATGGTCGTTGCCCAGGGGCCTGCAGTGCGGTCGATCTCCTTCCTCAGGGCGAGGAAGGCGGGCCGCTCGCCGCCCGTCCATTCGACGAGGACGGGATCGAGTTCCGTGACCGACCAGGCCGTCCGGCCGATCACCGAGGAGAGCTGCCAGGACCGCGTGACGTGTCCTTCCATCAAGCGCCTGGAGAGTTCGACGTCGCGGCCGTCCTCAAGGGACCAGCGGACCACCAGGGCGGGGCGCGACCGGAAGGCGGGCCACTCACCCAGGATTCCCGGATCCTGCAGCGAGGCCACGCAGGAGACCTCTTCCGTGTGCCATCCCGGGACCTCCACAGGCGCGGCCTTGAGCGCGCGGTCACAGGCCTCGATCAGCGCGGCGCCGGCAATCGCCACCTCGACCTCGGCTTGCGGTGCGGGGAGTGCGGCCTCCTCGCTCTCTTCGATGGGGGTTCCGGTCATCAGCCAGCCGGCGATCGCGGCGCCCGCGAGAGAGGCTGCCGCCGCGATCCTCCACGGCCGCGCGCCGGCACGGGGCGCCGGCGCCAGTTCCATGGCCGTGGTGACGGAGAGTGAGGCCGCATCGAGGGCTTTTGTCCCGTCAACGGCAAGGGCCGGCGTGGCGAAGACCGGGACACCGGGACGCCGCAGGCGGTCGAGGGCGGCAAGGGCCTCGTCGCGGCCGGAGTGAATCTCGTCACCGTCGCCCGGGAACGCGCCTTCCACCTGGCGAACGAGGGCGACCCTGCCGTCACCGTCGTCGGCGAGGAGCGCGATCCAGCCGGCCTCGTCGATGTGATGGGCCAGGGCTGCGGCAAGGGAGACCTCGCCCGCCCTGGCATCCGGTCCGGCAAAGCCGGTCCTCGCACCTGAGTGGACGAGGAAGGGACGGCGGAAGCGCCGCGCCGTGCGGGCCTCGCTCGCCCGGTGGCTGCGCTGGCGCCACACGAGGCCTGCCACCCAGGGCCGGCCCGAGATCACGAGGGTGCTCACAGGCCGTCTCCGCTGGTCTCGACAATGCCCAAAGGTTCGCCGGCCTCGGCGGTGACGAGCAGCACCTGTTCGACCCTCGAGGCATCGGACGTCATCCCGCCGAAGGGGAAGGGGAGGGCGGCATCGAAGGTCCCCCTGCGGTCGCTGACGGCACCCCGGTCACGAAACCCGGTGACCACCAGGGTCTCGCCTCTCGACACCTTCTGGGTCACCTGGACGGCCCGGCTGCCGTAGGCCGGGAGCTGGATCTTCTGGTTCGCGGTCTCGAAGACCGTGAAGGCGGGCCGGTCCTGGAGGGAGGCGAAGAGGCGGATCAGGATGTCGTGGGGCGAGACGATCTGGGCGACGAAGGTCATGGCGAAGCCGCTGGAGACGGTGCCTGGCACGAGATTGGTGGAGCGCGTGCCGTCGATGATGGTGGTGCGGACCTCCCTGAGGTAGGCCTCGGAGAAGAGTTCGAAGAACTGGGCGGGCTGGGCGTTCAGCGACGGCACGGTGGCCGAGAGCACTCGCGCCACGGACCCCGCCTGGTGGAGGGCTCCGATGGCGGCGGCAAGGGAGTCGGTCCCGGGCCCCGGCCGCACGATGCCGGCGAGGTTCGCTCCGACCTCGACCCCCGAGTCGCTGCCGAAGATCCGCTTGAGGGTTCCCTCAATGCCGACGTCGAAGGACGCCTGGTCGCGGAAGCGGACCTGGTAGACGTCGACCGTGAGGGTGACCGGCCTCAGGACCGTGCGATTGAGCCACTCGAGGTAGGCGCGCGCGTGATCGATATCGCGCGGCAGCCCGGAGACCACGACGGAAGCCGTTGCCGGGGCCGCCGCCACGCGTGTCGAGGGATCGAGCTGGGCCTTCAGCTGATCGGTGATCTCCGGCCACGGATCGTAGGTGGTCCGGGTGGTGAGGGACTGGCGGGCGAGGTTGCTCGAGCCCGAACCGCCGGCCGCATCGCTGGTCGAGGTGGCGCCCTCGATGCTCTGTGATCCGGCCAGAGCGTTGAGGCGGAAGACCACGTGCCGGTGACGATGGACCGTGACGGTCCCGTCGGCCCAGGACCAGGCGTACCCGGCCGCCTCGCACCACAGATCGAGGAGATCGTCGAGCGCGCCCGTCCAGATTCCGCCCTCGGGAAGCAGTCCGCCATCCCATGTCATGACCGCGGGCGGGGACGATCCCGAAGGCCGGTCGCCTGCCAGCATCACGCGCAGTCCGGTGGCCGCCTCGATCCTCGCTGCGAGATCCGCATCCCCCGGCCCGCCGGCGAGCGACAGGGTGACGGCATCGCTCGTGCGAAGGTGAAGGGGGAGTTCCTCCACCTCTTCGGGCCGGCGCTCCAGGCCCGTGTAGGGGCGGGTTCTCTCGATGTGGAGGACGCCATGGCCCACCGACGATTCGCGCATGCCGGCGATGTCGGCGGCAAGGTCCCTCGCTCTCTCGTCCGCCGCCGGATGACAGGCCGCGAGGCCGGCCACCAGAACCGCCAGGATGACGGGCCTCAATGCACCACCATGGGGTTCAGCGGGACGAAGGCCACGTGATCGAAGGGCAGCGGTATGCTGCGACGGCAGGGCGCCTGTGCTGCGCAACGGTCCCTGATGGCCCTGTGTTCATCCGCGTTGGAGTTCTCGATGATCCAGCTGCGGACCCGGTCGACCGTCGTCAGGCGGGGCGAGGTGCCGCGCCTCAGGCGATTGACGAAGGAGGGATTGCCGGTGGCGGCGTAGCCGAGTTCGGACGACTTGATGCCGGTGACGGCAAGAAAGGCCTCCACCTCGTCGACGAAGGCCTGGCTGAGCGGCGCAAAGCCCATGAAGACGAGAACCCTGTCGGCTGTCCTGAGGGAGGGGGAGCGTCCCCCGGCGAGGTCGGCCACGAAACAGGGATCGCCCAGCGACCGCTGTCCGAAGCGCACCGGACTCATCTCGTGGCGACGCATGTACGCCTCAACGGTCCAGTAGAAGGCTTTGTCGAGCTTGATCATGGCGGAACATATGAAGAACATTCCGTTCCGGCACAACCACTCTTCGCTATCAATTTTCCTCGGGACCCATCCCAAGTGGCAGGCGGCTCAGGCTTCCGTCATCCGTTCGATGTGACGGATCGTCGGGCGCCGGCGCAGGGAGGCAAGTCAACAATCAGCATCTCGATGAACGCAACCGAGGGAAACCCGGCCTGAAGCTTTCGGCGATGGGCCGGACAATGCGATACGGGCATCCGAACCCCGGGGAACGCTCCCATGACCCGTGAGACGCTTAGCCCACCCGGTTGCCGCGTCGACGTCGGCGGTTCGCAGCCTCTCCCCGGGCCAACCGCCATCGCTTCGCCCCTCCGGTTCGTGCCGCACAGGGACCGAATGGAGAGAGTGCTTCCGCTTTGCGAGCCGACCGTTTGCGGCAACGACGGCGCAAGGTTGCCATCGGGTTGTCCGGAGGGCGTCGCTCCGGGATCCATGTTGCGGTGCAGACCCGCCTGAGGCGCGCGATCGACTCCGGAACATGATGGATCGTCGGCTGCCGGCCGGAGCGGCTACAGGCAGGCGACACGTTCATGCCGGGCATGGTCGCGGCTCTTCTTGCCTCGGTCCGGGAGGGATCCCGGATCTGGTCTCCAGCCCGGCAGGGAGATCATCAGGCCCATCGCCTTGCCGGCGCCGGTGATGCTTCAATTCGGAAGCTCCCTGCAAGACTTCCGCAATGTTCCGCGACACGCCCTGCAGGTTGCTCAACATTACGACGATACACACGCCGATCCCGGTCCATCATCGTTGCCTTCGTTCACAACCCCAACGGAGGATTCCAGATGCTCACCCAGACTCCATCACTCCTCGCCGGCACCGTTGTTGCAGCGCTCGCTTCATCGGCATGGGTTGCGGTTTCGGAACCGCTCCAGCCGTGGTCCCTGGAAGCAGGCTTCGAGGACACTCCGAGGTCCGTCGAGATTGCAGCCGGCGGTCCGAACGAAGGCGTTTGCGGTTTCCTCCCGGACGAACCCCAGCTCGTCTTCGACTACGTCAGTGGAGAGTTCGCACTCGGCATCGGCACGACGAGTCGCGAGGCGGACACCACGCTTGAGGTCACGATGCCCTCGGGCAACGTCCTGTGCGATGACGACAGCGGCGGCGACGGCGACGCACTCGTGACACTGGAGAACCCGGAAAGCGGCCGGTACGAGATTCGGGTCGGAACCTACTCCGACACAGGGATCGGCACCCGTTCCGACGTGTTCGTCACCGAAAGCAACGCGGACCAGATGACCCCACAGCCAACGCACCGGTGGTCCCTGGTAGCAGGCTTCGAGGACGATCCCAGGTCCGTCGAGATTGCGGCAGGCGGTCCGAACGAGGGCGTTTGCGGTTTCCTCCCGGACGAACCCCAGCTCGTCGTCGACTACGTCAGCGGAGACTACGCTTTCGGGTTCGGCACGACGAGCTACGAGGCGGACACCACGATCGAGGTCACGATGCCTTCGGGCAAGGTCCTGTGCGATGACGACAGTGGCGGCGACGGCGACGCGCTCGTGACACTGGAGCACCCGGAAAGCGGCCGGTACGAGATTCGGGTCGGAACCTATTCTGACGCAGAGATCGGCAGCCATTCCGACGTCTTCGCCACGGAACGGATTGACGGCGAGACTGACGTTTTCTACGGGACGGGCTTCCTGGTCTCCGACAATCACATCGTCACGAACTGGCACGTCATTGATGGCGCCGCCGGCAGCGTGACCGTGCGCGCGCTGGGACTGCCGGAGTTCCAGGCCGAGATCGTGATGCACAACGAAGCGGACGACATCGCTCTGCTCTACGCCGAAGAGATGCCCGAAGGGCTGAACGAAGTGGTCTTCCGTTCACGGCCGCCGGTCTCCATCGGCGAAACGGTCTTCACCTTCGGGTTCCCCATGGCGAACGGCAACTTCACGCAAGGCAGCGTTTCGGCACTGACCAGTGCCGATGGCGATCTCGCCGATCTCCAGTTCACGGCCCCGGTCCAGTACGGCAGTTCCGGTTCGCCGCTGTTTGACGCGGAGGGACATGTGATCGGCATGGTGACATCGGGATCCGCGGACGGACAGCTGATCAACTTCGCCCTCCGCGGCACCCTGGTCAGGGTCTTCCTCGATACGAACAATGTCGACTACGAGCTCGCTGATTCGGACGATATCCTTCCACCTGCCGACATCGGCAGCCGCGCTCAGGATTCTGTTGTGGAACTGATCGTCTACGTTGGTGCGTAACGGTCCCCGGTCCCCGGGCGTCGCCTCGACGAGGCGGCGCCCGGGATGAATCATGCCGCGATGAACCCCGGCCGCAAGACTTCCGCAAGACTCCGAAACCTCCCGAACATGTTGCGCGCGTTGTCACTGTGCTTGAATGGGATACCGGGACAGCGGGGTGGACGACATGCCTGATCGCAACTGGTGGGTTGCCCTTGTCCTCGGCGCGGTCACGGCGACGTTGACAGCCGTGGCAGCGTCGGAGCCCGCCGTCAGCGAACCTGAATTCGGCATCAACCGTGGCGCCCTGGCATTCGATGGCGCATGCAATGATCCCCGGTTCGTCACCGGAGATGGTCCGGACACAGGCAATCCTTCGCAGATCTTCGGCGACGCCGCGGATTGTCATGCGGCCTGGCAGAGCGGTGAGATTGTCCTGCGGCAGGCAGGGCACTACCTGGTGAGCCGCATGGCCGCGATCGGACACCTCGACAACGACCTTGGCGACCTCGATCAGCCTTCCGGCGAGACCGGCGACACCCTGGGCGAGGACCGGGGTCCCTGGTCCTCGAATGGCGTGTGCAACGATCCCCGGTTCGCAGCCGATCCGCGATGGCCGGGCGCCGTCGATCACCTTGAGGAAGCCGAGGGCGGAGACGCCACTGACTGCCTCCTGTCATACCTGTCGCGCCAGGCGTGGCCGATCCGGATGCGGCCGACGGACGGCGAGGGCCTCGTGTTTGGCGACGACAGCGGAGAGTGGGCCGGCGACGGCGAATGTGACGATCCCAGGTTCATCGGCGTTGCTGCCGCCGAAGGCGCTGGCGCATCGAACCTCCTGCGCGATGCCTCGGATTGTTACCAGGCCTGGACCAGGGGCCGCGTCACGCGGATCCTGCCGGCCGCCGTCCTCGACAGGCTGCCGGCCGGATTCGACCTGGGTGGCGACACCAGCGAATGGGCGTTCGATGGCGAATGCGACGACCCGCGGTTCGAGGGGGCGGGCATGGCCCGGGATCCGCTGATCGTCAATCTGGCGCGTGACGCTACCGATTGCGTCAAGGGTCTCCTGAGCGGCGCGGTCGAGCTGAAACGTTCAAGGCTGCAGGACGGGACGGTCCTGTCCTTCGGAGGCAACGCAGGCGAGTGGGCTGGCAATGACGTGTGCAACGATCCCCGCTTCGAGGCCGATCCGCGATCGCCGGATGCCGCCCTGCCTGTCGATGACGCCCGACACCAGGATGCCGCCGACTGCGAGCAGGAATTCCTCGAGCGCCGCGTCTGGCCGGCATGGGCGTGGTTGACCGACGGCAGGGGCATCGTGTTTGGCGACGACAGCGGCGAGTGGGCAGGAGACGGTGAATGTGACGATCCCAGGTTCTTCGGCGTTGCCGCCGCCGAAAGCGCCAGCGCGCCGGACCTCCTGCGTGACGCTTCGGATTGTCACGAGGCCTGGGCCAACGGGCGCGTCACACTGATCTCGCCGGTCGCTCTTCTCGACAGGCTGCCGGCCGGATTCGACCTTGGCAGGGACACCAGCGATTGGGCCTTCGATGGCGAATGCGACGATCCGCGGTTTCATGGTGATCACGTGGCGTCCGAGTTGCATCCGGAAAACCAGGGGCGTGACGCAACCGACTGTGGACGGGCTTTCCTGAAGGGCACGGCAGACATCAGGGCGCAGGCGCTGCAGTGACCACCGTGCGAGGCATCGAATGGACACCTACGAATACAAGGTTCTGATCGTCGACGATGAGGATGACGTCCGCAACGGCTGGGTGGCGGGACTGTGTGCGCTGGGCGTGCGCGGGCGGGAGTTCTTCGCCATGGGCGCGAGGACGGCCGGTGACGCTCTTGACCTCCTCTCGGAAGAGAGGGCACGCGGCGCCCCCTTCAACGTCGCGGTGCTTGACCTCAATCTCGAGGGAAGCGGCGAGCCCTACGAGTCCGACCGCTGGGCTCTCGCAAGGCAGTTGAAGGAACTCTACCAGCCCTATCCCGACCTCGGGATCATCGTGGTGACGGCCGTCCACCACGATCCGTCCGATTTCAAGACGGCAAGCGACATTGCCGATGGGGGCTATCTCTCCAAGGCCGCAATCGACTCCGCGAATCTCGCCGAGGTCATCAGAATGCGGTTTCCGCCGCGTGAGGCGCCCGTCTTCTGGTTTTCTCCGGCACACCAGGACGACCAGGAAAGGGCCTTCATCCTGAACACGGGCACCATGACGCTGCGCCGTATTCCGGGCCGCGCCAAGGTGTCGACAGCGCGCGGCACGGGCGATCTCTGGTTTCTCGAGGTGTTCCTGCGCGAGGCCCTGGACAGGTCCCCGGAAACCCTGGTCGGGTACGACACGATCTATGCCTACAAGGACGGCCGCCACCGGACGACCATCCCGATACCCTGGCACCTGGGCACGCAGCGGACCCAGGGAGAGGACAACAGCTGGATTCATCAACCCGTGTCCCGGTTGCGCACCCTCCTCGATCCGGTGGAGAAGGGCATCTTCGAGAACAGGCGCAATGAAGGCTACGTGGTTGCCGCGAGAGTCAGGAGGGTCGACGATTGATGGTGTGGCATCCCTTGTTCAGGGTTGTCCGGCCCCTGTTGCTGCTCGCGCTTTCGTTCGCCATCGCCGGTGTGATTCTGCACCTTCTGCATGTCAGTGTTCCGCCGGCGCTGCCCTCGAACACCCAGGACCTGTTCCAGTCAAGGTGCCACCTGAGCGACGCCGCCAGAAAGCACTTTTCGGAAAGCCGGGAGGCTTACGTCGAAACGCGCGCCGACACTGAATTGCGATGGTACCCAAGCGCCGGATATCCCCGGTTCGAGGGCATGCATGGCGTTGTTCTGGGTGTACCGGACATCCCGGAGGAGGGCGTGTCCGGTCAGAACAAGGACGATCTCTCGAACAGCGCCTACGGCACCAGGGGCGGGGTTCGCATCTGGCCCGCCGTGGAAGCAGAGTGGCCATTTCTCCGGGCGAGAGTACCGGCGTCCAGGATCATTCATTGTGTCAACAAGGACCCTTCCTTGAAGAACAGCGACGACGAGGGGACATACGTCCTGGTCGAAAGCAAGTGGGTGCACGATGACTCGTTCGAGATGAAGGCGTTCCTGACTCTGGTTCTCTTCCTGGTCTCAACCGGCGCGATTGCCCT
The DNA here is from genome assembly GCA_965220805.1 of Alphaproteobacteria bacterium. Lineage (GTDB taxonomy): Bacteria > Pseudomonadota > Alphaproteobacteria > SP197 > SP197 > SP197. The sequence goes on from OZ244844.1 coordinate 2,535,144, forward strand.
GGTTGTCTGGTATGCCGGCCGTCGCCGCCAGATGATGGATATCAGGCATGATCTCAGAAACATGCTGAACGGGCTCGTCAACGTTCTCGGCCAGCAGCTGCGCGAAGAGTATGATCCGCAGACCGCCCGGGAGGTCATGAAGACCGTCACCACCCGCATCGACTACCTGGTCCAGATGGTGGAACCGGGACGCTACAGGAGCGAAACCGAGATTCTGCATCTTCGCTCGCTGTTTCTCGATCTCGGCATGAACGTCCCCACGGACGTCGAGGTAGACCTGGACTGTCCGGATGCGATCGACGTCGAATGCTGGGAAGAGTACTTCAGGCGGGCCATCGACAACGCTCTCGTGAACGCGGCCTCCGCAGCACGGGATGCACCTCATCCCCTGGTGCGAATCCGCGTGCGAACCACTGCGAGGACGGTGACGATTGTCATCGAAAACAACGGAAGGCGGGTTCCTGACCATGTGGTGCGGAGCTTTGGACGCCGTCATTCGCTGCGCGTGCGGGGCAGCAGTGTGGGGCTTGGCCTCAACATCGTGCGATCCGTGATATGGCGCCATGGAGGCCGGATCGCGCTCGACAACGTTGCGCCCGGCGGCGAGGTCAGCGTGCGTCTGACACTTCGCCTGCCGCGCCGTCAGTCACTGCTTTCCGGACGATTGCGATCCCCTTACCGGCGCCGGGACGCGACGAGCGCTCCCCACCCCTGACAGGTGATGCGGCATTGTGGCCGGGCAGGGGCGCGTGACGACCCGGGCGCTGCAATGGGGCCGGGCGCGGGGTCATGCTGCCGTTGCTCATCAGATGATGAGGCGGGGCGGTGATCAATCTACTCCTTCGGGACGTGGCCCATTGCATTGCAGGCAGCTATTGCAAACATTGCATGCGTCATGAGCATGCAGTACACCATCCGTTCGATTCCCGAGGCCATCGACCGCGCCGTGCGGCACCGCGCCCGACGAGAAGACAAGAGCATCAATGCGGTCGTGGTCGAAGCGCTCGCCCGCGGTCTGGATCTTGAGGCCGGATCGGTCGAGCATACGGACCTCGATCATCTGATCGGCACCTGGCAGGAGGATCCGGCCTTCGACCGCGCCATCGCCGATTTCGAGCGCGTCGACGACGACGCGTGGCCGTGAACGTCGCCCTCGACACCAATGCGTACAGCGATTTCATGCGCGGCGACGGCGACCGGGTGCGTGTGGTCCGCGCCGCGCGCACCATCGCGCTGCCCCTCGTCGTCCTGGGCGAACTGCGTGCCGGCTTCGACGCGGGCAATCGGGAGTCTACCAACGCCGCCAACCTCCGCCGGTTTCTGGCGTGCCCGAGGGTATCGATTCTGTTTCCCGACGAGCAGACCACACACCACTACGCGCAACTCCACTTCCAACTCCGGGCCAAGGGCGCTGCCATCCCGACCAACGATCTCTGGATCGCTTCCCTGGTCGTCCAGCACGACCTGATTCTCTGCACCTCCGATGACCACTTCCGGCAGCTCCCGCAGGTCGCGACCTGTTGAGCCCACCCCAAGGCATCCGGACTGGCCTGTTCGCAGTCCCGCTGCCACGGTGCGGTGCATGCAGCGTGGCCGCCGCGCCAATGGCCTCTCCGCGATACCCAAAAAGTGTAAGGTTCACGAGCTGGCGCATGTTCATATCGTTGGGCCAGATCGAGTGAAGATCAGTCTGCTTGGGGAAACCGGTGGCACGAAGGGTCGTGGGGATCAGGAAGTTCGATATGTGCAGCTCGCTCGCCGAGCACACAGAGCACCGCAACCGCTTCATTCAAGGATGGGGGCGTATCCATGGTCGATTCGAGTGATGCCGAGTTCCGGACTGCAACTGATCGCGGCCGCGAGGTGATGGAGAGAGAACCCCGCGCTGTCTCGGCGTCCTATGACCGCGAGACAGGTCGCATAACGGTTGAACTTGCGAACGACTGCACATTCATCTTTCCGGCACATCTGGCCGAGGAACTGCATGGCGCGGACGACGAAGCGCTGTCCGGCGTCGAGGTGGACGGAGCGGGCTTCAATCTGCATTGGCCCGCGATCGATGCCGACCTTGATGTCCCCGCCCTTGTCTCAGGCGTGTTCGGAACCCGGGCATGGATGGCCAACCTAGAGCGAGTTCTTGCATAATGTGCGGCAATGCCGCACATTCATCACCTGATGAACCTGTACTTTACCCGTACGTATGAACGCGCCATTCGCAAACTGTTGACCGAAGAGGCCCGGGAAGAGATGGAGGCGGCCATCATCGCGGCACCGGATGCCGCACCGGTCATTCGCGGCACTGGCGGTATCCGAAAGTTGCGCTGGGCCGGGTCCGGCCGAGGCAAGCGCGGGGGCATCCGCGCGATCTACTTCTGGCACACGGGCCCGGGGGCGATCTACATGCTGACTGCCTACGCCAAGGCCGACCGCGACGACCTGTCGCCGGCGGACCGCAGGGCGCTGATGCGTGTGGTGACGAACATCGAAGAGGAGAACAAGAAGGAATGAGCACCGAACGCACAGAGGCCGGCCTTGAGATCGAGAAGGCACTTGGCGAAGTCCTCGCCCATGTTCGAGGTGAGACGGCGTTGCCATGCCGGATCGTGGACGATCCCGCGCCCGGCCAGATCGTCGCCCTGCGCAAGCGCATGAAGCTGAGTCGGCAGAAATTCGCTGATCGCTTCGGGCTCGATGCGCGTGCGCTTCAGGATTGGGAACAGGGCCGCCGGGTTCCCGACCGGGCGGCCCGGGTGCTGCTGACGGTGATCGACAGCGACCCGGAAGCGGTCGTGCGAGCCCTGGCGGCACCAGCGACACCAAACGAAGGGCCGACGGCCAGCAGCGCCCCGCTCGCCGTGCCGGATGCCGCCGGCTGAGCCGCGCACGACAGCAAGGACGGTCGGTGGTGAACCCCGGTCGGTAGGTTGAGGGCTGCACGCGCTCATCCGTCGAGACTCTGCAAGGCGTCAGGAAAACGTTTGCTCTTGTGTGCGGTTGTACTGGCCTTGGGAGAAGTATCGACTCGTGATTGGACCGACGACCGTGCAGTCCAGCCCAGTTCGCGTTCAATCCTGTCGCGGAAGGTAGTTCGAATCTGTGAAGGTGTGCGCCTTACGTACTCTTCCGCGTTCTGGCGCTCATTTCCTTCGACTGGCCCATCGCCGTCGGGCTTCCACCGCTTACGGTGCCTTGCCCTTGTAGACCTGCTTGCGATGCCATTCCAGAAATGCTGGATCCGGCGCATCGACGGCACGTGAAGGTGGGAGCAAGGGCTTGGTGGCATATCTCCCGAGCACGTCGTTCATGCCGGATCCCTGTACCAATGGAGATACTCTGACCGTTCCCTCAAGCGACGCTGTGAAAGCACCGGCATCAAGAAGCCTATGATGGAGATTGCATAACGACAGGCCGTTGCCAACCTTGTCGGGTCCATTTGCCTGATGCCACTTGATGTGCGCTGCTTCGATAGCGATTGGTACATCATTCATGGCGATCGAAAGTTCGCAGACGGCGCAACGATAATCATATGCCTGGAGCACCGCAGGGCGAAACGACGGATCACGTGCCCTGCGTCGTGACGTTACGTATTCGGTCTCAGTTCCGACAGTCTTGAGGATTTCGTCATGCCGGGTGTCCGGAAAGTGCGCGGCGACCAGGTCTCGGGCAATCCGGAACGCGAGATCCTTGTTGCTCTGCAGGGCATCAAAGATGTCCTTCGGAAAACCGCCTGTGGCATTGTGTTTCCTGAGATAGCTCACGTATGCATCCTTGCTGACGGTCTCCTTGATGAGATGTGCTTCCGGCACCTCCCATACGTTGTCGCGCTGCAAACGCCAGAATGGTTGCTCGGATTTCACCGGACGTGGCGGTCCGAACTGAGCCCACAACCTGCCCAACTCGCGGTCAGCTTCGACATACGGGACCAGACGCTCCTCGCCGGCAATGCACCTTCCGATCATCCACACGACAAGGAGGGGCTTCTTTGGAGACCACTTGCCACCTTGGCTCCAACTCCTGAGCGCTCGGAATCGACGTTCAAGCTCCTCCGGCTGAATCCTCGGTCGACTATCGCGGACTGTCATGAAGATCCACCGTGGCCTGGTGGCTTGGGTCTGACAGCTACGGCCGTGTGGAGTTCGGCACGTGAATGGGGCTTGACTGGTCGATACAGAACACCACGCCAGCACTGCGCCGGGAGAGAGCAGGGCTCCAGGAACCAAGGAACACGCTGGTGGAGAGTCTGGAACTGATCGTTGTCAGTCACCTTTGACGGAGCCATGGAGAGGCTGGAAACCCCCTGGTGATGACCGGTCCCTGTTGGGCGGCGGTCCGATGGGTTGTCGTGGATGACGATCTATACCCGCATGGAGGAGTGGGCAAGTGGTTGCAGGATGTTCGCGGTAACGAATGTCATGTGGTGCGTGGCGCGTGCGCGGGACTTGCTGGTGACTCATCGGGAATTCGTGGAGGCGGGCTCGATTGAGACGGTGCAGTTGGTGTGGCGGGAGATGCAGGAGGCGATGGACTGGCCGTAGGCCTCCCAGATCCAGTCGCGCCAGGGGTTTGGGGGGTCGATGAGGACGTGGTGGAGAAGGATGCCGGCGGCGAGGAGAGCCGGGGCGGTGATGAGGAGCGTGGCGAGGGCGAAACGGTGGAAGAGGCTGCGCTCCTGGGCGCGGGCCTGGTGGAAGTCCGCCACGTGGGTTCTGATGGCGGCCTCGAGATCGTCGAGGGGGCGGTGCGGGGACTCCGGTTGGGGGATGATGCCGGGCGCGGGATGGCCGCCCAGGGTGAGGTTATCCATGGGCCTTCTCCTTCCTGATGACGAAGGGGTTGGGATCGGCGAGGTGGCGGGTGTCGCTGCGCTGCCAGTAGCGGGCGTGGCGGAGGTGGAGCGCATGGCGCGGTGCGGCCTTGCCGGCGGTGACGACGTACTGCTCGTCCGGAGCCATGGTCATCAGCTGATCGGGGGTGACGATGCGCTCGCGCACCAGGGAGGTGTTCGTTGAGTTCTGCAGTCGCGAGGTGACCGGGACGAGACGGGTGGGATCGAGCGAGCCCGAGAGAGATGAGGAGGGGGCCTGGAAGGTCGCCGTGCCGATGGCCTTCGAGAGATCGTCGGCGCCCCGGGTGTCCGTGCGTGGAAATCCCAGGATCTGCACCACCTCGGCAAGATCGATCAGGGTGCGTCTCGCGCCCTCTCCCCAGGTCTGGTCGAGGGCGGAGATCGACTGGGCAAAGCACCAGAAGTGGACGCCCTTGCCGGCGGCGAGGTTGTAGGCGTCCATCACGGGCTTGAGGAACCCGAGGCGCGGCATCTCGTCGATGATGACGAGGAGATCGCGGGCGAAGGCGTGGCGGTTGGCAAGGGCGTTGGGGATGGTGATCCAGAGGCGCAGCCAGGGCCGGGCCGCATCGAGGAGTTCGTCGGGGACGACGACGAAGATGTCGGCATCGCCGGAGGCGATGATGGCCGGATCGAAATCCGAAGTTGCGGTCTGGCGGACGAGTTCAGGGAAACTCAGGAACGCGAGCTGGTTGGCGATGGTGGAGAACTGGCTCCCCGCCTCGTCCTTGCCCACCTCCGACTGGCGGGCGACCGCCTGGTGGGCGAGACCGCCGCAGAATGCCGGCGAGGTGGCGATGCGGTCGATGAGAGCGGCGCGCTCCTCACCGGTCTGAGACAGCAGCTCGCGGACCCGCGCCAGGGTGCGCCTCTCGGGGAGTTCGCGAAAACGCACCCAGGCTATGTAGCCGGCCATGATCTCGCGGGCCGACGTGTGGAAATGGAGCGCGCTGGCGTTGGCGTTGCCGCCGGGTGGCGTCATCAGTCCGTCGAGGAGGACCGCGATGTCGCGCACCGCCTGGGATTCGTCGTCGCGGATGAAGTCCAGGGGATTGTGCCGCAGTCCTGCCGTGTGGGGGAGGAAGGTGCCGGCCGTATTGCGGGCATGGCCGGCGACGACGGAGAAGGGATCGATGAGGATGACGCGCCGGCCCAGCTGCCGGCGGCGTCTGGCGACGATGCACCAGGTCTCGCCCCTGGGGTCGATGGTGAGCGTCGCTCCGTCGTGGCTTCGGCCGTCCGGCGACAGGAGGTTGAGCGCGATCGTTGCCCCCTTGCCGGTTCGCGGCGGAGCGAACGTGATCGCCGATCCCTCCAACGGCCAGGATATGAGGCGCCCGCGGTCCGTTTCGCCGAGAACGAGGCCCCGGGCCTTGAGGAGGGGAGCGAGGTCGCGGCCACTGAGCAGGCGGGCCTGGCCATAGAGATCCGAACGGGCGCGCTGCCTCTTCCTGCCGTGTGTCAGAAGGCCGGGGAGGGGGTTCAAGGTGACGAGGGCGCCGACGAGGAGGCCGGCGAGGGAGGTGAGCGCCAGGGCGGTCGTGGCGGGATCGGAGCGCATGAGGTCGTCTGCGATGTCACGGGTGAGGCAGACGTCGGCGGCGACAAGGAGGAGGGCGATGGCGGGGCCTGAGGCGATGCGGGTGCACCAGAAAGCGAGGAGGGTGGCGACGAGTGCGGTCGCGACGGCGGCGAGGTGAAGGGCCGGTGCCAGGTGGGTGGCGGGGGCGACGAGAAGCCAGAGGAGCGCAGCGGCGGGCGCGGCGAGGTGGAGGGCGATGCGGGTCATCGCCCGGCGAGGTGGGGGAGTCGGATGGAGGAGAGGCGGGAGACGCTGCCGGTGGCGAGCGCCGTCACCCGGCTCGCCCCGTCTTCGCCCTGGCTGGGGGAGGCGCCGATCCACCGCAGCACCACGTGGGGCAGGGTGTCGATGAGCCGGAAGGCGCTGTTCATCAGCGTCCAGGCGATCACCGTGTAGAGCACCAGCATGGCGAGGAACCCCACCGGATCGGCGAGGCCCGAGGCCTGGGCTCGCTGCATCTGGGGCACCCAGAGCGCGTTCAGCACCTCCATGGCGGCGAGGAAGACGAAGGTGCCGAGAACGAGGCCGAGCACCATCAGCGGGGGTGTCAGCACGAGTTGCGGCAGGAACATCCAGCCCTGGCGCGTGGTGGTGGCGATGAGACGGTCCCCCTCCTCGCGGCTGATGTGAAAGGCGGCAAAGATGGTGACCGCGAGCACCGCTTCGACGACGGCTATGAGCCAGGAGAGGATGCCGAAGAGGAAGCGGATGAAGGGGAGCATGGGAAGGATGTGGGCCAGCGTGACGCCGGCGATCAGCAGCACCCCCAGAAACAACGTGACGAACCCGTCGGCGACGCTCCATACGGCCTCGAAGGTGTCGAGCGCCGGCCCCACCACCGGAACACTCTCCAGAAGGTTGGAGCCCGCCGACGCGCCGGTCAGCACGCCGATGGCCGACAGCGCCGCGGCGATGAGTTCGTGACCGAAGGACGCGAGGTCGACGACCGGGTTGTCGCCGGTCGCCACCATGGCGACATCGAAACTGATGAAGTCGAGAAGATTCGAGACGATCTCGTCAGGGGCGTCACCGGCCGCTGCAGGTGCGTCGCCTGTCGCCGGCGAGGCGAGAAGCGGCGGCATCTCCGAACGCGCCAGCCAGGCGAGCACGCTCTCCACCGCCCCGGCGGCAGCCGGGGACCACCTCTCCAGGTTCTCTGCCGGCAGCGCTACCCGGGGCACGTTGCGCGCCGCCGCCTGGAACCTCCCGGTCTGCCAGGCGAGCGTGTTGAAGGCGCTGCCGGCCCACAGCCAGCTTTGAGGGCCGTCCCATGACCGCGCCAGTCCCTCCATGGCCGCATCGTGGTGCCGTGCCGCACGCTCGAGAGCCGCTTCCATGTCTGCGCGGTAGCGTTCGGCAAGTCCGTGTGCGGCGAACCATGGATTCGCGTCGGGCAGCGGCTGGCCATAGGCGGCGCTCGCCGGAATGAAGTGGCGCGCCAACTCGGCCGCCATCGCCTGGATGGCAGGCAGCAGGCGTTCGAAGGCATGGCGGTGCGCGTCGGCGAGTTCGGCCACGGCCGCCGATGTCGCATCGTTCCCCTGGGGTGGTGCCGGCAGGGTCCCGGGCAGCGACCAGCCGTCCCCTTCCGAGTGGGCTCCATAGGCGATGGCGCCGCACAGCTCGTCGGGCATGTCGCTCCCCGCGCCCGCATAGCGGCGGACTGATCCCTGGTCCGATGAGTCGGTTTCGATCGCGATGAGAATGACGCCGCCGGCATTGGCGACATGGCGGCAGGTCTCCGCCACCAGGACCCGCGCCAGGGCGGCGCGACGCAGGTGTTCTCCCGCCTCCGGACGCACTGGCCGTGCGGACGCCAGATCCCGCGTGACCGGTTGCCACACCGCGTGGGCGAAGTCGCCGCCGAGACGGGCGAGTGACAGAACGATGTGCTGGGCGCCGTTGAGACCGCCGGGAAGCGGCGCCATCAGGGCGACCGCGGTAACGATCCGCACGATCTGCCAGCCCCCGAATCCCCAGCGCCCCTGGCGGGCCGTGTCCACCGTTCCGGCCACGCACTGGTAAAGAAGCAGGGCGCCGGCCAGCACCAGGACCCCGGAGTTGTAGACGAAGAGCATGTCGCCCAGGCCCGAGGTCATGCCGTCGAGCTTGAGGAACGTGAGGAGATTGCGTGTTGCGTCGTCCTCCGCAGCAAAGAGACCGGGGTCCATGGTCTGCGCGAAAGCCCCGGCGGCCATGCCGGAGAGCACGAGGACCATGAGGGCCGTCCAGGAGCCGCCCCGGCGGCGGAAGAGGGGACGAAACAGCATGAAGGGCCTCAGTTGACCCCCGCCTGGGCGCTGCCGAGATCGTCGAGACGACGCATCGCTTCCGCCTCTGACGCCACGAGAACGGCCAGCAGCGCCGCCTGGCGCTCCTCCAGGCGGAACCGCTCCCAGTCGACCATGAGGCCGATGGCCAGCAGGCCGGCGATCTCGCGCATGAGCCCGGTCGCCGACTCCTCCTGGAGCGCCAGGAACCACTCGGGGTTGTCGAAGCGGGAACTGGCGAGGATCTCCAGCAGCTCGTGGCGCGAGAGGGGACCTGCCTCCCGTGCGGCGTCTTCCGGCAGCATGGCCTGAGCCCAGGGTCCGAGATCGATCGCCGGAGCCCGGAATGCCCGCGCCCGGGAGAAGACATGAGAGGCAAGGGCGGAACGGGCGTCGGCCGAACGACCAAGCAGCACCCGCCGGCGTTCGGCAGGCGTGGTGGCCGAGGCGAGTGCCGGCTGGTCGTGGACGAGAGGGCTCGCAAGGTTGCGCGCCAGTTCCACCGCCGCTTCGAGGATGGTCGCATCGTGAAAGGTCGCCGTGTCGAAGAGCGTGTCCGCACGCACGTCGGCGCCGTGCAGGCGTTCGTCGCCCCGGCACGCCACCTGCCCGCTGCGCGCGGCGTTGCACCACGTGCCGGTGAGACGACTGAACCGCGTTTCGCTGTCCGCGGCGGCGCCTCCGGGATCGAAGAAGCGGCGGTCGCCGGCAATGCGACCCGACTCGATCATGGCCGCGCGTGCGAGCGCCTCGGCTTCGCCCGATCGGGCTCCGGCAAGGCCCGTCGCACCGGTCACGAGGCGGCACGAGGACCGGGAGGGACGCCTGGCGCGCACCTCCTCGCTCTCCTCGATCTCGCGGGCGATCTGCGCCTGGAACCGTGTCTGTGCGTCCAGCGCCTCGACGATAGCGCGCGTGCTCTGCGCCTGGTAGCCCGCCAGCTGTCCGGTCTGCAGGCGCAGGGCCCGGATGACGGCTCGTTCCATCTCCTCGATCTCGCCGATGACCCGGTTCGCCTCGTGGACGTCGTTGTCGGTCGGATCGCACTTGAGCTTGCTGCCGAAGAAGGCATGGGCTCCGGTGGACCATGCAAGGAGGATGACGCCGGCGAGGCAGAGCAGTCGCGCCATGTCAGCCGCCTCCGCCCGTGTGAGGGAGGAAAAGGTCGACGGGCAGCCTTCTCGCCAGACCCGCCTCCCAGGCTCGTGCTGCCGCTTCGCAGACGAGCGCGCCACCGAGCCCGAAGATGTCCGCCATCGCGTGACCGGAATCGAAGAAGATGTCGAAGGGGCGGTAGCCGAAGAGATCGGGTCCGCAGGCAAAATCCACGATCGAAAGCGGTTCGCGCACGCCGGATAGCGGGTGGCGGATCAGCGCCATGTCGGCCTCGGCTCCCGTTTGGGCGCGCACGGCAAGCGCCTCCCGGACGAGGGGATCGCATGCGGGATCGCCGGCCATGGTCGCCGGTGCGCCAAGCACGACGACCATGGCGAGGCAAAGGGTGAGGGAACGTCTCTTCATGCGGGGATATTCTCCGGGGCTGTCTGAGGGGCTTCGCCGGCAGGAGCGGCAATGGTCCGGGCGAGGCGATCGAGGAGGGCCGCCTGCGTCAGCGTCTCTCCCGACTCCTGGCGGCGTGCGAGTTCTTCCGCGATGCGGCGGCGGGCACTTCCGGTGGGAAAGACCCGGGCCAGCCGCAGGCGGGCTTCGCGGGCGCCGAGGCGCGCGGCCAGGCGTTCGCGCAGGGCGACGTCGAGGGGACTGGTGGAGAGTGCCCAGATCTCCACCGGCCCAGGTGCGTTCACCACGACCTGTTCGAGGCGTCCCCGGGCATCGCTGGCGATGAGGAGAGCTGGCGCTCCGTCAGGACCGGGACCGCCAAGGGAGTGCCGCACCGCCTCCTCGGTGGTGCGCGAGAGCGAGAAGATCGTCCGTAACGTGTCGATTTCGCGCGTCTTGCCTCCGGAGCCCAGGATCCAGAAGCGGTTCGCCAGTTCCGTGAGCGTTTCGGTGAAATCCTCCACCCTCTGGGATGCGAGCGTCATGGTGACGTTGAGCTTGCGTGCCTCCCGGGCGTCGCGCTCGACCTGGGCGAGGACGGCGGGCGCCCTCGACACCCGGTGGAACTCGTCGAGACAGAGGCGCTTGGGCGTTTCCGCCACGTGGCGCAGCCGCCTACGGTGCCAGGTCTCCATGTCGGGGTTGAGCCCGCCCGGCACGTCGCGGCCGATCCACCAGTGGCGGGTCAGCGCATGTCGCGCCAGGAGATAGACTGCGGCGGTCTGGCGGTCCGCCTCCTCGGAACCCGACGGCGCCACGTCGGCAAGGTCGATGGCGACGAATCTCGCGTTGCCGATGTCGAATGCCGTCGGGTGGAAGAGGATGGGCCAGTGATGCGCCAGAGAGGTGAGAGTGCGCGTGAAGGCTGACGTGACCGGCTCGCCGGTGGAGGCCACCGTGGCGTCGGCCACGAGTGAAGCGACCGCCGGGTGGCGGACCGCCGACACGAGATCGGTCATCACCGGAACGGCGTAGCGCTGGGCCCTCGTGGCCGCAGCGTGTTCTCTTCCTTCGCACAGCGCGTCAACGACTTCCCACCACAAAGGCTCCGGCGCGAGGCGGGGCGTAAGGCGCTCCAGGGCTTCGTCGACGATCGCGTCACGCCCTCGGGAGTAGCGCCGCGGTTCGCTGCCGGCGCCGCGATCGTCACGCAGCAGGTAGGCGTGGGTGATGGCCGGGGCGATGATCTCGCGCATGCCGTCCGCCAGTCCGGCCGCCCCCGCGGGTGTCAGCATGAGTTCCAGGAGGTTGACCAGGAAAGCGCGTTCCGAGGGCAGCGGTTCGCGGCAGCCAAGCTGGGTGTCGAAGGGATTGATGGCGCTTTCGCAAGCCATGGAGAGCCGGAAGAACCCCGCCTCGTGCCGGCGTTCGGGAGGCAGCGCCTCGCGGATGAGCGACACCAGGCCTGATGACGAAGGACCGATGTCGATCACCGCATTCATGGCGAGCGAATCGCGGCCGCCGTGGAGCGTGAAGGCGAGCGCCAGGGAGTTCATGAGCACCGATTTGCCCTGTCCGGGGATGCCGTAGACGAGATCGAGACCGTGGTCGCCGCCGTCGCCCATGGAGAACGGCAGCATCCTGCCGTCGGGAGAGCGGAAGAGGTGATTGACCCGGCTCGTGGCGAGGGTCGCCGGCCGCGACACCGGGAGAAGTCTCAGCACGTCATCGAGGGGTGCGAGCGCTGGTTCCGCCGTCGCGCCGCAGGCAAATCCGGGGACGGTTCCGGCAAAGGTCTCCAGGGGATCGCCCACGAGAGGTGTCGCGACAAGCCCGCCCCAGCCTTCCAGAACCTGCTGCAGGCGACCGCGGCGGCGCATGAGCTCGGCCTTCTCGGCCGACCGCGCCGTCCATGTCAGGACACCAAGGCGCAGGCGCACGATGGCGCGTCCTTCGTCGCGGGCCGCACTGAGGACCCTCATCGCATTCCTCACCATGCGGCTGTCGCTCGAGGAAAAGGCCGTGAAGGCCGCCGCCAGGCGGCGAATGGCCGCACCCGCACCGGCGAGTCCGCCGCCCTCGATGAGGAGCGAGAATCGGACCGGCAGGGACGCTTCGGCGATGCGGCCGATGAGTTCGCTGAAGGGCCGCACGTCACGCGGACCGATCAGCATGTCGAGCGCCGCATAGCGCCGCTCGCCCATGAGAAGGAAGCCGGCTTGCCTATCGGGTTCGGTGACGATGAGTTGATCGGCGAGAGGGGGTGGCAGCGCTCCCGCCTCGTCCGGACCGTTGTCGCGCGGCATCGAGGGCGAGGCCGCATGGACGGGCCGCCAGTCGGGGTGATGGGAGTCCTCGCCGTTGACGAAGCGACGGATGATGCGGGCCGCCCCTTCGCCCGATACACCCTCGACCGCGAGGCCGGCCTCCCGGCAGGTCGACAGGAAGGAGGCCACCATCGCCTCGTGGCGTGGCGCCATGCCGCCGAAGGGCATGGTCGGACACTGCGCCAGGGACGGTCCGGCGGGCCAGTGCTTGAGGAACGAGCGGAACCGCCGGCGGTCGCGTGCCGCCTCGTCCGGCGGCAAGACCGAGGGGCGGGTCCAGCAGGCGGCGATCGCCGTCTCCTGGGCAACGGTTCCCTCGAGGTGGCGCAGTCGCTCGTCGAGGACGTCGCCAAGATCGAGACCGAGGTCACGGGCGGCGCGTTCCTGCAGGCTGATCGCCCGTTCCAGCGGCCGCCGGCCGCCCACCCGCTCGAAGACGACGTGGATGGCGTGGCCCGGCGCGCCGAGCCAGCCGGTCCAGCGCATCGAGGCGATCTCGACGAAGCGTTCGAGTTCTTCTGCTCCCATGAGGGAGCGGCTTCCCTCGATGACGATCAGCGTGACCAGGGATCCGTCGCGGGCGACCAGCGTGCCCGGGTCGCCATCCAGAATGGCGCACGGCATCAGGAAGCTCTCAAGAGACTTCTTCCGCGCGGTCCAGGCAAGGCCCAGGAGTTCATCGAGGAGTGCGGCTCCCATGTCAGTTCAGCACCGGCCTCGTGAGACCCACGCCCGAAGGAGCGCCGAAGGTCTCGCCGACGGCGTTGATCACGGCCGGGGCAGCGATGAGGGCAGCCCCGATGATGAGGGCGACGATCCCCGACCCGATGGTCGTCGCCTGGGGATGGTCGACATGGCGCTTGAGACGCACCAGTCCGACGCCGGCGATGACAACGCCCAGAATGTAAAAGGAGATCGAGATGAAGGCCGGGACACGGTCAAGGTCGGCGGCCGCGGCACTCGCCATTTCTCCCAGACTCAGGGCCTGGGCGGAGACGGGCGCCAGGAAGAGAAGGAATGGAACGTGATTGATCTTCAAGGGAGGGTCCTCGGTTCAGGAGATGTCAAGGATGTGGATGCCGAGCGTGGTCTGCAGGGCACCGATGAGCGCCGGCATGTGCCAGGCGGCGACGCCGCCCGTGAGATGCATGGCCGCCGCCGCGGCGCTGGCTCCGGGCACGTTGTCGGCGGCAGCGCGCAGCACGAAGACTCCGCGGATGAAGGCGGCGAGACCGACGACGGCAACGATGGCGAACACCGCCTCGATGAGTGGCGTGAGGTCGGGACCGCCGCCCGTGTAGCCCAGCACGTCCGCATGGCGGGCATCCCCGAAGAAGGTGTCCCCGGCGCCGTCGAGCCAGGCCGGCAGGGCGAAGAGGACGGCAGCGGCGAGGAAGGTGAGCGCGGTTCCTGCCGCCGGGTGCTCGCGCATCCCGTTTCCCTGGCGGAGAAGCCGCAGCGCGCCGATGAGGAAGAGCCCCAGCCCCAGCAGCCGGCAGGTGATGGAGACGAGAAGCAGCAGGCCCGGCAGCAGGTCCGCCACCAGGGCGATGAGCGCTCCTCCGACACCGGTTTCCAGGGAACCTCACCTTCCGGCTGCGCCGGCGTGGAGGAACACCACCGCCAGTTCCGTATTGCGGGGAAGCGTCACGGTCGCCTCCCGGGGAGCGGTCTCGGCCAGGATGCCGGTGACGGTCCCGGCGACCCCTGCAAGTCCCTGTTGCAGCGCCTGGCGTGTGCGGTCGCCACCGGTCTCCTCGATGATGACGTCACCGTTGATGGAGACGGTCGTATCGGGAACGGACGATGCATCGAGCCAGCGCCCGGCGAAGGCAAGGGCGGCAGGCAGCAGGACCCGCTCGAACCAGTGCCGGTCAACCTCGCCCTCGACGGCAAGGCACGCGCAATCGAGCCCCACGCCCCATGCCTCGACCGGCCTTTCCACGCCATCGTGGTGAAGGTGCGTGATGGCGAGCAGGAGGCGGTCACCTGTCCTTTCGAAGGAGCCCGTGGCCACGGCGCCGGCAAGGGGCGCCTCGAGGATCTCGATGACGACCGGACCGGGCGCATCGGACCTCACCGTATAGAGAATGCGTCCGTAGAATGCCGATCCGGGCTCCACCCCCTGCAGGACCGGCACGTCGTCCCGATAGGCAGTCTCCGGTTTCTCTGCGGCCTGGGGCGCATAGGCGATGCGGATGATGGCGGGTGGCGTCTCCCACTGGCTGATGAGCGCCTCGACCAACCCTTCGGGGGCCACAGTCGGGGACGGGCCATGGCGTTCGTAGGTGGTGACGATACGTTGTGGTGTGCGCACGTCGATCGTCTCTTCGGGCGGCGGTGGCGGCTCCGCCAGGGGTTCGCGAAGGCTCTCCGGGCGGACCGAGCCGTAGAAGTAGGGAAGGAAGGTCTCGCCGTCGCGTTCGGCCTCCTCGAGCCTCGACCGCTCGTTGCCGTCGAGCGTTTCGCGGTAGGCGGGATCGGGGTTGTCGTCGGGATCGAGCGTGACGAGCGAGTTGTCCGGCATGTGCTGGGCCGTTGCCACGCCGATAGTGAGCACCAGGAGTGCGGGCGCGAGTCTCATTCGAAGGCCTCCTCTTCGCGGAAGGCGAACCGCACCTCGCGGCCGTCCCGGGAGACGAGAGCAAAGGGTGTGTCGGGGAGGCGCCATGCCCAGCGACCGTCGGCGCTGCGTTCGGCCGCCCATGGTCCGGGCGAGAGCACCAGGGCGCGCGTGAGAAGCAGGATGTCGCCGTCGTCGGCCCAGGCGCGGTCGGATGTGCCGCCGCCGGTGAGCCGCAGCCGCGCCGCGCTCGCGGGCGTGATTCCCGCCAGCAGGTCGAGCAGCACCTCGTCCCCGGCATGGAAGGTGCGGGGCGCCACCAGGTGGGAGGGATCGGCGTTGGGACCGCTTCCGGCGATCCTGAGATCGACGTGGAAGTCCACTGTGCCGGATCCGGCGACGAGCGACAGGGCGAGAGGTTCGGCAAGACCGGCAAGCTTGATGATGGCGTTGCCGTGGAGGTGACGCTCTTGAGGCGAGAGATAGAGGAGGTGGGACGCAGTATCCGTGCGGTCCTCCAAGCCCGAGGGCACGAACCTGCTGTCGACCAGCACCTCCTCGATCGGCCATGGCTCGCCTGTCATGTCGAGGATGCTCAAGGCCGTCGTGTAGCCGTGCGCCAGGAGGACCTCGATCGCGCCGTCGGCCGTCCCCGGTTCGATCCTGATGCGCTGCTGGCGAGCCTCGGGCCTGGCCCCCGGGGCTTCGCTGGCGGCGGCGCGCGTTTCCTGGAAGATCCTGCCTAAGGCAATGATCTGCTCGGGCGTGAAGGGGAGCGTCTCGCGCCCCATGCGCGCCGCCTCGTCATCGGAAAGGGCATGATCGTCCCACGGGTCGCCGGCGACGGCCGTGCCGCCGGCGAGGAGAATCATCAGAAAGACGGCGCGCATCATGCCGGCGTCCTCGTCGCGATGAGCTGCTCGATGCCGAGGCCACGCGCCCTCTCGGAGAGTGGCACGCGGGTCACGAGCACCCGGGCGACAAGGTCCTGGCTCGCCCACCGGTCTCCGGCCTGGAAGGTGACGAGCAGCGGAAACTCGATGGTCCACGTGACGCGCCCCGACGCGACGCGGGTGGAGATGATGACGGGCGCGCCCCTGGCGACGGCCGAGGCAACCTGGAGGTTGGTCCTCAGGCGCTCCAGGAAGAGGCTCTCCTCCAGTCCGCCGACGAAGGCCTGGTAGCCGTGGTCGGTGAAGTGTTCGCGCACCGCGCCGAGGCGCATGCGCCAGTCGTGGTGCCCCAGGGTGAAGGCTTCCGTCACCGCCGAAACGGTCCAGTTCCGCAGGGCGGCGTCCGACATGATCGGCTCGTCCAACGGTGTCATCTCGATGATGCGGCCGTCGGGTGTGGCTGCGACGGCGATGTAGACCGTGGAGTGAAGGTGGATGTATCCGGCGAAGGCCAGGGTTTCGGCGGCCACGATCACCGTCAGCCACATCGCCAGGCGCCGCCAGCCGTGATGCTGGTCGCGCTGGAAAGCGAAGAGGTTGGCTGCGTGGCTGATCGCTCGCTGGCGTGCGCTCATGGGGCGTCCCCGTTGAGCCAGCCCACCGGATCGCCGATGGCGCCTTCGTGGAGCGTGCCGTCGGTCCGCATCACCACAGGCACCGCACGCCCACCGAGATCGGCAAACAGACGGTTGTTGGCCTCAAGCTCCGCGTCTCCGCTTCCGTCTCCTCCCGGAGAGGCAGCGAACCAGGCACCGGCGGGGTCCTCGGCGGCGATCACCGCGCGGGCCTTCACCGCCGAGTCGTGCCCGAGGATCGCGACCGGCACGACATGGAGGACGAGATGGCCTTCGAGAGCCGCCATGGCGAACCGCGCCACGGTGGTGCGAGACCAGGAACAGGCCGGATCGGCGAAGACGACGACGTCGCTTCCTGCCGTCCCGACAGTGAAGGCGGCCTGGTCGATGGATTCCCTGATGTAATCGCGCGGAGTCTCGAGATTGGCGACCTGGTCCACTGTGAGAAGGCGTCCCGAGGCGTCGTGAAGCAGGCCGGCGATGGCATGGCCCGTGTCCGTGACATAGAGCGGCCAGCCTCCTCCGGAGGCCGGCTCGACCCAGTAGCCTTCGAGGCCGGCCAAGGTACCGAGTTCATGGAGAACGGCGCCCGACGCGCGCAGTTTGTCGACGACCTCCCAGGCCGTCGCCGGCCCCGCCGTCAGTGCGATGGTGATCGTGGCCGCCGCCAGCCGGCAGAGGGCAGGGATGGTCATGGTGCGACTCCGGGAAGACGGTGGAGGATGACGAGGGTTCGGCCGTCATCGGAGAGTTCGCCCACAGGAGCGTGGGGGAGATGGGAGAGGGCGAAGAGAAGGGCCCGCACGGCTTCGGAAAACGTGCCGGTGAAGACGTGGTCTTCGTCGATGCGCCAGCGGCGATCGGTGAGCCAGACCATGTCGACGCCGCGCCTCGATCCCCAGCGCTCGAGCATGGTCCTCAGCATCTCGCCCGCGCCCACGCGCCAGCGCAGGACCGGTTCACCCAATGGCTCCGGCTCGATCGCTTCCGTGTCGATGCCGGCGGGATAGAAGACGATGCGCTGGCCGTCGTGACGGGCCATCAGCCCGGTGTCGATGAGGAGGTCCTCGAGGACGGCGTGTCCCGGAGCGACGATGCGGGAGGTGTCGACCCGGCGGTCGAACAGGATGTCGATGCCGTCGGGCACGAGACGGGCAAGCGCCGCCGCCAGGGTGAGATCGTCATGCACCGCCGCGAAGGTGGGCGGAGCCACCGGCGGCAGATAATCGAAGGCGGCTTTCGCAGCAGAGGGGTTCAGCCAAAGTCCACAAAGGACCGCGAACGCGAGGGCTGCAAGGCGTGCCGGCGTCCGGCGAAACGGGCGCGCATGGCGCGCAACGCGGCCTCGAGACGATAGCCCCGCGCCTCGGCGAACCGGAAGACGGCGATGAGGAGGAGCACCACCGACGTGGTGATGAGCGAGGGCCAGAAGATCCAGATCACCAGGGCGACGAGGAGCCTCCAGTCGAAGATCCAGAAACGCACGGGCCGGGCGCTGTCGCGCCATGTCATGTCCTCCATCACGTGCTCCCTTCACGATCCGTCTCCACAGGGCGAGGTGATGCGACAGGCACGTCGCTGGTCTGCCTCGCTGACGAGCCCTGCCTGGAAGGCGCGCCGTGCACTGGCGGCGAGACCGGTCGTCCGCGCGTCGATCTCCTCTTCAACGAGAGTCGGCCACAGCGACGGAGGGTTCTCGATCATCCGGGCCTTGAGATCGGGGTCGAACACGAGCCACTCCCTCAGGGCCTGGCGGCCGCCGCCGGTGCGTTGGACGAGCACCTGGGTCACCACGAGGTGGAGCACGTCGACGAGCGCGGTCCCTCGTTCGGACCTCTCTTCGGGGAGAAACTCGGCGACAAGACGGCGGATGGTCGCCGCCACGCCGATGGTGTGGGTGGTCGCATAGACGGCAATGCCGGTATCGGCGGCTCTCACCACGGCTTCCACCGTCTCGCGGTCACGCGCCTCGCCCACGACGACAGCCCGGGGACGGCGGCGCAACGACGCCCGCAGGCCTGCGGCGAAGCTCTCGACGTGGCGCGGCACTTCCGAGGACGACATCAGCGCACCGGACCGCGCAATGCGGTCGAACGTGAACTCGATGGGCGCCTCGTAGGACTGGATCCGGCCCTTGCCCTCTTCGAGGAGGTGGCGGATCCCGGCGGCGAGCAGGGTCGACTTGCCGCTGCCCGGAACACCGGTGACGAGCGTCAGTCCTTTGGCGCGCTCCCAGGCGTTCCTGATCTCGGGCTCGATGGCGAGATCGTCGAATGACGGGACCGTGTCAGGCAACACGCGCAGGGTGAGGTTGATGCCGAATCCGTCCGCCACCTGGACGGCTGTCAGATTGCAGCGGAAGCGCCTGCGGGCCGATGGGGCGCGGCCGATGGCGTGGGAGCAGTCGAGCGTCTTCCCCGCTCTCAGGAATCCCTCCGCGGCCGGCCCGAAGACGTGCTGGGCAAGGGCGCCCAGAGCGACGCCATCGAGGCGGGCACGGGTGGCATCGAGGAGGTGTCCGTCGATCTCCATCATCGCCACTTCCCCGGTCTGGAAGGCGATGTCGGAAGCGCCGCGGTCGGCGGCCCAGGCGAGAAAGGTGTCGGTCCTTTCCACCGGGAACACGTGATCCGCCCCTGGCCATGTTTGCATCATGGCAACCGCCACAGGTCCGGCCTGGCGACGAGGGACGCCCTCGCGGCGATGGTCACAAGGGATTCGTCGATCCGCATGACATCGCCGCCGCCCGAGACCGCAGATCGCTCCAGGGAGAGGACCGGTGCCGAGACCATGCGCTGGCGGTTGAGCCGGTGCCACAGGACGAGGCCCTCGAAGAACCCCGTGAGCCGGTCGAGATCGTCCAGGAAGATCATGTCCGCGAGATCGGTTCCCTCCTTCCAGCCCTCCTCGAGCCACTTCCGCCACAGTTCCCTTTCGGCCGCATCGCGCGGGAAGAGCACCGCAGCCGGCGCCTCGGCTTCGACCCACTGGCGGACCAGGAAGCCGCGCCAGTCGGGAAGGCCTGAAAGGATCCTCTCGGCGGCGACGATCTTCAGGTGACGCCCGGCGCTTGCGGCTCGGTCGAGGGAGCGGTCGAGACGGAAGGCCTGCCGGGTCTCGGCGAGAACCGGTGGCTGCACCAGGAACCCGCCCTCGTGGATCATGAGGTCGCGAAACCGGAAGACGCGTCCGATCTGCGGCGCAAAGCGCTCGAGAATGCCGGCGATCTCCCATCCCCGGTGCGTCAGGCCCGCCCGGGCGGCGTAGCCGACCGCTGCCGTGCGCATTGCGTTCCGGCGCATGTCTTCGGGAAGTGTGTCCGTGACGCCTCCGGAAGGGGCGAAGGCCACCAGATCCTCCAGTGTGGGAGGCTCGGCCGCTGCTTCGCATGCCATGAGGACCACCACCAGCGCCACCACGCCCCTCATCAGACGTCGTCTCCGCCGGCGCGTGACCGTTCGACGCGGATCTCCCGGGCGCGGGCGTCAACGACGAGGCGGGCGTTGTCCCCCGCCTGCAGGCCCGCATCGCGCAGTACCAGGACGAGCGGCACCCCGCGGGCGTGGATCGTCACCATGTGCGGCCTGACGGGTTGCGGACCGCTTTCGGCGAAGCGGTAGCCGGCCCGTTCGGCCATGTCGGCCGCCAGGGTCTCCAGGGGCCCGATCCAGTCGACAGTGATCTTCTGCAACAGCTCTTCGGGCACCACGCGGGGCGGGGAGACATTCATCTCGCCGCCTTCGCGGTCGTGGGCCAGCGAAAGCAACGCCCTTTCGGCCCGGGTGGCGGCCTCGACGAGACGCAGCACGGCAGGGTCCTCCGTCTCCACATCCTTCACGGTGCCGCCGTGATCCATGGCGGAGCAGGCCGATGTCAGAACGAGGGCCAGGAGGACGAGACACCGCCGACCCATCACCGGGCCTCCTCGATGACGAGGTGTCGGTTGACCGCGAAGGCGGTGGCGACGAGCGTCCTGCGGGTCGCCGGATCGGCAAGCAGGGAATCCACGGCCTTGAGAAAGTCACCGGTGAAGCGGGCGTCCGCCCCCAGCCGGTAGTCGTGTCCGGCCTTCCAGTCGAGCGTCCACCCGGCCGCGGATGCCCACGCCTCCAGCACTTCTTCCAGACCGTCATGGCGGTCGCGGTCGACTTCCCAGGCGTCCGGCGGCCGGCTTTCCGGGGTCGTCTTGGCAGCCTGCCATTCCCTGTCCCAGTAGCGGTAGAGCACGATTTCGCGGTTCCGCCATGTCCAGCGGTAGCCGCTCGCCGAGGCGATGCGGTCAAGGAGGTCGACCAGCCGCCCTTCGAAATCGAGGCGAAGGGGCGGCGCCGGATCCAGCACCGCCGCTCCACCCTTCGAGCGTGCCGGGCGTTCCTCGATGACGAAGGAATAGCCGCTGGCGGCGGCGATGCGCGGGGCGAGGTCGTCGAGGCCGACCGCCTGCGGATGGCTGAGGCTGATGGTGGCGGTGTCGCTGCCGGGCGGACCGGCCGCGATGTCGGGTCCAAGCTGGGTCGAGGCAAGCGCCGTTGCCGGCGCGTCACTCATCGCGATGCCTGCATGCATCATGAGCAAGACGACGAGGCCACCGGCACAAAGCCCCGGTCCCAGCGGCGCGTAGCCGGCGGCGACGGGCCGGCGCCTCCGCACCTGCAGCCAGCAGCGATGGACGAGGGCCAGCGGTGCACCGATGGCGAGAGCCCAGGCCAGTCCGAGCGGCCCCAGGGTCCAGCCCAGGCCTCCCAGCAGCCCGGCATCGCCGGGGAGCAGGGGAGGGCGCCACCGCAGCCCCGCGGCCACGATGACGGGAAGAAGAAAGACGGCGGCGCCGAAGGCGGCACCGGCCAGTCCGTCGCTCCAGGCGATCACGCCCCGGTCATGGAGCAGGACGCCGGCGGTGAAGAGGGCCGCCACGGCCTCCGGCGGAATCTCGAAGCGCCGGCAGTCGTGCCAGGCGATGGCTCCGAGGGGTGCGGCCACGATGAGGACGGTCACGAAGTCAGGAATCGTCACGGTTCGCTCCTGCCGAAGGTTGCGGGAAGCCCGTCGCAGAGATGCGCGAGAGGCGATGCGAGGCAGATCCCTGCCGGAAGGGTGACGGGCGCCAGCCCTCTCTTGTGACGCAGGGCATTGAGGGTGATGAGGCTCTCCTGGACGCCGCGGATGCGGGTGAGGATGAGCACGTCGTCCTCGAGCTGTTCTCTCAGCGCCACGGCGGAGTCGAGATCGAGGATGTACGGGTCGTCCGCTGCGGCGGGAGACGCCGCCAGCATGGAGACAAGGAAGATTTGCCCAACTCGCCACCCCGGCCGTTCCCGCCGTGCCGTCAGGGACCGAAGACACGGCTTCAGCATCCCGAACACCTCCCGACGGTCAGGTCGGAGATGCCGGCGCTGGCACTTTCGATTGCGCCGCTGACCGTCACCTGGAGAGCCTCGATCGACGTGGCGGCGACCGTGTCGGCGGTCACGGAGCCGGCGGCGACGCTGGTCGACGTGAGGGTCCCGACGTTGGCCTCTCCGGTGACCGCAAGGGTGCCCGAGGTAGCGATGGTGCCGGCGCTGACGGTTCCGTCGATGTCGAACGTGTCGGCGCTCACCTCACCGGTAGCCGTGACGGTGCGGGCGGTGACGGCGTTGGTAACGGTTGCGGTGGGTGCGGCCACCTCGCCGGAGAACCGTCCCCAGCCGTCGATCTCGACCAGTTCGCCGACGACGAGGGCGCCCGTGACATCGAGATCTCCACCGACATCGAGGGCGTCGGTGACGGCGAATGTGCGGGTGGCGATGTCTCCGGCATTGGTGATGTCGTGCCCCGCCATGTCGAGGTCGGTCTCCATGCGGTTGATCTCCGGGAAGCCGGCGACCTCGATGCGCCACAACTGGTCGCCGAAGATGGCGTGACGGTCGAGACGCAGGTGAGAGGCCAGGGCCCATGGCGCCGGAGCCCCCTCGAAGGCCCCCTGGAAGGCGGAGACGTCAACGTCGATGACCGGGCCGGCGAGCCGCGAACCGCCGGGCGCCACGGTCCCGAGGTGCCCGATCCCGCTGGCGGTGGAGGCGGCGGCACGCCAGGGCCAGTTCCGGTCGCCGGCAGCCACCTCCTGGGTGACGATGATTTCGACCGCGCCGGCGCCGTCGAATCGCGTGAGGATGCGGCGGCCGCGTCCCATCGCGTCGTTGTCCGGAATGCCCCCTTGGAGCTCTCCGGTGGCGCGCAGTTCCGCCAGGGTCACCTCGCGGAACTCGGGGCCGGAGAGGAAATCGGCGAAGCGGTCGGTCACATGGTGATGGGCCGCACGGGTCAGGAGGACGATGCCGGCGGCCGCCCGCCGCTCCCGCATCTCCGTGATGTGGCGCTCAACAATGGCGAAGAGTCCCGTCGCCATGACACCGATCAGGGCGAGTGCGAGCAGGCTCCCGAAGAGCGTCAGGCCACGCCGTCCGCGCGCCGCCAGACGGCCCGGAAGGGTGCGCCGGAGACTCCTCATCGGCACCCCCGGCACCTGTCGACGACAAGGGTGCCTATGACGCGAAGACGCGGACCGAAGAGGCGGCCGGTGTCGAGGGCCGGAACCCGGATGACGTCTGCGTCGAGGAGGCCGGCCGCCGCATCCTTCCAGGAAGCCCCGCCGGCCACAGTGATCCCGGCGCCGGGCACCAGCGTCTGGGCGGCAAGGTCGTCCGCCTCGAGGGATGTCCCCAGCAGGCTCGCGACGGCCGTCGCACCGGCTGCCTTCGCCCGACCGCTGGCGGCAAGGCTTCCCACCGAAAGGTCGCGATCGATCGTCAGGCGAGCCGCCTCAATGCCGGCGGAGGCAAGTTCGCCTCCTTCGAGGGTGGCGGCGCCCAGGGAACCGGTCACGCGCGCCGAACCGGCGGCTCCGGAAAGGGAGCTCGTGACCGCAACGGCTCCGACCGCTGACGCATCGAGGATGGCGAAGGAACCGGCATCGAGGCCGCCTTCCATGCGGTTGAGCCATGGCCGGCCCGGCTGGGGCCGGCGATGGAGAATGCCGTTTCTCCAGCGCAGTCCGGCATCCGCCGTGATGTAGAGCGAATGAGGTTCCAGGGAGGCTCCCGTCACGGCCTCGATGGCGGCCCGGTGGCGGGCCATGGGTCCTGACGTGATCCCCGCCTCCTCGAGGCGGGAGAGGCCGCCGTCGATGGCCCCCGTACGCACATGGCGCACGGATTCTCCTCCCCGGGGCGTGAAGACGGCAAAGGCCATGGCGACGCCGTGGCCGTCATCGATGAGGCCCAGGCGGATCCGGGAATCCCGCTTCAGCCCCGGCGGTGCCGCGATGTCCTGCGCGAGGAGCTCGCTGCCGCCCATGCCGGGCACCTGGGGCCACGACCCTTCCTGAACGGTCCGGTGGGCCGCGAGGAACCAGGCGGCAAGCAGCCTTCCCGCCGCCTCGTCGCGCTCCGCAAGGGCCGCCGTCACGCGTTCGCGGTGATGATGCGCCAGTACGGTGAAGGCAAGGGTCATGAGGAGGAGGACGCCGAAGAGCTCGGCGGAACCTCGTCTGAGGCGGCGGGACACCACGTCTGCTCCTATTCGAAGGTGAAGGTGATGTCGTTGTCGGCGCCGTTGGCGCATCCCGCGGTCACGGCGGCCGAAGTAAGCGGGCTGGCGAGCGCGGTGCCGCTGATCGACACCTGCCAGAGACCGGAAGTGCCGCCGCCCTGTCCGACATAGGGATCGAGAAGGGACGCGCAGGCGGCGTTCTGCAGATCCTCGAACAGGATGTTGAACCGGGCTCCGGCGCCGGTCACCTGGACGGCGGCGCCGAACGGATGACGGACGGTGACGCTGCCGCCGGCCGATACCCGTGCCGAAGCGGGAATGGCGCCGCGCACATCGAGGGCAGGGACGAGCGAGCCCGTCGGGTAGGCGGACTCACCGAGGTAGATCTGCTGTACGGCGACCTGCAGGCGGGTGAGCAGCGCCTGGGCGTCGTTGCGGTCCTGGGTCTCCTGGGCGGTGTTGTAAAGGGACACGGCACCGATGACGGCGGCTGCAAAGAGCGTCAGGCCCATGAGCACGCCAAAGAGTGTGAGGCCCCGGTGCCGGCGGCGGCCACGCGGAACGATGAGCGCCCCGCGGAGCTTCGCGTGATCACCGTGGGCGGAGGCTGGGCAGTCAGGAAGTGGGGTCATGGAAATCCTCAGGCGGTGAAGGGTCTAGAAACTGCCGCTGCCGACACGCCCCGCGGCGTCCATGACGGCAAAGAGAGACTGGATGCCGCCACCGGCGATGAGGGTGGCGATGACCAGGAGGAGAGCGTTGAGAGCGGCCGTGCGCGCCTTCAGCAGCGCCTCCGAGCGGCGGGTCCAGCGGTCGACGAAGCAGCCGAGCCTCGTTTCCCAGTCGGGGATGCCGTCGAGTGCCGCCACCACCGGGGCCAGCGAAGGATCGGGAAACCCGTGACCGGCCGCGATCATGCTGGCCCCCAGGCCATGGCCCCTTGTCATGAGATCCTGGATGGCGGTGATGCGGTGGCGGGTATAGGGCGATGCCCGGCGCTTGAGATCGTCGAAGGTGCGGCTGTTGAGATCGATCCCGGCCTTGACGTACTCGAGCAGCACGAAGAGAAAGGCCGAGCCGACCACGGTGCGGTAAAGGGAGAAGGGCGCTATCCGGTCGAGGAGGGGACGCAGCGGTCCCGTCCACGTCAGCATCATGGCGGCGACGCTCCCTGCCAGCGCTGCAAGGGCGAGGCAGAAGACGAGCGGATAGCGATAGAGCAGCAGCGACGCGTCGCGGAAGAGTGTGGCAACGGCCGGCCATTCATCGGCCGGAACGAGGTTTCCCAGAACCGGCATGAAATAGCCGCCTGCGCCCCAGAGCATGACCGCCAGGGTCGCGAAGAGCAGGGCCGGCATGGCGAGTGCCGCGCGGACCGCGGCCATCTGGCGGTCCTGGAGGTCGGCCACCCGTGCCGCGCCGTCGAAGAGATGGCGGGCATCGACGCGGCCGTAGGCGCCGAGGATCATCGCCTCCGATGACGGCACCCACAGCGTGATCTCGTCGGCGAACCGGCCGTCCTGAAGCGCCCCTTGCCATCGCGCCACCATGCGCGCCTCGATGTGCTTGCCCTGATCGGCCGCCACGGTGACCGCGATGGCCAGCGCGCGTTCGAGGGAAAATCCGCTGGCGAGGAGGTCGGCCGTCGTCGCATAGATGTCGACACGCGCCTTCCGGTTGATGGCGGCGGCGATGAGGAAACGGGCAGCGACGCGTCCTGCACTCATGGTTCGCAGTCCGCGTCGCTGGCGCCCTTGGCCAGGGCATCGAAGGGATCGACCTCGCCGTTTTCCACGAGATCACGGATCCTGGATCCGATCGGCAGGCCGCCAAGGGCGTTGCGCCAGTGGTTCCAGGCCCCGATCGGATCGTGATCCGCCACCTTCGAGAGGTAGCCGGAATCGGGGAGGATGAACTCGGCCACCACCCTCTGGCCCGCGTAGCCTGTCCAGGCGCGCCCGGCGATGCCCCTCTCGTCCGCCGACAGGCAGGCGCTGCAGCCCGTGCGGTTGCGGAAGCGAAAGCGGCCGGTGCCGCCCATGGTCCTGGCAAGCCATGGGGGTACCTCCCTGTCTGCAGGACTCCCGAGAGCGCAGGAGGGACACAGGCGCGGCACCAGGGTCTGTTTCACGAGCAGGCGGATGTTGCCGGGTTTGACCAGGGCCGGCGCCGGCACGCCCATGTCGAGAAGGCGGAAAAGGATGGCGTTGGCGGTGGCGACGTGGATGGTCGTCCACACCTGGTGGCCGGTGTCGACCACGTTCAGCACTTGGCGGGCGGCATCGGCGTCGCGGATTTCCGAGACCATGCCGCAGGCCGGGTGGATGCGGCAGAAGTGCATGAGGGCGCGCCTGTAGTGGGCGGCCCTTTCTTCCCCGGAGCCAGAGGTCGGCACGGCAATCTGGATGGCGCCGGGAATGCGGTATTCGACGGGATCCTCGAGCGTGACCACGTTGAGTTCGCCCCTGTGCTCGGCGAGCTGCAGGGAGAGGTTGACGGCAAGGGTCGTCGACTTGCCGTCGCCCGTGCTGCCTCCGAGAAGGATGGCTCCGTGGCGAGCCATGCGGATCCGGGAAAAGATGGCCGCCTCGTCGGACGAGAACCCGAGATCCTCGAGGGTCATCCCGCCATCGAGGCGATCGCGGTAGAAGAGGCGGCAGTACATGTGGTCGCTGTCCGGATCATGGGGACCGCGCTGGCAGCGCAGTCCGCTCACCACCGACGGCAATGGCACGGCGCCTCCCGAACGGATCGAGAATCCCTGGAACTCGCCCCGCTGGTAGGAGGTCTGCGCCGATCCGTCGACCTTGCTGTGGAAGAGGAAGCCCATCACCTGGCGGCCCTCGTCGGCGCACAGCGGATGACCGAGTTCCAGCTTTGCGTCGTTGACGATCGCCCACACGCGGCATTGGGCGCCGTCATGGGCGAAGACGACGTCGGATGCCCCGGCCGCAGCGGCTTCGCCGAAGATGGTCCGCAGGCGGGACTTCAGGGGACCGACGGCGGGCTGCGCTGCCGGCGCACGCCCGGGCGACCATGCGGCGGCAACGTCCTCGAGAGTGCCCGACCGTCGCGAAATTGATTGCGGGATCTTGAGGCGCTGCTGCAGCCGTTCGATCTCGCAGGCGAGTTCGCGATCGTCCTCGTATCCCCGGGCGATCAGGCAGCGCCCGTCAGGCCACAGCGCGGCTATCTGCCGGAGGCGCTCGTGTTCCGCCAGGAACGGCACCGGCGCCAGACTTCCTTCGCCCGGACCCTGACGAAAGAAACTGCCGATGAGCGAAGTGGGACCAGACGAGGACATGGCGGAACATATGAGGAACATGACAGCAGGGGACAACCCTTCCCGCTATCCCGTTTCCTCAGCATCCGGTCAGGCGAGTGAGGCGCCCTGAGCAGGCCACCGCAGAGCGAAGAGAATCGCGCTTCCGCGAAGCGCTGAAACCCTGTCGTGACAACGGTTTGCAGTGCGCGCGGCGTCAGAGCGCAGCACCTGCGACGCTGTTCGCCGATGCCGTGGTGCAAGGGTGCCCCGGCGGAGGTGCAGGCGTCAGCCAGTCCGGAGTTCCCTGACTCCAGGACCGTCGACACCTCGATCTCCTTGATTCAGTTGTCCGAACTCTGTCTTGAGCGGCTCGGCATTTGCTTGGTTGTGCTTGCGAGACGTTTTGACGTTCCCCGGACGCAGATCGACGGGGCCCATGGCGAGCAGATGAAACGCCTCTGCTACATGCTCAAACAATCCCGATAAGAACGCTCAGCATTCAGGACGCGCCGAAACCCGATCTTCGGACCAAGTTGTCGCCACGGGCGAAGCAGTCAAGTCTCCGCGGCAATTGGCGGGGAGTAGCGTACCCGTGTCAGATGTCCTCGGGCAGGACCTGGTTCAGCACGATGGCGATGACGGCCGTGGGGAGCAGGCCGGAGACAGCCATGGTGTGAAGGACGCCCGGCAGGTACTGGACGGCCGTGGGAACGAGGTTGAGGCCGAGGCCGAAGGCGAGGGAGACGGCGATGATCACCATGTTCCTGCGGTTCATGGTGACGCTCGCCAGCATGTTGAGACCGGCGGCGGCCACCATGCCGAACATCACGATGACGCCGCCACCGAGGACCGGCAGGGGCATCGAGGCGATCACCGCGCCGATCTTCGGCAGGAAACCGCAGACGACGAGGATGATGGCGCCGATCGTGACCATGTGGCGGCTCATGACTTCGGTGATGGCGACACTCTGCCTGAACGACGTGTTGGGAAGGCCGCAGAAGACGGAAGCCACCGCGATCCCGGGACATTGATTCGGATCCCGCGCCAAATGGCGATCTTCAGGATGCAGGGCTATGGCGTCGGAGCAAGGTGCCGGAGGTCAATTCGGTGCAGATCAAGTCGCTGCTTCGAGTCAGCTGTCAGTCTCCCTGTTCGAGAAACTCCCTGGGCGAGAGCACTTTCACCGCTCCATATCGTCGCTCCGTGAAATCCCGGCGATTGCCCGTAATCAGAACTGCGTCACCGGCCATTGCAGTCGCCAGATAGATTTCGTCGTCAGGGTCGCGCAATCCAAACGCGACATCATTCGGCTCGACGAAGAGAGCAGTCTGTCGGAGTGCCGACACGATGACATTCAGCACATCGCGATAGCGGGCGTGCGTCGGCCGGCCGGCTACCATTTCGTACTCGTCCACGATCGCATCGGAGAGTACTGTTTCGTGACGGCTCATCGCCTCAACAATCACCCTGCCGCACACTCCTCCGGTTCGCGCTGCCGATACGAGCACGTTGCAGTCAATGACGACCCTCATGCGTTGCGGCGGCGTTCCTCGCGAGCGACAGCGATATCAGCGATAATGTCCTCCATGATGTCATCCTCGCTGCGCCCGGCATCCTCCGGAGGAGGGTCGAGGCGCGCGAGAGCCGCAGCCACCCGTCGGGCGCCGGCATTGCGGTCCACCACCTTCATGGGACGGAGGAGAATACTGCCTGCGACGACGCTGGCCTCCATGAGGTCGCCTTCGCGCAAGTCCAGACCCTTACGGAGCTTCGCGGGGATCGTAACCTGAAACTTCGGTTTCACGGTGATCAGCGGCACTGTTGTTCTCACCTGGTTGAAAGTCGGAAATTTGTCAATTTGTAACACATGTATCTGCGGTCGTCCAACTTGCGGCAACCGCGGTTGACCACGCGGTCAAGCGACGCGGAAGAGTGCCGTGTCACTCTCGGCCTGTTTCCATGACGTGCTCCAACCCAAGCACGCTCCCCGCGCATTTGATTGGGCCCGACGCCTCCGGGGCTTGTATCTTGATGTTCCCGGGCTCTCATTGAGTGAATCGTCACGGCTCGCTCCGGTCGACGTCGAGATTGTGGACGACCATTGATGGGACTTGGCGCGGCAGATGAGTCTCGCTCACCCTGGCGAGGCGCTCGCCGAACTCTGTCTTGAGCAGCTCGACATGAGCGCGCTCGCGGAATGCCTGGACGAGCCTTGGACGCGGATCGAGTGGCTCATACAGAGCGTGACAGAACTCAGCTTCGATGCCGCGAGATGTTTCCCGTGTCAGATGTCCTCGGGCAGGACCTGGTTCAGCACGATGGCGATGACGGCCGTGGGAAGCAGGCCGGAGACTGCCATGGTGTGAAGGACACCCGGCAGGTACTGGACTGCAGTGGGCACCAGGTTGAGGCCGAGGCCGAAGGCGAGGGAGACGGCGATGATCACCATGTTCCTGCGGTTCATGGTGACGGTGGAGAGCATGTTGAGGCCGGCGGCGGCCACCATGCCGAACATCACGATGACACCGCCACCGAGGACGGGCAGGGGCATCGAGGCGATCACCGCGCCGATCTTCGGCAGGAAACCGCAGACGACGAGGATGATGGCGCCGATCGTGACGACGTGCCGGCTCATGATTCCGGTCATGCCGACGATGCCGACGTTCTGGCTGAACGACGTGTTGGGAAGGCCGCCGAAGACGGATGCCACCGCGGTCCCGAGACCGTCGGCGTACGTTGCGCCGGCGATTTCCCGGTCGGTGGCGTCGCGGTTGGCGCCCGCCTTGGCCGTGGCGGAGGTGTCGCCGACGGTCTCCACGGCGGAGACGATGCAGATCAGCGTCACCGCGATGATGGCGCCGATGCTGAACTCCAGGCCGTGGGGGAAGACGTCGGGGATGGCGACAATGCTCGCCTTCGCCACCGGGGCGAAGCTCACCATGCCGAGGATGAGCGCCAGGACATAGCCCGCAATCAGGCCGACCAGCACCGCCGCGGCCGAGATGATCCCGCGGAAGTAGAACTTGGCGA
Source organism: Alphaproteobacteria bacterium (assembly GCA_965220805.1). Lineage (GTDB taxonomy): Bacteria > Pseudomonadota > Alphaproteobacteria > SP197 > SP197 > SP197. The sequence goes on from OZ244844.1 coordinate 2,565,585, forward strand.
CGATGGCCACGATGACGACGACGAGCGCCACCGACCAGTGTTCCAGCGACCCGAAGCTCTCCGCCTCCATCTGGAACTTTGCCGCACCCCCTGCGGCATACTTGACGGCCACGGGGATGAGATAGAGGCCGATGGCCAGGATCACCAGTCCTGTCACGAGAGGCGGAAAGAGGAAGCGGATGCGGCCGATGATGGCGCCGAACCCGAAATGGATGATGCCTCCCACGAGGCAGGCGGTGAGAGCAGCGCCGAGGCCTTCGGTGGCGGCCACTGCCGTCAGCACCGAGACGAAGGCAAAGCTGGTTCCCTGCATGATCGGCAGGCGGGCCCCGACCGGGCCGACGCCCACCGTCTGGAAGAGGGTGGCGATACCCGCAAAGAGCATGGCCATCTGGATGAGATAGATCTGTTCGGCGCCCCCGAAGGCAAGACCTGCGGCGCCGGCGACAATGATGGAGGGCGTGATGTTGGAGGCGAACATCGCCAGCACGTGCTGCAGGCCAAGCGGTATCGCTTCGACCAGCGGCGGGGTGACGTCAGGGTTCGCGTAGCGTGTCTCGGCCTGGTCGGTCATGTCTTTCGATCCCTCCGGTTCCCGCAGCCGCCATCATGAACTCCACTGGACGATTTGTCATTTTGGAATTGTGGAAAGGTCTCGTCCTTGCACACCAAATCCGGATGCCGTCTACTCTGGATCACGTCGTGCCGGGATGTGTCTGCCAGCGATGTTCAACCTTGCCAGCAATCTGGAAAGCGCCGCCGCCAGTTTCCCGGAGCGCGAAGCCATCGTCTTCGAGGGGAAACGGTGGACCTACGCCGAAATGGAGCAGCAGGCGGGCCGGGTGGCCCAAGGCCTCTGCCGCGCCGGCATTCGCGAAGGGGATCACGTGGCACTGGTCTGCCCCAACCGGCCGGAGTTCGTGGCGTGCTATTTCGGCATCCTGAAAGTCGGCGCCGTGGTGGTGTGTGTCAGCGCCTTGCTGAAGGCCCGGGAAATCGCCTACCAGCTCGAGCATTCCGATGCGGTGGCCATGATCGCCTATGGCGGTGACGACATGGAGATCGGACACCATGCCCGTGAAGCCTTTGAAGAGGTCGGTGCCTGTCGCCGGGCCTGGTTCATCGGCATGGAGAGCTATGACGAACTGATCGGGGACGGGGGCGAGGGCTTCGAAAGCGCATCCGTATCCGGTGAGGCGACGGCCGTCGTCCTCTATACGTCGGGCACTACCGGACACCCCAAGGGCGCGGAACTGAGCCATGCCAACATCATCATGAACGTCATGGTGATGGCCCGCGTCAAGCCACCACTTGAGGAAGGCGGAAAGACCCTGATCGCGCTACCGCTCTTTCACGTCATGGCGCAAACCTGCGCCATGCATCTTGCCATCTACAACGCCATGACGATTGTCCTGGTCCAGCGGTTCAGCGCGGCAGAAGTGATCCGGCTGATGCTCGATGAGGGCATCACCGGTCTCCATGGTGTCCCGACGATGTATCGCGCCATTCTCGACTGCGATGAAGTGACGGAAGCCGAGAAGACCATGCTCACCGGACAGCTCGAGTCATTCTCGGCCGGAGGCGCTTCCCTGCTCCCTGAGTTGCAGAAGGAGTGCATGGAGACCTACTCCGTCAGTATGTCGAACGGCTATGGCGCCACCGAAACGTCGCCGGCCTCGTGCTTTCACCAGACAAGTGGCGCCATCCCGCTCGGTTCCATAGGCACCGCTGCCTGGGGTGTCCGGCTGAAGATCGTGGACGGGGCGGGCGGCGAGGTTCCAGCAGGTGAGGTCGGTGAACTCCTCGTCCGCGGCCATTGTGTGATGAAGGGCTACTACAAGGATCCGAGGGCCACAGCCGAGGTGATCCGAGACGGCTGGTATCACACCGGTGACCTGGCGAGAATGGACGAGAATGGCCACGTCTTCATCGTCGGGCGCAAGAAGGACTTGATCATCCGCGGCGGGTTCAACGTGTACCCGGCGGATGTTGAAGGAGTGCTCCTGGAACATCCGGCCATCTCCCAGGTGGCCGTCGTCGGTGTACCTGATCCGGTATACGGGGAAGAGGTGAAGGCGTTCGTCACGACAAGGCCGGGGTCGTCACTCGATGCCGCCGACCTCGTCAGCTGGGCAAGGAATGAAATGGCGGCTCACAAGTACCCCCGTCTTGTCGAGTTCAGGAAGGTCCTGCCACTCGGTCCCACCGGCAAGGTTCTGAAAAGGATGCTCGAGTGAATGGTATGCGCCACCGTTGCACCTGCATGACACGACTGCTGAACGACGCCTCTCTCTCCATTCCTCTGTGATTTCGTTCGAAGACCGTCCAGGACAAGCCCCACCATCGCCTTGGTGCGGCCACGGTTTCGGTGCAGACAGCGCATTCCTGCAGATCCTTGGCATCCTGAGCTACCTGCCGTTTCTCCCTGTTTTTGGGGAGGTGGGCTGAGGCACCACTCATCTACTCTCTCATTCGTTGCGCATCGGCGTCGCCGGGAGCAGGTGCGCTCGGGCGCGTTGCTGAACGGATTCCGGGACCAGGTCGGCTCGCGGGTCTCGATGGACGAGGCGGGGAGGACGGATGCCGGCATCTGGTTGGTGGTGGAGAGAGTCAATGCCTGGATCGCCGGCGTGAGGACGCAGACGTTGCCGGGTGGGCTGGGCCTGGAGCAGACGCTGGGCGATGCGGCGACGATCGTCGGCGTCTCGGGCGAACGCCTGCGTTCGGAGGCACCGGCAACGCGCATGACACTGGGCCTGAGCGGCGCAGTGTCTGCTTCGGGTGCGGGCTCGGACGACAGCATCTATGCCATCAGCCTGCGCTTCGGCATGCGCTTCTAGTGGTGCCAGGTCAAGGAGAAAGAGGTGATGCGAAAGTGGGCGAAAATCGCTTCGCTGCTCTTCTTGGGTATGGCGAGCATATCCTGGAAGAATGTTCCCATGACGGCCTCGGACGCGAAGATTCACCTGAGCGGCTTCGAAGCGGAGGGCTATGAGCTCTGGCACGATGCCAGCAAGGAATGGGACTACTACACCGAGTACAGATGGTGGGGATTTCGTGATGGTGACTACATTATTCAGGCGGCATTTCTTTATGCCGGGGAGAGTGGTGGCTATTGGGCTAGGCACGCGATTCGTACGAGCGGTTTCGTTGGGCATTTCGCCCATCTCCATAGTGTTCGTCGCGGTGAAGTGACGAGAGGCCCGACTGTTGAGGCCGCCCTGGGCAGCATCAAGACACTGATGTTCGACGTCTCCGAACGGACATATGGCGAGCAAACGCGTCAGTGCATCGGCTTCCGAACATTCTGGGACCCTAACCGCGATGGCTACGTCAAGATGCTGGACTTCTATGCCTGCGGCAAGGACGGCGGCTTGATGACCGGTGAGCAGTTCGTCGAGATCCTTCGGGGCCTGAGTGTCGAGGGAGAATTCGATGCGTTAATTGCAGATTAATGCCAGAATTCAAATGCTCGAGTTTCCTTCGATCCTACGCAATGCCTGTCATACGTGACATTCAATCGGGTCAGCATGAACAGTTGGGGTCACTGCCGAGGAATGCGCATGAACAGGAAGTTGCAACATGCTGTGGAATCGCTGTTATTCAGCGCGTCAGGTGAACACCGAACCACATGTGTCATGTTGGACGGTCCAGTGATTGTCATGTGGCAATTCTCCAAAATCCATCAGAAAGGAAGGACTGATGGTGAATGAGGGAGGAAGATTGACCAAGGACAAGGAGCGTTTACGGGGACCGATAAGCCGATGACCGGGAAGATTACGCGGAATTCAAGGGGACCTGGCATCGGGAAGGGGATGTCACATCGCACGGATCGGTGTGAATCGCATTTGGGGGAACATGCGACTCTGGTCGTATTCCTGGCGTTCCCGGCATTCCCCTGTCTTCTGTCTTGATCTGCCTGGTTGCAGAGTCGAAATGTAATGTGAACTCCGGGGGTGGCAGTGAATAGAGGTGTGAAATTCGGGAAACCAAGAAACTCGTTCCAACGAATATTTCTTGCCATAGCCCTCAATTTACTTTTCTTGTTTGGAGTGTATTTGTTGGCGCAAATGTACTACGAGGACTACTGGGTCGACCACGAATGTGAATATCATGGAGTTTGCGACTAGACCGATTGCAAGACTCGCAAGGCCTGGTCACGTGGGCACATGATTCTCAATCCATGTCAGTCCATGAGTGTGCCGCCAGAAAGGAGGTCGCCACCTCCCGTGTGCATCTCATGGCCATGGCGCGGATGTCACCTTTCGCTCGCCGGACCTCGTGGCGTCAAGTCGCGCGTGGAAGTCGCGTTCGACCTGATGGGAGGAGGGGGAACACCTGAGTCCCGTATGACCGGGTCACGATCACTCGGGACCGTCATGCATGGCTTACGAGTATTGACTCAATGTGGCATGGGTCAGCTCCCTTCCATCGCACTCTCCGCTGTTCCTGTTGCACCGGGGGTAGGGAAGCGACGTAAACTTGCCCGCCCGGCGAAACTTCTTGAGAGGGAGCGTGGGTTTCTGTTCTGATCGGCACCGAAGGTGCGTGAATGGCGTGGCGTGATGGCGAAGGCAACGGACTACATCGTGATTGGCGCGGGTTCGGCGGGGTGCGTGCTGGCAAGCCGGTTGAGCGAGGATCCGGATGTGACGGTGAAGGTCCTGGAGGCCGGTCCGTCGGATCGCAGCCTGTGGTTGCTGCGCATGCCGGCGGCGGCATGGATCATCATCAACGGCAAGCGGTACAACTGGCGGTACTTCTCCGAGCCTGAGCCGGGCATGGACAACCGCCGGCTTCTCTATCCGCGGGGCAAGGTCCTGGGCGGATCGTCGTCCATCAACGGCATGGTCTACTTGAGGGGCAATCCCCTTGATTACGACAACTGGGCCACCAACCGCCTCGACAACTGGTCGTTCGCCCACTGTCTTCCCTACTTCAAGAAAATGGAGAAGACCGACCGCGGCGACGACGCGTTCCGCGGCCGGGACGGTCCGCTGGAGATCACCGTGGGCGGTGACAGCAGCCCCCTCTACAAGGCCTATGTCGAGGCAGGCCAGCAGGCGGGATATCCCTTCACCGAGGACGTGAACGGCTATCGCCAGGAAGGGGTCTTTTTCATGGAGCGCACGGTGCTGGGCGGTGTGCGCAACTCCGCGGCTCGCGCATGGCTCCATCCGGCACTCCATCGACCCAACCTCGAGGCCCTGACGAACGCCACCATCAACCGGATTCTCTTCGAGGGCAGCCGCGCAGTCGGTGTCGAATACATCCAGGGTGGCCGCTCGAGGACCATGCGGGCCGAAAGGGCTGTCATCCTCAGTGCCGGCACCTTCAACTCTCCGCAGATCCTCCTGCGTTCGGGGATCGGGCATGCCGATGAACTGAAGGATCACGGTATCGACGTGGTGCACCACCTGCCGGGCGTCGGCCGCAACCTTCAGGACCATCTCGACTGGACCATTCAGTGGCGGTGCAAGGAGCCGGTCTCCCATTACCCGGCGACGAAACCCCTTGGCCAGGCCCTGGCCGGTGCGGAGTGGTTGCTGGCGAAGCGGGGCGTCGCAGCCTCGAACCTCTTCGAGGCCGGCGGCTACTTTCGCAGCCGTCCCGGCATCGAATACCCCAACATCCAGCACCACTTCGTTGCCGCCGCCATGAGCTATGACGGCACGGTGCCCGCCAGGGAACACGCCTTCCAGATCCACATCAGCCAGATGCGCCCGACAAGCCGGGGCTACGTCCGACTGAAGTCCGCCGACCCCTTCGATCCCCCTCGCATCCGGTTCAACCACCTCGAAACCGAGAATGACCGTCTCGAATTCCGGGAGGGACTCGAGTTGACGCGTGAGATTGCCTCCCAGAAGGCCTTCGAGCCCTACCGTGGAGAGGAACTCGCTCCAGGCGAGGACGTCACGTCCCGGGAGGATGTCGATGCCTTCGCGCGCCGCGTCGGAGAGACCGAGCATCATCCGGCATGCACCTGCAAGATGGGCTATGACGACGATGCCGTGGTCGACCGCGACACCCGGGTCCATGGTTTCGACAACCTCCACGTGGTCGATGCCTCGATCATGCCCAACGTGGTCACTGCCAATCTCAATGCGACCTGCCTGATGCTGGGAGAAAAGGCCGCCGACCTCATTGCCGGACGGAAACCTCTCGATCCCGACTACACGGCGTTTCATCGTGCTAGCGACTGGCAGTCTACGCAGCGATAGGGCACGTGCGGCACAACACGAGATCTTTTGAACAGGAACCGGGGATGATGTGATGACCGATGAACCAACGGCCGCCGAGATTGCCGCACTCGCCGATATCGACACGCCGACCATCTGCAACCTGCTGGAAATGGTGGTGCCGGAAAGACGCGGGTTCGGCTTCACCGTCCAGCACCTGCATTGCCTCTTTCCCGACATGAAACCCATGGTCGGCTTTGCCCGCACAGCGACGATGCGGGCCAAGGAGCCGGCCGGATGGACGTCGGACGAGGCACGGTCCCGTCGTGCCCGGTATCTCGACTACGTGGCGGACGGCGATGTCCCCAAGATCTGCGTGGTCCAGGACGTCGATGAACGCCCGGGGTACGGCGCGCTCTTCGGCGAGGTCAACAGCACCGTTCACAAGGCGCTCGGCTGTCTGGGACTTGTGACTGATGGAAGTGTGCGGGATATCGATCAGCTGGCTCCGGACTTTCAGGTGCTGGCCGGCCTGGTGGCGCCGTCACACGCCTTCGTCCACGTCGCCCAATGGGCATGCGACGTCAACATCAAAGGCATGGTGGTCAGGGACGGCGACCTCATTCACGCGGACCGTCACGGCGCGGTCGTCGTGCCATTGGCGGCGGTGCGAGGTGTCCTCAAGAGCCTGGATCTGATGCTCCGCCGCGAGGCGGTCATACTCGAGGCGGCACGCCGCCCCGGCGCCACCGTCGATGACATCAAGGACGCGTGGAAGCGATCGGACCAGATCAGGGAGTGAAGCGGTCCGCCATGCCGTTCGTTCGCATGATGCGACTGAAGAGCGGGTCATGGAAACGATCTGCGGAGAAGGGTTGAAGGTTGATTGCAGAGTCCTCTTCGCATGGCGATGGGGACGATCAAACGGTTCGTCTGGCACGCGATGGGGATTGATCCAGAATCCCCGTGAGGGATGGCGTCCTCATGTCGCGTCACGTTGGAAACCTGCACGGGTCACCGAGACCGGGGGGAGCGGCGTCCAACAGTTACCGCGTGACTACCTTGCGCTCCCCACGAAGGCGCCGCCCACCACGGTCGCCTCTGGCACCAGTGACTCCAGCGATTGCGCGTCCATGGTTGTTGGGTCACTGGAGAGGATCACGAAATCGGCAAGCTTTCCCGGTGTCAGGCTTCCCTTGAGTCCTTCCTCGAAGGAAAGACGGGCAGCTTCAACAGTACAGGTTCTCAACGCTGTCATGCCATCGAGTCTCTGATCCTGTCCGATGCATCGGCCCGTAACGCGCTCGCACCGTTGCCGCGTCACGGCCATCGCCTTGAACAGGGAAACGGGAATGTTGTCGGAACCGATTGCCACCGGAATTCCGGCTTGGAGAAGGGACTTGTGCGCCGCGACCTCGTTGCCGTCGTTGGGTGCATCAAAGTACTCATCGCCGTTCTTCCAGAGCTGGTAGACCGGAATGGTGGTCACAATAAGACCGAGATTCCGCACCCGGCGGTAGTCGGATGGCGCAAGTTGACCGACGTGCTCCATCACCCATCGGCGGCCTTTGATAGGATAGCGATCGGCAAGTCGCTCGAAGATCGGCAGAACGCGACCGAGATCCTCGAGAATGACGGTATGAACACGCAGATCGAATTCGGCCGCCAGAGCAACCAGTGCTGCGTACTGGTCTTCGTCGTTGCACCATTCGACAAAGCCGGCCCACCCGGTGTCAGGGAGCGCTTCGCGCACCAGTTCGCACAGGCATTCGTTGCCGCCGAAGCCGATGTAGACACCTGACACCCGCAACCATTCGTCGCCGAGCCCGCGGCCTCGGGCGAAGCCCAGCCAATCGCGCATGATGCGTCGGGCCTCGTCTGGATCGCTCCATGTCGGGCTGATCGTCAAGGACACACGAATGCTGAGCGCCTGTTCTTCCCAGAGCCGCTGATAGAGCGCGACGCTGGTGGCATACGAACCATGGCCTTCATAGACGCTGGTCGTTCCGGCGGCATTGTAAGTTCTCATGGATCGACGAATCGCTTCAAGACGCTGGTCCCATGTGAAACCTGGCAAACCCCTCAGGAGATCGAATTCCAGGCTGGGGCGCTCGTTGTGTTCGATGAGAATACCGTTGGGAACACCATCAGTCTCACACACGATTTCAACGCCCTCGCAGCGTGACGTCGTTCCTTGAAGAATCCCGGCACGTTCCAATGCCAGGCTGTTCAATGCTGCCTGGGTCGGCACACGGCTCCATGAGCCGAACGGAGCCATGATGTAGACGGCATGGTCAGGAACGACGTTGTCAATTTCCCAACGATTTGGAAGCCGTCCTTCCGCGAGCGCCGACGGGCCATCCAGATAGTATGGAGCGGTTCCCGGAGGCATGGTGACGAGCCATTCGCCTTTCGGAGTGGCAGCGGCGGCCGCGGCCAGCCGCGACAGCACATCGTCGTGCGAACGGCACGCCGCCAGGCTGAGCCGGATGTCCTTGAGGCCCTCACGCTCCATATGAGCATGGGCGTCGATGAGTCCGGGAATAACGCAACGACCCTCAAGATCGAATGTCTCGGTGTCGGAGGGAAGATCTGCGATGATTTCGCTGTCGCGGCCCACCGCAACAATCCGGCCATTGCGAACCAGCATCGCTTCTGCCCGAGGCAGGGCAACATCCATGGTCACGATGTCTCCACCGTGCAGCAACAAGGGTGTGCTCATGGCTCATCCACTCTTCATCCGAACAATCAACGCGCTTCGGCACCATACCAGGGAAAGATCTTGTCAAGCGCTGCTGCAAACAGTGCATCCGCAAGGAATCCCAACGCACCCAGTGCCATCAATCCGACAAACATCATGTCGACCCTGAACACCAGGTGAGAAAAGGAAATGAGGTATCCAAGGCCACTGCTGGCGCCAACCAATTCGGCGGCAACCAGGATGACAAAAGCGACAGCCGTGGCTTGGCGCAGGCCAGCGATAATGAACGGGAGTGCTGCCGGCAAGACGACCTGCAACATGATTCCTGTCGGCGAAGCTCCCAGGCTCGCTGCCGAACGAACATAGATGCTTGGAACGTCGCGCACACCGATGAAGGTATTCACCCAGACGGGAAAGAACGTCCCCCAAGTGATCAGGGCGACCTTCGGTGTCTCACCCAGTCCGAACCAAACGATGGCCAACGGCACGAAGGCGATCGAGGGTATCGATCTCAAGCTGTGTAGAACGGGATCAGACAAGTCGCGCAACAGCGCCAGCCGCCCAGTGAGCAGGCCGACGAGGACGCCAGCGATGGAGCCCAGCACGAAACCGAAGATCGCTCTCTTGAGGCTCGACCACGCATGACCAGCAAGTTCGCCGCTGGCAACAAGGTCCCACAAGGTCCCAACCACCCCCGACGGCGGAGGAAACATCTGCAGGTTCACGCCGGGAACCACGCGTGGGGCAATCTCCCAGAAAATCAGGAACAAAATGACTCCGGCGACATTCAGCAATAGCCGTCGAATTCGGCGACGGCGGCGGCTTCGCAACAAGTCCCGTCGGAAGCGCTCCTCAATGCTCGTCAGAAGATCTGACGTCAATTCCTTTTGCTTGTCGGAGCGAGACGACAGGGAGGGTGTTGCCTCTTCCTTCATTGCACGACGCCTCCCTGCTGATGGAAAATTCCGTTCACTGTTGCATAGAGTTGCCCGAACTCCAGATCACTTCGATTCCTTGGACGGGCAATTTCCACGTTTACGATTTTCTGTATCTGGCCCGGATTCGGTGACATCACAACAATGCGATCGCCGAGATAGACGGCTTCTTCTATGTTGTGCGTGATAAAGAAGATGGTGATGCCGATTTCCTCCCAGATACGCAGTAGTTCGGTCTGAAGAGAGGCGCGGGTCAGCGCGTCAACAGCCGCAAAGGGCTCGTCCATCAACAGAATTCTGGGGTGATTCACCAGCGCGCGCGCTACAGCCACCCGCTGACGCATGCCTCCGGAAAGCTCGAAGGGATAGCGTCCGGCCGCATCTCCGAGACCAACAAGTTGCAGCGCCTCTCTTGCCCTCTCTCTTCGCTCGACTTTTGCCATACCCCGCATCTTCAGACCGAACTCAACGTTGCGGAGCGCCGTCAACCAGGGGAACAGGGCATACTCCTGAAAGACGACACCACGTTCTGGTGCCGGTCTCGTGATCGGTGCCTTGTCGAACCGAAGCTCACCGCGTGTGGGTTCGATGAAACCTGCGATCAGGTTCAGGAGCGTCGTCTTGCCGCAGCCACTGGGGCCGATCGCACAAATGAACTCTCCGTCCCGGATCGATAGCGAGACGTCGAGAAGCGCCCAGGTGGATTCGCCCTCTGCCGACGGATAGAGCTTGGAGACGCTTTCTACCTCGACCACACCGTCATCAGGTCGAAGGCTCCTATTGGGTGTCATCCGAAAATCGAGCGACCTCAAGTTCCGGTGTAGCGCGTCTCACTCTCTTCTCTCGTCACCGCTCGAAGCTAGCCCGACAGAGTCACGCGTTCAGGGGCCAGATTTTGCAAGGCGTCCTCGTAGACCGCGTTCCTGAAGAGGGTACGCAGGTCGCCGTCGTAAGGTGGCGCAATCCCCTGACCAATCGCCCATTCTGCCTCCGCAACCATGACGTCCACGAGACCGTCATCGAGCGTCACCCCGATGTCCAGCAAGTCCATCCCTATGGTGGTGTCGTCCGTGGATGTTGCGGTGCGCTCGGCGACATATTCGATCGCCTGCGAACGGTTTGTGTTGATCAAGTCTTCCGCGTCCAGCAGGCTCTGCACGGCACGTTCGACAGTTTCGGGAGATTCTTCAACCAAACTGCTGTTGGCCACAAAGACCAGGCGATAGGCCCAGATCTTCTCTATACCTTCCCTGTCCAGCACGACAATGTCGTCTCCTGCCTGGTCCTGAGCGGCGATGGCCGTCAGCCAGTCCCAGGCAAAGGCATCGACGTCGCCACGAACAACCGCGGTGACCATTTCAGGACCGCCCATATTCACCAGCTCTACATCGTTCAACGTCATGCCATGAAGCGCCAGCCATTGATTCAGGAAGAAATGGCCGCTCGTGCCAATTTTCGTGGCGATCTTTCTGCCCATGAGGTCCGAAGGTTTGGATACGCCCAGGCTCTTGTTGGCAGCAACCAGCATTTCCCTGGATGAGCGGCTGAAATCAGCCACAATTCGAGGTTCCAATCCACGCATCAATGCGAGCAATGTCGGGCTCTGCGTAGTTGTGCAAAAGTCGGCGCTCTCCGTCAGCACGGCGTCAAGCGCAAGACGTCCAGCTGTAAACTTGGCGACGCTTGCGTCCAAACCGTTCTTGTTCCACAACTCGGCGGCATCGGCTGTGTAGACCACGGCCCATCCGTGTCCCTCGCTCTCTGCGATGGTAATCGCGGTTTCGGCCCGCGCTGGCCCAATCATGGAAGGCACGACTGTCGCCAGTCCGAGGTAACCTCCAGCCTGCAGTAAACTACGACGGGAAATCATGTCCAAATCCTCCCAGTTCGAACATAGCCTTGGCTCTTGAAATGGCCAAACTACGTCATGTGAACCATAAGTGTACCACATTCTGTACCATGGTGTGTTACTGACTAACTCGTGGGGTGTTCTGCGTCGACGTTGCCCTTCCGAACAAGCGCGGTCGTAGCTCTGATTCCGCTGACAGGGGTGGTAAGTGTCCTCAAGAGCCTTGATCTGATGGTGCGCCGCGAGGCGGTCATACTCGAGGCGGCACGCCGCCCCGGGGCCACCGTCGATGACATCAAGGACGCGTGGAAGCGATCGGACCGGATCAGGGAGCGGGTCGGTCCGTCTCGCCGCTCTTTCGCTTGATGCGAGTGAAGAGGGAATCGTCGAAACGGTCCGCGGCGAAAGGTTGAAGGTCGATTGCGGAAGTCTTCCCCGCCACCAGATCGGCGATGATGGCCGCGGTTCCGGCAGCGCCGATCATGCCCTGATGACCATGTCCGAAGGCAAACAGGATCTGCGGGTGCCGTGGTGCGCGACCCAGAACGGGGAGACTGTCAGGAGTGCAGGGCCTCTCTCCCATCCAGTCCGTTCGCTTGGCGATGTCGAGGAAAGGCAGAGCAAGCCGCGCATGGCGGCAGAGCGCATCGTTGCGCCGATGGTCTGCCGGTGCTCCCGGACGGGCGAACTCGACGGTGCCGCCGATCCGGATGCCCATCTCCATGGGCACGATGCTCGCCGACGCATCGACCGGCATGACGACGGTGTTGAGGGTGATGCCGGGTTCCTGGAATGTCACATGGTAGCCTCGCTGTGACACCAGGGGCACTCTGTAGCCCAGATCCGCAAGAAGACGTGTCGACCACACGCCGGCGGCGATGATGGCCATGTCATGGCGGTGGATTGTGCCATCGGCTTCGATCAGCGCGTGATCGTCGACCGCCAGCCGGCTGACGTTCTTGATCACGATCTTGCCACCGCTTCGGGAGAAGTGGCCGGCAAGGCCGGAGACCAGGCGATGGGGGTTCGTCGTGTGGGCGGCTTCGGGAAGAAACACACCATGTGTGAACTCCCTCGAGAGTGCCGGTTCGAGATCCCGCAACTCCTGCGGTCCGAGGAAATCTACGATGTGGCCCGAGCGCTTGCGCAGTTCCGTGGCAAGACTGTCGTTCAGCCTCGCTGCCGGGCCGGAACCGGCGTAGAGGAGGCCCTTGTTCACCACCAGGGACTCCAGGCAGGCTTCCCTCAAGAGCGGTTTCAGGAGTGTGAGTGTCGGACCGTTGAGGGCGGCCAGGGCAGCCGAGATGGCGCGGACCCTGTCCTCCCGGCCGGCGCGCACGAAGGCAACGAGCCAGGGCAGCAGCCGGAGACCCTGGCGCCAGTCCATGGTGAGCGGTGCGGCCGGATCCATGAACCAGCCTGGAACGCTGGAAAGGAGACCGGGCATGGAGACCGGGACCACGGCTGCCGGAGACAACACTCCGGAATTGCCGCCGGATGCCGCCGAGCCCGGCGCCTCGCGTTCGTAGAGGGTCACATCATGCCCGTCGCGCCTCAGGAAGCAGGCCGTGACAGTACCGATGATTCCTGCGCCGATGACACCGATCGAGCGTGACGACATGGAAGGTAGTCTCCGCTGACGGCGGCTATGCAAGCGACACCACGACCGGTAGCTTAAGTCCGCAATGGGGACCGGTCCATGTCGCATCGAAGGGCCGGAAGCGTGGAATCGGTGCCGGATGTGCGTGACTTCGTGATTGTCGGCGGAGGGTCGGCGGGTGCGGTGCTCGCCAACCGTCTTTCGGCACATCCCGGGCGTCATGTCACACTCGTTGAAGCCGGAGACGACACGCCGCCGGAAGACGTCCCGGGTGTGATCCTCGACAGCTATCCGGGGCTCGCCTACTTCGATCCCCGCTTCCATTGGACTGACCTTCGCGTTTTCAACCGCTCGCCCGACGACGATCCCCGCGTCAGGGAATCGCGATTCGAGCAGGCCCGCGTCATGGGCGGCGGGTCCAGCATCAATGGCCAGTTTGCCGTGCGTGGCATGAAGGGTGACTACGATGAATGGACAAAGATGGGCCTTGCCGGATGGGGCCACGACGACCTGATCTGTTATCTCAACCGCCTTGAGCGGGATGTCGACTTCGCTGGCAGCGGTCATGGGCGAAGGGGCCGGATTCCGGTGAGACGTCTTTTCCCGGACGCCTGGGCCGGGTTCAGCCGCGCCGTGCTCGAGGCCATGGAGGACGACGGCCTGCCCTTTCTCGAGGACATCAATGGCACCGACAGCGACGGCTGTTTCCCCATGCCGCTTTCCAACCAGTATGGACGCCGCGTGTCGACCGCCATCGGCTATCTCGATGCGGCGACGCGACGGCGGCCCAATCTCGAGATTCTTCCAGGGACCATGGTCACCGGCATCCAGATCGAGGATGGGCGTGCGGTTGGCATCCACGCCATTCGGGACGGCGAGACGATCACGGTGAGGGCAGGGGAGGTGATCATCTGTGCCGGGGCCCTTCACTCGCCGGGTCTCCTGCTGCGCGCAGGTATCGGCAACGGCCATCATCTGAAGGCTCTGGGTATCCCGGTTGTGGCCGACCTTCCCGGTGTCGGGGAAAATCTGATGGAGCATCCCAGCATCAGCGTGGCCGCCTGCCTGAAACCAGATGCGAGAGTGGCCGCCGGCCAGCGCAGGCACATCTACTTCGGAGTTCGGTATTCGTCCGGGCTGGAGGGCGCGCCTCCAGGCGACATGTTCTTCATGCCGACCAATTCGGCCGGATGGCATCCCTTTGGCCAGGCGGTCGGCACGATGCTGGTCGTCGTGAACAAGCCCTTTTCGAGGGGAAGCGTACGCCTTGAGACGCCATCGCCGTTCGACGAGCCACGTGTCGATCTTGCCATGCTGTCGGACGAGCGTGACCTCCGTCGCCTTGCAGAGGGGTTTCGCCGGCTGCACAGGATCATCACGAGAAAGGTGGTGGGAGATCAGGTGACCATGTGGTTCCCAGCCGGCTACTCCGACGCGGTGCGGCGCATGATGGTGCCGTCGATTGCGACATGGCTGAAGACCGGAACTGCACGGCTGCTGCATGACTCGGGTGCCGTCGGTCGCCGCATCCTGCGCACTCGCCTGACAGGCCGCCGCGGTCTCGATGCTCTCGCAGGAGATGCCGGCGCGCTGGAGGAGTGGATCAGGCAGTCGGTGTGGCCGAGCTGGCATGTCAGCGGCACCTGCCGCATGGGCCCGGACGGTGACAGGATGGCCGTTGTCGATGCGGCCTGTCGGGTGCGAACCCTCGCCGGCCTCAGGGTCGTCGATGCTTCGGTGATGCCAACCATCCCGCGGGCCAACACGAACATCACGACGATCGCCATTGCCGAGAAGATCGCCGAAGACATCGAGGCATCACCATGACTCCCGGAGCGACTGGATTGCAGCCGATGACGATCCGGATCACGGCGGCCGGTGTGTGTCCGGCTGCTAGACTGTCATGGCGTCGTGGATCAGTCCGTGGAAGTGATGGAGAAGATGTTCGCTCCAGTCTTTCCGGGCCTTGTTCACCATGTAGGGACCGGCGTCGTACCCGAAGGACCGCATTCCGCGCTGCTGCAGTTCATTGAGCGCAATGTCCTCCGCGCCCAGCAAGTTGGTCTGGAACTCCATGCACGCCCTGGTGACGTCGCTGACCTCGCGGTCCGGGTGATGGTAGTTGAAACCCACCCTGGTCTTTTCCGGCCCGAGCGGCATGAGATTGAACGTCCCGAAAAAATCCACATACGGAAAGGTGAACAGCGTCGTCATCGGCCAGATTTGCATGTTGAAGAACCATTCCGTCTGAAACGGCTCATCGCCGACCGGTTTGCCGTATGCCTCGGTCAAGCGTTCGCCCCGATGGCCCTGGTAAACCCAGAACTTTCCGTAAGCCGTCGGATCGTACTCCTTGCAGTCGATATGCTTGATCAGTTGCTGATGATAGGGGCCCATATCGGTCAGCTTGAAGTGATACCCCTCGATCGCATTCTCGATGATGATCTTCCAGTTTGCCGCGACCTCATAGCTGTTTTCCGAGATGAGTTGCATGTCCGCGAGATCGGGAATTCTCTCGGCCATCAATTCGGCGGCACCCGGGATGGACTCTCCCAGTGAACTCGCATTGAGGTCCATGTTGACGAAGACACAGTGCATGACCTCTTCGACCAGCACGCGTTTCAGTGAGTACTTGGAACGATCAAAACCCTCGACATCCCTTGCGGCGGGCGCGGAGCGCAGCGCACCATTGAGGCCATAGCACCAGGCATGATTCCGGCACCGGATCGTGCGGTTGACCTTTCCCCGTGGCGCTGCAAGAAGCAGTGACCCGCGATGCTGGCAAACGTTGTGAAACCCTGAGATCTCATCGTCGCCAGTGCGGACGACGAAGATGCTCTGACCGCAGATGTCGAGCAGGACGTAGTCGCCGACTTCAGGGATCTCGTTGGTGTGGCAGACCATGTGCCATCCCGGGTAGACGATCTTGTCAAGTTCCTCGCGATGCAGACTCTCGTCGTAATAGTACCGCGACGGCAACTGGTGAGCGTCCTCCGGGCCGGCGACCTTCCAGGTCGATTTGCCTTTGGTTTCCGACATCCTGTTGTGCTGGAGCATGGTCATCTCTTGATTGAATTCTCGTTCTCGTTCCGGAATTCAGCCCGTTGTCCGTTCCGCCTTCGCTACGCGGTGTCGTCACCGTAGGCGTCGTCAACTGCAGACGCAATCTCGCCGCTTAGCTCCGTTCGGGCGAGCGCCGGGATTGTCAAACTCTGTGTCGAAAGGCATCTGGCTGCGCGCACCCCGCGCTGTCGGGCCCGTGTGCCATCGCGTCGTACTCCTTGAAGGCCAGATCCTGCATCTGCCGCGGATCCAAAGGGGGCAGGAGGGCGGACTGTCCAAGGCGCTTCGCGTCTGGGTGCTGCATTCCAGAGTCTGTCGTTCACCGCACGGTGGGCGCACAGCGACATTGAAGACGAGGCCGGCGGCCGCGCTGACTTGCCTTCAGTGGATGGGCCAATCCCGATCTCAGGCTGTGCAGTTCAGTTCGATATCCGGCGTTTGGCGTGGTGTGTGGAACAGTGAGAGCCTGTTGACTCGCAGGCACAAGCCTTACACCTTGTTGTCATTATTCTTAGCAAAATGACGACAAAGTGTAAAAAAAGTCATACCCTTGACTGATTTCCACGCTTGGACAGAGTTTCTTCCTGCTCGGCCTGCGTGGGGTAGGCAAGAGTGCCTGGGCGCGATGGCAGTTTCCCGATGCACTCTGGATCGATCTCCTCGATGAGGCGCGCTACCAGGACTATCTCGTCGATCCATCCCTCTTCGTCCGGGATCTGCAGGCAGCGAAACCTGGCAGTTGGGTGGTGGTCGACGAAATCCAGCGCCTCCCCAATCTCCTCAACGAGGTGCATCGCCATATCGAGGTACACCAGCTCAACTTTGTCCTCCTTGGATCGAGCGCACGCAAGCTCAAGGCGGCCGGTGTCAACCTGCTCGCTGGCCGGGCATTGCACAGGACCATGCATCCCCTCACTCCCGCTGAACTCGGCGATGACTTCGATCTTGACGCCGCACTCGACACGGGAACCATCCCTCTGGTCTGGATTGCGGAAGACAGACGTGCGGTGCTTGAGAGCTACGCCCTGTTCTATCTCCGCGAAGAGATCCGGGCAGAGGGACTCGTCAGGAACCTGCCAGGCTTTGCACGATTCCTGCCCATTGCCGCTCTCTGTCACGCACTGGTCATAAACGTCTCAGGCATTGCACGTGACTGCGGTGTCGCACGGACCACCGTTGAGGGCTATCTGGATATCCTTGAAGACACCCTGGTTGTGTTCCGCCTGCCCGCCTTCCAGCCGCGGTTGCGAGTGCGCGAACGCCATCATCCAAAGCTCTACTGGGCCGATCCGGGCCTGGTGCGGGTGGTGAAGAAAATCCACCGTCCAGTTTCATCCGAAGAACGTGGCGCACTCCTTGAAGGCTGGGTTCTGCATCTGCTGCGGGTTCACGGGGAAGAGGGGGGACTGTTCGAGGATCTGCACTACTGGGCGCCGCAGTCCGCAACCCGGACAGAGGTGGATTTCCTGCTCCGGCGAGGCAAGGAGTTCGTGGCGATCGAGGTCAAGTCCCAGCCACGCTATCACACTGGCATGCTGCCGGGGCTGCATGCGGTCGGAGCACTTGCGGGTGTGGTGCGTCGAATCCTCGTCTACGGTGGCAGGAGGTCTTTCCGGACGGCAGACGGGATCGACGTGTGGACCTTCGAGCGACTGCACCACGCAGTTGCCGAGAACTCCCTATGGCCCTGAGACCGGCAAGTGGCGGTGGTTGCAGGTGACGTGGACAATCTGGACGGAACAGCACTGAGGTGGATCTTGCGGGAATGGGTGATTCTCTGAGTTTCCGGCTAGTCGCCGGATTCCGATCAATCACTCCAGCGGCAGCTGCACCTCAAGGTTCAGGTCATCGCTCCATCGCGGACACGGGCGCCTGCCAACTGCACCAGGCAAGGCAAGGACGTGGTGTTGATGGCCTTCCCTCGTCCTACCAGCGCATGGAAGCGGTGATCCCGACCCGGTTCTCCGGCGTTGCGTCGTCGTGTGCGGGCTCCCACCGCGTCGCCTCCAGGCTGACGTGGAACGAGGTCGGCTCCGTCCGGGCAAGCCCCAGGGTCCAGCCAAGACGCCAGTCGCGGCCGGCCTCCGAGAGCCCGAGCGCCATCTCCGGCGTCCCCGTGGCGTGGCCTCCCAGCAACGCCATGCCGTAGCCTACGCGCGCCTCCAGACGTCCGCTCTCCCGGGTCGCTCCCGGGACAACGCCGGTCTGCCACAGACGCTCGACGCCGCTCGCCGTCGGGCCCCACGCGGGACGCACGCTGAGTGCAAGACCACGGCCCGCGGAACCCGGATCGAGACGCACCAGGCCGCTCACACCCCATTCCTCGGAGCCGCCGCCGTGGTTGAGAAGCGTCCGCGCCCGGCCCTCGACGGTGATGCCCGTCGCCTCGTCGGCAAAGCGCAGGCCGCCGCCCGCCTCGATGCCGCTGCCGGTCTCGCCGTCGCCGACGTCGTTCCGCATGCCGACCTCGAGGGATGGCGTCAACGTCGCCCCCGACTCCAGGCGCCGGGTGTGGCTCCCCTCGAGCGTCAGACGGTGACGGCCGGCCTCCAGCGTCACGGCCTCGATCGTGCCCGAGCCGTCGACTTCCGCTTCCGTGAAGGCGGCATCGCCCTTCATGCGCAGACGCGTCGTGCCGCCCTCGATCAGCTCGTCGCTGGAGACCAGAGTCCCGGAGAGACCCGCCGCCATCACGATCTGCGTCATGTCGCTCGACTGCGTCCCCGCCGCATCCTCGATCTCCACCTCGCCCCAGCCATGACCCGCCAGGGCCCACAGGCTCATGCCGCCCGATCCCTGCCAGCCCATGTAGGGGGTGACGCTCGTCACCGTCGTCGTGAACTCGCCCGCCGAGGCGCGGGCCTCGGTGTAGTCCACCGAGCCCCGCGAGCGGCCCAGGGACACCCCCGCCAGCAGGTCTTCGCCCAGCCGGGTGTCGACCCCCAGGTTGGCGCTCAGCACGTTGCCGTCGTAGGTGACGCCCTGGGGATTGCCGCCGGAGATGTTGCGCCAGTCGCCGCTTCCCCACAGCGTCAGGCTGTCGAGCGGACTGCTCCCCGCTCCTCCCGCCGCGGCGAGCGGCAGGATGAAGGACGAGCCCGCGAGCATCTGGCCGGGATCGAAGGTGCCGTTCTCCAGGGCCTGGCCGTTGGCCATCAGGACGTCCGCCAGCGTCGAGGCGCCGCCCAGGCTCAGCTCCTGCGATGCCGTGCCGGAGGCCGCCTCGGCGATGCGGCCCGAGACCGCGTCGACCGTGCTCGCCGTCATCGCCCGCATCACCTGGGGCAACACCGCCTCGATCACCGCGTTGGGGTCGCCCGCCACCGCCGCGGGGGTTCTCAGGTAAACGCCCGAGCCGATGATGAGGTTGGTGCTGATCTCGGTTCCGTCACTAGTCATGATCGTTCTGACGAACTGCCGTGCGTATCCCAGCTTGGGAATGTCGGCGCTGTCGGTGTCGTCGGTGGGATCATCCCAGTAGTACTCGAGGAAGCCGCCCTCCGGGCTGCTGACTGCCGCCGCGATGACCTGCGGCAGAACGAGTCTTCCCGTCACGACGTCCCGGACGGTCGGTACCAGGGGCTTCAATTCGAACCTGTCGGGAAACGCTCCGTGAAACAGGATGACGTTGGAGGTCCGATCCAGAATGTAGAGATAGACGGAGCCGTGCCTCCAGGGTCCGTTCGGATCCCTGAGCGCAAGCCTGGCCTTTGCGAAAGCAGCCCTGGATTCCGCGGTCGAACTCACGCCACTCTGGGTCTGGATGAGGAACTTCAGCGCTTCCGTGACGAAGGCCTTCAGGGTCCTGCGGTCCACCACGTCACTGGCGGTGATGGCCGGTGTGCCGTAATCGATGGCTTCTTCCGTCAGGTGGGATGCGGTGAGATCGAATCCGGCGAGCAGCAAGAAAGGTCGCTCCGAGTTGACCGAGACGTAGACGGCCGCATAGCCAGAGGCGCCGGGGACGTTGGGTACACTGAACGAGGCGCCAGCCCTGGACTTGGCGGTGGTGATGGTTGAGGGGTCGGTGAGGTCAATTCCCAGTTCCCGAAGGATCGCTCCATAAATTACGGGGCTGAGCTTGCCGGCCGAAAGGGACATGTCCTTGGCATGGAGAAACACTCGCCCATCGAGCGTCAGCGTCACGATGTACGTGGAGCCAGAACGCCACGGGCCGTCTTCCAGACGGAGCCGGCATCCCGAGTACGCAATCTGTTGTGCGGTCAGCGTTTCGGAGCCTCTGCGCTCGAACTGCGCCGTCGCGGCCTGCGCGAACTGCGCCAGAGTGGCGCTGCCGTTTTCAACCTGCTGCGCCGTCACGGGCGGGTCTGCTGGAGGCGTCTCGCCAGCGGGAAGCGGGCACGCCTCCTGCGCCTGGGCCGAACGCACATCGCTCAGGATGCCCGCCAGCAACAAGAAGCAGATTACAACAGGTATTGATGCCCTGACATTCCACGCTCCGGTCATCATCCTGCGCCTCCTGTCTGCCAAAACAAGCTTACCCGCATGTTTGCCGGACTGTGAAGCGTCAACGGGGATAACCCGCCCTGACTGGCGCTGAACGAGACATCGACCGAACCCGCGCCCGTCACGGGATTGGCAACATTCATGAAATCGATCGGCGGCGTCATGTGTCGTGTTCACGAGCAGTTGATTGCACACGCCTGACGACGTCCGGGGTGCCTGCCGGACGGAACCGCTGCATGATGAGAGATCCAAATGTCGATTGATCCTGGAAGAAGGGAATGGGTCCGATGATGTTTCAGCGAGTGTTTGTTGCCGCCATGGCGGGAGTGGTGCTGGTTCTCAGTGGGTGTGGGGGCGGTGGGAACGACGAAGCCGGGCCGCTTCCGCCGGTCGAAATCCCCACGCTCACGCCCGAATCCCAACCGTTCCGGACGGCGACGTCCTTCGTCGAAGGTGTGTTCAGTGTCGACGTGCAGCTTCCTGACGGAGGGACCCGCACCCTCAACACCATCCGGGATTTCGATGCATCGTGGGGACGATTTCTCCCGCGTCCCCTCCAGCCCAATCATTCGAGCCGTGAATGGCTGCTGGCAAACAACCACTACGACGGTCTGGTGTTTCTCTACGCCGTCGTCGATTGGAACAATGCTGACCCGACCGATTACCTCGCGGCGGGATGGTGGCTGATCTACCCGCCGGATGTCTTCTTTGATGAGATCGAAGCCGCCGCGCGGGGGACGTTCCTCGATGGCCCGGAACTCGATCCGGGCTACCCGCCCGACCTCCCGGTCGCGGGCACAGCCACCTACATCGGCGCGATGGGTGGCCTCTACACGTACAACTATGGGCGGGCGTGGGGAGAGTTGGCCGGGTCCGATGAGGTCGCGGAATTCACGGGATCACTCTCATTGACCGCCGACTTCGGCCAGAGCCGCCTTACCGGTTGTCTCGGCTGTCTGAAACCGATCGAAACCGCGCCCGGTCGCCATCTCCATCCAGCCGTGCCGTGG
Source organism: Alphaproteobacteria bacterium (assembly GCA_965220805.1). Lineage (GTDB taxonomy): Bacteria > Pseudomonadota > Alphaproteobacteria > SP197 > SP197 > SP197. Next base: position 2,587,389 of record OZ244844.1, read on the forward strand.
TGGGCGGACGATCCCGTGGCGTTGCCCGCCGATTACGAAGTGCGATTCGAAGCTCCGATTGGTGCAAGAGGGGCCTTTGAGGACACCGCCATCACCGTGGCGCATCCCGACCGCACCATTGTGAACAGCGCCGGGACGTGGCAGGGGCAGTTCTCGAACGTGCCGGATGAGGATGGCAACCCCCGGCGTGTGGTCGGCTCGGCCGATGTGCTGTTCGCTGAGAACGATGGCTCGCATGGACGCTTTACGGGCATTTTCGACGCGTTGACACCCGCGACCTTAGCGCCACCCGAGCCCTAGCCTGACGGGGTTTGACGCCTTTCTTCCTGCCCGGATGTGGACATTACAAGCCATGGAGGAGGCGTGGTGGAGGCACTCGCGCTGCTCTTCAACGTGGCGCCGGCCGAAGAAGTCGACCGGTACCATGGCGGCGACGTCCATGTGACCCGTCGCTGGCTGAACTGCGTGTCCTTTCAGGACGCGACGTCTGCGACATTCTCGCGGCTGTGCCGACGTGCGAATTCTATCGCAATGCAGAGGTCCGATGCCGACGGCACGCTCCTTGAAGTCAGGCCTGTCATGCTCGGCATGTGAGGAATGGTCGTACGCGCCCTGAGGCAAGTCTCTGTATGCCGTGTTTGATCACAAGAGAGCGAACCGGTGAGGTTCGGGATACAGCACCCAGCATCAGCCCCGCACGTGCGGAATCGGGAGAGGTCACAGGTCAGCAAGGCAAAGTTCCCTTCAGCACAAGCGCCAACCCGGCACCCGGACTCTGGTAGGTAAAGGCCTCTGTTTTGAACCGTTGTCTGGGACAAGGGATTGCACCATGATTGCGCACCTGTTCCAGTGCCTCGAACGAAAGGTTGGACTAGCGATGCATGCTCGACTTCTGGCCATGGTTGGCGCCTTCATCCTTGTTGCCGGTTGCGTCACCAATGAGGATGGCAGCACGGCGAACATCTTCAGCGACCTTGGGACCATCATGTCGGGCAGTGAGGTGTCGGAGGAGCAGGGGGCCCTGCGCGATCAGGCCGACTCATACGACGACTATGCCGAGGCCCGGGTTGCTTCTGCCGTGGCCGGCGCCATCATCGGTGGCATCATTGGCTATGCCGCCGGGGACGAGGAGGGGGCGCTGCTCGGCGCCGCTGCTGGCGGGGTTGCCGGATACGTCGGCGGCTCCTACCTGACGCGTGATCATTCAGAGTTCCAGGCGTCCAGGGAATCACTCGACGAGGACATCGCCGTTGCCGAGGAACTGACGCAAGAATCCCGCAAGAACACTGCCTTGGCGCAAGCTGCACTCGACTGGCAGAAACGGGACATAGACCGCCTCAACAAGGAGTATGAGGCTGGTGCCCTCGACAATCAGGAGTACGAGAGGGCGCTCCTTGAAATAGAAAAGGATCGTGGCAGCGTGCGTTCGATGATTGATGCCACGAGAGAGCGCATCGCAACTCTCAACCGGAGCATCTCCAAGTACAAGAGCGCAGGGTACGACACCTCCCGCCTTGATGCGGCGAAATCGGCACAACGCCAGCACATTGCCAGACTCGAAGCGATCGAGGACGCCATGGTCACGCTGATTGCCGGCGCGCCAGACGGCGTCGAGAGGCCGTCGGTGTGATGCACGCTGGTCTGCTTCGCCACATTCTTGCCGTTCCGGTGACAGCCGCGTTCCTCTCCGCCTGCATGGCGACATCCGGTGATCCGTGCGCCGATGCTGAACGGGACGTCAATCTCTTTTCGCTTCTCGACAACTCCCTGTCGGGAACCTACGACGCCTGCCTTGATGACCTGCGCGACGATCTCGCCCGGGCCCGCCTGCGTGCCAGGGTTCTTCAGGGCGAGGCCGATCGTCTCGAGGCGGAGGCCGAGGCGCTTGAGGGAGAACGCGCCGAGGCCGCCCGGCGCCTCGCCGGTCTCAATGCCAGGCAGGTTGATGCTCTCAGCCGTCTCGAGGAAGCGAGGGAAGGCCAGGCGGTCGATCAGCTGGTTCTCGACGACGTTCTGAGACGCGAACAGGAACTGGCAAGCGAACTGGAGGCGCTCAATCGGGACGGAGGGATCGATGCAGTCGAGGCCCGGCGTCTCGAACGCGAACAGACTGATCTCATGGAGCGCATTGACGCGCTCCTGGGTGACGGGTGATCCCCCGGTATTGTGATGCATCAGCCTCATTTCGGCAGCGACAACGCGTCCGGCATGGCGCCGGAGATCATCGAGGCCTTGGCCCGGTCGAGTGCCGGCGGAGTCGATTCTTATGGCGGTGACGGACTGACCCTTGCCCTCGAAGAGAAGTTTGGCGAGATCTTCGAGACCGACGTCTCCGTTGTGCCGGTGGGGACGGGGACCATCGCCAACGCACTGTCGCTGGCGTTCCTCACACCTCCCTGGGGCGCCATATTCTGCTATGAGGGTGCCCACATCGTCGTCGACGAAGCGAATGCGCCGGAGTTCTTCACCGGTGGCGCCAAGCTGATCGGTCTCGACGGCGATCACGGGCGCCTTCACCCGGACGTCCTGCGCCGCGGAGCTGCGCCGATGGATGCCGAAGACGTCCACCATCCCCGGCCATCGGTGTTGTCCATCACCCAGGCGAGCGAGTGCGGCACGCTCTATTCTCCGGATGAAATACGCGCCCTTGGCGACACGGCGCGCGGTCTCGGTCTTGCCGTTCACATGGATGGAGCCCGCTTCGCCAACGCGGTTGCCGCCCTCGACTGCCGGCCTGCCGACATGACCTGGCGGGCCGGTGTTGAGGTGCTCTCCTTCGGCGCCACCAAGAATGGCTGCATGGCGGCAGAGGCCATCGTTGTCTTCGGCGACAGGAGAAAGGACGTTCCCATCCTGCACCGCCACCACAAGAGGGCTGGTCAGCTCTTTTCCAAGATGCGCTTCGTATCGGCCCAGCTGGAAGCCTATCTCGAGTCTGGAAACTGGCTGGCATGGGCGCGCAACGCCAATACCCAGGCAAGCAGGCTGGCCGACGGCCTCCAGGAGATCGAGGGTGTCCGCCTTATCCACCCCGTTGACGTCAACGAGATATTCCTCGAGATGCCCCTGGCCGTTTTCGAGCGTCTCGAGAGGACCGGGTTCGGATTCTATCCCATTCAGCCCACCGGCGAGGACACCGGCACCGTGCGTCTCGTCACGTCCTTCAACACCTCTTCCGACGACATCGACCGTCTCCTGACCGCCGCCACGGCCGCCTGATCACACCAGGAGAGGCCGACGATGCCTGATGGCTGCGAGGTCGGCGGTGCGCGTGCGCATTCGCTTCTGATGGAGTTGTCCGCATCAATGGCCGTGTCGCCTGCGCGGCAACCAGCTAGAGTCCGGGCAGAAATTGACGCCCCGCAGGACGTCATCAAACTCTGCGATCATCGAGTTAGGTGACCCATGGATGCTTCTTTTCTGAGACGTGCTTTGCCTTCGGAGTCCTCGCACGGAACAGGCTGGTGGCGACCGTCGCTGGTGACCATGGCCTTCCTCATATTGTCGGGCTGCGGCGGCGGCGGCAGCAGTCCGTGTCCGGTCGAGGCGGATGATCGTTGCTATTCCATGCATGATTACCGGGACGCGCATCAGAATATCGCACAAGAAATCCGTTCTTCATCGCCGGGACTTGAAGATCGCTGGGCAATGGAGAGCATCAATCTTGCGGAGGCCTGGGCCCACCTCCGGCTCCTTCGTGGCTCGGACACACCTGGCGAAGGCGTCAGCGTCGGCGTGATCGACTCGGGCATCGATCTCGGCCATTCGGTGTTCATGGAAGGAGCGGCTGCCGGCGAGGTCACACTGGAACTTCTGGAGGGCGCCACGGAGGAAACCGGCGAGAAATTCTCGCATGGCACCGGCGTCGCCAGCATCATCGCTGGCCGCGAGAACCCAATGGACAAGTATCAGTATTCCGGTATCGCACCCTACGCCACGCTCAAGATGTTCGCGATCCGTCTCAATGATCCACCTCCGCCGGGGACTCCCTTCGAACCGGTGGTGCTTTCCAGGCTGGAAGGATCGGACGAGGATGAAGCGGAGGCGTTCGCGGACCTTCTCTCCCGGGACATCGACATTTTCAACATGAGCTTCGGTCTAGAGGGTCTCGCCGAGAACTACGGGGACAGGGCCGTCCTCCGGGCCTCGATACCAAGGACGATCGAGGCGCTGGCCCAGGCTGACCGCGACGACAAGACGATCCTGGTATGGGCGGCCGGCAACTCCAACGGACGCCTCTGCATCCCGGGCAGCGCCAATTGCGTGGGTGCTGATCAGACAGACCACCTCGGGCGCCCGGCGGGGGTTCTGGAGGCCAGTTCGGCCAGCTTCCTTTCGGGTCTGACGGCACACGTCGAGGAACTCCGCGGCCACTCGATCGCCGTGGTGGCCACCGACGAAGAGGGGGAGATTGCGCAGTTCTCCAACCGTTGCGGTATTGTTGCCGACTGGTGCATCGCAGCACCGGGGCATTTGGTGTGGATGGCCTTTTTCGGGCCCTACCAGGGCGAAGCGGTACGGGGTCTTACGCGAGCGAGCGGGACATCGTTTGCGGCCCCGATGGTCTCGGGCGGTCTCGCGCTGATGAAGCAGCTGTTTCGCGACCAGCTTCCCAACGAAGAAGTGGTGGCGCGCCTCTTTCATACAGCGGACAGCGGAGGTCAATTTGCTGACCGTTCGATCTACGGGCACGGGATGCTGGATCTGAACACGGCGCTGTCTCCGGTCGGTGTGGCAAGGATACCTGCAGAAAGCGCAGCCGTTGGAGCAGGAATGCCCGTCGTTCAGTCGAGTCTGCAACTCGGCGAGGCGTTCGGTGACGGCCTGGTAAGCGCGCTCGCGCGGCACGAAGTGGCCGGCTTCGACGCGCTGGGCGCCCCGTTCTGGTACGATCTCGGCCACCTGATTGTCGTGCCGCCTTCGCCGGATTCCCTGGCGCACATGCGTGAATTCCTGGCGGCACCGCCGATCGATGCAGGGACACAAGGTGTTGATGCCGGCGATGACCGGACGACATTCGCACCCCGTTTCGGTCTTGGGGGAGCGCCGGGCGGCACCGACATGGGTCATGCTCTGCTCGCGCGGGACGCGCTCAGCCTCACGGTCGGCCGACCCGACGGGCTTGTCGCAACCGCGTTTACGACCGACGGCGTGGACGGCTTGCAGCCCGCGTCGGGCGTGCTGGTGTCCTGGCAACCGACGGCAGAAGCGTGGGGCCTGCGGGCCGGCTGGCTCGGCGAGCGTCGGGGTTTGCTTTCGACGACCGCGGAAGGGGCTTTCGGCAACCTCGATGCCCATTCCATGTTTCTTGGCGTTGAAATCGATCGCACGGCAGGCAAATGGCGACTGAACGGAGGGCCGGAAATCGGCATCGTCCATGCGCGTGCGCGGAGCGGGATCATCGACGACATCAAGGCGCTCACCACAAGCGCGTTCGCGTTTCGCGTATCACGACCGATTGATGAGAAGAGCCTCCTCGAGGTCTCGTTAGCGCAGCCGCTGCGGGTCGAGAACGGCGATGCCGTCTTGACCGTTCCCGTTGGCCGCACCCGGAGCCGAGAAGTCATCCGCCGGACTGTCTCGGCCGATCTCGCTCCCTCAGGCAGACAACTCGATCTCTCGGTACGCTGGGAACGGCCGCTTGCCGGTGGATTGTTCCGCCTGGGAGCCACGGCGACCCGCCATGCCCGGCACGATGCGGCAGCGGCGCCACAGATCACCTTGCTGACCGGCTGGCACGCTGGGTTCTAGGCTCGCGGCATGTCGAACGTGCCGACGACCTGCAGGGTGTATGGAACGATGCCAGGCCCGTTCTTCACAGCTTGGCTGAAAGGAACTCCATGGTGCGGGTCCACGATGTGCGGGCACTGCCGACATCGTAGGCATCGCTCACTTCGTTGAAGAAGGCGTGCTCGGCATCGTACCTGTAGAGTTCGTGGGCTACGCCGCCGGCGTTGAGGTCGGCCACCAGACTGTCGACGGCCTCGGGCGTGCACCAGTCATCGGTGTTGGCGAAATGGCCCTGGAACGGGATGCCGATGTTCGATGCGTCCGCGAACTCCTTCGGCGGAATGCCGTAGAATGCGACAGCCACGTCGCATTCGGCGACATGGACGGCAGCAGCGATGGTGAGCGCTCCGCCCATGCAGAATCCCGTGACGGCGACGCGGCCGTTAGAGACGGACCTGAGATGACGGGCTGCGCCCTTGATGTCCTGGTGGGTTGCGCCCGGGAAATCGAGCCCTTCCATCATGTGCCCGGCCTCGTCCGGATCCCCGGTCACCCTTCCCTCGTAGAGGTCGGGGGCAAGGGCATTGTAGCCGTGACGCGCGAAGCGATCCGCGATGCCACAGATCTGATCGTTGAGACCCCACCACTCCTGGAGGACGATGATACCCGGGCGGTCACCCCCTGCCTCGGCCAGCCAACCACTGGTGGAACCGCCATCCGGGCGTGAAAAACTGATCATGCGGCCCATGTGGGGACCTCCCTTGCCGTTGTCGTATCGAATTCTCTCATGCCGGCTGCGATGCGGACAAGGTCCTCAGAGGCCAGGAGGCTCGCGGTAGCGGCCGAACTGCTTCAGCACGGCCGTCACCTTGTCCCTGTCGAGTGCCGGCGCCGTGTGTCCGTCGACACCCACCATTTCCTCACTGACAGCCAGGACATTCATGATGGCCTCGTCGACCGCCTGGATGACGGCCTCGAAGAAGGGGTCGAGTCGGTGATCAGGAATGATGGCGAGTTCGAGGTAGGGGGTGTCCCGTCCCAGGGCATCGGATCCCGCCGTGGTGAAGGCAAGAAAGATGTCCCCTGATCCATGACCGGAAATCGAGCCGCCGCGGCCCACGCCCAGTGACACGCGCCGGGCGAGTCTCTTCAACTGGTGGGAGACCAGCGGCGCATCGGTCGCCACCACGCCGATGATCGAACCCGCTTCCATTGCATAGGGGTCCGGGCCCGGGAGGTGCTCGGCCATCGGGATGCCGGCAATGACGAGTTGGGACCTGAGGCCGAAGTTCGCCTGAACGAAGGCTCCGACGGTGTAGGACTGATCCTCGTGGGTCACCTTGCGGGAGGCTGTTCCCGATCCGCCCTTCATTCCATAGAGCATCATGCCGGTACCACCTCCGACACTGCCCTCCTCGAGAGGACCTCCCGTCGCGGAGTCAATCGCCTCGAAGACATGCTCCCGCTTGACGTGAAAGCCGTTGATGTCATTAAGCCAGCCGTCCCAGGTCTCTCCGGCGACCGGCAATCCCCAATCGGCGCCTTCTCCGTAGGCATCGAACTGGTGGTTCAGCCACTCGATTGTGGCGTCGCGGGCGACGCCACACGAATGGGTGTTGGTGATGGTGATCGGACCGTCACTGTGCCCGACTTCGTCGATCCACCAGCTTCCCGTGAGTTCGCCGTTGCCGTTGAGGCTGAACTGACCGGTCCAGACCGGAAGACTGGCTCCGGCCTTGCCTCGCGGGATGATGGCCGTGACTCCCGTGCGCACGGGACCTGAGCCGACGACAAGAGGGCCGCCGTCGCCGCGAATGAGTGTTGCGTAACCGACTTCGACGTCAGCGACGTCGGTGATGGCGTTGAACGGCCCCGGACGGCCTTCGAAGGGAATTCCCAGTGCCCGGGCCCGCGGTTTTCCGGAGGGCGTGGCAAGAAGGGGAGAGGTCACGGATCTGATCCACTCATCAATGCTGACTCCTGCGGTTGGCGGGAGGCTCAGGACCCATCACGTATCGGTCGCGTGACATCGTCCAGCCAGGCGGCTGTTTCGGCGTCGACCAGAGGTCTCAAGGACTCGCGAACCTCTGCGTGATAGGCATCGAGCCAGTCGGCTTCCTCATCACTCAGATCGCCGGCATTCACCAGCCGCCGGTCGATCGGTGCCCGGGTGAGTGTCGAGAAACGGAGCATGGGACGCTCCCCCGGCTGGCCGTCTTCCTCCACCACCACGAGGTTCTCGATCCTGATTCCCCAGGCGCCGGCACGGTAGTAGCCGGGTTCGTTCGAGACGATCATGCCTGGTTCCAGCGCGGTGTGGCCGCGTTTGGAGATGTTCTGCGGACCCTCGTGGACTCCAAGATGGCTTCCGACACCATGACCCGTGCCGTGGTCATAGTCGGCTCCGAGTTTCCAGAGCGGCAATCGGGCCAGGGTATCGATGGCCGCCCCATTGGTGCCCTTGGGAAAGCGCGCGGTGGCAATCGCAATATGGCCCTTGAGCACCGCGGTGAAGTGACGCTTGTGCTCCTCGTGCGGTTCGCCGATGGCGATTGTGCGCGTGACGTCGGTCGTGCCATCCGGATACTGCCCGCCCGAATCGACGAGGTAGAGCGAACCGGGTTCGAAAGCGCGGTTGGTTGCGTCGCTGGACCGGTAGTGCACGATCGCGCCGTTGGGACCAAACCCCGAAATGGTATCGAAGCTGTATCCCCTGTAGCCGTCAACCCGCCGCCGGCATTGCTCCAGCATTCTCTCGGCCGTCATCTCATCAACCGTCACGTTGCTTCCCGGACGGGTGGACTGATCGAGCCAGCACAGGAAGGTGGCAAGTGCTGCGCCGTCGCGGACATGACAGTTGGTCATGCCGGTGACTTCGGCTGCATTCTTGATGGCCCGGGGAAGGGCGCACGGATCCTGCTCAACCAGGGCGGCCCCTCCGGCTGCCTCGATGCGTTCCTGGAGCCACGCGGCACCGGATTGGCGGTCAACAACAATCGTTGCGCCGTCCGACGCAAGATGGGCAAGCCCGGCGGTCAGCTCGTCTTGAGGTCGCACAGAGACATTGTCGGGCAGCCAGGAGAGAGCCTCCGGCGTGAACTTCCTCTGATCGGCGAAGAGAGTGATCGAACCCTCCCTGCTGATGATGGCGAACCCGAGACAAACCGGTGTTCCCGGGAGGTCACCACCACGGATGTTGAGAAGCCAGGCAATCGACGTCGGATCGGAGACCACCGCACCGTCGCGGCTCTTCTCGGCAAGTGATGCAGCGATCCTCGCGATCTTCGATGAGGCGGTTTCGCCGGCAAACTCGAGGGCGTGGGGACGAACAGGGGAAAGCGGAGGAGGGGGCTGGTTGAACCAGATCTGATCGACGGGATTGCTGTCGCAGGGAACCAGCGAGCCACCGGCGCTTTCCGCGGCCTTCCGCAGGATCTCCACTTCGACCTTGCCATGCAACCACGGATCGAAGCCGAGTTTTCCGCTCTCGAGATGGTCCGCGATCCAGTCGCGCGGAGGCTCGTTCATCAGGTGAAGGAATTCGAATTCGGCACCGTTCACCTGCATTCCAACCTGGAGCGTGTAGCGTCCGTCAACGAAGATGGCGGCCTTGTCGTTCAGAATCACGGCAACACCTGCCGATCCACTGAATCCCGTCAGCCAGGCCAGCCGTTCGCTGCGGACGGGGAGCATCTCGCCCTGGTGCTCATCGGCATGAGGAACAATGAACCCGTCCAGACCGAGCCGCTTCAGTTCGTCGCGCAGGGCCTTCAGACGCCAGGCGGGAGCAGGAACCTCGAGACCGTAGCGGGTCTTCTCTTCAAGTGTCCCTTTCAGCGCCTGGAGTTGCTCTGCCAGTTCGTCGTCCGGCGCCTCCGTTACCATGCGAAGCCAGAGGTCGGGATCGATGTCCTCCGGTGCGGCCAGGACACCGGCAATCATGCCACGGACGTCGGCGACGGACTTTCCCGTGCGTCCTTGTGCCAGCAGCCGGGCAAGATGGCTGTCCCCCAGGTAGCGGGCTGGATCAACGATGGCTGATGGCGTCATGATGGTATGGTGTCCAGGCTCTTCACCGAGAATAGTGGGGACCCGGATGAACTGGCAACAGGGCCTCGATTGAATGACGGAAGTACCGCAGCTTACCTTGCGGCAAAGGCTGACCTGGTTGGCCCATCTCTGGAAGGCTCACACACGGCAGCATCACCTGGAGCTGCACTCCCAATTCCGGCCTTTCATTCCGACAGGCGGTGTTGTGCTCGATGTGGGCGCTCACGCCGGACAGTTCACGAAGTTCTTCGCCGCGATGGTCCCGCAGGGTCATGTGCATGCCTTTGAACCAGGATCCTATGCCCTCTCAATCCTGCGCACCGTGAAGACCTTCAAGAAGTTGTCGAACGTCACCATTCATGCCTGCGGTCTTGGTGACTCATCGCAAGACAATGTTCTCAACGTGCCCATCAAGGAGTCCGGCAGTATCGGCTTCGGACTGAGTTTCATTGACGACTCTGGGCAACCGGAGCGGCGGCGAGCGGTGACTGAGGATATCGCCATCAGGCGTCTCGATGACGTCGTGGCGGAGCACGACATTCGGCGCATCGATTTCATCAAGGTGGACATCGAGGGCTCCGAGATGCGCATGCTTGTCGGTGCAAGAGAGACGCTGACAAGATTCTCTCCGGCACTCTACATCGAGTTGGTGAACGGACACCTCGCCCGGCGAGGCGACAGCATCGAAGAGCTGACAGGCTACCTTGGTGATTTGGGCTACGGGCCGGTCGGAGATCACTCGATTCGGGAAGGCAATCAACTGTTCACAAGGTTCTCTTCGTGAGCCGTTCCATGACAACGGATCCGAAGGGCAGTTGATGAGCGGACGGGACCAGGAAAACGAGGAAACCGTCATTGCCGGCGTGATCGAGCATGTTTCCTTCCACAACGAGGACAGTGGGTTCTGCGTCCTGCGGTCCAAGGTCCGGGGCGTTCGTCATCCCGTCACCATTGTTGGTCGAGCCGCCTCGGTCGCTCCGGGGGAGTGGCTGACCGCAAACGGTTCCTGGGAGAACGACCGCAAGTATGGTCGGCAGTTTCGTGCCCGCTTCATGAGATTGTCTCCGCCGACCACGGCTGATGGCATCGAGAGGTACTTTGCTTCCGGGATGGTGAGGGGGATTGGTCAGGTCTATGCCCGCAAGCTGGTTCGCGCATTCGGCGATCGACTGTTCGACATCATCGAAGCGGAACCGGAACGCCTCAGGGACGTTGCGGGCATCGGGCCAAAGCGCGTTGATCGAATCATCGAGGCGTGGGCTGAGCAGAAGGTGGTCCGGGAGATCATGGTCTTCCTTCACAGCCATGGGATCGGCACCACACGTGCGGTGCGCATCTACAAGACCTACGGGAACGATGCACTGCAGGTCATGTCGGAAAACCCCTACCGGCTCGCCTATGACATCCGTGGCATCGGATTCACGACCGCCGATACGATTGCGATGAAACTCGGTATCAGACCCGACGCCATGGTGCGGCTTCGTGCCGGGGTGAACTACGGGCTTTCTGAAGCCGCAGGCGAAGGGCACTGCGGTCTTCCTCTCGATGAACTTGTGTCGATCACCGTGCACCTTCTCGAATGTCCCGAGCCGTTGGTTCGCGAGGCACTCGATCTTGAGCTTGCGGAGGGGACGGTTGTCCTGGATCGGGTCGGGGAGAGTGACTGTGTCTTTCCGGCCGGCCTCCATCACGCCGAGACCGGAATTGCCCGAATGCTGGTTGCCCTCCTTCGGCATCCTCCCCCATGGCCGGCAATCGATGCCGGCAAGGCGATCCCCTGGGTGGAGGGGCGCATTGGCATTGAACTGGCGGCAAGCCAGAAGGAAGCGGTGAGAGCTGCCTTGACAGCGAAAGTCATGGTCATCACCGGCGGTCCTGGTGTCGGCAAGACAACCATTGTCAATGCCATCCTTGCCATCCTTGCCGCCAAGAAGGTGAAGGTGTTGCTTGCCGCTCCGACCGGGCGAGCGGCCAAACGCATGAGCGAGGCTACGGGCATGGAGGCGAAGACCATCCACCGTCTCCTCGAAGTTGATCCTCGAAACGGCAGATTCCGGCGCAATGTGGACAACCCCCTCGAATGCACTCTTCTTGTCGTCGACGAGATGTCCATGGTCGATGTGCCATTGATGCATGCTCTCCTGTCTGCCTTGCCAAGGGATGCCGCGTTCCTGGCGGTCGGTGATGTCGACCAGTTGCCGTCGGTGGGACCCGGCAAGGTTCTGGGCGACATGATCGAAAGCGGCGGCATTCCGGTGACCCGCCTTCGTGAGGTGTTTCGTCAGCCGGCGCGGAGCCGCATCGTCATGAACGCCCACCAGGTGAACGACGGGATCATGCCCGATCTCGGCGCTCCCGACAGCGACAGCGACTTCTACTTTGTGCCCGCGGGGGATCCTGCCATTGCGGTCGATCGCATCGTGAAGATCGTTTGCAACCGCATCCCCAAACGATTCGGCGCCGACCCGGTTCGCGACATCCAGGTTCTGTGTCCCATGAACCGTGGTGCCATTGGTGCCGTTTCGCTCAACACCGAACTGCAGCGCGCTCTCAATCCGGCGAGAACCAATGTCATCGAGAAGTTCGGCCGCACCTTTGCGTCCGGGGACAAGGTGATGCAGATCGAGAATGACTATGACCGGGAGGTCTACAACGGCGACATCGGCCACGTCGACAACGTGTCACCAGAAGAAGGAACCGTCACCGTGGCCTACGATGACCGCCTGGTGACCTACAATCCTGCTGACCTCGACGCGCTGGTTCCAGCCTATGCCGTCACCATTCACAAGAGCCAGGGATCCGAGTACCCCATCGTCGTCATCCCCATCCTCACCCAGCACTACGCCATGTTGCGTCGCAACCTCCTCTACACCGGCATCACCCGTGGCCGCCGACTGGTGGTCATCGTCGGCCAGCACAAGGCCATCGCCATCGCCGTCCAGGATTCCGCTGGCAGCCAACGCTGGACACGCCTTGCCAGTATTCTGTCCTCACCCTGACCCTGGAGATTGCAACGGACGCATTCGAGAGATGTGGGCCTTCGTGCCGGTCGCATCGCATGTTGGAAGGACGTCGAGCGGTCATTCTCCCAAATCGCTTTGACGCACGCCGGGATTCGGTCCCGTGCGCACGAACTATCCTACCGCCAGGGTCATCTTCTCCTGATGAAGCCGAAGTAGACATAGGCCGCCACCAGCACTGCCGTGACCCCGAGACCGATGTCCCCGTACAGCGGTCGGACCTGGAGGCCCAGGAACAGCGCGAACGAGAACGTAAGATAAAGCAGCGCGACCACGCCTGCGTGGATCATGATCTTGACCGAGACGCGGCCTCGGTGTCTGGGCATCGGTTGTTCCCGTTCGCATTCTTTCGCCGCCTTGCTGGAAGTGGCTCGCCCTTCCGATGGCTGTCGGGACGATTTCTCGCGCCCGGCCTTCTCAACTGGCGAGCCGCGGACCAAGTTCGGCAAGTTCGGGAAGCTCGCGATGACGCAAGAAACCTTCTGTGGCGTCGGATCCCAGTTCGCGTGCGAAACGATGTCCGCCATACACGGCCGCCGCAATGGTTCCCGGCCCGTAGCAATCGCCGATGCGTGCGATCCTCCGGATGCCGGCATCAGCGAGCAGGTCGCCGTTTTCGACAAGGCCACGATAGAGTTTCTCCCTCGGCGACCGCGATGTTACGAGCACGACCGACCCGCACTCCAGGGAGGTGAGCTTGCCGCTATAGAAGCAGGCGAGTTCGACAAGGCCGTCTCTTACCGAGTGCAGAAGGTGGAGCGAAACGATGGTGACACCCAAGGCAATGAGGCGCGCCTGAATATGGTGTTGTTCCGCCGTCGCCTCGGTCCATGCCGAAACCAGCGGAGCAGGGGTCACGAGTGATACGGCGCGGCCGTCCATGGCCAGTTGTTCTGCCAGGGCGCTTCCCATGTAGTAGTGATCATCGTCGTAGACGATGACGGAGGAGCGTGTGCTGGCGCCATCCATGATGTCGTCGGGCGTCAGAACATGGGCGGCGTCGCAACCGGCAATGGGGCGATCGTGGTTGCGGCCCATGCCGTCGCGGCGCCATGCTGCTCCGGTCGCAAGCGCGACGAGCGAGCACTCAGCCGCACGAACGTCGTCGGCTGCAAGGTCGCTCTCCAGGTAAAGCTCGACATTGGGCATCGTCGAGATCTGTCCTACGCGATAGTCTCGAACGCGGGCCCATTCCGCCAGACCGGGCAGCCGGCTTTCGCGTGAAACGCGACCGCCCGGTTCCCTTGCCGCTTCGGCGACCACGACCTCGTAGCCGCGTTGACCCAGCGCTCGGGCAGCTTCCAGGCCGGCGGGGCCTGCGCCCACGACAAGGATGCGATCGTCGGTGGTTCTCGCAGCAATGCGCTCGGGATGCCAACTGCTGCGCCACTCGTCGCCCGCCGTCGGATTCTGGGTGCAGCGCATTGGGGCTGCGTGTTCGTCGCTCGCAAGACACATGTTGCAGCCGATGCACTCGCGAATGGCATCCACGCGCCCTTCCTCGATCTTCCTTGGCAGGAACGGATCGGCGATCGAGGGGCGGGCCGCCCCAATGAAGTCGATCAGACCGCGCTTGATCTGGCTCACCATGGCGTCGGGCGAGGTAAACCGGCCAACGCCGACCACCGGCCGCGACGTCATCTCCTTGATGAACCGGATATGCTCCTCCTGGGAACCCTCGCCGTAGAATCTGGACGGCGTCATGTCGTCGGCAAATGTGGTTCGCGTGATGTCCCAAAGATCCGGCAGGTCACCAAGCAAAGCGAAAAGGTCTCGCGCCTCTTCCTGGCTCGGTACACCGTCAGGATCCGTGAGGCCGTCGATCGAGAGCCGGACGGCGACAGCGCAGGTGTCGCCGACGGCGTCCTTCGTATCCTCGATGAGTTCCCGCAGAAGGCGCGCCCGGTTGGCGAGGCTGCCACCATAGCCGTCATGCCGCCGGTTGTGGCGTCGAGAGAGAAAGTGAAGCGGCAGTCCCAGATCGTGGCTGGCATACACGTAGACGATGTCGAAGCCCGCGCTTTGCGCGCGAAGCGCCGCGGCCCGGTGCCATCGCCGCAGCTCGGTGATGTCCTGCTGGTCCATGGTTCGCGCCTGCACAGGGTGGTAGCCGAACGCGGGCCGACCCGAGGGGGCGAGCGGGATCTCCCGGCTGGCATAGTTGGCAGACTGATACCCGGCATGGACGAGCTCGATGGCCGCAAGGCTGCGGTGGGCATGAACCAGATCGACCACTCTCGAGCGCGGGCATATCCTGGTCGTCCCACAGTCGCATGACGCGGTTGTGCGGTGCCTCCGCCGTGGGATGAATGTCGCATTCCTCAGTCGACACCACCGCCCAGCCGCCCTCCGCCTTGATCCCGCGCATGACGGCCATCGACGTTGGATGCAGCCAACCCATGCCGTTGCAATGAGGCACCTGATAGAAGCGATTTCTGGCGGTGTGCGGACCGAGGCGGACTGGTTCAAACAGGATGTCGTATCGGGGTTCGCGTGGCATGATGAAGTCCCCCGGATCGGTTGCCCAGCGAGGTCATGGATCTATAGGCGCATTATGCACGAAATCAGTCCGCTGATGTTCCAGAAGCAGACGGAACTTACCGAAGCTGTGTTTCTGCCTCAAAGCTCAGAGGGCCTCGGGCTTTCTGTACTCGGCAAGAAACCGACGTCGCATGATCGTGGCCTACAGGGGCCGCTTCTCTCGCTTGTTGCCGAGATCGCGACTCAGCTTCCGGGTATCGTCATGGTTGAGGAACTTCTGGCGACCGCGCCGGCGGTAGCGCCTGACGCCGGTGCAGGGATTGGAGTCGTTACGGGAGGTTCATAGTTCAATTGTCTTTGCCATCCTCAACAATGAAGAAAACGTGCCACTTTGTTGAATAAGTCCAGGGCTTGGGAGGCAGGCCTCTTACGATCTTTTGTGGATGGGTTTTTCTGGGTGCCTATTGCCTCTTCCATCAAATGGTCGATACGGGCGAGCCCCGTGAGAACCGTGATGGAAGAGGACCAGGCGCTCCGAGGACTGCTGACACCATTGGTGACAGGCATCGCAAGAATCTGGTTTGGATGCTTGAGCCGGATCAATCCTCAGGCCCTTGTTGTCGGAGTGGATCGCGGCTATTGCCCATAGGACGATAATCATTACAGTCAAGAGCCAGGAATGAGGCATTTTGGCAGGCTGTATCGGTAGTATGCGGGGCGTCACATCGGGGACTTACAGCCGGAGGGAATTGACGTCTATCTTCTCAGTCCGGTGAGAAGCGCAGTCTAAGGGCAGTATTGTAGGGGGTAATATTGTGACGTCTCTGACTGAGGAGTTTGGACGATATTCGCCATCTCCGATTGTAGACTGGTTGTACGGCGTGATGAACCACATCTATAAGCTTGGTTACATCGGTCGCAGGGCATTTGGACGACTGTACTGGTTGGAGAGGTTGTTCGGCGATCGTCAGTGCTCGGTCATGGATGTGCAAAGGTTTGGTCTTTATTGGAGATTGTATCGATTTGGCAATGTGTCCGAATCGCGACTTCTGCGCCGGCCGGACTCGTTTGAGACCGAGGAGATTGCATTCATTCTTGATATGGCGGTGGGAAACTTCAATTTCATAGATGTTGGCGCCAATTGTGGATATTGGTCCTTGAGAGTAGCGGACAGGCTTGCGGGCGAGGGATCCGTGATTGCCATTGAGCCCCAGCCCGCGATGCTCGAGCGCCTTCAATACAACGCCAAGGTTAATGCACTTCGTCTGAATCATGTTCTTGATTGCGTTGTGGGCAGTCAATCCGGCGCTGCAATGCTGAAGTTGGACGAGCGCAATCTCGGACGATCGCGTGTGTCGGATACCGGTTCACTGAATGTGGAGATGAAGACTTTGTTGGAAATTGTCCGGTTGGCCACCTTGAGTCACATCGATGCCATCAAGGTTGATGTTGAGGGTCATGAGGACAGGGTGTTGGAGCCATTTCTCCAAAATGCGTCTGATGCATTGTTGCCAAGAGTGATTGTTGCCGAGTGCTCGTGGTCCGGGGACTGGGAAGATGACTGGCTCACGCGCGCCCGGGAGAGGGGGTACCGGGAGATCAAGCGAACCCGGAATCACAATGTCATCCTGAGTCGTGAGGAGTAAGAGGCCCTGTGGTTGTGATCGTGGTGGCCTGTGATGAAGAGGAAGAACTGGATGCGTGCCTCTCTTCACTGAGTTGTTTTGCCGTTGCGGTGACTAGGAGGGGATTGTTGCGCGGCGTGTTGCCAGCGCCGGGGAAAGACCAGAAGGCTTGTCCCGACATGCCGCTCATGGTCAACGCGGCGGAGATCGTCAGATGTATCGCCTGATGGACGGAACGATCTCCGCGAGTCGGTGATTGAGGCCGTGACACGCCAGCACACGCGTGATGGCGGGAGCCAGGGGTGCTACATCGACCTCGCGCGCAGGTTTCGGTAGCACTGCGTTCAGGACCTCGAGCCAGCTATCGGCCCGCAGTCGCTCCTGGTGGGGCATGAACTTGAGGCTGCTCTCCAGCAGGCGAAGATGGTCGTAGGCCATCTGCTGATCCAGGGTGATGTCGGCGCGTGGCCCGTACTCGAAGTCTATCAACCGGCAGCCATCACCGGCGTCTATCGTGTTGGCGAGTGATGCATCCATGTGCGTGATGCCGAGAGCATGGAGGGTACCGAGAGCGCGACTGGTGCTGACAAGCAGTTCCCAGAACGACGTGGGGTCTTGTGACAGGCGGTCGGAAAGACGGGGCCCCGCGATGAACTCGCACATCAACGCATCTTCATCGCGCCATAACGGGCTGGGCGTGATGCCCGCGGGGCCCGCTCCAGCGAAACAGCGCCACTCGCGCGACAGACGCTCGTCATTGCCCAACAAGATGAACGGCATGTCGGCTGGAAGCGCTTTCCGTCGCAGATGGGGATTGCACAGACGCAGCGCGCCCAGGTTCGTGCGCTTGTCCTTCACCACGAACACGCTGTCTCGCCCGCGCGCGCCGGCTCGATGCAGCGAGACCGGGCGATCGAAGTATGTCGACAGTTGCTCGATCAATCGCCGCTTGCGCTCGACGATGCGCAGGTTCGCGTACTCGCGACGCAGGAAACTGGTGAACGCCCTCACCGCGATGCTCCCTCCCGCAACGACAGCAGGGACCGCCTGATCTCCTCCCGTTCCCCTGCCGAGAAGAACAGTGGCAGATGGCCCAGTGCCTCCGCCTCGTTGTCGGTCGAATGAACCGGGTTGTCCTTGGTGCGGGCCGTGGTCTCGCGGCAGAACCAGTCGCGCCACTCGACCTTGATGAACTGGTTGCGGTTGAACACGAAGGGATGGACCTTGCGCTCTTCGGGCGTGGTCGGAACCGGTTCCGAATCGAACACCACCACCGCGATGTGAGGCCTTCCGCCACGGCGCCACTTGCCGCCGCGCATGCGCCTGGCCCGGGTCAGCCGGGTGAGCCAATCTATCGTCTTGATGGAGATGATGCTGTAGCGCTCTCGGAGACGCTCGATGAACGCCTCACTCCTGCCGTGTTTCACCGCAACCCCGCGGATCACGAAGAGATTGAGCTCACCTGGGTGCCGATCCTGTAGCAGGGCATGGAAGAAGGACTTTCGCCCGTGACGGAAGTCGTGCTCGATGTAGGCTCCAAGGCGTACCTCACTGACCGCCAGGCCGCAGGATTCGAGATGGCGGTGAAAGCCCTCCAGGGTGCGGGGGACGGTGACGCCGCATTCCTCCTCAAGGACCGCGAGACGCTCGGTGCCTGGTGTCGGTAATGAGCATGCCGGATCGCTGACGTGAACCCCCGACTGCAGGCTCTTGTGGTAGGCCATGTGGTAGAGCAGGCCGTTCAGTTCATCCAGCGGGTGTGGCACCCAGACGCTCGAGACCTGTCGACGCCTGGCCAGGATTTGCTGGCCCAAAGGTTCGGGCAGGTGGGAGAAACCGTGGTAGTCGCTCCCGTGCAACCCCTCAATTCCGTAACAATCGATCTTGGTGCCCGACCTCCGGCCCTGGAACGCCGCCTTGAGAGCCGGGATCGCCTGGTCGTCTACCAGCAGGTCCACATCCTTCACTTGTGTGTCGAGCACACGAGGCCCATACCTTAGAACGACATGCTCTACCCGGCTTTGTTCGAGCCAGTCGAGGACTTCCCGGGGTGGGGCGCGAAACATGGACATCGAACTACCGTGCGCTGTCCCAGGGAGCCACGCAGAGCGCCGGAGTAGGCTCTCGCATCGCACGCAGAGGGCACGGACTCCTGTGGGCTGCCGGGGCAGAACGTTGATCGAACTTCTTGCAGACCCCTCTGAGCGACAGGATTCTTGCGAGATTCGGCGATGTTTCTTGAAAGGAGCCTGGGTTCTGGGGCCACCCGGTGGTATGCGGTGCTTGCAAGACTACAAGATACCCAAGAAGTGACCCCATGATCCTCAGATTCGACCCTATCGGACATCTGGCACCGATATCAAGGGGAACCACTCTCCTCGCTGGCCTCGCAGGTTGGTCCTCTCCTTGAGACGCACAAGCGTTTCGTGGCGGTTCTCGATAACCTGCCGAAGGCCTGTGATCGAGGGATGAAGAAGAGCGCCAAGGGCTTCGTCGAAGTCAGGAGCGACAACAGGCTGCCTGTCGACGCAGCAGACTGCGGGGTATCACTGAATGGCGTCTTCGCCCCGGGCGACGACCGGTGGCGGAGGCGACGAGAGAAGTTAAGGAGATTGCCTTCAGTGTCCCGGCATCAAGAATTCGTGCTTTCATGAGACCGCCCTTGCCTAGGCTCGATCCATCCGCCGCTTCAGGTCGTCGGCATCGAATTGTAGATTTCGGCTGGGGACTGAGGGGTCTTCAATCGCTGCTTCCGACGAGCGATGTCATTGTCATCGTGGACGTGCTGTCGTTTTCCACGGCCGTGGATGTCGCCACGTCCCGGGGCGCCCAGGTTCTTCCCTTCCCCTACGGGCATTCGGATGCCGAAAGCTACGCCAGGAGCCACGGTGCTCTTCTGGCTCAACCTCGACAGGCCGGCGGTGAGCAGTTGAGCCTTTCTCCCGAGACGCTGAAGACCGTGATGCCTGGAACACGGATCGTTCTTCCCTCGCCGAACGGCTCTAGGCTCTCTCGGGAGACCGGCGCCGTGTCGACGCTGACCGGCTGCCTGCGCAATGCTGCCGCTGTCGCACAGGCTGCATCGGCGCTGGGGCCCTCGATCGGCGTCATTGCTGCGGGCGAGCGCTGGCCCGACGGCAGCTTGCGGCCTGCGATCGAGGATCTCCTTGGAGCAGGATCGATCATCGAGTGCATGACGGCGCGGCCTTCTCCCGATGCAGAGGCGGCACAAAGTGCTTGTCGCGCGCTTCGGAACCGGATGCGGGATGTCATTCGGGATTCGCAGTCAGGCCGGGAACTCATTGAAGCGGGCTTTGCGGGAGATGTGGAGATCGCGATCGAGGCGGACGCAAGCAGCGTGGCGCCATTGCTGCGGGATGACGCCTATGTCGACGCGGCACTGGATCTCTCTCGAGCATGAGCGAGAAGGGCACCGACCGTATCTCCGTGCGCCTGCGCTACGCGTCCACTCCACGTCTTGGCATCGAATTCCGCCGAGATCACGTCGACGACGCTCTTCCGGTGCCTGGGTCCATTGGGGCAGCATCCTTGGCATGACAGCCCTGGCCGCGCGAGGGCTGGAGGATAGGCTGGGTGGAACATCCTTGCCCGGGAACCATGGGCATCAGGAGCGTTGTTCCACCGCTGAACCGCTCGGCATGTCCCCTTGCTTGATCCAAGACTCGCCCATCGGCAACATGGGTTCTGGACCAGTCAGTGGGACCGGACGCGGCTTCCCGCGCGGAAGGGCCTCCATGAATCCCGGAAGACTGACAAGGCCATCGATCGTCGTTCTTGCCGTGGTGTGGGCGGCCGTTGCCACTGCACCAGCCCTGTGGGCTGCGGACTGCAACACGAAGAAGTTGTTCAAGAACGTGACGCTCTTCGAGGTGACGGGTTGCCTGAGCTCGAACGCGAAGAACAATCGCGATGAAACTCCGATGCACCTGGCGGTGCAGCATACCGCCAGCCCCGAAGTGCTCGGGGAGCCTGTCGCCCTGGGCGCGGCCCCGAACGCGCGAGCCGCGCCCTGCCGGGCGCCATTCGACCTGATGCTCGACAACCCGGCGCTTTCTGGAACATGCGCGTTGTCGTGGATTGAGGGAGGCCGGCGTTTTTCGCAGCCGACAATTGAGGCTTATGAACGTGAAGAGCACGTCAGGGCACATTCGTTGCTTGAGGATGTTGTCAGCCGCAGCCCAGTTGAGGCCCAAGTCGCTGCAACGAACAGCTATCTGGGCCTCGTGCACCTTGATGGTCTGGGAGAGGATCAGAGGACGTGTCTGGTCTTCTTCCTCTTTGTCAATGCAGCCCAGAGCGGATTTGCTGATGCGCAGTACAAGGTGGCAGTCGAATTGTTCGCTCTGGCCCTCGACGGATACCAGTTTGATCGCATACCCGCCAAGATTCTGGCTCTTGCCTTGTTCATCAAGTCTGCGGCACAAGGGCATGAGCAGGCCATCGCCATGAGAGATGTCCTGCAATCCGTGCTTACCGCCCAGGAACTCGTAGAAGCTGAGTCTTTCAGCCTGAGCTTCCCTTACGCTGACGTCTTGCGGTCGATATGCTAGGCCATCGCCACGTCGGGCATGATCTCGCGTGATCGGATGCCGCGCTGTTGTCGGCGAACAGCTTCCTGCTACGACTCGCAGGCGGCGAAGATGGCCTCCCTCGCCTCGTCTCTCTGAACGATGAGCCGATACAGCGATGCACGGGCGTCCGCGACTGCCCAGCCGATTGCCCAGGCGAGTCCGAACTCCGAGATGCCGCTCGACATTGTCGGCCAAGCTGTGCCGCTGGGTCCCCTCATCACATCATCATGGCCCAGGGGCTCCGCGTACATGCCATCTTCGTGCCACATGAGCCACTGCGAGGTTCCTTTTAGTTTGGCCAGCGGGAGAAATTCATGCACCTCCAGGAGCTTGCGTTCCAATGACAGGGTCTCGCGACTCGCACTTCGGAACCAGGTCCAGGCGTAGTCATTGACGTCGACGACGTCGTAGTACTCAAACTTCGGGGATTCGGAGGAATCGCGGTTGATGCTGGCGATCCAGTAGGAAGCGACGAGTCGCTTGCTCAGGGCCTTGTCCGATGGATGCGAGGCCTTGCGCCAGGCGCTAAGGTCCGCGGCTATCTCGTCGATCGACCGCGCAACATGGTTCTGGAGTCCTGTCTCCTTGGCGGACAGGGTGGACATCGCGATGGCGCACGCGCCCGAAATGGCGTGGGCCGGAGCCGGGACCGTGGCCGCGCAGAGGGCGAGAACCGCTCCGGCCATCAGTAATCTACGCATGAGGAGCCTCCTTATGTTTATGTCGTTTGTAGAATAATCCTACCACAAACAGCGAGCCTCTCCAATCCAGGACGGCCCTCAGGCGGGTGTTGTAAACCCCTCGAACAGCCAGCAGATGCTGCGATATGGACAGCCATGAACGGGTCTTGTCGGCCCATTCAGTCCGTGCGGTGGTCCGATGTCACGCAGTTGGATGAGCCCATGGACTCCGCTGGGGCCTGCCGGTCATCCTGGACGTTTCCGATGCGAACCTGCCGGAGTGGCCTGCGGCGCCAATCCCCGTGCGCTGATGACGATCCTGCGAGACCTGCGGAACGCACCGGGAGCTTCGCCAAAGGCCCGCCGGAACCATCGGTTCAAGTGCGCGCTGTCTGCAAAGCCGCATTCCTGGGCTATCTGCGTCACGGTGCGGTCGCTATTCATCAGCAGCCGTCCGCTGTGCCGGAGGCGCAGCTCGCGAGAGATCTCGGCTGCCGCCATGTCGCCGTACGGTCACTCACCGAAGCGGCAGTCCATTCCGTGCAGGAAGTTCTATACTGTGACCACTTTCCTGACCAGATGAGGTCATCATGGTTACGGTCAATCTGACGCAGGCCAAGGCACGCTTGAGCGAGTTGCTTGACAAGGTTGAGGCAGGCCAGGATGTGGTGATCACTCGTCACGGCAAGGCTGTAGCGTGTTTGTCTGCTGTGGCTGGTCCCAAGAAACCGATTCCCTTGCAGGAGTTGGCAGAGTTTCGTGCCACGATGCCCCGATTGCGACGACCCGCCGGGGAACTGATTCGCGACCTTCGCGACGCAGAGTACTGGGCAGCCAGTCGATCCTGATGCGCTGTTTCGACAGGAGTTTCCTGGCACCCCTTGTCAGAGGTCAGCAGCGAACCTGATCAGGCCGAAACGCCAACGCGCATTCCCTGCGAGAGCCGGCAGCCTCTGCTCGCGGGAATTGACACCGCTCTCATTCGGCGCACCGCTGGCCGCCCCATGTCCGCCGATTCTTCGGCAGCCCCCATGTCTCTGCCAGATCGCGGGCTGTCTCGCCGGGATCTTCTGTCTACCTGACTTCCTCAATCCGATCTTTGAGCAGGGAATCAACGTCATATCGCGGCGCGGCCAAATGCGACGTCTATCGGGAGCGATCGGCCGCGAGCGTGAGCGTGGTCCAGCCATCGATGGTGGTGGTGGCGCGTGGTGCGTATCCCGCCTGGCGGTAGGCGTCGACGAGGGGGGCGGCCTGGCCTTCGAGAAAGCCTGAGAGGATGACGGTGGTGGCGTGGATGGAGGACGCCATGTCGATGAGGGGGCGGGCCAGGATGTTGGCGATGATGAGGTCGAAGGACCCGTCCGGGAAGGCGCTGAATGCATGTGCACAGACGAGGTGGATGCGGCCGGCGAGGCCGTTTGCCGCGATCTGGCGTTGAGCAAAGGCAAGGGCGAGGGGATCGTTGTCGGCGGCGATGATGTCGCAGTCCCACAGGCGAGCGGCGGCGATCGAGAGAATGGCTGACCCGCATCCCATGTCGAGGACGCTGCGGGGCGTCGTGTCGAGAGCGCCGAGGGCCTTGAGGCACCCGGCGGTGCTCGGGTGTTCGCCGGTTCCGAAACCTGCCCCGGCCCTCATGCGGATGATGTGCGTGTGTGAGGTCGCCGGGTGGTCGCCGTGGACGATGGTGAAGGGCCCGACGACGAGGGGCGGAAAGGAACGGGCGTTCTCCGCCACCCAGTCCCTTGACGGCAGTTCATGAAGGCAAGGCGTGACGCCGAGGTGCGCCTCGAGGCGCCGGCGCGCGCGTTCGGCTTCCTCGCGGCTCGCGAAGAGGGCCTGGACGTGAGCGCCGAAGAGGGAAAGGGCCAGCGGCTCGAGTTCATCGAGGAGGTCGTGTGCCCGCTCGTGCTCCGCTTCGAGCTGCCAGGTCATGCCGGCGTGACGAAGGCCGCCATGACTTTCTTTCGATCGGCCTTCTCGAAGGCGATCTCGAGCTTCTCGCCGTCGGTCTTGAGGACCCGGCCATAGCCGAACTTCTGGTGGAAGATGCGGGCGCCGGGCTGTGGCGGAGCGCTGGTGGCGGGCGATGCGGGGACGTCCTGGGACGGGAACTGCTGCTGGCGCCGCGCGAGGGTGCGGGAGAAGTTGCTGTCGGTGACGGCCTCTCCGAACTCCAACTGGTTGCGGTAGCCGACGAGGCGGGACTCGTCTGTCTGGACATGTTCGCCCGGAAGTTCGGCAAGGAAGCGCGAGGGAAGGTTGGACGTGGTGTGGCTGTAGATCCGCCGGGTGGCCGCATGGAAGATGGCGACGCGCTGGCGGGCCCGGGTGAGGGCGACGTAGGCGAGACGGCGTTCCTCCTCGAGACCCTTGTTGCCGTCTTCCTCGATGGCGCGCTTGTGGGGAAAGAGGTCCTCCTCCCAGCCGGGCAGGATGACGGTGTCGAATTCAAGGCCCTTGGCCGCATGGAGCGTCATGATGCTGATCATGTCGCCGTCGATGGCGACATCCCCGTCCGTGACCAGGCTCACGTGGTCGAGGAACTCCTCGAGGTTCTCGTAGTCGGCCAGCGCGACGACAAGTTCCCTCAGGTTCTCGAGCCTGGCCGGAGCCTGGATGGACTTGTCCTTCTGCCACATCTCCGTATAGCCCGATTCATCGAGGATGACGGCGGAGATCTCCGCCGGGGCCATGCGGCTCGCCTCGGCGCGCCAGCGGTCGATGTTTTCGATGAAGAGACGCAGGGTGCGCCGCCGCGCCGGTGGCAGTGTCGTGGAGTTGACGACGTGGCGAGCGGCGGCGAGCAGGCTGGTACGGGCATGGCGCGCATGGTCACGGAGAGGGAGCAGGGACTTCTCTCCGAGGCCGCGCTTGGGGAGATTGATGATCCTCTGGAAGGCGAGGTCGTCGTCGTCCTGGCGCACCAGGCGCAGGTAGGCGAGGGCATCGCGGATCTCGCGGCGTTCGTAGAACCTCAGGCCGCCGATGATGCGGTAGGGCACGCCCAGCGTGATGAAGCGCTCCTCGAAATGCCGTGTCTGGTGGCCGGCCCGCACCAGCACCGCCATCTCGTTGAGCGGGTGCTTCTTCCCGTGGAGGTTCTCGACCATGTCACCCACCTCCCGGGCCTCGTCCTCGCCGCTCCACACGCCGTGGACGGCAATGGGTTCGCCGGCGTCGTCGCCTTCGGGCGTCCACAAGGTCTTGCCGAGCCGGGAGCGGTTGTGGGCAATGAGGCCAGAGGCCGCGGCGAGAATGCGCGGTGTCGAGCGGTAGTTGCGCTCGAGGCGCACGACGGTGGCCCCGGGAAAGTCCTTTTCGAACTTGAGGATGTTGCCGACCTCCGCACCACGCCAGCCGTAGATCGACTGGTCGTCGTCGCCGACGCAGCAGATGTTGCCCGAACCGCGGGCGAGCAGGCGCAGCCACAGGTACTGGATCGCGTTGGTGTCCTGGTACTCGTCGACGAGGATGTAGCGGAACCGCCTGTGCCAGGTGTCGAGCACATCCGGGTGGTCGAGGAGGAGGCGGTAGGGCTTCAGCAGCAGATCCCCGAAATCGGCCGCATTGAGGGATTCGAGGCGCTCCTGGTAGAGGCGGTAAAGGGCCTGGCCCCTGCCGTGGGCGAACGCTCCCGCCTCATCTGCGGGGAGCTGATCGGGAGTCCATCCCTTGTCCTTCCACTTCTGGATCAGGAACGAGAGCATGCGTGGCGGCCAGCGCTTGTCGTCGATGTTGGAGGCTTCGAGCAGTTCTCGCGCCAGGCGGACCTGGTCGTCGGTATCGATGATCGTGAACCCCGACTTCAGGCGCATGAGTTCCGCATGCCGTCGCAGCATGCGGGCACCGATACTGTGAAACGTGCCGATCCACAGGCCGGCGGTGGATTGTCCGATGAGGGCGCTCACCCGTTCCGACATCTCGCCGGCGGCCTTGTTGGTGAAGGTCACCGCGAGAATCTGGCCTGGCCAGGCCCTTTTGGTCTCGATGAGATGGGCAAGGCGCACGGTCAGCACGCGGGTCTTCCCGGTGCCTGCGCCGGCGAGCACGAGTACGGGCCCGTCAAGGGCCCTGACCGCCTCGCGCTGCGCCTCGTTGAGGTCCTCAAGGAGGGGGGATGGACAGGCATCCTGCATGACGGGCCTCTCCTATCACAGGTTCGCGGCCCTGTTCACAAGGGGGATGTGGACAGCCTGGATTCACTGGCAGGCGGATGAGTGCCATGATACCGCCCCCTCGGCGTGCCAGGTTTCTCACCGGACCACTCCGGGTATGAAGGAGACGGGTAAGCTTGCGCAAAGTCTTGCTGATAGCGGCGGTGCTCGTGGTGGTGGCGCTCGCCGCCGGGACCGTGTGGCTCCTGACACGCGATCTCGAACGGTACCGTGACGAGGTCGAGAAACAGCTCGAGGCGCTGACCGGCCGTGACGTGACGGTTTCCGGCGACCTCTCCCTGTCGTTCGTTCCCGATCTCAAGGTGGCCCTGAGCGATGTCACCATCGGAGATGCGGATGCTCCCTGGCTCAGCTTGCCGGAGGTCCATGCGGTCGTTTCCCTGACGTCGCTCATGTCTCTCGATCTCGCTGTCGAGCGGATCAGGTTGGTCGGACCGGTCCTCACCATCGGCGGACCCGGCATGGCCGGTTCCCTCTCCGCCGGCGGGACGGCTTCTCCCCCGGCAGTCAGGATCGACGCCGTCGAGATCGTCGATGCCACGGTGACCTGGCACAGCGAACTCCAGGGGACCCGCGTGTTCGAGGGCCTCGATCTTGCCATGGAGTCCAAGGGTGTGGATGGCCCCTTCGAGATTTCCGGCAGTCTTTCGGGCGATGCCGGGGAGTGGTCTCTCGACGCCGCCCTTGGACGGCTGAGCCGACGGTCTCTTCCGGTGAGCCTCGCGATCGTATCCGAAGACGGCACCTCTCTGCGGGCAGCGGGGAGCTTCCAGGACTGGATGAACGTCGCCGGGTTTGCCGGCACCGTGAGACTGGATGCCCCGGACCTCGGCAGGCTGACCGGTCTTGACGGGGCTCAGGGATTGCCGGCGTCGTTCGATGCCGTGATGGCGATCGGCGCCGACACGGTCGAGATCAGCGACCTCGCCTTGCAGCTCGATGACACGGTTGCCTTCGGCGCCATCGAATCGTCGGCAGGCAAGCTGGCGGTCCGCATGACCTCCAGCAGGCTTGATCTCGATCGCCTCGTGTCGTTGGCCCGGGATATGAAGAGCGACCATCCGGCGCTCGCCTGGTTGCGCGGGCGCCGTGTCGCCATGGATGTCAAGGTCGAACATGCGCTCTACCGGAACCGGACGGCACGACAGGTCGAGGTGGTGGCATCCGTGGCCGACGGCACGGTTGACATCAAACGTGCCGCCGCGCTCCTGCCGGGAAACACGCACGCCGTGGTGACCGGTGCTGCCACCATCAAGGGTGACGTGCCGATCTTTCGCGGTCCGGTCGATGTCACATCGAGTGATCTCAGGAGCACGCTGGCATGGCTGGGAGTGGACCTGGAGGGCGTTCCCCGGGACCGGCTGAGGACTGCCCGGTTGACGGCGCACTGCGAGGCGACACCGGGCTCCGCCGTTCTCTCCGGCATGGATCTTGTTCTCGATTCATCACGCGTGACCGGGACACTTATCGGCCTCTTCGCCGGGAAGAGGAGTTTCATTGCCGATCTCGGCATCGACGAACTGGCGCTCGATGCCTATCTTCCCGCCGGCTTGCCGGACACCCTTCCGGAGATGGACTGGACCGGGTTCGACATCGATGTCAGGAGCGAGGTCGGAACACTGGTCATGGGTGATGTCGTCGCCGCCGGGGTGTTTGTCGACGGCGCCCTGAGCCAGGGCACCCTGGAATTTCGACGCCTGGAGGCACGCGATGTCTCGGGTGCTGCCGTCAGGGCCAAGGGGTCGATTGAACCGGCTCACAGGGCCCTGGCGTTCGACGTCGATATCGGGGCAGCCGACGTGGGCGCCATCGCGCGCGGGGCCGACATCGAATCGCCGGTCGACTTGCAGAAGTTGGGACACGTGGACCTGTCGCTTGCCGTTGACGGGACATTCGATGGCCTCGATCTCGAAGGTGCGCTCGCAACTGCCGTCGCGGACTTCGCCGTCGAAGGCCACCTCCGCCAGCCGCTCGCCGACCCGTCGTTTCGTGGCAACGTCACCGTCGAGGGCCCAAGCCTTGCGGCGGCGGCCGGGGTTGCAGGGCTCGATCTGACGGCAGTGCAGCGTGACTCCTTCATGCTGTCTGCCGATGTCGACTGGACGCCCCTCGAGATGAACCTTGCCGTGGCCGCCGATGCCCTTGGGGCCACGTTCGACGCCTATGGCCGCCTGCGCAACGCGGTTCTGGAAGAAGGCATAGCGGTTCTCAAGCATGCCGATCCCGGTGCCCTGATGGACCGCTGGGGCATCGCTGTGAGTGCGGACCTGGAAGGGCCGCTCGATATCGCCGTCAAGGCCAGCGGGTCGCTCGAAGAGGGAACTGTCGTGTTCGAGCGGGCCGCCATGGGACCGTCGTCGTTCCAGGGCGCGGCCGGGTGGTCGACAGCTGCCGAGCGGCCGGTGGTCGATCTTCGTCTCGCAGCGGACACGATCATGCTCGATGCCCTGGCGGGCCCGCTTGCCGGGGTCATCGATGATGTGGATGGACGCATCGACCTCGAGGCGGACCACCTCGTCATCGGCGATGTGGCACTCGATGACGTTCTCCTGCGGTCCGGGGCCGAAGGCGGCGTCCTTCATCTCGAAACCCTGTCGGGATCCCTCTTCGGCGGAACCGTTCTCGTCTCCGGCACCGCCAGTCACGGACTGCCCCACGAGTTGACCTACTCCCTTGCCCTCGAAGACGTTGAAGTCCGGCACGTCCTCTCTGCCCTGGCGGGGCGGGACACGCTCTCCGGCCGCATCCGTCTCGAGGTCGACGGAACGGCGCGAGGGCTGACGGGCGAGGATCTCCTGCAGAGCCTTGCCGGTGAGGGACGGCTCTCGCTCCAGCGGGGCATGGTGGAGGGTTTCGACTTTCAGGCGATGGCGGGTCTGCTGGCCGATGGCGGCGAGAGTGGCGTCATTGCGGACGAGATTTCGCGCTCCACCGGCGAGGGCACATCCGACATCATCACGGCCGGCGCATCCTTCTCCGTGTCGAAGGGTGTCGTCCGTTCGGATGATCTTTCCGTCATCTTCAATGGCGCCGAAGGCGTCTATGAGCTCGAGGCCGACCTGCCGCGCGACTGGATCAATCTCGCCGGATCGGTGCAGTTGACCGGCAGCACCGGTCTTCCGGCGGTATCCATGACCGTCGCCGGCCCCCTGGACGAGACGGAGCTCGTCGTCGACACCAGGCTGCTGGAGACACATCTCGTCAGCGAACCCGTTCCCCTGCCGGAAGAAAAGCCGCCCACGCCGCCCGAAGAGGTGGATGCCGGCGACGAGCTGGCAGCGGCTGAACCAGACGTGCCGGAGAGCGAAACCCCGGTCAATGAGCCGGCAGAGGATGACGGCTCACTGCTTCTCTGGGTCCTGGAAGACGAAGATGACGGTACTGAATTGCCCGTGCCACAGCCGGTCGAAGCAGACGAGGGTGATGTGGACCTGCCGGAGAACGAGGAAAGCGGCAGCATCCTGCTCCTGCTTGACTGAGCGTACTTCTGTCATTTGCACTGAGTAGTTGCGACAGTGCGCATCCGGACCAAGATTGAGCCCGAATGTGTTCGAACAACAATGAAACATCCTACTTCGCGAATCTGCGTGAAGGCCTTGTCCGGCGTGAACAACGACACGTCAGTTGGCTTCAGACGGCACAGCCCGTCCATGGCGCAAAACTGCTCATGCTGATTGAGAATCGTGTTCCGGACGAAGCGGCACGCGCAGGCCTTCGCCCGGGTGCCGGAAATTGTGAGTGTCCCGCATCTTGCGCGACTGTCCATGCCGATGAGCGGGTATCGGGGCGACCGGCGAACCGTGGAATTGAACGGGGAAAGACAGCATGACGCTGCATCACTCGTTACAATTTTTCTCGTTTCCGGCGCTTGCCTTCATACTGCACCAGCAACTACCGGCGTAAGTCTGGGCAATTTGGTGATGGCGCGCAAGCAGACGAATGATCTTCATGATTCCGGTGGCCCTAACTCGACGAGCAACGCATGCACCTGCTTGCGCAACACTTGCAGATCGTACTCGACGTCGTCCCAGACGCGACCGGGCATGATCGTCGCGTAGCCATGAATCAACACGTTGCGGAAGTCAACTATTTCGCGTAACGACGTAATGTGACTGGAAATTTCTGGGTTTACTTGGCGCAAGCGATTGAGCGCCTCGCCGATGACTTCGAACTTGCGTTCGACTGCGGCCTGTGTCCGGATATCGCCGAGATAGCCAGCTGTGAAGTACTCAATATCTGCACCAGCTTGCTCGACATCCGCTAGCAGGGCACGGGAGTCAGGCTGCATAGATTAGCTCACGTGACTTGTTGATGGCCGCACGAAGATATGGGTTTTGAACTGCGCCCAATTCGACCAGATCTACCGGGCGGCCCATTGCATCACGCAAGGCGTCAGCAAATCTGAAGTACTGCCGGAGGGGCGTGCGACCGTCCTGGGGAGTGAATTCCACCAAGAAATCGGCATCGCTGGTCAGCGGATTGAAGTCCGTGCCGCGCGCTGCGGAGCCAAACACCTCAAGCCGTGCAACGCCATGGAGACGACACAGTTCGGCTATTTCGCCCTGCTTTTCAGCAATGGTGGAGTGCATAGTACATTTCCCTACTGTTGCGATGACCACCAGCGAATATTGACGTCACCGAAGAAGCGCCCTCGCTAAAGCGTGCATCGCCCGGTGCTTGAGTGCGTGCGGGACAAGCGCAAACGAAAACTCCTGCAATCACGGCGTCATCCTGCGAAGCTGGGTGAGCTCCGGAAAGTGCAAGAAGAAGTGTACCACGACGTTCATGCAGGGGCACTGTTACAGCATGACAATATGAAGCAACAGGGCTTCCGACTGGCAAGCCTTGCAGGAGGCGTAGGGCTCACCAGTGCAGTTCTGCCTCATGGGACATCATGAGATATTGCGGACACCTCGGCATGACGATGCTGCCGCTCGTCCGTCAGCTGCGTCGGAGTCGGAAGACAGACAGGCATGAGCATCTGCAGTACTGCTGGCTGGACCAGGGGCATAGTCGAAATCGGGTCAGGGAATGAGCTTCAGACTCGTGACGATGAGGCCGGTCATGCCCCCAGGTCATGCGGGACTCTACATCAGCAATGTGGGCATTGATGGCGACTCGAGTGCGGCAGGGTTGGATTCCAGGAGACTGGAGTTGACCTTCGTAGCTTGGTGCTCCTGGCGATCATCGATCTCGGTCTGGACCACCTCTGCATGCGTCTCCGTGACATTGCGGACGACGCCGGCAGCGAACAATCTCCGGCTGCTACGGTGAGAATAGGCACCCGGCCCGCCATGGCCTGCTTGTCGAGCAATGGAGCCATAGTGGTAGGCCAGCGTGCTCCGCTCCGTTGCGGCAATCCGGCATGACTGCTCACCGTCTGTTCGATAACGGTGCCATGGTCATTCGCTTCGCGACGGAGTGAACATGGTTGTCATCCCGATCGCTGCCAATGATTATCATTTGCAAAAGTGTTGACATGCGGTCGGCGATGTTGCACAGGGACGCTATTGATAATCATTCGCAATGAAAAAGGGGAATGCCATGCTCGTGCGAATTGTTGCGCTCGCTCTCGTCGCCCTGTCGCTTCCGGCAGCGGCGGATGGTGAGGTCAATCTCTATACGGCACGCCACTACGATGCCGACGCCCAGCTCTACGAAGCCTTCCACGAGGCCACCGGGGTCACCGTCAATGTCATCGAGGACAAGGCCGGCGCCCTGATGGAAAGGATGAGGATCGAAGGCGAAAACAGTCCCGTCGACGTCTTCATGACGGCCGATGCCTCGAACCTGATGTCCGCCTCCCTCGACGGTCTGCTCCAGGGTGTCTCTTCGGATGAACTGGAGTCCCGGATACCCGCCTCCCTGCGGCACCCCGAAGGCGAATGGTTTGCCTTCACCAGGCGCGCCCGCGTGATCATGGTGAAGAGCGACTTCGATTCGACGAGCCTCGAACGCTACGAGGATCTGGCGGATCCGCGGTTTGACGACAGAATCTGCATTCGCTCATCCGGCAACATCTACAACCAGTCTCTCGTGGCCTCGCTCATTGTCGCCAATGGCGAGGACGACACCGCGCAATGGGTGAGGGGACTGGTGGCCAACATGGCGCGGGAACCGGAATCCAACGATACCGGCCAGATCAAGGCGGTGGCCGCCGGCCAGTGCGAGATCGCGGTCGCCAACACCTACTACCTGGCGCGTCTTGCGAAGTCCGACGATCCGGCCAATCGCGAGATCGCCGATGCCGTCCGGGTCATCATGCCGAACCAGGGCGACCGTGGGGTCCACGTCAACATTTCAGGGGCCGGTGTGGCCGCCCATGCCCCCAACCGCGACAACGCCATCGCCTTCCTGGAGTTTCTGGCCAGCGACATGGCCCAGCAGGTCTTCGCCGACAGCAACAACGAATGGCCGGTGGTCGACGGCATCGCCCATGCGGATGTGCTCGATGATCTCTACGGGGACTTCGTTGCCGACGACATCGATGCGGCGGTGTTCGGCGCCAACCGCGCCCTCGCTCTCGAGATCATGGAAGGGAACGGCTGGAAGTAGACGCCCTGCCACAACCGGTCACGGCCGGGATCCCGGCCGTGACCGGGCGATCCTCCCGGAGAGCAGGATGACCGGGAGGATCCCCGCCAGCACGATGGCGAGCGCCGCCGTCGAGGCCTCGGCGATCCGCTCGTCCGCCGCCAGCCTCCACGTCCTGGTGGCCAGGGTTTCGAAGTTGAAGGGGCGCACCAGCAGGGTGGCCGGCAGTTCCTTGAGAACATCGACGAAGACCAGCAGGCCACCGGTGAGGAGGCTGCCCCGCAACAGCGGGGCGTGAACTGCGGTCAGGGTGGACAACGGGCTGCGGCCCAGCGATCTCGAGGCGCCGTCCATCGCCGGGGTCACCCTGGCGAGTCCCGCATCCGTGCTGTGGTAGGCGACCGCGAGGAATCGCACCACGTAGGCGAGGAGCAGCGCGGCGATCGAGCCGGTCAGCAGCAGGCCTGTCGACACGCCGAACGCCGTCTCCATGAAGGCATCGAGACGATTGTCGAACCAGGCAAGGGGAACCAGGACCCCGACCGCGATGACCGATCCCGGGATGGCATAGCCCATGGAGGCGATCCGTGCGGCGCCGATCGTCAGCGGACCCGCCGCGAGACGTGCCGCGTAGCCGAGCGTCACGGCTGCGGCGACGGCCAGAACGGCGGCCAGACCGGCCACCAGGGCCGAGTTTCCGGCATAGGTCGTGAACGCCGCAAAGGGCATCGAATCGCCCGAGGCAAAGGAGAGTTCAAGGAGCAGGGAGACCGGAACCACGAATCCCAGCAGGATCGGCAGGGCGGTGGCAAGGAAAGCGGCCCAGGCCCTCAATCCGACAAGGACGAAACGCGGCAAGGGCTGGAAGCGACCTGTCCCTGTCACATACCGGGCCCTGCCCCGGGAACCCCTCTCCAGGAGAATCACGGCCAAAGCGAAGAAGAGCAGGATGTTGGCCAGCTGTGCCGCGCCTTCAGGCGAGCCCCTGATGAACCATGTCCGGTAGATTCCGGTGGTGAAGGTCTGGACCCCGAAGAACTCGACGGTTCCGAAGTCGGCGAGCGTCTCCATGAGTGCGAGAGCAAGGCCGGCGGCAATTCCGGGGCGGGCCATGGGCACGGCAACACGGGCAAATGCGGACCAGGGGCCGAGCCCCAGGGACCGGGCGACGCCAAGGGCCTGGACCGACTGTGACAGAAACGCGTTGCGCGCCAGAAGATAGACATACGGGTAGAGCACCAGCGACAGCATGGCGATGGCACCCGGCGTGGAGCGGATTTCGGGGAACCAGTAGTCATGGCGCCCCCAGCCGGTGAGGTCGCGCAGCAGCGTCTGCACGGGCCCGGCGAACTCCAGGAAATCGGTGTAGGCGTAGGCGATGACATAGGCCGGAGCAGCGAACGGCAGCAGCAGCAGCCATTCCATGTGACGCCGCCCCGGAAACTCGCACATGGTGACGAGCCACGCGGTCCCTGTTCCGATGGTCCCGGCAACCACGGCCACTCCGGCCAGCAGCACCACGGTGTTGACCACATAGACCGAGAGAATGCGATCGATGAGACCGGCCCACACGACACCGCTTCCGGTGAAGAGATTTGACACCACGGCAAGGATGGGAAGGGAGACGACGGCGGCAATGACGAGGGCCGCCGCCGGAAAGAGCGGCCACCAGCCGGAAGCGGGTCGCATCCGTGTGATCCGCAGGTTCACGCCTTCGAGGGGCCGACCATGGAACGGGGCCTCACCCAGGCATCGAAGTCCTCGGGCGTGACGAGGCCAAGCGAGACGGCCGCCTCTTTCAGGGTCGTGCCCTCGGCATGCGCCTTCTTGGCGATCCGCGCTGCATTGTCGTAGCCGATGTGGGGGTTGAGTGCCGTCACGAGCATGAGCGAGCGCTCCGTCATCTCCTCGATGCGGGCCCGGTCCGCGGTCATGCCGGCGATGCAGCGATCCGTGAAACTCGCGGCCGCATCGCCGAGAAGACGGGCGGAACGCAGCACGTTGAAGACCATCACCGGCTTGAAGACATTGAGCTCGAGGTGTCCCTGGGCTCCGGCCATCGTGACCGCCGTGTGATTTCCCATGACCTCGGCGCAGACCATGGTCAGCGCCTCGCACTGCGTCGGGTTGACCTTGCCCGGCATGATCGAACTGCCCGGTTCATTGGCCGGCAGCACAAGTTCCCCGATGCCGCTTCGCGGACCGGAGCCCAAGAGCCGGATATCGTTCGCGATCTTGTTGAGGCTGACGGCAATGACGTTGAGCGCTCCGGACACCTCCACCATGGCATCATGGCTCGCCAGGGCCTCGAACTTGTTGGCGGCGGTCACGAAGGGAAGGCCCGTCAGCGCGGCGATGCGTTCAGCGAAGGCGACGTCGAACCCCTCGGGACTGTTGAGGCCCGTGCCGACCGCCGTCCCTCCCATGGCGAGTTGCATCAGACGCGGCATCGTTGCTCTGAGGCGCTCGATGCCGAGTTCCACCTGCCGAGCGTATCCGGAAAACTCCTGACCCAGGGTGAGCGGCGTCGCATCCTGAAGATGCGTCCGGCCGATCTTGACGATGTCATCGTACTCCTCCGCCTTGGAGGCCAGTGCGGAGTGCAGCCGTTGAAGTGACCTGAGAAGCCGCCGTTCAACCTCGATGGCGACGGCAATGTGCATCGCCGTCGGGAATCCGTCATTGGATGACTGGCTCATGTTGACATGATCGTTGGGGTGCACCGGGTCCTTGGAACCGAGATCGCCACCCAGGACCTCGATGGCCCGGTTGGCGATCACCTCGTTGACGTTCATGTTGGTCTGGGTGCCCGATCCGGTCTGCCAGACCACGAGAGGAAAGTGGTCCTCCAGGCGTCCTTCGATGACCTCGTCGGCGGCGGTGATGATGGCTTGAGCCAGGTTGTCCGGGAGCCGGCCTGCGGTCCGGTTGAGGTCTGCCGCCGCCTTCTTGACGTAGCCGAATGCCTCGATCACTTGCGAAGGCATGCGCTCGGACGGTCCCCCGATGGGGAAGTTGCCAAGCGATCTCTGGGTCTGGGCGCCCCAGTAGCGATCACCAGGAACGCTGATCTCCCCAAGGGAATCGGTTTCTGTACGGCGATCGGCCATGGACGCGAGGTTCCAGTTCAGGGCAGGCCATCCTTACCACACTGCGCCCCGCCCTTGCGAACGATTCTCAACCGTGGACTGCAACCCTACTTCTTGCGGAAGGCATCAAGGGAGACGATGGTGCCATCGCCATCGGGTGGCTCGGGCTCGTCCTCCTCGACAGGCTCTGCCTCGCCGACCTTGAAGTTCAGTCCGAACTTGACGCTCGGGTCGACGAACGAGGTGACGGCAGTCCAGGGAACACCGAGTTCGTGGGGCATGCGGTCGAAGGAAAGACCGATGGAAAAGCCTTCTTCGTCAACCTCGAGATTCCAGAACTGGTTCTGGATGACGATCGTGATGTCCTCGGGATAGCGGGCCTTCAGGTCCTTCGCCATCCTGACGCCTGGGTGATCGGTGCGGAAGGTGATGTAGAAATGGTGGTCGCCGGGCAAGCCGTCACGCGCGGCGATCTCGAGGGCGCGCGCCACGACGCTGCGCAGGGCGCCGTCAACCAGAAGCCCATAGTGGATGGAATCACTCATCGCTCGGCCGGACCGTCAGGGATGGACATGATGGAGGGCTTCTGTTGCCCGGTGCCCTCCAAACCGCGCTTGTCGCCTAAGCAGCGACAGCGAACGCCTCGTTGTCGTTGGCGTTTGTGTGATTGACCCGATAACGGCGGTATCATACCGGGCGAAAATCGAACCTTTACCACGCACGTCGATCCTGGTTCGCCCCCATAGGTTTATGGTGGAGGCGGCGGGTACTGCCCCCGCGTCCGCAACGTCTATTCCGAACGACGTTTATCGCCATAGCCCGGCGCACCGGGCAACCCGTCATATAGGCGTACCGCCGCTGCCATGCAACCCTTTTCGGGCAATCCCACCGCACCCGCTTGCGAAGGGTGCCCAAGGCGACCGACGCCGGGTCGAAGGTCTCGCGGACTGCTTCGCGTGAACTGCTCGAGGTCACAGTCCGTGCGGTCCGGGGAGGCAACCGCCATCCCCGGCTACCGCACGGAACTTGCAGGTTCTGCTGCTCGGACTCCCGGGACCTACGCCGCGCCGATGCGACGCGGACGAAGTCGCGCGTTGGGAATGAAGTTCATGTTCACGTGATCGCGCACCAGCCAGCCGATCTGCACGTGATTGATCGGCACATAGGCGGCATCCTCCCACATAAGCTGCATCATGCGCTGATACTTCATGTCCCGCTCACTCGCGTCGACCGACGTGAACGCCTCCTCGTTCAGCCGCGTGTACTCGTCGCTGCGCCAGCGCTCCCAGTTCCAGTCGCCGACGCCGGCGGTTGTGAACCACTGGGTGGCGCGGTTCGGATCGGGCGACGAGGTCCACTGCTGAAAGATCAGCTGCAGGTCCTTCCAGTCATCGCCCTTCACCTCCAGCCCCAGGTTCCAGAAGGTTCCGCCTTCGTACTTGTGTACTTCGACGTTGACCCCGATCTGCGCAAGCTGTGCCTGGATGATCTGGCAGGCTGCCACCTGCGCGTCGGAGTTGAGCACCGTGATGTGGGTGTCGAAGCCGTTCGGGAACCCGGCTTCAGCCAGCAGTTGCCTGGCCATGTCCCGATCCGGCATCGGGCGCTCCACGTCCCAGTAGCCTTCCAGTCCCGGCGCAATGATGCCGGTGCCGACCGTTGCGGCACCGAAATAGGCGCCGTCGTTGATCTCTTCGGCATCGATGGCCGCCTGGATGGCACGGCGTACGCGAATGTCGTCGAACGGCTCGTGATCGACATTCATGCCCATCCACGTGAAACCGGTCGTCTGCGCCGTAACCAGCTTGGAATTCTCCGGTATGTTGTCCCTGAACTCGGGAATCGAGCTCTCGGCGATGTCGGTCGCCTGGAGGTCACCCGCCAGGTAAGCGAGTTCGGCCGACTTGTGGCTTGCGACATGCGTGAAACGCAACTCGTCCCAATACACCTCGTCGGCGCCTTCCATGCCGGCCGCGTTGGGGTACGGCGTATGCTCCTCGTTGCGAACGAGCACCACGGTACCCGTGGTGGGGGAGAACTCGCCGATCTTGTACGGCCCCGACCAGGCCGGCGGTTCGAAGGTGAACTTGCCGCCGATTTCCTCCATCGCCTCCTTGCAGACAATGGCGGCCATGTCGCGCGGCAACGTGTTGGTAAAGAGGTTCGACTGGGGCGCCTTCATGATGATCACGCCATCTTGCGGGCCGTCGACGCCAACCTCGATGAGCTGCGTCCATTCCATGCGGTTGGTCGCCGTTTCGGTGAACGCGATACGCTCTATGGAATACTTGAAATCCTCGGCGGTCACGTCGCCGTACCCACCGCTCCACGTGATGCCGGGGCGCAGGCGAAAACGCAGTCGAGTGGGCGTCTCGTATTCGATCATCTCGGCAGCACCGAGGTGCCAGCCCCATGTGTCGCCACTGTTGTATTCGACCAGTCGCTCGAACAAGGCGTGCATCACCACGGTATCGGTTTCCGAAATCGTGATCAGCGGGTCGAATGAGTGATACTCGTTGCGAACCCGAATGTTCAGTGTCTTGCCGTCTGCCGCCCAAGAGAAGTTGGGACCTGCGAACGCTACGACGCCGGCGGCACCGGCGTGCTGCAGAATCTGTCGTCGGTTAAGTCTGATTGGTGGCAGCATCGCTGTCTCCTCCCTCATGTCTTCGCTGAACGACACGCAGGATCTCTGATCCCGACAAAACGAACGCTCGGCCGACAAGCACTGCGAAGAACAGATTGTGATGGACTCACAGGCCTCCATTCGATCATAGCATCGATGGAACAGCCCCGCGAATCGTGCGCCTGGGGGGCGCTCAGGCGTCTGATTCGATTGGAAAGTGACAGGTGAAGCTGTGTCCCCGGGCAGTGCTGGTCGCCGGTGGTGCCACCTCGGAGCAGCGCGCCTGCGCGACCGGGCAGCGGGGGTGGAATTCGCAGCCGCGCGGGCGCTCGATGTTGCTCGACACCTCGCCCTTGAGCTGGAGCGGCGGGCGCACGGCGTCGGGGTCGGGTTCCGGGCTCGACGACAGCAGTGCCCGCGTGTAGGGATGGCGCGGCCGCTGGAACATTTCGCTCGCCGGGCCCTGCTCGACGAACCGGCCCAGATACATGATCCCCATGCGATCGGCGAAATGCAGCACGACCTTCAGATTGTGCGTGATGATCAGTATCGCGATGCCATGACGGGCCTGCAGTTCGAGCAGCAGGTTGAGCACTTCGCCCTGTACCGAGACGTCAAGTCCGGCGGTGGGCTCGTCGGCGATGAGCAGCCGCGGCGAGAGCGCCAGCGCGCGTGCGACACCGACCCTGCGAGCCTGTCCTCCGCTCAACTGGTGTGGATAGCGGCCGAGGAACTCCTCACTCAGCCCGACCATCTGCAGCAACCGGCGCGCCTCGATGTCGAGATCGACATCCTTGATGGCGTGGATCTTGAACGGCTCGGTGACCAACCGTTTCACCGTCAGACGCGGGCTCAGCGAGCCGGCAGGATCCTGAAACATCATGCTCAACTGGCGGCGGAACGGCTTGCAGGCACTCTTCGACAGTCCACACAGCTCCTGGCCTTCGAAGCGGATCGAACCACCGTGCGCGGTCTCGATGCCCACGATGGTCCTGGCGAGCGTGGACTTGCCCGAACCCGATTCGCCGACCAGCGCAAATGATTCGCCGGCGCTGATCGAGAACGACACGCCGCACACTGCCTGCAGATAGGCTTCGCGTTGCTGCAGCCTGGCGCGCAGGGGTGACAGCACGCGGTAGCGTACCCTGAGGTCGTCCACTTCCAGGAGTCCGGGCATGCAGTCGCTCAGTAGAGATGGCAGGAGACCGCATGCCCCGGGGCAACGGCTCGCGTGTCCGGCGCCTCGCTGGCGCACTGTTGCAGGGAGCGATGACAGCGCGCTTCGAAAATGCAGCCCGACGGAAGGTCCACGAGATCGGGAAGATCGCCCGGTATGGTCGGAAATGCGCGCTCTGTCGCCCGCACGATACGCGCCGGGTCACACTCCATCAGCTTCTCGGTGTAGGGATGGCGCACGTCGTGGAAGAGATCCCGCACGCTTCCCTGCTCGACGATCTCGCCGGCGTACATCACGACCACGTAGTCGCACAGGTCCGCAACCACCCCCAGATGATGCGACACGAAAAGGATCGAGCACTGATAGCGGCGCTGCAGCTCCTTCAGCTCCTGGATGATCTGCACCTCGAGAGTCGCATCGAGTGCCGTGGTGGGCTCGTCGGCGATCAGCAGCTTGGGCTCCTCGATGATTGTCATCGCGATCGCGATTCGCTGGCGCATACCCCCGGAGAACTCGTGCGGGTAGGCATCCATGCGCGCCGCGGGATCGGGAATGCCCACTTGCGAGAGCGCCTGTATGGCGCGTTGCCTCTTGCTGTCGAGACCACCTCTGTCGCGGTACTGCACGTCGATCAGTTGACGTCCGATCGACACCACCGGATTGAGTGACGTCAACGGGTCCTGGAAGATCATTGAAATGTCGGTGCCGCGCAGCGACTGCATGTCCGCTTCTGACAGTTTCAGGAGATCGCGTTTGCCGAAGTGCACTTCGCCCTGCGTGATCGCAGCGTTCGGAGCGAGCAGTCGCATGATCGCGAGAATCAGCGTGCTCTTGCCACATCCGGATTCACCGAC
Source organism: Alphaproteobacteria bacterium (assembly GCA_965220805.1). Taxonomy (GTDB): domain Bacteria; phylum Pseudomonadota; class Alphaproteobacteria; order SP197; family SP197; genus SP197. The sequence continues at coordinate 2,628,028 of OZ244844.1, forward strand.
GACGCCAACGATCTTTCCTGTCGGCACATCGAGGCTGACGTCACGCAATGCCTTGATCACGCGTTTGCGGGCCCTGAACTCGACGCTCAGGTTGCGGACCTGCAGAATGCTCTCGGGCGGATCGTCCATCACTCTTCCTTTCTGAGCCGCGGATCGAGGATGTCGCGCAGTGCCTCTCCGAGAAATGTGAATCCCAGGGTCGTCAGAATGATGGGCAGACCGCCGAACAGCAGCGGCCACGGCGAATTGCGCACGTAGATGAACCCGTCGTTCAGGATGTTGCCCCAGCTTGGCGCCGGCGGGCGCACACCGAAGCCGAGGAAACTCAATCCCGCCTCGACCGAGATCACGACGGGCACTTCCATGGCCGCCAGTATCATGATCGGGCCGAGCACGTTCGGCAGCAGATGCACCGCCATCAGGCGACCAAGTGACGCGCCCATCGCGATTTCAGCGTGGATGAACTCGCTGCTCTTCAAGGCCAGCGTCTGAGTCCGCACGGCGCGTCCGAAGAGCGGAATCGAAATGACCACCACCACGAAGATGATGGTCTCCAGGCTCGGCCCCACCAGCGTCACGACGGCCAGCGCGAACATCACCACCGGGAACGAACGCAACGTGTCGAACAGCAGCAGCAGCGAGTAGTCGAGCCAGCGCGGTCCCATGCCGGCCAGCATGCCCAGCACCAGACCGATGCCCGCCGACAGCGATACGGCAACCACCGCCGCCGTCATCGCGATGCGGCTGCCCGATATCACGCGCGAGAAGACATCCCTGCCCAGAAAATCGGTGCCGAACGGGTGCGCGAACGATGGTGGAAGGAATTTGTCGCGAATCGACAGTTCCAGCGGATTCTGGGGCGCCAGGGCATCGCCGAGCAACGCGGTAAAGAGAATCGCGACGACGAAGATCAGCCCGGCGATACCCAGCACCTGGCGACTGAGCAACTGGAGCCCACCGCCTACGTCCCGCCACCATGTATCGGAACCGTTCACGTCCGTGCCTCACAAGCGCGAGCGAATGCGCGGATCGAGCAGCGCATTGAGTATGTCGGACAGCGTCGTTGCGATGACGAACAATGTCGTCGTCACCAGCACCGTGCCCATGATCAGCGGAAAGTTCCGCTGCTGCACGGCAACGAATATGAGCTTGCCCAGACCCGGTCGGGCAAAGATGATTTCTGCGAACACCACCCCGGAGAGCATCGCGCCGATACCGATGCCGATGATGGTGACCGCCGGCAGGATCGCAATACGCAATACATACCGATAGAGGATCACGTTGTGCGGCAGGCCATGTGCGCGGGCGTGCCGCACGTGATTCTCTGCCAGCACCTCGAGCATCGATGCGCGCACCAGTCTTGCCAGATAGCCGACCCAGCCGAGGCCAACAGCGAACGCGGGCAACACGAGGTGATGCAACTGACCGAGCCAGCCCTTTTCCTGGCCGCCGCCGATCACGGGAAACCAGCCGAGTGTGACGGCAAACAGCAGCAGCGCGTACAACCCGACGACGAACGGCGGCATCGCGATAAAGGCGACCGACGATACGCCCGCTGCCTTGTCCATCCAGCTGTCCGGGTGCGTCGCTGAATAAACTCCGAGTGGCACGCCGAGCAGCAGAGCCCACGACATGCCCGCGGCCACCAGGATCAGCGTGTAGGGCAGCGCGCCGAAGATCGTCTTGGCAACCGGCCGTTCGGCGAACACGTCGACGCCCAGATCCCCGGCGAGAACCCGCCCGAAGAACGACACAATTTGCACGGGCAACGGCTTGTCGAGGCCCATGCGTTGCTCCATCGCCGCGATCAACTCCGGTGTCGCCTGCGGACCGAGCATGACGGTCGCCGGATCGCCAGGCACCGCGTGGATCATCAGATAGAGCAGAGTGACGGCCAGCATGATGATCACGATCCCCAGGACGGTTCGTTTCACCATGTAGAGAATCATGTGTGCCTGCCGTCCGCGGTGATCCCGGTTTCGGTCTGCAGGCCTTGGCGCAGCACCCGGAACTGCCTGGGGCCGCAACTCGCGTCAACGGCCCGCGATCGGGCGTGCTTCAGGCGCGGCGCCGGTGAGGCGACGTCGCAGAAGGACCAGTTGAGGTTGGTGAGCGTTCCGGCTTCTGAACAGGCAAGCCTCGGCCCGTCCCGGTACACGGCGAGCACAGTTGCCTCATCGCAGTCGTCATCGAACATGCCGCTGCCCTGCTGCATCCCTGGCGGCGTCATGCCCTTCATGGAGCCGGCAAATCAGGCCTCCTCGGTAGCGACCCGATCGCGGGCCTGGCAGAGGATGGTCGCGGCTTGAGTGCCGGGCCTGATGGCTTCGGGCACATGGCGCGCGGGTGTTCGCAGTGATCACACCGGCCCCGGAGGTGATGTGTTCTTCGAGGCCGTGCCGTTCGATCTGTGCGCTGAGCCGCCCGCCGAGGATGAGGATCGCACCCGATTCGACAGGCGCGAGAATACGTGACTTGGCGTGGCGAAATGGTTGTTCACAGCATCAGCGTGGCAGGATCAGAGAGTGATCTAGATTAGTACGCGCGTTCATGGCCACGCAACCGGATGCGGGTCGCCGCGAGTTTGACGAACGCGAGGAAGACCAGCGCCCGCCCTTCGAATTGGGTAGCAACGCGGCGGGTCGTCTGCACGAAAAGCCAAGTGATAATCGAGAGCTTTTCGGAAAGCTCTGTTTCCGTCCGCACCTTCAAACTCGTATCCGATGGAAAAGGTCGAACCGCTTGGCATTGCTCTGACATTCGGTTGATCGGGGACCCTCGGTTGGCGGATGACCTGCTGCGGGTTCGTCCACGTCGCGACAGGCGCCCCCCGGATTTCACCGGTGCCGCGAGTGTCTGGCGCCTTGCAGCGAACGGCAGGTGCCACGACATTCCGCAAGAGCAGCAACGGCTCTGGCAACGCCCGTGGAATCGATCCCGCGTCGTGTTGTTCCGCCACGGTGACGGCGTGCCTCGACCCCCGCTTTCAGGGCCACCAATGGCCGTCGCGCCATCGACTGTCGCGTCGGGATCGCATTGCGGGCTGACGGCGGATTTGCGATTGTGGGGCGCACGTTGCGGCCCCGGGTTCAGGAGGCGCCGGCATGATCCATCTTGACAGCAGCGGCACGGCCTACGAGATCGGCAAGCAGCACGGTCGGGACTGCGCATCCGCGGTGCACGCTGCCTACCGCGCCTGGGGACCAGGAGAGGCGTTCGACCGGCGCGAATTCAGCGACGGTTTCCAAAGGGTTGCGGGATCGCTTGACCGGGCCTTTCCGGAGTTGCTGGAGGAAATGCGGGGTATCGCCGACGGCGCCGGGCTCACGGTCGAGGAGATCGTCGCGCTCAACTGCCTCGACGAGTACCGTTCGCGCGGGGCGCAGCCGCGGCAGTGCTCAAGTATCGCATTCCAGGCGTCCGATCGCGGCGTGCTGCTCGGCAAGACAGCCGATTGGACACTCTCGGACACAGCGGCATTTGCGCTGTCGCAGCGCTACCGACCCGCCCCGGGTGAGGGCAACGCGTTCTTTCATTACGGCTGTGCCGGGACGCTCTGGTGTGAGGGAGGGCTGAACGAATCCGGGCTTGGCATGGTCCTGAACGGACTGGCCGGTCGCGGCGCCGGCGGTGCAAGCGTGCCGACGATGGCGCTCACGCGAGGCGTGCTGCAGCACTGCCGGGATGTCCAGGATGCTCTTGGCTGGCTGCGCCGGCACGACGTGATGAACTGGGGATTCAACCTCACGCTTGCCGACTCGTCCGGCGAGCTGGCGTTCGTGGAAGTCGTGCCCGGCAGCCAGTGCTCCGGGCGGGCCGACAGCGACTATCTCATTCACACGAATCACTGCCTGCTGGATTCGGCATCGGGCAGGCACGACGCCGATATCGATAGGGTGCCCGGCTATCCCGGGCTGATCGAGAACAGTCACTCGCGCTTCGACAACCTGCTCGACAAGGTTCCGCACGCGCCACGATCGCTGCGGAGCATGCAGTCGTTGCTGCAGGATCGCTCGCCCAGCGGCGCCATCAGCCAGAACGGCGAAGAGGGCATGCACACCGTCTATGCCATGATCGTGGCGCCGGAGCGCCGCGAAATCTGGGGTGCGGAGGGCTTTCCGCCCGACGTGCCCTTTGTCTCTCACACGGTAGAGCGGGGCAGTGATCGATGAAGGTTCTCATAACCGGCGGCCTTGGCTGGCTGGGGAAAGCGTTGTCGGAGCAGGTCAGCACCCGGCACCGGGTCTGCGCGTTCGACCTGGAACGCCCGGATGTCGAGCGAGAGCGCAGCGAATTCGAGGGCGATGTGCGTTACGGCTCGGTGACCGACTATTCGGAGGTGCTGGCGGCCGTTGAGGGACAGGACGCCGTCATCCATGCGGCTGTGGCGAGCACCGTCACCCGCGGCCAGTATGTCGACGTCACCGATACGGTACCGTTCGACGTCAACCTCCGGGGCACCTGCAACGTGCTGGAAGCCATGCGGCGGCAGGGCGTGACGCGCTTCATCCAGATCGCGTCAGCGGAAACGCACGTGGAGCACCCGGACGGAACATTTCTGGATGACGGCGCGACCTACTTCGGCCGGCCCAGCTACTATGACCTGACCAAGTGCCTGCAGGAGGAGATCTGCCGGTGGTTTGCGCACCACCATGATCTCGACATCACCCTGTTGCGTCTGGGCGATATCGTCGACACGGCGCAGGGCCGCGCCAAGTTCGGTGAACACTCCTGGAACGCGTCCATGGCGACCGACAGCTGGATCGATCGCTACGATGTGGGTCGAGCGTGTCTCAAATTGCTGGAGCAGTCGGGCACCGGACTCGAGACCTATCATCTGGTGGGGGCGCCGGCGGCTCGCGAGCGATTCGACATCGATCGAACAATCGCCGCGTTGCAGCTTGATCTCACCACGAAGATTGACAAGCGCCCCGCCAGTCAACGCACGTAAAGCCAAGCGGAGGTTGTCGAGATGCAGCTGTATGCCGGCGTTGGCCGGGAACTGATCACCCCGACCGGGGCCGGCTACCTCGCAGGTGACGTGCTCGACACCGACGCCGAGGTGCAGCGCGTACACAAGGACCTCTATGCACAGACCCTGTTTCTGACCGACCAGGAGACCCGGCTTGTGCTGATTACCGTCGACGTCTGCAAGGTCAGTGCTGCGATGATGAAGGCGGTCGTGACAAGGCTCGGCGAGGATCTCGGCCTTCCCGAAACCGCGATCATGATCGCGGCGTCCCACACGCACTCGGCGCCGCACACGGTCGAGGGCGACGCCGCGCCAGGGACATTCGACGCCGGGTTCGCTGAAGAGGCCACGGCGGGAATGATTGCATCGGCACTGCAGGCCGCCGGAAAGCTCGAGCCGGTCACGTTGCGCTACGAACGGGGACACTCGGATCTTGGTGTCAACAAGCGCGTGAGCACGCCCTGGGGTGTGTTCATGCGTGCCAATCCGGACGGTGACTACGATCCCGAGGTGGGTGTGCTGATCGCGGAAAGAGCCGCCGGAAAACCGCTCGCGGTACTGTGCTGCTACGCGAGCCATCCGATCGGCCACCTGCGCAGCGAGATCAGCAGCGACCTCACCGGTTTTCTGCGCGATGAGCTGGAGGCGGCGTTCCCGAATTCCATGGGTTTCCACGTGTTGGGTTGCGCCGGCGATGTTTCGCCGCGCATGCGTTGGGAGGGCACCGACTACGAGATCGGCAATCCGCACACCGGCGCCGGGCGCCGCCTGCTGCCGGAGTCGGCGTTCAAGACCATGATGGAGGTCGCCGGCAGGGAACTCGCGAGCAAGGCCATCGCGCTGGTGAACCGGGGCAGCGGGAAACCCTTCGCCGGCCCGCTCTTCGCCGATGTTGCGACCGTGGAACTCCCCTTGAGCCCGCCGCTCTCGCTGGCGCAGGTCGAAGCCGCCGCCTCGCTGCCGTTCAGTCACATTCACGCGCGCTGGGCCGGGCACATGCGAGCGAAACTCCTGGCCGGTGAGCAGATTCCGCGGAGCGTTTCCTATCCGATGCAAGTGTGGCAAATCGCCGATCGCCTGTGTGTCGTCGCGCTTGGCGGCGAGGTCTTCGCCAGCATCGGAATGCGTATCAGGTCTGCGCTCTCACCGCTTCCCTGCCTTGTGATCGGGCATGCCAACCAGTACCGGGGGTACGTGCCTACGGGCGCTGCAGTCCTCGAAGGCGGTTACGAGGCGGAATCCTTCTACAACACCATGCTGCCAGCGCCCTACGCAACCGGGATCGATGACGTTCTTGTCGCGGCCGCAGTGAACCTGGCAAGGGGCACCGGCGATGGACCGAACACCGCGTGAGTATGCGATTGGCGACCTGTTGCTCGAATCCGGGCGCGTCATCGAGGACTGCAGGGTGTCGGCATGCGTTCACGGCAGGCCGTCGCGCGAACGCAACAACGTGGTTCTCGTTGCGGCGTCGCTGGGCGGCGATCATCGTCGCCTCGAGTTCCTGATCGGGGAGGGACGGGCACTCGATACCCGGCGTTACTGCGTGGTTGCGACCAGCGCGCTCGGCAACGGCCTGTCGTCGTCGCCGAGCAACAGCAGGACACAGCCTGGTGATTCGTTCCCCCGTTTCAGCTTGCGCGACATGGTGGCATCGCAGCGCAAACTGCTGGAGCACCTGGGTGTGACGCGTCCTTTCTGCGTGATTGGCGCCTCCATGGGTGGCATGCAGGCGCTCCAGTGGGCCGTCAGCCATCCGCATCACATGGACTGCGTTGTCGCCCTGACGCCCATGGCCCGCACGTCGGCATGGTCGAAGGCCGTCACGCTGATTTCCCGTCAGCTGTTGCTGGCGGATCCCGGTTGGCGTGACGGGCGTGCGTCGGCGGAGACCTGGCGCGCGTGGGCCGCCCTGCTGCAGATGGTTGCCGGGAGGACGCCGGCGGCGATCGCGCACGATTGTCCCGATGACGACGCGGAGGCACTGCTTGATCGCGAAGCGCAGGCCATCATCGCCGAGCCGCCCGATCCAAGAGACTGGATCTGGCAGGTTCGTGCGTACGACGATCACGATCTCGGTTCTACGCCGGGCTGCGACGGCGACACGCAGACGGCCTTGCAGAAGATCCTGGTACCGACATTGATCATGGCGGCGCCTGGCGATCTGATGAACCCGGAGTCCGGTGCGAAGTGGGCCTGCGGACACATCGCCGACTGTGTCTACCGCGAGATTCCATCGCGGCAGGGCCACCAGGCGGCATCGTCGCTGCATGCGGCTGAAGCGTCGTTCATGAATGCGGAGATCGCCCGATTCCTCCAGGCGCACGAAGGGGGACCGACATGAACGAGGTGATCCTCGCTCGCCATCAACCCCCCATTGTCACGCGGCAATCCAGATAGCACCCACCTTGCTCGCATTCGTGACACGACCGAAGGGTCCGCTGTGCGCAACGGTGGCCGCCAGCGCCCGCGCCGCTGCCTTTCCCCGCACCGGGAGACCGGTTTGGCGATATCGTCATGGGCCCGCTGGCGGGAGTGAAGAGCCCTGGTCTCTGCATTGACATCAATGGTCACGCACTGCAGAAGTGACTGGGTGTGCGTGACCTCAGATAGATGACGACCGGCGAATTGTCAGATCGCACAGCGCTGGTCACCGGCGGGGCATCGGGTATCGGCCGGTCGATCGCACTCGGACTGGCCAGGTGCGGCGCCAACATCGCGCTCATGTCGATGAGCGGCGACAATCCGCGCAAGCTGTCCGCCGAACTCAAGCACTTCGCATCGGCCGGAGAACTCGAAACGACGCGCAGGGACATTTGCGCGCTCGGCAGCAAGTGCCTCACCTTTGAAGGTGACGTCGCCAGCGAGGAGGACGTAGCGCGAACGGTGCAGGGTACCGCCGAGGAATTCGGCGGCATCGATGTGTTGATCAACAACGCCGCCACCAACTGTGTTCATCCGGTCCATGACCACGACAACAGCGCGTGGAAACGGGTCATCGACGTCAACCTCTACGGCGCCTATCTGTGTACCAGGGAGACATTGCCTTTCATGCTGCGTGCGAAATGGGGACGCATCATCTCGATTGCATCGACCAATGCTCACCTCGGCACGCCGGAGTACAGCGCGTACGCGGCATCGAAACACGGCTTGCTCGGGTTCAACCGCTCGCTGGCGCTGGAGGTTGCCGAGCATGGCATCGCGGCCAACACCATCAGCCCCGGCATCGTCGAGACGCCCTCCGGCGCCCTGCATCTCGGAAAGTGGGCGGAACGCGAGCGCATCACGACAACCGAGCTGCGTGAGCGGTTTCTTGAGAGCTATCCGGCGAAGCGCTTCATAGCGCCCGAGGAGATCGCCGACCTGGTGTGCTTTCTCTGCGACACGCGTGCCGCTTCAATCAACGGGGAAGACATCGCGATCACCACTGGGGCGGCATTCTGATGAAGGAGGGCAACGTCTGATGGATCTGGGTCTCGACAATCGCGTCGCCATCGTCACCGGCGCCAGCAAGGGCATCGGACTGGCCATAGCCCTCGAGCTGGCAAGGGAGGGCGCCAGCGTGGCGATCTGCGCACGCGGCGCCGAGGCACTGGAGGCCGCCGCGGAGCACCTTCGCGCGCAATCCGGCCGGCCAGTTCTGGCCGTGGCGGCGGACGTAACCGACGAGACAGCGGTGAGCCGCTTCGTCGAAGCGACGGCCGCCGCGCACGGAGGGATCGACATCCTGGTGAACAACGCCGGCAGTCCCGTGACCGGGACCTTCGAGGAGGTCGACCTGGATGCCTGGCGGGCGGATCTGGACGTGAAGCTGTTTGCCCCGATCTACTGCATTCGCGCAGCGCTGCCGTATCTCAAGCAAAGTGATCAGGCCCGCATCATCAACATCAACTCGATCGTCGGCAAGCAATCGACGCCGGAGTACATCGCCAACAGCGCCGATCGTGCCGCCTGCCTCGGATTCAACAAGGTGCTCTCCGACAACCTCGCCAGGTACGGAATCCTCGTCAACAGCGTCAATCCGGGCAACGTCAAGAGCGAAGCGTGGGACAGCACGCTCGACTACTTTGCGCCCGGATCCGAGCTCGAGGACTGGTATGAGGAGATCGCCAGGATCACACCGCTGCGACGCGTGGCGGAAGCCCACGAGATCGCCGCGGTGGTCGCCTTTCTGGCCGGCAAACGGGCGAGTTACCTGACCGGCGCCTCGATCGACGTCGATGGCGGACTGACGCGACACATCTGACGGGTGGTCGAACCATGGCAACACTGACTTTACCGGCGCGGCACTACAGGATGTATCCGCAGGAGGGATACCTGGGCCACGCCGAGCGTTCACTGGAGATTGACACGACCGCCGCCGCGCTGCTCGCGGTCGATGTGGGCGGCATGGGTCTGGCGAGCATGGCCGACAAGGAAGACGACGTCATCGACCAGCACATCGTGCCGGCCATTGCCGCTGCACGAACTGTCGGCCTGCCGATCATCTACAGCAACAACTCGGCGCCCCGCATCGCGATTCATCACTCGCAGCTGGGACGAATCGCCAGGCGGAGTTTCGAACTCGAATGGGAAGAGTGGGGCCAGGAGGCGAACGTCGACCCGCGCGAATACGCGTTGGGCGAGCCGGATGCGCTCAGGTTCCCCACCCGACTGGAACCCGCGGAGGGCGACTACTTCGTCCGCAAGCATTCCTACAGCGGCTTTTTCGAAACGCGCCTCGATGGCCTGCTGCGCAATCTCGGGGTCAAGACCCTCGTGTGTCTCGGCTTCTCACTCGACGTCTGCCTGCACTCGACCATGGTCGATGCCATGAGCCTGAACTACGAAATCGTGCTGGTCCGCGACGCCACGCTGGCGCAGGAGATGCCCGAAGATCTCGATGAACTGCGCTTCACCAACCGGCTGATTGTCCTGGCCGAGTATTCGCTCGGCGTCAGCACGACATCCGCCGCATTCATCGCTGCCTGCAAGGACGCGGCTGGCGCCTAGCGAATCGAAGAGCCGATCGCGGCACAGCCGATCCGTCACCTCGAAGACGACGGCCTTCCAGCGCTTCACTGGGACAGAGTTGAGTGACATCGGATCGGCCGTAGAGAAGCGTGTCGCAACGCTTGCGCCTCCAACCCCGCCCTGCTGCGAGATCGAGCCTGAGCCTGGGCGGGCGGCTCACGCCCGATCGAGGCGGATGACGCCCGCGCCTTCGAAGCGGCGTGTTCGGCACCAGTCGGCGAGCCCCTCGAGGCCCTCGCCGACCTGCCCGAAGACGACGAGCGTGTTGTCGCCCGAAGGCAGGCGGCATTGCGCCGTGCCGTAGGTCACGGTCAACTCGCCGAACTTGGGGTCCCAGCCCAGATCGCCGGGGCGCGGCAGGTGGACCGCGTTCTCCATCTGCCGGGCCTCGAAAGTGTAGGCCCGGGTCGACATCACCATGTCGCCACTCCAGGCGACGTGGACGACCGGAATCTCGAAGGGGAGGTGCGCAAGAACCGCGGCGACGGTGCGCGGTGCGCCCTCATCATAGAGCGTTGCGGTGGCCGCACCGCCTTCGTAGGTCAGGCGTACACGCGTGGTGCCGCTGCGGAAGTCGGTCCAGGTCTTTTCCCAGTACCAGGTCCTGGCGTCGGGTTCGCTCATGGCTGACGGCCTCCCTCAATCGCGCCATAGACCTCGACGGTGGCGCTGACATGCGGCGTGAACTCCGCCCAGCCCCGTCGGGCGGCGAACTCCGCGCTCTCGAGCGCCTCGGGCCGCTCGAGCGCGTAGAGCGCGATGTAATGACGTCCCTGCGCGCTCTCGGCCTTGTAGCGGCGGCTCGAGATGAAGCCCGGGCAGGCCGTGATCTCGGGCAGGTGCACTTCGTTGTACCAGCGGTTCCATGCGCTCTCGACCTCGACCGCCACCTCAGCGCGGACGACGAGCATGCAGTCGGGCAGGTCCATCCCGGGTCTCTCCTTGCGGGTCACCACCGGCAAGGAGGCTGGCACAACGGGCTTCCGGCGTGCGTCCGGAAACGCCCGATTTCCGGCCACAGACGCCAGCCTTGTCGTGGCTGCATTGACGGAATCGACAAAATGCAGGAGCCTCGGCGGGACGACCCGGGGGGCAGGGGCTCCGCCGCGTCGGTCGAGCGAAGGGAATGCGTTTGGTGGTGGCGACAACGAGCGTCATGTCGTCCGGGGACAGGAGGCCCGTTTCGAGCCCACGACGCTACGCGTTTCTCCTGGTCCCCGATTTTCCCCTGATGTCCTTCTCATCTGTCGTGGCGGTGCTGCGCACGGCCAACTGGATCAGTGGTCACACACTCTACGACTGGATCGTGCTGACCTCCGACGGCGGGCCGGTGACCGCGGGCACCGGGCTCACCCTGATGGCCGACGCCGCCATCGACGACGTCGAGCCCCCCGCGCTGGTCATGGTCGGCGCCGGCATCGGCGGCTGGTCCTACCAGGACGCACGCACCTTCTCCTGGCTGCGCGACCTCGGTCGTCGCGGCGCCGTGATCGGCGCCTTCGAAACCGGCAGCTGGCTGCTGGCCCGCGCCGGCGTGCTGTACGGCCATCGCTGCACGGTCCACTGGGAGGACATTCCAAACTTCCGGGAGAGCTTTCCCGACATCGCGGTCACAGACAGCCTCTACGAGATCGACGGGCGTCGCGTCACCTGCTCGGGCGGCTCGGCGGCGCTCGACCTGGTGCTTCATCTGGTCGCGAACGACCACGGACAGGACCTCGCCGGGTCGATCGCCGAGGCGTTTCTCCACGATCAGGTGAGGGACGGCGACCGCCACCAGCGCATCGGTCTCGACAAGCGCATGGGCATCGACGACGACCGGCTGCTTGCCGCCGTGCTGGCCATGGAGCAGCACATCGAGGACCCCCTGTCGCTGCAGCAGGTCAGCCGCGTCTCAAGGGTTCCCATGCGCAGCCTGGAACGCCTGTTCAAGATGCACCTGGGCTGCGCGCCGAGCGCCTACTATCGCGACCTGCGCCTGAAGACCGCGCGCCGCATGCTGCTGCACGGCTCGGAATCGATCCTCGACGTGGCGCTCGCCACGGGCTTCGTCTCGGCCTCGCATTTCGCGCGCTGCTATCGCTCGGCCTACGGGCGGTCGCCGCGCGACGATCGCATCCGCATGGGAGTGCGCCGGCCACTGCTGCCCTGAGAGCGTCGCCCGGTCGCCTCGCGGCAGCGACTTGGGCTTCGTCGGGGACGACCCCCTCAATGGTGTCTTGCCGCAATCGTTGCCAGGTCAGCACGGTTGGCCAGGATGGCGACGACTGCCGGCCCTTGGCGTCAGCCCTTCGGCATGGCGAAGGGCCGAGGGTCACGGAAGCGCTCGAGCACATTGCGCGTGATGCGCGAGACGTTGTTCGCGCCGGCGTTCCACGGCAGGCTCGAGATCCACGAAATCGAACCGGTCGAGAACACGGCGCCGCCGCCTTCGGTCTCGAAGAAGACGAGGTCCGAGCGCACCTTGTCGTTTTCCGTTCCGCCCAGCATCAGGTGGCTGGCGCGGTAGTCCTCGGGCACCAGCAGCATGTTGTCGCCGTGGCCTTCCGAGCTGGCCAGCACGAGCGCATGCGGCGGGCTGCCGAGCGCGGGATCGTGACGGTCGATCTCCTGGCCCGAGGCGCCGTTGCCGGCATAGCCGAAATCGCCTATTCGCTCGTCGTCGACACCGTCGAAAATCCACGCCGCCCGCGGATCCTCGCCACCCGCCCGGCGTACATAGTAGGTGCTGCGGTCGAATCCCTGGGCCGCCATGCCGACGCCGACCAGCGAGTTGGGCGTGCGTCCGATCCGGCGCCACAGGCCGGAGAGTTCCCCGGTCGAGGCCAGGTGATACTCGCCGGGCTGGGCCTCCCACGGACGGCAGCCGTCCTCGGCACGGCGTACCTCGATGGCGCCGGGCAGGCTGTCGCTCATGCCGATGCGCCAGTAGAAGCCATTGCCGCCCAGGTACATGAGGCGGCCGCCGTGATCGAGCCACCGCTGCAGGCCGTCCCACATCGGCGTTGACCAGTACTCCGGGTGATTGCCAGTGAGGACGACCCTGTAGGGCGCGAGCAGCTCCGCGCCCTCGCGGTGGAGATCCTCGTCTGTGACCACATCGGCCTCGATGCCGAGGTGATTGAGCCACCAGGTGAGGTAGCCGTCGCCGGCGAACTGCCAGAGCGGCGTGTCGGGGCCGAGGGAGAGCAGGGGACGCAGGCGCGAGGAGAGCGCGACGCCGCTGCCGTCGGTGTGACTCTCGTAGAGCGAGCCGCCGTATTCGGGATGTTCGGCGAGGAAGAGGTCTTCCGGGCCGGCGACGAGCAACGCGCCCTGGAAGGCCTCGTAGGTCTCCGAGCAATCCATGACGCGATAGTTGCCATAGGCCAGGTAGGTCGCGGTTGAGGCCAGGAAGCAGACGTCCGAAGTCGCCGTGCCGCGTTGCGGGCGGACCCAGAAGACGACATGGTCGGCGATGCCGCCATCGTCGAGCTTCGCAGCATAGACGCCCGACGACGTGCCCTCGGGCACGGCCCAGGAAAAGTCGTTCTGCCAGCCGGCGTCGAAGATGTCGTCGTCGTGAAAGTGGATGGCGCCGTACTGCTCCGGCGTGTGGCGCCAATCGAAGCTGTCGGAGACCCAGTTGTGGCCGGTCATGGCGCGGCCCGGCGCGTTGACCGTGCGCCCGTGGCGGCCGTGGCCGGAGACATCGGTGATGCGGTCGCCCGCCATGTCGCGGGCAAAGTCCCAGGCCGCGGCGACTCCGGTTGCCGGCGCCGCCGGCATCTCGGCGCTGGCGAGCGCCGCGGCATCCGAGGGCGAGAGAGCGCGTGTGGTGACGCGGGGCCGGTCGATCTTGCCATTGAAGTGGCCGGCCATGGCATCGGCTGCAGGACCATGGGCGGCGATGGTGAAGCGGCCGTCGGTGACGGGAAGATCGACCGGCACGTCGGCCACGGCAATGGCGGACGTGTCGCTGCCGGGAACCGACGACAGCCGCGTCTGGTGCAGCGTGGCCTTGCCGTTGTCGAAAGTGGCGACGATCGCCGCCCATTGTCGGACCTGCAGGGGGCACCCGGTCGAGACCAGCGCGCCGCCCAGTCTGAGCGCGAGGGCACCGTCTTCGTCGAGACCCAGCAGGATGTCGGGCCCCGTGTCCACGACGCGACCCATCACTGTCTGCCAGCGGCCGTGGAGCAATGTCGGCCAGACGAAGGCCAGGAGCGTGAAGGACGGTTCGAGCGGCAGGTCGTCGACCACGGCATAGGAGCCGGCATGGATCGGCTGGCGCCGAGCCGGATGGCTGCCATTGCAGGATGCCGCGATCGGGCATTCGACGATGCCGGGGCCCTCGGCATGGGAGTCGGTGCAAAGCAGGCAAACGATGGCCGCGGAGTAGCTCCGGGCGGCGCCTTCCTCACTTACCTTGAAGGAGATCGTCTCACCAGGCGCGACGCTGAAGCGGTCGGCATAGCCGACGACGGTCTTCGTCTTCATGACGCCGGCCATTCCAGGTCGCGTCCCGTGATCTGCTTCCAGCGCAGGCGGAAGACGTGTCGCTCGGCGTCTGCGAGATTGGTGAAGACAACGTCCTCGTGCATGGTTGGCGGGACGTCGCGGCTGCCGCTCAGCTGCATGAGCATCCATTTGCGGCCAGGACTGCTCTTGTAGAGCGCGTACTTGCCAGGCAGGGGGCCACCGCGCATGGCGCGCAGCAGGCGCTGAAGGTTGGGGCTGTGGAAACCGTTGGGTGCAGCCATGAATTCGCCGACAAGCGGCAAGTCGCGGTCCGGGTCGATGCGGTAAGGCATGTCCAATCCCTTCTGCAGGTCGTTCGCTCTACACGATGGGGCGCCGCCCGCCACGGACCTTGCGGCCGGGTCGCGGCCAACAAGCGTCCGCACGCGCCAGGAATGCGCCCCGTGACGCTGCGCCGCCGCCCGAACAGGTCAGGTCACGGCCGTGTCACAGCGGCGGACGGTGCGCAGGCCAGACCAATGCTCTCTCGAGCGCCTGGCCGATGCGCAGCACCATGTTGTCGTCGTGGCGCCGGCCGACGATCTGGACCGCCGTGGGCAGGCCGTCGCCGGTGAATCCCGAGGGCACGGAGAAGGCCGGCACGTGGCTCGTGAAGTTGAAGAACTGCGACATGAAGTGGCCGTGATAGCGCCCCTCGTCGTCGACCCAGTCGAAATCCGCCTCGGACTGGCTGTTGAGCGGTGCAGGGCCACCCTGGGTCGGGCAGAGCAGGGCGTCGTGGCGTGCGAGCACCGGCGCCAGTGCCTGCCAGGTCTTCGTGCGGGCGAGTTCGAAACGCTTCACGTCCATGCCGCTGTAGCCCGCGCCGCTCTCGACCATGGCCGCGACCCGCGGCGTCACGCGATCCGGATGCCGCCGGACAATGTCACCCTGCAGTAGCGCAGCCAGCGAGCCGACGTCGGCCTCGCAGGCGTAGATCGCCTGGCGGTCGAAGACGAGATCGACCTCCTCGATGACGGCACCCCGCTCCGCGAGCGCCGCAGCTGCAGCGCGCAGGTTGCCCTCGACTTCGGCGTCGACGTGGAAGAAGCCGAAGTCGATGTTGAGCGCGATCTTCAGCCCCCGGACGTTCCTTGGGGGCGGCACCGGCACGTCGAGACGTGGCGTCAGCGACTGGATGTCGGCATCGTCGGGGCCGTTGGCGACCGCGAGGAAGAGCGCCGCGTCGGCCACGGTGCGGGCGAGCGGCCCGAAGTGAAAGACGGTCGAGAACTGGGTCGGAAAAATGTCGAAGGGGATGCGCCCGAAGCTCGGCTTGAGCCCGGTCACGCCACAGCAGGCAGCGGGGTCGCGCACGGAGCCGCCGCCGTCTGAACCTTCGGCCAACGGCACGCAGCCCGCCGCGACGGCCGCCGCCGAGCCGCCCGAGGAGCCGCCCGGACTGCGCTCGAGCGACCATGGGTTGCGTGTCTCGCCGTGAAGTTCGTTGCGTGTGAAGCCGGAGTAGGCGAACTCCGGCGTGTTGGTCTTGCCGACCATGATGGCACCGGCCTCGAACAGGCGACGGGCGACCACGGCGTCGCCTTCGCCGACGTTCTCGGCGAAGACGCGAGAGCCAAAGGTCGTGGGATAGCCCGCGGTCGGCGTCAGGTCCTTGATCGCGACCGGCACGCCGTGGAGCGGTCCGCGCAGCATGCCGCGCTGCGCCTCGTCCTCGAGAATTCGCGCCCGTTCGAGTGCGCGCTCGGGAAAGACCGAGCAGAATGCGTTGATCATCGGGTTGACCTCGTCGATGCGGGCGAGAGCGTTTGTCACCAGGTCGACGGGCGAAAGCCGGCGGCGCGCGACCAGCCGTGCGAGATCGAGCGCCGGAGTGAAGCAGAGTTCCGGATCGCTCATGCCGTTCGGTTCGCGGCGTGGATTGCGGCCTGGCGCATACGCGAAACCCGGTCGTGGACGGCCACGGCCCTGGCGTCGAACCCGGAATCCGCCGCCGCGGGCTCGAAACAGCCCGCCAGGCGGGCGATCTCGTCGGCCGCGAGGGCGCTGATCGGGAAGAGGAACCCGTCGCAGGCGAATCGCCGGGCGAGGGAAGCCTGGGTCATGTCGTGAGGTCCTCCGCCGGAAGGTTGCGGCGAGCGTAGCAGGACGCATGCGCCAGGGGATACCACGCATGCGCCAGTCTCGCCCGTCAAGCTTGACCGCATCGCGGACAGCCGTGGTACCTATCACGACCGGCCTGGGAACAGACAATGGCGATCGCACGCTTCGGCGCGCCCTTCCGCAGAATCGAGGACGGTCGCTTCCTGACCGGCCACGGCCGCTATGTCGCTGACATCGGCGCGGCGCACCAGCTCCACATGGTCGTGCTGCGCTCGCCCCACGCCCATGCCGGGATGGGCTTGATCGACACGGCGGCAGCGCGCGCGGCGCCCGGGGTCGTCGACGTGGTCGACCGCGACGAGCTCCGGGCTGACGGGCTGCGCGGCATGCCGACGATCGGCACGGTGGTCAGCACTAACGGCACGCCCCAGGCCCGTCCACCCTATCCCGTCCTCGCCGGCGACAGGGTGCGCTTCGTTGGCCAGCCGGTTGCCGCGGTGGTGGCCGAGACGGCGGAGC
Organism: Alphaproteobacteria bacterium; assembly: GCA_965220805.1. GTDB lineage: Bacteria > Pseudomonadota > Alphaproteobacteria > SP197 > SP197 > SP197. The sequence continues at coordinate 2,645,096 of OZ244844.1, forward strand.
AGGCGACCGATGCGGCCGAACTGATCGAGGTCGATTTCGAGCCCCTGCCTGCCGTTCCCGGGGCTGAAGCGGCGCTGGAACCCGGAGAGCCGCAGCTGCATGACGAGGCGCCCGGCAACCTCTGCTTCGACTGGGAGACCGGCGACCGTGAGGCGGTCGCGCGGGCCTTCGCGGACGCGGCAGTCACGGTCGAGATCGAGATTGTCAACAACCGGCTGGCGCCGGCGCCCATCGAGCCGCGCGGCGCGCTGGGCGAGTACGACCCTTCGAGCGGGCGGCTGACGCTGACGGCCTGCCACCAGGGCGTCCACTTCCTGCTTGACGATCTCGCCCATGTCTTAGGCATCGCCCCGATGCGGCTGCGCATCCTGACCCCCGACGTAGGGGGCGGTTTTGGAATGAAGTACACGCCCTACCCCGAGCAGGCGCTGGTGCTCTGGCTGGCGCGGCGCACGGGGCGGCCGGTGCGCTGGATTTCCAGCCGCAGCGAGGCCTTCGTCAGCGACGCCCAGTCGCGCGACCACCGGACCCGCATCACCCTGGCGCTCGACGGCGAGGGCCGCTTCCTTGCCCTCAGCAGTGACACGGTGGCGGACCTCGGAGCCTATCTGACGCAGCACGGAACACTGATTCCGACCGGCGGCGCCACGGTCACCCTGCCGGGCCCCTACCTGCTGCCCGCGGTGCACGCGCGGGTGCGCGGAGCCTTCTCCAACAGCGTGCCGGTCGACGCCATGCGCGGCGCGGGCCAGCCCGAAGGGACCTATGCGCGCGAGCGCGTGATCGAGGCGGCTGCGCGCCGGCTTGGCGTGCCTCCCGATGAGCTGCGCCGTCGAAACCTGGTGCCGCACGAGGCGATGCCCTACCTCACCGCGACGGGCGTGCCGCTCGCTGACACCGACCTCGCGGCGAACCATGCCCGGGCGCTCGTCGCCTCGGACGTCACCGGCTTTCCGGCGCGGCGCGCGGCGGCACGCGTCGAGGGTCTGCTGCTGGGCCGCGCCCTGGTGCACTACCTGGAGGCGACCGGTCGCAGCGAGGTCGGCGACACGACGCGTCTGCGCGTGGAGCCGTCTGGCCACGTCACGCTGGTGGTCGGCAGCATCTCCAACGGCCAGGGCCACGAGACGGCCTATGCCCAGATGCTGTCGGCTGAACTCGGCGTGGCACCCGCGGACGTGCGCGTGGTGAGCGGCGACAGCGACGTCGTGGCGCCGGGCAGCGGCGGGTCGAGCAGCTCCCACTTCCTGCAGGTGGCGGGTCCGGCATTGCAGGTGGTTGCCGAACGGGTGCGCCACAAGTTGCGCCGTATCGTGTCGCACATGCTGGAAGCGGCCGAGGACGACATCGAATTCAAGGTCGACGAGCAGCGGTTGTGCATCGCCGGGACGGACCGCTCGGTCACGTTCGGTCAGGCGGTGAGCGCGGCTTACGATGCCGCGAGCCTGCCGGTTGGCATCGAGCCCGGGCTCGACGAGACCGCTTATTACCGCCAGAAGGGCGCGGCCTACCCCACGGGCTGCCACGTCTGCGAGATAGCGGTCGACCCCTCGACCGGCATCGCGACGATCCGGCACTACGTCGTGGTCGACGACTTCGGCAACGTGCTCAATCCGTTGCTGGTCGAGGGCCAGGTCCACGGCGGGCTCGCGCAGGGCATCGGCCAGTCCCTGCTGGAATGCTGCGTCTATGACCCCGATAGCGGCCAGCCACTGACCGGCAGCCTGCTCGACTACACGCTGCCGCGGGCCGACGACCTTCCCGCCTTCGAGGTCACGCTTGAAGGCGTGCCCAACAGCAACAACGCCATGGGCGTGAAGGGCTGCGGCGAGGCGGGCGCCATTGCCGCCCCGCCCACCGTGATCAACGCCCTGCTCGACGCGCTTGCCGAACGTGGCGTGACGACCATCGACATGCCGGCGACTCCGGCGCGCATCTGGCGCGCTCTTGAGGACGCCGCGACGAAGGAGGGGAGGACATGACCATCGAACGCATCTCGCCTGGCGCCGAGTACGGCGCATTGTTCAGCGCGGCGACGGCGGCCGACCGTTTCGTCTTCGTCGGCGGCACAACCGCCTGGGACGGCCCCAGGGACGGCGATGTGGAGAACCAGACCCGGTTCATCCTTGGCAAGATCGACGGCTACCTGGAGGCCTGCGGTACGTCGAAATCGTCGGTGCTGTTCGCCAACGTCTATCTCGCCGATATCGGAACCTGGGAGGACATGAACCGGGCCTGGCTCGCCTGGATCGATCCCGCGGCGGTGCCGGCCCGGGTCAGCATCGAGGCCCGCTTGCTCGAGGGCCTCAAGGTCGAGATCACGTGCGTGGCGCTGCGTCCTCGACCATGACCGATTCGCCGTCGAGATGATCGGTCCAGAAGGCCAGCGCGAGCAGGGGTTCGTTCTCCGTGCGCGTGGCGTGCGGCACGCCCGAGGCGTGGAAGATGAAACTGCCGGGCGGGCGCGTCACCCAGTCCTCGTGGCCGCGCCGCCACCGGGCGGTGCCGGCCACGACCCAGTAGACTTCGGGCGCCGGGTGGGCGTGCGGCGGGTAGAACACGCCCGGCCCCTGGATGGTGAAGAAGGCCGAGAGACGGTGCGTGACGACCGGGCCGCGCGGTCCGACAAGTTCCGTGTAGGCATACGCGGAGCGAAACGCGTCGTAGCGGGAATCGCCGTCGAGTTCGGGATAGGCAGCGTTCCAGGCAAGCGCGTCGCGTGCCGCGAGCAACGCCCCGGTCACGGCGGCGGGATCGACCGCAGAGGGTTTCGGCAGGTCGTCGAGGTGCGTGCATGGCGGCTGTTCGCCTGGCACGGACAGGCATCTTTCTGGCGAGTCCAAGACAACGGCCGCAGAAGCTTCAAGGTACTCGCTGGCCTGGTCGCCGCGTGCCGCTCCGGCGCGCCATGCAGCAACCACGGCCGCGATCAGGCGCTCGACGCGTGCCGCTGCCGGGGATGAGGTCGCCGCGCCGTCTGCGGTCATGATCGCCTCGCCTTGCAGTGAGGGCCATGGTGGCAGATCGGTGCGACGGCCGGCAAGGGAGAAGAGATCGTGTCGATGAGGTCCTTGTCGTCGCTGCCCGTGAAGATTCGGCAGATCGAGCACTGCTGGATCCCGATGTCGGACGGCGTGCGGCTGGCCGCGCGAATCTGGCTTCCCGAAGACGCCGAGGCCAGACCGGTACCGGCGATCCTGGAGTACATCCCCTACCGCAAGCGCGACGCGATCAGCGAGCGCGACGAGACCATCCATCCCTACTTCGCCGGCCACGGCTATGCCGCGGTGCGCATCGACATCCGCGGCTCGGGCGACTCCGAGGGGCTGCTGCTGGGCGAGTACCTGAAGCAGGACCACGACGACGCGCTTGAGGCGCTCGCCTGGATCGCCGCGCAGCCCTGGTGTGACGGCGGGATCGGAATGATGGGGCTGAGCTGGGGCGGCTTCGAGGCTCTACAGATCGCCGCGCGCCGGCCGCCGGCGCTGAAGGCCGTGATATCCGTGGGCTCTGTCGACGACCGCTACGCCGACGACATGCACTTCAAGGGCGGCTGCCTGCTGAACGACAACATGTACTGGCACTCGCTCTTCTTTTCCCTGCTGTCGCGCCCGCCCGACCCGATGATCGTGGGCGAGAAGCGCTGGCGCGAGATGTGGTTCGACCGCCTTGAGAACCTGATCAACCCCATCGAGGAATGGCTGCCGCACCAGCGGCGCGACGACTTCTGGCGCCACGGCTCGGTGTGCGAGGACTACGGCGCGATCCAGTGTCCGACATACCTGGTGGGCGGCTGGGCCGATAGCTACATCAACTCGGTGCCGAGCCTGCTGTCGAAACTGAAGGTGCCGCGCAAGGGGCTGATCGGACCCTGGGGCCACCAGTACCCGCAGGACAAGGCGCCGCCGGGTCCCTGGTTCGGTTTTCTGCAGGAGGCCCTGCGCTGGTGGGACCACTGGCTGAAGGGCATCGACACCGGGATCATGGATGAGCCCATGTACCGTGCCTGGATGGCGGAGGCGATGCCGCCCGATCCCGGCCTGCCAGAAACCCGGGGTCGCTGGATCGCCGAGCCCGCATGGCCGCGCACCGACGGCCAGCGCCGGACCTGGCACCTCGCACCCGGGCGCCTCTCCGAGGAGACCGGGGACGACGCGGCGCTGACGCTGAGTTCGCCCCTTGATATCGGCACCGCGAGCGGCTGCCTGTGCCCCTACGGTCTGGGCTCGATCGGCCACGAGCTGCAGACCGACCAGCGCGATGACGACGGAAAGTCGCTGTGCTTCGACACGGCACCCCTCGCCGAGCGCATCGAGTTCTTCGGCGCGCCGGTGGTGGAGCTTGACGTGTCGGTCGACCGGCCGGTGGCGCAAATCTCGGTCAGGCTCAACGACGTTGCGCCCGATGGCGCCTCGACCCGGGTCACCTTCGGCCTGCTCAACCTGACCCATCGGGACGGGCACACCGATCCGCAGCCCATGGAACCCGGCCGGCGTACGCGCATCCGGCTGGCACTCGACAACATGGCTTATGCCTTTCTGCCCGGCCACCGCATGCGGCTTGCCGTCGCGACGGGCTACTGGCCGGTGGCTTGGCCGACGCCCGAAAAGGCCATGCTCACGCTCCACACCGGCAGCAGTATCCTGGAGGTGCCGGTCCGCAAACCGCGTCCCGAGGACGACAGGCTGCGCCCGTTCGAGGAGCCGGAATCGTCGGAGCCGGAATCGCGCACCATGCTGGTCGACGAGAGCCGGGCGCGTAGCGTGCACCACGACGTGGTAACCGGCATCACGACGCTCGAAGCGCACAAGCATCGCGGCTGGTTCCGCATCGAGAGCCATGGGCTTGAGATGAGCAGCGAGGGCACCGAGCGCTACAGCGTGCACCGGAGCGACGCCTCGAGCGCAACCGGCGAGACCGAGCAGCTCGTCCTGATCGGCCGCGGCGACTGGCGCCTGAGGCTGGAGACCAGGACACGGTTGACCTCGGACAAGGAGGCCTTCTACATCCATTCCGAGATCGATGCGTTCGAGGACGGGGAGAAGTCCTTCACCCGCTCCTGGGACGCCTCGGTACCACGCGATATGGTGTGATGTGATGTTCTACGAACCGGCACAGGGCCACGGCCTGGAGCAGGACCCGTTCAAGAGCCTGGTCGTACCCCGGCCGATCGGCTGGATCACCACGCTCGATTCCGAGGGACGGGTGAACCTTGCGCCGTACAGCTACTTCAATGCGGTGGCCGACGATCCGCCCACGGTCATGTTCTCCTCGTCGGCAGGCGACGGACCCGACCGCAAGAAGGACACCTGGCGTAACGTCGAGGCGACGGGCGAGTTCGTCTTCAACCTCGCAACCTGGGAGCTGCGCGAGGAGGTCAACCAGACGTCCGACCACGTCTCGAGCGACGTCGACGAGGCGGCTCTGGCGGGCCTCGACATGATTCCGTCCCGGCTGGTCAAGCCTCCGCGGGTTGCACGGTCGCCTGTGCACCTGGAGTGCCGCTGGCTGAAGACGGTGATCCTGCCACAGCAGGGCGGTTATGCGCCCGGGGACAACGGGCTGGTGCTGGGTGAGGTGATCGGCGTGCACATCAGCGAGGCGATCATGGTGAACGGGCGCGTCGATCTGTCGCGGATTCGTCCCATCGCGCGGCTCGGCTACGCGCAGTATGCCGTGGTCGACACCCTGTTCCGCATGGTCCCGCCCTGGGTGACGAGCGATCCGGACAAGGAGTGAAGAACTGGCCACGGCCGACCTGAAGCAGATTGCCGAGCGCTTCGAGAGGGACGGGTTCGCGTTCCCGGTTCCGGTGCTTTCGCGCGAGGAGGCCGACGAAGCGCGCCACCGATTCCTCAAGACGCGGCGGGAGGCAGAGCGCGACCCCCGCATCGCCGACTTCCTTTCCTACAAGGCCAACGTGGCCTACCGCTGGGTCGACCAGTTCGTGCACAGGCCGGCCCTGCTCGACGCCGTGGCGGCGATTCTGGGACCGGATTTGCTGCTGTGGAGCTGCTCCTTCGTCTGCAAGGATCCGCGCTCGTCCGGTCGCTACTCCTGGCACCAGGATGCCACCTACTGGGGCATGTCGCCTCCGGTGGGACTGACGGCCTGGCTCGCACTGGGAGACGTCGGCGAGCACAACGGTGGCATGAGCTTCGTCCCCGGTGCCCACACGCGTGGCCAGCTTGCCCATACCAACACTTTCGCTGCCGACATCATGCTGCCGCGTGGCCAGCAGATTGACGAGCTGCCCCATCCCGAGCGTGCAGTGGCGCTCGAACTCGCCTCCGGCGAGGCCTCGCTCCACGGCGTCTTCACCCCCCATGCCTCGGGCCCCAATGGCAGCGACGACTATCGCGTAGGCTGTGCCATGGTCTTCATACCACCGCAGGTCAGGAACCAGGCTCTGCGCGAGTCCGCGATGCTGGTGCGCGGCACCGACTGCCATGGACATTTCGAGCTCGAGCCCCGGCCCAGGGCCGACCTCGACGACGATGCGGTCGCCGCGCACGGCACGGCAATGAGCCGCATGGCCACCTGGCAGAATGAACGGAAGCTCACCAAGAGGGCGTGAGGGAGGACAGCATGGGCGGCAAGTATCTGAAGGGACGCAGCGCCTGGGTCACGGGCGGCGCCACCGGCATGGGACGCGCCTGTGCCCTGGCGCTCGCAAAAGCGGGTGCCGATGTCGCCATCGGCTCGCTGACGGCCAAGGTGCGCAACCCGGACGTCAGGGGCGAGGCCGCTTTGGTGCTCGACGACGACGAACTGGAGGCGACGGGCCATGAGATCGAATCCTGGAGCGTGAAGGCGCTCGCCCTGCCGCTCAACGTCTGCTCGGACGAATCCTGCGCCACGTTCTTCGAGGCCGCGGTGAAGGCCTTCGGCAAGGTCGACATCCTGGTCAACGCGGCCGGCGGCTCGGCCCACCACCCGATGATCGATCATCCCGACGAACTCTGGCTGCGCACCATCGACGTCAACCTCAATGGCCCCTACCGCACCACCAGGCTCTGCTTTCCGGGCATGGTCGAGCGTGGCTGGGGCCGTATCGTGAACCTGGCGACGACCGGCTCGCGGGTCGGACACGAAGGACATGCGGCGATGTGCTCGTCAAAGACTGGCCTGCTCGGCCTGACCCGCTGCGTCGCGCTCGAGGGCGCGCGCCACGGCGTGACATGCAACGCGATCAACCCGGGAAGCGTGAAGACGCCGCATGTCGTGCGTGTGGCGCTGCCCAACAAGATCGCGATGCTGGGCATCGAACGCTCTCTCGAGGACTACCTCGACGACACCGTGGAGACGGTGCCCCAGAACCGCTGGATCGAAGCCGAGGAGATTGGCGCTTTCGCCGCCTTCCTGTGCACCGAAGGCGCCCGAGGCATCACGGGCGAGGACATCCAGATTTCCGGCGGCGCGCACTGGTAGTGGGCCAGGAAAGACAGCACGACCCATGAAGGTATCGACGATAGGCTTCACCAGGAAATCCGCATAGCGGTTCTTCCGGGATAGATTGCCTGCGGCGGCGACGGACGCACCCATCTACTTCTTCTACTTCGACGAGTCAGGCTCCCGCGACCCCTCAGCCGGTACTGCGGAAAAGCCGAAAGACCATCTCTATGTCCTTCTCGCTGTGGGGATGTACGAAGGCCAATGGCGGCCGTTCGAGACCCGGATTTCAGGCGTGAAGCTTGAGCTTGCTGACCGGCTGTCACGCGAGGGTCATGGCCGGTTCGAACTGGCCGATTGCGAAGTCAAGTCGAACTGGATTCGCATTCCGGACGAGCGGGAGAAGCGCAGTCGATTTCCTCACGGGCTGTCCGCCGCCGACCTCACCCGGCTCGCTGACGCCTACTTCGACCAGGTCGCCATGCGCCATGCCGTCATCATGGCCAGCGTGGTCGACAAGCGATATCTCCACGATGGCACGACCCACGAATCGCTGCACATGACGGCCTACGAGTTCATGCTGGAGCGCATTCAGCACTACATGAGACATTTCCACCCGAAGAATCGTGCGCTGATCGTGATGGCGGCAATTCAATCGTGCCGTCGCGATGAAACATGCCGCGTTCCAAAGGGCGGGAAACCGGAACATGACGTTTCCGGCGATCGTCGAGTATCCATTCTTCACACGCAGCGAATTGTCGAACGGCGTCCAGCTGGCCGACCTCCTGGCCTACAGCGTCTATCGTGCCTTCAGGGCCGAGGATCTCAGCTATCCGTGTTTCGAGGGGGTGCTGGCAAACTTCTATCGTCGGCGGCAGGGAAGGGTGCTTGACGGGCTGAAGGTCTGGCCAGATCGGTCACCGCTGGCCGAGCTGGCGACGAAGGCGTGGGAATCGTACCAACAAAAAACCCTCCGTTCGGAGGGTAAGTGATGTCAGGCTGGGCGAACCATATCGAGCCCATCAAGGGCACCCGACGACGCGCATGTCGCACTTCGAAGTGGATGTGTCAATCCTGAAGCTGCCGAATTGTCAGCGCAGTCGAATCCGACTCGATCAAAGCCCATGAGCGTGACATGCCGCATCTGCTGACGCTGCGCCCTTCCCAAGAGTGACACGACAGAACCCTACTCACCTTCCTCATCAGTAGGCTCTCCCGTACTGCTGTATGGATTGCGACAATCCAGACGTCGGAGCAGTTCATCGAGTCGAATGAACCGATCGTTCCAGAGGTGGCTGCAACGGTGAGATTGGGTTGCTACCTTCGTGATCATTCGAAGCGAGGCGAAGGGGCCCATGAAGGTATCGACGATAGGCTTCACCAGGAAATCCGCACGGCGGTTCTTCGAACTACTGCGCGAGTCGGGCGCCACACGCATCGTGGATGTGAGACTCCGCAACGGCTCCCAGCTTGCCGGGTTCGCCAAGAGGGATGATCTCGCCTGGTTCGCACGCGAACTCTACGACATCGATTACGTCCATGTGCCGGATCTCGCGCCGACGAAGGAGCTGTTGAGCGAGCATCGACAGGGAAGCATTTCCTGGGACGCTTACGAAAAACGGTTTCTTGACCTGATGAAGGCCCGCAGGATCGAATCCGTTCTGCCCAGGGACGTCGTGAACAATGGATGCCTGCTCTGCAGCGAAGACCAGCCGCACCATTGTCACCGAAGGCTCGTTGCCGAGTATCTGAAGGAGCACTGGGGCGACCTGGAAATCGAACATCTGGGTCTCAAGAGTTAAGCTCGCCAGTCCGCCTGGGGTTGACCTTCAGGAGTTCGAAGGCACGGCCCCGCAGCCTGGTCCGGCGCGTCGCGATGGTCGCGCGTTCCCTGCTGGCCCCGGCAGGCGGGCGAATGCCCATGACTTCCCGGATGCGAGCCCCTTATGCTTTTGCGACCTCAACGCAACGGTCCCGTCAATCTGTCATTCCACGAGACAACACGATGACTCACAACGCCATGGCACGTCTCTTACCCGACGGGTCTCAGGATCGCGGCATTGATGGGGTACATTGCCGACGAACGCGGCCGGAAACGTCGATGACGTCCGGCCGCCTGGCGCTGACCGGAGGAACAGGGGATGTATGAAATCGATCCGGCACGAACCGACCTGATCGAGGAATTCGATCGAAATCCAGGTGGACCCTACGGCCCCGAACTGACCCTGGTGGTCAATCGTCTGCGCCTGATGCCCATGGAAGAGCGCACCATCATCGTCTGCACCAGGCACGGCGTCGAGTGGACCCTGGCCAGGATGCCGAAGGCCCGCGGGGACAAGCTGGAGTACTACGACGACCTGGTGTTCGACGACTACGACGCCGCCGCAAGGAAGGTCTTCCGCATGCGCTGGCAGGCGGTCACCGGCGTTGCGCCGGACTAGGGAGGGTCAGGAAATGAAGAGGATCATGGGATATTGCCGTCCCTGGACTGTCATGCCGGGCGATACCCTCGATGTCATGGTCAGCACGTACGGGCCCGATCGCTATCGCGCCGACCTGGTGCGGGTGATCTGCGGCGACGACGATCCCGATCTCGACATCTTTCGCGAAGAGGAGATCGCCGCACCCTTTGCCGGCGAGTGTCCCGGTCGCGAGCAGATCACCGTCGCGGGATCCTATGTGACCATTCCCTCAAGCCCGCTGGTGACCGGCCTGGGCAGCTTCACGGTCCAGGCCTGGGTCTTTCCCACGACCCCGGAAAAGGGCGCCCAGGGCCTGATCTCAAACTGGGACGACGCCACGGCCAGCGGCTTCGCTCTCCGCATTGACGACGGCGGCGCCGCGGCCATGCGGCTCGGCGACGGCGGCGGCGGGACCGTGGAAGTCACCACCGGCAGGCCCCTGGCGAAGCGGCGCTGGCACCTGGTTTCTGCCGCCTATGATGCGGCGGCGGAGCAGCTTACGGTCTCCCAGGACTTCATCGGCCCTCAGTTCGAAGCCAGCACCAGTGCCAGCGCCACCGGCGCTGTCGACTTCACACCCGACATGGGCAGTGCCCGGCCGCTGATCATGGCGGCGATGCCGGCATTCCATCCGACGGGCCGGCCAGGCGCCAGCCACTTCTTCAACGGCAAGCTCGACCGGCCGCGGCTGGTCGCACGCGCGTTGAGCATGGCCGACAGCGTTGCCTTGGGATGGAACGCCATGCCCCACAAGCGCGATGCATCGCTCGTCGCGGCCTGGGACTTCTCCCGGGAAATCGGCGATGTCACGGTCATCGACGCCGGTCCCAACAGCCTTCATGGTCGATTGGTCAACCTGCCGTCGCGCGCGGTCAAGGGCTTCAACTGGAGCGGCAACGAGCAGAACTGGCGCCACGCGCCCGAGGAGTACGGCGCCATCCACTTCCACGACGATGACCTCTACGACGCGGAATGGGACACCGACTTCAGCTACGAGATCCCGCCAGACCTGCGCAGCGGCGTCTACGCGGTGCGCCTGCGGGCCGACGACGATGAATGGTATCTCACCTTCTACGTCCGCCCGCCGCGCGGCACCGCCACGGCCAGGTTCGCCTTCCTGGCGTCGACAGTCACCTACATGGCCTACTCCAACATCCAGTGGACGTGGCAAGAGCCCTTCGGCGAGGTGACCGAATGCTATTGGACCACGATGCAACCGGGAGAAGTCTTCATCCAGGAGCACCCGGAATACGGACTCTCGACCTACGACGACCATTCCGACGGCAGTGGCGTGCGGTATGCCTCGCGCCTGCGGCCGGTGAGCCAGGTGGGGCCTAAGACGGCGCCGGTGTGGAACATCAACGCGGACACCTACATCCTCAGCTGGCTCGAAGAGAAGGGCATCGAATACGACGTCATTACCGACGAAGACCTGCACAACGAAGGCGCCGCGCTGCTTGAGCCGTACAGTGCCGTGATGACCGGTTCTCATCCCGAGTACTACACCACGCCCATGTGGGACGGCCTGCAGACCTATCTGGCGCGGGGCGGCCGCATGGCCTATCTCGGCGGCAACGGCTTCATCTGGCGTTGCGCCTTGTCGGACGCCATGCCGGGCGTGGTCGAGTTGCGCCGGGCCGAGGACGGCATCCGCTATCGCAGCGAGGAGCCGGGAGAGTACTACCTGGAGTTCAACGGCGAGTACGGTGGCCTGTGGCGCCGTCTCGGCACGTCGCCCCAGGCGCTTTGCGGGGTCGGCACGGTAGCGGTCGGCTTCGATGTCTCGGGCTACTACGTGCGCAGGGAAGGGAGCTTTGATGCCCGCGCCCGGTTCATCTTCGAGGGCATCGGCGACGACGAGGTGATTGGCGACTTCGGCATCCTTGCCGGCGGAGCCAGCGGCAGCGAGATCGACGCCGTCGATCCCATGCTCGGCACCCCGCCCCACACCCTGATCCTGGCGTCCTCGGAAGGTCACTCGATGAACACGCTGATCGTGCCCGACGAAATCGGCTTCAACCATATCGCCATGGACGGGATCCAGAACCCCAACGTGCGCGCCGACATGACGTTCTTCGAAACGCCCGGCGGCGGCGCGGTGTTCTCCGTGGGTTCCATCGCCTGGCCGGGCAGCCTGCCGCACAACGGCTATGACAACAACGTGTCGCGGATCTGCGAGAACGTCCTGCGCCGATTCGCGGATGACACCCCGTTCGCCATGCCCGACGCGTGACATCGCGTCGCACTCCTGTTTGACCTTGACGGCGCCCTGACCGATCCCGGGCAGGGGACCACCCGGCGCCGCGACCATGTCGCACCGTGAGGGCGCAATTCGAACTGCGCGGCGCACGTCCGTCATGCCGGGCGATCTTGTCCGGCGCCGGGCAGCCCCTTTCGATTCAGAACTTTAGGTCGTCCCGACGGGCTCGCGTGCCGATCGAAACTCCTCTATGGTTTGGTGCCATTCGGGCGGGGAGAGAGTCGATGGGCCGACCGGCAGCCGAGTATCTCGCCGAGGCGCTGCACGTCTATGGGGCGACCCACGTTTTCTTCGTGGAGGCGATCCTGCGGCGCACCCTGATGCATCTGGAGAAGCACGGCGTGCACCGCATTCTGGCGCATAGCGAGAAGGCGGCGGCGTACATGGCGGACGGCTACGCTCGCGCGTCCGGCAAGGTCGGAGTCTGCATGGCGCAGTCGGTGGGGGCAGCGAACCTCGCGGCGGGCCTGCAGGACGCCTATCTCAACCGTACACCGGTGGTCGCTTTCACCGGCCACAAGGCGATTCCGCAGCTCCACCAAAACGCCTATCAGGAAATCGAGCACGCGGGGTTGTTTCGGTCGGTGACTCAATTCTCGGCCAAGGTAGAGGCGGCGGGCCAGCTGCCGTTGCTGCTGAGGCAGGCGTTTCGCGAGGCGACCGGGCCGACGCCGCGACCGGCGCACCTCGATCTCGCTGGTATGGCGGCACAAATCGTCGAGGACGGCGAACTCGACTGCCCCGTGCAAGTGGATTCCCGGCACGCAAGGGTGCCGGCCTATCGGGCCGCGCCCGACCCCGCCGATGTCGGGGCGGCAGCCGAGGCGATTAATGCTGCCGCCCGACCGGTCGCGATACTCGGGGGAGGCGCGACGCTCGCCGGTGCCGGCGCGGAGGCCCGCGCGCTCGCCGCGCGCGGCATCCCTGTTGCCTACGCGTTGGACGGCAAGGGTCTGGTCGCCGATGACGACGATGGCACCATTGGTGCGGTTGGCAACTACTCGGCGCCTTACGCGAACCGCATGATCCACGAGGCGGACCTGGTCATCTACGTCGGTTGCGATACCAGCGACATGAGCACCGGCAACTGGCGCGTGCCCGAGCCGGGCACACCCATTGTGCACATCGATGCAGACTCCGCCGAGCTGGGCCGGAGCTACCCCGGCACCCTCGGTATCTGTGGCGACGCCGACCTCGCGCTCGGCGCGTTGGTAGAGCGCATAAGGGCACGCACCGACCGAAGCTGGGCAGCTCATTGGAGTGAGTTGCGCCGGGCATGGCGCGCGGAGGTTGAGCCGCGTTCGAGCGCACTCACCAAACCGATCGCGGTCGAGCGACTGTGTCGCGAGTTGACCCGAATCCTGCCCGAGAATGCGATGCTGGTGGCAGACACCGGTTACAGCGCGGTCTGGACCGGCACCCTGGTCGATTTGAATCACGAGTCGCAGGGCTACATGCGGGCCGCGGGCTCGCTCGGCTGGGCGTTTCCGGCGGCCATTGGCGCACAGTGCGCATTGCCGGATCGGCCGGTGGTGTGCTTCTGCGGAGACGGCGCTTTCTACTACCATCTCTCCGAGCTCGAGACGGCGCGGCGCTGGCGGATCCCGGTCACTGTGATCATCAACAACAACTCGGCCTTCGGCCAGGACATCGAAGGTGTGCGCAAAGTCTACGATGGCGACAACGGTCGCGCCCGGGACCTCACTCACTTCGAACCCGTCAGCTTTGCGGCCGTGGCAGAATCGTTCGGTTGCCGCGGCATCCGGGTCGAGGACCCGGCCGACATTGCCGATGCCATCAAGGCCGCGATCGCATCGAGCGAACCCACTGTCGTCGATGTCGTGACCGATGCGGAGCGGCGGGCGCCGGCTGCCTGGGTTCCCGATGCTTGACAGGAGAGATGTTGCAGGCACGCAACGCTCAGGTGCTCCCGGCCCGAGAGCGACGCCGGTTGCAGGCAATCGAGGAAGAGCTCGACCGCGCTTGCGGCAGGCACAACCCTGACCGCATCCCCAACCCGCTTGTCCGGCAAGGACCGGACTTGACCCTGTTGTTCGCGCTTTGATAACCTTTCCTGGAACCGAGATTCTGCAACGAAAGGTTGGAATCCGGGCATGGTGCAGGGGCCAGAAGATCTGATTGATCTTGACCGCTACCCTGTCGACAACCTGGGGAAACCCGAGACGGCGGCGCTTGTGGCGGGCCTGCGTCGCGACCTCGACGAAACGGCACTTGCACGGTTGCCGGGATTTCTCAAGCCAGGGGCCGTTGCGGCTATGGCGGCGGAAGCTCAGGAACTGGCGCCCGCCGCCCACCGCCGATCCCATCTCAGGACACCCTACGGCTGGATGGACAACTCGGGCTTCTCCGAGGACCACCCCCGTCATGCTCTCTTTACAAGGCAGGCCGGTATCATCACCCGGGACATGTTCCCCGAGACCAGCCTCGTGCGCTCACTCTACTTGTGGGAGCCGTTGACCGAGTTCGTCCGCCGCGTCCTCGGTTTCGACGCGCTTTTCCGAAGCGACGATCCCTGGCTCTCGGTCGTGGTCGATGTCGAAGACGAGGGTGACCAGTTCGGCTGGCACTTCGACACCACCGACGGCGTCGTCTCGCTGCTGCTGCAGGAGCCGGATGAGGGAGGAGAATTTGAACTCGTTCCCTACATCCGCGACGAAGATGACGAGAACTACGAGGAGGTTTCCAGGGTCTTTGCCGGAAAGTCGACCGTGGTCCAGAAACCGGCGATCACGGCCGGCACATTCTTGCTGTTCCGTGGCAGGCGCTCACTTCATCGCGTCGCTCCGGTCGGTCGAACAGCGAAACCACGGTTGATCGCCCTGTTCTCCTATGACCATCGACCAAACATGGTCTTCCCCGAGGCGACGGTGAGTTCGGCGCTTGGTACGACGTCCGAGCCTCACACGGGGAGCCCGAGCTCGGCCCGATGATGGGTCATTGACGCTTCAGACAACGAGGATCCGACGCACCAACATAATCAGAACCACGGGAGGAAGAACCATGTCACGCAACGGACAGTCACGTCGCAGCTTCATGGAAACAATGGCAACCGCCGGCGCCGCAGTGGTCACTGCTGCAGGGGCGCCGCGAGTGGCCGGCGCTCAGGAGAAGGTGTGCCGCATCCGAGCCAAGTCCGACATCCTCTCGCTCGACCCGGCGGTCAGCCATATCAACGACTTCAATGTCCGACTTGCGATCCTCAACAGCCTGATCGTGTACAAGCCCGGCAACGAATGGACCTGGATGCACGACGCTGCCGAGTACATCGAGCAGGTCGACCCGACCCACCTCGCGTTCCGCCTGAAGCCCGGCATCATGTGGACCAACGGCTACGGCGAGATGACGGCCGAGGACGTCCAGTACTCGTACATGCGGATCGCCAACCCCGAGCTCAACGCCACCAACCGTCAGGAGTTCGAGAACTTCGAATCGATCGAGATCAAGGACAGGTACTCGGGCGTCATCGTCACCAAGGTACCGGACCCCGACCTTTGGATGAACGCGCTGGCGAGATTCTCGGGCTCTATTGTCTGCAAGAAAGCCTGGGAGGAGCGCGGCGCCTGGACCAAGTCGCTCGGCAACGACATCCCCTGCTCGAGCGGCCCTTACAAGCTGAAGGAATGGCGCCTGCGGGACCGCGTTATCCTGGAGCGCAACGAACTGTGGCCGGGCGAAAAACCCTATTTCGACCGCATCGAATACATCGTGATCGAGGACGCCAACGCCAGCGAGCTCGCGTTCCTGGCCGGTGAACTCGACATCACCGAGGCCTCGGTCGGCTCGGCTGTGGAGTTCATGAAGGAGCCGCCACCGGACACGGACGTCTATGTCCGGCCGACCACCGGTTTCGTCTGGGCCGGCATCAACATTCAGCACGAGCCGTTCGACGACGTCCGCGTGCGCCAAGCGATCCGCAAGGCGATCGACGTCAACCAGGTGATCGAGGCCTCCTATTTCGGCCTCACCGAGCCCTCGGTCGGCATCATCGCACCCGGTGTGCTGGGATATCGCAAGCGCGACCTGCAGCCACGCGACGTTGCCGGGGCCAAACAGCTGCTCGAGGAGGCCGGTCTCGGCAGCGGCTTCCGGACCACGCTGACGACGCTCACCAACACGACTGACCTGTCGACGAGCCAGGTCATCCAGGCCAACCTTGCCGAGGTCGGAATCGACGTGGAGATCATGCCCTACGAGGGCGGCGTCTACTGGAACCTGGGTCTCGAATCCGAGGGCGACGACTGGAAGGATCTTCAGCTCGTCCTGCAGAGCTGGACGTCATCGCCGGACCCGCGACGGGCCACCATGTGGTTTGTCTGCGACCAGGTCGGCGAGTGGAACTGGCAGCGCTGGTGCAACGAGGAGTACAGCGATCTTGAGTACCGGGCGAGCCTCGAGACCGATGTCGACAAGCGCGGCGAGATGTACGCGCGGATGATGGACCTCATGTGGGACAGCGCGGCCTTCATAAACCTTACACACACCACAAGGGTCACTTTGGTGAGGGACACGATAGAGCCGAACATGATGCCGGACGGGCTGATCCACTTCCGCGCCCTGGAGGGCAAGGCTTAGTTCCTTTGCAGAGTGTGAACCGGCTGTGCCTCCTGTTTGTCTCATCCGGGGTGGATCAAGAACGCCGACCGGGCCGGTACTGGTGTTGGCATTATCTTCGCTGTGAGGAGAGCATGGTCATGTCTGGAAACGGCGCCCACAGCGGTCGGCAATCGGTCTGTGAGGCCTTGCCATAGTAGAACGGATTGATGAGGTTACGGCGACCCCGACGACGTCAGATTCGTCGCCGCAAGCCGATTGAATGATGGCCGGAGCCGGTCAGGCCGCCAACCGCTGGCACCGATGATGCGGCCCGCCGACCTGTGGAAACGCGACGATCTTTCCGGCGCCAGCCCGCTGAACCGATCGTCGTTCAGGGGCATCCGTGCCTGGCGCCAGTTGCGTGCGGGATCGCTGGTAGTAGTCGATGTAAGATTAAGAGTATCGCCCTCGGATGCCGTTCGTTTGGAACGATCACGTGATCCAGTGGCATCGACACGTTGACAACGGGTGAATTGCGACGAGCCGATGATGCAGACACACGGCAATCTCGTCCGACGGGAACGTCTCGTGTTCAATCCAGTAGCGAGCGTCGTCGAACGACATTCTGAGTTCGACGGGGATCGACATTGGCTCGATACCGATGTTTCGCTCGGTTCTGCGAAAGTCCCCGGCCAAGGACCAGACGTTGCCGAAGAGGCGTTTGTGAAGCTGCCGTAGGAATTCCTCCGTAAGCAGGTCGCGTCGGTGAACGCGCCAGGCCCAGACCGTGCCTGCAGCGATGTTCGTTTGCGGACTTGTATCGATGTAACTCCCAAAGCCCATCCGCCGATTGAGACGTGAGCGACGGATTCTTCGGTCAACTAGAGGAGGTGCGCCGCCCGCACGCTGACCGCGATGTTGCCCATGCGAGGCTGACCGGTGTAGCGGTCGACGCCGTCGTCGACGCGGAGCAGACGGCCAGAGTTTGTGCCCCACTCGCGAACCTGCTCGTCCTGTTCGTCCGGGAGGCCGCCGTACGTCGGGGCCATGGATACGACGCCGGCTCGAAGATCTGTATCAGGTTGCACGATGCTCCGGATCGACCCGAACTCGGAACGGATCTCGACCAGATCCCCTGCGGAGAGACCTGCGCGATCGAGATCGTCAGGGTGCATGAAGGCAGGATTGTAGGACCACTTGCGACGCAGCCCTTCAAGGTCCTGACCATTCGAGTTGTAGGTGCGAAGCAGGCGTCCGTTGATGAGACGATAGGGGTAGCGCTCTTCAACCCCACCATGTTGAGGTTCTTCGAAACAGGCCGCTGCTCGCGCAAGATCCGCCAGCATTTCGGCGTTGGCGACGTCGAGGCGCCCGGTCCAGCCAGGCTCGCGGCCTGTTACCACCATCGACTCGTTGCGGAAGATGGCGCCGTGGGGATGTTTCCTCACTTCGGTGAGCGGTATTCGCGCGTCACGTGTCAGAATCTCGAAGAGTTCGTCGGTGCTCGGTCGCGACTCCATGTCGAGATCGACCTTGCCCCGGTCGGATGATGTCCCCGGTGCGGCTGCAGGTTCGATCGCGAGCGACAGTCCCATCCGCTGCGCCAGGGCATGGAAGAACTCCCAGTCCTCGACGACATCCGCCCCTTCGGGAGGCTCCACAATGGGTGGCGTGTACTGCGCGTAGGCGTCCTTGTACCCCATTCCGGCGGCGTAGAAGCCAAACAGCTCCTGGGACAGGGTCATGCCCGCCATCTCGAGCGGAAGCTTCGGTGCAATCACGTAGTCCGCGAGGCGCGCCGTCGCGGAGAACTTGATGTCGATCTGCACCAGCAGATCGATTGCCTTGAGCGCGCGCACGTTGAGGTCCTGATCGGGAATGGTGAGGGCGGGGTTGCCGGCGATGCTGAGGAGGGCGCGTACCTGACCGTCGCCCTCGAGCAGGATTTCCTCGGCCAGGGCGGAGGCCTGCAGCCCGCCGTCGCAGTTGGCGATATCGCGCACCCGCAACTGCGGACCATAGCCGTAGCCGCGGCGGTGCGGCGCCTCCGCCTGGGCGATCGCGGAAAAGGGAGCCGTCAAGGTCCCGGTATGCGTCACGGGATCGCCCGCGCGGCTCCACTGCCCGCAGATCGTGTTGAGGGCAAGCACCAGATACTCGAAGAGCGTGCCTTGTCCGTTGAAGCTGGGAGCCGTGCCCGCAGTGGCGACGCCGCGGCCCGCCGCAAAGATTCGCGCCGCCTCCAGCAGATCGGCGAGTGGGACATCCGCCAGCTTTGCGACGGGCTCGGGCTCGAAGGGCGCGACAGCCGCCCGCAAGGCCTTGAGCCCGGTCACGTTCTCCTCGACAAACGCCGCGTCATGCAGTTCCTCGCGCAAGATCACGTTCAGCATCGCCGCGACCAGGGAGAGGTCATGGCCGGGTCGGCACTGCAGATGGAGATGCGCGCGGCGGGCCGTCTCGGTCCGGCGCGGGTCGATCACGATGAGGCGCATGCCACGAGCAATGGCGGTGGTCAGCTCGCGGCCCGGATTCGCGATCGGCAGACCCATCTGGAAGGAGACGAGCGGATTGGCGCCGATCAGGAGGGTGACGTCCCGTGTCTCGAAGGCCGGAGACGGCGCCTGCCAACGTCCATGCAATGCCTGGGCGACGGCCTTGCCCGGCTGGTCAATGGAGTTCGCATCGAACACCAGTGGCGCTCCCAACGCCTCCATGAAGGCAAGTGCGACCGGCACGGTCGCGGGATTCACGATGCTGTAGGTGCCCCGATAAAGCGCAACCGAGCGCGGTCCGTGCCGGGCCACGATCTCGCTCAGTCGCTCGGCGATTTCCTCGACCGCATGGGAGAACGGGATCGGGCGAAACGTCCCGTCAGGCATGCGTTTCTGGCTGTGGAGCAGCCGCCCCGGGTGGTTCCACTGTTCGGGCACTTGCTGCCCCTTGATGCAGCAGAAGCCCGCATAGGCCGGGTTGTCCCGGTCGCCACGGACCTTCACCGGACGTCCGTTCTCGAGCTCCACCAGAACGCCGCAGCCGTTGTCGCAGAAACGGCACATCATGGGTTTCGTGGTTCTCACACATGCCCTCCGTGGACGATCAAGGCCGTTCGCCGGCCCGGTGGCAGCTGTCAAATCCTAACACTCCCACACCCCCGCGCCATAAAGCCGTGTCGGATCGCGAAGGAAAGCTCTTCCGCGGTGATCATCGGGATGGCCGGCGAGGACGCCTGGTCAGGCCAGGGCTCGAGAGGGATGTTCGCGAGGCCCTGGTTGAGGCGGCGGTCAGGGGGCGTTGTTGTCGCTGCCCGCCTCGTGTATGCCCTTGGCATGGGCATCACGCGAGCACAGGCGCAGGAGATCGAGGCGCAGCGGTCCCGCTGCGAGACGACGCGGCGGGTGGTGTCGCCGGGGCTGGAGGCCTTGCTCTACGAGCCGATCGAGGTGCTCGATCACGGATTCGTGCGTGTCATCGACTACCTGGGAGACGACAGCGCCATCGTCCAGGCGGCGCGGGTCTCCTACGGCACGGGCACACGGTCGGTGCGCGGCGACGCGGCGCTCATCGCCTACCTCATGCGCCACCGCCACACCACGCCCTTCGAGATGTGCGAGATCAAGTACCACGTCAAGCTGCCGGTGTTCGTGGCCCGCCAGTGGATTCGCCACCGCACGGCCAGCGTCAACGAGGTCTCGGCGCGCTACTCGATTCTCGACCGCGAGTTCCACATCCCGGCGCCCGACAACCTGGCGCGTCAGTCGGCGCAGAACCGTCAGGGCCGAAGCGACATTCTCGAGGGCGACGAGGCGGCGAGGGTGCTGGAGATTCTCAAGGCGGACGCCAGCCGCGCCTACGGACACTACGAGGAGATGCTCGACGAGGAGGGCCCCGGCCTTGCCCGTGAACTGGCGCGCATCAACCTGCCGCTCGGCATCTACACCCAGTGGTACTGGAAGACCAATCTCCACAACCTGCTTCACTTCCTGGACCTGCGGGCGGACTCCCATGCCCAGCACGAAATCCGGGTCTATGCCGAGGCGATGCTGGAGACGGTGAAGGCCTGGGTCCCACTGGCCTTTGATGCCTTCGTCGACTGCCGGCTCGACGGTGCGGAACTGACGGCGAAACAGCTGGCGGTCGTGCGCCGCATGGTGAAGGGCGAGACGGTGACCCAGGAAGCGAGCGGGCTGTCGCGGCGGATGTGGGACGAACTGCAGGCCGTGCTGGCGGACCGTCCCTGAGGGCAAAACCTACTCGATGACGATGCGCGGGCCTTCCGGCCGGGCGCCCGGCAGGCCTTCCAGAACTGCCGAGGCCACCTCCTGGTAGGCGTTGGCAATAGCGCCCCCTGGCTCGGCCGCGACAATGGGAAGACCGCTGTCAGACGTCTCGCGAATCCTGATGTCGAGTGGAATTTCGCCCAGGAAAGGGACTCCGAGCCTGGCAGCCTCCTGCCTTGCGCCACCATGGGCGAAGACCTCGGTGCGGTGACCGCAGGCCGGGCAGGAGAAGTAGCTCATGTTCTCGACAATGCCGAGGATGGGGACATCCACCTTGCGGAACATGTTGAGCCCCTTGCGGGCATCGATGAGCGACAAATCCTGCGGTGTGGAAACGATCACGGCGCCGGCAAGCGGCGTTCTCTGGGTGAGCGAGAGCTGGATGTCTCCAGTCCCCGGCGGCAGATCGACGATCATGATGTCGGCTTCGCCCCATGCCACCTGGCGCAGCATCTGCTCGAGGGCGCTCTGCACCATCGGACCGCGCCAGACCATGGGCTGGTCCTCTCCGATCAGCAGGCCGATCGACATTGTCGCGATGCCGTGGGCCACTTTCGGATAGAGCAGGGTGCCGTCGGTCTCCGGCTTGCCCGTCAGTCCGAAGAGGCGCGGCGCCGAAGGCCCGTAGATGTCCGCATCGAGGAAAACCACCTTGCTGCCTCCGGCAGCCAGGGCGAGCGCCAGATTGGCTGCCGTGGTCGACTTGCCGACACCGCCTTTGCCGCTGGCCACCGCCACGATGGCGTTGACGCCATCGATGCCTCCGGCCGGCTGCTCCGGCGCGGACTGATCGCGGTGAGCGGTCATGACGACGCTGGACGAGAGCACACCGGGCAGGGCGCGAATGGCGTCTTCGGCCGCCTTGCGCACCGGCTCGTACGCGTGGCCGCGATCGGCCGGCACCTCCATGACGAAACCGACGTTGCCGTCCTTGACGATGAGATTGGAGACCAGTCCCTCGTCGCTGATCGGCCGGCCGCTTCCGGGATCGAAGACTCCGCGAAGCGCCGCTTCTACCGCCTCTTGCGTGACTCGTGCCATCGCTCGCCATCCTTCCCGCGTTGCAGGCAACACGCAGGTGACATATAACGCAGGAACCCTTGGCAACAACCCAAAAGTGCGGAGCCCGGCACACCAGGATCCGCCAGGAAGGCAGCAAACCCATGTCCTGGAATGACGGTGGTGGAGGTGGATGGGGCGGTTCCGGTGGCGGTCCCTGGGGGCGACGTCCCACAGGCGGCGGTGGCCGTGAATTCGAGGAACTCGTCCGCAACATGCAGAAGAGGGGCCGGCGATTCCTGCCCGGCGGATTCGGCGGAATCAGGGGAATCCTGATCATCCTTGTCGTGCTTGTTGCCGTGTGGCTGGCAAGTGGAATCTACCGGGTGGACACCAATGAGCAGGGTGTCGAGGTTGTCTTCGGACGCTGGGTCAACACGACGACTCCCGGTCTGGACTACAACTGGCCGGCGCCAGTCGGGCAGGTCTTCACGCCGACGGTGACGGAGATCCAGCAGTTCACCATCGGCACCACGCCCAACCAGAGCCTGATGCTGACCGGCGACGAGAACATCATCGACGTCAAGTTCGTCGTGAAGTGGAAAATCGACGACGCCGGAAAGTTCCTGTTCAACATCTCCGATCCGGAGGGAACGACACGCAACGTGGCCGAGAGCGCCATGCGCCAGGCCATCGGTCGCACCCCGCTGGCAACGGCTCTCGCCGAAGGCAGGGCGGAAGTCGAGCAGAAGACGCTGGAGTTGATGCAGGCGATGCTCGATGAGTACGGTGCCGGAGTCGAGGTCCGCCAGGTCGAACTGCAGAGCGTCGATCCGCCGGCGGCGGTGATCGACGCCTTCCGCGATGTCCAGGCGGCACGAGCGGACCAGGAACGCTCGATCAACGAGGCTCAGGCCTACCAGAACCAGATCGTGCCGGTCGCCCGGGGTGATGCACAACGCATGCTCCAGGAGGCGGAGGCCTACAAGGAACAGGTGATCAACACGGCCGAGGGCGACGCTGCCCGCTTCATGTCGGTCTACAACGAATACGTCCTGGCAGAGGACGTGACGGAGCGGCGCATCTACCTCGAGACCATGGAAACCGTGCTGCGGGACATGGAGAAGATCGTGATCGACACCGGGACCCTCGATGGCCAGGGGGTCGTACCCTACCTGCCGCTCGACCAGCTGCGGCGAAGCAGCGACCAGGAGGGCTGAACCGTGAACATCAAGATCATTCTCTCGGTCATCGCCCTTGCCGCTGCCTTGGTGGTCGGTTCCATGTCGGTGTTTACCGTCGCCGAGTACGAGCAGGGGATCGTTGTCCAGTTCGGTGATCCCAAGCGAGTGGTGACCGAACCTGGTCTCAATTTCAAGCTTCCCTGGCAGGACGTCATCTATTACGAGAAGCGCATCATCCAGGTCGATGGAGAGCCCGAACAGGTGACCGCGTCGGACCAGAAGCGCCTGGTTGTCGATGCCTTTGCACTCTATCGCATCACGGATCCTTTGAGGTTCAAGAACTCGGCGATCACCATCGACCGCTTCGAGGGGTTCATGCTGAGGACGCTGACCGGCACGTTGCGCCAGCACATCGGTCGCGTGCCGCTGGTCGATGTCGTTTCAGGTGAGCGCGAGGCGTTGATGAGCGCGATTCAGGAATCCCTGATCAGGGCAACCGAGCAGTACGGCATCCAGGTGACGGACGTGCGCATCAAGCGCACCGACCTTCCCCAGGAAAACAGTCAGGCCATCTACCGGCGCATGCAGACCGAACGTGAGCGCGAGGCAAGCGAGATTCGCGCCGAGGGCGAGGAGCAGTCATTGCGCATTCGCGCAGAGGCCGACCGGACCCGCACGGTGTTGCTGTCGGAAGCAAAGCGCGATTCCGAGATTCTGCGTGGTGAGGGGGACGGAGAAGTGGTGCGCATTTTTGCCGAGGCCTTCGGCCGGGATGTCGATTTCTTCACGTTCTATCGCACCATGCAGGCCTACCGCGAAGCGCTCAACGCCACGGATACCACTCTGGTGCTGTCGCCGGACGGTGACTTCCTGCGTTTCCTGACGAGTTTCGAAGGCCTCCAGACAGGCCCTCGTTCTGACACATTCGCCGAGTAGGGGTGGAGCACCGCCTGACCGGGCGCCGATGACAGACCTTGCTGTGGCGCTTGCCATTGCCATGTTTCTTGAAGGTGTCGCCTGGGCCTTGTTCCCGGGCACCATGAAGAAGGCAATGGTGCATGTTCTGGCCCAGCCTCTGTCCACCGTGCGAACGGTTGGTCTGCTGGTAGCCCTGGCTGCCGTGACGGCCGTATGGTTGTTGCGTGGCTGAATGACATGCCGATACAGAGGTCGTGACATGACGATGAACCGGACCGGTTATCTACCTGTTTTTGTACTGACTTTCCTCCTTGCCGGTTTTTCCGGTACCGCAATCCAAGCGCACGGGACTGGGGAAGGCCATGCCGACCTGGCTGAGCGCCTGCTTCCCTCGGTGGTATCGATCTTCACCGAAACCGAAGTCTCTGGCGGAAACCGTTCGGGGACCAATCCCTATGAGGGTACACCGTTCGAGGAGTTCTTCGAGCGGTTCTTCGACCGGCAGAATCCCGAGAGGGAGGACGGCGCGCCGCGCTCGGCGCCGTGGGCACTGGGATCCGGGTTCATCATCCACGAAGACGGCGACATCGTCACCAACGCCCATGTCATCGACAAGGCCTCGAAGATCCTCGTGCGCCTTGATGACGGAACCGAGTACGAGGCCACGGTGGCGGCGACGGATACCAAGACCGATATCGCCCTGCTCAGGGTCGAGGCAGACGATGCCTTGCCGGCGGTGGCCTTTGGCGATTCGGATGTCGTGCGCATCGGTGACGTCGCCCTTGCCATCGGCAACCCCTTCGGCTTCGGCAATTCCGTGACGGCGGGCGTCATTTCGGCGCGCCAGCGGGACATCAACGCCGGTCCCTACGATCAGTTCCTGCAGACGGACGCGCCCATCAACCGCGGCAACTCGGGAGGACCGTTGTTCAACATCAACGGCGAGGTCATTGGCGTGAACACTCTGATCTACTCGCCTTCGGGTGGATCGGTGGGCATCGGTTTTGCCGTCCCCTCGAACGTGGCGGCGCATGTCGTCCATCAGTTGAAGGAGTACGGCCGGACCCGGCGCGGTTGGCTCGGCGTGCGCATCCAGCCGGTCACCCCGGAAATTGCCGAGGGTCTCGGTCTCCCCGAGGCGAGCGGCGCCCTCGTGGCGAGTGTCACGCCTGACAGCCCCGCTGAAGCCGCCGGGTTCCAGGTCGGCGACACCATCATCCGCTTCAACGGCATCCCGATTGACGACATGCGCGAGTTGCCACGTGCCGTCGTGCAGACGGATGTGGGCCTTGAGGTCGAGGTCGTCGTCATCCGCGACGGCGATGAGCATGCCATCGACGTGGTGCTCGGAGAACTCGAGGCCTATGAAGCCAGCCTTGCCGATGCCTCGGACCAGACAGGCGACGGCCCCGAGAGCGCAGACGAAGTCCAGGAGGAGATTCTTCTCGGAATGGAGATTCGACCGGTCAACGCCGATCTCGCCCGCGAGTTCGGGCTTGACGATGAGGCAACGGGTCTCGTCGTCACCCAGGTCGAACCGGGTGGCCCGGCGGACCGTGGGGGTGTCCAGGCCGGCGACGTCCTGCTCCATGTCGGGCGCGAGGCGGTGGAGTCCGTCCAGCAGGTGAGGGATCTCCTCGAGGCGGCAAGGGGAAGAAATGCCCAGTCCGTGGTGGTTCTCATCGAACGCGAGGGTGATCCGAGGTACCTGGCCCTGGAAATCGGCGATTGATGCTCCTTCGCCCGTGACCGTGCGGACGAGGGAGTGGGTACCGGTCCGGTCATCCTCATTGGCGGCCCGACGGCGTCGGGCAAGTCGGGCCTTGCCATGCGTCTTGCCGAGGACGTGGGCGGTGTCATCATCAATGCCGACAGCATGCAGGTCTATGCGGATCTCGCGATCCTGACGGCCAGGCCGACGGCCTCGGACGAGGCGCGCTGCAAGCACCACCTCTTCGGTTTTCTCGATGCAGCCACACCCTGTTCGGCCGGCTTGTGGCATCGCCGTGCACGCGGGATCTGCATGGAGGCGTCCGCATCCGGCCTGGTGCCAATCGTCGTCGGCGGGACCGGTCTCTATCTCAAGACACTCCGCGAGGGACTGGCGCCCATTCCGGACATTCCAGGCGACGTCCGCGAAAGGGTTCGCCAGCGCCTGTCGACGAAGGGACCGGAAGCGCTTCACGCCGACCTCGGCCGGATCGATCCCACCCTGGCGGCGGTTCTTGCGCCCAACGACAGCCAGCGAATCGCCCGGGCCCACGAGGTTCACGAGGCGACGGGAACGAGGCTTTCCGAGTGGATGACGCGATCCCGCGAGGGAGGATGGGAGGGGCCACTGTGGCAGATCAGCCTGCTGCCGGACCGTTCACTGCTCTTCGAACGCACGGTCGCCCGCTTTGACCGGATGATGGCGGCGGGCGCTCTGGAAGAAGCGGCAGCCTTCGCGGCCCGCCGTCTCGACCCGTCCCTTCCGGCCACGCGCTGTGTCGGCCTCGCCAGCCTCACCGCCCACCTTGCCGGACGTCTCACCCTGGAGGAGGCGTGTGACGAGGCGAAACGGGCAACGCGGCGTTACGCCCGAAGGCAGTTCACATGGTTCCGTCATCAGGCAGGGGACGCATCCTCCCACGACGCCTTCGGCGACGACGAAAGCGCCGACGACATCATCGCCCGGGCCAGGCGCTTCCTGTCATCCTCTTCCACCCCGATACCTTAAGATTGCAACACACCCGAGGGTCAGCCCATGCCGCGGCTGCCGCTTGCCAGGCGCACGCAGCCATCAGCCGGCCCTGGGAACGGAGAGCAAACCTCCAGGGAAACCACAAGAAGCCGTGAGTTCATCTCGCAGGCCTGCGATGCGGTATCGCAATGCCGTACTGCCGCAGAGTGCTTTCCACGGTTGGTCGCCGAAGTCGAATTCTGCTGTCATTCAGCAGATAGGAAAAGACGTATCCAAGGCCCAGAATCAGCACACCGATGAGGAAGCAATAGATGATGGCGCGGTCAGGATACTGATCCTTCAGATACCCGATGTAGAGGGGGCCACACACCCCTGCCGCCGCCCAGGCCGTCAGCATCACTCCGTAGACTGACGACATTCTCCGCGACCCGAACACATCCAGAATGAAGGAAGGCATCGTCGCGAAGCCACCGCCGAAGCAGAGAAGGATGTAGCAGACAAGAATCGAGAAAATCCAGGGATCGCGCTCGGTCATCAGAATTCCGAAGACGATCATCTGGCTGGCAAGCAGAATTCTGAACACGCGGACACGACCAATTCGATCGGAAAGCAGCCCCCAGAAAAGTCGTCCGACACCGTTGCAAAGCGAGCTTACGGCAATCAGGGTTGCACCGTATTCGGCGAGAGTCTCCGGCTCCACGGACGGATCGGCAAGCCCCCAGACGTCCTGCAACAAGGGTGACTGAAAGCTGATGACGGCAATTCCCGCGGCAATGTTGAAGAAGAAGACAATCCACATGATTGCGAATTCACTCGAACGCAGGCAGCGCGCGGTTGATCCGGGATCTTCCTCCGTTTCACCTGAAATCCTGGCATCACGGAATTGGCTCAAGTATCCCCTTGGTGGATCCCGCAGTGCCCAGCTGCACGGGATCAGGACCATGGCAAACACCACACCGAGCCAGATAAAGACAAGTGGCAGGTCGCCTTGCGTCTCGACCACAAGCAGGGGTGCCAGTCCCTTGCTCAGGAGAACCGCTCCTACCCCGAAACCCATGACGACAATGCCGGTCGCCAGTCCCTTGCGATGCGGGAACCACTTGGCAACGGTGGCTACGGGTGTGACGTAGCCGAGCCCGATGCCGGCGCCTCCGATCACGCCGTAACCGAGATAGAAGAGCAGGAGACTCTCCAGTTGCAGCGCGAAGCCCGCCAGGACATAGCCGCCTGAGAACATCACGCTCCCGGCGAGTGCCAGTCGTCGGGGACCGACCTTTGGCAAGAGGAAGCCCGCTCCCGCGGCGGACATGCCGAGCGAGAATATGGTGATGGAGAACGCCACCGCCGTGTCTGTGAAAGACCAGCCCAGTTGCCTGACGAGGAGTGTCTGAAAGAAACTCCATGCGTAGACCGTACCCAGGCAGACCTGTAGCAGGGTACAGCAGAGAATCGCTATGAATGGTGACCGTGTCACGTCGGACTACTCTTTGCCGCGTCCCGATCCACGAACGTCCGTCGATTGCGAAAAGTGAAGAATGAGCCGGGCCAGGTCGCCGGCTTCGTCGTTGCGGGACAGCAAGTCTCTGCTTGCCGCTCCATCGGCCGGTTGTTCGCGTGCGAGCCCGACCGCATAGGTCAAAAGCCCGTCAACCGGCTTGGCCGCATAGTTGACGAACCAGATTGCGGCAAAGACACCGACAACGAATATTATGCAGATGAGATAGATCTGCTGACCGATTGCCCTCTGAATCTTCAACGCGATCAATCCGGTGTCCATGCCTATGTGAACCGTTCCGGCCACGCCCGCCAGTATCGGACTCGCCACTTCAATGAAGTCGCCCTTGCCAGGCAGGCTGCGTTCCACCGTCGCCGTGCTGGTCACGTCGCCAGCCGTGATCTCTTCCGGAATGCCCGGCACAAAGGTATGAGCAAGGATCTCCCCGGTTTCACTTGTGATGTAGACGTAGCTGACCCCCTGAATCTCGATGAACTGATCAATCAATGACTGCAAGGCAGTCAGGTTGCTGTTCAGCAGGATGTTCACGCTGGCATCCGCAATCGTCTTTGCAATTCCCTTGCTGTTCGCCTCGTACTCCTTGGATAAATGTGTGTCGATTGTGTAAATCAACAGCAACGAGGTCGATATCCCGATCACACCGAACAGAAGAAAAACGCCGAAGAGTGTCTTTCGGAAGAGTTTCGGTATTTTCATGTCACGCAAACCTCTTCTGCCAATTGTGGAGTGGAACAAATCGACCTTCGTCGACAACAGTGTAGTAAACCTTCTGCAAGCCTTGACGCCGCTCCGGTCCGAACGACACCGCTTCACCGATTCCCAGGTCGTATTCCGTTATGCTGAAAACGGCCTCTTCCAGGGCGCCTCTTTCCGGCCTTTCGCCAAGACGATCCAGAATCTCGACCATCATCTTGGCATCGAGGAAGCCTTCCAGGCTTACAAAGCTGTGTGAAAACGGCGTATAGCTCTCCTTCAACAGTTCCTGTGGCGCGGAGGGAGCATAAAGCGCCATCAGCTCCTGGTACTGCTTGACCGCGGGAATCGACGTGTCGTGGTAACTGGGCACGACCTGCGAGTTCACCAGCAGGTCGGTGTAGCGCTCGCCGTCGTCACGTCCCTGGGTGATGAGATTGAGCAGATTTTCGCTCCCGACAAAGGAGACATTGGCTATGGGCACCTGCAGTCCGAGGTCCACGGCGTCACGGAGAAACGCAGCGCATGCGGCATAGGCTCCGATACAGATGACGGCATCGGGGCGCGTGGCCTTGAGGATCTCCACCTGGTCACGCATGACGCCGGTGAACTTCGAACCCCGCCTGTAGGTCGCCTCGCCGACAATCCGCTCTCCATAGGGCTTCAAGGCCTGACGTACGCCCGCCCAGCCGCTGCGACCGTAGGCGTCGGCCTGATAGAAGACCGCAATGCGCTTGCGACCGATGTCGACAAAGTTCTGAACAAGACCGGCCGTCTCTTGCCGGTAGGAAGCGCGCAGATTGAAGGCGAATCCTCCGTAGGGCGGCTCCCGCTGGGGCTGTGCGCCGGTGAACGGAAAGAACAGGTAGATCTGTCGTTCCTGAAACTTCTTGAGCATGGGGAGGACACGCGTGACCGTCGGCGTGCCGACGTAGCCGAACAGGGCGAAGACCTCCTCCTCCAGCATGAGAGTCAGCGTGTTCTTGACAGCGGGATCAGGTTGATAGCCGTCGTCGTAGGTCTTCAGGACGATCTTCCTGCCCCTGACGCCACCGTTTCGATTGACATGCTCGAAGTAGGCGCTGGCGCCGCGAAACAACTCTATGCCGAGACCACGGGAAGGTCCTGAGAATGCAGCGGACATTCCCAGCACGATCTCGCTGTCGGTGACCCCCGACGACATCGTCGCGCCAAGCGATTTCGGGGCGAGTCCCATCAGGGATCCGGCGAGGCCGTACTGTAGAACGCGCCGTCTCGTCGTTGACGTCATGTGATGTGCTCCGGGCCGTTGTCCAACGTGTCCGGGATTCCATCGTCGCCCGGTTCCGACTGCCGTTCCGCAGAGAGCCATGCGTTGATGACACCTGGCGCGGAACTCACCCTGATCTCATCCCCGCGCCGGAGAACGATTTCGCCTGGGAGAGCAAGACCCGTTCCGCTACCCGGGTGCGTTTGCCCGGTGGCGAAAAGGGGCCTGAGTGTCATTTCGGTGAATTCGGGTGACACGCCGCTGCTGTTGTCTTTGATGCGAATCTCTTTGCACGTCCTGAATCGCCGGGTGACGGGAGTGAGCAGTACTCCAACCCTACTTTCTTCGGTTGAACGACGTTTTTCAACCGTCCGCTGGCAAGCGGTGAGGAAGGACGCGGCCCCCATCCTGAGAGATGTGTCGGGTCGAAGACCTTGATGAGCTCGATGTGAGAGTCGGGATCGTTGGTCCGGGCGCCATCGAGCAGCGCGTGGAGGTCGGTTGGCGCCTGGTCCGCGGCCGGGGCAGGCACCGGCCCCCTCTTGATCACATTCGACCTGGCGGCCCGGGAATCGGGACGGGCTCGGGTCGATGACGCTTGCTCGCCCGTACCTGCAGGTCAAAGAGAGCATGCGACCAAGTGGTTTGAGGGTGGATGGAGGCCGATGCCGACGGGTCCGAGCGCGCGAATGAGCGCGGTTTCTGTTGACCGCGGACGGTCATCCGCATAGGTTCCGGCACTTGCGACGCGGCGCCAGACGCGCGCGGGAACTTCCGTCAAGAGACATGACAGCGCCGTTGGCGCCTGCAGCGGAGAGGTAGACTCGTGACCGACAAGCAGATGACCGGTTCAGAGATTCTCGTCAAGGTCCTCCAGGATCTCGGTGTGGATGTCGTATTCGGTTATCCCGGCGGCGCCGTGCTGCCGATCTATGATGCGCTGAGCCAGCAGAACAGCCTGCGGCACATCCTGGTGCGCCAGGAGGGCGCGGCGGTGCATGCAGCCGAGGGATATGCCCGCTCGACCGGCAAGGTCGGCGTCGTGCTGGTGACCTCCGGCCCCGGCGCGACCAACTGTGTGACCGGTCTTGCCGATGCCTGGATGGATTCGGTGCCCGTGGTCTGTCTCACGGGCCAGGTGCCCACGCACCTGATCGGCAACGATGCCTTCCAGGAGGCGGATACCGTCGGCATCACGCGGCCCTGTACCAAGCACAACTACCTCGTGAAGGAGGTCGGTGACCTCGCGCGGGTCATCAGGGAAGCGTTCCTGGTCGCCGCCAGCGGCCGTCCCGGTCCGGTTGTGGTGGACCTGCCCAAGGACGTGGTGACGGCCTCGGCCGCCTACACGCGACCGGCGGCGCCGATGCAGCATCCCAGTTACAGTCCCCGCCTCAAGGGAGACCCCGAGCGGATTTCCGAAGCTGTCGAGCTGCTGGCAGGCGCCAGTCGGCCCCTGATCTATGCCGGAGGCGGTGTCATCAATTCGGGCCCGGCGGCCTCACAGCTGTTGACGAATCTCGTCAACATGACGGGCATCCCCACCACGCTCACCCTCATGGGGCTGGGCGCCCTGCCGGCGTCCAACAGGAACTTCATCGGCATGGTCGGCATGCACGGGTCGCTGGAAGCCAACATGTGCATGCACGACTGCGATGTGATGCTGTGCGTGGGGGCCAGGTTTGATGATCGCGTCACGGGCCGAACCGATGCGTTCTCGCCCGAATCGCGCAAGATCCACATCGACATAGACGCTTCGTCGATCAACAAGAACATCCATGCCGATGTGCCCATCATCGGCGATTGCGGCTACGTGCTCGAGCACTTCATCAAGCTCTGGAAGTCGCGTCAGGCGCGTTGCGACGGTAACGCCCTCGACAGGTGGTGGACACAGATCGACGCGTGGCGCGAGCGCAAGTCGTTCAGCTACAAGCGCTCCGACACCCTGATCAAGCCGCAGCAGGCACTCGAGGTTCTCAACCAGCGCACCTCCGGCAGGGATGATGTCTACATCACCACCGAGGTTGGTCAGCACCAGATGTGGGCGGCCCAGTTCCTGCACTTCGAGAAGCCGAACCACTGGATGACGTCCGGCGGGCTC
The DNA here is from genome assembly GCA_965220805.1 of Alphaproteobacteria bacterium. GTDB lineage: Bacteria > Pseudomonadota > Alphaproteobacteria > SP197 > SP197 > SP197. The sequence continues at coordinate 2,677,387 of OZ244844.1, forward strand.
GGCACCATGGGCTACGGGCTGCCGGCGGCGCTCGGCGTCCAGATTGCCCACCCTGACGCCCTTGTCATCGACGTGGCGGGGGAGGCGTCAATCCTCATGAACATGCAGGAGATGTCGACGCTGGCGCAGTACCGATTGCCGGTCAAGGCGTTCATTCTCAACAACAGGTGGATGGGAATGGTGCGCCAGTGGCAGGAGTTCTTTTTTGGCGGTCGCTACTCCGAGAGCTATATGGATTCACTGCCTGACTTCGTGAAACTCGCCGAGGCCTATGGCGCTGTCGGATTGCGGGCCACCACGCCCGACGAACTCGAGGACGTTGTCGACGAAATGATCACCACGCCCCGCACCGTGATCGCCGATATCGTCGTTGACCCGGACGAGAACGTCTATCCGATGATTCCTGCCGGCGCGGCCCACAATCAGGTGACCATGAGTCCCGACGAGGAAGTGGTGCTGGATCAGGCCCACAGGGAAGAGGGCATGGTCCTGGTCTAGGATCCGAACGACATGCCTGTTGCCGAAGAGAAGACCGTTTCCACGAGGAAAGCGACGATTGCCGTCCTGGTCGACAATGAACCGGGCGTGCTGGCGCGCGTCGTCGGGCTGTTTTCCGGGCGTGGCTACAACATCGATTCGCTGACCGTCAACGAAGTCGACGAATCCGCCGGGCTGTCGCGCATCACCATCGTCACAAGCGGATCCGAAATGGTGATCGCCCAGATCATGGCGCAGCTGCAGCGCATCGTACCGGTGCACAGGGTCTGCGATTTCGTCACGCAGGGTCTTCACGTCGAACGCGAGCTGGCGCTCGTGAAGGTGGCGAGCACCGGCGACAAGCGGGTCGAGGCCCTGCGGATCGCCGATATCTTCCGCGCCAGGGTCGTCGACAGCACCATCGGATCCTTCGTGTTCGAGATCACCGGATCGCTCGAGAAGATCTCGGCCTTTGTCGACCTCATGCGTCCGCTGGGACTGGTCGACGTCTCCCGCACCGGCGCGGCTGCCATTTCCCGCGGTCCCGATCCGATCTGAACCCACTACCTCATCCGGAGCATCGCCATGCGCGTCTATTACGATCAGGACGCTGATCTCAACCTCATCAAGTCCAGCAAGGTCGCGATCATTGGCTATGGAAGCCAGGGCCACGCCCATGCCCTGAATCTGAGGGACAGTGGTGCCAGGGATCTGGTGATCGGCCTGAGGCCGGGTTCCCCGAGCGCGCCCAAGGCCGAAGCCGAAGGACTCAAGGTTATGGACGCCGCCGAGGCAGCACGCTGGGCTGACTTTGTCATGGTCGTCACTCCGGACGAGGGGCAAAGACGCCTCTACAACGACGATCTCGCCCCCAACCTGCGCGATGGCGCAACCCTTGCCTTCGCCCATGGTCTCAACATTCACTTCAACCTCATCGAGCCCCGTGCCGATCTCAACGTGATCATGGTGGCGCCCAAGGGGCCCGGACACACGGTGCGTGGCGAGTTCGCGAGGGGAGCGGGTGTTCCCTGCCTCCTGGCTGTGGCCCAGGATCCCGGCAGCCTTTCCCACGAGATCGGTCTGAGCTATGCCTGCGCCATTGGTGGCGGGCGCGCAGGCGTCATCGAGACCACGTTCCGGGAGGAATGCGAGACCGATCTTTTCGGTGAACAGGTGGTGTTGTGCGGCGGACTGACGGCTCTCATCATGGCCGCCTACGAGACTCTGGTCGATGCCGGCTACGCCCCCGAAATGGCCTACTTCGAGACACTCCATGAGGTGAAACTCATCGTCGATCTCATCTACGAAGGCGGTATCGCAAACATGCGTTATTCGGTGTCCAACACGGCAGAGTACGGAGACTACACCCGCGGACCCCGCGTCATCGATGACGAGGCGAGGCTGCGCATGAAAACGATTCTTGCCGAGATCCAGTCGGGAAGCTTTGCCCGGGACTGGATGCTGGAGAACGAGGTCGGCCAGACGAGTTTCAAGGCGATGCGCCGCCGCGCTGCCGAGCATCCCATTGAGGAAGTCGGCGAGAGGCTTCGTGCCATGATGCCGTGGATCTCCGAGGGCCGTCTCGTGGACAAGGAGCGAAATTGATACGATTTCACCTGATTGCGTTCGAATGTGGTGGACAATCGTGATATGAAGGGTCACCCCGGTGAGCAGCCGGGGTTGAGCGGGGGTCTGTGCTCTTTTGGGTATCCGGAAAGAGCCATTTGCAGGCATGTGATGACGGGAGTTTGCAGACCGCGATGATCAGTCGACTGTTATCTTCCGGTATGGCGATCGATCTTGGAACGGCCAACACCCTGGTCTATGTCAAGTCCGAGGGCGTCGCGCTCAACGAGCCGTCCGTGGTCGCGATCAACAAGAACCATTCCAAGGTACGCGTGCTCGCTGTCGGTGTGGAGGCCAAGAAAATGGTCGGCCGCACCCCGGCGCATATCGAAGCCATTCATCCCCTGCGCGACGGTGTGATCGCGGACTTCGAGATCGCCGAGGAGATGATCAAGTACTTTATCCGCAAGGTGAACCGGCGGATCTTCTTTTCCAGGCCTGAGGTCATCATCTGTGTGCCATCGGGGTCGACGCCGGTGGAAAGGCGCGCCATCGAGGAGGCCGGTCTGCGCGCCGGGGCACGCAAGGTCGGTCTTATCGAGGAACCGATGGCGGCAGCGATCGGGGCCGGCCTGCCGGTCACGGAGCCGAGCGGATCCCTGGTCGTCGACGTTGGTGGCGGAACGACCGAGGTCGGTGTCCTGTCGCTTGGCGGCATCGTCTATTCCAGGTCCCTGAGGGTCGGCGGGCACCACATGGACGAGGCAACAATTCGCCACATCCGCAACACGTTCAATCTCCTGATCGGCGAGTCGAGCGCCGAGAATCTCAAGCAGACAGTCGGCTCTGCCGCACTGCCGGAAGATGGAGACGGGCCGACGATTGCCATCAAGGGGCGCGATCTTCTCAACGGCGTACCCAAGGAGATTGTCATCAGCCAGCGCCAGGTCGCCGAAGGGCTCATCGAGCCCGTCGGTCAGATCGTCGAGATGGTGAAGACGACACTCGAACAGACTGCGCCTGAACTCGCTGCAGATATCGTCGACACGGGAATCTTCCTGACAGGCGGCGGCGCCATGCTCCACAGACTCGACGAGGTCCTGCGCAAGGCGACCGGGCTTCCGGTGACCATCGCCGACGATCCGCTGACATGTGTCGTGCAGGGGACCGGCAGGGTGCTGGAGGAGCCCAGGACACTCAAGCAAGTCCTGAACAGCCATTCGGGATGACGGACGCTCAGCATTGAAAGGTGGTGACTGACGCATGCTGAAGCTTGTCCTGCTCACCCGCCAGACCACTCAACGCTTCGCACTGCCCTTCTTTGTCGTCGCTGCTCTCGCCTTCATCCTCATGAGCCGCACGGACAATCCCTTGGTCACGGATGCCCGCACGCTCACCCTTGATGTGCTGGCTCCAGTCATCGATGTGGCCTCCCGCCCGGTGTCGGCGGTCAATGCGGCGGTGGACTCCGTCAATGGCTGGCTCGACGTTACGGCCGAGAACGAGAGACTGCGAAGCGAAAATGCACGCTTGATGCACTGGCAGGCGGCGGCACGCCAGCTGCTGGCCGAGAACCACGAGTTCCGTGAACTCCTCTCAAGTGTCGCCGAGCCGCGCGCCGCCTTCGTCACGGCACGCATCATCGGTCATTCCAGCGGAACGTTTGTCAGGACGGCGGTTCTCAACGCCGGAATCCGTGACGGCGTCAGGGTGGGGCAGGCGGTGGTCGCAACCCATGGTCTTGTCGGCAGGATCACGGAGGCGGCGCAGAACAGCAGCAGGGTTCTGTTGCTCACCGATCTCAACAGCCGTGTTCCCGTTGTCTTCGAATCGAATCGCAGACCGGCCATTGTCAGCGGTGACAACTCGCGCGTGCTGTCGCTGTTGTTCACGGAGTTGGCCGGCGCCATTGATGCCGGCGAACGTCTCGTGACGTCGGGAGAGGGAGGGATGCTGCCCCCTGGCATTCCGGTCGGAGTCGTGACCGGTTCACAAGGCGGTCTTCCGCGGGTGACACCCTTCGTCGATCCCGCCCGCATCGAGCACGTGCGCGTCCTCGACTACACGCTGCCCGGCCTCATGCAGACGACACGCGAGGCCGGAATGCTGGAACCGTTGTGGTAATCGACGACTGGGGAGGAAGTCTGAAGCGCAGGGCGGCATCATTCCTGCCCCTGGTGTCTGGCATTGCTCTCGTGCTTGTCACCTCGACCCCTCTCTACTTCGGTCATGTCGGTGATGTCGCCCCGCGACTCGGGGTGACGGCCGTCATCTTCTGGACCGTCTACCGTCCCGATCTCTTCGGCTACGGTTCCGCCTTCCTTCTCGGCATCGTCGCGGATCTCATGACCGGTCTGCCGCTCGGCATCACGGCTCTCGTTCTTGTCTTGGTCCGTCATGGCGTCCTCACGCGCCGCCGCTATTTCCTGCGCAAGTCCTTTCACATCGTCTGGGCCGAGTATGCACTCGTGGTCATTGCCGCGGCGATCATCGACTGGATGCTGGCAGCGCTCTACCTGTGGTCCAATCCCGGTCTGCTGGTCCATGTCTTCCAGGTCCTGTTGACGTTGGCCCTGTTCCCGGGGGTCTACTGGCTCCTCGCGCGGTGTCAGGGTCTCATATCCCTTGCCGCGCGAGAGGCTGCCGGTTCGGGCTGACATGCGTGAGGACTTCGAGCAGCGAACCCTGGTGAACCGCCGGTCGCTCGTCCTCTTAGGCGTGAAGGGACTGCTGGTCGCTGCGGTGGCCGGGCGCCTCTACGAATTCCAGGTTGTCGATGCGGCGCGCTATCAACGGCTGTCCAACGACAACCGCATCAGTATTCGCCTGCTGCCGCCCCGCCGCGGTCTGATTGTCGACCGGTTTGGCAAGGGCCTTGCAGTCAACCGGCCCACCTACCAGTTGATCATGACTCCCGAGCAGACCGACGATGTCGAGATCACGCTCGAGCGCATTGCCGCTCTCATCGAACTTGATGACGGCACCATGGCGAGGGTGCTGCGCAAGACCGGAGTCCAGGAGGGATTCATCCCCGTTACCGTGCGCCAGAATCTGTCATGGCAGGAAGTGGCGCGCATCGAAGTGAACCTGCCGGTACTGCCGGGAATTGTCATCGAGACGGTCCCGCATCGCCACTATCCCTTTGCTGATCTCGTGGCCCACGTTTCAGGTTATGTCGGCGAAGTGTCACAAGCCGAGCTCGAAGGCGACAAGGTGCTGAGATTCCCCGGTTTCCGCACGGGCAAGACGGGAATCGAGAAAGTCTACGAGCAGCAGTTGCGGGGAACACCGGGCACACGCCAGGTCGAGGTCAATGCAGTGGGGCGCGTCATCCGGGAGATCGAGCGCCGAGACGACGATCCGGGTTCGGACATCCGCCTCACCATCGACATGGCGCTCCAGGAGTTTGCCGTGCGCAGAATGGAGAATCAGACGGGGTCCGTGGTCGTTCTTGATGCCCTCAATGGCGATGTTCTCACACTGGCATCAGTCCCGAGTTTCGATCCCAACGTGTTCAACTTCGGACTGACCGGGGATGCCTGGCAGGCCCTGCTCAACGATCCCCGTTCGCCCTTGCTCAACAAGCCCGTTGCCGGCCAGTATCCCCCGGCCTCGACGTTCAAGATGATCGTTGCTCTGGCGGCGCTGGAAGCCGGAGTGGTGACCCCTGCGACAAAAGTGCACTGTCCCGGCAGCTTCACCCTGGGCGACCGGACCTTCCGCTGCTGGCGGCACTGGGGGCATGGCGAGGTGAATCTCATCGAAGCCCTGAAGGAATCGTGCGACGTCTACTTCTACGAGGTGGCCCATCTCATCGGTGTGGACCGGATCGCCGCCATGGCCCGGCGGTTCGGCCTTGGGGAGACAACCGGGATCGAGCTCACCGGGGAACGGGCGGGCCTGGTTCCCACCGCAGCCTGGAAACGGGCCGTCTATGGAGAGCCGTGGTACGGCGGTGACACGATCAATGTGGGCATCGGTCAGGGTGATGTCCTCACCACACCCCTCCAGCTCGCGCTCATGACGGCATGTATCGCCAACGGGCGATTTCGGGTGACACCGCGCCTGGTGCGCCACCCTTCCGGGGAGGAGGTGCCTGACTTTGCGGCCCTTGATGTCGATTCCGCTCACCTGCAGGCGGTACGTCAGGGCATGGTCGAAGTGGTCAACAACGCCGATGGGGGGACAGCCTACAAGGCAAGGATTCGGGACGAGGGTATGGAGATGGCGGGCAAGACCGGTACATCCCAGGTGCGCCGTCTCAGGAAGGCAGAACGGGAAGGCCGGTCGAGCGAGGAGGATGTACCCTGGGCCGAACGGGACCATGGCCTGTTCGTCGGTTATGCGCCACTCGACGAACCCCGTTACGTCTGCGCCGCAATCGTTGATCACGGGGGAGCCGGGTCCGGCTCCGCGGCACCGGTGGTGCGTGATGTGCTGCGTGAGGCGCAGAGGCGCCAGTCGGTTCGCTGGAATACCGGTGACGGGGCGGAAGGGGCAGGGTGATGGTTGCGTTGTCGTCCAACCCCCTCGCCAGCGGCACTCGTCTTGTCGGCGGCAAGCTCGCCAACATGGCCTGGGGTCTGCTCTTTCTCCTGATTTTGGTCGCCGGCTTCGGGGTCCTGATGCTCTACTCGGCAGCAGGGGGCGACTGGAGACCGTGGGCACTGCCCCAGCTTCTGCGTTTCGGCGCAGGGGTGCTTCTCTTTCTCGTCATCGCCGTGATCAACATCCGACACGTGCACCGGTGGGCCTACGTGATCTACGCTGGAGCGCTGGCCCTGCTTTTGCTCATGGAGATACCGGGGATCAGCGGCGTCGGCGTGCAACGCTGGATCCAGATCACGCTTGGCGGCATGAATTTCCAGTTCCAGCCATCGGAACTCATGAAGTTTGCCGTAATCCTGGCGCTTGCCCGCTACTATCACAGCCTGGCGCTCAATGTTGCCCGGCGATGGACCAGCCTGCCGGTTCCGCTGATCCTTATCCTCCTCCCCTCGGTTCTGGTGGTCCGCCAGCCGGATCTCGGGACCGGTCTCCTGATGGTCGCTGGCGGCATTGCGCTGATGTTCCTTGCCGGCGTCCGCAAACGCTGGTTCGTTGCCGGATTTTCGGCCGTCGTCGGACTGGCCCCGGTGGTCTGGTTTGCGCTCCTGCCCTATCAGAGGGACCGGGTGCTGACGTTTCTCAACCCCAGCCTTGATCCACTGGGCGCCGGATACCACATCCAGCAATCGAAGATCGCTCTCGGTTCGGGGGCCGTGTGGGGCAAGGGCCTGTTCAACGGCACCCAGAGCCAGCTGAACTTCCTGCCCGAAAAACACACCGATTTCATCTTCACCATGCTCGCCGAGGAGTTGGGACTGATCGGTGCCCTCGGTCTCGTCATTGTCTACTGTTTCATCGTCCTCTACGGCGTCGGTGTCGCGTCACGAAGCAGCAGCCAGTTCGGCCGACTGCTGGCGCTGGGAATCGTGTCGACCTTCTTTCTTTACGTCTTCTCCAATATCGCCATGGTAACCGGACTGATTCCCGTCGTCGGCTTGCCATTGCCCCTGGTGTCGTTCGGAGGCACGGCAATGGTGACCCTGATGATGGCCTTCGGACTTCTCGCCAACGTCCACGTTCACCGCGACACGGAAGTCCCGCGCCACACCACCGGTCTCATCTGACGACGTCTCACCTCGAATTCGCACATGGAAACGGAAAGGGGCGCCGGTTCTCCTTAGTGAACGCCACGAACAGGGCCGGCGACTCCGCCATCCACGCCATGACATAACAGGGGATCGTGCCCGGCACATCCGTTGTGCGGATCAGCATGGCACGGCCCGAAAGGACATCATCGCCACACCGGTGGAGATGAGCCGGAATCCGGGATCCGCCGTTCGGACAGCTCAAGAAGGGCCGTTCGAATACTCAAGGGATAGCACTACCACGTCCTGCGGTGAACGAATGAACCCGACCATGAGCCGCGATGTCTCACTCACATGATGTCGGCGCGTGATACCAGTTCGGTCCTCTGCCGGGCGGCAGCCGCAGCCGGCATCAGATAGGCCACGAGCGCATCGACGACTCCATCAAGCGGACCGGGGTCGATCTCCATGTCGCGCTTGAAGCTCTCCCATTGATGGAGCTTGACAGGGTCGTTCGCAAACTCTGGCAACAACCCATCCGGAACTTCATCCGGTATTGTCGTGCCTCGTTTGGCAAAGGTCGCAGATATCGCTTGAGCGAGACGCGGCCGGTCTATCTCGAATGTCTCGCTGATGATCCACAGGTCGTAGTAGTCCTTCATCCGACTGTTGGCTGTGCCCAGTTCCACCATGGCATGGAACTTCTCTGCAATGATGGTCTCTCGCGCGTACCCGCGCAGTCGCGGTGTCGGCATGTCGAGCAGCACCGGATAGTCGAGCCATTCAGCAGGGGGCACAACCGCGTCCCCGAAGCCGACATCGGTCTTGACGGCGATACGGGCGCCGCCAATGTCGGCTGCCGTCCGAATCCTGAGTCCGCCATACGCGTCCTCCTGCCGGATACGGCTGATCCGGGCTGCATCGCTGTCGAAGATGACACCATCTTGTTGTTCTTGGCTGAGAATTTCCTTGAAGACATCGAGCACTGTGTCCGGTGCCGGGTCGCCGTATCCCAGTAAATCGAGATCGCGAGTTCCGCGGACCGGCTCGTCAAACCATGTCATCAGCAACATGGCTCCCTTCAGAACGAAACGGTTGGCATGACGCGATTGCGTGAGCCGGTAGAGCAGGCGTTCGATCGCGTAGTGAGTCAGGACCAGCTCGAAGTTCTGGTGCTTCTGTTTGCTGACCGCAAGAAGGCGGGCCCGAACCGAGGCCCCATGTCCTTGATCACTCTAGGCATTGGCAGTGAGCGCCTCGAGATACGGGCGGACCACCGTGGCTACGCCGCCGCGCTTTGCATGCCGGGCGATCTCCGCCGGGGTGGCTTTTCGTTGCCGGAGCGCTTCCTGGAGTCCTTCCAGTGCAACCGACTGTCCGACCGACCGGCGATGCCGGAAACAATCGGCAATCGTCTTGGCGACGCCGAAGACTTTCACGGAAACACTCTCGATACTCACGGTGTGGACATCGTCGGTGAGAAATGCGTCCGTGAATCGCACGAAGCGCATCACCGGTCTTCCCTCCCTCGGCATCCAGGCCTTTGTGCCGATCGCCATCCAGACCGCGCGTGGCAGCTGATCGGTCAGGTCGTGATAGGCAAGCGCCGACACCAGACAGACGACACCTCTGGGAACGCGCTTTGCGGCTTCGGCCAGGCTATGGTTGGCGTCGAGCATCGCATCGGGCAGCTGGTAGAGCCCGCGTGCGAGGTGGTTTACGTCACCGGCTCGGACCATCCGTCCTACCGTGGCGGCAGTGATGCCCGCATCCCTGAACTCCGACAGGCGTACAATCCCCTTCACCCGAAGGAGATCGAGTGCCTGGTCCCGCTGTGTGATTGAATTCGCCATTGTTCGCCATTGATAGATAACCTAGGAGATACGCATATATGTTCCGATATTATATATCTCTCTTCAGATCAGGCAAAGCACATGTTGGCCCTTGAAATGGGCCAGGCGAGTGGGACCAAAACCACATCCGGAGAAGGGGGCAAGGCCGGAATCCCCCACAAGGGATGGACCTGCGTATCGGTCGACGACCCCGGAGTTCCTGATGCCGTCTGCAAGATGTGCGGGACGCCAGCGGTTGGTCAGGGTGTCACGGTAGTGCTGGGTGACCGCCTTCCTGCCGCTGAATTCAGCGATTTCGACAGTGCCTGCCCGATGACATCGGGTGCAGGCGTTTTCGCCCAGGCCTTTGACAATATGGTGGGCGCACAAGGACTCGAACCTTGGACCCGCTGATTAAGAGTCAGCTGCTCTACCAACTGAGCTATGCGCCCGCCACAGGGGCGCAGTCTATATCAGGGGAAAGGTTCACCTGTCGAGATGAAAGCGCGTACATTATGCGGTGACAGGAACCACGACGAAGGTGGAGTGGGCCCATGACCAGTGAACTGCAACGGGCCCTGGGTGCCCGCTGGTACACCGATCACGGCGTCTTCCTGGAAGAGCGCAGGAAGATTTTCGGTCACACCTGGCAACTCGTCTGCCATCAGTCCGAATTGCCCCACCCCGGAGACTATGTCGTCCGGCAGGGGGTCTTCGCCATCTGCCACCCTTCGGGGACGGTGAAGGCCTTCCACAATGTCTGCCGGCACCGGGGTCACGAGCTCCTCGCCGGCAAGGGCAACAGGAGGCTCATTACCTGCCCCTATCACGGTTGGTGCTATGACATCGACGGTGGTCTGAAGAGTGCCCCGGGAAGTGATGAGGTGCCGCGTTTCGATGCCGGCTCGATCCGCCTGGGAGAGGTTCGCTGCGAGGTGTTCTGTGGCTTCGTTTTCGTCAATCCCGACCGGAAGGCGCTTCCCATGGAAGACTGGTACCCCGGCGTCGAGGAAGAACTGCGCGGCCTGGTGCCTTTCATCGATGATCTGCGGCCCGTGGACGAGGTGGTGGTCGAGGAAGCCTGCAACTGGAAGGTCTCGGTGGAGAACTACAACGAGTGCTACCACTGCAAGCTGCGCCATCCGACGCTCTCCAGCGGCGTTCTCGATCCCGACAGCTACGACATCCGGCCGCAGGGCCATTGCCTCCGGCACACGACCTCCGCCGCAAAGTCCGACTCCATGACCTATGGCATCGATGCCTCGGACGCGGGGGCGTCGTCCTACAGCTCCTGGTATCTGTGGCCGACCTGTTCCTTCCAGGTCTACCCCGGACGCCTTCTCAACACCTTCCACTGGGAGGCGACGAACCATGCCACGGTGACGGTGCGCCGTGGCTGGTATGCCCGCGATGGCGAGAACGACGCGACGGCCCGCCAACTGGCGCAGCTCGACCGCGAAACCACCCTGGCAGAGGACATCGACATCGTGGAATCGGTTCAGCGTGGCCTCGAGAGCGGTCACTACGAACCGGGCCCGCTCGTCGTCAATCCCAGGGGCGGCGTGATGAGCGAGCACTCGATCGCCACCCTCCAGAGCTGGGTGCGTGAAGCCCTCGGGGCGCCGACGGTCTGACCTCCCCGGCGGGCAGCCGTTCAGGTGCTGTATCCGGCTCGGTCCGGTCCGGAGTTCAGCGCTGGTGCGTTTCCCACTCAGGGTGGATCCACACCGGGGCGTCCAGAGGATCCGGTGGGGAGTGCCCGAGAATCATGTCGCTGGCCTTTTCCGCGATCATGATGGTGGGAGCATTGAGGTTGCCCGAGACGACGTCCGGCATGACCGACGCATCCACCACCCTCAGGCCCTCGATGCCATGGACCTTCAGTTCCGAATCGACGACGCTCCCCATGGCGCAGGTGCAGGAGGGGTGGTAGCTCGATTCGCAGGTCTCGCGAATCCATGCCTCGAGCTCTTCATCGGTCTGCCGGTCTTCACCGGGCCAGATCTCCTGGCCGCGGTAGCGGTCGAAGGCCTTCGAGGCAAGGATCTCCCGGGTCAGGCGGACAGCGTCCACGAGGAATCGCACGTCCTCCGGTTCCTTGAGATAGTTGAAGAGGATCTCGGGCGCCTGGCGCGGATCGGCGCTGCGGATCCGGACATGTCCTCGCGAGAGCGGCCGCATGATGTCCACCATCGCCTGGAAACCGTGCACGCGGTTCACGTTGAAGGCGTCGTAGGTCATGGCCATGGGCAGGAAATGAAACTGGATGTCTGGATGTTCGATGCCGGCCCGGCTGCGGATGAATCCGCCCGATTCCATGTGATTGGAGGTGGCCGGCCCGGATTTCGAGAGGAACCACCGGAGGCCGACCTTCAGCTTGCCCAGGGGTGTCAGGTGGCGCAGCAGACTGACCGGCTCCCGGCATTCGTGCTGCACGAAGACCTCGAGGTGGTCCTGCAGGTTCTCTCCGACCTGGGGCAGGTCGAGGTGAGGCGTGATGCCGAGGCCGGAGAGGTGGTCGGCAGGTCCGATGCCGGAGAGTTGCAGGACCTGGGGCGAGTTGATGGCGCCTCCCGCGAGAATGACCTCGCGTGTGGCGCGCACCCTGCGGACTTCGTCGCGGTGAGTGTACTCGACGCCCACCGCCTGGCCGTTCTCGATGAGAATGCGGGTCACGAGCGCCCGGGTGGCAAGCGAGAGATTGGGCCTGCGAAGCGCCGGCCTGAGGTAGGCCGTCGCCGTGCTCCAGCGCCGTCCTTTGCGGGTCGTGCGGTCCATCGCCCCGATGCCCTCCTGGCGAAAGCCGTTGAGGTCGGAGCTTTCGGCATAGCCTGTTTCGACGGCCGCAGCCGTGAAGGCCTGATGCAGCGGGTTGCTTCCCAGACGCCCGGCGGTGACATGAAGAGGTCCCTCGCCACCGTGGTAGTCGTTGCTCCCGTTCTCGTGGGTTTCGGCTCTCCGGAAATAGGGCAGGACGTCGCGGTAGGACCAGCCGCGGCAGCCGCGCTGTGCCCACTTGTCATAGTCGAGAGCATGGCCACGGATGTAGACCATGCCATTGATTGAACTCGATCCGCCGAGCACACGGCCCCTGGGACAGTGGATCACCCTGCCATTGAGCCCGGGTTCCGGCTCGGTGTGATAGAACCAGTTGAAACGATCGTCGCGCAATGGCCAGGCGAAGGCCGTCGGCATGTGGATCATCCAGCTGAAGAAGCCGCGATCCATCGGTCCGGCCTCGAGCAGCAAAACCCGGTTCACCGGATCAGCGGAGAGCCGGTTCGCCAGGGTCGAGCCGGCAGATCCGGAACCGATGATGACGAACTCGGTATCGTGATCGAACGTCAAGGACGACTCCCTCGGCCGGAATGAAGGGAGCCGCGGCATCCGCCGCGGCTCCCGTCGGAACATATCCGGATGGTACGTTCAGAAGTCCATGTCGTCCATGCCGCCACCTGCAGGCGCGGCGGGCGCATCCTTCTTCGGCTTCTCGGCGATCATCGCTTCCGTGGTGATCAGCAGGCCGGCCACCGAGGCGGCGTCCTGCAGAGCCGTGCGAACGACCTTGGTGGGATCAATGATGCCCGCCTTGACCAGGTCCTTGTAGTCCTCGGCCTGGGCATCGAATCCCCAATTCCTGTCGTTCTTCTCGAGGATCTTGCCGGTGACGACCGCGCCGTCGAGCCCGGCGTTCTCGGCAATCTGCCGTGCCGGGTACTCGATCGCCTTGCGGACGATATCGACACCGACCTGCTGGTCGGGATCGTCGAGCTTGATCTTGTCAAGCGCGCGCCTGGCATAGAGCAGGGCGGCGCCACCGCCTGGCACGATGCCTTCCTCGACAGCGGCACGGGTCGAGTTCATCGCATCCTCGACGAGATCCTTGCGCTCCTTGACCTCGACCTCGGTGGAACCGCCGACCTTGATCACGGCGACACCGCCGGCGAGCTTGGCCAGCCGCTCCTGCAGCTTCTCGCGGTCATAGTCGGAGGTCGTGGACTCGATCTGCTGGCGGATCTGGTTGCAGCGGCCCTTGATGTCGGCCTTCTTGCCGGCGCCGCCGACGACCGTGGTGTCGTCCTTCTTGACGACCACGCGCTTGGCCTTGCCGAGCATGTCGAGGGTGACGTTCTCGAGCTTGATGCCCACATCCTCGCTGATCACCTGGCCACCGGTCAGGATGGCGATGTCCTCGAGCATGGCCTTTCGGCGGTCGCCAAAGCCGGGCGCCTTGCAGGCTGCGACCTTGAGGCCTCCGCGCAGGCGGTTGACGACGAGAGTGGCAAGTGCCTCGCCCTCGACATCCTCGGCGATGATGAGCAACGGCCGGCTCGACTTCGCGACTTCCTCGAGAATGGGCAGCATGGCCTGGAGGCTCGACAGCTTCTTCTCGTGGATCAGGATCGCGACATCCTCGTACTCGGTCTTCATCTTGTCGGGATCGGTGATGAAGTAGGGCGACAGATAACCACGGTCGAACTGCATGCCCTCGACGACATCGAGTTCCGTGTCGCGGGACTTGGCTTCCTCGACGGTGATCACACCCTCGTTTCCGACGGTCTGCATCGCCTCTGAAATCATGCGCCCGACCTCGGTGTCGCCATTGGCGGAGATCGTGCCCACCTGGGCCACCTCGTCGGATGACTTGATCTTGCGCGAACGCTTCTCAAGATCCTCGATTACGGCCTTCACGGCGGCTTCCGTGCCGCGACGCAGATCCATGGGGTTGAGCCCGGCGGCAACCGCCTTGCTTCCCTCACGCACGATCGCCTGGGCGAGAACCGTCGCAGTCGTCGTGCCGTCACCGGCGACGTCGTTCGTCTTCGACGCGACCTCGCGGACCATCTGGGCGCCCATGTTTTCGAACTTGTCCTCAAGCTCGATTTCCTTGGCGACAGTGACCCCGTCCTTGGTGATGCGGGGGGCGCCGAATGACTTGTCAAGAACGACGGTCCGGCCCTTGGGCCCGAGGGTCACCCTGACGGCATCGGCGAGAACGTTGACGCCGCGCATCAGGCGAGAGCGCGCGTCAGCTGAGAATTTGACCTCTTTGGCAGCCATCTTGCTGTTATCTCCTTTGGGTTCGCTTCCTAGAGTCTCACTCGATGACGCCCATGATGTCGGACTCCTTCATGATGAGGAGTTCGTCGCCATCGATCTTGACCTCGGTGCCAGACCACTTGCCGAAAAGGATTCGGTCACCCGCCTTGACGTCGAGCGCCTGGATCGCACCGGACTCGTCGCGGGCGCCAGGACCGGTGGCGACGACTTCGCCCTCCATCGGTTTTTCCTTGGCAGTGTCTGGAATGATGATGCCGCCCGCGGTGACTTCGTCGCTGTCGAGGCGACGAACCAGAACGCGGTCGTGCAACGGACGGAACGCCATGTTGCAACCTCCTGTATGAATGTGATTCCTTCCGGGTTCAAGCACTGTTGGCACTCACCGGGGGAGAGTGCCAACAGTGATGTAGGAGGCAGAGCGACGAGTTCAAGGGGCAGATCGCCGGCAAAGACAACTTTTTGGGGAGGCCGCGCCTTCAGGTCGCGGAGCGCCTGGTGATGGCGAGGGCCCGACGGTCGAGTTCTCCCTCGATGTCGGCGAGGTTCACGCCGGCGCGCACTGCTGCGATCAGGGCAAAGAAGATGACATCGGCCGCCTCGTGGATGACATCGGCCGGTGTTCCGGCCTTGGCCAGTTCACTGGCTTCCTCGAGGAGCTTTGCCTCGAGGGCCGCCGGGTCGCGCAGGAGCCGGAAGGTGTAGGAGCCGGCGGGTGCGTCCGTCAGGCGGCCGGCGAGAACACGGACAAGGGCCGGAAGACCCGCATCGTCGCCCCAGCAGGTCCGGGTTCCGAGGTGACAGAAGCCGCTGCCCGCCTGGCGCACGGTGAACTTCAGGGCATCGCGGTCACAGTCGGCGTCGATTCTCAGCAGATCCTGGGTGGCGCCGGACGTCTCACCCTTGATCCACAGACCCCGGGTGCGCGAGTGATAGACACCCGCCTTCCGGTCAACCGCAGCCCGCAGGCTCTCGGCATCCGACCACGCCAGACCCAGGGCCCGCTGGTGCTCGTCCACCACGACGGTCGGCCACAGGCCATCCGCTCTGTCACTGACCAGCGGCGCTGCAATGGCATCGGCAAGGTGAAGGGCGCCCGAATAGAGCGCCATCCCGACCTGGGCGTCGATGCCGGCACGGTCGGCCGTGGCGATTTCCCGGGGGCCGGTGAACCCGCCTGCCACCGTCAGGCGGGCATCGCCTGTTGCCCTGGCGAGGGCAAGGGCGCGGTCGAGATCCGTTCCTTCCATCTTCCCCTCGCGCTCGACGAAGGTGACGAGAAAGCCGCCGGCGAGGCCGCGAAGTCGTGTCATCCCGGCCTCCACGGTCTCACCGCTTCGTGTCGTCCAGCCGTGGGTGACCACCTCGTCATGCAGGGCATCGAGGGCGACGATGACACGCTGGCGCGGCAGGTGAGAGAGAATCTCCGGTGTGGCCGCGGTTCCGAGGATGATCTTGCGGGCACCGGCATCGAGCCAGTGCCGTGCTGTCTCGACGTCCCGGATGCCGCCCCCGACACGGCAGGGTGCCATGCGTACGAGTTCCTCGATGAGAGCGCGGTTGTGACCGGTGCCCCGGGCGGCGTCGAGGTCGATGACCGCGATCTCTCCGGCCAGGCGGAAGCGCTCGGCGATCGGCCGGGGATCACCAGCCTCGATACGTGGTTCCCTGCCACCGACGAGCTGCACGGCCTGGCCATTCGACAGGTCGATCGACGGGATGATCATGCGTGTGCCCCCTGGTGTTCGTGCCCGGGACCCGGTCGTGTCGGGATGCCCGCCTCCGTCATGGCCCGCTTGACGTCTCCGACCGTGTAGTCGGACTCGTGGAATATGGAGGCGGCCAGCACTGCGTCGGCGCCGTGTCTGAGAGCCTCGACGAGATGGGCAGGCGAGGCAGCGCCGCCGGAGGCGATGACCGGTACCGGCACTGCGGCAGCCACGGTGGCGATGAGCCTGGTCTCGTAGCCGGAACGGGTGCCGTCGCGATCCCAGCTTGTCAGCAGGATCTCGCCGGCGCCCTGTTCAACCGCCCGGACGGCCCAGTGAACGGCATTCATGCCCGTGCGCTGGCGGCCCGACAGGGTGACGACCTCCCAGATGTCTCCATGAGCGGCGGCATCGATGGCCACGACAGTGCACTGGCGTCCGAACTTCCGGGCCATCTCCGCGAGGAGTTCCGGTCTCGAGACGGCCGCGGTGTTGGCCGCGACCTTGTCAGCGCCGGCCTCAAGCAGGGCTCCGGCGTCGTCAACCGACCTGACGCCGCCACCCACGGTCAGCGGAATGCCCAGGTCCTGGCGCACCGCTGCCACGGCGTCGCGGGCGTTGTGCCTGCCTTGAGGCGTTGCCGACACGTCAAGCATGACGATCTCGTCGGCACCCTGCTGTTCGTAGGCCGTGGCCAGCTCCACCGGGTCGCCAGCGTCCTTCAACCCCTGGAAACGGACGCCCTTGACAACGCGCCCGGCGTCGACATCGAGGCAGGGGATGACCCGAGCGGTCAACATGGCATGGCCAGCCAGCGGCGGATCAGTGCCGCGCCCCAGGAACCCGAAAGTTCCGGATGAAACTGGCAGGCGACAAGAGTATCGCGCTCCAGTGCGGCAACGAAGGGCCCGCCATGGTCCGAAGTGGCGGCACGCCAGTCCCGGGGCGCGCGTTCGAGGCGATAGGAGTTGGCAAAGTAGGCGTGGCCGGCGACGAGTGTCCTGCAACCGCTGTCGGGCGCCAGGCTGTTCCAGCCGAACTGGGGAACCCGCACCTTTTCAGGAAACCGCGTCACCCTGTCATCGATGAGGCCAAGGCCGGTGGCGCCGGGGGATTCCTCGCTGGAGCGGCACAGAAGCTGAAATCCGACACAGATGGCGAGAAGCGGCTTCCCGCTCTCGATGCGCTGCTTCAGGGCATCGTCCGTACCGGTGTCGCGAAGCGTGTCCATGGCCGCGCCAAAGGTCCCCACGCCAGGCAGCACGACATGGGTGGCCGTCAGGATTTCGTCGGCCGAACGATCGGTGCGGGGCACGCCGCCGGCACGTCTGAGTGCGGCGAGGACCGAGGCAAGATTGGCCGTTCCGGTGCGGCAGACCACGACCTCGGGCACCGTCACAGACGTCCTTTCGTGCTCGGGATCTCGTCGTGACCGTCGAGGGCGACCGCCTGGCGCAAGGCGACAGCAACCGCCTTGAAGGCCGCTTCGGCGCGGTGGTGGTCATTGATGCCGCGCAGCACGTCGACATGAAGCGTGAGGTGCCCGGTCATGGCAAAACTCGAAAGAACGTGCGGAATCATCTCCGCTGCCGTATCGCCGATGCGCTCGCGCTTGAGACCCAGATCGACATGGGCAAAGGGGCGTCCGGAAAGATCGATCACAGCCCTTGCCACGGCTTCGTCGAGCGGCACATGGGCGTCGGCGAAGCGGCGGATGCCGCGCTTGTCTCCCAGGGCTTCGTCGACTGCCGCACCGAGCGCCAGGGCACAGTCTTCCGCCGTGTGATGATCGTCGACATCCAGGTCGCCCTCGGCGTGAAGCGCCACATCCATGCGGCTGTGTCGTGTCAGGGAGTCCAGGAGGTGATCGAGAAATCTGAGACCGGTGACGACATCGCTCTTGCCGGTGCCGTCAAGATTGACGGTGACCGTCACGGCGGTCTCTCGGGTTGATCGGCTGACTGTCGCAACGCGTTCCATCTTGATTCTCCCGTGCGCCGATGGCCTTCGGCCTCATGCCACGATATTGCTGATGGGACTAACAACGATGTCGGTGCCGCCCATCGCCTTGATGCGCGGAATGATATGCGCCAGCTCGTTGCGAGGCACGGCAGCCTTGACGGCGTAACCGCTGTTTCCGTGAAGCGGGGAGATGGTCGGCTCGCGCATGGAAGGCAGACTGGAAACGACCGGTTCGAGGTATTCGGCTGTGACATTCACTTCGACCATCACCCTGCGTCTGGCATCGATGACCGAACGGATCATCATCGCAAAACTCGATATGGCGTCGCGCTTTTCTGCATCGTCAAGGGCTGCCGGATGCGCGAAGAGGCAGGTTGACGACGTCAGGATGGAGGCAACGGTCTCCAGTCCGTTGGCGCGCAGCGTGGCTCCGGTTGCCGAATTGTCGATGATGCAATCGGCATCTTCCGGCGGGAACACCTCGGTGGCTCCATATGAGCGCACGAAGGTGGCGTCAAGCGATGCATCGGCAATCCACGAGCGTGTCAGGCGCTCGTACTCGCTCGCCACCACCAGGTGGCGGTCGGGCAAACGGCCGTCTTCCAGGATCTTCACGGGCGCCGCGGCAACGAGTTCCACCGGATCGAGACCGGTATCAACGAGTTCGACAAGGTCAGCCTCCTTCTCGATCACCCAGTCGCGGCCGGTAAAGCCGATGTCGCGGCTGCCGATGTGGAGCATCTCGACGATGTTCTGGGGCTTGAGAAGCTTGGCATCGAAATCCGGCAGCGAGATCGCCGGCCGGTAGTCGCGGGCGCTGGTGACGCGTCCCGAACGGATGTGAATGCCCGCATCCTCGAGGAGGGCATGGACATTGTCCTGCATGCGGCCCTTGGGAAGACCGAGGCGGATGGTGCGGGCGGCCGTCATGGTCGATGAGACCTCGGGAAGGGCAGGAAATCCTGATGGAAGGCGCCGGAAGGTCCGCGATTGACGCCCCAAAGTCAACCGCAGACCCCTGATCCGCTAGCATCCACGTCTCCGGTTGTGCGCTGGCCGGGGGTCTGGAGTAGACTTCGCCGCCATCGCGGAAGGGAATGCCGGCCATGACTGTCGGGGGATGTGATCATGTCGCCTTCGGAACATCCGGCGCCGGGTGTCCGACCTTAGACAGTACGGGTGCCGGCGGGTCCTGTGACGGAAACAGGCTCACGTTCCGGCGCCATCAACGCGTGCCGGCGAATGCTCCGTGCGACCGGGTCCGCCAGACCGGAGTGGCCGGTTCTGTCGGGTGCAGCTTCGGGGGATCGTCATGAAGATCGATGGTGTTGCCTGGCGGTCGATCCAGGTTGGCGATGATGCGAGGACGGTCATCATCATCGACCAGACCTGTCTTCCGCACCGGTTCGTGACGACGACGCTCACCACCCTCGAAGATGCGGCCCGTGCCATCCGTGACATGCTGGTGCGGGGGGCGCCGTTGATCGGCGCCACTGCCGCCTACGGCATGGCGCTTGCAATGCGCCGCGATGCCTCGGACATGGCCATGAACGAGGCGGCGCAGACCCTTCTCGCTACCCGGCCTACGGCGGTGAACCTGCGCTGGGCCGTCGAACGCGTTCTCGCCAGACTCACCCCGCTCGACCGGAACGCCCGCGAGGACGCGGCCTATGATCTCGCCCGGGAGATCTGTGACGAGGATGCGGCGATCTGCGAGGCAATCGGCGAGCACGGCATGGCACTACTGAAGGATCACCACGAGGATTCCGGCCAACCGGTCGAGGTCATGACCCACTGCAATGCCGGTTGGTTGGCCACTGTTGACTGGGGCACCGCCCTGGCGCCGGTCTACAAGGCCCATGACGCCGGAATCCCCGTTCATGTCTGGGTCTCCGAGACGCGTCCGAGAAACCAGGGCGCGTCGCTGACGGCCTGGGAACTGGCGCAGCATGGAGTGCCGCACACCCTTGTGGTCGACAACGCCGCCGGACATCTCATGCGCACCGGACGGGTCGACATGACCATCACCGGAGCCGACCGTGTCACCGCCTCGGGCGACGTCTGCAACAAGATCGGAACCTATCTCAAGGCGCTGGCGGCACACCGGCATGGCCTGCCGTTCTATGCCGCACTGCCGTCACCCACCATCGACTGGCGCCTCATGGACGGCGATTCCGTACCCATCGAGGAACGCAGCGGCGGCGAAGTGACAACGGTGACGGGCTGTGCGGCGGACGGGACCATCGGGCCCGTCGCGATTGCGCCCGAGGCCACGATCCCGGAAAACCCGGCCTTTGACGTTACCCCGGCCGAACTCGTGACCGGTCTGATCACCGAGCGGGGCCTGTGCGGCGCCAGCGCCGGATCCCTTGCCGGACTGTTTGCCGACAAGACCTGACTGCGCCCCGTCACAACGGGTCGCAGAGAAGTCCATCATCGGGAGAGTTCCATGAGTGAGATGTATGAGAAGGGCCTGGCCAACCGGCGCGACGTCCTTGGTGCCGAATACGTCGACAAGGCAATCAACGGAGCGGATCGCTTCAACGCCGGTTTCCAGCAGCTGCTGACCACCTATTGCTGGGGGGAGATCTGGAGCGGGGAAGGCCTCGATCGCCGCCAGCGCAGTCTCAACAACCTGTGCATGACGGCAGCGTCCGGACGCATGCACGAGTTCGAGTTGCACTTCAGAGGGGCCCTGCGCAACGGCGTTACCCTGGCGGCGTTGCGGGACACCCTGATGCAGATCGCCGTCTATTGTGGCATGCCCGCCGGAGTCGAGAGCTTCCGCGTCGCCCGCAAGGTGTTTGCCGAACTGGGCATTGATCCGGAGACGGACGACAGCCTTGGCTGAGCCGGTCCTTCCTCCGGCGGTGCCGCGTATCCTGCACCTGGCGAACCTGTCGCCGGCAGGGCGCGACGCTCTCATGGTTCGTCACGCGCCCGACATGGCGCGTCACGTGGATCAGGCGCGACCCATCGTCGATGCGGTACGCGATGAGGGTGACCAGGCTCTGGTGAGGTTTGCGGAGGAATTCGATGGTGTTCTCATGTCGCGAGAACAACTGAAGGTGGCGCGGCAGGATTTTGACAGGGCCCGCCAGCACGTCCCGGACGACGTGGTCGAAGCCATTGCCATGGCGGCAGACCACATCCGTTTCGTTCACGAGAGGCAGCGTCCTGCAACCCTTGACATGGTCGAGGTCCGGCCCGGAGTCATGGCCGGAGACCGCCATGTGCCGATCGATTCCGTTGCCTGCTATGTGCCCCGCGGCAAGGGTGCATTCCCTTCGGTGGCCCTGATGACGGCCATTCCGGCAGTCGTCGCCGGTGTGAGGAAGGTGGTGATCGTGACGCCGCCGGGACCGGGTGGACGCTGCGATCCGGCAACCCTGGTGGCGGCCCGGGCGGCGGGAGTGGAGGATGTATGCCTTGCCGGAGGCGCCCAGGCTGTCGCTGCCGTCGCCTTCGGCACGGACACCGTTCCGCGTTGCGTGCGAATTGTGGGACCCGGCTCACCGTGGGTCGGTGCGGCCATGACGTTGTGTGCGGATTACATTGAGCCCGGACCGCCGGCCGGACCCTCGGAGGCCGTGGTGTTCGCCGATGACACCGCGGATGTCGCCCGCGTGGCCCTCGATCTTCTCATCGAGGCCGAACACGGCGATGATTCCACCGTGTTTCTGGTCACCTGGAACGACAAGTTCGCCGAAGCCGTGGCCGATACCGTCTCCGGCCATCTCGAGACCCTGTCCCGGGAACGCCGGCGCTACGCCTGTGCGGCTCTGGGCGCCAACGGCGGCCTTGTCGTTGCCCGGGATGCCGGGGATGCGCTTGATTTTGTCAATGCCTTCGCTCCCGAACACCTGCAGATCGCCAGCCAGCGTCCCCGTGCGTGGCTCGATGCCATCAGCAATGCCGGCGAGATCCTTCTGGGTCAGGACGCGCCGTTCTCCATGGCCAACTACATGATCGGCGTCAACGCAGTGCTGCCTACCGGTGGCAAGGCGGCAAGCCGATCCGCTCTAGGGGTCATGGACTTTCTCAAGCGCCAGTCCGTTGCCGAACTGACACCTGCCGGTCACGATGCCCTCGCACCCGCTACCCGTATCCTGGCGGACTACGAGGGATTCGATGCCCATGCCCTGGCGATCACGGCGCGCCAGTATCCTTCCTGATGCGTGACAGGGCCGGCGGAACATCGGGCGAGGCGCGCAATTGCTGCCCGTTGCCCGGCGGTTCGTCACGGGCGAAAACCGTGTCTGGCACACCGCGGCGACGGCCCGCCATCTGGGGATAAAACCATCAAACCGCCATACTGTCATGAGGCGCTCATGGTAACATTCGCCCGAGAATGTTCATTGTGAATGTCCGGCGCGCTTGGGCGTGGCCAGAGTGCGCCTGGAACGACGAGGGAGCAATCATGGGCAAGACTTGTGGAACGTTGTTCGCTGGTGCGGTGGCGCTTCTTCTGGCCGGGTGTGGAACACCGGAATCGATTGATCGTGTCGCCGGAATGGACACTGCGGATGATCCCTTCCTCCAGCATCTTCACGACGGCTATGTTGACCTCGCGCGCAAGGAAGCGGCGTACTACGACTGGCTCGACGCCTCGACGTTTCGCGACAGGGCAGAGATGGTGGCACAGGGCGTTGCGGTCGAACCGTGGGATCCCACAGGCTGGCGCATCGACTCGGCGGAGCAGATGGACCTTCTCGTCAGCGAACGGGCGAACCTGATGGCCGAACTGGAGGCAGGCGACAGGGTTGAGCGTCCGGAGGCTGCTGCCCGCGCACAGACGAGTTTCGACTGCTGGATCGAGGAGACCGAAGAAGGTCCCGTCCATCCCGGTCCGATCGCGTCCCATCAGGAGGCCGAGATAGCGTCGTGTCGCGATGTCTTCTACGCAGCCATGGAAGAGCTCCTCTACGTCGAGCCGGAACCGGAACCGGAGCCGGTGCCTGAACCCGAGCCGCAAACGGAGTTTGTCGTTTATTTCGCCTGGAACATTGCCGACCTCTCGGAGATTGCGACAGGATTTCTCGATAGCGTCGTGTCGGAGGCCGTGCGCCAGCAGCCGTCGTCCATCGTCATATCCGGGCACGCTGACACCTCGGGAGAGAGTGATTTCAACCTCGATCTTTCCAGGGAGCGTGTCGAGGCGGTCGCGGCTCACATGGTGGCGGCAGGGATCGATCCCTCGATCCTTGTTGTCGAGTGGTATGGAGAGGCCGTGCCGGCGATCGAGACCGGCGATGGCGTGCGCAACCCGGGCAACCGGCGTGTCGAAGTCTCGTTCGAGTGACGCCGCCGCGATGACGGGTGAATCCCGCCGCATCGTCCGGCGCAGCGACGATCTTTCCGGGTTTGTGCCCTATGACCGTTACGGCGAGGCCATTCCCGGGCTGTCGTGGATCAACATGAGCCTTGATCCCGAGACCGGGTGCGGATCCTATCTGCTGCACCTCGAACCGGGCTATTCGTCTCTCCCCCATGAGCACGTCGGCCATGAGGACTTTCTCGTGGTCGACGGTGAACTCATCGATGACGACGGAAGCGTCTTCCGCCAGGGGGACTTCGTGTCGTTCAGACCGGGGACGATTCACTCGTCGACCACCCGAACCGGTTGTACGCTCGCCGTCTTCCTGCGCACGTCCAATCGCCTGATCTGACCGCCCCGGGGCGAATTCCGCCGCCTTGCGGTTGTGCACTGTCCGGATGCCCGGAGGCGGACAACGGTCCGCCGGTACTTCTCCCGCACAAGAAAAAGGGGGGCCATGGCACTGCCACGGCCCCCCTTTCGGAGAGTGCTCGGTGAGCAGGGGGTCAGAAGCCTCCCATGCCTCCCATGCCACCCATACCTCCCATGCCACCCGGCGGTCCGCCGGCCGGCATCGGTGGGTCCTTCTTCGGAATCTCGGCCACCATGGCCTCGGTGGTGATCAGGAGTCCTGCCACCGAAGCAGCATCCTGCAGGGCCGTGCGAACCACCTTGGTCGGATCCACGATCCCCGCCTTGACGAGATCCTTGTAGACCTCCTCCTGGGCATCGAAGCCGAAGTTCTGGTTCTTGTTCTCGAGGATCTTTCCGGCGATGACGGCGCCATCGTGCCCGGCGTTCTCCGCAATCTGGCGGGCTGGCGCTTCAATCGCGCGACGCACGATGTCGACACCGACCTGCTGGTCGGACTCTTCCAGCTTGACCTTCTTCAGAGCCCGGGTCGCAACGAGAAGGGCCGAACCGCCGCCGGCGACGATACCTTCCTCGACTGCCGCACGGGTCGCGTTGAGAGCGTCTTCCACCAGTTCCTTGCGCTCCTTGACCTCGATCTCCGTGGCACCACCGACCTTGATGACGGCAACACCGCCGGCGAGTTTGGCCAGACGCTCCTGCAGTTTCTCGCGATCATACTCGGAGCTGGTTTCCTCGGCCTGCTGGCGGATCTGGTTGCAACGGCCCTTGATGTCCGACTTCCTGCCGGCGCCGCCGACGACCACCGTGTTCTCCTTGGTGAGTTCGACGCGTTTGGCCGTGCCCAGCATGTCGAGGGTGACGTTCTCGAGCTTGATGCCGACATCCTCGCTGATTACCTGGCCACCGGTCAGGATGGCAATGTCCTCGAGCATCGCCTTGCGACGGTCGCCGAAGCCCGGTGCCTTGCAGGCGGCCACCTTGAGGCCTCCACGCAGTCGGTTGACGACGAGCGTGGCAAGAGCCTCGCCTTCGACGTCCTCGGAGATGATCACCAGCGGGCGCCCCGACTGAACGATCTGTTCGAGAACCGGCAGCATGTCCTGCATGTTCGAGATCTTCTTCTCATGAAGCATGATGAAGGGATCCTCGAGTTCCGCGACCATCTTCTCGGCGTTGGTGACGAAGTAGGGCGAGATGTAGCCGCGATCGAACTGCATGCCCTCAACCGTCTCGAGCTCGGTGCCGATGCCCTTGTTTTCCTCGACGGTGATGACGCCTTCCTTGCCGACCGCCTTCATGGCGCTGGCAATCATCTCGCCGACAGTGTTGTCGCCGTTGGCTGAAATGGTGCCGACCTGCTCGATCTCGTCGTCGGTGTTGATCTTGCGCGAGCGTCTGGAGAGATCCCGGACCACCGCGTCCACCGCGGCGTCGACACCGCGCCTCAGATCCATCGGGTTCATCCCGGCAGCGACCGCCTTTGTGCCCTCGCGCACGATCGCCTGGGTGAGGAGCGTGGCCGTGGTCGTACCGTCACCGGCAACGTCATTGGTCTTGGAAGCCACTTCGCGCACCATCTGGGCGCCCATGTTCTCGAACTTGTCCTCGAGTTCGACTTCCTTGGCGACGGTCACGCCATCCTTGGTGATGCGCGGCGCCCCGAAGGACTTGTCGAGAACCACCATGCGGCCCTTCGGGCCAAGCGTCACCTTGACCGAATCGGCCAGAATGTTGACACCCCTGATCATGCGCGATCGGGCATCAGCGCTGAACTTAACGTCTTTCGCAGCCATGTCTTGTTCGTCTCCTGGTCTGTGCAGTTAGGGGCGGGTGCAATGCGGCTGTCGCCCTAGAGAACACCCATGATGTCGGATTCCTTCATGACGAGGAGATCCTCGCCGTCGATCTTGATTTCGGTGCCTGACCACTTGCCGAACAGCACCCGGTCACCCTTGGCGACATCGAGCGGCTGAACGGAGCCGCGGTCGTCACGTGCTCCCGGCCCGACGGCAATCACTTCGCCTTCCATCGGCTTTTCCCTGGCAGTGTCAGGGATGATGATCCCGCCCGTGGACACCTCGTCGCTGTCAGTACGGCGCACGAGAACGCGGTCATGCAACGGTCTGAAACCCATGAGCTCTCTTCCTCTTCGTAAGTGGCGGGACCGGCTCCCGCCATGTGTGTTGGCACTCGCCGCCGGCGAGTGCCAACACACATGGTGACGCGTTCGCCCCTGTCAAGACCGTTTCGTCTGCCAGGGTCCCCGCATCGTTTGGGACGCGACGCACCAGCCTGCGATGGCGCCGCAAAGAGGCATGGTGGTGGCAAGGTTGCCCCGGACGCTCGCCGTCGCAACGACCTCCGGGGGCCGGGGAGCCGCGACAACACTCTTGAAAGGGGAGCCGCCAACCCTCCCTTGCGGCGGCCGTCACCGACGCGACGGTGCGTGAACCGGCATGCCTGACTTGCATGCTGGTCACCCGGGGCGCAAGGGCATGTGGATCGAGGGATGTCCTGCTCCAGAGTCCCAACGGCTTCCACGCGACCCATCCGCCGGCTGGCATCGCGGTGTTGGAGATCTCCCGAGAGGTTTCCACCCCTGCGGCGGGCCCCGGAGCGCGCAGGCAAGCAGGACACGTCATGCTTCCCCGCCGCCGGCGAGCGCGGGATGTCAACTCCGGGGTGGTAGAGGTGCTGGAGTGTGTGCTATGAGTGCGGACTGGCGGTGAACTGTTGAGGAGGCACAAAGGCGCCATGGCAGTAACAGACAGTGCCCGGACCGTAACCTATGGGGACGCTCCGCAGACCTCCCTGATCTTCCGCGTGAACGCCCTCTTCCTGCGTCACGAGTGGATCAGGGGATACTCCCTGCTATCGCCGACCCTGCTGGTGATGGTCATGCTGATGTGCCTGCCGGTCTTCATGCTGGTGACCTACAGCTTCTGGACCCAGAACTATCTGGACATCGACAGGACGTTCACTCTTGCCAACTACGAGGCCTTCTTCCAGAAGCCCATCTATGTCGCCCTGATCATGAAGTCGATCAGGATGTCGCTCTTCTGCACCTTCGCGACGATCATCCTCGCCTACCCGATGGCCTACTTCATCGCCTTCAAGGTCAAGAGCAACAAGCTGGTCTGGCTCATTCTCATCACCGTGCCGTTCTGGACGAGCTATCTGCTTCGCGTTTTCGCCTGGAAGGTCATCCTCGGGTACAACGGTGTCGTCAACTCGGGCCTCATCAGTGTCGGCGTAATCGACGAACCCCTGCAGTTCCTGCTCTACAATCCCACGGCCGTGGTGCTGACCCTGGCGCACGCCTGGGCCGCCTTCGCCATTCTTCCCATCTACGTCTCGCTGGAGAAGATCGACAGATCCTACCTTGAGGCCGCCACCGATCTGGGTGACACCCCGTCGGAGCGTTTCTGGCGGGTGACCTGGCCGCTATCGCTTCCCGGTGTCATCGCGGCGGGCCTTCTGGTCTTCATCCCGACCGTTGCCGATTACGTGACACCGCGCCTTGTGGGCGGCACGACAGGCATCATGATCGGCAACATCATCCAGTCGCAGTTCGGCAAGGCCAACAACTGGCCGCTGGGCGCGGCGCTGTCCGTGATTGTCATGTTGATGATTGCCTTCCTGGTGGTTGTCTTCATTGTCACGACGACCCGCGGAAGGGCGAAATCCGCATGACCGACACGACTGCCCAGGGGAGCCTGACGGCTCAAAAGGCCGCACAGGATCAGCGCGGCGAGGAAGCGCCACAGTACTTCGCCTCCAAGCATGAGGGATATCACTGGACCGCCGAGGCACCGATGTTCCTCTACGCGGTGTGGTATCTCGCCTTCCTGTACATTCCGGTGCTGTTCCTGCCGCTGTTTTCGTTCAACGACTCCATCTATGTCGCCTTTCCGCTCAAGGGCTTTTCCCTCGAGTGGTACGGCGACATGGTGGGCACGCAGCAGTTGCTCGAGGCTCTGGCCAACAGCATCAAGGTGGGTGGCGCCGTGGCGGTCCTGTCAACGGTCCTCGGGCTGTTCGCAGCCAAGGCCATGACGCGCTACGTGATGCCTGGCAAGGGCGCCATCACGGCTTTCATCATGCTGCCGCTGGTCGTGCCGGGCATCATTCTCGGCATCTCGCTGCTGGTGATCACCAACATGATAGGGATGGAACTCTCTCTCTACACCATCGGCCTCGCGCACACGCTGGTCAGCGTGCCGTTTGCCATGCTGGTGCTGATTTCCCGTCTCGAAGGCTTTGACAAGAACCTCGAGGAAGCCTCGCTCGACCTTGGCGAGGGTCCGTTCCGGACCTTTTTCCGGGTGACCCTGCCGCTTGCCTGGCCGGGCATCCTGGCGAGTCTGCTTCTCACCTTCACCATCTCCTTCGACGAGTTCATCCTTGCCTTCTTCCTGGCGGGCAACGAAGCGACGCTGCCGGTCTACATCTGGAGTCAGCTGCGCTTCCCGAGCAGATTGCCGATGGTGCTGGCCCTTGGCGCCACCATCCTGATCTTCTCGTTCTTCATCGTGACTGTCGCCGAGGTGTTGCGCAGACGCGGTGTCGGCCCGCAGAGCGGATCGGCGATCTGACCGGATCGCAGAGGAATGACCCGGTACATTTTCACCTTGCAACCTTGACGGACAGGGCTCATGGCACGTGACGACTACATCTCGATGAGAAACACGTCAAAGCACTTCGGCAGCGTCAAGGCTGTCGACGATGTGACCTTCGACATCGGCGAGGGAGAGTTCTTCTCCCTTCTCGGCGCCTCCGGGTGCGGCAAGACGACTCTGCTGCGGATGCTGGCGGGTTTCGAGCAGCCCACCCTGGGCAACATCTTCATCGATGGCCAGCCGCAGGCCGGGGTGCCGCCACACCATCGTCCGGTCAACATGGTGTTCCAGAACTACGCCATCTTTCCGCATCTCAACGTCAACCGGAACATCGCCTACGGCATGCGCAAGTCGGGCCTTTCCAAGGCGGAGATTGACCGGCGGGTGGACGAGATGCTCGACCTCATCAAGCTGCCCGGCTACGGCGCCCGCGGTGCCCACCAGCTGTCCGGTGGCCAGCGCCAGCGCGTTGCCTTGGCGCGCGCCCTCATCAAGCAGCCCAAGGTGCTGCTGCTCGATGAGCCCCTCGGTGCTCTTGACAAGAAACTGCGGGAACAGATGCAGCTTGAATTGCGGGCTCTCCAGCGCGATGTCGGCATCACCTTCGTGTTCGTCACACACGATCAGGAAGAGGCCATGACGATGTCCGACCGCATCGCGGTCATGTCGCTTGGCCAGGTTCTGCAGATCGATTCACCGGCCCGGCTCTACGAGGTGCCGCAGGTCAAGGAAGTGGCGGACTTCATCGGTACGGTCAATCTCTTCGAAGGCGCCATCAAGGGCCGGGAGGGCGACAGCACCATCGTCGACGCAGAGGGTCTGGGGACCGTTCGCTCGACGGCCTCCGGCACCGAGGCACCCGAAGCGGGACCGATCACCGTCGCCATTCGCCCCGAGAAGTTCCGGCTGACCTTCTCTGAACCGGAAGCGGTAGGGAACATGGTGACCGGCACGATGCAGGCGGCAGCCTATCTTGGCGACCGCAGTCACTACTATGTCACCGTGGACGGGCGAGAGGAGCCGATTGCCGTCGCCGCCCAGAATGCCGAGCGTCAGCTCTCCGTTCTCGGCCAGCACCATGAACGTGTCTGGCTGACCTGGAATGACGATTCGGCCCTGTTGCTGACCGCCTGAACCACCGCAACCCTCGCCTGCGGGCGAGTGCAGGGAAGCGATGCGCTACAGCGCAACGATTGCGCGCCTTGAGAACGAGGGGTCACGGGCGTGGGACATTCATGCCCGCGCCCTGGAGGAGTGTCGTCGCGGACGTGATGTCATCCTCCTCAGCATCGGCGATCCCGACTTTCCCACGCCGCCCGGTATTGTCGATGCCCTCGTGGAGAGTGTTTCGCGGGGCGACACCCACTATGGGGAAGTGGACGGCGCCAGGGAGTTGAGGCGCGCCATTGCCGAAAGGCACGCCAGCGACACCGGAACGGATGTCACCTGGGAAAATGTCACCGTGACGCCCGGCGCCCAGGGTGCGCTTTTCGGAGCCATCATGTGTCTCGCCCAGGCTGGCGACGAAGTGGTGGTGCCGCAGCCCTGCTACGTGACCTATGATTCGGTGGTCCAGGCCAGCGGCGCCACGCTGGTCAGCATTCCCCTGCGACCCGAACGGGCGTTCCATCTCGATCCTGATGATGTTGCGGCGGCCATCAGCCCGAGAACACGGGCGGTCCTGATCAACACGCCGCACAACCCGACGGGAGCTGCCCTTGGCCGGGACGAGCTCGAAGGGCTGGCGCATCTCTGTCGAACTCACGACCTGTGGCTTGTCAGCGACGAGGTCTACAGCCGGACTCTCTTCGATGGCCGCCGGCATGTCTCCCCCTTCAGCCTTTCGGACATGACGTCGCGTTGTGTCGTCATTGACAGCCTCTCCAAGTCCCACGCGATGACCGGGTGGCGTGTCGGCTGGACAGTGGCTCCCGTGGCATTTGCCCGGCACATGTACAATCTGGCATTGGCGATTCACTACGGATTGCCGACATTCATCCAGACGGCGGCCATCGAGGCGGTTCGCGGGGATTATCACGAGGTCGGGGAGATGACGCGGCGCTACCAGGGACGTCTCGATCTGATATGTGAGAGCCTGGCCTCCTGCCGCAATCTTGCTGTCGTCAGGCCCCAGGGCGCCTGTTTCATGATGATCGATGTGCGCGCCACGGGTCTCTCCTCCATGGACTTTTCCTGGAGGCTGCTCGAGGAAGCCGGCGTCGCCGTTCTGGCTTGCGAGAGTTTCGGCCCTTCCGCTGCCGGTTTCGTCAGACTGTCGCTGACGGCATCCGACGACGATCTCCGCCGTGCCGGAGAACGCATTGCCGGTTTCGCCGCCACATTGCCCGGCGGCTGAGGTGAGGGGGACCACGAAGATGCGCGATCGTCTGCGGCACGCCCTTCCGTTTCTGGCCTTCGCCGCCCTTGCCGTGTCCCTGGCGATCGGTCTCGGGCGCGATCCGTCGCACGTGCCGTCGGCCCTCATCGGCGATCCGGTGCCTGCGATCGTTCTGCCTGCGGTGGAGAACCACGGGCCATCCTTCACGTCGAAGGATTTCCAGGGAGAAGCCACGCTTGTCAATGTCTTCGCTTCCTGGTGCGCGAGCTGCCTCGACGAACACCCCTTGCTGATGGAGATCGCTGCCGGAGGTGCGGCGCGAATCTTCGGTCTTGCCTACAAGGACGAACCCGCGGCGGCGTCCGCGTGGCTGGATCGCCATGGCAACCCCTATGCCGCCACTGCCACCGACTTCGATGGCAGGGGAGGGGTGGAATGGGGTGTGCGGGGAGTCCCCGAGACCTTCGTCGTGGATGCTGGCGGCATCATTGTTTACAAGCATGTTGGACCAATCACGCGGGAAATCTGGCGCCACGACATGCTGCCCTTGATCACAGGAGCCGGATCGTGACCACGCCACTGCGGCCAGTCACCTGGTGGATCCATGCGGTCCTGCTCTGCCTTGCGGTCGGCCTGAAACCGGCGGCGGCCCTCGACACCCTGGCCTGGCTCGATCCCCCGTTCCAGGTTCCGGAGACCCCCTACCTGGTCGAGGGCGGCGGAACCGGCACCCTTGCCGAGTACAGGGGCAAGGTCATCGTGCTCAACTTCTGGGCGACATGGTGTCCACCCTGCATCGAGGAGATGCCCTCGCTCGACCGCCTCGCCGCGCGTCATGCCGGCAGCCATCTCGCCGTCGTCACCATGGCGATGGACAGGGCGAGCGAGGATAAGATCAGGGCCTTCCATGATGAACACGGGCTTCGTCACCTGACGATCCAGCGTGATCCGGATATGAAGCTGGCACGCTCCATGCGGCTCTTCGGCCTGCCGACGACCTTTCTCGTCGATCACCGCGGGGGCGTCGTGGCGCAACTGGTCGGCGAGGCGCAGTGGGACTCGGATGAGGCGCTGGCCGTGATCTTGCCCCTTGTCGAGGCCGCGGCAGCCGACGCACCCTGATGGAAATCCACGGGGTTGAACTGGGAGTCGCACTCGCCGCCGGCGTCGTGTCGTTTCTGTCACCCTGTGTTCTTCCCCTGGTGCCGGCCTACGTGTCCTATGTGGCTGGCGCCTCTCTCGATGATCTTGCAAACCGGGACGACCGAAGACCGGCCATTATGGCGGCCAGCCTCATGTTCGTGCTCGGCTTCTCGACCGTGTTCGTGCTGTTCGGTGCCGGTGCGACCGCTGCCGGTGCCTTTGTCCTGCGTCACAGTCTCCTTCTCATCGATATCGCGGGGATCATCGTCATCCTCTTCGGTCTGGTGATGATGGGCGTGCTGCGCCTGCCGTTCCTGCAGCGCGACGTCAGGTTTCATCCGGCCCTGGCCAGGGGCAGGGCAGGGGCCGCCTATGTTCTTGGCGTCGCCTTCGGGTTTGGCTGGACTCCGTGTATCGGGCCGGTGCTCGGGAGCATTCTTGCCATCGCCGCAACCAAGGCGACGATCACCGGTGGCATTGCCCTCTTGGCCGTCTATGCCCTCGGCCTGGGGTTGCCGTTCCTTGGCGCTGCTCTCTTTACCGGCTTCTTCGTGCGCCACATGGGAGGACTGGGCCGATTCGGCCATCGTCTGCAGGTGATCGCCGGCGCGGCTCTCGTCGCCATGGGCGTTGCCATGCTGGCGGGCTGGGTATCGGCCATGGCCTGGTGGTTGCTGGAGACATTTCCCTTTCTTGCCGGGATCGGCTGACCATGGCGTCTACGGAGTATGATGCCTATTACGCCATCATCCGCCGGATTCCCGAGGGGAGGGTCATGACCTATGGTGACGTCGCACGGGCTGCCGGATATGCGGGCCGCGCCCGACGGGTCGGCTATGCACTCGCCTGCTGCGGTGATCCGTCGCTTCCCTGGTGGCGGGTGATCAACGCACAGGGCCGGGCAAGCCGCAGCAACGGCCGTTCCATCGGCGCCGACGAGCAGGAACATCACCTGAGGCACGAAGGCATCGCGATGGATGCCCGCGGCACCGTCGACCTCGCCCGGTACCGTTTCATCATCGATCCCGATGAGACTGAAGGTCTGGTCGCGGAGATGCGTGATCCGTGAGGTGACGCACCGGTATCGACTTCAGCGCAAGGGTTTTGGTGCGGCCCCGATTCCAACCAGATCGAGATGGCCTTCTCGAGGGTACCATGCATGCGACTGTGCAACCCGTCCCATATGGAATTGAATCAACATGGGAAGCCAACTACCCGACCAAAGAGGAAAAGACCGGATGTCGCGTGAGAGGCTCTTGTGGTGCGTTGTGGTGAAGTTTGACGAAGAGTCCCTCAAGGAAACTGACCAATAGGATTCTCGGTGTTTGTCCGCTCGCGCTGAATCGCCTCAAGTGCCACATTCGCGTTCAGTTTCGCTGCTTGCTGTTCATCCGCATTCCTCCGTCACGCAGTGGAGCACACCATATCGACCTGAACGGCTCTTCGAGACCGCCTCGGATTTGCGAAGGCAGAGGGCAGGCCCTTCAGAGAAAGCGTAGTGGCGACCAGTGCGTCTTCCCCGGGGTCCGTAATCCTCTCTTCTTGACTGTTGAGCAAAAGTCGTTACCTATTGGGTAACGACTATATTCCATGGTCATGGACATTGCGTTCAGGAGCCGAAAGCTCGAAAGGGTCTTCAACAGAGCGGATGCCCTGAAGAGGGCCTACGGTGCGAGGATGGCAAGGGTCATCATGACGCGTATGGCGGTGCTCCGCGCCGCACGCAGTCTTGTGCTGGTGCCGACCACGCCACCGGAGAGGCGACATCAGCTCGTCGGGGACCGGGACGAACAGTTCGCTGTCGATCTCGTTCACCCGTACCGGCTCGTCTTCGAGGCGAATCACGAGCCGGTGCCGCGCAAGGACGATGGAGGCATCGACACGGAACAGGTGACGGCGATCACGATTCTCGACGTGGTCGACTATCACTAACGGAGGAGGAAAGGATGGCCACAGAGACTAACCGGTTCAGCCCGGATTATGCGGTCCCGCCCGGATGGGTCCTCGGGGAGCGTCTCGAGACCGAGGGAGTTTCGCATGCTGAGTTCGCACGTCGCTGCGGTCGCTCTCCCAAGCTGATCAGCGAAATCATCTCGGGCAAGGCGTCGCTCGAGCCGGGAACTGCGCTCCAGTTCGAGAAAGTGCTTGGCGTGGATGCCAGCATCTGGCTCGGAATTGAGTCGGAATACCGGCTTCACCGGGCGCGGGAGGCCGAGGCCAGGGGTGCCGCAGCTATGGCAGGATGGGCCAAGGCCTTCCCGGTCGGGGATCTGGTCAGGCGAGGTTGCTTCGAGCGTCCTCGGTCGGATGTTGACGCCGTTTCCAAGTTGCTGGCGTTCTTTCGAGTAGGTTCAATCGATGCCTGGACTGCTCGCTACGGCTTGGCCGACGTGGCGTATCGCCGCCCTCCAGCATTCAATGGTGGTGAGGCTGTACTGGCCACCTGGCTCCGGCTCGGCGAGATGGAGGCCGAGGGTCAGGCGTGTGCGGAATACAATGAGAACAGGTTCAAGCACGCGGTTCGGACCATCCGCAGCCTGACACGCGAGCCGGTGGACAACGCCTTGCAGCGGACGACAGCGCTGTGCAATGAGGCCGGGGTTGCATTGGCGATGGTGCAGCCATTGCCAAAGTCGGCGCTTGGTGGTGCGGCGTGGTGGTTGTCTCCTCGCAAGGCTGTCATCCAGCTGACCGCCCACAACAAGACCGACGACCAGCTATGGTTCGGCTTCTTCCGTGAAACGGCGCACATTCTGCTTCACAGCAAGAAGGGCGTTTTCGTGGAAGGGGCCAACGCAAGCGACGCAGAGCAGGAGGCAGAGGCCAACGAGTGGGCGTTTGGCACCCTCATCTCTAGGAGCGCGTTGCAGCAGTTTGTCGCAACATCACCCCGCAGCGCTCAGGCAGTCAGGGAGTTCGCCGACGAGCAGGGTGTGGCTCCCGGCATCGTCGTCGGCATGCTCCAGAACAAAGGGATCCTTCCGTCGACCCATCTGAATGGACTCAAGGTCAGACTGAGTTGGAAGGCATCGGCACGCTAGCAGGCATCGCCAGGACGGGAAGGGATCAGGACGTGCGCTGACTGGCGGAAGCGCAGAACCGGATGCCTGCGGCTCCTTCGCTCTGCTCCCGTCTTCCGGGTAATCCAGGGTGCAATGGGCCCTCCATGGTCCCAAGGAAGCTCTCAACCACGGCGGTTGAACGTGCGGGAACGCCGGGCTTCAAGACGTCCGGCATCAGAAGCCATGTCCGTGTTTCGGCCGTCATTCACATGACGAGAACGGCGATGTCGTGCGGGCGACGGCAAGGCTACTGCAGTCGTGCCACTTCCTTCCAGTTGCCGTCTTCGATGACGGATAGGATGGTGACGTCCGCACCCTGATGGTCGTCGGGCCCGTAGGTGACGTGGTTGTCGAGCAGCGGATCGTAGTAGTCGAGGCTCTCCATCGCCGCGAGGAAACTCTCCACGTTGAGGTCACGGCCCGCCTTTTCCAGGGCCCGTGTGAGGCTGGTGGCGCCGATATGTCCCAGGAGCGCACCGGTGCCGGGGAACTCCCCGGTCGCTTCCATGTGGGCAGCGATGAAGGCGGCCGGCGCCTCCTCGTCGGCCCGCGCCGCGAGATCGGCCCACACACCGGTGGCGTAGAGGCCCTCGGTCACGCCCTCCGGCACCTTGGCGATCACGGTGTGGAACGAACCGGACGTGCCGAGCATCTTCAGGTGCGAAAGGCCGAGCTTCTTTGCCGTCGCCACAACCGTGATGACCTGTCGGACGCTGAGCGCCACGCCGATCAGTTCGCACCCCTCGGCGGCGAGCTTCTGCAGCGAGCCCACGAAGTCCGCTTCGTCGACCTTGTGCGAGGTTTCGGTGACGTACGTGAGTGCCGGGTTCGCTTGCGCCTCGTCAATGGCGGCCTCCTGCATCTCCTTGCCGAAGTCCGAAGGGATGTACATGCCGCAAATCCTGGTCACTCCGTGGTTCTCGGCCATGTAGCGGGTCGCCAGCCGCATCTGCTCGTAGTACGAGCTCGAAACGGAAAAACGCAGGCGAATCGGCTCGTCCAGCATGTGTCTCGAGGCGCTGAGCGGTATGAGATTGGGAATGTTCCTGGGCTCCATCAGCTTGAAGCCGGCGATATTCATCGGCGTGCCCAGCGAGAGCGCCATCGCGAACACCTCGTCGCGATTGATGAGCTTGTTGTAGCCCTGAATGGCCTTCGGCATCTGGTAGCCGTGGTCCTCGACGATGAACCTTATGGTCCGGCCATGAATGCCCCCGGCGGCATTGACCTCGTCAAAATGCCGCTGCGCCGCCTCCATCGCCGGCGCGCCGAAGGCGGAGAACGGGCCGGAGAGATCGCTGACGGAGCCGATGACGACCTCGTCGTCGCTGACGCCCTGACCGGCGAGAGCCGGGGGCGTGGCCAGGGCCACCAGTGCGAGCATGACAGGAGAGAGCTTTGCGATGTACTTCATGGCGTGTTCCCTGTTCTTGCGTACATGTCTTCAATCAGCGCATTGTACTTCTTTTCCACGAAACTGCGCCGAAGTTTCATGGTCGCGGTCATCTCCTCGTCGGTCGCCGTCAGCTGCCGGTCGATCAGTCGAAAGTCCTTCACCTGCTCGACCCGGCTGAAGCGGGTGTTCGCTGCCGCGACTTCACCCGAGATCAGCGCCTGCACCGGATCCGCAGCACACAGCGAGGCGAAATCGGAGAATGGCACGCGCTTCTTCTGTGCAAAGCCCTCGACGGCCTCGCGGTCGATCAACACGAGCACGGTGAGGTAGCTGCGCCGGTCGCCGATGACGATGGCATCGGAGATGTAGTGCGAACGTTTCAACTGATTTTCAATCGCGGCAGGCGCGATGTTCTTGCCGCCGGCGGTGATGATGATGTCCCGCGCCCGCCCGGTGATCCAGAGGAAGCCGTCCTCGTCGATTCGCCCGAGATCACCGGTATGCAACCAGCCGTCGCGGATCGTCCGCGCCGTACCCTCCGGATCGTTCCAGTAGCCCTGGAAGACCAGAGGGCCTTTCGCGAGAATCTCCCCGTCGGCGGCGATCGCGAGTTCCACGCCGGGCGCAGGCAGGCCGACGGAGCCGGTCCTGTTGTGCAAGCGCCGATTGACGGAAAGGACGCCAGAGCTCTCGGTCTGGCCGTAGCCTTCCACCATGACGAGGCCGATCGCCCAGTACCAGCGCACCAGGTCGGGCGCGATGGGTGCGGCGCCGGTGCTGATATGGCGCGCGCGGTCGAAGCCAATCATGCGCCGCAGGTTCGCCAGCACGAGCCAGTCCCACAGCCTGAAGCGCGCCTGCAGCCCGGGCGGCACCCGGCGCCCCTCCATCAGGAGGTCCGCGCGCGCCATGCCGCACGCGAGGGCGCGCGCGAAGGCCCAGCGCCCGAGCGGGCCCGCCTCCGTGGCGAGTATCGAGACATGCGCATGGACCTTCTCCCATACCCTGGGCACCGCCGTGAAGGAGGCGGGCGAGACTTCCCGCAGGTTGTCGAAGACCGTCTCCATGCTTTCGGCGAAGTTCACCACCGATTTCGCGGCGATTGGCGTGAAGACCGAGATCAACCGCTCCAGTACGTGGCAGAGCGGCAGGAAGCAGATCTGTTCGTCGCCCTCGTCCACCGGCACCGCCTGGAGCACGGAGGAGGCGGAAAAGATGATGTTCTCGTGGGAGATCATCGCGCCCTTGGGCTGTCCGGTGGTGCCGGAAGTGTAGATCAGGATCGCGGTGTCATCGGGGCGCGATTCCGCCACTGCGCGGGCGAAGCGCTCTGGCTCCCGTTCGTGCGCTGCGCGACCGCGCTCGCAGAGCGTATCGAGGAAAATGACCCGGTCGTCGGTGAATTCGTGCAGCCCGTCGCGGTCGAACACCACGCACATCCGCAATTCCGGGACCTGGTCGCGGATTTCCAGGACCTTGTCGAGTTGCTCGTCGTTCTCCACGATGGCGAACTTGCAGCCAGAATGGCGCAGCAGGTGTTCGACCTGACTGGCGCTGTCGGTGGGATAGATGCCGGTGACGATCCCGCCGACGCACTGGATGCCGAGATCGGCGTAGATCCACTCCTTTCTGTCTTCGGAGAGGATGGCCACGACCTCTCCCCGCATCAGCCCGAGATCGACGAGCCCCATGCCGATGGCTCGGGCGGCATCGCGAAAGTCGGTCCACGAGCGGCTGTGCCAGATGCCGAGTACCTTCTCGCGATGAGCCGTGCGCTCTCCCATCTCGCGGCAGCGGGCGAGGAAGAGTTTTGGCAGGGTGTCACAGCCGTCGATCAGGCAGGGACCCTCGTCCGCCAGGTCTTCCCGTAGTTCCGTCTGTTCACCCATGCGCGCTATCCCCAGGACTTGCGGCGCTTCCAGCGCCGCTCCCCGCGCAGGCTCCGCTGCTCGGCGCCGAGATAAAACTCCTGGATATCCGTGTCCCGCTGCAGGCGTTCGGCGGAACCCTCCATCACGATTCGCCCGAGTTCCATGACGTAGCCCTCATCCGCAATATCTAGCGCCACCCTGGCATTCTGCTCCACCAGCAGCATGGTAACACCGCGCTCGGCGTTGACGCGCCGCAGGATGGCGAAGATGTCGCCTACGAGCAGAGGCGAGAGGCCGAGCGAAGGCTCGTCGAGCAACATGACCCTGGGCCTCGCCATCAGCCCGCGCGCAATGGCCAGCATCTGCTGCTGTCCGCCGGAGAGGGTGCCGGCCGTCTGGCCCAGCCGCTCCTTCAGGATGGGGAAGTAGCCGAAGATCATCTCCCGATCCGCGTCCACGCCGCTGCCCCTGCGGGTGTAGGCGCCCATGGTGAGGTTCTCGTCCACGGTGAGCAGCGGGAAAATCTCCCGACCTTCGGGAACGTGCACGACCCCCTTCTTCACGATCCGGTCGGGATCGCGCCCGGCGATGGAGGCGCCCGCGATGAGGATGTCGCCCTTTGCCGGGTCCATGACGCCGGAGATGGTCTTCAGCAA
Source organism: Alphaproteobacteria bacterium (assembly GCA_965220805.1). Taxonomy (GTDB): domain Bacteria; phylum Pseudomonadota; class Alphaproteobacteria; order SP197; family SP197; genus SP197. The sequence goes on from OZ244844.1 coordinate 2,716,401, forward strand.
CGTGGTCTTGCCCGCCCCGTTCGCGCCGAGCACCGTGACGATCCTGCCCTCCGGCACGTCGAGGCTCACGCCGCGGATCGCCATGACCGGACCGTAGAAGCACTCGAGATTGCGAATCTGGAGCAGCGCCTCGGTCACGGTGCCGCTGCCTCCGTCCCGAGATAGGCTTCAATCACCTTCGGATGTGACTGCACCTCCGCCGGTGCACCGGTCGCGATCACCTGCCCGTCGGCCAGCGCCATGACCCGGTCCGAGACCGCCGAGACGAGACCCATGTCGTGCTCCACCATGAGCACGGTGATGCCCATTCGGTCGCGGATGTCCTCGATCCGGAACCGCATGTCTCTGGACTCCTCGTTGGAGAGCCCGGAGGAGGGCTCGTCCAGGAGCAGCACCCGGGGCTCGACGGCGAGCGCACGCCCGACCTCCACCACCTTGCGAACGCCATAGGGGAGACCCGCGATAGTCCTGTCGCGGTAGAGCTGAAGGTCGAGAAAGTCGATCACCTGCTCGACCGCAGCCCTGTGGACGATCTCCTCGCGCCTCATCGCGGGCGTGAAGACGATCTGCGCCGGGATCGAGGCGCGCCGGCGCGTGTGACGGCCGACGAGCAGGTTCTCCAGCACGCTCGAGTGCTCGAAAAGTTCGATGTTCTGGAAGGTGCGCGCAATGCCGAGGCCGCAGATCTCCGCCGCCGCGAGGCGGAGCAGGCTCTCGCCTGCAAAGCGCAGGTCTCCCTCCTCCGGTTCGTGAAATCGGGAGATCAGGTTGAAGAGCGTCGACTTGCCGGCGCCGTTGGGCCCGACGATGGAGAAGATCTCGCCGGACTCGACTGCGAACGAAACCCGCTCCAGCGCCGTGACGCCGCCGAAGCGCACCGTGATACCCTCAACTTCCAGCAGGCTCACCGCATCCGCTCCGTCTTCAGGAAACTCTTCTGCCGGCGGAACATGTCGCGACGGCACAAGGGAAAGAGTTCGACGTAGGTCGTCCACTTCGCGATGCGGCCATGGATGCCGCGCGGCTCGAACAGGATGAAGAGAATGAGGATCGTCATGAAGATCCCGGTTTCGACCCCGGGGATCACGATACTGCCACCGAAGGCCGCCTGCGCTCCGTCGCGCGCGATGTTGATCGCCTGCGGGATGCTCACAAGTACGAGCGCCCCCCAGTAGGCGCCCTGGATGGAGCCCAGACCGCCAATCACGATCATCACCAGGAGCTGGATCGAGATGATGACGGTGAAGACCTCGTGATTGAAGGTGTAGACGAAGTGTCCCATCAGCGCGCCGGCCCAACCCGTCACCATGCAGGAGAGGCCGAAGGCAAGAGCCTTGGTCCTGGCCACGTTCACTCCCATCGCCTGCGCCGAGATCTCGGAATCGCGGATTGCCACGAAGGCCCGCCCCAGCGGCGTGCGAAGGACGTTGCGGTAGCCGAGCGTCACGATCAGCGCGACCGCGAGGCAGAGCCAGTAGAAGAGATCAGGCGAGGCGTAGCGGTCCACCTCCACGCCCGCGATGGTGATGTCGGGCGCCACCAGCCCGATTACCCCGCCGGTCCATGGCTCGGCGAGCACGATGATGTCCTCGGTCAGGATCGAAAGGGCGAGCGTCGCGATGGCAAGATAGATGCCGTGCAGTCTGAAGGCAGGAACTGCGATGAGGACGCCGACGAGCCCGGTGATCACACCCGCACTCAGAAAGGAGGCAACGAAGGGGAGTCCCGCTCTTTCCATCAGGATCGCGTTGGCGTAGCAGCCCACCGCAAGAAACGCCGCATGGCCGAGGCTTGCCTGACCGGCATGACCCGTCAGCACCATGAGTCCCATGCCGGCAATGGCCCAGATCAGGACATTGGTGGCCTCGCCCAGCAGGAAGTCGTCCAGCAGCAGCGGCAACGCCGCCGCGAGAACCACCAGGGCCGCATAGCGGAACGCACGCCTGCCATCCGGAAAGAGCCGGATGTCCTGGGCGTAGCTGGTCTTGAAGGGGGTGCGCATCAGACCTTCTTGGCGTGAACCTGGGCAAAGAGGCCGCGTGGGCGGATGAGCAGCACGAGAATCAGCATCGCGTAGGGCGCGATCTGCGAGTAGCCGGACGCGACGTAGCGGGCGGCGAAGGGCTCGATCAGCCCGACGATCAGGCCGCCCGCAAGCGCGCCTGGCAGCGAGCCGAAGCCGCCGATCACCGCGGCGGCAAAGGCCTTGATGCCGAGCAGCCCGGTGTTGGGATCGATCGAGCCCTTGGAAGCGAAGAGGATCCCCGCCACTGCGGCGATTGCGCCTGCCAGCGCCCAGGTCAGTCCGTGGATCCGCTTCACCGGGATACCCATGTAGTAGGCCGCGAGCTGGTTCTGACTCGATGCCTGCATGGCGATGCCGAGCTTGGTGCGGTTGAAGAACCCGAAGAGTAGGCCGGTGAGCGCGAGCGTCACGGCGATGACCGTGAGCTCGTCGAGGCCCAGCACCACCGTGCCGAAGTGCTGGTTGACGCCCGCGATCGGGCTTTCCAGCGTCAGCGGGTCATGGCCCCACATGATGCCGGCGACGAAACGCAGCAGGAAGCCGATCGCGATCGTCAGGATCACCACGGTGATCTGCGGCTGGCCGAAGACCTGGCGCACGACGGCGCGCTCCAGCAGCCAGCCAAGCGCGGCCATGGCGGCGATGGCGCCGATGCAGGCGACCCAGAATGGCAGGCCCATGTGCGATTCGTTGGCGAGACCGAGCGCTACGAAGGCACCGAACATCATCAGGTCGCCCTGGGCGAAGTTGACCTGCTCGGCGGCCTTGTAGATGAGCGAGAAGCCCAGTGCGATCAGGCCATAGACGCAGCCGTTGGCGAGACCGCTGACGATGAGCTGCAGTGTTTCCAATGTCCCGCTCTCCACCGCGCCATCCCCTGGACGGCAGGACGAGTCTTGAGCACGGGTGCGGGATGTCAACCTCGGCCGCCTCGGCATGCACTCTGGGCCCGGTCCTGGGAAGATCGTCGACCGGCGTGCAGTTGCGGGTCGAAGCCACAGGCGTTGCAGTCTGCCCCGGCCTCTTTCCGGTTCTTCCCTGCGGTCAGCGTCGTGCGTCAGGCTGGGTCCGGAGTCGTCCACGACCCCCGTCGTCTCGTTCCCGGACCACTCACCTTGGCGTACCGGCGATTCGCCGGCCTGATGTCGGGGTGGCGCCCGCTATCTCGGGCTGGCCCGCCAAGAAAAAGGGGTCCCTGAGGACCCCTTCAAGAAGAAAGGACGCAAGGGGCTCGAGCGCCCCTTGCGTCTGACAAGTCGGTGCTTCAGGACTCCGCCGCCTCGATCGCCAGTTCCTCGGCGAAGATGTAGGTGGTGGGATGCATCCCGTAGCCCTTCACCCTTGAATTCTGGACGTTGTAGACGCCGCGCCATACCGGCTGAACGATCGGTCCGTCCTCCTGCATGATGGTCTGCAGCTTGGCCATGACCACGCGCCGCTCGTCGGCATCGAGGATACCCTCGGCCTCCGTGAGGAGCGCGTCGAACTCCGGATTGGCGTAGTGGCTCTCGTTCCATGGCACGCCGGTCCGGTAGGCCAGTCCGAGCACCATGAAGCCCAGAGGACGGTGGGTCCACGAGGTGAAACCGAAGGGCACCTTGTCCCAGACATCCCAGAACTGGTCGGACGGCATGAGGTTGATGGCGACGTTGATGTTCGCCTCCTTCCACTGCTCGACCATGGTCTGGACTGCCAGGAGCTCCCATGCTGGGTCCTTCTTGCAGGCAATCTCGAGATCGAGACCATCGGCATATCCGGCTTCGGCGAGAAGATCCTTCGCCGCGGCCACGTCACGTCCCATCCACGCCAGTTCGGCATATTCGGGATGAATGGACGAGACATGGTGATGCTCGGCGGGCGAACCAACGCCACGGTGCGCCGCTTCGAGGATCGAGGGCGTGTCGACAGCAAGACGCAGTGCAACGCGTACCCTGGGGTCATCGAACGGCGCCATGTCAACCTGACCGCGAACCACCGCCGTCTGCGCCGTGGTCTGGGTGTTGACCTGGATGTCCGCCATGGCCTTGAAGGCATCGAGCTGAAAGACGTCACCACCGTCAACGGCGTCCACCTGACCCGACGCGATGGCGCCGATGGCGGCGGAGGGATCGTCACCGAGGTCGATGAACTCGAGGCGGTCGAGATAGGGTCCTTCCCGATGCCACGTCGCATTTCCTGCGTTCTCGAGAACCGACCTCTCGCTGACCACGTGCTCGACGAGCTTGAACGGACCGGTCCCGTTGGAGCCGACGCCGAACACGCCGTCTTCCGAAGGATCGATGATGAGAAGGGGATAATGGAACAGATGTTCCGGGACGGCGATGTTCTTGGCCCGCGTGTTGAGGCGGACGGTGTGATCGTCGATGACCTCGACGGCATTGTCCTGCCAGAGCATGCTGCCCTCATCGTTCATCATGTAGCCCTTCATGAGGCCCAGAACCGATGAACCGGTTTCGGGATCGAGAACCCGGCGCAGGTTCCACGCGGCATCCTCCGCGGTAAAGGCGCGGCCACTGTGCCACATGATGCCTGGGCGAATCTTCAGATCCCAGGTCAGGAGGTCTTCGGTCGCTTCCCAGCCCTCGAGAAGGTCGGGGCGGGTGACGTTGTCGGTGCCGGTGCGGGTGAGATAGCCGCAGACCTGCCGGGCGATGTTGGAGTCGATGACCCAGGAGAACGTATGCGGATTGTTGACGGTGTAGACACGCATGCTGATGCGCATCGTGCCGCCTGTGGGTTTGTCCTGTGCCACGGCGCGGGGTGCGAAATCCTCGCCGCTGATGAGGCCCGCCGCAGCATAGGCTGTCGAGGCGGACACACCCAGCAGGGCCGAGTAGCGCACGAACTCCCGGCGCTCGAGCCGTCCTTCTGCAAGCTGCTCCTGCAGCTTGCTGTAGTAGGGGTGTACCATGATGGTTGATCCTTCCCTCTGATTGACCGACTGGCACTCCGGCACACTTCCGGAGTCCTTCCATGGACTCATAGTTTTGGGGTTGGGGCATCATGTCAACCCAAAACCCTTGCAAGCGGTCCAGTTGATGGTGAATGGTGCCCTTGACTGGTCTTGTGGCGGTCGAGGGAGGTGAGACGGCGTGACCATGGGGCTTCCGGCCATCGTACTCTGGGCTGCAGTCACGGGGTTCTCGCTGTGGCTCGTGGTGGAAGGCCGTGCGCTCATCCTCCCCTTCGTCGTCGCTGTCGTCCTGTGGTATCTCATTGCCACGCTGCGACAGTTCTACGCCCGCGTGCGTTCCTGTCCCGGGTGGCTCACCCTCATTCTCGCCGTTGCCACGGTGATTGCCCTCGTCGCCGTGCTGGTCGACCTGACTCTCGCCAATGTCAACGCCGTGGTTGATGCCGCACCCCTCTATCAGGCCAATCTCGTGCAGCACTTCGGCAATGCCGCGGCCTTCTTCGGCATCGCCGAACTGCCGACCATCGGCGAAATCCGCAACCGGGTCGATCTTGCCGGTCTCGTGACCTCCCTTGCGTCCGGCATGGCGACCTTTGTCGGCAATGTCGGCATCGTCCTCGTCTATCTCGCCTTCCTGCTGGTGGAGCAGGGACACGCTGCCTCCAAGCTCGACGCCCTGCTCGGCGGCCACGCCGAGAGAATTGCCCGCGTGCGCCATGTCATCGCCAGGATCAACTCCGATATCCGCACCTACCTTTGGGTCAAGACCCTGCTGTCTGTCGTGACGGGTGTTGTCTCGTGGGTCGTCATGAAGGCTGTCGGTCTGGATCTCGCGGAGTTCTGGGCGGTGCTGATCTTCTTTCTGAATTTCATTCCGACCATCGGTTCAATTCTCGGGTTCGTGTTTCCGGCCCTGCTGACCCTGGCGCAGTTCTCGGAGCCCCTGGCGCCCTTCCTCATCGTGGCGGCCCTGCTGAGCACCACGCAGATCGTCACGGGCAATGTCATCGAACCCCGGATGATGGGGCGCACGCTCAAGCTCAGTCCGCTCGTGATCCTTCTGTCACTGGCCCTGTGGGGCAGCTTGTGGGGTGTCATCGGCATGTTCCTCAGCGTGCCGATCACGGTCATGGCTCTCATCATCTTCGCCCAGTTCCAGCAGACGCGCCCGATCGCTATCCTGCTGTCCGACGATGGCAACATCGCCCACCTCGAGAATGACAACGGTGAAGGGGAACACACGGAATGACTCGCAAGACGGCGGGCCTCGCCAGCGATCTCTACGACTACATGGTGCGGACCACCGTACGTGACGATGACATCCTGCGCCGGCTGCGCGAGGAGACCCTGCAGACAGGCTGGAGCATGATGCAGGTCGCGCCGGACCAGGGACAGTTCATGGCCCTCCTGACGCGCCTGATCGGAGCCCGGAATGCGCTGGAGGTCGGCGTCTTCACCGGTTACAGCAGTCTGTGTGTTGCCCGGGCGCTGGGGGAAGGAGGCTCGCTCGTCGCCCTTGACGTCAGCGAAGAGTGGACAGCGATTGCCCGCCGCTACTGGGCCGAGGCGGGAGTGGCCGAACGCATCGACCTGCGTCTGGCGCCGGCCGTGGAGAGCCTCGAGAAACTGGTAGCGGAAGGCCGCTCAGGCTCGTTCGACATCGCCTTCATCGACGCCGACAAGGAGAACTACGACACCTACTACGAGCGCGCCCTTGTCCTCGTTCGCCAGGGCGGACTGATCCTCATCGACAACGTTCTTTGGGGTGGCGCCGTGATCGACGACAGCGATCAGTCGGCGGACACCTGCGCGATCCGTGCCATCAACGAGAAAGTCGGCGCCGACGATCGGGTCGACATGGCCATGGTGCCCACGGGAGACGGCCTCACCATAGCAAGGAAGCGCTGAAACGCTTCCTGGCGCCCCGGACGTGATCGACCTTCATGGAAGGCGTGCCGGTCAGGCGTAGGGCAGCGCGGTCCCCACTCCCAGTTTGTCGGCCTTGGCGAGCATGGCCCATGCGAGCGCGATGTCCGATGTCGAAAGACCGCGGTGCCAGAAGAGTATTCTCTCATCGTCGCTCATCCGGCCTCCGGTGAGACCGGCGCAGATGGCGCCGATCTCGCCGTGAATGGTGTCGGCGGTGATGCGGCCTGAATCGACATGGCGGCGCAGGCAACCGAAGGGGCCAACCAGGCACTGCTGCCAGTGGTCGACGACGATCTTGTCCATGACGTCGGCAAGGTCGTCTTCGACGGCGCTGATGGTGCCGTAGGGGATGACGAGTGCTCCCGGCTCCACCCATGCGGTCTTCAGGAGGGGTTGCGGCCTGTCAAGCCGGGAGGCTTCCACCAGGATGTCGGCGCCCTCGAGACAACTCTGCCAGTCGTCGGTGACGACGACGGGTTTGCCGAGATCCCGCGTCAGCCGCTCGCCGAAGGCCTCGCGGCTCTCCGGCCGCCGCGAGTGCACGCGGATCTCCGCAAAATCGAACAGGTGGTCGAGCAGGCGGACGTTCCAGTAGGAACTCCCCCTGGCGCCGATGTGACCCAGCGTGCGTGGGTTCGAGCGGGCAAGGTACTTGGCGCCGAGCGCCGTCAGGGCGCCGGTGCGCATGTCCGTGATCGCGGTGCCGTCGACGAGCGCCCTCGGCATGCCGGTCCTGGCGTCGAACAGGTTGACGAGGGCCATCTCCGAGGGCAGACCCTTGCGGTAGTTGTCGATGTAGTCTCCCACCACCTTGACGCCGGCAATGCCGATGGGCGCGATGTAGCCGCGAAGCACGTTGAAGTGGCCGCGGAAGGACTCGTCCGCCACGAGATGCATGCGTGGCTCGATGACGGTTTCGCCGCGCCCCTGTGCCGCCAGGCTGTCTTCAATGGCGCCGAGGATCTCGTCCGGCGTCATCTCCAGTGCGCGCACGTCGGCGCCGGACAGGTAGCTCAGTTCAATACGTGGCACGGTGAATTCTCCCGGTACTCGGCTGGAGCAGGATCATGGCCGCATTCTCAAGCATGGTCACGAGTTCGTTGCTAATCATCCCGTCGGCCTCGAGCCCGTTGCGTTTCTGAAACGTCTTGACGGATTCCCTCGTCAAAGGACCGACAATGTTGTCGACCGCTCCGTCGAGATAGCCGAGCAGCGCCAGATAGCGCTGGGCCGCAACCGCCGGGGCGCCCAGCGCCCCGGGCAGCGGCAGGCGAATGTGTGTCTCTTCGGCCGGCGCTGCTGCCAGGTTGTTGGCGCGCAACGTGGCGCGTCGACGGTCCGCGGAATCCAGAATCCCTGCCAGGCTCTTCATGAATTCCCGCGCCACCTTGCGGGCGTGCCTGTCATGGCTCCGGGCCGCAGCCACCAGCCAGGCGTAGGCTTCGACCGGGTTCCTGTCGACGCCGGTTCCGTTGGCAAGACAGGTGGCAAAGCTGATCTGGCCGAAGGCGTGGCCGGCCCGTGCTGCGGCGCCATAGGCGTCGGCGGCGCCCGCGAGGTCGACCGGTGTGCCGCGACCGTATTGAAGCATGATGCCAAGATTGTTCTGGGCCACGGCCAGCCCCTTGTCGGCTGCCCGGCGATAGAGGGCGACGGCCCTTTCCGGGTCACGCGCAACGCCAAGTCCCTGTTCATACATGTGGGCAAGGTTGTTGTCGGCTTCAGCGAGTCCGGCCGCGGACGCCTGGTGGTACCAGGCAAGGGCCTGTTCGAGGCTGGCGCTGTTGCCGGTGTCGGCGGCCGAGAGGCGAGCAAGGCTGTACTGTGCCTCCGGCAGGCCCTGGCCAGCGGCGAGACGGTACCAGTGGATGGCGAGATTGGGTTGCGGGGCGCCGTGAACGCCCCGCTCGTAGAGGCTTGCGAGGCTTTGCTGGGCGCGCGCAAAGTCAAGGTTGGCAGCGCGTGTGAGAAGGTCGACGGCCGCAGCCGTTTCCGGCGGTTCCGCCTCCAGCATATGATGGGAGAGAGCGACCAGCGCCACGGGCAGATTGCGGTCTGCCGCCTTGCCGTACCAGCCGATGGCGCTGGCGATGTCGACGGCGCCGAGGAGACCCGATTCATGGAGCCGGGCCAGGTAGTACTGCACATCCACATCGCCGTTGGCGGCACGCTCTCCCCAGGCCGCGTGCGCGTCCGCGTAGCGCCGTTCCCCGACTGCCTGCCAGCCGGCAAGAAACCCGGCCTCTTCCGGCCAGGCGGGAGCCGCCAGGACCAGGGTTGCCACGAGAACAAGACGGGCGATCGTCATGGTCCGAGTATAGGCGCAGCACCGTGCTGATCGAACCCGGCAGGTTTGCAGACACCTGGTGGCGGGCTGCAGGAATGCTGCGCCGGCGCGATCCCCGTCTCGCCTCCGTCATCGAACGCTATCCCGGTGAACGTCTCGAACCGCACGGCGACCTCTTCCGTTCCCTGATTCGGGCCATTGTCGGTCAGCAGATCTCCGTCATGGCCTCCGAGAGGATCTGGGATCGACTCATCCGCGACCTCGCGACAATCACCCCCCGGGAGGTTGCCCGCATGGATGTTGCCACCATGCGGGGCTGTGGTCTCACCCGCAACAAGGCCCGCAGCATTGCCGCCGCCGCCAGTGTCATGACCACCTGGCAGGACATCCCATCGCAGTCGGAGGACATCCGCCGGCGACTGCTGACCCTCAAGGGCGTGGGTCCCTGGACCGTCGACATGGTCCTGATATTCGCCGCGGGCGACCTCGATGTCCTTCCGGTCGCGGACATCGGACTGCAACGGGCCGTGGCCGCCAAATACGGCTGCACGCGCTCACCGGATGCCGTCAGCTCCCGTGCAAAGGCGTGGCAGCCATGGCGCACCGTGGCAACCTGGTATCTCTGGCGCGATCTCGATCCTCTCCCGGTCGCCTATTGAGCGACGGTGGATTGCCGGGAGACCAGGACGCATCATGTTGCGACGGAACCGGGGGAGTGCGGCATGACCAGGCACGTTGCGATTGTCACCGGCTCGGCAACGGGGATTGGACGCGCCATCGCCCTGGGGCTGGCGGCGCAGGGTTGGGGTCTGGTGCTCAACTACACGAGCAGTGAACGCGAGATGGCCGACACCGAAGCGGCGTGCCGCGAAGCCGGGGGCGATCCCGTGGTCGTCAGGGGCGATGTTGCAGAGGACGAGGTGTGCCGTGATCTCGTGAAGGCGGCCGCCGGACGCTGGAACCGCCTTGACGGACTGGTCAGCAATGCCGGAGTGACCAAGTTCGTTGAGGCAGACGATCTCGACGGTCTCGATCACAGCGACTTCGAGCGCATCCTCAGGGTCAACATGGTCGCCTGCTGGCAACTGGCGAGGGCCTCGGCGGACCTGATGCGCAGCACGGGTTCGGGCTCGATCGTCGCCATTTCGTCGCTTTCCGCCTTCACGGGCGCCGGAAGCAGCGCTGCCTATGCCGCCTCCAAGGCGGCGCTCAACACACTCACGCTCTCCCTTGCCCGCGTTCTAGCGCCTCAGATTCGGGTCAACGCCCTGTGCCCGGGCTACGTCGATACCCGCTGGTCGCGCCGCCGTATCGGAGAGGAACGCTACTCTGACTTCAAAATGAGGCTGAACGCGACCCTGCCCCTGAAGAGGATGGTCAACGCGGACGACGTGGCCGATGCTGCCATATGGCTCCTGGTGGCGGCGCGCGCCGTCACCGGCCAGGCCATCGTCGTGGATGCCGGAGAGCACCTGTTGACCGGACCCAACGTGATGAGCGCACCGTCATCGGGTGATGCCTGATCAGATCGGACTCCCGGCCGACTTCGATGGCAGGGACCAGGGGTTGCTCCGGTTCTGCCGGACATGACAGGTTCCCAAGGGCATCAAGGGGGAATCGGGTGTGCAGGGAATCGACCTGGTTATCTTCGACTGCGATGGTGTGCTCGCCGACAGCGAGGTGCTGAGCGCCGGTGTTCTCGTGACGGAGCTTGGCGCCTGCAGAATTGACATCGATGCCGACTATGTCTTTCGCCACTTCATCGGCAGGAGCTTTCCCGTCGTCGCCGAAATCATTGCCGCCCGATTTGACAGGCCGTTGCCGAAGACCTTCATCGCCCGCTACCGTGCGGCACTCCACGAGACCTTTTCCAAGAGGCTGCGGACGACGTCAGGCCTCGATGCCATGCTGGGGAAGCTGCTTCCGCCGGCGTGTGTAGCCACAAGCTCCAGCAGGCCCAGGGTGGACCATACGCTTGCGACTCTGGGGCTTGATGGTTTTTTTGGAGATCGGGTTTTCACAGCGTCGCGTGTGGCGCATGGCAAGCCCGCTCCCGATCTCTTTCTTCTGGCGGCACGCGAGATGGCGGCGCCGCCACACCGCTGTCTGGTAATCGAGGACAGTCTTGCCGGTGTCGAGGCCGGGCTGGCTGCCGGCATGCACGTGTGGCGCTATGTCGGCGGCGCCCACGTCACGGATGTCGCGAGGACGCACGATGAGACGCCGGAAGGCGTGACGGTGATTGACAACTGGAACCAGATGTTCTCACTGGCTCCCGAACTGCGGGTATGACACGGCCCATGGCGAGGACCAACGGCAGAGGCAACCGTCTGGACGATGCGGCCAGGGCGGGATGGCTCTACTACGTTGCCGGCAACACCCAGGACGAGATCGCAAACACGCTTGGCGTCTCGCGCCAGAAGGCGCAGAGACTGGTGTCGCTCGCCGTGTCCCTGAAACTGATCAAGTTCCGCCTGGACCATCCGATCGCCCGGTGCATGGACCTCGCCACGGAGTTGGTCCGGACATTCTCCCTTGTGTCCTCGGAGGTCGTACCAACGGATCCGGCAGCGCCTGAATCCATTGCTGGCGTTGCCGTCGCCGGAGCCAGCGAAATGGAGAGGCACCTCGACTGCAAGACGCCGAAGGTGATTGCCGTCGGAACCGGTCGCGTGCTGAGGGCCTGTGTCGAGCAGTTGTCAGCCATGGACTGTCCACAGCATCACCTGGTCTCGCTGGTCGGCAATACCATGCCCGACGGATCGGCGACGGCTTACAATGTCGTGGTGCGTATGGCCGAGCGTGTTGGCGGACGCCACAACCCCATGCCGCTGCCCGTGCTCGTTCGAAAACCCGCCGAACTCCCCATCCTGCACAGCCAGGAGCCCGTGGCCAGAACGCTGGAACTGTGCGAAGCCGCCGATGCCACCTTCGTCGGCATCGGCCACATCGACGCATCGGCACCGCTGGTGGTGGACGGATTCATCACCTTCGCGGAAAGCCGCGACCTGGTCCGCAGGGGAGCGGTTGGCGAGATCGTCGGCTGGGTGTTCGATTCCCGGGGCCGGTTGATCGAGGGACCGACGAACAGGCGGGTATCGAGTGCACCGCTGGTCCCGGACAATCCCCGTCCGGTGATCGGTCTGGCTTCCGGCGAATTGAAGGTCGCTGCCATTCTGGGAGCCCTGCGCGGTCGCCTCATCAACGCTCTCGTAACCGACGAATCGACGGCCGAAGCGATACTTGCCGGCGCCTGATGATCCGTGCCCGGGTCATCTGACCGCTTGACACGCGGGACAAAACGGGTGAGTAAATGCTCAATGACATAGCATTTGCCCAACTCACAAGACAGAGGGAGAGTTGATGATGAGCAAGCTTGGGACACTTCTTTGTGCCGGAGCGGCTGCAAGTCTCCTGGCGGCCCCGGTAGCCGCCGAGACCCTGACCATTGCCACTGTCAACAACGGTGACATGATCCGCATGCAGGGTCTGACCGATGACTTCACCGCCAGCAATCCGGGAATCGAACTGGAGTGGGTGACGCTGGAAGAGAATATCCTGCGTCAGCGCGTCACGACCGACATCGCCACAAAGGGCGGACAGTACGACGTCATGACCATCGGTACCTACGAGGTGCCGATCTGGGGCAAACAGGGCTGGCTGGTCAGCCTGAACGATCTGCCGGAGTCGTATGATGTCGACGACCTGTTGCCGGCGATCCGCGGTGGCCTGACGGTGGACGGCGAACTCTATGCCGCGCCATTCTATGGCGAGAGTTCGATGGTGATGTACCGCACCGACCTGATGGAGGCGGCGGGGATGGAAATGCCCGACGCTCCGACTTGGGACTTCATCGCCCAGGCAGCCCGTGCCATGACCGACAGGGATAACGAGATCTACGGAGTCTGCCTGCGAGGCAAGGCTGGCTGGGGCGAGAACATGGCCTTTCTGACAGCCATGTCCAACGCCTTCGGTGCCCGTTGGTTCGACGAAGACTGGAACCCGCAGTTTGATGGCGAGGCGTGGGCGAATACGCTCAACTACTATGTCGACCTGATGAACGATGCCGGCCCTCCGGGAGCCTCTGCCAATGGCTTCAACGAGAATCTTGCCCTCTTTCAGACCGGCAGGTGCGGCATGTGGATCGACGCAACCGTTGCCGCTTCTTTCGTGACCAATCCCGAGGATTCCAGTGTGGCGGACAGTGTCGGCTTTGCCCTGGCTCCCGACACGGGACTGGGCAAGCGCAGCAACTGGCTGTGGGCCTGGTCGCTCGCCATCCCGGCCGGCAGCGCCAAGGTCGAGGCGGCGAAGAAGTTCATCGCCTGGGCAACGTCGAAGGAGTATCTCGAACTTGTTGCGTCAAACGAGGGTTGGGCGAATGTGCCACCTGGCACCCGCACCTCGCTCTACATGAATCCGGACTATGCCAGTGTTCCGTTCGCGGCGATGACGCTGGAGAGCATCAACGCTGCGGACCCGACCAATCCGACAGTTGATCCGGTTCCCTATGTCGGCGTGCAGTTCGTTGCCATTCCGGAGTTCCAGGGAATTGCGACGGCCGTTGGCCAGCAATTCTCGGCGGCGCTGGCCGGCACGACGAGTGTCGAGGAGGCGCTTGCGAACGCGCAGCAGCTGACTGTCCGGGAGATGACGAAGGCAGGTTACATCGAGTAGGCCACGAGGCCCGGCGGGAACCGCATCACGGCTCCCGCCGGGCCTGTCTCGAATTCGGGAGATTGTCGTCATGCCGACGCAGCACTCCAGAGTAACGGCGCGCCTGATGATGACTCCGGCGGTCTTGCTGCTCCTGGGCTGGATGCTGGTACCGCTGGGGCTGACGCTCTACTTCTCGCTGCTGCGTTACAATCTTCTCATGCCGGGCATGGAGCAGTGGACCGGCCTTGATAACTATCGCTACTTCCTGACCGACCCGGCGTTTCTCGACGCTCTCCGCAACACGCTTCTTCTCGTCGGCGGTGTTCTGGTGATCACCATCACCGGTGGCGTCCTGCTCGCCCTGTTGCTGGACCAGGCATTCTGGGGCCGGGGCATTGTCCGGCTCTTGATGATCGCTCCCTTCTTCATCATGCCGACCGTCTCGGCGCTGGTGTGGAAGAACATGTTCATGAACCCTGTGACCGGCCTCCTGGCCCATGCCGCGAAGGTGGTGGGTCTCGAGCCATTCGACTTTCTCGCGGTGGCGCCGCTCTTCTCGATCATCCTGATGGTCAGCTGGCAGTGGCTGCCCTTTGCCACCCTGATTCTTCTGACGGCCCTGCAGTCCCTCGACAGTGAACAGCTTGAAGCCTCTGAGATGGATGGCGCGAACAGTCTCGATCGGTTCATCTTCATCGTGCTGCCGCATCTTGCCCGCGCCATCACGGTTGTCATTCTCATCCAGACGATCTTCCTTCTGTCGATCTTCGCCGAGATCCTCGTGACCACGAACGGGGGCCCCGGAACCGCCTCGACCAACCTGACATTCCAGATCTATGCCTTGTCGCTCCTGCAGTTCGATGTAGGCGGCGGGGCGGCCGGAGGAGTTATCGCCATCATCCTCGCCAACATCGTGGCGATTTTTCTCATGCGGATGATCGGCCGCAACCTGGACGCCTGAAGGAGCGCGGACGATGGCACGCAGCACCGGGACCCTGCGCAAGGCGACCACTACTCTCGTCGCCTGGGTGATTGCCCTGGCGATATTCTTTCCCATCCTGTGGACCGTACTCACCGGCTTCAAGACAGAAGCCGAGGCCATTGCCTCGCCTCCCAGTCTGTTTTTCTTTGACTGGACACTCGACAACTTCGTCATCGTCCAGGAGCGCTCGGACTATTTCCGGCACTTCATGAATTCGGTCATCATTTCTGTGGGATCGACGCTCCTCGGACTTGTCATCTCCATTCCGGCCGCCTGGTCGATGGCGTTCGTCCCGACGAAGCGGACCCGTCACATCCTGATGTGGATGCTGTCGACCCGCATGCTGCCGCCGGTGGGTGTGCTGGTGCCCATCTACCTGATCTTCCGCGACGCCGGTCTGCTCGACACCCGCACGGGTCTGGTGATCGTGCTGACCCTGATCAACCTGCCGATCATCGTCTGGATGCTCTACACCTACTTCAGAGAGATTCCGGGCGAAATCCTGGAGGCGGCACGCATGGATGGTGCGACCACAGGTGCGGAAATCGTTCACGTCCTGGTGCCGATGGCGGTGCCCGGCATTGCCTCGACGCTGTTGCTCAACATCATTCTTGCCTGGAACGAGGCTTTCTGGACACTCAACCTGACTGCTGCCGGAGCGGCACCACTCACCGCCTTTATCGCCAGTTACTCGAGCCCCGAGGGCCTGTTCTACGCCAAGCTCAGTGCTGCCAGCACGCTTGCCATCGCCCCGATCCTGATCCTGGGCTGGTTCAGCCAGAAACAGCTGGTCCGAGGCCTGACCTTCGGCGCCGTCAAGTAGGAGCACGGACAATGGGTCAGATACGACTGAAAGCCGTTTCCAAGAGCTTTGGTGACGTGGAGGTCATACCGCCACTCGATCTCGAGATCGGGGATGGCGAGTTTGTCGTCTTCGTTGGCCCGTCGGGTTGTGGCAAGTCCACGCTCCTGCGGCTGATCGCCGGCCTCGAGGATGCCACTTCCGGATGCATCGAGATCGACGACGTCGACGCCACGACCCTTGCTCCTGCGAAACGGCGTCTCGCCATGGTCTTCCAGTCCTATGCCCTCTACCCACACATGACGGTACGGGCGAACATGGCCTTTCCGTTGCGTATGGCCGGTATCGAAAGGGAAGAAAGAAAGAAGAAGGTCGAGGCCGCTGCCCGGGTGCTCAACCTCACCGAGTATCTCGACCGGCGGCCAGGCCAGCTTTCCGGGGGACAGCGCCAGCGAGTTGCCATCGGACGGGCCATCGTACGGGAGCCGGCAGCCTTCCTGTTCGACGAACCGCTCTCCAATCTGGATGCTGCCCTGCGCGTGAACATGCGCCTGGAGATTTCCGAACTGCACCGGAATCTCGCCACCACCATGATCTATGTGACCCACGATCAGGTCGAGGCCATGACCATGGCCGAGAAGATCGTTGTCCTGCAGGGCGGCAGAATCGAACAGGTGGGCAGTCCGTTGGACCTCTATCACGCACCCTGCAATGTCTTCGTGGCGGGATTCATCGGATCTCCGAGAATGAACTTCATCTCGGGAGCGGAGGCGGCACGGTACGGCGCGAGCACTATCGGTATCCGTCCCGAACACTTGGCGATTTCCAGCGAAGAAGGCACCTGGCAAGGCCGGGTCGGCATTGCCGAGCATCTGGGTTCGGAGACCTTCCTCCATGTGCATCTCGCGGAAGATCAGGGCACTTTCACGGTACGCGCCGGAGGCGACGTCGATCTCGGCCATGATGTGACCGTCCACCTCACTCCCGATGCGTCAAGGATTCACCGGTTTGATGCTGCCGGACAGAGAATCGCGTAACCGGCCGGAGAGGTTGGCTCTCGCCAGTCTCGACCGGCTTTCCCGTGATGTTGCCGTGCCGCGCTATGCCCGTCCTTCGCTCCGGGCGGGAATCCTCCACATTGGTGTCGGCAACTTCCATCGCTCGCATCAGTCGATCTACATGGACAGACTCTTCAACGAGTGTCTCGACCTCGACTGGGCGATCGTTGGCGCCGGAATCCGGCCCTTCGACTGCACGCAGAGGCAAAGGCTGGCGGCGCAGGACTGGCTGACGACGGTGGTCGACCTTGGCGCCGACGGTGTTCGGGCGCGCGTGACCGGCTCTATGATCGAATACTGCGAAGTCAAGGCCCGGGCCATCGTCGGGCGCCTTGACGATCCGGCGATTCGCATGGTCACGCTCACCATCACCGAGGGCGGATACTACATCGACGCGACAACGGGTGGCCTTGCCGACGAGCATCCGGACATTCTCCATGATGCCGCCCATCCAGATGATCCGACCTGTGTCTTCGGTATTCTGCTTGCAGCCCTGAACCGGCGCCGTGCCCGTGGCCTCGCCCCGTTCACGGTGGTGTCGTGCGACAATGTGCCTCACAACGGGGACGTTACCCGCCGGACCACGCTTGGACTGGCGGCAATGGTGTCGGTGGATCTTGCGGACTGGGTCGCCGAACATGTCTCCTTTCCCAATTCTATGGTCGACTGCATCACACCCGAAACCTCTCAACGCGAACGCGATCTGGTGGCGAGTCGCTTTGGCATCGATGATGCGGCGCCGGTTGTCTGCGAGCCCTTCCGCCAGTGGGTGATCGAGGACCGGTTTCCCCAGGGACGCCCTGCCCTGGAGCACACCGGGGTTGAGTTCGTCGACGACGTCACACCCTTCGAGACCCTGAAGATCAGAGTCCTCAACGCCGGCCATGCCGCCATCGCATACCCGGCCGCCCTCATGGGCTATCGGACCGTGCATGAAGCCATGGAAGACAGGGACATAGCGGGCTGGCTGGACACGCTGATGCGTCGTGAGGTACTTCCCGTTCTGGACACGGCATCGGGCGTTGACGCCGATGACTATCTGATGACCACAGTGCAGCGATTCCGCAATCCGGCACTTGGCGACACCATTCGCCGACTGTGCCAAGACGGGTCCAACCGTCAGCCGAAGTTCGTGCTGCCGTCGTTGTGCGAGGCGCTCCGGAAGGGGGCTTCCGTGGACGGTCTGGCGCTCGAACTCGCCTTCTGGTGTCGCCACTGCGCAACAGCAGAAACTCTTGATGATTCCCGGGAACGGGAACTTGCTGCTGCTGCCCGTGCGGCACGGCACGATGCCAAGGCCTTCCTCGATCTTCGGCAGGTGTTCGGAGACCTCGGTCGCTGCAGACGGCTGGATGAGGCCTTTGCCCGGCAACTCGAGGTGGTGTGGACCCATGGCCCACGCGATGCCCTTCGCAGGTACGTCGCAAGCCCGGCGCCATGATGATCCTGTGCTGCGGCGAAGCTCTCATCGACATGGTTCCGGCAGCCACGGCGTCAGGCAGGCAGGGATATGTCCCGCATGAAGGCGGTGCCATCTTCAACACGGCCATTGCGCTTGGCCGGCTGGGGCTCAAGGCGGGGATACTGACCGGCATCTCGCGGGATTTCCTGGGAGAGGCGCTCCTCTCTTCGTTACGCGCGAACCGGGTCGACACGTCGCTTGTTGTCAGGAGCGAACGACCCACCACGCTCGCCTTCGTCAATCTCCAAAACGGTGGTGCTTGCTACACGTTCTATGATGAAAACTCGGCCGGACGCATGCTGGTCGAGGACGACATCCCAAAGGTGCCGGACAATGTCGGGACGATGGTCTTCGGCGGTATCAGCCTCATTGGCGAGCCGGCTGCGACAACCCTTGTCCAACTGGCGAGACGCGAGGCCGGACGCCGGGTCATCATGCTCGATCCCAACATCCGTTCAGTCATGATTCGGGATGGTAACCGTCATCGCGCCCGCATGCGGGAACTGATCGCTCTTGCCGATATCGTGAAAGTCTCTGACGAGGACCTCGACTGGCTCGTTCCCGGTGACGGATCGCGCTCTTCAAAGTGCGAGAGTCTCTTCAGGTCCGGCCCCTCGGTTGTGATCCTGACGCGGGGCGCCGCGGGAGCTCGTGCCCGCTTCGGACGGGGCGACACGGCCACCGTTCCGGCTTCCCTTGTTGACGTTGTCGATACCATCGGTGCTGGCGACACCTTCAATGCAGGCGTCCTTGCCCACCTTGCAGATAACCGACTGCTGACCCGAGAACGGCTTGCTGACATCGACGCCAATTCGATGAGGGAGGCTCTCAGCCTGGGCGCCAGGGCGGCGGCCATCACCGTCTCGCGTCCTGGCGCCGATCCACCGTGGCGTCATGAGCTCGCACACTCCCGGTCGGAGGATGGGTGATCATGGTGGGTCGGGTGATTCCGGTCGAACCGTTCGATCTCGTGGTGTTTGGCGGCACGGGCGACCTCGCGCGGCGCAAGCTTCTGCCCGCTCTCTACCATCGCATGTGCGCCGGACAGGTCTTGCCGGGCACCAGAATCATCGCCATCGGACGCCGCGATATCGGCGTTGAGGGCTACCGTGCGCTGGCTGCCGATGCCTTGCAGGAACACGCAATGGCAGACCGCACCGGCGACTTTCTGGCGATGCTCGACTACGTGAAGATGGACGTGACAGGCGGGGAGGGCTGGGCGAAGCTTGCTTCGAGGCTCGATGACGACGGGCGCGTGAGAGCCTTCTACCTTTCCGTGGCACCGGACCTCTTTGTGCCGGTGAGCGAACGCCTGGTAGCCGCCGGTTGCCGGACTCCGGGAACCCGGGTGGTGGTCGAAAAACCCCAGGGGAGCGATCTCGCCAGTGCCGAAACGCTCAACCGGACTCTCGCCTCACTCTTCGGCGAGCGGCAGGTCTACCGGATTGACCACTATCTCGGCAAGGAGACGGTCCAGAACCTGATGGCCCTGCGCTTTGCCAATGCGCTGTTCGAACCGATCTGGAATGCACGCCATGTCGATCACGTCCAGATCACTGTCGCCGAACGGATCGGTGTCGAAGGGCGCGGCGCCTACTACGACCGTACCGGCGCCCTGCGCGACATGGTCCAGAATCACCTGCTGCAGCTGCTCTGCCTCATTGCCATGGAGCCGCCCGCCTCCTTCAACGCGGATGCGGTGCGTGACGAGAAGCTCAAGGTGCTGCTCAGCCTCGCCCCGCTGGAGAACCCCGCCGACGTGGTGTGCGGGCGCTATCTCGCCGGCGAAGGCGAGGGGAGTTATCTGGAGGACGTCGGCAATCCGGAATCCCGGAGCGAGAGCTTCGTGGCCCTGCGTGCGGAGATCGCCAACTGGCGATGGAACGGGACACCGTTCTACCTGCGCACCGGCAAGAGACTGCGGGCACGCATGTCCGAGATCACCGTCGTGTTCAAGGACGCTCCTCACTCGATCTTTCCGCCGGCCGCCGGCGCCATGGCTCCCAATGTCCTGGCGATCAGGCTGCAGCCCGACGAGGGGATCACCCTGGGCCTCACCATCAAGGAACCGGGTCCGGGAGGCATGCGTCTGATCGGCACACCGCTCGACATGACCTTCGCGGACACCCTTGAACGCCAGGGTCTCACCATGCCCGATGCCTACGAACGCCTTGTGCTCGACGTCATTCGTGGTGATCAGACACTGTTCATGCGCCGTGACGAGGTGGAGGCCGCATGGCGCTGGATCGACCGTGCCGTGGCCATCGCCAGGAACGCCCCGGACCCGCCATATGCCTACGAGAGCTTGTCGGCAGGTCCCGAAGAAGCACTGATGCTGGTGCATCGGGACGGCCGCCGCTGGCGTCCGATCACGGCACGAGCATCCGGCGAACGGTGAAGGAAAGGCGTTCGCGACCGGCCTCGTGGTTGCCGCGGTAGGTCACCTTGAGTCCCACATCGTCCTCGATCACTTCGAGACCATGAAACGCCGGCATCGGCGTTGCCGGGTCGCGCAACTCGCAGGCGACACCCCCGGTTTGCCTTGCTCCTGGCGATGGTGTGTCCGGGGTGTTGAGCACCGCACCCCGGAACCGTTCTTTCCAGGGCGGTCGCTTGTCGTTGCAGTATCCCAAGTGATGAGGCGTCGAGGCCGCGCCTGGTGATCTTCGGGAAGCCGAGGATCCGCGAATAGACCACCGAAAGCGCCTGTTGGCACAGAGATCAAGGACCGAGGCCTCGCCTGGACGTTGTGGGTCTAGTTCGGATAGGCGCCCGGCCTGGACGACCAGATCGTGTAGGCCTTCCGCTGATCGTCGATGCCGACTTCCCTGGTGATCTCGTTCCACTCTTCGGCCGCCCGATTGAGCACCGAGCGTGCGTCCTGACCCGACAGCGCCGCCACGATGGCGCGGGTCAGTGATTCCTCGTAGGCGAAGGTATTGATGATCGAGAGGTCGGGAATCCCCGTTTCCGCCGCGTCCTCGAGCACGGCAAGGTAATCCTTGGCCGCCGGCCACAGCGCCTTGTACTCGTCGCTGTTGAAATGGGAGGTGCGGAAGGGATCACGCAGTGCGAACGGGAGTGTGATCCGGGTCATGCTGAAATCCCGGCTGTTGAGCCACTGCGCAAAGAGGTAGGCGAGCTCCTTGTTGTCGGAACTCGACGACACGCTGAGCGCGAAGCCGGCTGCGAGCTCCGGGTGCCCGCCAGGAGGCAGCGCGTAACCGACATTGCCGGCAACGGTTGATTCGGGAAGCCAGGAAAGCGCGTTCGTATCGGCTCCGTATCCCGCCGACCAGCGCCCCAGAGGCGGCCACCAGATCTGCATCGCAAGCTCGCCGGCCAGCCAGGCATTGAGAACCTCGATGGGCCCCCAGCCGGCTGCTCCGGGGGGCATGTTGTCGAGCTGCCGCACCATGTCCTCGAGAACGGCGACAGCGATGTCGCTGTTGATCTGCGAATCCATGGTTTCCGGACTGAAGAATCGTCCTCCGGCTGTCCTTAGTCGCATTTCGTAGAGATAGTGCACGAGCCCGGGCGAGAGGATCAGCGCCGACCCGTAGAGATCACCGCCTCCAGTGTCGGTGAAGAATTTCGAGATGTCGTAGAACTCGTCCCAGGTCTTCGGTGGCGCCAAGCCATACCCATAGGCCTCCCGGAAAGCCGTCTGGTTGGCCTCGTCGCCAAAGAGATCGGTCCGGTAGTAGAGCAGGAACACGTCCCCGTCATCGGGCAGACCGTAGATCTGGTCGCCGTAGGTCATCTGGTTGTCGCGGTACGCCGGTGCAATGTCCTGCAGTTCTTCGCGGTAACCATACTTGTCGATGTAGGAGTCGAGCGGTTCGAGCACCCCGGCCCTGACCATGTCGGACATCCAGGCCGGAACGACATTGAGCACGTCGTAGGCCCCCGTCCGGGCGCGGTGTTCGGCGATGGACTTGGTAAAGAGCTCGTTGATCGGGACCTCGACGACATGGATCCTGACCCCGGTCAGTTCCTCCCAGACCGGGCCCGAGTGAGTGAGGGGATCCAGGGCCTGCAGTGGTGCTTCCCAGGTGATGGTGAGGGTTTCGCCGGCGTATTGTCTGGCCGCCTCGACTGCGCGGTCCGCTGCAGTCTGGGCGAACGCGATTCCGATTGTCGCCGCAAGGACAAGGCCGAAGGCGACCCCCTTGAGGCGCCGGCTCCCTTCCACGGTCATGATGTTGGACTCCTCGTCTGGTTCGCATTGAAGCCGGTGTTGCAGGCCGAAATGTGTCGGCGTGTTCCGTCTCCCAACCTGCGCCTGCCAGGGCAATACCCTGCACGCCATGTTCGCAAGTCTTCGCCGCCGATTTTGCAACGACCGGCTTCCGAGCCGTTTCGAGCGAGCGCATCACGCCAGCAAGGGAATCGAAACCCGAACCGGGGTCGGGCATTCGGCGCCGGCGTTTCTGATGATGGCCTGCTGCGGCAGCACGGTCCCCAACACGGTGCCCGGGGTTGAGCGTTCGCGTTGCCGCCAGGTCCTTCAGTGTGCTCTGGTTCCTGCAATCCTGTTTCGCATCATGGCCGTGTCGGCTTCAGCATGTTGCCGATTGTTCCGCCAGTCCGGTGCCGTCCCTGGTCTCGCGTATGACATGATCGACGACCGCCCGGAAGGCCTCCATGCTGTCCATTCCCTCCAGTCGGCACAGGCGCCAGAGGTCGACCTGGCGGTCGGCGCTGTTGCCGTAGTCGATGATGGCCGTGGCCCGGCGGACCTCGTTCTCGCAGCCCAGCGCGCGGGCATCATCGGCGAGATCGTCGATGAGAGCCCGGGTCGCGTCGGCGATGTCCAGCCGGCCATGGGCTGCCTCGATGTTGCCGAGGAAAGCCAGTACGCCATAGCGTTGCGCAATCCAGCGGTTCTCGGAGATGATCTCGGTCAGCGGTTCGTCGGGAAGCGTGCCTTCGCGGGACTGCCGCAGCAGCCGGCGCACCAGGGACGCATAGAGCGCGGCGATGGTGACGGCATCCTCGATTCGCGTGCACACATCGCAGATGCGCATCTCGATGGTCGGATAGGAATGGGAAGGGCGGATGTCCCACCACAGTTCGCTGCCGTCGTTGATGAAGCCCATTTTGCGGTATTCGTCGAGGAGGACCTCGTAGTCCTTGTCCGACCATAACGGTGCTGGAATGCCGACGCGCGGCAGGCCGCTGAAGATAGCGAGGCGCCAGGACCGGAATCCCGTCTCGTGGCCATCGCTGAAGGGTGAGGAGGCCGAGAGGGCATGAAAGACCGGCAGATGGCGCCGCATCGCCGTCATCACGCGGATGCGCTCATCGGCATCGCCAAACCCGGCGTGGATGTGCATGCCGCCGATCAGAAGGCGGTTGAGCAGCCCCTGGAGCATGGCGGAAAACGACCTGTAGCGCTCCTTCGGCGTCACGTCCATGCGCGACCACGCGGCGAAGGGATGGGTGGACGAGGCCATGATCGCCGCCCCGTACCGTTCGGCTGTCTCGATGACCACGCGGCGCGTTTCCTTCAGTGCCTCGCGCAGTTCCGCCACGGATCCGCAGACCTTCGTGTTGGTCTCGATCTGCGTGCGCAGGGCCTCGCGCACCACGCGGTGCGGCCCTGCCGCCTCCTCGCAGGCCGCGAAGATGGCCGGATCGGGGTCGGCGAGCACGTCCCGCGATCCGGGATCGACGAGAAAGAACTCTTCCTCGATTCCAAGAGTGATGCCGGAATCGGTCATGCGTCAGGGCCCCCTTGCCTTACCGGGTCATCATGACAACGCGGGCCGGCGGATGACAACTCCGGTGTCCTGCGATCGGATCGACTCCCCATGTCCGGACGTTGCCTTGCGTCAGGGCGCCGAACCGGCCGACTTGATAGGTTTCCGGCCCTGTTCGATCCTGACAGGACGAGATCACGTGTGCAGCCCGGAGTTGACATGCCGAACCTCATGACCCCGCTCTGTCGGACGCTGGGCCTCACCGCGCCGATCCTGCAGGCTCCGGTCTCGACCTCTCCGGATCTCGCCATCGCCGTATCCGAAGCAGGCGGACTCGGCATCATTCCCATCACCTGGACCAGGACGGACGTGCTGGGGAGAACGCTTGCCGCAATGCAATCCCGGACCGCGGCTCCGTTCGCTGCCAACATCGTGATTCCGCTGATGGAAGAGATGCAGGAGGCCAATCTCGATCTTGCGCTAGAGGCAGGTGTTCCCGTGATATCGACCTTCTACGGCGACCCGGCTCCGCTGATCGGACGCATTCACGACGCGGGCGCGCTTTCGATGCACACGGTCGGTTC
Source organism: Alphaproteobacteria bacterium (assembly GCA_965220805.1). Taxonomy (GTDB): domain Bacteria; phylum Pseudomonadota; class Alphaproteobacteria; order SP197; family SP197; genus SP197. Next base: position 2,740,809 of record OZ244844.1, read on the forward strand.
AGCCGAAGAAGCCCGGCGCGTGGTTGACCGGGGAGTCGATATCGTTGTGGCCCAGGGGATCGAGGCCGGTGGCCATGTCTGGGGGAGCGTGGCGACCATGGTCCTCGTGCCAAGCGTGGTTGATGCCGTGCCCGGAGTCCCGGTGGTCGCCGCCGGCGGCATCGCGGATGGGCGTGGTCTGTGTGCGGTCCTGGCACTCGGTGCCCAGGCCGCCTGGGTCGGTACCCGTCTGTTGCTCGCCCGCGAGAGCGATGCCCATCCGGCCTATCGCGAACGGATTGCTGCCGCTCGTGCCACCGATACGGTGCTTTCCGAGGCCTTCGACGACGGATGGCCCGATGCGCCCCATCGTTGCCTTCTCAACGATACGCTCGAAGCGTGGCAGGAAGCCGGTGAACCTCCCCCCGGCTCACGGCCCGATGAAGGCGAAATTGTTGGCCGCGACGGCACCGGAGTGGAGATCCGGCGCTACAGCATCGAGCCCCCGACCGTCGACACGACCGGCACGGTCACGTCGATGGCTCTCTATGCCGGACAGAGCGCTGGCCTGACGCGCGGCGAAGCAACGGCCGCGGACATTGTGAACGGCATGGTCTCGGAAGCCGCGTCGGTCCTTGCCCGGATCGCGCGATGAGCCTTCCTCTTCGCAGCGCCGAAAGGCGGCGGACACCGGTGACTGCTTTAGCAGCAGAGCCCGTCCGCCGTGGACATGATCGTGTCGATCCTGTCCGTGCCATGGACCGGAGCGGTTTCGATCATGTGGAGGGAACCGGCAGGATCGACGGACCAGGACCTGGCGTAACGGGCGTAACGGCAACAGCCTGCGGTCACGTCGCCCGCAGCGTGGCCGGCGCCGCGCTGTCGATCTGTTCCCTGATGTCCGGTATCCGGCTTGACGGGAGGTGGGTCCGGCGGATCATGCAAGGGCGCCACGGGGAGTGCGGGTGATGTACCAGACGAACAGCAGGGTCGATATTGTCCAGGCGCCGCCTATCCCGGAGGCCTGGACGTGGATCGAGGGCATCGAGATGGCGGAGCCTCTCATCGATGTCTGCCAGGCGGTCCCCGCATCCCCTCCGCCCGAAGCGCTTCTCGCCCACGTGGCCAGGCGGGCGCGCGACGGATCGACGGCGCGCTACACCGACATCTTCGGCATGCTGGCCCTGAGGGAAGCCCTGGCGGGCGACATCAATGCTCTCTATGGCGGTGACGTCGGTGCGGGGGACGTCATGATCACCGCCGGGTGCAACCAGGCGTTCTTCAACACCATGCTGGCCCTGGCGGGGGAGGGGGACCAGGTCATCCTTCCGGTGCCCTGGTACTTCAATCACGAGATGACGGCCCGCATGCTGGGGATCTCCGTGGTGCCTCTCGGCTTTCGCCCGGACCGCCACGGCGTGCCGGACCCCGACGATGCCCGCCGCCTGGTCAGCGGCAGAACGAGAGCCATCGTTCTTGTCTCGCCGAACAATCCGACGGGCGCCATCTATCCGCCCGAGGTCATCCACGACTTTCTCGATGTGGCAAGGCAGGCGGGATGTGCGCTCGTCATCGATGAGACCTACCGCGACTTTCTTTCTCCGGGCACCCGCCCGCACGATCTCTTCACGGACGGACAGTGGCGCGACACCCTGGTGCACCTCTACAGCTTCTCGAAGGTCTACTGCCTGACCGGCTATCGGGTCGGTGCGGCGGTGGCTGGTGGCCGGTTGCAGGGCGCTCTCGAGAAGGTGTGCGACTGCGTGCAGATCTCGCCGCCCCATCTCGGTCAGGAAGCGGCGCTCTACGGTCTCAGCCATCTCGATTCCTGGCGGCGCCACAATGCCGGGATCATGGGTGAACGGGCCGAGGCGCTTGCACGCGCCTTCACCCGCAACGACCTCGCCTGGGAACTGGTGAGCGCCGGCGCCTATTTCGCCTATGTCCGTCACCCGTTTCGGGGCACGGCTGCGGTCGACGTGGCCCGTACCCTGGCAGTGGAAGACGGCCTCCTGACCTTGCCCGGCAGCTGGTTCGGTCCCGACCAGGAGGATTACATCCGCCTCGCCTTTGCCAACCTGGAAGCGGACGCGATGCCCGTCATCGCCGGACGACTGGCTCAGGCCGGCTCCTGATCCCGTCTCTTCGCGACGGTCAGGCGGAACGTCCCATGCCCGGTTCGGTCGCGTTGACGAGACAGGCCATGTTGCCGGACGCATGGGCGTTGTCATGCATCAACTGGTGCGCATGACCGATCTCGTCGAAGGTGAATGTCTGCGAAAGACAGGGATCGATCCTGCGATCGATCATCAGCTGATTGACCGCTGCTGCCTGCTCGTCGTTGGAAAGATGGCTCCCCTGGAGGCGCTTCTGGCGCATCCAGTGGTAGCGCAGGTCCATGGTGATGTTGTAGCCGGTGGTTCCGGCGCAGATGACCACCATGCCACCGGTGGCGACCACGAATCCGCTGGTCGGCAGGGTCGATTCGCCCGGATGTTCGAAGACGATCCGCGGGCTGACCCGCTCGCCCACGGCCTCCCAGATGGCCTTGCCGAAGGCGCGGGCTCCCTTGACCCAGGCGCCGTACTCCGGGCTTGAGGTATCCGGCATCGGCCCCCAGTGATCGAAGTCCTTGCGATTGATGACGCCAACGGCGCCGTTGTCGAGGCAGAACTGGCGCTTGCTGTCATCGGAGACGACGGCAACGGCGCGTCCGCCCATGGCCTGGGTGATCTGCATGGCATAGGACCCAAGGCCGCCCGCGGCGCCCCAGACGAGAACCACGTCGCCTTCCTCCACAATGTTGGGAGACCAGCCCATCAGCATGCGATAGGCGGTGGAGGCGCACAGCAGGTAGCAGCCTGCTTCCTCCCACGAGAGGTGCTTCGGCTTGGGCTGGCACTGGTGGGCCTGGGCCTTGGCGAACTGGCAATAGCTGCCGTAGTTGGTCTGATAACCCCAGATGCGCGTGGTTTCGGCCAGCATGGGATCGCGGCCTGACAGCACCCACGGGTCGTCAGCCGGCCACCAGCCCGAGTGAACCACGACCTCGTCGCCCGGTTTGACGTTGGTGACGGCGGAACCCACCTTCCAGACGATACCGGAACAGTCCGAACCGCCGGCATGGAAATCTTCCGGCTCGCCCTGTTTCTGGCGCACGGCGATGACGTCGATGGGATAGCCCAGCGCCGCCCAGACGTTGTTGTAGTTGATGCCGGTCGCCATGTTGTAGACGAGAACCTCGTCTTCAGCGATCTCGGGAACGTCGATGATCTCCCTCTGCCAGGCGTCCCGCGGTGCGCCGAACCGGTCCTGGCGCACGCAGAAGACGTGCATGCGTTCCGGAACCTCTCCGAGGGGGGGCTTCTCGCCCAGCGCACAGATATCCATGAGTCCTGCTCCCGTTCCTTGACCTGGCGGGAGGTCTTGTCCAATGCCTTGCAACGGGCGTCAAGTCCCCCGTCCGTCCGGTAATGTCTCACTTTGATTTTCAAGCGGGGCAATGCGGCTACCACCTGGAGCAGTGGGCCATCAAGGCATCCAGAGTGTCGATAACATCATCGGCGTCCAGTCAACGAGAGCCGTCTTGGTAGAGGTCCATGACCAAGGTGCGATAGGCGTAGATGCGGGCCTCATTCACGAGATGTTCCCCTCTTCGGACATGCAAGAGCGGTGGTTCAAGCCTGTTCCCGCACGAACTCCTGCCAGTGCCGGACGCTCGGGAGCACCAGCGCAATTGCGACACTCGCCGCAGCGACAGTCCCGCAACAGATGGAATGTTGCTGTGAACGAGGCAGCAGAAACTGAGACGGTGGACGATCTGAAGGCCACAATCCTCACACTCGTCACGCGCACCATCCCCATGACAGGGCCTTGGTGGTTGATCCGAGTCGGACTGACATTGATCCGGATACAGGCACCGACAATAGTCGAGCGACCTGGGGATGGAGGAAGATTGGCATGGCACCCGCACCCGGATCGCTGCAGTCGATATGTGGAGTCAATCCCATGTCGCGACCCGCTGTCGTCGCGCGCCTCCTGTCCGGTGCGTTCCTGAAGCCAGCGCCTTATTTGCGATTCTTCCATCATACGATAATATGGCCGCCGCTGTTTTCATTCTCGCAAACAAGGAGCGTCGCGCCGCAATGGCCTCCGATCCCGGTCGCCGGCCGCACGGCCACGACGTGCAAGGTCCAAGCGGCTACACCGCCTTCGTGCCGGCCCCGCTGGCTCCACCCATCGCATGGGACGCAGAACTCGTCGTTGCGCTCTCCGGGGCGGACCGCGCGATCGGCCGGCTTGCGGGCGAAGGCTGGCGCTTTCCCAATCCGCATCTCTTCATCAACCCGTTCCTTCGCCGGGAAGCGGTGCTCTCAAGCCGGATCGAAGGCACTCGAACAACCCTCGAGGAACTGCTCGCGGCCGAGGCGGGCGCGGCCGTCGGGCCAGCCTCCGATGATCTCGAGGAGGTCGTCAACTACGTTGAGGCCCTGGAGTACGGATTGGAACGGCTGGATACGCTGCCGCTGTCCTTGCGTCTCATCCGGGAGGTCCATGAACGGCTCATGCGCGGCGTGCGCGGCGACACGGCGACGCCCGGTGAGTTCCGGCGCAGTCAGAACTGGATCGGACCGCCCGGCTGTAGCTTGAGCGAAGCGAGCTACGTGCCGCCGCCCGCCGGCGAACTCATGGCCTGCCTAGACGCCCTGGAGCGATTTCTTCATGACGACACCCTGCCGCCGCTGATTCACGCCGGACTCGCACACGCACAGTTCGAGGCCATCCACCCGTTTCTCGACGGCAATGGCCGTGTGGGCCGCCTTCTCATCACTCTTCTGCTGGTGCAGCGTGACGTGCTGCCGTCGCCGCTCCTCTATCTGAGCGCATACTTCGAGGAGACGCGCGATGAGTACTACGCCCGTCTGCTCGCGGTGACGCAGGAAGGGGCGTGGGAGAAATGGCTCAGCTACTTCCTGCGCGGCGTCCGGCTTCAAGCCGACGACGCAATTGTTCGCATGGAGGAGATCGACGGTCTGTTCGAGGACTGGCGGAAACATCTGGCCGGCGTTCAGTCCGGGCGACCGGAGAGGGTGCTGCGCCTCTTTGTCGAAAACCCCTACTGGACCGTGGGCGGGATCGCAGACGAGCTGTCTGTGGCCTATACGACGGCTCGGCGCGCCATCGACCGTCTGGAAGCCGCAGGAATCGTCTCCCCGCTGGGGGAAGCGAAGCGCAACCGCGTCTATTGTGCCAGGCAAATGCTGGAGGTGCTGGTAGCGCCCCACGCCTCGGGACGACCTGCCTCTTACAGTTGAACGGCTTCTCCCCCGGGAGGATTGGAGTCAGAACGCAATCTGGCCGTCGCTCACCATGATTCGCGTGTCGCCGCTTCCGCCACCCGCGACGCGGCGCGCCTCGATGAGGGTCATCGCGTCGGCGTGACGCCCCTCGCACAGTTCCTGCCTCGATGGCTTGATCTCGACAAGGTGGGCGAAGTGCTCGCGGAAGGCGACGACGTCCCTGCGGGGCCAGAGTGTGTCTTGCCTGTTAACGATGCCGTCTCACGGAGGCCAGGACCAGTAGTCGACTCCGAACGTGTACGGGTCGTCCTCAGGCGTAAGACCACACTTCTGCATGGCCTCGTCCTTGAAATGGGTCGCGCACTGCCGATTCTCGTCCGCGACCGATCCGTCATCGCTGACAATCCACTCCAGACATGAGGCAATCAATGAAACGAGCACGTTGTGACAGTCGTGTTTATCCTGCGGGAGTTCAAAGGTGTAATCTTCCGCGGTGAAAACACGCGTCCCTACCTGCATTCCCGGACCGAGTAAGATGTTCGACGAACTGAAGCCCTCCAGGGTCACCACCTTTCTCTCGGTGCGCCCTTGGCCGCCGTCCTCCTCCGACTCAGAGCACGTCCCGTCGACGCTCTCGCTATCGCGCCACTCACAGGTCAGGGTGTCGCCATTGGCCCAGAAAAACGTGCCCTTACCGTGCATCTTGCCGTTACGGAATTCGCCCTCGAAGCGGAAGTCGTCCCCGGTATAGGTCCCCGTGCCGTGCGGCCATCCGTCGCGCATGCTGCCCTCGTACGTGTCCACGCCGTAGCTGTGGCGCCAGACATACCGCCCTTCACCGGACGCCTTGCCATCCACGCAAGGACCTGACCACGTCACGGTCTCGCCGGGCTCGGGGTAAGGGTTCCGGAGTTGGCAGGGCTGGTTCTCCGCGACGATCCAGTTCGGCCCGAAGGGCTCGAGCGGCGCATCGGCCAGCAGCGCCTCGACCTGTGCGCTCGTCAACTCTCCGGTCGCCGCGTACCCGTTCGCCTGCTGCCAGCCCTCGATTGCCCGTCGGGTCCTCGGGCCGAACTCTCCGTCCGCAGGCCCGGGGTCGAAGCCCGCAGCGGCAAGCGCTTCCTGGATCCGCCGGAGTTCGTCCGAACCCAGCGCCGCCGCTTCCCCTTGTCCCTGGCAGGCCAGGTCGTGGCCACCGGCGCGGTCGAGGGCGCGATGGATCGGGCTCCCTTGGGTGGCGATCGAATAGGGGTAGAAGCCCTCTGCGTCGCGGATGCAGGGATCGGCGCCGCCGGCCAGCAGGGCCTCCGCCACCGCGACCTTGCCGCCCGTGCGAACCGCCGCATGCAGCGGGGCCTCGCCGTTGGGGTACCTGCGGTCGGGATCGGCCCCGGCCTCGATCAGCAATGCCGCGGTCTCGCCCGAGCCGATGCCCTCGCGAACGAACAGATTCAGCGCCGGCAGCCCGTCGCCGTTCTCGAGCCGCGGATCGGCGCCGCCGGCAAGAAGCGCCCCGACGATGCCGGGCAAGCCGGCGCCGGAGCGCCCGGGCCAGCCCGGATTGGGCCCCACCGCGGCATGCAGCGCCGTGGCCCCCCAGCGGTCCCTGCGATTGGCGTCCGCGCCATGGGCAAGCAGCGCCTCGACCGCTCTCGGCTGTTCGTGGTGGGAAGCAACAAGGTGCAGCGCCGTGCGCCCCTCCCCGTTGGCGATGCCGGGATCGGCTTGTGCCCCCAGCAGCAGCCATATGGTGGCGACGGCCCCGCTCAGAAGCGGGGCGGCACTGGCCAGGTGCAGCGGCGTGTTGCCGTCCCTGTCCTGCAGGTTGGGATCGCCGCCGGAGTCCAGCAGCGCCTGCATCGTCTCGGCCGCGCTGATCGCGGCCGCGCCATGCACCGCCGTCCGGCCGTTGCTGCCGGGCGCGTTGGGATCGGCGCCCTTCGCCAACAGGGACCGCACTTCGTTCGCATAGCTCTCCGCCTGACCGGCAAGCTGGCGAAGGCGCGCGTCGTCGTCGGTCTCGGCATGAGCGGGGGCGGCGCCGAGCACAAGCACGAAGAGGCTCGCAACGACCGCCAGGACCGACGCAGACACGGGACGGGACTTCAGCATGGTCCTGATCCTTCCTGATGATGGCGTGCGCCTCCCGGCGCACGCCGGTACGCATGATGGTGCATGTGTCCCGACCTGCAAAGACCGGCGCGCTGCTACCGAGAGTTTGCCGGGCTGTTGACGGGGTTCCGGTCGATCCCGCTCGATTTCGATGATGTCGGCGGTGTGTGCGGAAGTGTCCTGGTTTGACATTCTCTCCGAACGGCAACATTCCATGGTCCAGCTAGGCGGACCCTGGAGGTAGCAGCGAAAGCTCTCTATCGCATCGACTCGCGCCACATTCTCCGGCGACTCGGATGTTCCAATCTGTCCTTCGTCCGTGCCCGAGTTGCACCACCACCGGCACTGACCAAGGCACCAGGCAGCCCGCGCCTGGTCGACGTGCTTGGCCGCGATGGACGCGGACGCAGCGACGACCTCCACGTCGTACCATGAGCTGTCTTTACCCCCGACCGACCAGCCGTCCGACGCATCGTGAATCGAACCGCGATTCGAGAAATGCCCATCTCCGTTGCGGCGCCAGAAGTTCCACTGAATCTGCCCTCGCCCTTCACCTACACACCGCGCGCCGAAGACGACACACACGGACTGTGGTCCGTTGGCGTTGCCCAAACTTGGATCTGCTTGTCTTCGGTTGGCATGCTCTGCGCTCCTCATCGGCCTAGTTCAGCTTGGCCGACCCTGCGGATTCGATTCACTCCTCTGCTACTCTCCCGTGATGTCGGTTGTGTCGGCCCGCCGCGTTAAGGTTTCAACAAAGTCAAACTGAGACAATACCGTCCGTCTTTCGCCCAACACTCCTGGAGCGTTGAGACACGTTGACCGCTGGCCTATGAATCGTCCCATGCAGCGTGACCGCGTCCTGATTCCTGTTGAAGGCCTGCGCCTCGCGGCTCTGGGAATCCTCGCCAGCAGGGGTCCGACGGACTACGCCACCCTTGCCACCATGGTGCGCCTGTTCGCCACGACTTACGGCGCATCGCCCGTCGATGTCATGTCGTCCTCCATCGAACTCCTGCGATTCGAGGGCCTGATCGAAATCGGAGACGAGGGCGAGGATCCCGGCAGTGCCCGGGTGACGCTGATGCCCGGGGGGCGCGAGGAACTCGAACGCCTGATGCTCGCGCCGGTCAGGGTTTCCAGTGCCTCCTCGAGGCTCATGGTTGCTCTCAAGATTCGCTTCTTTCGCCTCCTCGACACAACGGGCCAGGGGCGGCTGGCCGAGGTGCTGGGCGATACCCTGAGGAGCGAGAGAGCGCGCCTTGTCAACCTGCGCCGCCACATGGAAGGAGAGGATCCCGGGTTCCTGGCATGGCTCGACCGCGACATCGCCCGAACCGGGGAGGACCTGGCGTGGCTCGAGGGCGAGGAAGCGTTGATGGCGCAGCAACGGTCACGCGATGACGATACACCCGCCTGAGAGAATCGCCTCGACGTGGCGCGAGGCGCACGCCATCGTGCGTCTTGCGGTTCCGCTCATCCTGACGCACCTCGCGCACATGGCAATCATGGCGACGGACGTCATCATGATGGGACGCATCGGCACCGAGACGATCGCCGCCGGTTCCCTGGCGCGGGACTTCTACTGGGTCATGCTGGCGTTCTCGATCGGCGTGCTCACAGGAGCGACCCCGGTCATGGCCCAGCACCTGGGAGCCCGCCGATTCCGGGCGATCCGTCCGGTGGTGCGCAACGCGTCCTGGCTGTGCCTGCCCCTTACGGCAACCGTCGCGATCCTGGCCTGGCACGCCTCGCCGATCCTCGTCCTGTTCGGCCAGGACCCGGTCATCACCAGCCTGGGCGAGGCCTATCTGAGAGTCATGGTCTGGGGGCTTCTGCCCTCCCTGTGGTTCGTTGTGCTGAGCGAATTCCTTGCCGCCCATGCCAGACCCAGGGCGATCGTCGTGGTCACGGTCCACGCCATCGCACTCAATGCGCTTCTCGACTACGCCTTCATGTTCGGCAAGCTCGGCGCCCCCGAACTTGGCCTCGTCGGCGCGGGCGTCGCCAGCGTCGTCGTCAACTGGGCGATGTTCGGCGCGCTTCTCTGGTTCGTGCACGCCGACCGGCGCCTGCGCCGCTACCGTCTCCTGGGCTACTTCTGGCGGATCGATCGTCGCGTGATGAAGGAGGTCGCCTTTCTCGGCGGGCCGATCGCCGTCACGGAAATCGGCGAGATGGGGCTCTTCTTCGTCACCACGATCATGATGGGCCTGATATCGACGCAGATGCTCGCTGCCCACGCTGTGACGGCCCAGTGCTATGCCTTCGTCTTCATGATTCCGGTCGGCTTTGCCCAGGCAGGGGCGGTGCGTGTCGGCCACGGCGCCGGCGCCGGCAGCCCGCAGTGGTCGGCCCGTTCCGGCTGGATGGCGATGGCGCTTTCGGGAATCACGGTCCTGGCGCCTGTCATCGCCTTCTGGTTCTTCGGAACAGAACTGTCGTCGCTCATTCTCGACGCCGACGATCCCGACAATGCCGAAGCCCTGGGCCTTGCCGTGAGTCTGCTCAGCATTGCCGCCATTTTCATGCTGAGTGATGCCGTGCAGATCACCGCACGCGGCGCGCTGCAGGGGCTGAAGGATACCGCGGTCCCCATGATCTACAGCGTTGCCACCAACTGGGGTCTCGGTCTTCCCTGTGCCGCTGCCTTCGGATTCTGGTTCGGCTGGTCGGGCGAGGGGATCTGGGCCGGTCTCGCCGTCGCCACCATGGGTTCGTCGCTGCTTCTCATCGCCCGGTTCCGCAACCGCCTGCGCATCTTCCATGAGAGCGTCATGCCATGACGATCCGCCGGAGCCTGCGGGTTTCCCGGCCACGCCGATTGGTCTACAACATCGAGGTACGCAAACGACGGCTCCGATCGGGGAAGGAAGGACACCATGCTGAGGAACACCAGGTACGACGCCAATGAGCTGTGGCAGAAGGACCATGACCACGTCATTCATCCGTGGACGGATTTCTCCCAGTGGGACGACAAGGGTTCCGAGATCATGGCCGAGGCTGATGGCATCCATGTCTACGACAGCCACGGCAATCGGTTCATCGACGGTATCGGCGGACTGTGGTGCGTCAACATCGGCTATGGCCGCGAGGAGATGGCCGAGGCGATCGCCGAACAGGTCCGCGCCATTCCCTACTACTCGCCATTCCACCATCTCTCGACCCCGCCGGCGGGCCTGCTCGGCGCCAAGATTGCTTCCCTGACACCGGGAACTCTCGATCACATGTTCTTCGGCACGGGCGGTTCCATGGCCAACGACACGGCCGTTCGCTTTGTTCACTTCTACTGGAACAACCTCGGTCGCCCCAACAAGAAGAAGATTGTCTCCCGGGTCGATGCCTACCATGGCATGACCTACATGGCGGCGGCTCTCACCGGCATAGCCTACGACAAGATCGGCTTCGACCAGGCCGACGAGATGGTGGTGCACGTCGCCTGCCCCTACACCTACAGGCGCCCGGAGGGCATGACCGAAGCCGAGTTCTGCGACTGGCTGATCGAGGATTTCCGCAAGCGCATCGAGGAGGTCGGCGCCGAGAACATCGGTGCCTTCATCGCCGAACCCGTCATGGGAGCGGGTGGCGTGATCGTCCCTCCGGAGGGGTATCACAAGCGCATGTTCGAGGTCTGCAAGGCCAACGAGATCCTCTACATCTCGGATGAGGTGGTGACCGGATTCGGCCGGCTCGGCCACTTCTTTGCCTCGGAGGACGTCTTCGGAATCGTTCCGGACATGATCACGTCAGCCAAGGGCATCAGCTCGGGCTATCAGCCGCTGTCGGCGACCATCGTGTCCCAGGAGGTCTACGATGTCCTCTCCACGCCACAGGCGGACGGAGCGCTCTTTACCACCGGCTTCACCTATTCTGGCCATCCGGTGTGCTGCGCTGCCGGAATGAGGAACATCGAGATCATGGAGCGCGAGGACATTCCGGGCCACGTGCGCAAGGTCGGTCCCTACTTCGAGAAACGCCTCGCCGAACTCAACGACCTTCCGCTGGTGGGCGAGACCCGCGGCAAGTGCTTCATGCTGGGTGTCGAGAACGTCGCCAACAAGGAGACGAAGGAACTGCTGCCTGCAGAGGTCAATGTCGGAGAGCGCATTGCCGAACATGCCCAGGCGAACGGGGTCATCGTCCGTCCCCTCGGCCATCTCAATGTCATCTCGCCGCCACTCATCATGACGGAGGCGCAGATCGACGAGTTTGTCGACGTCCTCAGGGGCGCCATCCTGGCGACCCAGGATGACCTCGTGCGCGAGGGGCACTGGAAGGGTTGAGGTGAAGGCCCGGCGGTTCCTTCAGGGATCGCCGGGCACCCCGTAGCTTGGCGTGTTCCCGGGATCGAGCGCCCGGTTGACGTAGTCGTCCATTTGCGGGCCGAAGACGTCCCACACGCGCCTGAGTTCGGCGATGGGCTCGTCGTGCCAGTCGACCCTGAGATCGCACACCGGCCAATCGTGGCGGTGGCAGACCTTGATCCCCACCGAGCGCACCGGGCCCATTTCACCTCCGGCTTCCAGCCCTGCCTCGAGACCGGCGAGCAGGCGTTCCACGAAGGGGGCGCCGTCGGTGGTCTCGAAGGCACGCACCATGGCGGCGGGAACGCCCGTGTTGGCGAGCAGGTTGCCGGCGGCAATGGCGTCCTTGCCCTCGGCGACCGCATGGGTTCCCAGGGTGCCCGAGCCCGAGTGATGGGCGGTGTGCCCCAGGGCGTCAATGATGGCGAGCTGGCGGTACTCCGGCCAGGCCTTCGCCTCGACGAGGATCGTCATGGCGCGTGCCGCGCCGTATCCCCGGGCCAGAAGATCGAGGCCCATGAGGCCCAGGCCCGGATCGGTGATGTTCTGGCTGGCGACGGCTCCGACATGGCCGCGCACCCAGGCGCAGCGGGCGGCAACGGCCGGACTGGACGAGGTGACCACCACCCCGAACATGCCGGTCTTCCGGCAGCGGGCGGTCAGGGAAAACGTCATGGCCCGTCTTCCGGGATGACCGCGTCGACATCGATTTCCATCAGCATTTCAGGTCTGGCCAGGGCCTGCACGACAAGGCCGGTCGACACCGGATAGACGCCCTTGAGCCAGCGCCCGATGACATTGTAGACCGGTTCCCGGTGACGCGGATCCGTCAGGTAGATGGTGATCTTGCAGATGTGGTCGAGTTGACTGCCGGCCTCCTCGAGCAGGCGCTTGACGCAGGACATCGCCATCTCGGCCTGGGCGGCCGGATCGCCTGTGCCATGGAAACTGCCATCGAGATCAAAGCCGGTCTGCCCTCGCATGAAGACGTGGTTGCCGGCTCTCACGACCATGCAAAGGTCGTTGTCGAGCGTCTGCTCCGGGTACATGTCCCGGGTGTTGAAGGTTCTGAAACGCTGGTGTGCCATAAAGCCTCCTGGTGCTTGGGCCGCTTCGCCTTATCGTGACATGACCCTGTCGGAAAGTCCGGCCGCAGATTTCACAAACTCCAGCGGTCCGTCGAAGTCAAAGTTCCGGTAGACCGCGGCCAGGTGGGCAAAGGGCGGCGACTGGGCAAAGAGCTGGAATGTCACCTTGTGACCGGCGTAGTCCGAGTTGACCAGGTCGCGTCCGAAGGCGAGCAGGCGTCGCCGGTCCTCGGCCTGCCAGTTGTCGTTCACGTTGTAGTACTTGTCCATCCATGCCCTGGTTTCCGGCGCAGTGAAAGCCGGGCTGTCGGGCGTGACACAGATCTGTCCGCCACACAGTTCGCGGGTGAGATGCATCATGGCCGGCAGCTGCGTGCAGGCCAGCACACGGCCGGTGAAGAGCAGCGATGGATTGGGCATCAGATAGCCGGCCGGGCTGCGCCGCGCTTCGGCGATCGCTGCCGTCAGGTGGGCATTGATCCCCTCGCGATAGCAGGCGAGCTGGGAGAGTTTCTCCATCACGGCCTGCTGGCGATCGAGGCCCGTCTGCCTGACGTTGAAGAGGGCGGTGCCGATCATCAGGTCCGCCATGTGCAGGATGCGCAGCACGAACATGTAGGCGCTGTAGCGGTGCAGGGCGGCACGGATGTAGACCGCCGCCTGCGTGTGGCGGTAGAACAGGATGTTCTCCCAGGGCACCAGGACATTGTCGAAGATGAGCAGGGTGTCGACCTCGTCGAAGCCGTTGGACAGCGGATAGTCGGCAACCGGCTTGACGCCGGCGAAACCGCTGCGGCAGATGTGCTTGAGGTTGGGCGCGTTCATCGGACAGATGAAGCCAAGCGCGTAGTCCGAGAGTTTCGCGTCGCCCCAGTTGGCAATGGTCGGCTTGACGAAGGCTTGGTGGGCGTAGGCCGCCGCCGTCTCGTACTTGGCGCCCCTGACGATGATGCCGGAGTCGGTCTCCTTCACCACGTGGAGCAGCATGTCGGGATCCTGGTCCTGCGGCGCCTTGGAGCGGTCTCCCTTGGGATCCGTGTTGGCCGAGACGTGGAAGATGTCGTTGCCGAGAACATTGGCGATATGGCGGTCGATGTTCTCGGCCCAGGAACTGTCGACCTGGTTGAGGACATCCTTGCCGTCGGCAAGGGACCACAGTTCACCGACAGTCTCGTCACCAATGCGGGTCACGACACCGCCGATCTCCTTCATCACCAGGTTGATCCAGTCGCGCTTGGTCTGCCAGTCCTCGCGGGTAAAGGGGGGCTGCCAGGCGGTGGCGAAAATCTCGCCATTCTCCTCGAAGGTGAGGGTGTCCCTGAACCGCTCTTCGTGGGCCATGTCGTAGACCCGGGCTCGGACGTCGACGATAGGCCGGAAGGCCGGGTGGTCGGGAATACTGTCCACCCGTTCGCCCGAGATGTAGACCTCGCGGCCATCACGCAGTGAGTCGCGGTATTCGCTGCCGGTCATCAGCATCTGTCATGTCCTTCCCTTGCTCAGGCGAGGAGAGAGGTTGACAGGATCACGGGTTCCAGCAAATCATTTTCTGTCGACGCGTTGCATAGAAAAAATTGATACGCTACACGCTGAAACAGCTGCGCTACTTCACCGCCGCCGCCGAAGCCGGGAGCGTTTCGGGGGGCGCCGAGCGTTGCGCGGTCTCCCAGCCCTCGGTATCTGCCGCGGTCGCCCACCTCGAGGACGTGCTCGGTGTCCAGCTCTTTGTCAGGCAGCACGCCCGGGGTCTTGCGCTCACGCCGGCCGGCCGGCGCCTGCATGCGGCGGCCCAGGCCCTTCTCCTCCAGGCAGGCGAACTCACCGAGGAGGCCAGCGGTCTCGCCGGGGGCCTCTCCGGTGATCTCGATGTCGGCTGTTTCGTGACGTTCGCTCCCATCGTGCTGCCGGGACTCCTGCGCGTCCTGGCGGCGAGACAACCGCTGATCCGCGTCAGACCCCACGAGGACGACCTGCGGGCACTGCAGCACGGCCTCCGGAACGGCCGGTTCGAGGTGGCGCTCACCTACGATCTCAACCTGGAGAAGGACATCGCCTTCGAGCCCGTGGTCCCGGTGCCGCTCTATGCCGCCTTGCCGGCGGATCACCGATTGGCGTCGTCGGATGCGCTCGATCTTCGCGACCTGGAGGGCGAACCCCTGGTTCTCCTCGGTCTGCCCGACAGCCGCGGGCACTTTCTTTCGCTCTTTGCCGAATCCGGGTTCGAACCCGACATCGCCTACGAGACGCGGTCCTTCGAGATGGTGCGGGGCCTCGTCGCCAACGGCTACGGGTATGGGCTTCTCCATACCAGGGCGCCGCATGACCGGACCCTGGACGGCTCCAGTCTTGTCTGCGTGCCGGTGAGCGAGCCCCGCCGCACGATGCACATGGGCCTGGCAAGACTGAAACACGCCCGGTCCACAGGCATGAGTCGTGCCTTTGGCGATATCTGCCACGCCCACCTCGCCGGTCTCCTCGACAACGGGGTGCCGCCGTGACTCCGGCCTCAGGCGTCGAAGAAAGCCCTCGCTGAGTCGGCGGCGTCGACGTCGGTCAGTCCGAAATGGAAGGACGGTCCGGCTCCGCCATCGACGACGATGTCGGAGCCGTTGATCCAGGCAGCGTCCGCGGAAAGGGCGAAGGCGATCACTCTGGCGACGTCTTCCGGTTCGGCATTGCGTCCTCCCGATTGAGCCTTCAGGCGATCGAGGAGATCGGCTCCCATCGTGTCGTAGAAGTGCTTGAGGAGTGGCGTTTCGACGGCCCCTGGACTGACGGAAAGCGAACGCACGCCGTGGGGGCGCGCCAGCATCGATCCTGCCATGGCATAGACGATCACGACTTCCTTGGAAAAATCATAAGCCTCCGGACCGCTCATCGGGTGTTCGCGAACCCAGGCCAAGCCTGCGGCATAGGTGCGTTGACGAAGCAGCTCGCGGATGAGATCGAGACGCTCCCGCCACGCGTGGCCGGCGTCCGAAGCCACCTGGACGACTGCGCTCGCCGGTTGCAGTCGTTCCAGGAGTGATTCGGTGACATGGCGCAGACCCAGGACATTGACCCGCATCACCGCCTCGCCGTCGTGGCTCCCCGGCAGCCCGGCAACATTGATGAGGCCATGCAGGGGCTCATCGATCGCCGCCAGCGCCGCATCGATGGAATCGGGATCGGTGAGATCGAAGCGATGGAACTCATCGACGTTCGCACCGTCGCCATTGGCGTCGAGTCCGATGACCCGGGCGCCTCGTTCGCGCAACAGAGTGGCCGTCGCCTTGCCGATCCCGGAATTGGATCCGGTCACCACGATGGTCCGCGTCATGCGTTCATCCGAACCGGCGTGTAGTGACAGGGAAGGTGGCGCATGCCGTTGATGAAGAGACCGTTGATCTCCTGCATGCCGTCAAGATCCACCTCGAGGTCGGGAAGTGTCTCGAAGAGAACCTTGAAAAGGTGATACATCTCGCGCCGTGCGAGGTGAATGCCCAGGCAGTGGTGAACGCCGCCGCCGCCGAAGCCGACGTGATCGTTGGGTGATCGCCTGATGTCGAAGCGCTGGGGGTCATCGAACACGGCCTCATCGCGGTTGGCCGAGACATACCAGAACACCACCTGTTCACCGGCGGCCACGCGCTGGCCGAGAATCTCGGTGTCGCGGGCTACCGTTCGGCCGAAGTGCACCACGGGCGTTGCGTACCGGACGATCTCCTCCATCGCCGTCGCCGCCAGTCCGTCGTAGTCCTCGCGCCATGAACGCCACTGGTCCGGATGCCGGGCGAGAAGACCCAGCCCCTGGCCCAGGGAACTCGTGGTGGTGTCGATTCCGGCGGTAATGAGAAGCTGGAAATAGATGCCGATGTCGTAGTCGGGGAGTTTCTTCCCGTCGACTTCGGCGGCGATCATCATCGAGACCAGGTCATCGCCTGGCGCCTTGCGCCGGGCGCGGCAGGTCTCTTCGCCATAGGCGTTGAGAGCGTAGAAGGCGGCCGTCGATTCCTCTTCGTCGGCGCCCAGTTCATCGCCGTACCCCTGGGCCACGATGCTGAGGCGGGCCAGTTCGTCGCGGTCGCTGCCCTGCGGGACGCCAAGCATGTCGCAGATCACCTTGGTGGGCATGCGGCTGGCGATGTCGCTGGCGAAATCACAACAGCCGCGCTCGCTGATCTCTCCGATCACGGTGCGAGCCGAGCCGGCGATGTCTTCCTCGAGGTCTCGCAGCATGCGTGGCGTGAAGACCTTGGCCAGGATGCCTCTCAGACGAGGATGAACGGGGGCGTCCCGGTTGACCATGCCGGCGATGTCATAGGCAATGTCGGGGCCGTCAATGGTCGTCATGCCGGTCCCGTAATGGGACAGGAAGAGCTTGGCGTTCCGGGTGATGTCGCGTGTCTCGCGGTGTCTTGTGAGCGACCAGTATGTCGTGTCGCTGTCCGGCACCGATTGCAGCGCGATCGGTCGTTCGCGGCGGAAGCGGGCAAGGATGTCGTGCTTGTCGGGCCGTCTCCAGAATGTCGGTTCAGCGAGACAGATCTCGTCTAGGCTTTCCATGGTCCCATTATTGGCGACGGACGCTGCGATGCAACGACATATCCATTGTCTGCCGTCGAGCAAGGTGCGAGTGCCGGCGCCCGCGAACCGGTTCACACGAGATGCTGTCCGCCGGTCACCATGATCTCGGTGCCGGTGATGAAGGCGGCATCGGCGGTACACAGATAGACGATCGTGCCGGCCACTTCATCGGCGGTTCCCATACGTCCCAGGGGAATTCGCGGCACCAGGTCCTGGTAGTCCTCCGACACCA
Organism: Alphaproteobacteria bacterium; assembly: GCA_965220805.1. Taxonomy (GTDB): domain Bacteria; phylum Pseudomonadota; class Alphaproteobacteria; order SP197; family SP197; genus SP197. Next base: position 2,758,390 of record OZ244844.1, read on the forward strand.
TCGCCGTTTCGATCTCGCCGGGAGACACGGCGTTCACCCGGACATCGAGATGGGCGAATTCCACGGCCATTTCCCGGGTCAGCGCCGACAGCGCCGCCTTGGAACACGAGTAGGCGCTGCCCGCGAACGGGTGAATGCGATGACCGGCGATCGACGTGACGTTGACGACGGTACCCTTGCCCCGGTGCAGAGCCGCGGCGAACCCCCGGGCAAGGATGAGTGGGGCGAAGAAGTTGAGGTCGAAGACTTCGCGCCAGTGGTCGAGGCTGCCGTTGAGGGTGCCGAGGCGTTCGGCAAAGCTGGTCTTCGGAGAGACCCCCGCATTGTTGATGAGAGCGTGAACCGGCCCGTCCCCGATGATGTCGCTGGCGCGGGTGATGAAGGATTCGAGACTCTTCTCATCCGAGAGATCGGCCGGAAAGTGGTGATGTGGCGAATCCGCCACACGCCGGTCTTCAGGAATGTCATCGCGCGAGCAACTCAGGACGCGCCAGCCTTCCTCGTAGAACCGGATGACCGTCCGATGCCCGATGCCGCGGCTGGCCCCGGTGACGATCACGGTCTTCACGACACGGCCTCAGTGTGTGAACAGCACCGGCAGATCTGCATGATTGAGAATGAACCGCGTTGCGCCGCCGAGTATGAGTTGCCTCAGTTTGCCCTGGCTGAAGGCGCCCATGACCACGAATCTGGCGTCCTCGCTGCGGGCGATGTCGAGCAGGGTGTGGCCGATGTTGGTCCAGTTCGTCGGCAGGTTGTGGACATGGCACCTGATGTCGTGGTGAGCGAGGTACTCTGTCAGGGCGTCAGGGCCCGGGCCCCGCATGGAGCTTTCCTCGGGCGCCATGATGGTGACTTCCTCGGCCTCGGTGAGCAGCGGCATGGCCCTGTGCACCGCGCGCGCGGCCTCCGCACTGCCATTCCATGCAATGGCCGCATTGCCCTTGAGGTCGCTGACATGGCCAGGCGGCACCAGGAGCAGGCCGCTTCCCGACTCCATGAGCACGGACTCGGCGACCACCTCTTCCTTGGCATCACCATGGGATGTCGGGCGGGGAGCGATCACCAGGTCCGACAGCCGTCCCCGTTCCGCGATGACCTCGTCCTCGCGCCCTTCCTGCTGAACGAACGTTATGGAAAGCCCATGCCGGGGGGCCCGCGCGGACATCGCGATACCGTGCCTCTTCGCGAGGTCCTTCAGAGCTGCCGAAGCGAAGTCGGCCCTCTGCTCGATGTCCTGTTCGGCGGTCGAGACGATTTCCTCGATAACAGCGCCGGTCATGCCTTCGGTCATGAAGGCGACCGCATCACGCGGATTGCGTCGAACGTTGACGACCTCGACGTGGGCATCGAATCGCCCGGCCACAAGGAGTGCCGTCTCGACGGCGCCAAGGCCGTCCTCGGTGCCAGTCGCCGCAACCAGGATCTTCGATATCGACATGATGTCCCTCCGGATCCTCCCCGTGCCAGTGTAGAGCGGAAGGGCCCAACCTTCCACGCCGCAACCGGTCAGGGAAAGAGCCGCGCCACCTGCCAGTCGTCGTCATCGGCGGTCCGCGTGTACTGGGTGCGCTCGTGCAGGCGGAAGGGCTTGGCCTGCCAGAACTCGATGAGCAGGGGCACGACGCGAAACCCTGACCAGTGGGCCGGGCGGGGAATGTGACCGACATGGAACCTCACCGCCATGCGCGCGACGTTCTTCTCCAGATCACGCACGCCTTTCATGGGGCGCGACTGGTCGCTGGCCCAGGCGCCGATCTGGCTGTCTCTCGGCCTGCTGGCGAAGTAGGCATCCGCTTCCTCGTTGCTCACCATCTCGACCTTGCCCTGGATCCTGACCTGGCGCTCGAGGGGCATCCAGTGAAAGCACAGCGCCGCCTTCGGGTTGGCCACAAGTTCGCCACCCTTGCGGCTTTCCAGGTTGGTATAGAAGACAAACCCGTCCGGTCCGTGGCTCTTCAGCAGCACCATGCGCACGGAGGGCTGACCGGCGGCATCGGCGGTCGCCAGCGCCATGGCGGCGGGCTCCCGCAGGCCGCATTGACGGGCCGCGTCATACCAGCGCGCGAAGATCGAGAAGGGGCATTCGGTGTCGTTCATGATCCAGAGAATTGCTGTTTGCTCTTCACCTTGGGCGACAAATCACCCAAGATGGTCCGGTATCCGTCGCGGGATGGCAACCGATGTCCCGTTTGGTTCAATCATCACCAGGAAAGATGACATGATTGCAGTCAGGATCGCGGTGATCTTGCTCGCCGCAACTCTCGCCCTGTCGGCGTGTTCCCGGACGGCGGGAGACAAGCAGACCGCCGGAACAATTCTTGGAGGAATTGGCGGAGCGGTGCTCGGCTCCGAGGTGGGTGGCGGCAGCGGCCGGATCATCGCAACGGCGGTGGGTGGTGTCATCGGTGCCTGGCTCGGCTCCGAGATCGGCGCATCGCTCGACAGGGCCGATCAGGCCTATGCGGCACAGGCCCAGCAGCAGGCGCACGAAGCGCCCGTCGGCAGCCGGGTGACATGGAACAACCCGGAGTCGGGCAATCACGGCACTGTCACAGCGCAGCGCGACGGCCAGGATCAGAACGGCAACTACTGCAGGGAGTACCAGACCACTGTGACCATCGGCGGCGAAACGCATCAGGCCTATGGCACGGCCTGCCGCCAGCCGGACGGCACATGGGTCATCGTGGAAACCTGAACGGTCCTGCCTGGCCCCCACGCATCCTCCAGGACCATGAGTTCGTGGCCGGGGCACCGGGTAATGTGTAGGATCGCTGTCCTGTCGTCACAGAGCCCGAGCATGCCATGACCAACGTCGGTCCGCTCCTCGCCGGAAAGCGTGGCCTCATCATGGGTGTGGCCAATGACCGGTCGATCGCCTGGGGGATCTCCCGTGCCCTCGCATCCGCCGGCGCGGAAATCGGATTCACCTATCAGGGCGACCTCTTTGCCAAACGCGTCAAGCCCCTGGCGGAGGCGGTCGGCGCAACCCTTGTCATCGACTGCGACGTCACGGACGATGCCAGCGTCGACAGTGCCTTCGAGAGCATTGCCTCAACCTGGGGCTCCATGGACTTTCTGGTGCACGCCATCGCCTTCTCGGATCGCGAACAGCTCAAGGGGCGGTATGCGGACACGACGCGCGACAACTTCCTGCATACGATGGACGTGTCCTGCTACAGTTTCACCTCCGTTGCCCGGCGCAGCGCCGATCTGATGCCCCATGGCGGCAGCCTCGTGACGCTCAGCTACTATGGCGCCGAGCGCTGGATGCCCCACTACAATGTCATGGGTGTCGCCAAGGCGGCCCTCGAATCAAGTGTGCGCTACCTTGCTGCCGACTTCGGCGAACAGGCCGTGCGTGTGAATGCCATTTCCGCCGGACCCATCAAGACTCTCGCCGCTTCCGGAATCGGAGATTTCCACTACATTCTCAAGTGGAACGAACTCAATGCGCCGCTCGGCCGGAACATCAGCATCGACGAGGTCGGGCAGGCCGCTCTCTATCTCGTCAGCGATCTTTCCACGGCGGTCACCGGCGAAATTCATCATGTCGACTGCGGCTACCACGTCGTCGGCATGAAGAACCCGAAGGCGCCGGACATTTCCGTCGTTCGCTGAACCATGGCGTCGAACAGCTTCGGACAGGTCTTCAGGGTGACCACCTGGGGCGAAAGCCACGGGCCGCGCATCGGTTGCGTGGTCGATGGCGTGCCACCACGGATCCCCATCAGCGAGGACGAGATCCAGCACTGGATGGATCGCCGCCGGCCCGGGACATCGCGGTACACGACCCAGCGCCGCGAACCGGATCGGGTGTCGATCGTCTCGGGCTGGTTCAAGGGCATGACCACCGGCACCCCCTTTGCCATGACAGTGGAGAACGTCGATCAGCGTTCCCGCGACTACAGCGACATCTCCCTGATCTGGCGCCCGGGCCATGCCGATTACACCTATGACGTGAAGTATGGCATCCGCGACTGGCGAGGCAGCGGCAGGGCGAGTGCCCGGGAGACCGCGATGCGCGTGGCTGCGGGCGCCGTCGCCCGCAAGGTCCTGGGAGAGGCGGTCGTCATCAGGGGAGCGGTGGTCCAGATCGGCCCCCTCGCCATCGACAGGTCGGCCTGGGACTGGGAGGAGACCGGCCGCAATCCCTTCTGGTGTCCCGACAGCGCCATGGCGTCACGCTGGGCCGACCACATCGACGGGGTCCGCAAGGAGGGGTCGTCGGCGGGGGCCATTATCGAAATTCGTGCCTCGGGCGTGCCGGCAGGCCTGGGAAGTCCGGTCTATGGCAAGCTCGACAGCGACCTTGCCGCGGCCATGATGTCCATCAACGCCGTCAAGGGTGTCGAGATCGGAGATGGATTCGCCCTGGCCTCCATGCCGGGAACGACGGCAGCCGACGAGATGCGCTCTGGTGAGAACGGTCCACAATTCCTGTCAAACCGGACCGGGGGCATTCTCGGGGGCATTTCCACCGGCGAGGAGCTGATCGTGCGCTTCGCCGTCAAGCCTACGAGTTCGATTCATCACGAGCGCCGCACCGTCACGAATGAGGGGAGTGACACGACCGTCCGGGTCACCGGCCGCCACGATCCGTGTGTCGGCATCCGGGCCGTTCCGGTCGGCGAGGCGATGATGGCCTGTGTTCTTGCCGACCACCTGCTTCGCCACAAGGCCCAGTGCGGCTGACCCGGAGTCCTGTCAAGTCATCTGTACATTCTTTCTCCGCGTGTCCGTGACCGACACGGCGTCGGCCATGCCCGAAACCGTAACGGTCCGCCCGGACACCCACCTTCACCGGGCAGGCGGGCGGCGCCAGGTTCGGCGACGCGTTCGCGCAGGCGCGCTTGCGCCTGGTTCCGCGTCGATCTTCATGAGCAGCGGGGGGAGCAGGAAGAAGTCGGCCATGAGCGCCAGGGCAATGACCAGCGCGGTGAGCCTGCCCATGCTGGCGTTGAGTTCGAAGCTGGAGAAGCTGACCACCACGAAGCCGGCCACCAGCACAAGGGAGGTCGTGACCAGGGCACGGCCCACTGTACGGAAGGCAACGCGTACGGCGTCGGGAGACGCGTGGCCGAGCTCGTGCCGCGCCCTGCGGTACTTGCTCAGGAAGTGCACCGTGTCGTCGACCACGATGCCGAGCGTCATGGCCGTCACCATGGAGAGCGAGACCCCGACTTCTCCGACCGCCCACCCCCAGATGCCGAAACCCAGCGCGCCTGGAACCAGGTTGGGGACCAGGCTCGAGAGTCCGATGCGCAGGGATCTGAGCGCGATGATGAGGACGAAGGAAATCCCGACGAGCGCAATGGTGGTCCCCAGCAGCATCGCGACAATGTTGCGCTGACCGAAATAGGCGAACATCAAGGTGCCGCCGGCGCTTTGGGCGCGGGCAATGTTCGGTGCATTGTCCGCAAGCCATCGCAACGCGCGTCGGTCGAGAGCGATCACTTCATTCGATGAAAGGGTCTGGGTCGCCACCGTCATGCGGGTCGCCGACCGGTCGACGTCGATCTGGTTGTTGAGATCCAGGCCGAAGGGAAGAGACAGCTCGTAGAGCAGCAAGAGTTGTGCGGCCAGCTCCTCGCTCGCGGGCAGCCGGTATTCGGCCGGATCGTCGCCGTGCATGCTCATGTTGAGCTGCCGGAATGTATCGGTGATGACGTTGACGTGAATCGTCTCGGGCTGCTTCCTGTACCACTCGGCGAATGCGGCGAGGTCGGAAAGATAGGCGAGACCGGTGATCCCTCCCGACTCGCCTGCGGCGAGCGCGTACTCCATGGTGTAGAGGCCGGTAAGGTTCTCGACGGTGAAGTCCGCGTCACGGCGAAACTCGACGCTCTCGTCGAAGTAGTGAAGGAAGACGTCGTTCAGTTCGTTGCGGGGGATCGAGACGACGAGCGCCACCACGATTGCGCAGAACCCCCATCCCAATGCGCGGCGCCGGCGGATCACGAACTCCCCGAGCGCGGCCATCGCTGCGTCGCGACGATCCCTGGTCGCGCGCACGCGGATCGGCACCAGAGAGAGCAGGGCGGGAAGAAGGGTGACGGAAAACACGAACGCTGCGCCGACCCCGAACGCCACGAAGGTGCCCAGGTGACGCAGAGGCGGAGACTCGGAGAAGTTCATGCTCAGAAAGCCGAACGCGGTGGTCAGGCAGGCCAGGAAGACCGGTTGAAGATTCACCCGCATCGCCTCGACGATCGCGTTCCGCCTGATCCCGCTGTCCGCAAGGGGCGGACGCGGATCGCCTGTATTCCGATCCGCCGCAGCATTCCGCATGTGGTGGACGAGGCTCGAGAAAATGTGGACGCAACTCGCGATCGCGACCGTGAGCACGACAACCGGCGCGACGGCGGAAGACGCCGTCATCGGCAGCCCCGCCCAGCCACCGAGACCCACCGAGGTCATGACGGCGAGCGCGACCACGAGCATGATCGCCAACGTCCCGCCCAATCCCCCTGTCAAGAGCACGAGCATCACGATCATGGCTGCGAAGCTCGCCGGGACCAGTATCTGGAGGTCGCGCAGCGAGACCTCCATGAAGGTCTGGTTGAAGATCACCAGGCCGGTCACACGCACGTCGATGCCGGGAAAACGTTCGCGGACCTGGTCGGCGAGCCCGTATGAGAACTCGGTGACCCGGGACACTTCGCGCAACTGGTCCGCGCCCGGCAGCGACACTGTGACGTTGACACCGCTGGCCCCGCCGTCGCGGGCGATGAGGCGCCCAGCGAGCCGTGGTTCAGCCAGGGCGATCGCACGAATCCGGGTCCGCTCGTCGCCGTCGTTCAGAGCGGTGTTCTCCACGAGATCGCGGACCAGAATGTCGTCCTCCTCGGCTGTGGTGTGCTGGTAGTTGGTCAGCGAGTCGACGCGGGTCGCGTAGGGAATCCGCCATGACTGTTCGGTGAGCCAGAGTGCGGCCTCGAGCGCCAGGGAAGAGGTGGCGTCACGGTCTTCGGGCACGATGGCGAAGAACACGTTGCTGGTCTCGCCGTAGGTGTTCTCCATCGCCTCGCTTGCGAGGAGCTGGGGGTTGTCCCTGGAGAAGTAGATCCGGTCGTCGGCCGAGAACTCGAGAAACGCCGTCCCGCTCGCGGCGATTGCGACCAGGACCAGGGCGGCGCCGATGATCGGCCACCGCAGCTCGATGGCCCAGCCGCCGAGCCGCGACTCCAACCCGCGCACTGCCAGCATGAAATGCTTTCGCGTCGAGCGGCTCACACCCGGCTCCCGTATCCGGCCTGATCGGCATCTTACGCCGCGAAGGCCGGTGCGCGGTACACGAATTGCGAACACAGGAGACGGATAGGGGCGATGGCTGGCGTGCCGTGAAACAACTTCCCGCTGGCCACGACCGGTGCTCCGCGGGCAGGCTGAGGCCACCGGCCGATACGACGTAGACGGACTTCAAGTCGAAGCCGAGACTTGACATGCCTCCGAGAAGCCGCCCTTGCTTCCGGGGCGCGGTTGCGGTTTGTCTCAGCAGGGGAGTGCATTGATGGCTGCGAAATCCATCCGCGTCGCGACCGACGTCGGCGGAACCTTCACCGATCTCCTGGTTTTCGAATCCGACGAAGAGACAGGCGAGGCCCACGTTCGCAGCGCCAAGACGGACACCACGCCCGGCAGTTACGAGGAAGGCGTGTTCAACGTCATGGCGAAGGCGGGTATCGCGGCGGACTCGGTGGACTTCCTGGCCCACGGCACGACGGTGGTCATCAATGCGCTGACCGAGCGCACTGGCGTCAAGGTCGGCCTCATCACGACCCGGGGATTTCGCGACACGCTTGAGATCGCGCGCGGCAACCGGCCCGACTTCTTCAACCTGCACTACGAGAAGCCGGAACCCTTCGTGCCGCGGCGGCTTCGGCGTGAACTGGCCGGTCGCATCGACTACCACGGCAACGAGATGCGGCCCCTCGACCTCACGCCGTTGCCGGAAATCGTCGCAGACTTTCGGGCCGAAGGCGTGGAGGCGGTCGCCATCTGCTTCATCCACTCCTACGCCAACCCCTCTCACGAGGAACGGGCACTGCATGAGTTGGCCCGCCTCTGGCCCGAAGTCTCGGCCATCTCGTCTCACCAGATCACGCGGGAGTGGCGTGAATACGAGCGCACCAGCACCGTCGTGCTGTCCGCCTACGTGCAACCTGTGGCGGAGCGCTACCTCCAACGTCTCGACGCGGGTCTCGTCGAGCAGGGCTTCGGCGGCGGCCTCTACATCATGCAGTCCAACTGCGGCGTCGACTCCGTCGACACTGTCTCGCGCATCCCGATAACCATGGTCGAGTCGGGGCCGGCGTCGGGCGTCTGGGGTGCGGCCGAACTCGGACGGCTCATCGGCGAGCCCAACGTGCTGGCCCTGGATATCGGCGGCACCACCGCCAAGTGCTCGCTGATCGAGGATGCAGACGTCAGGATCAAGACGGACTACTGGATCGGGAGGAGCCGCGCCGCCGCGGGCTATCCGGTCATGGTCCCCGTGGTCGATCTGGTGGAGATCGGCAACGGCGGCGGCTCCATCGCCTGGGTCGACGACTTCGGCAAGCTGCACGTGGGGCCGCGCTCCGCCGGTGCCTTGCCGGGTCCTGCTGCTTACGGGCGCGGCGGCACCGAGGCCACCACCACCGATGCCAATCTCTGGCTTGGCCGCATCAACCGGGACTACTTTTGCGGCGGCACGATGGAGGCCGACATGGACGCCGTGCAACAGGCCATCGAGATGGTAGGTACGCGACTCGGCGTCGACCCCGACGAGGCCGCCCGCGGCATCGTGCGCATCGCCAACAACAACATGGTGAACGCGCTCAAGCTCGTTTCGGTCAACCGCGGCTTCGATCCGCGCGACTTCACGCTGATCGCCTTCGGCGGCGGCGGCGCGATGCACGCGGTGGCGCTGGCCCAGGAACTCGGCGTCACCAGGGTGGTGGTGCCGGCCGACGCGTCGGTCTTTTCAGCGTGGGGCATGATGATGTCGGACCTGCGCCGGGACGACGTGGTGACCCTCCTCGTCGACCTCACGCGTGACAACGCTGCTGTCATCGAGGCAGCGTACGGCGAGGCGGAGGAGCGCGCACGGAGCCGGTTCGCCGCAGAGGGCATCGCGGCATCGGCGATCAAGCTCGTGCGTCTCGGCAAGTTTCGCTACCAGAACCAGGAGCACACCACCGAGGTGCCGCTGAATGGAGGTCCGGTGACCGCCGACGGCGTCGCCGTCATCGAAGCCGATTTCCACGAGACCTATGAGCGCGAGTACACCTACAGGCTCAACGCCCCGGTGGAGATGGTGGGCCTCCATGTCGTCGCCACGGTCGACATCGGCAAGCTCACCTTGATCCGGCGGGAGACGACGGGGCGGGTGCTCCGGGATGCGCAGAAGGGCACGCGCCGTGTCGACTATGCGCTCGAAGGCGTGCACGAGGCGACAATCTACGACGGCGAACTGCTGGAGCCCGGCATGGGCTTCGATGGCCCGGCCATCGTGGAGGATCCCGGCACCACGATCGTGATCCACCCCGGCACTCACGCCGAGATGGACGACTTCGGAAACATCCGCATTCATATCCGCAACTGAACGAGACCACGGCAGCACCATGAACTCGATCACGAACGACCCGATCACCCTGGAGATCATCCAGAACTCGCTGCAGAGCGCGGCCGACGAGATGTTCGCCGCCATGAAGAAGACGGCGATGAGTTCGATCATCTATGAGGTGCTCGACATGGGCACCGGTATCACTGACGCAAAGGGCGAGATCGCCAGTTCCGGCGCCGGCATCCCGGCCTTCGTCGGAATGCTCGACAAGGCGGTGAAGGTGATCGTCGAGAAGTTCGACCAGCCCGGTGCGGTCGAGCCCGGTGACGTCTTCGTCACCAACGACCCCTACTACGGCGGCGTGACTCACCTGAACGACATCGTCGTCGTCATGCCGGTCTTCGCCGAAGATCGCATCATCGCCTGGACCGCAAACATCGCGCACAACTCCGACGTGGGTGGCATGGCGCCCGGCTCGCTTACCGGCGAAGCGACGGAGATCTTTCAGGAAGGGCTCCGCCTTCCTGCCGTCAAGATGATTTCCCGGGGCAAGCCGATTGAGCCGGTGATGGAGATCATCAAGGTCAACTCGCGCATGCCTGACGTGCTCGAAGGCGATGTCTGGGCCGCCATTGCATCCGTTCGCATCGGCACCGCGCGGCTCGCGGAGGTCGCCGGGAAGTACGGCGCCGCCACCTTCGAGCAGGCCATGACGTCCTTCATGGACTACGGCGAACGGGTCTCGCGGTCGGCGCTGAAGGTGCTGCCCAAAGGCACCTTCACCCTCGCGGAAGAACAGGACGACGGTCAGGTCTTCAACGTCGCCATCACCATCACGGACGACGAGTTCGTCGTCGACCTGCGGGACAACCCGGGCCAGGCGAGCAACCCGGTCAACACCAGCCGGGACAGCGTGATGGTGTCAGCGCAAATGATCTTCAAGTCGCTCACCGATCCCCATTCACCCTGCAACGCGGGCTCGTTCCGCCCCATCCGCCTGCTGACGCGCGAGGGCTCCGTGTTCCACGCCGAAGAGCCCGCGGCCCTCGGTTTCTACTACGAGATCGACCTGCGTGCGTACGACATCATGTGGCGTTGCCTCGCCCGGCACATGCCGGAGCGGCTCGCCGCCGGGCACTTCGCCTCGGTGTGCGGCACCTTCATCGGCGGCATCCACCCCGACACCGGCCGCCAGTACACCATCATCGAGCCGCAGCTCGGCGGCTGGGGCGGCCGTGAGGGGATGGACGGGAACAACGCCATGTTCTCCGGCGTCCACGGCGAGACCTTCAACTGCCCGGCCGAGGTCAACGAGGCGCGCAACGGGCTCTACGTCGACCAGATGGCGCTCAATCTCGAGCCCGGCGGCGAGGGCCGGTTCACCGGCGGGCGCGGTATCGTCATGGACTACCGCGTGCGGGCGGACGACGGTTTTCTTACCGTGGGGTATACACGCTCGAAGCATCCTGCCTGGGCGCTCGACGGCGGCAACGAGGGCTCGCCCAACTACGTCGAGTTCATTCCACGCGAGGGCGAGCGTCAGCGCTTCGCCTTCGTCTCGGGCCTCAAGACGCAGCGCGACGACGTGATCCGCGTCGTCACCGGCAACGGCGGCGGCTTCGGCGATCCGAAGAAGCGCGACCCCGGGCGCGTGCGCCGCGACGTGAGCAACGGCCTCATCAGCGCCGAACGGGCGCGGGAGGTCTACGGCGTGGCAGTCGAATCGCCCGTGACAGACGCTTCAGACGACGGGAGGACCGCATGAAAGCCAACGCCCCCCTCAAGCTCATGTATCTCAGCCCGGTCGGCCCCGACGACTACGATACCGTGTTTGCCGAGATGGCGCGCAGCTACAAGTTGCCGAACACCGAAGTGCATGTCACCTGCCTCGCCGACCCGGGCGGGAGCTTCACCCACATCGAGTACCGCTCCTACGAGACCATCGTCTCGCGCGGCATCATCCAGGCGGCTCGCCAGGCAGCGCGGGAGGGCTTTGACGCGCTCGCCATCGGTTGCTTCTACGACACCGGCCTCCACGATGCGCGCGAGATATCGGGCGACATGGTGGTGACCGCCCCCTGCGTTGCCTCCTGCGAGATTGCGTCGAGTCTCGCCAACCGCTTCGGCATCATCGTCGGCAGGCGGAAGTGGGTGAACCAGATGAACGCCGTCGTCCGCGGGCACGGCTACGGTGAACGCCTCAGCGGCTTCTATCACGTGGAACTCGGCGTGAACGACTTCCAGACCGACCATGCAGAGACCGAGCGCCGTCTGGTTGCGGCCGGACGAAAGGCGGTTGAGGAGGACTACGCCGAAGCGCTCATTCTCGGCTGCACGCTGGAGATCGGCTTCTACAAGGAAGTCGAGAAGGCCGTGGGCGTGCCGGTGATCGACCCCTCCATCGCCGCGATGAAGCGGGCCGAATATGCGGCCAATCTCAAGCGCCAGTGCGGCTGGGTGCCGAGCCGGATGTGGTCCTGCGAGCCTCCGCCGGAAGACGAGATCACGCGCTTCGGCGGATTCGACAACGGCAACGCATTCGCCCAACGCGTGGTGGTGGAGGCGGAGTGAGGTCGGCCCGCCAACCTGCCTCTTCGAAGGCCGCGTTGGCGCCACGCATGCCCCCTGCGCCCAGCCCGACGATTTGACAAAAGGCCGGGAGAGGGGCCTCGCCTGCCGAATAGCCCGGAGATGGGGGTCGGTCAGTAGATGCTGAACGGGAAGTAGCGGGCGTTGATCGTCTCGTAGGTGCCGTCGGCCAGGATTGTCCCGATCGCCTGGTTGAGCCGCAGGCGCAGTGTGTCATCCTCCTTGCGGACGGCGATGCCGATGCCCTCGTCAATGCGATATCCGTCGCCGGCAAAGTCGAAATCGGCGCCTTGCGAACTCTGCAACCAGTTCCAGAAACCGAGTCCGTCGCCCATCACCGCATCGACGCGTCCCTCGACAAGCGCTTGAAGTGGCGCGCCGGATTCCGTGAACAACCTTATGTCGGCGATCCCCGAAAGGTTGGCTTCCAGCCAGTCCGACGAGACTGTCGCACGCGACGCGCCGATGGTTCGTCCCGCCGGCGCTTCCGGGTTGAAACCCGAGTCCTTGCGGGACACGAAACGGACGACATTGCTGTAGTACCGTTCCGTGAAGGACACCAGACGCCGGCGTTCTTCGGTAATCGACATGCTGGAAACGATGGCGTCGAACTCGCCGTCCCGCAATCCTGGAATCAGCTCCTCCCAGTCCTGGCGGACGAAGACACACTCGACCTCCAGTCTGGCGCAAAGCGCCATGGCGATGTCGACGTCGAAGCCGCTGAACTGCCCATCGTCATCGACGTGACTGAAGGGCGGGTAGTTCGGAGCGATGCCGATACGCAAAGTTGACTGCCCCGTTTCGTCGCCGAACGCGGGAGCCAGGAACAGAAAGGCCGACGCCAGTGCCGCGGTCAGTGTCTTCACGATCGCCTCCTTGCCGATGCCCGTCACACTATCACGATGGATGGCAGGGCGTGGGCCGAATTCCCGTTGGAGTGTTCTGCCGGCGGGCGCTGACTGCCTCCGCCACGTTCGTTCCGGCGGTTCAAATGTTCACCCCGTTCCGTGGCAGTTTCGGACGCATCGCCGTCTTGCGGGCCGGACCCCGGCATGGACGTGGCCCAGGTGCCGAGTGCCAGTCGTCAACCTGGAGCGAGTTCGGGGTTGGGTATCCGTCCTCGCCAGGCCTTGCGGTACTCGTAGGCGTCCGTGATCATCATCTCCGTCCACCAGCCGCAGCGCGTCGGTGGATAGCGTGCCGGCCGGGCCTCGTTCACGAACCGTTCGAGGGGTGTGACGACGCAGTCATGGTTGGCGCCGAAGAAGAACGGAAATGACACCCTCTCGCGCCCCGACTGGTTGATGACCCGGTGAGGCGTGGAGACGAACTCGCCGTTCGTCCAGCGCATCAGCATATCGCCGATGTTGACGACGATGCTGCCGGGGATCGGCGTCGCCTGGATCCACTCTCCGTTGCGATGGCCGACCTGGAGACCACCGACTTCGTCCTGGAGAAGGAGCGTGAAGCACTCGTAGTCGGTGTGGGCGCCGATACCGATGCGTCGAGGATCGATTGGCCCGTCCTGCGGCGGATAGTAGATCAGCCGCAGCTGCCCCATGGGCTTGTCGGTCTTGTCGTCGAACCAGCCTTCCTCGAGGCCAAGCGTCATCTCGAATGTGGTGAGCAGCATCCGGGCAAGGCCGAGGATCGATTCGTAGTAGGCGTAGATCGCGTTCCGGAAGCCCGGCAGGTTGTCGGGCCAGACATTGGGGCCAAGCATGATGTTGCCCGCAAGGTAGTCCGGGTCGTTGCCCGGCAATTCCAGGGAGACCTCGTAGCCTTCCTGGACATCCGGTTCGGCACTGACATCGGCATAGAGACCGCCCTGGGGCACATAGCCGCGATGGCGCTGAACGCTATCGATGTCGAGTTTCAGTTTTTCTTCAAGTGGTTGATGAAAGAAGCGGAAGGTCTGGTGGATCAGTGAATCGATCCGGGTCTCCTGAATGCCGTGATTGACGATGTAGAAGAAGCCGGTGTGACGGCAGGCTTCTCCGATCGCCTGTGCCACCTGCCGCTTCGAGTTCTCGGAGCCGTTGCGGAAGGGCGCGAAGTCGATGACCGGAATGGTGCTGATGTCGAGTGTCCTGGCATCGATCGTTTCGGTCTTTTCCAGAGCCGAGCCCGTCGTCATGGTCCTCCTTCCGGATTGAGTATTGTCCCGCCGAGACGAGCCATCCTGCCCCCAACTTTTCAAGCATGAAGTGTGGCGCAAGGGCAAGACCGGGACAAGGCCTTGCCCGTCGCCGGTTCCTTGAGCGAAAGTGCCCCGTTCCGAAGCAGGAGTAGGCGGGCGTGCGGCGCGTTGGGATCGATGTCGGGGGGACCAACACCGACGCTGTGCTGGTCGATGGCACGACGGTGGTGGGAAGCGTCAAGGTCGCAACCACCACCGATGCCATGACGGGCATCTCGCGTGCCCTTGCGGGCGTGATGAGGGAGTCGGACGCGTCCGATCCGGTGGAGGCGGTCATGGTGGGAACCACCCGCTTCACCAATGCCATTGTCGAGGGCCGCAACCTGGAGCCCGTGGCGTGCCTGCGCATCGGCCTTCCCGCCAGCCGCACCCTCACGCCCCTTGTCGACTGGCCATCCCGTCTTGTCGAACTGGTGGGCGGTCCATCCTGCAGTGTCGAGGGCGGACACGAGGTCGACGGCAGGCCTCTTGTCGCTCTCGACGAGGAGGCGATAGCCGCCTTTGCCGAACGGATCGCCGGCAGTGAGTGCCGCAATGTGGCGATCGCCTCGATTTTCTCGCCTCTCAACAGGTCCTGTGAGGAACGCGCCCGGGACATCATTGGAGAGCGGTGTCCCGATTGCCGTATCACGCTCTCGGCAGACATCGGCAGGATCGGTCTCCTGGCGCGTGAGAATGCCGCCATCCTCAATGCCAGCCTGCGTCCCCTGGCGGAGCGGTTCACCAGGGCCATGGAAGACGCCCTGGGACACGCAGGCCTTGGCGCCCGTCTCTATCTCACCCGGAACGACGGTACGGTTCTGCTTGCCGGGGAAGCCGAACGGTTCCCCGTCTTCAGCCTGGCATGCGGTCCGACCAATTCGATGCGCGGAGCAGCCCTTCTGAGCGGACTTGACCACGGCATCGTCATCGATGTCGGCGGCACCACGAGCGATGTCGGCATGCTGGAGGCGGGATTCCCGAGGGAAGCGAACAATGCCGTCACCCTGTCCGGCATCAGGACCCTCTTTCGCATGCCCGATCTCATTTCGATCGGTCTGGGCGGAGGATCGCTGGTCGATGAGGAGGCGGGCACCATCGGACCCGCCAGCACGGGCTACGAGATCGATCCGCGGGCCCGCATCTTTGGCGGCGAGGAGCTGACAGCGAGCGACCTCGGGGTGGCGAGCAACCGGCTGGACCTGGGCGACAGGCGCCACCTCGACGGTCTCGATCCGGCAACAGTCGATTCCCTTCTTGGCGTCGCCTCGACCATGCTCGCCGGTGCCATCGATCGCATCAAGGTCCGTGCCGGCGACGAGCCGGTCATCGCCGTCGGGGGAGGGGCCTTTCTTGTGGCGGATGACATCGCCGGCGCCAGCGAGGTGATCCGCGTCGAACACGGCGCCGTCGCCAATGCGGTGGGTGCGGCGATGGCCCAGGTGTCGGGAGAATGCGACCGGGTGTTCACGGGCCTGGCGCGGGACGAGGCTCTTGATCGCGCCCGGGCCATGGCCGAAGAGCGCGCCATTGCCGGCGGCGCCGAGGCGCGCACGCTGCAGACCGTCGACATGGAGGATCTGCCCCTTGCCTACCTTCCGGGCAATGCGTTGCGCGCCAGGGTGCGCGTGGTCGGCGACATCGCCACCGATGCTCAGCCGTCGGCCGTGATGCCTGACTGAGTGAACCGGGTGATGTCGCTGTCGCTGTAGCCCAGTTCCGCGAGAATCTCCCTGGTGTACTGGCCGTAGACCGTGGCCGGCCGTGCCGGACCGCCGGGGGTCTCGGAAAACTTGACGGGGAGACCAAGGGTCTGCACTTCCCCGGCGACCGGGTGGTCCTGCGTCACCACCATCTTGCGGTCCAGGGCCTGGGGATCCCGGTGCATTCCGGGGATGGTGTTGATGGGGCCGCTGGGCATGCCGGCCGCCTCGAGTTCGGCGATCCACTCATCTGTCGTCTTCGCCGACATCAACCCGTCAAGCACGCTCGCGAGTTCGGCGACGTTGGCCATGCGCTTGGCGTTGGTGTCGAAGCGGGGGTCGTTCTCGAGAGCGGGATCCACCAATTCGCAGAGCTTCGGCCACATCCAGCCGCCGGCACTGATCGTGATGTGGCCGTCCTTCGTGCGGATGGCCTGGTAGGGAGCCACAAGGGGGTGCCCGGATCCCAGGGGTTGAGGCGCCTCGCCGGTGGCGAAGGCGATGGCCGAGTGCCAGTAGGTCTGGACGATACCGGCTTCGAAAAGAGAGGTGTCGACCATCTGGCCTTCGCCCGTTGCGTCGCGATGACGCAGGGCGGCGCACAGGCCCATGGCGAGCAGGATACCGGCGGTGATGTCGGTCATCGGTACGCCGGGCTTGACGGGAGGGCGCCCGGGCGCCTCTCCGGTCACGCTCATGATACCGGACATGGCCTGGGCCATGAGATCGTAGCCGGGACGCTGGCCATAGGGTCCGCTCCTGCCGAAACCGCTCACCGCACCGTAGATGATGGCGGGATTGACCGCTCGGGCGTCCTCGTAGCCGAGGCCGAGGCGGTCGAGCACGCCGGGACGGAAGTTCTCGACGATGATGTCCGCAGACGCGATGAGGCGCCTTGCGATGTCGACAGCTTCCTTGCGCTTGAGGTCGAGAGGAAGACCCCGCTTGTTGCGGTTGACGATCATGTAGGACGCCGACACGCCGTTGATCCAGTAGGGGTCGTCGGCATTGTGGGACGGATCCTCGTCGAAGGGGACGCGTTCGATCTTGATGACGTCGGCCCCCATGTCGGCGAGCATCAGCGTGCAGGTCGGACCGGCCATGACGTGGGTGAAGTCGATGACGCGGATGCCGTTGAGAGGCCCATAACCGGTTTCCATGATCATCGTCCCCTGAACTGCGGCTCTTTGCGCGTGGCAAAGGCCTCCCGACCGATGGCGTAATCCTCGGTGGCGAAGCAGGCCATGGGTTCCCTTCGTTCCTCGTCGGTGAGCGGCGCCGGATCGAGCAGACGACGGGCAAACTTCTTGTGCCAGCGCGCCGAGAGCGGCGCATTCGCGGCTATGCGTTCGGCGCAGGCATAGGTTTCCTTCTCCACCTCATCGTCGGCGACGACGCGGTTGACGAGGCCGATCTCGAGTGCGCGCGCTGCCGAGAACTGCGAGGCTTCCAGGAGAATTTCGAGAGCATGGGCATGACTGATCAGGCGCTTGAGCTTGTCGATGTCATCGTGCCCGTAGGTGATGCCGAGTCGTCCGGCGGGAATGGCGAAACGGGCACTCTCACCGGCAATGCGCAGATCCGTATCGGGGAGGAGACCGAGACTGCCACCGATGCAGTAGCCCCTGATCATGGCAATGACGGGATGCCGGCAATCTGCCAGCCCCCGACCCCAGGCCGCCTCGTAGTCGAGTGCCTGTTCGGGATTGTCGCGCCGTTCAGAGAATTCGCTGATGTCGGCACCCACCCCGAAGGCGCGCTCTCCGGCGCCGCGCAGCACCACGACGCGCAGGGTGTCATCCGCCGACAGCATGTCGAAGGCATCCGAGAGTCCACGGGCCGTCACCGTGTCGATGGCATTGAGTTTCTCGGGACGATTGATGGTGACGGTGGCAATGAACCCCCGCCGCTCGACCAGAATGCTCTCCGGAAGGCTGTCCGTCATGTCACCCCTCTCCAGGATCCCGCCGGATCCTACCCCAATCGGCACTCTCCGGTCAGGTTCCGACAAGGGATGCATCCACCTCAGTGGTGGCCGTCGGGGCGATCAGCGCCTGGTCCGGTGTGGCGAGCGACAATCGCATGGGCCCACCCCGCATTGACGTGGCGGGACACTGCATGGTGGCGGCGACATTCCCGAGACCTGACTTGATGTCGACGACCTCGGTCCCGTTACGCTCTGCGTGGTCGGGTTCAGGCGTCAGGGAGTGCGATGTAGGGGCGGGAGGCGGCTTCGAGCCAGCTCCAGAGATAGGAGGCCTGGCTGCGTTCGACGTGGATGTCGAAGACGGGGTCTTCGCTGACCTTGTGAAGGATGATGGTGGTACGGGCAAACAGGGTTCGGGTCGCCGCACCGGCTGCGAACTGGCGAGGGTGGAGGTCGAGTGGTGTCCCCATCGACAGGATATCCCTGGCGAGCGGGCCGCCGAGACGGATGGTGGCGTAGCCTTCGGTGATATCGATGATGGCGGCGTCGGGGAGGGCCGTGGCGAGGGCGGAGGAAAGTGTCCCTTCGGTCTCCGGCGGGCCGACGACGAGCCATTCATCCGGTCCCAGCCACACGATGGTGTGGTCCTCGCCGGAAGAAGCGGTGTTGGGTTCACTCGGAAGGGATGCGCCGAGAGCGTCGCGGATGGCGTCATCCGTCACCTTGCCCCGCACCGTGATCTTCGCCAGGAACGCCCGTTCCGTCATGGCGAACCCGGCAGCGCCATCCAGGGGCGTGCGCCGGGCGAGGGGACTCTGTCGCTGCCAGGTCTCAGCCACGGAGCCTCGCTCCTTCCTCGTCAAAAAACAAGGGCTTGACGATGCGCGCCCGGATGGTCCTGTCTTCCAGGGGAATGGCGACCGACTCGCCCATGCGGTCATGCCCGCGGCGGATGAGGGCAAGGGCGATCGAGTGACCGCAGTTGGGACTCATGTAGCTCGATGACACCCATCCCTCCATGGGGACCGGCGGCTTCGCTCCGGGTTCCGGCGACACGTGCGCCCCTTCCGGGATGACCTCCTGGGGATCGTCGGTGAGAAGTCCGACCAGCTGCTTGCGGTCCTCGCGCAGGGTGTCGGGCCGCTCGAGGCCGCGCTTGCCGAGGAAGTCCGGCTTCTTCTTCGATACCAGCCAGCTCATCCCGAGATCATGGGGGGTGGTGGTACCGTCGGTGTCCTGACCGACAATGATGAACCCCTTTTCGGCGCGCAGCACGTGCATGGCCTCCGTGCCGTAGGGCGTGATGGCATGACGTTCACCGGCCATCATGAGGATTTGCCACAGCGCCAGGGCATAGCTTGCCGGCACGTGGAGCTCGTAGCCGGTCTCCCCGGAAAAACTGATGCGGAATATGCGGCCCGGGATGCCGGCGATGTCGGCATCGCGCCAGGTCATGAAGGGGAAGGCCTCGGGGGAAAGATCGGTGGTCGTCAGGCCCGATACCAGCTCGCGGCTTTCTGGTCCGGCAACGGCGATGGCCGCCCACTGCGTGGTGACTGATGTGACGTGAACGTCGAGATCCCACCATTCCGTCTGCAGCCATTCCTCGAACCAGTTGAGGACCGCAGCCGCACCTCCGGTGGTGGTGCTGACAAGGAACCGGTTGTCGGCGATGCGCGCCGTCACGCCATCATCGAACACCATGCCGTCATCATGGCACATCAGACCATACCGGCAGCGGCCGGGAGTGAGTGTCGAGAAGGTGCCGGTATAGATGCGATCGAGAAACTCCGCCGCGTCCTTTCCCTGGACATCGATCTTGCCCAGCGTCGAGGCGTCGAGAATGCCGACTCCGGTGCGTGTAGCCAGGGTCTCGCGCTGGACAGCCTCCTCGACCGATTCTCCTTCCCGGAGGTAGCAATAGGGGCGTTTCCACTGGCCGACGTCCTCGAAGTGGGCGCCGTTGCCGGCATGCCAGGCATGCATCGGTGTCCTGCGCACGGGATCGTAGAGTTCGCCTCCGGTGTCGATGCCGGCAAGGGCGCCTATGGAGACCGGCGTGTAGAAGGGACGGAAGGTTGTATGCCCGACCCCGGGAATGCTGCTGCCGACATGATCGGCAAGAATGGCGAGGCCGTTAACGTTCGACGTCTTGCCCTGGTCGGTCCCCATGCCGGTGGTCGTGTAGCGCTTGAAGTGCTCCACCGAGACATAGTTTTCCCGGATGGCGAGCGCCACGTCGGCGGTGGTGACGTCGTTCTGCAAGTCGTGAAAGGCCTTGCCGTCCCGTGATGACGCCGGACGGTACCAGAATGGTTCGAGGTCGAGCGCACCGTCTCCGGTGTCACCGTCGACCTCCGGCACGGCCGGCATGTCGCCGTCGAACCCAACCTGGGCCGCTGCCTCGGTTCCGGCAAGTGCTCCGGATCTCAGGCACTCGGCAAGACCGAAGGTCCCCGCTGCCGCACCGGCACTCGTCTGGAGTTGAACGGCATCGCCGGGAATGAAGGTCGCCTGGGACTCGTCCCAGGCGAGCCGGGTCCCCGACTGGGAAGCGAGGTGAACGGTCGGGTTCCAGCCTCCCGACATCATGACGAGGTCGCATTCCTTGGTGACGGCTGCCGACGCGCTGCCGTCCAGGGTGGAGATGGCGACACCGCGAACCCGTTTCCTTCCCTCGACCCCCGATATGACGCGTCCGGCCATCACGTCGATGCCGCGGGACTGCGCTTCCTCGACGAGACGTCCCCGGGGTTCGGCCCTGCAATCGACGATGGTTGTCACGTGAACACCGCTGTCGGCGGCATCGATGGCCGACCGATAGGCGCTGTCGTTGTTGGCAAAGACGACGGCTCTTGCACCACAGCGTACACCCCAGCGGTTTGCGAAGGCGCGCACCGCACTGGCGAGCATGATGCCGGGCCGGTCGTTCCCGGGAAACACCAGGGGCCTTTCGATGGCTCCGGTGGCGAGAACGACATGGCGGGCCCGGATCTTCCACAGACGCTGGCGCGGCAGGACACTCCCGCCGGCAGGCAGGTGGTCCGTGACCCTTTCCACGGCGACAAGAAAATTGTGATTGTAGTAGCCGGCCACGGTGGTCCGGGTGAGCAGGGTGACGTCGGTCATGCCCGCGAGTTCAGTGCGGACCAGTTCGGACCACTCCTGGCCCGTGACACCGTCGAGGGTGACATGTTCCGCCAGCAACGATCCACCGGGAACGGCCTGTTCGTCGGCAACGATCACGCGGGCGCCCGAGCGACCGGCGGCCCGTGCGGCCTGTAGCCCGGCCGGACCGGCGCCGACGATGAGCACGTCACAATAGGCAAAACGCTTCTCGTAGACATCCGGATCGGGTTCTTCAGGCGCCTGGCCAAGACCGGCGGCACGCCTGATGAATCGCTCGTAGAACGTCCATGCCTTCGCAGGCCACATGAATGTCTTGTAGTAGAATCCTGCCGGTATGAGTCCCGATGCGACGCTGTTGAGCGCCCCCACATCGAATGCGAGGCTCGGCCAGCGGTTCTGGCTGGACGCCGCCAGACCGTCGAAGAGTTCCGTGGTCGTGGCTCTCGCGTTGGGTTCCACGGAACCGCCTTCGCCAAGTCTGACCAGGGCATTGGGTTCTTCCACACCGGAACCGACAATCCCGCGCGGACGGTGATACTTGAAACTTCTGCCGACGAGATGGACGCCGTTGGCGAGAAGGGCCGACGCGAGTGAGTCGCCTGGATGACCGGACAGACGTCTGCCGTCGAAGGTGAAGGAGATATGGCGGCTTCGATCGATGATGCCGCCTGTGCTGTTTCGCCAGGACTGCATCAGCCGGTTGCCTCCGGCGCACTCGCGGTAATGGCGTAGACCGCCACGATGCGGTGGCTCACCGTGTCACGTGTCATGTGGAACCAGCGGCGGCAGCCGTGGGCATGGAACCAGCGCTCGTGATGAAGGCCCTTCGGATTCTGCCGCATGAAGAGGTAGTCGGCCCACTCGGCATCGCTGGCCGTGGCAGGGTCGGGACGAACGATGTGGGCCTCGCCTCCACAGGTGAACTCGGCATCAAGCCTGTCGCCACACCAGGGGCAGGGGATCAGCATCATCGTTCTGCTCCCGCCTAGTGAGCCACGGCCGCCGCGCCGTGCTCGTCGATGAGCAGGCCGCTCTCGAAGCGACCGAGATCGAAGGCTTCGTTGAGCCTGTGGGGCCGGTCCTGGGCAATGGTGTGGGCAAACACCCAACCGGAGCCGGGTGTTGCCTTGAATCCACCGGTTCCCCAGCCGCAATTGATGTAGAAGCCCTCGACCGGTGTCTTCGAGATGATCGGGCTGGCATCGGGCGCGATGTCGACGATGCCGCCCCACACCCGCATGATCTTCAGGCGCGAAACGATGGGGTAGAGTTCGCACAATCCCTCAAGCTGATGCTCGATGACGTTGATGCCACCCTTCTGGCTGTAGCTGTTGTAACCGTCGATGCCGGCCCCGAGCACCAATTCCCCCTTGTCGGACTGGCTGATGTAGACATGCACGGTGTTTGACATGATGACGGTATCGAGCACCGGCTTGACCGGCTCTGTCACCATGGCCTGGAGGGTATGACTTTCGACCGGCAGGCGCAGGCCGGCCATCGAGGCGATGACGGACGCGTGGCCTGCCGGAACCGCTCCGATGCGGTCGGCCCTGATCGCTCCTCTGGTCGTCTGCACGCCTGTGACCCGGCCGTCCCGGACGTCGATGCCCGTCACTTCACAGTTCTGGATGATGTCGACACCGTACTCGTCGGCGCGTCTGGCAAGGCCCCAGGCCACGGCATCGTGGCGGGCATTCCCGGCGCGTCGCTGCATGGCGCCGCCGAGAACGGGATACCGGATGGACCTTGAGATGTTGATGATCGGCGCGATCTCCTTGATTTCCCGGGGAGTCACCATCTCGTAGTCGATGCCGTTGAGTCGGCAGGCGTGACCGCGCCGTCGCAGTTCCTTCAGGTCATGTTCGTTGTGCGCGAGGTTGATGACGCCGCGCGGAGAGAACATGACGTTGAAGTTGAGATCCTGTGACAGGGTCTCGAAGAGCCTGAGGGAATGCTCGTAGAGGTGTGCGCTCTCGTCCCACAGGTAGTTCGAGCGCACGATGGTCGTATTGCGCCCGGTATTGCCGCCGCCAAGCCAGCCCTTTTCGAGCACAGCGGTCCGGGTGATGCCGTGCTCCTTCGCCAGGTAGTAGGCGGTGGCAAGACCATGGCCTCCGGCGCCGATGATGATGACGTCGTAGGACTCCTTCGGCTCGGGATTGCGCCAGGCCTGCGGCCAGTCCCGATGACCGCGGGGGGCCTGGCGAAGAAGGTTCCACAGGGAGTACTTCATGCTCTCGGCCTGATGTCAGGGCAGACCGCATCATTAGGGCAACTTGCGTCAACCCGAAAGGGACGGCACCGGTTCCATGACAACCATCCCATGGCGGCGTTCAGTCCGCACTGTCCCTGGTGTTGAAGATCGGCTCTACCGCGGAGAGTTCATCAAGGGGGATGTGGCACTTGATGGTGTGGCCACCTCCGACCTCTCGGTCTGGAGGGACCTCGTCGTTACAGATCCTGCCGATGTACCGTGGACAGCGGGAGGCGAATCGGCATCCCCCCGGGGGATCGAGAGCGGACGGCATTTCGCCTTCCAGACGGATGCGCTTCTGGATGATGTCGGGATCGGGGATCGGCACGGCCGACAACAGGGCTTCGGTGTAGGGGTGATAGGGCGGCATGAAGATGCGTTCCGACGAACCGGCCTCCATGATCTCGCCGAGGTACATGACGACGATTTCGTCGGACAGGAACCGGACCACCGAAAGATCATGGCTGATGAAGAGCAGGGTGGTGTTGTAGCGCTTCTGCACATCATTGAGGAGATTGATGACGGCCGCCTGCACTGAGACATCGAGTGCCGAGACCGGTTCATCAGCGATGACCATCGAGGGATTGCCGGCAAAGGCGCGGGCCACCGCAATTCGCTGCTTCTGGCCGCCGGAAAGCTGCCGCGGCTTGCGCGTCGAGAAGGCCTTCGGCAGGCGGACGACATCGAGCATCTCGCCCACCTGTTCCCTGATTCCCTCGCTGTCGGTGCGGATGCCGAATTTCTTGATGACCCGACCGATGCAGTGACCGACGGAATGGCTCGGGTTGAGCGTGCCATCTGGATTCTGGAACACCATCTGCATGGCGCGGATGAGGTCCTGATTCCGCTTGTGCACCGGAATGACGGCGATGTTGCGGCCCTCGAACATGATCTCGCCCTCGGTGGCGGTCTCGAGTCCGGTGAGCACCTTGGCAAAGGTCGACTTGCCGCATCCTGATTCGCCGACGATGGCGACGGTGCGGCCGCGTTGCGCACTGAAGCTGATTTTCTCGTTGGCCTTGACGTAGTGGCGGCTCTGGCCCTTGACCAGTGACGCGAGAGACACATCGTTGATCTCGTAGAACTTGCTCATGTCGACGACATCAAGCACGGGATCGCCATATCCGCCGGCGACCTCGCTCTCCGCTGCGGAGGGAACGTGGCGAATCTCGTCGATGCGACGGCAGCGCACGTGGTGGGCGTCCGCCACTGTCTCGAGGGGGGTCTCGCCGACATCGCAGACCCCTTGCGTGAAGTAGTTGCAGCGTGGACCGAAGGAGCAGCCTGACGGTCGTTCATGGGGAAGCGACACCTGCCCCGGAATGGGTTGCAGTTTCCGGGAGTGCTTGTCCGCACCGAGTGTGGGAATGCAGTCGAAAAGACCGAAGGTGTAAGGGTGACGGGTTTCCTTGAAGACCTGGCGTATGGTGCCTTCCTCGACCATGGAGCCTGAGTACATGACACCGACGCGGTCACAGACCTTCACGATAAGGCCGAGATTGTGGCTGATGTAGAGCAGGGTGGTGTTGAACTTCTCGCGCAATTGCACGATGAGATCGATCACCGTCGCCTCCACCGTCACGTCGAGTGCGGTAGTGGGTTCGTCGAGGAGCAGGAGCGACGGGTTGGACAGCATGGCCATGGCGATGACGACACGCTGCTGCTGGCCTCCCGAAATCTGGTGCGGATAGCGCGTCATCACCCTTTCGGGATCCGGCATGTTGACATCACGCAGCATCTCGATGGAGCGCTCCGCGGCCTCCGCGTCGGAAACGCCCTCGTGGACGACAAGCACCTCCTTGATCTGGGTGCCGATGGTGAGTGACGGATTGAGTGCACTCATAGGCTCCTGGTAGACCATGGAGATTCGTGATCCGCGGACGGCACGCAGCTCCTCGTCGGACATGGTCGCCATGTCGCGCCCCTCGAACCTGATCTGTCCCTTGACGATGCCGCCGTTGAGGCCGAGGTAGTTCATGATGGCCATGGCCACGGTGGTCTTGCCGCATCCCGATTCGCCGACAAGACCGTAGCTCTCGCCCCGCTTCAGCTTGAGAGAGAAATCCGGGACCGCAGGAATCTCTCCGAGGCGGGTGAAGTAGGAGATCCCGACATTTTCGATCTCGAGGACGTAGTCGTCGCTGGAGGCATGCGCCATGGGTTCAGTCCCTTGTCGAGATTTCCCGCAGGCCGTCGGCCAGGAGGTTGAAGCCGATCACCAGGCTCGAGACGGCAATGGACGGAATGATCGGCATGTAGGCCATGCCTGGAACCGTCGCCATGGTCCGCGATTCGGACACCATGCCACCCCAGTCGGGATCGGGAGGTGGCAGGCCGAGGCCGAGAAATCCGAGGATTCCGATGGTGATGACCGTGTAACCCATGCGCAGACAGGCATCGACGATGAGCGGTCCCCGGGCATTGGGCAGGAGTTCCACCGCCATGATGTAGAGACTCCGCTCGCCCCGGATCTGGGCTGCCGAGACATATTCGAGATTGCGCAGATCGAGGGTGAGCCCGCGCACGATGCGGCCGATTCCAGGCGATGACGCCAGGGTGACGGCGACGATGATGTTGAGCGCGGAGGCACCGAAGACGGTGATGATGATGATGAAGAGAATGATCAGCGGAAAGGACAGGATGATGTCGCTGATGCGGCTGATCAGGATGCTGTCGACCCAGCCGCCGTAGTATCCGGCCAGCATGCCCATGGTGATGCCGACGAAATAGCACACGAGAATGGCTGCCGGCGCCACGGTCAGGGTCGCACGCGCCCCGTAGGCAAGGCGCGACCAGATGTCGCGGCCGGAGATGTCGGTTCCGAGCCAGTGGCCATCGACGGTCAACGGTGGCACGGAGATGGCCGAATAGTCGTACTCGTTGGGACCCCAGACCGTGATCACGTCGGCAAAGATGGCGACGAGAACCCACAACATGACGAGCGACAGGCCGATCATCGCGGCAGGCGATTCGCGCAGGAGGCCGATCGAATAGAAGAACCGTGCCCAGCCCGTCCGGTCCGGCTGTTCGGCGTTGGCGGGAGTCGCCGGGGCGTTGTCTGTGGTGGTGTCGGTCATGCAGGAATCATCATATGAAGCGGATGCGCGGGTTGATGTACATGTAGCCCACATCCCCGACGAGCTGTGTCGACACGGCAATGAAGACGGCAATGAGTGTGGCGGCCTCGATCAGCGCCGTGTCGCCGAAGAGTGCGGCCTCGAGCAGCATCTTGCCGAATCCCGGATAGCTGAACACGGTTTCGGTGACGACGACGCCCGTGATGAGGAAGGGGATCTGCAGCAGGATGACCGTGAACGGAGCGATCAGCGCATTGCGCAAAGCGTGCTTGAGAATGACCTGGCGGTAGGGCAGGCCCTTCAGGATCGCCGTGCGGATGTAGGGTCGGGTCATGACCTCGACCATGGAGCCCCGCACCATGCGCGCGACATAACCGAAGTCGTAGAGCACAAGAACAAGGACAGGCAGCACCATTTGCGAAGCCCACGACCAGGGCTCGAAACTCTGCATGTTCGAGGTGCCCGGCAACCACCCGAGCATGAGCACGAAGATGACCAGAAGGAAGGTGGCCGACGCGAACTCCGGAATGGAGGTGAGCGTGATGCCCGTGTAGGAGAGCGACCTGTCGAGTGCACTTCCCTCCCGCATGCCCGACAACACGCCGAAGACCAGCGAGAGGGGTACAATGATGGCGAAGGCAACGCCGGCAAGGATCATGGTGTTGCCCAGACGGCGCCACATGATGTCGTTCACGGGCAGCCGGTACTTGAGCGACCAGCCGAAGTTGCCGAAGTACTGATCGCCCCTGGGGTCCTTGTAGCCGAGCTTGAGATCGGGATCGTAGACCGGATCCTTGATGATGCCGGAGAGGACCGAGATCCAGCGCACGTAGCGCACTGCCAGGGAATCATCGAGATTGAGCTTGTTGTAGAGGATCTCCTTTTGCGCCTGAGTGGCGTAGGGACCGAGGGTCTTGCTGGCGACGTTGCCAGGTGTGAATTCGAGGAGCGAGAAGACAAGCACGGACGTCACGAACATCGTGACAAGCATCATCAGCAAGCGTTTGCCTATGAATAGGGCCATTCCCCCGCCGTCTCCGCACCAGTTGTCTCCGCAGCAATTCACACTGCGACACAATCACCCCGGCTGTCCAGTTTCGAAAAAACGTCAACACAAGCTTCCCTGGCGGACTGCGCGGACCTCCTTTCCGGTCGTGCCATTCCTGCCCCCGCACGTTGCCGGCATTGCAATGACGGATGGTCCGGCGGTAGGATTGCCTGCCTCCTTCTTGTGAACCCGCATGATGACGCCACTTGTCGATCCCTTCGGTCGTGAGATCAGCTACATCCGGATTTCGGTGACAGACCGGTGCGACTTTCGCTGCGTCTACTGCATGTCGGAAGACATGACCTTCCTTCCCAAGAAGGACCTTCTCACCCTCGAGGAACTCGACCGCCTGACCAGCGCATTCGTGCGTCTCGGCACGCGAAAGGTCCGCATCACCGGAGGCGAGCCCCTCGTGCGCAAGGGCGTGATGCAGCTCTTCAGGAGCCTGGGACGGCACCTTCACGGCGGCGGCCTCGACGAACTGACCGTGACCACCAACGGCAGCCAGCTCGCGCGCCATGCCGGGGCGCTCCATGAAGCCGGTGTGCGGCGAATCAACGTCTCGCTTGACACCCTCGATCCGGAAAAGTTCCGGGCGATCACGCGCTGGGGCCGATGGGACAGGGTGATGGAGGGCATCGCCGCGGCGACGCAGGCAGGACTTGCGATCAAGATCAACGCGGTGGCCATGAAGGGTGTCAACGAGGATGAGTTCGACCGCATGATTCGCTGGTGTGGCGAACGAGGGTTCGACCTGACACTCATCGAGACCATGCCCATGGGCGACATCGACGGTGACCGGACGGAACAGTATCTGCCGCTGTCGGTTGTCAGGGCCGATCTCGCCAGGCGGTGGACGCTCATCGACAGCGATCACCGGACCGGCGGTCCGGCACGCTATGTGCGCATTGCCGAGACTGGCGGACGCCTCGGCTTCATCACGCCGATGACCCACAACTTCTGCGAATCCTGCAACCGGGTCCGGTTGACGTGCACCGGCACCCTCTACATGTGCCTTGGCCAGGAAGACTCCGCGGACCTGAAGACACCCATGCGCACGTCTCCCGATGATGGGCTGCTTGAAGCGGCCATCCGCAAGGCCATCGGCCGCAAGCCCAAGGGCCATGACTTTGTCATCGACCGGGCAACGAGGAGGCCGAGCGTCGCCCGCCACATGAGTGTCACGGGCGGATAGGAGCCAGCCGGCGGTGGCACACCGCATCGAGACAATTCCTCTCCTGTCCCCGGGCCCAGGAAGCGAGCGCCACGTCGTCGTGCATCGTTTCGGTGAACCGGGCGCGCGCCCGAAACTCTACTTCCAGGCCGCGCTTCATGCCGATGAACTCCCGGGATCACTGGTACTCAACCACATGCTGTCCTGGCTGAAGGCGGCGGACGAGGAGGGGGAGCTCAACGGGGAGTTCGTGATCGTTCCCCTCGCCAATCCCGTCGGTCTCGCCAATCGCATCCTCAACTACCACCTGGGCCGTTTCGATCTGGCCGGTGATGGCAATTTCAACCGCTGGTATCCGGATCTGGGTGCCGTCGTGGTGCAGGGGATAGGCGGTCTGCTGACCGATGACCGGGAAGCCAATACGCGAATTATTCACCAGGCCCTCGTTGATGCGGTCGCCGAATGGCCCGCGCCAGGAGAGGCCAATCAGCTCAGGAAGACACTGCTCGGACTTTCGATCGACAGCGACTTCGTGTTCGACCTGCACTGTCACGGCGAGGGGATCGCGTACATCTATTTCCCCCGGGACGTCTGGCCGCTCTACAGCGATCTGGCAGGCGACCTCGGCTGCCGCACCATCCTGCTGCACGACGTCACGGACGGCACGGCCTTCGAAAACGCCGCCGCCGTTGCCTGGTCGACCATCCGCAGGGCCTTTCCCGACCATGTGATCGCAGATGCACCCTTCACGACGACCCTGGAGCTGAGAGGGCAGTCCGATGTCGGTGACGACCTTGCCCGGGATGATGCGTCGGCCCTGTGGCGGTTTCTCGTGCGTCACGGCTTCATCGCCGGTGATGCGGTGCCGCCGCCGGACCTGCTGTGCCAGCCGACTCCGCTTGCCGGATCCGACAACCTGGTGGCGCCCGTCGCCGGGGTCGTCAGTTACCGACTGGCGCCAGGCGACAGGGTCGAAGCAGGCGCGATCGTCGCCGATATCGTCGATCCGTCGGAAGCCGATTGGCACAGGGCGCGCACACCGGTTGCGAGCCGGGCTAGCGGCATCTTCTATGGCCGTCGCCCGAGCCGGCTGGTGCGTCCGGGCCAGTCTTTCGCGGTGGTGTCGGGATCGGAGGAGTTGCCGCCTCCGGATCATCCTGTCCACGACTGGTAGGACGGCTCGTGGTCGGCAAACAGGAGATCATCGAACTTCCCCGGGCTGGGCTCGGGACCGGGCGGAGCATCGTCGTCCATCGCTTCGGAGAACCGGGCGCACGGCCCAAGGCCTACCTTCACGCAGCACTCCATGCCCAGGAGCTTCCCGGCATCGTCGTCCTCGATCACCTCATCGGCATGCTGCGCGATGCCGATGTCAGGGGAGAGGTGGTCATCGTGCCCTTTGCCAATCCGATTGGACTGGCGCAGCAGGTCATGATGGAAACCCCGGGGCGCCACGACCTCGATACAGGGCGAAACTACAACCGGGGCTTTCCCGATATCCTGGATGAAGTGGTTGGCGTCGTCACCGGCCGCCTCGGCGAAAGCCATGATGCCAGTGTGGCCGAGGTGAGAAGGGCGGCCCTTGAGGTTCTGGAGCGCCGGTGCGTTCTGCGTGAGGACGACGTCCTGAAGACAATCCTGTTGCGTCTGTCGCTGGACAGCGACTACGTCCTCGATCTTCACACGGCCTGGGAGGCGTTGCCGCACATGTTCGTCAGTTCTCTCCACTGGCCCGACGCCGGGGATCTCGCCCGGGACATGGAAAGTGAGGTGGTGATCGTTGACGATGGCAATCCCATGATGACCTTCAAGTCGGCCCATGTCCTCTTCTGGCAGGGAATCGCCAGGCACTTTCCGACGAGCCTCGAACGACCAGGCTGTCTTGCCGCCGTCCTGGAACTGCGCGGACAGAGGGATGTCGACGACCACCTGACCCTGCCTGCGGCGCGCGGGCTGCTGCGCTGGCTCCGCCGCCGCGGCATCGTCGGTGGAGAGCCGGAACCTCTCCCCAGTCCAAGGTGCCAGGCGCGTTCGGTTGCCGGTCTGCGGCGACTTCAGGCCCGGACCGGCGGCATCGTCATCTATGCGGAAGAGCTCGGCAAGCACGTCGCCAGGGGTGAGACATTTGCCCACATTCTTGATCCGGCCAGAGGCGTGCGCCACCCGGTGACCGCTCCGGTCGCAGGATGCCTCTACACGCGGCGCAGTCACCGCCTGGTTCGCCAGGGAGACTACTTCTGCGCCATCGCCGGTGATGAGCCGCCAGTGGACTGATGACCGGGATTCCAGGGCATGGGGGCCGGGACCCGAATTGAACTTGTGCAAACGGATTGTCATCCGTTGACACCCCCCTAAATGGGGCAAGATTCGATCCGATTCAGTACCTAGAATGGACGAATGACGATCTGTGTCGACACGGGACGCTGAAAAGGGCGATTCCGCCAAGCTTTGACACCGGAAAGAAGATGTCGACATGAAAAGGTCTCCAAGACAGTCGACGTTCACGGAACGGCGAATTAGGAGCGTCGAACCGGGGCCGAAGATGCGTATCGAGTGGGATGCCACGGTGAAGGGGTTCGGGATTCGCATCACGTCGACGGGCGCCGTTGCTTACATCCTGAACTACCGATCTCAGGGATACTTGCGCCAGGTGATTATCGGCCGGCCCGGCGAGATGGTCCTGAGGGAAGAGCGTCGCCAGGCCCGCGTGGCGGACGGGCGGATGGGCGCGCGCACGGTGAAGGGCTACGAGCTGCAGGCCAGACTGTCAATGCTGACTGAAAATTGCTCACTTTTCGGAATCGAAAATCTCTCACTATGGTTCGGTGCAGCTGTGGGTAAGTCGCCCGCTGCAGCGACCGCCCGGAGTCTGGTGGCGGGGGGCGACTTATCCACAGCGGGCGGTCCGCGCCGCAGCTGATTGTGTCGTTGCCGGCGATCATCCCGCGGCGCTCATGCGGCGACACCAATCATCCCGGCAACCTTCAATTGCTATGTTCCGGCTGCAACCGGAGCAAGGGCGACGACACCACGGACGAATGGAGGGTCTCGCAATGAACCCGACGCAGTGCATCAGCGGCATCACGAAAGCGGCAGCGCTGGCGATGGCAGTCCTGCTTGCGGCGCCCGGCCCGGCATCCGGCGATTCAGGGCTGCGAACGGAACTCGGGCTGATCAAGAGCTTTCATCCCGACAGCGACAGCGACTATGCGACGTGGCATCCCTGGGCCGGCATCAATGCTCCGCTCATAGGAGAGTGGCTGCGTGTACGAACGGGAGTCGTGCGAACGTCGCATCGGACATGGGGGCCCTTCGTCGGCGTGACCGGGGCCTGGGAAGTGCTTGAGGGCTGGCATGTCGGGCTGAGCGCCGGCGTCAGTGGCAACTATTCCCAAGGGCATTGGTGGCGGCGCGGTGCGCTGCCCGTCGTCCAGTGGGAGGATCGGGAAAACGGCCTCTTATGGGAAACCGGATTCATGAAGCACGCGGACACGACGTTCATCGGGCTCGGTGTGCACGTACCAATTGCGCTTCTTGCGACGTGGTGAGGCCGGTACAGCGCGAAGGTGAGACGGGTGAGCAACTTCGAGCAGACATCCAATACTCTCGAGTATCTACCTGCACCATGTGCTGGACGAATGGTTTGAGAAGGAGGTCATGTCACGTATGCGGGGCCGTTGCCGGCTCGTGCGGTGCGCCGATGACGCGCTGCTTCTCCTTGCGACCGAATGGGACGTCAGGCGGGTGCTTGACGTCCCGGGCAAGCGTCCTGACCGGTACGGACTTGTGCTCCACCCGACCAAGACCCGCTTTGTAGACTTCCGGCTGAAGTACCCCGGGAGCCACGACGGCGATGCGACCTTTGACTTCCTCAATTTCACCCATGTCTGGGCGAAGTCGCGGAAGGGATACCCGGAAGTTCGCTGCTGCACGGCCAAGGGGCGATTCGCGCGGGCGCTCAAGTCCGTCTCGGACTGGTGTCGGCACAACCGGCATCGACCCCAAACCCGGCTCTCAAGAGAGCTCTGCTGAGCGGTTCGGGATTGTCCCCGTTGCACCCGTGCATGTAGATCACCATCGGCCGGACTCCTTCAAAGAAGATGAGCGCCATGCTTTCCTCTGGGACACCCGGGTCGGCGGCGATTTGCGTGACGACAAACTCACGCTCGACTTGTGATTCTGCTGACCCAGCATCTCAATGTGCTGAGATAGTGCTGACACGGTTTGATTTCTGAACTATAACCGTCGGATAACGTGATGAAATCAGTGGAGGCTAGGACCGGAATCGAACCGGTGTAAACGGATTTGCAGTCCCTCCGGGAGGCCCTTCGCAGACATTCGCACGTGTGAACCGCCTTGAAAAAAGAGACATGATATCCGGCGGTTAGGCCGTCTTCCGAATTCGCTTGCGTTATCTCTCGTGAACGCAGATTATTGGCGAAGTGGTGACATAGTGGTGACACGGGAGAAATGACATGCAAACGGAATCCAGTCAGTTGACACTCACGGAACGGCGGATCAGGGACGCGAAACCGGGGCCAAAGACCCGTATCGAATGGGACGCCACTTTGAAGGGATTCGGCCTTCGCATCACGCCGAATGGCGCGGCGGCCTATGTCCTCAGCTATCGCTTTCGTGGCCGGAAGCGCCAGGCCACTATCGGAAGGCCCGGCGAGATGACCTTGAAGGAAGCGCGGCGGCGCGGCGGCGAGATGCTGGCCGACGTGCGAGACGGAACGGACCCGCTCCGGGAGCGTGACCAAGCCCGACAGGCCCCGACTGTGGCGGACGGCCTCGATAGGTTCTTCAATGAGTATGCGCCACGCCGCATGGCGGACGGGCGGCTTGCCCCTCGCACGGTGCAAGACTACCGGGCGCAGGCAAAGCGGACTGTCCGGCCCGCCCTTGGCGCTATCAAGGTGGCGGACGTGACCCGTGCCGATATCGAGCGGGCCATTGCCCGTTGTGCGCCAGTCCAAGGCAACCGGACACTTGCCTTCATCGCCCGGCTGTTCTCCCTTTTTGAGGAATGGGAATGGCGAGGCCAGAACAACAACCCGGCACGGCGAATCGAGAAAGCCCGTGAGGAACCACGCGACCGCGTGTTTGCGCCTTCGGAGATTGAGGCGCTGGGGGCGGCACTGGCGGGCATAGACAACCCATTCGTCACCGGGGCGCTTCGCTTCCTGTTGATGACCGGGTGGCGCACTGGCGAGGCGCTGGCGCTCCGATGGGATGACGTGAACTTTGAGACCGGGGCCGTTGTCCTGCCGACAACGAAGACGGGGCGCTCCGTGCGGACGCTGGGGGCCATGGCACGGGAGGTCATCGCTGACGTGCCGCGCATCGCCCATAACCCCTTCGTCTTTGCCGGCGAGGGTGACAGGGCGCTCTCCTATGCAACGCTCCGGCGGCGCTTCCTGTTGGCCTGTAGGGACGCCGGGATTGAGGATGTCCGGTTGCATGACATCCGCCGATCCGTTGCTACATCGGCGGCGGCTCACGGAGTCTCAGTGTTCATGTTGCGCGACTTGCTGGGCCACAAGACGGTTGCCATGGCGAACCGCTATGCGCGGCAGTCCGGGAGTGCCCTGCAACAGACCCAGGACGCCCATGGCGAGCGTATGGCGGCGATGCTGACCGGCAAGCGGGGCGAGGTTGTCCCGATCCGGCAGGAGGCTTGAAACGCGGGGACAAGAGTATCCACAACCCCGCATATAGCGTCTTTCGCGGACATGCGTAGCGATTAGCCTCCCTTCATTCGACCGAAGGGGGGCTAATTCATGTACGGTTTCGACCCTGACAAGCTCTATCGAGCTTCGGACCCGGAAATGCGGGCAATCGCTCCCGAGGGCGTGTTGTCGCAGTGGCGGCACCATGGACGGGGGCCGGCCTTCCACAAGATTGAGGCAAAGGTGTTCTATGCAGGCGCGGACGTGATCGCGTGGATCAAGTCCGGTCGCGTGGCGCCCGCCGCCTGAATGACGCCCGACACCCTCCCCTAAAGAAAACGCCCCGCCGCCCTGAATGGATGGTGAGCGACGGGGCCAGTTGTAGGAGATGGACAGCACCAATGTCCGACCCCGAGCATACCAGACCCCCGCCGGATCGCAACGCCTACCGCCGCGTGTGTGGATGGTGCGGCGGCACCTATGACGCGCTCACCCAGGACGCCCGTTGCAACAAGGGCATCCATCACCGGCTGTTCACCGGGGGCCTCGACGACCCGCCGGTTGATCCCGACATGAAGGGTGGCCGGCGATGAGCCTGGAAGCGCCAGACGCCGCGCTCCCCGACTTCGCCATGGTGCCGAGGTCAATCCTCCGGTGCGGCGACCGGCTCACCGATGGCGCGGTCATGCACGTGTCCACCATCTTCGGCTTTCTCCCCTTCCATTCGGACCCGGAGGCCGAGGCCGAGGATCGCCAATTCAGGACGCCGCGAGGCGGATGGTCACTTGCCATGCGGCACACCGAGCGGGCAGTCCGGCGATGGCGAAACGAGTTGAAGCGCAAGGGCTACATCATCGAGGGGGACCGCTTTGCATGGATGATCGGCCCCCAGGCACCTTGTGAGGGATCGCCGCGTGTGCGCCTTCCCCTGTTGCTCGACAGGGGCTTGACGCCCGATCTGTGGCGGACATGGGCCGTGCTGTACTCCTACCGCGACAAGGACGGGAACGCCTATCCGGCGCTGGCGACCCTGGCCGAAGACATGGGACTGTCTCGCCGCACGACCGTCACGGATCGCATTCAGCGGCTTGCCGACATGGGACTTGTCGCCGTCAAACGCCGTCGCCGGGGATCGAATGTCTATGAGGTGCCGCCGAAGGAGGCCCGGTCACAGACCGTCAATCAAGGCGGACCCAAACCGTCAATCACCCGGACCCAAACCGGTAATCAAGGCGGACCCAAACCGGTAATCAAGGCGGACCCAAACCGTCAACGAGTTAGAGTTATTGAGGTAGAGCCTCTAGGTAGAGCCTCTAGGAGGAGTCTTCAGATAGAGCGCGTCGCGTCACCGCGAACGCGTACTCCCTTTCGCCGGGGGATGGCAGAAGGGCCATGGCTCCACCACGGACACGCACCATGAATGCGCTTGGCAGGGCAATCGGTATCGGCCATGAATGCCAAGGCCATAGGGGGTGGATGCACAACCGCCCTATGCGCGCACGTGCGAGGCCGGACGGCGCGGGGCGGGCGCGGCAGGCTCCCAGGGTGTCAACTGATTTGAAATCAGTTTGCAGAGCGCGAAAAAGGCCCATAGAACAGACAGTTAGTGCGGGGCGTGGCTTACTATGTCACCGTCTGGTAAGCAGATCGGCACCCGCCGCCCCTTCCCAGCACCCTCCCCACGGCCAGGGGTGGCGTGGCAGGGCGGCGAGGCTGAATCGAAAGTGTAAATCCGACCCCCGGGGGGGTGGAACGCCACGGCGATGAACACACGACCTCCCTCACCGTTTTCCCCTATCCGCCTATATATATTTCAGAATCCAGCCATAGGAGGCGGCGATGAATGACGACGACCATGAACTGACCCAGCGGATGTTGAGGCTTGTCGTGCAGGACCCGGAGGTTTTCGACCCGATTGCGATGATGATTGGCCGTGCGGCGGCTGTGGTCTCGCACGTGAGGCTTGAGGAACCGTTGGATGACAGCATGGCGGCGAACATCGAGAGGGCAGCGGCGCACTATGCCGGCGGTGTGCAAGACTTGATCCGCCGTCTTCACGGCCCTGAGGCTGACGATGTTGCGGAACTCGCCGGCTGGCCTGACGGTGCCACGCTGAGGCGGTTTGTGGTGAACGGTGTTCCACCCCAGGCACATTGAGGGTATGATGGCAGGGCCATTCGCGGTCGCCGAGGCGGGCTTGACTTGCCGTCCGTTGAGGCGGTTGCGCGAGGGTTTCTCGAATGGAAAACGGGCGGGCGAGCATCCTCCGGGAACAGCCCCGCCCGTTTTCTGCATGTGGAGGTTCCCATGGTAGTGCGATATCGGATTAGACATGCCTATGAGCCGAGGAAGTTTGGCACCGGCCCGACGATCCTGACGGACGCCCTGCCGGAGACGGTTAGTCCGGTGGATGGGACCGTGTTTCGCACGAAGGCCGAGCGTGATGAGCACAACCGGCGGAACGGCGTCATAGACGTGGGACCGGGCGACAAGAAGTACATGGAGCGCACCCGGACCCCGATTGAGCCGAGCGACCCCGGACCTGACTTGAAGCGCTGGGGTGAGCGGATTGACAGCGTGGGCTTTGAACAAGCCTATGGCGAGGCAGGAGAGGCAGAATGACCGATACCACCATTGAGACCCCTTCCGGCGATCCTGAGGCTCCTGAGCGGCAGGAAAGGGCCGCCCTGGAGGCTCCGGGGAACTGGCCGGCGAAGGACCGCGCCATGTTTGAGCAACAGAGCCCCGAGGCTCAGGCGTATCTCCTGGACAGGGATCGGGCGCTGAATGCGGCCTTCACCCGGAAGTTGCAGGACGCGGCCCCCTATCGGGCGCTGGCCGATGAGTTTCGGGACTACATTGATCATGTCGGGAAGACCCCCGATGAGGTGTTCCGCCTGTTGATTGAGACGGATCGGGTGCTTCGCTATTCCGCCCTGGACGCGAAGTTTCCTGCCGTCTGGAACATCCTCACGGAGTACGGGATTGACCCGGTGCAGTTTGCCGAGGCGGTGATGGCGGTGACGGTGCGAGAGCGGGCCACTGTGGAGGCTCAGGCGGTGCAGGCATCGCAGGAGCAAGCGGCGGCGGCGGATCGGCAACGGCGGTCGATGGAGGCCACCATGGCAATCAGTCGGATGGCGGCGGACCCGGTGACCTATCCGCACCTTCACGCGCTGCAAGGTGCGATCAACGAGGCGGTGGCGGCGGCTCTTGACCGTGGCGAGACGCCGGACCTTCATCGGCTCTACACGGAGGCGTCATGGTCTGTCCCGGCTGTCCGGGACGCCATGATTGCCGATGAGCGCAAGCAGGCGGCACGGGATGGCGTGGCGGCGGCGGACGCTGAGCGCAAGGCCGAACGGGCGAGGCAAGAGCGACTAGCGGTCAGTATCAGGCCAAGCGGCGGTAGCGAACCGATGCCCCCCTCCGGGATGAGTGTGGAGGAATTGCTGGCCGAACAAATGGGGATACCCGTTCCCAGGGCTTGACGCTCCTCGCACAGTGCCTCTAGGATGATTCCCGTGGGCGCGGTCCCGGCGGGTTTCGCGAGGCCGACAAGCAGACTGAAAGCCCCATGCAGTAGTAGCCCGGACCTTCGGGCCTGACGGCAGGATCAGCAAGGGCCGACACGAGTCGGCAGGCGTTACCTGACCGCACCCGAACGGCACAGCCAACAATCTGCGGATTGAACGTCATAGCGCGCGCTATGGCACGGCTCACCCGTTCGGAGAACAACAATGCCCACAGTTGGCGAAATGGTCACCACGACCCTTCGGTATCGCTCCAAGCAGATTGCCGACAATGTTTCAAACAACAACGCCCTCCTGGCACGTTTGAAGCGCAAAAAGAAGATGTCCACGATCAGCGGCGGAACCGAAATCCTTGAGGGTCTCGACTATGCCGAGAACGAGACCTACCGGCGATATTCCGGCTACGAGCCGCTGGATATCAGCCCCCAGATCGTGCTCGACAGTGCCCGGTATGCCTGGAAGCAGATTGCGATTGCCGTTTCGATCAGCGGCCTTGAGGAAATCCAGAACTCCGGCCGCGAGGCGGTGCACAACCTCTTGACGAAGCGGATCACGAACGCTGAGAGGACTGCCGCAAACGGGATGTCGAAGGATGTCTATTCCACCGGCACAGAGGACGGCGGCAAGCAGATTGCCGGCATTCAGGCGGCGATCAGCACAAGCCCCGCAACCGGCCTTTACGGCGGCATCGACCCGGCCATCAATCCCTTCTGGCGAAACATTGCCAGCAGCGTTGGCTCAGCACCCGACAAGGACACCTTGAAGGGGCGTCTGCAGGCGCTTTGGGTGCAGCTCGTTCGCGGCAGGGACATGCCGGACCTCGTTATCATGGATAACGTCTATTACGGCCTGTATTGGGACGGCCTCGTCGAACAGCAGCGGTTCACCAACGACGAACGGAACGCCGGCGCGGGTTTTGGGTCTGCCCTGAAATTCAACGTCGCCGATGTCTTGCTTGATGGTGGCGTGGGCGGCGACATGCCGGCGAACCGCGCTTACATGGTCAACACTGACTATCTGGCGCTGAGGTCGCACAAAGACCGGAACATGGTTCCCCTTGGCCCGGATCGTTTCGCGATCAATCAGGACGCGCACGTCAAGCTCATCGGCTGGGCCGGGGCCTTGTGTGTCTCCAACCGCCGCCTTCAGGGCGTGTTGACCCATACCGGGTGAGGGAGAGCGACCATGTATCAGATGGGAATCAACGCGACCGCCCGCACCGATGCACCGGAGTTTGACGGGATGACGCTGGGCGCCAACATCACGGACGATGGCACGAAGGTCTATCAGTACATCCAGGCCGATGGGGCGATTGCGAACGGTGCTCTTGTCGCGATCAAGCGCGATCAGGGCAGCACGGCAGCACCCGGAGCGAATGATGACGTGACGACCTTCGGAGTCGCCACGGCGGCCTTCGCTGACGACAAATATGGATGGGTGCAGGTTTGGGGCGACTCCGCTGTGAGGGCCGCCGCAAGCTGCACCGCCTATGAGTTGCTGTGGACCCATGCCGATGGTGACGTGGATGACGACACGTCCACCAATGCGGAGAAGCTGGCCGGGATTGTGCTGACCGAGGACAATGACACCACGGATCACGCCATCGTGCCCTGTTGGCTCAACTGGCCGCACGCCACGCACTGATGGACCTGGCCCTGACAAGGACGCCGGTTGACATCATCGCAGCGCTAAGCCTGGACGGCAGCGAAACCTACTCGATCCAGGCGGACCCGCAGAACTATGTGCTGGTGCATCTCGACGATGGCGACGACCCGCCGGATGTCGGCAGGGGGCGCAAGCTGCGTCCACTGGACGTTGCGCGGGCGCGGGCCGGCACGGGCGGCAAGCTGTGGGTCTGGGCTCCGGCGGCGAGCGAAAGCAGCCCGGTTCACGTCAACGTCTACGCGGAACCGTGATGCCATGGCGCAGGACTACGGCGGGGCGCACGGCACGAAGCTGACCGAGGCCGTCACCCGGAAGCTGTGCAAGTGTCTCAGCAGGGGCCTTCCCCGGAAGCTGGCGTGTGAAAAGGCGGGTATCGACTACGCGACCTATCGCCGGTGGATGGACGCGGGCAAGCAACCGGAGCCGGAGTTTGACGACTTCCGGCGACGTGTCGGCGCTGCCGAAGGCGACTTCCTGGAGCGCGGCATTGATCTTGTCATGGAGTCGAAGCACCCCACGGCGATCGTGCAGCTTCTGAAAGGCCGCTTTCCGCACTACCTCAGTGAGCGAAGCGTGGTGGCGGTGGAAGACGCGGACAAGCCGGAGGCCGATGAAGGCTCGCCGGATGAACGCCGTGAGCGGATCAAGGCCAATCTCCACATTCTCGACACCTCCAGGAAGCGGGCGGGCTGACCATGGACGCCCTCCGGCAACTGGAGTCGGATGTAAGGCGGGAAGTGGTGGAGGCGGCGCGGGAGTCGTTCCTCGCCTATGTCCTCTATACGACACCGGACTATCTCGCCACGCCGTTCCATCGGACAGTTTGCGAGGCCCTGGAGGCCGTCACGCGGGGCGATATCCGGCAGTTGATGATCACGGCTCCGGTGAGGCACGGGAAGACGCAGACGGTGAGCGAGCGCTGGCCGCTGTGGCACATGGGGCATCACCCCGGCTGTCACGTGCTCCATGCCGGTTATGGGACTGACATTGCCAGCAAGAGCGGGCGGGCGCTGAGGAACCTCACACGGAACCGGTATCACCGGGACGTGTTCCCGGCCCTTGTGCTGGGGGGCGAGAATCAGGCCGCCCATTCGTGGACGACGGAGACAGGGTGCGAGTACTACGCCGCCGGCACCGGGGCCGGTATCGGTGGCCGGGGCGCTCACCTTGGCATCCTTGATGATGCCGTGAGGGGATGGGAGGCGGCATTCTCCCCGATTCAGCAAGAGGCCGCCTGGAACTGGTATCAGTCCGAATACAAGGCCAGAAGGATGCGGGACTACCGGCAGGTGTGCATCGGCACCCGCTGGGGCGAACTCGACATCATGGGCCGCATCCTCGAGGAGGAAGGCGATCAATGGGAGCATCTTGTCTTCCCGGCGATTGATGAGGACGGGAACGCCCTCGCCCCTGACGTCATTCCCCTGGAGCAGCTTATCGAGACGCGGGAGACGACTCCGCCCCGTATCTGGCAAGCCGTCTACCAGGGCGACCCGATGCCCGATGAGGGATCGTTCTTTCAGGCCGAATGGCTGAGGGAAGGGGAGACCACACCGCCACGCGGCAGCCTCAACGTCTACGGCGCAAGTGACTTCGCCGTGTCGGAAACCGGCGACTTCACCGTGCATGTGGTCATCGGCATTGATGAGACCGGCCACTATTGGGTGCTGGATTGCTGGCGCAAGAAGGCCACGGCAGAGGTATCCGTGGCAGCCATGCTCGACATGGTGAAGCGGTGGAGACCGCTTGCATGGGGCCAGGAGGCCGGCCAGTTGTGGCGGGCGCTGAAACCTCTTGTCTCCCGCCTTGCCCGTGAGCGGAAAGCCTTTGTCGGGTATGCCCCCTATCCATCGTCACGCGACAAGATGACCCGTGCGCTGGGCATCCAGGGCGTCATGGAGATGGGCCGCATGACCTTCCCGAAGACTGCCCCGTGGTGGCCCGCTTGCAAGTCCGAATTGCTGCGCTTCCCGGCTGGCCGTCATGACGACTTTGTGGACGCGCTCAGCCTGTTTGGACGCATGGTCGACGGGATGACCGCCGCCGTGCCGAAGCCGAAGCCGAAGCCCGCCCCGCCCATTGTCGGGATGGAGGCGCTCAGCCTCAACGACCTATGGGACTTCGACCGGATCGGACCCGCAGGGATGCAGGAAAGATATCGCCAGCGTCAACGCGGCGCTGTGGCATTGAACTAGAACGGAGAGACCGATGGCCTATGAACACATGGACCTGTCCGAGCAGAACGAGGCACTGGAGAGCCTCAGCGGTGAGGACGCCACATTGGCGTCTGAACTGGCGGAACTCGACGACGCGCGGGACACACGCGACTCAGGCTATGACGACATAAATCGGGCATACGACGAGACGGTGAAGGGCCTTGGCGAGCACGACCGGGAGGGCCGCCAGACTGCCAGCAACGATCACCTGGACGCGGTGCTGACCCGCGCACAGAACCATGACATGGCGGTGAGGCTGAAGCAGAGCCAGATGAACTGGCAGCATCCTGACCATTGGAACGAGGCCACACGCGAGGCTTACGAGCGGGCGGACCCGACGGTGAGGGCCGCCATGATGGACGCCACGGCCCTGGAGACGCCCGCCAAGCAGGTTCACGCCGCGTGGGGCCAGGAGATGGCCGACGCCTATGGGGTGGACACGGCGACCGCCGCCAACATCGCATTCATGCGGGAGCGGCAGCTACGCACCGGCAGTGAGCAAGAGCGTTTGGCCGCCTATGCCCAGCTTGGCCGTGACTACGGACTTGACCTGTCGAAAGCCGCCGAAGTGGCGCAGAGGGCCAACCACCTTGAGACGGTCATCGGCGAGCGCGACAGGCAATGGCAGGACCGCGCTTCGGAGATGATCACCGCAAACAACGAGATCAACAGCTACTTCGCCGCCCATCCCGACGCGGTGGCACTTGAAGGCCCCATGACCGAGATTGCCCGTGAGTGGGCGAAGGAAGGGGTGAGCGTCACCCCGGCGCATCTCCCCTACCTCCATCGTGCGGGCCAGATGTTGCAGGACGAACGCGATGCAGTGGCGGAAAACGAGCGTATCGCGAAGGCCAGGCGCGCTGGCAGCAGCATTAGCGGCGGCGGCAGCGAATCCTATGGAGGCTCCCCCGGAGACGGTTCCGTGGAAAGCATCCTCAACTCATTGATGCAATAGGAGACAGATCATGACTGACCAATCCACATCGACGGCACCCCAGACGGGCAAGGACCGCCTTCACCCGGTGTTCTACAAAGACCCGGTGATTGAGCGCGACATGGTGGAGATGCGGATCCCGGGCGATCAATTCTTCGTCCCGCGCTTCATCGTGGAAGACTGTCACCCGGACCCGCGACTCCGCTTTCCCGACGAGTGGAAAGCGTATCAGGAGGGCACCGATCAGCTTGCCGGTCACACCCGCCTGGAGGACGTGGCATGGCTTGATCCGGCCCTGAGGGACAACCTTCGGCTGAGGGGCATCCTGTCCCTGGAGCACATGGCGACGATCACGGATAACAACGTCGCAATCCTTGGCAAGGAAGTCGGGCCGCAGTTGCTCCAGTGGCGCGACCGGGCACGTGCCGAGGTTGAGGCCAAGAACAAGTCGGCGGCCTACGATGAGCAACAGGCACAGATTGACGCCCTGAAGGCCGAACTGGCCGAAGTCAAGAAGGCCAAGCGGGCATAACCATGGCGGGGCCAGTAATCAGCATCGGGCCGCAGGGCGACTCCAGCTTTGCGCTGCCGAACTATGCGCCAATCTCGCAGGGCGGGGCGGCGCTGGGCCAGGGCCTCGCACAGTTGATGGCCGGAGTCGGCCAGGGGTTCAAGCAGCGGAAGGCCGATGGCTTGCTGGAGGCATTCATGGCAGCCGGCCAGAGCGGTGCGAACGGGTGGAACCAGGACGCGGCAAGGGCGTTCGCCATGTCTAACCCCGCGATCCTCGACGATGACCGGGCGACCCGTGCCATGCAGTACTTCGCCCCCGACCCGCCGCCGACGCCGACCGATGACATGCGCGAGTATGAGTTTGCCAAGGGCCAGGGTTTCGGCGGCACGTTCCAGGACTGGCAGGACAGGAACAACACCCCTGCCACGACTGAGCGGCGCATTCTCAAGGGTGCGGACGGTTTCAACTACTACGCCGACACCGGAGAGCGTGTGCTGCCCGGTGTTGACTTGCCGCCGACGACGGATTCCAACCATCGCACGGCGACGGGGCGGGATG
Source organism: Alphaproteobacteria bacterium (assembly GCA_965220805.1). GTDB lineage: Bacteria > Pseudomonadota > Alphaproteobacteria > SP197 > SP197 > SP197. Next base: position 2,802,112 of record OZ244844.1, read on the forward strand.
GCATCCTGAGGTGGCTTGACGGCCCGAACGCTGGGCAACCTGTCTTCACCGATGAGGCCGGAAACCCGCTGCCCGATGCAGGTGCCGGCGGTGATGATGATTCACCACCTGAAAAGCCCGGCGATATCCGCAAGGAGTTTACCAGTCTCAGCCAGACATTCATTGACACTCAGGACTCCTTCCGGCGCGTCCTCGTTTCGGCAGAACGCGCAAGCGCGACGGGCGACCTTGCGTTGATCTTCAACTTCATGAAGACCCTCGATCCGGAGTCGGTGGTCCGTGAGAGTGAGTTTCGCGTGGCGGCGAGTGCCGGTGACTTTGGCGAGCGTATTCAAGCAACCGTCAATCAGCTTCTTGACGGCACCCGGCTGACGCCGGAACAGCGGGCGGATTTTGTCGCCACGGCACGGGCCGCATATGAGGGTCAACTGGCTCAACAGCAACGGCGGCGAGCGCAGTACACAGAGATTGCCAACAGCTACGGTTACACGCCCGCTTCGGTGCTGGTGAACTTCATCGAGGAAGACTTGCTCCCCGACGGGCAGCCACGGGTTGATGTTGACTTCCCCGCCGTGGACCCTTCCGGGAGTGATGCCGGAGTCGACTACACCACCATGGACCTTGCCCAGCTTGACGCGGTGGACACTGACAGCCTCAGCGACGCCGACTTTCGGGCATGGAGCAACGCCATGCTGGCCCATGCGGAAACACCTGCCGGAGACGGAGGTGGAGGTGGGGTTGTCGGAGCGGCGCGGGCAGACATGCCGCCGCTTCCTCCCCCGAGGATGGGCGGTGCCGGGACGGCCCTGACATCGGCGCTCACCCCATCCGCTCCCTATCGCGTGGAGACCGGCGGCACCCTTCATCCGGCAGACGTGATAGACCGGATCAACTCATTCAGCGGCACCGCCAGGGAGTGGCCGGCATTCATGGCGCAGATGGTGAACCTGCTCGCCACGATGGACCCGACACCTGAGGTGCAGGAGGCCAAGCTGAGGCTCCTGGAGCGTGACAGCGAATATGGCGGGATGCAGTGATGGCGACCTTCGAGGAAATCCAGGCCAGGATTGCAGCTGCCGACTCCAGCCGCCAGAGGGCCACGACGCAACAGCCGACAGGCGACTCCGTGCTCGCCCGCGTTGAGCAAGCGGCCATGCGGCGCTCCGGTGAAATCCCTATCGGTGACGTGCCAGGCATGGCCGCTGAGAACTTCTGGCCGAGCCTCAGCCAGGGTGCTGCCGATATCTGGAACGCGCTCACGAATCCGGTGGAGACCGCCAGAGGGCTGGGGGAACTTGGACTCGGTGTGGCGCAACAGGCAACGCTTGATCCCCGGACCCCGCCCGCACCGGAGCACGACTTCAGGGACGTGTCCCGTGCTGCCGGCGGGGCGATCATGGACCGCTATGGATCGTGGCCCGCGATCAAGAGGACAGCGGCGACGGACCCGGCGGGCATGTTGCTAGATGTCGGCTCACTGGCCGCCCCGGCTGGCGCTGGCGCTGCCGGAAGGGCGGCGACGGCGGCAATGGCCGCACGGCGGAACACCCCGACGACTCGGCAGTTTGTCCAGAACGCACCGGAGACATCGGCCCTGAAAGCCGAGGGTGGCCGACTCTTCGATGAGGCCAGGGCAGCCGGGGAGACCTTCCCGGCACCCGCCTTCAAGCGCTTCACGACAAGGGTGACCGCACGGCTGAAGGCCGAGGGAGCCGCCCCGATCCTGAGTCCGAAGATCAATCAGATCATGGACCTTCTCAGGGGCGCCCGTGGACGCGCTCCAAGCATTCAGGACATGGAGACCCTACGCCGGCAATTCAGCGATGCAGGAGCCTCCCCGGACGCGGCAGAGAGGCGTCTGGCGGGCATCGGTATCGAGATGGTGGATGACTTTGTGGAGGCCGCTTCGGAGGCAGGTTCCGCCACGCTCCGGTCTGCACGTGGACTGTGGCGGCAGGCACGCAAGGCGGAAGTCATCGAGGAAGCTATCCAGAACGCGACCATTGCCAAGGAAGGCGTTGAGGCCGGGTTGAGGAATCAATTCAGCAACCTCTATCGGGCGCGGAACAAGGCGAAGATGAGGGGTTTCACCGATGGCGAGATTGACGCGATCAAGGCCGTAGTGGACGGCGCACCCCTGGATAACTTCTTCCGGCGAATCGGCTCACTGTCGGGCGGCACGGGTGTTCAGAGGAACATGCTGAACGCCGTCCTGGGATCGGCTGGCGGTGGCGGTGCTGGTGCTGCGATTGGCGGGCCGCTGGGCGGTGCTGTCGGCGCGGTGGCCGTGCCGGTTGCGGGCCAGTTGGCTCAGCGGCTTTCACAGCGATCCACTCAGAGACGGGCGGACCTCGCACGGGCCATGGTGGCAAGCGGACAGCCCGCTCCAGGACCGAGGCCGAATCCGGTGCCGAGGGCAGCGGCAGCCGCGATGCTGCCCGCCCTTCCTGCCGCCGCACAAGGCGGACGCCTGGAGGAAATCATGACAAGGGCCACAGGAGGCCGCTGAGCGCGTTTCCGCTGGCAACGCCCGATCATACCGGCCTCACCCGTTCGGCTACTCAGCGGCGATCCTCGTGGCAGGAAATGGCGGGATCGGCACGGCGATGAGTTTCCATGCTTGCTCCACCCGCTGAAAGCGGGCGATACTTGGCAACGGTGTTGAAGACACCGCACAAGGCGCGCCCCCGCCGCGACAATGCGGGCCTATGCCGGGGGTGTGGAGAGATAAGGCGCTTCACGGCGCACGAATAATCCCACCCGTTCCTTGTGTCGGGTCTTCAGCCCCCGGCGCCCTCGCCGTCGAGGGCGAGTTGAAGGCCATGCCCGACAAGACTCTCGATCTGATAGAGCGCATGCTGGCGCATTGTGAACACCTCACGGAAGCTCACGTGAGGTTGAAAGCCCGCGTTGCTGCCCTGGAACGGCAGGCCAGCGGGGCCGCCGCAATGGTGCCCGTAACGCTGGCCGAAGGCGCCCGATCAATCCCGGATGATGGTGGCGTGGCAATCGTGCAAGGCTGGCAGCGGGAGGCGGAACGGCGGCGAGCCGAAAACGAAAGGCTTGATCGGGATTTCGAGGAACACGGCGCGGAAGCCAAAGCGATCCGCCATGCCGAGCATAGGCGGCTGTATGCCGAGCGCCCCGCACTAGTGGCCGAGGCCCTAGCGCAGTTGGCCCGCCTGTCGCGTGAAGACGTGCGGCAACGGCTTATCAAGTGCCGAGGCCGCGTGAAGGAATGGGCATGGGATGAGCCATGGCTGGCCCTGCCATCATTGCAGATACCTAGCGGCCGAGCGTTTGTGCGGAAGATTGGCGATCGTTGGGAAGTGGATATCGAGGCCATGCGAACGCCGGTTCGGACAGACCATGACGCCGGCGTTCGGCTGTTGAAGGACTGGCTTCGCGAGCATCACCCTGCGCTTTACGAGCATTTTGTGACCAACCGCATGGGCCTTCCCCGCATGTCTCATAAATCCTACCTATCGAGCCTGAGAATCGCCCTTTCCCGCCGTGCGCCTGATGCATGATGCCCGGTGTTCCACGTGCAACAGTTGGCGGCGCAATGTGGTGACACGGAGCGGCAAAGTGGTGACATAGTGGTGACTCGATTCGGTCTGTGGAGTGTCGCTGTCCTGTAAGTGATTGATTTTAGGGGAGGCTAGGACCGGAATCGAACCGGTGTAAACGGATTTGCAGTCCGGTGCATCACCACTCTGCCACCTAGCCCCTGCCGCCTTGCGGGGTGCCCTTCCACACAACGCGATCCATCCACTATACTGCCGCCCTGATCGCTTGCGAAGTGCCGTCTCGCCCGAGCGGGATGAGGCCCTTGGACAGTGAAGGCGCGCGATGATCGAATTTGCGAATGTTCGCCAGACCATGGTGGAAAACCAGATCCGCTCGGTAAAGGTGGACAACGAAGACCTCATCGAGGCGTTGCGCGAGGTGCCGCGGGAACTGTTCGTGCCGGAACATCTGCGTGGAGTTGCCTATGTCGACGAGGATATCCGCCTTGGCGGCAGTCGCTACCTGACCGAGCCGATGGTGCTGGCCCGTCTCCTGCAGGCCGGTGACATCGGTCCCGACGACGCAGTCCTCGTCATCGGTTGCACCACCGGATACAGCGTTGCCGTGACGGCGCGCCTTGCAGCAGCCGTGGTGGGGCTTGACAACGATGCGGACATGATTGCCAAAGCCGAGGCCACACTCGCCCACCTTGAGGTCTACAATGGCGTCGTGGTTTGTGGCGACATGCAGCTGGGCTGGCCAGGACAGGCTCCCTATGACGTCATCGTCATCGAGGGACGGTGCGACGAGGTGCCGAGCACCATCACCGAACAGCTGTCCCCTGGAGGCCGGCTTGTCACTGTATGCAGCGAAGCGACCGTCGGACGCGCCGTCGTGATCCGCCGAGACGCCGCAGGCAACCTGAGCCGGCGGTCCCTTTTCGATGCCTTTCTCCCACCACTGGACTGTTTCAGACGTGAACCTGAATTCCGGTTGTAGAGCGCTCGTCATCGCCGCCGCGCTGGTATTGTCCTGGCCGGCATCCTCCCAGACTCTCGTCGAGGCCATGGCCATCGCCTACGAGAGCAACCCGACGCTCGAAGCGGCCCGGGCCCGCCTGAGAGCCGCTGATGAGCAGGCAGCCCAGTCCGATGCCGCAACGCGTCCGTCGCTCTCGCTCCAGGGAGATTTCGGACTAAGGGAACGCGAGGCCTTCGGGAGCACCAAACCGGCCTCCTGGTCCATCGGTGTCGACCAGGTGCTCTATCGTGGATCCGTCACCGCCGGCATCGACCAGGTGGTGCACGTCGTCGGAAGCGCGCGAGCCGGTCTGGCCGAAGTCGAGCAACGTGTCCTGCTGGAAGTCGCGCAGAGTTATGCGGAAGTTGTCCTGGCGCACGCCATTCTCGATCGCGCGATCAGCAACGAGCAGAGACTGGCGCGCCACCTCGAGGCGACAGAGGATCGATTCCGCCTGGGCCTCTTTACACTGACCGACGTGGCCCAGGCACGTGCGCGATTGGCTGGCGCGCGCGCGGACAGGCAACGGGCGCTGGGTCAGGTGATGACAGTGTCCGCCTTGTTCCGGCAGGTTGTCGGTGTCAGTCCCGAGAGTCTCGGGCAGCCGGTTGTGCCGGGCGGTCTGCCGGCAAGCCTGGAAGAGGCCACGGCACGCGCGGTGGCGGAACACCCTGCTGTGATGCGGGCCGTCGAGGATGAAAGGGCGGCGTGGAAGAACGCAGACGTCATAGCCTCCGATCTCGGCCCGTCGCTGAATTTGAGGGCGGAATTCAAGCGGGCGAAGGACGGCGGCGGTCTCGAACATGTCTGGCGGGATGATTTCCGTATTCTGACCAGCTTTGTCGTTCCCCTCTATCGGGGAGGCCTGGTTTCGGCCCGGACCCGGGAAGCGCGTCAAAACGCAGCTGCCCTCAAGCAGGAAGTCCACAGCGTCCGCAGACAGGTGGAGGCCGGTGTCGTGAGCGCCTGGCAGTCTCTCAAGGTGGTCCGCGCTGAAATCGAGGCCCTTGAGGAAGAGGTGGCGGCCAATGCGACGGCACTGGAGGGCGCCACCAACGAAATGCAGGCCGGTTTGCGCACGGTGCTTGCCGTTCTTGATGCCGAACAGGCGCTCTTCATCAGTGAAGTCAGCCTCGCCCGTGCTCGCAGCCAGGAGGTGACGGCCGCTTACGCGTTGCTGGCAGCGACCGGTCGACTGAACGTGCGCAGCCTTGGATTGCCGGTCGCGGTCTACGATGAGCGTGCCTACCATGAGAAGGCGCGATCCGCGCTGTGGGGTTATGGCGACAACACGATCCATTCAGACGACTGGTTCGAGTGAAACGGGTGACGGAGACCTCATGACAAATCAGGACAAACCGATGAGCGAGGCTCTCGAGGCCGTTCGGGGCATGATGGAAGCCGACAGGGCCGAGCCTGTCGAAAAAACCCCGCAAGCCGGTTTGCCGTCCGATTCGACTGCTTCAGGCGACACCCTGGATGCACCGGCGGCCGAAGCGGCAGAGACTACGACCGTAACGGGTGATGCCCGGGCCATCCCACCTGGACGCGCCGAAGTTCTGGAGGAGATGGTCGCGGAACAGATCGCGCCAATCGTGCGGGAATGGCTCGAAGAGCACCTGCCAAGTATCGTCGCGCGCGCCGTCGAGCGTGAAGTCCGTGACCTGATGGGCCGCCGCGGCTGACCAGCCGCAACAATGACGTCGACCCTCGCACATCCTTGCTGCTGCGATGGAACGCCCGGTCATGCGCGCCAGCATTGCTGACAGGCGGGTAGAGCCCGCCTCATCTGCCCGAGGTGACGGCGCGGTGCTATTCGGGTATCTCGGTTCGGTTGTGCGGGGAATGAATGTCGGGCCGGAGAGCAGCGATGCCGAACTCCCTGCGGAGTTCGATCCCGGAATGCACCCAGGCAACGGCCTCTCCTTCCGGTGACAGGGTTCGACCGGCAGTCCGGGTGCGATGTGGAACGTGACATGATGCAGAAGGGGACTATATACTTGACGGAATGGCGATTTTGGGGAACGATGCGATGTGGTTTGGGGTCGCCTGCCCCGCCTCACCAAACGGCCAATGGAGGGCCGACCGCGCATGGCGGACGATACCGAATACCGACAGATTGTCTATCGACTGCTTCCCGGATCCCGGGAAAAGGCGCGCAGGCTGGCTGCCCTCGCGGGCGCATGTCGTTTCGTCTGGAACGCCATGCGGACCATGCGGACCTGAACGCGGCCCGCAACATCAGGCGTCGGGGACAGGCGCATCTGCACGGGGAGGGAGCGTTGCCGTCAGGCACTCCGATGATCCGTGAAACGGATCGGAGGCTGGCAGCATGAGCCGTTCAGTCAACGATACAAGTCCCAAGAAGAACTGGGATGCGACATCGGCGGAAGGCCGTCTCTACGAGGAGTGGGAGGACGGCGGTTCATTTGCCATCGGCAGACGGGACAATGCCCGGCCCTACACCATTGTCATCCCGCCACCCAATGTGACGGGAAGCCTGCACATGGGCCATGCCCTCAACAATACCCTGCAGGACATCCTCATCCGCCATGAACGCATGAGGGGCCGCGATGCGCTGTGGCAGCCAGGCACGGACCACGCCGGAATTGCGACTCAGATGGTCGTGGAGCGCCAACTCGGTGAAGAAGGGATCGCGCGGCGCGACATCGGCCGCGAGGCCTTCATCGAGAGGGTCTGGGAGTGGAAGGAGGAATCGGGCGGCCTCATCAATCGGCAGCTTCGCCGCCTGGGTGCCTCTGCCGACTGGTCGCGTGAACGCTTCACCATGGACGAGGGCCTGTCGAAGGCTGTCATCAAGGTCTTCGTATCGCTCCATGAAGAGGGCCTCATCTACCGCGACAAGCGGCTCGTCAACTGGGACCCCGGTCTGGAAACGGCGATTTCGGACCTCGAGGTCCAGGCAAGGGAAACACGCGGTCACCTCTGGTACTTCCGGTACCCCGTCGAGGGAGCCGACGGCCTTCACGTCACCATTGCCACGACCCGTCCCGAGACCATGCTGGGCGATACCGGCATCGCCGTTCATCCCGATGATGACCGTTATGCGGCGCTGGTGGGGCGCCACGCCGTCCTCCCACTTGTGGGCCGGAGAATTCCGATCGTCGCCGATACCTGGGCCGACCCCAAACAGGGAAGCGGTGCCGTCAAGATAACGCCGGCGCACGACTTCAACGACTTCGAAGTTGGCCGCCGCCATGATCTCGAGATGATCAACATTCTTGATCAGCGAGCCCGGCTCAACGACAACGTGCCCGTTCCCTACCGAGGTCTCGACCGGTTCGAGGCCCGCAAGAAGGTCGTCGCCGACATGGAGGCGGCCGGTCTCGTCGAGCGGATCGATGAGCACGTCCATACCGTTCCCTATGGTGACCGCAGCGGTGTGCCGGTTGAGCCGTACCTGACCGAACAGTGGTACGCGGATGCGCGCACCCTTGCCGGTCCGGCCATCAAGGCGGTGGAGGAGGGGCGGACCCGCTTTTTCCCGGAGAAGTGGACGAAGACCTATTACCAGTGGATGCACAACATTCAGCCCTGGTGCATATCCCGGCAGCTCTGGTGGGGCCACCGCATTCCCGCCTGGTACGGACCGGACGGCGAGGTCTTCGTGGCGGAAACCGATCGCGAGGCACATGAGAGGGCACGCCTGCACTATGGAGAGGACGTGGACCTCGCGCGCGACAACGACGTGCTCGACACCTGGTTCTCGTCAGCCCTGTGGCCCTTCTCAACCCTCGGCTGGCCCGAGGAGACACCGGAACTTCAGCGCTACTATCCCACCGATGTTCTCGTGACGGGCTTTGACATCATTTTCTTCTGGGTTGCCCGGATGATGATGATGGGTCTTCACTTCATGGGTGATGTTCCCTTCCACACGGTCTACATCCATGCCCTGGTGCGTGACGCTGCCGGCGCGAAGATGTCGAAATCGAAGGGCAACATCATTGATCCCCTGGAACTGATGGAGACCTACGGCGCCGATTCCCTGCGCTTCACGCTGGCTGCCATGGCTGCACCCGGTCGTGACATCCGCCTCTCGGAAAAGCGGGTCGAGGGATACCGGAACTTTGCCACCAAGCTGTGGAACGCAGCGCGCTACTGCCAGATCAACGATTGCCGTGCCGATCCCGGCTTTGATCCGCAGACGTTGAGGGAAACGGTGAACCGCTGGATGGTGGGTGAGGTGTCAGGCCTGCGCATGCGCGTCGACGAGGCTCTCGAAACCTACCGGTTCAATGATGCCGCACAGGCCGTCTATCAGGGGATCTGGAATGTCTTCTGTGACTGGTACCTGGAGTTCACGAAGCCGGTCTTCGAAAAGGGCGACGAGGGCCCGGCGGCCGAAACCAGGCAGACCGCCGGTTGGGTGCTCGATCAGCTGTTGGCGATTCTTCACCCCTTCATGCCCTTCGTGACGGAGGCCTTGTGGCGCGAAACTGACGGTAGCCGCGAGACGCCGCTCATCGAGGCTCCCTGGCCGGCAGCTGAACCAGGACTGATTGATGAAAGTGCGGCGCACGAGATGGACCAGGTGGTGCGTCTTGTCACGTTGATCAGGACGGTGAGGGCCGAACTGAATGTTCCGCCGGCTCGTCGGATCATGGCCCTGGTGCGTGATGCCGATGACGCGCTCGCGCGCGTGATCGAACGTCACATGGTCCTCATCAAGCGCCTGGCGCGCCTCGACGAACTCGCCATTGGCGGGACACCCTCGCCGGGCTCGGTGGAGGCGGTGTTCGATGATGCAGTCGTGTCGTTGCCCCTTGAGGGCGTCATTGACATCAATGCCGAGATGGCCAGGCTGAAAAAGGAAATCGACAAGACGGGGACGTCGATTACCGCCATGGAACGCAAGCTCGGCAACGAGCAGTTCCTGTCCAGGGCACCGGAAGAGGTCGTGGAGGAACAGCGTGAACGCCTTGAGGCGGCGCTCCACGCGCGCCATCGCCTCGAGGAGGCCCTGGCGCGTCTCGATGTCTCTCAGGGAGGGAACGCGTCATGACATCGAAGGTCCTCTACATCATCCATAATCCGGCATGGACCGATTGCCGGGTCGCCGACACGCTTGAGACCAGGGGATACACGATCGATCATGTGTGCCCCCCTTTCGGCGATGAACTTCCCGCACTCGATGACTATGCAGTCGTCATGGTGGGAGGCAGCGAGGAAGGCCACGTTGCCGAACCCGACGATCCACCCTGGGTGGCAAGGGAAATCGCCTTTGTCCGCGATGTCCTGGCAAGGGACATCCCCTTCCTCGGCATCTGCATGGGATGCCAGATCCTGGCCGGCGCCTGTGGCGGAGACGTGAGTGGGCGGGCCGATGGCCTGTGCGAGCTCGGATTCTATCCCGTGGAGCCCACTGCGGAGGGAGCCAGCCTCTTCCGCGAGTCGCGGTGTTTCTACCAGGCCCACTACGAAGGCGTCACGAGACTTCCGGCAGGCGCCGTCCTGCTGGCCACGGGTGAGAGCTTTCCTGTCCAGGCCTTCCGTGTCGGCGAGAATGCCTACGGTGTGCAGTTCCATCCTGACGCCAGGCTGGACAAGTTGACCCCCGAAGCGATCGCCAGCGATTCACTCATTGACGTGAAGGGCGCCCAGGGTGTCGACGAGCAGATCCGCCTGGCGCATCTCCACGAAGCGGCCATCCAGAGATGGACCGAAGCGTTTGTCGATGGCTGGGTCGGTCCGGCCGCCCATGGCAGGCCTGATGTTCGTACCGGTCAGGAGGATGTCCACGCGGCAACGGCCTGATCCAGGCCCTCAGGCCGCGATGCGGCCTGCAGGTCTCCCTTCTTCAACGCCAGCGACGAGACCACGTCGCCACCGACATCCTCAAGGCCGAAGAGTGATTCCGAGCGCAGGCTGTGCGGTGGAAGTGTGACAGCATGATGGTGGTCAACTCGCTTCTTGTCGCGGCTCGGCGCGCCATGGAGAAAGTGCGGCGTCTCCCGCCTACCTCAAATGCAATTGTCCAACGGACGTGCGTCATCACTTGGAGCGTCCGGTTGGTATCCGGACATTGCGTAGACTCTCCGGATTGGTATCAGACGTCGAGCCGGTTGCCGAATGCGTGAGCACGGTCAGATCGCAACTCCGGTTCGAGGACGGCCGCGCCGCTGATGTTGACTACCTAGACTATCACTAACGAGGATTCTCCCATGCTGATGTACGATCCGCCTCACCCCGGTGCGTTCATTCGGCGCCAGTGTCTCGAACCTCTTGGTCTCACGGTGACCGAGGCCGCGAAGGGGCTCGCGGTTTCGCGCAACACGCTCTCACTCCTGCTCAACGGCCGCCTCGGTATCTCGCCGGAGATGGCAATTCGGCTGTCAGAGGCATTCGGTGGCAGTCCCGAAAGTTGGTTGACCCAGCAGATGCAATACGACCTCTGGCAGGCACAGCATGGCCGCGAGCCGGTGGAGATCCGCAGGTTCGCTGCGGCCTGACCGGCCCGGACTCAACCGAGCGCGGCTTCTGCATGACCGACCTCAATGCTGACGACAGGCTGTGGTCACACGGAGCCTTGTCGTCATGTAGAACGTCGCTGCGAGGCGACCGGGAAGGAAGGTCTGGGTTCGGGAGATCATCTCCTTCAATCAATTCCAGGCCTTGCTCACATGCGTGTGCCTCTGTGAACGTGGCGAGAACGCTGTCAGGAGCGTGTCACCAGGAAGGGAAGGATGAGGCAGACAGCGAGGAATCGCATGAGTTGATGGCCGGCGACGAAGGCCGGATCGAGGCCTAGGGAAAGGGACAGGACCGTCATCATCTCGATACCGCCTGGAGCATAGGCGAGCAACACCTGCAGGAAGGGAAATGACGTGATGCCGGCAACCGCCCAGGCCAGCGTTCCCGTGATGGCCACGGCGAGAATCACGCTTCCCAACCCGGCTCTGACGCTTTCGAGCAGGTAGCGTGGCGAGGTGTCGCGGAAACGCGAGCCGATTGCCGCACCGCTGACAACCAGCGCCGGTAGCATGAGTTCGAGAGGCAGGGATCCGCGCTCGAACCAGCCGGTCAGCGACAGACCGGCCGACAGGCACATCGGAGCGAAGAATGCCGGTGCCGGCAACCGCAGTCTGCGTGCAAGCGGAAAGACGGCACACCCGGCGGCGACAAGGCCAAGGGCCAACGGCCATGAAAGGAAGGGAACATCGGCTGATGCCCGGGGAGGTCCGGTGTCGTAGATGATCGCAAAGAGTCCTGGCACCACCAGCAGCATGGCGGAAAGACGCAGGATCTGCAGGATGGCGACACGCCGGCTGTCGGCGCCGGTCTCGATGGCATGGAGGATGACGAAACCCATGGCGCCGGGCATGGCGCACATTCTTGCAGTCTTGCGGTCGATACCGTGAAGGCGATGGAGCCAAAGGGGAATGACGGCGAGCATGATCGCGATGCCGACGACGAGGCCGGCGACAGACACCGGCCATTCCGGCAGGGCCTCGAGTGTACGCCGGTCCACCGTGGTGCCGATCATGGTGCCGAGAACGGCAAAGGCGCCGTCGCGCAGCAGTGTTGGCATGGCCACGGGAACGCGAAGGACAGCTGCCCCGGCGACGACGATCATGGGCCCGGCCAACCATCCCGCCGGAACGCCCGTGGCGCCGGCGAGAACGCCGCCACACGCGGCGATCGTCAGTGTCATGGCGCATTCGCGAAGTTGGGTCGTCGTCATGCCCGAACCCTGCGGCTGCCGCTGACGACAAGAGCAACGCCGGCAACGGCGAGAGCCATGCCTGCAAGGGCCACCACGCCCATGGTCTCCCCAAGCACCAGCCACGCGATGAGGGCGGTCACAGGTGGTACGAGGAAAAAGAGACTCGTGATGCGCGATGCCTCGTGACGCCTGATCATGAGAGTGAGGAGCATGACCGATACAAGGGACAGCAGGACCGCGACCCACACCAGTGCGGCGACAAACTGATGGCTCCAAGTCACTTTCCAGCTCTCCAGGGACGCCAGCGGCAGGAAGATGACCGTCGCGGTGATGAACTGGACAAAGAGGCCCGAAAAGACATCCAGCGCCGGACAGAACCGTTTCTGGTAGAGGGTGCCCGCCGTGATACCCAGAAGCGAACACAGGCAGAAGATCATTCCGGCAATACTCCCCAGTCCCAGGGCAAGCTTGTGGTCGACGACCATGAAGACGCCGGTGACGCCGAGACCAAGGCCGAGCCACTGTCTGCGTCGAAGGCGTTCGCCAAGCACGGGTCCGGCGAGCAGTGCGGTGAGAACAGGCTGCAGGGAGAGGACGAGGGCAGCGGTGCCGGCGCCGACGCCGGTCGACATCGCCATCCAGGCGCCGCCGAAGTAGATGACCTGCATCATGATGCCCAGGATCGCCAGATGGGCCCACGCCTTCGGCGAGGCCGGCCAGATCGGCCGCAACACCGGGAGAAGGCAGAGCATGAGAACCGAGACCAGGGAGAATCTCAGGAACAGGAAGGTGGCCGGCCCTGCTTCCTCGAGCCCCGCCTTGGCGGCAATGAACCCGGTACTCCACAGGAAAACGAAGAGCACCGGTCCGATAACGGAAAGATCGATGCGCTGCGTCAAGGGTCAGTGTCATCGACCGCTGGAAGGAAGATCATCAAGGAGGGGGCTGGGCAGGAATGACATCCGTCGCATAGCATATCGGACACCCGGCGGCGACCCTACCCCTTGTTCTGCGGCGAGGAGGGGATACAGTCTGCCCGGAGGACCACGTGGGAACCCGGTCAATGGCTGAGGAGCAGCGTTTTGAAGGCGGATGTCTGTGTGGCGGTGTCCGCTTCGTGGTCACCGGAAGCATGCGGGAGATCATTGCCTGCCATTGTGGCCAGTGCCAAAAGTTTCACGGCAATTACGCCCCCTACACCGCGTGTCCCCGGGAGAGGCTTGCTATCGACGACACACAGTTGCTGGCCTGGTATGAATCATCACCGTCGGCAAAACGGGGATTCTGCAGGAAGTGCGGATCGAGCCTCTTCTGGAAGCCGACCGCAGCCGGCTACGTTGCCGTGGCTGCCGGAGCACTGGACGATCCGCGGGACCTGAAGCTGGAACGACACATCCACACTGCCGATCACCCGTCATGGTACGCCATCACCGATGATCTTGAGAAACGCTAGGGGTCCATGAACCAGGTGGGATCCGGGTCAGGATGATGGTGCTTGCCAGCCTTCCCATGTACGACCTCGAGTCTCTGCGGGACGCCAACGATGCGTGGTGGCAGGCGCTGGCGCAGGCCTTTCGAGAACGCGGTCTTGACGATGTTCCGGACCGTCTTGACAGGGCTGACCGCCATGATCACTGGTCGTCCCGTGATCTCCTTCTTTCCCAGACCTGCGGCTGGCCTCTGGTGAATGCATTCGCCGGACACCTGCGGCTCGTGGCGACCCCCCGGTATGATGTGCCCTGCGTCCAGGGAAGCGACTACTGCAGCCTGATTCTGGTGCGCCGCGAGTCACCGTTGGCGGAACTGGAAGATCTGCGGGGCCTGCGTGCAGCCGTCAACGGCGCTGATTCCCATTCGGGTTACAACGCCCTGCGAGCCACCATTGCTCCTCTCGCGTCAGATGGGACCTTCTTCGGGGACGTCCGGATTTCAGGGAGTCATCAGGACTCCGTGGCGATGGTCGTGCAAGGCGCCGCCGACGTCTGCTCTGTCGACTGCGTTTCCTTTGCCCTCATGCAGGACGCCATGCCCAACGCCACGGATGGCATCCGGGTTCTCGCCACGACCCCCAGCGCGCCGGCTCTTCCCTACGTCACCTCTCTCCACCGTGGTGACGATGAGGTGAGAACATTGCGCGAAGGCCTGTTGGCGGCCGCATCGGACCCGCGCCACGATGACGTGCGGCGGCGCCTCCGGTTGAAAGGGTTCGCCATCCTGCCGCGCGAGGCCTACGACCGGATCGATGCCTTTGTCGCCATCGCACGGGACTGCGGTTATCCCGAGGTCGCCTGATACGCCCCCGATCGCCAGTTCGCGGCGCACTTCCTTGCGGGCCAGCCGCCCTTGGCAGGTCTTCGCGTCGGCAGCGTTCACGCTTGCACTGGAGTGACATGTCAAACTATACAGAGCGCCGCCAACCTGAACATGCCTGGTGGGATTGAATTCTGTGAAGCGCAAGAACGGATGTCCGGCGAAAGCCGTCAAACTGCCCAAGGGCTACAAGCCCGGGGACACCGAACAGTTCATGAATGCGAGACAGCGCGAATACTTCCGCCGGAAGCTGGTGTCATGGAGGGCCCAGCTCCTCCACGACTCCTCGGAAACGATACGCCATCTCCAGGAGGATACGGTGGCCCAGCCGGACGTTGCCGACCGCGCCACGGCGGAGGTCGACCGGGCGCTCGAACTGCGCACACGGGACAGGGAGCGCAAGCTGATTTCCAAGATTGACGAAGCCCTGCGGCGCATCGAGCAGGGTACCTATGGTTACTGCGAGGAGACGGGTGAGCCGATCGGTCTCCGGCGCCTTGAGGCCCGTCCCATCGCCACCTTCAGCCTCGAGGCACAGGAGCGCCATGAACGGCGAGAGCGCGTTCACCGGGACGATTGAGAACGAATCACCGGTTGTTCACATAATGTTCTTGCGTTGAGAGAACAAACTGCGTACATTCCCGATTGGGGCACCAAGCCGGTGCCGTGGACAACAGCAAACCGGGAGTGAACGATGGTGAGAAGTGGCCCACAACTTCAGGTGGTGGAAGGAACCGGTATGGAAAGGAACAGGGCGCTCGAGGCAGCGGTAAGCCAGATCGACAAGGCCTTTGGCAAGGGTTCGATCATGCGTCTCGGGCAGGACGGCCAGTCCGTCGAGACGGAGGTGATCTCATCGGGGTCCGTGGGCCTTGACATTGCCCTGGGTATCGGTGGTCTGCCGCGGGGAAGGATTGTCGAGATCTACGGACCGGAAAGTTCCGGGAAGACGACGCTTGCCCTGCACGCCGTTGCCGAAGCCCAGAAGGCCGGCGGTATCGCCACATTCATCGATGCTGAACACGCCCTTGATCCGGCCTATGCGCGCAAGCTGGGGGTCAACACCGATGATCTCCTGATCTCGCAGCCCGACGCAGGGGAACAGGCTCTCGAGATTGCCGACACTCTCGTGCGTTCGGGCGCGGTCGACGTGCTGGTCATCGACTCGGTAGCCGCCCTTGTTCCCAGGGCCGAACTTGAAGGGGAAATGGGTGATACCCATGTCGGGCTCCAGGCTCGGTTGATGAGCCAGGCCCTGCGCAAGCTCACTTCCACGATCTCCCGGTCCCGTTGCCTGGTGATCTTCATCAACCAGATTCGCATGAAGATCGGCGTCATGTTCGGCAGCCCCGAAACCACCACCGGCGGCAACGCGCTCAAGTTCTATGCCACCGTGCGTCTCGACATCCGCCGCATCGGCCAGATCAAGGATCGCGACGAGGTGATCGGCAACCAGACACGGGTCAAGGTGGTCAAGAACAAGATGGCGCCTCCCTTCAGGATGGTCGAATTCGACATCATGTATGGTGAGGGTGTGTCCCGGTCCGGAGAGATCATCGATCTCGGCGTTGGCGCGGGGATCATCGAAAAGTCGGGTTCTTGGTACTCCTACAACGACCAGCGCATCGGACAGGGGCGCGAGAACGCAAAGGTGTTCCTGCGTGACAATCCCGGCATTGCCAACGCCATTGAGCACGAGGTGCGGGCAAGGGCGGGACTTGTTGTCGACGAAGACTCGCTCACTGCATCAGATGAAGCGCCAGGCGGAGCATCCTAGGCGCCGGACAGGACGGCAGGCGGGTGATGACCAGCGTCAGTGAGGTCCGTTCCACGTTCCTCGATTTCTTCACGGAACACGATCATGTCGCCGTGCAGTCGAGCCCGCTCGTGCCGCACAACGACCCGACGCTGCTCTTCACCAATGCCGGCATGGTGCAGTTCAAGAACGTCTTCACCGGAGTCGAGAAGCGCCCCTATAGCCGCGCCACCACGGCGCAAAAGTGCGTCCGTGCCGGCGGCAAGCACAACGACCTTGACGTCGTGGGCTTCACGGCCCGCCATCACACGTTCTTCGAGATGCTGGGCAACTTCTCGTTCGGCGACTACTTCAAGGAGCACGCGATCGAACTTGCCTGGGACCTGGTGACCGGGGTCTTCGGGCTTCCTTCCGACCGCCTCCTCATCACGGTGCATTCCTCCGACGAGGAGGCCGCCTCCCTGTGGCGGCGTGTGGCGGGACTTGGCGACGACAGGATCATCCGCATTCCGACATCTGACAACTTCTGGTCGATGGGCGATACCGGTCCCTGTGGTCCCTGTTCGGAGATCTTCATCGATCAGGGGCCTGAACTCGAGGGCGGGCCTCCGGGCAGTGCGGACGAGGATGGTGACCGCTTCCTCGAATTCTGGAATCTGGTGTTCATGCAGTACGAGCAGGTGAGCGCCGATGAGCGGGTCGACCTGCCGAAGCCCTCGGTCGATACCGGCATGGGTCTCGAACGCATGGCAGCCATCCTGCAGGGCGTGAAGAGCAATTTCGACACCGATCTTTTCAACGCCGTTATCACCGCTTGCGAGGACTGCGTCGGCGTGGCTGCCGCAAGGCAAACGCGGCCCTCGTTCAATGTCATCGCCGATCACCTGCGGGCCTCGTCGTTTCTCATCGCCGATGGTGTCCTTCCCTCCAATGAGGGCCGTGGCTATGTCCTGCGCCGGATCATGCGCCGCGCCATGCGCCATGTGCATATCCTGGGCGGCCGGGATCCCGTCATGCATCGTCTGGTGCCCGTTCTGGTGGCCGAAATGGGTCAGGCATTTCCGGAACTTGTCCGAGCCCAGGCGCTGGTCTCCGAGACGCTGCGTCACGAGGAAGAGCGCTTTCGGACCATGCTGGAGAGAGGGACGCGGCTGCTTGCTGACGAGACTGCGAAACTCCCCGACGGCGTCCCGCTCCCGGGGAGCATCGCCTTCCGTCTCTATGACACCTTCGGTTTTCCCCTCGATCTCACCGAGGATGCCCTGCGCCGCGAGGGCCGCACGGTTGATCGCCAGGGTTTCGAGGACGCGATGGCCGAACAGCGGGCGAAAGCCCGCAAGGCCTGGGAAGGCACCGGCGACGCGGCGGACGGTCCCTTCTGGTATGCCCTCTTCGAACGGTGCGGCGCCACGGAATTTCTCGGCTACACCACCGAGTCCGCCGAGGCAGAGGTTGTCGCTCTCGTTGCCGGCAACGCCGAGGTCCTGAGCGCCGGTCCTGGCGACGACGTCGGCATCGTGCTGAACCAGTCGCCTTTCTACGCCGAATCGGGAGGGCAGATCGGCGATCAGGGCCGTTTGGTGGGCCCTGGGGTCAGCGCCACCATTTCGGATACCCAGAAACGCATTGGCGACATGCACCTCCACTTGGCGCACATCGATGAAGGACGCCTGTCGCCCGGCGATCATGTAACTCTCACCATTGATGATGACCGGCGCAGCCGGTTGCGTACGTCCCACTCGGCGACCCACCTGCTGCACGAGGCCCTGAGACGCCACCTCGGCGATCATGTCACCCAGAAGGGTTCGCTCGTCGCCCCCGACAGGCTGCGCTTCGACATCAGCCACCCGTCCGCGCTCGGCGAGGACTCGCTGAGGGCGGTCGAGGGCGAGGTCAACCGGAGGATCCGGATGAATGGAGAGGTCACCACCCGCCTGATGACTCCCGACGAGGCCACGCGGGCCGGTGCTCTCGCACTCTTCGGCGAACGCTACGGTGACGAGGTAAGGGTCGTCTCCATGGGTGGGGAAGGCTGGTCGACGGAACTGTGTGGCGGCACCCATGTCACGCGCACCGGTGATATCGGCCTCTTCCGGATCGTCTCCGAGAGTGCCGTGGCATCCGGAGTGCGCCGCATCGAGGCGCTCACGGGCCGGTCAGCGATTGACCACCTTGGTGAGCAGGACCGGCGTCTGCGCCGCCTGGCGCACCAGTTGAGGACAACCCCGGCGGACGTCGAGGAACGTGTCCACCAGCTTGCCGCCGACCGCCGGGCGCTGGAAAAGGAGGTTGCTGCCTTGCGCCAGAAGGTCGCGACCACCGGAGAGGCGGGATCAGCGCTTGCGAGAGTGCGCGAGATTGCCGGCGTGACCGTGGTCGGGCGCACCCTTGAAGGTGTTCCGGGCAGGGAACTCAAGAGCATGGTCGACGGGATCAAGCAGCAGATCGGCAGCGGTATCGTCATCCTGGTGGCGACTGACAACGGCAAGGCCGCCATCGTCACAGGTGTCACCGATGATCTGACTGAACGTTTCAATGCCATCGATCTGGTCAGGGCTGGCGTCGAGGTGTTGGGCGGAAAGGGTGGCGGCGGCCGGGCGGACATGGCACAGGGCGGTGGTCCCGATGCCTCCATGGCGGCGGAGGCTCTCCGGAACATCGAAGAGGTCATCGCTGGCTGAGGGGTGCAGCCCCGGATTGTCCGGCGCCGGCCTGCGTTTCAGGGGATATCGTTGGCGAGACCGCGGGGGATTCGTTTCTCGTGGTCGTAGAACGGCAACGCCACGATCGTCGCTCCGGCGCGAGCCCCGTCAGGTGTATCGACGGTGACCTCGCGCCCCACCCAGTCTTCGGCCTTCTTGAAGCGCACGAAGGCGATACCCGATTCCAGATAGGGAGACCAGGCGCCCGCCGTTACCACGCCGACCTGGCGATCCTCGTGGTAGACATGCGATGCGGCGATGGGTGTGATGCCTGGTGCCACCATGCCGAAGAAGCGTGGCTCGCGGGGTGCTGATCGCAGTGCGGCCTTGCCGATGAAGTCGGCATCGCTGTCAAGGTCGACGAAACGGCCCAATCCGGCATCGAAGGGCGTCATCGAGGAGTCCATGTCGGTTCCGTTGTCCATGATGGCGGCCTCCATGCGCCTTACGCCCATGCTCTCAAGGCTGGCGAACACCATGCCGTATGGAGCCCCCCTCTCGAGGATCAGGTTGAAGAGCTTCGGTCCGTCGAAGTCCGAAGACAGGGGATAGAGTTCAAATCCCAGCTCTCCTGTCCAGCCGGTGCGGGAAATGAGAAAAGGATGGCCGTCTATGGCCGTCTGGTGCACGGAGAAGTACGTGAAAGGGGCCTCCGGCATGGTGTCCAGAATGGCCGGCATGACATCGAGCGCTTTCGGTCCCTGTATCTGTAACACCCAGGAGTCGGGATCGGTGATGGCGACATCAAGACCACCGACGTGGGCCTCGAGCCAGGGCAGGAACTCGCCATCGGCCAGGACGTACCAGAAACGGTCCTCGCCCAGTTTCATCAGAACGCCGTCCATCAGGATGCCGCCCTGGTGGTTGCAGGCGATTGCGTAGGTGGCGCGACCCTCGCGCAGCTTCGAGACGTCACGGCAGAACACCCTGGAGAAGAGGGTCAACGCGTCCGGACCGGCTATCTCGATGGGGTGTTCCGGTACATCGAAGAGGGCCACCCCCCTTCTCAGGTGCCAATAGTCGTCAACCGGATCATTCGTCGCGCCAAGAGCGTAGAACCGGCGACTGTAGATCCCCATGAGGATGTCGTCGGTGAGATAGGCAGGACTCCACGGAGACAGGGCAAACCGCTTCGTGCTGATCCTCACCGTGTCATGCGACATGGCATAGATGCTGGCACCATCCTTCATGATCGTCTCCGGCGGTGATATCGCAGGGCGGACCCTATACCCCTGGGCCTTGATCGTGTCCATCTGGAGATCGACCTTGCCGGGTTGACCTGACGCCCTACAATCACGGTCATGTTCTCGTTCCAGAAACTCGCGGTCTTTGCCGTCATTCTCGCTGTCCTCTGGCTCGGCTTCCGCTTCGTGCGCAATCTCGAACGCCAGCAGAAGGAACGCGAGAGCGTGCGGCGCAGGAAACGGAAATGGTTCGGGCTGGGTCCGCGGACGGCCGGTGAGGTCGAGATGCAGTCCTGTCCGGCCTGCCGCAACTGGGTGGCCGCAAATGGCCACTGCGGCCGCAGCGACTGTCCCTGGCCGCTTGACCGCCGTACATCCGCTTCATAGGTTCCCCCACCACATTCCCCGGGGAGTTTGACCAGAAATGGGCACGACAGGCCGTGGTCTGCCGTTTCAGAACCTGATTCTCGAACTCCAGAACTACTGGGCAGACAAGGGCTGCGTCCTCCTGCAGCCCTATGACATGGAGATGGGTGCGGGGACCTTTCACTGGGCTACGACACTCAGGAGTCTCGGACCGCAACCCTGGAAGGCGGCCTATGTCCAGCCGTCGAGGCGACCAGCTGACGGGCGGTTCGGCGACAACCCCAATCGGCTCCAGCAGCACTATCAGTTCCAGGTGCTGATGAAACCTTCTCCGGCGGATTTCCAGGATCTCTACCTGGGCAGCCTGGAGGCGATCGGTATCGACTTTCTCGACCACGACATCCGCTTCGTGGAGGACGACTGGGAGAGCCCGACACTCGGCGCCTGGGGCCTTGGCTGGGAGGTCTGGTGTGATGGCATGGAGATCACCCAGTTCACCTACTTCCAGCAGGTTGGTGGTTTTGATTGCCGGCCGGTTCCAGGGGAACTCACCTATGGCCTCGAGCGCCTGGCGATGTACCTTCAGGGGGTCGATCACTTCCGTGACATCGACTGGAACGGCGATGGCGTCACGTATGGCGACGTTCACCTGAGAACCGAGAGGGAGCAGTCCCGCTACAATTTCGAGATGGCGGACGTGGCCATGCTGCACCGGCACTTTGACGATGCCGAGTCCTCCTGCATGCGTCTTGTCGAGGCCGGACTCGTCATTCCGGCCTACGATCAGTGCATCCACGCCAGCCACACCTTCAACATGCTCGATGCCCGGGGTGTCATCAGTGTCACTGAACGCGCTGCTTTCATCGGCCGCGTGCGCGATCTTGCGAGAGCCTGTGCGGCGGCATGGCTCGATCATCCGGAGCCTTCCTGAACCGTGGCTGACTTTCTTCTCGAAATCCTCTCCGAGGAGATTCCCGCGTCGATGCAGCGCCGCGCACTGGAGCGCTTCGGCGATCTCCTGGAGCAGCGTCTTGCCGACGAGGATCTCAAGGCCTCGTCGAGGCGTGCCCATGTGTCGCCGCGGCGCATGGCGGTTCATCTCGAAGGGTTGCCGGAGTGTCAGCCGTCATTCGAGACGGAACGCAAGGGTCCGAGGATCGGCGCCCCGACCCGGGCAGTCGAGGGCTTCGCCCGATCGGCCGGGGTCGGGACCGACGACCTCATCCGCCGGACAACGGCGAAGGGCGAGTTCTGGTTTGCGGTCTCCCGCAAGGGAGGGCAGGCCACCACCGGGGTGCTGGCGCGCGTCGTCCCTGAGACGATGGCTGCTCTTGCGTGGCCGAAGTCCATGCGCTGGGCCGACGGCGAGACGCGCTGGGTCCGACCCGTGGTCTCGATTCTCGCCCTCTTTGCCGGGGACGTCGTGCCCTTCCGCTTTGCAGGTTGCGAGTCGGGCGCCATGACCCGGGGACATCGATTCCTTCATCCCGAACCCTTCGAGGTCCGCAGTTACGCCGACTACTGCGCCAGGCTGCGTGATGCCTGTGTCATCCCGGATCACGACGAGCGGCGTCGGCTGATCGAGGAAGGGACCCGAGCCGTGGCCGACAATCTCGGCCTCGTGACCGACGCACCGGCGGGTCTCGTTGACGAACTCGCCGGTCTCGTCGAGTGGCCGGTGGTCATGGCCGGCACCTTCGATGATGGATACATGGAGGTCCCGGACGATCTGTTGACCACGGAAATGGTTCACCACCAGCGGTACATGCCCTTGCGTACGCCTTCTGGTGACCTGGCTCCGGGATTCCTGTTTGTCGCCAACATGCAGGGCCGCGACGGTGGCCGGTCGATCAGGACCGGCAACGAGAGGGTTCTGGCAGCCCGCCTGGCCGATGGCCGGCATTTCTGGGACCGCGACATTCGGGTGAATCTCGAGAGCCGGATCAGCAGTCTTTCCACCGTCGTGTTTCACGCCCGGCTGGGCACTCTTGAAGACCGGGCCCACCGCCTCGAGGCCCTGGCCAGATGGCTTGCCCCGGCGATTCCCGGGTGCGACCCCGATCAGGCAGGCCGGGCGGCATGGCTCGCCAAGGCGGACCTGGTCAGCGACACCGTGGGAGAGTTTCCGGAACTGCAGGGGATCATGGGGGGCCATCTCGCCCGTGCGGCCGGAGAAAACGCGGATATCGCGCTTGCCATCGCGGAACAATATCGTCCAGCCGGACCCTCCGATCGCTGTCCGTCGGCGCCGGTCAGCGTGGCCGTGGCCATGGCCGAAAGACTCGACACGCTTGCCGGTTTCTTCGGCATCGGTGAGAGACCATCCGGCTCGCGCGATCCCCTTGCCCTGCGCCGCGCTGCGCTCGGCACCGTGCGCCTCGTCCTCGAGAACGGCCTGCGCATCGATCTTCTGGAGGCCCTGAAGGCGGCGGGGAGGGGCTACGGACGCGATGTTTCCGGCGAGGTCCTTGAATTTGTGGCCGACCGCCTCAGGGTTCACCTGCGCGAGCGCCGGCTGGGACATCACCTGATAGATGCGGTGTTCTCCGGTACCCGGGACAGCGACCTCGTCCGCCTCGTGCGGCGAATCGAGGCTCTCGACTCGTTCCTTGCATCGCCGGACGGCGGCGACCTTCTCGAGGCCTATCGACGCGCTGCCAACATCCTGCGTATCGAGGAGGCGAAGGACGGTTGTACCTTCACCGGCGACATCAGCCGGAAACTGTTGGCGGAGGAGGCCGAGCGGGTGGTCGTGATGGCTCTTGAGACGGCGGATGCGGCCATGGCCGATACGCTGGCTGCCGAGGATTTTGCCGGCGCCATGGAAGCGCTCGCATCGCTGCGGCCACCCCTGGGTGACTTTTTCGATTCGGTGACCGTCAACGCCGACGACTCCTCCTTGCGGGAAAACCGTCTCAACCTGCTTGGGCACATCCGTGCATCCATGGACCGTGTCGCCGACTTTTCGAGGATCGGGGGCTGAATGACCGTGTCCTGGGTCTACTCCTTTGGTCCTCGAGGCGCCGAAGGCACAGCGTCGATGCGCACCCTGCTCGGTGGCAAGGGTGCCAATCTCGCGGAAATGTCTGCGCTCGGGCTCCCCGTGCCGCCCGGCTTCACGATTACCACCGAGGCCTGTGCGGCATTTCTCGCCGATGGTGCCCTCGACCTTTCCGGGGATGTCGCGCGGCAGGCGAGGGAGGCCCTTCAGGATATCGAGGAGCAGATGGGGCGGCACTTCGGCAGTGCCACCGATCCCCTGCTGGTGTCCGTGCGCTCGGGTGCACCGGCCTCCATGCCCGGCATGATGGACACGGTCCTCAATCTCGGGCTCAACGACACCACCGTGGAGGGCCTCGCAAGGGCCAGTGGCAGTGAGCGCTTTGCCTGGGACAGCTACCGCCGGTTCATCCAGATGTACTGCGGAGTCGTTCTGGATCTCGATCACGGCGATTTCGAGGACATTCTGGATCAGATCAAGGATGAGGAGGGAATCAGCGAGGACTCGGGCCTCGCTGCCGCTTCCCTGAGGGAAGTCGTCGCGCGTTTCCGCCATCATGCGCAATCACGCCTTCACGTGCCGTTTCCCGAGGATCCCTTCGAGCAGCTTTGGGGCGCCGTGCGCGCCGTGTTCCGGTCATGGAACAACCGGAGGGCAATCGACTACCGGAGAATTCACGGAATCCCCGACACCCCTGGAACAGCTGTCAACGTCCAGGCGATGGTCTTCGGCAACATGGGTGAGGATTGTGCTACCGGCGTCGCATTCACGCGCAATCCGGACACCGGTACGCGAACACCGTTTGGAGAGTATCTCGTCAATGCCCAGGGCGAGGATGTTGTGGCCGGCCTGCGAACACCCTGGCCAATCGCATCCGCAGGTGACGGCACGTCACTCGAGGAGAGGATGCCGGCTGCCTGGGACGAACTGGTGGCTGTCATGGATCGTCTGGAACAGCACTTTCGCGACATGCAGGACATCGAGTTCACAATCGAGCGCCACCGTCTCTTCATGCTCCAGACACGTAATGCCAAGCGCAGTGTCCAGGCAGCGATGAAGGTGGCTGTCGACATGGCCACAGAAGGACTGATCACACGCCAGGAAGCGCTGATGAGGATCGATCCCCGCGATCTTGATCGTCTGCTTCACCCGGTTCCTGACCCTCGCGCTCCGCGCCGGGTGATCGCTCGCGGTCTGCCCGGTTCACCCGGAGCGGCCTCGGGCATGGCGGTCTTCCACGCCGATGACGCCCAGACGCTCGGCGCCGAGGGCAGGGCCGTCATTCTGGTTCGCCCCGAGACCAGTCCGGAGGATATCCACGGCATGCACGCCGCCCGCGGCATCCTGACCCGCCATGGTGGTCAGACCTCCCACGCGGCCCTGGTGGCCCGGGGGATGGGGCGTCCATGCGTAACCGGAGCCGGCGAAATCCGGGTCGATCCCGCGAATGATCTTCTGGTGGCCGGCAGCGTGACGATCAGCAAGGGCGACATCATTACCATCGACGGGTCCACCGGTGAGGTGATTGCCGGCGAGATACCGACCCGACAGCCGGAGCAGTCCGGAGAGTTCGAGATCTTCATGGCGTGGGCCGACGAGGCGAGGACTTTGGGTGTGAGGGCCAATGCCGAGACACCGGCCGATGCGGCAAGAGCGCGGGAGTTCGGCGCTGACGGCATCGGTCTCTGCCGGACGGAGCACATGTTCTTCGAAAACGGCCGAATCATCGCCATGCGCGAGATGATCATGGCGGAGGACGTTGAGGGCCGCCGCCGCCCCCTCGAGAGGATCCTGCCCATGCAGCGGGCGGACCTTGTCGAACTGTTTCGCACGATGGCAGGCCTGCCCGTGACCGTGCGCCTTCTCGACCCGCCTCTGCACGAATTCCTGCCGACCGGCTTGCGGGAACTTGAGGAACTGGCGCGCCACACCGGGACCGATGTCGAACATGTGCGGTTGCGCGCCGCTTCGCTGAGGGAACTCAACCCCATGCTCGGACATCGCGGGTGCCGGCTCGGGATCTCCCATCCGGAGATCTACGAAATGCAGGCCCGCGCCATTCTCGAGGCGGCTCTCGAGGCCGGACACGCTGAAGGTGAACCGGTGCATCTTGAAATCATGGTGCCGCTGGTCGCGACAGGCCGTGAACTTGCCGTCATCCGCCAGTCGATTGACGCCGTGGCGGCGAATGTCGCGGCTGAGACCGGGGAGCGTCCGCACTACCAGGTGGGAACCATGATCGAGTTGCCGCGCGCGGCGCTGCAGGCGGGCGACATTGCCCGCTCGGCCGACTTCTTCAGTTTCGGAACCAATGACCTGACGCAAACCGTGTTCGGCATCAGCCGCGACGACTCGAGCCGCTTCATCGAACGCTACCTTGAGGAAGACATATTCGCAGAGGATCCTTTCGTCACTCTCGATACCGAGGGTGTCGGGGAGTTCGTGGCACTTGCCAGCACCAGGGGAAGGCGCACAAGGAGTGACCTCGGACTGGGCATCTGTGGCGAGCACGGCGGAGACCCCGCCTCCATCGCCTTTTGTCACCGAACTGGTCTCGACTACGTGTCATGTTCCCCCTACAGGATTCCCATCGCCCGCCTGGCAGCGGCCCAGGCGGCCATACTGGAGCAGGACTCGTCATGAAGTACCAGGCACTGTCCTTCGATTGCTACGGCACGCTGATTGACTGGGAGCGCGGAATCGCGGAGTGGCTGGGTTCTTGGGGGCGGCACAACGGACTTGATGTCCCCGGAGAGGAACTGGTCCGCCGTCTGTTCGATGCGCAGAGAACCGAACAACGGCACGACACGTTCCTTTCCTATCGCAGTGTTCTCTCCCGGTCCCTCGCGCATCTTTCCGATTCCTGCGGAATTCCGGTTGACGAAGGCGCGTGCGTGCGATTTGCGCAGAGTGTTGTTGACTGGCCGGCTTTTGACGATTCGGCGCGTTCCCTTGAGACGCTTGCGCGTCAGGGGCGGATCCTGTGCGTGATCTCCAATGTCGATCGCGATCTCTTTGCCGGCAGTGCCGCCCGGCTTGAGCGGCAATTCGACATTCTCATCACCGCCGAAGACGTCAAGGGATACAAGCCTGGCCCGCGTCACTTCGATACTCTCGTTGCCAGCCTCGGGGAAAGGGGACTCGGCGAGAATGACCTGCTTCACGTCGCTCACAGCCGGTTCCATGACATTGCGCCGGCAAACGCCCGAGGCTGGACGAGTTGTCGGGTGACTCGCCACGGAGACAATTGGGCGCCGGAGGGCGTCGATGGCATCGAGGGGACCTATTGTGTCCCTCACATGAAGGATGTCGTTGACCTTCTGGGGCGCATCGATCCGGCGTGACAGGCCATTCACACGGCCTCGTGGACCTGACGAGATGGCCAGGCCAGCTCATGCGACCGGGGGCTGCGGATCAGTCAGCGGAAGCCGACTCTTGCGGAAACCACCCGGGTCGTTCGGCGTTGAGGATTGTCGTGCCGCCGCGAACCTCTCGATCACCGGCTTCCTCGAGCCGGTCCATGCGGATAAGTGCGATGCCGGTGGCGCCCCGGCCGCTTCTCATCTCGCCGATCTCGGTCTCTCCCGCCGTGATCAGCGTTCCCGGTTCGGGCAGGTTCCCGCCATTGGTCGCGCTGACCCGGTAGAGGCGCCTTCTCACGGTTCCGCGGTACCTGGTGCGCGCCGTCAGTTCCTGGCCGACGTAGCAGCCCTTGGTGAAATCAATGGCATTGAGATGATCGAGGTTGCTCTCGAGTGCAAAGGACTTTCCAACGATGATGTCCAGGGTGGCCTCACCGACCGAAAGGTTCAGGCGATGCGCTTCGTAGGCGTCTTGAGATGTGCCGGCGATCTCCTTGAACACCGGCCTGTCGACGGGATGAATGACGCGCACGCCGAGCGCCGCCAGCCTGGGATCGATCATGATGATGGAGTCTTCTGCCAGGCGGGTATTGCCCGGGCGGGAGACGAGGCGGGCAATGCTGGCCGCTTTGTCGCCGATGAGGGCACTCACGCCCCAATCTTCCGAGACATCGCGGATGCGCACCTTGGCCCGCAGCCGGTAGAAGTCGAGGCGCTCGAGAAGTGCGTCAACGCGGTCCCGTCTCGTGTCGAGAAAAAGGCTGCCTTCGCCATCGTCGGCAATGAAGAAGTCAAAGAGAAACTTGCCCTGGGGTGTCAGCAGGGCGGCATAGATTGCGCACGCCCGGTCCACCTGGCTGATGTCGTTGGTGATGATTCCCTGGAGGAAGGTGCGCGCATCCGGGCCGTCGATAGCGAGAACGCCGCGACCCTCAAGCGCGACACGCGATGTCTCCGTCATCCCCGTAACCTCCGCATCCTGAGACGGGACAAGGATGGCGATGACACAGCCTTGCGGCAAGTCCTCCAGGGACCGCAAGTGTACTTCCGGGGGTTGCCTGAACCGGTTGATGGCGGTTCTATGTCCGGCCCGTTCTCCCTTGGTGCCCGATGAAGATCCTCCTTCTCGACGATTCGTTTGCCTTTGACGGCTACACGCCGCGCAACGACCCCATGGGAGGTGCGCAGAAGGGACTGGTCTTTCTCGCCGAGGCTTTGGCCAGTCGCGACCACGAGGTGACGGTGATGAACCGTTGCGATGGCGCCCGCACTGTCCGGGGCGTGCTGTGGCAGAACCTCGACGATGGGGAGGTGCCTGACGCCGATCTCGTCATGGCGCTGAGGCACGCACGGTTGCTGGACAAGGTTCCATCTGGCCGGTGCCGGATGCTCTGGGTAACCGATCAGTTGGACGACAGCGGCGTCGCGGCACTCGTTTCCAGGGTCGATTCCTGCCGAATCGACCGCCTCGTATTCATGGGGGATCACCATGTGTCGTCATGGAGCGGTGATGAAGCGCTGGTTGCGGTCATGCGCCCGGGCATTGCTCCGGCCTACCTTGCGTCTGAGCCTCCCCAGGGATACTGGCCGCCAAGGGCGGTCACGACGATGCATCCTCGCGGCGGCCTTGCCTGGCTCCTTGATCTCTGGGTCGACAAGATCCATCCCATGGTGGACGAAGCAGAGCTGCATGTCTTTTCCGGGTTGCTCGCCAGAGCAGCTTCGGGCAGGGCGGTAGAGGGTGATCTGGCATCGCTGTGGCGACGCATTGAGGGTCTTGGCGATGCCGGAGTGGTGGTCCGGCGGCCACTCCCGGACGCCGATATGGCACGGGAATTTCGTCATGCCCGTGTCCACCTTCATCCCGGCTCGTTGCGCGAGGCCTACGTGGCAACGCTCGCCGAATCGCAGGCAGCCGGTTGTCCGGGCGTGGCCTTCAAACAGGGAGCCGCCGTGGAGCGCATCAAGGACAGCAGGTCGGGTTTCCTGGTGCCCGATGACGCCGCCTTTGCCAACTGTGCCATCCTCTGCCTCAAGGAGGAACTCGTCTATCGCGGCCGTTCGAAGGACGCTGCCGATCTGCAGCGGGACAGGTCCTGGGACGATGCGGCTGCCGAACTCGAATCTCTCCACGACGCCGTGGTGAGCCGGTGAAGCTGCTCTTCATTACGTCGACCCGGCTGGGTGACGCGGTTCTCTCGACGGGGTTGCTCGATCATCTCGTGGCCGGTGACGGAGTTGAGACGACCGTCGTGTGCGGGCCGGTGGCTGCGGAACTCTTCGAATGTCTGCCCGGACTCGAGCGGGTGATCGTTCTCGACAAGGAACCCCGCAAGAAGCACTGGTTCGTCCTGTGGCGTCAGACGGTGGGAACCTGGTGGAATCTCGTTGTCGACCTCAGGGCCTCGGCAGTTCCATTCATTCTCATGCGGAACAGGCGACGCACCAAGTTCAGAGGCGGCGCCGGCCATCGGGTGGAGAGCCTTGCGCGCTGGTACGGTGTCGATCCGGTCCCGTCGCCGAAGGTGTGGACCAGTCCGCGCCACCGCCGTCATGCCATCCGGCTTGTGCCCTGTGAAGGTCCTGTTCTCGGTCTCGCCCCGACTGCCAGCGGGCGGGGAAAAATCTGGCCCTGGGAGAACTACGTTGCCCTGGCAAGACGGCTGACCTCCCCCGAAGGTGCGTTGGCGGGCGGGCGTGTCGTCATCATGGGAGGGCCGGAGGAACACGGTCTCACTCAACCCGTCGTCGATGCGCTGCCACGCGGGACGACCTCGAATCTGACCGGCAGCGAACATCTCCTGACCCTCGCCGAAGTGATGCGGCGATGCACCGTCGTGATCGCCAATGACAGCGGACTGATGCATCTTGCGGCCGCCAGTGGAGCGCCGACAGTCGGCCTCTTCGGACCGAGTCCGGTCGAGGCCTATGCCCCCTGGGGCCGCCACACGGCGGTGGTGACAAGCCCGACCCGTTCCATGAACGACATCACAGTCGACGCCGTGGAGCGCAGGGTCGGAGAACTCCTCGAACGCTGAATCTGTCTGCCGATCCACGGGGTGAGCAGGACCTCACGACCGGCGCACTCGGGATATGCCGGTGGACGCTCCATGATGTTGTGAATGAGTCGTAGCTGGAAACGGCCGGGATGACAGTACTGTTCGGGAACTGAGCGCGTTCTCTTGATGAACCTCCAGTGCAACCATGACCTGGTGACCGCCGCGCACAAGGTGGGCGTATCGGGGATTCCGACGGCGGCTGGCCAAGCCGGTTGACGTCTCATGAAGTCGCCGGTCTGTCAGCAGGCCGCGAGCAACGGGCCTGGTGTGTTTCGCAGACGCTACGTCGCTCTGGAGACAGACCTCATTCTGTGGCCTTCGGGATCAAAGACGGCGCCGGCGACAACGCGGCCGCGAAACGGTGTTCCTGCTATGCCGATCATAACGCCCGATCCCGTTCTGCGGGCTTCAGGCTCCGCGATGTTCGCGAGGGCGACCGGAGCACCAATCCGGAAACCGAATGCGGCCGACGTGGTCCTTCCGACGATCTTTCCGTCGGCCACGACCGGTTCGTTGCCGAGTGGGACGGCATGCTTGTCGCTGAACACGATCGAGACGATCCGGTTCCGGGCGCCCTGTCTCTTCTTCTCCAGCAGCGCCTTCCTGCCAACAAAGTCCTTGCTCCAGTCCACGGCAAACTCGAGTCCGGCCTCAAGCGGCGAGATTTCGGTATCCAGTTCGTGCCCAAAGGCGAGAAATCTCTTCTCGATCCGCATGGACGTCTGGGCGAACACTCCGGCAGGGGAGGCGCCGCAATCCCGCACGGCGTCGTAGACAGCCTCCGCGGCTTGCGCACGGCAGGTGATTTCCCAACCGGCCTCGCCGACATAGGAAAGCCGGACCGCCCGGACAGGTTGCCCGGCGATCTCCGCCTCGGCTGCATGAAAATAGCCGATCCCGGTGAGCGAACCTGCGCCAAGTTCCGTCGCGATCTCCGTTGACCGGGGTCCCATGAGGCCGATGACCGCGTAGTCGCCGGTCGAATCGGTCAGCGTGACATCCTCGCTTTCCTGCAAGTGCCGTCTCAGCCAGGCCAGGTCCCTCTTGATCGACGCAGTCCCGACATAGAGGCGGTAGCGGTCTCTGGCCTCTCGGACCACGGTCAGGTCGCTTTCGAAACCGCCCCGTTCGTTGAGCATGGCGGTGTAGATCGCCCGCCCGGCCGGGCGGTTCATCCGGTTGGCGCACACCCTGTCCAGAAACCGGCAGGCATCCGGCCCGGTCACCTCGATCTTGCCAAAAGTCGACTGATCGAAGATGGCCGCTTCCCCATGTGCGGCCCGAACCTCGCGTTCCACGGCATCGTGCCAGTGCGGCCTTCCGAAGCTCAGCCTCGGTTCTTCCGTCTTGCCAAAGTAGAGCGGCCGCTCCCAGGCATGGACCTGGCCGAAATGCGCGCGTTCTTTCTTCCAGCGCCGATCGAGCGGAGCCGTCCGCAATTCGCGTCCGCTCGTCCATTGCCGGCCCGGATAGGTGATTTCGTAGTGCTTGCCGAGCACTTCCGGCACCCGCGCGGCCAGGGCCTCGACGCTGTTCAGTTCGGGCGGGAAGCGCTTCGGATCGGCCTCGTTCAGATCGACGGGCATGTGACCGTGCTGAATGCAGTGCGCGAGCGCCATGCCGGCGCCGCCGCCCGTGGCGACACCGACCGAGTTCATCCCGCAGCCCAGAAACAGACCGCGCGTCTCCGCCGTCTCGCCCAGCATGAACGTGCCGTCCGGCGTGAAGCTCTCGGGACCGTTCAACAGCATCCTGACCTCGACGAATTCGAGCATCGGGAGCCGGTGAAGCGCGTTGGCCATCATCGGCTCGAAATGGTCCCAGTCCTCCGGCAGCAATTGAAAGGCGAAGTCCTTTCCGAGGTCGTCCGGCGAGATCGGCTTGCCCATCGGTTCGAAGCAGCCGACCAGAAGCCCCCCGCTCTCGTCGCGGGCGTAGAGATGGCCGTCGTGGTCCGACAGCGCGGGCAAGTGGCCCGAAAGGCCCCCCACGGGCTTGGTCAGCAGGTAGAAATGCTCGCACGGCCATACGGGGATCTCCACCCCGGCCATGGCGCCGGCTTCACGGCTCCACAAACCGGTGCACAAGGCTGCGGCATCGCATCGGATCGTGCCCCGGTCGGTCTCGATTGCATGGACCTTGCGGTCACGGGTCAGGATGCCGGTCACCGCGGTGTTTTCGAAGACCCGGGCACCCCGCGCCTTCGCTCCCTTGACCAGCGCCGCGCACAGGTCCGACGGACTGACCCGTCCGTCATCCGCCGACCAGACTGCTCCCACGACATCGTCGGCGTTCATCAGGGGCCAGCGTTCCCTGGCCTCCTCCCTGCCGATGGTCTCCGCGCTCACGCCGAAGAGACGAGCCAGGGCCGCCTGGCGCCGGATATGGGTCATGCGATCCGGGTTGGTGGCGATTGAAAGCGATCCCATGTTGATCCAGCCGGTCTGCTGACCGGTTTCCTCTCCCAGCTTCGAATAGAGTTCGATGGAGTAACGGATCAGTTCGGTCAGGTTCCTTGTCGATCGCAGGGCCCGTACCTGGGCGGCCGAGTGCCAGGTGGTGCCTGAAGTCAGTTGGTTGCGCTCGATCAGGAGCGCGTCGGTGATGCCGTTCGCGGCAAGGTGATAGAGCGTCGAACACCCCATGATGCCGCCGCCGACGATGACCACCGATGCGTGCGACGGTACGTCCGTCACGTTTACCATCCCCTCGCGAATGGGATTGGCGGGATCCGGTTTTGCCGTGGGTCCGGCGGTCTGCTCTGGCAGGATGCCACTCGGCTCGCGGACTGCTTCCGGCAACCCCGAGGCCGATCCCTCGGATCGCCATGGCCAGCTGGCCAACCTGAGCCGGCCCTTGTGGGGCAACGACGCTTCGCAGATTGCCTCCGCATTCGACGCATTGTCTTCACATGGGCTAACTCAGGCGCAGGGTCTCGCCCTGTCTGGCGAATCGGGAGTTGGGAGCCAGACGTTGAAGCGCCTCTTCTCGGCGGGCGAGGTCGTCATCTCCAAGACCCGGTGGATGATCCGTGATCACCAATCTGGTGGCCGACGATTCCTGCATGAGGGGAGAGATAGCTTCCGGGGCGCCGCCTGCGATCAGGAGACCGGCGCCGCGAGCGAAGTCGCGGAACGCGTTGCCGTCTTCGTGGTGAGAGATGCCGGCTGCCCAGGCGAGCGACCAGCCGTCGCCATTGAAACGGTAGCCCGTTCCCGGCATCGAACCGCCAAGGGGCAGGGTGGTGACCGTGATGCCAGACGTGAGCGCAACGGGCATACCGGGTTCAAGGTCATGAAAGGTGACGGTGGCGTTGAAGATATCGGGAGAGACGGGGAACACGGGATCGGACATCAGCCGTCGGAGTTCCGACCTGATGGCCCCGCCGGAGCTGTAGAGGGTGAACTGGTTGTCGGCAGAAAAGGCCGGAGCGAAGAACGGGATACCGATGGTGCGAACGACAGTGGGCCGGCTGAAGAAGACGTGTCCCTCCAGAGGCCCCCTGCCTAGCAGCGACAATCCGCATGTCCGCATGCCGGAGCCGGCATCGAGAATCAGCAGTACGTCACCGTCCGAGATGGCAATGCACGCTGAATGACCGCCGAAAACGCGTGTCGCCGGTCCGTCCTGAGGAGCGGACCGGACACCGTGGAAGGTCACCAGCGGTCCGTCTGACCGGTCAGGTTCGGGTGAGGGCGCCAATGACGGAGTCGACGATGTCTTCGGCGCGGCCACGCAATTCGGCCTTGTTCAGGGGCTGGATCGGATGACGGACATACACCACGGCCGGGTCGAAGCCGTGGAGGTCGCTCCACGACGCAACACCGCTTGCGAACTCCTCGGAAATCAGTGCCACCGCCGGTGTACCCATGCGATTGATGTCCAGCATGTCCTGCAGACTGCACGACGTACAGGAACCTCAATCGGCAAGGCCTTCAACCACGGCATCGCACTCGGAGGCGATCCGATCGATCACGGCGCCCGGCGCCGGTTTGGTAAAGGTCGGCTTGGCATACCGGCCGGTGCGGATCCCGCGTTCGCCAAGAAGCCTCTCGAGGTGATCGAGAACGACATCGCCCTGGCGCTTGCGAATGTCGAGAAGGCCGACAGTGAGGCCTTCCAGGGACCGGTGCCCCGCCACGCGCTGACGTGCCGGCGAGGCACGGGCCGCCGTGGGGTCGAGAAGGATCGTTGTCAAGGCTCTACCTCCCTTGTGACGGGCTGACTCCCCATGGGGCCGCTTCCCCATCCCTGGATGATAGTGGAAAAGAGTCCGGCATGGCTACCGGCGCGTGTGACGAGAAGGTCGCCGGATTCAAACATCGGTGTCCCTCCGCCAGGATCTGCTGTCGCGTCGTGGAGAGCCGCCTCGATCCGAGACCGGTCCCAGCCTGATTCCCGGAATATCCGCCAGAACTCACCGGCGATCACCAGCAGCACTCCACCGCCGCGCCTGGACGAGCGCATCTGGCTCATTGCCTCGAACGACCGTGCGTGGCTGGCCACGAGATCCTCGGCCGTGCGTGCTGTCTCGTCGTTCATGATCGAGGTTCCGCAGAATCCGAAGACGGTGACGGCAGAGTGTCCCTCTTCAATTCCCCTGGAGGCGGCCAGGGTCTGCCAGGCCGGATCACTTTCGTCCTCGGCAAAACACAGGCCGTGCTTGCCCGGGTGGCCCAGGGTCGAGCGATCAGTGCCACCTGGCCGTGCGCCGCCGACATTCATGGCGATGAGGACGAGTGCACGCGCAATGGTGGCATTGGCCCGGGTGCCGTGGCCGAGGACGTTGAACCCGCTGTTGAGACCAATCCGGCGAATGACGGGTCCGTTGACGATGACCGCGACACCTGCTCCCATGGTGGTTGAAAGCAGGCCCTGCCAGGCGAAGTCGGGGTCAAGTGCCGCATCGAGAGCGGCCAGCACCACGGGGAAGTACACCGGACGGCACCCCGCCATGACCGCGTTGATGGCAGCCTTTTCCACCGTCAGTTCCGCCCCCGACGGCGGAATCGGTCCCAGGACGTGATCGTGCGCCAGAGTGCATTCGTTCAGCATGGCCAGCACGCGTGCCGGTGTCGGCGGCACCACGGGAAGACCGTCGGACCACCCCCGGACGTCCATGATTTCGAAGGGATCTTCCGGAAACCTCAGGGTGACAGTCGCGGCATCGAGACCCGTTTCGCCGTGGCGCGCCTGAAGTTCCTCCGCCCAGCCCGGTTCCTCGCTCAGGGACCCGCATCCTGGCCGCTCGTCCGGCAGACCGGCACCGAGATCGTCAAGAGCGGCAATGTTGCTCCACTCCTGTCTGGACCAGCCTATCGCCCTCGACGTCTCTACTCCGCCTGTGAAGCGGATCAGTGTTGGCACGATGGTGATCGCGAGGCGAAACGACACCTCGAGGTCACGGTCGTCGTGAACCTTCAGTCCGCCTGGAAAGTCCGGATTGTCCTGTGAGTAGATGGCGGCCAGGGCACCGCGTGCCTGGAGATCCGCCGCCACCGGCGCAATCAGCCGACAGGTCGGGCAGCCCTCCCGGACAACCAGAACGAGACCGTCTTCGGGAATCTCACTCGACATGGCGTTTCCAGTTCGTGTTACGCTTGTCCGACGATGCACATCGCCCCGGGGAGGGCATCATGACCGATATCCAGCGCCTGCAACCAGGCGAACTCTACAGCGGC
Organism: Alphaproteobacteria bacterium; assembly: GCA_965220805.1. Taxonomy (GTDB): domain Bacteria; phylum Pseudomonadota; class Alphaproteobacteria; order SP197; family SP197; genus SP197. The sequence continues at coordinate 2,837,747 of OZ244844.1, forward strand.
GCCGTTATCCATGGCGACACTGTATGGCTTTCCGGCAAGGTGGCCTCGGATGCCACCGGTGATGTCCGGGAGCAGACCCGGGATATCCTGCAGCAGATCGATACCACCCTCGAGGCCTGCGGCACCTCAAGATCGCGGCTTCTTTCGGTGCAGATTTGGCTTGCCGACATTGCAGACTGGCCTGCCATGAACGAGGTCTATACCGCGTGGATCGATCCCGGCAACAAACCGTGTCGCGCCACCGTCGAAGCCGCCCTGGCACGCCCCGACCTGCTGGTGGAAATCATGTGCGTGGCGGCCCGGTAGGTCAGCGGCACGCCGTCGCGCCGCCATCGATGGAGAGCAGGGCGCCGGTCATGAACTTCTGACCAGGGTCGGCCAGGAAGCAGATCGCGTCGGCAATCTCTTCAGGCGAAGCGATGGTCTTCATCGGTGAGAACTCCGCAATGTCACGGAGCGCTTCCGCGTCGTCTCCCGCTCCGAGCATGTCGGTCATGACCGCTCCCGGACACACCGCATTGACCTTGACATCGGGTGCCAGATCATGGGCGAGGGCCCGTGTCATGTTCACGACCGCACCCTTGGAGGTGCAGTAAAGGGCGCTTTCGTGATTGCCGGAGAGCCCGGATTCCGATGCGGTCATGACGATGGCGCCATTGTTGCGGCGAAGTTCCGGGATCGCCGCCTGACTGCAGAAGAAACAACCCTTGACGTTGATGTCCATAAGCCACGTGTAGGTCTCGTCACTCACCTCCTCGACAGGCCCCCCAACGTAGACTCCCGCGTTGTTGACGAGGACATCGAGACCGCCCAGGCCGTTGATCGCAGTGTTGACGACCCGGCGGCAGGCTGCGGCGCTGCCGAGATCACCAGGTGCAGGCACCAGGTTCTCGCCACCCAGACCGGCAATGGCGGCTGAGACATCGTCGGCCTTGCGGCCGTTGACGGCGACGCTGGCGCCCCCTTTCAGGAAGGCCCGCGCGGTGGCGAGTCCGATCCCCCTTGTCGAACCGGTGACGAGAACGCGTTTTCCGTGAAAAGTCATTGCTGTGCCTCCAACTGTTGCCGCCAGGCGTCAAGTTCGTGAACGTACCACTGTGCGTTGTTCCGGATGTCGTCGATCTCGCCTGAACCGAGATCACGCAGCTTTCTTGCCGGAACCCCTCCCCACAACTCTCCACTCGGCACCACCTTTCCGGGCGCCACCAGGGCGCCGGCAGCGACTTGGCTCTCACGTTCGAGCCGGGCGCCGTCGAGCACAATGGCGCCCGAACCCACCAGGGTGTCGTCCTCGAGGGTGCAGGCATGAAGATGAACCATGTGACCAATTGTTACTCCGCGGCCGATGAGGGTCGGGCGCTCAACGGATACGTGGATGACGCAACCGTCCTGGACGTTGGTGCCGGCGCCGATGCGCACAGGTCCGTCGTCACCGCGGATCACGGCATTGAACCAGGCACTGGTGTTCGCTTCCATCACCACATCGCCGATGATCGCTGCGCCTGGAAGTACAAGGCTCTTGTTGTCGATGGCTGGCCAGACGCCCTGCCAGGGCATCACATGCGCCTGAGGGAAGACGCACATGCGGTAGAGATCCGTGACCGTCATGGATCTTCATCGGTCATTGGGCATGCCTGAAGCATGGTGGGCGCGGCTGGGTTCGAACCAGCGACCCCTGCCGTGTGAAGACAGTGCTCTTCCGCTGAGCTACGCGCCCTCCCGACGAAGGGTGATACGGCGCGGCCGAACGGGCTGTCAAGGCTGCCAGGACGGCCAGGAGGGATCCCCCGGCGGCGCGCCTAGTTGAGCGCCGTGACGGTGGCGACGACACGCCGGTCGTCACGAACGATGTCGGCGCCGCCGGGTCGTGGAACGAAGGCGTAGCAGGCATCGGCGATGTGGAGCACGCCTGCGAGGCACAGCATGCCATCCTCATCGATACTGTAGGTGCCGGCTTCCTCCGTCTCGAGGGATGCCGCTGTGTCACCCCGACTTACCGTGACGGCATCGCCGGCGGCGTCAAACGAGGCGCTGTAGAATGGCTCACCAAAATGGAGCCGTAGTTCACCGGCAAGCGTCCGCCCCGGAATGAGGGCCTGCATAACCGCCGATGACAGCGTCGGGTGTCCCTTGGGAACCTGGAACGCTTCCATCTCCATGTAGCGATTGACAATCTCGTCGCGATGGTTGGTCTGGTACCAGAGGTCGCCATCCTGCCAGACACCGAAACAGGTGGTGTCCTGTCCTCGGGTGAGACAGATTCCGTCCTCGACGATGTCCCATCCACCCGACCAGGCCTGACCGGTGTCGTTGCGTCCGGAAAATCCGCCGTCGTCGGCAAAGGCTTCGTCGTACCAGTGGAAAAGCTGGGTGTCCTCGTCGTAGGCATAGCCGAAGCGCCAGGTTCCGTTGTGAACCGCCAGCAGGTCGTCGCCTGTGACGGCCACGGCGCGTTCGGGAATCTCCTCGAGATTGCTGTCACCGAAGAGTTCCAGGGAAATCGGTCGTGCCACCAGCATGACAATGGTGCCCCCGATCCCCACTGCCGGGATCAGGAGAGCGCCGAAGACGTGCCATCTGCCCTGCATGGCACCGCGGATCGACAGATAGAAACAGGCGATTGAGCAGATTCCGAAGGTGATGAGTACGAGTATTCCTATCCACATGCCGGCGCCGCCTGTTTGGAGGGTTGTGTGGGACGATCATGCTGTTTCCGGACCCGCATGGCAATGCGCCAGCGCGAAGATGCTTCTCTGATCATGGGAATCAGCGTGTCAGTGTGACTTCCACGCCGTGGACGCAGGTGCTCTCGCCCATGTCCGACTTGCGCGGAATGTGGAGGTGATTGATGTTGGCTCCGCCCGGTCCGGGCCACCTGCTCTTATCGGTGAGCAGCACTCCCGATGGCACGCTGTCCGAGACAACTGCGACCAGGGTGAGCGAGCCGGCATCGTTGGAGAGACTGACCTCGTCACCGGTGCTGACATCACATGACCGGGCATCATCGGGGTGGAGCGTGACCGTCGGCGAGCCGAGAAGTTCACCGATGCGCGGGTCGTTGCCATAGGAGGAGTTCATCAGCCAGCGGCCGGCGGGGCTCAAAAGGCGGAATCGGCCTTCTGCCGGTGGCGGATCTGCCACAGCCTCCGGCACGCGCGGATGACCGTCGGCCTCGGCGCTGGAGCTTGCGATCTCGATCTTGCCTGACGGAGTCGCAAACCTTCCCCCGGGCCACAGCTCCAGAGGCTCATCGCTGGCTGCAATCCAGCCACGTGTCTTCAACTCTTCCCATGACACTCCGCTTCCCTCCAGTACCTCGTCGATCAATTCCCTGTCGGTACGGTGGAGTTCGTCGTCCAGCAGACCCATGGCCCGGGCGAGGCGCCGGAAGATCTCCTGGTTGGGCAGGCTCTCGCCCATCGGTTCTGCACACCGGACCTGGGCGCCGAGAAGGAGATGAAAATAGCCTGCGTTCACGTCGTCGAATTCGAGGAAGGAGGCGGCCGGCAGCACGATATCGGCGTAGCGGGATGTGTCCGTTTCAAAGCAGTCGACGACCACCGTGAACAGATCCTCGCGCATCAGCGCCCGGGTGAGCACCTTCTGTGCCGGGTTCGAGGCGAGGGGATTGCAGTTCCAGACCATGTAGGCCCGGAAACGGTCCGTTGAATCGAGTGCGGCGGGGACATCCATCTGGCTGATGGAGGGGCCGGTCTCCCCGGCTTCCGTCAAGGGAGGCGTGGTTCCCTGGCGGGCCATGATGTCGAGCGTGCTGTTGAGATAGAAGATTCCGGTTCCGGGTCTTGAAATGTTGCCGGTCAGCGCAGGAAGCATGGCACAGGCGCGGAAGATGTTGCCGCCACGGAGCTGGCGCTGCAGTCCCTGGCCAAGCCACAGGAGGGAGGGTCCCTTTGCGTAGAGATGGGCGGTCTCTTCGATGAGGCTGACAGGGACACCGGTCACGCGGGATGTCGATTCCGGATCCGCCGCGGCGATTGCCTCCTCAACCTCGTCGTAACCCTCGACGTGGTGCGCAATCCAGGCGTCATCGAGCAGATCGTCGCGGCGGGCGATGTGGCACAGGCCGAAGGCCAGTACGGCATCGCTGCCGGGGTTGACCAGCAGATGGATGTCGGCCTGGGACGCCGTGAGGTGGCGCACCGGATCGATGACGACAACCTTGGCCCGGCTCTCCTTCAGCCAGTTCTTGTGGGCATGGGGCGCGCTGTGGGCCGGATTGGCGCCCCAGACAACGATACAGGCGCTGTCCCTGGCCGTTGCGGGATCGAAACCGTTGACGCTTGAGCCCAGGACATAGTGAAGGGCCTGGTGGCCGGCGTTGTTGCAGATGGAATCGGGAATGGCCTCGGTGGCGCCGATGCGGTTGAAGAACCGTTCCGGAAAGGCGTTGGCAAGGGCCGAACAGGTACCGGTGTAGTGCGTGTGAAGAATGGATTCGGGGCCGTTTTCGGTGATGATGGTGCCAAGGCGTGTTGCGATGGCGCCAAGCGCCTCTTCCCAGCTCACACGCTCGAATTGTCCCGATCCCTTCTGCCCGCTCCTGCGCAGGGGATGGAGGAGGCGGGATTCAGGATCAAGCCAGACACCGTTGTAGGCAATGGCGCACTTGCCGCACAGGCTCCCCCGGCTCACCGGGTGTTCGGGATCGCCCAGAACCCGCGTGATCCTGCCGTGACGCCTGACCACGGCAATTCCACACCCGTCATAGCAGTCGCGGGGACAACTCGTCCGGATGATCTCGCGTTCGGTCATGAGCCTCCCGTCACATGATCCACCTCTATCTTCCCCCCTTGATGCGAATGTGACAAGGTCTCGCACCGTTCCTGCAACTCCTGCGTCGCCAGCGATGTCAACACGAGCCCGGTCCACGCCGCAAGGCGGCATGGCCGGGATCGCATCTTGACGATGACCATGTGCAGGGTATCCACTGATGGCGGATGATGGAGGGAAGGACCTTGAAGCGGAATTCCATTGAGGTGTGTCCGCTCGGACCTGTGATCGGCGCGGAGATTCACGGCCTCGACCTGGCCGAGGGAATTGATTCCTCCGCGTTTGACCTGATTCACCAGGCTCTGCTCGAGCACCTTGTCGTGTTTCTTCCGGACCAGCGTATCGGCCCGGCGGAACATCTCGCCCTTGCACGACATTTTGGCGACATTGAACCGCCCCATCCCGTGTTCGGCAACGTTGCGGGCCTGCCTCAGGTGACGATCATCGAGCAGGACGGCGATGGCAGCCTCTACAACGATGTCTGGCATACCGATGTGACCTTTCGAGAACGTCCGCCCATGGCTTCGATCCTGCATTGTCAGGTGACGCCACCGGGAGGCGGAGGTGACACGTTGTGGTCGAATCTCTACGCCCCCTACGAGGCGCTGTCGCCGGTGGTCCGCGACATGATCGAGGACCTGACGGCGGTTCACGACTATTACATGTCGTTCGGGCCTTCGGTTCTGGCCGGCGAGGGCGGGATCGAGCAACTTGCCCGGGACATCATCGCGTTGCCGCCCGTGGAACATCCGGTGGTACGCACACATCCGGAAACCGGAAGGAAGGGGCTGTTCGTCAATCGAACCTTCACGAAGGAGATCAAGGGTCTCAGTGGAGTCGAGAGCGACCATATCCTGAGAATGCTGTGCGAGTTTGCGGAGCACCCCAACTACCAGGTGCGCCGTTCCTGGAAGCCCCGTGATCTGGCGATATGGGACAACCGGTGCACCATGCACCTGGCGTCCTCCGACTTTACAGGACATCGCAAGATGCACCGTGTCACGGTCATCGGCGATCGGCCTTTCCACTAGGTCGTGGCTATAGGTGGTCGACGTCTTCGATTTCATCATCGTTGGTGGAGGATCGGCCGGGTCTGTCCTGGCAGCGCGTCTGAGTGAGGAGAGATCGTGCCGCGTTCTGCTCCTTGAGGCCGGCGGCACGAACCGGGATTTTCGTGTCGCCATGCCGGCGGCCAACGTGTTCGCCGTCGGCAATCCGCGCTTTGACTGGTGCTACCTCACCGAACCCCAGCGACATCTCGACGGCCGCCGGATCCACTGGCCCCGGGGACGCGGGCTCGGGGGTTCGAGCGCGATCAACGGCATGATTTACATACGCGGCAACGCGGCGGATTACGATCGCTGGAGACAGATCGGTCTCGAGGGATGGGCCTGGGCCGATGTGCTGCCCTACTTCCGCAAGGCGGAAAGCAGGGACGGTGGCGGCGATCACTGGCGTGGCGATTCAGGGCCGCTGCTGACCGGACCGGCGGGACGGCCGCTGCCGATCGATCATGCGTTCATTGAGGCCTGCCTCCAATCGGGATTGCCGGCGAATCCGGATTTCAACGGCGCGAGCCAGGTTGGCGCCGGTCTGCTCGATGTCACTGTGCGCGACGGCCGGCGTTCCAGCATCTCGAGATGTTATCTCGGGCCTGCCGGTTCACGGCCCAACCTGGAGATCCGCACCGGAAGTCTTGCCTCGTCCCTGGTGATCGAGGGACATCGCGCCAGAGGCGTACGCTACCGGCGGCGTTCCGCCATGGAAGAGGTTCATGCCTCCCGTGAAGTGATCGTCTGTCAGGGCGCCATCGGTTCTCCGCAACTCCTCATGCTGTCGGGTATCGGTCCGGAGGAACACCTGCGCCGGTTCGGAATCGAGGTGAAAGCAGCGAGTCCGGGAGTGGGGGAAAACCTGCAGGACCATCTCAACATACCGGTCCGGTTCCACTGCCGGCAGCCGCGCGAGACCCAGGCCCGCTGGGCCCGTCCACTGATGGCTTTCCTGCTCGGTGCCTCGTGGTTTGCCAGCGGCGGTCGGGCGGGCCCCGGCGCGCATCCTTTCTGGTCGGCTGGCGCCTTTTCCAGAGGCGGCGCCGAAGCGCCGGACTTTCCGCGATTCCAGGTCTTTTTCACGCCCATGGTCATCGCCGAGAGCCGGCGTCACCGCATGAAGACTGCCGTCAACGGCTTCCAGTTCGATGTGAACCAGATGCATCCGCTCTCGCGCGGCCACATCAGACTCAGGAGCCCTGATCCCAAGGATCATCCCGTCATCGAACCGAACTACCTTGCCGAAGAGGAGGACCGGCGAGACTTCATCGATGCGGTCAGGTGGGCGCGCGATATCGCGCACCAGCCGGCACTGGCTCCCTATCGCGGAGCCGAGATGGACCCGGGAGAGCACGTGCTGAGCGATGACGACATTCTCTCGGCGGTCGCCCGTGGCGCCCAGTCGGGATATCATGCTTCGGGAACCTGCAGGATGGGGGCGCCGGGCGACCCGCTGGCTGTTGTCGACGACCAATTGAAAGTGAGGGGTGTCGATGGCCTCAGGGTGGTCGATGCCTCGGTGATGCCAATGATCGTGACGGGAAACACCAATGCGCCGACAGTCATGATCGCCGAAAAGGCAGCTGACATGATACGTGGGCACACACCCCTGCCGCGGCGCGAGGCCACCGCCGGATACGGCTCATGACAGCAGGGATGCCCTATCTTCTCAGGCCGAATCCCGACGATTCCCGTCTGACGCGTTCGGTGTCCGGCGTCGACCAGGACGGCAACCGGGTCGATCGGGCCGTCACCGTGGAGACTCCCCTGACGCTGTTTCTCAATGATCAGGAAATCGTCACCATGATGACGATCGGGGACTTTCCGGACTATCTGGCCGTGGGCTACCTGCTGAACCAGGGGATGCTGGAGGGAATCGGCGAAGTTACCGGAATCGACCATGACGAGGAGACTGCCACACTGGTCGTGCGCACCCGCCGGAAGACCGACTACGAGGAGAAACTGCGGAAGCGCACCCTGACATCGGGATGTGCCCAGGGCACGGTCTTTGGCGATCTCATGGATGAAATCGAGTCCGTCAACCTGGACCGGAATGCGGTTGTTCACACCGGATGGCTCCATGCCCTCACGAAGACGATCACGGCGACGCCGAGTCTCTATCTCAAGGCCGGGGCCATCCACGGTTGCGTGCTCTGCGAGGGTGACCGTCCGCTGGTCTACATGGAAGATGTCGGACGGCACAATGCCGTCGACAAGATTGCCGGTTACATGGCCCTCGAGAACATTCAGGCCACTGGCAAGCTCTTCTACACGACCGGCCGGCTGACCAGCGAAATGGTGATCAAGACCGCGCGGATGAACATCCCGGTCCTGGTCTCCCGTTCAGGGTTCACGGCCTGGGGTGTCGAACTCGCCCGCCAGGTCGACATGACACTCATTGGCCGCCTGCGTGGCAAGCGGTTCATGGTGGCTGCAGGCGCGCATCGCGTACGCTGGGATGACCAGCCCGTTCCGGATCCTGGCGGGGGATGACGGCGATGTCGGAGGTGCGCAATGACGTGGCCGGGACGGTGCTCGCCGGGGGATTGGCGCGACGCATGGGTGGCAGGGACAAGGGCATGCTGGATCTCGGTGGCCGTAGCATTCTCGATCACGTGATCGCCCGCTTGCGCCCCCAGGTGCGCATGATGGCGCTCAATGTCAATGATGATGCCTCGCGCTTCGACTCGCCCGTGTTGTCACGAGCGCCCGACATGTTGCCGGGGCGCCCCGGACCCCTTGCCGGGGTGCTGGCCGGACTCGACTGGACCTTTGCCAATGTTCCGGGTCTGCACTGGATCGTCACGGTGCCCACGGATACGCCGTTCCTGCCCTTCGACCTGGTCGAGAAGCTGTTCGCGGCGGTGAGGGCGTCCGGTGCCGACATGGCCTGCGCCGCCTCCGCCGGCAGACGCCATCCGGTGGTTGGCCTGTGGCCGGTTCGCCTGCGAAACGAATTGCGTCAGGCCTTGATCATGGATGGCGTACGCAAGATCGACGCCTGGACAGGATGCTACCGGGTGGCAGAAGCGTCGTTCAGCGACCAACCGGTGGACCCCTTCTTCAACGTCAACCGACCGGCTGACCTCGACACGGCCCGAAGCCTCCTGGCACGCCTTGAGTGTCTCGGGTCCGGAGTGGCAGCAACCTGACGGGCGACGCCGTCTCCGGGAACAGAAGGCAGTGACCGGGTGCTCCGTCGACTGACCGGGGTTGGCAAGTCCGGGTGATTTTGGCACACAGCAGACTATTGTCGCAGGAGTGTCGCGCCATGAGTGCCGAGGAAAGCCCCGCGCCCGGTGGGGCTCATGACTTCATTCGCGCGATCGTTGCCGACGATGTCGCGGCCGGCCGTGTCGGTACTGTCGTCACGCGGTTTCCCCCGGAACCCAACGGGTATCTCCACATTGGCCACGCCAAGTCGATGTGCCTCAACTTCGGTATCGGCGGGGAGTTTGCCGGACGCTGTCACCTGAGATTCGATGACACCAATCCGCTGCGCGAGGAGCAGGAATACATCGAGGCCATCCAGGACGATGTCCGCTGGCTCGGTTTCGAGTGGGGAGAGCACCTCTACTTCGCCTCGGACCACTTCGAGCAGCTCTATGCCTGGGCCGAACATCTCATCCGCAATGGCGATGCCTATGTCGATTCCCAGTCGGTTGACGACATGCGCGAGGCCCGCGGCACATGGAACGCTCCGGGTCGCGACAGCCCCTGGCGGAACCGCTCGCCCGAACAAAATCTCGGTCTCTTCCGGCGCATGCGAGCCGGTGAGTTTCCCGACGGCGCACACGTGCTGCGAGCGAAAATCGACATGGCTTCGGGCAACATGAACATGCGCGATCCGGTGCTTTACCGCATTCTTCACGCGCACCATCCGCGCACCGGCACGACGTGGTGCATCTATCCGACTTATGACTATGCGCACGGCCAGTCGGATGCCATTGAGGGTGTGACCCATTCACTGTGCACTCTCGAGTTCGAGGATCACCGGCCGCTCTACGACTGGCTGATCGACCATCTTCCGGTGCCTCGGGTGCCCCGCCAGTACGAGTTTGCGAGACTCAACCTTGCCTCGACGGTACTCTCGAAGCGGGCGCTCATTGCCCTTGTCCGCGACGGCCATGTCAGCGGCTGGGATGATCCCAGGATGCCGACGCTGCGCGGCATGAGACGCCGCGGCATTCCGCCGCAAGCAGTCCGCGAATTCGTTTCGAGGGTTGGGGTTGCCAGAGCGGACAATCTCGTCGACCCGGCCATGCTCGACAACTGTGTGCGTGCCCATCTCAACCGCACGGCCCTGCGCCGCATGGCGGTGCTGCGGCCACTGAAAGTCGTGATCGAAACGTGGCCGGAGGATCAGACTGACGAACTTGAGGCGATCAACAATCCCGAGGATGAAGGGGCGGGACGCCGCCCGCTGCTCTTCACCCGCACCCTCTACATCGAGCGCGACGATTTCATGGAGGATCCGCCACGCAAGTTCTTCCGCCTTGCCCCGGGCCGGGAGGTCCGCCTGCGTCACGGCTACTTCATCACCTGCCAGGAGGTCGTGAAGGACGCGGGCGGCGACATCGTGGAGCTTCGCTGTACCCACGATCCTGCGACCAGGGGCGGCGGCTCTCCCGACGGGCGCAAGGTCAAGGGCACCCTTCACTGGGTCTCGGCCGATCATGCCGTCAGCGCCGATGTCCGTCTCTATGACCGTCTCTTCACAACCGAGACACCGGGCAGTGGTGGAGATATCGTCGCCGACCTCAACCCGGACTCCTGTGTCGTTCTCGATGACTGCCGTGTTGAACCGGCCGTTCTCGGTGCTGCCCCCGGGGACGTCCTGCAGTTCGAGCGCCAGGGCTACTTCTGCGTCGATGCCGACTCCACCAGCGAGCGTCCGGTGTTCAATCGTACGGTCGGTCTGCGCGACAGTTGGGCGCGCGTCAGGCGCAACACCCCGTGACGGCACCCGAAGCCCTGCTCGCCGTCCTGATCGACTCCATCAACCAGTCGTTCTTCCATTCCCGCATGCTGAGGGCCTGGGGTCACTCGAAGGCCATGGAGTCCAATGACCACTGGATGCAGCAGATGCGCCAAGCGTCTTCTCTGGTCGAGGCGATGGCCGCGAACGGCATCAGCCCGGGTGACAAGCCGGCATCGGACCTTGTCGTCGGATGCAATGCCGGGGCGGTCTTTGCCGCCGATGCCGCCCAGGCGGAGCGTTGCGCCAGAACCGCACGAGAGGCCGCCGCCGCGCTCCCCGATTGCGCCACGCGGTCACTTATGAACGAGATCGCGGCCAGCGAAGAGGGGTACGCCGCACGACTCCGGGCCTGGTGCGAGGGGCCGGCGGAAGGCACGCGTCATGCCAAGCACCTGTCGCCGAAGCCGGGCGCCCAGCCGGTGGCGCTGGAGGCGCTCAACCGGGCGCTTCGCCCGCTCGTCTGCGCTGTCAGCCAGATCTTCCTGCATAGCCTCGTCTTCGGCTGCGCCGGCAGGAAAAAGGACGCGGAACGTGAGCTGGTTGCCGCCCTTGAGGCCATGGCGCGGGCCGAGGCGCTCCTCGAACGACTTCTCGATCTTGGCGGTCTGCCCGACCATCGCCGCCATGGCCGCATCGTCATGGGAAGTGGGCCAGCCGCCGCCGAGCGGACAGCCTGCGATATCCATGACGACATCATTGCCGAACTTGAGGGTGGTTTGGCGACACTCGATGCCATCGCCGATCCACTGACCCATACCCTCATCGACGGCATTCTCAGGGCCGAATGCGCCGCAAGGCAGAAGGTGGCAAGGCGTCTCGACCGGATGGCCGCTGCTCCGTCAATGGCACGACGTACGTCGTGACCCGCTCTCATGCGACTCGCCCGTGTGGAGGGGTGGGTCACGTCGACGGACATGAGCACACTGACGGATGTCTGCTCGAAGGCTGCCTTGCCATGCCCGCGCCGTCCGTATTGACCCGGAGTGCGCATATCGTCGAGAGTACGGCACGAGAAGCCGAACCGATCCACAGCCCAGAGCACAAAGCGATGTCGCGTCTCATCTCGTTCCTGTCCGGCCTCGTCTTCCTGGCGTCGGCCGCACCGGCCCAGGACCTGGAGCCGATTACGGTCGCCGTCAGCCTCTCGATACCGCCCTATGTGATAGCCGACGAACGGCGCGGCATGGAGTACGACATCGTCCGCGATGCGCTGGCGGATGCCGGATACGAGATGGAGCCTGTCTTCATGGAACTGGGCGCCGTCCCGGATGCGCTGGCACGAGGCGAGGTTGACGCAGCCATGACCGTCAGCCCGGACGCGAACCCTGGCGCAGCCCTGTCGGAGGTCGCGATCGTCTACCACAACCAGGCGATGACGCTGGCGGATCGCAGCATCGCCATCGACACCATCGAGGATCTGGCGGACCATTCGGTCATGGCGTTCCAGAACGCGCGGCTCTACCTGCCCGATCCCTATCGCGCCGTCGCCGACGGCAATCCCGCCTACAGAGAGGTCGCCGAACAGTACCGTCAGAACCTGGCGCTGTTCACGGGCGAGGTCGACGTCGTCGTGGCCGACATCAACATCTTCAACTGGTTCACGGACGACCCGAGGGTGACCTCCATGGCCGACACCGGGCAGCCGGTGACCCGGCACGCGATCTTCCCGCCTTCCTCCTACCGCGTCGGCTTCCGCGACGAGGCGACGCGCGACGCCTTCGACGTGGCGCTCGCTGCGATGCGTGCCTCCGGCCGCTACGACGCCATCATCGAGAGCTACGGCGGGACGCCATGACGGCATCTCTCGACATGCCGCTTCGGGCGAGGCCAAGACATTTGGGTTAGTTCGAGAGTTGCGGGCGATTCCTGCTTCCATGCGCATTACGTGCCAGAATGGATGGGTTGTGCGCGTTGATGCGGACGTGAAGCAAGCGGTACCAGGGCGTTTCCACAGGAGTATTGGCGCCCGCGTCAGCTAGGTCATGGCCATTTCAATGACATGGAGTTCGCGGCGGAATGGAACATCGCCGGGATCGATGTCTGTCCCGAGTTCGCGGGCATAGCGATGACCCTCGTAGACCGCGGTCGCGATGATGCCCGGCGCCTGGCAATCGCCAACCCGGCGCGCGGAGCGGATGCCGGTATCGGACCTGCCTTCAAGCGCCTGCACCACCTCATGGAAGAGGCCGTCTTCCGGCAGGCGCGCCGTCACCATGACGACGCCGTCGACCGGCAGCGTCGCCTCGCGTTTCCGCAAGCTGTCATGCAGCAGCACCTGGCCGCTCTCCACGGCGAGAAGGGTCGTGTTGGCATGGAGATCCACGCCGGCATCATGAAGGCGTTCCTGGTTCGCCTCGTGTTCCAGAGTGTGGACGAGCCAGGCGGCGACCGTCGCCATCGGCGTCACCAGGCTCACGTCGTAGTCTTCCGCGCTCAACATCTCTGCCAGCACGCTGGCCATGTAGTAATGGTCGTCGTCGAACAGCAGCACCCTGCGTCCCGGTGGCCGGCGCCCCGCCAGTATGTCGTCGGGCGTGAGGACGTGTGCCGCGTCGCTCCCGGGCACAGGTGAGGTGAGGCGGCGGCCGCAGCCGTCTCGCCGCCAGGTTGCGCCGGTCGCGATCGCCACGTGATCGGCTCCAAGTTCGAGAATCTGGTCTGCGTCAAGGCGGCTCGAGCGGTAGATGTCGACATTGGACATGCGCTGGATCTGGCTCATTCGATAGTCGCGTACACGGGCCCAGGCAGCGAGTCCTGGCAGCCGGCTCTCGAGGGTGACTCGACCGCCCAGTTCTTCCTGCGCTTCGGCCAATGTGACACGGAACCCCCGCAGTCCGGCGGCACGCGCGGCCTCGAGCCCGGCGGGTCCTGCGCCGACGACGAGCAGGTGTGCATCGGTTTCTGCCGGTGGCAAGGTTTCCGGGTGCCAGTCCTTGCGCCATTCCTCGCCGAAGGTCGGATTCTGGGTGCAACGTGCCGGCGCTGTCATCTGGGTCCAGCCGATGCAGACATTGCAGCCGATGCATTCGCGGATGTCGTCAAGCCGGCCTTCCTCGACCTTCTTCGGCAGAAACGGATCGGCGATCGATGGCCGTGCGGCCCCGATCAGGTCGACGATACCGCGGCGGATCGCCGAGACCATGGCGTCGGGCGACGTGTAGCGTCCGACGGTGGAGACAGGCTTGGTGGTCACCTGCTTCACGAAGGCGACATAGTCCTCCTGGTAGCCTTCCGGCGCGAATCGAGACGTCTTCGAATCGTTCGTCCAGTCGCTGACGTTGACATCCCACAGGTCCGGAAGCTCGGCCATCATCTCGACCGCCTCGCGGCCCTCGGCGTGCCACTCGAGACCGTCCGGTCCCATCATCTCGTCAACGGCAAAGCGCACCACGACTCCGGTAGTGTCACCGACCGCCTCGCGTGTCTCCTCAAGCAGTTCGCGGAACAGGCGCAACCTGTTCTCGAGACTGCCGCCGTATTCGTCGGTCCTCTGGTTGTGGCGCCGTGCCAGAAAGTGGCTCGGAACCGTCCCGTCGTGCCCGGCATAGACGATGACAATGTCGAAGCCGATGTCGCGCGCCCGGATGGCGGCCCGCCTGTGGGCGCGGCGGTACTCCCGGATATCCGCGAGATCCATGGCGCGCGCCTGGATTGGCGCAAGGCTCCAGTTCACCGGCCGGTGCATCGGGCCGATCGGAATCTCCCGGCTGTAGAGATTCGGTGTATCGTGACCGTTGTGGACGAGTTCGATGCCGGCGAGGCTTCCGTATCGGTGCACCTCGTCGGCCATGCGGCCCAGATAGACTTCGTCGCTGGCATCCCACATGTTCGTCTCGGCGTAGGGCGAGGCGTCTCCGCTTGCCAGAAAGTCGCACTGTTCGGTGCAGACAATTCCCCAGCCGCCTTCGGCCTTCGCACCCCGCATGCCGATCATGGCGTTGGGATAGACCCGGCCCATGCCGTTGCAGTGGGGCACCTGGTAGAACCTGTTGGGCGCGGTGACCGGGCCTATCGCAAGCGGCTCGAACAGGATGTCGTAACGGGGATCGCGGGTCACAGGTCGTCCTCCAGGCTAGTGCTCATGGGCCGTGGTGCGGGCGTTGTCCGCGCAGGTGGTGCGGGCAGTGTTCACCCGTACCGAGGACCGCCACCATGGCTGTCCAGGTCTCGACCTGGTGTTCGACGAACGCCTTGCCATATCTGCTTTCCAGGCCGGAGCGTGCGGCGCCTGTCAGAAAGTCGAGTTCGCTACGGCTCACGTCCCTGTACCAGGGATTGCGGTTGGTCAGGCTCACGTTCACGAATCCTGCGCCCTTGAGGGCCGCCTCGTAGCGGTCCGGGGAGGCCATGGAGAAGTCGAGCCCCTCAAGTTCGATGTAACGTGCCATCCCGGGGCTCGGCGTGTCATCGTGGGAAATCAGCCAGTCCGAGGCAGCGAACCAGCCGCCGGGTTCGAGGACTCGGAACACCTCGCGGGCAAGCATGTCCTTGTCCGTGACATGGATGATGGCATCCTTGGAAAAGACGACATCAAAGCTCCGATCGGCAAACTCGAACGGGCCGGGTTCCACCTGCCGTATCGTCACTCGATCGGCGGCTCCTGCCTCTCGTGCGCGCTCACGTGCCGCGTTGCAGGCCGGCGCCTCGACGTCGATGCCTGTGACGCAGGCGGCGCCGTGATCGAGTGCCAGCGAAAGCGTGATACCGCCTGATCCGCAACCGATGTCGAGAGCGCGGGCTCCATTGAGGTCGAGACCCTCCAGAATGCGCGTGACCTCGTCAGGTCCCCCGGGCGAGAGGTATCCGCTCCCCCACACCTCCTCGAGAAAGGTGATGTAACTGTCGTCATAAAGCTCTTCGTCCACGATCTCCTCCATCAACTCCCTGGACGCAACAGTCCATACGTTCGTTCAAGGTGCCGCGTTGCCAAGTCACCGACAGGAACGGGTGTCGCTGTCGGATCACTTTCTCCGAGACTTCGGGAATGGCGGCGTCATCCTCCGCCCTGGACCCTGGCGTCCTCCATTGTACCCACCTTGCTGCGGCCAGCCCGCCAGGAAGGCTCCGGCGGCGTGCTGACCCACGCAGGACAGTCACCCCGGTAATAGCCGCACCGGTCGTCACCGAAGCCATGGGTCATGTAACCCATCAGCGCTCGCAGGCGGGGTCCATAGCGGGCCGCGATCTCTGGTGGTGTCGTCAGGTACTGGTTCTCTTCCGGTCGCAGCCAGCCGAGGCAGTAGCTGTTGACAAGACCCAGGCGTGGCGCGTTGCTCCGGTTGGCGCCGCCGCCATGCCAAGTCGAGCCAAGGTAGAAAAGCGCTGAACCCTTCGGGATTTCGGCAACGGCCCAGCGGGAAATGTCCGGCAGATGCCACGCGCGGACATAGCGGTGGCTGCCGGGAATCACCCGGGTCCCGCCGTTCTCCTTCGTGAAGTCGCACAGGGACCACATGACGCCGAGGACCAGTTCCATGCCGGCGATGTCGATGGGGTAGACAGTGTCGTCACGGTGCAGCGCCTGATCTGTTTCACCTGGCATGATCTCGATAGCCGTCAGGCTGCTGATCCGGTAGGTCTCGGCAAACGGCAGGAGAATCCGATCGGCAACGGCGACGACGAGGTCGTGATCCACGAGTGCCGCCGCACCTGGCGCCGTGGACAACACGCCACCGCAGCGGTGCGTCAGGTCTCCGTTGAAGGCGCTGCGTGATTTCAGTCCCTCGGCGTCGAGCTGGGGTCGCAGTTCGCTGGCCACGGTGTCTGCCAGATCCGGAGGAGCGAGGTCCTTCACGGCAACGGTACCGTCGCGTTGCAGGATGCTTGCGACGGTATCGGCATCGGCAGTGCGATCGAGTACGGTGAGGTCCATCGTGGTCTCCTTGGGTCGAGGCAGGGTGTGCGTGCCTTTCGTCCGGTTCAGGCCCCGGACCTTACCACGACAAGGCCAGCCCCACACCGCGGACACATCCTCTCATCCTGCAGGGTCCCTGTTGTCTTCCGTTTCACGCGTCGCCGGCGTTTCCGGTTCGTGTTCATGAGGCGGCCATCCCGCCAGCGTCACGCGAGATTGGGCATCGTCAGGGAGTTGGCGACTACGCGCCCCCGGGATTGTCCTGGCGATCCGTTCCCGCGATAATCTGCGCGGAGGAAGAATGCACGGTTACCGAAGCACGCAGGCAGCCAGAACGGCCGCCACTCTCGAGGCCATGTCCGCCATGGCGGCAGACGGCAACGCCGGATGGGTGACGCTGCCGGCGGATGCGTACTGCAATCCGGACATCCATGCCCTTGAGGTTGAGAGGATCTTTCGGGGGGGATGGATCGCTGTCGGCCGGACCGACGAGGTCCGCGAACCGGGCAGCTATCTTGCCCGCGAGATCGTCGGGACGCCGGTCGCCATGGTGCGCGATCAAAAGGGGCGTCTCAGGATCTTTGCGAACATCTGCCGTCACCGCTGGATGAAGGTTCTCAAGGGGAGGGGGCGCAAGGCCGTCATCACATGCCCCTATCACGCCTGGGTCTACGGCCTCGACGGATGTCTGCGCCGGGCGCCGGGCATGGAATGCCATCCCGGATTCGATGCCGCGGCCACCCGCCTGGAAGAGCTCGCTTTCGAGGTCTGGCACGGATTCGTTTTCGTCAATCTCGACGGGCGTGCCGATCCTCTGGCGCCGCGTCTGACGGGCGTTGAAGAGACGGTCCGCCCCTATGGCCTCGACAACTGGTTCACCGCACGCACCCTGGACCTCGGAGAGGCTCCCTGGGGCTGGAAGGTGATGCAGGACAACGGCGAATGCTACCACCACGAAGGATTGCACCCGGAAACCTTCCAGACCGTCTTTCCCGGCGAGAGATCCGGCACGACCTGTGGCAACGACTGGATACTGCAGTGGAGTCCGGCGCGCGAGGAGAGCCTGGAAACACTGGCCGACGGAACCAGGGTCATGCCCGGGTGCTACTTCGAGCCGCTCGATGGCCTCGACACGTTCCACCGCACTCACTTCGTGCTGGTCTATGTCCTGCCCAACTACCTGATCTACCTGCAGCCCGATTGCGGCATCATGATTCGCTTTCTTCCCGTCGATGTCGGCCGTTCACACATGGAGGTCGATCTTCTGGTCCCGGAGAGCGCTCGCCGTCTGACGGACTTCGAGGCGAGGCTCGATCGCTTCGAGAGCTTTTTCCACCGCTTCAACGACGAAGATATCCCCGCCAACACGGCGATCCAGAAGGCTCTGGAAAGCGGCCGGGCCTCGCCTGCGCCGCTCTCCCGTCACGAACAGCACAACCGTCATGTCGCCTGGTGGGTAGCCAGCAGACTCACAAGCGACCCGATATCCTGACATCGCCCCTGTTTCCGGCGTCATCACCTGCCGACCTTTCAGTTCGATTCGACGCCGGGTCGCCTTGCAGGAGGGCGAGGATGATTGGATAACCGTGTTGGGAGGAATGAAAGGGGTCGCACCCGCAAGGAGACCACCGAAGGAGGTCCCTGATTGCGGGATCCGGTCTGACTGCCTCGAAGAGGCTCGCCGGCGCGGGGAGGCCAGTGGTTACGCTGGAACAGGGCACATGGATTGATCCGTCGGACTACCCGTGTCGCCTGTCACGATGCCCACCACATCGACCGCTTCGATGTAACGACACCCTGACCACAAACTGCCTGATGCCGTTTTGGACTCAGGGGTGGACGGTCACAGTGATGCAGGAGGCCCGGGTGGCGTCGTGGAAGACAGTCTGTGTCGCGACGACTGGGGTGGCACCCTGACCGAACGGCTCACCGGTGTTGAGATTACGGTCATAGCGGTTGAAGTTGCTGGAGGATATCTCGACGGCGAGGCGGTGACCGGGAGCGAGTGCGTAACTGGTCGACCACAGGTCGATGTCGAGTTCCTGGATCTCTCCCGGCACCATCAGCTCCTCCCTTTCGATTCCGTTGCGGAATCGGCAGCGCAGGATGCCGTCCTGAATGAGATTGGCGCTGCCGTCCTCGGCCACGTCGGCGAGTGCAACAGTGACATCCGTATCCACGGCACTGCTGGAGAAGAAGAGGTGGGCCGAGATGGGACCCGTCAGTTCCAGTCCGTCGGCGAAGGGTTCCGACATGTAGACGAGAACATCCTGGCGTTTCTGGACTTCGCGGCGGTCACCCATCTGCCCTGCAAGGGACCAGCAGTCATAAGCCAGTGTCTCGGCGACCGGATCGGCGGGGTCATAGCGAAAGCTCTTCGCAGGTTCGCTTCCGGGAGGATCGGGGGCAAGAAGGAGGGAGTCGACAGACCTCAGGTAGAAACGCTGTTCCCGGCACTCCCGGGGTGGCCATGACCCGGTATCACGCCAGATGTCCCGGCCCATGACGTAGTAGCGAATGGCGCCGGTCTCGCCGAACCCGTTTTCCTCGCCCTTGAGGTAACGGTCGAAGAAGGTGACGAAAGTGTCCCATTTCGCTTCGGCCGTGTTGGAGTTGACCGGCAACAGGCCGACCCTGTGGCAGCGATCGGCCGTGCCCTCGTGGTCCCAGGGGCCGATGAAGAGATGCTGGTTGCCGGCGGCGCGGTTGCGTTCCTCCATGGTGCGCCAGTCGGCAATGGTGGGGCCGAGGTAGTTGTCGTACCAGCCGCCCCAGTGCAGCACCGGAATTCGGATGGACTCGTAACCGGCGAGGAGGCTGTGCTGGCCCCAGAACCGGGAGGGCAGGGGATTGGCAATGAGTTCGTCGAAGTAGCGCGACGGAGCGCCGGCCGCATCGGCCATGTCGGCAAGCGGGAGGTGCCAGTAATCCAGCCGTGAAAGATCCTGGTAGGTCTGGTCGGTCATCGAGATCGCCCAGGTTCCCACCGTGTTCAATTGCAGGCAGCCGTAGCGCATGGTGGCGCGATAGCGATCAAGGGAGATGTCGCCTGGCGCAATACACCGCAGGGCCGGATGGCCGCTCACGGCTCCGGCGTAACTGGTGAAACCGAAATAGCTCTCGCCCCACATGCCGACCCTGCCGTCTGACCACGCTTCGCCTGCGATCCAGGCGATGGTGTCGTAGCCGTCAGGGACCTCGTTGTCGGCAAGATTGGGTTCGAAGTATCCCCCTGATCCCCATTTGCCCCGCACATCCTGGACCACCGCTGCATAGCCCTGGCGCACCCAGTGTCGGGCGATGGCGGGCATGAAACAGTAGGGTTCCGTCTTGCCGTAGGGCATGCGCGTGAGGATGGCGGGGAAGGGGCCGTCACCGGCAGGAAGATAGACATCGGTTGCCAGTTCGATTCCGTCTCGCATGGGCACCATGATGTCGCTGATCACCGGACCTCCAGCGGTCCGTTCGGGCATGGCGGACGGAATGGTGTGATAGGCCGGCGTTTCGTGTTTGTCTTTCCACGCCCGAAACCCGTCCGACACGTTCATGGCATGCACCCTCCCCCCTTTTCACGTCGTTGCCCATGGTATCACGGTTGTTGCCCGCTTGACGCCTTGATGGTGGTGCGGCAGGGATGGTGAATCGTGAAAGGGGAAATCTGAGGTTATGTACGAGGTCGACCCCCGGCGCATGGATCTCGTGGCGGAGTTCATGCGGCAGCCGGGCGGACCCCACAGCCCGGAACTCACACTGTTGGTCAATCGCCTTCGCCTGCTGCCAATGGCCGAACGCGTCGTCCTGGTGAAGACCGGAGCGGGGGATGGATGGCGTCTGGCTCGGATGCCGGCGCGGGGTGAGCCAGTCGCCTTCACCGATGCAACCGTGTTCGAAGACTATGACGACGCCTGCCGCGAGGTCTTCCGCCGACGCTGGCAACATGTGACGGGAATCGATCCGGGCCGGGGGAAACCATGAAGACGATTGTCGGTTATGCCGACCGGTGGAGCGCCGCTGCGGGCGATACCATCGAGTTCAAGGTCAGCACTTATGGTGCAGGTCGCTACCGGGCCGATCTCGTGCGCATCGTCTGCGGCGACGACGATCCCCATCGCGGCCTCTTCCACGAAGAGGAGATGGAAGCCCCCTTCAACGGCCCCCACGAGGGCCGCACCCAGGCGATGGTGGCAGGCTCATGCGTCATCGTTCCACAGGCGGCTCCCCTGGAACGCCTTGCGAGCTTCACGGTGCAGGCGTGGATCTACCCCACGCTGCCGGGCGGGCACGAACAGGGGATCATCACCCACTGGGATGATGCGGCCTCGCGCGGGTTTGCCCTCGTCATTACGGCTGCTGGCGTCCTTGCCTTGAGGACCGGGGACGGTGCCGTCCACGAACTCGGCCTTGAGACCAGACTCGTGCCCCGGCGCTGGCACCTTGTTGCCGGCACCTTCGATGCGGTGACGGGTACCCTTGGCCTCAGTCTCCATCGCCCGGCGAGCGAGGTCGAGGCCGGGGAGAACGCTGCCTCCAGTGGAGGGGGCGGCTTCCTGCCGGCTTCGGAGGCGCTCGTCATTGCTGCCGGGGAGGCGGGCAGGAGTGGCCACTTCAACGGCAAGATCGACCGTCCGATCCTCACCGGACGGACCCTTGATCGACGGGAGGTCGAAGCGCTGGCGTGGTCCGGTTCTCCCCATGAACGTGAAGCGGCTGTTGTGGGCGCATGGGATTTCTCGCAAGACATCGGGCGGACACGGGTTACGGATGCCGGGTACCACCGCCTTCATGGCTCGACGGTCAACCTGCCGTCTCGCGGGGTCAAGGGATTCAACTGGTCGGGCCGGGAACAGAACTGGCGCCATGCGCCTTCGGAGTACGGCGCAATCCACTTTCATGAGGACGATCACTACGACGCCGGATGGGAGACGGACTTCACCTTCACCGTGCCGGACACCCTGGCTAGCGGGGTCTATGCCGCCAGGTTGAGGGCGGGGGACGATGAGTGGCACGTCACCTTCTTCGTGCGGCCGCCCTCGGGAACCGCGACGTCCAGGCTCGCCTTTCTGGCCTCGACGGCGACCTACATGGCCTACAGCAACTATCGCTGGCACATGAGCGAGCCGTTCGCGGAAGTGGCCGAGACCTTCTGGACGACGCTGACGCCCAACGATGTCTTTCTGCAGGAGCATGAAGAGTTTGGCCTGTCGACCTACGATACCCATGCCGACGGCTCCGGTGTGCGCTACGCTTCCAGGCTTCGCCCGGTCCTCAACATGGCGCCTCGCACGCCCCTGTGGAGCTTCAATCCCGACACCCACATTCTGGCCTGGCTCGAACATTGCGGATTGGCTTTCGATGTCATCACTGACGAGGATCTGCACCGGGAAGGGGCGGAACTCCTGCAGCCCTACCGGGCGGTGGTCACGGGAACCCATCCCGAGTACTACACGACACCGATGTGGGATGGCATGCGCGGATACCTTTCACAGGGTGGCCGCCTTGCCTATCTCGGGGGCAACGGCTTCATCTGGCGTTGCGCCTTTTCGGACGAATGGCCAGGCGCCCTGGAACTGCGCCGTGCCGAGGACGGCATCCGTTACCGTGATGAGGAACCCGGCGAATACTACCTTGAGTTCACCGGAGAGTATGGCGGATTGTGGAGGCGTCTCGGCATGGCGCCCCAGGCTCTCGTCGGTGTCGGGACCGTGGCCGTGGGGTTCGATCGCTCGGGCTTCTACCGGCGCACTCCGGAAAGTCTCGATCCGCGCGCATCCTTCATCTTCGAGGGCATCGGCGACGACGAGTTGATAGGCACGTTCGGCATCCAGGGCGGCGGCGCCAGCGGTTCGGAGATCGATGCCACCGACCCCCGGCTGGGCACACCCCGCCATGCCCTTGTCGTCGCCCGCTCGGAAGATCACTCCGCCGACACCTGGCTGGTGCCGGACGAAACCGGCTTCCATCACAGCGCCATGGACGGAGTCCAGAACCCGGATATTCGCGCCGACATGACATTTTTCGAGACGCCGTCAGGAGGAGCCGTCTTCTCCACCGGATCCATCGCCTGGGGCGCAAGCCTGCCGCACGCCGGCTGGCAGAACAATGTGGCGAGGGTCACCGGCAACGTTCTGAACCGATTCCTCGACCCGGAGCCCTTCAAGATGCCTGTCGGGGCGCCGGATCCCTAAGATCAGGCGGCAATCATGTAGAACTTGCGGAGCGTGCTGGTGATCTCCCAGGTGCAGGGGGCGCCCTTGGGAATGAAGAAGGTATCGCCCGGGGTATAGGTCTCGGCCTTGCCCGTATCGTCGGTGACCGTGACGGATCCCTCGAGCACGGTCATCATCTCGTTGACCGGATAGGCATCGATTTCCTCGCGGCACGGTGCGCAGACCCACACGCCTGTCAGGATGCTGCCGTCATCGGCTGTCCAGGCATGGGATATGAGTTCGGTCGTGTCCCCGGAGGTGAACGCCTCGGGGGCAATGAGGTCGGACGCCACCAATCCTTCGGAATGACCGTCGTGGTTGAGACGCACGGGCTTGTTTGTCATGGGATGAATTCCGCCTGGTTGAGTGGACAGCCATGATGACTGGTAGGGTTCGTCGACTCAAGAATGGCTGTTGGCTACGACACACGGTGAGAATGAATCAGGACGGCTCTGGCCCGTCACAAGGCAGACCGTCCATACCGCCGGTGAGATCGTCGAGTTGCCCCTTGGCTTGGGCGCAGGTGTTCAAACAACAGGTCTTGGGACTTCGGTTGCCAAGACATGCAGCCAGCACGGTGCGCTGTGTGAGCTTGCACGGCTGTAGAACCGCCAGGCGGAACCGGGGGAGACCCAAGAGACGCCTTGAGCTTGGCTTGTGCCTGCCTTACGAAGTTGCCACCAGCTGCAGCAGGACACGACCATGGCGGAGACGGCGACCTTGTCACCCAAGTTCCGCATCTCGATCCCGAAAGCCGTGCGATTGGCCCAACGGTGGGAAGCGGGACAGGTCCTTGCCTTCATCCCCGGGGGAACGGGCGTCCTCCTCGTGCCGGTCCCTGTTCGCGCCGCGCTGGCCGGGTTCGCCGAGGGCGCTGTCCCGAATGACTACCTCGACCGCCCGGGGCGCCTCTGATGCATCCGGTCGAGAACTTGACCTGGATCGAGTGGCCGACGGGCCTCGAGGTTATGGTGAGAGGCTCTGGAAGACCCATATGACGTAGAGGCTCTCGCTGTCTCCGGCGAAGGCCTCGAGGGGCCCCAGGGTCTCGATGCAGCGCCACAGGCCGTCCCATTCCATGCACCGCGCCTCCTCCTCGAATCCACCCTCATCCATGCCTTCGAGACGAACCGAGAGGACAAGATGCCCGCCCTCCCGTGTGAGGCGGACCATCTCCCGGAAGCCGCTAGCCGGCGCATGGGTGATGCCGAAGGCGCCGGCTGAGGCAACGGCGGCAAAGCGGCCTTTCGGCAGATCGATCGGGCATCCGAGTTCACCCGTCTGAAGACCGCCGTACACGCCCCGGCGTGCGGCGCGCTCGAGCATGCCCGGGGACATGTCGAGGGCAAGGATGTCTCGGTACCCGGCCAGTGAGAGCCATTCCCCCAGAATGCCGGTGCCGGCCCCGGCATCAAGGATGGTTCCGGCACCGGTGGAGACATGACGCCCCATGAGGGCGGTGATGATTCCAGGCAGCCTGTAGTCCCTGCGAGCGATGTAGCCATCATAGTCGTTGGCCCAGATGTCGTACGTCTGGCGCAGTTCCTGAGAGTCGCGCGGCTGGTAGATTCGTTTCATCAGTTCCTTGCGCGACAGTGCCATGTCGCTGTCTCCCTCAGATCGGCTGCCGGTTGGTCAAGTGTCCGACATTTCTGTATCGTTCCCCACAGGAAATCCACTGGAAGGAGACGCTATGACTGGAATCATGCCTGTTGACGAATTCAGGGACGCACTCTCCAAGAAGGCGCTGACGAGAAGGGATGTCGTGCGAACCCTGGGCGCGGTGGGCGTGGCCTCGGCCACCATGCCGCTCGTCCAACAGCCCGTGATGGGTCAGGAGGAAGGCTGGCTCTACCTCTTCACGTGGAACGGCTACGAGCTGCCGGAGCTTCATCCCGCGTTCACCGAGAAGTACGGGCGCGAACCCGATTCGTCCTTCTATGCCGACAATGATGAGGCTCTGGAGAAGATCCGGGCCGGCTTTGACGCCGATGTCGTCTGTCCCAGTGGAAGCACCGTCATCCGCTGGATTCACGCTGGTCTGGTGGAGCCCATCGACACCAGCCGGCTGAGTCACTGGCCTGACATCTTCGAGCAGTTGCGGAACATCCGTGGCACGTTCGATGACGAGGGCAACCAGTACTACGCTCCGTGGTCCTGGGGGAATTCCTCCATCGTGTTCCGCAGTGACCTGGCGCCCGAGTACTCCGGCAAGGAGAACCACACCTGGAAGATCCTCTGGGATCCCAAGTACGCCAACCGGGTGGCCATGCGTGACAACTGGGCCGGAACAACCATTCCCGCGGGACTGATCGCAGGAGTCGAGGACCCCTTCGCGATGACGGATGAAGAGATCGTGGAAGTCCGCAAGCTGCTCCAGGAACAGCGCGAACTCAACCGCTTCTACTGGGCGAGTGAAGTGGATGCCCAGGCGGCCCTGGCGACGGGCGAGATTGTCGCCATGTATGCCTGGAACTCCGCCTACGCGACACTGAAGGCGGAAGGAGTCGATGTCGAATACATGGTGCCGAAGGAAGGGTTGCTGACCTGGGTCGACGGCCACGTTCTCCTGAAGAGCTACGTCGGGACCGAGGAACAGCGCTATGACTATCTCGATGCCACACTGGCTCCGGAAGTCGGCGTCTTCATGATCGAGGAGTACGCCTACGGCGCCACCAACGCGAAATCCTACGACATGGCGTCACAGGCCATCATCGAGAATCTCGGGCTCGAGGATCCCGAGGCGATCCTCTCGGGGAGCCTGTGGTTCCAGACGGTGCCACCTGACATCCAGCGCAAACTCGTCAATCTGCATGACGAGGTCCTCGCCGGCATGTAGTTTCTGAAAGGGCCGGAACGATCCAACGTATCGTTCCGGCCCCACCATCTTTTGCGGGGCGTGACACGGCGTGTCAGTTTGATGTTCCTGCCGGCGATGCCGAATCAGCACGTGCCGTAATGCCGCAAGACAACATCGCCAAGATCAGGGGTGATTGCCCGCACGCCGGAGGCACCAATGTCGACGGTGCCATATCGCAGTCCTGGCGCCTTGGATGGCTACCCCCCTTGAGCGCCGGAATTGCCGGACTACGAGATCTGTGACGGGTTCGCCGCCGAGGTGCGAGGCGGTTTTCTCGACTGCCGCGAGATGGGAACCCCCGGAGTCCCGTTCGACGACTGAACGTCCAGGCTGAATCACGCCGGCGTCGTGAAGGTGGCTGCGGTAACCTCGGTTTCGTATGGGACCGGGAGCAGGCCGGCCTCGTCGATGAAGGGGGTCAGCGCCCTTGCGATGGTCGTCAGAATGACCTCCCGGTCATGGTGGGCCTCGGCTGCGCGAAAGTGGGAGGTCGAACGGACGTAACCGAGCCACTCGTCCCTGGTGCGGGTCCAAACCCATGCAAAGCGCTGGGTGTGGACCGTCCGGATGTAGGGGAGGGTGGCCAGTTCGCCGGCAGTGATGTGATCGCGGTAGGTGCGCCGATAGCCCGGAGAGATGTTCTCGAGAGCCGTCTCGTAGGCTTGCGCGATGGCGGAATCCCTGATCCTGTTGTTGTTGAGGATGGCGAGGGTGCCGCCCTGATTGAGGATGCGGCTGCACTCGGTGTGGAAGAGGTTGCGGTCGAGCCAGTGAGCGGCCTGACCGACCGTGACGAGGTCGAAAGCGCCACCTGCCAGCGGCAGCGTTTCGGCTCTGCCGCCAAGCCAGTGGATGTCGGAGGTCGTCCCGGAGGCGGTCCTCAGCATGTCGCGGGCCGGTTCGATGCCGACGATGAGGGAGTCGGGAAACCGGGAGCGCAACTGGCGTGTGAGGATTCCGGTGCCGCTGGCAATGTCGGCGATGTTTCGGGGGCGGAGGAGCGCCAGCCAGTCAATCGCCTTCGGAGAGTAGTGGGGGCGGAAGCGGTCGTAGTCCGACGCCAGTCCCTCGAAGATGGTGCGGGGATCGGCCCAGCGGGACGACCAGGGGTGCCGTGCGGCCGGGCGTTCAGTGGACCCCATGCCGGGCGTGCTCCACGCGGGCGGCGCAGAACTTGAACTCCGGAATTTTGCCAATGGGATCGAGCGCCGGATTGGTGAGAAGATTGGCAGCGGCTTCCACGTAGCAGAACGGCACGAACACCATACCGGGCTGGAGGCCTGAATCCACGCGCACTTTGGCTTCGATGGCGCCACGCCTCGTGGAGATGCACACGTTGTCCCCGGGTGACAGGTTAAGGCGGGCCATGTCCCGAGGCGCCATCATGGCCACAGCCTCGGGCTCAAGGCTGTCGAGCACCGTGGAGCGCCGGGTCATGGCGCCGGTATGCCAGTGCTCGAGTTGCCGTCCCGTTGTCAGGATCATCGGGAAGTTCTCGTCAGGTCTCTCGTCCGGCGGGATGATCGCCGCCGGCACCATGGAGCCGCGCCCGCTCGCCGTCGGGAAGGCATCCGCGAAGACAATCTCCTGGCCGGGATCACCCTCTGATTCGCACGGATAGATCACCGCATCCTCGGCGCTGACGCGCTGCCAGGAGATACCGGCGATGGAAGGCATGGTCCGCCTCATTTCCTCGTAGATCTCACTGACATCGCCATAGCTCCAGTCGAGCCCGAGACCCCGGGCAATCGACTGAATGATGGCCCAGTCCTGGCGGGCCTCGCCCGGCAGGGGCACCGCCTTGCGGCCGCGCTGGACCTGGCGGTTGGTGTTGGTGACCGTTCCATCCTTCTCGGGCCAGGCACTGGCCGGCAGAAC
The DNA here is from genome assembly GCA_965220805.1 of Alphaproteobacteria bacterium. Classification (GTDB taxonomy): domain Bacteria; phylum Pseudomonadota; class Alphaproteobacteria; order SP197; family SP197; genus SP197. The sequence continues at coordinate 2,865,369 of OZ244844.1, forward strand.
GACGTGGGCGTGCATCGCGGTCTCGGTGAGAAAGAGATCCTGCACCACGAGATGGTCGAGCTTCGCCAGGGCGACACGGGCGTGGTGGACATCGGGATCCGACATCGCCGGATTCTCTCCCATGATGTACATGCCCTTCATGGTTCCATCATGGACCGCATCCATGATCTCCACCACGGTGAGGCCCGGTTCGGCGCTGAGTTCCGTCTCCCAGAGGACGCCGAGACGCTGCCGCGCGTCCTTGTCGGCCACCGGCGCATAGTCGGGGAAACTCATCGGGATCAGCCCGGCGTCCGAGGCGCCCTGCACATTGTTCTGTCCACGCAGGGGGTGGAGACCGGTACCCTCACGCCCGGTGTGACCGGTCATCAGCGCAAGGGAAATCAGGCAGCGGGCGTTGTCCGTACCATGAACATGCTGGCTGATGCCCATGCCCCAGAAGATCATGGCGCGTTCGGCGTTGGCATAAGCGCGCGCCACGGCCCGCAACGTCTCCGCGTCAACGCCGGTGGCGGACACCATCGATTCCGGAGAGTACGCCGCAAGGTGGTCCCGGAGGTTCTCGAAACCCTCGGTCATCGTCTCGATGTAGGAGGAGTCTTGAAGCCCTTCCTCGACAATGACATGCATGATGGCGTTCAGCACTGCGACGTCGGCCCCCGGCCGGAACTGGACCATATGGGTGGCGTGCTGGCGCAGGGTCTGGCCGCGCGGATCCATGACCACAAGGCTGGCACCGCGCTTGACGGCATTCTTGAAAAACGTAGCGGCAACAGGGTGATTTTCCGTCGGATTTGCGCCGATGATGATGATGCAGTCTGCCTTGAGCGCTTCGGTGAAGGGAGCAGTGACGGCGCCTGAGCCGATGGTCTGCAGCAATGCGGCCACCGAACTCGCATGGCAGAGTCTCGTGCAGTGATCGACATTGTTGCTGCCGAAGCCGGTCCGTACCAGTTTCTGGAAGAGGTAGGCTTCCTCGTTGGAGCCCTTCGCGGAGCCAAAGCCCGCCAGCGCACCGCCGCCGTGGCGATCGCGTATTGAGGCGAGCCCCGAGATGGCGACTTCGAGGGCCTCGTCCCACTCTGCTTCGCGAAAGTGCGAAAGGGGATTGGCGGGATCGACCCATTCGTCGGCGCCTCGGGGGGCGTCGTCACGACGGATGAGGGGACGCGTGAGCCGCTGGGGATCATTGATGTAGTCGAATCCGAAGCGTCCCTTGACGCACAGCCGTCCGTGATTGGCAGGGCCTTCCTTGCCCTTCACGGCAACGATACGGTCATTCTCCACCTGATAGGTGAGCTGGCAGCCCACGCCGCAGTAGGGACAGACGCTGTCCACCTGCCTTGCCGGTGCCGACCGGCCGATGCCGGCGTCGTCGATGAGGGATTTCTCCATGAGGGCGCCGGTGGGACATGACTGGACGCATTCCCCGCAGGCGACACAGGTCGATTCACTCATGGGATCGTCGAAGTCGAAGACGATTTTCGAGTGCGGACCGCGCCAGGCCATGCCGATGACGTCATTGACCTGGATGTCGCGGCATGCCCGCTGGCAACGGTTACAGTGGATGCACGCGTCGAGGTTGACGGCCATCGCCGGGTGGGAAAGGTCAGGTGCCGGCTGTGATGCGCGCTGGGGGAATCGGGAATCGTCGAGATCCATCTCGCTGGCCCATCGCCAGAGTTCGGATGTGGAGGTGTGGGCACGCTGTTCCTCGGGCTGGTCGGCAACGAGGAGTTCAAGCACGGTGCGGCGCGAAGCCTCGGCGCGTGCGCTGGCACTGTGTACAACCATGTCCGGTGTCGGTTGGCGGATACACGAGGCAGCGAGAGTGCGTTCGCCCTCGATCTCGACCATGCACAGGCGGCAGTTCCCGTCTGCGGCATAGTCCTGCATTTCGGTATGGCAGAGGTGGGGGATATGCGTGCCGGTGCGTCGCGCCACCTGCCAGATCGATTCGCCGGGATGTGCGGTGACGGTTCTTCCGTCCAGCGAAAAGGTGATGGTGTCGCTCACGCCACATCCTCCGGAAAGTACTTGAGGACAGTCAGTATGGGATTGGGTGCGGCCTGGCCCAGCCCGCAGATCGAGGCGTCTGCCATCACTTGGCAAAGGTCCTCGAGGAGTGGGGCATTCCAGGCGCCTCCCTCCATCAGCGCCACCGCCTTCTCGCAGCCGACGCGGCATGGTGTGCACTGGCCGCAGCTTTCGTCCTCGAAGAACTTCAGGAGGCTGACAGCTACGTCCGACATGTTGTCCTTGTCGGACAGGATCACGATGGCCGCCGAGCCGATGAAACCGCCGTGAGGTTGGATGGTGTCGAAATCGAGCGGCACGTCTCCCAAGGATGCGGGCAGAACGCCGCCAGAGGCGCCGCCGGGCAGCCAGCCCTTGAAGTGGTGGCCCTCAGCCATGCCGCCGCAATACTCGTCGATCAGTTCGCGCACCGTGATGCCGGCCGGTGCGAGCTTGACGCCGGGATTCGCGACTCGCCCGGAGACGGAAAAGCTGCGCAGGCCGCTGCGTCCGTGACGACCGTGACCGGCGAACCATTCGGCGCCGTTCGACAGGATCCCCGGCACCCAGTAGAGAGTCTCGACATTGTGGACGAGTGTCGGTCGATCGAAGATGCCGACCTTGGCGACAAAGGGCGGCCGGTGGCGCGGCAGACCGCGCTTGCCCTCGATGGATTCAATCATCGCCGATTCCTCGCCGCAGATGTAGGCGCCGGCGCCACGACGCAGGTGAATCCGCGCCGCTCCCTCGAGGCCGGCGTCGGCGAGACGCGCCAGTTCGCGCGTCAGGGCCAGGCGAATCCCCGGATATTCGTCGCGCAGATAGAAGTAGACGTCGGACGCCTCGACCACCCAGGCGGCGATCAGCGTACCCTCGATGATGCGGTGAGGTTCGGTCTCGAGATAGTGGCGGTCCTTGAAGGTGCCGACCTCGCCTTCGTCGGCATTGACGGCCATCAGTCTCGGTCCGGTCTCCATGCGCACGAAGCGCCACTTTCTTCCGGCTGGAAAACCGGCGCCTCCCAGACCGCGAAGCGATGCCGACTCCATGGTGGCCATGATGTCGTCGGGAGTGTGCCTGCCGGCAAGGACCTCCCGCAACGTGGCGTAGCCGCCCGCGGCAAGGTAGGCGTCGAGATCCTGATAGTCCGGCATCCTCGCCTCGAGATCTCCGCTCTCGACCGCCGTCCGGACCAGAGCGGCATCGGCATGATCGATGTCGTTCAGACCCGCCTTGACTGCGGGAGCAGCGGCACACCGTCCCATGCAGGGCGCCCGCACCACCCTGACATCGGATCCGAGGATGTCGGAGAGAGTGTCGCAGAGGTCATCGGCGCCGGCCATGGCGCAGGACAGACTCTCACACACCCTGACCGTGATGGGAGGCGGCGGTGGTTCACCCTCCCTGACGACATCGAAGTGGTGATAGAACGTCGCAACCTCGAAGGCTTCCGCCATGGGGATGGCGAGGGCGTCGGCAAGGGCTTTCAGGTGCCGGTGGGAGATGTGACGATAGCGGTCCTGGATGAGATGGAGGTATTCGATCAGGAGATCGCGCCTCGGCGGCGCAGCACCGAGAAGTGCGGCGATCTCTGCCGCCGCCTGCGGTTCGGCCTGACGTCCCCTTGCGGTTGCGCGCGACCGCCTTTTTCTCGCTCCCGGTGACCGGAAAGCGGTACCGCCTCGATCCATCATCAAACCTGTCTGCATTCCTGAGAAAGGGGGCGAACCATGCCGGATGACATGTCGGGTGTCACCCCCCGGTGCCGGATGTAGCAGCCTCAGCCGGATTCGGAAAGGGGAAGTGACAGCTTGCCATCCGTCCGGGCGCCACCTCCCGCAGCACCGGGGCCTCTGAACGGCACTTCTCCCTGGCAAAGGGACAGCGGGTGTGGAACTCGCAGCCCGGGGGGCGGTTCATCAGTGACGGGATTTCCCCCTCGAGTTCCAGCTTGTCGCGGCGCCTGTCAGGATCGGGTTCCGGCACTGCGGCCAGCAGGCCCAGGGTATAGGGATGGGCCGGATTGGCGAAAATCCCGTCGGTGTCGCCTGTCTCGACAAAGCGCCCCAGGTACATGATGGCAAGGCGGTCGCTGACATGGCGCACCACCGGGAGGTTGTGGGTGATGATGAGATAGGAGAGACCGAGTTCACGCTGAAGGCGGTTCATCAGATTGAGAATCTCTCCCTGGACGGAGACATCGAGTCCGGCCGTCGGCTCGTCGGCAATGATCAGGCGTGGCTCCAGGGCCAGCGCCCGCGCCACCCCGACGCGGCGTGCCTGTCCTCCCGACAGCTGGTGAGGATAGGCTCCCAGAAATCCCTCGTGGAGGCCCACCAGATTGAGCAGCCTCCTTGCGTCGCGGGAACTCTGGCGCCCAGGAATGCGGTGGATGTGGAAGGGTTCGGTGATGAGATTGCGGACAGTCTTGCGGGGCGACAGGCTGGCTACGGGATCCTGGAACATCATCGCCACATGGCGTCGGATGACCCTGAGGCGAGCGTCGTCAAGGCCACGCAGCTCCGTTCCATTGAAGGTGATGCTGCCCTCGGCCATCTCCACGAGACCGATCACGGCGCGTCCCAGGGTGGTCTTTCCCGAACCCGATTCACCGACCAGCCCGAAGGTCTCTCCCTCGTTAAGGTTAAAGGAGACCTGCATCACGGCATCTATATTGGGATCGGTCAGTCCCTGGATGAGCGATTTGACGGGGCCGGCGGTGCGGAATCGGACGCGCAGTCCCTCGACGTTGAGCAACTCAGGCATCACGCACCTGGAAGCACCGGGCCTGGTGCACGGCGTTGACGTCATAGGTGGCCGGCGCGGTGTCGGAGCAGGGTGCATAGCGTTCCGGGCAACGTGGCGCGAAGATGCAACCCTGCGGCAGGTCGATCAGGTCCGGTACGCTGCCCGAAATAGTCGGCAGGTCGCGGCGCTTTTCGGCGATGCGCGCCGGATCGCAGTCGAGCAGCATGCGCGTGTAGGGGTGCTGCGCCCTGTGGAACAGGTCGTGGACTTCTCCCTGTTCGACGACCTCTCCGGCATACATGACCACCACTTCGTCGCACAGTTCGGCAATCAGGCCCAGATTGTGCGAGACGAACAGCATGGAACAGCCGAAGCGGGCGCACAGGTCCTTCATCAGATGAATGATCTGCGCCTCGAGGGTGACATCGAGGGCGGTCGTCGGTTCGTCGGCGATGAGCAGACCCGGATTCATCATCAGCGCCATGGCGATGCAGATTCGCTGGCGCATGCCGCCGGAGAACTGGTGCGGATAATCGGCAAGGCGCTGCGCCGCATCGGGGATGCCGACCTGGCCTAGCATATCGGTGGCAAGGCGGCGCTTGTCGGCCATGGACATGTCGAGCCGGTAGAGAATGTCGGTCATCTGGGTGCCGATGGAGATCACCGGGTTGAGCGCCGTCATGGGGTCCTGGAACACCATGGAGATTTCCTGGCCGCGGATGCCGCGCAGGTCCGCCGGACTCATGGCGAGAACATCACGCCCCTTGAAGACCACGGAGGACGAGTCCGCCACCACCGCATTGGCCGCCAGCAGGCGCAGGACACTGTTGATCAGGGTCGACTTGCCGCAGCCCGATTCGCCGACGATTCCGACGATCTTGTTGTCGGGCACCGTCAGATCGACATGGCGCAGGGCACGCACCGTGCCGCGACCCGTGAGAAAGTCGACGGAGAGGTCGCGCACCTCCAGAACCGTGTTGCGGCGATCGTTCATCGGTCCTTCTTGAGCTTGGGGTCGAGGACGTCGCGCAGCGCCTCGCCGAGGAAGGTGAATCCAAGGGTGGTGATGATGAGCGGGATTCCGCCAGCAATGACGAGCCACGGTGTGTTGCGGATGAATCCGTATCCGTCATTGAGAATCGAGCCCCAGGACGGTGTTGGCGGCTTGACGCCAAGACCGAGGAAGGAGAGGCCGGCCTCGATGGTGATGACCACCGGGATGTCCATGCTGGCGAGGATGAGCAGGGGTTGCACGATGTTGGGCACGAGGTGGGAAAACATGATGCGCGGCACGCCAGCACCGAGCGCCCGCTCGGCAAGAATGAACTCTGTGCTCTTGGTCGCCAGGGTCGATGCCCTGGCAATGCGGGCATAGCCTGGTGTGGTGGTGACAATCACGACGAAGATGATGGTCTCCAGACTCGGTCCCACCACCGTGATGACGGCCAGTGCGAACATGATGACGGGAAAGGCGCGCACGGAATCGAAGAACCACATCAGGAGGTTGTCGAGCCACGACGGGCCGTAGCCGGCGAGCATGCCGAGCACCAGTCCCAGCAGGAGCGACGAACCGACGGACACCAGAGCCACGTAGAGGGCAATCTGGCCGCCGTGGAGAATGCGGCTGAAGGTGTCGCGCCCCAGGTTGTCGGTTCCCAGGAGATGGTCCCATGACGGGCCGGCAAGCCGGGACTTGACGTCAAGCGCCTTGTAGTCGTGGGGCGCGATGATGTCCGCTCCGATCGCCGAGAGGATGATGAGGAGCACCAGAACCAGACCAAAACAGCCCAGGGGGTCGCGCAGAAGTTGGCGGAACCAGGCGAAGCGGGGTTCCCGGCGGATCGCGACGTCGCTTGAGATGGTGTCAGCCATCTAGAGACCTTGGCGGATCCGCGGATCGAGCCAGGCGGCGATGAGATCCGAAATCAGTGTCGACAGGGCGAAGAGCATGGTCGTGACGAGAACGCCCCCCATGACGATCGGGTAGTTCCGGGTGTTGACCGCATCCACCACCATCTTGCCGATACCAGGACGCGCGAAGATGATTTCCGCGAAGACGGCTCCTGATATGAGGCTGCCTACACCGACGCCGAGAAGGGCAACGGTGGGCAGGATGGCGAGCTTGAGGGCATAAACATAGGTAATGCGCCGGTTCGAGAGACCGTAGGCACGCGCCATCCTGATGTGGTTCTCACCCATGACTTCCAGCATGGAAGTGCGCACGAAGCGCGCCAGATAGCCGACCCAGCCCAGGCCGACAGCCAGTCCCGGCAGCACCAGATGGACAAGCTGGTCCTTGATGTCGCCGGCGTCGCCGGCGCCAATCGCCGGAAAGATCTTCAGTTCGACGGCGAAGAGAAGGAGGGCATAGAGGCCGACGATGAACGAGGGGATGGCGATGCAGCCTACCGACAGCACACCTGTCAGCTTGTCGAGAACGCTGTTGCGGTGAACCGCAGAGTAGCATCCCATCGGAATGCCAAGCACGATGGCCCACCCCAGTCCGGCCATGGCAAGGGCGATGGTATGGGGCAGCTGTTCACCGATCATGGTGCTCACCGGGCGCCGTGACCACACGTCAACACCCAGATCGCCTGTGACGACGTTGCCAAGAAACTTGAAGTACTGCACGAAGAACGGCTGGTCCATTCCCATGAGAGCACGGAACTCGGCTCGCATTTCCGGCGTGGCCCGAGGGCCGAGGGCGATACCGGCGGGGTCTCCAGGAACCAGGTGGATCGCTGACAGCAGCATCAGCATCGCCAGGCAGACGATGAGGATGGCTAGGCCGAAGCGCTTGACGGTGTAGAACAGCATGGTCTGCTATCGGGCTATGGATCGGCCGGCAAGTCAACCATCCTGTTGCCTGCCTCCATGGCCCGAGGCTCAGTTGAGGTCACGGGGAATGGTCTCGTTCCAGCTTCGTGCCCACACCCTGCGGCCACTCTCGAAGGCCTCGCAATCGGCCTCGAACACCCAGTTGTCCTGGGTGCACGCGAGGCTCGATCGGGTCGTCGTGCTGACATCGAAACCAGCGGATTCGCGCAATTGCCGCCACGTCCAGGTGATGGTGATGCGGGTGGACGCGGGATCGTTTTCCGTGATGTCGAAGTGCTGTTCACACCGAGCGCCGAAAGTCCAGTCGGTGGCCGGATCACGGATGAGCCCGCCGTCGCGCAAGACCGATAAACGAACCTCTCCGGTCACCTCCCGAGTCGTCCATCGCCGGTCGGACGGCGGTTCGATCACGTCGGTCTTCCACGGTTGCGCACTCTCGGGTGGAGGAAACGCCGGCAGCGACGCATCGTCGGCGCGACTCGGGCGCCGTGGCAGATGAAGGACGCCGCGGTGCAACGTGAGCGAGACCGGTTCGGGTGAGGGCCACAACAGGGGCCACATGGCGTTGGAGAGGGCCAGGCGGATGCGATGATCGGCAGCAAACTCCTGGGCAATGTCGTTGAGCTGCACCCGCACCCGGTAGACCCTTCCGGGCTCGAGGGACTCGGGATGTTCATGGCTGTCGCGGTGGGTGAGGTTGAGTACCCCATAGGTCACCCGCGTCGACGCGCCGTCAGGGGCGACATCACACAGCCTGGCTGCAATGAAAGCGCACGGCCGGTCGGCGGAGACATCGAGCTCGACGACAGGCGCGCCAAGGATTTCCAGAGAATCGCCGAGAGAATCGGATTCGAAGACGATCGAACAGCCGTCCTCTGCCCGTTGATCACCGGGTGCATCGTGGTCCAGCCCGTACTGGCACCATTCGCCCTGGTCCTGACCCATGGTGAGCGGCGTGTGGATGATGACGGGCGATGTCGGTTCTCCGTCGCATTCCAGCGTGCCGCGGGCGGAACACTCGAACACCAAATCCTCGATGGCCGGAGACGGCCAGCAGGGTTCGGCCACCCAGCGTCCCTCGCGATGGCCACTCCAGGTGGCAGGTGGATGGCTGTTCTGCATCCACACGCGATACATGGGTTCATCCATGATTCCATTGTCGATACCCTTGAGCCAACGGTCCCACCAACGGAGGGTCTCCTGGAGGAAACCGATGCGCGGCCCGGGATTGGCGAAGTGCGGGTACTTGTGCGCCCAGGGGCCGATCAGGCCTTTCCTTGGGCATGTCAGGCCCGCGAGCATGCGCGGTACGGCATTCGAGTAGCCGTCGGCCCAGCCGCTGACAGCATAGACGGCTGCTTCGATGTCGGCGTGGTTCTCGATGACAGATCCGTGCTTCCACAAGGCATCGCGGCGCTGGTGGTGCAACCACTTGATGAGCCATGGATCGTTCGCCTCGAGCCGGGCCATCCACAGTTCGCGCCAGTTGTCGACCAGGGCCGGATCAGGCGGGCGCGTGTTCATGCCGAACATGGTGGAAGCCCAGGACATCGAGTCATTTGTCATGACCCCGCCCATGTAATGGATGTCGTCGCTGTAGCGGTCATCCGTAGAGGCAATGGTGACGATGGCCTTGAGTTCCGGTGGCCGTCTGGCCGCGATCTGCAGGCCATTGAACCCGCCCCAGGAGATTCCGATCATGCCGCAGGCGCCGGTGCACCAGTCCTGTGAGGCAATCCAGGCAAGGATCTCGAGGGCGTCGTCCTGTTCCTGCTTCAGGTATTCATCCTCGAGAATGCCCTCCGACTCTCCGGAACCCCGAATGTCCACCCGCACGGCCGCGTAGCCGTGACCGGCATACCAGGGATGGGTCAGTTCGTCGCGGTCACGCGTGCCGTCCCGCTTGCGGTAGGGGAGGTATTCGAGAATGGCCGGAACCGGATTGTCGCGTGCGCTCTCAGGCAACCAGATTCGTGCGGCCAGCCGGGTGCCGTCCGACAGCGGAATCCATGTGTTCTCGATGACCTCGACCTGGTGGGGGAAGTCTGTCACCACCGTGATGTCGTCAACCGCCATGTTGATCCTCCTTGTCGGCCGCCCCCCGGCGATCATGCCCTCGTGCCGGCGTCCGTCAATGTGTGCTCAACGCTTGCGACAGGCTGCGCCAGTCCGTGAACCACATGCGCGATCGCCAGGATGGCGGCCTCGAGGAGGCGCGCCGTGGCGGCGAATCCCGCGGTCGGCTCGACAGTCGTCTCATCGAGATAGAGTCGCCGGTCAACCTCGATCTGGATGGCGTGCATGCCGAGGTCCGGCCGTCCATAGCGTCTCGTGATGTGGCCGCCCGGATAGGGATGGTTGCGGCGGACCATCGCCCCCTCAGCCTGCAGGGCGTCCGCTGCCGCCCGTGACACCGCCGGGGCGCACGATGTGCCGAACCGGTCACCGAGCACGATGTCGGCCGGTTTGTGACCGCAGGCAGGGCGAGCCGTTGGCATGGAATGACAGTCGATCAGGCAGACGGCGCCAAACAGCTGACGGGTTTCGTCGATCAGATGCTCGAGTGTGGTGTGATAGGGGGTGTAACAGCTGGCAATGCGGCGTTGCGCCTCGGCCGCCGGCAGCCTCGACCGGTAGATTTCCGCACCGCCGGCAACGACGCGCGGGATGATTCCCAGTCCCGCCCTGACGCGGGGACTGTTGTGGCCCGGGGTGGCTCTCAACGGCCCCTCGAACATGGTGCAGTCGAGTTCGCCCGGCTCGCGGTTGACATCGATCCAGGCGCGGGGAAAGAGCGCCGATATGGTGGGAGCGCCCAGTGCCGGTATCCCGGCTATGAGGCGGTCAACGAAGGCGTCCTCGGAGCGGCGGATCGCCTGGCTGTCGAGACGTGTCATCCCGAGAAAGGAGGGATCATAGTTTCGGCCGCTGTGTGGCGACGAGATCAGGACCGGCAGGGTCCGGCGATCCGGGTGGATGACCTCAAGGACCTGCGACCCGCCATTATCGTTTGCGCGTCTCACTGGACCGGTTTAGATTAGCCGCATGTCGTTGTCACGCGTCGAGTGGAGAGTCGGTGTGCCGGGTTGTCTGAACAACCGGTGCGGGCGGACATAAGGCCGATGGCACGCATTCTCCTGGTCGCGCAGGACGATGTGCTTCGGGGATATCTGACAAAGCGGTTGTTGAGACAGGGACATGTTGTCTCGCCGATGGCGAACGGACGCGAAGCTATTGCGTGGCTTGTGCCGGGAGCCTTCAGGATCCTCATCACCGAGGCGAGGATGGATGACATCGATGGACCCGAACTGGCCAGACGTGCGGTGGCAACCGTCCCGGGCCTGCGTATTCTCTTTCTGGACGGATTCGGCGTCCTGGCGTTGCGCCAGGGAGCCCTTCCGGCGCTCGATGAGGCAAGCCTGCTCCCGCGCTTCCATCTCAACAGCATCATCGGTGAGATCGACAATCTTCTCGCAGCGTGACGGTCCTGGGCCGGCTCCTGGTCACCATCCGGAATCCCGGCCATGACGCAGGAGCGAGACTTCTCGACCATCGAGGACGCGATTGCCGAGATTGCCGCGGGCCGTCCCGTCGTCGTCGTTGACGACGAGCACCGCGAGAATGAAGGCGATCTCATCATGGCGGCGGAGAGGGCGACGCCGGAGCAGGTCGCTTTCTTTGTTCGCCATACAGCCGGCGTCATCTGCGTTCCCATGGAAGGAGAACGTCTCGATGAACTCGAGTTGCCGCAGATGGTGCAGCACAATACCGAACAACACCGCACGGCGTTCACGATTTCCGTGGACTACCGTTTCGGCACGACCACGGGCATTTCGGCAGAAGATCGAGCGCGGACCATCCGGGCCCTTGCCGGTGACGGCGGCAACCGGCGCGTCGATGCGTCGAGTTTCGCCCGGCCCGGGCACATCTTTCCGTTGCGGGCGCGCGAAGGAGGTGTCCTGACCCGCGCCGGCCATACCGAGGCCGCCGTCGACCTGGCGCGGCTCGCCGGGTGTGCTCCGGCAGGCATGATCTGCGAGATCGTCAACGACCGGGGCGCCCTCATGCGTCTGCCGGATCTGTTGCCCTTTGCCCGCGAGAACGGACTGGCCCTTATCTCCATTGCCGATCTCATCGCCTACCGGCGACGCACCGAGCGCCTCGTCACCCTCATCGATCGGGCGCCGTTCGAGACCAGGCACGGCCACTTCGAAGTCTTCGTCTATCGTTCGGAAATCGACAACACCGAGCATCTCGCCCTCGTGAAAGGGGATATTCGCTCTTCCGGCGACGGCGTTCTCGTCAGGGTTCACGCAGCCAGCGCCATTGATGATGTCTTCGGAACGGTGAGGGGAGCCGGCCGCAGTCTCGTGGACATTGCGCTTGAGCGGCTTGCCCGGGAACCGGCTGCCGTCTTTCTCTATTTGCGCGGACCGCAAGGCTGGGGTCTCGGATTCGGACGCCGGCGGATCTACGGGGAATCGGATGGAGACCGCAATGATGTCCTGCACGGCCTCGACTGGCGACAGTACGGCACGGGTGCCCAGATCCTGCACGACCTTGGCCTGCGCACCATTCGCATCCTGACCAACAATCCTGCGCCCTACAGGGCCATCGAGGGTTACGGACTTGCCATCCTGGGCAAGGAACCCTTCGTCGATGGGGCGACCGGTTCCGGCTCCCTCCCGCTCAACGCCTGACAGGCGCCATGCCATTCACGGTGCGAAGCACGGTTCGCAAGATGGCGGCCTATGTCTCCGGCGAGGCCGCTGGGGACATGATTCAGCTGGGTTTCAACGAATCCGCCTTTCCTCCCAGTCCGAAGGCCATCGAGGCGGCGCGTCGGGCGTGCCATGACACCCGCAGGTACAACGACGAGAACTACTCGGCCTTGAAACGGGCGCTTGCCGACCATCACGGTCTCGACGAGGACCGCATTGTCTGCGGTGCCGGTTCGATGGACATCATGCGCGACCTGGCTGCGTGCTGCCTGGAGCCCGGGCGCACTCTCGTGACCGGGCACTTGAGCTACGCTTTCCCTGCCGTTCTCGCCCGTGCGGCGGGAGCAGAGGCGAGACTGGTCGAGGAGCCATCTTTCACCCACGATGTCAATGCCTTCACTGACGCTGTCACCGGCAATTGCGCCATCCTCTACATCGCCAGTCCCAACAATCCCACGGGCACATCGGTGGATCTGGCTGCCCTGCGCCGCCTCGCGGAAGCGTTGCCCGATCACGTGCTCCTCATGATCGACGCGGCGTATGCCGACTATGTCACCACGCCGCCGGCGTCTTCAGCCGACGTCCTGGTCGACGAAGGGTACAATGCTGCCGTCCTTCACACGTTCTCCAAGGCGCACGGCCTGGCGGGCCTGCGAACCGGTTGGGCCTATGCGGGTCGTCATGTCGTCGAAGCGGTAGCGAAGGTCCGCCTGCCGGGCGTTCTTTCGGTGCCGGCCATGGCGGCGGCTATCGCCTCGCTTGCCGACACCGGGCACACAACCCAAGTCGTACAGCAGACATGTGCTCTCAGAGAGCGGATGACGGCACGGCTCGTTGAATTGGGTCTCGATGTCATTCCTGGAGACGGCAACTTTCTCATGGCTGGACTGCCGCAGTCTTTTGCCATGGACGCCGAAACGCTTTACCAGCGGGTGAAGGCACGCGGCATCCTGCTCAGACGCCTCGCCAACTTCGGCCTTGAGCGACATCTCAGGATCACCATCGGTCCTTCCGATGACATGGCAGCCCTTGATCGTGTTCTCACCGAGGTTCTGGCCGACGCGTGACCCACGCGGCGGCCGGAAGACAACAGGAAAGGACAATGCCGATGACTCGACGTGACAAGGTCATCATCACCTGTGCCGTGACCGGATCCATCCATACCCCGACGATGAGTCCGTGGCTGCCTGTCACGCCGCAGGAGATTGCCGACGCATCGATCGGCGCCTGGGAAGCCGGCGCGTCGATCATCCACCTTCATGCCCGCAATCCCGACGGCAGTCCGACTCCCGACCCCGACGTCTTCATGGAGTTCCTGCCGCGCATCAAGCAGTCGACCGATGCCGTCATCAACATTTCCACCGGCGGTGGTCACGGCATGTCTCTCGATGAGCGCCTGGCGGGAGCGCTGAGAGCGAGTCCGGAGATGACGTCGCTCAACATGGGGTCCATGAACTTCGGCCTTTACCCAATTCTCGACAAGATCACGGACTTTCGTCATGACTGGGAGAGGCGGCACCTGGAAAACTCGCGCGATTTCATTTTCAGAAATACGTTCAAGGACATCGAACATATTCTAGAGGTCCTTGGTGAAGGGCATGGCGTACGGTTCGAATTCGAGTGCTACGATATCGGCCACCTCTATAACCTGGCCCACTTTCTCGACCGGGGCCTGGTGAAGCCGCCTCTCTTCGTGCAGTCGATCTTCGGCATCCTCGGCGGTATTGGCGCCGACGAGGAGAATCTCATGCATGCCCGTCGCATCGCCGACAAGCTCTTCGGCGACGCCTACCGGTGGTCGGTGCTGGCCGCAGGGCGCCATCAGATGAACTTCGTCACCATGGCGGCCATGCTTGGCGGCAATGTCCGGGTGGGACTCGAAGACAGCCTCTACATCGCGAAGGGTGAATTGGCGAAGTCGAACCGCGATCAGGTCGCCAAGATACGGCGCATCATCGAGGACCTTTCCCTCGAAGTGGCAAGCCCGGCCGAGGCCCGCGACATGCTGGGGCTCAAGGGCGGTGACATGGTCGGTTTCTGATCCACAAGCGTGAAGCGACTGCAGGGAACATCGGCTCCCGTCCGGATCGGATCGCCCTGCCGGCACCGGCGCTCGCTCCTGCGTGCGGACACATGTCACGGTCTTCGCCGCCTTCCCCGTGGACTGATCCGGGGATCAAGTGAATCGCGCAGGCCGTCACCGAGGTAGTTGACGGAAAGCACCGTGAGCGAGATCGCGAGGCCTGGCCACATCACACGGCCAGGATACTGCTGCAGATAGTCGGTGGCGTCGAACAGCAGGCGGCCCCATGTCGCGAAATCCGATGGGAAACCCAACCCGAGAAAGGAGAGGGCCGATTCCGTGATGATCGCATTGGCGATTCCGAGTGTCGCGGAGACCGTCAAGGGGGACAGCACGTTCGGCAGGATGTGACGGCGGACTATGCGCCCCGGCGGTGTGCCGACGGAACGTGCCGCGATCACGAAGTCGCGTTCGCGCAGTGTGAGCACCTCTCCCCTGACGACACGCGCGGTCTGCATCCAGCTCGTGATGCCGATTACGGCGACTACCATCATGAAGATGCCGGCTTCCTGTCCGAAAAGGGTCCGCAGGGTGTCGCGAAACAGGAGAATGATCACCAGCACGAGAGGAAGGAGAGGGAGTGCCAGGAAGAGATCCGTGAGGCGCATCAGTACTCCGTCGAGCCAGCGCACGAAGCCGGCGAGGACCCCGACCAGGCCGCCGATGGCAAGCGAGAGCAGCATGGCGGCCATGCCGACGGCCAGGGACGCCCGGCCACCTTCCATCATGCGGGCAAGCATGTCCCTCCCGAGCTGGTCCGTACCCAGGGGGTGGTCGAGGCTCATCGGGGCATTGCGGTCGCGGATGTCGACAAGCTGGGGATCAAGTGTCCAGACCAACGGACCAAGAAGGACCACGGTCAGGATGACGAGAAAGAACCCGCCGCCCAGCACGGCGCTTTTCTGCTCCGCGAGCCGGGCCCACGCCTCCAGGCGCCGCGACGGTCTCGCGTCATTCATAGCGGATTCTCGGGTCGAGAATGCCGAGCAGGAGATCGGCAGCGAGATTGAAGAGGATGATGAGCACGGCAAAGATGAAGGTCAGGGTCTGGACCATCGGCAGGTCGTTCGCCTGGATCGCGGTGATAAGGAGGTGACCGAGTCCGTTCACCTTGAAGACCTGTTCCGTGATGATCGCACCACCGAAGATTCCCGGCACACCCAGGGCGATCACCGTCACCACGGGGCCAAGCGAGTTGCGCAGGACATGCACGAGGATCACCCGTCGCTCGGGCATTCCCTTGGCACGCGCTGTGCGCACGTAGTCGAGATGGAGATTATCCAGCGTCGATGCGCGCATGAAACGGCTGATCTGGGCGGCGTTGTAGAGGGCAAGGACCGAGACCGGCAGCACCATCTGTCGGACCTGGTGGAGGAAGCTCTCCAGGTCCGTCACCCTGTGCGTGGTGTCATAGATCGAGGGAAACCAGCCCAGGTGAACGGAGAAGATGACAATGAGAAGGACACCACTGAAGAAGGTCGGCACGGAGAATCCGACCATGGAGACGAAGGTGCCGATCTGGTCAAACCAGCCGTTGCTGCGCCATGCCGAAACGATGCCGACGGGCACCGCGATGAGAATGCCGACGACGTAGGAAAGACCCACCACCCAGAGAGTCTGCGGCAAGCGCTCAAGGACGATGTCGACCACGGGTGACCGGGATTGCCAGGAAATCACGCGAGGACGCTGTCCGGAGACATCGAATCCCGTAAGACTCGAGACGAGATGCAGAGGCTCGTTGACGAAGAACTGGTTGAGCCAGAACAGGTAGCGGATATGAAGCGGCTCACCGAGACCCAGTGACAGGCGGATCTTCTCCCTGACCTCCAGCGGAATGGTCAGTGGAAGGTTCGCAGTGGGATCGCCCGGAGCGAGGTCAAGGAGAAGAAAGAGGATGAGACTGATGAGCAGCAGCGTCGGTATGGCGAAAGCCAGCCTGCGCAGCGTGTAGTGGAACACGGTAACCTTCCGTCATCGGTATCCCGTCTCTGAAGTCACCGGATCCGGTGCCAGTCAGCGATGTTCCAGAGTTCGCTGTCCCAGTTGTTGAGTCGTACTCCGCCCAGCGACGTGGCGTGAGCCGACACCCTTCCCCGATGGACAAGCGGAATCATTACGTAGTCCTGCATCAGCATGTCGTTCATCGTTCTGGCCAGACGGGCCCGTTCCTCAGCCTCTCCGGTCCGTGCCATCTGGTCCACCAGACCGTCGTAGGTGGCGTTGCAATAGCGTGGAATGTTCTGGCCCTGCCACTGGGTATCGGGCCGTGGCTCGTTGCCGCATCGCCAACTGGCAAGATAGGGTTCCGGATCGGTTCCTTCGAAGCCATTGGCGTACATCTGGATGTCGGCAAGGAACTTGAGGTAGGTGTCCGGGTTTCCGGGGTCGCCGCCGAAGAACACCGAGGCATCGATGTTGCGCAGCTCCGTTTCAACGCCGATCAGGGACCACCAGTGCTTGATGAGGGCCTGGAAATCCTGGCGCACGGCATTGGTCGAGGTCTGGTAGACAATCGACAGGCGCACACCGTCCTTCTGGCGGATCCCGTCCGTTCCACGCTGCCATCCCGCCTCGTCGAGAAGGCGGTTCGCGCCATCGAGATCCTGAACCAGACAGTCGTCATTGGCGGTGGACGTGTAGATCTCCGGTGCCGGCACGATATTGCAGGTCACGCGCCCGGCCGGGCCGTAGCCGATCTCGACAAGGGTTGCGCGGTCGATGGCCATGGAAAGTGCCTTGCGAACCGCATGATCGGAAAGAAAGGGGTGGGGGTGATTGCGTGTAGAGCGCGCATCACCGAGACCGGGCGACGGATCGGTGAGATTGACGATGAGGCGCTCGACGAGAGTTCCGAAACCGGATACCACGAGTCCCATGCCTGCACCCTGCATGCCCTCCAGGACGTCGGGTGCGAGCTGCAGGTTCCAGGCGTAGTCGAACTCGCCGGTCTCGAGGACCGCGCGGCCCGCCGATGCGGCGTCGCCTCCGCCCTTCAGCGTGACGGTGGCGAAGGCGGGCTTCGACGGATCGCGGTAGTGGGGGTTGGCTTCCAGCGAGACGACATCGTTGGACCGGAATTCCACGACGCGGAACGGTCCGGTGCCGATCGGATTGAAGTTGGCGTCCGTGCATTCCGGCGCTCTGGCTCCCGTGCACTCGGCAAACTGCGCTTTCTGGAGGATCGGCGAACCGGCGCCAACGAAGGGTCCGTAAGGGTAGGGCTTGGCAATGCCGAAGGTGACCCTGACGGTCCTTTCGTCGACCGCAGCGACCTCGACAACATCATCGAACTGCGTCAGCCCGGAGCAGCCTCCAGCGGGGTCGAGGCAGTAGTTCGCCGTGAACACGACATCGGCGGATGTCACGGGGCTTCCATCGGACCAGACGAGGTCGTCCCGCAAGGCCCAGGTGATGGTCGTCAGGTCGTTGGAGACGCCTCCGTTGGCGACGGTTGGCACGCTTTCGGCGAGCCAGGCCACGAGCGTTCCATTCTCGTCATGACGGGCAAGTGGTTCAAGAATCAACGATGCCGCTTCCAGATCCTTGGTGCCGGCGGAAAGGTAGGGATTGAGGATCGATGGCGCCTGCCAATAGAGGATGCCGACATGGCCGTCGCTACCTCTCTCGGCCTTTGCCGAGGCGGACGCGAGAACGAGAGCGGTGGCAAGGATGACGGCGAGGATTCTGTTCATGATGTCTGTTGTTCCCTGGCTGGTGGATGAAGATGGCAGGCGACGCGATGGTCCGTTGCGACAGTCGCGAGAGATGGTGTCTTGTGGCTGCAAACGGCGGTCGCCAGCGGGCAGCGGCTCCGGAATACGCATCCGGTGAGGGGCTCGCTCGCCGAGGGACTTTCGCCCTTGAGCACGACCCGCCGCCGTCGCGCCGTGCCGGGCATGGAGGGTGCGGCGGACATCAGCGCCTGCGTGTAGGGATGCATCGGGTTGTCGAAGAGCATGTCGACCGGTGCACGCTCGACGATCTTTCCCAGATACATGACGGCGACATCATCGGCCATGTGGCGGATCATGCCGAGATCGTGGCTGATGAAGAGGTAGGCCAATGCGTGTTCTTCCTGAAGGTCCTTCAGGAGGTTCACGATCTGTGCCTGAACGGAAAAGTCGAGACTGGCGATCGGTTCGTCGCAGACGATCAGCCGGGGTTTGAGTGCCAGGGCCCGCGCAATCCCGATCCGCTGGCATTGCCCACCCGAAAACTCGTGGGGGAACCGTATGGTCCAGGCCCGCAGAAGGCCGACGGCGTCCATCAATTGACCGACGGCCCGGTCACGATCACGGCGTGTCAATTGTTCGTTCTCGTCAAGTGGCTCGGCAATGATGTCGGCGACACTGAGGCGCGGATTGAGACACGAAAGAGGGTCCTGGAAGATCATTTGCATTCTGGGACGGAGCCGCCTGAGTTCGCGCGAGCGAGCGGCAGTGACGTCGATGCCCTCCACAGAGACCGTGCCAGAGGTGATATCCACCAGTCGGAGCAGTGCGCGTCCGGTGGTCGTCTTGCCGGAGCCAGATTCGCCCACGAGTCCCAGGGTCCGGCCGCGTTCGATGGAAAACGAGACGCCGTCAACGGCCCGCACGTGGCCGGTGGTGCGCCGCAGGATGCCCGAGGTTACGGGAAAGTGGATCTTGAGATCCTTCACCCGGAGGAGTTCAGGATTCATGGATCTGGCCGGCAAGAAAACACGCCGCTTCGTGGCGGTCTGAAAGGGAGACGGTAGGTGGTATCTCTTCATGGCAGCGCTTGATTGCCACGGTGCAGCGAGGTGCAAAGGCGCAGCAGTGGGGTGCTGCAACGAGAGTGGGCGGCTGTCCGCCGATGGTAGTCAGTCGTCCCCTGTCGCCTGCACAGGCCGACGGCACCGTTTCAAGCAGGGCCCGGGTATAGGGATGCCGGGGCTGGCGGAAAAGGTCGTTGGCCGGTGCGGCCTCGACGATCCTGCCGCCGTACATCACGAGCACCCGGTCGGCGATTTCAGCAACGACGCCGAGATCGTGCGAGATCCACACGATTGCCATGCCGAACCGTTCCCGGAGCTTGCCGACCAGTTCCAGTATCTGCGCCTGAATGGTGACGTCGAGAGCCGTCGTCGGCTCGTCGGCGATCAGGATGCGTGGTGTGCAGGAGAGCGCCATCGCGATCATCACTCGCTGGCACATGCCGCCAGAGAACTGGTGGGGGTAATCCCGCAGGCGGCGTCTGGCATCGGCAATGCCGACGAGGTCGAGAAGTTCACAAGCCCTGGCCCGGGCCGCGCTCGGCGACAGCTTCAGGTGGTGGCGCATTGGTTCCACGAGTTGATGGCCGATCGTGAGAACGGGATTGAGCGATGTCATGGGATTCTGGAAGACGAAACCGATATCACGTCCGCGGATTCGGCGCAGGTCCGGTGTCTCCATGGAGAGCAAGTCCTGCCCATCGAAGGTGACCGAACCGCCGGTAATCTCCGCCGGCGGAGTCGCCAGCAGACCCAGGAGCGACATCATGGTCACCGACTTGCCTGAACCGGATTCGCCGACGACGCCCAGAACCTCGCCTTCGTCGAGGTCGAAATTCACCGAGTTGACAGCATGGACGGTCCTCTTGCGCGTACGGAAGACGGTGCGCAGTCCCCTGACTTTCAGAAGGCTGTGGGTCATCCGGGCCCGTTCTCCCGTGTCGGAGTCCCCGCGGAAGCGATGTTCCGTTCGGGCGCTTCGCCAGGAGTCTGGATGTCCCCGTTCCCCAAGCGCGCGTTGAGTTGGATCCTGTTGTGGTCAACGAACATGGCAAGGGTCAGTGTAGGAGGCTCGGTGCGAACTTGACATCCATTGGTTCCGGCTCAACGGCATGCAGCCTTTACTTCATGACACTCTCGTTGGACAACGAACACCAGATCGCTGGATTGATCCATTTTGGCAGTTTCGGTGTTTGGAAGATGTCGTGGCACTGTTAACCAACAGGGATCGATCCGGACCGCCCACCCACGGGCATGGCCTTGGGTCCCTCGGAAACACAGGAAGCTGGTGTGTTACGTGGCGGGCCAGAGAACATCGATCAGATTACACGGAAGCACACCGTGTTGCGATG
This sequence comes from Alphaproteobacteria bacterium, assembly GCA_965220805.1. GTDB lineage: Bacteria > Pseudomonadota > Alphaproteobacteria > SP197 > SP197 > SP197. The sequence goes on from OZ244844.1 coordinate 2,885,862, forward strand.
GAGGGCCAACGCCCTGATTATGCGGTGACCGCATTCCGGGAAGGGGCGCCCGGCGCGCCTGTGCCGGAACCGATGGTGAGACACGGGTACAACGGTGTTGGATGGACATTGCTCATCTGAAGGGGAGGACACAATGACCGTGACGAGAACCGGGCGTTGCATGTGCGGCGCCATACGCTTCGAGGCGAGGGACGAGCCCTTCGATGTGACTCATTGCCACTGTCACAGCTGCCGCAAGCACAACGGCGCTGCCGTGGTGACGCTCGCCGGCTACAGGGTCGAGCAGATTACCTTCAGCGGCGCGGATCGCAGGCACTACAATTCATCGCCAGGCGTGCGTCGCGGGTTCTGCGGTGACTGTGGAACGCCACTGACCTGGGAAGGTGACGGTGGTGACCTTGGTCCGATCATCGAGTTCCACATCAGCACCTTCGATGAGCCCGACTCGCTGGTACCGACGGCCCATGCCTTCGAACCCGAGCGCATCGCGTGGATGGAGGTGGCCGACGACCTTCCGCGATACGAGGGCTTTCCCGGCGAGGGTACGCCCCTGAGGCACGGGCCGAAGTCGGACTGAGACCGACTTCGGGAACCCCGCGTCTCGCGGTGTTGTCCCCGGTGGGCACGTCTCGCTCGCCGTACACTCAGCGCCCATGGAGTCCACTGATTCCGGCACGCGTTGCACCTGTCGGCACGGAACGCGGGTTTCAGAACTGATGGGTGCGGGCGCAGTTTCCCCCTTGTTTTGTGGTGAGAGCGCCATGCAATACTGCGCGTCGTTTGCCAGGTGGCGTGGAGAGGCGAGGTCATGACTACCCAGTATTCGACCAATGTTGTCGAAGGCATGCAGGCGCTCTATGGCAAGGGGTTCCTGTCGCCTGGCGGTGCCGAGGAAATGGCTGCCCTGCTCGATGGCATCGATCTCGCAGGACGCACGGTACTCGACATCGGCTGTGGTCTTGGCGGTGCTGCGGTCATGCTTGCCGGAACGTTTGGCGCCCGTTACGTGACATCGATCGATGTCGACGAAGGTCTCGTTGTGCGAGCGCGCCAGACGATCTCCGAGGCCGGGCTGTCCGCGAAGATCGAAACGCATCATGTGACGCCGGGACCATTGCCGTTTGATGATGCCTCCTTCGATACCGTGTTTGCCAAGGATGTCGTCTGTCATATTCCTGACAAGGCCGCCCTGTTTGGCGAGGTGGCGCGGATCCTGGTTCCGGGGGGCCAGGTGATCTGTGCAGACTTCACAGTTCCTTCCGGTCCCGAAGCGGCGCTACACCTCTACAACGCCTGGATCGATGCCATGAAGGCCTATGGTCTCACCTTTCACTTCGAGCAACTCGCCATCTACGAGGAGGCATTCAGCCGGGCTGGTCTGGGCCCTTCGTGCGTGAAGGACGACACGGCGCGGTCACTCGAAGCCGCACGGCGGGAAGTGGCATGGGTTCAAGGGCCGAATGCCGGGCCCCTGAAGGACGCCCTGGGCGAGGAGATGTTCGCCAGGCGCATCGACGCCAGCATGCGACGCCGCGATGCCCTCGCCGGTGGTGGCATCCATCACACTCACATGTTGGCCCGACGCCTGACACAGGCGGATTGAGTTCGCATAATCACCCCGCAATGGACCGGCCTGCGATGTGCTTTCCTGCTGTATCAGTCCTTCGATCCTCAAGACCCGCTTGTCACGTCAGCCGTCAACGCTGTTGTGCCTTCCTCAAGGCTCGAAGGCTCACGATCAGAGGTGCGTCGATCCCCCTCCCGGTTCTCAAGGAGGCCGGTACGTGATCTGGCAGTGGTCGACACCCGGCACGTTTCAGCGGTTTTGCCTGCCCTGGCTGACTACCGGTGCTACACCTGACGAAGTGGAGTTTGTCTGGCGGCCGGACCAGGAAACCCTTTTCGGCACACCTCTGTGCAACCATCATGCTGCCATATCTTCAGGATCACGCCCGGTACCCGGCGTGCCGGTCGGTCCCTACAGGGAAGGGAGCGCGAGATGACAGGACGATTTCTCGACCGCGCACGTGCGGAAGCCTATCGCGAGCAGGGTTATCTCTTTCCCGTGCCGGCGATCTCATCCGCAGAGGCGAGGGACCTCCGCCAGGAGACCGAGGATCTGCTCGATCGCACCCGCGATCAGCCTCACGTCTTCCAGTACACTTTCAATGTTCCCCATCTCGTGTTGCCCGGGGTTCATGCTCTGGTGAGGGACGGCCGCATTCTCGATCCTGTCGAATCGTTGATGGGTCCCAATCTTCTCCTGTGGAGCGCCGGCTTCTTCATCAAGGAGCCCCGCACGACGGATTTCGTCGGCTGGCACCAGGATCTGCGCTACTGGGGCCTCGATGACGATTCACGGGAAATCACGGCCTGGATCGCGCTGGGTGACGTGACCAGGGACAACGGCGCCATGCGGTTCGTACCCGGGTCCCACCGCCACGGAATGGTCGAGCACCGGGATACCTGGCGGGAATCGAACCAGCTCTCCAGGGGCCAGGAACTGGCAGTTGAGGTTGACGAGAACCAGGCGGTCGATGTGGTGCTGAAATCCGGCGAGATGTCGCTTCACCACGGCAGCCTCTATCATTCATCTCCGGCGAACCCGTCTGCATCGAGGCGTATCGGACTTGCGCTGCGCTTCATCACTCCGGAAATGAGGCAGGTGGTGGGTGAGGCCGACTATGCGACACTTGTCCGGGGCGAGGACGGGTTTGGTCATTTCAGGCCGGAACCCGAACCTGCCTTCGACCTCGACCCGGCAGGTCTTCTAGAGATCGATGCCATGCTGCGCGAGATGAACACCTACTACTATGCCGGCGCCGAAGAGAAGGCGCCCGAGGTCGGCGCGCGCCATGTGCGCAACCGGTAGGATTGCCGATGCCTGACGACGCCGCCTTCATGCGCCAGGCCATCGCCCTTGCCGATGCCAGCGTGGCGACGCTCGAGGGCGGGCCCTTCGGCGCCGTCATCGTGCGCGATGGCCGGATCGTCGGCGAAGGCGCCAATCGCGTGACGACCGACCACGATCCCACGGCCCACGCCGAGATCGTTGCCATCCGTGACGCCTGCTGCACGCTTTCCTCCTTTTCCCTGGAAGGGTGTGTCATCTACACGAGCTGCGAACCCTGTCCAATGTGCCTTGCCGCCATTTACTGGGCGCGGATTTCCGGAATTGTCTATGGCAACAGCAGGGAGGACGCGGCGCGAATCGGCTTCGACGACGATCTCATCTACCGCGAGGTGGCGCTCGCCATGGATCAGCGTTCCATTCCCACCCGACGGCTGCTTGCGGGCGAAGCGATTGCCACCTTCGATGCGTGGAGCCGAACGAACGACAGGATTCCCTATTGACCGTCGCTCCCGGCGTTGGCGTCGCCCGGGACTTGCGAATCCACCCTCGTTGGGTTGAAAGTAGGGCCATGCGGCAGACGCCTTGCGAGGGACCAGATGGAAGGACTTGGAACCCGAACGGCCTGGGTGCCGTCTCTGGAGATCACCAGTGGACAACCTGAGCCGGTGGCGGCCAATGGCGGTCTCTCCTTTGCATCATTCGAGCGCGATGGCGATGCGGGGACCGGGGCGGCGATCGTTGCCGCGCTCGAAGAGATTGCCCGGGGCCGTGTTGACGACTTCATCCGCTGGATCGACGAAGCGCCACCTGGCCCCGTCGAAACAAGGTGGGGAACCGGTTTCCGCACGTGGGACGAGTGCATGGACCACATTCGCGCCAGCGGCATGGAGGCCCCCGATGGCGGTGTGGTGCTGCCGTTGTGCTACACCGCCTACGAGCATCCGTCCTATTCTGTCGTGTCGTCGAATTCCCTCTGGCAGGATTCGGCACGGCGCCGGGAAGCAGACCTGTTGCGCCGGGCGGAAGAGAGCATCTGGCGGAGTTCCCTCTATTTCCCCCAGGTGGTGCGCGATGCCCGAAGGATTGGGGAAACCTCTCCGGGTCTGTCGGTGACCACGCCCGAGTGCATGGATCGGCTCGGCGTTTCCCTGGCCCACCTCGATTCAACCTGTAGTGACTTCTACGACGCGGCGGAGGTGGAGCGCGTCTTCTATCCGGAAATCGAGCAGCTTCTCCTCGACTTCTTTCCCGATGCCACCGACGCCCTTGTCTACAATCACGACATCTTCAACCGGGACTACGATGGCCCGGTCAGGGAGGATCAGGAAGCGAAGGACCCGGGGGTCAATACCGGGTATGTCAACCTCGTGCACAACGATCTCAACGACAATTCCGGGCGCGTGCGATGCCGGGAACTCCTGACGCAGAACCTGCGGAACTTCGGACGCGAGCAGCACTACACGGAAGCCGAGGCCGACGCCAAGATGTCGCGCCGGTTCATGTCGCTCAATCTCGCCAAGCCGTTCGAGACCGTCGAGCAGTACCCCTTCATCCTGTGCGCCTGGCCTTCCTTCGCCGATCAGCCCTACATCACGCACTACCGCATCTATGATGACCGCGTCGGTGAGACCACCGTGTTCACCCATCGTCCGGACCACGATTGGTACTGGTTTCCACGCCAGCAGCCCAACGAGATATCCATGCTGAAGTGTTACGATTCCATCACCGATGGTTCCGTTTCCAGGTGGTCTTTCCATTCCGCCTGCTTTGATCCCGGCACACCCCCCGACGCGCCCTGCCGCAAGAACATCGTGGTCCGCTCGTACGTGTTCTTCTGAACGGTTCACAGCCGAAATCGTGCGGCGTCCATGGCAACCCCAGGGAGGACGCGGCCTGGATCGGCTTCGACGACGACGAGGTGACACTCGCCGTTCCAGTCGCGTTCCATTCCCACCCAACGGCTGCTTGCGGGCGAAGCGATTGCCACCTTCGATGCCTGGAACCGTACAACCGGCAGGATTCCCCGTCGACGGACGCTCCCGGCGATGGTGTAGCCCGGGACTTGCGAATCTGCCTTCGATGGGTTCAAAGTAAGCTCATGCGGCAGACGCCTTGCGAGGGACCAGATGGAAGGACTTGGAACCCGAACGGCCTGGGTGCCGTCTCTGGAAATCACCAGCGGACAATCTGAGCCGGTGGCGGCCAATGGCGGTCTCTCCTTCGCTTCATTCGAACGCGATGGCGATGCGGGGACCGGGGCGGCGATCGATGCCGCGCTCGAACAGATTGCCCGGGGTCATGTCGACGACTTCATCCGCTGGATCGAGGATGCGCCCCCTGGTCCCGTCGAAACAAGGTGGGGAACCGGTTTTCGCACCTGGGACGAGTGCATGGACCACATTCGCGCCAGCGACATGAAAGCGCCCGAAGGCGGAGTGGTGCTGCCGTTGCGCTACACCGTCTACGAGCACCCGTCCTATTCCGTCGTGTCGTCGAATTCCCTCTGGCAGGATTCGACGCGGCGCCGGGAAGCAGACCTGCTGCGTCGGGCGGAAGACAACAATTCAAGGCGATCACTCTATTTTCCCCAGGTGGTGCGCGATGCCCGCAGGATCGAGGAGACCTCTCCGGGTCTGTCGGTGACGACGCCCGAGTGCATGGACAGGCTCGGCGTCTCCCTGACCCATCTCGATTCAACCTGTGGTGACTTCTACGACGCTGCGGAGGTGGAACGCGTCTTCTATCCGGAAATCGAGCAGCTTCTCCTCGACTTCTTTCCCGATGCCACCGACGCCCTTGTCTACAATCACGACATCTTCAACCGGGACTACGATGGCCCGGTCAGGGAAGATCAGGATGCGAAGAACCCGGGGGTCAACACCGGATACGTCAATCTCGTGCACAACGATCTCAACGACAATTCCGGGCGCGTGCGATGCCGGGAACTCCTGACGCAGAACCTGCGGAACTTCGGACGCGAGCAGCACTACACGGAAGCCGAGGCCGACGCCAAGATGTCGCGCCGGTTTATGTCGCTCAATCTCGCCATGCCGTTCGAGACCGTCGAGCAGTATCCCTTCATCCTGTGCGCCTGGCCTTCCTTCGCCGATCAGCCCTACATCACGAACTACCGCATCTATGACGACCGCGTCGGCGAGACCACCCGGTTCACCTATCGCCCTGACCACGATTGGTACTGGTTTCCACGCCAGCAGCCCAACGAGATATCCATGCTGAAGTGCTACGATTCCATCACCGATGGTTCCGTTTCCAGGTGGTCTTTCCACTCCGCCTGCTTCGATCCCGGCGCGCCCGCCGACGCGCCCTGCCGCAAGAACGTCGTGGTCCGCTCGTACGTGTTCTTCTGAACGGTTCATTGCCGAAATGATGCGGCGCCGGCGTATCGCGCATCGGCTCCAGCCCCTGCTTGCGCCGTCATCGGTGGCGGTGGTGGGGGCAACGCCGCGCGAACATGCGACAGGACGCAGTGTTCTCGAGACATTCCGTGATCTGGATTTTGACGGGCCGGTCTATCCGGTCAATCCACGTTACGGAAAGGTTGTCGGAGAGGTCTGCCATCCGTCTCTGGCAGACCTGCCTGAAACGGTCGATCTTGCGATCATGGCGGTGAGCGATACCCGGGTCGAGGACCAGGTGGCGGCGGCCGTCGAGGCGGGTGTCCGGGCGGTGGCGATCTTCGGCAGCTGTGTCGTTCCCGGCGACAGGGAACCGGCGCTGGCCGAGCGGCTCGAAGCGATGCTGCGCGAGGCGGATGTTCCCTCCATCGGTGTCAACTGCATGGGGTTCTGCAACTACGAAGCTGCCATCCATGTCAATTCCTACCGCTTTCCCCAGTTCGATCCTGGTCACGTTACGGTGCTGGCGCAATCAGGGTCGGTTTTCGGCTGCCTCTCCGGAAGCCGCCTGAAACCGAATTTTGCGGCGTCTATCGGTCGGGAAACCTCGGCAACGGTCGTCGACTACATGGACTACGCCCTCGATCTCGGCACGGCGCGGGTGCTGACCCTCTTTCTCGAGACGATCCGCGATCCTCAAGGGTTCGAAGCGGTCCTTCGCAAGGCGCAGGCGCAGGACGTACCCGTCGTGGCGCTCAAGGCGGGCCGTTCCGACATGGCGGCCCGCATGGCTGTGAGTCACACCGGTGCCCTCGCCGGCGATGACCGGACCATCGAGGCTGTCTTCCGGAAACATGGCGTGCTGCGCGCCTCGACCATCGATGAACTCATCGCCACGTCCCTGCTGCTCGCCCGGGCAAGGGATGTCGGAGACGGTGCCCTGGCGACGATCCACGATTCCGGTGGCGAACGCGAAATGATCTGCGACCTTGCCAGCGATCTCGGCGTTCCGTTTGCCGTCATCGGCGAGAAAACGCGAGCACGTCTTAGAGAACGCCTTGACTACGGCCTCGAGGCGGAAAATCCCTGTGATGCCTTCGGGACAGGCGTCGATCACGACGGCGTCATGCGCGACTGCTTTGCGGCGCTCATGAATGACCCGTCAACCGCACTGGGAGCCTTCTTCCTCGACGTGTCACAACACAACAGCTACAGCCGAGCCTGCGCGGACGCCTGCCTGGCAGCGGCCTCGACGACGACGAAACCTGTGGCGCTGATCACGAACCACTCCGGCACCGACCACCACGATCTTGCCTGGGACTTCACTCACAATCATGACCTGCCGGTCCTCGATGGGAGCATTCCGGGTCTCAAGGCCATCTCCCATGCCTTCTGGCGGCGGGACTGGCGAAGGCGTCCAGACGAACCGCCCTTGAGTCCTGACAGGGAGCGGATTCTCCGCTGGCGTGATCGCCTGCACGACGCCGACGAGGCAACGGGCCTGGCGCTTCTTGACGACTACGGTATCGCGACACCGCGCCATGCGATCGTCGACAACGAAGAAGGCGCCTGCAAGGCAGCAGGAGAGATCGGCTATCCCGTTGTTCTGAAAACGGCGATGCCAGGCATCACCCACAAGTCGGATGTGGGAGGAGTCGTGACCGATCTCGCCGATGAGTCAGGCCTCATCCATGCGTGGAGAACCATGGCCGGGAAGCTGGGGCCACGCTGCATGGTGGCGGCCATGGCCGGAGACGGCATCGAAGCCATGGTGGGAATCTCCCGCGACCACCAGTTCGGCCCCGTCGTCCTTGCCGGCGCCGGTGGTGTTCTCGTCGAGCTTCTTGATGACGTGGTGGCCTTTCATCCACCGGTCTCGCGCCGGGAGATCGAGGAGACTGTTGGCGAACTGAAGTTCACCCGGCTCCTCGAAGGATGGCGCGGCCATGCCGCCATCGGTCCCGGTGCTCTCGTCGATGCCGTCATGAAGGTCTCGGCCCTGGCCCTCGAACTCGGTTCCCACCTCGATGCGCTCGACCTCAATCCTCTCCTCATCACGGACTCAGGCGCTATCGCCCTGGACGTTCTCGTCGTTCCCCGCACCGAGTCATTCTGAATGCAACGTGCCGGACTGCCACTCTCAGTTGCAAGTGACCCGTGAATACAAGAGGATACGAAACTGACCGAATGCTTTACTTCAGTTCGTGGTGTGGTCAGGGAGGCGGGATGGGTTCGGGGTCGAGGAAGCGGTTGACGACATTGGAGAGCAGGCGGCTGACGTTGTTGTCGTAGTCGTTGTGGGCAAGAGAACCTGCGAAGGCGATCGAACTGGTCGAGAAGACCGCGCCGCCGTTGGGGGTTTCGTAAAACACCATGTCACAACGCACGAGGGGGCAGTTCTCTCCGTTGACGGCCGAGTGCGTGTGAAGAAATTCCTCATTGACCCAGTGAAAGTCGACGCCGAAGTCGGTGGCTTCGGCAACGACGAGGGCGTGGGGCGGTGTGCCTTCTTCCGGATCGATGCTGTCGATCTCGGCACCGGCGGCGCCTCCAAAGACGGATCCGAAATCGCCGATCCTTTCATCGCGCCCGATACCTTCGAAAATCCATGCGGCGCGAGGGTCCTCGCTTGCCGGGGTTCTCGTGTAGGGGCGGGAGAAATTGAATCCCTGGGCGGCAAAGCCCGTGCCACAGATCGATTCCGGACTCATGCCGTTGCGCCGCCACAGGCCGCCGAGCTCTCCGTTGAAACTCATGACGTACTCGCCTGGCGAGGCGATCCAGCTGCGCATGCCGTCTTCGGCCCGCCGCATTTCCATGACTCCGGGCAGGTCAGGGTGAAGCGCCACCCTCCAGTAGAAGCCGTTGCCGCCCATGTAGATGAAGCGGCCGCCCCGTTGCTGGTAGTGAAGCAGGGCCTTCATCATTCCCGTGGTGGTGTACTCGGGATGTGTCGTTGTCATGACACAGGAGTAGGGTTCAAGAAGGGCCACGCCCTCGGCGTCGAGGTCATCGTCGGTGATGACATCGAAGGCGATTCCCTGCCCCTCGAGCCAGTCGGTGATGTGGGTGTCGGCATTGTACTGCCAGACATTGTCGCGTGGTCCCATGCGCAGGAATGGTCTCAGACGCGAGGCATAGGCAACACCGGAGCCGTCGCTGTGATTGTCATACATCGACAGTCCGTGCTCCGGGTGCATGTGAAGATGGATGTCGGTCATGTCGATGACGCTGAAGGCGTTGCCGGAGTGCTCGCCCATGTCACCCCATCCGATCTCCATGTGATTGTTGACGTAGGCGTAGTAGCTGCAGGTGGCAATCAGCAGGGCCAGGCGGGCCTGCGGACGCCCTGTCGGCGGGCGGACATAGAAGGGGATGTAGAACCACTGATCTCCCTGGGTCAGGAAGGCGGCTAACTGGCCGCTCCGGCAATTGGCCGGCACCTGCCAGGTGGCATCCGTTTCCCAGGCGCAGTCATAGAGATCGTCGTCGTGGAAGTGGATGGCGCCATAGTGTTCCGGGCGATGGGTCCAGACCATGTTGCTGCCGTCGTGATTCCAGCCTTTCATGGCCCGTGTGGGCATGTTGACGATGGTGCCGTGGAGCCGGTTCGGCGAAATGTCGTGGGCTGTCACGCCATTCATTTCGCGGCTGAAATCCCACAAGGCCACGGCATCGGCGGCGATGTCAGGAGGAATGCGCCGATCCAGAAGGTGTTCCATCTGGCCGCGTTCAAGCGCGCGCCCGGTGACGGCCGGTGTATCGATCTTGCCGTTGAAGAGACCGCTGACACTGTCGTCACCATTGTGGCCCGCAATGATGAACCTGCCGCCGTTTCCCGGTCGGACGTCCATGGTTCGTGTCATCAGTGCACTGTCGGCGTCACCGGCATAGCGCACGAGAGGTTCCTGGATGAGAGTGGCCTCGCCTGTTGTCGAATTGAATGTCGCGGCCACGAAGTACCAGTGGCGTTCGTGCATGCTGGCGGAAGAGACCAGCGTTTCAATCTGGTTGCCGTCACCGATTGTGAGGGCGAGTCGTCCGTCGATGATGCCGAGTGCATAGCCCCGGCGGTGGCCGGCATGCCAGGAACCCATGATGGTCTGTTCTTCCTTCTCGAGGAGGGTCGGCCACACCATCGCCTGCAGCGTAAAGCTCTCCAGAACCGGTTTCCGGGGATGATCGATCGAGACGAAGGATCCGACCTGTGTCGTCTGGAAGCGTGCCGGGTAATCACCGTTTACCCCGGCTTCGACTGGTGTCTCCTTGAGACCCGGTCCATCGGGCGTGTCATCACCGCAACGAATGCGAAGGATGTCGAGGTGAAAGGTGCCTTCGTCCTCGCTGGACACCTTGAAGTTGATGGTCTCGCCTGGCTTGACGCTGATCTTGTCGGCATATCCGAGAAGCCGCCGCATGCCTTTCCTCCTCCCGACCGGTAACTTTAGGGCAAGGCCGCGTCGGCGGCGAACCGACGCACCACATTGCCGGTGATCCGTGCCACGTTGTTGTCGTAGCCGTTCCAGCCAAGGCTTGCGGCCCAGCTGATGGAGCCAGTGGAGAAGACACCGGCGCCCGACGGCAACGTGAAGTACACCATGTCGGCACGCACCCTTGGATTGGCGTCCCCGGTAACGGCTGCATGGTTGAAGACAATCTCGTCAGGTGACTGCATGTAATAGGCGGAATGACCGTCCGAACTCGCCAGCACGATGGTCTCCGGTGGCGTGCCAAGGGCCTTGTCGGCACCGTCGAGTTCGATGCCGGCCGCTCCACCACCCAGCACCCCGAAATCGCCGATGATGTCGCCCTCCACACCCTCGAAGATCCAGGAGGCTCGGGGATTGTCATCGATTCCGGGTTTCTTGACGAACCAGCCTGACCGGTCGAAACCGGTGGCGAAGGTGCCGACACCGACCAGTGACTGCGGAGGCCGGCCGATGTGTTTCCACAATCCTCCCCTCTCGCCGCTGAAGGAGAGGTGGTACTCACCCGGACGGGACGCCCAGAAACGCGCTCCCGACTCCGGACGGCGCACCTCGATGGCCTCGCCGCCCCGTGTCGGATGACAGGCGATGCGCCAGTAGAACCCGTTGCCGCCCAGGTACATGAGCCTGCCGCCACGATCGAAATAGGCGGCCAGCGCATCCAGCATGTCGGTCGACCAGTATTCCGGGTGAGTCCCGGTGATGACAACCCGGTAGTCGGCAAGGGCTGCGACGCCGTCCTCGTGAATGTCTTCGTCCGTGACGGCGTCAAACGGGATAGAGGAAGCCTCCAGCCAGTCGGTGACGTGCGTGTCCGCGTTGAAACTCCAGATGGTCGACTTCGGGCTGTAGTTGTTCACCAGGGGCCGCAGCCGTGAACTGTAGAACACGCCCGAACCGTCACGATGCGTATCATAGGTCGAAAGCCCGAGGTCGCGCCGTTCATGGAGGAAGAGTTCGTCGGGACTGTAATCAATGATCCGTCCGCGTTTCACCTCCGCTTTCTCCTCGTCCAGTTGCCAATGGTTGTTGGCATAGGCAAGCCAGGTGGCCGTTGAGGCGAGAAAGGCGACGCGTTCTTTCCGTGACCCGCGTTCGGGCACGACGACGAAGGGAATGTGGCACGCGTCATCGCCTGCCTGGCAATGCGCGGCATAGACCCCGCTGGCAAGAGACTCGGGAACGGTCATGGATACGGTGGTCCGCCAGCCGGCATCGAAGAGATCGTCGTCGTGGAAGTGGACGGCTGCGTAATGATCGGGGCACTCCCTCCAGTCATGGCAGGTGCCATCCCATTGACGTCCGGTCACCCCTCGTGACGGCAGATTGACAAGATGGCCGTGCAGAGCATTGCCGGAACGGTCGGGAAATGTGTCGTCGGAGATGTTCGCAGCGAAGTCCCAGGCGCCGACGACCCAGTCGGCCGGTATCGGTCGAGGCCGCGCCATTACCGCCGACTCGTGGCCTTCGAGAACCCTCGAAGCGAGCCGCGGACTGTCGATGCGCCCGTTGAAGTGTCCGACCATGCGGGGCCTGCCATCATCATGCCATCCCGTCTGCCAGGCGGCCATGTGAAGATCATGATCGGCTGCGAAGACCACGCCGGGTGGCGCATGTCCTGTGATGCACAAAGGACTGCTGGATTCGCCGGTGTGAACAATCGGTTCCTGGCGAAGTGTGACCGAACCGTTCGTTGCATCGTAGCTTGCCGCCACGAAGGCCCACTTCCATGGTTGAAGGGGTCTCCCGGTCGATAAGGTGCGGAGTTCCTGGCCATCGCCCACCATCAGGGCAAGGGCGCCCGCCTGATCAAGAATGACGGCAAAACCGGGCCGTGCGGAACCCGAGCCACGGCTGATGATGACCTGGCGTCCGTCACCGGGAAGTGTCGGCATGATGAAGGCCTGGAACGTGAAGGCCGAAAGCCGGTCAAGAACCGGTGCGGCGGGGATGACTGCATAGGAGCCGGCATCAATGCGTTGATATGAGCCGTCGTGACGTCCGTTGACCGGTGTGTCGATCGCATCCTCGCAATAGGGAGCGCCCTCGGGAGTCTCAACACCGCAGACGATGCGCACGGTCCTGAATTCGAATGTTTCGTGGTCCTCGAGGCTGATCTTGAAGTCAATGGCATCGCCCGGCCTTACCCGGACGCGATCCGCGTAGCCCAGGAGGCGTCGCCGGTAATCGAATGTCATGAAGGGGCCCGGTCCAGATCAACCCCGGTGTGCTTCTTCCAGCGCAGTTTGAAAATGTACCATTCAGCCTCGCCGAGATCCGTGAACACCACGTCCTCGTGGAGCGTCACCGGGACGCCGCGTTTTCCCGGAAGCTGGGCGAGACACCACTCCTTGTGAGGGACGGTGTTGACCAGGACATACTTGCCATCGATGGGCTCCCAACGCATGACATTGAGCACCTTCTGGAGCTCGGCACTGTGCGGACCGAAGGGATTGCGCCGGAATTCCTCGGCCAGATCGGTGCGTCCGGGATCAATCCTGTACATCGCCAGTTCCCTTTCAGCCTGAAGCCGCATCCTGCCACCCCCGCCACAGCCCCGGCAAGCGCACAGGCCCGAGACCATTGCCGTGGCGTACCGGGAAACGTGGGACCGTGCCGTAACCGAATCTCGGCCCCGCCGGTCAAGTCAGGTCAACATGCCGGATCAATGGGTAATCGTTGTCGCGACCCCGTCGACGAAGAGGCAATCGTCCGTTTGCCGGTGGATTGCTGCAACGGTCTCCTTGAGACTGTCGCCGGGGTCACCAACATCTACTTGAATTGCGGGGACAGCATGAATTTCTCCCGCAAACGGAGACCCCTCTGAACGGATCCCCAAACAGGCGCTGACGTCGGCCGTCTCCCGCCCGGCCGACGCCCTGCACGCTGCCTGCACAAATGTGGTGAAGGACGAGTCAGGCACTACCCGGGCACAGGCATTTCAAATCCGTGCCAATCCCCTTCTCTCCCAGCGGCGTTCCTAGAAACCGGCCTTTATCTCGTCGAACAGGGCGATGTACTTCTCGCGCACTTCCGGTTTGATCTCGCCGAAAAAGCGGCTGTTCGCCATCATCGTGTCCGGGTCCGTGATGCCGAGGTTGTCGAGAATGGCCGGGTCGACCAGTTCGAACGATTTGGCGTTGGAGTGGCCGTAACCGTACATTTCGATCAGGTTCTTGCCGGACGCCGGCGAGATCCAGGCGTCGATGAAGTCATAGGCCTTGTCCTGGTCGCCCGGGCCGTCGACAAGCAGCACCAAACCGCACACCCAAGTCCAGATGCCTTCCTTCGGATTCATGTAGACCACATTGACGCCCTGTTTCTTGAGCTCGACGATGGCGCTGTTCCAGGCATAGGCCGCGACCAGTTCGCCTGCCGCGAGCGCCTGTTCGACGCTGGTTTGATCGGTCCAGTAGTAGCGCAGGATTTCACGCTGCTTGCGCAAGAGCTTCGTCGCCTCCTCCAACTCGGCATCGGTCATGTCGAAGGGGTCTTCAGCACCGACCACCGAGCCGACGACGGCCATGACGCCATCGACCGAATCGAAGATTCCGAGGCGCCCGGCATACTTTTCGTCGAACAGGATGGCCCATGATTCGTTCTTCTGGTCTTCCGTATCGACATACTCCGGCGCCAGATCAGGGCGGAACAGGACCGACGAGTTGCCCCAGTCGGCCGCTACGAAATAGGTCGAGCCGTCCTCGCCGATGCTGCCCGGCAGGACTTTCAAACTCGGGAAGACATCGGGGAAGTGGCTCAGCCGGCTGGTGTCGATCGGTTGCAGTATGCCGGCGTCGCGCCAGCGCCTGGTGCTGCCGACGCACGGGTGGGCGATGTCTGATCGAAATCCGGAGCGCAGCTTCTGCAACGCCTCCTCTTCCTCGCCAAACAGGGCAAACGCCGGCATCGCCTCATATGTTTCGACATAGGGCACGAAGAATTCGGGCAACTCGTAACCGCCCCACTCGAACACCTGCAGCGAATCGTCGACCGGCAGTGAATCCTGGGCACGCACGCCGCCCGGGCCGATAGTCATGGTCGCCAGGCCGACGCCCGCCGCGGCCAGTGCGCCTGCCGCCTGCCGCCGCGTCAGATCACAATTGTCGATACGTGAACGAAACTCCTTGATGTCCATGGTTCCGGGCATGACCGTGTCCTCCCTCGGCTCTGTAACCTGGTAATGATGACCAACACGGTAGAGCAACGTCCAGACGGAATCCATGAACAGAAAATGTCAGACTGAGCCCTGGGCGCATGCCCTGGCCTGAATTCCCCATGTGAATTGGCGACCAGTACGCGGGTTGGACGGTTGCCGCGCTGTCGCAATTGCGATCTACCCGGAAACCGCCTGACATGATCCAAAGGCCAGAGTGGTGGCGGTGAGGTAAAACGGCATAGACAATCTAAGGGCAATCCGGCGGGCGCTTGTTGCCTCGGTCGCCCATATTCCCTTTGGGTACGCTTCGGCTGCCGAATCCAGCAAGCTTGATTGACCCCCGCTTTCCAGGGGCGATTCACAAAGAGTTGACAACGACTGGAGTGGAACGGCGATGACCGTGCTTCCCGCTGATTCCTGCCAGCATCAGCTTCGCATCGGTCGTGTGGTCTCGCGCAGTATGTCCGCGAAGGTCTGGCCCACTAGGGTCAGCGTGACACCCCGGCGCGTCACAAGCTCCATCAGCGTGTTGCGTCGATAGACGACCGGCAGGATGCTTTTCATGCGTCCGGCAGTGACCCATCGTTCGGCATAGGAGACGGGCAGGTAGCCAATGTGCCAGCCCGAAAGAATGAAGAAAGCCACGCCCTCGATCTGACGAGCCGATGCGGATGACGGCAGGTGCGCCGTGAGCGGCGCCACCTGGCTCTCTGACAGATAGGCGCGGTGTGCCAGGTCGACATCTTTGAGGTCGTTTGTGTAGAGAGGGTCGCGGTCAAACAGCGGGTGGCCAACGCCACAGTAGAGTTCGACGGGATCGTTATAGAGTGCCTCGTACACCAGTCCCGGACGATGCTGGTGAAAGACGCCGATCCCCAGGTTGACCCTGTTCTCCAGTACGGCTCGCTCGATCTCGTCGGGCGCCAGTGTGTGGAAGTGAATGTGGACCTTTCGGGCCTTGGACCTGAAGGTCGAGAGAACGTCGGCCAGTGGATAGCCGCGGTCCGTCGCCCAGTTGTCGATCACGGCGATTGAAAGATCACCTACCAGTTCACCACGCAAGGTGCCGACCGTGGTTCGGAAACTCTCGAGAGCGGTCGAAAGATGCTGGCAGGCTTCATAGACGGTTCGCCCCTTGTCGGTCAGAAAGAAACCGGCCCGTCCGCGCTGGCACAGCCGCATGCCGAGACGCTGCTCCAGATTGCCGATCTGTCGGCTGATGGTCGACTGACTGACGTTGAGAGTGACCTGCGCAGCGGCGAACCCGCCACATTCCACGACCGTCATGAAGACCATGAGGAGATGGAGGTCTGCCTTGTGCAGGCGTGGCGCCCGCGTTTTGCTTGCATCATCAGGCATATTATCATTCTTCATTTGATATTTTATCTAACTGAAAGTGATTGGAGGATCAAGGTCGACAAGAACACGGATGGGTAGGTGTCATGACGCACGTCGCAGCCTGGGGTGTCGACAACGACTACGGTCCCCTTCGCGATGTCCTGCTCGGCCGCCCAGAGTACTTCCGGTGGGTTGATGCCGGTCCGATCGCGCAGCGCACGCTGCAGAACCGGGACCATACAGGTCTCGCCTTCAATCTTCAGACGGCCATGGCGCAGCATGCCGAGATGGTTCGCATCTATGAGGATGCGGGTGTGACCTGTCACTACCTCGACTCTGACGAGGTTCTGCACCGGAACTTCTTTGCCCGTGATTCAAGCGCCATGACACCTTGGGGCGCGCTGATCTGCCACATGCAGTTGAAATGCCGACGCGCCGACTACGTGACGGCCATCAGGTTTTATCAGGACAACGACATTCCAATCTGGCGTCTTGTGACAGCCGGCCATTTCGAAGGGGGTGACTTCGTCATCCTGAAACCCGGCTGTGTGTTGATCGGCTACTGTGGTGAGCGCTCGGAGAAGGAAGGCGCCGAACAGGTCGCTGACTGGGTACGCCAGGAGGGATGGGAGGCACAGGTTGCGCCGATCTCGCGCGAGTTTGTCCACATGGACGGACTCGTCGTTCCGCTGGCGCCCGGGCTCCTGGTTGCCTGCCTCGACGCCCTGGAGGACTGGCTCGTCTCCTGGTTGCGCAACAGGGGATTTGAGTTTGTCGACGTGGGATACCGGGAGGCCAGGAATCTCGGCGTCAACCTGGTGGCCCTGGGCAACGACAGGGTCCTGTCGATGCAGGGCAGTGCTGTGTTGAACGGCCGGCTGCGGGCGATGGGCTTCGAAGTGTTCGATCCGGACATGTCCATGTTCACGCTGGGTGGTGGCGGTGTCCATTGCCTTTGCCAGGCCTTGAGGCGCGATCGTGCGAGTGAAGAGCGGCCCGGATCATGAGGCAACTGACCCGTGGCTTGGTGCTGTTGCCAGGAGTGGGGCGCAACCGCGTCGCGACGACGCTGGGCGGGGTTCTTGAATCAGCGGTATGGACAGCATCACCCGAACGAAAGGGCACGATGTTCCGATACCCGGAGAACGAGGCACAACATTGCCGGATCCGTCGTATGCCATTTGCGTCCATTCCGGATCGTTCCCGAGGCGCGGATGGCGGCATGAAGAATGAGCGTACTCATTTTGACGGTCCTACCAATCAGATGACACGGAGGAGACGATGAGATCATTCGAACACAAACTGGACCTGCTCAGGCGGGGCCGTATCGACCGACGGGACTTCATGGCGCACGCGCTGGCGTGTGGCGTGGCGATGCCCACCGCGACCGCACTGGCCACACAGGCGACCAGGGCTGACGAGCCACGGATGGGTGGCCGGATCCGTGTTGCTCTCGGTTTGGGATCGACGACCGATTCTGTGGATCCTGCGACCTACAATGACACGTACATGCAGGTTGTGGGGTTTGGTTTCCGTAACTGTCTCACCGAAGTGTCCAACGAGGATGAACTCATCGGTGAACTTGCCGAAAGCTGGGAATCGACCCCGGATGCGGCAAACTGGACCTTCAAGCTGCGCCAGGGCGTCGAGTTTCACAGCGGCAAGACGCTTGATGCGGATGACGTGATCGCATCGGTCGCCCACCATACCGGCGAGAATTCGGCGTCGCCCGCCAAGGGCATCCTGTCGTCCATCGTCAACATGAAGGCGGACGGCAAGGACACCGTCACCTTCGAACTGAGCGAGGGCAACGCGGACTTTCCGTTCCTGCTGAGCGATTACCATGTAGCGATCTGTCCCGTCGTGAACGGCGTTCTCGACTGGCAGTCGGGCGATGGCACGGGCGGGTTCGTCCTCAACGAGTTCGAACCGGGCGTGCGATCGTTCATGACGCGCAATCCCAACTACTGGAAGGCAGGTCAGGCCTTCTTCGATGAGGCCGAGGTGCTGTCGACCATCGACGTGACAGCCCGTACATCGGCCCTGACGTCCGGTACGGTTCACGTGATCGATCGGGTCGACCTGAAGACCGCTGACCTTCTCGACGCTGCTCCGGGAGTGCGTCTGGAAGAGACCCAGGGCACGCTGCACTACGTCTATTCGATGATGTGCGACCGTGCGCCATTCGACGATCCCGATGTCCGGCTTGCGTTGAAGTACGCCATCGATCGAGAGGAACTGCTCACCAAGTTGCTGAACGGCCACGGCTATGTCGGAAACGATCATCCCATCGGCCGGTCCAACCGATACTTTGCCGAGGACCTGCCACAACGTGTCTACGATCCGGACAAGGCGAGACACCACCTCGGCAAGGCCGGTCTGACGGAGATTACGGTGCCGCTCAATGTGGCGGAAACCGCCTTTGCCGGCGCCACGGACGGAGCCGTTCTCTACCAGCAGCACGCCGCTGCCGCCGGGATCACCATCGACGTCACCCGCGAGCCCAATGACGGCTATTGGTCGGATGTCTGGAACGTCGAGCCCTGGGTGGCGTCCTACTGGAGCGGACGGGTCACCGAGGACTGGGTGTTTTCACAGACCTATGCGGTCGGTGCCCCGTGGAACGAGACCCACTGGGCGAACCCGCGCTTCAACGAGCTCCTGACGCTTGCCCGGGCGGAACTCGATACCGAACTCAGGCGGGAGATGTACTACGAGATGCAACAGCTGTGCAGCGATGACGGCGGCGTGGTGGCTCCGATCTTCTCCAACTACGTCTTCGCGGTCAGCGACAACATTGCCCATAGGCGTATGTCGGCAGCCTGGGATCTCGATGGAATCAAGTGCCTGGAACGTTGGTGGTTCCACGATCCAATGGCGTAGCGCCCGGGCTCATCCGGACGTTGTTCGTGCGGGCGAGACAACGATGGCCGGCTGATCGAATCCTCCCTTTTCGGGCAGTCGATGAGGGGAAGCCGTATCGGCATCGAGAGCGGATACAGGGGAGGTGCACTTGCGGGAGCGCATGTCGGCAGTGTTGCCGGCCTTGCAAGTGGCCTTTGGCTGGTCCGGGAACAGACGTCCTACGTCGTCGCACGTGATACTCTGGAAGAGGAAATCGCCTATCAGCACGAGGCTGCCGAAGCCTTGGGCCATGACATCGACACCGGAGAAAGAGCCTTGCAGCTGCACCGCCGAGAGATCGCTGGTCTCCAGGAGGCCTATGCGGATGGATTGGTGGAAGCGATCTCCTGGGAAAACGCTCTTGCCGCGATTGAGGCCGACAGACGTGCTCTCGAAGCAATGATATCGGGGGCCACACGATCCGTTGCTGTCCTTGTGGAGCGAATCGCGTCATTCCGGAGAGCCGGTCTCGATGTTGCACCACTCGATCGGGTGGAGGAAGCGAGGAAGAGGAATATCGCCAATCTGAGAGCCATCGAAGATGCGCTGGTGGCCCTCACGGCGGTGAAGTCCGCAACTCAAGTTGAGCGCCGTCGTGTCCGGCGTCTGCAGGGATGCGCCATACATGTCAACGCGGCGAACCCAAAAGGGCTTCTCCGCGACGACGGCCATCCGCCAGTGTCGTCAGGCAATGTCTGCTACGCCTGTGGTCCCGACGGGTCGCGGTGTCCCGCCAACCGGGGCAGACCCCCGGCAGCGCCTGACTGCCGGGGGATCAGAAGCCTATTGCGGCAACGTGGCGTCGATGCCTTCGACGTAGACACTCATGCCGAGAAGCATGCCGTCGTCCGCGACCTCGCCGTCAGGGACGAGGAGATTGCCATCCTGGTCGTTGATGGGACCGGTGAAGGGGTGGAGTGCCCCTTCGGCGATGGCCACACGGGCCGCTTCGGCCATCTCGATGACATCGGCCGGGATGGCGTCGTTGTAGGCCGACAGCAACAGCATGTTGGCGCCGAAACCGCCCCAGGTGTCCGACGTGCCCCAGGAGCCGTCAAGAGCCGCCTGAACCCGCCTGACGTAGTAGGCGGCCCAGTTGTTGACAACCGACACCAGGTGGGCGTCGGGACCGAAGGCGGTCATGTCCGAAGCCTGGCCGATGGCCCATACACCGCGATCCTGTGCAACCTGCAGGGCAGCGGGCGAATCCGTGTGCTGAAGGATGACGTCCGCACCCTGATCGATCAGGGCCTTGGCGGCATCCCCCTCCTTGCCCGGATCGAACCAGGTCGACACCCAGACGATCTTGAATGACACGTCGGGGTTGACCGACCGGGCGGCGAGGAACGCCGAGTTGATGCCCCGGACCACCTCCGGAATGGGGAAGGAGGCGATGTAACCGATCACGTTGCTCTCGGTCACGCTGCCGGCCACCAGTCCGGCAACATGACGGCCCTCGTAGAACCGCGCCGAGTAGGTTGCCACGTTGTCGGCCTGCTTGTAGCCGGTGGCATGTTCGAAGTGCACATCGGGGTACATTTCGCCAACGCGGATCGTCGGATTCATGTAGCCGAACGATGTGGTGAAGATGAGACCGTGCCCGGTTTCGGCCAACTGGGCGATCACCCTGTCAGCGTCGGCGCCTTCCGGCACGTTCTCGACGTAGCTGGTCTCGACCTGATCGCCGAACGCTTCCTCGACGGCAAGCCGCCCCTGATCGTGCTGATAGGTCCATCCGTGGTCGCCGATCGGACCGACGTAGACGAATCCCACCTTGAGGGGTTCAGCCTGGGCCGGACCCGCAAGAAGGCCTGCAGCCAGCAAACATGCGACCATGGCCCGGTTGACTGTGTTCATCATTCCCTTCCTCCCTTTATCAAGTCGCCGTTCTCTCGAACTGGTCGTTGCCCGCCCTACCCGGTGGCATGGAAACTCTTGCCCAGGCACGCCGGAGCATTGAAACGCATCCTGACATCATCACGCGATATGAGGACCAGCACAACAATGGTGGCGATGTAGGGAAGCATGGAGAGGATCTGGGAGGGGATGGCAACTCCCAGACCCTGGGCATGAAGCTGGATGATGGTGATGCCTCCGAAGAGATAGGCGCCGAAGAAGGCACGCCATGGCCGCCACGAAGCGAAGACGACCAGCGCCAGGGCGATCCAGCCACGCCCTGCCGTCATGTTCTCGATCCAGAGCGGGGTGTAGGCAAGGGAAAGGCAGGCGCCGCCCAGGCCGGCCATGACGCCTCCGAAGAGCACGGCCATCAGGCGGATCAGGATGACCGGATAGCCGATGGAATGTGCCGCATCGTGATTTTCACCGACTGCCCGCAGTGCGAGTCCTGCCCTGGTGTGCCTGAGGAACCAGGCCACGGCGATGACCGAGACCACGGAGAGGTAGACGAGTGCGTCATGGCCGAAGAGAAGCGGACCGATGAAAGGCAGGTCGGTGATGCCGGGAATGTCGAGCCTCGGCAGTCCGGCGAACGTGACTCCGACGAACTGGTGCCCGACAAGGGCGCTCAAGCCGATCCCGAAGATGGTGAGCGCCAGGCCCGTCGCCACCTGGTTGGAGAGAAACCACAGGGTAAGGCCTCCGAAAATGAACGCCATCAGGGCCCCCGATGCCGCGCCGGCCAGCACGGCGAGAATCGGATCTCCGGTGGTAATGCCGGTGGCAAAGGCGCCGATGGCGCCCACGATCATCATTCCCTCGACCCCGAGATTGAGGACACCGGACTTCTCGGCAACGATCTCGCCAACAGCAGCAAAGACGAGAGGCGTCGATGCCGTGATGATCGTCATGAGGGCGGCGACGAGGAATTCGATGGTCATGGGTCCTGGCGCACTCTTCGGATCATGGAACGAAGCGGATGCGGTAACGGATGAGGACATCGCTCGCCAGCAGGAAGAAGAGCAGCATGCCCTGGAAGACGCCGGTCACCGCATTGGGGAGATTCATCGTGATCTGGGCGTATTCTCCGCCGAGGTAGGTAAGGGCCATGAGAAGCCCGGCAAAGACGACACCGATGGGATGCAGGCGGCCGAGAAAGGCGACGATGATGGCGGTGAATCCGTAACCCGGTGAAACGACCGGAACAATCTGGCCGATCGGCCCAGCCACCTCCATCACACCGGCGAGTCCGGCAGCACCACCACCAGCCAGCAGGGTCGTCCATATGATCCGCGTCCGGCTGAAGCCGGCGAAGGACGCGGCGGCCGGGGCAAGGCCGACGACCCGGATCTGGAATCCGACGATGTGCCTGGCAAGCAGGATCCATGTGGTTGCAGCGAGGGCGAGGGCGATCGGCCAGCCGATGTGGAGCCGAGTCCCCTGAAGCAGCACCGGCATCCTGGCGGAGTCGTGGAAAAGGCGCGATTCCGGAAAGTTGAATCCATCGGGATCCCGCCACGGACCATGGATGAGATAGCTCAGGAGGAGGATGGCGACATAGACGAGCATCAGACTCGTCAGGATTTCGTTGGTGTTGAAGCGGGTCTTGAGGAACGCGGGAATGGCCGCCCAGGCCATGCCGCCGGCGATGCCGGCCACGAACATCAGAGGAAGAAGCAAAGGTGACTCGTGACCATAGAGGGCAAGGGCCAGTCCGCCTCCGGCCAATGCCCCGAGGGTCAGTTGTCCCTCGGCGCCGATGTTCCAGACGTTGGCCCTGAATCCCATGGAAAGACCCAGTGCGATGAGAACCAGGGGGGTGGCCTTCACCATCAGTTCAGCCACTCCCCGTTCAGAGGACAGTGGCTGGATGAAGAATGCCTGAAGCGCGCGCACCGGGTCCGTTCCCAGTGATGCGAACATGATGAGGCTGGCAGCCAGTGTCAGCACCACGGCGATTGCCGGCGACCCCAGCACCATGGCGCGTGAAGCTGCACCTCTCGCCTCGAAGCGCAGGGCCATCACGAACCCGCCATCAGCAGGCCAATCCGGCTGGCCGTGGCATCCATGGTGCTCATGGGTGGTGACAACCGGCCCTGGCTGATCACGCACAGGCGGTCCGAAATCTCCATGAGTTCCTCGAGGTCCTGGGAGATGACGAGCACCGCCGCACCATCGCTGGCAAGGTCGATGAGCGCCTGGCGAACCGCTGCGGCGGAACCCGCATCGACACCCCAGGTGGGTTGCAGCGCAATGATGATGCCCGGTTTGTGCGAGATTTCCCTGCCGATGATGAACTTCTGGAGATTGCCGCCGGAAAGACTGGATGCCGGCTGCATCACGCCCGGTGTCCTGACATCAAAATCCCTCACCACGGCAGACGCGAAGGCGCGGGCGCGGGCGCTTCTGATCATCCCCCGGTTCACGAGCCTCGATGTCGTGGCGCCCGACAGCAGGGCATTTTCCCACAGCGACATCTGTGGCACCGCACCGTGTCCCAGGCGCTCCTCCGGAACGAAGACCATGCCGGCGGCGCGCCGCCGGTTGGGCCCGGATGCGCCCACGGGGCGGCCGTCCGCCAGAATTGTGGCATCGTCGGCCAGTGGTGTTTCCCCCGAGAGGGCATCCATGAGTTCCTGTTGTCCGTTGCCGGCAATACCGGCAATTCCCAGAACCTCGCCGGCGAGAACCTCGAAGGAGATGTCCTTCAGCGGCGTGCCGTGGAGACGGGAGGATTCAAGGGTTAGGTGTTTCACTTCAAGACGCGGTGATGCGCTTCCCGTCACCGATGTGCGCCGCGGCAGGGTAAGGTCCGAGCCGATCATGAGTTCGGCGAGTTCGTGGGCCGAGCGGGTCGCCGGGTCGCACTCGGCAACCACGCGGCCACCCCTCATGATCGTCGCCCTGTGGCACAGGTCGCGGATTTCCTGGAGCTTGTGACTGATGTAGAGAATCGAGACCCCGTCTTCCGAAAGCTGACGCAGAGTGGCAAAGAGACTCTCGACTTCCTGGGGTGTGAGCACGGATGTCGGTTCGTCCATGATGAGAAGGCGCGGCTCCTGCAGAAGGCAGCGAACCACCTCGATGCGTTGGCGTTCTCCCACAGAGAGTGCGTGAACGTGGCGCCCGGGATCGAGAGGCAGGCCATAGCGCCGTGACACGTCGTGAATGCGTTCCTCGAGTCCGGATCGGGCGAAGGAACGTGGCAGGCCGAGGGCGATGTTCTCGGCCACCGTCATGGCGTCAAAGAGGGAGAAGTGCTGGAACACCATGGCGATGCCAAGCCGACGTGCCGCCTTCGGATTGGCAATGCGTTGAGGAGTGCCCTCCCAGAAGAGGGTTCCGCTGTCTGCGGACTGGACCCCGTAGATGAACTTGACCAGGGTGGACTTGCCGGCTCCATTCTCGCCAAGAAGCGCATGAATTTCACCGGCTTCGACAGCAAGGTTCACATCGTCGTTGGCAACGACGCCGGGATAGCGCCGGGTCACGCCCTCGAGGCGGAGTCGGGGTTCGCTGCTCACCGGCACTCGTCGCGGGCAAGAATGTCGTCAACCGCCATGAGAATGGCCTCCGGTGTCGCCGGAGCGTCGAGGCGTGGTAGATGACGGTACCCGGCAAGGCGCGCGACAGCATCGCGGATGGCGAGCCATACCGAAATGGCGAGGAGAAGAGGCGGTTCGCCGACCGCCTTCGACCGGTAGATGGTCGGCACCGGATTGGGCATGTCGGGCAGGATGTGGACATTGAAGTCCGGCGCCACATCGCGGCTTCCGGGAATCTTGTAGGTCGAGGGGCCGTGGGTCAGCAGGTGACCGTCAGCGTCCCATACCAGTTCTTCGGAGGTCAGCCAGCCCTGTCCCTGAACAAAGCCCCCCTCGATCTGTCCGATGTCGATGGCTGGGTTGAGTGATGCGCCGCAGTCCTGGAGGATGTCGGTCTTCAGGACCCGCGATTCACCGGTCAGCGTATCGATCACCACGACCGCCATCGCGGCGCCGAACGTGTAGTAGTGCACAGGATGGCCTGTCATGGTGTCCGCATCCCAGGTGATGCCCGGCGTGGCGTAGTAGCCGGTCGCAGACAGTGACACCCGTTCGTCCCAGGAGAGCTGCGCGAGGCGGGCAAAGGAGAGGCTCTCGTTGCCGGCGTAGATGCGCCCTTGACGAAACTCGATAGTCTCGACCTCAGCACCCAGCTCCCGCGCCGCCACATCCGCCATGCGATTCCTGATGGCGGTGGCGGCATTGAAGGCCGCCATGCCGTTGAGATCCGATCCCGAGGAGGCTGCGGTGGCCACCGTGTTGGGGACCTTGTCGGTGCGCGTGGCCGAGACCTTGACGTCCCCCAGGGCGATGCCGAAGACCGAGGCGACCACCTGGGCAACCTTGATGAAAAGACCCTGTCCCATCTCGGTGCCGCCGTGGTTGAGGTGGACGCTTCCGTCCGTATAGACATGGACGAGAGCGCCGGCCTGGTTGAGGCGCGGCACGTTGAAGGAGATGCCGAACTTGGCCGGCATCATCGCGATACCCTTCTTCAGCGTTCGGTTTGCGGCATTGAAGCGCTCGATTTCCTGGCAGGTTCCTTCCCAGTCCGCAGCCCTGCGGAGCTGTGTGACGACAGTGCCGATGAGGTTGTGGGAAACCCGCTGACCATAGGGTGTCGTGTTGCGCTCTTCAGTCCCGTACCAGTTGACATCGCGCACCTCGTCGACGTCGAGGCCGAGGTGGTGGGCGACATGTTCAACGACCGTTTCGATGGCGAGCATGCCCTGGGGCCCACCGAATCCGCGGAACGCCGTATTGGAGACGGTATTGGTCCGGCATGGGTAGCCGCGCGCGGTGATGTTCGGCAGGAAGTAGCAGTTGTCGACATGGCACATGGCCCGGGTGAGAACCGACGAACTCAGATCGGCGACATTCCCGGCCCTCAGGGCGATCATGATGTTGACACCTTCGATCCTGCCCCTGGAATCGAATCCTGCTGTGTAGCGGAAGAGACCGTCATGGCGTTTGCCGGTGACGATCATGTCGGCATCCCTTCTGAGCCGGAGCTTTGCCGGTTGCCCTGTCTTCGCGGCCACGAGCGCGGCAATCGCGGCGATGATCGATCCCTGGCTCTCCTTGCCGCCGAAGCCACCACCCATTCGCCGCACCTCGACCGTGACGGAAGAAAACGGGAGGCCGAGAACCGTGGCCACGGCATGCTGGACTTCCGTTGGATGCTGGGTGGAACTGAAGACGTCAAGGTCGCCGTTGTCGCGGGGCACTGCCAGGGCAATGTGGCCTTCAAGGTAGAAGTGATCCTGACCGCCACAGCGAACTTCGCCGCTGATCCGGTGGCGTGCTCCGGCAATGGCAGCGTCGGCGTCTCCGCGCCTCATGGTCTGCGGCGCCGACGTGTAGGCATCCTGACTCAGGGCTTCATCGATGGTGAGAAGAGCAGGACGTTCTGACCAGGTGACGTCGACGAGACCGGCTGCCGCAAAGGCCTGGTCAAAGGTTGTGGCGGCAACCGCCGCCACAGGCGCCCCGGCATAATCTGCCACGTCGCAGGCGAGCGCTGGTTCACCGCCAGTGATCGGGCCGATGTCGTTGGTCCCGGGGATGTCGGCGGCTGTCAGCACGGCGTGGACGCCGGGCGAGGCACGTGCCGCCGCTGGATCGATGTCGACGATTTCGGCATGGGCATGGGGAGAGGTCACCAGAACCACCTCGAGGGTGCCAGGAAGTTCCGGCATGTCATCGATGAATCGTGCCCTGCCGGTGACGTGCTCCAGGGCGCTGTCGTGTGCGGCTCTTGCAAACACCGCTGTGTCCGAGGCATTCATGCCTGGTTCACCTCGACGGCCGACTCCCCGGCGACGTCACGGTAGAGACGGACGAGGAGATTGGCGGCCACCCTGAGACGATAGGCCGCACTCGCCCTTTGGTCGTCGATGGGTTTGAAGTCGCGTTCCATGGCGCGTCCGGCGTCCCTCATGGTGTTCTCCGACCATGTCCGATCGACTAGGGCGCGCTCGGTTTCGAGTGCCCGGGCCGGCACCGCGGCCATGCCGCCGAACGCGATGCGCATGTCCACGATGCGGCCGTTGCGGAGGACAACGCGGAAAGCGCCAATCACCGCCGAGATATCCTGATCATGGCGTTTCGAGATTTTCCAAGCGCGGAAGATGGTTCCGTCAGCAGGCCTTGGGATCCTGATCCTGGCGATGACCTCCGTGTCACCAAGCGCCGTGCGCCGGTACGCACGGAAGAACTCCTCCACGGGCAGGCACCGTTCACCATCCGGGCCCGCGAGGTCCAGTTCCGCACTCAGTGCCATGAGACAGGGCGCAAGATCACCGATCGGTGAGGCGTTGGCGAGATTGCCGGCGACGGTGGCGACATTGCGGATCTGCCGCGAGCCGAAGCGGCGCATGATGGCGCCCAGAGCAGGCCATGCATGCTCACATGCGGGCAGCGCTTCCGAGATCGTCACCGCGCCGCCGATGTGGAGGGCATCGGGCGTTTCCTTCAGCAGGCGCATTTCGCGTACATGGGAGGTGGAGATGGTGACCGCGGCGTGACGGCGTTCCTTGCTGAACTGCAATCCGACATCCGTGCCGCCGGCAAGCAGCAGGGCCTCGGAGTGGGATCGTTTGAGGGTGAGCAGCGCGTCAAGGGTCACTGGCGCAAGCCAGATGGCCTCCTCGGTTGCCAGCGATTCCTGCGGTGCTGGCGTCGTTCCATCGGGAGTCTCCCGGTCCGATGGGGCATTCCGGCACGCCTGGCGTGCCGCCTCGACGATGGGGCGATAGCCGGTGCAACGGCAAAGATTGCCGGCAAGGGCCTCATGAATGGCGTCATCGTCCGGAGTCACGCTCTCCTGGCGCAACGCCCAGAGTGCCATGACAAACCCGGGAGTGCAGAACCCGCACTGGCTGGCGTGACAGGATATCATCGCCTGTTGAACGGGATCGGGAGCCTCATCCCTGCCGGACAGCCCCTCAACCGTCATGAGACGGGCGCCGTCCAGCTGACCCACAGTGTAGAGGCACGCGTTGACGGCCTCGGCCCGGGTGCCGCCGTGACGCACCACGGCAACAGTACAGGCGCCGCAATCCCCCTCCGCACATCCCTCCTTGGTGCCTCTGAGACCGGCCTCGCCGCGCAGGTAGTCCAGTACCGTCATTGTCGGGACGACAGACGGGGCCTCGTGCGCCGTACCGTTCAGAAGGAAGCGCACGCCCATCTTCCGGCCGGTTCTACTGGGTGGGGGCGCCATGACGGATCCAGAGACCGAGAAGCCGCCGCTCCTCGGGTGTCATGCCGGTTTCGTTGCCAAGCGGCATCGTGTCGGTCTCCACCGTCGTGATCCTGATCGCCTCGACGTGGCTCAGAATCTCGGCGGCGGTGTTGAAGCGGACATCCTTCGGCGGGGCGTCGAAGTTCTCGTGGCGGGGTTCGGCCGCATGGCACGACAGGCAGCGATCATTGATGATCTTCCTGACTTCGCTGAAGGCGACCCGTTCGGCCACAGGGCCAGGCGTTCCTCGCTCGAGGGTTGGCCAGGAGGCAATGATGGCCGCTCCCAGGAAAGGGAAGACGGCCGCCGCTAGGGGCCAGGCCTGTTGCCTGCCGACGTTGCGCAGGTTGAACCAATGACGCACCAGCGCGCCGGAAATCGAGATGGCGATCAGGAGCAGCCAGTTGAGGGAATGTCCGAACGTCATCGGGTAATGACTGCTGATCATGATGAAGACGACCGGCAACGTCAGGTAATTGTTGTGGACCGAACGCTGCTTGGCCTGTCTGCCCAGAAGGGGATCGGGTTCCTCACCGGCGAGACGTGCCGCAATCAGCTTCGTTTGGGCCGGAATGATGCGCACGAAGACGTTGATGACCATGACAATGCCAATCAGGGCGCCGACATGCATGTAGGCCGCGCGGCCCGTGAAGATCTGAGTCAGGGCGATGGCAACGGCCGCGAGCACGATGATGGACAGCACATTGGCAGGGAGGGGGTTTTCGGCGCCGATTCGCGACGCGAAGAGGGCGTCATAGGCGAACCAGCCGACCACCAGCGTAGCGACCCCGACCCCCACCGCTTCCAGACGGCTCAGCGATCCGGAACCCGCCTCCACAAGATAGGACTCGGCGCCGAGGTAGTAGACGATGGCGAGCAGCATGACACCGGTGATTCCGGTGAATCCCGCTTCCCACTTGAACCAGTGCAGGGTGCGCGGAATGGCCGCCGGCGCCACAAGATACTTGTTGACCTCGTAGAATCCACCGCTGTGCACCATCCACAATTCGCCCTCGATTCCCTTCTTGCCGGGTTCGGGCTTCTCGAGATGGGCGTCAAGCCACATGAAGAGGAAGGATGTGCCGATCCAGGCGATGCCGACGATGACATGCGTCCAGCGGATAACGAGATTGGCCCAGTCGAGAATGGCGGTTTCCATGGCGCCTATTCTCCGACCTTCTGCGCGATACGCAGGCTGACAATCCGCCCGACGTTGGCCAGTGCTTCCGCCCTCTCGGTTTGCTGATCACTTCCGAGCCGCCGCTGAAAAGCCTCGATGATGCCGTCGAGTGTATGATCGCGGACCGCGATGATGAAAGGAAAACCGAATTTTTCCCGATACCTGCGGTTGAGATCCATGAAGAGTGTGAAGTCCGTCTCCGACAGGCGGTCGAGCCCGGCACTCGCCTGTTCGCGTGTCGAATCGGGCTCAAGGTCACGCGCTCTTGCTGCCTTTCCGGCGAGATCGGGATGCGCTCGAATGAAGGCGAGTTGTTCCTCTTCGGGCGCTTCTTCGAGAACCCGTGTCATGGCGCGGATCAACGCCGCACGTGATGAGAAGGGGCCATGACGATGGGCGCGCCGGGCGAACCACGGAGAACCTTCGAAGACGTCACCAAGCATGGACGTGAATGCGTGCGCACTGGCTCGATTGATCTCCTCGAGTGTGAGTGTCGACACGTCATTCGCCCCCTTCGACGGGTGGCGGGAACCGTGTCCGCCAATGACGGGCGATGTCGATGCGTCTGCAGAACCAGACTCCCTCATGGCGGCGTGCATGGTCGACAAAGCGCTTCAGGGCGCCGAAGCGGCCGGGACGACCGGCGAGGCGGCAATGCAGGCCAATCGACAACATTCTGCCACCCTCCTGCCACAGCACATCGAAGCTGTCCTTGAGGTACGTGTAGAACTGGTCTCCGGAGTTGAATCCCTGAGGTGTTGCGAAGCGCATGTCGTTGGCATCGAGTGTGTAGGGAACGACGAGATGCTGTCTTTGTCCGACAGTTGTCCAGAATGGGAGCTCGTCGCTGTAATCATCGGCATCATAAAGAAAACCGCCTTCCTCGACGACGAGCCTGCGCGTGTTGGGGCTGGTCCGCCCTGTATACCACCCCAGCGGCCGCTGGCCGGTCAGTTTCGTCTGGATGGCGATAGCACGCTCCATGTGTTCGCGCTCCTCGTCTTCCCCCACCTTCTGGTAGTCGATCCAGCGATAGCCGTGGGAGCAGATCTCGAAGTCGGCCTCCATCGCCCGTTCCGCCACTTCGGGGTTGCGTTCGAGGGCCATGGCGACGCCGAAGACGGTGACCGGTATCGCCTGCTCCCGGAAAAACCGGAACAGCCGCCACACACCCACCCGGCTGCCGTATTCGAACAATGACTCCATGCTCATGTGACGCATGCCGGCAATCGGCGTGGCAGCCACGATCTCCGAGAGGAAGGCCTCGGATGCAGCATCGCCGTGAAGCACGCTGTTCTCGCCACCTTCCTCGTAATTGATGACGAACTGCACGGCGAGACGGGCGCCCCCCGGCCAGGCCGGATCGGGCGGCATGGCGCCGTAGCCTTTCATGTCTCGGGGATAGGGTGCGTCTGGTGGCAAGGGGAACTTTCGTTGCATGGTGGACCCTGCAAAAGTAACACCCGCGTTGGATGTGTCCAGCAGCGCGGGATTTCTGTGACGGGGAAGGGAAGGGCAATGCCGGGATTGACAACCCACGTTCTTGATACCGCATCGGGACACCCGGCCGCCGGGGTCGCCATCACTCTCTTCGAGATCGTTGGCAACGAACGCCGAGAGATTGCCTCAGCGGTCACCAATGATGACGGCCGCACCGATCAGCCACTCATGGACACGGTACGCCAGGGTCACTTCGAGATCGTCTTCGGTATCGGCGCCTATTTCGCTTCAAGAGGGACGACTCCGGGATTTCTCGATCAGGTGCCGGTACGCTTCCACATCACCGACATGTCACGCCACTGGCACGTTCCTCTCCTCGCAAGCCCGTGGGGCTACACCACCTA
Organism: Alphaproteobacteria bacterium; assembly: GCA_965220805.1. Classification (GTDB taxonomy): domain Bacteria; phylum Pseudomonadota; class Alphaproteobacteria; order SP197; family SP197; genus SP197. The sequence goes on from OZ244844.1 coordinate 2,917,170, forward strand.
CCGTGGCAGCTGAGCCGACGCGAACGCCGTCACGTTCGATTGACCCGGAGTCGTGGATCATCTCTCGTGTGGCCTGTTGAGTCGCAGCGAACCAGGGCCGCAGGTCACGCAAGAGCGGTGCCAGGGGCGATTTCGGGAACCGTATCATGAGGACCTGAGCCTTGCCCCGACGAGGCGATCAGACGGCGCGTGCGGCCTCGACAAGTCTCCGGAGCTTGGCACGCGCAAGGTCCGAACCCAGCATGATGAGGCCGCAGTCGGGTGCGGCCACCAAACGCTCGGAGTCGATGTGTTCGAGTGCTTCGCCGAGGCGAAGGACGATCTCTTCGAATGTCTCGACGCGGCTGGATGCAATCTCGACGACCCCGAGAATGACCGTGGTGTCGGCAAAGGTTTCGAGCAGAGAGAGATCGTTGTGCCGGTGCGCATCCTCGATTGAGACCGCATCGACGAGACTGGCGTTCACCGCGCCGGCCAGTTTCGTGTAGACCTCCGGATCGGCCTTCACGTAGTCGGTCTCGTCAAGCCTGTCGGGATAGCCGCAACACATGTGCATCGCACGGGTTACACCGTTGGGGACTCCGTGAAAGCACCGCTCGAGGTTCTCGACCCCAAACTCAAGGGCTTCGTCCGGCAGACGTGCAAAGAGCGGTTCGTCAACCTGGATGTACCGGCAGCCAGCGTCTGCCAGACGACGGATCTCCACGTTGAGCGCATCGGCGAGATCGGCACACCACGAACGACGATCGGGATAGAAGAGGTTGGCCGTTGAGTCCGAGATGGTCAGCGGTCCCGGCACCGTGATCTTGACGGGTTTGGAGGTCGCACTCTGCGCGATCGTCCAGTCCCGCACCAGGAACGGCGCGCCGGTTCTGATCCGGCTGGTGAAGGTCGGCACCTCGGCAGTCCAGGCTCCGTTGCGCATGGTGCACTCGGTCAGCGTGTCGAGTTCGAAGCCATCGAGGTGGCCGCAGTGGTAGTGGATGTAGTTTGCCCGCCGGATCTCGCCATCCGTCGGGATGTCGATGCCGATCGAGTCCTGCTCGGCCACCACCTCCCGAGTAGCGCGATCAAGAATGGCCTGTCGCTCCCCGGGCAACAGCCCGGCCGCGTCCGCCTCTCCGGTCTGTGCGTCACTGTGGAACCATGCCATGCGCGGCACGTAAGCCGGTTTGGGATAAGCCCCGATGCAGGTGGTTTGGACAGGCACGGTCGTGTACGGAATGTTCTGCAAAAGGGTTTAAGGCCCATGTTGGTCATGGCATGCCGGTGATTTGAGCAATCACTTCATTTGCAGAAGAGGCAGGCCATGACCAAGCATGATGTTACGAAGTCGGTATCGGGGATCAAGCAGTTGCTGGGCGAGGACGATGGGTTTCTTCGAGAGGGCCTTCGCGGCTATCTCCAGGAGGTTCTGGAGAGTGAGATGACGGCGCTGCTCGGAGCGTCGAAGGGCGAGCGCGTGGCGACACGTGTGGGCTATCGATCGGGCTACTACGAGCGTTCCCTGGTGACCCGCGTAGGGGCCTTGGAGTTGCGAGTTCCGCAGGATCGCGCCGGATGTTTTTCGACGTCGGTGTTTGAGCGTTACCAGCGTTCGGAGAAGGCCCTGGTGGCGGCCTTGGTGGAGATGTACGTGCAGGGGGTTTCGACACGCAAGGTGAGGCAGGTCACGGAAGAGTTGTGCGGCCACAGTTTTTCGGCCTCGACGATTTCGAGCCTTGTGCGCCGACTTGATGGCCAGCTTGCGGCGTTTGCCCGGCGTCGTCTTGAGGAGCCCTATCCCTATCTGATTCTCGACGCCCGCTACGAGCGGGTGAGGGAGGATGGGGTGATCGGCTCCCAGGCGGTGCTGGTGGCCCTGGGCATCGACTGGGACGGCCGGCGCCAGGTTCTGGCGGTGGAACTGGCCAACCGGGAGAGCCGATCGTCCTGGAAGGACTTTCTTGTGGCTCTCAAGGAGCGGGGCCTCGACGGTGTCGAGTTCGTCGTCAGTGACGATCACGCAGGCCTCAGGAAGGCCCTGTCCGAGATCCTGCCCCAGGCCGCCCAGCAGCGCTGCTACGTGCACTTCCTCAGGAACGCCCTGGATCACATGCCGCGCAAGCGCGACGACGATTGCCTTCAGGAGCTCCGCTGGCTCTATGACCGGCGCAATCTCGAGGAGGCTCGCAGCGATCTCGCCGCGTGGCTGTCACGCTGGCAGGCCCGCTATCCCAAGCTCACCAACTGGGTCGAAGAGACCATCGAGGAGACCTTCGCCTTCTATCGTCTGCCGCTGCAGCATCACAAGCACCTCAAGTCGACCAACATGCTCGAGCGCGTCAACCAGGAGATCAAACGGCGCACCCACATCGTGCGGGTGTTTCCCAACGGCGAGAGCTGTCTGCGCCTGGTGCGGGCGCTGGCGATCGAGATTCACGAGGATTGGCTGGAGGCCAACCGCTACCTCAACATGATCCACCTCAGGGAGCACCAACGCGAACGGCTCAGACAGGCTGCCTGACGGGCGCCGCGGCATGGCTGCCGCTGCGAGCCCTCGGGCTCTCCGCGGCTGCCATGCCACCACACCACGCCGCAGGCCATGCGCAAATTGCAGATAAGTCTGGACACAACTACAGGCACGGGTGGACTCCGGTGCTGTGGCCGGGATCGAGCAGCTTGTGAAAGGTTCGAGTTTCGTGACCTCAGCGTCAAGTTGCCATGGAGGGTCAATGGTCCATGTGCGTTGAGGCACAGCCCTGCGGGTTCGGGATGGTCGGGTGTCGGATCCGAAAAGCGGTCCGCCTTTGGTGGGCAAAGGCAGATGGGCCTGGCAGGTCTCGTTATCGCTCGCGTCGGCCGAGGTTGGCGCCTCCGTCAATGGTGAAGATGCTGCCGGTGATCCAGTCACCGGCGGGGGAGAGGAGGTAGGCGACCATCCAGGCGATGTCGTCAGGCGTGCCGAGACGCGGTACCGGAAAGGCCTGGCTTGCCGTCTCGCCACTGTCGGAGGCGTCGTACTGGCGCATGCCCTCGGTCATGACCGCACCGGGCCCCACCGCGTTGACGAGGATCCGGTGATCGCTCCATTCCAGGGCCAGAGTGCGTGTCAGGTTGACGACTGCGGCGCGGGCCGCGGCGCCGTGGGCAAAGTTCTCCATCGCTCCCGTGTGGGCGAAGACAATGTTGACGATGCGGCCCGGCGTGCCGCTGGCGCGATGCGCCCGGGCAAAGGCGCTGCTCATCTGCCAGGTGCCCTGCACGTTGAGATCCATCACGGCCCGGAAGCCGTTGGCCGAGATGTCTTTCGCCCTGGCCGAGAACTGGCCACCGGCGTTGTTGACGAGATGATCCGGCAGACCACGCTCGCTTGTTGTGGTCCGGAGGAGCTCCTGGCAGGCCGAATCGTCACGAATGTTGAGAACCTGGAAGGCAGCATCGATGCCTTGTCCGGCAAGTTTGCCGCATGCCTCCTCGAGAACCTGCTGCCGGCGCGCCGCGATTGTGACCTTCGCGCCAAGCAGGCCGAGTTCTCGGGCGCAGCCGAAGCCAATGCCGGTGCCGCCGCCGGTGATCAACACATGACTCCCTTTCAGAAGACCGGCACGGAAGATGGAAGATGAGGCCATCTGGCGCCTCTACTCCCGATTCAGACCGCGGGAAAGCCGTTTGCGCATGCCGTCCCGGTTGGTGCTGTGGAAGACTTGTTCGCGCTGCGCCGCGGCCTCATCGAGATTGAGGTTGCGGAACTCGGGCATGATGCACCCCTCTTCAGCCATGGCCTCCAGGCGGGCATTGATCGCCTGTTTTTTCTCCACCTGGTGGGGCTGGACCTCGTGCATGAGAGAGATGTCCCGTTCCTCGACAACGAGGACGCCGGCATCGATGGCCTCCTGCATCAGGGCATCGCCGCGGCTGGTGCGGCTGATGAACGTGCTCCAACCACCTTCCTCGTTTGTTTCCGGCGTTCCGCCGGGCCAGGCATCCGCCACCGTGACATCCGTTGTCTCCCCGGTGGGATCGGCGCAGATCCGGCAGCGGAACTGGAACGCCCAGCCCTGTGGCCCATACCAGAAATCGAGATAGTCCTCGTCATAGACCCTGCCGTCGAGATCAACCGCCCGGGTGGGCCCGGGACAGCCATAACCGCGATAGCGAAAGAGCGAGAGGTTCTCCTCACCACCAGCGCCTCCCGGAAACCCAACCCGTTCCAGCATCTGGCGCGAGCAGTCGAGGTCTGCAAAGGTTCCGCAGGAAAACGCCAGTGTCGCATGGACCAGTTCGCCGACCCGGGGGTCGTGCCGGGCGTAATTGTGAACACCGGAGATGTCGCAGGGCTTTCCGATGACGGCAAAGGGGCGCCCCTCATCGAGGAGTTCCGTGAAGCGGTCGAGGGGCGCCACCGGACCGTAGCGCGATCCTGCTGCCGCCAGCACGTCATCGCGTGTTCGCGAGACGTGACTGCGGGAACGCATGGGACGGTTCTCGTCGGCCCTGACGTGGCTGACGAAGTCGACCGCGCCACTCTCGAGGAGGTGGATGGCAAGGGCAGTCAGCGCTCCACCCGAAGACGCCAGGTGACGGATGGAAGGGTCACGGGCATGACCCTGCCAGACGCGGATAAAGGGTCCGAATCCCGGATCCACGGCCATCGTGTCGCCATGCCGTAGAGGGTCGAGGGCACCGTCAAGCCGCATGCCGGGGCAGGTTGCGAGAATGGCGCGCTCGATCGCCTCGTCCAGGCGCTGGCGAATGACCGGACGCAGACGCCCCGGCGGATCAACCCAGTCCATCGCGACCTTGTCCCGGCCGGCGATGGCCTGGCACAGGCCACAACCTAGGCACAGTCCGTGGTCGACGATCTCGCCGAGCGATCGCGGGTGACGCATGTCAGGTCCAGCCGGCGTAGGGATCGAGGCCACGCTTCATAATTTGGCCTGCCATGATGACCTTCTGGATCTCGGAGGTGCCCTCCCAGATCCGTTCGAGACGGACATCGCGGGTCAACCGCTCGACGGGATTTTCGCACATCATCCCGCGCCCCCCGAAGATCTGTGCCGCACGGTCGACGACCCGGAATCCGGCTTCCGAGCAGTAGTACTTGATGGCGCTTGCCTTGGCATGGGCCATCCGGCGGTCGAGACCCGAGTCGATCTCCTGGGCGGTGCGGTAGATCATCGACTTGCCTGCCATGATCTCAGTCGCCATTTCGGCGAACATGAATCCGATTCCCTGGAATTCGATGATGGCCTGGCCGAACTGCCGGCGCTCCCGGGCCCACTCCAGGGCGAGTTCCGAGGCGCGGATCGCCATGCCGATACTGCGCGCCGCAATCGCCAGGCGGGCCTCGACGAACCAGTCCTTGGTGAGTTCGAATCCTTCGCCGACCTCACCCAGCATCTGTGTCGCCGGGATTCGCATGTCAACGAGATCGACCTCGGGGTGCTCGTGACCCGATCGCTGGGAGAATCGGGGCAAGCGCCGCATGTTGAACCCCTCGGTTCCCTTGTCGACAAGAAACAGGGTCGGGCGTGCCGGGTCGTCATCCATAATGGTGGTCACGAGATTGGCCTCGGCACTGTCGGAGTAGCTGGCGAAGCACTTCTCGCCGTTGATGACGTAGAGGTTTCCGTCGAGGCGCGCCGATGTCCTGATGCCGCCGGCATCCGAGCCGGCTCCGGGCTCCGTGACGCAGAACGACACCGTGATGTCGCCACGGCATGCCGGCACCAGATAGGCCGCGATCTGTTCGGGCGTTCCCTGCCTGAGGCAGATGGGTGGCTGCCAGACCCGTCCCCAGAGACCATTGGTTGCCGAACCGACCTCCTCGTTGACGATGCACTGCTGGACAACCGTCATGCCCTGGCCGCCATGCTCGGGATCGTGGTTGATGGCATTGAGACGGTAGTCGAGGACCCCCTGGCGTATACCGGCTTCCGTCGCCTCATCGAGTGATCCGTTCTCGTCGAGCGTGATTTCGTGGGGCCAGAGATGCTGGCGGGCAAAGCTGCGTGCCCGTTCGCGGACGTCGAGGTCATCGCGCGTGAATGCCATGTCCATGGGGTGCCTCCTTCCTTATGGGTGATCAGTGACCGGATCCGAACACGTCGCGGCGGTCGATATCGAGAGCGTCCGAGATGAGTTCCCCGAGCGTCTGCCCGAAATGGTCGAGAAAATCTTCGCCAAGTGACGCTGTTGCCTCTCCGGCCCTGCCTGCGACCCCTTTGGGGTTGAGATCCTCGGCCCGCCAGGCAAAGCCGAGCCGGCCGCCGTGGCCAAATCTACGGTGCCGGGTGGCCAGCGATGTTGCCACCGAAGGGAAGGTGCCGGCTTTCGTCATGTCGACGAGATCCGGGTGGAGGGCGAGCATGATGGCGGTTTCCATCATGCCGCCATGGTGTCCCCCCGGGTCGAGACCGGCGAGGTGAGGGGGCAGGGGCCAGGTCATGTAGTTGGCTCGAACCACCAGCATTTCGTGACGGTCTCGCAGGTCCTGCGCCGCCAGATCAACGATCTGCGGCTGGCCGCCATGAGCATTGACTATCACGAGGCGGTGAATGCGGCTGGCCGCAAGACCGTCGCCGATCTGCCTTACCATCGCCAGCAGGGTTTCCGGTTCGTGGGTGAACGTTCCCGGAAACGACGTGTGTTCACTGCTCTTGCCGATGGCGAGAGGGGGCAGTGCCAGGATAGTGCCGGGAGATTCGATATGCCGTCGTGCCCGGTCGACCAGGCCCCTGGCAATCATGGTGTCGGTTCCAAGCGGCAGGTGGGGTCCATGCTGCTCCGTCGCCCCCATGGCCAGAACGGCCACGCATCTGCCGCCGGCCAGTCGCTGCAACTCGGGAGAGGTGAGGGTCTCCCAGGAGCGGAGTTCTGCCATGTCAGACCATGGTGAGGCGGACCTCGCCAAGACCCTCGACGGCGCAGACGATGTCGTCTCCTTGCTTGACGAGGATGGCTTCGACCAGTGAGCCTGTCAGCACGACCTCTCCGGCCAGAAGCCTGGCTCCGCGTTCTGCGAGGCAGTTGGCGAGCCACGCCACGGTGTTGAGGGGATGGCCCAGGCTGGCCTCCCCGAATCCCTCGCCCCGCATCACGCCCGAGACAGTGGTGGTTGCCCGGAGCGCTGCGAGGTCAAGTGCCTGCCACCGGGTGACCTCCTCGCCTGTGACGATCAGTTTCTGGAAAAAGTCGTCCGCCACCTTTTCCGCCGGCGCCATGTCGGCGTGTTCCGGAAGCCGCAGTTCGGCCAGTTCTATCGCCGCCATGCAGCTTTCGATACTTCCAGCGACCGTCGCGCGGTCGTGTCCGCCTTCCCGTGGTTCCACATCCCGTCCCATGCGCACGGCAATTTCGCATTCGGCCACGGGGCTGGTCAGGCCGGCGGCCTCCTTGCGTGCTGGAGTGGTGTGATGGTTCGCGGCCAGTACGGCGCCCGCGCCCGGTTGGTCGAGTCCCAGCATTTCCTGCATGACCTTCGACGTGCAGCCGACCTTCCAGCCTGCCTGTTTCATCCCGCTGGCGGCACGCTGGCGGATGACCTCGTCCTGGATCGCATAGCCTTCTTGCATCGTGACGGGCCGCAGGTCCGCAGGCAGGCGGGGAACCGCGCCTCCGGCGTCCCGCGCCCCGATCAACGTGGCGGCGGCCTTCTCCACTTGCTGAGGTGTCATGCCGGTACTCCCCTGTGCCTGTGAATGTGTTGTGTGGCCGTTACTGTCAGCACCGAGAAGATCAGCATGATCGCGGCAAGGCGGAACAACCACACCACATGTCCCCCGTCCATGAGAATGCCGAACAGGGGCGGAGCGATGAAGGTGCCGGCATCCATGCCAAGGGTCATGAAAGCGAACACCTTGCCGGTTTCCGAAGGCGGTGTCACCCGGCGCACGATGAGATCGCGCGAAGGCGTCACGACGCCGGCGCCGAGGCCGGCGACGGCAATCAGGATGAAGATCGTGGCCGTGCCACCGGCGACATCACCGATGAAGAATATGCACGCAGCGGCAATGACGAATCCGCCGGTCGCCGTCAGGTCGTGCCGGGTCGTGCGGTCGGCGATAACGCCGCCAATGAGGATGCCGAAGGCGGAAAACCCGAAGAAGACCGTCAGCGCGAATGTGCCCAGTGTCTCGGGAATGCCGTGATGTTCGAAGAGCGAAGCCGGCAGGAAACTGTCAAATCCCCAGTAGGCGATGGTTGTCAGGAAGAAGAAGGCGAAGCACATCTGAACCGGCAGCGTGAGGAGGATGGCTTTGCCTGCCCGGCGTCGGTCCCTGTCGCCGGCGTCGGTTCCCCTGCCATCGACAAGAATGTCGCGATGCAGGGTCATGGCGGCAGCCACGGCGAATCCGGCCAGCCCCATGGCGATGAGAGCGCTCCTCCAGTCCCAGTAGAGAACCGCCAGTCCAATGAAGGCCGGCGTCAGGGCGAAGCCCGCATAGCCGGCAAAGGTGTGAACGCTGAAGGCGCGCCCGAGCCATTGTTTCGGTACACTGGCTGACAGGATGGTGTAGCCGCACGGATGGAACACGGTGTTGCCAAGCCCCATGAACGCGGCCCAGACGAGGAGTTCGGAGTAGCTCTGGCTGAACCCAAGCCCGATCACCGAAAGTGACAGGACACAAAGCCCGGCAATCAGGACATGGCGTGCCGGCACCCGGTCAGTGAGAATGCCGACCGGAACAACGGACACAGCTGATGTGATAGCCGTCACCGCCATGATGACGCCAATGGCCGTGTAGTCGATGGCAAAGTCCTCGACCCATGTGACGACGAGTGGTGGTACCACCATGACGATAAGGTGATTCATCAGGTGCCCGAGACTGACGAGGGCCACCACCCTGACGGGACGTCGGGCCGTCATGCCTGACGCCTGTGGGCAAGACGCGAACGCCCGGAGGGAAGGAGCTGGGCGACAAGGACACCGGTGATGATGAGGACGCCGCCGATCACGTGCTCGGTGGTCGGCGGGACGCCTTCCAGTGTGCGGATGGCCACAACCACCACAGGCACCAGATTCGAGTAGATCGAGGCAATGGTGACCCCGACCCGGCTGACTCCCCAGTGCCAGGTAAAGAGAGAAAACGAGGCGGGGCCTGCTCCCAGATAGAGGATGAACGCAATCGAGCTCCAGCTGGTCTCAAAGCGGGTTTCGGCAATTCCGAGTCCGACGAGAACCGGCAGGGCGGCCACCATGGTCATGGCGCCGATCATGATGGTGATGGCGGTGATGCCGAGTTGCGTGAGACCCGTCAGCCAGCGCTGGGCGCCTATGGAGTACCAGGTGAAGAGAGTGATGGCGGCAAGAATGAACAGTTCACCACCACGAACGGTTCCGATCCCACCTGCCGCTGATCCGAGGGCGGCGACGACACCCCCGGTGACGGCTATGACGGCGCCGAATGCGACGCCCAGCGTGAGGGGAATGCCAAAGCCCGCCCGTGCCACAAAGGCGGCGACGATCGGAGCGGCGGCGGCGACGATGGAGGCCGGAACGGCGCCGGCATATTTGACACCAAGGGTGAGAAGGACTGTCGAGACGGCAATGCCGGCAGTCCCCAGCAGCAGGGCCGGTTTCCAGGGAACCCGGGCGAACGGACGTCCCCTGGACTGCAGGGTGAGAAAGGTCAGCAGGAATCCGGTGGCCGACAGCAGGCGGGCCATGGTCAGGAAATAGGGATCCCATCCTGCAAGCAGGATGTCCGTCACGAGAAAGTGCGTCCCCCACACCGAGGTCCCCACCGCCAGCATGACGTTGCCGGCGACCTTCTGATTCACGGATACGGACGTCCCTGTGGACATCGTGCCGGTCATCCGGCCGCTGATCAGCTTGAATAGGGCGGCAAGGTATGGCCGGCAGGCGATAGCGTGAAGACCTCGAAACCGTTTTCGGTCACGGCGACAGAGTGTTCCCACTGCGCCGAGAGGCTCTTGTCCCGCGTCACCGCCGTCCAGCCGTCATCGAGGATCAATGCTTCCGGGCGGCCAAGATTGAGCATCGGCTCGATGGTAAAGAACATTCCGGGTTCGAGTTCGAGGCCGGTCCCCGGTTCGCCAAAGTGCAGGACATTGGGCGCATCGTGGAAGACGCGGCCGATGCCGTGGCCGCAGAACTCGTAGACCACCGAGCAACGCTGTGCCTCGGCATGGCTCTGGATCGCATGTCCGACATCACCGAGCCGGGCGCCCGGCTTCACCGCCCTGATGCCCAGCCACATGGATTCGTGGCACACCTCGCACAGTCGCGAGGCCTTCCGTCGCACGTCTCCGACGTAGTACATGCGGCTGGTGTCGCCGTGCCAGCCCTCGAGCAGGACGGTGACGTCGATGTTCATGATGTCACCGTCTCGCAGCACCCTGCCGGAACTCGGGATGCCGTGACAGATCACGTGGTTGATCGAAGTGCAGATCGATTTCGGATAACCCCGATAGTTGAGCGGTGCGGGAACCGCCCCGTGATCGAGGATGAAGGTGTGGCAGAGACGGTCCAGGGTCTCGGTGGTGACACCGGGAACGACGTGAGGGGCAATCATGTCTAGCGTTCGGGCGGCAAGCGAGCCGGCAGCGCGCATGCCATCCATGTCCTCCGCGGAGTGGATTGTCACGTGCGAATCGCTCTGACGACGCTTGAGCTGCATCAAGTGACTCCGGTGTCTGTCACGAAAGGCGGACCGGAATCCGCCGGTCAATCACGATATCTTCGGGGGTCAATCTACACGAATAGGCCAATGTCTCAACGCCCATGCCCGAGGCCCGTGTTACCGCAGCCGCGAATCCGGGATCGATGTCGCCGGCAATCGCAAGGGAGTCGCAGTCCATGCGCTGGACGCACCAGATCACGACGGCCCGGTGACCTGCCCTGACAACCGACACAAGCTCCTTCATGTGCCGCGCTCCGCGCGTGGTCACCGCATCCGGGAACTCCGCACAGGTCCCCCGCCGCCGCATGTGGCAGTTCTTGACTTCGACGTAGCAGGATCCGTGCACGGGATCATCGAGCAGAAAATCGAAGCGTGAGTGGTCACCCCAGGTCACCTCGCGGCGCAGTGACCTGTAGCCTGCCAGTTCTGCAATGCCATCCCTCGAGATCGCCTCTTCGACAAGCCGGTTCGGCTTGCCCGTATGGCAGCCGACAAGCCCGCCGTCGGCACACACGAGTTCCCAGGACCAGGCGAGCTTGCGCTTGCTGCCGGAGACGTCCTGCAGCCAGGTCGTCATGCCGGGCTCCGCAATCCCGGTCATCTGCCCGGGATTGGCACAGTGCGCGGTGACGATGCTGCCGTCATCCAGCCGGTGATCCGAGAGAAACCGCTTGTAGCGCTTCACCAGCGTGGCGCGTCTGAGCGGCGAGGCGAACCTCATGGTGCCCCAGGTTCCTTTCCAAGTCGGTGCTGAACGACATCAGGGCGGGGGATCCCGATGCCCCTGTAGCTGTCACGGCACATGCAGTGCAGCGGGATCTTGCAGATGTGTGTCCACCTTAAGGAGACCGGCAACGTGGCGATCGAGGGGAGGTGCATCATGTTGATGACGCTTGGTGAAATGATCCAGGTCCGTTCGATTCGTTGTCGGTGATCCATGCCGCGTAATCGGAAAGGCCCTGTCGGAGTGGTCTGGGTCGCCACTGGACATCAGCGACGATACGCGTGACATCGTAAGCGCCCCAGGCCCCCGTCTTTCGAACCGAGGAGCCGACGACATCGGCAAGATCGCCCGGGGTGGCCTCGTGCCAGGCGGCGCCGGGCACAACCGAGCACACGAGGCGGGCAAGTGCGTCCAGCGTGGTCGGCTCGCCGGAGGCGATGTTGTAGACGTCGTGACGAAGGGCGGGAGCGGCAAGCAGGTCGCAGATTGCGCCTGCTACATCGGCGGCGTGGATGAAATCGCCGACGCCGTCGGCGCCCGCCACGCTCCAGGCTTCTCCGCGCAGGGCCTTGTGCACCATCACGTGGGGAGCGCAGGCAAAGTCGCGCCCCGGTGTCGGTCGATCCATTGGTCCGTAGACGCTGGCCAGACGCACGACGTGGAGGGGCAATCCGAACATCTCCCGCCAGCGTCCGACCAGCATTTCGCCGGAGAGCTTGGTGATGGGATAGAGTGTGGCGGGAAACGGGCGAACATAGCCGTCCTCTGGAAGCGGTCCGCCGTCGTCGGGACCGTCGTCACCATAGACGCTGCCGGTGGAGACATGGACCATGCGCTCGAGACGGGGCAGGGTGCGCGCATACTCGAGGCAATGGACCGGGCCCATGACGTTGACGCCTGCGATCATCGCTGCCCGGGATTTCTCCGTGGTGCCGATCGAGGGCGTCATGGCAGCACCGCACACGACATGGGTCGTCGAGTCCTTCCCGGGTATCGTGTCGAGAAGGTGCGGGTCGCGAACGTCACCGGTGACGATAGTCAGCCGTTCCCGGAAAGGCTCGAAGAAGCGTTCCGCAAGGACGTCGGGCGGAGCAATGTCGACGGAAACGACGGACGCCGAGGGATGGCGTTCGAGCCAGGTCCGCACGACGTGACTCATGACGAACCCTGTCCCGCCGGTCACGAGGAGTCGCATCGCCCTTTCCCTTCAAGAACTGGGCCACCATACGCAAGACAGATTCCGTTCTTCCGCATGCTTGCGCAAGGGCGCGCTCCGGCTTCGCCGGCATCGGCGGCATGCGGCAGGGAACGGCGAACCCTCCACCCACACGTAGAGCGGCTTGACCTCCGGCACCATGCCATGAGCGTCGGCGTCGTGTTGTCAGACCTGCCTTGCCAGGAAACCGGAGAACCTATGTTTCGGACTTCTCGTCGAGCTGGAAGACATCCCCTTCTTCCGGGTCGGGCTTGGTGGGGAGCGTGCGGCGGAACTCGGTCTGGCTGGTGAACTCGAGGCGGGTGGTGCCAGCCGGTCCGGTCTCTTCAAGGCGGGCCAGCAGCTTGCTGGCCAATGACTTCGCTCTCTCGCCGGCTTTCTGCAGCCGAGAGACTGTCGCCGTGTCGTAGGGGAAGGCGAACACTCTCGGTTCCTGGCCGTCCGGCATCTCGAGCCACAGGTAGATCGCCTTGTCCTCGTGAATCTTCCAGGCAATCACCGTGTGATAGGTGGTGAAGTCCTCCAGCCAGGCACTATTCGCCGGTTTGGGTCTTCCGAGGAGTTCACTGATGGAGCCATAGCCTGCGGGTACCAGGAGGGCGAGGGCCACAAGCGCGGCGATCTTGCGGGACAGGCGTCCGGCCGACGTGACCGCCGCCCAGCCGGCAACGGCGGCCAGCATGAAGCAGACGATGAAGCTGATGGCAACGAGCGACACGCTCACAACCGCTGGCTGTCGAAGAGGGTGGTGTAGAGATTGTTGACGGTATGCGGCAACAGTCCCCCCGCCTCGTTCAGGTTGAAGCGATAGACGGTTTCTTCCTGATCGACGCGTACAAGGTCGACCTTGCCGAGGAGGATCTGGCGGGCAGGCTTGTCGATGTCGAGCTTGACGCTGATGATGACATAGACAGGGACCGGCCAGATCTCGGTGTCGTTGCGGTACATGTGGACATTGACGACATATTCGCCGTGCGGAACGCCCCGGGAATAGGCCATTTCGTGATTGGCTGCGGTGAGATCGTTCAGATACCCGAGATCATCACGCAGCAGGTCGAAAATGGCGCCGCCTCGCTGCGACCAGCCCACGGCGCCATCGCCTGGAGCCCTGACCCACAGGTCAACATCGGCATCGATGCTCTCGGGCCACTTGATCTCGACGATCACGTTGCCCGGGGTCATCAGGTCGGATGTCTTCTTCTCCGGAGGATTGACGTGCGGCAGCAGCAGGATCACCAGGGCGACGAACCCCAGGAGGGCAAGCAGGATGACGTCGCGAAAGACGGTGGCTGCCGGATCGTCATCGAGCGGGTCAAGTGCCTGCACGGCTTTCACCCAGTTCGACGATCGTGTTGATGAGGCGGACCGTTCCGGTGGTGAGCAACTGGTAGTTGGCCATGAGCCAGATGTTGAGAAGACCGCCCACGAGGGTCGTCACGAGCGCGGTGGACATGCCGGCGATGAGGGCCGAGACCATGGGGCCGATGTTCTCGGTCTCGCTGGCGAGGTCGGGATCGACCCCCGACAGCGCAATGATGAAGCCAAGAACGGTACCGATGAGACCGAGGAACACGAGACTCGAGGCGAGGTGGCGAATGATGGTGATGTTCTGCGAGAGTTCGAGACGCAGGGCCTGGGCCAGGGTCTGACGGCTGTCGGCATCCTTGCCGGTCGTTCGCTCGACATGAGTGGCAGCGCGGCTTCCCCGGTCGGGTTCGGCCTGTCTCGCCTGGTTGAGTTCGCGGCTGGTCCACACCACCCGCTGCAGTGCAAGGGCAAGGCCGACGAGGAACACGACAACGATGACGAAGACAAAGGAGGTCGAGTCGGCCTCGATCGCCCGGCTGACAAGGCCATTGGCCTCGCCTGCCACGAGTAACGCGCCTGCAACGATGTTGAGAAGCGCGAAGCGCAGCACCAGTCGGTAGGCGTGGGGGTCGGCCCGGGGTTCTGCCCGTCGCAAGGCGGTGGTCATGTGCAGTTCCGTGTAATCCGGAGTTGGGCGAATATAGCCATGCTTCATCCGTCCGCAAACGCGGTATCCCGGGAGCGTGGCACCTGGGCCATCGTCGGACTTCTTCACGGTTGGTCATGAAGTCTCTCAGGGTTGCGTGCGGAGTGTTTGCAACTCACCTGCCTTGCGGGCCAGACTTCAGGCGGTGCCTCGTGGGGAATCCCTGATGAGCGAAACTGTTACCGCTGCCGTGGTGGTCATCGGCAACGAAATCCTGTCCGGACGCACCCGGGATGCCAATATCGCCTTCCTGGCGGAGAACCTCACCGACCTAGGCATCCGGCTGAAGGAGGTGAGGGTTGTGGGTGATGTGGAGGACGAGATCGTTGCGGCCGTCAACGAGCTGCGCCACCGTCATACTTATGTCTTCACCACCGGCGGCATTGGTCCGACCCACGATGACATCACCGCTGACAGTATCGCGGCAGCGTTCGGCGTCGGTATCAGCATTCACCCCGGGGTCCGCGATACACTTGTGGCGCACTTCCGTGATCGCGGCATGGAGCCCAATGAGGCCCGACTGCGCATGGCCCGCATCCCCGATGGCGCCCGGCTGATCGACAACGAAGTGAGCATGGCGCCCGGTTTCCAGATCGGCAATGTCATCGTGATGGCCGGTGTGCCCGAGATCGCGAGGGCCATGTTCCGGGCGGCGAGTTCCGGGTTGCGCGGAGGGCCGCGCATCCTGTCCCGAGCCATCAGGGTCCATTGTGGGGAAGGAACCATCGCCGGGGCTCTCGGTGCGCTGCAGCAGGACTTTCCCGATGTCGACATGGGGAGTTACCCATGGCGCGATGGTGGAATCTTCGGCACCAGCATCGTGCTTCGCTCAACCGATCGCGAACGCCTTGATGCCGCCTTCGACCGTGTCTTTCATGCATCGGCAGAGGCAGGAGGCAACCCCGTCGAGGAGGATGCGGCCACTTCCTGACATCCCGGACCACAGTGCATGCGTCGGCCCTGATGGCCGGTTGCGGGCCTTCGCCTTCGGATTCCGCAAGGCCGGCGAATTCGTCTATGATCGCCGGGAAAACGCAGATGTCTGTCGGGGAGGGCGCCATGGAGCTGAAAACCTACCTGCGTGAGCAGATCGATTGGGAACTGCCGTTTCCACCTGAAGAGTACACCGAGCGCCGAAAGAAGGTGCGTTCCGCGATGTCGGATGCCGGCGTCGATCTTCTCCTGCTTTGCCGCTTTCCGGACATCAACTGGCTGACCGGCTACGACATGATCTGGAACCACCTGCGCAACTCGACGACACTGGTGGTGCGGGCTGACAGCGATGACACTCTGTTCTTCGACGCGGCGGCACATACCACCATCATGTCGCTTGTACCCGAGATTCGTGATGCCGTGATCTTCGATCACGATCCGATGGCAGGCGCCGGCGACTTCGACATTATCGCGGACGAACTCGCTTCCCGCGGACTGACAAACGGCACGATCGGGCTTCAGTTCTGGGGCTGGGGTCCCACTCCCTCGGTTATTGAAACGCTGGCCGGAAAACTGCGCGGCAAGGGAGCCAGTGTCGTCGACGCCTCACTCCTGGTCGAGACGCAACGCGTCTACAAGTCGCCGCGCGAAATGGAGGTTGTGCGACAAGCGGCAGCTGCGACCGACAATGCGCTCGAGGCGGCCCGCACCGCCATGGCACCGGGCATGACGGAGACAGCGATCGAGGCCGTTCTGGTCGCAAGCCTGATGCAACAGGGCTGCAACTATCCGGCGATCCATACCATGGTCGCATCGGGTGTTCGCTCGGGTACACATCACTCGCCACCGACCCATCGCAAGGTCCGGGACGGCGACCTCGTGCACATCGACGTCTGTGGATCGCTGCACCGCTACCATGTCAATACGTGCCGCACATTCTCGATCGGCAAGGCTGACAACCGCTGGCTGGATGTGATGGAAAGGGCATCGGGCTCGATCGACGCCATCATCGAGAACGTGAAGCTCGGCGATCCGCTTCCTCGCATCGACGAGATCGCCGACGAGCACATCCGCAAGGTTGGCTTGCAGGACAACGCGTGGTGGATCGGAGGCTACCCACTGGGTATCTCGTTCCCGCCCGATTGGACAGGGGCACACTGGATTCACTGGAATGAAGAGGTCTTCGGTCCGACGGCTGAACAGCTTACGGTCAAGCCCGGCCTGGTGTTCAACTACGAGAATCAGTTCGATATCTGGGAGGGGTGGCCGGGCGGTACGGGCTGCAACTTCATCGAGACATTCCTTGTAACCGACGACGGCCCAGAACTCCTTTCGCGTCTGCCCCGCACAATCCGCTCGAACGAGGATTGAACCCGCACTCCTGACGCTGCCAGGGAAGGACCGCGGCACGATCTCCTCGAAGGGGGACTGAACCGTTCAGGAAGGCGATTCGCAAGGGGAAGCGGCCGTCATTGGTTGCCTAGAGGTTCTCCAGCACGTCGGAGAGCATGGCGATGACATCGGCAAACTGGTCCTCGGCATCGCCATGGACACTGTCGACGACGCTGAACCATGCGGCGGCGGCTTCCTTGTCGGGCCGTATCATGAGGAACTGCCCGGCATATCCGCCATGGCCGATCCAGGTGCCATCGGTGAACATCTGGTTGCTGTAGGAAAGCCCGGGCCGCCATGAACCCTCGAAGGGAACTCCCTTCCTGGTGCGCGTGTGCTCGATGAATCCGGCATCTCCCGCGGTTTCCCCCATGACGCCAGTGCCCTTGCGGGCGAACAGCAGTCCGTATCTCGCCATGTCCCTGGCCGTCATGGCGCCACCTCCGCTCAACACCGGAACAAAGGTGCAGTCGAGGGAGATGAAGAACACCCCTTCCAGACCGGCGCCCTCGATGTTCGTGGAAATGAGATCAAAGAGACTGGAGCCGCTGGCGCGCTCGGCAATCCATCCCGCGAGATCCGTGTTGGGAGATGCGTAGCGGGCGCGGTTGCCGGGAATGTCATCCATGTCCTTCTCGAGGGTGAGGGCGAATTCCCTGACACCGAATTCCTCGCTCCCCGGGGGTGGCAGGCGCCATCCCATGGCCACCTCTTCCTGGCCGTATCCACGCCGTTCCCCGGGTCCCGGCGGCGGATTCCACGGTGCCGCATAATCCTCGTCGAAAGCGAGTGGCACGTTCATGTCGAGAACCTGCTGCAAGGTCACTCCGCGGTATCCGCTGGAGACATCGGGAATCCAGGTCTCCACCGTCTGCCCGGGATCGACCTCACCTGCGGCGATGAGGCGGCCGAACACGAGGTTGAGATGGGTCTTGGTGATCGACTGCATGGAATGAAGGGTATCGGGGCCGCAGTCCGCTGCGTGGGCTTCAAAGAGTATGTCCCTGCCTTGCGCCACCACCATGGCGCTGAAGGAGGGCAGGGCCGTCAGCCGGGCAACGTCGCTCCTCTCGGCGATCGCCGGGTGGTCGCGGTCCCGAAGCGGCAGGACATGGCCCGAACGAAGGGCGAGGCCGCGCCGGTTCAGCCTGTGGATGTTGCGGAAACCGTGGCGCCGGTTTTCTGCCCGGTTCCACCAGGCGAGATTGTCGTGACCGACCTCAAGTTGCGGATTGCGCATGTGACTGCTCCTTCAGAAGATGCCGGCGTCGAGGCCGGCGGCCATGAGCATGCCGAGTTCGTGCGCCTCTCCGGCAAAGTCCTCCTGCCACTCACCCTTCAGCAGCAGGGGTTCGCTGACGGCGCGCCATCCCAGGCCACCGGCAATGCTCTCCACGGCACGCCTCGTTCCCGTACCATCGAGGCCGGCGCGGATGTAGAGCGCATAGGGTTTTGCGCGGGTTTCCTCAAGGCACGGGTAGTAGCAGCGATCGAAGAAATCCTTCAGCGCGCCCGACATGTAACCCAGATTCTCCGTCGTGCCGAGCACCAGGGCGGCAGCAGCCTTGACGTCATCTGGTGTGGTCTCGAAAGGCGACCGGGCATCCACGGCAACCGCTTCGGCGTCAACCGCCAGTGCCCCTTCCAGAACAGCATCTCGCAGACGCTGCGTGTTGGGCGAGGGAACGTGGCCAATGATGAGGAGAGTTCTTGCGGTCACGACGCAGCCTTCACAGCCTGCCACAACCGAAGGGTCCGCAAGACCGGATCAGACCATGTCGCTGTGATCCTGCATCGCGCCCTCGCTGAAAGCTGCCTGCCGGAGGCGTTGTGACACGGTCATGGTTCGCAAGCCCGGCGTCGGTATCCCGGGATTCGGCACGCCTGGCAGCGCCATTGGAGCTGCAGGCAAGCATCATCAAGCGACCGGAACGGCAAATCGTCATGACATCACGTGTTCCCTGTCGACGTCTGCTGGGAGGACGGGCGCAACACGGGGCCTCTGGTGCAATGGGACGGTCCAACCGCACTCCTTCTCGGGCAGGAAACGTTCGACCAACCGTGCTTCCCGCTGCCGGATCATGGCAGTTGTGGGTTCAAAAGCGCATGTTGAATGTGAGGAAGAAGGTCCGGCCCCAGCCGGCTGCAGTGGGCCCGTCGACGCTGTTGGGATTGGCCGTGTCGACGGTCAGCCCGGCATCGGTGAGATTGAAGACGCCGGCCGCAAGCCGTGCGCCCGTCAGCCCCAGAGGATCCTTCCAGTCGAGGACCGCATCGTGGCCGGTCCAGGACTGGAAATTGCCCGTGCCCGCCTGGTTGGCGAAGGCGGCACGGTAGTTGGTGGTCCACATGGCCGTCAGGTTGCCGTGGCGGGCCATGAACCGGATACGGGCCATGTCCCTGGAGATGACGTAACGCTCCTTGTTGCCCGCGATGTAAAGGTCCGCGCTAATCACGTGCCGCCATGCGCCACTCATCCCGATTTCACCCCAATCCGTTGGGAAGGTTGCGGCATACCGGGTCGTGAGGCCGGAGATCTCGGTCTCCACGATGTTCGCATAGCTGTCATGGATCGTGATGTCGCCGCCGGTGCGGCTGATGCAGTTCGAGAACACGCCGGGTGGGCACTCGGGCAGGTTCTGCATGGCCCAATCGGCAGTGTTCTGGCCCACGAGATCCGAGTGCGACTGCCGGTACCACTCCACGCTCACGAAGTACGGGTGCTTGCGGACCTCGGCACCGACGGCAAACCTCTCCGTCTCGGAGGGGTCGAGTTGCGGATTTCCCGTGGTGTACCGGGTCACCTGCCTGGCATTGGGGCTCGGACAGGTGCGCGGCGGGGGCCCGCCTCCGGGATCACACGAGACATAGGGATGGTCCTGATCTTCTGTACTGTATAGCTGGGACATCGAGGGAACGCCTTGCGCCGTGCGCAAGGAACTCCGCAGTGCAAGCATCTCGTGTGGCCGGTACTCGGCCACAAGGCCCCAGGATCTCAGGCTGCCGATGTCGTCGTACTCGTCACCGCGGCCGACGACCCTGATGTCCACGGTCTCGGCAAGCGGCACAAGCGCTTCTGCGAAGACCCCAAGAGCCTTGCGCTCGCCGGCAAAGCTCACCCCGCCGGAGCCGAGGACCCTGGTGACGTCGTGGGCCTCGCCATCGCCGTCCAGGAAACGCAGAAGGGAGTGAGCTTTAGCCCGGGCCGCTTCGAAACCCGCTGTCCATGCCACCTTGCGATCGCCAAGTGCGACCGCGCTCCCTTCCAGTGCCAGCCGGGTACTCAGGACGGTCGTTCCGAAATCGATCTCTTCACTGAGGCTGCTGTCCGTGATGGCTTGCCGGTGCGCCGGTGCATCCGAGAACGGATTCACGAGATCATAGCGTCCTTCCCGAATCTCCTCCCTGATCCTGTCGACATGAACGAATGTCGTGCCGGACAGCGATCCGTCAAGCCGGTAGGCGTCAACGCGCGCGCTGTAGCCAAGGTCTGCGGAGATTCGTCCCTCGATGCCCACGGAGACGTCGTACTCGTCATAGTCGGTATGCCAGTCGCGGTTCCCGTGTCCGACAAATCGGTGCGCCACGGCGAGGGCATCGTCATCGTCCGCAATCGTGGTGCTGGCCGTGTTGTTGATCTCGTCGATGATGTCCCGGGTCGGGTCAAAGGAGAAGGTGCCGACCGGTGGAGCATAGCGGGAGGACCAGCCTCCCTGGCCGATGTTCGCCGTCAGGTGAAGCGTGCTCCGTTCACCGACCGGATGTTCAAGGTCCACAATGGTCGTGTCCTGTTCAGACTGGCTCGTGTTCCACATGATGTCGCCGTATGCGAAGCCACAACCCTTGTCTCCATTGCGGATTCCCGGCGGATTTGCGAGCGGACCGGCATAGCCCGCCGCGGGATCGCACTCACCCAGTGCGATCGATCTGACGCCCGTGACCTCTTCCTCATCATCGAGTTGAACGACCCAGAGGGTGTTGCCGCCGACACTGACATTTCTGGCCTCGCTGAACGAACCACCCGGCTGCCAGACGGAACGGCTGTGCTCACGGGCTCGTGCCGGAATCTCCTGGCGTCTGAGAGTATCCACACCGACAGTGATGCGCCCCTCCCCGAAGGCGCCGCCCCAGAACGCGCTGCCCTGCCAGCCGTCACCGCCTTCCCGGCTCGGCATGCGTGTGAGTGCCCGGGTCTCGAAGCCGTCCAGGGTGTTGCGCAGGACGACATTGATGGCGCCGCGCACTGCGCTGCCGCCGAGTGTGCCGAGGCCGTCGCCGCTCAGAAGCTCGAGCCGTTCGATGGCCGAGAGCGGCAGGGTATCGAGATCACTGGCGGTCGTGGCGTATGGCCGTCCGTTCACCAGCACCAGCAGGGGCTCGCCTCCGGTGAAGAAGTAGCGAACGATGCCGGTATCCAGCAGTTCTTCGAGAGTCTGGGCGCCGGACCGCTCCAGGAAGTCCCGGTCGCGTTCCGTGATGACACGCGCGGAAGGGGCAAGGGATCCGGCGTTCGCCAGTGACGCCGCAAGAATGATGATGACGGGAAAGAAGCGAACCAACTCTCTCATTGTGTTCTCCATACAGGATGGCCATGTGTCGAGGCTCTGGCTTCGGTCGCACCGGCATCAGGCACAAGCGGTCGCCATCGTGAACCTGGAGTCTGATCGGCCATGGCGCTCATGTCGAAGGACATGATCCGATTGTCTTGACCGCATCGTTTCCGGTGCCTTGTCGGATGCTCGCACCGTGGGGGCGGGCGGATCGAGGACCGCACGAGCCGCATGGCAGGGCTCACGCCGCCTCTGCGAGCGGAGCGTCTGGAAGGCTGCCGGGGGCAGCGACGGAACGTGGTGCTACCGGGCCATGTCCTTGAAGTCATCATGAAGCCCTCATAGCCTGCCATCTTCGAAGGGTCCGCGAGACCGGAGAACTCTGATGTGCCGATCAGTGAACTCGCTCGACATCCTGCCTGACCGCCGCATCGCTCTCAACTGGGCCGACGGTCAGCGGAATCACTATCATTTCGTCTGGTTGCGTCAGCAGCACTTTCATCCCGCCATTGGCCGGCCCGACCAGGCTCCCGATGCCGCTCTGCGCCTGCCGGATGATCCGGCCTCCCTTCAGGTCGCCTCATTGGCCATAGAAAACGGTGAACTCGTCATTCTGTGGGCGGAAGACGGAGTTGAGACCCGCCATGATCTCGCTTGGCTGCGCCGCAATGCCTATGACACGTCGTCGCGCCTGGGACGCAAGGTGCGTCAGCAGACCTGGACGGGGAGGGAGGCTGCGGAATTCCCCTGGCTCGACTGGGAAGGGCTTCTCGAGGATGACGAAGCCCTTTTTGCCTTCGAAGTACGTCTGCGCGATTTCGGTTTCGCCCGTGTGCACGGAGCGCCTGCCAGAAAGGATGAGGTGGCGCGTCTTGCCGGAAGGCTGGGCGTGCTGCGCAACACGGACTTTGGCGCTGTCGCGACGATCGAGACACGGCCACCCTCGAAGGAGGGACGCTACACCAATCTTGGAGCCGGTGGATGGGTGCGCCTCGCGCCCCATACCGATGAGGGTTGGCGCTATGCGCCGCCTGGCATCAGTTTCCACCTTGGCCTGGAGGCGACTCCGGGCGAGGGTGGTGACTCCATTCTTGTTGATGGTCTCCTGGCTGCCCGCCGCCTCGCTGCCAGGGATGCCGATTCCTTCGATCTCCTCTCTCCCGCCTGCCGTTCCGGTTCTGCGCCGAGCGCAATCCCCATGAGCGCTTTGTTGCCCGTGGTCGCGTCATCGTCACCGACCAGGACGGAGAGGTGGTTGGCATCCGTTTCTCGGATCGCACCCTGGGCGTCCAGGATCTGGATGAAGCGATGATCGAACCCGCCTACAGGGCACTCGGCGCCTTCGCCCGGGAACTCTATTCAGCGGATCTGGTCTATCGGCACAAGCTGCAGCCCGGCGAGTGCCATGTCTTCGACAACCACAGGATCCTCCATGCCCGGACTGAGTTCGATCCGGAGTCAGGGCCGCGGCGCATCGCACAATGCTCAGTTGACAGGGAAGAATTTCACAACAATTATCGCCAGTTGTGTGAAATACTTGGATACTTGGATGATGCTAATCTCATCCTCCCCAACGGAGCGCTTGGTTGACAGTCTTGCGCCGGGACGGCGGATCATGTAGCGGGATTTCCATGGGCGGACGTGGCGGAACGGGTAGACGCAGCGGACTTAAAATCCGCTTCCAGACATGGAGTAGGGGTTCGACTCCCCTCGTCCGCACCACTTCGGCAGTGCGTTGATGACCGGTGTCACGGCGTGGAGCGAAACCGGCAGCACGCTGGAGCGTCTGCGTGATCTGGCGCACCAGTCACTCGGGCGTTGGGACCTTCCTTCCTCCACCTCGGTGGTACTGGTCAATGTTTCGGAAAACGTGACGTGGCGGCTCGATGGCCCCTCGGGTGAACGCTGGATCCTCCGGATTCACCGCGACGGGTACCATTCAAGGGACGGAATCAGGACCGAGCTCGTCTGGTTGCACGCTCTTCAGAACGACATCGGCCTCGTCACTCCCCAGGCAATTGCCGGCGTGGACGGCGACGAGATCCAGACCGGCCATGTTTCCGGTCTGGCGGGTCCCCGGAACATGGTGCTCTTCGAATTCATCGATGGCGTGGAGCCATCGATGGACGTCGATCTCGAAGAGCCTTTCCGGCGCCTCGGCGACGTGAGCGCCAGACTTCATCTCCACGCCATGACATGGCGGCGTCCGGCATTCTTCGAGCGCCTGAACTGGGACACCGCCGGTGTCTTCGGCCCACTCCCGAACTGGGGCGACTGGCGCGACGGTCCGCTGGATGACACGCGTCAGCGTTCCTTCCTCGAAGGGGCCGAAAGGGAGATTCTCGAACGCCTGGGAACCTACGGCAGATCGCCCGGGCGTTTCGGTCTGGCGCACTGCGATCTTCGTCTCGGCAACCTGCTGCTGGTGGGCGACGAGACTCGAGTCCTCGATTTCGACGACTGTGGTCTTTCCTGGTTTCTCTACGATCTCGCGTCGGCCCTGACGCTGATCGACAATCTCGATACCACTGGCGACCTCATGGCCGCATGGTTCGAAGGGTACAGGTCCGTCCGCGCCCTTGATGCGGACGATATGGCCATCATCCCGTCACTGGTGATGATGCGCCGCTTCGCCATTCTCGCCTGGTTCGGCAGCCACGCCGAAACCGAGCTTGCAGTTGAAAACGAGGAGGGTTACGCCGCAGCCATGTGCGCCATGGGCGAGGCATTTCTTTCCCGTCCTGGCGGCGAAGATGGTCTTCTTCCCTGGCTGTGAGCCGACATATGGACAGATGAGGTCTTGATGAACCGAAAGACGGGGTTTTTGTTTCACGAACTCTACATGTGGCACGACACGGGACATGCTGCCCTGTGGCACCGGCCCGGACTGACGGTGCAGCCAGGTGAACACGGAGAAAACGCCGAGACCAAGCGGCGCATGAGAAATCTCATGGATGTGGCCGGCATCCTCGACGGCCTCGTCGACGTGCGTCCGGTGATGGCGAGCGAAGAGGACATTCTCAGGGTACACGCCCGCGACTATGTCGAGAGGATCAGGGAGATGTCGGCCGGTCAGGGCGGTGACGCCGGCGAAGCCACTCCGTTTGGTCACGGCAGCTACGAGATCGCCTGTCTTTCGGCAGGGGGCACGATTGCCATGGTGGACGCTGCCCTGCGTGGTGACATCGACAATGGCTACGCCCTCGTTCGTCCCCCTGGTCACCATGCCGAACCCGACATAGGGCGTGGTTTCTGCATCTTCGGCAATATCGGCGTGGCCATCGAGCATGCGCGTCACCACCATGGAGTGGAGCGCTGTGCTGTCGTCGACTGGGACGTTCACCACGGCAACGGCACCCAGCGGATTTTCTGGGAAGACCGGGATGTGCTTGCCATCTCGATTCACCAGGACAACTGGTATCCGGCCGACTCCGGGCACATTCACGAGACCGGTGAGGGTGCGGGGAAAGGGGCAACCATCAATGTGCCGCTGCCACCAGGTTCGGGCCGGGATGCCTACATCGGCGTCTTCGAACGGGTCGTGGCGCCGGCACTGCGGCGTTTCCGGCCGCAACTCATCATCGTTGCGTCGGGTTTCGACGGTTCGATCTACGATCCCCTGGGACGCATGATGGTGACGAGTTCCACGTACCGTCAGTTGACATCAATCATGCTGGATCTTGCCGACGAGCTCACGGGCGGCACGTTGGTGGCCAGTCACGAGGGAGGGTATTCGGCGGCCTATGTTCCGTATTGCGGCCTGACGGTGATGGAGGAACTCTCGGGCACCGCGTCAACGATCGAGGATCCCTTCGCCCAGTACGTCGATGCGGCCGGTGGCCATCAGCTCTATCCCCACCAGGATGCCGTCATCTCGAAGGCAGCGGCTCTGGCTGCCGCCGTGCCGGCCGGCTGACCCATGCGGAGTGACGAACGCAGTGGCTATTCGCAGACGACGCCGTCGCCGTCACCATCTCTCATGAACTGGTAGGCCGGATGTTCGGCACTGACCGGGGCAATGCCGTGATGGCGCGCTTCGCTGCAGGAAATCGATCCATTGTTGTTGTCGTCGTAGAGTGCCAGCATGTCGTCCTCGGACGGAACGTCCACGGTCTCGGGCTCCTCTGGCGTGGTCACACCTTTGCGCCAGTCCCAGGGAGCGACGAACGCGCCTGACCACATGCCGCGACCATGCTGTCGTGCCTCGTCCTCGAGTTCCACGTAGGCCATGGAGTATTGGCGATAGGCGAGAGCAAGGCCGCGGCGCACGAGATCACCGCCAATGTCCACGGACCCTGCATAGCAGACCGCGATCAGCCTGCCATAGACGCCGCGGGTGTCACCTTCACAGCGGATGGACTTGCCCTCTGTCAGGTCTTCCATGGCGCGGGTCGCTTCCCTGCCGCAGGGCCAGCCATCGCCACAGTCCTGGTTGCTTTCGGGCGCATCAATTCCGTAAATGCGGATGCGTTCGGTGCCGATCACAAGAGTGTCGCCATCCACCACTGTTGCCTCTCCGGTAATGGCCTGGGCACCGGTCGGCGCCAGCGCAAGGGCTATGAGGGTTGCGCAGACTCTCCCGGACCAAGACCTAGCTGACATCAGGGCGACGTGCCGGGTTGGTGTACCAGGGGTCAGCTGCCTCGACGGCATGTCCGATGCGAAAGACTGTCGGATCATCATATGTGCGGCCGACAATCTGCAGTCCGGTCGGCACATGATTGCGGTCGAGACCGGATGGAACGGTGAGAACCGGACAGCGCGACATGATGTTGAACGGATAGGTCATGACCCAACCGAGCATGGGGTCGACGGCAACTCCGTTAATGGCGAGGTCCTCCTTTGTGGAGTCGAACTCCGCGGGAACCGCGGCCAATGCGTTCGTCGGGCACACCAGTGCGTCGTAGCGCGACAGCAGCGGGCCCAGGACATCGTACATCTCGCCGGCAAGCTTCTGGGCATCAAGGAAGTCCTCGCCCGTGGTACCCGCACCGAAGTCGGCAAAGGCCACGGTGTAGGGCATCAATTCATGGCGATGTCGGCGCAAGGCAGGAGCGATGGAGTTGCCGAAGAGGTGGCCAAGATAGTTCATCGCCGCAGTCAGCACGTCCCACGACCAGCCGATCTCCACCTCATCGACGACGGCTCCTGCTTCCTTCAGCTTGGCGGCCGCATCGAGGGTGTGCCTGCGCACATCTTCATCGACCTCGCAGTATCCCAGGTCGATGGAGAGGGCGATGCGCATGCCCTTGACCGACGCATACTCGAGAGGAAGGCGCAGTTTCGGTCTCAACGTGGCGATATCCCGGGGGTGGGGGCCGGCCATGGCGTTCTGCAAGAGGGCGCAGTCGGCGACAGACCGCGCCATTGGCCCCGAATGGCAGTAGGTGTCGAGGTTGAAGATATGGCCCTGCGGATTCCTTCCGTAGGGGGGTTTGAAGCCGACCACCCCCGAACAGCTCGCAGGAATTCGGATCGATCCCGCAATGTCAGAACCGGTGGCAAGAGGAGAACCGCCGGCCGCCAGGGTTGCTCCTGATCCTCCCGATGAACCGCCTGGTGTGAAGTCCGTGTTCCACGGGTTACGTGTCACGCCCCAGTGTCGGGTGTGACAGACTCCGGCGCAGGAAAACTCCGGTGTCGTGGTTCTCACATGCATGACAGCACCGGCATTGAAGCAGCGCTCGACAATGGGAGTGGTCTCTTCGCCGACCACGTGCCGAAATGCGGTTGAACCCGATGTCGCCGGCAATCCCTTGATCGTCTCCTCATCCTTGACCGCCAGCGGCAGGCCCTCAAGTGAACGGGTGCGGCCACCTCTGCCATAGCGCGTTTCCGCCTTCTTCGCCTGTTCGCGAGCCTCATCGAAGAACGTCTGGCTGAAGGGATTGAGGCGCGGCGCCACCGCCTCGGCACGCGCAATCACGGCGTCCATCAACTCTACCGGGGACAAATCGCGGCTGCGAAACATCCGGACCGCATCGACAGCGCCAAGATAATGAAGATCGCTGGAAGACATGCCTGATTCTCCGATGATTGTGGCCAGACTATCCGTGAAGCCTGCCTGGCGACAATCCCGAACGCTCAAGACACAAGCTGGAGGCGGCATTGACAATGGCGGCGGCGTCAATGCTGTGCAGACGGTAGAGATCTGGAATATCGGCACTCTGACCGAAGTCCGTCACACCGAGAGCCTGAATCCGGTGGCGGCCGACAGCGGCCATCCACGACAGGGTGGCGGGATGGGCGTCACAGACCGTGACCAGGCCGGCATCTGCGGGAACACGTGCAAGCAGTCGTTCGGCATGCGAATTGCCGTCGCGCCTGTGCCAGCCAGCCATCAGGAGATCGGCGGAAGTCACCACGAGAAGACCGACATCCTCGAGGTCCTCATTCAGCATGGTGCGGGCTGCCATGGCTTCAGTCACCGTAGCGCCCATCGCAATGATGGCGATCTCCGATGCCGCTCCAGGTTCGAAGAGCCAATAGCCGCCAGAGACAATTCCGGATTCGAGATCCGGAGTGACCGGGCGTTCAATCTGCTCGACGGGACGGGTCGAGAGCCGCAGATAGACGGAACATCCGTCGCTTGCCTGCATGTGCCCGAAGCCCCAGCGCATGATGATGGAGAGTTCGTCTCCATAGGCCGGTTCAAAGGCGATGAGCCCCGCCTGGCCGAGTCCGATGAGGGGGGTATAGATCGATTGGTGGGCGCCGCCCTCGGGAGCAAGCGAGATCCCTGAGGGGGTGCCGGCGAGCATGAAGCGGCTGTCCTGGTAGCAGGCATGGTTGAGGGCGTCGAGGCCACGACAGATGAATGGGTCATAGAGAGTGCCGATCGGCAGCAGTCTCACCCCGAAGAGGCTGTGGGCAAGACCCATGGCGGCCACGAGAAGGAAGAGATTGTTTTCTGCGATACCGAGCTCGATGTGCTGACCCTTGTGACTGATGTCCCACGACTGGGCCGACATCACCTTTTCGGCCTTGAAGGTGTCGGTATGTTCCCGTCGGTCGAAGAGACCCCTTCTGTTGATCCATGGGCCCAGGTTGGTGGAGACCGCAACATCCGGCGAGGTTGTCACGATGCGGTCAGCCAGTTCATGCTTGCTGCGGCCAAGCTCGTTGAGGATGGATCCGAACACCTGCTGGGTCGAAGTCCGCTCCTCCCCCTTGAAGGGCAGGCGCTCGGGCACCGCCACCGCCGGTGCCGCGTGGCGGCGTGGAAACTCCTTCGCGAAGGGGGCGCGGGAAAGAAAGGCCTGGAGTTCCTCGGCCCGGTCTTCCATGCCGGCAAAGGGATCCCACTCACTCCCTTCGGCGATGCCATTCTGGTCCCGGAACCGTGCCATCTGGGTGGGGTTCATGAGTCCGGCGTGATTGTCCTTGTGTCCGGCAAAGGGAAGTCCGAACCCCTTGATCGTGTAGCAGATGAAGCAGACCGGCTGGTCATCTCCGGTCATTTCGATGGTGAAGCCTTCCAGGAGACTTTCGAGGTCGTGTCCGGCGAGATTGGTCATCAGGTGGTGGAGGGATCCATCGTCAAGTTTGTCGACGAGACGGCGCGCGGGGCCGGCTGTGCCGAAATCCCCCTCGAGATGTTCGCGCCAGGCGCCGCCGCCCTTGAAGCACAGCGCCGAATAGAGATCGTTGGGACAGGCATCGATCCAGGCGCGCAGGTCCTCACCTCCGGGTTTCCGGAACGCGGCTTCAAGCCGCTTGCCGTACTTCAGCGTGACAACCTTCCAGCCGACCGCCCCGAAAAACCCCTGGATTCTTCGGAACAGTCGGTCCGAGACAACGCTGTCGAGACTCTGCCTGTTGTAGTCCACAATCCACCAGACGTTGCCGATGTTGTGTTTCCAGCTCTCAAGAAGAGCCTCCCAGACGTTGCCCTCATCGAGTTCCGCGTCGCCCACGAGCGCTACCATGCGTCCGGCCCTGTCGTTGTCGGCAAGCAGGTTCTTGCGGCCAAGATAGTCTTCCACGAGCGCGGTGAAGGCGGTCATCGCGACGCCCAGCCCGACTGAACCGGTCGACAGGTCCACGTCGTCACCATCCTTGGTGCGCGACGGATAGGACTGGGCGCCGCCCAAGGCCCGGAAGGCTTCCATCTGTTCACGACTCTGGTGCCCCAGGAGATACTGGATGGCATGGAAAACGGGACTGGCGTGGGGCTTGACGGCGATTCTGTCCCGCGGTGTGAGGGCATGAAAGTAGAGTGCGCACATGATCTGTACGATGGAAGCGCACGATGCCTGATGCCCGCCCACCTTGAGTCCGTCCCGGGATGGACGCAGGTGATTGGCGTGGTGAATCATCCAGCTCGACAACCACAGCACCTTCCTCTGCAGGGCATCGAGAGAAGCGAGGTCGGTATGGTTCGTCATGACTGGCACACCCCGTGGGCGTGCGTGAATACCGTAATCTGCCGAAGTGTGCCACTGTGCGGCCATGCAACCACCGGGGACCGGAATGAAGTGCTTCGTCAACGATGCGCATGGCGCTGTCGGTCTTGACGTTCTTGCCCGAAGTGAATTCAAGAACTGGCTCGCTGCCATTCCCGATCACCAGGCCCGCTGGATCAGGAGCCACGAACCCGAAACCTCCGGAACGTGGCATATCGCGGTCCCTGATGCGGAAGGTGATGTCGCCCGTGTGCTGGTGATTGCCGACGAACCCGCTGACATGCTGACCCTTGCCGGACTGCCGGCGCACCTTCCATCTTCCATGACGTGCCGTCTCGCTGATGACGTGGATGGCGATACGGCGTCGTCACTTGCCCTTGGTTGGGCACTGGGCAGCTACCATTTCGGGCGTTACCGAAGCAGCGAACGGAAGACAGCACGACTGGTCTTCCCCGGACAGGCCGACCGGGCGGAAGTCGAGGCCGTGACCCGTGCGGTCTGGCTCGGCCGCGATCTCATCAACACACCTGCCGAGGATCTCGGCCCGGCGGAACTTGCCGCGGAAGTGACGGCACTTGCCGAGCGCCACGAGGCTAATCTGACGACCGTCGTGGGTGATGAGCTTCTGGAGAAGAATTTTCCGTCAATTCATGCGGTAGGTCGTGCCAGTTCACGTGCACCGCAACTCGTCGACATGGTTTGGGGCGATCCCGATGCCTACCGTGTCACCCTCGTTGGCAAGGGGGTCTGTTTCGATTCCGGCGGTCTCGACATCAAGCCGTCAGGCGGAATGCTGCTGATGAAGAAGGATATGGGAGGCGCTGCCACGGCCATTGCCCTCGCTTCCATGATCATGGATCTCGATCTTCCCGTAAGACTTCGCCTGATCGTTCCTGCCGTTGACAATGCCATTTCCGGCAATGCCTTCAGGCCGCTCGATGTCTTCCGCACCCGCAAGGGGTTCACCATCGAAATCGGCAACACCGATGCCGAGGGCAGGGTCATTCTCTGTGATGCCCTCGCCGAGGCGTCATCAGCGGGGACGGACCTGCTGGTGGACTTTGCGACACTGACCGGTGCAGCCCGCGTGGCCCTTGGGCCCGATCTGCCGGCACTCTTCTGCAACGACGACGGGCTTGCACAGGACATCACCGACAACTGCCGGCGAGTGGAGGATCCTGTCTGGCGCCTGCCCTTGTGGCCCGGATACGTGTCGGACATCAGCAGTGACGTGGCGGACTTGCGGACCACAGGGTCGACTCCCTTCGCCGGGGCGATCACGGCGGCCCTTTTTCTCGAGAAGTTCGTGGACCCAACCATTCCCTGGGCCCATGTCGACCTCATGGCATGGAACCGGTGCCACAAGCCAGGCCGTCCCAAGGGAGGCGAGATCATGGCCGCACGCGGACTCCTCGAGACAGTCCGTACCAGGTGCACGATGCACAGGAAGGCCTCCTGAACACCTGTTCCCGTTCCCTGAGCACTTATCAGGGAGAAGCTGTAACCATGGTGCTCCCGGTACTTTGGTGGTGACAGTCGGGTCTCTGTCGCCAGGCTGAACAATGTGCGCCCCTTCTACCATCGCACCGAACCCCGGATTCGCGTCCACGACCGCCGAGCATGCTCGACTGGCATGTGGAATGGCACATGCGCCAGAAACCCAAACCCCCATTGTTCCAATGCGAGGATACGAGAGACGCAGAGACCTGGCGCCGCTGTCGATGAATGCCTGGGTCAAGTCGGGAGGGAAGAGAACCTCAGACGATGATCAGGTGCGCACCTTGCGCACACTTATCGCCGACTTCGCGGCCATCACCCGGTGTACGGTAGCGACGTGTATCCCGGACGCTGAACCCGCCTAGCCCACCACTCGCCCGTTCCGTTTCAGGGGAAGGCGATCAGGCTCTTGGGTGGATGCCATAGTGTGCTCGGCAAGGCGCTGTCGAATCCATTGAATGCCATTCGTTTCAACCAGTTGTGGCTGATCTGTGATTAGTTTTTGTCAAATCACCAATTAGCGAGTCAATACTTTTCCCGAAGCACATGCACCGCTAGCGTGGGGCCAACGTCGGCGCACCCGCCGGACTGATGTTGGGGGCAGTGAAGGGACACCGATATGTCGATAGAAAGAGTTGAGACACTGATCGTCGGTGGCGGACAGGCCGGTTTGGCCATGAGCGCGCATCTGAGCGACCTGGACTCGCAACACCTCATTCTCGAGCGCCACCGAATTGCGGAGCGCTGGAGGTCGGAACGTTGGGATTCTCTGGTCGCGAACGGGCCAGCCTGGCATGACCGATTTCCAGGAATGAAGTTCTCGGGAGTCAATCATGATGAATTCGCCACGAAGGACCAGGTCGTGGACTACTTCGAGGCCTTCGCCACGCAGGTCGCAGCGCCGGTCCGATGCGGTGTGGAAGTCACCGAGGTCGTACGGACTGCCGATCGGACAGGCTTTCGCGCACAAACCTCGGATGGATTGATCGAAGCCACCAACGTGGTTGCGGCGACCGGCCCATTCCAGCGCCCGATCTTCCCCGACGTTGTTCCTGAGGTCGCCGGGATCACCCAGATCCATTCGAATGCCTATCGCAACCCCGATCAGCTCCCCCGGGGTGCCGTTCTGGTTGTCGGCGCCGGATCATCCGGGGCCCAGATCGCCGACGAACTGTTGCGATCGGGCAGAAGGGTCTATCTCGCAATCGGTCCCCATGACCGACCACCGCGACGATACCGTGGGCGGGATTTTGTCTGGTGGCTCGGCGTGCTCGGCAAGTGGGCAATGGAAGCTCCTGATCCAGCGACGGAACACGTCACGATCGCGGTGAGCGGGGCGTACGGCGGTCTGACGGTGGACTTCCGGCGTTTGGCCGTGCGCGGGATGACGCTGCTCGGCCGGGCCGAACGCTTCAATGCCGGCGTGATGTCTTTCTCGCCTGATCTGGCGGCCAACCTAGATGAGGGAGATGCCAACTATCTGTCGATCCTGGATGAAGCCGACGCCTATGTTTTGCGCGAAGGGCTGGATCTTCCGGAGGAGCCGGATGCTCGCGCGACCGATCCCGACCCGCCCTGCGTGGCCAACCCCATTCTTCAACTGAACTTGGCTGAGTCCGACGTGACATCCATCGTCTGGGCAACCGGTTACGCCCTTGACTTCAGCTGGCTGAAGGCCGGCGCGTTCGATGAAAGGGGAAAGCCGCATCATCGTCGTGGTGTGTCGGACGTTCCTGGTCTCTACTTCCTGGGGTTGCCGTGGCTGTCAAACCGGTCTTCTTCCTTCATTTGGGGAGTCTGGCACGATGCCAGATACCTTGCTGAGCACATCGCCAGGCGACAGGAATCGCTGGCTGCTTGACGGACGGCTTCGTCACTCCGCCGGCATGACGTTCTTCGGCGACGTCACCCGTGCTCTCGCCCCTCTGAGCCCGAGGCTACTGCGAACCGGACGGCCAATGAAATGTCCTGTCGACAGACCGGCCTTGACAGCCTGCCCGCAAGCGCAATGTTGGCCCATCGACAATTCGATGGCGCCGCCGGGTGGGGCATGGCTGTTCGGTTTACACTTCGACAGCTCGAGTACTTCGTGGCCGTTTGTGATGCCGGAAGCATTGCGGCAGCGTCGGAGTTGGTCAACGTGTCGTCGCCCTCGATTTCGACGGCGATCTCCCAGTTGGAGAACGTCTTCGGGCTCGAACTGTTCGTTCGCCAGCACGCGCGAGGCTTGTCCCTGACTCCTGGCGGCCGCCGTTTCTACTCGGCCGCGAAGGAGGTGCTGGACGGTGCCAGCACCCTGCATGACATCGCAGGTGAGATCACCGGAGAAATCCGGGGGCCGATCTCTGTCGGCAGCCTGGTGACGGTTGCGCCGTTCGTGGTGCCGGAACTGCGGATTGGATTTCAGGCGGAGAATCCCCGGGTGACGTTTCAGCAGGCCGAAGGCGACCAGACCGACCTGATCCAAATGTTGCGACGGGCCGATATCGACGTTGCCGTCACCTACGATCTTGAAATCCCCAATGACATCGTCTTCGAGGCGCTGCTGCCGTTGCCTCCCTGTGCGCTGCTGGGAGCCGATCATCCCTTGGTGAGCGCCAGGGCGGTGTCGCTGGCAGCCCTGGTCGATCAACCACTGATCCTGCTGGACCTGCCGCTGAGTCGGGACTACTTCATGTCCTTGTTTCAGCGTCTGGATCTGCGCCCGAGGATCGAGGTGCGCACCCCGAATCTGCTGATGGTCCATTCCATGGTCGCCAATGGTATCGGGTATGGCTTGCTCAACGTGTCGGGCAAGAACGCCTGGAGTCCGGACGGCAAACCACTGCGGTATGTGCCCATCAGCGATGAGGTTCGGCCGATGCAGTTGGGTTTGGCGACCATGCGAGCAGACCGCAAATCCCGGATTCTGAGCGCGTTCGAGAATTATTGCCGGAAGACGATGACGTCTTTGTCCGTGTTCGATTCCGCTCCCGGCTAGATCCCTCGTCAGCCCAGGTTCAGGCTCGCGAGCGACGTCTGATCTTTCCCTCTTCGTGAACGCCACGAGGCGGAAAAATGAGGGAGACGTGTGGGAGCATACCTCCGGCTTCGATGTCAACGGGCGCTGTCGAGACCATGACGCTTGTCATGCGTCGCGCAGGTTGGCTCCGACCCTCATCAGGGTTGTTGGATGTGCTGCCAGATCAGCCGGGCGGCCTTGGTGATGCGGCGGATGTGCCAGGCCGTAAAGCCGGCCGCTGCCAGAAAAACCAGGCCAAAGGCCGTCACGGCAATCGAATCCTGGATGACGAGAAAGACGCCCATCAGGCCGATCAGAACGCATCCGGCGGTCTGGCGTCCGACGGGCAGTCGACCCATGACTCCGGTGGTGTGATTGTAGAGGGCAAAAACGAGGAGGAACTCGTGCTTCCTGAGACCGCACGCCGTCACCTGGTCGCGTTCGGCAACAGGTATGGGCTGCGGTGTGAAGATTGAACGGACGTGTCTCAGGCATGCAGGATGATTGTCAATGCGGAACCAGGTGGCGTGTCGCGTGATACCGTATTCCCGTCCTGTCTGGACGGCACTGACGGATCCGGAAACAACAGTGAGCTGCATGGTTGAGGTCGTCGACGTTTTGCGAGACCTTGCACCGCACTGGCGAGACGGTAAACCCCTCCGATAACGGGACTAGCAGATCAACCATGGAACAGAGACTCAGCATCATCACCCTGACCGTTGACGACCTGGCAAGGGCCCGGGCCTTCTACGAAGCGCTTGGCTGGCGCGTGGCAAGCGAGACGGCGGCCAGCGAAATCGTCTGCTTTACTCTGAACGGGATCGGTCTTGCTCTCTATCCACGTCAACGGTTCCGCGAGGAGATGGGGATTGGTGATCTCTCATGTGAAGCGGATGGTGGCGTTGTGCTTGCCTTCAACGTGCGGTCCCGCGATGAGGTGGCAAAGACACTCGATGAGGCCGTCGAAGCGGGAGGCACACTCATGAAGGCGGCGGCAGATGTCTTCTGGGGAGGCTATTCCGGACACTTCCGCGACCCCGATGGGCACATATGGGAAGTGGCATGGAATCCGTTCTCGCCATTGGACGAATCCGGTAGTTTCTCCTGGTCTGCCACCTGAAGAGCATTGGTTTCATGCTCGATCCTGACGACTGCATCAACGAGACCTGTCCCTGGTCGGGAGAACCGGTCGCCGCTGACTCACTCATCGAGTTCAATGGCGATGTCGTCGGTTTCTGCAACCCGGGTTGCCGCGACAAGTTCGCTGCCGCTCTCGATCACTTTGCAAGGGCAGGCAAGGCGAAGACCACCGGTCAGCCCTGATCAGGGCTGCACACCGCCCGGAGTCGCCGTAACCGGCCCCGGTGACAAGCTCCCGCAGGCTCATACCGGTCGTCCGGAAGGTTATGCTGCAGTGTCGGCGGTTCGCAGCAATGCCGGGCGGTTGAGCTTCTCCATTTCCAGCCGTAGCCGCACGGCGGGGTCCGCGTCATCGACGGCGACGTCCGACCAGCGGACCACTTTTCCCCTCTCGACCGCATTTGCGAGGCGTGTCCGGTGGGTGAGACCCATCGGCAGGGCGCCCTCCTGCAGTGAGCGTGCTGCAGGCATCAGCTGTCCCGAAATCGTGTAACCGCCTTCGCCGTCGAGCAGTTCACCGACTGCAAGGTCGCGCTTGGCGACGGCGACAGTATCGGCCCTCCAGCCGGTTGCGGCGCCCGTCGGTTCCCCGCGCAGCGCGACACTGGCGACGCTGATGCCGAGCTCCAGCCCGATCAGGTGCCATCGCTTGTACAGTGCGGCGTAGCGGCCGCTGTCGTCGGTCCTGAGGCCGTACTCGCGGAAGCACCGGGCGATGTAGTCGGTGTCTGCCTCGAAGACGACGAAAACGCCGAAGCGGATGTCGTACTCGATCGGCACACCGTCGCGATTGAGCGAGGATACCACTTCGACCTGTCCCTTGTGGTGCAACATACCGCCCTCACAACGAGTTCTGCAGACATTGGGCAACCCGTCGATGCTGGTCGGCAGATAGCCGAGACCGTCCGGCGCCGGCGTCAGGCCTGTGGCATTGGCGATCGCAGTACTCTCGATCGCCGGTTTGCTGCCGTCGAGGAAGGAGGTGAACATTCTGGGGTTGAGTCCCCCCTCGACGGCCTCGTCCGGTGTCAACCCGTAGCCGTCCCAGACGTTGTCGGGAGTGTAGAACTGGAACTCCGGCAGCCACTTGTGGCCACGTCCCGCGGCAGTGACGTCGAAGCCGCTGGCTCGGGCCCAGTCGACGAGATCGCAGACCAGCGCTGGTTGGTCCCCATAGGCGAGCGAATAGACGATGCCGGCCTCGCGCGCTTTTTCTGCCAGCAACGGGCCGGCCAGAGCGTCGGCCTCGACATTGACCATGATGATCGGCTTGCCATGGTGGCAGGCGAGCAGGACATGCCGCACTCCCGCTGCTGGGTCACCGGTGGCGTCGACGACGAGATCGATGGCCTCTTCGCGGAACGGCGCCTGCGCATCATCAACAATCCACGTCGCACCCGAACGCAGCGCCGTTCCAAGATCGGCACTGGCGTAGCGTTCGCCCGGCCAGCCGATGCGCGCCAGGTTTTCGCGAGCACCCTCAGGGTTGATGTCGGCAATGACAGCGACATGAAGTCCTGGTGTCCTGATCGCCTGGGCGAGGAACATCGAGGCGAACTTTCCGCACCCGACAACACCGATGCGGACCGGATTGTCCTCAGCCTGCCGAGCCAGCAACAGGCGGTGAAGATTCACGCGACGGCTTCGGCCGTTCCGGGCATCGACTCGGTCAGGCAGTTGTCGGACAACGGTTCGATGGGGGCAAAGTCGCGATGGGCGATCCATTCCGGCCGCTTGAAGCGCCGGATGTGGTTGTCGACATGGCACAGCGAGAGATAGACGACGGTTCTGCCCCACGGCGACATGTTGGGCGAGGACGCATGGACGAGGTTGCCGTGGAACATCAGTACACTGCCGGCCTTGCCCTTGGCCGAGAATATCCCGCCCCGCTCCGCCAGGTCCGTAACTGTAGCCCGATTGAGCGTCCAGAGCGGATAGCTGGTGGTATCCAGGTCGTGTCCGGCCTCGTAAACACCACCCCGGTGCGAGCCGGGGATGATCCACAACGGACCGTTGAACTCGGTCACGTCGTCGACGAAGAGGGCAATGTTCATCGCGCGCGCCTCGGGCATCAGGTCATCGCGAGACCACGTGCCGTAGTCCTGGTGCCATTGCCAGACGTCGCCGTTGAAAGCGACCTTGGCGTTGACCTTGTACTGGTGCATGTAGACCGGTCCACCGAGCAACTGCATGACGGGTTCGATCAGGCGCGGATGGCGTCCAAGCCTCCGGAAGGCCTCGTGGTAGCAATGCGCCGCGAAGGCCGTGCGCGGGGACGCGTCATCCTTCTCGCGCACCACCTCCTTCCGCTCGAGGGCATAGACCTCGGTCGCAGCCTGTCGAAGAACTTCCGCCTCGTCCGTCGAGAAGAGGTTGGGAAGCATGAGATAACCGGTCTCGTGAAACCGGTCCATCTGATCACGTTCGAGCTGCATGACCGTCCGCCTCCACGGTCGGAGCACGATCGGGAAAGGCTAGTCCCGGGCTACGCCACTTTCAACCGGTTCGGTCGAAGTGACAAGGGAAGGACACGCGGAGTGTCGGCAACGCGCGTGAACAATTCCGATGCGGACTTATCCTTCGATCATCGTGCGAAGACAGAAATCCGAAACTTCTTTCAGTGGCTTGGCAACGCGGGTTGATCGTTGGTATGGCAGTGGACGCCGCCGCCGGCTGCCCAGGAATCGAGCATCTCGATGACGTAAATGTCGCGCCCGGGAAAGTAGGTTTCCAGGCGTTGTCTTGCGGCTTCGTCCGCAGCGGCGTGGCCGAAACCGGTGGTGATGACAAACCCGTTGCCAACCAGCCAGTTCATGTAGTTGGTGTGGAAGGTCATGCCCCGATGGACCACCGCAGTGTCGACGGGATCGCGGATGACGGTGAATCCGGCTGCGGCGATGGTCTGCGCGGCATTCTCGAAGACTTCGCTCGTGTTGGCGGGGCAGCCTGCGTCTTCCGTGCACCGCGCGACAACGACGGTGTCGCTGTCGATGAAGCGGGCGATGCCGTCGATATGTCCGTTGGTGAGATCGCCCTCTGGCACCCCTTCGATGAAGACCACTTTGTTGACGCCGAAGTGTGCCTTCAAGTCCGCCTCGGCCTGCTCCCGGGTGTAGTTCGCATTGCGCCGCGGGTCACCGATGACGCTCCAGTTGAGCATGACGGTATCGGTGCCGTTGAACTCGAGATTGCCACGCTCATGCACGATGGCCACGGTCTCGTGGGGCACTCCGGTGATGCGGGCCACCTCAAGCGGTATCCGGTCGTCGAGGGCATAGGGAATCTGCGGGCCCCAGGCCCCTCCCCAGGCATCGAACTTCCAGTCCTGGATGGTGAGCGTGCCGTCGTCGATGACCCAGACCGGTCCGTTGTCCCGCATCCAGGCGCTGTCACTGGCAATGGCGTGCCACTCGATGTTCGAACGATCGGGGTTGCCTCCCTCTTCGGCGATCACTCGCCTCGCACTCTCCAGGATGGCCGGTCCGGAATGGAGGATGTGGAGTGTCTCGTAATCAGCGATGACGTTTGCAATTCGGGCAAAGGCAGTCTCGTAGGATTTTTCATATGGCCCGGGCCACTGCATCCAGATCGCTTCCTGCGGTTCCCATTCCGCTGGCACGCGGCGTGGCGAATCCCCTGTTGCGCCTGCAGAGATCGTTGCGCCGACAAGGATGGCCATGAGCCCCCGGAGTTTGCGTCTGAATGACATCGCGGGAGATGGTGCACGCCTTCCCGCTGTCTTGGCAACAGGCAAGGATGCGGTCTGCTGGTGGTGCGGCATCCGTCCTGGGGTATGGTGGATGACTGATTGGGGAAAACGTCGCTATGTCTGAAGCCTACATCTGCGATGCGGTGCGCACGCCCTTCGGGCGCTACGGCGGTCAGTTGTCCGGCATCAGGACCGATGACCTTGCGGCCGTCCCGATATGCGCGCTCATGGACCGCAATGCCACGGTGGACTGGTCCAGACTCGATGACGTGATCTATGGCAACGTCAATCAGGCCGGAGAGGACAACCGCAATGTCGCACGCATGGCCGCATTGCTCGCCGGGTTGCCCGTGGAGGTTCCAGGGGTCACGGTCAACCGGCTGTGCGGCTCAGGTCTCGAGGCTGTTCTGCAGGCCGCCCGTCTCGTGAAACTCAGGGAGGCACATCTCGTCATCGCTGGTGGTGTGGAGAGCATGTCGCGCGCTCCGTTCGTCATGGCAAAGGCCGAAACGGGATTTTCGCGCCATGCGGAAATCCATGACACGACCATCGGCTGGCGCTTCGTCAACCCGCTGATGCGGCAATGTCATGGCGTTGACCAGATGCCGGAGACGGCCGAGAATTTGGCTGAGGAGCGGGGCATAACGCGTGAAGATCAGGACGCCTTTGCTCTCAGAAGCCAGCAGCGGGCGGCCGCGGCCATCAGGAATGGAAAGATCGCCGAGGAACTTGTCCCGGTTACGGCGCCGTTCGGTCGGACGACCGTTACGGTGACAACCGATGAGCATCCTCGAGAGACATCACGTGAGAAGCTGGCGGGCCTGCGGGCGCCCTTTCGTGACAACGGAACCGTCACCGCTGGCAATGCCTCGGGAGTCAACGACGGTGCTTCAGCTCTCCTGGTGGCATCCTCAAAGGCGGTCGAACGCTACGCCCTTGCTCCCCTTGCGCGTATCATCGGTGGTGCGGTCGAAGGTGTGCCACCCCGGATCATGGGGATCGGGCCGGTTCATTCGACACGCAAGCTCCTTGAGAGGGAACGCATCCGCCTCGGTGATATCGACATCATTGAACTCAACGAGGCCTTCGCAGCCCAGGTGCTTGCCGTGACCCGCGAACTCGGGCTCGCCGACGATGCCGGACATGTCAACCCCAATGGCGGCGCCATCGCTTTCGGCCACCCACTGGGTGCATCGGGTGGCAGGCTGACGGCTACGGCCGTCTACGAGATGCGTCGCCAGGGCGCCAGGCGCGCGCTCGTCACCATGTGCATCGGCGTCGGACAGGGCGTGTCGGCGATCATTGAACGTGTCTGACAACAGGGGAGAACAACTCTCCTTTTTTGCGCTATTCTTCGGCTTGCTCGGCTTTGAGCAGGGCGGCGGTCTCGGCCACTGCCTTCTTGCGGGCGCTGCAGGCACACCCGCTGCTTTCGGCCCACGTCACGGGGTCGATGAAGGGACCGGCCCAGATGCCCCGTTTTTCTGTAGCGGCCGCCAGTTCGCGCTCGGCATAGTCTTCGCCCAAGGTCTCGTCGCGCACAGCCAGACCGGCATCGATCATCTGTCCGGCAAGATCGACGCCGTCAACAGTGCAGCGGGCCAGAGGCGTTGGCGAATCGGTGTCAGAGACCTCGACACAGACGACATCGCCGGCCCTGACCAGCTCTTCGAGATGGAGAACTGCTTCCCAGCCGCATGACCAGACACTGCCGCTCTCACCACAGGTTTGCGTGATGGTCGGCGCATGCACACCGAAGAGATCGACCTTCTTCTCACCGAAACTCATGGTGTCACCGTCCAGGACCATGGGATCGCCCACGAGGTCCGCATGGGCGATCATGGGAACGGAAAGCGTCAGGATGGCCAGGAGATGTTTCATGTCTTGGATCCTTCATGCAACCCATGAGCATTATGGGGGACGACTGGCAGGCTTCAAGGGTTCAGTGATGTGACAGCACGGCAACGATCTCCTGGTTGAGATCGAGAAAAGTGATGTCCCTGCCGGAAGCGGCCGCCAGAGCCTGCGCCTGGGCGCGATAGGTCTGTGGCATGTTCTTCCTGACACCACCGAGTGATCGCACGGGATAGCTCACGACGATGTCGGGGATGTCCTCGAGACGATGCATGAGATCGACGGCAGCCCCGGGTTTCTGACGTTCGAGACAGGGCAGGGTCTTCAGCACCAGGGCAACATCCGCGTTGGCCGGCGGAATCCCGTCGAGAACATCGTGCCAGAGACATCCACCAGGGCGTTGTGTGACGGCCAGGAAGCGACTGACGGCGTCGACCATGCGCCGGTCAATCTCGATGGCCGTGTAGGAAACCGCAGGGTCAAGGCCTGAAAACGGCAGGGAGAAAGCGTTGAGTCCAGCAGCCAGATCGAGGATGTGACGCGGTGTGCCGCAATGACTCCAGATGGTTGCGTGGAATGATTCCACGAAGGAAAGACGTTCGGCGGTGGAGTGGTGAAGCTTGAGGATGCGCCGGCACACGGCGCGTGTCTCGTCACCCGCCTCGAGAGCATCGAGGTGATGTTCCAGAGAATCGAGCTTCACGGCATAGGCGCCGAACACCTGATGGAGCTTGCGCTTGGCCGCCTTGAGAGCCGGCCCCGGCTTTGCGTGACGTGCCACGGCCCAGTCGGCAGTCCGCGCCAGAAGACCGGCGGTGAGGTGCCTGTACCTCGAAGAGGAGGCGAGGCCCTCGATGACGGTTTGCCGGAAGTCGCTCACGTCCTGGCGTTCTGCCACGTGAATCCGGCACAGGCCATGCCGTCCTCGTCTTCGAGAATCGGACCGAGTTCAAGCGATGTCACCTCGTCTGCAAGGTCCGGGGCGATGGCCGAGAACATGGACACAAGACTTGCGAGTTCCAGACGGAAGGCGGACGAGCCCGGAAACGATGTCCCGTAGAGCCGGTCAATGAGAGTGCCGGCCTTCCCGGAATCGATTCCCGGCATGGCCCACTTTTCCTCGTCCGATCCGCCGCGACGCAGACCCACAAGGGGACCGAAGGCAGGGTCGATCATCAGGAGAATGGTAGGCATCACGCTTCGGCGACTTTCTTCCGTGGATCGCACAAGGCCGAGCGCGGCAGGAAAGTCGTCGTTGAGGGCAGGGTGGCAGGGGGCAGCAATCGGAGGCGGCGGGAGCGTGCGGTTCCGCCAGGCCAACGCGTGCCTGATGGCAAGGAGTGATTCCCTGGTGCCGCAAAGAACGACAATGCCGTGTCTGCTCATCTCCCGGCCGGACGTCATCAGGCCCGACATCGGCGTGTTGAGGATGGCCGAAACAGGTTTGTCGGTCTGAGAGGATGCTGCGACGAGAGCCTTCGCATAGCCGCGCTCGACAGTGGGATTCCACTGGAAGTCGCCACAGAAGGAGACCAAGGCGACGCCGGGATCATGTGCCATGGCGAGAAAATAGGCTTCGAAGTCATCCTCGTAGTTGTGGGCGGTGCCCCAGGCATCGAGGGGATTGACGGGCTCCAGGGCGTGGTGGAGGTGAGGGCGGATACGGGCCACCGTCTCGTCCGTGATGACGGCCAGGGGAACGCCGATGTCTTCCGCAAGGTCGGTGAACATCTCCCTTTCGCCACCCGAATCGAGAACGACTCCGATCCCGCCCGGAGCGAGTTGGCGTTGGTGGGAGAGGAGGGCGAGAAGGTTCGCCATTTCATCCATGCTGTCGGCACGCATGACGCCGTAGTGATCGAAGATGGCCTGGTAGGCCGCGTCGTTGCCGGTATCGGCATCGGAATGGACTCGAGCGAATTCGGCGGCGAGCCGGGCCCGGCCGACCTTCATGGCCACCACCGGGATGTCCTTCATGCGCGCCTTCTCCAGGGCCGCCGTGAAGGCTGAAGGGTCTCGCGCCTCCTCGATGAAAAGTGCGATGACCCTTGTCGAATCCATGTCGAGCGCATAGTCCATGTAGTCGGCCATGGTGCCGTTGATTTCCTGGCCGCAGGAAACGATCAGATTGCAGGCATAGCGAAAGTCGTTGTTGCCGATTTCGCTGAACACGGTTCCCGAATGGGTGATGAAGGCGACGTTGCCCCCGTCACGCAACTTGGACGAGGCGTCGAAGATGGTAACCGGCAGGCGCCGCGAGAGATTGATGAACCCCATGCCATTGCCGCCGCAAACTGGAAGGCCGGCGGCCCTTGCCTTGGCCTTCAGGCGATTGAGGAGACCCCTGTCGCTC
This sequence comes from Alphaproteobacteria bacterium, assembly GCA_965220805.1. Classification (GTDB taxonomy): domain Bacteria; phylum Pseudomonadota; class Alphaproteobacteria; order SP197; family SP197; genus SP197. The sequence continues at coordinate 2,960,586 of OZ244844.1, forward strand.
TCGCCGACGAGATAGCAGGTATCGAAAATGACAGCGCTTCCGGCACCTGTGGCAATGGCATCGTCGAGTTGTCCTTCAAGACGCATGCTGTTGACGCCGAGCATGGCAAGATCGACAGGTTGCGGCAGATCCGCGAGGGACTCATGGCAGGGGAGATCGGCGACGTTCCGGTAACGCGGATTGACCGGGAAAATGTCGCCACCAAAGCCGGCATTGATGAGACCGTGTATCATCCCGTGACCGGCACTGCCTTCCCGTTGCGAGGCGCCGACCACGGCAATGGAACGGGGATTGAGCATGCGCTCGAGACGATGGTCCGTCATGTGTCGGTCACTCCCAGGAATCGGGAAGGTCTTGCGCCACCATGGCGCCCGGCCGCAGTGTAGCGGTGGTCGTTCCGTCCGGTAAGGAGTTGTCCATGGTCTATCCGATGTCCGCGAAGGCCCGGCAGTGGCAAGAGGCCATGCGCTCCCTGGTCGAGAACGAACTCATGCCGCGGGAGATCGAGGCCGAGATGAACGACGGCTTCGTCGCCGAAGAGGCCCATGCCGCCATTTTCCGGGCCACGGAGGAGATGGGCCTCCTCTATCCCTCCCTTCCGGACGAGAGTGGCGGTCGTCATCTTTCATACTTCGAGATTGCCGTCATCCAGGAAGCGCTGGGCAGGGCCACCAATGGCTTGTGGGGCTGCTATCACGATCTGTCGCCGTTTCTCTGGCATACGGCGAACCCCTGGCAGATGGAGACCTTCATCCGACCCCTGATCGAGGGACGCAAACGGGTCGCCTATGCCATTACCGAACCCGGCACGGGCAGTGATGTCGATGCTATCGAAGCAACGGCGCGGCGTGACGGCAACGGCTGGCTCCTTAACGGAACCAAGATGCACGTCACCGGAGCCAACCTCTCCGACTGGATCATCTTTCAGGCGAAGCTTGAAGACGGGCGCCACGCGCTGTTCTGGGTGGAGAATGGAGCACCCGGTGTCACAGTCCTGCGCACGCCGCGCTACATGCATCACTATCGTGGTCATCACCTGGAGATGGAGTTCCGCGACGTCCACGTGCCTGCGGACAATCTCATCGATGAGAAGGGCGGCGGTCTTCAGTGGACATACGCCTGGTTTCGCCAGGAACGCATGAAGATTGCAGCGCGCTGCTGCGGCGCCGCCAGCCGTCTCATCGACGAAGCACTTGCCTTTGCCAGGAACCGCGTCCAGTTCGGCCGGCCGATCTGGGATAACCAGGCGGTCCAGTTCCCCCTGGCCGACAGTCTGACCGAACTGTGGGCGGGGAGACTCATGACCTATGACCTGGCGCAGGCCATGGATCGGGATGACGACGTCAAGGTTCTCCACGGCAAGTGTGCCATGGCCAAGCTCTTCTGCTCGGAGTTCGCACACCGTACGGCCGATCGCGCCGTGCAGATTTTCGGTGGACGCGGTTACATGCGCGAGAACGTGGCCGAGAGATTCTACCGGGAACTCAGGGTTGACCGGATCTGGGAAGGCACCAGCGAAATCCAGCGCGTGATCATTGCCGATGGCCTGCTGAAGCGGGGTCAGGATGCCCTCACCGGTGCCGGTGAATGCGCCGAGGCTCAGGCCTGGCGCAGGAGGCTGCGGCCCTTCATTGATGCCGAGCGCCTGCCACTGGAGGAGGCTGCCGAGATGAATGACGGGCAGATTCCCGATGACGTCAGGGAGCGTCATCTCCGTGCTGCCCGGGACATGGGCCTGTGGCTGCCACAGGTGCCGAAGGAGGCAGGGGGTGGTGGGTTTTCCGCCGGAGCCATGGCTGGTGTCTGGGAAGAGGTCGGGCGGGCGACCAACGGTGTTGGTTTCTTCTTCCACGATGTCTCTCCCTTCCTGGTGCGCACGGCGACACCGGCACAGATGGAAGCCTGGGTTCAGCCGCTGCTCGATGGCGCCATGAGCGAGTGCTACGCCATTACCGAAGAAGGAGCCGGAAGCGACGTCGATGCCATCGAGACGACCGCAATTCAGTCCGGCAACGGCTGGGTGCTGAACGGAACGAAGTGGCATGTCACCGGCTTCAACCGGGCCGGCATCGTCATCGTTCAGGCGCGCTTCGAGGATGGTGGCCGCGGGCTCTTCTATGTCGACAGTGATGCCGAGGGTGTCGAGGTCGTGCGCACGCCCGCCTACAGCCACACCTACCCCTCCCATCATCCGGTCGTGCGATTCGATTCGGTCAAGGTGACGGCCGACGCACTGATCGATCCTGAAGGCGATGGCCGCACCTGGACCTACGAGTGGTTTCGCCAGGAACGTCTCGGCATCGCGGCGCGCTGTTGCGGAGCCGCCAGCCGCCTCATCGACGAAGCGCTTGCCTTTGCACGGGAGCGCATCCAGTTCGGCCGGCCGATCGTGGCCAACCAGGCGATATCGTTCATGCTGGCCGACAGTCTCGTGGAACTGTGGGCCGGCCGCCTGATGGTCCATCGCCTCGCCGAGGCCATCGATGAAGGTGAAGACGTCAAGATCCAGCACGCCATGTGCTCCATGGCGAAGCTCTATTGTTCGGAAATGGCCAATCGGGTGGCTGACCGGGCGGTGCAGATCTTCGGTGGCCGTGGCTACATGCGCGAATACGCGGCAGAGAGATTCTATCGGGAACTGCGGGTGGAGCGGATCTGGGAAGGGACCAGTGAAATCCAGCGCATGATCATCGCTCACAACCTGGCCCGACGTGGCCAGGACGTGCTGATCGGCTGAACGGAATGATTGATCTTCCACCGGTCATCGGCCACCGCGGCGTGGCGGCGAAGGCTCCGGAAAACACCCTGGGGGGATTGGCGCGCGCCGCCGAGGAAGGTCTGGAATGGGTGGAGTTCGATGTCCGTCTTGCCGGCGACGATGTCCCGGTGGTGTTGCATGATCGCAGTCTTCTTCGAACCACCGGTGTCGACCGGCTGATCGACGAGGTGCGCAGCACGGATCTCGGCGCCCTTGACGCCGGAAGCTGGTTTGACTCCGTGTGGTCGGGGGAGCGGGTGCCAACTCTGGTCCAGGCGGTCGATGCCTGCATTGTCCTGGGCCTGACCCCCAATGTGGAAATCAAGGCCGACGGCGGTGGTCTCATGACACTGGCACGGCGCGTGACGGGCATCATCCGCAGCCGGTGGCCTGCCGGACGGCAGCGCCCTCTGGTATCAAGCTTCAGTCTCGCAGTTCTCTATCATGCCCGCCTCGCCGGGTATCGCTGGCCACTCGCCCTGGTGATGGGACGCCGTCTGCGCCGACTCTGGCCCTGGCATGCGTCCCTTCTCGGCTGCGCCAGCATTCACGTTGATCCGTCTCTGGCCACCCCGGAACTCATCTCCCGCGTCCATCGCCGAGGCCGGCGCGTTGCCGTCTATACGGTGAATTGTGCCGAGGAAGCACAGGCGCTCTTGAATTCCGGTGTCGATTCGATTGTCAGTGACACTGCCGGTTTCCACCGGACCAGAAGGGAAGAAGAACCATGAATGAGACCTTTGATCTCGTTGTCACTGGTGGTGAGGTGATGACCCCCGCCGGGCGGCGTCAGGGGGATGTGGCCATCACCGATGGCCGGATTGCCGCCATCGGTGATGTGCCGTCAACTGCGGCCGGCGCCTCACTCGATGCACGGGGACTGACGGTCCTCCCCGGTATCATCGATACCCAGGTACACTTTCGCGAACCGGGACACGAGGAGAAGGAGGATCTTGCCAACGGTTCTCGTTCAGCCGTTGCCGGCGGTGTGGTCGCCGTCTTCGAAATGCCGAACACCAACCCGCCGACGACGACGCCTGCAGCCCTGGAGAACAAGCTCGAGAGAGCCCGCGGCATGTGGTGCGATCATGCGTTCTTCGCCGGCGCCAGCGATGACAATCACGAGGGACTGGCCGAGCTGGAACTCCATCCCGGTTGTTGCGGCGTCAAGATCTTCATGGGGAGTTCCACAGGCAGCCTGCTGGTTGCCGAAGATGCGGCACTCGCATCCGTGCTGCGATCCGGCAGGCGCCGCGTCGCCATTCACGCCGAGGACGAGTTCCGCCTTGCCGAACGCCGCCACCTGGCGGTCGAGGAGGGACATCCAAGGGCGCATCCGGTCTGGCGGGATGTCGAGACGGCGCTGAGGGCCACGAAGCGTATCGTGTCCCTGGCCCGCGATGCGGCACGGCCGATCCATGTTCTCCACGTGACGACCGCAGAGGAGATTGCGTTTCTTGGCAGCGTCAGGGATGTCGCAACCGTTGAACTGCTGCCCCAGCACCTCACCCTCGCGGCCCCGGACTGCTATGAGCGTCTGGGTGGCTTCGCCCAGGTCAATCCACCGATTCGCGATTCCCGCCACAGGGATGCTCTCTGGCACGGGATCGACCAGGGGATCGTCGATGTGGTGGGATCGGATCACGCGCCGCATACCGCCGAAGAGAAGCAGCAGCCTTATCCGGACACGCCGGGTGGCATGCCGGGTGTCGAGACACTCCTGCCGATCCTGCTGAACCATGTTGCCGACGGTCGCCTGACGCTCGAGCGCCTGGTCGACCTCCTGTGCTACGGACCCCAGAGAATCTACAACATCCGTGGAAAGGGTCGCATCGCCGTTGGCTACGACGGGGATCTCACGCTGGTCGACTTGAAGGAAACGCGCACGATCAGCCATGCCGGGCAGCATGCCAAGTGCGGCTGGACGGCCTACGACGGCATGACGGTCACCGGTTGGCCGCGCGCCACCGTGATCCGCGGGCACGTCGCCATGCGCGATGGCGAGATCAGCGATACGCCCACCGGCCGGCCCGTCCGTTTCTGGGATACCTGAAAGGGGATCAGGAACCGAGGATCTCTTCCTTGCGGCGGGCGACATAATCGTCGAGGCCGTCGACGACACCGGGGTCAATTGCAGGCGCCTCGTAGTCCTTCAGCATGCGTTTCCACAACCGGTGGGCCCGTTCGGCCGTCTCCACGGATCCGGTGTCACTCCAGTTCTCGAAATTGCGCCAATCCGACAGGAAGGGGCTGTAGAAGGCCGTCTCGTAGCGCTCCAGGGTGTGACGGGCGCCGAAGTAGTGGCCCCCGGGCTGCACCTCGGCGATGGCGTCAAATCCAAGGGTGTCGTCGTCGACGCGGATCCCCTCAAGGTAGACAGCCATCATCTGCAGCATCTCCGCATCGATGATGAGTTTCTCGAAACTGCCAACGAGACCGCCCTCGAGCCAGCCGGCGCTGTGGAAGAGGAAGTTGGCGTGGCCCATGATGGCGCCCCACAGGGACATCATGCTCTCGTAGGCGGCCTGGGCGTCGGGAGCGTTCGAGGCATTGGTGTTGCTCGACCGGTAGGGCACCTGATAACGTCGCGTCAGTTGTCCGGTTGCCTGACAGGCGAGGGCATATTCCGGTGTGCCGAAGGCAGGGGCGCCAGTCTTCATGTCGACATTGCTGGTGAAGCCGCCGTAGAGACCGGGAGCTCCGGGCCTGACGATCTGGATGAGGGCCAGGCCGAAGAGCGCTTCGGCGTTTTGCTGCACCAGGGCACCGGCCACGGTCGCAGGAGCCATGGCGCCGCACAGCGTGAAGGGCGTCACCACCACCGGCTGGTTGGCGCGGGCAAGGGTGATCAGTCCCTGGGCCATTGAACCATCAAGCTGACGGGGGGAGTTGGTGTTGATGTTGCCGAGGACGCAAGGCGTGGTCTCAAGGTCACGATCGTCAAGGCCCAGAGCGATCTTGGCGAGTTCGATTCCGTCGCGCGCCCGGTCCCGGCCCAGAAGGCTCACCGGGACCGCCTTGTCGCAGTAGACAAACGCCGCCCGACCCTGATCGAGGTGCCTTGATTCGGCCGGAAGATCGAGAGGAGCGAAGGCGCCGCCACACGTCATGTGCAGGATGTCGAACATCTGCTCAAGCTTCACGTACTCGCAAAACTCCGCATAGGTTCCGGCGCGCCGCCCCTTGTCGAGATCGCTGGTGAAGGCAGGCCCGCCGACCGGCATGAAGTTGATGGCGTTGCCGCCTACCTCGATGTTGCGCTCCGGGTTGCGCGCATGAAGGGTGAAGACGGGCGGTGTGGTGGCGATTGCCTGCTCCACGAGGCCGGGTTCCATGAAGACCATCTCCTCGGTCTCGTCCACGCGCGCCCCTGCGTGCTTTAGAAGACTGCGGGTCTCGCCGTCGAGCACCTTCATGCCGAGTTCGTCGAGAACCCTGAGCGAGGTCCGGTGAATGGCTTCGATCTCGTCGTCGGAAAGCGGCGAGATGGGCGGGAAGGGATTGCGCACCTGGCGCCATGGAAGGAGGTGGAGCGCCTTGCGTTCACTGCCGAGTCCGGCGCGGCTCCTGCGTCGACGTGCCATCGCCTTCTCCTTTTTCCACACCCGCTGCGGTTATACTCCAGGTCGGTGTTAAGCGATCGCGCTTTTGCGATTGACACTCCCGGTGATCGTCCGTTCCATGACGATCATGTGACGGGAACAGCACGGCGATGCTCCAACCTTCTCCAGACAGTCAGTTCCTTGCCCGCAACACCCCGGGAATCTCCCAGCATGATGCCGAGCCGCAGATCGATGTTCCCGGGATGCGCCTCTACCGTCTCGGCAGGGTCCAGGAGATGCTGAAGGAGCGCGCTCTCGCAGGAGTGCTTCTCTACGATCCCATCAATGTTCGCTACGCCAATGGCTCCAGCAACATGCAGGTCTGGATCTTGCACAATCAGCACCGATACTGCTGGGTCCCGGCCGAAGGAGGAACCGTTCTCTTTGACTATCCTCCGGCCGTTCATCTGTCCGAACACCTCGAGACCATCCGCGAGATCCGCCCGGCCCGCACCTGGACCTACTTTGGCGCCGGCGACACCTACCAGGAAAGAGTCCGCCTGTGGGCGGATGAACTGGTCGATGTCATCCGCGAGACATCCGGTGGCGATCTCGCCGTGGCCGCCGATCATCTCGATCCCTCCGGCGCCCGGGCGCTGGAGGAGAGGGGCTGCACCATCGCCAACGGCCAGGAGGTCATGGAGCGCGCCCGGTCCATCAAGTCCGATGACGAGATCCAGTCGATGCTCGTCTCCATCTCCGTGTGCGAGGCCGGGATGGCGAAGATGCATGAGAACCTGCGCGCCGGGATCACGGAAAACCAGCTGTGGTCGCATCTCCACCAGGTGAACATTGCCATGGGCGGCGAATGGATCGAGACCCGTCTTCTGGCCTCCGGCGGGCGGACCAATCCGTGGTTCAGGGAATGCAGCGATCGCATCATCCGGGCAGGCGAGCTGGTGGCCTTCGACACCGATCTCATCGGACCCTTCGGTTACTGTTCCGATATCTCGCGCACCTGGTTCTGCGGTCCCGGCAAGCCGACGGACGAGCAGAAACGGCTCTACGCCTATGCCCATGAGCAGATAGAGACCAACATCCAGGAAATGCGCCCAGGCCGGACTTTCCGGGACATCGCCGAATCATCCTGGCGTGTTCCCAACGAATTCATGGCGCGCCGCTACGGTTCCATGGCGCACGGTGTCGGCATGGCGGACGAGTGGCCGGGCCTGACATTCTCCGACAAGGCCGACATGGCCATGCCCGGTGTTCTCGAGGAGAACATGACCATCTGTGTCGAAAGCTATATCGGCGCCGAGGACGGCAATGAGGGTGTGAAACTCGAAGAGCAGATCCTGGTGACCCCGTCAGGTCCCCAGCGCCTCTCCACGTACCCCTTCGATGACGCGCTGCTCGGCTGATGGGGACGTGACATGAACGATACCGTCCGCCTGGCACGCAACACCCCTGGGATCGCCCAGCACGACGCCGAACCGCAGATCGACATCCGCCGCATGCGCGCCTGGCGCCTGGGGCGGATTCAGAGTGAGCTTCATCGCCTCGATCTGGGTGGCATCATCCTCTACGACCCGGTCAACATCCGTTACGCCACCGGCTCCAGCAACATGCAGGTGTGGTTCACCCACAACCCGATCCGCTACTGCTTCGTTCCGGCCGAGGGCAAGGCTGTCCTCTTCGACTACGAGAAGTCGATGCATCTCTACCGGCACCTGGAGACCATCGGCGAGATCAGACCGGCTTTGGGCTTCATCTACATGGTGGCTTCCGAGAACATCGAGGCGCGGGTCAGGGCCTGGGCCCAGGATATCGATTCTGTGATGCGCGCCCATGGGGCCGGCCGGCGCATTGCCGCCGACCGGCTCGACTTCGAGGGCGCCAATGCCCTCCAGGAGATGGGCTACGAGATCGCCAGCGGCACGCGCGTGACGGAACGCGCCAGGGTGATCAAGTCTGATGACGAGATCGAGGCCATGCTGGTTTCAATTTCCGTCTGCGAGGCGGCCATGGCGAGGATGCGCGAGGAACTGCGCGCCGGCATCAGCGAGACGGCGCTGTGGTCGATTCTCCATCAGGTGAACATCGAACTCGGCGGCGAATGGATCGAGACCCGGCTTCTTGCATCCGGAGGCAGGACCAACCCCTGGTTCCGCGAGGCCTCGAGCCGGGTGATCCGCGCTGGCGAACTCGTCGGTCTTGACACCGACCTTGTCGGTCCCTTCGGCTATTGCGCGGACATCAGCCGCACCTGGTTCTGCGGTCCGGGACGGCCGACGGGCGAACAGCGCAGGCTCTATGCCCTTGCCCACGAGCAAGTCCAGTTCAACATCGACATTCTCGAACCGGGCATGAGTTTCGTCGAGGCCGCCGAGAAATCCTGGCCCGTTCCGGAGGAGTTCCGGGCCCGGCGGTACGGCATCACCGCCCACGGAGTCGGTCTTGTCGACGAGTATCCCTCCATCTCCTTTGCCGACACGCCACAGCGCTCCTCGACCGGGGTCATCGAGCCCGGCATGACATTGTGCGTCGAGAGCTACATTGGCGCCGAAGACGGCCAAGAAGGTGTCAAGCTCGAGGAACAGGTTCTCGTCACCGACACCGGCGTCCAGCGCCTGTCGACGTTCCCTTACGAGGACGCCCTGCTGGTGTAGCGTTGCCGCAGTCAACGTCCGTTCGCGGACGGTGCGGTCCTGTTCACGACGACCTCGGTAAGTGCCGACGAGCAGACGAGAACGAAGCCGGTCGCTTCTCGCCAGCCGAAGGGCTCGGCGGTCAGGATTCCGGCACTGGCGATGCCGACCACCACCTCGACCTGAAGGAGAATTCCCACCCTGGCCGGGTCCAGGTGCTGACAGGCATAGAGTTGCATGAACATGATCGGTATGAGGAACACCGCTGCAATCAGAAAGAGCCATGGCAGGGCGTCGAGGACCGGTTGAGCCGGAGGGAGGGTGCCCAGCCCGGTTGCCGGAACCAGGGCCAGGGCCAGCGCGACAACCGAGCCGTAGAGAAAGAACGACAGGACGTTCTCGAAGTGACTCGCTTCGGGATCCATGCGAACCCTGGTGGAGCCCCAGGCCCAGAACATGCCGGCGGCGACGGCCATCCAGTCCCCGGCGTTGCGGGGGAGAGGCAGTCCACCGTCATCGGCAAGCAGAACGAGGATTCCGGCAAAGCCTAGACCCATCGCCAGGATCCGGGCCACGGTGAGCCGTCGCTTGAGGAGCCAGATTTCGAGCGCTGTGCTCCAGGCCGGCGACACGTAGAAGAGAATGAGCGCACGCGACACCTCGGTGAGGAGCAGGCTGTCGGCATAGAGTGCGAAGGCGCCACCGGTGAAGAACCCCGTGTGCCAGCGCGACAGACCCGATGCCTGGCCCCGCGCAACGAGAAACACGGCAACCGGTGCCATGATCAGCACCGGCATCAGAAACTGGCCGGTCACGGTGGTCCCGGCTGGAAGACCGGTTGCTTCCAGGGCACGCAGGGGTATCCAGAACAGTCCCCAGACCGCCGCAGCGATGGCGAGGAGGATGGCGGGGAGGGTGGTCGTCAAGGGAGTGAACAAACCGGGCGAGGCGCGCCGATCCTCACCCGGCGGCCGGTGCACCGTCAATCCGCGCCATGGCATCGGGGACGTGACAATCGCCTGAACCGAACCTAGTCTCCGCCTCGAGTTGTCTGCCAATCTCCAGGGAGTGCCTCATGACCCGTTGGGACAAGTCCAGGCTGCCGAGCCGTCACGTATCGGTCGGCCCCAAGAGCGCGCCGCATCGCGCCTTCTACTATGCCATGGGCATGAGCGATGCCGAGGTGGAGCAGCCTTTCGTCGGCGTGGCGACCACGTGGAACGAGGCGGCCCCCTGCAACATCACCTTGATGCGTCAGGCGCAGGCCGCCAAGAAGGGCGTGAAGGCCGGTGGCGGCACACCCCGCGAGTTCACCACCATCACTGTGACCGACGGGATTGCGATGGGCCATGCCGGGATGAAGTCGTCTCTGGTCAGCCGTGAGGTGATTGCCGATTCCGTGGAACTCACCATGCGTGGCCATTGCTATGACGGCCTCGTCGGACTTGCCGGCTGCGACAAGTCCCTGCCGGGCATGATGATGGCCATGGTGAGACTGAACGTCCCGTCGGTCTTCATGTACGGCGGCTCGATACTGCCCGGACGCTTCCGCAACCGGGATGTCACCATCATCGATGTCTTCGAGGGCGTCGGAGCCAATGCATCCGGCACCATGAGCGATGATGAGCTGGATGTGCTCGAACATGCCGCCTGCCCGTCGGGCGGATCGTGCGGTGGCCAGTTCACCGCCAACACCATGGCAACCGTATCCGAAGCGATCGGCCTGGCTCTTCCCAATTCAGCCATGACACCGGCACCTTTCGACAGCCGCGACATGTTCGCCGAAGCTTCCGGTCAGGCGGTCATGCGTCTCATCGCCGATAACATCCGGCCACGTGACGTCGTCACCCGCAAGGCGCTCGAGAATGCTGCTGTTGTGGTTGCCGCAACCGGTGGATCCACGAATGCCGGACTGCATCTGCCTGCCATCGCCCATGAGGCGGGCATCGACTTTACCCTCGAGGATGTCTGCGACGTCTTTCGCCGCACCCCCTATATCGCCGATCTCAAGCCTGGTGGCCGTTACGTGGCCAAGGACCTCTATGGAATTGGCGGTATTCCGGTGCTGATCAAGACCCTTCTCGACGGTGGATTCCTGCATGGCGACACTCTCACCGTGACTGGAAAGACGCTTGCCGAAAACCACGCCGATGTCGTCTTCCCCGAGGATCAGGACGTGGTGCGGCCCGTGACCAATCCGCTGTCAAGCACCGGTGGCGTGGTCGGTCTCAAGGGCAATCTTGCCCCCGAAGGCGCCATCGTGAAGATCGCCGGCCTCGCTCGCCTTCAGTTCCGCGGACCGGCCCGCTGTTTCGACACCGAGGAGGCCTGCCTCGACGCCGTTCTTGCCGGCGCATTCGATGAGGGAGACGTCCTGATCATCCGCTACGAGGGGCCGAGAGGCGGGCCGGGCATGCGCGAGATGCTGGCCACCACCAGCGCGCTTTACGGTCAGGGAATGGGTGAAAAGGTCGCCCTCATCACCGATGGCCGGTTCTCCGGAGCCACTCGTGGATTCTGCATCGGTCATGTGGGACCGGAAGCAGGAGCAGGCGGACCGATCGGTTTGCTGAGGGACGGTGACATGATCGCCATCGATGCAGCGGCGGGAACACTCGATGTCGAACTCGACGCGGCTGAACTCGAAGCCCGCCGCAAGGCATGGAAACCCAGAGCCACCGACTACAATTCAGGTGTCATCTGGAAGTACGCACAAACTGTCGGACCCGCCCGTCTTGGCGCCGTCTCGCACCCTGGTGGCGGAGGCGAGACCCACATCTTCGCCGATCTGTGACACGTGTTCGGTTGATGCCGCGGAATCCCGGTCAGTCGGGCGGGGCTGCAGACGGGTCGCTGGTGGTTGGTGTCGTGTCGAAGGGCAGGCGCACGGTGAACTCGGTGTAGGAATCGGGTTCGGAGTCGACCGTGATGGTGCCGCCGTGCTCGCGAATGATGTCGTTCGACATCGCTAGTCCGAGCCCGGTCCCCTGGTCCGTCGGTTTGGTTGTGAAGAAGGGGTTGAATATCTTGTCGATGACATCGTCGGGAATGCCGGTGCCATTGTCGCGTATTGAGACCTCGACACCGTCATCCAGTTTCTTGGTACTGATCCGGATAACCGGATCGAAGCGGACTGAAGGGTCGGCCTCGCGCATCTGGCGCCGACGGTCATCGGCCGCATAACATGCGTTGCCGATCAGATTGAGAAAGACGCGGCCGATATCCTGGGGAATGATGTTCATCTCCGGGACCTCGGGGTCAAGTTCGAAGACGAGCTCTGCCTGGAAGTTGGTATCCGTTGCCCGGGCGCTGTGATAGGCGAGACGGGCGTGCTCATCGATAAGCGGGTTGATGGCGGCCGGCTGACGCTCACCTGATCCGCGGCCCATCATCAGCATGCTCTGCACAATACTGTCGGCACGTGTGCCATGCTGGCGGATGAGTCTGGTGTTCTCGACCAGGTCGTCGGCAATTTCCTGGACGAGACCACGGCGTTCCTTCGTTTCTTCGCTTTCTTCGATGTCCGCAAGCAGTGCCTCGATCTCCTCCATCATCTCCTCCAGAAGTTCCGTCGAGCCTTCGGCGAAATTCTTGATGAAGTTGAGGGGATTGCGGATCTCGTGGGCGACACCGGCGGTAAGTTCGCCGAGTGCTGCGAGCTTCTCGCGCATGACAATCTGGTCCTGGGCCTTCTCGAGATCGTTGAGGGCCGTCTCGATGAGCTCGTTCTTCGCCTTCAGCTCGTTGGCCATCTTCTCGACAAGGTTGAGTCTCTGGACCTCAAGGGCATGCTGCCGGAACACCTCCAATGCAGAGGACATCTCTGCAATCTCGTCGTTGCCGCGTACCTCGATCTCCTTTTCCAGGTCCCCTTGCGCCATCACCCGCATGCGGTCCGACAACAGTGACAGCCGCCGAATGAGGCCGCGACCGACGTAGAGCCAGGAGATCAGTGCAGCCCCTACGAAACTGGCCACGCTGATGCCGATCAGGAGATTGCGCCCGGTCAGGATGGCATCCTCGGAAGCAGCGGTCGCATCGACGGCGGCGTCTTCGGCCACGCTGACCAGTTTTTCGACGTTGTTGACCAGATTGAGTGCCAGTGACTGGTTCAACTCCAGGATATCCTGGAGTTCGGTCTCGGCTTCGAGCTCCCGCTGGCGGATGTCGAAACCGCTGCCCTCGCCGCTGCCGAGCCGGTCCATTTCGGTGAAGAGATTTTCGAGGAGTCGCCTCTCTTCACCGTCGGGAAGGGTGTTGATGTTGTTGTGAATCCCCCTTCTGACAGCCTCGAACCGTTCCCTGAGTGGCTCGAGAAGTGTGATGCTGGACGTGTTGAAGACCGTCGCCAGGATTTCGAACGCCACCGTTGTGCCGGAATGGACTTCCGAAAGGGTTCGGTAGCGCAGTATCTCGTGGTCGGTGAAGGCGTGGGTCCGAACCACCGGCACTTCTCCGAGAACCCGGTAGCCGGTCATGGCATAGAACAACTGGTCGTCGATGGCGGGAACGAGAAAGTGATTGAATTCCCTGGAGAGCACCGCCATGCGGTCCCTGAGACGCTGGCGTGATGCCTCGAATGCGAAGAGGTTCCACATCAGGTCTTCTATGTCGACGATGGTGCTGATCAGAGCGCGGCCCTGGGTGCGGATGGGCTGGAAATGCGCCTCCTCGCCACCGAGCTCCTCCAGCAGCTGCAGTTGCCTGGCGAACTGTTCGCGATTTTTCTGAATCTCGAAACCGGCGTAGGTGAGGTCCAGCTGCGTGCTGGCCGCGGCAAGCTTCGGTGCCGCCGCGGCCAGGGCGCCGCTTTGCTGGGCGATGCCGAAGGCTGCGGCAATGGCTGGAACCGTTCCTTCGTTGACGTGCCGTTGGGCATCCCCCACGCGATCGAAGGAGTACCAGCCCACCATGCCGGAGATGACCGTCATAGCCACCGCACCCATGATGGCAATGGTGAGCTGCGCAGAGATACGCGAGCGCAGATTGTAGAGGTGCCGGAACATCGTCATTCCCCGCTGACGGCGCCACCTGCCGTCTCGACGACCTTCCGGTAGCGGCCCTGATCATCGACGACTGTCAGGTAGACCGCGTCGGACCCCTGGTTGTCGTATCCGAACCGGATCGAGAATCCCCCAAGGTCGATGACATGGTCGTAGGTCATGGTCTCGAGGAAACAGGTGCGATCAGGAGACACGCCACAGCTTTCCAGGATACTGACGACCAGGCGTCCCGCCAGGTAGCCCTCGAGGGACACGAAGCCGGGCGGCGTCTCCGGATACATCCGGGCCAAAAGCTGCCGGTAGTGTCCGACAATTGGCAGGCTGGTGTCGGTGCTGTCGGCGCCGGCGGTGCGAAGAAGTCCGTCTTCAATGACGACAGCGCCTTCGTGGTCGTGCGGCGGTGGAACAACCTGGGTCACGAAAATGCCGCTGCTTGCGGGTCCGAGCTCTTCGATGAGAGCATTGCTGCCGACGAACGAGATGGTCATGAAGTGAGGCTCGAAACCGATCTGCTTCGCCCAGGCGATGAAATGGGCCACCGGCTGATAGGCGCCAACGAGCACGACGGCATCAGGATTGGCCGACCGCAGATCAAGAAGCCCCGTCTTGACCGCCCTGGTGTTGCGCGGATAGACACCGGTCCCGACCATCTGGAGACCGCGCCGCTCCAGAGCGATCTGGACGCCGCGCAGCCCGGCCTGGCCGAATGAATCGTCCTGATAGAAAACGCCGATGCGGTCGATGCCCAGTGACGTGGTGAGGAAATCGACGATCTTCTCGGTTTCCTGATAGTAGGACGCCCTCAGGTTGATCACATTGTTCCACTGTCGGTCACGCAGGAAGGCGGCGCCCGTGAAGGGCGCGATATAGGGAACATCTTCGGCATGGGCCACCGGGACGGCGGATCTCGAGGTTGGCGTGCCGACAGCTCCGATCAGGGCGAACACGTTCTCCTCTTCGATCAATTCCATCGTGTTGGAGATTGCGGCTTCCGGCTCGTAGGCATCATCAAGTGAGACAAGTTCGAGAGTGCGACCAAAGACGCCGCCTGCCTCGTTGACTTCCGCGAACGCCATTTCGATGCCCCGGCGCATCTCGATTCCAAGATCCTGTGCCGGTCCGCTGAAGGCCGCCGACTGCCCGAACGTGATGGAATCGTTGTCAACACCGACTTCCTCGGCATTGGCAATGCCGGCAGCGAACACCAGCACGGCAGCACACAATCGGGGCAGCATCGCCCGTTGCATCAGCTCCTCCGTTTGGAGAGCGCCACGTGGTTCTTGTCGTTGTCGCGCCAGTAACGGGCGTCATCCACGAGCGTCTTGACGAAATAGACGCCGAGTCCGCCGATCCTGCGGTCTGCCAGTGCCGATTCCGTGTCGGGTTCCGGGGCATCCTCCAGGGGGTTGAAGGGATCGCCATCGTCAACGATCTCGACCCTTACTTCGTCGTCATCGGACTCGATCGTGACCGTCATGTCATGATCGAGGTCGTCGCGGTGGGCGTAGTTGATCACGTTGGTGCACAGTTCATCGAGGACCAGTCTGATCTTGAACTCGATATCCGGCTGCCAGCCCTCGGCACCGGAAATCTCGTCCACGGCGGTCTCGACCTTCTGCAGTTCCTCGACGGTCGTCTTGATGACCAGGGTCGTGCTGGCTGTCACAATCACCCCGAACGGTAGAGGGTGAGACAGGTGATGTCGTCGAATTGCGGGGCGCTCCCCGAGAAAGCCTCAACCGCCCGGAAAACGGCATGGTTGGCTTCCCTGGCACTCGCCGGCACGGACTCGCTGAACAGCGTTGTCAGCTGTTCCAGACCGAACTGTTCTTGGACCTCGTTTTCGGCCTCCGTCACGCCGTCGGTGTAGAAGACGGCCATGTCACCGGGATTCAGCCGGATCTGCTGTTGCGTGTACTCGATTCCCGGTACAACTCCAAGTGCCACGCCAGCGGTGGTGCCGAACTGCGTGTGGCTGCCGTCCGCGTGAATGATGAGCGGGGGGTTGTGCCCCGCATTGGCAAAGGTGAGCATGCCCGAGGCGGGGTCGAAAATGGCAAAGAACAGCGTCACGAACATCGAGGTTTCGTTGTTCTCATTCAGCAGGTCGTTGACTTCCTGCAGCACTTCGCTTGGCGAGGTCCTTCCAACCGCGGCGCCCTTGAGAAGGGTGCGGCTCGACATCATGAAAAGAGCAGCGGGGACGCCCTTGCCGGAGACATCCGCAATGGACAGTCCGATCCTGTCGTCAGGCAGGTGGAGGATGTCGAAGAAATCTCCGCCTACATCCCGGGCGGGCTCCATGTTCGCAAAGACCTGGTAGGTCTGTGTCTCGGGAAAACTCGTCGGAAGGATCGCCTGCTGCATTGCGCGTCCAACGCTGAGCTCGTTCTCCAGGGCGACGAGCTTGTCGCGCGACTGCAGCGCTTCGCGGAGCATCTCGAGATGCCGCAGGGTGCGGTCGATGGTGACTCTCAAATCATCGAAATCAAGCGGCTTGGTCACGAAGTCGAAGGCGCCGCGATTCATGGCGGTGCGAATGTTCTTCATGTCGCCGTAGGCTGAAACAATCACCGAACGGATGTTCGGGTCCACCTTGGGAATCTGTTCGAGCAGCGTCAGGCCGTCCATCTCGGGCATGTTGATGTCCGAGAGGACCATCTCGATCCCGGGGTCCTTATTGAGCGCCTCCAGAGCCTCGACACCATTGCCGGCGAACGTGAAGTGAAACTTCCCGCGTCTGATCTCCCGGCGCATCCGCTGCAGCATCAGACGCTCGAGGTCCGGTTCATCGTCAACGACAAGTATCTTGCGCGGTTCGGTCATGTGGCGCCCATGATCAAGTTAACCGGAGGAAAACGGGTGATGCGACCTTACTTTTCCCGGGTGGCGTCAAGTGCCTCGGCCTTGTCGGCGCACACCTGGATGATCTTGTCGAATCCGGCAATGGAAAAAACTTCCTGAATGGATGGCTGCAGCGAATGGAGCGCCAGCTTCGCATTGCGCGTCCACAGGTTCTTGGTGATCACGAGAACCGCCCTCAGGCCAGCGCTGTTGATGTAGCTCAGGTTCTCGAAGTCGACGATGACCCGCTTGATGTCATCGGTGATAGCCCTTTCCATCAGGTGCTGGAACTCGCTGACCGTGGCGCTGTCAATGCGGCCGTTGACGGTGGTGACAAGGACATCGTCCTCTTGCTCTGTCCTGACTTCCATAGTTGAGACCCGCTTTCTCCTGTTGGCGCTGAAATGACGTGTACGTCAGGGAATTGGATGGTTCCCCGGGTGACAAACGGAATGCCGTACCCTTCCTGGAGGCCGGCAGTCTCCGGTACTCCCGATGATCATGTGCGAAACCTAGAACGCCGCTGTCCGCTGTTCAAGCCTGTCGCTCATGTCTTTGTGCCGATGTCGAGGATCGTTCCGAAGTGGTGTCGCGCCTGTTTCGCTGCATGATCGATGGATTCGACAAGGGCGTGGGAGACAAGCTGCCCGCCGAGCCGCTCCATGAGTGCGGTGTCGGCCAGGCTGCCGACCGTAAGCTCGTTCCCGGTCAGCCGTGCCATGCCCTGGAGGTTGTTCCAGAGTGCCGTCGTTTCGCCGAGTTCGACAGCGACGTCATCGGCGATGAGGGAAAACTCGCCGGCCCGTTCAAAGACTCCGATGGTGTTGCCGGCCAGGATCTTTGGAGCGTGAGAGGCATGCAGAAGTTCCAGGTACTGGGCTATGAACTCGACATCGAGAAGCCCCCCCGGCATGTGCTTGATGGTCTCCTCATGGGCCCGGTTCTCCTCACGAATGCGGTTCCGCATGTCGATAACATCGCTGGCAAGGACTTCCCGACTGCGCGCCAGGGTCAGAACATTCTGGCGCACCCTTGTGAAGTCGTCGCCGAGTTGTTCGCTGGCGGCGACTACACGGGCCCTGGTGAGTGCCTGGTGTTCCCATGTCCACGCATTCTCGTGCTGATAGGACTCGAATGAACTGAGGGAACAGGCGATGGGGCCTGCCTTGCCGGAAGGACGCAGTCTCATGTCGACGTCATAGAGGCGGCCTTCCCTGGTTGGCGCCGTGATGGCGGTAATCAGGCGGCGGCACAGGCGCGCATAGTACTGGGTGGCCGGGAGCGGTTTGCGGCCATCCGATACGGCCTCGCTGCCGCTCTGGTCGTAGAGAAACATGAGATCGAGATCCGAACTCACCGTCATCTCCCGGCTGCCAAGTTTGCCGAAGGCGATGATCGCAAAGGCGCCTCCGGGAATACGGCCATGGTCCGCCTCGAATTCCCTTTCGACGACGGGCAGCAGGGCGGCTATGCAGGCGTCGGCGATATCCGAAAGAGGCCGGGCGGCCTCGACGGGAGTCAGCATGCCTTCGAGCAGGTGAACGCCGATCTGGAAGACTTTGTCGTTTGCCCAGCGCCTGACTTCGTCAAGCACGTCCTGGAAGTCCCTAGCCCTGCCGGTGGCCTCGGCGAGTTGGGATGTCATCTCGTCCCTGTCGAGTTCAAGGGTATAGAACAGGCGCACAAGGCCCCGGCGGGCTGTTTCGGCAATCTCTGCTTCCAGATCCTCGTCATCGAAGGAAAGATCGGTGAACTCGCGGGCGAGAACACTGTCCAGCAGCGCCGGCTTGCGGGTCAGCCAGCGTGACAGGTATGGCGCCACTCCCAGGATCTCGCCGAGCAGTTCCAGGAGGTGTGGATGGGCGGCAACGAGAGAAAGAAACGATGTGCCGGCGGGCAGGCGGGACAGGAACTCGTCGAACTTCAGCAGAACGCTGTCGCAGTCGCGCAATCCGGCGAACACGGCGAGCGCAGAAGGAGCAAGGCGCATCAGGTGTTCGGTGGATTGCGGAGCCCGCAGTGCGGGGTATGGTCGTGCCTTCCACGCAAGGACGGTCGCGACGGCGCTTTCGGGCTCCTGGTAGCCTAGCGCCGCGAGGCTCTTGCGCGTCGTGTCATCCACCGTATCGCCAGTGAAGTCCATGGATTGTTGCCTGACACTTTCCGCCCTTTCCGCAAAGAGATTGGCGTAGTGCTTTTCGACCACGGCCACAGCGTCGAGAAACGCGCATTCCAGTGCTTCAACGTCGGCAAATCCCGAGAAGGCCGCGATGTTGGCGATGCCTTCCGCGGTCCCGGGGAGACTGTGAGTCTGGCGGTCGTCGACCATCTGCAGCCGGTGCTCGAGGGTGCGCAGAAAGCGGTAGGCCTCCTTCAGTTCAATGGCCGCACCGTGAGTCACGTGTCCGCCTGCAACGAGGATGTCGAGCGTCTCGCAGGTTCCCCTGGTTCGCAAGGCAGGTTCGCGTCCGCCCCAGATCAACTGTTGTGCCTGAACGTAGAATTCTATCTCGCGAATGCCGCCGCCGCCGAGCTTGACATTGCGTCCCATGAACGTTCCACCGTCACGTGAACGTGACGAGTCGATCTGCTGCTTGATGGTCCGGATATCCTGCATGGCCGCGAAATCAAGGTGGTGTCTCCAGATGAAGGGCTGCAGGGCCTCGAGAAAGACCTCGCCCCTTGCAGTGTCACCCGCCACGGTACGAGCCTTGATCATGGCCGCGCGCTCCCAGTTGCGCGCCGATTCACGGTAGTAAGTCCCGGCGGAGACAGTGGAGATGGCCGGGGGCGTCGACGACGGGTCGGGGCGCAGCCTCAGGTCCGTGCGAAAGACATAGCCGTCGGCCGTCTGTGCATCGATGATTCGCGTCAGACCCTGGGCAAAGCGCGTCATTGTCTTCTGCAGATCCTCGGCGCCGGTGGTTGGCACGATTTCAGGATCAAAGAGAATGATGAGATCGATATCGCTGGAGTAGTTGAGTTCTCCGGCTCCGAGCTTGCCCATGCCGAGAACGAAGAGCCCGCACGCCGTCTCCGCATCCAAAGGCTCGGCGAGAGAGAGCCTCTCCCTTGCGTGAAGCGCCCGCAGGAGATGCCGACAGGCTGTCCTGAGGGCGGCTTCGGCAAATTGTGAGAGGTTGCCCGTGACCTGCTCCAGAGACCATAGGGAGGAGATATCGGCGAGGCCGGCAGTGAGATGGACGCGCCGCTTGGCACGCCTCAGGCGAGTCATGAGCTCCTTTTCGGTCTCCCCTTCGATGTCCGGTTGCGCCATGGCCATGGCCTCATCAAGGGCGACATCCGGGCCGGCGCTGATCAGCGTCATGGCGAACACGGGATCGACCGTCACACAGCGTGACAGGTAGGGGCTGTGGCGGAAGAGTGGATCGAGGATTCCTTCGCCGGCGGGGCGCAGATCGAGAGCATGCGCCCTCAACTCCTCGTCACGAATTCGTTCGGCTGCTGCCTGCCATCGTTGCCAGAGAAGCTCGACGCTCTCGGGGACCGACTCCGGCGCCGTCAGTCCGGACCAGGCCTGGGAAATCATCCGCCACCCGTCTCGCAGTGAAAGGGGGCGAGAGTGTGTGGACTGGTAACAAATGAGTCAATCAGTGCGCGCGGGACATGTCGACCGGCGTCTTTTGGCGAAAGAGCCTGCCCGGTCCGGCGATGGAATCATGGACGCCTATCTGCTGCAACATGCGCCACACGAGTGCCTGATTGCTGGTCACCACCGGTCTGCCGGTCTGTTCCTCGATTGCGTCAACGACCTCGACAGCGCGCAGGGCCGTGCACGACAGGAAGATTCCGTCACAATCGCGAGTGCAGACGTCGAGGGCGAGGCGTACGATGTCGTGGGGATCGACTCGTGTCATGTCCCTGCCCCTGGCAATGCCAAGTCCGCTCATGGAGCAGACGTCGAAACCGCGACCTTCGAGGAATGCGGCCTCCATGCGGTTGACCTCGTCGAGATAGGGCGTACCCACGGCCACCCGGCTGATGCCGAGGTGGCGCAGGGCATCGACGACACATGTGACGAGCGCCAGGGGGCTGGTCTCCGGCTGGGCTTCCCTGATGGCGCACTCCACGGCAGCCTCTCCCGCGGCGATACTGCCTGACGTGCACACGTAGGCGATGGCGTCAAGGTTCTCGGGGAGCAGGCGGGCTGCGTCGCCAAGATCTCCAACCACCGCAGCCAGGTTCTGCACGGTCACCGGATCGGCAAGCCGCACCCTGGTGACGAAGACGCCGACATCCGGAGGCACCATCGCCCGGATGTCGTCATCCGCCGTCTCTTCGGTGTTGAGAAGGATGAAACCCAACCGCCCCCTCGCATGTCGCCCCTCTCCCTCGTTGCCAGGCGAGAGGGCTGGCATCGAGGTATGTTCAGTCATCGAGCTGGCACACGACAGGCGTGTGGTCCGACGCCTTCGGCCAGGCGCGGGGCGCTCGATCGATGTCACAGGCCACCAGGCGGTCTGCCGCATGGGGAGATAGCAGCATGTGGTCGATCCTGACACCATGGTCCTTTGTCCAGGCGCCACGCTGATAGTCCCAGAACGTCCAGGCGCCCGCCGTCGTTGTGTGCAACGCGGCATAGGCTTCCGTGTAGCCCGACCACACGAGTTCGCGGAAGAGCGCCCGGGACTCGTCGCGGGTGAGGGCATCGCCCTCCCAAGACACAGGATCGTGCACATCGTCGTCAGTGGGGCACACATTGTAGTCGCCGCCGAGAATGACCGCTTCCTCATGGGAAAGAAGACCGCGGGCATGTTCGACGAGGCGCCGCATCCAGGCCAGCTTGTAGGCAAACTTTTCGTCCTTGTCGCTCTTGTCGTCTCGGGACGGGTTGCCGTTGGGGAGATAGATTGAGGCGACCCGGAGGCCGCACGTGAAGACCTCGATGTAACGTGCCTGCTCGTCTTCCGGATCGCCCGGGAGGCAGGTCGTCTCGATGTCGATGGGAGACTTGGAGAGGACGGCGACTCCGTTCAGCGCCTTTTGCCCGGCCACCGCGCAGTTGTACCCGAGGTCGCCGATGGCATCGTGGGGGAAGGTCTCCGTGATTGTCTTGAGTTCCTGCAACAGGACGATGTCTGGCTGCTGGGCCTCAAGCCACTTTAGGATGTTGGGCAACCGTACCCTGATCGAGTTGACATTCCAGGTGGCAAGCTTCATGGGCCGGCAAGGCCGACGTGTCAGATCGCGAACGACGTGCCACAGCCGCATGACGACGTGGCATTGGGATTGTCGAGAGTGAAGTAGCTGCCCTCGAGGCTGTTCACGAACCTCAGCGTGGAGCCGGCAAGGTATCGAAGGGAAACATCGTCGATCACGACCCGCGCATTGTCCGTGCCGTACTCGACATCACCCTCCTCAGGTCCCTCGTCGACCGTGAAATGGTACTGGAATCCTGAACAACCGCCCCCGGTGACGACAATCCGCAGTCGACCGCCACCCTCTCCGGCCATGATGTCGCTTATCCTGGCGGCAGCATCTTCGGAGACGTTGATGCCATCCTGGAGCAGGGTGTCGCCCATCGTCCGCATCCCGCCTGATTCACCATCATTACGTAGTGGCGCCGCTGGTTGCTGTCAATCCTGCATGCGATGGAGTAACAACGGGGCACCATGACGCCAGCACCCTATGCCGCACACCAGGCGACGAGCCGTGGCCGCCGTTTTGCCGAACAGTCGTCCTGTTATCGCAGCGAGTACCAGAGAGACCGCGACCGCATTCTTCACAGCAGGGCCTTCCGCCGTCTGATGCACAAGACGCAGGTCTTCGCCACGGTTCACGGCGACCATCACCGCACCCGCATGACCCATTCCCTCGAGGTGGCGCAGATTGCCCGGACCATCGCACGCAGTCTGTCTCTCGACGAGGATCTTGCCGAGGCGATCGCGCTTGCCCACGATCTCGGTCACACCCCGTTCGGTCACATCGGCGAGAAGGTTCTCGATGAGGCCATGGCGCCATGGGGCGGGTTCAGCCACAACATCCAGACCTTCCGCATCCTCACTCGGCTGGAATCTCCCTATGCAGCCTTCGACGGCCTCAACCTGACCTGGGAAACCCTTGAAGGTGTGGTCAAACACAACGGACCGCTTTTGTTGGCGGTGCCGCCAGCCATCGCGCGCTACAACCGCGTACAGGATCTCGAGGTTGATTCGTTCCCCGGCGCGGAGGCCCAGGTCGCCTCACTGGCCGACGACATCGCCTACAACGGTCATGATCTCGACGATGGCCTGAGGATGGGCCTCTTTACGCTGGATGATCTCGCCGGCGTGCCGGTTGCCGCGGTGGCGATCCGGGAAGTCGAGGAGTGCTGGCTCGATGCGCCCCTCGTGCGCAAGATCCATGAAACCATGAGAAAGATCATCGATACCCAGGTGCGGGATCTGATCGAGACATCGCACGCGATCTTGGCCGGAGTGCGCCCGCAGTCGTCCGATGATGTCCGGTGGCACGACGCGCCGGTCATCAGTTTCAGCGAAACCTTCTCAGAATCGGTGGCGGGCTTGAAGGCGTGGCTCTACACAAATATGTACTGCCACGAACGGTTGCGAGGGCAGACCAGGGAGGCTGGAACCATACTCGGCGATCTGTTTTCCGCCTTCCGTGACAATCCACGGCTCCTCCCGGTCGAATGGAAGGAACATCTGAATGGGTGCGACGAAGCAGACCGCATGCGCCTTGTCGCCGACTATCTCGCCGGCATGACTGACCGCTTTGCGCGCAAGGAACATCGCCGCCTGGTACGCCAAGAATCATGAATGTCCATGAGGAGTTCACCTCGCGCATCCGCACTGTCGTCGGGACGCTTGAGAGGAAGGGAGTCGTCGCTGCCGGCGTAATCGATCGCATTCAGGTGTCGGAACCACGCCAGGCTGATCATGGCGACCTTGCGAGCAATGCCGCTCTCGTGCTGGCCGGGGCGAACGGCATGGCGCCGCGCGAGATCGCAGACCTGATCATCGGCGAACTGCGCCAGGACCCTGACGTGGCTACGGCCGTCAGCGCCGGTCCGGGCTTCATCAACATCACGCTTCGCGAGAGCTTCTGGCACACATGGCTGGAGCGCCTTCTCGCCCATGGACCCGACGTTCTGCTGGCCGACCGCGGCCAGGGACGCAAGGCCTGCGTCGAGTACGTGTCCGCCAATCCCACGGGACCACTGCATGTGGGGACGGCGCGCGGCGCCGTCATCGGCGATGTTCTGGCTTCCCTGCTCGAGGTCGTCGGCTGGAAGGTGACCAGGGAGTACTACATCAACGATGCCGGAGCCCAGGTCGATGTCCTCGCCTGGTCCGCCTATGTCCGATACCTTGAGGCGCTCGGCGAACCGCCGGACGCTGCTGTTCTTGAGGCGCTCTACCCGGGCGACTACCTCATCGAGACAGGCAAGAACCTTGCCGGCAGATACGGAACGGCGCTGAAGGAGGCCGTCGGCGATCGTCAGCCTGGTAGCCTGCCGTTACCGGAGCCTCTCGTGGAGGTCCGCTCCTTCGTTATTGAGAGGATGATGGACATCGTTCGCCACGATCTTGCCTTGGCGGGCATTCATCAGGAGGTGTTCAGTTCGGAACGCGCCATGATGGAGTCCGGCGGCATCGAGAGGTGCCTGGAGAAACTCGATGCACGTGGCCTCATCTACACCGGTGTTCTGGAACCGCCGAAGGGCAGAGAACCCGAAGACTGGGAGCCTGTGCCCCAGACCCTGTTCCGCTCCACGCGCTTTGGCGACGATCTTGATCGGCCACTCAGGAAGTCCGATGGCTCATGGAGCTACTTCGCCCCGGACATTGCCTATCACAACGGCAAGGTTGAGAGAGGATTCGATCTCATCATCAATGTCTTCGGGGCCGATCACGCCGGCTACGTCAAGCGGCTCAAGGCGGCGGTGGCAGCGCTCTCGGATGGCCGGGCCTCCTTCGACATCCTGCTGACCCAGCTCGTCCGCTTTACCGGCAATGACCGGCTGGCGAGAATGTCGAAGCGGGCCGGTCGCTACGTCACCATGCGCGAGGTCGTCGAATCGGTCGGCAAGGACGTGCTGAGATTCATCATGGTGACACGCCGCAACGACGTGCCGCTTGACTTTGATCCGGCGAAAGCGCTGGACCAGTCGAAGGACAATCCTGTGTTCTATGTGCAGTATGCCCACGCGCGCATCTGCTCGGTCCTGCGCAAGGCCGAGGAGGCCGGGATCGATACGTCCGGACTCGCCGTTGCACCCCTCTTCCGCCTCACCGCACCCCGCGAGATCTCTCTCATCAGGACCCTCGCCGGCTGGCCTGCCGTCATCGACGCCGCGGCTGCCGCTCACGAACCCCATCGCGTCGCCGCCTGGCTCAACACGCTTGCCGGTGAGTTTCACGCATTGTGGAACACGGGCAGGGACGATCCTTCCCTGCGGTTTGTTGTGGATGGAGACACGGAACTGACACGCGCCAGACTTGCGCTCAGCGCGGCAACACGGCAGGTGATTGCTCGAGGTCTGCGTCTTGTCGGTGTCGAACCCAGGGAGGTCATGCGCTGAACGACCGCCGCGAACCAACGCTCTTCGCCGGTGGAGAACCCGAACCCCGGGAAGAAACGCAGATTCCCGTCCAGGATGAGGAGGAGCAGATTCCCGTCCAGGAGGGGGAGGGGACGGCTCCCGTGCGACGGCGCGGACTGTGGCGCCTCTCCATCACATTGCTCCTGGTGCTTCCGGTTGCCGGAGGCGCCGCGTGGTTTGTCTGGTTTGACGGGGACGACACCGAGAGCCGGGAGGTCGAGGTGTTCCGCGCCGATACCACGCCCTATCGGGTGGAGCCGGAAACCGCGGATGTGTCGGAGATCCCCAACACCGGCATTCTGGTTCTCGAAACCACCGCCAACGGGGAGGAGACCGAAGGGCATGAGGTCCTGATGCCGCCGCCTGAAGAACCCTTCGTACTCGAGTCCGGTGCGCAGGAGGTGGGGGACGAGGTCGTCGATGTCGCCGAGGCGCCGCTGGAGCCTGCCATTGAGGGGGCAGTGGCCGAACCGATCTTTGATGCCGACCAGGTCACGGCCATGGTCGACGAGGCTCTCGAAGAGATTCCTCCACTGGTGCCTCCTCTGCCAGAGGACAAGCCGGTGCCGCCGGAAGTGGACTGGAGACTGGACTCCGTGGCTGTTGATGACGCCGCCGGGACCGGTTCCTTGTCTTTCTCGGATGTCGCCGCCTCGCTCGGGGAAGAGGCCGTCGGTGATCCGCAAGCCGGATCCGGAACGCGCTACGGCGTCCGCATCGCATCCTATTCCAGTGAGGATTCAGCAGTGGCCGCCTGGGATCGACTGCATCGCGAGCACAACGATCTCTTCGGCGGTCTGGAGGCCATCATCACCAGGATATCCGTCGACGGCAGCCTGTTCTTCCGCGTCATCATCGGCGAGTTCGAGGCAAAGCAAGAGGCAGAAGACCTGTGCGCCGCAGTTGTCGCTCGCGCCCTCGAATGCCGTGTTGTGACCCACTGATACTGTGCCGCGCGCTTTCATCACCGATATTGCCGGAACCTGCATTACGGCAGCTGAGAGGTCCTTCCTCCGCGCGCTTGATCCCCTGGGCATCATTCTGTTCCGCCGCAACATTGCCGATCCGGCCCAGGTCAGCGACCTCGTGGCCTCCTTCCGCGACATCGTCGGGCGCAATGACGCACCGGTCATGGTCGACCAGGAAGGTGGTCGGGTGGCGCGTCTCGGGGAACCCCATTGGTGGCCCGGTCTTCCACCCGCCACGATCGCCCGGGGAGGGGAGCGGGCCGCCCGGCTTGCCGGTCGCCTCCTGGCCCACGACATGGCGTCGGTGGGCATCGACGTCACCTGCGCCCCGTCGCTCGACCTGCGTCTTGTCGGCATGGACGATGTCATTGGTGATCGCGCCTTTTCCCATGACCCCGACAGTGTCAGCGACCTTGGGGCGGCCTTCATCGACGGCCTTGGCGCCGGCGGCGTGCAGGCGACAATCAAGCACATGCCTGGCCACGGCCGGGTGACCGAGGACCCGCACCACAGGTTGCCACGCGTCGATACGGAGCTCGCGGTTCTGAGGGAACAGGACTTCGTTCCCTTCCGACGTCTGGCCTGCAGCCCTTTCGGCATGGTGGCCCATGTTGTCTACACGGCCATTGACAGCCGAAATCCGGCTTCTGCTTCACCGGATGTGGTAGGGCGCATCATTCGCGGTGAACTGGGGTTTGCCGGTGTGCTGTTGAGCGATGCCATCGACATGGAGGCCCTGAGCGGTCCGCATGAAGCAAGGGCCCGATCGTGTATCGCCGCCGGGATCGACGTGGTGATGCACTGCAATCAGCCTCTGGACGTGCGTGAGCGTGTTGCCGCCGCGATGCCGGAACTCGCCGGTGACGCTCTGGAGCGGGTGACGAGAGCGGCGGCAATGCGTCGCCCGCCGCAACCCGGGTTCGACCCGGCTGCGGCCCGTGCGGAACTCGCGCAACTGGTGGCCGGGCCATGAACTTCGACGTCGAGGGAATCCTGTGGCTGGTTTCGGTCTGGGCCTTGCCGGTGGTGACCGCCATCACGCTTCACGAGGCGGCGCACGGCTGGGTGGCGTGGAAACTCGGGGACGACACCGCACGACTCATGGGACGGGTCACGTTCAATCCCCTGAAGCACATCGACCGGTTCGGAACAATTCTGCTGCCGTGCCTTCTGCTCCTCTTCCAGGCGCCCTTCCTGTTTGGCTATGCCCGGCCGGTCCCGGTGCGGTTCCATCGACTTGGCCGGCCGCGGCGTGACATGATCCTGGTGGCGGCTGCGGGTCCGGCCATCAATCTTCTGATGGCCCTTGCGGCGGCACTCGCCTTTCACCTTGTGGTCCTCGTCCCCGATGCGGCCTCTGCCTGGCTTGCCGCCAACCTGCGCAATGCGCTGATCATCAATGTCGTGCTGGCGGTCTTCAACATGCTTCCGTTGCCACCGCTCGATGGCGGTCGCGTGGTGACCGGTTTTCTTTCTGCGCCCCTGGCGGCGCGGTTCCAGCGCATCGAACGATATGGTATCGCCATTCTTGTCGCTCTCATCGCATTGCCACCCCTCATCGGAGATCAGATCGGACTGGACATCAGCATCCTCTCCCATCTCCTCCTGCCTCCGGTCGAGGCCATCATCCACGCCATCATCGCGATCGCGATGGTATGATGGACATTTCTCCCTGCAGAGCCCGGACATGATGGCTGGAATCGAGGCAGCAATGCGGCGAGACTCACGTTTCGTTCCGAGGGGGATCGCATGCAGGTGACCGACGAGGACTTTGCCGAAGATGAGGCGGGCCCGGCGCCCGACCCGTCCGGCGTCTTCCGTGTGGATGTGGCGGGCTACGAAGGTCCGCTCGATGTCCTGTTGGCCCTGGCACGTCAGCAGAAGGTCGATCTTGCGCGCATTTCCATGGTGGAGCTGGCAGATCAATACCTCGCGTTCGTGGCCCAGGCCCGTCACCGCCATCTTGAGCTCGCTGCCGACTACCTCGTCATGGCGGCCTGGCTTGCCTACCTCAAGTCCCGGCTCCTTATCCCCCGCGAGGAGGAAGAAGCGCCGTCCCCGGAACTCATGGCCGAGGCGTTGCAATTCCAGTTGCGCCGGCTCGAGTCGATGCGGGACAGAGCCCAGGCGCTCATGGCGCTTCCCCATCTCGATCGTGACATCTTTCGCTGTGGCCACCCCGAAGGCCTGCCCGTCGAAACACAGGACGTTTGGCGTGAGTCCCTCTGGCGCCTGCTCAGGGCCTATGGCGAGCTTCTGCAGCGCGTGCGCCGGCAGGACTGGCGCCCGGAGCCTGTCGAGGTGTTCTCAGTGAAGGCGGCGTTGCAACGTCTTGAGGCGCTGATTGGTGACCTGCCCGACTGGAAGGACATGATCAGCCTGCTTCCTGAGGACCTGCACAGCGGTCTCTACTATCGCTCCGTCGTCAGTTCGACCCTGGTCGCGGGGCTGGAGCTGGCCCGCCAGGGGAAGGCGGAACTGCGACAGGATGGCGCCTGGACTCCGGTCGAGATCAGAAGGCGAGGAGCATGAAGACACCGACCCGGCATGTGCGCATTGTCGAGGCCTTGCTGTTCGCGTCGCCCCAGCCTGTCGACGAGAAGGAGATTGCCTCGCGGCTTGGGGAGGACGCAGATGTCGGGGCCTGTCTCGGCCAGCTTGCAGAGGATTACAGGGGGAGGGGCGTTGAACCGGTGCGAATTGCCGGCAAGTGGTCCTTTCGCACGGCAGTGGATCTTGGAGCGGATCTCAAGATCCGGTCGGTGCGCCGCCGCCGGCTGTCGCGGGCTGCCCTCGAGACTCTCGCCATCATCGCCTATCACCAGCCCGTGACCCGTGCCGAGGTCGAGGCCATCCGCGGTGTTTCACTGTCGCGGGGCACGCTCGATCTTCTTCTTGAAATCGGCTGGATCCGTCCGTCGGGACGTCGGCGCACTCCGGGAAGGCCCCTGCAGTGGCGAACCAGCGGCGAATTTCTCGAGCACTTCGGTCTTGAATCAGTGGATGACCTGCCGGGACGCGACGAGTTGCTGGCTGCGGGATTGCTCGACAGCAGACCGGATCTGCCTCTGCCTGGTGGTCCGGGAGACGGCGAGGAAGAATCTTCCTGAAAAGGTGTGATGCTAGACTTGAAAATAAGAACTGTTTGCAGATAGCATCCCGGCCGCGTGATCAGCATGCGGATGTTTCATGCCAGGATTGTCCTTTCGCGGCGTCAGCCACTCCTGGGCCGGTGAAGAAGCCCTGAAACAAGTCGATCTCGAGATTGCCGACGGCGAGGTCATGTGCCTGGTCGGCCCTTCGGGATGTGGCAAGACCACCGCCCTTCACCTTGCCGCTGGACTCGAACCCCTGGTGACCGGCGAGATTCGCATCGGTGACGAAGTGGTCGCCGGAAACGGCGTGCACCGGCCACCCGAGGTGCGTGGCGTCGGTCTTGTCTTCCAGGAGTTTGCCCTTTTTCCCCATCTCAGTGTCGCCGACAACATCGCCTTCGGCCTGCACGGTCGCCGGCAGGCGAAGGCCACTGTCGCGGAACTTCTCGGCATGGTCGGTCTTGCTGGCTACGCGGAAAAGTACCCGCATATGCTGTCAGGTGGCGAACAGCAGCGTGTTGCCCTGGCCCGGGCCCTGGCGCCGAAACCACGCATCCTGCTGCTCGACGAACCGTTTTCCGGTCTCGACGTGCGCTTGCGTGAATCAGTGAGGGACCAGACTCTCGAAATCCTGCGCGACATCGGGACGACGACACTCATCGTCACTCACGACGCCGAGGAAGCGCTCTATCTCGGCGACCGCATTGCCGTCCTTCAGGGCGGCAGGCTTCTCCAGACGGGGACACCGGGCGCGATCTACCAGCGTCCTGCAACGGCCTTCGTGGCGCGGTTCCTTGGCGATGTCAACTGGTTGCATGGCACAGCGGCTCCCGGCCGGATCCGCTCACCGGTGGGAGACGTTCTGGTTGACGGATTCATCACCGGGCAGCGGGTCGATGTCCTGATTCGCCCGGAAGGCCTGCACCTCACGCCCGAAGGCGAGGGTCCCGGCGCACGGGTAATCGAGCGGCGGTTGGTCGGTCATTCCACGCTTGTTTCCCTGCGCCTCAAGAACGGCGAGACGCTGCGGGCGCGCATCCTTGGCCAGACGGCGCCAGAACCCGGCACCGACGTCAGGATCCGTTTCGACGACGATTCCGTTCTCGTCTTCCCCTGTCAGCAGGCCCCGCACGTCGCCTGACCGGGTCACGGCGCCCCGGCGCCTGTGCGTGCGAGGGCAGGATCCCGAGGTTCCTGTGATGCAGTATCCCGTTGCCACGGGGCAGTACTCTGACAGGGCCGGGGATGCTTGACGAAGCCATGCCGAGCTTCTCGCAACCGGCGGTCACCCGCGTTCGGGTTCCGGGTGCCGCGCCATGTTCGAATCGCGTTTCGCTTCGCCACTGGGTGCAGCTTCCCATGAACGGGCATTGTTTTCGCACATTTCCAAGGCGCAACAAACATGGTCATCGACAACGATTGACAGCAGGCAAGCCCCTTTGAATAGTCCGTGCCGTCGCAGGCGGTGCCGGAAGAGGCCACTGTTGCATGTCTGACTATGTGGTCAACCGGAGGAAACACACCTATCCGCCGCCTTATCCGGACGGCTGGTACCGGGTGGCGGCATCCAGCGACATCAGGCCCGGCGAGGTGCGGCGCGTCCAGTGCGCGGGTGAACAGATCGCCGTGTTTCGCAGCACCACGGACGGCCAGGTTGCGGCAATCGACACGTTCTGTCCCCATCAGGGAGCAGACCTGGCTGATGGCGTGGTCAAGGGTGACCGGTTGCAATGCCCTTTCCATGGCTGGCAACTGGACGGACAAGGTCGGATATGCTCCCACCCCGGCGCCGATATTCAGCCGCTCGCCCACCGGCATTGGGAAGCAGTTGACTACTACGGAATGGTCATGATGTACCACTCGGCGCGCCCGGGCGCGCGGGCACCCTACCGACTTCCGCCGCTACCCGAGATCGACAACCGGCAGCTTGTCCTGCGCGGCCAGTACGACGCCGGTGACGTCGACATGCACATCATTGAGTTTGCCGAAAACAGTGTGGACTTCCAGCATTTTTCAGAGGTTCATGGCGTGATGCGCATCCCCTGGACCAACATCAGGTTGCCCTGGATCAGAATTCGGCACAGACCATCGTGGTCTATCGACGACACTCAAGAGCACGTTTCCTATTTTGGGGACGAGACGACACTGGAAATCGGAGGGCGGGTCTGCGAAAGGACGAGATCCCGGGCGTTGATCACCTTTCTGGGTCCCGGCGGTATCGTGAAATTCGATTTCTTCGTCCCGCAGATCGGCCACATCACCATGTTCCAATCCCACACGCCCGTGGAAGCGCTCAGGCAACGGGTTACCTTCCGCTGGTTTGCTGCCCGACGCATACCACGATTGCTGGTCGCCTATGTGGTCGGCAATTGGATCTCGCAGTGGCGGCAGGACGTGGCGATATGGCGGCGAAAGATCTACCGGCCGCTTCTTTCAGGGCCTGTTGATGACGGTCTCAGACGCATGATGCACGAGTGGTACCGGCAGTTTTACGCTGACGAGCCGGTCCCGAACTTGACTGAAGGCAAGGACGATGGCGGCTGACTTATGCAATCCCATTTCCTGGGCAATTCGACCCGATGACACGGCAGACACGCTGTTCGGGTATCGCCGCAGCCAGGAGCGGGGCAAGGACGGTCAGATTGCAGACTTCTACGAGTGCGGATGGGATCGGCCGTTTCACATCGCCTCGGGAAAAGCAGGTTCATCACTTGAGGAATCCCTCGCTGGCCATCCGAATTTTCGGGACGACTCCCTCGGCTTGCAGCCCTGAACTGGCTGAATTCGTCCTTCAGACAGACGCCGTCTAGGCCACACTCCAGGTGGCGATAGCCATTCATGACTCCTTGTTCAGCCTTGCCGTCCGCGGCCAAACTTGGGACACGCATGGGACCGTTGCATCGTGACCGCAACGGGAACAGCACAACGCAACGATGACGCCACGTCATCATGGTCACGCATGACCAGTCGGCAGCGCTGGCCGATGCTCATGTCCTCGCGATCGGCACGATGACGCCCGGCGAAGTCATCGCCATGTGGCAATCGTCGGAGTTGAAGGGGCGCTTAGTGGCGCTGGATCACTTCTTCGACCTGCACTGTTTGCTCGGCGAGCCGCCACCAGCGGGTGAGGGGTGAATTGCTGCCGGCACTCCAGTTTTCCCGCGCGGCGACAGCGAGGTCCCGGGACACGGAGGTGGCAGTTGTGCCTGGGTTATCGGCACGTCGCTCGGGTTCGGTTCAATCGAGCTGCTGGGGATGGACAATGGCGACGCCTTCTCCAGCGTGCGTGTACAGTGCCGCCGACCCATCCAGCAGGCCGGCATGAAGGTCCGGCCAGTTCATGTCGGCGCGTTCAATGCGTGTCGACTGTTCCGAAAGGAACGCATCGCGGGTTTCGGCATCCCAGTTCAGGTAGAGCTTGCCGTCAAGCACGGACCATCCGTTTACGAAATCCACCTCCGCACCGTAACCTTCAGACGCCGCGTAGGCGCACCAGCCGTTATAGAGTGGCTCGTACGCACCTGGATCGGCCGCGAAGGCCGCCGCATTCTCGGCCGAACTGAACCGCCACGACGTGCCCTTGTAGTCGACACTGTGGGAGGTCGAGCCCTTGGCAGGCGCGCCATCGAAATAGGCAACGACATCGAAGCCGTCCATCGCAACACCGTCGGGCAGCGCATTGACGAACTCGTCCGTTTCCGCTGCGCTGAGTGTCGCTTGATCGACGATGGACAGAAGCCCCGCCGTGAGCAGTCCCGCGAGCAACGCACGGCGCGACAGGACGCCCACCTTCACAACCAATCTGCTTCCTGTTCGATGCATCAGGGCTCCTCCCTCTCCATGTCCACGACTCATGCCATTTCCGAAGACAGATCCGGGCGGTTCAATACGGACATTGTAGCCGATCAGAACGGCCATGTCCTCGACCACGAGGATGGGAGCGCTTCGCGGGAAACGGCACGATGTCGGGTGATCGGGACACCGGGAGTGTTCTCCACTGCAGGCTTCTGTCTGCAAACAGTGCGTGACTTTGACGCGGCAATGAAAGGTGGTCGGATGGAGCCTGGGGGCCGCCAAGGTCCGTAGTTGAGACAACTCGGGCGCGGTCGGACAGCCTGAAGATCGTTGTGCTGCGTGAAGGCAGCCTCCCGTCGACCGTGGTCTCCCATGGCACCGAAGTCAGAAGGCAAACGTCGATCGCCGTTGCCCTTGGCCCCTTGGAAGGCTATATGTCCCGGGTCGGGACGGCGCATCAGTGGTGCCGTTTCATGGATCGACAGGGAAGGGAGACCTCACCATGGGTACCTTCAGCATATGGCACTGGCTCATCGTGCTGGTCATCGTTCTGCTCCTCTTCGGACGCAACCGGATTCCCAAGCTGGCCGGTGATCTCGCCAAGGGGATCAAGGAGTTCAAGTCCGGCATGAAGGACGAGGCGACGCAGGAGCGGCAATCCGCTGAATCCCCGACCACCATCGAGGGAACCGCCACACCCGCGTCCGCCGAAAACGAGAAGGACAAGACCGTCGCCTAGACACTTGATGAAGATTACCGGACATGTTCGATCTCGGATGGTTCGAGTTGGCGGTCGTCGGGGCGGTGTTGCTGGTTGTGGTTGGCCCCAAGGACCTGCCCAGGGTGCTGCGGACCGTCGGCGTATGGACCGGCAAGGCGCGGCGCATGGCGCGGGATTTCCAGAAGGCGCTGGACCAGTACGCCAAGGAAGCGGAACTCGATGACGTCAAGAAGGCTGTCGAGACACCGCTGAAGGCGAAGAAGGCGGTGACCGCAGCTGTTGATCCCACAGGCAGCCTCAAGAAGGAACTCGAGGATACCGGCCGCGAGATGCAGGAAAACATGAAAGTCAGGGACGAGCCGGAGACAACGGCCCAGGCGGCACCACCGGAACGCGCCAGGGCTTCCGGCGACACGTAGACCCCCCTTGATCAAGGATATCGACAACACCAAGCTTCCGCTGCTGGAGCATCTCGTCGAACTGCGCCGGCGCCTCGTGCGCAGCGCGGCGGTGGTTCTGCTTGCCTTCCTGCCGTGTTTCTACTTTGCGCCGGCGATCTACAACTTCCTCGCCCTGCCGCTCTACGATGCCTATGGGCTGGCGCCGGTAGAAGAGCCGGAGGAGGGTGAGGAGACGTGGATCGAGCGCACCCTGGATGATGCCTGGATGCTGTTTTCCCCGTCACCGGACGAGGATGTTGCAGCGGAAGAGCCTGCAGGCGTCACCGAGGGTGCCACCATCGATCGCAGCGCCGATTCCGAGTACCCGCCGCGGTTCATCTTCACGAGTCCTCAGGAAGCTTTCCTGACCTACGTGAAGGTCGGATTCTTCGTCTCCCTGTGCGTCTCGCTGCCGTTTCTGGCCTGGCAGCTCTGGGCGTTCGTGGCGCCCGGCCTCTATCGCCGGGAAAAGAAGCTGGTTCTGCCCTTCATGCTGGTGTTTCCGCTGCTCTTCACGCTCGGCGCGGCAATGGTCTACTACGCCTTCTTTCCCGTTGCCCTGAGGTTCTTTCTCGGCTTTCAGCAGACAGGGGACTTCGGGCAGCTACCCATCGTCATGGAAGTGCGGGTGAGCGAGTATTTTTCGCTGCTCCTCAAGCTCCTCTTCGCCTTCGGCATCAGTTTCCAGTTGCCCCTGGTCATGACTCTGGCGGCACGAACCGGCATGGTGACGGCCGAAGGGCTGAAGGAAAAACGCAAGTACGCCATCGTCGCCGTCTTCGTGCTGGCGGCCGTGATCACGCCGCCCGATCCCTTCAGCCAGCTTGGCCTCGCCTTGCCACTGATTCTGCTCTACGAAGTGTCGATCTGGTGCGCGCGCTTCACCGAGCGGCGCAAGGCCAAGGTCGAGGAAGCTGGCGAAGAGGAAGAGGTTGAAGAGGTGGACGACCCCCAGGCTTACGAGGAAACGGATTTCAATCCGGCGCGCTGATCGTTCCGGCACGCATGGCAAGGTAGACCGGCATGCACGACATTGTGTGGATTCGCGCCAATCCCCAGGCCTTTGACGAGGCTTGCGCTCGCCGTGGATTGCCTCCACAGGCGTCGCTGGTACTCGACATGGACCGCAAGGTGCGGCACTCCAGAACTGCTGTCCAGGAGTTGCAGCATCGGCGCAACGAACTCACGCGCCTGATCGGCGAAGCAAGACGTGGCGGCCGGGATGCAGCGGCAGAGATCGCGGAAGTCGGCAACATCAAGCAGCAGATCGCGACCCTGGAGACGGTCGAGCGGGAGGATTCTGGAAAGCTCCAGGACGTGCTTGAGGCCATTCCCAATGTCGTCGACGGCACTGTTCCCGAAGGCGCCGACGAAACAGACAACGTCGAGACGCGCCGTTGGGGAAACCCGCGCAACTTTGCTTTCGAGCCGAGGGATCACGTTGATCTCGGCGTCATTCTGGGCGGCATGGACTTTGAGAGTGCGGCGCGCCTTGCCGGTGCTCGTTTCGTGGTCCTTTCCGGTACCATGGCCCGCCTTGAGCGGGCGCTTGCCTCCTTCATGCTTGACGTGCACACCCGGGAGTTCGGCTATGTGGAGGTCTCGGGGCCCCTGCTGGTGCGTCCTGAGACCGCCTACGGCACCGGCAACCTTCCCAAGTTCGCCGGTGATCTCTTCCGCACCACTGACAACCGCTATCTCATTCCCACCGCGGAAATGACGTTGACGAATCTGGTCCGCGAAACGATCGTCGACGAGGACACGCTTCCCTTGCGCTACACCGCGCTCACCCCGTGTTTCCGGTCGGAGGCGGGAGCGGCGGGACGCGATACCAGGGGCATGCTGCGTCAGCATCAGTTCTGGAAGGTGGAGCTGGTTTCGGTGACCACGCCCGAGGAGTCCCCTGAAGAGCATCGCCGCATGGCGGCCTGTGCGGAGACCGTTCTGCAACGGCTGGCGTTGCCCTACCGTGTCGTCACCCTCGCAGCCGGAGATATCGGATTCTCGGCCCGCCTCACGTGGGACCTCGAAGTGTGGCTGCCGGGACAGAGCAAGTGGCGGGAGATCTCGAGTCTGTCGAACTGCGCCGATTTCCAGGCGCGACGGATGGCGGCTCGCTGCCGGGCCAGGGACACGCGCAAGACCCGATTTGTTCATACACTCAATGGATCGGGTGTGGCGGTGGGCCGGGCATTGATCGCCATCCTGGAGAATCATCAGCACGAGGACGGAAGCGTCACCATACCCGAGGTCCTGCGTCCCTACATGGGTGGCATGGAGCGCCTGCATCCCGGCGGGGCCGCACCGGTAGACGGCTGACGGCGCGGCGATGCCTGCCTCGCGTCCGGAACTCGTACAGGACCTCGTTACGCTGGGCGTGCGTTCACTCAAGGTACTCGAAGCCATGGCAACCGTACCCCGGGAACGCTTTGTGCGTCATGACCTGACCGCCCGCGCCTGGGAGAACGTAGCTCTGCCTATCGACTGCCAGCAGACGATCAGTCAGCCACTGGTGGTTGCCCTGATGTCCGAGAGACTGGATCTCGAGGAAGGCATGCGGGTTCTCGAAATCGGGACCGGAAGCGGCTACCAGACCGCCATTCTGGCACAGTTGGCCGGACACGTTTGGACGATCGAACGCCACGACACGCTGTTGTGCCAGGCGATGGCCCGGTTTGGCGAACTGAATCTCGAGAACATCACCTGCCGGTTGGGAGACGGCTCCTGCGGCTGGCCGGAAGAAGCCCCCTTCGACAGGATCATGGTGACGGCCGCAGCTGCCACCATGCCGCAGCCCCTGATCGACCAGCTTGTCCCCGGTGGTATCATGGTCGTGCCGGTTGGTGGAACGGTGTTCGACCAGAAGCTCTACCAAGTGCGACGCTTCGATTCGGGCCATGAAAGTCATGCCTTTCTCGATGTCAGGTTTGTTCCTCTCGTCCAGGGGTGACAGACCGGTGCCGGGGTTTCTGGCGCTCCTTTGCGTCGCCGTTCTGGTGGCGTCCTGTGCCCAGATGCCGGCGCCGGTGCGCCACATCGATCATGTCGTGCCACCACTGCCAGGAACTCCGCCCGCCGACCGACTGGCATCCCTGCCTCCGCTGCCTGGCGAAAAGCCCGTTCCACCGGCGGTGCCTGCTGCGCCACCGCAGCCCGTCGCCGAGCCGGAAGAACAGGCAACCGGGGACTTGTTGGCGCACATCGAACACATTCTCGGCGCCGCCGGGGATGATACGCCCCGCGAACCGATGGTCCTGGAAACCGTGCCTTCGGATACAGGGCCGGTCACAATCTACACTGTACGGCGCGGCGACACGTTGCTCGGCATTTCGCGCCACCTTGGTGTGCGCTCACGCGAGCTCGCCGAGATCAATGGCCTGGTCAAACCCTATCTCCTCCTGGAAGGACAGCAACTGACGGTGCCACAGGCAGTCGCCACTTCACCCCAGGTGGCGGCGGCAGACGTGTCCATCCCCGAACCTGTGACGACCGCCATTCCCGAACCTGTGATGACGGCCATCCCCGAGCCGGCGCCCGGAGGCGACCTGCAGTTCATCTGGCCGGTCACGGGACGGGTTGTTTCGGGATTTGGTCCCAAGGCCGGTGGTTTGCACAATGACGGTATCAACATCGCGGCACCGGCCGGTACACCGGTACGTGCCGCGGAAGACGGCGTCGTCTCCTATGTCGGCAACGAGATCAGGGGTTACGGCAACCTTGTGCTGTTGCGCCATACGGATGGCTGGGTCACGGCCTATGCCCACAATGCGCGCAATCTTGTCGCCCGAGGCCAGATGGTCTTGCGCGGCGACGTCATCGCCAGTGTCGGAGCCAGTGGCGGCATTTCCCAACCGCAGTCCCACTTCGAACTTCGCCAGGGAACGACAGCGGTCAATCCGATCGAACACCTGGTGGAGGGCTGAAGCACCGCTTGTTCCATCAGACGGGGTCGAGTGTCCTCTCCAGGCGACCTGCGAGATCCTGGATGAACTGCCAGGCGACGCGGCCGGATCGCGCACCGCGTGTCATCTGCCATTCGATGGCACGGGCATTGAGCGCGTCCTCTTCCACGCCGAGGCCGAAATGGTCTGCATAGCCCTTGACCATGGCAAGATAGGTCGGCTGGTCGCATCCGTGAAAACCGAGCCATAGCCCGAACCGGTCTGAAAGCGAGACCTTTTCCTCAACAGCTTCGGCCGGATGGATAGCGGTCGAACGCTCGTTTTCCATGATGTCACGAGGCGTCAGGTGGCGCCGGTTGGACGTCGCATAGAAGAGCACGTTGTCAGGCCGTCCCTCAAGACCGCCCTCGAGTACGGCCTTGAGCGACTTGAGCGTGCTGTCATGGGCATCGAAGGAGAGATCGTCGCACATCAGGATGGCGCGTCGCTCCGCCTGCCGCATCCGCGAGAGCAGACGGTAGAGATGAGCGATGTCTTCCCGATGGATCTCGATCAGCACCAGGGAACCTGGCTGTTCGGCATGGACCGCGGCATGGACGGCCTTGATGAGTGTCGACTTCCCCATGCCGCGGGCTCCCCACAGGAGAGCGTTGTTGGCGGAATAGCCTCTGGCAAACTGGCGCGTATTTTCGAGCAGGGCATCCCTTGCGTGGTCAATGCCGCAGAGAAGGTTCAGCGGCACATACTGGACGCGTTCAACCGCCTTGAGAGTGTCATCGCTCGCATGCCAGACAAACGCCTCACCGCCCCGCGGAAGAGCCGGGGCTGCGTTGTCCCCGGGCGACGAAGCGGCTGTGCCGGCGATGCGTTCCAGGGCCTGGGCGATGCGGGCGAGCGCGGGATTGGTCATGGGGCAGGCAGAGCGGTCAATCGGGGTTCATCATCGTGTTTCACAGTACCCGGCGGTTTGCAATCGGTCATCCCCCGGCTATAGTCCGCCACCTTTCGCGCAGGATATCGACATGCCGATCACACACGCCTATGCACAGGGCGAAGCAGGTGCCGCCGGTTTCGATCCCTTCTTTCTCATTCTCATGGTCGCCATGTTCGGCGTCTTCTGGTTTTTCGTGTTCCGGCCGCAGTCAAGGAAGGCCAAGCAGCACCAGGCCATGCTCAGTTCGATCAAGCGGGGTGATCAGGTGGTCACGAACGGTGGAATCATCGGGAACGTCGCACGCATCGAGGGAGACGGTGTCCTCATCATCGAAATCGCCAAGGACGTCAGGGTGAAGTGCCGTCACTCCATGATCGCAGACATCGTGGCGAAGCCGGAACCGCGTCAGGCCGTGAAGGCGGATGAGGGGAATGCGGGCGACAACGGTGGCGATTGACACTATCGGCCATGCGTTACTTTCCGACCTGGAAGATCTGGATCGTTGTTCTTGTCAGTGTTCTGGGTCTGGCCTTCGCCGCACCGAACCTGCTCTCGCGTGACCTGGCACGCGACCTGCCGACGTGGTTGCCGCACAAGCAGGTGAGTCTCGGCCTCGATCTATCCGGCGGGGCACATCTCCTGTTGCAGATTGACGAGGCAGCCTGGCGGGAAGGGCGCCTCGCTTGGCTCGAGGGCAACGTGCGGCGCACCCTGCGTGGTGAACGCATCGGTGTCAGGGTCATCGGCGGTGATGACGACCACCGGCAGTTCGCCCTGCGCAATGCCGAGGATGCGGACGCGGCTGCACGGGAGCTCGACGGGCTGGCTGACGATTTCACGATCACCGTCGATGAGACCGGCACGATCATTGCGGCGTTCACCGAAGAGGGTCTGGAGGCGGGGCTCGGCGATGCCATCGAGCGTACCCTGGAAGTGCTGCGCGGACGTATCGATCCCGATGGCGTTCTGGAACCGGTCATAACCCGCCAGGGGCGGGATCGCATTCTCGTTCAGGTGCCGGGAGTCGACGACACGCGGGTGTTGCGCTCGCGTCTTGGTCAGACAGCCAAGCTGACATTCCATCTCGTCGACCAGGATACCTCCATTGCCGCCGCCGAGGCCGGGCAACTCCCGGTCGGCTCGGTGCTCATGCCCGGGCGTGAACAGCCCGGTCAGAACCATGTTCTGAGGGCAGAGATTCTCGTGACCGGTGAGAGCCTGGAGAGTGCTGCGGCAAGTTTCGATCAGGGTCGACCGGTTGTTGCCTTCAGCTTCGACGGTGTGGGTGCCGCACGGTTCTGCGATGTGACGACAGAGAATGTCGGGCGTCTGCTTGCCATCGTTCTCGACGGAGTGGTGATCAGTGCTCCGCGAATCAATGGGCCGATCTGCCAGGGGAGCGGCATCATCACGGGTTCTTTCACGGTGTTCGAGACACAGGAGCTGGCGTTGTTGCTGCGGGCCGGCGCACTGCCCGTTCCTCTCACCGTGGTCGAGGAGCGCACCGTTGGCCCTACCCTGGGCGCGGATTCAATTGAAGCCGGCAAGGTTGCAGCGGCGGTCAGCTTTGCCGCCGTCATCGTCTTCATGATTGCCTGCTATGGAACCCTCGGAGCCTTCGCCAACGTTGCGCTCATCACCAATCTCATTCTCCTCATGGGTCTGCTGTCGCTGCTGCAGGCGACACTCACCCTTCCTGGAATCGCCGGCATTGTCCTCACAGTCGGCATGGCGGTTGATGCGAACGTGCTGATCTTCGAGCGCATCCGCGAGGAACTGCGCCACGGCCGCACCATTCTCAATGCCGTCGAGACCGGTTTCAGGAGAGCCATGACGACCATTCTCGATGCCAACATTACCACCGCAGTGGCAGCATTTCTGCTGTTCTTCCTGGGGTCCGGGCCGGTCAGGGGATTTGGCGCGACGCTCGCTATCGGCATTCTCACGTCGATGTTTACGGCAATGTTGCTGACGCGCCTCCTTACCCACCTATGGCTTGCCCGATTCCGGCCGAAAGCCCTGGGAATCTGACCGATGAAACGGCTTCGTCTTGTGCCTTCGGGGCTGCACTTGCGGTTCATGGACTATCACCGGGTGGCGGTGACACTGTCCGTGGTTCTCTTCGTCGCTTCGATTGCCTTGCTGGTTCTTTCCGGGCTGAACTTCGGCATCGACTTCAGAGGCGGCACCCTGATCGAGATCCGCACACCGCAGGTCGCCGATCTCGCTGATGTGAGAAGCGAACTCAATGCACTCGACGTTGGCAGCATTGCACTGCAGGAGTTCGGCTCAGCCAGCGACGTGCTGATCCGCCTGCCGTTGCTCGCCGGCGATGAATCCGTTCAGCAGGCGGCCATCGACAGGATTCAGGCGACACTCAACGACATGTATCCGGACATTGAATACCGGCGCGTGGAATTCGTGGGTCCGCAGGTGTCCGGTGAACTCATCGAAAAGGGGGCGCAGGCGGTGCTGGTCGCCCTTGCCCTCATGATGATCTACATCTGGTTCCGCTTCGAGTGGCAGTTCGGTGTCGGTGCCGTACTCGCCCTGGCCCACGACGTCGGCCTCACCATCGGGGTGTTCAGCCTGACCCGCATCGAGTTCGATCTGCCGGTCGTTGCCGCACTTCTCACCATTGTTGGCTATTCGATGAACGACACGGTTGTCGTCTATGACCGCATCCGCGAGAATCTTCGCAAGTACAAACAGGAATCGGTGCGTGGTGTCATCGACCGCTCGCTCAACGACACGTTGTCGCGCACGGTCATGACCAGTGTCACCACGATGCTGGCTCTCGCAGCCTTGTGGTTGTTCGGTGGTGCGGTGATCGCCCCCTTTGTGCTGGCCATGATCTGGGGAGTCCTGATCGGCACCTATTCGTCCCTGTTTGTTGCTGCTCCGGTTCTGCTCTATCTGAGGCCGGTCCGTGTGGGCGACGAGAGGGAAGGATCCACGGACACCTCTTGATGACACGGCGTTCGGACGAGTGGTAACGGGAGTGCCCAACGCCACCCGCAATGTCATCACCGGCTACGGCAACGGCGGATTTCGTATCGGCGACCGACGCCACGAGGGCTCCCTGATTGTCTTTCCCGATGTGGTGACGTCCTGGCCGGTGGCCGAAGTGACGGACGTGACGCCGGCGGCCCTGGCAGAGGTCGTGGCACGGTCTCAACGTGTCGACATTCTTCTGCTTGGCTGTGGGGATGTATCCGACGTGCCGACCCGGGACGTGCGCGATTTCCTGCGCATGCACGGTATTGTCGTGGATGCCATGACAACAGGTGCTGCCTGCCGCACCTACAACATTCTGATGGCCGAGGAGCGCCTCGTCGCAGCCGCCCTCGTGGCCGTCTGAGAGATCACACCCCGGGGAAACGGCAAGGCGTTTCCCCGGGACACGTGACTGTCAGAAGTACCAGGGGTTCTGTGCCGATACCATGCAGAACAGCATGGGGATCGACAGCATGGTGTTGGTACGCGAAAACAGCATGGCGGTGCGTGCCGAGGCTTTCTTGGCGTCGGCGTCTGCATCGACAATGCCCAGGGCCCGCTTCTGATTCGGCCAGATGACGAACCAGACGTTGAACCACATGATGGTGCCCAGCCACATTCCGATGCCGATTGCGGTGCTGGCGCCGTCGTCAATGAAGCCGAGGGCGATCGACTCGATGAAGTAGCCGTTCAGCATTGCCAGAATGAGACCGGTCACGATCGTTGCCATGGCGCCCCAGCGGAACCAGAACAATGCTGTTGGGGCGATGACCTTGCCGACCGCGGGTTTCTGGTCATCAGGAATCTTCGGCATGCTGGGGATCTGCACGAAGTTGAAGTACCACAGCAGACCGATCCACATCACGCCGGAAAGCACGTGGAGCCAGCGGAACAGGAATGAGAGAAAGTCGAGTCCTTCCATGAGATGAGCCTCCCTCGCGACGCAATCAGATCGAGACAAGGATGATGGCGACGACGACCGTCAGCACACATCCGGCAATGACTGTGGACGAGAGTGATTCGAGTATCTTTGCCATGAGCTTCCTCCATCTCTGTTGGGCCCCGACACCATGTGGCGGTCAACAATGAACAACCGCCGCATTGGGTGAATCTCATATGGCATCGCCTGCCCGATGTCTACACCCGGGCATACCCGCCAACCAGGTATCCAGGTCGGCTCGCGCCGCACTGACGATCGCCGATCGCCGCGCGGTTTTCCTGAAATCGGGGCCCGGGGAAGGGAAGAGACCAAAGTTGCAGTTCATCGGCTGGAAAGTACGGGCATCCGCGCCGGTGGTGACGTGGTTGAGAAGGGCGCCAAGAGCCGTCGTCGCGGGCGGTGGAATGATGATATCCCCGCGGCTTTCCAGCAGCGCGAAGCGTCCGGCCAGCAGACCGATTGCCGTGCTCTCGACATAGCCTTCGACTCCGGTGATCTGCCCGGCAAACCTCAGGTGCGGCCGTTGGCGCAGTCTCAGCGCGCCATCGAGCAGGTGCGGGCTGTTGATGAAGGTGTTTCGGTGGACACCGCCCAGGCGCGCAAATCGGGCATCGTTGAGCCCGGGTATGGTTCGGAAAACCCCGACCTGATCACCGTGGCGCATCTTGGTCTGGAAGCCGACCATGTTGAAGAGAGTTCCAAGAGCGTTGTCCTGGCGCAACTGTACGACGGCGAAGGGCCTCTCCCCGGTGGCGGGGTTGGTGAGGCCGACTGGCTTCATCGGACCGAAGCGCAGGGTGTTGCGGCCGCGCCGGGCCAGAACCTCTATGGGCAGGCACCCCTCGAACCACGGCGTTTCTTTTTCCCAGTCGTGAAAGGGTGTTTGTTCTGCCCCACACACGCTGTCGACGAAGGCATCGTACTCCTCGAGGGTGAGGGGACAGTTGATGTAAGCCGCGGTGTCCCCGGCCGGTCCAGGCCTGTCGTATCGGGACTGGAACCAGGCGACGTTGAAGTCGATGCTGTCGCGGTGGACGACCGGAGCGATGGCGTCGAAGAAGGCGAGGGCATCCCGGCCCGTCGCGCGCTGAATGTCGGCGGCGAGGTCAGGTGCCGTGAGAGGACCTGTGGCAACAATCGTCAATCCATCATCCGGTTCCGGCAGGGACGGCACCTCTTCGCGGCGCACCTCGATTTGCGGTTCGGACGTGATGGCTGCCTCCACGTCGCGGGAAAATCCATGGCGGTCGACGGCCAGGGCACTTCCGGCCGGCACCTGATGGCGGTCGGCGGCAGCCATGATGAGGGAATCGGCCCGT
Source organism: Alphaproteobacteria bacterium (assembly GCA_965220805.1). GTDB lineage: Bacteria > Pseudomonadota > Alphaproteobacteria > SP197 > SP197 > SP197. The sequence goes on from OZ244844.1 coordinate 3,005,058, forward strand.
CGCAACTCCTCGTGGAGCAGACCCACGGCATTGGTGGCGGCATCGTCGGAGCGAAAGGAGTTGGAGCACACCAGCTCGGCAAGGGTGTCGGTCTTGTGCGCATCGCTTGTGCGGCGCGGGCGCATCTCGTGGAGCACGGCCTCTCCGCCTCCGCGCGCGATCTGCCAGGCAGCCTCGCACCCCGCCAAACCACCGCCAATGACGTGGATCGGAGCGCTCATGTTCAGTCTCCCGCGGACGATATGCGGAGAGATGGGAACCTCGTTCGAGGCACATTCTTCGTCCACTTGAACGGAATGTTCATGATCAAAGCCGACTCAGATTGCACCATGTCTCATCGAACCATAGCGATCTGTCGGGGGCATAAGGCAAAAGAACATTCTGTCCACTGGATTGACCCAGCCATCACACCGGGATGTCCCGGGACAATTGCACAGGGCACAAGAGAAACGGTGATTTCCAGTCCAGATCGTACCGCCAAGGGTGATAGATTCCACCTGTGTGGCGAAGACTCTTGGGACTTTCATGACCGATCTCATTGGCGGGCGGGACAGGGTATCCGCTCCGATGCTACCCCATGTCCTTCCGGATGCCACGGACGAAGCCGGCGACGGAGCGCAGTTCACGACTGGAGTGCTGCCCTATCAGCGTCTTGAGGCGTTGTTCGGTTCAACGATCCTCGCTGACGATCCCCCGGTTGATGGCCAGCTGCAGCCGGCGAGCCTGGATCTCAGGCTGGGCGATGTGGCTTGGCGCGTGCGTTCCTCCTTCCTGCCCGGGCCGCGTTCGACCGTCGAGGGCAAGCTTGCGGAAACCGCGGGCATCATGCACGAGATCGACCTTGCCGGAGGTGCTGTCCTCGAACGCGGATGTGTCTACATCATTCCGCTTCAGGAAAGCCTGCGCCTGAAGGCGCAGGACGAGCTTGCAGGCTTCGTCAATCCGAAGAGTTCGATCGGCCGCCTCGACGTCTTCACACGGGTCATCACGGACTACGCGACGGAATTCGACAGGGTGGCGCGGGGCTACCGGGGTCGCCTCTATGCCGAGGTCTCGCCGCGCACTTTTTCCGTTCTGGTGCGCCGTGGGTCCCGCCTTGCGCAGCTTCGGTTCAGGCGCGGCACTCCGCCTCTCGGCGAGGACAAGCTGCGGCAGCTTCACACCGAACATGGTCTTGTCGATACCCCTGATGCATCGATAAGAGGCAATACGGTGGCACTGACCCTGGATCTCGAGGGTGCGGGACCAGGCTCCCTTGTTGGATTCCGCGCCCGGCGCAATACCGGGGTTGTCGATGTCGACTGCAGGAGAGAACTTGAGGCGGCACTGTTCTGGGAGCCCATTCACGCCGCGCCCAACCTGATCCTCGATCCCGACCAGTTTCACATCCTCGCAACCCGCGAACGGGTGAGGGTTCCACCCGACCACGCTGCCGAGATGGCAGCCTATGACACCCTCGTGGGCGAATTCCGGGTGCACTATGCGGGGTTCTTTGATCCTGGATTTGGCTGGAGCGAGGCCGGTGGTGCCGGGGCAGCGGCCGTCCTCGAGGTCCGCAGCCACGAGGTTCCGTTCCTCCTTGAGCACGGCCAGATCATGGGGCGTCTTGCCTTTGAACGTCTCACGGAGCGCCCGTCGGTCCTCTATGGTGTCGACCTCGGAAGCCACTATCAGGACCAGTCGCTTGCGCTCTCGAAGCACTTCAGGGAAGGGTGAACGCCGGCCGGCGCCTCCTCCCGGCTTTGTCCGTGCCCATCTCAAGAGGTGAGCAAACGCACCAAGGGTTGTGTCTGACGGCACGCGGACTCCCGGACACCAGCGTGCCCTGGATCTGAACGGGCAAACCGGTTGCCATGCGTTGGCGGATGTGGTTAGCGTTGGTCTGTGGTTCCGGATGGCAGGGAGATCAGGTCATGGCCGTTTCCACATCGGGAAGGCGCAATCGGGACTGGGCCTGGCATCCGGACATCCCCATGCCCGTCGTGCCGCTGTTCGCGTGGCCCTGGCGGCCTCTCCGGGCCCTGCGGTATCTGATGTCCCTGGCCTTCATGTGGTCGCAGGTCGTGCCCTTTGCAATCCTGGCGATCCTGGTCTGGGAATTCACGCAGCCGGCCCTGGAGCGTTGCCGGGAACTGGAAGCTGGCTGGATCGCCTGGATGTACCTGCGCAACCTCGGTCTCATGATCCTGATTGCCGGGGGGCTGCATCTCTATTTTCATACATTCCGTGCCCAGGGTGAGCGGCGGAAGTTCGATTCCCGCAACCTCGCTCGCAACGACGCGCGGTTCTTCACCGGAAACCAGACGCGCGACAACATCTTCTGGTCATGCACAAGTGGCGTAGGATTCTGGACGGCCTACGAGGTGATCATGATGTGGGGGTATGCCAACGGCTGGTTCCCCCATTTCCTCGTCTGGCACGAGAATCCAGTCCTCTTCGTCGCCTGGTTCCTGATCATTCCCTTCTGGTCGGCCATCCACTTCTACTTCATCCACCGGCTGCTTCACTGGAAGCCGCTCTTCAACATTGCCCATGCCCTGCATCACCGCAATGTGACAATCGGACCCTGGTCGGGCCTGTCGATGCACCCGATCGAGCACATCATCTATCTTTCGGGCGTCTTCATTCACGCGGTGGTGTTGTCGCACCCGGTGCATGTCCTCTTCCACGGGCAGTACAACACACTGCAGGCGGCATCCTCCCATACGGGTTTCGATTCGATCCTGGTGCGTGGCGAGCCGGTTCATTACGTGGGCAGCTTCTTTCACACGCTTCACCATCGCTACTACAACTGCAACTACGGCAACCAGCTGGTGCCGATGGACAAGTGGTTCGGCAGCTACCACGACGGCACCCCGGAGTCATGGGCCAGACTGCGCCGCCACATGGCAACACGATCGGCGGCGACGGCAGCCGACCACGGCAAGTCACCTGCTGAATGAGGCACGTGACTTGCCGTGACGTCTACTCTGCTGCAGCTGTGACCGTACCTGCGTCTGAAAGAATGCCGGCGAGATAGCGGCCCGTGTGACTGGTTGGAATCCCGGCGACGACTTCCGGTTCTCCCTCGGCGACAATGTGACCCCCGGCGTCACCGCCCTCAGGCCCAAGATCGATAATCCAGTCGGCGGTCTTGATCACCTCGAGATTGTGCTCGATCACGACCACGGTGTTGCCGGCATCGACCAGGGCGTGCAGAACCTCGAGGAGCTTGCGCACGTCGTCAAAGTGAAGACCCGTGGTCGGTTCGTCGAGAATGTAGAGAGTGCGTCCGGTGGCGCGCCGAGAGAGTTCCTTGGCCAGCTTGACCCGTTGCGCCTCTCCGCCCGAGAGCGTCGTTGCCGGCTGGCCTACCCTGATGTAACCCAGTCCGACGCGCATCAGCATGTCAAGCTTCGAGCGGATGGCGGGAACGGCCTGGAAGAAGTCGCGCCCTTCCTCGACGGTCATGTCGAGCACGTCTGCGATTGACTTGCCGCGGAACCTGACCTCGAGAGTTTCCCTGTTGTAGCGCCGGCCCCGGCAGGTGTCGCACTGGACGTAGACGTCGGCGAGAAAGTGCATTTCGATGCGCAGGAGTCCATCGCCGCGGCAGGCCTCGCAACGCCCGCCCTCGACATTGAAGCTGAAGCGACCGGGCCGGTAGCCCCGCGCCTTCGATTCTGGCAGCCCGGCAAACCACTCGCGGATGGGCGTGAAGGCGCCGGTATAAGTCGCCGGATTGGATCGAGGGGTCCGGCCGATCGGCGACTGGTCGATGTCCACCACCTTGTCGAACATGTCGGCGCCCTCGAGTGCCGTGTGGGCGCCTGCCGCATGATGATGTGATCCAAGGTGGTTGTGGAGAGCGAGGTAGAGGGTTTCATTCACCAGGGTCGACTTGCCGCTGCCGGACACGCCGGTCACGCAGGTGAGAGCGCCAACCGGAAAGCGGGCACTGATGGCCTTGAGGTTGTTGGCCGATGCGCCGGCGAGGGTGAGAAACCGGTCTGTTCCGCGCCGGGTGCCCGGAATGTCGATCCGGCGTGTGCCGACGAGATACTGACCGGTCAGACTCGCCTCGGTTGCCATGACGTCGGCCGGCGTTCCCTCGGCGACGATGTGACCGCCATGTTCACCGGCGCCAGGACCGAGATCGATCACATGGTCGGCGGCACGGATGGCCTCCTCGTCGTGTTCGACGACAATCACGGTGTTCCCGAGATTGCGCAGATCGGTCAGGGTCTCGAGAAGCCGCTGGTTGTCTCTCTGGTGCAGTCCGATCGACGGTTCATCCAGCACATAGAGGACACCGGTCAGTCCCGATCCGATCTGGGAAGCAAGCCTGATACGCTGGCCCTCGCCGCCGGACAGCGTGCCGGAACGGCGTGACAGTGCCAGATAGTCGAGACCCACCCGGCTGAGGAAGATCAGGCGATCGTTGATCTCGGCAAGGATGCGCCGGGCGATTTCGGCCTGCTGGGCGGTCAGCGTCCGCTCCACGCCTGCAAACCAGCGCTGGGCTTCGCCGATCGAATACTCCGAGACCTCGGCGATATGCTTGCCGGCGATGCGTACGGCCAGGGCTTCCGGTTTGAGACGGAAGCCGTTGCAGGCTTGGCAGGTGGTCATGGCCTGATAGCGGCCGAGTTCCTCGCGCACGTGTTCGCTCGATGTCTCTCTCAAACGCCTCTCAAGCCCTGGAATGACGCCCCTGAAGGGCGCCCGGAATTCGGAAAGATCGTCCTCTTCGCCGAATTCCTCCGTCCACCGAATCTTCTCGGTGCCCGATCCCTCGAGAAGCATGGTGCGCATGTCCTGAGGCAGGTCTTCCCAGGGGGTATGGAGAGACTCACCGAAATGCCGGGCCACCGAGCGCATGGCTCGCCTGTAGTAGAGGCTGGAACTGCGATGCCAGGGAACGATGGCGCCGCCGTCGAGGCTGCGCCGGTGGTCGGGGACTATGAGATTGACGTCGAAGACAAGGCGGGTGCCGAGACCACTGCACTCCGGACAGGCGCCGAACGGATTGTTGAAGGAAAACAGCCGGGGTTCGATCTCCTCGATCGTGAAACCCGACACGGGACAGGCAAAACGCGAGGAGAGAGTCGTCTCCTCATTGCTGTCGACATCGATGACGACTAGGAGTCCGTCGGACAGGGCAAGGACGGTCTCGATGGAGTCCGCCAGCCGCCCTTCCAGCCCTTCGCGCTTGACGACCCGGTCGACCACGACCTCGATGGTGTGCTTGCGTTTCTTGTCGAGGCGCGGAGCGTCCTCGATCATGTGGACGGCGCCGTCGATTCTCACACGCTGAAATCCCGACCTCAGCAGTTCGCCGAGTTCCTTGCGGTACTCGCCCTTGCGACCCCGCACCACAGGAGCAAGCAGCATGAGGCGCGCGCCATCGGCCATGTCCATGATCCGGTCGACCATCTGGCTGACCGACTGGCTTTCGATCGGCAGTCCGGTCACGGGCGACCAGGGAACGCCGACCCTGGCCCACAGGAGGCGCATGTAGTCGTGAATCTCCGTCACCGTGCCAACCGTCGAGCGTGGATTCTTCGAGGTTGTCTTCTGCTCGATCGAGATGGCGGGTGACAGGCCGTCGATGTGCTCGACATCGGGCTTTTCCATCATCTCGAGAAACTGGCGCGCATAGGCGCTCAGACTCTCGACATAGCGCCTCTGGCCTTCTGCATAGATGGTGTCGAAGGCAAGGGACGACTTTCCCGATCCGCTCAGTCCGGTCATGACGATCAGACGGTCGCGGGGGAACTCGACGTTGATGCCCTTGAGATTGTGCTCCCGCGCACCGCGCACGCGGATACTCTTGCTCATGGTTGTTCCGTGTCGCCCCCGCCTTCTTAGAGGGGAGGCGCGCTGCCTGGCAAGGGTCCGGACTGTGGATAGGCGATGCAGTTCTTCATGCGCCGTCGGCAATCCCCTGATATGCTCAAGGCTACACCCAATTCACCGGTCATTCACGTGGAGATGCCAGATGGCAGGAAGTGTCAACAAGGTCATACTGGTGGGCAACCTCGGACGTGATCCGGAGATCCGCCGGATGCCGTCGGGCGACGCCGTCGCCAACTTTTCGCTTGCCACCAGCCAGACCTGGAACGACCGGCAGACGGGTGAGAAGAGGGAGCGCACCGAGTGGCACCGGGTGGCCATCTTCGGCAAGGTGGCGGAGATCGCCGAGCGCTACCTGAGGAAGGGTTCGAAAATCTACCTCGAGGGCGAGTTGCAGACCCGCAAGTGGCAGGACCAGAGCGGCCAGGAACGCTACACGACGGAAGTCGTGGTACGGGGTTTCGGTGGCACGATGGTGATGCTCGACAGCCGGGGAGGGGGTGCGCCACGCATGGATGGCGACGACGCCCAACAGTCGCCATGGAGCGAGGTCGAGGATTCCGGTCAGACTGTTTCCGACAGGATGTCATCTGATTTCGACGACGGAATTCCTTTCTGATCTCCGTGTCAGGCAGACGCCTGCGGCCATTTGACAGTGTGTGGCAGGAGGTGACGTGACCGATCCGGTTTCTTCGGATGCCATCGCGCCGGTTTCCATCGAGGATGAACTGCGCAGGAGCTATCTCGATTATGCAATGAGCGTCATCGTGTCGCGGGCCCTTCCCGACGTTCGCGATGGCCTCAAGCCGGTCCAGCGGCGCATTCTCTATGCCATGGGCGAAGCCGGCTACACGGCCGATCGTCCCTACCGAAAGTCTGCCCGCATCGTCGGCGACGTGATGGCCCGTTACCATCCCCATGGTGACAGTGCGATCTACGATGCCATGGTGAGGATGGCGCAGACCTTCACCATGCGTTCGCCGCTTGTCGATGGACAGGGGAACTTCGGTTCCATGGATGCCGATCCACCGGCCGCCATGCGCTACACCGAGGCAAGGCTGGCCCGCATCGCGTCCAGCCTGCTCTCCGACATCGACCACGACACGGTGGATTTTCGCGACAACTACGATGGCAGCGAGTCGGAGCCTGTGGTGCTGCCCGCCTGCTTTCCCAACCTCGTCGTCAACGGCAGCGCCGGAATCGCGGTGGGCATGGCGACCAACATCCCGCCTCACAATCTGGGTGAGGTCATCGATGCATGTTGCGCATTCATAGATAATCCTCGGATCGAAGCAGGCGAACTCCTGCGCTACGTGCCGTGTCCCGACTTTCCCACCGGAGGGATGGTCATGGGACAGGCCGGTGTGCGGGATGCCTATCTGTCGGGAAAGGGGCGAATCGTCGTGCGCGCCCGCACTCACATCGAGGAGGTGCGCAAGGGGCGCGAAGCGATCATCGTGACTGAGGTTCCCTACCAGGTGAACAAGGCGCGGTTGATCGAGCGCATCTCCGAACTGGTCCGCGACAAGCGCGTGGAAGGAATCCACGAGCTGCGCGACGAGAGCGACCGTCACGGAGTCCGGGTGGTGATCGAGCTGAAGCGCGATGCGATGTCCGATGTCGTGCTCAACCAGCTGTGGCACCACACACCGCTGCAGATCGTCTTTGCGGTCAACATGCTGGCCCTCGACGAGGCAGGACGGCCCCTCCAGATGTCGCTCCTCGACATCATTGCCCAGTTCGTCCGTTTCCGCGAAGACGTGGTCACCCGGCGACTGCGTCATGAACTTGCGCGCATGCAGGAACGTGCGCACCAGCTGATCGGTCTCGCCATCGCCGTGACGGAAGTCGACGAAGTGGTGGCACTCATCCGCAGTTCCGCCAATCCGGAGGATGCGCGCGCACAGCTGATGGCGAGGACCTGGCATGCCGCAGTGGTCGAACCGGTACTCGGACTGATCGAGGGCGCCGAGTCCCTCGCCCGGTTGCGCGAAGACGGTGTCTATCGTCTCTCCCTCGAGCAGGCGCGGGCCATTCTGGAGTTGCGCCTGCAAAGGCTGACCGGCCTGGAGAGAGAGAAGATCATCTCCGAACTCAAGGAGTTGGCGGAGAAAATAGAAGGCCATCTTGCCATTCTGTCCTCTCGGGATCGTCTCATGGAACTCATCCGAGGAGAACTCGTCGCCTTGCGAGACGAGTTCGCGAATGAACGGCGTACGGAACTTGGCGAGGAGGTGTTCGACTGGACCGACGAGGATCTGATCCAGCCGGAGGACATGGTTGTCACCGTCAGCCTCAACGGTTACGTCAAGCGTGTGCCGCTGGCCGACTACCGGGCACAGAAGCGCGGTGGCAAGGGACGCAGCGGCATGTCCATCCGCGACGAGGATGTCGTCAACCAGGTGTTTGTGGTCAACACCCACGCCTGGGTCCTATTTTTCGCCACCTCCGGCCTCGTCTTCCGCCTGAAAAGCTACCGCCTGCCCATGGCGACGCCGCAGGCGCGCGGCAAGGCCTTTGTCAACCTGCTCCCCCTTGATGACGGCGAGACGATCTCGACGGTCATGCCCATGCCGATTGACGAGGCAAGCTGGGACGACCTGCACGTGGTGTTCGCGACGGCACAGGGCACGGTGCGACGCAACCGGCTGTCGGACTTTGCCAACATTCGAAGGAACGGTCTTATCGCCATGAAGCTGGAGGAGGGCGAGCGTCTGATTGGCGTCAAGACCTGTCGCGAAGATCAGGACATCCTGCTGTTCACGCGCCAGGGACGCGCAATCCGCTTTCCCGTCGACGCCATCCGCACATTTGCCGGGCGCACCTCCACGGGAGTGAGAGGGATCCGTCTCGGCAAGGGTGACACCGTCATCGACATGACCATCCTCGATCACATCGACATCAACCCGGATGTCAGGGCGGCCTACCTGAGGCGGGCGGGGTTCGAACGGCGCTCCGATCAGGAGGAGACGGACGAGGTGCAGGCCATTGCTGACGACGTTTACGAGGAACTGCGCCGCAGGGAACAGTATCTGCTCACCGTGGCGAGTGACGGGCTGGGCAAGCGCAGTTCGGCCTACGAGTACCGCGTCACAGGCCGCGGCGGGCAGGGAATAGTCAACATGGGTCTTGACCGAGGCGAGGAGATGCATCGCGCCGAAGTCGTCGCCTCCTTTCCGGTTGTCGACAGCGACCAGATCGTACTCGTCTCTGACAGTGGCCAGTTGATCCGCAGCCCCGTCGACGAGATACGCATCGCCGGGCGTAACACCCGTGGCGTGCATCTCTTCCGTGTCACCGAAGGCACGAAAGTGGTATCGGTGGCGCTGGTCAAGGAAGAAGACAACGGGGATCCCTGACGCGTCAGGGGCGATCCGGGGAAGGCTTGATGAATGTGAGCAGAGTTGGCGTCTATCCGGGATCCTTCGATCCCGTGACCAATGGGCATATCGACATCATTTCCAGGGCCCGCACCCTGGTGGACAGGCTCATCGTCGGCGTGGCTGTCAACACCGGCAAGAGTCCCCTGTTCGGTTACGACGAACGCGTGGAAATGCTGGAGACAGAACTCTCGGATCTTGAGGATACCGCAGGACTCGCGAGCATCGATGTGCGTCCCATCAACGGACTTCTGGTGGCATTCGCCAAGGAGTGCGGCGCCGGCGTGATCATTCGCGGACTGCGTGCTGTCAGCGACTTCGATTACGAGTTCCAGATGGCGGGCATGAACGCCCGCATGGAACCCGACGTTGAAACAGTGTTCCTCATGGCTTCGGAACGCCACACCTTCATTTCATCGCGCTTGGTCAAGGAAGTGGCGTTGCTGGGAGGCGACTTCTCAAGCTTCGTTCCCGAACGCGTGGGCCGGCGGCTCGCCAGGGCCATCTCTTGAGGCCGATGCGGGTCGATACGTTCGACTTCGAACTGCCTTCAGACAGGATTGCGACACGCCCCGTGGAGCCGCGCGATGCGGCGCGTCTTCTGTGTGTCGATGGAGCAGGGGTCTGTACCCATCACGTCTTCGCGGACCTCCCCCAACTGCTCGACCCGAGCGACATTCTCGTCGTCAATGACACCCGGGTCGTGCCCGTCCGCATGAATGGAGAAAGTGCCGGCGCCTCAGTCGAGGTGACTGCCGTGGACTGTGAAGGCGGCCACCTGTGGCGGGTTCTGGCCCGCCCGGCGCGCAAGCTCAAGCCGGGCGAGAGCATCTCGTTGGCCGGGGACTTGTCCGCCGCCGTCGTCGCCAGGGAGGCGAACGGCGCCGTCATTCTCGATGTCGGCATGCCGAGGGAGAGATTCCTGGCCCATCTTGAGCACTACGGCGCGATGCCGTTGCCACCCTACATCCGGCGACATGCAGATGAGCGCGACCACAGCGACTATCAGACCGTTTTCGCCCTCAATGCCGGGGCTATCGCAGCCCCGACCGCCGGGCTTCACTTCACCGAACGGCTGCTCGAGGCCCTCGCTGCAGCGCGTATCGGGCGCGTCGCGCTCACGTTGCATGTAGGTCCCGGCACTTTCATGCCGGTCCGCACGGACGTGGTCCGCGATCACGAGATGCAGGGGGAGTGGGGAGAGATCTCCCAGGAGTCGGCATCCCGGATCAATGCCGTGCGGCAGTCCGGCGGACGAATCATTGCCGTTGGAACGACCTCCGTGCGTCTTCTCGAAAGCGCGGTTGACGACTCCGGTGTCGTGCACCCGTACCGCGGTGACACCACTCTCTTCATCACGCCAGGCTACAGGTTCCGAGCCGTCGACGCCCTGATCACCAACTTTCACCTTCCCCGTTCAACGCTCTTCATGCTCGTGTGTGCCTTCGTCGGCACCGGCATCATGAAGCAGGCCTACCGGGAAGCCATCGACAGGGGCTACCGTTTCTACAGCTACGGCGATGCCTGTCTGCTGACGAGGGAGCGACCGTGCTGACCTGGCGCTGCCGGACGACCTGTGGAAGGGCGCGTACCGGCGTCCTGGCAACTGCCCACGGCGACGTTGAGACACCGGTGTTCATGCCGGTGGGGACGGCTGCAACCGTCAAGGGTGTGATGACCGGCGATCTGAAGGAAGCCGGGGTCTCCATGCTTCTTGGTAACACCTATCATCTCATGTTGCGTCCCGGAGCCGAGAGAATCCGGAATCTGGGCGGGCTGAGGCAGTTCATGAACTGGCCGGGTCCCGTCCTGACCGACAGTGGCGGCTTCCAGATCTTTTCTCTCAAGGGTCTGAACAAGGTCACTGAAGAGGGAGCCGTTTTTCGCAGCCATGTTGACGGCAGCCAGCATGAGCTCACCCCTGAACGCTCGGTGGAAATCCAGGACTGTCTCGATTCGACGGTCACCATGGTTCTCGATGAATGCACTGAACATCCGGCCACGCACGAAAGGGCGCTGCAATCCATGGAACGTTCCATGCGCTGGGCCGAGCGCTGCAGAACGGCTTTCCGTCCCCGGAAAGGCTACGGCCTCTTCGGGATCGTGCAGGGAGGCGTGCACGATGATCTGCGCCTTGCCAGCGCCCGTGCACTGCGATCCATTGGATTCGAGGGCTACGCTGTGGGTGGCCTGGCGGTGGGAGAAGGCCAGGAGGAGATGTTCCGAGTCCTGGACCGCCTGGTGGACCATCTGCCGGCAGACAGGCCGCGCTATCTCATGGGGGTGGGCCGCCCGGACGACATCGTCGGTGCGGTGGCCCGCGGCATCGACATGTTCGATTGTGTTCTCCCCAGCCGTTCAGGGAGAACCGGCCAGGCCTTCCTCAGGCAAGGGACACTCAACATCCGGAATGCCCGTCATCGCGACGACCCGCAGCCGCTTGACCCCGACTGCCGCTGCCCGGCTTGCCGCAACCATTCGAGAGCCTATCTGCACCACCTGTTCCGCTGCGGCGAGATGCTGGGGCCGATCCTGCTGTCCCTCCACAACCTCACCTTCTATCAGGATTTCATGGCCGTCATTCGCCGGGCCATCGAGAAGGGAACACTCGACCGATTGGTCTGGCCCGAACCAGCCGATGATCTGTGAGGGGTGGATCCCGTCCGCTCAGGACCGCTCGTAACCGGGTCGGGCGAACGTGGCCTCATCGTCATCAGTGGCGCCGTAGCTCGAGAAAAGACGAAAACCCAGCAAGGTCCGCATGGTGTCGTCAAGCGATGCGTGAACCTCTGGCCGGATGGCCAGTGTATGGTTCTGCAACTGCCGAAACTGTGGGCCACAGTAGGTGATGCTCACGCCAATGCGGCTGGTATCCGACGTGTTGCAACCGGAGCCATGCCACGTGCGGGCATCCCACATGATCACACTGCCGGCAGGCATCTCCGCATGCACTGTCGCAAATGTCCTTTTCGGATCCGGCTCGCAGCCGGAAAGATGACTGCCGGGAACCAGGCGCGTACAGCCGTTGGCGCGCGTGAAGTCGCTGATCGCCCACATCACGTTGATGACCACGGCGGGATTGATCGGATGGCGGGAGGCAGTCGGTTCTCCGTAGTGGGGCACGGCACGCGTGATGGCTCCCGGGCGGTTCGGCGACTCTCCCGGATGCGCGGCGCGGGGCAGCCACCACTGGTCAGTGTGAAGATCCATCTCCTCGTTGCCGGGATGAATGACATGTGCGGTGTAGCCCGAGAGCATGATGCGCTCGCCGAGCAGGTGGCGTGCCATGGCAAGGGCAAGGGGATGGGTTGCGACATCGTCGAGGCCGCATTCTCCTGCCAAGAGGACCACCCATTCATCGCCGGGGCGCAACCACTCGTCGGCATCAGCCGAGCGCTGTTTTCCACGTCCGGCGGCGCGCTCTACCGCCTTGATGGCATGGCCGAGCCTCTCTGCATCGAGCACGCCTTCGGCCATACAGTACCCGAAGCGGTCAAGGTCCCGACTGAGCCCTTCGAGATCTCCCGGAGTGCGGAGTGTGCTGGCCATGCGCCAAGCATCATGCAATTCCACCACGGGAACAACCAGCGACAGCGGCCGAAACTTGACCGGGAGCCAGGCAGTCACTACGTTGCCCGCCGCCCGTTCCCCCTGGTCTTTCTTCGTTTCCGCGAGAGCCCGTAGCTCAGCTGGCAGAGCATCTGACTTTTAATCAGGCGGTCGAAGGTTCGAATCCTTCCGGGCTCACCACCCGCCAGGCAGTGCCACTCCGGAAAGAGGTTCTGTGCTGAGGGGTCAGCTTTCTCCCGGATGTGTTTGGTTCGGACTGAGGTATCCCCGGCCGCATTGTGACAGGCGCCGGCAGCACGATGTTTCCGGTGGCGAACTGCGCATTCCCCACCGTTCTTGCGCAAGGACTGTCACGACGGTGAAACCTGCCCCCGCTCCTCCCGTATCGCCATGTGGAGTGGTGTTCCAGGTGGGCGCTCGACCGGAAGGACTCACGCGGCAGGAACAGGCCGGACCGCCCCGAGTCCGTCCGCCTCGCTGGCCGTGATGCAGATACTGGCCAGGGTACGCTCCTGATCGTAGGGCCAGGGACGACCACGATGCATGGTCGCGCGCTCGTCCCAGATAATCACGTCGCCGGGGGACCACTGATGGCTGTAGATGCGGGCCGGTTGCGTCGTGAACGCAACCAGTTCATCGATCAACTGACGACCCTCCCCCTCGTTCATTCCGACAACACCGCAGACATGAGAGGCGATGTAGAGGGCTTCCACTCCGTTGACGGGGTTGGGCCATACGGCCCGCCATGTCGTCTCAGGCCACATGGTGACCTCGTCAAGGGCGGCGGCGGCCGGTGAAACGGCCTCGCGCGAATGCGTGTAGCGATGGCGTAGAACGAGTTTGCGCACCCGTGATCTCATCGTCTTGGGAAGGTCACGCCACGCCGCCCGGGTCGAAACGAATTCCGTTTCGCCGCCGGACGTCGGCAGCTTTCGGGCGGCGAGGATGTTGGCGAGTGCCGGTGCGGGCAGGAATGTGCTGTCGGTGTGCCAGAGCTGGTTCGCCTTCATGTGCATGAACCGGATGTTCTGTTCGGAGAGGACGTGTCCGTCGTCCTTCCGGTTCGATACCATCGACATCCGGGCCTCGTGTTCCTGCGGGTTCTTCTGTCTGATCTCGATGACGCCAAACAGGCGCCCAAGGGCAAGGTGCGCATCGTCGTCAAGGCACTGATCGCGGAACAGCAGTAAGGAATGTTCTTCGAATGCCTCGCGGATCCTTGCGTAGTGCGCGGCCGCATCCCGCAGATCGATGCCATCAATCTCCACGCCGAAATCCTTATGAAGGGCATTCACGGGCACGCTCCTTTCTCATTGAACTCGTTGCGAGTAGTGACAGGTTGCTGAAGAAAACTGCACGATTGGCAGTGCCTCAAGGAATGCGGACAGAAGACTTGTGTTCCAATGATGTTCCCTGAAGGGTGGCCGTTAGCCCTTGGTCACGGCTTGGTTGCGCTGGCCTGACGGCACTTCGCTCGGAAGCATGCCGAGAGAGGACCGGAATCTGTATGTGAAAGCACTTGGCGTGGAGTATCCGAGTTGGGACGCGACCGCGTTGACAGCAACTCCATCGCCTAGCAATGCGACAGCGTGCATCAACTTTATTTGTCGCAACCAAATCGATGGCGCCATCCCGGTTTCGGCCTTGAACAAGCGCTCGACAGTCTTCCTGCTGGCGTTGGCGGACTTAGCCCATTCCGAGACTGAGTTGACTTCCGTTACATCACGCATCGCCCAATTGATCATGTCCCGCAGCCTGAAGTCGGCCGGAACCGGCAGCGATAAAGGAGTGCGTGATGCCAACCGCAATGTCATCAATGTCAACCTGGTGACCTGATCGTTCCAATCGGGCGCAGAAACCTCAAATCGTCGATCTGTGATTGTGAGTATCAGTTCCCGCAACAACGGCGTTACGTTCAATACATGACATTCGACAGCAAGCGTCGCAGATACATCAGCTCGAACGTAGAGCGTTCGCATCTTGCCCGCGCCGCGAAAGTCCAATCTGTGCTCGACACCTGCAGGCACCCAGAGCGCCATGGTCGGCGGCAATAGCGCAGTACGATCAATGGCGCGCACATTCACCGTCCCTGTGACCGCGTAGATAAGTTGGCCGACATCATGAGTGTGCCAGTCGATGGTTGTGCCCGCCGGGTAGTCGAGGGAAGCACCGAGGAGAGTGGGGAACTCTGCGGTGACTCGACCCTCCAGCGGATCAAACTGCGTGGCATCAGCAGACATTGACGAATCATAGACATGATTGGACTTGTTGTCGATATGTGGTCAGATCTGGTTGCACATTAGTCTGTGTTTAACGAACCGCACAGCGAAAGCACCCGGAATGATTGATTCGAGATCAGATCGGCTTCAAGTGACCTGGGAAGATGGCCTGACCCACTCCTTTCACCCGATGTGGCTGCGGGAACGCAGCTTTGAACCGACGAACAAGGACCCCAAGACAGGGCACCGGCTGGACGAGGTGGCCCTGTTCCCGCTTGACCTGTCCATCGACGGGATCGCCGAAGACGGCCGTGAAGTCCGTTTGTTCTTCAGCGACGGACATTCATGCACCTATTCGCTCGATGACCTTCGCCGAGAGGCCGAGCATCTCTACCCCGAGGATCTCGCGGGCGAGAAACAGGTTTGGCGGTCGAGCGTCGAACCCTGGCCGCTTCATAGCGCCGAGACCGTGCTTTCGTCGGACGAGGCCTGTCTTGCCCTGACCACCGATCTTGCCAGGGTCGGCTTTGTGATCGTTGACGCCATCGGTTCGAAAGATGACGACCTTGGCCGTCTCTGCGCCCGGTTCGGTCCGATCCGCTCGACAAACTGGGGACTGATCGCAGACATCAAGAGTATTGCAAACGCCTGGGACCTTTCGATGACGGGCCGGGCACTGGAGCCTCACGTCGACAATCCGTACCGGCTTCCGGGCCCCGGGTACATACTCCTTCATTGCCTGGTCAACTCGACCAATGGTGGCGACTCGCTCCTGATCGACGGCTTCGGCATCGCGGATCAGATCAGGCGCGACGACCCCAATGCGTTCGACGTTCTGTGCGCGACAAATGTTGGATTCCACTATGCCGATGACGATGCGGTTCTCGATCACTACGGTCCGCTCATCGAGCTCGGACCCGATGAGACGTTGTTCCGCGTGCGTTTCCATAACAGGGCCGATCAGGTACCGGCCTACGACAGGGCGCTCTTGGACAGGTACTACCGTGCTCGCCGCACGATGGCGGATCTGATCTGGTCGGAGGACAACATCCTGAGATTCAGGCTGGAACCCGGACAGGTGTTGTTCATTGACAACTACCGGCTGTTTCACGGCAGAACGGAGATCGATCTGACTTCCGGGGATCGACACTTGCGTCAGTGCTATCTGGACCGCGACACCGTCTCAAGCTGTCAGAAGAAGCTCATTCGTGCACTGCAGCGCGCCTGAATACGATCAAATTCTCAGAATCAAGACGGTACTGATGAACGAGGGGCCCAGGCAGTGGGATAGGCCAGTCGCGGAATCGCCCAAGTTCCGCCTTCGGCGTGAGAATGAATTCGCATTCATCTGCGTTCTGTGTCGGGATCTCCGGAGGTTTGCATACGGCTCCGCCTGTCGTGCCGGGAACGCATGGGGATTGGAGAATGCCGAAGTCCGCGGTGAACAGTTGGAAGGACCGGATGGTGCCTTCCACCTGGCAGGATTGAGGTGACGTCGACCGCAAGGCCAGTGGAGCCGATTATCAGTTGAAGAGAAAGTGCTTCTGGTCTGGAGTCCTGGTCCGGTTCCAGTACTCGAGAAGCTTGAATGGCCAGTTCTGCGTCACGCGCCCCGCCTTGTTCTTGTACCAGCTTCGAACGTTCGGTGCGCCCCAGGCCACCTGCAGATTGCCCTCGTCGATGACCACGTTGTAGGCATCGTGGACCTCCTTGCGGCACTCCAGGCTGCGGTACCCGTTTTCGAATAGCATCCTGATGCAGCCCATGACGTAATGCATGCCGCACTCCGAGAAGAAGATGGTGCTTCCGGTGATGACGATGTTGGTATTGGGTCCGTATAGGCAGAAGAGATTGGGATATCCAGGCACGACGATGCCGAGGTAGGCACGCGGATCGTCCCCCCAGTGTTCGCGGATGTCCCGCCGGTCACGGCCACGGATTCGCATGGGCCAGAGGAACCGGCTGGCATGAAATCCGGTGGCGTAGACAAGCACGTCCGCTGAGTGCTCGACGCCATCCGTCGTTCGCACGCCGTCGGCCGTGACACGCTCGATCGTCTCTGTGATCAGCTGCACGTTGCCGCGCCTCAATGTGCGATACCAGGTACCGTCGTCAACCAGGAGCCGCTTGCCACACGGCGGATGTTTCGGAATGGAGGCCGCAATCAATTCCTTGTCGCCGTTGAGTTCGCGTTTGATGCTGCGAATCATGAGTTTGCGCAAGGCATCGTTTGCAGCACTCACCGAGCGTTCCTGATGCGGCCACGCGGGGTCCTTCGTGACCGAGGCGTAGAGACCTTCCCCGTCCAGCCAGAACAGCAGGAAATGGTACCAGCGCGCATAGTAGGGAACATGGTTGATGAGCCAGTGCTCTCCCGCCGGTACGCTGGTGCGGTAGTCGGGGCTGGGATAGATCCAGGGTGGTGTGCGTTGAAACACGATGACTTCGCGGGCTTCCTTGGCGATCTCGGGTACGAACTGCATGGCGGTAGCGCCGGTTCCAATGACCGCCACCCGCTTTCCTGACAGATCGAGGGTGGGATCCCAGCGCGCCGAGTGGAACGCCGGGCCTTCGAAATCGCCCACGCCATCGAGATCGGGAAGCCGCGGCTGGTTGAGTTGCCCCGTCGCGCAGATAAGGGCATTGGCCTTCAAAGCGGTCGTGGTGCCGCCGCGATCCTGAAGCGTGACGTCCCATGTACCGCCCGCCTCGTCGAAGTCAGCCCCGACGACCTCGCGCTCGAACAGGATATGGGGACGCAGCCCAAAGTCGGAGGCGCAGCGCTCGAAGTACGACTTCAGGACCGGTTGAGCACAATAGTACTGCGGCCAGTCGTGGCGTGCGAACGAGTACTCGTAAACATGGCTGGGATTGTCGACACGGCAACCGGGGTAGACGTTGTCATGCCATGTGCCGCCGACGTCGGAACTGCGCTCGACGATGGTGAAGGAGAGCCCGGCCTTCTTGAGCCGATAACCTGCCAGCAGTCCCGACATGCCGGCCCCGACGACAACGACATGAAAGCGGCGCCGGACATCCGCGGGAATTGCATCGAACCCGCCCACGCCGTAGGCATCGTCCTTCTCGAACTCGGACTCCTCCACCAGGAATCGGACACAATCCTCGTCAAGTTCCTGCCCGGTGATGAATCGCAGGATCTCACGCAGTGTATCCGGAGCAAGTGGTGACAGCGCCGGACAGCCGCGATCGCGGTAGTCGCGCAGCACCTGAAGTGCCCTGGCTCGCACAATGGCCTGATGCTCCGTACTGATGCCGCACTGCAGGTCGCGCGCCCGGTTATGGTCGACACTGATGTCGCCACGAAGCAGTTCGACGTCCCCGGTGAGGTGGACCAGCGCAGCCAACGTCACCGGTGCGTTGGCGTGCTCCAGCGCGTCCCTGATGACGTCGTCGCCATCGTCAATCGGGTCCCAGTCGAAGTAGTTTCCGGAGGCCATGGTTGTCCTCGTCCACGTGGTCCATTCCGAACACCATCATATGGCGAATGGTCGCATCCTCCAGCGCCACTCGGCCAATTGTCAGGCCCGTCCGTCTGGACGGCACCTGAGGTCGGCCTGACGTTCGGCCAGCCGGTTCGCCGTGTCAGCCCTTCTGGCGCCTGTCGGCACTCGGTGTCACCGGAAGAGCGCCATCGGATCTCCGACATCGACGACTCCGATACCCTCATGGGCACGGTATCCCAGGCGTTCCTTGACGATTTCCGGCATGTCGCGGACCTTTTCGAAAGGTACCGTGAGATAGATGTTCTCCTCGGTGCGCAACCAGCCTACGACAAGACCGAAGAACATGCCCCGTCGCCATTCGTTCGACGTGGAGTTGGCGCCGCCACCGTGGAGCGTCGAACCCAGGTAGACAAGGGCATCGCCGGCATCCATCTCCGCATGGCCAATCTCGTCCTCTCTCGCTTCCCGCTCTTGCTCCCAGAGATGGCTGCCGGGGACCACCCGCGTGCAGCCATTTTCCCTGGTGAACCGTGTCAGCGCGAACATGGCCTCCACCTGCAGGAGATGAGGCGGTGCGAAATGGGACCAGGCGTTCTCGTCCCTGTGAATCCACTGGTCGCTTTCCCCGGGACCGATCTGGATGAGCTGTCCGGTGTTGAGCAGGTAGTGCTCGCAGTGGGGAAGGACCAGCCGGTCGGCAATGCGCGTCATGAAAGAGTCTTCGAGTAGATCCACGAAAGCGCTCGATTTGCCGGGCAGTCCGTCAATTCTGATCGTCTTGCTGCCGTAGAACTCGATGAAGAACTCCGATGAGGGATGGCGCAGCCCGGGTTCGATGCCATCGAGGGCCCGATCGAAGTCCTCGTTGAGGACAGTCAGCTGGGCAGGAGAGAGTGCCCGCTTCACAATGGCGGCACCGTCGGCCTCAAGGGCTTCGGCAAGACCAGTGGTATCGGATGCCGATTCAATCCTTTTCAATTCGATGGTCATGCGCTGTCCCCCATGCGTCTCTTGTACCACTCAACGAAGTTCGTCGTCGCCCGCTCTCTCATGGAGTATCGGCCCGGTCGATAACGCCGCGAATTCACGCCGAGCTGGTTGTCGCCGATGATCCTGGTGTCTTCGATGGTGGTGACGTCCCACATCCACGTGAGACGCTCCTCATCGTAGTCCTCGCCTTCACGCGCATCGCCATTGACAAGCCATGTCACCTCGACATCCGTATGGGTCGCGTGAACTGGCGTGAAACGAAAGAGTGCCGCATGATCCCCGGCAAGGTAGACGTAGAACAGCGGTCCGAACACCATGAGCGTCTCTCCGCCGTCCCAGTCGGTGAGCCGGCCCATGAGCGGAGCCACGGGTCGGCCATCCCTTGAGAGCGTTCTGTAACCCTCCCTGATGGGTTGCCGCATGGCCGCGTGGGGCTGGCATTCATCGAAACTGTCTCCCCAGAGACCCGTGCTGCGCGTGACGATCCCCCGTTCCTCCCACGTCGCGGCCCAGGCGGCCACGGTCTCGGAACGTGCCTGCTGGTCACGCTCTCCATCGAGCACATAGGCATTGACCGATGTGTAGCCGGGGTGTGCCGGAGCGCAGTGGTAGCACTCCCGGAAGTTCTCCACCGCAAGCTTCCAGTTCCCGGCCGTGGGATAGGCCTTGCGTGCGGCGACCTTCGCCGCGCCGAGGCAGTGGTTTTCGATATAGGGGTCAAGGCGATCAGCAATCAGATCGAATTCGATGACAGCGTCATCGCCCTCTTCGGCAAGACAGATAAAGACAAGCCCCTGATAGATGCGTGTCCTGCACGCGTGAAGCGGCCAGTCCTCCGGCCGGAAATCATCGGCCATCGATCGTGCCCTGACGAGTTTGCCCTCAAGGTCCCAAGTCCAGGCGTGATAGGGGCAGGTGAGGGTGCGGACATGGTCGCATGCCTTCGTGATGATTCTCGACCCACGGTGGCGGCAGACATTGAAGAACGCGCGCACCTCCCGGTCCCTGCCTCTCACCAGGATGATCGATTCTCCGGCAATATCGTATGTGAGAACGTCCCCGGGCTGGGGAACCGCGGAGACATGGTCGACGTAAAGCCACTGTCTGGCGACGATGCGGTTGAGATCCTCCTCGAAGATGTCCGGGTCCGTGTAGAACGGTTGCTCGAGCGTCATCCCGGGCTGCTGGCGCATCAGGAGGTCACAAAGCGTGACAGGACTGGCAGGAGACATGCTGTGACACCCCCGGCATGGGTCGCCGCCAGGGATTGTCATGGCAGAAACGCGGGTCGGTCAAGACCGCACGAAAAGAGGGACCGGAGATGGCTCTCCGGTCCCTCTCTGAAGGGACGATTCCGGCAGCGTTACACGTCTGCCAGGTACTCCTCCCACTTCTCGTCAAGCCAGTCACCCTTTTCCACGTAAACCTGGTAGCTGGGAACGATCGGCTTGATCGTGCTGGACGCCCGTCCGAACGCCTCATCGCTGAGGTCCGGCAGCATGCCCCTTGGCAGAATGGGTGCGGTCCACAGATTGTCCGTGATCACGGTCTGTGCTTCGGGAGAGACGGACCAGTTGATGAACTCGTTGCAGACGTCGACCTTGTCACTCCCCTGGACGATGCACCAGGAGCCGTAGTCGATCACCCCACCCTCCTTGGGGAAGGTGGAACGCACCGGAAAGCCGTCGGTCGCCATCACCCAGGTGACGTCATGGTAGTACTGACCGGCTGTCAGTTCGCCGGACTGCAGCATCGCCTGGAACTGGCCTTCGTCGTTGAACCACAGGCGCACGTTGTTCTTGAGTTCCGCTGCCTTCTCCATGCAGGTGATGAGCCCCTCTTCGGAGTTCAGGATCTCGTTGCCACCGTGGTACACGGCAGCGACAATATCGAGGAGATAGCTTGAGGACACGTTGCGGCCCCATCCAAGCTCGCCCTCGAACTTCGGATCCCAGGCGTCACCCCACGAGACCGGAGGATCCGGCCACCTCTCGGTGTTGGTGACGAAGGTGGCGTACCAGGCCAGCACCGGCGCCCCGATGGGGCTCCCCGCGGCATTGCGCAGAATGAGGTAGTCATGGACGTTCTGGATGTTGGGAATGTTCGCTTCGTCCAGGGGAATGAAGACTTCCGTGGCCCGGCGCATCGAACCCTGAGCCGCCATTGTGACGTCAACAGCGGGACTACCGGCCGCGATGCTACTCTTCAGGGTCACGAACCACTGGAATCCACCTGGCTGGGATATGGTCTCGATCTCGATGCCCGTCTCTTTCGTAAAGGCAGGGTAGGCGTACTGGGACAGCATGTCCTCGAAGTAGCCGCCGTAGGACGACACCTTGATCGGCTCTGCAGCCCAGGCGCGCCGCAGGACAGAAGGCGTGGCGAGCACACCGCCTGCCGCTGCCGTTCCCTTCAGGATGGAGCGCCGATTGATAGGATGGCTGATCATTGCAGGGTTTGACCTCCCAAAGTTGTGGGGGACAATTTATGCATGATTGAAGGGACTCAACAAGTGTTTGTGACGCCGGCAATCATCTGTCCATCCGTGTGCTGAGGAACCCGAGGTATGGTGACCCTGAAACAGCGTCTCGATGGAGGCGACATTCTCATTCTCGATGGCGCCACGGGAACGGAACTCGAGAGAAGGGGGGCACCGATGAGTACCGGCGCCTGGTGTGCCCTTGCCACGGAACTGGCACCCCAGATCCTGCTCGAGATCCACGAGGACTACGTCCGCTCAGGCGCCGACATCATCACCGCCAACACGTTTTCCAACGCCCGCCACATGCTGGAACAAGCCGGAGCCGGCGACAGGGTGGCCCATCTCACCCGCCGGGCAGTGGAGATAGCCCAGCGTGCCCGTGATCGGACGTCAGGCGGTCGTGACGTTGCTGTAGCCCTCTCCCTATCCCACCAGATGCCCATGATTCCCGGGGATGCTCGCGACGATCCTTCGCTGCGTCCGTCCCCCGACGTCGTGCTCGCCAATTTCCAGGAGATGGCAGCGGCGGGGTGTGAGGCCGGAGTCGACCTGATCCTTCTCGAGATGATGTCGCGACCGATGCATATGGACTTGGCCCTGGAGGCGGCAAGCGAGACCGGACTTCCATACTGGTGCGGCCTGAGCGCCCGGTCTGTTGACGGAAAGGTGGTCAGCTTTGTGTGGGAGGACTATCCGTTTTCCGACTGTGTCGAAACGGCCCTGAAGGGCAGGCCGGACGTTGTGGGTGTCATGCACAGTAATGTTCATGCCACCGGCCCGGCGCTGGACATTCTGCGCAGGAGATGGAAGGGGCCGATGAGCGCCTATCCCGATTCGGGATTCTTCCGCATGCCCGAGTGGCAATTCACTGACATCATCGCCCCGGCGGACCTCGTCAGTGAGGCTCGCCACTGGATCGACAGGGGAGTGCGTGTCCTGGGAGGATGTTGCGGTCTTGGAATCGACCACATCGAAGCCCTTGCAGGCCTCAGGGGAGGCTCCGGTTCAATTGCCGGCTGACCGGCCCCGTGACATACTTCCGCCCTCCGGGTCCGAGGTGGCCCGACCTGAACCTTTGCTCCAGAACACGAACATCGGGAGATCACATGACATGAGACCTTTGAACACTGCGCGAATCACGTCCATGGTCGGGGCGGTGGCCTTGACGATAGGGTCGGCATCGCTCGCCATGGCCGACGACATCAAGGTTGGAGTCCTGCTTGGCTTCACCGGGCCGATTGAATCCCTCACCCCTGACATGGCGGAGGCGGCGGAACTCGCCCTGGAGGAAGTCACGGCATCAGGTGCGTTGCTCGATGGCCGTTCGATCGTTTCCGTGCGTGGTGATTCGACCTGCATCGATTCCGCCGCGGCAACGGCTTCGGCCGAACGCCTCGTGACCTCTGATTCCGTTGTCGCGATCATGGGAGCGGACTGTTCAGGCGTCACCATTGCCGTCACCAACAATGTCGCCGTGCCCAACGGAATCGTCATCGTCTCGCCGTCGGCAACATCGCCAGCCCTGACGACGATCGAGGACAATGGCCTGTTCTTCCGCACGGCCCCCTCCGATGCCCGCCAGGGCGAGGTGATTGCCGAGATTCTGGTGAGCGAGGGCGTCACCAGCGTTGCCGTCACCTACACCAACAACGACTATGGCAAGGGTCTGGCGGCGAGCTTTGAAGGCGCGTTCCAGGCTCTTGGCGGAAGCGTGGCCGCCACGGTTCCCCATGAAGACGGCAAGGGGGACTATTCCGCGGAAGTCGCCAACCTGGCGGCGTCCGGAGCGGAGCATCTCGCCGTCTTCGGCTATGCCGACCAGGGCGGGAAGGGAATCATTCAGGCCTCCGTCGACACCGGTGCTTTCGAGAATTTCGTCATCGCGGACGGCATGATCGGTGACGCTGTCATCGAAGCGCTTGGCGATGCAGCAGCCAACACGATCGGCACGCTGCCGGGTTCCGACGCTCCCGAGGCTGCCGAGTATGCCAGCTACGCCATGGACAACGGCAGGGCGGGAGACTGCCCGTTCTGCGGCAATGCCTATGACGCGGCAGCTCTCATCGCGCTTGCCATCCAGGCGGCCGGCTCGACCGACTCGGCGGCTGTCAGTTCCAGCCTGCTTGGGGTTGCCAATGCTCCAGGCGAGGCCATCGGACCTGGTGATCTCGCCCGCGGTCTTGCTCTCCTCGCCGAGGGGAGCGACATCGACTATGTCGGCGCCACGGGTGTGGAACTGACGGATATCGGCGAGTCCTTTGGTTCGTACAAGCGGTTGGCGATTGTCGACGGCGCATTCGAGACTGTCTCCATTCACTGAGCCGCTGACGTTTCATCAGGATCTGGCGGCTGACGGTCGCCAGATCCCTTTGTCTGCCGGATCATTCGCATGATCCGCATCCATGCCCTGACCAGGCACTTCGGGGGCCTAAGGGCCGTGGACGGCGTTTCCCTGACCATCGATGAGGGGACGATCACAGGGCTCATCGGTCCCAATGGCGCCGGGAAGACCACGCTCTTCAACATCATTGCCGGCATGTTGTCGCCGACCTCCGGTGAGGTCTGGCTTCACGACGAGAACATCACCGGTCTGCCACCCCACGAACTGTTTCATCGCGGCCTGCTGCGAACTTTCCAGATCGCTCAGGAATTCTCCCGCCTTACCGTGCGCGAAAACCTGATGATGGTTCCGGGAAACCAGTCAGGTGAAAGTCTCGTCAAGGTCTGGTTGCAGCCATCACGTGTCCGCCACGAAGAGGAGGCCGTCGCCAGGAAAGCCTCTGAAGTGATCGAGTTCCTTGATCTCGATGAGGTCGCAGATGAGGTGGCTGGCAATCTTTCCGGGGGGCAGAAGAAGCTCCTTGAACTCGGACGGACCATGATGGTTGATGCCAGGATCGTTCTTCTCGACGAGGTGGGCGCCGGCGTCAACCGCACTCTGCTGCGATCCATCGGTGATGCCATCATCCGGCTCAACCGGGAGCGCGGTTACACCTTTTGCATGATCGAGCACGACATGGACTTTGTCTCTCGCCTGTGTGACCCCGTGGTGGTCATGGCCGAGGGCAAGGTACTGACGACCGGGAGCGCGCTCGATGTCACATCCGATGCCCGCGTCATCGAAGCCTACCTCGGCCGCCGGGGCGCGCGAGAAGTGTCATGAAAGTGCTCGCCGGCGAAGACATGACGGGTGGATACGGCGGCGCCGACATTCTCCACGGTTGCAGCATCCGGGTCGAGGCGGGCGAGATTGTCGTCATCGTCGGGCCCAACGGGGCCGGAAAGTCGACAGCCATGCGGGCAATCTTCGGCATGATCGACCTTGGCCGTGGCAGGGTCATGCTCGATGATGCGGATATCACGGGACTGCCGATGCGCGAACGGGTGCGCCGCGGCATGGCCTTCGTGCCTCAGACCGCCAACGTGTTTGCCGGGATGACCGTCCGGGAGAACCTCGAGATGGGCGCATTCCTGCGCCGGGATGATGTCTCGGAAACGCTCACGAGCGTTCTCGAACTGTTTCCGGTTCTCAAGGACAGGTTGCGGCAACCGGCCGGTGAACTCTCAGGTGGACAGCGTCAGCAGGTTGCCGTCGCACGTGCGCTGATGACAGAACCCGATGTCCTCATGCTCGATGAGCCGACAGCCGGTGTTTCGCCGATCGTGATGGACGATCTCTTCGATCGCATCATCGGCATCCGCGCCAGCGGCGTTGCGGTTCTCATGGTCGAGCAGAATGCCGCCCAGGCCCTTTCCATCGCTGACCGGGGCTATGTTCTCGTGACCGGCGAGAACCGGCATACGGCGAGTGGCAGGGAACTGCTGGCCGATGAGAACGTCCGCCGTTCGTTTCTGGGAGGCTGATGGTGGACGACATTCTCAATGCCGGTGTCCTGTTCACCAATTTCGTGTTGGTTCCCGGTATTGCCTATGGTTCACAACTGGCTCTGTGCGCCCTGGGCCTCACCATCATCTTCGGCATTCTCCGCTTCGCCAACTTTGCCCATGGCGATGTCATGGCGTTCGGAACCATGGTCACGATCTTCGCAATCTGGCTGTTCCAGGACCTCGGCCTCACCATCAGTCCCTTGCCGACGGCGCTGATTGCCATGCCTGCAGGCATTGCCGCGGCCATCGGGGTCTGCCTTCTGACCGATCGTTGCGTTTACCGATTCCACCGGCGCAAGAGAAGCCCGGCGATCATGTTCGTCATTTCCTCTTTCGGCGTCATGCTGGTGATGAACGGCCTCGTTCGGATGGCGATCGGTACGAAGGACAGGAGTCTGGACGATGGCGCGCGGTTCCTTCTCAAGGTGCGGGAATTCAGGGACGCGACCG
Organism: Alphaproteobacteria bacterium; assembly: GCA_965220805.1. Taxonomy (GTDB): domain Bacteria; phylum Pseudomonadota; class Alphaproteobacteria; order SP197; family SP197; genus SP197. Next base: position 3,031,336 of record OZ244844.1, read on the forward strand.
GGTTGCAGGAGGGACTCGCCATCAAGGTCTCGCAAGGCCTCACCGTCGCTGTGACGTGCCTTGCCGGCACACTGCTCTTCTGGTTCCTGCAGCGAACGCGCACCGGCAAGGCGATGAGGGCGTGGTCGGACAACGAGGACCTGGCGCTCCTGAGCGGTGTCAGTCCCGAGCGCATCGTGATGGTGGCGTGGCTCATTTCTGCAACACTCGCCACTGTGGCCGGCACGCTCTATGGGCTCGACAAGAGTTTCAGGCCCTACACCTACTTCAACCTGCTGTTGCCCACATTTGCCGCTGCCATTGTCGGCGGCATCGGACACCCTCTCGGCGCTGTCATCGGCGGATACGTGGTCGCATTCTCCGAGATTGCTCTCACCTATGCCTACCGCAAGTTCCTCATCTACCTTTTTCCCGAAGGCTGGCAACCCGAGGGGCTCATCCAGGTCATGGCGACGGAATACAAGTTCGCCGTCAGTTTCATCATTCTCATCGTGGTGCTTCTGATCCGCCCGACCGGAATCTTCAGGGGCAAGGTCATCTGATCATGTCAACCCGCGGAATGCTCTGCCTTGCTGCGATGGTGGCCCTTCTCGTCATCACGGGTCTGGGACAGTCCTGGGTGGTGGCTCTCTCCATACTCAACCTGTGCTTGATTTCGGCCATCATGGCCCTGGGTCTCAACATGCAGTGGGGCTATGCCGGTCTCTTCAATGTCGGTGTCATGGGCTTTGCAGCTCTGGGCGGAATAGCCGCGACCCTGGTGTCAGTGGCGCCGGTAGACACTGCATGGGATGTCGCAGGGGCCGATCTTGCGTGGACCGGTATCACGATCGGTGTCACCGTGCTGGCTGTCGTCCTGGTACGTCGGCTCATCGGCCCTGGAAGGTGGCGTGTGGCGGCGACAACGGTCGTGCTGCTGGTGGGCCTGGGTTTCCTGCATCGCTTCTTCGATCCGGCGGTCGAGGCCATCGAGTCCGTGGATCCGGCACGGACGGGTTTTCTCGGCGGTCTTGATCTGCCGATCATCCTGGGTTGGCCGGCAGGCGGACTGGCTGCCGCCGGCGCGGCATGGCTCATCGCCCGGGTGGCCCTCGGATTGCGGGCCGACTACCTCGCCATTGCCACCCTGGGGATTGCCGAGATGGTGCTCGCTGTCATCAAGAACGAGGACTGGCTCACCCGGGGCGTGCGGAATGTGACGGGCCTTGATCGCCCCGTGCCTTACGAAATCGGCCTGCAACAGTCCTCCCGTTTCCAGGAGCTAGCGGCGTTCCTGGGAACTGATGTCCAGACGGCCTCCACCATCGCCGTCAAACTCTGCTATGCGGGGCTCTTTGCCTCGGTTCTGGCGGGTCTCCTTGTCCTCGCCGAGAAGGCGCTCCATTCGCCCTGGGGACGCATGATGCGGGCCATCCGTGACAACGAGACCAGCGCCGCGGCCATGGGCAAGAACATCAAGGCGCGTCATCTCGAGATATTCGTGCTGGGCGCGGCCGTCATCGGCGTGGCCGGCGCCATGCTGACCACGCTGGAGGGTCAGTTTACGCCGGGGAGCTACCAGCCGCTGCGCTTCACTTTTCTCATCTGGGTGATGGTCATCATCGGCGGATCCGGCAACAACTGGGGGGCGGTTCTCGGAGGTTTTCTGGTCTGGTTCGTGTGGATCGAGGCCGAGCCCGCCGGACTGTGGCTGGCCGGATTCCTGGTGACCATCGTCGGGGAAGGAAGCACCCTGGCCGACTACATCCTCGACGGCGCCCCCTACACGCGAGTCCTTGTCATGGGGCTCATCCTGCTTCTCGTCCTACGCTTCGCACCAGGAGGGCTTCTTCCCGCAAGGCCTCGCCGCCAGGCGTGAGCATGCCGGTCATGGCCGCAATTTGATGGCGATTCGGCAATGGTCGCTCGGACCCCATTCGTCCGGTTCGTTGAGGGCGCGGACGTTGAGGTCAAGGTCTCGTGAGGCGAAGACATAGTCGAGCTGGCGGTCCGCCGTGTCAGGCGACCGCCCGAGTGTGTGCCAGGTGGGGACATTCCTGCTCTCCCCTGGCAACGTTGCCGGCCACGGATGGGCCCTTCTGCCATCGGGGAACTGTGGTCCGACAAGAGAAAGGCCCATCGCCTCCAGTCGATCGAACACGGTTCGGTATCGCGCCGCCCAGTACGGACTGCCATCGGCGCTGTAGCCGTACATCAGGTTCAGATCCCCTGCTGCGATAATCCGGTGTCCGTGCTGCCGTTCAACGAATGCCGCCAGGTCCGAGACCAGCCTGTGGGACGAGGTATCCGAGTAGATCAGGCTTCCCGCGCGGCTGAAAGGCCTTTCGAGTTCCGCGTAGAGCGACACCACCATGAAGGACTTGCCCGAAGACGGGATCACGCGTGCTGCGGTGAGGGTGCCGGGCGAAGAAACCGCAAGATCACCGGGGCTGGCTTCACCGACAGGTTTGGTGCTCACCCACTCCACCGTCACGCGATCGGACAGCACGGCAATCGCCGTGCGCCACTTGATTCTCCCACCCCGTTCCGCAGGAGACCAGGGCGCCGGATCAACCTCGATCAACTTGGCGCAGTCTTTCGGCGGCTGGCAGACCTCCTGGAGGAGCGCCAGGTCGACTTTCGAGTCAGCGAGGTAACGCCAGGACGCATGCTTGTGCGCCATGTTCCAGCAAACGATCGTCACGGTGTCATCGGGCATCGGTCCATCCGGGGGCGGTGTCACGTTGACGCATGTTGATGGCGGGGATGCCTGGAGAGAAACGCTCCCGGCACTCCAGGTCGGGGTGCTTGTGGGACACTTCGCTGCGCATTCGAGCCAACGGTGTCATGACCGCCCGGCAACGAACGTCAGACGCCATCAGGCCGGGTCTTGCGGCTGTCCTGAGGCGAGGCCTGCGAGGGTCGCGTGGATGCGTGTGATCAGTTCCGGCACATCGTCCGGAGGGACGGTGTTACCGGCGACATAGGCGGTGACGATCTCGGTGGTCATCTCGAGGATATCAGCCCGGTCCACGGCGGACAGCATCGCCTTCTCCATCGGTTCTCCCGCTCCCTTGTCAGCGACGTCATGGTGCGTGTGATCGACGCCATTGTCACGAATTGGCGCCCCGGGCCGGCCTATGCTATCCCTAGGGGTGGATGCAATGTGAGTCCCCAACCGATGAACATCCCCCGCATCGCGCTGGCATCGGATCATGCGGGATATGCGTTGAAGTCGGTTCTGCTCAGCACACTCGACGCGTGGCAGATCGATGCTCTCGACCTCGGGACCACGGGAACCGATCCGGTAGACTACCCCGATTACGCCATGCGCATGGTCTCGTGTCTCATCGAGGGGAGGGCCAGGCAGGGGGTCCTGGTTTGCGGCACGGGGATCGGCATCGCCATGGCGGCGAATCGCCACAAAGCTGTCCGCGCCGCCGTCTGTCATGATGTCACCTCCGCCGTGCTGGCCCGCCGCCACAACGACGCCAACGTGCTCGCACTCGGCGGGCGGCTGATCGGTGAGGAAACGGCACGCCAGTGCCTGCGTGCCTTCATCGATACCCGCTTTGACGGCGGTCGCCACACGCACCGTGTCGACAAGTTGTCGGACACGGATCACTTGCGCTAGAAGGCGCGGTCCCGATTCCGGAGCGATGACCATGGCGAACCGACAGACCGGTCCATTCTCACATGAACTGGCGAGGAACGATCCCCTGATCTTCGATGCCCTCGCCGGCGAACTGAAACGCCAGCAGGAGCAGATTGAGCTGATCGCCTCGGAGAACATCGTATCGTCGGCTGTACTGGAGGCCCAGGGATCCGTTCTTACCAACAAGTACGCCGAAGGCTATCCAGGACGCCGCTACTACGGCGGTTGCGAGCATGTCGACATCGCCGAACGTATTGCCATCGAGCGGGCGAAGGAACTCTTCGGTTGCGCCTGGGTCAACGTGCAACCACATTCAGGCGCCCAGGCCAATGGCGCCGTGTTGCTCGCACTGCTCAAGCCCGGCGACACCATTCTGGGCATGGCGCTTGACCATGGCGGCCATCTCACTCACGGCGCCCGGCCCAACATCTCCGGCAAGTGGTTCAATGCCGTCGGCTACGGAACCGACCGTGAGACCGGACTCATCGACTACGACCAGGTGGAGCGCCTTGCCGGTGAGCACAGACCGGCGCTGATCATCGCCGGCGGCTCTGCCTACTCCCGGATCATCGACTTTGCGCGTCTGCGCGCCATTGCCGATTCGGTCGGTGCCTGGTTCATGGTCGACATGGCGCATTTTGCCGGTCTTGTGGCCGCCGGAATCCACCCCGATCCCCTGCCGCACGCTCATGTGTGCACCACCACCACCCACAAGACCCTGCGGGGGCCACGGGGAGGCATGATTCTCTCCAGCGACGCCGACATCGGCCGGAAGATCGATTCCGCGGTCTTTCCCGGCCTCCAGGGCGGGCCGCTCATGCACGTGATCGCCGCCAAGGCGGTCGCACTTGGCGAGGCAATGCAACCCGGGTTCAAGGACTACGCCCAGGCAGTTGTCGACAATGCCAGGACCCTTGCCGAGACCCTCGTCAAGGGCGGTCTGGCGATCGTGTCGGGAGGAACGGACACCCATGTCATGCTGGTTGACCTCAGACCCAAGGGGCTGACCGGCAACCGTGCCGAAAAGAGCCTCGAACGTGCCAGGATTACCTGCAACAAGAACACCATTCCCTTTGATCCCGAAAAACCGACGGTGGCGTCGGGAATCAGGCTCGGAACGCCGGCGGCCACCACCCGGGGATTTTCTACCGCTGAATTCGGCATGGTTGCCGACATGATCGTTGAAGTGCTTGATTCACTTGCGGCACATCCCGACGATAACGGCGCGGCAGAGCAGGAAGTCGAGATGCGGGTGCTGGATCTGTGTCGCCGCTTTCCGGTCTACGGGGATTGATGCGAGGTCGATCATGAAGTGCCCGGCGTGCAAGAGTGACATGACGCAGGTCAAGGACTCGCGTCCGGCGGAAGATGGAGGGGCTGTGCGCCGGCGCCGGGAATGCACCCGCTGCGGAGTGCGTTTCACGACCTATGAACGCCTGCAGCTGCGGGTCATGATGATCATCAAGAAGTCCGGTGAGCGAGTGCCGTTCAACCGTGACAAGTTGGCCGGTTCGATTCTGGTCGCCATGCGCAAGCGCCCGTTCTCGGAAGATCAACTCGATCACCTTGTCGCTGATATCCAGCGTCAACTCGAACATCTCGGTGAGCGGGAGGTCCACAGCAGCGTTGTCGGAGAGATGGTGCTGTCTGCCCTTTCCAGTGTTGATGATGTCGCCTTCGTACGGTTCGCATCTGTCTATCGAAATTTCGACAATGCAAGGGATTTTGCGAAATTTATCGAGGGAATCTGACAAAAGACATTAATATCACTCCGCAAACGGACGTGGACCCCGCGGACCACCATCACATGACGGCGGCGCTGGCCCTTGCCAGACGCAATCTGGGTTCGACCTGGCCCAATCCGTCGGTCGGATGCGTCATCGTGAGCGACGGAGTCGTTGTCGGACGAGGGATCACCGCTCCCGGCGGCAGACCGCATGGCGAAGCCACCGCCCTCGCCATGGCGGGAGAGCGTGCGAGGGGAGCGACAGCCTACGTTGCCCTGGAGCCATGTGCCCATCGCAGGAATGGATCATCGTGTTCGGATTCTCTGGTTCATGCCGGCCTGAAACGTGTCGTCGTGCCCATGACAGACCCCGATCCGCGGACATCGGGCCGGGGAATCACGCGCCTGCGCGAGGCCGGAATCGATGTGGACGTCGGGCTCCTGGTACAACAGGCGCGTGACCTTCATGCCGGTTTCACGTCGAGGATCATCACCGGCCGGCCTCTCGTAACCCTCAAGGTCGCGGCGTCCCTCGATGGCAGGATTGCGACGTCAACCGGAGAGAGCCGATGGATCACGGGTCCGCAAGCGCGCCGCGCCGCCCATGGCCTGCGCCTCGATCACGATGCCATCCTTATCGGCCGCCGCACCGCTGACATCGATGACCCACTCCTGACCTGTCGACTCGAAGGCCTCGAACATCGCTCGCCGGTGCGAATTGTGGCCGACAGCAATCTCGGCCTTGCTCGCGGGTCGGCTCTCGTGGCCTCCGCCGCCGACATTCCGACGTGGATCGTTTGTGCCAGGGATGCAGATGTGGCCCGAAAGGAGACCCTGCGTGAAGCGCATGTCGACGTGATCGAAGTCGATCGTGACCACTCGGGCAGTGTTTCCCCGAGGGCATTGATGGCCGCCCTGGGCTCGAGAGGGTTGACGCGCCTGCTGGTCGAGGGTGGCGCTCTCCTGGCAGGCAGTCTGGCGCGCGATGGCCTCGTGGATCGCGTTGCCTGGTTTCACGCGCCGCTCCTTCTCGGCCATGACGCGTCGGCATCCCTGGCCGGTCTCGACGTGACTTCGCTGTCGGACGCGCGGCAATGGCGCGTCCTCTACCACCGCACATGGGGCCAGGACGGGTTGACCATGCTGGCATCCGGCGTTAACGCAGGCACATGTTCTCAGGTATCGTGACAGACTGTGGTCAGGTATGTTCTCTGGACAGCAACGCCGGCGGCCTCGTCGTCGGCATCGCCACGTCCTGGGATCTTGACAAGATCGACACGGGTGCCTCCATCGCCTGTTCCGGGGCCTGCCTGACCCTGACAGAGAAATCCAACGGGCGGTTCAGTGCGGATGTCTCGCGAGAGACCATGTCGCGTACAACTCTGGGACTCTGGAAGGTGGGTTCACCGGTCAACCTCGAACGGTCCCTGGCCATGGGAGAGGAGATCGGAGGTCACCTGGTGTCTGGTCACGTCGATGCGGTGGCGAAAGTCTCCCGCGTGGAAGAGCAGGCCGATTCGACCGACATGACATTCTGCGCCCCGGCAAGCGTGGCGCCCTTCATTGCCGAAAAGGGCTCCATCGCCCTGGATGGCGTGTCGCTCACCATCACCTTCGTGGAGGATCGTGAACAGGACTGCCAGTTCGGCGTGAGCATCATTCCCCATACGCGCCATGTCACCACCTTCTCCGGACTGGCCGCTGGTGATCGCGTCAATCTGGAAATCGACATGCTGGCGCGCTATATGCACCGTCTCCTGGAATCGCGTCACGGACGACGCTGAGGGCAAGATGTCGACTGCACCTCATATCCTGCTCCTTGAAGCCCGCTACTATCGCGATATCACGGATATGCTGGCCGCCGGCGCCATTGCGGCACTCGAAGACTGGGGGGCTACCTGGGAACGGGTGGAACTGTCGGGTGCCTTCGAGATTCCCGGCGGTCTGCGCATGGCGATTGCTACCAGCCGGTACGACGGATACCTGGCGCTGGGTTGCGTGATCCGCGGCGAAACCTCCCACTACGATCACATCTGTACCGAGGTCGCGCGTGGGATCAATGATCTTGCGATCCGTTACATTGCCCCTGTCGGGTTCGGTGTCCTGACGGTGGAGAACTACGAACAGGCCTGCGAGCGCGCGGATCCGGCACGCAGGAACAAGGGCAGGGAAGCAGCCATCGCCTGCATCAAGATGGTCGAACTCGCCGCCACCTTGCGTGTGACGGGATGAATGCCGCGGCGGCCGGCCGCCGTGCGTCCCGGCTTGCCGCCGTCCAGGTTCTCTATGAAATCGACCGCAGCGCGGCGTCCGTCGAAGACGTGATTGCCGCGGCGTGCGCCCAGGGCGCGGTCCTCGATGAGAGTGGGCTCAGCCATCCTGCCGATGAGCATCTGCTGACGTCAGTTGCAAGGGGTGCGATGGACCACCGGGAGACCCTCGACGGCATGATCGACGATGCCCTGGCGTCGAGCTGGACAACGGCGCGCCTCGAGACCCTGATGCGGGCCGTCCTGCGTGCCGGTACAGGAGAACTCCTTGTCAGCAGCGACGTGCCTGCGCGCGTGGTCATCAGCGATTATGTGGATATCGCCCATGCCTTCTGGGAACGCGGCGAGCCGGGCATGATCAATGCCGTTCTCGATCGCCTGGCGCGCCGCCTGCGAGCAGCGGAGTTCGACACGTGAGCGGCGGTGACGAATTCACGGTCATTCGGGACGTGATGGCGCCTCTCGCCCATCACCCTGGCGCGCGTGATCTTGACGATGACGGCGCGGTGTTGACAGTGCCGTCCGGCATGGACCTGGCGATCACCAAGGACATGATGGTCGAGGGAGTCCACTTCCTCGCGGACGATCCGGCGGACCTCGTCGCCCGCAAGCTGCTCCGGACCAATCTTTCGGACCTTGCCGCCATGGGGGCACAACCGTGCGCTTATCTCCTGGGGCTCGCATCGGACCGGCGGCGAGGGCGGGAATGGCTGGAGGGGTTTGCCCGCGGTCTGGCGCGTGATCAGGAGGAGTACGGAGTCAGTCTGCTCGGTGGTGACACCGTGGCGGCCGAACGCGGTCTCCTGACTCTGTCGATCACCGCCTTCGGTGAGATTCCTGCCGGGATGTCCTTTGCCAGGGAACGGGCGCGGGTGGGAGACGTGGTTGCTGTCACCGGAACCATCGGAGATGCTGCGCTGGGACTTCTCGTGTGCACCGGCGTCCTTCACGGGCTCGGCAGGACGCTCGAAACCGGGCTGGTTTCCCGTTACCAGCTGCCGGAACCCCGAGTCTCTTCAGGCGTAGCCTTGCGCGGTGTCGTTCACGGCGCGATCGACATCTCGGACGGCCTTCTCGCGGATGCATCACACATGGCTGCCGCGTCCGGAATCGCCATGGAACTTGCCGTTGAGGCCATTCCATTCTCCGACGCCACCAGGCAGGCGATCCGCCGCGATCCGGCGTTGCGCGACCGGGCGCTCTGCGGAGGAGACGATTATGAACTCCTCGTGACCCTGACTCCCGGTGACGTGGCCCGTGCCCGCAACATCGTCCGGCAATGCGGAACCTCCCTGACGGTGATCGGACGCTGCCAGGAGGGTTCCGGTGTCACCTTTCTCGATGACGAGGGCTCACCTCTCGACATCGTTGATACCGGATGGCGCCACAGCGTCCTGGCGGCGGGTCCCCTGGACCGGGACCATTGAATTTGCGTGCGTGATCTGTCTATAAACCATCCTTCCTGAATTCGCGGACTGCGTCGGACAACGGCCGGGTCCGGCACTGCGCCTCAGGAACATCCCGGCCGGACTTCACGTCAGGGAGCAAGGGAACATGGATCCCCTTTACTTTGCCATCGCCTGCGGCGTCGTGGCGGTTCTCTATGGATTGCTGGCAATCCGAAAGGTCATGGCGCAGAGCGCGGGCAGTGAGCGGATGCAGGGCATTGCCGCCGCCATCCAGGAAGGCGCGCAGGCCTATCTCAACAGGCAATACCTGTCGGTCGCCATCGTCGGCGTGGTGATCTTCGTGCTGCTTCTGGTGGCGCTGGGCACCAGCCAGGCAGTCGGCTTTGCCATTGGCGCCATTCTTTCGGGGGTCGCGGGTTACACGGGAATGCTGGTGTCGGTGCGCGCCAACGTGCGAACCGCTGAAGCGGCCCGCGAGAGCCTCGAGCGAGCGTTGTCGGTTGCCGTCAATGCCGGCACGGTCACGGGAATCCTGGTCGTCGGCCTGGGGCTTCTTGGCGTTGCCGTCTATTTTCTCGTCCTGCTTGATCTTGGCGTGGCGCAGCGCGAGGTCGTCGAGGCCCTGGTTGCCCTGGGCTTCGGTGGATCCCTGATTTCGATCTTTGCACGACTGGGCGGTGGCATCTTCACCAAGGGTGCGGACGTCGGCGCCGATCTCGTGGGCAAGGTGGAAGCCGGCATTCCCGAGGACGATCCCCGCAATCCGGCCGTGATCGCCGACAATGTCGGCGACAACGTCGGTGATTGCGCCGGCATGGCCGCCGATCTCTTCGAGACCTACGCCGTCACCTTCGTTGCCACCATTCTCCTTGGCACCATTTTCTTCGACGGCGCGGCGGAAGCGAGCATGATGGTCTTCCCCCTCGTCCTGGGAGGCGCCTGCATCCTGGGTACGGTTCTGGGCAGCTTCTTCATGAAGCTGGGTCGTGGCGGCAACATCATGTGGGCGCTCTACAAGGGATTCATCGTGACGTCGGTGATTTCCGCACTGCTGTTCATCCCGGTGACGGACTGGGTGATCGGTCTCGACAGCGAGTTTACCGTCGCCGGCACCTCGTTCACCGGCTGGGACATGTTTGTGTGCGGCATTCTCGGACTTGTCATCACCGGCCTGCTGATCGTCATCACGGAGTACTACACCTCGACGGAGTACCGCCCCGTGCGGGTCATCGCGAAAGCCTCGACGACGGGGCATGGGACCAACATCATCCAGGGCCTTGCCCTGTCGATGGAAGCCACCGCCGCACCGGTGATCGTCATCGCGGCCGGTATCGTCGTTGGCTACCTGATTGCCGGCCTGTTCGGCATTGCCATCGCTGTGACCACGATGCTGGCTCTGGCCGGAGTCGTGGTCACCCTCGATGCATACGGACCGGTTACCGACAACGCGGGTGGCATTGCCGAGATGGCCGAACTGCCGGAGGAGGTGCGAAAGACGACCGATGCCCTCGATGCCGTTGGCAACACGACCAAGGCGGTGACAAAGGGTTACGCCATCGGATCGGCCGGACTGGCGGCACTTGTCCTGTTTGCCGCCTATGTCGAGGATCTCTCGCACTACTTCCCGGACCTCGATGTCACGTTCCGCCTCAGTGACCCCTTCGTGGTGGTCGGCCTCTTCATTGGCGGATTGCTGCCCTACCTCTTCGGATCCCTGGCGATGCAGGCTGTCGGCCGCGCTGCGGGTTCCGTGGTGGAGGAGGTCAGGCGCCAGTTCCGCGAGATCGCCGGGATCATGGAAGGCACGGCAAGGCCTGACTACAGCCGGGCGGTTGACATGCTGACGAAGGCGGCCATCCGCGAGATGATCATTCCCTCGCTGCTGCCGGTCCTGGCGCCGATCGTGCTGTGGCTCGTCATCCGGGCGATCGCGGGCGAAGTGGCAGCCTTTGCGTCACTCGGCGCGATGCTGCTGGGCACCATCGTGACAGGGCTCTTCGTGGCGCTTTCAATGACGTCGGGTGGTGGCGCATGGGATAATGCCAAGAAGTACATCGAGGACGGACATCATGGCGGCAAGGGTTCGGAGGCCCACCATGCTGCCGTGACCGGTGACACCGTGGGAGATCCCTACAAGGACACGGCAGGCCCGGCGGTCAATCCAATGATCAAGATCATCAACATCGTCGCCCTGCTGCTTCTTGCCACGCTCGGTGGCTGGTCCTGACGCGGATTCTTCCCGGAACGCGGGGCAGCAGCCTTTCGGATGAGGCCTGCGTTCCGGGGTTTCCACCCCTCTTTCGGCCGCAGGGCAAGGGGAGGGTCGTCACCAGCCATGTTTCGACACGCCCAGACGGGGAAGGCCCCCCTCGATCCCTGACAGGGCCGGGTTTCGGAGAGCGGGGTAGTTTCCCTGCCTCCGATCCATGGTGTGCGCTTCAGGGTGTGGGGAACTGGGCCGTGGTTCCGGGTGCGTCGAAGCGCCCGATATTGCCGAGCAGCTGTTCGAGGAGGCCGAGATCGCGTCCGTGCGTTGGTGTGGCGCGGGAAACGGGATCGATCACGATGCCGTCCTCGATCGTCAGCATGGCAACCTCCTCGACGATTCCCGACGAATCAAAGGCGATGGCGACTACGGTCTGCGATTCCGTTTCGGGAAGGGAGAGAATTGAAGTGGTCCGGTACTGGCTGATGTAGAACCACGTGTCTTCGCCAAAGAGCGAACGCGACGATGGCGTTCCCAGCCTGCGGGTCACCTCGCTCCTGTGGTCGACGCCAGGCTCGATACCGGCCACAATCTCCCGATCCAGCACCTGGCCATGCCTTGAGACACGAGGCTCGCACGCCGCGAGTACCGTGGCGACAAGGACTGCAGCGGCTATGGTCGCAAGTTGGAAAGGTGTCATTGACCGGACCGGTTCGTGGACGTATTGAGGCCACGAACGGCGAGACAAGTCAATCCTGCAGACATGGTCACGTGGAAAGCCGTGCGACGGCTGTTCAATCGCTCCCGTTTCAGCGAGCGCGCCCATCTTCTCTACGATGCCGTTGTGGCCCAGGCTCGGACACCAGCCCTGTTCCGGTGCCATGCCATTCCCGATACTCTCGATGGCCGTTTCGAGTTTCTCGTGCTTCATGTGCTCCTCGTGATGCGTCGACTGAGGTCCAGCGGTGCCGAAGGAGACGACGCGGCGCAGGAACTCTTCGATCTCGTGTTTGCCGATCTCGATCGGGCACTGCGTGAGACCGGTGTCGGCGATCTCAAGGTGGGCTCACGGGTCCGCCGGATGGCCCAGGCCTATTTCGGACGTGCCCGTGCCCTCGATGATGCACTGGCGACCGCCGCGCCGGACACCCTCAACAAGATGCTGGAACGGAATGTCTACGGCACGGTGTCCGTCGAGCCAGAGACGGTCAGTCGGTTGGCATGCTATGTGCGCCGCCAGGTGGCGCACCTGGACGGCATGGACAATCATCGTGTGGTCACCGGCCACATCGATTTTGCACACGTGGAGGGCGAGTGATCATGCAGATCCACCCTTTTTCACGACCTTTCGACGTAAGCCGTCTTGGTGATGGCAACACCCGACACGAACAAGTCGAGGCGACGCCAGGGGAATGCGATCGCCTGGCCCGGTTTCTCGGAACGGTAGCCGTGCACCGTCTTCGGGCTGATGTCTCGCTGACTCGCCATGGCCGTCAGGTCCGGGCCGAATTCCGCGTTCGCGCCGACATCGTCCAGTCCTGTGTGGTCACTCTGGACGATCTCGAAACCGCACTGGACGAGGAGTATTCCCTGGTCTTCGATCCGGACGTCAGGCCAAGCGGCGAGTTCGACGAGCCTCTCTCCGTGACCGATGACGACCCACCGGAGCCCCTTGTGGATGAAACGGTCGATGTTGGTGTTGCCGTCAGCGAGATGATGGCGCTTTCCCTGGATCCGTGGCCGCGCAAGCCGGGAGCCGAGGTCGACAGCGACTTCGTCGCCGTCCAATCCCTCCACACATCACCCTTCGCTGTCCTGAAGTCCCTCAAGGAGGATGATTGAGCGGTTGTTCTCCCGGTGAAACGCGATTATAGAGGTCGGCGGTCTCCAAATGCGTCGAGGGCGCAAGTCATGGCAGTTCCCAAGAAGAAAGTGTCCCGTTCCCGGCGCGGTCAACGCCGGTCTCACAAGGGCCCGGGCGTTGTCGGCACGATCGAATGCGCTCATTGCGGCGAAATCAAGCTTCCCCACCATGTGTGCAGGTTCTGCGGCCACTACCGTGACCGTCCGGTCATGGAACCCAGGCAGGCTTACTGAGTCCGACTGCATGCTGCGCTGATGACCGCTTCCAAGGTCCTTGCCCTTGACGCCATGGGGGGCGACCGGGCTCCTGGAATCGTGGTGGCCGGCGCCAACATGGCCATGAAGCGCTTTCCGGATGCCCGTTTTCGTCTTGTCGGCCAGCCGGACCGGATCGGAAAGATCCTGCGCCGATTCCCGAAACTGGCCAATGTCTCGGAAGTCGTTCCTGCGGACGTGGTGATCGAGTCCGACATGAAACCATCCCTGGCACTGCGGCGGGGTGCGGGTTCCAGCATGAAGCTCGCCATCGACGACGTGCGTTCGGGCCGGGCCGCGGGCGTCGTGTCTGCCGGCAACACTGGCGCCATGATGGCGATGGCCAAGCTGGTTCTGAGGACCCTTCCGGGCATTCGCCGTCCAGCCATCGCCTCAACCTATCCGACACTGCGTGGTCAGTCGGTCATGCTTGACCTGGGCGCAAACATCGAGTGCGACGCCGACGACCTCGTTCAGTTCGCCATCATGGGGGCTGCGTTTGCGCGCAGCGTCCAGGGGCTCAGCGAGCCGACCGTCGGCCTGCTCAATGTCGGCAGCGAGGAAGCAAAGGGACATGGCGAAATCCGCCGGGCCGCCGAGATCCTCAAGTCTTCCAGCCTGCCGCTCAGGTTCCACGGCTTTATTGAGGGCAACGACATCACAGAAGGTACCGTCGATGTCGTCGTTGCCGACGGGTTCTCAGGGAATATCGCGCTCAAGACCTTCGAGGGGACGGCGAATCTCTATACGGGATTCCTGCGTGCGACTTTCCGCCGCTCCGTCTTTTCCAAACTGGGTTATCTGCTGGCCAAACCCGCTCTGATGGCACTCAAGAACAGGGTCGATCCCCGGCGTTACAACGGAGGCATGTTTCTCGGCCTCAATGGCGTGGCGGTCAAGAGCCACGGCGGTACCGATGCCAGGGGTTTCGCCAATGCCATCGGTTTTGCCCTCGACATGATGAGCGAAGGATTCAACGACAAGGTGATCCTCGATCTCCGGAACGTTACGGACGGGACGATCCCGCTCGGGGGAGCCGCCACCAAGTGATCATCCGCCGGTCGGCCGTTGTTGCCACAGGGTCCTATCTCCCCGAACGCCGTATCACCAATCAGGAACTCGCAGATCGCCTCGACACATCGGACGCGTGGATACGCGAACGTACCGGCATCATGCAACGCCATGTCGCTGCCGAAGGGGAGACGACCTCCGATCTTGCCTGTCATGCCGCGAGGCGGGCCCTGGCGCGAGGCAACCTTGGTGTGGCGGACATCGACTGCATTGTGGTGGCCACGGCGACGCCTGACTACACCTTTCCGGCGACGGCCACGCAGGTGCAGGCAATGCTGGGCATGACCCACGGCTTTGCTCTTGATGTTCACGCGGTCTGCACGGGGTTCGTTTACGGCCTTGCCGTTGCCGACAACTTCATTCGCCTGGGCCAGGCCGACAGGGTGCTTCTCGTCGGCGCCGAGACCTTCTCGCGCATTCTGGACTGGGACGACCGCAGCACCTGCGTGCTGTTCGGGGACGGCGCCGGCGCCGTCATCCTTGAGGCGGCCACCGGAGACTGTGGCGTTCTGTCGACTCATCTTCATTCCGATGGCCGATACCGGGACATGTTGCATGTGGACGGCGGACCATCAACGACACGACACGTCGGCCATTTGAAGATGAACGGGCGTGAGGTGTTTCGCCATGCCACACGAAGGTTGACGGAAGTCGTCGAAGAGGCCTTGCTGGCCAACGGAATCGAGGCTTCGGCGGTGGACTGGCTGGTACCGCATCAGGCCAACCGGAGGATCATTGATGCGACGGCGCGCAAGCTTGGCCTGGCGCCTGACAGGGTTATTGTCACCATCGACCGCCACGCCAACACCTCTGCCGCTTCGATTCCTCTGGCCCTTGCCGAAGCCACGGCGGACGGCCGCATCTCTCCGGGAGACCTGGTGCTCATCGAAGCCATGGGGGGCGGGTTCACATGGGGGGCGGCGCTCATAAGGTGGTCGGCGGCATCCCGGATAGAAGCCTCTTCAACAGGGGAGGTGGCGCGTTGAAATGCCATGGCTTTCAACCGGTTGCAGTTACAAAATCTCCCCGATAGAGTGGGTTGTCGCAACGCAGGGAGAAGCGCGGGATGCCTGGCAAAGCCTTGACACGAGCCGACATCGCCACGGCCCTCCACCAGAAGGTCGGTCTTTCCTTCAGGGAGTCGGCTGATGTCGTGGACTTTGTGATCGATGAGATTTGCGATGCGGTCGTACGGGGGGAATACGTAAAGATCGCGACCTTCGGCAGCTTCCGCCTGCGTGACAAGAAGGCGCGTGTCGGCCGCAACCTCAAGACTCTGGAAGAGGTCACGATCAGTGAACGCCGCGTGTTGCTGTTCCGCCCGTCCCAGCACTTGAGACGCCGGGTGGCCTCGGGGTCGGTCGACGAAGGTTCAGGAGATCCATGAATTCCGGCAGCAAGGCGGCCACGGCATTCCGCACCATTGGCGAGGTGGCGAAAGAGCTCAGGCTCGACACACACGTCCTCCGGTTCTGGGAATCGAAGTTTCCGCAGGTCAGGCCGTTCAGGGGCGCCGGCAACAGGCGCTACTATCGTCCCGAAGACGTGGATCTCCTCAGGAAGATCAAGCGTCTTCTCCATGAGGAAGGCTACACGATCGAGGGTGCCCTGCGCCTGCTCAGCGGTTCTTCGACAGTCGAGCCCCGCGACGGCCACGAGACCGTCCGCCAGGCCGTGAAGGAACTCGAAGAGGTGCGGCGGTTGCTGGCGAGTGTGACTTGAGCTATGTCGGTTCCGGTTCGGAGCGTGGCGCAGCCTGGTAGCGCAACGGTCTGGGGGACCGTAGGTCGCAGGTTCAAATCCTGCCGCTCCGACCACTTCTCCTCCGTTTCGCCCTGGCGATGACTGTCGAGCGCGACATCGATGTCATGGACCGGCTCATCGACGTGTCCGGCAAGCGTATCGTTGATGCCGGGTGCGGGGAGGGCGGCCTTGCCCGCGCCCTTGCCGAACGCGGCGCCGAAGTCATCGCACTTGAACCCGACCCGGTTCAGGCAGCCACCAACCGGAATGAACTCACCGGCGGACCGATTTCCTTCTTTGAAGCCGGCGCCGAAGCGATGCCGGTTGACGATGGCTGTGTCGATGGCGTCATCTTCAGCAAGTCCCTGCATCACGTGCCGGTCGCCCTCATGGATGATGCGATCGGAGAAGCGAAACGTGTTCTCAGATCCGGCGGCTTTCTCTATGTGCTCGAACCGGAGGCAGGCGGCAGTTACACGGAGTTGGCGAAGCCGTTTCACGACGAAACCGCGGAACGGCGCGCGGCACAGGATGTGTTGACGGAATCAACCGCAGGCGCCTTCCTCTCGCAGTTGGAAGTGCGATTTGTCGTACGCTACACGTTTGCAGACTTCGAGACGTTCGTCTGCGGTGTAACGGCGCAAAGCTACAACGCCATTCCCCGCGACGCGGTCGACACGCCCGCCGTGCGGGCGGCCTTCGAGGCGGCGCGTACTGCCACCGGTTATGCCTTCGATCAGCACATGCGTGTCAACCTCTTTACCGGCCGCACATGACCGGCCTGTGGCCGGGCGATACAACCCGGCATGCGCTTCTCACGATTGCGGAAATGCAGGAGGCTGATCGCCGCGCGGTGGCCTCCGGGATTTCCGAGGACGTACTCATGGCACGCGCTGGCGCCGCCGTCGCGAAAGCCACAATGAAGTGCCTGCCGTCCGGAAGGGTCGTGGTTCTTGCCGGTCCGGGAGGGAACGGCGGCGATGGCTTTGTCGCGGCGCGGATTCTCGCGGAGCGGGGGTGGCTCGTCCGTGTCGGCGTACTGCGGCCTGAAGCCATGACAGGCGCCGCCCGCCGGATGGCGGATATGTGGACGGGTGAAACCGCACCTGTGACCGAAGCATGCGCAGGCGATGCAGACCTTGTGATTGACGCCCTTTTCGGCGCCGGTCTTGCACGCGACCTCGATCCTTCCCTTGCCGCCCTCGTCGCTGGAATTCGCGCGCCCGTTGTAGCCGTCGACATGCCAAGCGGGGTTGACGGCGATACCGGAAGGGTCCGGGGCGGGGCGGTAACGGCCCGCGCAACCGTGACGTTCTGCCGGCGCAAGCCAGGGCACGTGTTGATGCCCGGAAGACGGCTGTGCGGCGATGTGACGGTTGCGGATATCGGTATCGGGGATTCGATCGTGGCGGCGGTTTCCCCCAGAATCGTCTGTAACACACCCGCCCTGTGGCGGGACCGCTGGCCGTGGCCGTCGCCTGACGCCCACAAGCATGCTCGCGGTCACCTGGTCGTGCTGGGCGGGAGTCTCGAGTCCAGCGGCGCATCGCGGCTTGCCGCAGCTGCCGGCCTGCGTGCCGGGGCTGGTCTTGTCACCTGCGCCATGCCGCGAGCCGCCCTTCTCGCCCATGCCGTGCATCACACGGCGGTCATGAATCATGCCTTCACCGGAGCCGGGGACTTCGCGGGATTGATGGCGGCCGGACATGTCCATGCCGGAGTGCTTGGGCCGGGCGCGGGTATGGGTGAGGGAACGCGCGACCTCGTGATGGCGGCACTCGCCGCCGGAAAGCCGCTTGTTCTCGATGCCGATGCCCTGACGGTGTTCCGCGAGTGTCGACAGGACCTCTTCGACAGGATCCACGAACACTGCGTTCTTACGCCGCATGTCGGAGAATTCCGGAGACTCTTCGACTGGACCGGTGATCGCTTGCGCGATGTTGCCCGCGCCGCGGCCGAAGCGGGATGTGTCGTTCTCCTCAAGGGGCCCGACACGACGATTGCCGACCATCATGGAAGGCTGGCGGTCAACGCCAACGGTTCGCCATTTCTGGCCACGGCCGGATCGGGCGATGTCCTGGCCGGCATCATCGGCGGGCTTCTGGCACAGGGGACCCGGACCCTTGACGCCGCCATGATGGGTTGCTGGCTTCATGCCGAGGCAGGAGCGCGTGATGCACCGGGCCTGGTGGCCGAGGATCTTGCCGGTCGCATGGTGCCGGTGCTGGCGGAACTGCGTCATTGAGGAGTGTCTCACTCTTGCGGCATCGGACTTTCGTCGCTATTAGGTGCGCAACGAATGGCAGGCTTCCTTGACTGGCCCGCAAGGCGCGGGCGTGGTGGAACTGGTAGACACGCCAGATTTAGGTTCTGGTGACGCAAGTCATGGGGGTTCAAGTCCCTCCGCCCGCACCACGTCATCGTTGGGGCGAATGCTGTCCGGAAGAGGTCAGGATCTTCATCAGAATGTGATGCGAAGATGGATGTAACCGAATCCCTCAACGAGGGTCTCAAGCGGGAGTACAAGGTTGTGATCGATGCGGCCCAGATGACGTCGCGTATCGATGCCCGCTTGTTGGAGCTGAAGAACTCCTCACATATCAAGGGGTTTCGACCCGGCAAGGTCCCCATGGAGCTGTTTCGCCGAATGTACGGCGACGGAGTGGTCCAGGACGTTCTCAAGAGTACGATCGAGGAAAGTTCGAACGACGCACTTTCGGAACAGCAGATCCGCCAGGCGATGCCGGCAACGATCCAGGATGTCTCATTCTCGCAGGGCGAGAATCTCGAGTACGTTCTGGCCGTCGAGGTCATGCCCGACATCGCGCCCCTCGATCATTCGGGTATCGTTCTTTCCGCCCCTGTCGTTGAAATCAGCGAAAAGGATATCGATGAAACCGTCGATGTGCTGGCGCGTGCTGCCGGCACACCGGACGTTCTCGACGATGCCACCGGGGTCATGCTCAACGACCGCATCACGGTCGATATCGAGGTTCTGGTGGATGGTGAAAGGAACGATGATTTCAGTGTCACGAACCAGGACATGATACTGACTGAACAGAGCCTTCCGGCCAAGGTTCTTGAAGCCGTCAAGGGTCTCACCACGGGTGACGGTGTCGAGGTCGAGGACCTGGCGCCCGGTGCCGAGGAAGAGAGCGGCTCCATGGCTCTCTTTCGCATCAGTCTCCTGAAGGCGGAGCGCATGGTTCCCCACGCTGTCGATGACGACCTCGCCGTGCGATATGGCTGCGACGACCTCGACAACCTTCGCGCAGATGCGCGCAAGGAACTGGAAGGACACTTCACGGCATTCGCCCGCGCACACACCAAGCGCCGTCTTCTCGACCATCTGAACGAATCCTGTGAGTTCGAAGTTCCGTCCGGTCTTGTCGAAAACGAGTTCCAGTCGGTCTGGAAGCAGGTGGCGCCCGCCCTGGAGCAACAGGACATGGACGAGGAAGCCGTCGACAGGGAACGCGAGGACTACCGCGCCATCTCCGAGCGACGGGTTCGCCTCGGCATGCTGCTCGCCGAGGTCGGCAGGGATGCCGGCATCCAGATTGATCAGACGGACATGCAAACGGCCCTCATTCAGCAGGCGACACGATATCCCGGACGGGAAGCCGAGGTGGTGCGACATTTTCAGGAGCACCCCGAGCATCTGCGGCAACTCACCGCGCCCATCCTGGAGGACCGCGTGGTCGACCATATTCTGGACGCTGCGACATGCGAGGAAGAGGCCATGGATGTGGAGACATTCCTCGGGCTCGACAGCGAGGAAGACAGCGTGGAGGCCACTGATGCCGGACGCCACTACATGGAGGCCGCGAGGCGCGTCATGCGCAACCACGAAGAACGGATGCAGGCGGCAGCCGCCTCCGCGGAAAGTGCGGCCGCTGACGGAGGAGACGATGACGCGGATGCCGCCGAAGGAGTGGAAGAGGCTTCCCGATGATGAGGGATGCCGATGACATCCATGCCAACACCCTTGTGCCCATGGTGGTGGAGCAGACGGCGAGAGGCGAGCGCGCCTACGACATCTATTCACGCCTGCTCAAGGAGCGGATCATCTTTCTGACCGGTCCGCTCGATGATCATGTCTCGAGTCTCCTTTGTGCCCAGATGATCTTTCTCGAGGCCGAGAATCCGACGCGTGACATCGCGCTTTACATCAACTCGCCAGGTGGCACGGTCACTGCGGGCCTCGCGCTGTATGACACCATGCAGTACATCCGTCCGGAAATTCAGACGCTGTGCATCGGTCAGGCGGCGTCGATGGGAGCCTTGCTGCTGTGTTGCGGCACCAAGGGCCGTCGTTCGGCCCTTCCCCATGCGCGGGTCATGTTGCATCAGCCATCGGGAGGGGTCCGGGGCCAGGCATCCGACATCGAGATCCATGCCCGGGAGATCGTTCAGGTGCGCCGTCGTCTCAATGACATCTTTGCGCGTCACAGCGGCCAATCTCTCGAGGCTGTGGAAGAATGCATGGAGCGTGATACGTTCATGACACCGGCACAGGCACTGGATTTCGGCCTCATTGACGAGGTGGTCCGCTCGCGTGGTGACACGAAGCCCGCCGGGGATGCCTGAACGGGACGGACTTGCACATCTGCTGCCGATTGTGTTGACATGCCGGTGTTGCGGACGGTTTTGAGGGGGGCAGTGTCATGAGCAAGAAGGGCGACTCGAAGAACACGCTCTACTGTTCCTTTTGCGGCAAGAGCCAGCACGAAATCCGCAAGCTGATCGCCGGTCCGACGGTGTTCGTCTGCGACGAATGCGTTGAACTCTGCATGGACATCATCCGCGAGGAGAATCGCGGCTCGGTGGTAAGGTCGCCGCGGGGCGATGTTCCGACACCGCGCGAGATCAACAACATTCTCATGGACTATGTGGTCGGCCAGGATACCGCCAAGCGTATTCTCTCCGTGGCGGTCCACAACCATTACAAGAGACTCGATGGCGGGGACCGCAGTGAGCAGGTCGAGCTGGCGAAATCCAACATCCTGCTCATCGGCCCCACCGGCTCTGGCAAGACTTTGTTTGCCCAGACACTGGCCCGCATCACCGACGTTCCCTTCGCCATGGCGGATGCCACGAGCCTGACGGAAGCCGGCTACGTCGGCGAAGACGTCGAGAACATCATCCTCAAGCTGGTGCAGGCGGCCGACTACAATGTTGAACGCGCCCAGCGCGGCATTGTCTTCATCGACGAGGTAGACAAGATCGCCCGCAAGTCCGAGAACCCTTCGATTACCCGGGACGTCTCCGGTGAAGGAGTGCAGCAGGCTCTCCTGAAGATCATGGAAGGTACGGTTGTTTCGGTGCCGCCCCAGGGTGGACGCAAGCATCCGCTCCAGGAGTTTCTGCAGGTCGACACGACCAACATCCTGTTCATCTGCGGAGGCGCCTTTTCGGGACTCGACAAGATCATCACCGCTCGCGGGAAGCCGACCGCCATTGGATTTGGCGCCGACCTGCGCACGCCGGAGGAACGCCAGTTGGGCGCCATCCTGCGGGACGTGGAACCCGAGGACTTGCTCAAGTACGGACTGATTCCGGAGTTCGTCGGCCGGCTTCCGGTCATTGCCACGCTCGATGAACCGGACGAGGAGACCCTGGTGAAGATTCTCTGCGAGCCACGCAATGCCCTGGTCAAGCAGTATCAGAAGCTCTTCGAGATGGACAACATCGAACTCGACTTCACTGAAGACGCCCTGCGCTCGGTGGCGCGCAAGGCGATTGCCCGCAAGACAGGGGCACGGGGTCTGCGGTCCATTCTCGAGAACATACTGCTTGACACCATGTATGAACTGCCAGGCATGGAAAACGTCCAGAATGTTGTCGTGAACAGCGAAACCGTGGAGCGCGGTTCCGCACCCATGCTCATCTATGGCGATCGGGAGGGCGAGGCGACGCCGGTATCGTGATCCCCGGAAATGTCGCCCGGGAGTCCTGGCCCTTGATTGGGCGCCCTCTCGTAGCCACTTTCCCAGATTGAGCCCAGACCGGAGATCGTGTCCTCATGAGTGAATCCCAGTATCCGGTACTGCCCTTGCGGGACATCGTTGTCTTTCCGAGCATGGTGGTGCCGCTCTTCGTCGGTCGCCAGAAATCCGTGCGGGCGTTGCAGGAAGTCATGTCGGGGGACAGGCAGATACTCCTGGTTGCCCAAAAGGACGGCTCCCAGGACGACCCGGACCCTGGCGACCTCTACAGTGTCGGAACGGTGTCGACCGTGCTGCAACTCCTCAAGCTTCCCGATGACACCGTCAAGGTGCTCGTGGAGGGGTCACACCGGGCGGCAATCACCGGGTTCCTGGAGGATGAACAGTGCATCAGGGCTGTGGTTTCGCCCTTCGAGGAAAGCGCATCCGACGAGGGCGAGCAATTGGCCCTCGCCCGTGCCGTGACGGCACTCTTTGCAGACTACGTCAAGCTCGCCAAGAAAATCCCTCCCGAAGTCGTGACCTCCCTGGAACAGATCGAGTCTCCGGCGAAGCTGGTGGATACCGTCGCTTCCCATCTCACCATCAGGATCGCCGACAAGCAGGAGCTTCTCGAGGCCGAATCGGTGGCCCGGCGCCTGGAACGCGTCTATGCCCTCATCGAGGGCGAGATTTCCGTGCGCAAGGTGGAAAAGAAGATCCGCGGGCGCGTCAAGCAGCAGATGGAGAAGTCGCAACGCGAGTACTATCTCAACGAGCAGATGAAGGCCATCCAGAAGGAACTCGGCGAGGGCGAGGATGGCCGGGACGAGGTCGGCGAGTACGAGAAGAAAATCGATTCGACCAAGCTGTCGAAGGAGGCACGGGAACGGTCCCTGGCTGAGGTCAAGAAGCTGCGGACCATGAGCCCGATGTCGGCCGAAGCAACGGTGGTCAGGAATTATCTTGACTGGATGCTGGGCATCCCATGGAAGAAGCGCTCGAAGCTCAAGCGTGACATTACCAACGCCGAGGCCATTCTCGATGCCGATCACTTCGGTCTCGAAAAGGTCAAGGAGAGGATCGTCGAATACCTCGCCGTCCAGGCGCGCTCGCGCAAGCTCAAGGGCCCCATCCTGTGTCTCGTTGGTCCCCCGGGGGTTGGCAAGACCTCGCTGGGCCGATCAGTCGCCAGGGCGACGGGACGCAGGTTCGTGCGCATGTCGCTGGGTGGGGTGCGCGACGAGGCGGAAATCCGCGGCCACCGCCGCACGTACATCGGATCGATGCCTGGCAAGATCCTCCAGGGCATGAAGAAGGCAAAGACATCCAATCCCCTGTTCCTTCTCGACGAGGTCGACAAACTTGGCAGCGATTGGCGGGGCGATCCGAGTTCAGCACTTCTCGAGGTTCTCGATCCGGAGCAGAACGTGTCGTTCAATGACCACTATCTCGAGGTCGACTACGACCTCTCCGATGTCATGTTCGTCACCACGGCCAACACCACCCGCATTCCCCAGGCCCTGCTCGATCGCATGGAGGTGATTCGCCTTTCCGGTTACACCGAAGACGAGAAGGTGAGAATCGCCACAGACCACCTGATCGCCAAGCAGTACAAGGCCCACGGGCTCAAGAACGGCGAATGGTCGATTACCGAGGGCGCGCTTCGTGATTTGATCCGCTACTACACGCGGGAAGCCGGCGTGCGCAATCTGGAACGGGAAATCGCGAATCTCCAGCGCAAGGCGGTCAAGAAGATCGTTGCCGGCGAAATGACGAAGGTGAAGGTGACTTCTCGCAATCTCGAGAAGTTCTCCGGCGTCAGGCGCTACCGTTTCGGGGAAGTGGAGTATGACGACATGGTGGGGATCACGAGTGGTCTTGCCTACACGGACACCGGAGGCGAACTGCTCTCCATCGAGGCCGTTGTGCTGCCCGGTCGCGGCAAGATGACCATTACCGGCAAGCTCGGGGACGTCATGCAGGAATCGGTACAGGCTGCGCGCAGCTACCTGCGAGCCCGCTCTCCCGAATTTGGTCTGAAACCGACGGTCTTCGACAAGCGAGATATCCACGTTCATGTGCCGGAAGGCGCCACGCCCAAAGACGGACCGTCGGCGGGGATCGCCATGTTCACCTCGATGCTCTCGGCTCTGACGGGGATTCCGGTCAAACGCACTGTAGCCATGACTGGCGAGATCACGCTGAGGGGACGTGTCCTTCCCATTGGCGGTCTCAAGGAAAAACTCCTTGCCGCCCACCGCAGCGCCATCGAGACCGTCATCATCCCGCTGGAAAACGGAAAGGACCTCAAGGAGATCCCGGACAACGTCAAGCGGGGATTGAACATCATCACCGTGTCATCGGTTGACGACGTCGTGCACATAGCTCTCGCTGAGGCGCCAGCGCCCGTGGAATGGTCCGACGCCGACGTGGAAGAGATGGAGCGGCTGGCGCCCCATGTCGGTGAGACGGAGGACGTGGTGACGCACTGACACGACGGTGATTGACGATGTGCGGGTCCGTCCCTAAAGTCGGTTCCCGGGAAACCAACAACACGCGTCGCGGAGGATCGGAGACCGTCAATGAAGAAGAGTGATCTTGTTAGTGCTGTCAGTGAATCCGCTGGCCTTTCAAAGGCCGACGCCGCCAGGGCCGTTGACGCGGTGTTCGACAGTATCACCAGTGCCCTTGCCGATGGCGACGATGTACGTCTGGTGGGCTTCGGCACTTTTTTCGTGACCAATCGTGCGGCATCGGTGGGGCGCAACCCGCGAACGAATGAGCCGATGACGATACCGGCGAAGACCTTGCCGAAGTTCAAGGCGGGCCTCGCTCTCAAGAACGCTGTCTCGTCGTAGTTTTCCGGGTCCATCGGGACGTGTGACGGCCCTCCAGGGGCGGTTAGCTCAGCAGGAAGAGCGACTGGTTTACACCCAGTAGGCCGGCGGTTCGAACCCGTCACCGCCCACCGGGTCTCCGCCCCTGGCATTGCTTGACACGCTGGGCCTTGTTGCCTAGACGTAGCGCCGTTCTTCGGGGGTGTAGCTCAGTTGGTTAGAGTGCTGGCCTGTCACGCCAGAGGTCGCGGGTTCGAGTCCCGTCACTCCCGCCATATGTTCATGTCCACTGACGGGCCCGGTAGTGCAGGGAGCGCTCATGACGGAGTTCCTTCTTGAGTACCTTGCGATCCTCGTCTTCCTGGGTCTGGCCATTGTTATGGCCAGCGCCATGGTGGGAGCCTCCTGGTTCATCGCCCATCAGAAACCCGATCCGGAAAAGCTGTCGGCCTACGAATGTGGTTTCGACGCGTTCGAGAATGCGCGCGGCCGCTTTGATGTCCGATTCTACCTGGTGGCCATTCTCTTCATCATCTTCGATCTGGAGGTTGCCTTCCTGTTTCCGTGGGCAGTGTCGCTCCCGGAGATAGGCCTATTCGGCTTCTGGTCCATGGTCGTCTTCCTTGCCGTTCTGACCGTCGGCTTCATCTACGAATGGCGCAAGGGAGCTCTCGAATGGGAGTAGAGACAAGGGACGATCTGCCCCACCTTCTCGGCGCGGAAATCGAGGACAAGGGCTTTCTCGTGACGAATGTCGATCGCCTCGTGAACTGGGCGCGAACGGGAAGCCTGTGGCCCATGACATTCGGGCTGGCCTGCTGCGGTGTGGAGATGATCCACGCATACATGAGCCGCTACGACCTCGACCGATTCGGAGTCATCCCCAGAGCCAGCCCCAGACAGTCGGATGTCATGATCGTGGCCGGCACACTGTGCAACAAGATGGCTCCGGCCCTGCGCAAGCTCTATGACCAGATGCCGGAACCGCGCTGGGTCATTTCCATGGGTTCGTGCGCCAACGGGGGCGGCTACTACCATTACTCCTATTCCGTTGTGCGTGGCTGCGACCGCATCATTCCTGTCGATGTCTATGTCCCGGGCTGTCCGCCTACCGCCGAGGCGCTGGTGTATGGAATCCTGCAGCTGCAGAAGAAGATTCGCCGGACCGGCACGATCAGACGCTGACGGGACGTCCATCTGATGTCTGAAGCCTTGAACGAGATCGGCGTTGCCGCACGATCACGTCATGGCAGCTGTGTCGGCGATCTTGTATTTCACGCCGGACAGGCCACTCTCCATGCCGCACCCAGTGGCATCATCGGACTCCTGACGTGGCTGCGCGACGACACGAACTGCCGCTTCAGGCAACTGGTTGACCTTACGGCGGTCGATCGTCCGGAGGATGAGAAGCGTTTCAGCGTCGTCTACAACCTGCTCAGCCTGCGGCACAACCTCCGGATGCGCATTGCCATCGCGGTGGCCGAGGACGAAAACGTTCCTTCGTGCTTCCCGGTGTTCAGCTCCGCCCTGTGGCTCGAACGCGAGGTCTGGGACATGTACGGCATTCGCTTCCAGGGCCACCCGGATCTTCGTCGCATTCTCACCGACTACGGTTTCGAGGGCCATCCGCAACGCAAGGATTTTCCCCTGACCGGTCATGTCGAGATGCGATACGACGAGGAACAGAAACGGGTGATCTACGAGCCTGTGAAGCTGACACAGGCCTTTCGGAACTTCGAGAGCCTGTCGCCCTGGGAAGCGGCCGGCATGCCCGGGATGCCGGAAGATGGCTGAAGTCGACATCAGGACGACAACCATCAACTTCGGTCCCCAGCATCCGGCGGCTCACGGCGTCCTGCGCCTGGTCCTGGAGATGGATGGTGAAGTGGTTGAGCGCGCCGACCCGCATATCGGACTGTTGCACCGCGGCACCGAAAAGCTGATCGAGTACAAGACCTGGCTTCAGGCGGTTCCCTACTTCGACCGCCTCGACTACGTCTCCCCGATGTGTCTCGAACATGCCTACGCGCTTGCCGTGGAAACACTGCTCCAGATCGAGGTGCCGCCGCGCGGCCAGTATCTCCGCGTGCTCTTTTCCGAGATCACGCGACTACTCAATCATCTGCTCAACGTCACAACGTTCGCCATGGATGTGGGTGCCCTGACTCCGGCGCTGTGGGCGTTCGAGGAACGCGAAAAACTCATGGAGTTCTACGAAAGGGCTTCGGGCGCGCGCATGCACGCGGCGTGGTTCCGACCAGGCGGCGTTGCCCGGGATCTGCCTGCCGGTCTCGAAAGTGATATCGAAAGCTATGTTGACACGCTCCCCCGGGTCATCGGCGACATCGAGCATCTTCTAAACGAAAACCGTATCTTCAAGCAGCGTACCGTGGATATCGGCGCGGTCTCGGTTGAAGATGCCATCGACTGGGGTTTTTCGGGGCCCATGCTGCGGAGCGCGGGCGTCCCTTGGGATTTGCGCAAGGCGCAGCCCTATGATGTCTACGACAGGATGGAGTTCGATGTGCCGGTAGGCTCGACCGGAGACTGCTTCGAGCGCTACATGTGCCGCATCGAGGAAATGCGCCAGTCCATCCGCATCATCCGCCAGTGCATTGCCGACATGCCCACCGGTTCAGTGATGACCACTAATCCCAAGGTCGCACCGCCGTCGCGGGCCGACATGAAGCAGTCCATGGAGGCCCTCATTCATCACTTCAAGCTTTTCACCGAGGGCTATCATGTGCCCGAAGGCGAAACCTACAGGGCCGTGGAAGCGCCCAAGGGCGAGTTCGGCGTCTACATTGTCTCCGACGGTACCAACAGGCCGTACCGGTGCCGTATCCGGGCACCGGGATTCCTTCACCTCGCTGCCACGGACCACCTGTGCAAGGGCCACATGTTGGCGGATGCCGCGGCGATCGTCGGCAGCATGGACATCGTGTTCGGGGAAATCGACCGATGAGCCAGTCCCATGGACGTCCAGGTGCGCCGGAACACCAGCCCGACACGTTCACCTTCACGAAGGCCAATCTCGATGAGGCAGAGAGGATCATGGCGCAGTACCCGGCGGGCCGTGCCGCAAGTGCGGTCTTGCCGTTGCTCGACCTCGCACAGCGTCAGGTGGGCTGGGTGCCTGTCGCTGCCATGGACACGGTAGCCAACATGCTCGCCATGCCGCGTATTCGGGTATACGAGGTGGCCACCTTCTACACGATGTTCAACCTGGAGCCGGTGGGGCGCTATCTGGTTCAGGTCTGCACCACCACGCCCTGCATGCTGCGCGACAGTGACGCCATCGTGGAGGCCTGCCGCAACCGGCTTGGCATCGATTTCGATGAAACCACGCCCGACGGCCTCTTCACGCTGAAAGAAGTCGAGTGTCTCGGCGCATGCGTCAATGCGCCGATGGTGCAGATCAATGACGACTACTACGAGGATCTCGATGCCGGCAGCATGGTTGCCGTCCTGGACGCGCTGGCCAGCGGAGAAACGCCGCAGACGGGGCCCCAGGGCGGACGTCACGCATCGGAGCCGCAGTCGGGTCCGCGAACGCTCATCGGTGGAGACTGAGTCATGCTGCAGGACAGTGACCGCATCTTCACCAACCTCTACGGCTTCCAGAGCCCCTTCCTGGACGCTGCGAGAAAACGGGGAGACTGGGACGGCACAGGCCAGCTGCTGGCGGGGAGTGCGGCCGACATCATCAGCGAAGTCAAGGCATCGGAGTTGCGCGGCCGAGGCGGCGCCGGATTCCCGACCGGCCTCAAGTGGTCGTTCATGCCGGCTGAGCGCCCTTCCGGCCAACCGGCCTTTCTCGTTGTGAATGCGGACGAGAGCGAGCCTGGTACCTGCAAGGACCGCGACATCATCCGCCATGATCCCCACAAGCTCATCGAGGGCTGTCTTGTCGCCGGCTTCGCCATGCGGGCGACGGCAGCCTACATCTATATCCGTGGCGAGTTCGTGAATGAGGCAAAGGTGCTCCAGGCTGCGATTGACGAAGCGCTGGAGGCCGGACTGATC
Source organism: Alphaproteobacteria bacterium (assembly GCA_965220805.1). Taxonomy (GTDB): domain Bacteria; phylum Pseudomonadota; class Alphaproteobacteria; order SP197; family SP197; genus SP197. The sequence goes on from OZ244844.1 coordinate 3,060,306, forward strand.
GGACGCAATGCCTGCGGTTCGGGGTACGACTTCGATATCCATCTCCACCGCGGCGCCGGAGCCTACATCTGCGGTGAGGAGACGGCCCTCCTTGAGAGTCTCGAGGGCAAGAAGGGCATGCCACGCCTCAAGCCGCCTTTTCCGGCCATGGCGGGTCTCTACGGATGTCCGACGACCATCTCCAATGTCGAGACTGTGGCCGTGGCACCGACCATCATGCGCCGTGGCGCCTCCTGGTTTGCAGGCCTGGGCCAACCAAAGAACACCGGTACCAAGATCTTCTGCATCTCCGGTCACGTGAACGAACCCTGCAATGTCGAGGAGGAGATGGGAATTCCTCTCAAGGAACTCATCGAGCGGCATGCAGGGGGCGTCAGGGGGGGCTGGGACAACCTTCTTGCCGTCATCCCGGGCGGCTCCTCCGTTCCCCTCATCCCCAAGTCGATCTGTGACGACGTGGCGATGAATTTCGACCGCCTGAGAGACGTCCAGTCGGGACTTGGCACAGCCGCGGTCATCGTCATGGACCGTTCCACCGACATCGTCCGGGCCATCTGGCGGCTCTCGAAGTTCTACCACCACGAAAGTTGTGGCCAGTGTACCCCCTGCCGTGAAGGAACCGGCTGGATGATGCGTGTTCTCGGGCGCATGATCGAGGGCCGCGCGGATCCCGGCGAGATCGACCTGCTGCAGGAGGTCACGACCCAGATAGAGGGTCACACGATCTGCGCCCTGGGTGATGCTGCGGCATGGCCGATCCAGGGCCTGATACGCCACTTCCGCCCGGAACTGGAACGGCGCATCGAGGCCTGTCGCCGGAACGCCAGGCAGGCGGCGTGACGGTCATGGCGGAAACGGTCACCATCACGGTCGACGGCGTCGAAATCGAGGTCGACCGCCGCTTGAGCCTGCTTCAGGCCTGTGAACTGGCTGGTGCGGAAGTCCCGCGTTTCTGTTTCCACGACAGGCTATCGATTGCCGGCAACTGCCGCATGTGCCTTGTCGAGGTGGAGAAGGCGCCCAAGCCGGTCGCATCATGCGCCCAGTCGCTCATGGACGGCATGGTGGTTTCCACGAGAAGTGCGGTGGCGAGGAAGGCCCAACGGAGCGCAATGGAGTTCCTGCTCATCAACCACCCTCTCGACTGTCCGATCTGCGATCAGGGAGGAGAGTGCGACCTGCAGGACCAGGCCATGGGATATGGCGCGGGAATCAGCCGTTACGGGGAACAGAAGCGATCGGTCCAGGAGAAGAACTTCGGGCCCCTTATCAAGACCGCGATGACCCGCTGCATTCACTGTACGCGCTGCATCCGCTTTCTTGACGAGGTCGCCGGTGTTCCGGCCCTGGGCGCTACCGGACGCAGCGAGTCGATGGAGATCACGAACTACATTGAACAGGGTATCGCCAGCGAACTCTCAGGCAACATCATTGATCTGTGCCCCGTGGGGGCGCTCACCTCCGGGCCATACGCTTTCGTGGCGCGGCCCTGGGAACTTGTAACGACAGAGTCCGTTGACGTGATGGATGCCACGGGCAGCAATGTACGCGTCGATTCGAGAGGCCGGGAGGTTCTGCGAGTCCTGCCGCGCCTGCATGAGGACATCAACGAGGAGTGGATCTCGGACAAGACCCGCTTTGCCATCGACGGTCTCGTAAGGCGTCGGCTTGACCAGCCCTGGGTGCGGAGCGGGAAGGGGCTGGAAGAGGCTTCCTGGGAACAGGCCCTGGGCGCGATTTCCTACCGCCTCGAAAGTCGCGATGCAGATCGTGTCGCCACCATCGCCGGTGATCTCGTCGATTGCGAGACCATGTTCACCATGAAGCAGCTGATGGCTGCCATCGGTTCCCCGCACATGGACTGCCGGCAGGACGGCATGGCTGCCGACCCCGACGTGCGTGCCTCCTGGCTCTTCAACAGTACCATCGCCGGCATCGAGGATGCCGATGCCTGTCTGTTGATCGGCACGCTGCCGCGGCGCGAGGCCGCCATCATCAATGCGCGTCTGAGGAAGCGCTGGCTTGCCGGCGGATTTTCCGTTGCCAGTATCGGGCCTGCAGATGATCACGCCTATCCGGTGACCGAACTGGGCAACGAGGTCGACACGCTGCGCCGTATCGAGGCAGGCGACTCACCATTTGCCGGGGCCGCAAAACCACTGGTGCTCGTCGGCAAGGGTGCGCTGGCGCGAGTCGATGGAGCGGCGGTACTGGGCGCCGCGGCACGCATTGCCGATGTGCTTGGCGCGGTCCAGGAGGACTGGAACGGTTTTGGTGTCCTCAACATGGCGGCATCGCGGGTAGGTGGTCTCGATCTAGGATTTGTGCCCGCAGAGGGTGGCCTTGACACCGCCGGCATACTCGCCGGCGCGGGATCGGCAATCGATACCGTCTTCCTGCTGGGGGCCGATGAGGTCGACACCTCGAATCTCCGGGGCACCTTCGTCGTCTACATCGGCCATCATGGTGACCGGGGTGCCGCCATTGCCGACGTCATCCTGCCGGCGGCGGCATGGACGGAGAAAGACGCCACCTACGTCAATCTCGAGGGGCGGCCACAGCGTGCCCAGCGTGCCGTGTTCCCGCCTGGTGAGGCCCGCGCGGACTGGCGCATCCTGCGTGCCCTTTCCGGATACCTCGGTGCGCCGCTGCCCTTTGACGATCTCGATAGCCTGCGCCAGGCAATGACCGAAGAGGTGCCGCACCTCGGCGACATTGACTCGATCACGCCAGCACCCTGGCAATGCTTCGGTTCCACGGGGGAAATGACGGACGCGCCATTTGTCCCGGCTGTCGACAACTTCTATCGGACCTGTACGATCAGCCGTGCCTCGCCAACCATGGGCCTTGCCACGGAAGCCTTTCTTCCTGGCTCAGCGCAGAGCGAGTCATGCAGTTGATCGCAGATTGGACCTGGCACCTGGTCCTGGTGCTGCTCGCCATTGCGGCGATCCTCGTTCCGCTCCTGGTGAGCGTTGCCTTTCTCACCTACGCGGAACGCAAGGTCATGGCGGCGATGCAGTTACGCCGCGGTCCGAACATCGTCGGTCCCTTCGGATTGCTCCAGCCCTTTGCCGATGCCGGCAAGCTGCTCCTGAAGGAAACCATCATTCCCGCAGGTGCCAACCGCGTCATCTTCATCCTCGCACCGATGGTCACCTTCGTCATCGCCATGGTGGGGTGGGCAGTGATTCCCCTTGGTGAGAGCGCTTCAGGGGTCTGGACCCTTGCCAACATCAATGTCGGCATCCTCTATCTCTTTGCCGTTTCGTCGCTCGGTGTCTATGGCATCATCATGGCAGGCTGGGCCTCGAATTCACGCTACGCTTTCCTCGGAGCCCTGCGCTCGGCGGCGCAGATGGTCTCGTACGAGGTATCCATCGGCTTTGTCCTCGTCGCCGTTCTCGTGTGTGTCGGTTCACTCAATCTTGCCGATATCGTCCGCTCCCAGAGCGGCGGATTCTGGTCATGGTACATCGTACCCCTATTCCCACTCTTTGTGATCTTCTTCATCTCCGCGCTGGCGGAGACAAACCGTGCGCCCTTTGATTTGCCGGAGGCGGAGTCGGAACTCGTTTCCGGTTACAACGTTGAGTATTCGGCCATGACCTTCGCCCTGTTCTTCATGGGCGAGTACGCCAACATGGTTCTCCTCTCGGGGCTCGCTACCACACTCTTCCTGGGCGGTTGGCTACCTCCCTTCGAGGGTCCGTGGCTGGACTGGATTCCCGGACCGTTGTGGTTCCTCCTCAAGACGGCTCTCATGCTCTTCGTCTTCATCTGGGTCAGGGCAACATTCCCGCGTTACCGTTATGATCAACTCATGCGCCTTGGATGGAAGGTCTTCCTTCCGCTTTCACTGGCGGCGGTCGTAGTGGTAGCCGGTGCGCTGCAGGTGTTCGGATGGCTGCCACGATGACATCCGGGCAGGAGGACAAGGGATGACCGCTTTCCGCCGAGCAATTCGCACATTGCTGCTCACGGAACTGGTTGCCGGCCTGATGAGGACATTCAGCTACCTCTTCCGGAGGCGGGCAACCATCAACTATCCCTTCGAGAAGGGGCCATTGTCGCCCCGTTTCCGTGGGGAGCATGCCTTGCGGCGTTATCCTAACGGCGAGGAGCGGTGCATTGCGTGCAAACTGTGCGAGGCCGTCTGTCCCGCCCAGGCGATCACCATTGAGGCGGAGCCTCGTGAGGATGGCAGTCGCCGTACCACCCGCTATGACATCGACATGACAAAGTGCATCTATTGCGGGTTCTGCGAGGAAGCCTGTCCGGTAGACGCCATCGTCGAGGGACCGAACTTCGAGTTCGCCACGGAAACCCGCGAGGAACTGTTCTATGACAAGGAACGGCTTCTCGCCAATGGTGACCGCTGGGAGAAGGAAATCGCGGCGCGGCTTGCCGCCGATGCCCCCTACAGGTGACAGGCGCCATGATTCTCCAGACACTCGCGTTCTATCTTTTCGCCGCCATTCTGCTGTTCTCGGCCGTTGTCGTGATATCTGCGCGCAACCCTGTGCACTCCGTGCTCTGCCTGATACTCGCCTTTTTCAATGCGGCGGCCCTGTTCATTCTGATAGGCGCCGAGTTCCTGGCCATGATCCTGGTTATCGTCTACGTGGGCGCTGTCGCCGTTCTCTTCCTCTTCGTGGTCATGATGCTCGACATCGATCTTGCCGAGATGCGCCAGGGCTTTCTCAACTATCTTCCCATCGGCGCTCTTGTCGGCCTTGTCCTGCTCATTGAACTCATCATCGTCGCCGGGTTGTGGCAGTACGAGCCAGCCATGGCAGGCGGACTGGCAGAGCCCGTGCCACCCCTTGAGGTACGCAGCAACACGGCTGCTCTCGGCGACGTGCTCTATACCCGCTATGCGCTTCTCTTCCAGGCTGCCGGCATCATTCTCCTCATCGCCATGATCGGAGCCATCGTGCTGACGCTGCGTCATCGCCAGATCAAGCGTCAGCGAATTGGCGATCAGGTCCGCCGGCGTCCCGAGGACGTGATCAGACTCCACGACGCACGGCGCGGGGAGGGGGTCTGACATGGTTGTCGGGCTTGAACATTATCTGGCACTGGCGGCGATCCTGTTTACCCTGGGAATCCTCGGCATCTTTCTCAACCGCAAGAACGTGATCATCATCCTGATGTCCGTTGAGTTGATGCTGCTCGCCGTCAATATCAATCTGGTGGCCTTTTCCGTCGAGCTCGGTGACCTTGTCGGACAGGTCTTCGCCATGTTCGTGCTGACCGTCGCCGCCGCTGAGGCGGCTATCGGCTTGGCCATCCTCGTCGTCTTCTTCCGCAACCGCAGTTCCATTGCAGTGGAAGACATCTCGACGATGAAGGGTTAGTCAGCCGTGCTTCACGCCGTCGCCGTTGTCTTTCTGCCTCTTCTGGGCGCCGTGATCTCAGGCTTCTTCGGACGCTGGCTGGGGGACCGCATCGCACCCGTTCTGGCGTCGGTGCTGCTGGTGGCATCGGCTGTTCTTGGCTGGATCGTCTTCTTTCAGCTCACGGGCTCCGCGGAACATGTCACGGTGCATCTCTTCACGTGGATCGACTCCGGCAGTTTCGAGGTCAGCTGGGCGATTGCGCTGGATCAGGTGACCGCTGTCATGCTGGTGGTGGTGACCACGGTATCTGCCGTCGTCCATGTCTATTCCCTGGGCTACATGGCGCACGACCCCCACCGGCCGCGGTTCTTTGCCTATCTGTCCCTCTTCACCTTTGCCATGCTGATGCTGGTGACGGCCGACAACTTTGTGCAGATGTTCTTCGGCTGGGAGGGTGTCGGTGTCTGCAGCTACCTGCTGATCGGATTCTGGTACAAGAGACCGAGCGCCAATGCCGCGGCCATCAAGGCCTTCATTGTCAACCGGATCGGGGACTTCGGCCTCGCGCTTGGCATCATGGGTGTCTTTCTGGTGTTCGACACGGTGGCCTTCGATGCCGTCTTCGCTGCGGTTCCCGACGTGGCAGGGACATCCCTCTCCTTCTTGTCGATGGAAGTCGACACGCTGACTCTGCTCTGTCTGCTCCTGTTTGTTGGCGCCATGGGAAAGTCGGCACAGGTACCTCTGCATACCTGGCTTCCTGACGCCATGGAGGGACCGACCCCGGTGTCGGCTCTGATCCACGCTGCCACCATGGTCACGGCCGGCGTGTTCATGGTGGTGCGCCTGTCACCAATGTTCGAGTTCGCGCCTGCGGCGCTGTGGGTGGTGACCATCGTCGGCGCGTCGACGGCTATTTTCGCGGCGACCGTTGGCCTGGCACAGAATGACATCAAGCGCGTCATCGCCTATTCGACCTGCAGCCAGCTTGGGTACATGTTCCTTGCCTGCGGAGTCGGGGCCTACCCGGTAGCGCTCTTCCACCTCTTCACCCATGCCTTCTTCAAGGCCCTGCTGTTCCTGGGATCCGGTGCGGTCATTCACGCCGTCGGCGGCGACCAGGACATGCGCCGGATGGGAGGACTGTGGCGCCGCATGCCCGTGACCTATGCCTACATGTGGATTGGCAGTCTCGCTCTCGCCGGCATTCCGGTGTTTGCCGGCTACTGGTCGAAGGACCTCATCATCGAATCGGCCTGGGTGACGGATGGATTCGCCGGTGGATATGCGTTCTGGATCGGCGTTGGAGCAGCCTTCCTCACGGCGCTCTACTCGTGGCGCCTGATCATCATGACATTCCACGGCACGCCTCGGATGACGGCCGAGGTGCTCGAGCATGTCCACGAGGCACCCCGCATCATGTGGGTGCCCCTGCTGGTTCTCGCCGGTGGCGCCCTGGTTGGCGGATTGCCGATGCTGGGCGGACACATGGTGGATCATGGCGGCGGAGAGTTCTTTGGATCGTCGATCCTGATGCTGGGCGAGAATGTCATCGAGAAGGCCCACCACGACACACCCTTCGCCATCAAGGCGCTTATCCTTGTGGTGGCGACAGGAGGGATCGTGGCCGCCTGGTGGGCCTATGTGAAAAGACCGGCCCTGCCGGAGCACCTTGCCTCCCGCTTTTCCCGCAGTCACCGCTTTCTTCTCAACAAGTGGTACTTCGACGAGATCTATGAAGCCCTGCTGGTGCGGCCGGCGAAACGGGTCGGCCTGGGGCTCTGGAAGACGGGAGATGGCGACGTGATCGACGGTCTGGGTCCTGACGGAGTTGCCGGCGCCACCCTCTCCCTGGCGCGCCGCGCCAGGATCCTGCAGTCAGGCTATCTCTACCACTACGCCTTTGCCATGCTGATTGGCCTCGTTGTGCTGGCCAGCTGGTTCCTTTTCAGGATCTGGGGCTAGGAACGATGTCGCAGTGGCCCTTGCTTTCCCTGGCTACCTTCCTGCCACTGGTTGGTGCGGCCTTCGTGTTGCTGACGCGTGGCGACAACGCGGAAGCCGTTGCCCGCAACACCCGCTATGTTGCCCTGTGGACGTCCCTTGTCGTCCTCGTGGTCGTTTTTCTCATCTGGGCCGCTTTCGACACCACCACGGCGGAATTCCAGTTTGTCGAAAGGGCGCCGTGGATTCCGGCTTTCGGCATCGAGTTTTACCTTGGCATTGACGGCATTTCCCTCTTTCTGATCGTGTTGACGGCCTTCCTGGTGCCCGTCTGCATTCTCTGTTCGTGGGACTCCATCCGCGCACGGGTGAGGGAATACATGATCGCCTTCCTGGTCATGGAGTCCTTCATCATCGGAGTCTTCTGCGCTCTCGACTTCGTCCTCTTCTATCTCTTCTTTGAGGCGATGCTGATCCCGATGTTCCTGATCATCGGCATCTGGGGCGGGCCACGGCGCATCTACTCGGCATTCAAGTTCTTTCTCTACACCCTCGTCGGTTCGGTGTTGCTGCTGGTGGCGGTGCTGACGATGTACTTCGAGGCCGGCACGACCAGCATCCCCGCCCTCATGAACTGGGGATTCGATGAGGATCTGCAACGCTGGCTGTGGCTGGCCATGTTCGCCTCGTTCGCGGTCAAGGTGCCGATGTGGCCGTTCCACACGTGGTTGCCGGATGCCCATGTCGAGGCGCCGACGGCGGGATCCGTCATCCTCGCCGGCATCCTGCTCAAAATGGGAGCATACGGGTTTCTCAGGTTTTCCCTGCCGATGTTGCCAGAGGCATCGGTCTACTTCTCGCCGCTGGTCTATTCCCTGTCGATCGTCGCCATCATCTATACCTCCCTTGTGGCACTGATGCAGGAGGACATGAAGAAGCTCATTGCCTATTCCTCGGTGGCTCACATGGGATTCGTGACCATCGGACTCTTCACCATGAATCAGCAGGGAATTGAAGGCGGCCTCTTCCAGATGCTGTCCCACGGGGTTGTCTCGGCCGCTCTCTTTCTCGTGGTCGGCGTTGTCTATGACAGGATGCACAGCCGCCTGATTGCCACTTACGGCGGCCTCGTTCACCGCATGCCGCGCTATGCCCTGGTCTTCATGGTGTTCATGCTGGCTTCCGTAGGCCTGCCTGGCACTTCGGGATTCATCGGTGAATTTCTGGTTCTCGTCGGCGCGTTCCAGGCCAACACCTGGGTGGCGTTCCTGGCCACCACGGGAGTTGTGCTGGGTGCGGCCTACATGCTGTGGCTCTACCGGCGCGTCGTGTTCGGTGATCTCGTGAAAGCGGAACTGAAGTCGATCAGCGACTGCAACAGACGCGAGATGTTGTTCTTCGTACCGCTGGTAGCGGCTGTGCTGATCATGGGCATCTGGCCGGAGTCACTGCTCGACGCCATGCACGTGTCAGTCGCCAATCTTGTCGAACAGACCGCAGGAGCGAACGAAGCGGTGTCCTTCGCCATGGGAGACGGCGGGTGATGGCTGCCTTCCTCTCGCACGACCTCCTCGCCATCCTGCCGGCGCTCTGGCTTGCCATCGCCGGCATGGCGTTGCTGATGGCCGGCGTCTTCATCTCCAGGAGTGTGTCCCAAATTGTCTTCTGGGGAGCTGTGGCATCCCTGGTGATTGCTGGAATTCTGGCTGCTATGTCGCCTGTCGGTGAGCAGCCCTTCGACGGACTTCTCGCCATCGACGCCTTTGGACGGTTCATGACAGTACTGGTGGTGACAGGCGCCGTGCTGGCCCTGATCATGGCCCGTGGATTCATGCGCCGGGAATCCATGGAGCGTTTCGAGTTGCCTGTGTTGGTGGTCCTGGCCACGCTCGGCATGTACCTGATGGTTCAAGCCAACGACCTCATGACACTCTATGTCGGTCTGGAAATGCAGAGCCTGGCGCTCTATGTGTGCGCGGCATTCCAGCAGGACAAACTGCGATCCACCGAGGCAGGTCTCAAGTACTTCGTGCTGGGCGCTGTTGCATCCGGCATGCTGCTCTATGGCTGCTCGCTGGTCTACGGATTCTCGGGTACGACGTCCTTCCAGGGAATTGCTGCGTCTCTCGAGGTTGGCGGTGAGTCCACCGGCATTCTCGTCGGCGCTGTCTTCATTGCCGCCGGCCTCGCCTTCAAGATATCCGCCGTGCCCTTCCACATGTGGACTCCCGATGTCTACGAGGGGGCGCCCACGCCCGTCACCGCCTTTTTCTCGGCGGCGCCGAAGGTGGCAGCCATGGCACTCCTGGTCCGGGTGCTCATCGATCCCTTTGCCGCACTCGTCGATCACTGGCAGCAGATAATCTTTCTTCTTGCCGTGGGGTCCATGGCCCTTGGCGCACTGGGCGCCATCGGCCAGCGCAACATCAAGCGGCTGATGGCCTACAGTTCCATCGGGCATGCCGGCTTTGCCCTGGTCGGCCTTGCGGCGGGAAGCGAAGCCGGGGTTCACGGCGTGGCCGTCTATCTGGCCATCTATCTTGTCATGGGCCTGGGAACCTGGGGCTGCATCCTTGCCATGCGCCGTGACGGCGCCATGGTGGAGGGAATCGATGATCTCGCAGGGCTGTCGCGCAGCCAACCAGCCCTGGCCCTGGCCCTGGCCGTCTTCATGTTTTCCATGGCGGGCATCCCGCCACTCGCCGGTTTCTTCGGCAAGTTCTATGTCTTCCTTGCGGCCATTGACGCCGGACTCTACACGCTCACGGTGATCGGAGTGCTCATGAGCGTGGTGGGCGCCTTCTACTACATCAGGATCGTCAAGCTCATGTATTTCGATGAACCGGCGGATGCCTTTGACCGTCCGGTGGGTCGCGATCTGGTGCCCGTGATCGCCGTGACAGCGGTCGTCACAGTCGGCTTCTTCCTGTTTTCCGATCCCCTGCTCGACAGCGCCCGGAATGCTGCTGCCACCCTTGTCGCCGGCTTGAGCCCATCGGGTCAATGAACGTCAGGCTGCCTCCGCCCTTTCGCCTGGTCGAACGCGACGCGGTGACGAGTACCAATGACGCCGCCATCGAACTGGCAGAAGCTGGGGCAGCTGCCTGGACCGTGGTCCGCGCACGCCTCCAGACGAGCGGCCGCGGCCGCAGGGGAAGGGTGTTCGTGTCGCCGCCGGGCAACTCCTACACATCCTTCATTCTCAAACCCCGCGTCAGTTCACGCAATCTCCCGCAAATGTCCCTCATCGCCGGCGTGGCAGTCGCCGAGTCGATCGAGGCATCGGCGCCGGAAGTTGCGCCGGCGCGCTGCAAGTGGCCCAATGACATCCTCTTGAATGACGCCAAGGTGGCCGGGATTCTGGTGGAGACAGGTGGTGACGCAGTGATTGTCGGAATCGGCGTTAATCTTGTCAGCCACCCGGGCATCAGGGATGTAATCGCCACGGATCTGGCAAGCGAGGGAGCTCCCGGGGTGGACCGCGATGTCCTGCTTGCCACGCTCTGCCGTTGTCTGAAGGAACGGGTGACGGACTGGGAGAATTCCGGATTCGATTCCCATCGTCACGCATGGCTCGGCCGAGCTGCCGGCATCGGCGCCCGTGCGTTTCTCAGTGGAGACACTTCCATGGAGGGCAAGGTTGTAGGACTTGCGCATGACGGAGCGCTGATCATGGAGTCGGACGGCCGTCACATGCGGGTTGTTTCCGGAACCCTGCGACTGGCGTCAACCACACACCGGCGGCCGGGGAAGATCCCGAATCGAGCCGCGTCGGAGGCCCAGCCATGAAGGACCTGCTTCTGGCCATCGATGCGGGCAACACCAACACGGTGTTTGCCGTCTTCCGGGGTGAGGACCTTGTGGGACAGTGGCGGATCAGCGCCAATACCGGCCGCACCGCTGATGAACACGCAGTATGGCTCCATCACCTCCTGGGCCTGAATGGCCTTGATGCTGGGGCCATCAGTGATGCGGTGATCGCAAGCGTCGTCCCCCATGGCATTCATGAGCTCAAGCTCCTGTGCCGTCGTCATCACCACTGCGAACCGGTTGTCGTGGGAGAATCGGCACGCTTGGGTATGCCGCTCAGGATCGATATGCCGGACGAGGTGGGTGCGGACCGACTGGCGAACGTGGTCGGCGCGTGGACGCGTCTGGGCGGTCCCCTGATCATCATTGACTTTGGCACAGCGACCACGTTTGACGTCGTCGATGAGGATGGCGGATTCGCCGGAGGTGTCTTCGCCCCCGGTGTCAATCTCGCTCTCGACGCCATGCACCGGATTTCTGCCCGGCTGCCGCGAATTGGCATAGACAGGCCGCAGCGGGTCATCGGCACGAACACTGTCAGTTGCATGCAGTCGGGCGCCTACTGGGGCTATGTGAGCCTCATTGAGGGCGTGGTCGGCCGTATCCGCGCCGAATACGGCAAGCCGATGAAGGTTGTGGCGACCGGCGGTCTCGCACCCCTGTTCGATGCGGCGACCGATAGCATCGACAGGTTCGATCCCGATATCACCGTCTACGGTCTGCTGGAAATCTGGCGGCGTACGAGAAACAGCCCTTGACACACCCCCTGCATTTCCTGCCCCTCGGCGGTTCCGGCGAAATCGGCATGAATCTGAATCTCTACGAGTATGGCGGCTCGTGGCTGATGTGCGATCTCGGTGTGACCTTCGCCGGTGAAGAACTTCCCGGCATCGATCTCGTGATGCCCGACATTTCCTACATCGCGGAGCGCCGTCAGCATCTCCTTGGCCTCGTCCTCACCCACGCCCACGAGGATCACATGGGGGCAGTGCCCTACCTGTGGCCACTTCTGAAATGTCCGGTTTACGCCACACCCTTTACAGCGGCCTTGCTCACCGAGAAACTCCATGAGGGGGCGGATGGCATTCACGAGATGGACATCCATGTCATCGATCCGGGAAGCACACTGGAACTGGGCCCCTTTTCGATCGCCCTCCATGGCCTAACGCATTCGATTCCCGAGCCCAATGCTCTCGTTCTGGACACGCCGGCCGGCCGCATCATGCACACCGGCGACTGGAAGCTCGATCCGGAGCCACTGATCTCGGATCCCGTGGACGAAGAGGCCATCAGGAAGAGTGGTGATTCCGGCATCCTTGCCATGGTGTGCGATTCCACCAATGTGTTTCGCCCCGGTACCTCCGGTTCGGAAGCCGATGTGAGATGCAGTCTCGTTGACGAGGTCGCCGGACGGCGCGGCCGTGTTGCTGTCACCACCTTTGCCAGCAACCTGACCCGCCTGCTTTCCATCCACCATGCGGCCGAGGCCAATGGTCGTCGGTGCGTCGCACTGGGGCGTTCCATGTGGCGTATCATCAAGTGTGCCCGGCAGACGGGCTACCTTCCGCCCGACACGCACTTCATGTCCGACAGAGACGCACGCCATCTCGCTCCCGACAAGGTGCTTTACATGCTGACCGGCAGCCAGGGAGAGCCCAACGCTGCCTTGTCACGGATTGCCGAAGGCAATCATCAGACGGTGACGATGGAGTCCGGCGACCACGTCATCTTTTCCTCGAAGATCATCCCCGGAAACGAGCGGGCGATCTTCGATCTCATCAATCGCCTGACACATCTCGGAATCGAGACCGTCACGGAGGATGAACGGTTCGTCCATGTCTCCGGTCATCCCAACAGGGAAGAACTGGCGCGCATGTACGCCCTCGTGCGACCACGCTACGCCATCCCGGTTCATGGCGAGGTCCGTCATCTCAAGGAGCACGCCAGTCTGGCGGAGTCCCTCGGTGTCGAACCGGTGAAGGGCGTGGCGAACGGTTCCCTGGTCCGATTGGCGCCCGGCGTTCCCGAGGTTGTCCATACTGTCACTCACGGCCGTGTCGCCTGGACTGGACGGCGTGCTGTTCCCGTCAACGGTCCACTGATCCGCGAACGGCGTGACGCCATGGCATGCGGCGTGGTGATCATTACGCTGGTGGTGGATCACGAAGGAGACCTCGCCGCCGATCCGCACGTGGCGCTCATCGGCCTGGGCGAGGAACCTGATATCGTCCTTTCGATTGCCGATGATGCGGCCGACGCCTTCGAGGACCTTCGTCCGCGCGAAAGGATGATGGATGAGGACATCACGCGGGCGTTGCGGCGCATTCCCCGCCGCTGGCTCTCCGGCACCCGGGTGCGCCGTCCGGTGACACGGGTCACCATCATCAGGATCTGAGTTCGCCGCCACATCCAGGGAAAGGAAGGGATCACATGATCGGCAGATTGAACCATGTTGCCATCGCCGTGCCAGATCTTGCCGCTGCCAGCGCGCTCTATCGCGAAACACTCGCGGCGACGGTATCGGAACCGGTCGATCAGCCCGAGCACGGTGTCACGACTGTCTTCGTCGATCTCCCGAATACCAGGATAGAACTTCTCGGAGTTCTCGGTGACCAGTCACCGATAGCCGCTTTCCTGGAACGCAATCCGGCGGGGGGCATGCATCATGTCTGCTACGAGGTTGATGACATCCGTGCTGCCCGGGATCGGATCGTCACAGCGGGCGGGCGTGTCATCGGCAATGGCGAACCCAGGATCGGCGCCCATGGAAAGCCGGTGTTGTTCCTCCATCCCAAAGACTTCTGTGGCACTCTCATCGAATTGGAAGAGGCCTGAGTCTCCTCGGGGATGAACATCAGGGGACATCCGGCCATGGTGGGGAGGTGATGTGAACCATGTCGCTCTTCGGGCTGATTGTGGTCTTCGTATGCGTTTGGTGGGTGGTGTTCTTTGCCGCTCTTCCCATCGGCGTCAGGCGCCAGAGGCGGGTGGTTGAAGGACATGACCCCGGGGCACCCGCCGAACCGATGTTGCTGAAGAAGGCACTTTGGACGACAGCCATTACATGCGTTCTTGTTGGTGGTGCAGCCTTCCTCGAGGCGGCGGACATTACGGATATCGGCGCCTGGTTCATCGGATTGCCTTCATGACTGAAAGCTATTGCACTTTTGCTCCGGGCGATCCCGTGCACCGTTCCTACCATGACAGCGAGTACGGATTTCCACTAAGGGGAGACAACGAACTCTTCGAGAGACTCGTTCTCGAGATCAACCAGGCCGGGCTTTCATGGGCGCTCATCCTGAAGAAGCGCGCGGCATTTGTCCGGGCCTTCGAGGGGTTCAATGTCGACTCTGTCGCTTCCTACACGGAAGGGGACGTCGAGCGGCTGATGCGGGATAGCGGCATCATTCGCAACCGGCGCAAGATCGAGGCCGCCATCGCCAACGCGAGGCGCCTCGTGGAGCTGCGGGCGCTCCATGGCGACTTTCATGGATGGCTCGAGGCGCATCATCCTCGAGACCACGCCGCGTGGACCCGGCTCTTCAGGCAGACATTCGTTTTCACCGGCCCCCTTGTCGTCGAGGAATTCCTGATGTCGACGGGCTGGCTTCCCGGAGCCCACCGCGACGATTGCCCTGTTCAGGAGCGGATCATCAAGGCACGTCCCCCATGGCTCGACTGCCATGACAAGGCACCGTCGTATGGCTAGAGTGAGCACGTTCCAGGGCCCTGGTTGATTCATGCGTCTGACCCGCTATTTCCTGCCGACACTCAAGGAAACACCCGCCGAGGCACAGATCGCCTCGCACCGGCTGATGCTGCGTGCCGGCATGGTCCGTCAGGCAGGAGCCGGTATCTATTCCTGGCTTCCGCTGGGCTTCCGGGTCCTCAGGCGGATCGAAACCATCGTGCACGAGGAGATGCAGAGAGCCGGCGCCCACGCCGTTCTCATGCCCACCTTGCAGCTGGCCGACCTGTGGCGTGAAAGCGGGCGCTACGATGCATACGGACCAGAGATGCTGCGCATCCGGGACCGCCACGGGCGCGACATGCTCTACGGCCCGACCAACGAGGAACAGATTACCCAGATCGTGCGGGACGACATCCAGAGCTATCGCGACCTGCCGCGAAACCTCTATCACATCCAGTGGAAGTTCCGGGACGAGATCCGACCGCGCTTCGGAGTCATGCGCGGGCGCGAGTTCCTGATGAAAGACGCCTATTCGTTCGATCTCGACTTCGAATCGGCGCGACGTTCCTACAACACCATGTTCATCGCATACTTGAGAACCTATGCGCGCATGGGGCTCAAGGCGATCCCTCTGCAGGCTGACTCCGGCCCCATCGGTGGTGATCTATCGCACGAGTTTGTCATTCTGGCGGCCACCGGTGAGACCAGGGTCCATGCCGACAGGCGCCTGCTCGACATGGACGCCACCTGTTCCGGTATCGACTATGACAGCGATCTTGAACCCGTTGTCAGGGCATGGACATCGCTCTATGCGGCGAGCGACGACAAGCACGACCCGGAAACCGCTCCGGTATCCGGACCGGACCTGCTTGTCGCACGCGGTATCGAGGTCGGTCACATCTTCTACTTTGGCACCAAGTATTCCGAAGCAATGGGAGCCAGTGTCGCGATGCCCGATGGAGAAAGACGGCTGTTGCACGGTGGCTCCTATGGCATCGGCGTCTCGCGCCTTGCCGGAGCCATCATCGAGGCCTGCCATGACGACTCCGGAATCATCTGGCCAGCCAGTGTTGCCCCCTTTGACGTCGGTATCGTCAATCTCAAGGCGGGTGATGTGCTCTGCGATTCCATCGCGGAGACCCTGGAGGAGCGCCTCGATGCCGCCGGTCTCGAAGTGCTTCATGATGATCGCGAGGAAAGGGCAGGGGTGAAGTTCTCCGACATGGATCTCATCGGCCTTCCCTGGCAGATCATCATCGGGCCGCGTGGAGCTGCATCGTCCAGGGTAGAACTCAAGCGCCGGTCCGATGGCCAGCGTGTGGAACTGGCGCTGGATGATGCCGTTCCCCGCATCCTTGAATCACGCTCGTGATCGGAACATTCGAACTGACGGTAGCGCTGCGCTACCTGAAATCCCGGCGTCAGGAGGGGTTCATCTCCGTCACAGCCGGGTTCTCTCTTGTCGGGATCTGCCTCGGGGTCGGCGCCCTCATCATCGTCATGTCCGTGATGAACGGATTTCGTCATGAACTCATCAGCCAGATCCTCGGATTCAAGGGTCATATCACCATTGCCGCGCCCGCCGGCGGCCTTGAGGGCTATGGCGGACTTGCGAGTGACGTGGCGGCGCACCCTGATGTCACCCTTGCCGCTCCGGTGATCGAGGGCCAGGTTCTCGCATCGTCGCGTCGTGCCCATGCCGGCGTGATCGTTCGCGGACTGACGGCGGATGATCTTGCCGCCAAGCCGCTGATTGCCGACAACATGGTCGCCGGCTCGATTGACTTTCCCGGGGACAATCCGGGCATCATCGCCGGCTCCAGGTTGATGCGCCGACTGGGACTCCGATTGGGCGATTCGATGACGCTTCTCTCGCCTCGTGGACTGCCCACGGCTCTTGGCACCATGCCACGGTCTGTCTCATGGCCGGTAGTGGGAGTCTTCGAGGTCGGCATGTACGAATTCGATTCCGGTGTTGTCTTTGTGCCTTTCGGGATGGCACAGACCTATTTCCGCCTGGGCGACAGGGTGACCGAGATCGAGGTCATGGTCACACACCCGGAAGAACCGGCGGCCACGGCGGCAGACATTCGTCGCATCGTGGCCGATACGGCTCCGCCGGGGGTCGTCGTCGTGGACTGGCAACAGACCAACCGCCACCTCTATGGCGCGCTTCAGGTGGAGCGTGACGTGATGTTCCTCATCCTGACGCTCATCATCCTTGTCGCTGCCTTCAACATCATCTCGTCTCTCATCCTCCTCGTGAAGGACAAGAACGGCGACATCGCCATCATGCGCACCATGGGCGCGACACGCGGCAGCGTCATGCGCATCTTCCTTCTGACCGGATCGGCCATCGGCGTGGCCGGGACTCTTGCCGGTACCCTGGCCGGTGTCCTCTTCTGTCTCCACATCGAGGAGATCCGCCAGCTTATCCAGACACTCATCGGACTCGAACTGTTTCCCGCCGAGGTCTACTTCCTGTCCCATCTGCCGGCACGGCTTGACTGGCCCGAAGTCATGACCATCTCCCTGATGGCCCTGGGTCTTGCGTTTCTTGCTTCCCTCTATCCTGCCTGGCGAGCGGCACGCATCGAGCCCGCCGATGCCCTGCGCTATGAGTGAGACCGTCCTCGAACTTAGACACGTGGGACGCATGTTCGTCCAGGGCGGGCGCACGGTCACCGCGCTCAGCGAGGCGAGCCTCAGCCTTACCAGGGGGGAAACGGTTGCTCTCGTGGGACCTTCAGGCGCAGGCAAGTCGACGCTGCTCTACATTGCCGGGCTTCTCGAACGTGCCGATGCCGGGGAGGTCACCATCCAGGGGGTCGACTGCAACCGGCTCGGTGATCGCGAGCGCACCGCGATCAGGAGGCGACAGTTGGGTTTCATCTACCAGTTCCATCACCTGCTGCCGGAGTTCTCGGCGCTGGAGAATGTTGTGATCCCGCAACTGATCGGCGGCGTTGATCGTGCGACAGCCCGCAGGCAGGCCCATGAACTCCTGGAACATCTCGGACTTGCCGAGCGCCTCGACCACCGTCCTGCCCGCCTCTCCGGAGGCGAACAGCAACGCGTTGCCTTCGCCCGCGCCCTTGCCAACCGGCCGGCCATTCTCCTGGCTGACGAGCCGACCGGCAACCTCGATCCGGAAACGGCGCGCTCGGTCATGGATCGGCTCATAGCCGAGGTCCGTGAACGCCGCCTCACGGCGCTGGTGGCGACACACAACACGGAGCATGCCACGAGACTCGACCGCACTGTGCGCCTCGTCGGAGGCGCACTCGACTGAAACCCCTACCGTGCCGACGCCTGGAAGATGTTGAAGCGCAGGCGAGGGTTGACTTGACAAAGGACCAACGTTCCCTGCTTTGAGGGAATGGAGGGTGCATTGGCACACAGGACACTCTGCCGGCTTTGCATGGAGTGGTGCCCGTCAGGAAGGCACGTCGATCAAACGCTCAGAAGCCGCAGCGAAAACCGAAGAACCGGCCTTGGACAAGATTCGGACGGGATGGTTCGAAACCACCACAGCCAGGGCGACCAAGTGCGGCAGATCAATGTCATTCTTTGGTGAGCGATCGCTTGGAATCGCCAAGAGAAGGACGTCGAAAGTCCTGGGTCAGGCGCTGCCCGTCTCTCGCCGGCAGCATCGCAGCGCACCTGGAGTGATACGTGCATCCCAGCACAGAGTGACACGGACAATCATGGCAATGTTTCGCCTGACGAGGGGTCTTGTCGGATGGTGGACCATCCACAGGCAGGGATGGGACAGTAGGTCATGACCGGTTTCGTTCACCTGCGTGTCCATACGCCATTCTCCCTCCTTGAGGGAGCGGTGAAGATTCCGGATCTCGTCGAGCTTTGCGTTGCCCATGCTATGCCGGCCATGGCCATGACCGATACCGGCAACATGTTCGGTGCGATGGAGTTCGCATCCGCATGTACAGCCAAGGGTGTCCAGCCGATCATCGGCACGTTGCTTGCCATACGTCACAATGAGGAGGAGCGGCTGCGTGACCCCGATGTCGCCGAACGCCTTCTCCTGCTCGCCCGCGATGACGAAGGGTACACCAATCTCCTCGGTCTGGTGAGCGAAGCCTGCCTGACGACGAGCTCAGGTGATGTCCCTTCGCTTCTTCTCGACAACCTCGCCGGCCGCAGCGATGGCCTCATCTGTATGACCGGAGGGGCTTCGGGACCTCTCGGTCAACTGGTCCTTTCCGGAGCCATGGAGCAGGCACATCAGCACTTGGTGCGTCTGCGAGAGATCTTCCGGGGATGCCTCTATGTCGAGATCCAGCGGCATGGACTCGAGGCGGAGGATGCCAGCGAGGCGGCAATGCTCGATCTCGCCTACGACCTGGATGTACCGTTGGTGGCCACCAACGATGTCATGTTTGCCGACGAAACCATGCACCAGGCTCATGACGTGCTGATGTGCATTGCCGGTGGTGCCACCATCGACCGGGCTGACCGGCGGCGTGTCACTCCACATCACGGCTTTGCCAGTCCGGAGGCGATGGCGGCACGTTTCGAGGACTTGCCCGAGGCCCTTGCCAACACACTCACGATCGCACAACGCTGTGCCGCCACCTCACCGGCACGTCACCCCATTCTGCCGCCCTTTCCGGTGGCCGGGGGATGGAGCGAGGACGACGAACTTCGTCGCCAGGCGCGGGAAGGGCTGGACCGGCGCCTTCGCTCGCTTCCTGACTCGCGTGACACCGGACCCTACCTGGAACGCCTCGAGTTCGAACTCGACGTGATCATCAGCATGGGGTTCGCCGGTTACTTCCTGATCGTTGCCGAATTCATCCAATGGGCGAAAGGCCAGAACATTCCCGTCGGTCCTGGTCGCGGATCGGGAGCCAGTTCCGTGGTGGCATGGTCTCTCACCATCACTGATCTCGATCCCATCCAGTTTGGTCTCCTGTTCGAACGCTTCCTCAATCCGGAAAGGGTGTCGATGCCCGACTTCGACATCGATTTCTGTCAGGATCGCCGGGATGAAGTGATTGCCCACGTCCAGGATCGTTACGGCGCTGACAAGGTGGCGCAGATCATCACGTTCGGCACACTTCAGGCACGCGCCGTGGTGCGCGATGTCGGGCGCGTGATGCAAATGCCCTACCATCGTGTCGACAGGCTGGCGAAGCTCATTCCCAACAACCCTGCAGCACCGGTCACCCTGCAGCAGGCCATTGACGATGAGCCGGCGCTCAGGGATGCGATGACGGACGAAGCAGTCAGGCAGCTGATCAATACCGCGCTCCAGCTTGAAGGTCTCTACCGTCATGCCAGCACGCATGCCGCCGGAGTCGTAATCGGCGATCGTCCCCTCCAGCAGCTGATCCCGCTCTATCGCGACCCGCGTTCGGAGTTTCCGGTGTCACAGTTTCACATGAAGGACGTGGAAAAGGCCGGTCTCGTCAAGTTCGACTTTCTCGGCCTCAAGACCCTGACGGTTCTCGAGCATGCCCGCGCCCTGCTGGCGCGCCGCGGCCAGATCGTCGATTTCGACAACTTGCCGCTCGATGACGCCGACACCTTTGCCATGCTGTCAAGGGCGGAGACCATCGGGGTCTTCCAGCTTGAGGGGCAGGGCATGCGTGACGCCCTGAGCCATCTCAAACCTGACACCATCGAGGACATCATCGCCCTGGTTTCGCTCTACCGTCCTGGGCCCATGGACAACATCCCCCAGTTCTGCAACCGCAAGCACGGTCAGGAGGAGGTCGACTACCTTCACCCATCGCTCGAGGAAGTGCTGAGCGAAACCTACGGCGTCATCATCTATCAGGAACAGGTGATGCAGATCGCCAGGATCCTGGCCGGATACAGTCTCGGCGAGGCGGACCTGTTGCGCCGGGCCATGGGCAAGAAGATCAAGGAAGAGATGGCAGCCCAGCGCGACCGCTTTGTGTCCGGCGCCACGAGCCGCGGAGTCGATGAGAATAGGGCGACCGAGATCTTCAACCTGGTGGACAAGTTCGCAGGGTACGGTTTCAACAAGAGCCACGCCGCAGCCTACGCCATCGTTGCCTACCAGACCGCCTGGTTGAAGGCGCATCATCCCGTCGAATTCCTTGCTGCGTCGATGACTCTCGACATGGGAAACACCGACAAACTCAATCATTTCAGACAGGAACTCACCCGCCTCGGAATCGCCTTGCTGCCACCGGATATCAACCGGTCGGGAGTCACCTTCACCGTGGAGGAAATCGAAGGGGGCGGGACGGCAGTGCGCTATGCGCTCGCGGCCATCCGGAATGTCGGGGAAGGAGCCATGGAGGCCCTCGTTGCCGAACGTGACGCCAACGGTCCCTATTCGGGCCTCTTCGAGTTTGCCTCCAGGCTCGATGTTCGTGTCGTCAAGAAGCGGCAACTGGAAATGTTGGCCTGTGCCGGCGCCTTCGATTGCATTGACCACAA
This sequence comes from Alphaproteobacteria bacterium, assembly GCA_965220805.1. GTDB lineage: Bacteria > Pseudomonadota > Alphaproteobacteria > SP197 > SP197 > SP197. Next base: position 3,081,528 of record OZ244844.1, read on the forward strand.
CCGGGCCAGGGTCGCTGCCAACATCAACCGTCTCGTCCAGTTCAATGCCGGCATTGCCGCAGAACGCGAAAGCAGGCAGCAAAACCTGTTCGGCAATGACGGCAACGGCCGTGATCCCGATCTCGTCGAAGCCCTGGCATGGACACCGGCCGACGCCCTGAAGGCTGAAGCGGAAGCGATCGGCTTCTATCTGTCAGCCCATCCGTTGGAAGCCTACGATGGTGAACTGGCCAGATTGGGTGTCACGACGCACGCGGACGCCCTGCGCCTTGCCCGTGAACAGGACACGGGACCCTTTCGGCTCGCCGGTGTTCCGGTCGCCAGGCGGCAGAGAACCAGCGCCAGGGGCAACCGCTATGCCTTCCTGGAACTCTCGGACCGCTCCGGCCACTACGAGATTGTCGTCTTTTCCGATGCGCTCGATGCCTGCGCCGGCACGCTCGAGGGGCCAGGACCGTTCTTTCTGGAAGTCGATGGCCGTGTGGACGGCGAGAGTGTGCGCTTTTCGGCGCGTCGCATCGTCCGCCTTGACGACATGGCATCGAAATCCCTCAAAGCCTTTGTCCTCCACATCGATGCCGGTGAGTCACTTTCCGGCCTGCAGCAGGTACTCGAAAGCGCCGAACCCGGAGGGGGGCGCATCACGCTGTCTTATGCCGCCCTGAGCGGAAAAGTGGTGGACATTGTCCTGCCCCGGCGGTTTTCCCTTTCGCTCGGTCTGAAGGCCCAGATCGAAGCCCTGCCGGGGCTCCGGTCGGTGGAGGCCGCCTGAAGCTTGATGTCGGGGTGGTGACGGTCTAAATACCGCCCATTGATCCAACCCGCACGCGGACCAAGTCTTTCCGGTGCCGGCACGCCCGGTCCCGGTCCGCGGAGGCAGAACCGGAAGAGGAGCACAACGCCATGACAATGCCGCAGTTCACCATGCGCCAGCTGCTTGAAGCCGGTGTCCACTTTGGGCATCAGGCAAGGCGCTGGAATCCGAAGATGAAACCCTACATCTTCGGTGAGCGCAACGATGTTCACATCATCGATCTCCAGCAGACGGTGCCGATGCTGCGGCATGCGTTGCAGAGGGTTCGCGACGTCGTGGCCGGAGGCGGCAGGGTGCTGTTTGTCGGCACTAAACGCCAGGCACAGGAAGCCATCGCCGAGGCTGCCGGACGTTGTGGCCAGTATCACGTCAATCACCGCTGGCTTGGCGGAATGTTGACCAACTGGAAGACCGTATCGAACTCCATCAGGAGGCTGCGCGAGCTTGACGAGCGTCTTGGGGAGGACATCACGGGCCTCACCAAGAAAGAGGTCCTGCGCATGACCCGGGAACGCGACAAGCTCGAACGCGCGCTCGGAGGCATCAAGGACATGGCTGGCCTTCCCGACATTCTTTTGGTGATTGACACCAACAAGGAGGACATCGCCATCTCCGAAGCGCGTAAGCTCAACATTCCCATCGTTGCCATTATCGACAGCAACTGCGATCCCGACGTGGTCGATCTCGCCGTTCCGGGCAATGATGATGCCATTCGTGCGATCACGCTCTACTGTGACCTTTTTGCCCGTGCGGTTCTCGATGGAATTGAAGCCGAGCTCGCCGCATCCGGCGAGGATCTCGGTGCCCGTGCCATGGTCGACGAACCGGCGATCGAAGCGGAGACAGCCGGGGACGGCGCGAACGACGGCCTGGATTCAACGGAAGAGGAAGCGCCGGCCCAGACGCCGGATGCACCGACCCAGACGCCGGAGGCGCAGGCCCAGACGCCGGAGGCGCAGGCCCAAGCGCCAGATGCGCCGGCCCGGGCGCCGGATACCTCATCGCAGGGCGCAAGCGCCTGAGGCAACAGGACTTCAGGGGATCGAACAATGACAGCTATTACTGCGGCGCTGGTCAAGCAACTGCGGGACAGGTCGGGCGCTGGCATGATGGATTGCAAGAAGGCTCTGGTGGAGACGGCCGGCGACATGGAGGCTGCCGTCGACTGGCTGCGCACCAGGGGCCTGGCGGCGGCGGCCAAGAAAGCCGGCCGTGTGGCTGCCGAGGGTCTCGTGGCGACGGCCGTATCCGAGGATGGACGGCGTGGCGCCGTCGTCGAGATCAACGCTGAAACCGATTTCGTGGCTCGCAACGGGACCTTTCAGGACTTCGTGCGGCACACAGCCACCCTGGCGCTCGACAGCCATGGAGACGTTGATGCTCTGGCCAAAACGACATGGCCTGGCTCGTCCGGGACGGTGCAGGACCGTCTCACCGACCTTGTGGCGACCATCGGAGAGAACCTGCAGATCAGGCGCTCCCACGTGCTTGGTGTGACGCAAGGCACCGTGGCGCACTATGTCCATACGGCGGCCGCCCCCGGCATGGGAAGGATTGCCGTGATTGTTGCACTTGAATCCGCGGGTGATCGCGACGTTCTGCGTGACGCAGGCAGAAAACTCGCCATGCACATTGCCGCGAGCAGGCCCGAATCGGTGACGACAGAAGCCCTGGATCCGGCGCTGGTCGAGCGCGAGCGCGGGGTGCTGACCGAGCAGGCGCGCGAATCGGGCAAGCCCGAGGCCATCGTGGAACGGATGGTCGAAGGCCGTCTGCGCAAGTTCTTCCAGGATGTCGTTCTCATGGAACAGGTCTACGTCATCGATGGCGAGAGCCGGGTGGCAAAGGTCATGGAAGATCTTGCCCGTGATCTGGGCACGGCCGTCGAGGTGGCCGGTTTCGTACGCTACGGACTTGGCGAGGGAATCGAGAAGAAGGAAAGCGATTTCGCCGCTGAGGTCGCGGCCGCAGCCAGCGGAGGGTAAGGGGGACTACATCCGGTGCCGGCAGACCAGCGCATGACAGTCGAACGTCGCTACAGACGCGTCCTTGTGAAGGTATCCGGCGAGGCGCTGACCGGTGAGGGGGAGTACGGTGTCGATCCGCGGGAGGCAGGGCGCATCGCCGATGATATCGTCGAGGCGGCTGCAACGGGCACCCGGATTGCCATCGTGATTGGCGGGGGCAACATTTTCAGGGGAGTGGCCGGTGCTGCACGTGGCATGGAGCGGGTGTCCGCCGACCATATGGGCATGTTGGCGACAGTCATCAACGCGCTCGCTCTCGAGCACGCGCTCGCCGGCAAAGGCCTCGAGACCAGGGTTCTCTCGGCCATTCCGATGCCCACGATCTGTGAGCCCTATGCGCGGACCCGCGCCGTTGCTCACCTTGACAAGGGGCGGGTGGTGATCTTTGCCGCAGGCACCGGAAGTCCCTATTTCACGACCGACACGGCGGCAGCACTGCGGGCCGTGGAGACCGGTTGTGATGCCCTCTTCAAGGCGACCCAGGTAGATGGTGTCTATTCTGCCGATCCGAATATGAACAGAAATGCGGTACGATACGACAGATTGAGTTACCACGACGTGCTGGTGCAGAACCTCCGGGTTATGGATGCGGCGGCAATTTCCCTGGCGAGGGACAACAATCTTCCGTGCCTGGTCTTTTCGCTTCGCGAACCAGGAGGTCTCTCGGCGGTTCTGAAGGGAACAGGACGATACACGATCATCTCGACTGAGGAGGGAGAGGATCATGACTGAAGATCTGGCGAAAGATCTGAAGCGCCGCATGGAAGGTGCCGTGGAGGTGCTGCGCAGGGAGTTTGCGGGCCTTCGTACCGGCCGGGCCTCAGTCAGTCTTCTGGACCCGGTCATGGTAGAGGCCTATGGCAACCGTATGCCTGTCAACCAGGTCGGCAGTGTGAGTGCGCCAGAAGCACGACTTCTGACAGTGCAGGTGTGGGACAGGAGTCTCGTCAACGCAGTGGAAAAGGCGATCCGCAACGCCGATCTCGGTCTCAATCCCCAGAGCGACGGCCAGACGGTGCGTGTGCCGATACCGCAACTCGACGAGGAGCGGCGGGTCGAGATCACGCGCATTGCCGGCAAGTACGCCGAGCAGGCGAAGATCGCCATTCGCAATGTCAGGAGAGACGGCAACGACCGACTCAAGCGTCTGGAGCGCGATGGCGAAATCTCGCAGGACGAACTGCACCAAAGGACCAATGCCATCCAGGAACTGACCGATGCCGAAATTCTCCGGGTCGACGAGCTGCTTGATGTCAAGCAGACCGAGATCATGCAAGTCTGAGCCTTGATGGTGGCGGACTGCGATCATGACGGACGGTTATTGCGTCACGTCGCCATCATCATGGACGGCAACGGCCGATGGGCCAGCCAGCGAAGCCTGCCGAGGGAAGAGGGACATCGGGCCGGCGCCGAGTCCGTCCGTCGCATTCTTCAGGCGGCCATCGAGCTTTCCATTCCCTACCTCACCGTTTTCGCGTTTTCTTCCGAGAATTGGCGCCGACCCGGCCGCGAGGTCGGCCATCTCATGGACCTTGTGCGGTTTCATCTCAGCAACGAGAAGGACGAACTCGTCAGCAAGGGCATTCGCGTCGGGTTCATCGGCGACCGTTCGGGTCTCGATCGCGACGTTCTCGGCCTCATGTCCGACATGGAACGCGCAACGGCGGACGGGACTGCCCTCACGGTCACTGTCGCACTCAACTACGGGGCGCGCGACGAGATAGTCAGGGCGGCACGCGCCCTTGCCACGGACTGTGTCTCGGGAAACTTCGAAGCCCGCATGCTCGACGAGGAGGGATTTGCCCGTCACCTCGACACGTCAGCACTGCCGGATCCGGATCTCATCATTCGAACTGGTGGTGAACAGCGCCTGAGCAACTTTCTTGCCTGGCAGGGCGCATATGCGGAACTCGTGTTTCTGGATGTGCCATGGCCGGAGTTCAGTCGCGACGATCTCGAGGCGGCCGTCGGCGAGTTTCACCGCCGTGACCGGCGATATGGCGCCGTCACAACCTCCTGAACAGCGCCCCAAGGAAACAGGCCGCCGGCTGCTCTCGGCCGCCGTTCTGGCCGCTGTCGCGGTGCTCATCATACAGCTCGGCGGCATGTGGTTCGCCCTGCCGGCGCTGGTTCTGACCGGTGTGTTGCTTCACGAGTGGCACCGGCTTTCCGCCACCCCGGGGTACTTCCTCTCCGCCGCTGCGGTCATAGCAGCCTGGATTGCCATCGCCTGGCAGGAGAACCTGGTGATGGCTCTCTATGCCCTCGTCGTCGGCATGATCGGCAGCGCCTTCTATCTCCTGGCGCGGGGGCATGAGGTGCGCGTGACATGGGCAATGTCAGGAATCGCCTATGCGGTCATTCCCATGGTGGCGCTCGTGTGGATGCGCAATGCGGATGGCAGCAGCTTCATTCTTCTATGGATGTTCCTTGTGATCTGGGCATCGGATTCGGCCGCTTTCATCGTCGGCCGCATCATTGGCGGGCCCTTGCTGTATCCTTCCGTCAGCCCCGCCAAGACATGGGCAGGGGCCGTCGGCGGTCTTTTGGCATCCGTTGCCACCGGCGTTGGCACGGCGGCCATGATCCAGGAGACGCTGGCAACGACGCTCGTGCTGAGCGTCATCGTGTGCATCGCCGCGCAGTCGGGGGATCTCCTTCAGTCGGCACTCAAGAGGCGTTGGCGGGTCAAGGACACCGGGAGGCTCATTCCAGGCCACGGGGGCCTCATGGATCGGCTAGACTCGCTCGTCCTCGCTGCACCAGTCTTTGCCTTGGTGTGGACGATCTTTTCCCTGGAGGTGGACAATGCCGTCACGTCCTGAACCACGCCGGGTGTCGATACTGGGTGCCACCGGTTCAATCGGAACATCGACACTCGACCTCATCATCGCTGGAGGCGATCGCTACCGCGTCGAGGCGGTGACAGCGCATGCCAGTGTCAAGGAACTCGCAGCCATTGCCCGGGCCACCGGGGCGGCCTACGCGGCCATTGCCGATGAGAGTCTCCTTGGAGTGCTTCGCCATGAGCTTGTCGACACGGCGACCCGCGTTGGCGCGGGCCCGGGAGCCTTGGAGGAAGCGGCCCGAATGGACGCGGACTGGGTGATGGCGGCCATAGTTGGTGCTGCCGGTCTGGCTCCCACCCTCACTGCCATCCGCCAGGGCAGCGTGGTGGCGCTTGCCAACAAGGAAGCCCTTGTGTGCGCCGGCGAGCTGATGATCGAGGAGGCACGGCAAAGCGGATGTGTCCTGCTGCCGGCCGACTCGGAGCACAATGCCATTTTCCAGGTGTTTGACGCCGGCAGGATCGATGCCATCGAGAAGATCTGGCTGACTGCTTCGGGCGGACCGTTCCGTACCGCCACCCGCGCCAGAATGGCGGCCGCCACCCCGGAAGAGGCCGTGCGGCATCCCAACTGGAGCATGGGGCGTAAGATATCCGTCGATTCGGCCACCATGATGAATAAGGCTCTCGAGATCATCGAGGCCAGCCACCTGTTTCCGGTCGGCGAAGAGAAAATCGGTGTCGTCGTGCATCCCGAATCCATTGTCCACGGACTTGTCACCTATCACGACGGGTCTGTCCTGGCGGGCCTCGCGGCTCCAGACATGCGCACGCCGATTGCCCACACGCTGGCCTGGCCCGACCGCATCGAGGCACCGTCCAAGCGTCTTGATCTGGCGGCCACGGGACAACTGACGTTCGAGATTCCGGATGAAGACAGGTTTCCGGCACTCGGTCTGGCCAGAACCGCCATTCGCACCGGTGGTTCGGCGCCTGTGACCCTGAATGCTGCCAACGAGGTCGCGGTGGCCGCCTTTCTCGATCGGCGTATCGGATTTCTTGAGATCGTTTCGGTTGTTGAGGACACCCTGGCGCGTGTCGGGACTGTCGCGACAGACGATATCGAGACCGTTATCATGGCTGACGGCGAGGCAAGACGTCGCGCCGAAGAGGTGGTCCTGCAAAGGTCAGAACGGACATCATGATCGACATCGTCAATGGCATCTGGCCCTTTCTCGTGGTGATTACCGTCATCGTGTTCTTTCACGAACTGGGTCACTACTGGGTGGCCCGCAGGAACGGAGTCCGTGTCGAAGTCTTCTCCATAGGATTCGGGACGGAGATTGCCGGGTGGACAGACCGGGCGGGAACGCGCTGGAGACTGTCATTGGTGCCGCTGGGCGGCTACGTCAAGATGTTCGGCCAGGGTGCTCCCGAGAGCGACAGCACACAGTTGTCGCGGGAAGAACACGCGATTTCGTTCCATACGAAGTCAGTGGGACAGCGCTTCGCCATCGTGCTCGCCGGGCCGCTGGCCAACTTCATCCTGTCAATCGTTCTCTTCGCCGGACTGTTCTGCCTGGTGGGACAGAACCAGACGCTTCCCCGTGCCGGCGAGATCATTGAGGGAAGCGCTGCGGAAAGAGGCGGCATGATGGCAGGGGATCTCATCACCGCCATCGACGGAACATCCATCGAGGCCTTTCAGGATCTCCAGTTCATTGTCTCCACGAACCCGGGTGTCCCGCTCGTGTTCAACGTTCTGCGTGATGGTGAGGCCGTGAATCTTGTCATTGCGCCCGACATCGTCATGGAGGACGACGGATTCGGCAATCAGCGTGAAACAGGACGGCTGGGCATCATGTTGACGGCCGCCAATATCGTTGTCGAACGCCTGGGGCCTGTCGAGGCGCTCTGGGAAGGCGCGCGGGAGACCTGGAACTGGTGCCTTCGGATTTTTGATTTCCTCGGCAAGATCTTTGAAGGCTCCCAGAGCAGTCGAGATCTTGCAGGACCCCTCGGCATCGCTCACGTGTCTGCCGGATTCGCAGAGTTGGGTATAGCCAGCCTCGTTCTTTTCATGGCCATCCTGTCGGTCAATCTCGGGCTCATCAATCTCTTCCCAATTCCGCTTCTCGACGGCGGACATCTCATGTTCTATACATTCGAATTCCTGTTCGGGAGGCCTTTGGGTGCACGTGCCCAAGAGATGTGCCAACTTGTCGGTATCGGGCTCGTGGGAGCGTTGTTCCTTTTCGTGACATTCAACGACCTGCTCAGACTGGGGCTGTTTGACATGTTCCGCGAACTGGCTTCGTGAGCCGGGGAGGAATGGACCGATGGCATCGCTCAGGCGATTGATTGCTGCCATCCCCCTGATTCTGGGGATGATCGCCCTGGAACTTCATGCCCAGGATGTCATCACAGAGATCGTCGTCTCCGGCAATCAGCGGATCGAACCCGCGACTGTCGCCAACTACATGACCATTCGCGTCGGTGACGCCTATGACCTCGACCAGGTAGATGACTCCATCAAGAACCTTTTCGATACAGGGTTCTTTGCCGATGTTTCCATCAGCCGGGACGGTTCCAGACTGATCGTTGAAGTGGTTGAGAACCCGATCATCAACAGGATCGCCTTCGAGGGGAATCTCAGACTTGATTCGGAGGATCTTCAAGCGGAAATCCAGTTGAGGCCGAGAACCGTCTTCACCCTGACCAAGGTGCAGGCGGATGTTGCCCGGATCACCGAGATCTATCGTCGTGTCGGGCGCTTCAATGCCATTGTCGAACCCAAGGTCATCCAGCAGGATCAGAACCGGGTGGATCTCATCTTCGAGATATCCGAAGGTGAGCAGACGGTCATTCGCGAAATCGTCTTCATTGGCAATGAAGCCTTCTCGGACGGCACGCTACGCGAGGTGATTGTCACGGTCGAGAGCGCCTGGTATCGCTTCCTCACGACTGATGACACCTATGATCCGGACCGCTTGGCCTTCGATCAGGAACTACTTCGGCGTTACTACCTCTCGGAGGGCTATGCCGATTTCAGGGTCGTGTCAGCCATCGCCGAGTTGGCGCCTAACCGTGAAGAGTTCTTCGTCACATTCACTCTCGAGGAAGGGCCCCGGTACGAGATCGGAGAGATCTCGGTCATCAGCGAAATGCCGACGGTCGACCCTGCCCTGGTCGAGGACATCGTGGATGTCGAATCCGGTGACTGGTATGACGCCAGTGCCATCGATGACGACGTGGTCGAGATGACACTTGAACTGGGCCGCCTGGGACAGCCGTTCGTCGATGTCCGGCCCCGCATCGAGCGGGATGTGGATGGCACCATCATCGACGTCACGTATGTCGTTGCCCAAGGTCCGGAGATCTATGTCGAGCGCATCGACATTGTCGGCAACCTTCGTACCACCGACGAAGTGATTCGGCGGGAGTTCGAATTCGCCGAGGGCGACGCCTACAATGCCGCTCTGGTACAGCGTACGGAACGTAACATCCGGGCGCTTGATTTCTTTGCCAGCGTTGCCCTCGCCAACCGCCCGGGAAGCCGCCCGGACACCACCATCATCGAGGTGACGGTGGAAGAGAAAGCCACCGGGGAACTGTCATTCGGCGTCGGTTTCTCATCGGTCGACAATGCGCTGATCGGTGTTTCCATAGGCGAGCGCAACCTGCTCGGCACGGCGCAGCATGTAAGTCTTGACCTGAGCGCCTCAGGCAACAGCCAGACCATCGACCTCAGTTACACCGACCCCTACTTCCTTGACCGCGAACTAAGCGCGGGGTTCGACATCTTCCGGGTCCGGCGGGACCTGGTGTCCCAGTCGTCCTTTTCCCGGCAGGACATCGGCGGCGTGCTGCGCGCCGGTTATCCCCTGACCGAACACCTGACACAGACGGTCTCCTACACATTCAGAACCTCGCTGGTCGAACAGGTTCCGGAGAACGCCTCGCGACTGGTCAAGGCGGAGGAGGGCAGATCGACGCTGTCGCTCATCGGCGAGCGTCTCGACTACGATGTGCGCAATGATGTGCTGCGCCCGACGTCGGGCTATCTCATCTTCCAGGGCACCGACCTGGCCGGGCTGGCCGGTGACAGGGCCTTTCTCCGCAACACTGCGGGATTCAGCTACTTCTATCCGATGGACATCGACTGGACACTCAACGTGCGGGCTGACGGCGGTGCCATCACGAGCCTTGGTGGCAAGGACATCAGTCTGACCGACCGGTTTTTCCTTGGCGGATCGAACTTCAGGGGTTTCGAACCAGCGGGCATCGGTCCGGTGGACACCATGACGTCAGATTCCCTGGGCGGCAACATCTACTGGTCGGCAACGGGCGAAATGGAGTTCCCCATCGGCCTGCCGAGGGAACTCGGTATCCTGGGGCGCACGTTCACCGACTGGGGAAGCCTCTTCGACATCGACCAGGCCAGCCCTTCGCTGGCGGATGATGCCTCGCCGCGCGCCTCCGTCGGCATCGGCCTGTCCTACTATTCCCCCCTGGGTCCCATGCAGTTCGACTGGGCCAAAGCCTTTCTCAAGGAAGACTACGACAAGACGGAGCTTTTCCGCTTCTCCATCGGACTGGCATTCTGATGACCATTCCAGGGAGTTTCCGCCAGGTCTGTATCCTCTTGTGCATGGTGTCTCTGGTGGCGCCGGTCGCTGCGGACGAAGGCACCACCATTGCCATCATCGACCTGGAGCGGGTCCGCCAGGAATCCAGTGCCGGCAAGTCGATCGAAAGCCAGATCTTTCACTATCGCCAGGAGCTGGCCGAAGAGGTCAATATGGTGGAAGGAGAAATCCGCGAGCGCCTGCGTTCACTGAAAGAACAGGAAGCCCTGCTGACCCAGGAAGGATACGAAAAGCTGCGCCAGGAGATCGAACAGGACTCCGTCACCTACCAGACCAGGTTCCAGAACCGGCGGCGCAATCTTGATACTGCCTATCTGGAGGCAATGGAGCAGTTGCATTCCGGCATACTGGAAGTTCTTGGGAAACTGATCTTTGAGCGCCACATCGATGTGGTGCTCGACCGTCGGCAGTATCTGGTCGCCAACAGCAGCTTTGATATCTCGGACGATGTGCTGCAGGAACTGGACGCAATCCTGACAGGAGTTCCGGTGGTTCCGGCGCCGGATGGCTGAGTTTCACGTGGCGGATTCCCGTTTCTTCAAGCGTCAGGGACCCTTTGCACTCGCTGAAGTGCTTGAGGCGACCGGCGCACGTGTCGTTGGCCACCATGACACGTCCCGACTGTTTCACGATGTCGCCGGACTGGAGGATGCAGGCAGCGCTGACCTCGCCTTTCTCGACAACGTGAAGTATGTCGCGACCTTCACCCGATGCCGTGCCGGAGGGTGCTTCATCCGGGAGCAGTACAGCGACCGGGCGCCACAGGGACTGATCCCGCTGATCAGCGACAATCCCTACCTTGCCTTCGCCAGGGCCGCGCGAATGTTCTACCCGGACCCGGTTGTCGTGCCAGGCATTTCCTCTCACGCCTTCATCGAAAGCGGTGCCAAGATCGGTGAGGACGTCAGGATTGACGCCTTCGCCGTGATCAGGAGCGGTGTCGAGATTGGCGCGAGAAGTAGCATTGGAGCGGGGTGTGTGGTGGAGAGTCATGTCCGGATTGGTGACGACTGCCAGATCGGGCCCGGGGCTGCCCTCATGTTCTGCGTCATCGGCAATCGCGTGAGAATTGAATCCGGCGCCAGGATAGGCACGGAAGGATTTGGATTTGCCGTCTCATCCGATGGAGCCGTCCGCCTTCCCCATGTCGGACGTGTTGTCATCGGTGACGATGTCGGGATTGGCGCCAACACCACGATTGACCGAGGTTCCCTCGGCGATACCGTAATCGGTGATGGCGCCATGATTGATAACCAGGTGCAGATCGCCCATAACGCAACAGTCGGGCGCCATGCCATCCTTGCAGGACAGGTTGGCCTCGCGGGCAGTGCGGTCGTCGGTGACTTTGCCATGCTCGGTGGTCAGTCCGGAGTGGCCAATCATGTCCGGGTTGGACGTGGCGCCCGTATGGGTGGCAACAGTTCGGCGGCCAGTGATCTCGAAGGGGGCGGAACCTACCTTGGCGCGCCAGCTGTTCCCCAAAGGGAATTCTGGCGCCAGCAGGTCATGCTCCGGCGTCTGGCGAGACACAACAACAAGATGCCATGAACAGGAACGAAGTAAACACGGAACAACCGGGGGATGGTGTGATCGACATCGAGCGTGTCATGCAGCTCATTCCCCACCGCTACCCCTTCCTCATGATCGACCGTGTCGTGGATGTCGTGCGCAACGAAAGCGCCGTTGGCATCAAGAATGTCTCGATCAACGAACCCCAGTTCCAGGGCCATTTCGGCCGTCATCCGGTGATGCCGGGCGTCTACATCATCGAGTCCATGGCCCAGTCGGCAGCCGTTCTCGTTGTTGAGACACTGGGCAAGGAGTTCGAGGGCAAGCTTGTGTATTTCATGGGGGTCGACAAGGCGCGTTTCCGCAAACCCGTCACACCGGGTGACGTCATGGAGGTTCATGTCCGCAAGGAACAGCGCCGTGGAATGGTCTGGAAATTCAGTTCCGAGGTCCGGGTCGGTGGTGCGATCGTGGCCGACGCCAACTTCTCGGCAATGATTCTCGATCACTGACGCTCATCATGACAACCATTCATCCGACGGCCGTCGTCGACCCGGACTCCCGTATCGCCGACGACGCGTTCATTGGGCCCTACAGTGTGGTGGGCGCCGATGTCACGCTGGGACCGGGCGTCGAGCTCATGTCCCATGTCGTGGTCGATGGTCACACGACAATCGGCAGGGATACCAAGGTCTTTCCCTTCGCTTCCCTGGGCCTCATTCCCCAGGACCTGAAGTATCGCTCCGAACCCTCCAGGCTGGTGATCGGAGAAGGCAACACGATACGTGAGCATGTCACCATGAGTCCCGGCACATCGGGAGGCGGCATGGTGACGGAGGTCGGCAACCACTGCCTCTTCATGGTCGGGGTTCACGTCGCCCATGACTGCCGAATTGCCGACAGGGTCATCATGGTCAACAACGCCACACTGGGCGGCCATGTCACGGTGGACGATCATGCCATCCTGGGTGGCCTGTCGGCCGTACACCAGTTCGTGCGCATCGGCCGCTATGCCATGGTCGGTGGAATGTCCGGAGTCGAACAGGACGTGATTCCGTTCGGTACCGTCACCGGTGATCGGGCTAGTCTGCGTGGCCTCAATCTTGTCGGTCTCGATCGTCACGGCTTCGACAAGGACGATATCAACAAGCTGCGCCGGGCCTACCGGATGCTGTTCGCCGACGAGGGCACCCTCGGGGAACGCATGACGGATGTGGAGGATGAGTTTGAGGGCTGTCAACCTATTGACCTGATCCTGCGCTTCATGCGCACAAGGAGTTCCCGGGGTCTCTGCCAGCCCCGCGACGGACATGCCGCCTAAGCTCGGCATTGTCGCCGGCGGCACCGCCCTGCCGGGCCTGCTTGCCCGGAGCGCCATCGAGGGGGGCAGGGAAGTCTTCATCATCGCCCTTGAGGGGCAGGCAGAACCGGAAATCGTCGGGACGTTCAACCATGCCTGGGTCCGCATGGGCGCCGTTGGCAAGGCGCTCGAGCATCTGCGCCGCGAGGGTGTGGAAGAGATCGTCCTCGCCGGACCCGTCACGAGGCCAACGTTGGGCGAACTTGTTCCGGACCGGCGTGCGGCACGCCTTCTTGCGACCGGCGTGTTCTCAAGAGGCGACGATGGTCTGCTGTCTGAAATCGTGCGGTTTCTCGAGATGGAAGAGGGATTTCGGGTCATCGGTATCCCCGACATTCTCGAGAATGTCGCCGCACCGCCTGGTGTTCTCAGCGACCGGGCCCCCGACGCCAGGGAAAAGACGGACATCCGGCGCGGCATGGCTGTCCTCGACGCCCTTGACCCCGTCGACGTCGGTCAGGCGGTCGCAGTGCAGAACGGTGTCGTTCTCGGCATCGAGGCCGTCGAGGGAACGGACGCCCTTATCAGACGTGCAGGGGAGCTCGCCCGGCCGGGAGCGGGACCGGTGCTTGTCAAGTTCTCCAAGACCGGTCAGGAGTTGCGCACCGACCAGCCGGTCACCGGTCCGGGGACCGTAGCTTCCTGTGTGAATGCGGGATTCAGCGGCATTGCCGTCGAAGCCGGCAAGTCGCTCATCGTGGATCTCTCGAACACCATCGCTGCCGCCAACCGTCACGGTCTCTTCGTCACCTCACTGTCACGCCAAGATAGCCGGACATGACAAGACCAATGGTCTATCTTGTGGCCGGTGAACCCTCCGGGGATGCACTGGGCGCCGAACTCATGCGCGCTCTCGTCAGAGAGACCGGAGGTGAGATCGAGTTTGCCGGAGTCGGCGGCCCGGAAATGGAGGAGGAGGGCCTCACTTCGATCTATCCCATGTCGGAGCTTTCGGTCATGGGACTGGTCGAAGTGATTCCAGGTCTTGCCAGGATACTGAGGCGTCTCGCACAGACTTCACGCCACCTGCGCACAACGCGTCCCAATGTTCTCGTCACCATCGATTCCCAGGCTTTTTCCCGACGTCTGGCCGAGCGTATCCACCCGGCTCCCTTTCCTGTGGTTCACTACGTCGGACCCACGGTCTGGGCCTGGCGACCATCGAGAATCAGGAAGGTGTCGTCTGTCGTCGACAGATTACTCTTGCTGTTTCCCTTCGAAGTATCCTGTTGGGAAGGATCCGGCGTTGACGCAATCTATGTCGGTCATCCCTTGGCAGACAGGAAACACGAACACCCATCCCCCATCAGAGACGACGGACCTCGCATCGTTCTTCTTCCCGGCAGCCGCAAGGGGGAGATCAGGCGCCATCTGCCCATTTTCCGCGAGGTGGCAGAACATCTGGCCCGGGATATCCCGAATGTCGGGATGGTGATACCGACTGTTGCCAATGTCGTTGACGAGGTTCGCCGTGGTACGCGTTCCTGGTCCTGTTCGGTCGAGATCGTGGAACGCCCAAGCGACGGACGCCTTCGGGTTATGGCGGGCGCCGATGCAGCGATCGCCGTGTCGGGAACGGTGGCACTGGAGCTTGCGTCGCTTGGCATTCCACATGTCATCGCCTACAGGGCCAACCCCCTCACGGCCGCCATCGTTCGCCGCCTCGTCACCGTCCGGTACGCCTCTCTGGTGAACATCATGGCGGATAGGGAGGTGTCTCCCGAGTTCATTCAGGATGAGTGCCGTGCTGGTGCCATTCACGACGCACTCCGACGCATTCTCGACGACCCTCTGGAAGCCGGGACCCAGAAAGAGCGCATGGCCGGAGTCATGCAGAGCCTTCATCATCCCGATGGGCCCTCATCCACCGTCGCCGCCCGCGCCATCCTGGAGGTCATTTGAGGCACGGGCTTTCCAGAGTCTGTGAAACCAACAGCACCGGTCGCCTGGCATTGAGGGTCCAGCCGCAAGAACAACAGGCTTGCGTCTGGCTGGCTAGGAATCCGATCGCAAGATCGAGAGTACTGCGGCCTGGCGAAGAATTCTCGGCGGTGAAGGTAGCCGGAGAGAGCGGCTCATCAACGAGGGCCTATGTAGCGATCGCTCACCTAAATCATGATACCGATGCACTGTTTGCCATGGTGGAGCACCTGATCGACCAAGTTTCTCAGTCCGTGTGCCAAGGCCCTGACCCCGGAACATGACCCATGCGCCATGAGGCCAGGAGAGACCTATCCATGATGTCAGGCTCGATTCCCCCGGCGAACGAAGGGAGTGCGCTCACGCGTCCAGGGTCTTCAACTCGCGACGCATGATCTTGCCGGTGCTCGTCTTCGGCACATCGTCCACGAACTGCACCTGGCGTGGCACCTTGTAGGCAGCAAGGTGCGCACGGCAATGCGTGACGATGCTCTCTTCGTCGGTTGTCTCGCCCGGCTTGAGCACCACGTACGCCTTGGCGATCTCACCCTTCATCGCGTCCGGCTGCGGGCCGACGGCGACGAGCGCAACCGCGGGATGCATGGCGATAACGCGTTCCAGTTCGGCCGGATACACGTTGTAGCCGGCTGTCAGAATCATGTCCTTGCGCCGGTCCACGACCCACACGTAGCCGTCTTTGTCCTGTCGCGCGAGATCGCCCGAGTGCAGCCAACCGTCGGGCTCGATCGTGGCCCGGGTCGCTGCCTCGTTTCCGTAGTAGCCCTGCATGACGATCGGGCCCCGCACCATGATCTCGCCGACCTCATCCGTGGGTACAGTCTTCGAGGCGTCCTGGAGATCGGCGATGCGGCACTCGACGTGTGGTAGCTGAACACCGATGGAGCCGTGGCGGTTCTTTCCATAGAGGGGCGTGGTGGTCCCGAGGCCCGCGATCTCTGTCATGCCCCAGAGCTCGATCAGCGGGCAGCCCGCGCGTCGCTCGAACTCTTCCATCTTGGCTACCGGCATCGTCTGTCCGCCCACCGTGCAGCGAGTTAGGGAGGAGAGATCAAAGTGGTCAAAATCGGGGTGGGCGAGCATGTACATGAACATGGTGGGAACACCCTCAAACAGGGTCGCCCGATGCTCCTCGATCGCCTCCATCACCTCGGCCGGGTCAAAGGATGGGAGCAACACCAGCGTCATGCCGAAGAGCAGGCTCGCATTCAAGACCACATTGCCGTAGACGTGAGGGCAGGGGAGGGCGGTCACCACCGTATCTTCGCGAGTGCGAACGTGCATGATCGCAGTCATCGCGGTGTTGACGATGACGTTGCGGTGACTGTGCATCGCCCCCTTGGGATGACCGGTGGTGCCAGACGTGTAGCAGATTGTCGAGAGCGAGTCGGAAGGCACCCGGGCGACCTGTATGTCAGCGCGCCCGGCGGCCAGGAGATCGTCGAATGCCCGTGCCCCCGCCGGCGGGGCGCCGCCTCCAATGAGCACGACCTCGCGCAGCGTACTTTCTCCCCCGTCTCCTGCTTGTGTGCCTTCCCGGCGCGCGAGCACCGGCTCGCCCTTCTCGCGCGATGCGATCAGCACTTTCGCCCCACAGTCCTTCACGACAAAGCCGACTTCTTCCGAGGTCAGCATTACGTTGATGGGGTTGGCAACCGCGCCCAGCTTGTGGATCGCGTGGTAACTCACCACCCATTCCCAGGAGTTGGGGGCGTACAGTGTGACTCGATCTCCTGTCTCGACTCCGATGCTACGAAGACCGTTTGCGAGTCGATTCGAGAGTTCGTTCAACTCGGTGAAGCCGAAGCGGCGGTCACCGGCTATGAGGGCGGTCTTGTCGCCGAACTGGTCCGCTGCTGCAGGCAGCACCTCGCCCAATGTGTCCAGCATGTCGTTACCTCCGTCTTTGGTCCATCCCTCCATTGAGCAACATGCCGGTTCAAGGGGCTCCCCCTTCAAGAGGGCGGGGCCTCTGCGTGCGTCCTGGGGGCTATTCCTGCAACCAGGGCAGGCCCGCGACCTTCCAGCCGCCGGTTCGGCCGCGATGCAGGTCGGCGTTCTTGTCGCCCTCGAATCCCTGGGCGACGTTGTAGCAGGGGCCGTAGCCCCGGGCGGTCATGGCGACCGCGGCATGCATCGAGCGCACACCGGAGCGACACAGAAAGTAGACCGGCTTGCCTTTCTCAATTCCGGCCGCTTCGCACTCCCGGACGAAGGCGATGTTGAGTTGACCATCGGGGTAAGTCTGCCATTGCACCAACTTCACCTGCTTGCCGATCGTAGTCAGATCCGGCAGGCCGACGAATCGCCATTCCGGTTCGGTACGCACGTCAACGAGCGTCGCGGCCGGGTCGCGCGTCAACGCGTCGAAGGCATCTGCCGGCATCACGTCGCCGGCATAGGGGGCTTCCTTGGTCATGGGTCCTCTCCATGAACAAACGGCGACCCGGTCACCATGCACGAGGAAACGTTCCGGCGCCACTCGTTCGCGCAAGTCATGGCTCCGGCGTCGGGACCTTCGAAGACATTGGCGCACTTTCGGCGATGCCCCCTATGTGAGGGGTCTTGGGTCGGCACTCACAACACCGGAACCGGCTCGCCACTCGATACTGCCGTTTTGCCTGGCTACCATCACTCCCGGAACGTGGATGTGCCTCGGAACAGTTCCGCGCCGCTGACAGTGCCGAAGGTCCGACGCCCAAAATCATGGCTGTGCACGTCTCTCCGCTTGACATCGGGCTCCACAAGCCATAGGTCAAGCGGTACGTGGTGATTTGTGCCGACCGGCTTGCGACCACGTTAAACAACCCGCTAAAATGGTCGAGGCCGATCTCCAAGAGCGCCCTGACCCTGGTGGGTCGGGGTTTTCCTTTTGGAGGATCAGAGATGACTGACGCTCACGCCGCTTCCCCAACCCGACGCCCGCAGACAGCGCTGGTCCGCGGCGGTCTCACCCGCTCAGGACACGAGGAAACGTCCGAAGCACTTTACATGACTTCGGGCTACGTCTATGGCACCGCCGAGGAGGTTGCCGCAGCTTTCGCGGAGGAAAACCCGCACTACATCTATTCGCGCTACGGCAACCCGACCGTCTCCATGTTCGAGGAACGCCTGCGCCTTCTGGAGGGCGCGGAAGCCTGCCGGGCGACAGCGTCGGGCATGGCGGCCGTCTATGCTGCACTGGCGGCCTTGCTTGAAGCCGGCGATCGGGCAGTGGCCTCCCGTGCGCTGTTCGGCTCCTGCCACCACATCGTGGCGAATATCCTGCCGAGATTCGGAGTCGAGACCCATCTCGTCGACGGCACCGATCTCGATCAGTGGCGCGACGCGCTCAGGGACGGCGCCCGGGCCGTGTTCCTGGAGTCGCCATCGAACCCGACACTCGAGATCATCGACCTGTCCGAGGTATGCGCCATCGCACACGAGGCGGGCGCACTGGTCATCGTTGACAACGTCTTTGCTTCGCCGCTTCTCCAGAAGCCTCTGGAGTTCGGCGCGGACATCGTCGTCTATTCAGCTACCAAACACATCGACGGGCAGGGCCGCTGCCTGGGCGGCGCTGTGCTCGGCCCGTCCAAGTTTGTCGACGGTCCACTCTTCGCCTTTCTCAAGCACACCGGCCCGGCGCTCTCGCCGTTCAACGCCTGGCTGCTGCTGAAGGGACTGGAGACCCTCGATCTGCGTGTCGGTCGTCACTGTGCGAACGCCAGAGACGTGGCGCTGTGGCTCGAGAACCGCAATGGCGTCCGCCGCACGCTCTATCCGCATCTTGACAGCCACCCCCAGGCCGCGCTTGCGCGCAAGCAGATGGTCGACGGTGGCAGCATCGTGAGCTTCGAACTCGACGGCGGGCGCCCGCAGGCCTTCCGTTTCCTCAATGCCCTCGGCCTGATCGATATCTCGAACAACCTGGGCGATTCGAAGAGCCTGATCACCCATCCGGCAACCACGACACATTCCAAGCTCCCCGAAGCCGACCGGAACCGGCTCGGCATCACGGAAGGCCTCGTCCGCCTGCATGTCGGCCTGGAGGATGTGCGCGACGTGAAGGACGATCTTGCCCGGGCGCTCACGGCATAGCGCGCCGACCCGTTCCGTATCCTCCCGATAACTGGCGACCATCTGATGGCGAAGACAGTCGCTGACGTCTCAGCCGGCCCCAAGCCGGACGGCCACCATTCGATTTCCCACCAACCAGGTTTCCGGGACCGCATCCCTCATTGACAGGGTGATTTCGGCGGGGACCGCAGCACCGCACGAGGATGATGGGACAACAATCGATTGCGGGAGGTGGCCCTGGTCTGATATGGGCGCGCAGACGATTGGAGAGGCGGCATCATGGTCACCCGTGAGACCGGAGCCCTTGTCAAGAGACTGTCCCACCTGGCCGAACGCGATCTTGCCGATGCATCGACCATGCCAGGCGAGGTCTACGCTTCCCGGGAATTCTTCGATCTCGAACAGGAGAGGATCTTCGCCAGGGAATGGCACTGTGCCGGACGTGCCGGAAGCATCCCGCAACCAGGTGACTACCTCACCTGGAGGATCGGTGCGCAACCCGTCGCCGTGGTGCGCCAGAAGGACGGTTCGCTGAAGGCATTCTCCAACGTCTGTCGCCACCGCATGATGAAGCTGCTCTCGGGGTCCGGGCGGTGCCGGCGTATCGTCTGTCCCTACCACGCGTGGACCTATGACCTCGACGGTCGCCTGCTCGAGGCACGCCACATGGAGAAGACCCGGGATTTCGATGTTTCAACGGTTTCATTGCCTCGGGTGCGCTGCGAGGTCTGGCAGGGATGGATCTACATCACGCTGAATGCCGACATTCCGACACCAGGGGAGAGGCTTGCGGAACTTGAACATGTGATGGCCGACTACCATGCGGCTGACTATGTCGAGGTCGACAGGCAGGACCATGTCTGGAAAACGAACTGGAAGCTTCTCACGGAGAACTTCATGGAGGGCTATCATCTTCCGGTCACGCATCGCCGAACGGTGGGCGCGTACTTCCCGTTAGAGGAGACACGCTTCGGTGATGATGACGCCGCCTTCACCTTCCAGTGGTTCACCAAGACGTCCGATGCCCCGGTGGGAACGGCTCATTCACAGAACCGCAGTCTGCAAGGCAAGGCGCGTTCGACATCAATTCTGGGGACGGTCTTTCCCTGCCACATGTTCGTCCTTGCCCCCGATCACCTGTGGTATCTGAGCCTGCAGCCCAGGACCCCGGGTGAGATTGACGTGCGTTATGGTCTGGCGTTTGCCCCTGAAGTCATGGCTGACCAGGAGGATCTTCACTCCCGCCTTGAAGAAGCGAAGGCATTCCTCGACGCGACCAACGAGGAAGACCGTGTGGTGGTCGAGGCCCTCTGGGAAGGCGTGCAGGCACCGCTTGCCAAACCCGGGCCACTGAGCTGGCTGGAAAAGGAGAATCTCGACTTTCTGCGCTACGTCCTGAGGATGGTAACGGCCTGATTAAGGTCCGCCATGGTTGAGGTCAGTGGTTCACCACGTGCCCGTGTTCGGCATGGAAACCCAGGGTTCACATGGCTCGAGCGCTCCACCCTTCTGCAACAGTTCGATGGAGATGCCGTCGGGCGAACGCACGAATGCCATCCTGCCGTCGCGTGGGGGGCGGTTGATGGTGACGCCATTTTCGGCGAGCCGGCTGCACAGTGCATGGATGTCATCCACCTCGTAGGCGAGGTGGCCGAAATTGCGACCTCCGGTGTACTCCTCGTCGTCCCAGTTCCACGTCAACTCGACCTGTGATTCGGGGTTGTCCTCGGCGCCCAGAAAGACCAGCGTGAAGCGTCCGGCGCTGTTCTCATGGCGATCAATTTCAACGAGTCCGAGCTTGCGGCAATAAAAGTCGAGCGACTCTTCGAGATTCCTGACGCGCACCATGGTGTGAAGGTACTTCATGTCTGTTTCTCGCTTGCGTGAATGTCAGCGGGCATCCATGGCGACATAATCGCGCTTCTGGCTGCCTGTATAGATCTGGCGGGGGCGACCAATCCGTTGTGACACGTCGACGTGCATCTCGTTCCACTGCGCGACCCAGCCAACGGTCCGGGCGACTGCAAAGACGGCCGTGAAGAGGTGTCTTGGAATGCCCATGGCCTTGAGAATGATCCCGGAATAGAAATCGACGTTGGGATAGAGATTGCGGGAGACGAAGTACGGATCGTCAAGCGCGATCTTCTCGAGCTCCATGGCAATCCTGAGATGGGGATCGTCACGCACGTCAAGTTCATCGAGGACCTGGTGACAGGCGTCCCGCATGATCTTGGCGCGCGGATCGTAATTCTTGTAGACGCGGTGTCCGAAACCCATAAGACGGATCGTATCACCCCGGTCCTTCGCCCGCTCGAGAAACTCCGGAATCCTGTCAAAGGTGCCGATTTCCTCCAGCATCCGCAGAACGGCTTCGTTGGCCCCCCCGTGTGCAGGTCCCCAGAGACTCGCGATGCCCGAAGCGACACTGGCAAAGGGATTGGCACCCGATGACCCGGTCAGGCGGACCGTTGACGTGGAGGCATTCTGTTCATGATCGGCGTGGAGGATGAGGATGAGATCCATTGCCCGCGCCAGGACAGGATTGACCTCATAATCCTCGCAGGGCACAGCAAACATCATATGAAGAAGGTTCTCTGCGTAACCCAGTTTGTTCTTGGGGTACATAAAGGGTTGGCCGATCGACCATTTGTAGGCCATGGCGGCAATGGTCGGCATCTTGGCGAGAAGCCTGTAGGCCGAGATCATGCGCTGGCCCTCGCTCGCGACATCGGAACTTTCCGCGTAGAAGGCCGAAAGCGCACCGACGACACCCACCATCAGGGCCATGGGGTGCGCATCCCTGCGGAAACCGCGGAGCAGGAAACTCACCTGCTCGTGCAGCATCGTATGATGGGTCACATCATGGCTGAACTTCTCGAAAGCCTCCCGTTCCGGCAGCTCGCCGGTCAGGATGAGGTAGCAGACCTCGAGGAAGTTGGATTGCTCCGCCAACTGTTCAATGGGATAGCCACGATAGAGAAGTTCGCCCTCGTCACCGTCGACATAGGTGATGGTGGATTCACAGCTCGCTGTAGCCATGTAACCGGGATCGTAGGAAAACATGCCGCTCTGGGCGTGGAGCGTGCGCACGTCGATCACGTCGGGGCCGATGGTGCCGCGCAGAACCGGCAGCTTGGCGAGGCGCTCTCCGGTTTCCGGGTCCACGAGGTACACGAAACCATCCGGGGTTGGCCCGGGCAGGACAGGTGTTGCAAATCCCGACATGTCGTTGTTCCCCTTGTGCACGAGCGCCTGCCCCGGTCACGCAACCCGTCGAAATTGCCCTCAAGGGCAGTCCCTATAGCAATCGCCGAGCCTGTTCGTCAAGCAAACAAGTCTGGTCCGCGAGAGAGCGACAGATATTTACTTCTGTTATTCAAATTGTTATGGGAATAAATTTACATGACACGCAAATGTGTTGGCATCTCTGAGGGTTCAGGGACGGGTCTGCGTGACGTCCTTGATCCTGGCCAGACACTCGTCGCGGCCGAGGAGTGCGAGGACATCGAAAATAGGTGGTGAAATGGTGCTGCCGGTCAGGGCAGCCCTGAGCGGCTGGGCCACCTTGCCCAGCGAAATCGAGCATTCCTCGCTGAATGCACGCACACACGACTCAAGTGATGTCGCGTCCCAGGTTTCGAGGCAACTGAGGCGTGGTACGAGATCGGCCAGACGCCTGACAGCGTCACCACCGAGTACCTTTGCCGCCTTCGGCTCGATCATCAAAGGGCGTACATGGAAGAGAAAAAGGGAATGTTGCGCAAGTTCTGCCAGGGTTCTGGATCTCTCCTTGAGTACCGGCATGGCCTTGACCAGCAAGGTTGCGTCTTCGTCATCAACGTTCCGCGCCAAGCGGCCGGCGACATGACCTGTGGCAAGGCGGGCGAGTGTCACATCGTCGGTGTTCCTGATGTAGTGCCGGTTGAGAGTGGAGAGCCTCTCAGGATCGAAACGGGCGGGGGACCTGCCGATCGCCGGAAGATTGAACCATCGAACCGCGCTCGTTCTTGAGATAACTTCCTCGTCACCATGGCTCCAGCCCAGGCGTAGCAGGTGGTTGACGAGGGCATCAGCGAGAAATCCTTCCTCGCGATAATGTTCGACACCGGTCGCGCCATGGCGTTTCGACAGTCGCGTGCCATCGGGACCGTGAATCAGGGGGATATGGGCGAATCCCGGCGCCGTCCAACCGAGGGCCTGGAAGATCTGGCTCTGGCGGGCCGCATTGACGAGGTGCTCGTCACCACGAATCACGTGGGTGACACCCATGTCATGGTCATCGACGACAACCGACAGCATGTAGGTCGGGGTGCCATCGGCGCGCAGGAGAACCATGTCATCGAGCTCGGTGTTGGCAATTGCCACGTCACCCTGCACATGATCATTGATGATCGTGTGTCCTTCGCGAGGCGCTTTCAGACGAATTGCGGGAGCGACACCCGGGGGGGCTTCGCAAGCATCCCTGTCACGCCAGGTTCCATCGTAGCGCCAGACGCGACCCTCGTCCTTTGCGCGTTTCCTGGAGCGTTGCAATTCCTCACTTGTCATGTAGCAGCGATAGGCGTGGCCGGAATCAAGCAGTTTGCGGGCGACCTCCCGGTGACGGGGTGAACGCGCGAACTGGAAGACGGGTTCGCCATCCCAGTCGATTCCAAGCCAGTTGAGGGCATCGAAGATGGCTTCAATCGACTCTTGCGTCGACCGTTTGCGATCCGTGTCCTCGATGCGAAGCCGGAATGTGCCGTGCCAATGGCGGGCGTAAAGCCAGTTGAACAATGCCGTGCGGGCGCCGCCGATGTGCAGGGTCCCCGTCGGAGACGGAGCAAATCGTGTCACAATGTTCATGAAGGCTTCAGTAGCAGCGTAACAGGCCCACCAGACGGCCCTGGATCCTGACCCGATCCGTCTCGTAATGGTTGGTGCGGTATGCGGGATTGGATGCCTCGAGCGCGGTTGTCCTGCCAGATCGGCGAAGTCGCTTGAGTGTCGCTTCGGTCTCATCGATCAGGGCGACGACGATGGTGCCATTTTCTGCCGTTTCGGCGTACTCGATGATAACCGTATCACCGTCGAGGATACCGGCGCCTGTCATGGAATCACCCTCGATTTCCAGGGCGTAGCACTTTTTCGCACCGACAATGCCGGTCGGAACTTCGACATTCCCGGACGGATCACGCAGTGCCTCGATAGGCGTGCCGGCGGCGATCCTGCCATGCAGTGGCAACATCACGGTGTTGTCATTGGATGCCGCAGGGGAGTCGCCAAACACGGTTGCCATGTTTTCGGGCATGGCTCGCTGGTTGTGTGGTCCGGGTGGCATTTTCAGGATCTCGAGTGCGCGGGCACGATAGGGGAGGCGACGCAGGAACCGGCGCTCTTCCAAAGCCTTGATCATGCGATGGATTCCAGACTTTGACCTGATTCCCACCGCGTCCTTCATTTCCTCGAAGGAGGGCGAAATGCCGTCGCTGGTCAGTCGGCTGTTGATGTAGAGCAACAGTTCCTGTTGTTTGGGTGTCAACATGTCCGGATCGCCTTGAACGGGAGAGATGTTGCCATTTGTTCTAGTAAAGTTCACCTTATGTGTCAAGCCTCACCACGGTCACATGCCCGCCCGCCGCGACAGCGGGGGCGTGGGGAGCACGAATGATGAAGCAGGATGCTGACGCGAGAACGGCAACCATGGAACTGTCCTGTCTGCCGAATGCCGTCACTTCGAGCTGGCCGGATTCACTGCGTGCATGGGTTGCCCTCAGGTAATCCTGCCGTTCGTCGTTGGCCGCCAGATCGGTTGTGGTGATCGCCGTCTCCTCCCTGGCATCGCTATCGACGCGACCGAGCATGGTGTGTATGGCCGGACGCAGGAACAGATGTCCGCATACCAGAGTGGAAACAGGATTGCCGGGAAACCCGAGAACGGGCATGGAATCCAGGAGGCCGAAAGCCAACGGCTTGCCCGGGCGCATGGCAACCTTCCAGAAATCAAGCTCCATGCCCTGTTCATCCATGACCTTGCGGACCAGGTCGTGCTCGCCCACGGACATCCCGCCGGTCACGACAAGCATATCGCTTCCCGCCGCGTGGCGAAGACAATCCAGTATGGACTGCCGGTTGTCGCGGGCGATACCGAGGTTGACCGCTTCACCGCCCGCTTGGGTGACGAGTGCTCCGAGAACCAGGGAATTGGAACTGACGACCTGGTCGGAACGCGGAACATCACCGGGACGCACCAGTTCATCGCCGGTGCCCATGATGGCAATCCTCGGTCGCCGGGCGACCCTGACCCAGGACGCGTTCATCGAAGCGATCAGGCCGATCTCGCGTGGTCCCAGAAGGCGTCCAGCCAGGCCCGCGGCATCCCCTTCAGCAAAGTCAAGGCCGCGCTGGCGCACGAACTTTCCTTCCTGGATGGACTCCCGGACGGTCACCCTTGAGCCGTCACGGACTGCGTCTTCCTGGATCACCACACTGTCGGCTCCGACCGGCAGCACACCACCGGTGAAGATCCGCACCGCCTCACGAGGACCGATGGTTCCGGCGAGGGCATGACCGGCCGGCGCCTCGCCAACGATGTCGAGGGTGGTCGGAACGGTGGCTACATCGACGGCCCGCACCGCATAGCCGTCCATGGACGAAACGGCGGCCGGAGGTTTGGTGACATTGGAAACGACATCAACTGCCAGGACCCGGCCGGTGGCCTGCGACAGCGCTACTTCCTCGAAGGGGACCCTTTCCAGGTGCCTTCGAATACGTGCTCCGGCTTCGTCAACGCTGATCATGGCGCCAGTCGCCGGAACGTCCTCCCGACTTCTCGATGAGGCGGACTCCGTCGATCGTCATGTGTCGGTCAACAGCCTTCAGCATGTCATAGACTGTCAATGCCGCCGCTGAAACTGCCGTGAGGGCCTCCATTTCCACACCGGTTCTGCCCGTCACCTTGCAGGTGGCAGTGATCGTGATGGCGGAATGCTGCGCATCGGGTTCGAGCACAACGCTTGCCGACGTCAAACCCAGGGGATGGCACAGCGGAATGATCTCCGATGTCTTCTTGGCCGCCATGATGCCTGCGATACGGGCTACTGCGAGCACGTCCCCCTTGGGAACGTCACCGGCGATGACAAGTTCGAGAGTACGCCGGTCCATTGTCACGCGGCCACGAGCCCTGGCCACCCTCTCGGTCACCTCCTTGGTCGAAACATCGACCATGCGCGCCCGGCCACTGGAATCGAGATGGGTCAGCGAGTCGTTCATCGCATGATCTCCTTGCGCCTAGGCCGCCTTGTGCAGTTTGTCACGAAGGGGCGCCGAGAAGGAGACGCGTGGCGGCAGCGATGTCAGTCTGGCGCATGAGGTGTTCACCTGCCAGGAAACGTCGGATGCCCGCCCCCATCATGGTCACCAGATCTCTGTGAGATCTGAGACCGCTTTCACAGACCACATCCCGGTCCGGCGGCACAAGTGGTCCGAGCGTGAGCGCCGTCTGAAGATCCACACGGAGTGTCCTGAGATTGCGGTTGTTGATGCCGACAAGTCTGGCATCGAGCGAGAGGGCTCTTTCCAGTTCACCGTGATCGTGAACTTCGACAAGTACATCGAGATCGAGATCCCTTGCTGCCGCCATGAGCTCTGAAGCAAGCGCATCGTCGACGGCGGCAAGGATGACGAGAATGCAGTCTGCGCCGATGGCTCTCGATTCGGCCACCTGGTAAGGATCAACCATGAAGTCCTTGCGCAGGCAGGGCAGGCCGCTGGTGTCGCGGGCTGCAGAAAGATCGTCATCCCGTCCGGCAAACCATGGCGTGTCGGTCAGAACGGAAAGACAGGCGGCTCCGGCCGACCGGTAGGCTTCGGCAATGGCCCGGGCGTCAAAATCCTCCCGAATCAATCCGGCACTCGGTGACGCCTTCTTGATTTCGGCGATGAGTCCGATTCCGTCGGCGGCCCTCGCCGCCAGTGCCGCAGCAAATCCGGCAGGTGGGGGCAGAGTACGGATCGTCGCCTCGAGATCCGCGAGCGGGCAGCATGCCTTGCGGTGTGCGACATGATCGCGCTTGTCATGACAGATGCGTTCAAGAACATCCGACATGGTGATCAGGCATTTCCGCGGGTGATCGCCACCAAGCGATCAAGTCTCTGCCGGGCGGCGTGGCTGTCGATCGACATGCGGGCAAGCGCCACACCCTCCGGCAGCGTGGATGCCCGTCTCGCAACACAAAGCGCGGCAGCGGCGTTGAAGAGCACGGTGTCTCGGAAAGCGCCGGGCGCGCCTTCGAGGAGACCGGCGATGGCTGCGGCGTTATCTTCGGGCGAGCTACCGGCGATGGCATGGAACGGGGCCGCTTCCAGGCCGGCATCGGCCGCCCCCACCCGTGTCGTGCGGATTGTCCCGTTGTCCAGGACCACCACGTGATTGTCCGATGTGAGTGTCAGTTCGTCGCACCCATCGGCGCTGTGAACCACCCAGGCGCTCCTGGCTCCGAGTTCCCGCAGCACGTGGGCAAACGGCTCGGCCCACTCCGCTGCCGCCACACCCATGAGGTAGAGACCGACACGCGCCGGATTGGCCAGGGGCCCAAGGAGATTGAAGATGGTGCGCACGGCAAGTTCCTGGCGGGTCGGCATGACGTGACGCATGGCGCCGTGATGGCGTGGCGCCAGCATGAAACCGATTCCTGCATCATCAATGGCGCGTTGCACTGTCTCATGATCGGCCGAGAGATCGACACCGAGCGCCGAAAGAACATCGGCCGCTCCCGAGCGTGATGATGCCGCCCGATTTCCATGCTTTGCCACAGTAACACCGCAACCGGCGACCACGAGTGCCGTCGCAGTCGAAACATTGAGCGTTCCCTTGCCGTCGCCTCCTGTCCCGACAATGTCCATCGCGCCGTCGGGCGCGGTCATAGAGACCATTCTCGAGCGCAGGGACCGTGCTCCCCCTGTGAGTTCGGCGACTGTTTCGCCACGGACTGCAAGAGCCATGAGGAAACCACCCATCTGTGCCGGTGTGGCATCCCCGGACATGATGACATCGAAGGCTCGGGAGGCTTCATCTACGTCAAGGGTTGCGCCTCCCGATACGCGCGCGATCCATGGTTTCAAGTCCCGGGATGTGTCCGTCACGTGTGTTCTCCCGTCTCCAGCATGTCGAGAAAATTCCCAAGAATGCCATGGCCATGTTCCGATTTGATGCTCTCGGGATGGAACTGAACACCGTGAATGGGCAGTTCCCGATGGCGTATGCCCATGATGATTCCGTCTTGTGTCCGGGAGTTGACCTCAAGGCATTCGGGGACACTCCCGGGACAGAGTGTCAGCGAATGATAGCGTGTTGCCCGAAGCGGCGAGGGAATGGCGTGGAATACGCCGTTGCCGTCATGCTCGATGACCGAAAGCTTGCCATGCATGGGGTGCGGCGCGCGACCGATGGTGCCGCCGAAGGCCTGGCCGATTGCCTGATGTCCGAGGCAGACGCCCAGGAGAGGCAGAGACTCGCGAGCCGAGCGCTGCACGAGTTCGAGACAGATGCCTGCCCGGTCGGGATCACACGGTCCGGGAGAAATGACAATGCCCCGTGGCCGGATGGCCATGACCTCGTCAACAGTGATCGCGTCGTTGCGATGGACTTCGCACGTGGCGCCCAGTTCTCCCAGGAAGTGCAGCAGGTTGTAGGTAAAGCTGTCGTAATTGTCGATCAGCACAAGCATCATCGCCCTTTCGCCGCCCGGGTCCACCAGTCCTGGCGGACTATGCGTCAGGTATGCCTCGGGTTGAAGCCCCGGGTCTGGCTGGCGAACGCCACCGCTTCCTCGGCCGCCCTCAGGAGCGCGCGTGCCTTGTTTCGGCACTCCACGTGTTCGGACTCGGGCTCGCTGTCCGCGACAATGCCCGCGCCAGCCTGGACATGAAGTACTCCGTTTCGAATGATCGCCGTGCGCAAAGCGATACAGGTGTCCATGGCGCCGTTTGCCGCAAAGTATCCGATGGCTCCCGCGTAAACGCCGCGGCGGTCCGTCTCGAGTTCGTCGATGATTTCCATGGCGCGTACCTTTGGAGCACCACTTACCGTACCGGCCGGGAATCCCGCGACCAGGGCATCGATGGCATCGCATCCATCCTTCACTTCGCCTTCGACATTGGAACTGATGTGCATGACGTGGCTGTAGCGTTCGATCTGGAAGCTCTCGGTCACCTGGACACTGCCGATCCTGGCAACGCGCCCGACGTCGTTGCGTCCGAGATCAAGCAGCATCAGGTGTTCGGCGCGTTCCTTGGTGTCCGCCAACAGTTCGTCACCGAGTTCCTGATCCTCGGCCGCATCATGTCCCCGCCGTCGGGTCCCTGCCAGTGGTCGGATGGTCACGCGACGATCTCTCACCCGCACGAGTATCTCCGGACTCGATCCGACGACCGCAAAGCTGTCAAAATTGAGATAGAACAGAAATGGTGAAGGATTGACCCGTCTCAACGCCCGGTAATAGGCAAAGGGAGGCAGGGTGAAGGGCAGGTCAAAGCGCTGGGACAGCACGACCTGGAACGCGTCGCCTGCGTGGATGTAGTCCTTGACCTTCTGCACCATCTCCAAAAAATTCTCGTGGGGCGTATTGGAAACCGCCGTTGCGAATTCATCATCACCGATGGTGTACCCGCTGGCAGGGAGTGGACGATCGAAATCTGCCACGACATCGGAAAGTCGCTCACAGGCTCTCGCATAGGCAGCGCGGGCTGGGATGTCTGCCGTCGGCCAGACCGGCGTGACGATGGTGACTTCATCCGCCACGTTGTCGAAGATGGCCATGATCGTCGGACGGATGAGCAGGCCGTCGGGCACATCGAGAGCCCTCGGCGCCATGGTCGGAAGGCGTTCCATGAGGCGTACCATCTCGTACCCGACATAACCCACCAGCGCTGACGCCATGGGCGGCAGGATGTCCGGCAATGGGATCGCGCACTCCCTGACAAGACGCTTCAGGGACTCGATTGCACCCACATCCTCCTCGACGAAGGCATCCGGTTCATAGCGCGCACGGCGGTTGATGTCCGCCCGGTTGCCGTGGCATCGCCAGACGAGATCGGGACGCATGCCGATGATCGAGTATCGTCCTCTCGATTCTCCTCCCTCGACTGATTCCAGCAGGAAGGTGTTTGACTGCGACCCGGCAATCCTGAGCATTGCCGAGACGGGGGTCTCGAGATCGGCCACGAGTCGTGTCCACACGACCTGCGGCGCGGCGTTTCGATACTGCTCCTCGAACAGCGGATAGTCGGGATCGTACTCTGCCATCAGAATGACTGATCGATCATGTCGTGATTGATGCTGATCGTCACGTCTTCGCGCAGGCTGGAAACGAGTCTTGCACTGATATCGTGAATGATGCCTTGTCGGAGCCTGTCACCGACCGCCAGAGTATCCTCAGGAGAGTGGTCCGCATCGGCGATATCGACGAGGCGGGCCACCACCTGGTGACGACCATCGTCGGAAGTCCGCACCACAGTGTCTCCTGGACGTGCGCCAAAGAGAGCTTCCACCGTCGCGAAGGAAAGGTTGGCGATCGGCGACATGGAATGACGCATAAAGGGCTCGGTCACCTCGAAGGTGACGCCGGCAAAGCCGAAGGCGGCGTTGAGATCACCCGTCGAACCGACGCCACCGGCAAGCCGTTCCGCTTCTCGTGATGCCAGTACGGTCTGGCGCTCGGCTTGCCAGTCCGCAAGAACCTCGCTCCGCACCTCGTCAAGATTGCGCGAGCGGGCTGGTACGATCTCTGTGACCTCGACGACCAGCAGGCCGCCGTCGTCGGTTTCCAGGACCGTCGAGACAAAGTTGAGACCGGAAAGAAAAACCTCCTCCAGGAACTCAGGTGTCTCAGGGATGATCTGGAGGGAACCAGCATCCTCGGTCAGGCCGTTTGCCGACACCCGTTCGATTGTCTTCAATTCAAGATCCAGGGTCGATGCCATCTCGGCGGGAGAGGCACCGGTCGCAACGAGATCATCGAGGTCGTCTGCAAGGTCGAAGAGGGCATAACGTGCCTCAGCGAGAGCAAGTTCGCCGCGAAGGATGTCATGTGTCTCCTCCAGGGGCGTCGAGACCTTATCTTCAACTTCATCGATGCTGTAGATCAGCCAGCCGCCCAGAGGAGATTCAACGGGGCCGACAACATCGCCTTCAATGGCGCCGAACACCGATTCGGCAAGTTCCTCGAGAAGATCGTTGCGCTGCAGCCACCGTGCCTCGCTGTCCCCGGACACCATCGCATCAATGTTCAGGGAGAGAGCTTCCTCAGCCTCCTCGCGTGTCGAGAAGCGGGCCTGCCGGATCAGACGGCGCTCCGGCACAGTCCACCGGTCAGGCGTTGCATCATAGGCCGCCACGATCTCTTCGGGCGCTATCTCGATTGCCCCGGCAATGTCTTCAGCGTGGATCAGAAGATAGGACGCCGAGCGGTACTCCGGCGCACCATAGTTTTCGTTCCTTTCGGCAAACCACGACGCCAGCTCGCCTTCCTGCGGCTCGGGTCGGGCAACCAGCGCGTCATTGGGAATGACAGCCAGTTCCGCTGTTCTCTCTTCGTGACGGTACTGAGTGATTCTGCGTACCAGTTCGTCGGGCAGGGAGGGCAGGGCACCCAGACTGGCGATCAGCTGGTTGCGCGCAATGCCGCGAGCGAGACCGGCGAGATAACTTTCCTCGGCGAGTCCGTTCATCGACAGAATGCCGGCAAAGACATTGGCGTCAAAGTTGCCGGCAATGTCGTGAAACATTTCGTTGTTGACGATGGTGGCCCTCAGGGTGGCGTCGCTTGTCGTGATGCCGAACGTGTCTGCCGCCTGGTCGAGCATTGTGTCCTGCACAAGCTCTTCGAGAGCCAATCTTGCCTGCTGGCGTGCCGGATCGGTGCCAGGATCGATCCGGATGCCGCTGGACTGCAGGGACCGGATACGATTGCGGTAGGCCAGCTGCAGGTCGCGCACGTCGATGGCGACGTCGCCCACCTCGGCAACCGTGGTCTCTCCCCGGCTGACGAAGATGTCGCCGACACCCCAGCCGACGAAACTGAGGGCAACGACGCACAGTATCACCTTGGCGGGCCACGACGAGGCGCCTTCACGAAGCTTTGTCAGCATGGAGAGATCACGGCTTGCAACGGTTCATTCTAGGTTTACCGGCACGTCTGGACAACCGTATTGTCCGGTACAGAGGTTCGGACTGCGTGGTTGTCTTGTTCCGGGAGCGGCATCGCTCTATTGAAGGGACACATCACGGGTTTCAAGGGTGCCATGCGCTCACTGATTGCAGGCAACTGGAAGATGCACGGTACCCTGGCCTGGGCAGGCGATCAGGCCCGCAGGCTCGTCGAAAAGACGAGAAACGGCCTTCCCTGTGACGTCCTTGTATGTCCTCCGGCGACGCTGCTCGGCACGCTGGCACGGCCTTTGCGCGACGCCGGAATACTCCTGGGCGCCCAGGACTGTCATCACGAGACACATGGCGCGTTCACCGGTGATATCGCTGCAACCATGCTGGCGGATCTCGGGTGTAGCCATGTTCTGGTGGGTCATTCGGAGCGTCGGTCGCTTCACCAGGAAGGCAGCCACGACGTCAGGAAAAAAGCCATGGCCGCCCACCAGGCCGGTCTTGTCGCGATCATCTGCATTGGAGAGAACCGGAACGAACGGCGGGAGGGAAAGGCCTTTGATACAACGGCGGAGCAGTTGGTCTGTTCGCTGCCGGCGGGCTCCACGGCAGCCAATACCGTCATCGCCTGGGAGCCTGTATGGGCCATCGGTACAGGTGATACCGCGAATACGGCAGACGTGCTCGCCATGCACCGGTTTCTCAAGCAGCGGCTGATGGCTCTGTTGGGGGATGGTGTGCGGCTTCTCTACGGCGGTTCCGTCAATCCGTCGAATTCTCGCGAACTTCTCGACATCGAACAGGTGGATGGCTTGCTCATCGGCGGAGCCAGTCTCGACCCTGACCAATTCTGGCAGATCGCCTCCGACGGCGCGCCAGCCTGAAGCGTTTGGCACTGCCGGGTGCGCTGTGCTACATCGGCGGCGCAGTGAACATGTGCGAGGCCCGCCGTGCAGACCATCCTTCTCATTCTGCATGTACTCTTCGCCCTGGCCATTGTCGGACTCGTCCTGTTGCAGAGGGGCGAGGGCGGCGGCCTCGGCATGGGTGGCGGCGGTAACATGCAGGGGCTGATGTCCGCACGCGGTACGGCAAGCATGATGACGCGTGCCACGGCGATTGCGGCTGCGCTCTTCTTCGTCTCCAGTCTGGCACTCAGCATCCTTGTGTCAGATCGTGGTGAGAGCGTCTCGATTGTCGACGACATCGAGACACAGGCACCGATCGAGACCATCCCCACCGTACCGACCTCGGAATGACGCCCAAGGG
Organism: Alphaproteobacteria bacterium; assembly: GCA_965220805.1. Taxonomy (GTDB): domain Bacteria; phylum Pseudomonadota; class Alphaproteobacteria; order SP197; family SP197; genus SP197. The sequence continues at coordinate 3,115,079 of OZ244844.1, forward strand.
CACGGCGGACCGTTTTTCCACAGCAGGCGTGACCCCCGGCACTTTGTCGGGCGGGGCCGTGTGCTACGTTGGGCGTCCATGACACGATACATATTCGTGACCGGCGGTGTGGTATCCTCCCTCGGCAAGGGGTTGACGACAGCCGCACTGGGCGCCCTGCTGCAGTCCCGTGGCTACTCGGTCCGGCTGCGCAAGTTCGATCCCTACCTCAACGTTGATCCGGGGACCATGAATCCGTATCAGCACGGAGAGGTGTTTGTCACCGACGACGGCGCCGAAACCGATCTCGATCTTGGACACTATGAACGTTTCACAGGTGTGCCGGCTCGTCGTTCAGACACGGTGACAAGTGGACGGGTCTACTCGGATGTGCTGACCCGTGAACGGCGCGGCGACTATCTTGGCGGCACCGTTCAGGTTATTCCCCACGTCACAGACGTCATCAAGGAGTACATTCGGGCGGATACCAATCACGCCGACTTTGTCCTGTGCGAAGTCGGCGGCACGGTCGGGGATATCGAAGGCCTGCCATTCCTGGAGGCCATGCGGCAGATGGTGCAGGAACTTCCCCGGCGCCATTCGATCCTCATACACCACACCCTGGTGCCCTACCTGAAGGCATCCGGCGAACTCAAGACCAAGCCGACACAGCACTCCGTCAAGGAACTGCGGTCGATCGGCCTGCAGCCGGACATCCTGGTGTGCCGATGTGAACGCGAGATCCCGGAAGGTGAACGCAGCAAGATTGCGCTCTTCTGCAACGTCCGCGAGTCGGCAGTTGTTCCGGCGCTTGATGTGGACACCATCTACCAGGTCCCCGTTTCCTATCACGAGGCGGGACTGGACCGCGAAGTGCTGAATGCCTTCGCCATGGGCGATGAACGCGCCCCCGATCTCGAGTCATGGCGCCAGGTGGTGAAGGGTATCCGCAGTCCGGAGGATGAAGTCACCATCGCTGTTGTCGGCAAGTACACCGGTCTGGCTGACGCCTACAAGTCGCTCAACGAGGCGCTGGCCCACGGAGGCATTGCCAACCGGGTCAGAGTCAGTCTGCGCTGGATCGATTCCGAAGTGTTCGAGCGCGAGGACGTGGTGGCCCATCTCGATTCGGTGGATGGCATCCTGGTGCCCGGGGGATTCGGTTCGCGTGGCACTCGCGGTAAGATCGCCGCCGTCTCTTTCGCGAGGGAACACCGTATTCCCTATTTCGGAATCTGTTTCGGAATGCAGATGGCCGTCATCGAGGTGTCGCGGAACATGGCCGGAATCGAGGGTGCTTCATCGACGGAGTTCGGTCCGGCGCAGGATCCGGTGGTTGGCCTGCTGACGGAGTGGACCGATGGCAACAGGGTCGAAACACGTACCGGTGACAGCGACCTTGGCGGCACCATGCGTCTTGGCGCCTTCGACTGCGCCATCGCCAAGGGTACACGGGTGGCCGACATCTACCGCAGGGATCTCATCAGTGAACGGCACCGGCACCGCTATGAGGTCAACATCAACTACCGTTGTGTCCTGGAACAGCACGGACTGGTGTTTTCAGGCCTGTCGCCGGATGGCCAACTGCCGGAAATTGTCGAACTGGGTGATCATCCCTGGTTCGTCGGGGTTCAGTTTCATCCTGAGCTCAAGTCACGACCCTTCGATCCTCATCCGCTATTCGCATCCTTCATCGAGGCCGCCGTGACACAATCGAGACTGGTCTGAATCATGGTGACCGGACATCATGTGCCTGCCGGTTCCGTCACGATCGGCAATGATCTTCCCTTCGTCCTGATATCCGGACCTTGCCAGATCGAAAATCGCGATCATGCGTTCTTCGTGGCGGAGCGGCTGTTGACCATGACGACCCGCCGGGACATCGGCTTCATCTACAAGAGTTCATTCGACAAGGCCAACAGGACGAGCCTCGATGGCGCCCGTGGCGCCGGCATGGATGAGGGACTGCGGATCCTGGATGACGTGCGGTCCCGACTGGGCTGCCCGGTGCTTACCGATGTTCACCTGCCCGACCAGTGCCAGGCTGTCGCAGGTGCAGTTGATGTTCTGCAGATTCCTGCCTTCCTGTGCCGGCAGACGGATCTCCTGGTGGCGGCGTCGAAGACGGGCCGGACAATCAACGTCAAGAAGGGCCAGTTCCTGGCGCCTTGGGACATGGTCCATGTGGTCAACAAGATCACGTCGTCAGGCAATCCTCATGTCATCGTGACGGAACGCGGTACAAGTTTCGGCTACAACACGCTTGTGTCCGACATGCGCGCTCTCCGGCAACTTGCGGACGGCGGGACTCCGGTGGTGTTTGACGCCACCCACTCGGTCCAGCAGCCAGGGGGCAGGGGCAGTGCCAGCGGCGGTCAGCGGGAGTATGTTCCACTCCTGGCACAGGCCGCCGTTGCTGTGGGCGTCGCGGCCGTCTTCATGGAGTCCCACGAGGAACCGGAACGGGCGCCTTCCGATGGAGCCACCATGATGGCGCTTGATGACATGCCTGCCCTTCTCGACCGTCTTCTGGCGATCGATTCCCTCACAAAGGAAAGAGCGCGCTGACGGCAAGCTGCCAAGTGCAGTGCGATACCAAAGATTGTACAACACGCCGCGCCGGCACCGACAGGAACGATGAGGGGATGACGATGGCTGCCATCACTGACGCCCGCGGCAGGGAAATCCTTGACAGCCGCGGCAATCCGACAATCGAAGTCGACGTCCTTCTCGAAGACGGCACTGGCGGACGTGCATCAGTTCCCTCTGGTGCCTCGACGGGAACCCACGAAGCACTGGAAATGCGCGATGGTGATCGCACGCGTTTTCACGGCAAGGGCGTGTTGAAGGCCCTCGACGGAATCAATGGCGAGATCTTTGATGCCGTGCGCGGCATGGACGCACGCTGTCAGCGTGAGATCGATGACTGCCTGGTGTCGCTCGACGGAACCCCCGACAAGGCACGCCTTGGTGCCAACGCCATTCTGGGCGTCAGCCTTGCCGTAGCCCATGCTGCGGCAAACCAGGCCGGCATGCCCCTGTGGCGTCATGTCGGCGGTCTCGCGGCGCGACGGCTTCCGGTGCCTCAGATGAATGTCATCAACGGTGGCGCGCATGCGGACAATGCCCTCGACTTTCAGGAATTCATGATCCTCCCTGCCGGTTGCAGCTCGTTCCGGGAAGCCGTTCGTGCCGGCTCCGAGATCTTTCATCAGTTGAAGCACACGCTCCAGGCCCGGGGTCATTCGACCAATGTCGGTGACGAGGGGGGATTCGCACCGCAGATTACGGATGCCCGGGAAGCCCTCGACCTCCTGATGGCAGCCATCGACGGGACGGGATACCGCGCGGGCGAGGAGATCTTTCTTGCCCTTGATCCTGCAGCAAGCGAACTGTGGCGCGACGGACGCTATGTGTTCAGCGCCGACGGCCGCAAGCTCGATTCGTCGGGCATGATCGACCTCTACCGTGATCTTCTGGAATCCTACCCGATCGTTTCCATCGAGGACGGTCTTGCTGAGGATGACTGGGAAGGTTGGCAGGCGATGACACAGGAACTGGGCGAGAACGTCCAGCTGGTTGGCGACGACATCTTCGTGACAAGGAAAGGCCGCCTTGCACAGGGCATCGAGAACGGCGTGGCCAATGCCATCCTCATCAAGGTCAACCAGGTGGGAACGCTCAGTGAAGCAATGGAGACGGTCGCGTGTGCCCACGAAAGAGGCTATCGCACCGTGATGTCGCACCGCTCGGGAGAAACTGAAGACACCACCATTGCGGATCTTGCCGTTGGTCTGGGATGCCGGCACATCAAGACTGGTTCGCTCTCCCGTTCCGAGCGTACCGCAAAGTACAACAGGTTGTTGAAAATCGAGGAAGAACTTGACACCGCGGCCTTCTGGTCCGGGCAACCATGACCGGGACTCCGACCATGGACGATCTTGACAATCTTCCTCGTGTTGTGGTTTGTTGACGCCATGCGCGGCCTGCATGAACGCTTCCGCTCCACCTTTCGTTCATTGCCTTGCCTTCTTGGCATGTTCGCAGTCGTCTACTTTGGGTACCATGCCATCCAGGGTGAGAACGGCATTCTCGCGATTATGTCGCTGGAACAGCAGATCGAAAGAGCGGATGCCGAACGTGTGCGGCTGAGCGCCGTGGAGCAGAGGTTGTTGAACCATGTCACGCTTCTCAACCCACCGAGCATTGACCGGGACATGCTTGATGAGCAGGCGCGCCGGACCCTTAATCTGGCGCATCCCCATGAGCTCGTGATCATGAGAAGCGACGATGCCGCTTTCGACTGATCTCCTCTTTTGCCGCCGTTCTTTTCTGCCCTGTCACGGGAGGGCATGATGGACGCTGCACCTGCAAACGATACCGCACTCATGGTGGATTTCTATCGCACCATGCTGCTCGTGCGCCGTTTCGAGGAAAAGGTAGGCCAGATGTATGGCATGGGGCTGATTGGCGGCTTCTGCCATCTCTATATTGGCCAGGAAGCCGTGGTGGTGGGCATGGATGCCGCCATCAGGGCGGACGATGCCGTGATCACCAGCTACCGCTGTCACGCCCATGCCCTGGTGCGGGGCGTCCCTCCCGCGGCCATCATGGCCGAACTGACCGGCCGTGGCACCGGCATCTCGAAGGGCAAGGGCGGTTCCATGCACATGTTCGATATCGAACGCGGATTCTATGGCGGCCACGGCATTGTCGGCGCCCAGGTTCCGCTGGGTGCAGGAATTGCCTTTGCCCAGAAGTACCAGAAACGTGACAACGTCACTCTGGTTTTCTTCGGTGAGGGGGCCGCCAACCAGGGACAGGTCTACGAGACCTTCAACATGGCGAGTTTGTGGAAGTTGCCCGCGATCTTCGTCATCGAAAACAACCAGTACGCCATGGGCACGGCCATTGGTCGCGCCAAGGCGGGAACGGAACTCTGCCATCGTGGTGAAGCCTTCGGCATCCACGGCGTTCAGGTCGACGGCATGGATGTTGTGGCGGTTCATGAAGCCTCCAGGGATCTGGTAGCGCGGGTGCGCGACGGCGAGGGGCCGATGCTGGTCGAGATGCAGACCTATCGCTACCGGGGACACTCGATGTCCGACCCGGTCAAGTACCGCACCAGGGATGAGGTCCAGCAGGTCCGCGAGCGTCAGGACCCCATCGAACAGTTGCGGGTCCGGCTCATCGAAGGCGGCGCCATTGACGATGCGGAGCTGAAGGCCATCGACAGGGACGTCAAGAAGACCGTGGCGGAGGCAGCTGAACACGCCCAGACAAGCCCCGAACCCGACATCAGCGAACTCATGACCGACATCATGATCGACACAGCCGGCGGGAACGCCTGATGGTCGAGATGACGGTGCGTCAGGCCCTGCGCGACGCCATGGCAGAGGAAATGCGGCGCGACGAAAGGGTCTTCCTGATCGGCGAGGAAGTTGCCGAGTACCAGGGCGCCTACAAGGTGAGTCAGGGTTTGCTTGAGGAATTCGGGGCGGACCGGGTCATTGACACACCCATCACGGAACACGGCTTTGCCGGTCTGGCCATAGGTGCTGCCATGGCCGGACTGAGACCCATCAACGAATTCATGACCTTCAATTTTGCCATGCAGGCCATGGACCAGATCATCAATTCGGCGGCCAAGACGCTCTACATGTCTGGTGGCAAGGTCGAGTGCCCCATCGTCCTTCGCGGGCCCAACGGCGCCGCGGCACGTGTGGCGGCCCAGCACTCCCAGGACCTCGCATCTTGGTTTGGGCATGTTCCCGGGCTCAAGGTCATCGCACCTTGGTCGGCCACGGATGCCAAGGGACTTCTGAAGGCTGCCGTACGGGATCCGAACCCGGTGATCTTTCTCGAGAATGAGATCCTCTATGGCACCACCTTCGACGTCAGCGACTGCGAGGCCGTCCTCGAGATCGGCAAGGCGGCCATCGAGCGGCCGGGCCGGGATGTCACCGTTGTCGGATACTCGATCACGGTCAGCCGCGCTCTCGAGGCGGCCGGCATGCTGGCCGAAGAAGGCGTCGAGGCCGAAGTCATCAATCTGCGCACCATACGTCCCCTTGACGTCACCACCATCATCGATTCCCTCGCCCGAACCAACCGGCTCGTGGTGGTGGAGGAGGGATGGTCCTTCGCCGGGATCGGTGCCGAGGTGATCGCTGCCGTGTGTGATGGGGGGTTCGATCATCTCGATGCCCCGCCCGCCCGGGTATCGGCAGCGGACGCGCCCTTGCCCTACGCTGCCAGCCTGGAGCAGGCGGCACTGCCCCAGGCGGACCAGATAGTCCGGGCGGTGCGTGACGTCTGCTATGTCTGATCGCGGCTGAGGGAGACCGACATGCCGATCACCATCACCATGCCACAGCTCTCACCTACCATGGAGGTGGGCACATTGGCGCGCTGGCTGGTCAGTGAGGGAGACAGCGTCGCTTCGGGCGACGTGCTCGCCGAGATCGAGACCGACAAGGCCACCATGGAGGTCGAGGCCATCGATGATGGGACCGTTGGCCGTCTCCTGGTCGCCGAGGGAACCGAAAACGTTCCGGTGAACCAGGCGATCGCCCTCATTCTGGAAGAAGGCGAGGAAGCTCTTGAGCATGAGCCCGACAGCATTGATGCCGTCCCGCCACCGGCCGGTCCCGAGCCGCCGGAGGCTGGTTCCCCACCGGAGGCAGCGGTGGCCGGAGGCGGAACCGGCAGCCGGAGAAGGGCCGCCAGTCCCCTTGCTCGCAGCATGGCGTCCAAGGCGGGGTTGTCGCTCGATGATGTCACGGGCAGCGGCCCGGGAGGCCGCATCATCAAGCGTGACGTCGAGCAGGCGCTAAAGACGGGAAAGCCCGACCAACTGCTGGTTACCGCAAGCACCTGGGAGGAGGTCCGGGTGAGCGGCATGCGCCGTGTCATTGCCGGACGCCTGCAGGAGGCGAAACAGACCATCCCGCATTTCTATCTTTCGCTGGACTGCGACATCGATTGGCTGCTCGAGGCACGACGCGAGATCAACGCCGCGGGACATCGGGTTTCCGTGAACGACTTCATCATCCGGGCGCTTGCACTGGCCCTGCGAGACGTTCCGGACGCCAATGTTCAGTGGGGAGGCGATGTCATACGGCGCTTTGCCCATGTCGATCTTTCCGTAGCCGTAGCCGTCGATGGCGGGCTTGTGACCCCGGTCATTCGCGATGCCGCCTCCCGGGGGCTCCTGGACATCGCAACCACCATGCGGGATCTCGTCGAGCGCGCGCGCGCCGGCAAGCTCATGCCTGAGGAGTACCAGGGCGGCAGCTTCACCCTGTCGAATCTCGGCATGTACGGAATCAGGGACTTCGATGCCGTGATCAATCCGCCACAGGCCGGTATTCTGGCAGTGGGTGCAGGCTATCCGCGGCCGGTGGCAAGGGATGGAGCGCTCGCCGTGGCAACCCTGATGAGCACGACGCTTTCGGCCGATCACCGGGTCATCGACGGTGCAGTCGGTGCGGCTTTGCTGAACGCCTTCAGGAACTTCATCGAATCGCCGTTTACCCTCATCCTGTAGAGGAACGCCTGATGACCCAGTCGCGTTACGACATCCTTGTTCTCGGTGGGGGTCCGGGAGGATATGTTGCCGCCATCCGTGCCGCGCAGCTCGGAATGTCGGTCGCTGTCATCGAACGCGACCATCTGGGCGGCGTGTGCCTTAACTGGGGATGCATCCCGACGAAGGCGCTTTTGCGTTCAGCAGAGGTCATGCGCCTGGCACGTCATGGCGATGCCTTCGGCCTCGACATTGATAATCCGCGCTTCGACATTGGTGCCGTGGTCGGGCGGAGTCGCCAAGTAGCTGACCGTCTTTCGCGGGGCGTCAGACACCTGCTCTCCAAACACAGTGTGACGATTGTCGAAGGCGAGGGACGACTGGCGGGACCGGGACAGGTCCGCGTCGGTGAGAGCCTGCTGGAGGGCGGTCACATCATTCTTGCCACGGGAGCGCGACCCCGGGAGCTGGACAACGTGAAGGCCGACGAAAGGGTCATCTGGACCTATCGCAAGGCCATGGTGCCCGAGGCCATGCCGGCTTCAGTCATCGTCATCGGTTCGGGCGCCATCGGAATCGAGTTCGCCAGCTTCTACCGAGACATGGGAGCCGAGGTCAGGGTGATCGAGGTGGTCGACCGCATTCTTCCGTCGGAAGACGAAGAGATATCATTTATCGCTCGCAAATCATTCCAGAAACAGGGTATCGACGTTCATACGGGAAACGTGGTGCAAGAGGTCACCACATCAGAGGACGGCGCTTCGGTTCATGTCACGGATGATGCGGGCGAGGAACACATGCACACTGCCGAACGCGTCATCCTCGCCGTCGGCATCATCGGCAACACGGAGAAACTCGGGCTCGAGGGCACCGGGGTCACCGTCTCGGGGGGCCATGTCGACGTCAACAGATGGCTTGAAACCGGAGAAGAGGGAGTTCTCGCCATCGGTGATCTTGCCGGTCCGCCCTGGCTTGCCCACAAGGCCAGTCACGAGGGCATCATCGCCGTCGAGAGGATTGCCGGTCTTGACCATGTCGAACCACTCGACACCGGCAACATTCCAGGCTGCACCTACTGCCATCCGCAGATTGCCAGCATCGGCCTCACGGAAGCCGCCGCCCGCGACGCCGGGCATGCCGTCCGCGTCGGACGCTTTCCGTTCCTTGGCAACGGCAAGGCCATTGCCCTGGGCGACGACGATGGCATGGTCAAGACTGTCTTTGACGCTGATACCGGCGAACTCCTTGGCGCCCACATGATCGGCGCCGAAGTCACGGAGCTGATCCATGGATTTGCCATCGCCCGCACGCTTGAAACCACCGAGGCTGAACTCATGAGCACGGTCTTTCCCCATCCGACCCTCTCGGAAATGATGGGCGAATCGGTACTCGAGGCCTACGGCCGTGCCCTCCATATCTGACGTGTCATGACCAGGCTCTCCCGTTTACAGCCCGTTCGCGAACGCCACCCGGAAAAGGCGTGGCGGGACCCTGTCGCCGTTCCCCGCAAACCAAAGTGGATCAGGGCCCGGGCGCCGGGGTCACCGGACTACCACGCGACGCGCCAGCTCGTCCGCAAGGCGAGGCTGGCGACAGTGTGCGAGGAAGCCGCCTGTCCCAACATCGGGGAGTGCTGGTCGAAACGGCATGTCACCGTCATGATCCTCGGTGATATCTGCACACGGGGCTGCACATTCTGCAATGTCACCACGGGCCGGCCCGGTCCGGTGGATGAAGATGAGCCACGGCGTCTGGCGCAGGCCGTCCGCGACCTCGGACTCAGGCACGTGGTCATCACCTCGGTGGACAGGGATGATCTCGATGACGGCGGGGCAGGACAGTTCGTCGCTTGCATCAACGAGATACGCCGGGTATCTCCCGCCACGACCATCGAGGTTCTGACTCCCGATTTCCTGCGCAAGGAGGGAGCGATCGAACAGGTCGTCGCGGCGCGTCCCGACGTCCTGAACCACAACCTGGAGACCGTTCCCCGGCTCTATCGCGAGGTGCGGCCCGGCTCGCGATACTTCGCCTCCCTCAACCTGCTGTGGCGTGTCAAGGAGATCGATCCAGGGATCTTTACCAAGTCGGGTCTGATGGTGGGACTTGGCGAGACCAGGGACGAAGTCATGCAGGTCATGGACGACATGCGCCAGGCGGATGTCGATTTCCTGACGGTTGGACAGTACCTGCAACCCACGCCACGCCACCATGCCATCGACCGTTTCTGGACACCCGAGGAGTTCCAGGAACTGGAGACAATCGCTCTTGCCAGGGGCTTTCTCATGGTAAGCGCCAGTCCGCTTACTCGGTCATCCCATCATGCTGACAGGGATTTTGCCATCATGCAGGCGCGCCGCCATGCCGGGGGCTGAGCGTGGCCCGGCATCGCGAACAGAAACTGCTGCCTTGGACGGCTGAACAGCTCTACAGCCTGGTCGCGGATGTCGGCCGATACCCCGAGTTTCTTCCCTGGTGTGTGGCGGCGCGAATCACCAGGCGGGACGGCAATGTCTTCTGGGCCGACCTTGTGATCGGCTTTCGCCTCATCCGGGAACGCTACACCTCCAGAGTGACCCTGGTTCCCGGTCGGGAGATCCACACGGCCTACACATCGGGGCCCTTCCGGAAAATGGAGGGAAGCTGGCGATTCGTTCCCCGGGACGATGGGGGGTGTCTCGTCGATTTCGCCATCGAATTCGAGTTCAACTCGCGTCTCCTGCAACGGACCATCGGAGCCCTCTACCTTGAGGCCTCCCGGCGTCTCGTGCGTTCCTTTGAAGACCGGGCCCGCGTCCTCTACGGACCGGCATTCACGGACGAAGACAGCCTGCGATGAGCATCAGGGCATCGCGTACCGAGGTCATTCTGACGGCGTGACGCCCGATGTCGCCGTAGCGGTGTTCCGTAACCACGATATCCGCGTCTGCCACCGCTGCCATGAAGACAAGACCTGCTGGCTTGGCCCGGGAATCGCTGCCCGGACCGGCAACCCCGGTGATGGCGACTCCGGCACGACCCGGATGGCGGTGGCGGATACCTTCGACCATGGCCCGCGCGACTTCCCTGCTGACCGCACCATGTGTCCGGATGAGGGGGGCAGGCACCCCGAGAAGCGCAGTCTTGGAAGAGCACGAATAGGTCACGTATCCGCAATCGACAACGTCGGAGGAACCGGCAACGGCCGTCAGCGACCCGGCGAGCAGGCCTCCGGTGCAGGACTCGGCTGTGACAACCATCATGCTGCGTTGCCGGCAGGCGTCCAGGACGCGCCCGGCAGCATCAAGAATCGCCGCATCAAACATCAACCCATCCTGTCTGGGAGAATGCCCAGACACATGCCGCCGCTGCAGCACCTGCGGCAACGTCGTCCATCATGACGCCCCAGGCGCCTCCGAGGCGCCGCTCGATCAAGCGAATGGGTCCAGGCTTCCAGATGTCAAAGAGCCGGAAGAGAACGAAGGAGAGAATCCACAGAACGGGAGAAAGCATGGCCGGGATGAGGGCAAGAAACTGACCGCACGCCTCATCGATTACAATGGCGCCGTGGTCCGGGTCGGCTCCCGACTCCATTGCGGCGGCAACATGCCTGACGGCAAGAAGCCCCGCCACGAGGAGGAAGAACGATACCGCAAGAAGCGCCCACGGTCCGCCATACCACATGACAAGGAAGGCGGGCGGCAGGGAGGCCAGGGAGCCCAGGGTTCCAGGCATGGGACGAAGGAGCCCCACGCCTCCCAGGGTCACCACCCAGGGCGCAACTCCTTTCAACTCCGGATTGCGGCGCATGTCACGGCAACGGGCGGCGAATGGTGACGGTGGCCGCGGCCGCGATACCCTCGCAGCGACCCAGGAAACCGAGACCGTCAGTGGAGGTAACCTTGATGTTGACCCGCGGTTCCCCAACGTCGAGAAGACCCGCCACGCTGTGGCGCATCGCCCCCTGGTGTGGCGCGAGGCGCGGCTTCTGGCACATCAGGGTGATGTCGGCATGAAGCAGGGTTGCACAGCGTTCCGCCATCAGATTCCGTGCTACATCGACAAGGTCGCCCGAGGCACGTCCCCGCCAACTGGCATCGTTCACAGGGAAATGCTGTCCGAGATCACCGCATCCAAGTGCCCCGAGAATGGCGTCGACCAAGGCGTGCAGCCCGACATCGCCATCCGTGTTGCCTTCAAGGGTGCGGTCGTGGTCGACGCGCACACCGCACAGCATGACATGATCGCCGGTCACGAGGGCATGAGCGTCATAGCCCGTGCCGGTGGAGACTTCAGTCTGGTTGCAGGACAATGCGAAATCCTCATCGTGCGTGATCTTGATGTTCGCCCTGTCGCCATTGACGGCGATGACGGTCATGCCGGCGGCTTCGGCAACGGCGGAATCATCGGTTAACGTGCGTCCGTGTGCCTGCTCATGGGCAGCCAGAATTCCGGCATAGGGAAATCCCTGGGGCGTCTGCGCACAGACAAGCCGATCCCTGTCGGCGGTTCCCGTTACTTCGTTGCCTGAACGGTACTTCACGGTATCGGTGATGTCGGTTACCGGAATGACGCCGCATCGGCCTTTCAGGAGGCTCTGCACGATCTGGTCGAGAAGGTGGTCGCTGACAAAGGGTCGCGCCGCATCATGAACGAGAACAAATTCCGGTGCGTGAACACGCAGGGCCTTGAGACCATTCAGTACCGACTCCTGGCGCGTGGCGCCGCCATGTACGGCAGGGAGAAGATCGAACCCGGTGACAGCCTCCTCGTGAAGGGCCTCGAAGTCGGGATGAATGACGGCAAGAATCGGATGAATCGCCGGGTGTGCAGCAAAGCGACTGAGCGACCAGCGGATGAGCGGTTGGCCATTCAGCGGCTGATACTGCTTTGGAACCGGCCCGCCCGCGCGCTCGCCCCGGCCACCCGCCACGACGACAGCAGCAATCGAATGCGCCGACATGCCCATGCCGGCAACCTAGCGCGTTCACGCTGTCCGTAAAACCGCCCGCAACCAGTCCTTCCTGGCGCGAGCGGGATTGCGGCGACCGGGTGAATTGGCGAGGATACGAGCATGATCTTCTGGCATCATCTGGTTCCTGTCCTGCTGGTTCCGGCAGGTGTGCTGCCGTTCCTGGGTCGCTTCGATAAGGGGCTGCACTTCTGGGGTGCCTTTGGCCTGGCGACGCTTGCCGCCACGGCATGGACGGCTGCCCAGTTCAGCCAATCATGGTCCACCGGGTTCGGACCCGCTATCTGGCTGACGGTGTCCGCCTGTTTGATGCTCTTTCTCGTCCTTTCCCTCCTGGTCCCGGAGTTCTGGCGGTTAGGAGCCATCCTCGGTCCCTGGATCCTCATCATGGCGATTATGGCTCTGGCCTGGAACCAGGCAGAAGCGACCCGGTCTTCGGAAATTGGCTCCGTTTCTGACTGGATCGGAGTTCACGTGGTCCTGTCGGTCTCCACCTATGTGTTCCTCACCATGGCGGCGATCGCAGGCCTCGCCGTCATTCTCCAGGAACGCTCCCTCAAGCGGCGCAAACCTGGCCGGCTCACGTCATCGCTGCCATCCCTGGCCGATTGTGAGCGACTCGAGATCCGCCTGCTGGTGACAAGCGAGATCATCCTTGCCGCCGGGATCGCGACAGGCCTGGCGGCCACCTCGACGGCGGATGCCGTCACTGGCATGAGCCACAAGATCGTTTTCACGGTAGCCGCCTTCGCCGTCATTGCCATGCTGCTTTTGGCGCGCCAGCTTTGGGGAACACGAGGCCGAAAGGCGGCGCGCCTGGTGCTGACCGGCTATCTCCTGATGACCCTCGCCTATCCCGGAGTCAAGTTCGTCACGGATGTCATCATCGGATAGGAGCGGGTGGCAGGGTGCATGTCCCGGACGGCGTCTGTATGATGCCAGGGCTGATTTCGGGGGCTCCACCTTAATCCATGAGTCTCGAGACGACCGGCGGTCACGCTCCACAACCGGAAGCGATGCATTCCCCGGGTAACCCGATCAGGACGATGCTGATCAGGCTGTTCGGCTGGTTCCGCAAGCCGACCGGACGTTGGTCGCGCACCCGGATCGTAAACGTGGTTCTTGCAGTGACGGCGGTGCTGTCCGGCCTGGCGACCTACGGGGCGCTCACGGGTTCGGGACCATTTGAACCGGACCGGAACACCCTCATCGTTCTTCTGAATGTTGACCTCGCCTTGCTGCTTGCCTTTGCCGTCATCATCATCCGCCGCCTGGCGGACATGTGGTCACAGCGCCGGGAGGGGATGGCAGGTTCAAGACTGCAGGCAAGACTGGTCGCCACCTTTGGTCTGGCAGCGACCATCCCCGCTGTGCTCATCGGTGTATCGTCGGCGATCTTCTTCAACATGGGCATTGACTCCTGGTTCAATGAACGAGTCCAAACCGCGATTGCCCAGTCGACCAGAGTTGCTGATGCCTACCTGGAAGAACACCGCATTACCCTTGGATCCAGCGCGCTGGCACTCGCCCGCGACTTTCACCTCTATGTGCCCAAATCAGGCGGAAGCATGGAGGAGTTTGCGACCTACCTTGAGGACCGGGCGAGTGTGAGAGGCATCTCGGAATGGGTCGTGTTGAGCAGTCTTGGCCAGATCATCATGCAGGGCACTCTTTCCACCGGCCTCAGCCTTGAGCCTCTCACGGCTCACGAGATCGAACGCGCCGATGCCGGTGATGCCGTCATTCTGAAATCAAGCGCCAGGGACAGGGTACGCGCTCTCGTCAGCCTCAGCCGGGGCAGCACGTACCTGCTGGCGGGAAGCAGCGTCGACCCTGACGTCATCGAAAGCACCAGGAAGGTCTCTGCGGTCGCTTCCTCCTACAGAAAACTCGCTCTCGAGCGAACCAGCCTGCAGCTGACCTTCTCTCTCTTCTATGCTGTCGCTGCCCTTCTCCTGCTGTTTGTTGCGGTGTGGTTCGCCCTGCAGCTTGCCTCTCGCCTGGTGGGCCCGATTGTGGCGCTGGCCAATGCCGCCGAGAAAATCCGCCAGGACGATCTCTCTGTGCGGGTGTCCCTGAGCGGACGGTCCGATGAACTCTCCCTGCTTGGTCAGGCCTTCAACCGCATGGCCGACCGGATTGCCGAACAGCGTCATGCTCTGGTGGAAGCCAACAAGGATCTCGAGGGAAGGCGACGGTTCACCGAATCGGTCCTTTCCGGCGTCAGTGCCGGTGTCATCGGTCTTGATGACACCGGGGTCGTGGAGCTGGTGAACCGGCGGGCGCTGGAATTACTCAATGTGACCGAGGACGACCTCGTCGGTGCGAGCCTCATCGATACCATGCCGGAGGCTGGCGACATTCTCGAGCAGGCCATGAAGGCACGCGCGGCATCGGGCAGCGTCGATCTGGATAGCGACGCCGGTTTGCGACGACTCTTCGTGCGTATCGGCAATGTCGAGGGTGACAGGGAAGGGTCCGTGCGACGCGGCGGTTTCGTGATGACCATAGACGACGTCACGCCGCTCGTGCTCGCGCAGCGCAAGGCCGCTTGGAGTGACGTGGCCTTGCGGGTGGCCCATGAAATCAAGAATCCCCTGACACCCATCACGCTGTCCGCCGAGCGTCTGGAACGCAAGTTTGCGGGCACCATCACGGAGTCGCCCGAGGTGTTCCGGGAACTCACCGACACCATCAAGCGGCAGGCGATGCACATGACCCACGTGGTCGACGAGTTCTCCCGCCACGCGAGGATGCCGACGCTCATCATGTCTCCGGAAAGTGCCGTCGACATTGTCGAGAAGGCCATTCGGCTTCAGGAGATCTCCGATACGCGCGTCATCTTCGAGCGCATCTATCCCGAGACCCCGCCGGTGATTCACTGTGATGGCGACATGATCTGTGCTGCAATCTTCAACATCGTCAAGAACGCAGCAGAGGCCTTTCGCATGGACGATGTGGAGAGGGCGGAAGGCGACATCGTGAGGACCACCGTTGCGGAAGAGGGTGGATGGTGTGTTATCAAGATCGCGGACAATGGTCCCGGCTTCCCCGTTGAACGCCCCGAGACTCTCTTCGAACCGCATGAATCCCATGGCAAGGATGATGGCTACGGCCTCGGTCTGACGATCGCCCGATCGACGATCAGGGATCACGGAGGAGACCTCGTATTGCAGAACAGGAAGGAAGGCGGTGCATCGGTGATCCTGTCATTGCCTATTGAACGGAAAGACGGCTGATGAAGCACGACCTCCTCGTCGTCGATGACGAGCGCGACATCCGCCGCGCCCTGGCCGATGTTCTCGAAGATGAGGGCTACCAGGTACGCACGGCGTCCGACCCCGATTCCGCCGACGCCGCAATTGCCGAACAGGTTCCGTCCCTGGTTATCCTCGATATCTGGTTTCGCGGTGCAAAGCGCGATGGTGTCGATCTGTTGCGCGACTACGTTGCCCACCATCCCTTCATGCCCATCATCATGATCAGCGGTCACGGCACCATCACCACGGCCGTCAAGTGCACCAGGATCGGCGCATACGACTTCATCGAAAAACCGCTTCAGACCGACAAGGTGCTCCTGGTGGTCAAGCGGGCGCTCGACGAGGCGAGACTGCGTCGCGAGAACGAAGAACTGCGCCGCTCCACCCGTATCCTCGACGATCTCGTCGGCGAGTCACGTGCAATGGTGCAGCTGCGTGAAGCTATTTCCCGGGTTGCACCCACCGGGAGCAGGGTCCTGATCACCGGTCCGGCAGGTTCGGGCAAGGAACTGGTGGCGCGGCACATTCACCAGCAGTCGCCGCGCGCCAATGGCCCGTTCGTTGCCATCAATGCCGCCACCATGGAACCCGAAAGAGTGGAGGAAGAACTCTTCGGGCGGGAGACCCGGACATCGCCAGGTACGCCGGTCATCACCCACGGGGTGTTCGAGCGCGCCAACGGAGGCACGTTGTTCCTCGACAACGTTCCGGACATGCCGCTGGCCACACAGGGCAAGATCCTGAGGGCACTTCAGGAACAGGTCTTCACCAGACTGGGTGGCGACACGTCGGTCAGGGCTGATGTGCGGGTTCTCACATCCGCCAGCGGCAACATCACCGCGGCGGTGCAATCAGGCCACTTCCGTGAGGATCTCTACTATCGCCTGAATGTCGTGTCGATCAACGTCCCGGCACTCTCGGAAAGGCGCGAGGATGTGGCGCCACTGTCGCAGTACTTCATCAGGCGCGCCGTGTGTCAGCAGGGTCTCAGCTCCCGGACACTGACGGGAGATGCCGAAATGGCTCTGCTGATGGCCAACTGGCCAGGCAACGTACGACAGTTGCGCAACGTGATCGAATCCCTGCTGATCATGACACCGGAGGGCGAGAACGGGGCCATCACGGCGGACATGCTGCCCGGTGAAGTGAGGCAGGCCAGCCCAGCGCCGGTCCTGTTTCACGATTCCAGCGAGGTGATGTCTCTCGGACTGCGCGAGGCGCGGGCGGCCTTCGAACGCAAGTACCTGTTGACCCAGCTGGCGCGCTTCGGCAACAACATTTCGCGGACGGCCGCGGCAGTCGGCATGGAGCGGTCCGCATTGCACCGGAAACTGAGAGCACTGGGTGTCAGCGTCACGGAACGCGACACCGGAGGCTGAATGCCATGCGTGTCATTGTCTGTGGAGCCGGGCAGGTCGGCTACAACATTGCCCGCAGACTGGCTGCAGAAGCCAACGATGTCACGGTGATCGACAACGACGCATCACGCATCTCCCGCGTGACGGAGAACATTGACGCGAAAGGGCTGGTGGGATTCGCCGCCCATCCGCCGGTGCTTCAGCGTGCCGGCGCGGAAGATGCAGACATGCTGATCGCCGTCACCTATGCCGACGAGGTCAACATGATTGCCTGCCAGGTGGCGCATTCCATCTTCGACGTACCTACAAAGATCGCCAGGGTGCGCCACCAGTCCTATCTCGATCTCGCATGGAGCAGTCTCTACAGCCGGGATCACATGCCGATCAATGTCATCATCTCGCCGGAAATCGAGGTGGCGCGCGCCATCATCAGGCGCCTCGAGGTGCCTGGCGCTCTCGATATCGTGCCCATGGCCGATGATCGGGTGCGCGCCATTGCCGTGCGGTGCCTTGCCGACTGCCCGGTTCTTGACACGCCGCTGGAGGAACTCGCCGAACTCTTTCCCAACCTCAAGGTCTTTGTGGTCGGCATCGTGCGCCATGGCGAACTGTTCATCCCGACGGGCCGGACGGAGATGCGTGCGGGGGACGTCGTCTACTTTGTCACGTCGACCGATCACATGCACCGGTCGATGTCCGTCTTTGGACACGAGGAACCCGAAGCCCGTCGGGTGATCATCATCGGCGGCGGAAACATCGGCCTCTACGTTGCGCGCGAGATCGAAAAACACCACGCCGACGTGCGTTGCAAGGTCATCGAGATCAATGAGGGCCGGGCCCGGGAGATTGCCGACCAGTTGACACGGACAACGGTGCTGCTCGGCGATGCACTGGAACGCAAGCTCCTCGAGGAGGCCGGTGCCGGAGACGTCGAGACAATGGTTGCCGTTTCCAATGATGACGAGGTCAACATTCTCTCGTCGCTCCTCGCCAAGCGGTTGGGTGCCAAACGGGCCATCACATTGGTCAATTCGGAGAGCTATGACCCGCTGGTCGAGGACCTTGGCGTCGATTCGGTAGTCAATCCGAGGGGATCAACAGTCTCGACGATCCTCCAGCACATACGCCGTGGCCGTGTTCGCAGTGTCTACAGCATTCACGAGGGGGCTGGTGAGTTCATTGAGGCGGAAGCCCTTGAGACGACCCGGATCACGAACCGCAGAATACGTGACATTCACCTAGCCAAAGGCATCCTTATCGGTTCCATCATTCGCGGCCAGGAGGTCATTGTTCCCGACGGCGACACGCGAATCCAGGTAGGTGACCGTGTGGTTCTGTTCACCAGCACCAACCTGATGAGCAAGGTCGAAAAACTCCTCTCCGTGGGTCTCGAGTTCTTCTGATATGTCCCGCATCGCCTATGTCAATGGCCGGTACAGCGCCCACTCCCGGGCCAGCGTTCATATCGATGACCGCGCCCACACGTTTGCCGACGGTGTCTACGAGGTCATTCTTGTGGTGAACCGCCACATGATCGACCTTGAGGATCATTTCCGGCGCCTGGATCGCTCGCTCTGCGAACTCGACATTCCCCGACCGATGACGGGGCGCGTGCTCACCCACATCATGAACCGGACGATTCACCTGAACAGGGTGGTGGACGGTATCGTCTATCTCCAGATCAGTCGCGGTGCGGCGCCCCGCAACCACGTCTTCGACAACGCGTCCCTGACACCAGGCGTCGTCTGCACGGCGCGGCGCCTGAACGTGCCGGCAACGTCCCGTGACGTTTCCGGGGTTGAGGTCATCACGCTCCCCGACACGCGATGGACACGTGTCGACATCAAGAGCGTCTCCCTTCTTCCCAATGTCCTGGCGCGCACAAGGGCGGCCGGGCGAGGGGCTTACGAGGCCTGGCTCGTCGACGGGGAAGGCTTCGTGACCGAATGCGCCGCCTCCAATGCCTGGATCGTTGACTCCAGCGGACGTCTTGTGACCCGCCCGGTCGCTGACGGGATCCTGCGGGGCATCACCCGTGAACGGCTGATGACCCTGGCACGCGAGTTGTCCATCGAGGTTGTCGAACGTCCATTCAGCGTGGCCGAGGCGAAACAGGCCCGCGAAGCCTTCCTGACCAGCACCACCTCTCTCGTCAAGGCCGTCTCGCGCATCGATGAGACGGTCGTCGGCAACGGCCATCCCGGGCACGTGACCTGCCTGTTGCTCGACGCCTATCTCGACTTCGCGCGCCACCAGGCGGGGTTTCCTGATGGCCATTCGCGTGTAGTCTTGGGGTGAACGGCAAGGGGTCGCGATCCTCCGGGATCGGGGCACATGCCAAGGCTCAGCATACGGGACACCGGTATCATGGCACAGGCGAAGCAACAAAACCTCCAGGACACGTTCCTCAATGCAATCCGCAAGTCGAAGGTGCCGGTGACGGTTTATCTCGTAAACGGCGTGAAACTGCAGGGCATCATCACCTGGTTCGACAGTTTCTGCCTGCTCCTGCGCCGGGACGGTCATTCGCAGCTCATCTACAAGCACGCCGTGTCGACTGTCATGCCGGAGGGTATGGTGAACCTGCAGATCGCCGGTGAAGGAGAAACGGACGACGATGCCTGAGGCATCGCGCGAAGGCGCCGTCACGCGAACCAGCGTCATTCATCCCTGGCTTGGCGGCGTCCACGGCAGGCGCAAGAGCCCCGGGGCCCTGGAGGAGGCGGTCAGCCTGGCAAGAGCCATCGATCTCGAAGTCCGGGACGCCCGCGTCCTTCCCGTAAAGCGTCCCCGGGCGGGTACATTCCTGGGCAAGGGGCAGGTCGAGGAACTCAAGCTTCAAGTCGCCTTGTCGTCGATCGATCTTGTCTTTGTCGACACGGCTCTATCTCCGGTACAACAGCGCAATCTGGAACAACAGCTTCAAGCCAAGGTCATCGATCGCACCGGACTGATTCTTGATATCTTCGGTGCTCGTGCCGCCACACGCGAAGGTGTGCTGCAGGTGGAGATGGCAGCTCTCACCTACCAGCGCAGCCGTCTGGTGCGGAGCTGGACCCATCTGGAACGCCAACGCGGCGGGCTGGGCTTTGTCGGAGGTCCTGGCGAGTCCCAACTCGAAATCGACCGTCGCCTGATTGGTCAGCGTATTGCCCGGCTGCGTCGTGAACTCGACGGTGTCGTCGCCATGCGCGGCCAGCACCGCAACGCCCGGCGCAAGGCGCCATGGCCAACCGTCGCCCTGGTGGGCTACACCAACGCCGGCAAGTCAACGCTCTTCAACCGGCTGACCGGGGCGGGCGTCTATGCCGATGACAGGTTGTTTGCCACACTCGATCCGACCATGCGGGCCGTTGACCTCGGGGGCGGGACGCGTGCCATCGTCTCCGATACCGTCGGATTCGTGTCTGACCTCCCCGAGACTCTCATTGCCGCGTTTCGCGCCACACTCGAAGAGGTCACCGAGGCATCGCTCATCGTTCACGTGCGCAATGCGCACCACCCCGAGCATGAACTTCAGGCCGCCGATGTGATGACTGTGCTGGAGAACCTCGGCATCGATGAACTCGACGCATCGGAGAGGATGGTCACCGTCTACAACAAGACTGACCTGCTCGATGACGACTCTGCATCGCGGCTGCGGGCGATTGTCGAGCGCCAGGATGATGCGGTCTTCATTTCGGCCCGGACGGGGGAGGGGCTCGACAACCTCGTCAGTCTCATCACCTGCCGCCTGGCCGGCAGGCAGCGAATCGTCGAACTCAGCGTACCCGTCAAAGACGGGGCCGCCATGGGTTTTCTCTACCGCCACGCCGAGATCGTCGAACGCATTGATGGCGATCACGCCATACGTCTCAAGGTCCGCATCGAGGACAGCGACCTCGGTCGCTTCCACAAACGCTTCTCCCACCCGGGCTCCCTATGCCGGCAGTGACCGGCGCGATCAACGCTCGAATCGCAAGCCAGGCGATTACCTGCTGGCGGTTTCCTCATCCTTGGCAGAGGTCCACAGGGTGTCGAGTTCTTCCGCCGGACAGTCGCTGATCGTCCGGTTGTCACGGCTGAGGCAGCGTTCGACGAAACGGTAGCGTGTCTCGAACCGGGAGGCGCTGCGGCGCAATGCTCTCTCGGGATCGACGTCGAGATGGCGGGCAAGATTGACGGCGGCAAAGAGAACGTCGCCGAGTTCATCGGCAATGCGTTCGGGTGAACCGTCTGCAATCTCCTGCGACAACTCCTCGACTTCAGAGATTACATCCTCCAGCGCTTCGCCTGGCGAAGCGAGGCCGAACCCCTGGCCCGCTACCCGTTCGTGGATCTTGCGAGTTCGGGTGAGGGCGGGGAGGTTGGCGCCGATTCCATCGAGTGCGGACGCTTCTCTTCCGCTGGTCCGGGACTGATCCCGCCGTTCCTGCGCCTTCAGTTCTTCCCATTTCACCGTCTGTTCGGCCGCCGAGGTCACATCTGCTCCATCTGCGAAGACATGAGGATGACGGCGCACCATCTTCTCCGAGATTGCCTCGACCACGTCGTCGAATCCGAAGAGGCCGCGCTCGCACGCCAGACGGGCATGAAACACCACCTGAAAAAGAAGGTCGCCAAGTTCCGACTTCAGTGCCGGCCAGTCTTCCCTGTCGATGGTATCGGCAACCTCATAGGCTTCCTCGATAGTGTAGGGAGCAATCGAGGCGAAGGATTGCTCAACATCCCACGGGCAACCGGTGGCCGGATCGCGCAGGCGCGCCATGATATCGAGCAACCGGGTGACGGAACCTGCGCGAGCCATCGGTGGTCAACCGGAAACGCCCGGCGCCGGAAGCGCCGGGCGTTCCTTGCAACAACACCCCTGCATCAGGTCCAGGTGAACTTCTGCATGTAGAACTGCCAACCGTTTGGCCGGATCGACGGTGAGAGTTCCTCACGATGGATGATGCCGACCGGCTCGTGCGTGATCCACACATAGGCTCCGGTATCTTCCATGATGTCCTGCATGCGCAGATAGATCTCCTCACGTCGCACCTCGTCGGTCTCGCCGAGGCCTTCGAGGAACAGAGCATCGAACTCGGGATCCTTCCAGCGTTCCCAGTTCCACACGCCGACCTGGGCCTCGACATACCACTGTGACATCTGGCTGGGATCCGGGGCATCGCCGTAACGCATGATCCACAACTGCAGGTCTTTCCAGTCGTCGCCCGAGGATTCCAGCCCGAGGTTCCAGAAGGGCCCCGGATCCAGCGGAATGACATCAAGCTCGATCCCTACATCCGCCAGGTTGGCCTGGATGACCGTGGCGGCTGCCATGCGGTCCGTACGATTGATCGTCTTGAGTTCCAGCTGAAGCCCCTCGGCACCGGCCTCGGCAATCAGGGCCCGCGCCTCGTCCGGAGCATAGCTGTAGTTGCTGGCAGTGCGGTGACCCAGGACTCCGGGGGGCACGATACCGTGCGACTTTGGCGCCACACCGGCATAGGCGGCTTCGAGGATGGTATCGACATCGATTGCTCGCTGGATGGCCTTGCGTATGCGGATGTCCTGGAGCTTGGGATGATCGGTATTGATTCCCATCCATGTCCACAAGAGCCCCGGATAGACCTTGAGAACGGTGTTGTCCGGCGCCCCATCGCTCTGATAACGGGCCAGGGTGTCGGTGCTGATATGGGTGAAATCAACATCGCCGGCCTCATAGGCGATTTCTGCCGTTTTTTCGTCCTCGATTATGATGAACCGCACGGTGTTGATGCCGGCGGGAGTCCCGGTCCAGAACGGATTGGCTTCAAGTTCATAGAACTGCTTGGGCGACCATTCCTTGATGCGGAAGGGACCGATATAGAAGTTGAACATGCCATCGTACTTGCCGCCGGATGCCTCCACCGCCTTGCGGCACAGGATTGTGCCGGTACCGGAGGCCAGCCACGTGTACCAGACCGGTGCGAATGGCTGGTTGAGGTGGATGATTCCTGAATGGGAACCCGTAACCTCGACATGATCGAGTGCGGCCGCTTTGTCTTTCCACTCCGACTCCCTGATCCGCTCGAGTGAAAACTTGACGTCTTCGGCATCAAGTTCACTGATGACCTCGTGTGTCGTGCCATCATGCCATTGGATGCCCGGCTTGAGTTCGAACACGATGGTCTGGGCATCCACCTGTTCGACATGCGAGACGAATTCGCTGGGCGACCAGGACCAGTCCGGTCCTTCGTTCAGGGTCGCCAGCTGAGCCAGGCAGGCGTACTGCAGAACGGTTTCCATGCCGCCTACCATGTAGCCTGGATCCGTCGACACGATCGTGCGGTTGGTGCGCATGCGCAGGACTCGATCAGGCGTAACCGAAGCCTGCGCCGGTGCCATCCACGACTGGACCATTGCCGCGGCCGACATTGCCGCAGTGGCCCCCATGAGAGTGCGGCGGTTGAGTTCCGGTTGTTTCATCAGACATTCTCCCTCAGGTATTTCCGGCGACAGACTACCGACTTTGCTGCCGCATAACCATGCCGTTGTCGAGGCGACGAATCCGATGCACAACCACAATTGAAGATTGAGGTGAACAGGGAAGGGGAAAGACTTGGAGGGTTGAAGATTTCAGTGATCGGAATCGGCTGGATGACGGGATTCACTGCGGGAGCGTCGCCGCCATTCCAGCACCCAAGCTCGATGACGATCAATGGGCAGGGAGTCATCACGAGGTTCTCGCTGATTCCATTGTTGCCAGTAGCAACAGCATGCAGCGTCGGCATGGGCGATCTTCGAAGCATGCAGGTATGTGTTCTCGAAGAGACGATGGTCAAGGAGCCTGAGAAATGCAGACAGGTTCTCCAAACCGCGCGTCCGCTCCCGAGTACCCTGCAGGTGGGACACATCTGTCGTCGCAATACGCGCTATCGCATGGCGAAACAGGCCATCGAGGAAGGCCTGATCGGCAGGGTCGTGGTGATGAGTTCGGGAAGGAGCATTCTCCAGGTCCGGACACACGAGATCATGCACATTGCCAGACCCGTCTTTGGTGACAGCGTTCACGCTACCGGCCTCGTTTTGTGGCTGACCAGTGACTGCAATGCGTAGGACTGTTGCCACGCGGTTGTCGTCAGAGTCCCGAAAACCCGGATGCCGGTCAGACCATGTGCACGATGCGTTCCCAGACTGGCAAACGTCAATCACAGCAAGATCTCAAGGCCCGATGACGGCGGCTGACTGATATTCAGTGGTGTCGGGAGGTGAGGCGCTGCGCGACGAACATGCCTGCCTTGCACATATGACCCGGATGATAGAACTCCTCAAATCGATCGGCGGCTGGATCAAGTCGATGGAAAAGTCGCATAAGGTATATTATGGAACATTATGGGCGCCGTGCGGCACGAAACAGACGGAAGAAATTGTCGGTCGTGATAGCGGCAAGGTCGTCTTCTGAAACATCCTTGAGCCCGGCAACGCAGCGGGCTGTATGGACGACCAGCGCCGGCTCGTTGCGTTTGCCTCGCTTCGGCACGGGAGCAAGGAACGGCGCATCGGTCTCCACCAGAAGGCGGTCCGGAGGAATGTCCCTGACAATGTCACGCAACTCCGAAGCGTTCCTGAATGTCACGATCCCTGAAATCGAGATGGAAAAACCAAGGCGGAGACTGCGTACCGCGAGGTCCCGACTGGCGCTGAAACAGTGAATGAGACCTGGAAAGGAGCCGTCTGCTTCCGTTTCCTCTTCAAGGATCGCCATGGTGTCCTCATCAGCCGAGCGCGTGTGGACGATGAGCGGCAAACCTGTGCTGCGTGACGCCTGGATATGTTCCCTGAAACTCTGCCGCTGGGTGTCCCGCGGGCTGTTGTCGTAGTGGTAGTCGAGGCCAGTCTCGCCGATGCCGATGACATGCGGACAATCGGCAAGAGCGGTGATCTCGCATGCAGGCCAGATCCCCTCTTCGGCAACATGGTGGGGATGAACTCCGGCTGAACAATAGATTCCGTCATGAGCCTCGGCAATCGCCCTCACCTCGGAGAAGCGGCTGAGGCGCGTCGAGATCGTCTGCATGACCGAGACGCCGGCATCCCTGGCACGGGCGATGACATCATCGAGTTCATCGGCGAAGTCGGGAAAATCGAGATGACAGTGGCTGTCGACAAGCATCACGACGCATCCTCGGCGAGACGCGGGAACACGCCTTCGGGCTCGGGCAGCGGACATCCGGGGCGCAGGCTGTGCTCTTCGCCGATCGAGGCAAAGTCGCGCCTGTCGCCTGGAACTGCGAGCTGGTCGAGGAGCCGGGCTGATGATCCCGGCATCACTGGCTGGGTCAGCAGTGCAAGGATGCGGATCAGTTCGGCAGTACAGTAGAGCACGGTCTCCATGCGTTGCGGATCCGCGTCTTTCAGTTTCCACGGCGCTTCGGCATCGATGTAGCGGTTGGCGGCGCCGATGACCTCCCAGATATCCCGCAACATCAACTGGAACGCCTGAACCTCTATGTGGCGGCGAAGACGTTCGACGAGGCCCCTTCCCTGCACAAGGAGCTCGCGGTCCTGATCGTGAAGCGTGCCTGGTGTCGGCACCCTTCCCATGCAGTTTCGGGCAATCATCTTCAGCACACGCTGTGCCAGATTGCCGTAGTCGTTGGCGAGATCATGGTTGCACCGAAGCATGGCGCCGCGATGCGAGAAGTCGCCGTCGTTGCCGAAATTCACCTCACGCATCAGCGTATAGCGCACCTGGTCAAGTCCGTAGCGGGCGACGATTTCGGATGGCACGATGACATTGCCCAGAGACTTGGAGATCTTCCTCCCCTCGCTTGTCCACCAGCCATGAGCGAAGACTCGGCTGGGCACGTCGATTCCTGCAGCCATGAGAAAGGCCGGCCAGTACACCGCGTGGAATCGCAGGATGTCCTTGCCAACCATGTGCAAGGCGGGCCACCAGGATGTGAATGACTCGCCTGATTCATCGGGATACCCGGCTGCCGTGATGTAGTTTGTCAGTGCATCTATCCATACGTACATGACGTGCCGGGAATCACCCGGAACGGGGATTCCCCAGGTGAAACCCGTACGGGAAATCGACAGATCGTTGAGTCCGCCGCTGACGAAACTCATCACCTCGTTGCGTCTCACCTCGGGCATGATGAAGTCAGGCCGGTCCTCGTAGAGCTTCAGCAGGCGGTCCTGCCACGCGGACAGACGGAAGAAGTAGCTTGGCTCCTTCACCCACTCCACCGGAGCGCCCGATGGCGCCACCTTGCGGCCCGCGTCGTCCACGCCAAGTTCGTCCTCCGTGTAGAACGCCTCATCGCGGACGGCATACCAGCCCTCATAGGCTCCGAGATAGATCTCGCCGGCCTCCTCGAGGCGCCGCCACAACGCCTGGACAGAGCGGATGTGGCGCTGCTCGGTGGTCCGGATGAACTGGTCATTGGAAAAGTTCCATTCCCTGGCAAGTTTGCGGAAGTTCTCCGAAACTTCGTCACAGAATGTCGCCGGATCGATACCGGCCTCCCGTGCCGCCCTTTCGACCTTCTGGCCGTGCTCGTCGGTCCCGGTCAGGAAGAGCACATCATGCCCGTCAAGACGCTTGAAGCGGGCCATCACGTCGCAGGCGAGCGTGGTGTAGGCATGCCCGATGTGCGGGTTGTCGTTGACGTAGTAGATCGGCGTCGTGATGTAGAACTTGTCGCGCATGCCTCATGGCTCCCCTGTCCTGACGGATGACGGTGTCTCAGGTCCTGACAGCCGCCTGCAGGGTACCGAATACCGACAGGATGGATTGCCTGCGATCCAGATTGTATGACTGAACTGTCCGGCGCAGGTGCGCGACCTTTTCCCACACGGCAACCCAGCGTTCAAGAGCGGGATCACCGGCGATGCGCGCCAGCGCCTCGGTCTCCTCCGGCAGAACGGGAAGAGCGGCCTCGCCCGTGGTCGCCTTGCGAATGATCGCAGCGGACCAATCCATGAGAAAGTCGAAAGCCAGATTCCAGGATGCCTCGCCGCCGGGCCGGGCAAGACGTTCCGCAAGGCGATGAAGTGCTGCCGGATCAATGTCCGGGGCCGTGGCGATCAGGCCGACTATCTCGCGATAGAGCGCGAGACCGTCCATTTCGGCCAGAAGCAGGGCGCGGCCCGGACTGCCACCTGACAATCGCGCCAGCGAGTCTCTCTCCTCTAACGTCAAGTTTGGCAGATACTGTTCAAGCAACAGACTCACCTGTTCACTCAACAGTGGGGAAAGCGTGAGCTTTCTGCACCGGGATCTGATGGTAGTCAACAACGAGGAGGGCACTGCGGAGACGAGCAGCACGACCGCGCGACGAGGGGGTTCTTCAACCGCCTTGAGAGCCGCATTGGCTGCATTCGTGTTCATCAGGTCAGCGTCATCGATGATGACGACCCGCCAGCCATCGTTGCCGGCCGTCCGGGCAAAGAAGGGTCTGATGCGGCGTACGTCGTCGACGACGACTTCCTGGCGACGCCTTCCTCTCTCACTCATGGACGGTTCGATACCAAGGATGTCACCGTGTGAACGCGCTGAAATCCAGGCTGCCGCGGGGTCTCCCGCATTGAAATCCAGGGTGGCCGAAGGTTCCCCGAACAGATCCTCGCCCGCACCGCACAACAGGTGGCGGGCGAGCCGCCAGGCGAGTGTCGCCTTGCCGATTCCAGCCTTGCCACCGATGATCCAGGCGCCAGCGATGCGTCCGTCCGCCACCAGACCGGCAAGCCGACGCTCGGCCGCGTCATGTCCGATGAGCTCCTCATTCGCCCAGGGGGCCGGAACCTCGAGTTCAGGGAAGTCCGGATGCTTGCGAATATCGACCGGATCGTCCGTCATGGCATCTGGCGGCCGAACGCATCCGAGACGCCTCCCCTTTCAGCCAGGCCTTTGATCATGGTATCGGCCACCTCAGCAACACCGCTGACTCAAGAAGTCCGGCCACGTCATCCTCGCTCCCTGATGCGTCGACCACTCTGATGCGGTCGGCCTCCTCGCTGGCGATGGCGAGGAAGGCCCTGCGCAACCGTTCGTGGAAGGCTTCTCCCATGCGTTCATAGCGGTTGGTGGTGCCTCGGCTTTCGGCTCTCGCGAGTCCCATCCCGATCGGGAGATCAAGTATGAACGTGAGATCCGGACGCAGCGCGCCAATGGCAAGACGACCGATACCGTCGACGAAATCGAGGCCCGCTCCCTGCGCCAGACCCTGATAGGCCCTCGTTGAATCGAAAAACCGATCGCTGATCACCCAGCGACCCGCTGCAAGGGCCGGACGGATCGTCCGGAGAACATGCTCACGCCGCGCCGCAACATGAAGAAGAGCCTCCGTTCCGGGGTCCCATCGATCGGTAGCACCCGCAATCAACAGTTCCCTGATTGCCTCGGCGCCCGGTGCTCCACCCGGTTCGCGCGTCACCTCGACCTCGACCTCATACTTCCCGGATATCCATGATGCCAGACGCCGGGCCTGGGTCGACTTGCCGGTTCCTTCTCCGCCTTCAAGGGTGATCAGCCGGCCTCGCTTCAAAGCGCGCCCGCATCACCGAAGAGAAGATAACCCAGAACCGTCGCCATTCTCAGCAGCATGGAGGGTTTCCCGACGTCGCTGCCGGCCAGCAGAGGTTTGTCGATGGTCTCCACGCCTGGTGCATCGATCACCAGGCGGGCTACTTCCTGACCTTTCGCGATCGGTGCCGGCACCGGTCCTTCGTAAACGATGCGGGCATCGAGCGAGTCCCGGGCCGCCCGAGGAAGGGTGACAACCAGGTCTTCCGCCAGAACAAGCGGCACCGTATCCGAGTCGCCAAGCCAGACCCGGGCCCGACCCACTTCGTCACCAGAATCAAGGAGATGGAAGGCGCTGTATTCCCTGAAGCCCCACTCTATGATGGCTTGGGACTCCCGCGCCCGGGCTGCGGCGCTCTCGAACCCGTTGACGGCGAGAATCAGCCGACGATCTCCTCGCACCGCGGAAGCCGTGAGGCCGTATCCTGCAGCTCGGGTGTAGCCGGTCTTGAGACCGTCAGCGCCGATTCCAGTGTAGAGCAGTGGATTCCGGTTGGTCTGCTGGATGTTGTTGTAGGTGAATTCCGTCTCAGCATAGTAATGATAGTACTGAGGAAAATCCCTGATCGTCCGGCTTGCCAGAAGGGCAAGATCGGTCACGGTTGTCACATGCCCCTCTTCGGGCCAGCCCGATGAGTTACGAAACGTGCTGTCGTTCATGCCGAGTTCCCGGGCGCGTTGTGTCATGAGGTCGCCAAATGCGGCTTCGGATCCGGACAGCCCCTCTGCGACCACGATCGACGCATCATTGCCTGACTGGACAACGATCCCCCGCAACAGGTCCTCGACCGTCACACTGTCGCCAACCTCGACGAACATCTTCGATCCACCCTTGCGCCACGCCTTCTCGCTGACCGGCAGGGTATCGTCGAGAGCGAGCGTCCCCGACGCGAGCTTCTCGAACAGCAGGTACACCGTCATCAGCTTGGTCATGGAGGAGGGTTCGGTCGGACCGTCGGCATTCTTCCGGTAGAGAATGGTGTTGGTCGTCTCGTCGACGAGGATGGCCTCGCGCGCCGAGATCTCGAACGCAGCCAGTGGCGCCGTCAAGCCGACGGTGGCAACGAGACCGATCAGAATTCGCCAGATCATGGACATCCTTTCGCTCACCACTGCAATGCGGACATTCTCGGGTCCGCGACGTCTACCCAGGCACGGTGTCGAGGATACTGCTTCCCCCCACCGCACGTCGATACCACGGGTCTTGCTGGCATCAGGGTGCGGCATTCGTGTGACAGAATTCCTCAAGGCGTCTCCTTCCAGTGCTGCCGGACGGCAATCGGGATGCTTCCAAGGAGTTCAGGCAGACCCTGGAAGACGGTCCGAACTAGTGGCGAACGGACCGTTCGGGCCAACTGCCCGGGCAGCTTCGGGATCGCGAAGAACGGATGGTCGTGCCCATGCGAGGTTCAGCGGAAATGGACCATGTCTCGGGACATGGAACGGCGACCCGGGATTTCGCACTCACCCGTACATGCCCATGCAGACACGTCACATGGCGGTGACGACAATTGCCTCGTGAAAGCCGAGACTCATGACCTGTTCACGAATGCGGTCAGCCTGACCACGAGCGAGGAAGGGGCCGACGCGGACGCGATAGAAGACGCGGTTGTCCACCACGGCGCGGATGACATGGACATCGCCGGTATCGACAAGCGCATTGCTCACCACGAAGGCGTTTGCCGCGTTTGTGAAGGCGCCTGCCTGGACGAACAGGCCACCACCGGGATCCTCTTGGGTCAGATCGATGGCCTGTGCCGATGCACCGCCTGTTCCCACTGGCTCTCGACCGAGTTCGGCCCAGGTCCTGCCGCTTTCCCGGTCGACGACCTGAACTCTGACTTGGGCCGTTCCCTTTCCTTCGAATCCGAGCAACTGGGCGCCGCGGCGTGACACGTCGATGATACGTCCGGCAATGAAAGGACCGCGGTCATTCACCCTGAGGACAAGGCTCCGCCCATTCTCAAGGTTCGTGACCCTGACGTAGACAGGCATGGGCAGCGTCTTGTGGGCCGCCGTCAGTTCGTTCATGTCATAGACTTCACCGTTGGCAGTCAGCTGTCCGTGGAAGGGTTCACCATACCAGGACGCGATGCCCTCCTCGTCGTAGAAGGGGTCCTCTGCTGGGTGGTACCAGACCCCCTTGATTTGATAGGGTTGTCCGACCTTGTAATGCCCCCGTGGCTCCTGGTCGCCGGACTTCAACACCGTGGCGGCAAAGTCAATTTCGGCACAGGCCGCCAGAAGAAGGCCGAGCAGCACGATGGCGGCGGTACGCGCCGTCGTCATGATCATCGCGAAAGCGCGTCGGCGATGGCGGTCACCGACATCGCAAAGTAGTCGGACCGGTTCCATTTGAGAATCGCCCGGTAGTTGTCGAACACGAGAAAGGCAGGGCCATTGGCGCCGGCTGGCAGAACGAGCGATGCCGCGGCATCCATGGGCAGGACGGGATCCTCACCCTGCCACATCACGCCCCATGAGAGCCACGTTTCCAGAGGTTCGACACCGTCACGTGTGAGATCAAATCCCTCGGGCAGGGCAACCGCGGCCCCCCATGGCATGCTGCGTTGCCATCCCGAACGCGCCAGGTAGTTGGCAATCGATGCAAAGACATCCCCCTGATTCTGCCAGATGTCGCGACGCCGGTCGAGATCCCAGTCCACCGCGAACCGGTTGAAACTCGACGGCATGAACTGACTCTGGCCCATGGCTCCCGCCCACGATCCCATCATGTCGGTGCGGGAGATGTGTCCTTCATCGAGAATTGTGAGGGCGTGCAGGAGTTCTTTACGGAAAAAGGCGCTGCGCCGGCCATCGAAGGCGAGGGTCGCCAGAGCGGCAATCACGTCGAAGCCGCCAGTGTAACTCCCGAACCTGGTTTCTACAGCCCAGATAGCGACGATGTAATAGGCGTCAAAACCATAGTGGGCGGCAATCGCCTCCAGAAGTGGCTGGTGTTCGGCATACTTTTCCCTCGCCCTCTCGATCAAGGACTCCGGCACCCGGCTTGCCATGTATTCATCGAAGGTCAACACGCTTTCGGGTTGGTGACGATCGAGTTCAATCACCCGCGGGACCGGCTCCAGTCCGGAAAGTGCCGCATCGAGGGTCTGCTGACCGATACCGGCAGCAGTCGCCTCTGTGCGCACATCGGCGAGGAACTCTTCCCACCCGGAGTCCGAGGCCGAAGGCAGGACAAGCAGGAAAAGAATGCTGCAGGCCAGCACCATTCCCGGCAGTCGGCGCAAATCAGACAACACCGCGCCGTTCCTCGCGTGGCGGACGACCGAACAGTTCGCGATAGCGGTGACTGAAGTGCGAGGCCGACACAAAACCTGCAGAAAGGGCAATCGACAGGATCGATGTCGATCCCTGCAACAACATCAGACGGGCGTGATGCAGTCGGAGTTCACGGTAGTAACGTGAAGGAGACCTTCCCAGGTGCCTGAGGAACAGTCGTTCAAGTTGCCGGGTCGAAAGGCCGACGCCGTTGGCGACATCGGGAATCGTCAGCGGCTCTTCGAGATTGCGTTCCATGACATCGATGGCGGCCAGAACCTTCGCATCGCTGACGCCGGTGCGCGAGTGGAGCGCCATCCGCTGTCGATCATCGGATTGCCGGATCCTCTCGTGAATGAACTGTTCGGAAACCCTACCGGCCAGTTCGACACCGTGGTCGAGCTTGATGAGATGAAGCATGAGATCGAGCGAGGCCGTTCCGCCGGAACAGGTGATTCTGTTGCGGTCGATCTCAAAGAGATCGTCGGTCACCTCAATGTCAGGATACTGTTCGGTAAAGCTCTCGTGGTCTTCCCAGTGAATGGTGCAGCGATGGCCCCGGATCAGGCCGGCGCGGGCAAGAATGTGCGTTCCAGTACACAGGCTTCCCATGACGGTTCCCTGGCGTGCCAGCTTGCGCAGCCACGCCATGACAGATCTGTCGGCGAATGCATGGGCGTCAATCCCGGAACAGACGAACAGAGTCTCGCATGAAGCAACGTCGTTCATCGCATGATGGGGCACGACCTCCATGCCATTGCTCGCCCGCACCGGCCGGCCATCGCGCGAAATGATCGTCCAGCGATAGTGCGTGGCGCCGCTCATTCGGTTGGCTGAACGCAACGGTTCGACGGCGGCGGCGAAGGCCATCATCGAGAACTCCGGAATCAGGAGAAAGGTGAAGGACTTCACATCCACCGCCCCTGGTGCGTGTCGGGCTTCCCGGGAAGTGCGCGTTGAGGGCCGGGTTGTCAATCTCGGCACTCAGGCCTCCCTCGCGGCGTCGAGACGGACGTAGGCTGGTGAAGTCCGGCCGCCACGGACTTCACCGAAGTAGACCGTCATGTGCGGATAGGGAATTTCGATGCCGGCCTCGTCGAAGCCCAGCTTGAGGCGTCTCAGATACTCGCGGCGCACGCCCCACTGATAACCGGCAAGAGTACGGATCCGGAACCTGAGAGTGACCGCCGAGTCACCCAGATCATTGACGCCCAACACCTCAAGATCCCCGGCAAGATGCGCGTTCAGCGTGTCGTCACTGCGCGCCTCCTCGTCGATCCGCCGCACCACGTCGATCACCTTGTCCGTGTTCTCCTGGTAGGCAACGCCGATGTCGATGACCGCGTACCCGAAGTCCCGCATCATGTTGGTGACAGAGGAGATGTCCCCGAAGGGAATCGTATGCACGTAACCGCTCAGATCGCGCAACTGCACCGTGCGCACGGTGACACTCTCGACTCCGCCCATCTTGCCGCCGGCCTCGATCCAGTCACCCACCGTGAACTGGTTCTCGAAGAGAATGAACGTGCCGGTGATGATGTCCTTGATGAGCGACTGGGCACCGAACCCGATGGCGAGCCCGACCACGCCGGCACCTGCGAGCAACGGCGTGATATCGAGCCCAAGTTCTCCCAGGATCGTCATGGCAGCCACCCCCCCGATCACGACGAGAAGGACATTTCTCGCCAGTGGAAGCAGGGTAAGGACGCGTGGGTTGGCCCCTTCCCCATGACTGCGCCTGAGCTGGTTGGCAATGACACCATCACCGATTTCCCAGACCAGGATGGCAACTATGACAATCACGACGACGGCTATCAGCCGACCGAGAAGATCCAGACCCTCGGGGGACAGGAAGATATGCGTCGCCTCAACGCCCCAACTTTCCAGTGCGGTGACGATGGCGACGGTCCAAATCACCACGTTGGTGAAGGCGCCGACGAGAGAGAGATAGCGGTTGCTGCGCCGTTCGAGATCCGGAAACCTCTCCTGCAGGTCAGCACCGATGCGAAAGAGCCTCGACAGGGATCGCCGTGCCAGGGTGCTCGCCAGTGCCCCGGCCAGACCTGCAAGAAAGGTGAAGGCGAGGCCATGAAGAATGAACACCGTGCCCGAACGCGCCTCGAAGACCCACACGATGAACGTGATGGCAACGGCAAGAATGGCTACCACATGCCAGACATCGCCGAGGCGCGAGCGCATGAAATGCGGCCGGCCATCTGCACCACCGCCAATCCAGGCGGCAACCGCAACCCGGTTCTGCAGGATGACGACAATCGCCATGATGGCGAGGACCAGTCCGACGACACGTACCAGGGAACCAACGCTTGCTTCGGGTGCACCCAAAGCCAGCAGCAGATCCGTGACCAGGAATCCCGCGAGTCCGACCGCCCAGAGGCGGTTGAACCAGACCACGAGGTAGGCTGCCTCTCGATCAGCGACCGGCAGCAGTCGGATGGCGGGCCGCAGTGGTGACAGGATGACGCGGACCAGAATGACAGCGATGGCGTAGAGCCCGACGATCATGGCTGTCGTGTAGATGACAGCCATGGCGACCGCATCGGGGGCCAGAACGGAGGTGGCAAGCCAGGTCACCAGGAGGAAACCCATGACTGGCGCAACTCCGAGCAGGAATCGGGAGCCGGCATCGATCAGCCGCTCCATCACGCTTCCGCCCTCGTCCTCCTGCAATCTCCTTCTTGGAGTGGCTGTGAGACCGACGACCGCCAGCCAGGCGAGGATGCCAGCAGCAAGGGCCAGTCCGGCCTGCCCTGCGATGCGGAAAAGCCCGGAACCGAAATCCTGACGCGACACCTCGTCGATGATCCAGCCCGTCAACTGTCTGCCATCATCAAGATTCGCCAGGAGATCTTTCATTCTCTGGTCTAATCCGGAGATGCCGGAAGCAGTCTCTTGTCCGACAGCCTCGTCTCCGGTCGATGCCAGCGCATTGAGTCTGTCGATCAATTGCTGGCGTTTGACAGGGTCCTCGAGGACAGACACGAGCCCGGGAATGGTGTCGACGGTCTCCTGCGCAGCAGCGGTCACAAGGGGTACAGCGACCATCCAGAGTGCGAGTAGCGCCGGAAGAGGAAGATGGCGCATCACGGTCAACATGAACTGCTATCCCGGATACTGGATCAAGGGAGTGTAACGATGCCCGGATGGCAATCCAGTCGTACGGTGGAAATCGCGGAATACGCAAGACCCGCCGTGGAAGGATGAGCGGCGATGCGATGCCAGATTCGTCCTCAATTGGAAGCTTCCATTCAGCTGCATTCGTCGATCAAGTCGTCGCCCTGCCCCTTGAGGAATGCATGCAACCGGCAGGCAGTTCCTCCAGGAATCCACGCTTCCCCGAGACTGTCTCGACGCGGCCATGAACCGGCGAAGTCGTGAGACTGCGCCGGAGGCGGGGCAGCCAGCCTCCATCCCGATCCATCAAACCCCGGCTCCGGTGAACCGGGACGCTGTGATACTGACGGCCGGATCACCCGTAACCGGGATTGCGTGATCCGCTCTTCTCCCACACTTGAGTGAGGCGCTGCCTGCCGATACAGTCCGCGCCGGTAGTGAAGACAGTCCGATCGGGGATCATCCATGGCCGAAGTCGTCGCCGACTGGCAACGTGCCGACAACGAGCACCTTTCCACATACAAGCGGGTCATGCGCCTGACCGTGGTGTCGACGGTGGCGTGCCTTGTTGTCCTCGTACTGCTTGCCGTTTTTCTTCTTTGAAGATCATCTCCGGCGGCCAGACGGGCACCGACAGGGCGGCACTCGATGCCGCGCTGGCCAGTGGTCGGACGGTCGGCGGGTGGTGTCCCAGGGGTCGGTTGGCCGAAGATGGAACAATTGATGGCCGTTACCCCCTGACGGAAACGCCCCGGAGTGACTATGCCCAGCGCACACGCTTCAATGTGCGCGATTCCGATGCCACGCTCATTGTGGCGCGTCGGCCACTGATCGGAGGCACTGCGCTCACCGAAAGACTGGCACTGGCTTGCGGCAAACCATGCCTCGTGGTTCATCCCGACGATACGCCAGATGTCATTGCCATCTGTCGGAACTGGATTGAACGGCACGGGGTGCAAATCCTCAATGTCGCCGGCCCCCGCCACAGTACCAGCGCCTCGGCCTATTCCGATACCAGACGCATCATGGATGCCCTGCTCGCCACTACTCCTCTTCGCGCAGCAGCCGCAGGTAGATCTCCAGTCGGCCTGCCGGAATAGTGCCCGCCCGAACCGCCACACGTACAGCACATTCCGGTTCGTGGTCATGGGTGCAATCACGGAACCGGCAGCGGTGGCCCACCTCATCGATGTCGGGGAACAATACGGAAAGCTCGTCGCGGGTGATGCCAGCGAGACCCAGCGAACGAATCCCTGGAGTATCGATGAGCGAGGTGCCCCCGCCGAGGTCATAGAGCGACGAACGGGCAGTGGTATGCCTCCCCTGCTGCCGACGACCCCCGAGACCACCGACGCGTGCGTTCTGCGTGCCGGTCAATGCATTGACAAGTGAGGACTTTCCGACACCGCTCGGCCCAGTAAGGACTACGGTCTGCCCTTCAATGCAGTTGACCAGCCGGTCGAGCCCCTCCCCCGTCTTGGCAGACACCTCAACAATCATCAGCCCTGTCCTGCGGTAGTCAGCGAGGTCCGGGCGTGGCATATCGAGGTCGATCTTGTTGAGCACGACCGTCACACCGACACCACCTCTGGATGCGATGACCGTGTAGCGGTCGATGATGCGGGGATGAAACGGCGGATTGGCCACTGAGACGACGACAAGGGCACGGTCGATGTTAGCAGCGAGAATCTGTTCCGTGGCACCTCCGGACGCGCGCCTGCTGGCATCGTGTCGCCATCGGGACAGCACCCCATGTCTTTCAAGGACTGATTCTATCCTTGCTGGCGTGGTCTCCGTCGTGACGTGCACCCGATCGCCGACCACGGGGTAGGGATCGATGCCCTGGCGTGGCGCACAGCGTACGGGATTACCATCGAGATCCACGGTGACGAGAATTCCGTGAACCTCGATGACGCGGCAAAGATGCCCACTGCCCAATGTCCGCGGCGCTGGTCGCTTCACCGTGTCAGCGGCCTGTACCTGATCCGGTGGGGTTCGTAGGCCCCCAACCGTCTGGTTCTGTCCTCTTCATAGGCTTCGTAGTTGCCTTCGAACCACTCTACGTGGCTGTCACCCTCGAAGGCGAGAACATGGGTGGCAAGGCGGTCAAGGAACCAGCGGTCATGACTGATGATCACGATACATCCGGCAAATCCCATCAATGCCTCCTCGAGGGCCCGCAGGGTATCGACATCGAGATCGTTGGACGGCTCGTCGAGAAACAGCACATTGGCCCCTGATTTCAGCATGGTGGCGAGGTGCACGCGATTACGCTCACCGCCCGACAGTTCGCCCACCTTCTTCTGCTGATCGGGGCCGCGAAATCCGAACGCTCCGACGTAGGCGCGGCTCGACACGTCCCTGGCGCCCATCGCAAGCATCTCGGCGCCGCCCGTGATCTGCTCCCACACTGTCGCTCCGGGATCAAGGTTGTCCCGACTCTGGTCGACATAGCCGGTGACCACCGTGTCGCCAAGGGCGATAATCCCGCCATCAGGCTCCTCGCGATCGGTCAGCATTTTCACGAGTGTCGACTTGCCGGCGCCATTGGCACCGATAATGCCGACGATCCCGGCCTGGGGCAGGGTGAAATCGAGACCGTCCATGAGTAGCCGGTCCCCGAAGGCCTTCGACAGTGCCTCGACGCGAATCACCAGATCGCCGAGGCGTGGCCCCGGTGGGATGGCGATACGTCCCCTTGCCGGTCCTTCTGCCCTGTTCCGGCTTTCGGCAAGAAGCTCCTCATAGGCGCCGAGTCGCGCCCTCCCCTTCGTGCGCCTCGCACCAGGGGACGAGCGTACCCACTCCAGTTCGCGTTCAAGCGCCTTCCGGCGCGCCTCCTCTTCCCTGCCCTGCCTTCGCAACCGTTCCTGCTTGCTCTCCAGCCAACCCGAGTAGTTTCCCTCGAAGGGAATGCCTTCACCACGATCGAGTTCAAGAATCCAACCGGCCACGTTCTCCAGGAAGTAGCGATCGTGCGTCACCGCCACGACGGTTCCCTCGTACGCTGCGAGATGGCGTTCCAGCCACGCTACGCATTCGGCGTCAAGGTGGTTGGTCGGTTCGTCAAGGAGAAGAAGGTCGGGCTTTTGCAGGAGTAGGCTACACAGCGCCACCCGCCGTTTCTCACCCCCTGAAAGATGTCTGACATCGGCATCTCCCGGCGGCAGCCGCAGTGCATCCATGGCGATCTCGAGCGTGCGTTCGAGATCCCAGCCACCCACGGCATCGATCTGTTGTTGTATTTCGCCCTGTTCCTCGATCAGCGCATTCATCTCATCGTCATCAAGGGGTTCGGCGAATCGTGCTGAAACCTCGTTGAAACGCTCCAGCAGGGCTCTTGTCTCCGCCATCGCTTCCATGACATTGCCCATGACGTCCTTCGAAGGATCGAGTTCCGGTTCCTGGGGCAGATATCCGACCGTTGCCTGGGCAGCCGCCCAGGCTTCGCCATCGAAGTCCCGTTCGACTCCGGCCATAACTCTCAGGAGCGTGGACTTCCCGGCGCCATTGGGCCCGAGCACACCGATCTTGGCCCCCGGCAGGAAAGAGAGCCAGATGTTTCGCAGGACGGTTCTGCCGCCGGGCCAGGTCTTGGTGAGGCCCTTCATGACATAGACATACTGGTAGGACACGGATGGAATGGCCTTCTTCACCGAACGCTGCATCATGTTAACGACGGCACGGACATCGGCAAGGCGCGACATCGGTGCTGCAGGGACGTAAGGTTGAGATGTGAAGACCCTTTGCCGCTCCTGCGGCCATCGGCCGCAATCCGGTTTCGAGGCATGTGATGCCTGCGGGTCACGATGCATCGTGTGCCATCCGGAACTTGACGATCTCGCCATCGCCCATCTCGATTGCGACGCCTTCTATGCGGCCATCGAGAAACGGGACCGGCCGGAGCTTGCGAATGTGCCGGTGATCGTTGGCGGCCGCCATCGTGGGGTCGTCGCTGCCTGCTGCTACATTGCCCGGTCCTTCGGTGTGCGCTCGGCCATGCCCATGTTCCGCGCCCTGAAGCTGTGCCCCGAAGCTCATGTGATCCCCCCTGACATGGGGAAGTATGTCGCCATTGGAAATGAAGTGCGCACCATGATGCGGAACGTGACACCGCTGGTTGAGACACTCTCCATCGACGAGGCGTTCATGGATCTCTCAGGAACCAGTGCATTGCATGGTGGCTCGCCGGCCCGGACCCTGGCTCGGCTCGCCAACCAGATCCGCGAGGAACTGGGGATCACGGTGTCCATCGGACTGAGCTACAACAAGTTTCTTGCCAAGATCGCTTCCGATCTCGACAAGCCCTACGGGTTTGCGGTCATAGGCCGCAGCGAGGCACAGCGCTTTCTCGCCGACAAGTCGGTCCGTCTGCTCTGGGGCGTGGGCGAAGCGACCCGTCGCCGCCTTGCCCGCGACGGCATTACCCTGATCGGCGATCTCGCCCGCATCGATGAAGCCGAGTTGATCTCACGCTACGGCAAGATTGGCCACCGCTTCTTCCAGTTCAGCCGGGGTGAGGATGATCGTGCGGTGGAGCCGGAAGGCGAAACCCGGAGTATCTCTTCGGAAACCACACTTCATGACGATACTGCGGACTTTGCCAAACTGCGCAGGGTACTCTGGCAACTCTCGGAGAGCGTCTCAGAACGCACAAAAGGAGCCGGGTTGGCCGCAAGGGGGGTGACGCTCAAACTGAAGACAGCGAATTTCCGCATCATCACCCGAAATCGCCACCTTCAACACCCGACCCAGTCAGCCGAGGAGATCTTTCTTGTCGGTGAAGGACTGCTGGCCCGCGAAACCGATGGCCGCACCTTCCGTCTGATCGGAGTCGGCGTTCACGATTTGGTCGATTCCGGGCACACCGAGTTCGGTGACCTCTTCGATCATGCCACAAGGCAATCCAGCGCCCGGGTCGACGAGGCGCTCGATGCCGTCCGCCAGCGATTCGGAAAGGACTCCCTCGTCAGAGGTCGTGCCTTGGGCGATCCTTCGGAGCAGTAGGCAGTCAGGGCTCCAGGCTTGACGCCTGGAGCCCTGACGCAAGATGGAGTGGTGGTTTCAGGCTGCCTTGCGCGGATTCTCGATCTGGCGCGGGTCCTGACCCGTCGAAATCCTGATCGTCCGCGGCTTCAGCGCCTCCGGCACCTCTCGCACGAGGTCGACGTGAAGCAGTCCGTTCTCCATTGCCGCTCCCGACACATGGACATGGTCCGCCAGCTGGAAGGCGCGCTTGAAGCTCCGACCGGCGATGCCGCGGTAAAGATAGGTGCGCTCCTTGTCACCATCGGCATTGACCGAACCGGAAACCGTCACAGTCCCGTCCTTCACCTCGATCGTGAGATCATCCTCGCCGAAACCGGCGACAGCCATGGTGATGCGGTAGTCGTTATCGCCCTTCTTCTCGATGTTGTAGGGCGGGTACCCATCTTCGCCCGCACGGGAACTGGCTTCGAGCAGATTCATCATGCGGTCGAAGCCGACAGTCGAACGAAACAGGGGAGAGAAATCGAAGCGTGTCATTGTACATATCCTCCGGTTGAGCGGTATGTGTAATCGGTCCCCCAAGAGGCAGGACCCCGTTGCTTCCGCCTGGTCTTCCATATGAGGCAAGGGACGGTCGCACCCAGTGATATGGGATGCAAAAGGGGCCTTTCAAGACGTCATCGATGGACAGCCGACACCACGCGAATCAGGGCTCAAGATGGCGTCACGGCAGTCGCCGGCCAGACCTCCAATACTCTGGAAGATGTGGCAGCAGGGACCACTTCCCGGGGATGTCACGGCAAGGGCCGCGTGAAGGAAACGTGCGTCCGAATGACAGTTGACGTAAACATTTCTCTCCTTCACTTGCGTTGCTCCACGCGACGCTGGTCCAGCCAGTGCCGCCCTTCGATGAGAAGTGCGCGCTTGCCAACCACAGCGAGACCCGGGGCGTCGACGAAATCCCGTGCGTGTGGTGCGGGGACATCGACGAACATGCACCGGGCCGGACTTCGTTTCCGAAAGTCTCCGAGGCCTGATGAGGCGTGACATCCGCAGCATGGAGCCTGGTGAATGCAGGTGACTCCCGGACACCTGCCACAAGAACGTATGACGGAAGGCTGTCTGCATTGCAGACGGTCTGCTACCAATGCGAGTGAACAGTGCGGGACATGGCAGGCATGCCGGAAACCTTCGATCTGCTTGCCCTGGGCGGCGATGGCATCGGTCCGGAAGTGACCGGGTGCGCGCTCAAGGTCGTCGAGAAGGCCTGCGACAGCGACATTCGCGTCGACATCACCGAAGACCTCCTGCACGGCGCCTGTTACGAGAAAACAGGGACCTTCCTCAAGGAGACGACTCTCGACCATGCCAAGAGGGCTGACGCCGTTCTCGTCGGCGCCACGGGCGGTCCTCAGTGGGACAATGTCCGTCCTGCCGGTGAGGAGGTCATGTCGGATGGCCTCATGCAGTTGCGCATGGAACTTGACGCCTATGCCGGACTGCGTCCGGCGCGCGCGATAGCCTGTCTCGAACCCCTGACTCCCTACCGACCGGGGCTGACAGGCGGGGCCGATGTGCTGGTGCTGCGGGAAATGACCGGCGGAAACTTCTTTGCGGCAGAACGGGGAGTCGACCGGTCACCGCAGGCGCCCCGGAAGGGATACGATCTCGGAGTCTACGACGAACACCAGATCGCCCGCCTTGCCCATGTCGGTTTCCGGCTGGCCGGAAAACGGCGCCGGCATCTTGTCTCGGCTGACAAGTCCAACGTCATGGAAATGCACGTCCTGTGGCGCGAGGTCATCTCGGAAGTTGGCCTGGACTATCCAGGGATCACCCTGGAACACCTCTACGCAGACAACGCCAGCTACCAGCTTGCCCGGGACCCGCGACGATTTGACGTCATCATGGCCGACAATCTCTTCGGCGACATGCTGAGCGACCAGGCCGGCGTCATTGTCGCCAGCCTCGGCATGCTGCCGTCGGCCTGTCTGACTGGACTTCCCGGGGACACCGGGCGAGTCCGCGGCATCTTCGAACCGGTCCACGGTTCAGCACCCGACATCACCGGAAAGGGCATTGCCAATCCCGTTGGCGCCATACTTTCGGCCGCCATGATGTTCGACTACGCCTTGGGCCGAGCCGACATCGCCAGGAACATCGAAAACGCCGTGACGGCAGCTCTCGAAGAGGGCGCCCGGACACTTGATCTTGGAGGCAGGCTCACAAGCGCCGCCATGACCGATACCATTCTCGCACAACTCGACTCCTGATGGAGAAGCAGCCCATGACGAACCGGATGACATGTGGTGAAGCGACGATCCGTCTCCTGGGACGTTACGGTGTCCGGGAAGTCTTCGGCATCCCCGGTGTCCATACCCTTGACTTCTGCCGAGGCCTCGACACCGGCGAGGTCCGGCACATCCAGTCCCGCAACGAACAGGGTGCCGGGTTCATGGCAGAAGGGTACGCCCGGGCCACCGGCAAGCCCGGCGTCGCGCTTGTCATTTCCGGGCCAGGTGTGACGAATGCCGCCACCGCTGTCGGCCAGGCCTGGGCCGATTCACTGCCACTTCTCCTGCTCTCGGCGGAGACTTCCAGCGATACCATCGGAAAGGGTTGGGGCGTGCTCCATGAAATCACCGAACAGAAGGAAGTCACGCGGCCCCTGACGGCGCTGAGTGCCACGGCGCACCGGCCGCAGGACGTTCCCGAACTGATGGCCCAGGCCTTTTCCATTTTCGCTGGCGAGAGGCCCCGGCCGGTCCACCTGTCGATCCCGATCGACGTCCTCGCCCAGGAAGTCGGGGATGACTGGCAACCGGTGCCCCTGCCCGCAAGGCCCGGTCCGGCAGCGGGCCTGGTGGACGAGGCAGCGGCAATGCTGCGTGCCGCCACTCAGCCGGTCATCATGGTTGGCGGTGGTGCGGCGGAAGCGGGGTCCGGCCTCATCCGGATCGCCGAGTCTCTCGGCGCCGCCGTCATCTCCAGTACCGCCGGCAAGGGCATCGTTCCGGATGACCACTCCCTGAGTCTCTCCGGCAGCACGGTTCGCGAGGAAGTCCGCCGTTTTCTAAGCGAGGCTGACGCAGTCCTTGCTGTTGGCACGGAACTCTCCGAGACTGACAGTTTCGTCGAACGCCTCGACATCGGTGGCCGTCTCATCAGGATCGACATTGATCCCGGCAAGATGAACGATCTCTATCCCGCTGACCTTGCCATCATTTCCGACGCGGCACCCGTGATCGAACGGCTGGCATCCCTGCTGGAGAACCATGATGGTGCTGCATTGCGCCGACGCACCGAGACCGCGGTCAGGACTGTTCGATCCGACGTGATGGCCAACCTGACAGCGTCAGAACGGCAGCACGTCAGACTCCTGGGATGCCTGAGGTCCGCTACCCCACGTGACACGGTGTTCGCCGGCGATGCCTGTCAGCTCGTCTACACCGGAGCGTTTGCCTTTCCGGTCTACGCGCCCCGCCAGTGGTTCTACCCTGCAGGATACTGTGCTCTGGGCTGTGCACTCCCCAATGCCATCGGCGCCATGCGAGCGTCCGGCGAGTGTCCAGTTGTCGCCATTGCCGGTGATGGCGGGTTCATGTTCACCATGCCCGAACTCATGGTTGCCAGTGACCTTGGCCTTGCGTTGCCCGTGATCATCTGGGAAAACGGCGGCCTCAAGCAGATCCAGGATGATCTCGACAGCCGGGGCATCCACCGGGTTGGGGTGGAGGGAAGCAATCCGGACTTTCTGATGCTTGCCCGCGCCTGTCGTGCCCATGGTGTACGCCCGGACAGCCTTGATGGATTTGCGGATGCCGTCATGCGGGCACTCGAGGCATCAAGGCCGACCATCATTGCTGTCGAGGAGGGATCCTCCTGGCTCCTGGCGGATGACATCTGAGAGACCCGTGAGATGACAATCGCATTCCGGTCGGCGACAGAACTCGCCGGCATGATCCGGCGCCTGGAAATCGGCGCAGTGGAACTCCTGGAACTCTACCTGGGCCGCATCGATGCGCTCGATGCGACCATCAACTCGGTGATCTGGCAGGATCGTGAGGGAGCGCTGGCGTCGGCGAGATCTGCGGACTCACGAACCATCGCCGGAGGTGAACTGCCACCGCTGCATGGTGTGCCCATGACAATCAAGGAGAGTTTTGACGTTGCCGGCGCACCGACCACGTGGGGGGATCCGTCCTTCCGGAACAACATCGCCAAGGATGACTGCGTTGCCGTGGAGCGTCTGAAACGCGCCGGCGTGACCCTCTTTGGCAAGACGAATGTCCCGCTCAATCTTGCCGACTGGCAGAGTTTCAACGAGATCTACGGAATCACCTCGAATCCCTGGCATACCGGACGGACACCGGGGGGTTCCTCGGGAGGTTCCGCTGCCGCCCTGGCCGCCGGACTGACCGGTATCGAAACCGGCAGCGATATCGGTGCATCGATACGCAATCCGGCCCACTATTGCGGTGTTTTCGGTCACAAGCCGAGTTTCGGGATTTGTCCGCCCCGAGGCCAGGCCCTGCCCGGAATCCTGACCGGGGCCGACATGGCCGTCATCGGGCCGCTGGCGCGCTCAGCGAGCGATCTCGAGCTGACACTGAAGGTCATGGCCGGACCGGATGCCCTCGATGCTGCCGGCTGGCGACTCGAACTCCCTGCCCCCCGCGCCCGCAATCTCGGCGAGTTGCGCGTTGCCGTGATGCTCGAGAGCGGATTGTCGGAGGTGGACGACGCCTACCTTGTCATGCTGCAGGACCTGGTCGACGGCATGGCCCGCAAGGGAGCCACGGTCAGTGATGCGGCCCGGCCCGATATC
Source organism: Alphaproteobacteria bacterium (assembly GCA_965220805.1). Lineage (GTDB taxonomy): Bacteria > Pseudomonadota > Alphaproteobacteria > SP197 > SP197 > SP197. Next base: position 3,159,919 of record OZ244844.1, read on the forward strand.
GACATGCGCGAAGCTCACGAGATCTACATTCAGCTGCTGCGCGCCGCCACCAGCGCCCGGTTGCCGCAGGCGAAGCTGGAGGAGTTCCAGGCGGCACGCGCCCGGCTCGACCCTGGTGACGCCAGCTACTTTGCCCTGATGGCCCGCGGCAACACCATGGCCCATCGCGAGTGGTTGGCGCTCAATGAACGGCGTGAACACATCCGCTGGGCCTGGCATCATTTCTTCGAGGACTGGGACGTCCTGGTCTCGCCCGTTGCTGCCTCCACGGCCTTCCTCCATGATCACGCCGGCGAACGGCATGATCGCACGATCACTGTGAACGGCCACGAGGTCCCCACGACCGACCAGATGTTCTGGGCCGGATTTGGTCTCATGGCCCTGCTTCCGGGAACCGTGGCTCCGGCCGGCATCAGCCGCGACGGCCTGCCGGGCGGCATCCAGATCACCGGACCGTGGCTGGGCGATTTCACGACCATCGAAGTGGCCCGCCTGATCGAACGTGAATTCGGTGGCTTCCAGCCACCACCGGACTACTCAAGTTCAGGGGCATGACGAGGCTCGTTCCTCGGCGCCTGCCACACTTCACGACGGGGACCGTCTGTTCGTCCCTCCTCCGTCCCCGGCAACAAAGACCGTCTCGCGGTCGTCAGCAGCGCTGTCGAAGCATGAAAAATCCCGTTGAAATTGCCACCATAGGCGCCTGGATCCACACTTCAGAAACCGGATGAGATTGGAGAAGGATCCTGTCAGGACAACATCGCATTCTCGTTCTTGCAGAAGATCCCCAGATTGTGATCGCCGAGCTTGACCGGCGGTTTCCCGGGCTTGAGGTCGCGGCAACCGACAACTACGACGGTCTGGCCGATGCGGCCAGGATCGATCCGCATGTCGCCTATACGGAACGCTTCGATCCGAGGAGATTTCCGCGCGAAGCCCTCTTCGGTCAGCCGTCGCTGCAGTTCGTTCACGCATCGGGCGCCGGCATCAACCACCTCGTGCCCTGGGATCCGGACAAGATCAGCGTCTGCAATGCCGCCGGAGTTCAGGACGAAGGCATGGCGCAGTTCGCCATCGCCAGACTGATCGCGATGACGTGCCATTTCTTCCGCTATCACGATCAACAGAAGGAGCGCGTGTGGCGGATGCACGACCCTCTGCGCTCCACGGGCGGCACACTGACCGTGGTGGGACTGGGAAGAATCGGCGGAGCCTGCGCGCGAATCGCCAGGGCGCTCGGCATGACGGTCTTCGGTGTGCGTGCCCGTCCTGATGCATGTCCCGGGGTGGAGAAGGTCGTCGGTCCCGATGACATGCACGAGGTTCTCTCACAATCGGATTACGTGATCATCGTGACACCTCTGACCGAAGAGACACGAGGTCTGATCGGCAGCGACGCCATTGCCTCCATGAAACCCGGGGTTTTGCTTCACAACATGTCGCGAGGCGGTGTCATCGATGAAACCGCGCTCATCAGCGCGCTCGAGTCGGGTCATGTCCGGGCCGCCTCCCTGGACGTCTTCGAAACCGAACCCTTGCCTCCAGGCCATCCACTCTGGGGAATGGAGAACGTCCATATCACGCCTCATTGCGGCATCGTGCTGACCTGGGACGATTATGTTGCAGGGGCCATCAAGGTCTTTCTGGACAATCTGGAGCGTTTCATGCGTGGTGAAGCGCTTGTCAATGTCACCGATCCGGTCCGCGGATACTGATCCGGATTCTGTCGAGGGGAGCCTGTGGTGGTGCAACGGGAACTCGAAAACAGGGTAGCACTGGTCACCGGAGGAGGCAGTGGTCAGGGCCGGGCGATCGCGTTGGCGCTTGCGTCCAAAGGTGCCGACATCGCATTCGGTTCCTTCGTCGCCGGCCATGGGGGAATGGCTGCCTGGGAAGAAACCACCTATCCGACAGAAGACCAGATGGCGGAGGTCGCGTCAGCCATCGAGCAGCATGGCGTCGGTGCTTATGGCCAGCATCTCGACCTGCAATCGAACCAAAGCTGCCAGGACATGATCGAAGGAACCTGCGATAGGTTCGGCAGGATCGACATACTCGCCAATGTCGCCGGAATCTGCGCCCAGGTTCCGCTGCCCGGGCACCCGGATGACGCCTGGGAGAAGGTGATTGACGTCAACCTCTCGGGCACCTGGCGCATGATCAGGCAATGTCTGGGACCGATGATGGAGCGGAACTGGGGCCGTATCCTGATCATCTCTTCGACGGCAGCCAATGTCGGCGCCGAGAATTTCAGCGCATATTGCGCCTCCAAGGCGGGACTGCTCGGTCTGATGCGCTGCGCTGCGCTGGAAGGCGCACCTCATGGCGTCACCTGCAACGCCATAAACCCGGGATTCGTAGATACCGGTATGGTCGAAAGGAGTTTCAGAGTACTTGAGCGAATCAAGGGCACGAACATCGCTGAAGCCCGTGCCGAAGCCGCCGCCAGCTCGCCCATGAACAGGATGATCCAACCCGACGAAATCGCCGCCATCGCGGCCTTTCTCTCCACTGATGCCGCGAGCGGCATCACGATGGAGGACATCACCGTATCCGCTGGAGCGCTCTGGTAGAGGTCAGGCCTCGAGCCAGGCCAAGGCAATCCTGCGGTAGAGACCGGCCGCTCTGATCACATCCGCCGTCATGACATGCTCGTCGGTCTGGCCGCTCATTCCGAGCCTGCCCGGACCGATGATGACCATGGGAAGATTGAACGCCGGCGCCAGGACCGCTGCATCGCTGTAGTAGGAGGCTCCGCCGGGAACCGCCGGGGACCCCTGCCCGGCTGCCACCGTCTCGAAGCAGATTCTTGCGAAGGGGTGATCGGCAGGCGTCTCGACAGGCGGCTTGTAGTCGATGCGCTCGATCTCGAGATCCCGGCCGAGGCAGGAAAGCAGGTTGTTCTCGATTGCCTCCGGATCCATGCCGGGCAATGTGCGCACATCGATCTCGGCTTCGCACCTGTCCGGCGTCAGATTGACCACGGTACCGCCCTCGATGCGTCCCACTGACACGGTCGGAGAACCCAGCAGCGGGTGCGTTCGGGCATGGAAATCGAAACCCCTCAGACAGGCAAGCGCGTCCATCATGCGCTCGATGGCGCTCTGGCTGCCGTCGGCTCCTCCAGAGGGGTGTCCGGATCTCCCGTGAGCGATCAGGCGCAACCAGAGAGCCCCTTTCTCCGCCAACAGAACGTCCATGGACGTAGGCTCGCTGACAAGCAGCGCGCCCGCACCTTTCAGCGCACTGGTTTCCGCCAACCGCCGGGCGCCGAGACAGTTCGAACTCTCCCCAGCGGTCAGGGCAAGGACAAGGTCCCCCGCCAGGCATCCGGGTTCGCGGCACAGGCACTCGGCGGCAATGATCATGGCTGCCATGCCGCTCTTCATGTCGGCCGCGCCTCGACCGTAGAGCGCCCCGTCGACAATCTCAGCGCCAAAGGGATCGCGGGTCCAGGCCTCGTTGCCAAGGGGCACGGTGTCGAAGTGGGCCGAGAAGACGATCGCTGGTCTGAATCCCCCGCCCCTGATCCTTGCCACGACATTGGCGCGTCCGGGCGCGAACTCGTCAAGCACGGACTCGAGGCCCGCGTCACGCAACCTTTGGTGTACGAAGGAGGCGATTCCGACCTCCCTTCCCGGAGGATCGCGCGTGTCCTGCCTGACAAGCGCGCGGAGCAGGTCGATGACGTCCGATGAAGCCATTGTTGCACACTCCTTTGGGCGATGCTGTTCACGATTGAGGCAAGGAACAGTAGTAAACGTCTACACGGACTTGCTCTTGACTGTCATCGTCTCCATCGTCTCGATTCCGAAACCACCCAGCATTGAACTCATTCGAATTGTCCGGCACCGCTCAACCCTTCGACGGGATCAATCACGGTGCCGGTCCATCCAGTTGCTGCGGGCGCCCGGCGATCAGTGAGTCGGACCGCTGACAGCAAAGGCGCCAGGATGTACGCTGCTGTCGGACCGGGAGATTTGGAAATCATGGCACGCGATCCGCGCTACGACATCCTATTCGAGCCCATTCGCATCGGACCGGTCACGGCTCCCAACAGATTCTATCAGGTACCACACTGTTCGGGCATGGGCTTTGCTCTCCCGCAAACTCTCAATGCCATGCGCGGAATCAAGGCTGAGGGCGGTTGGGGTGTCGTGTGCACCGAGTACTGTTCCATCGATCCTTCATCAGATGATTTCGGTCACCATTACTGCACCCTGTGGGATGACGACGACATCAGCGTCCAGGCCACCATGGTCGAGGCCGTACACCGGCACGGGTCGCTTGCCGGTGTCGAGCTGTGGCACGGCGGCTATGCCACCAACAACGGCCTGACCCGGGCCATTCCGGCGGCCCCGATGTCCATGCCGGTGTGGCATGGGTTCACGCAGACCAGGGCCATGGACAAGGCCGATATCCGGGAGTTCCGTCGTCTGCACAAACTGTCGGCCCTTCGTGCCCGGGAAGCGGGCTTTGATCTTGTCTACGTCTATGCGGCGCATGGCTATCTTCCGGCCCAGTTCCTGTCCCCCGTCCAGAACCAGCGCGGAGATGAGTACGGGGGCAGCTTCGAGAATCGAGCACGGTTGATCCGGGAACTGCTGGAAGAGACCGGGGAAGCTGTTGGAGACCGTTGCGGTGTCGTGCTCCGCTTTGCAGTCGACAACCTTGATACCGACATGGGCATCACATGCGACGGCGAAGGACGGGACCTCGTCGAGTACGTGGCCGAGCTTCCGGACCTCTGGGATGTCAACATTGCGAATTTCCCGGCCGATGCCCGCACCGCACGCTTCGCCGAAGAGGGTGCCCAGGAAGACTACATCGCCTTCGTCAAGCAGGTGACTACCAAGCCGGTTGTGGCTGTGGGCCGATACACGTCGCCGGATCGCATGGTCTCGGTCGTCAGCAAGGGGCTCATGGACCTCATTGGCGCGGCGCGGCCCTCCATCGCCGACCCCTTCCTTCCGGCCAAGATCCGTGACGGTCGGCTTGACGACATCCGCGAGTGCATCGGCTGCAACATCTGCATCCTCAGCAACGGTCTGGGCGTACCGCTGAGATGCACGCAGAACCCGACCATGGGCGAGGAGTGGCGACGCGGATGGCATCCCGAAATCATGGCCCGGACCTCGTCCAATGAGAAAGTGCTCGTGATCGGGGCCGGCCCCGCCGGGCTTGAGGCAACTCTCGCTGCCGGGCGCCAGGGCTACCAGGTGGCGCTGGCCGAGGCCACCACCGAACTCGGCGGGCGGGTGACCCGGGAGGCGACCCTGAAAGGCCTTTCTACCTGGTCGCGTGTCAGGGACTGGAGATTGGGCCAGATTGCCAAACTCGCCAATGTGGAGATCTACCGGTCGAGCAGGCTGAACGCCGACCAGGTCCTGGAGTTCGGTTTCGGACATGTGTGCGTTGCCACCGGCTCGACGTGGCGGCGCGACGGGACAGGACGGTCCAGTTTCACGCCATTCGAGGGACATGACCTCGACGGAGTCCTCACGCCCGACGACGTCATGGAGGCAACGCCCATCGACGGCCCGGTGCTGGTCTATGACGATGATCATTTCTACATGGGTGGCGTCATTGCCGAGACGCTGGTCGAACGCGGCTTCGATGTCGTTGTCGCCACCAGTGCCGGCATGGTGTCCCCCCTGTGCACGCACACTCTCGATCAGGGACGTATCGAGGCACGTCTCATCGAGATTGGCGTCGTGACCTGGACGTCACGTCTGCTGCGGGGTTTTGATGGCAGCGAAGCGGTTCTTGCCCACGCATCCGGATCAGCGGATGTCACGATTCCCTGCAGGAACATTGTCGTCGTCACCTCCCGCGAACCATTGGAGGATCTTTGGAGGTCGGTCATGGCGCGGCAGGCGGAGCACGCTGACGCCGGACTGAAGAGCGTCCGGCGCATCGGCGATTGCGAAGCGCCGCAGACCATCGCCGCAGCAGTTCACGCCGGTCACCTCTATGCGCGAACACTCGATTCGGTGGATCACGTGAAGCGCGACAGGGTCCTGGTGGCGCCCGGCGGGGGCTCTTCCTGATTGAGCGCGCCGCAGGCGCCCTCCCCCACCCGCAACGCACTGCTCTCCGGAAACGGAGCGGCACTCGTCCTCGTCGTTGCCTGGGGCTTGAACTTTCCCCTGATCGAACAGCTGCTGGGGCACTGGGACATTCTCTCGACGACCCTGTCGCGCCAGGTCATTGGAGCCACTCTTCTCGTCACGTTGTTGTGGGTGCGCACAGGGCGTTTCCCGATCCATCGCGCGCTCCCCTGGCGGCGCATGACCATCCTCGGGTTCGCCGGCCCGTTCTGCGCCTCGTTGTTGACCACGCTGGCCGTCTTCTCGGCCGGATCCGTTGCTGTCGCCATCGTCTATGCCATGGCACCCCTCATCGCGGCGGTGGTGGCCCGGGTGTTCTTCGCCATTCCACCTGCCCGGGGCATCATCATCGGCATTACCCTGGCGGTGGCCGGCGGGCTCGTCGTCAAGGCCCAAGAATTCCAGGCCGCGAACGTGACGGGCGGCGAAGGGTTCATGCTTCTCGCCCTTGTCACCTGGACATGGCACTCGATCGCCGCACAGAGATGGCTCAAGGGATTCAGCCAGACGGAGATCGCCGCCTACACCATCCTGCCGGGAAGCGTCCTGCTCACAGCCGTGGTGTTCATTGCCTGGGCATCCGGTCTCGCGACGCTGCACGCGCCGCTCAACGACACGACAATCTCGCTCGCCGTCGCCATCGGCGTCGTCCCGATCGCGCTCGGCAACCTCATGTGGCATGTCGGAGTCAACAGGCTGGGCGTGACGCCCATGGCCCTGTGGGGCAACCTGGTGCCGGTCGCGGCCATTGGCCTCGCCGCCTGGTTCGGCGCCGTACCGCTACCTGCACAGATCGCCGGTGGCCTCATCATCTTGGCCGGCGTCGTCTACGCCCAGATCGCCTCACTCAGACAATAGGTGAACGCGTCCGAGATCTGTTCGCATACCACTGCATTCAACCCCTTCCCGACCTTGGGAAACCGGAAACGCAGAACACGAGAATCGGGCAACAGCTCGTCAGACAGTCCCAGTAGGACGCTCACAATGGGGAAGAAAACGATCTCAATCGGAAGGGCATCACGCCAAACCGTGCCTCAAAGCCCGCATGACGCCCTTGCTCACCATCGCCAACGGCAGTACGGCAAAATCGATGACGCGTTGCCGACCTGCTGTCACACAATGTATCCGGCCGTGAGCGCACCGTCGCGCGGGTTATCGCTGCACCGGAACAAGAGAAGACGGCTGGACGGCAATCCATGCCATCACACGAGCGCATCACCCTTCGTCAACGTCTCGTTCCCAAAGCGTTCGACGGCTTCCAGGGTCTCTCGCACGTCGTCCCAGGTCGTGGTGTGATTGATGATGCACATTCTGAGCGCGAACACCCCGTGCAGCGTCGTGGACGACATGAACGCGGGATCATCCCAGAACATGCGAGCAAGCACGGCCCTGTTGACCTTGTCGAGCACCGCTTCGCCGAGGTTGTCATCCGCCGGATTGAACCGGAAGCACACGATCCCCAGGGTGACCGCGTTCATGGCCTCCAGGATCGGACTGTCGCGAACATACGCCTCTGCCTGCCTTGAGAGATCCATCCCCCTGGCGACGGCGCGCCGGAATGCCGCCATCCCAAAGATCTGGACCGACATCCAGACCTTCAGGGCACGAACCGAGCGGCTCAGTTGCAAGCCGAGATCCGCGAAATTGGGGTGGTTCGCTCCCCATACCGTGTCCTGAAGGACGTCGGTCCCGATCGTGAAGGCATCCTTGAGCGTGTTCTCGTCCTTGACCAGAAGGCAGCCCGCCTCGTAGGGCTGAAAGAACCACTTGTGCGCGTCCATTCCGACGGAATCCGCGCGTTCGATCCCGCGCAGATGTCGCTTGCCCTGCTCCGTCACCACGGCGAAGCCGCCGTACGCAGCGTCGACATGCAGCCACAATCCCTCTACCTCACAGAAGTCGGCCAGTTCCTCGAGCCGGTCGACGGACCCCGTGCTGGCGGTGCCGGCATTGGCGGCGACGGCAATGGGGGCATGGCCGGCGTTGCGATCGGCGGCCACGGCGCGGGCGAGTGCGCGCATGTCCATTCGGAAGTGTGCATCGCTTGGAATCATGCGGATGCACTCGCGCCGGATGCCCACGATCCTTGCCGCGCGGGGAAGCGCGCTGTGACTCTGGTCGCTCATGTAGACGGTCGCTCGTTCGGGGTGGCCCGCCGCTTCGCGTGCCGCGACGAAGGCATCGACGCTTGCCGCCGAGCCGCCGCTGGTGAAGAGCCCGCCAGCACTCTCCGGATAACCGATCCATTGTCTGAACCAGTCCATGACGACCAGTTCCACCTGGCTCGGGCCGCTGGCGACCAGCCAGGTACACTGGTTGATGTGATGGCCAGCGGCCATGAAATCGGCCAGCACGCCGGGCCAGGTGGGCGAAGACGGCACAAACCCGAAACAGCGCGGGTGATCCAGGCGGGTCGCCCAAGGGAGAATCTCGCTCGCGACCTGCTCGATGACATCCGGTGCAGGCCTGCCTTCCTCGGGTGGATCCTCCATCAACTGCTCTTCGAGCACCTGGCGAAACTCACCCTCCCACGCCCTCTCTCCGGGCAGGCTCTCGATCCGCTTCACCACGAGATCGAGCACCGTGCGCCCGAGGTCGAGCATGTGCTCGCGGGACATCTGCAGGTTTCCGGACCCAAGGGAGCCGGCTTCCACCTCTGACTCTCCCTCCATCAGATCGGGGAGTGAGGCACTGACTTCATCACATTCGTCCATCGATTCCTTCATTTGCTGATCCTGACACATGTGACGCGGGAACGGGTTCCGGGCCTGAAGATTGCGGTCGGGCAAGGCGGCGGCGTTGAGGAGTCGTCCTCTCCGAGGCATGACACCACTTCACTTCCGATACCGGGCTTCGCCCTGACTTCGAGTATCACGCCTACAGCCATTTCCGTTCCCGTCCATTCCAATTTGTCATGCCATCCCCATCGATAGGTTGACGGAGAAGGCCCTATCGCCGAAGGCGGTGGATGCGGCCATCATTCCAGACAGATCAGTTACCAGCAAGACAGCCCACAAGGCGGCGAACTCCAGACATGGAGTTTGCGATCAACGTTCAGTCGCGCATCAGCTTGCGATCGGCTCGTCTCATCCAGGCGGTGATGAGAGGCAGGAACCAGGGGTTGCCACGATAGAACGGTATGGTGCGGAAGGGCCTGTCCGTCAGTACCGTTTTCGCGTCACTGTCACCGAGAATGCGTTGGGCCGTCTTGTGCCCGAGCCATGTTCCCATTGGCACGCCGGATGCGCACCAGCCCATGGCGTAATGGATGCCGTCGGCAAATCCGTTGTGGGGCAGGAAATCGAAGGGAAACGCAACCTGTCCACTCCAGCAATGGGTCAGTTTCGTTCCCGCGAGATCCGGCACGACCCGCAGCAGTTCCTCATGGATCCGCCGTGCCTTGTCCGGAAGAGACGGAATCCCCTCTCCCGTGGTGCCGCCGAAAAGCAACCTTGTCCCGTCTTCGGTCGGCCGCAACCACAACGGCGAATTGCGGTTCTCGATCATCGGGCGGCCCCGGGGCAGAACCTTTTTCATGAGAACCGGATCGATAGCCTCTGTCACGACGTTGAAGGCCTCGACCGGCACGACCCTGCGGCGGTGCCAGGGAAGGGCCTTCGGCGTATAGCCGTTGGTCGCCACCATGACGTCGCGAACCGTCACCCTGCCCTTAGGTGTGGACACGACGAACCCCCGACGCTGCCGTTCGACCCCGGTCACCGGGCAATGGCCGACCACGGTCGCGCCTTGGGCGCGGGCCCGGTCGAGCAGACCCTGGTGGTAGAGTCCGGCATGGATGAGGCCGTTGCCGTGCAGCACCTGACCACCGTGATAAAGATCACTCGCCACTTCTTCCTTCAACTTGTCGGGCGGGATCATGTCGGCCTCCACCGGAACCCCGTCGGCCTTCATCATGTCGAGGTCACGCTCGAGTTTCTCGTACACCTTCCTCGAGGGTGCGGTAATCAAACGGCCCGTGTTCCTGTAGAAACAGGCAATCTGCTCGTCGCGGATGAGGCTTGCCGCAAAGTCGTGGGCCGTGGCGGCCTCGCGGGCAATGCTGCCGGCGGCCTCCCGGCCAATGCGCCTGACCATGTCGCCGTACTTGAACCACACCGTGCGGCCAAGGTAACCGGCATTGCGGGTGCTGGCGCCGTGACCTGCGGCCTCGGCGTCGAGGACAAGGACATCGCGGCCCCCTCGCGCCAGGGTGAGCGCCGCCGACAGTCCGACATTGCCTGATCCAATGACCACGACATCCGCGCTGTCAGGTGGCGCCGACTCATCGAGCCGTGGGCGGGGTGCGAGGTCCCACCAATACGATGCTTCCTTGAAGCCTTCCGCGAATATGTCCTGCATGGTCCCACTGTCCCCGGAATCGCAAGCTGCTGCCATCCTACACGGAGAGTGATGGCGCCACCCCTGCCGCTTGATATGATCCGCGCGACGCGGCCCGAACTTGGGAGGAGAAAGCGATGCTCTCCGGGAGAATGATGGACAGGCCCCTGCTGGTCATCGACATTCTACGCCATGCCGCCGAGGCGTTCCCAGCATCCAGGATCATTTCCCGTACCGTGGAAGGTCCGGTCCACCGCTACACGTATGCCGATGCATTCAGAAGAACCGGCAGACTGGCCCATGCCCTAGGGCAACTCGGCATCGGCGCCGGCGATCGCGTCGCCACCATCGCCTGGAATACTTACCGGCACTTCGAACTCTACTACGGAGTCTCCGGCATCGGCGCCGTCTGTCACACCATCAATCCGCGACTGTTTGCCGATCAGCTTGACTACATCGTCAACCATGCGGATGACAGGGCGATCTTTGTCGATCTCAATCTTGTGCCGCTTGTCGAGCAACTCGCCGACAGGTTTTCCGGCGTGCGCCATGTGGTCGTCATGACCGACCGGGAGCATATGCGCCGGACTTCACTCAAGCAGGCGCTCTGCTACGAGGAGATCCTCGAAGACATGCCGGAGACCTTCGACTGGCCCTGCCTCGATGAAAACACCGCAGCGGCGATGTGCTACACGTCCGGTACCACCGGCAACCCCAAGGGCTCGCTTTACAGCCATCGCTCCACCGTTCTTCACGCCCTGGGAGTCCTGGCACCGGGCATCTTTCCCCTCAATCGCAAGGCAGTGGTCATGCCCGTGGTGCCGATGTTCCATGTCCAAGCCTGGGGCCAGCCCTACGCGGCGCCGATCTGCGGGGCGTCACTGGTTCTTCCCGGCGCGAAACTCGATGGAGAGAGCCTCCATCAACTGATGGAATCCGAAGGCGTGACGCTGGCGTTGGGCGTGCCCACCATATGGCTGGGATTGCTGGCCTGGCTGCGCCAGTCCGGTGAGAGGCTCTCCACTGTCGCCCGTCTCCTGACAGGTGGCGCTGCCGCCCCACTCTCCATGTTCAAGGCCTGGGAGGAGGAATACGGCATCGAGGTCCTGCAGGGCTGGGGGATGACGGAAACCAGTCCCGTGTGTGCTTGTGGCGCCTCTGGCAGCGCCCTCGATGCTGCCGAAGGTGATGAACGCTACGTGCACAGACTGCGCCAGCAACGCCTCTTCGGAGTCGAACTGCGCCTCGTTGATGACGATGGCCAGCCCGTGCCGTCTGACGGCACCACTCCAGGGGAACTCCAGTGCCGCGGCCCGTGGATCATCGACAGCTACTACAACGACGATGCAGCGACGTCCGCAGCCTTTACCGATGACGGCTGGTTCCGCACAGGCGACGTTGCGACGCTTGCCGGCGAGAGCATGCTGCAGATCACGGACCGCACGAAGGACATGATCAAGTCCGGCGGCGAGTGGATCAGTTCGATCGATCTCGAGAACGAGGTGATGAGTCATCCGGCGGTCGCCGAGGCCGCAGCCATCGCCATGCCCCATCCACGCTGGCAGGAACGCCCGATGCTGGTCATCGTCCTCAAGGCGGACCAGACTGCGGACTCCGGCGACATCCGCCGCCACCTTGAAGGGCGAATCGCAAAGTGGTGGATGCCGGACGACATCGTATTCGTGGACGATCTTCCCCACACGGCAACCGGAAAGGTCTCGAAGCTGCAGTTGCGTGAACGTTTTCGCGATCATGTCCTGTCCACCGCCTGATCAACCTTAAGGAGCATCATGCCCTCTCAACGGACCTCCAGGGTCGAACGGCTCCTCGAGCGCGTGGCCGCGTTCATGGACGAGAACATCTATCCCGCCGAGGCGCTCTACAAGGAACAGGTGAAGGAGTACGGCTGGACCAAGGCGCCACCCGTCATCGAGGAACTCAAGATGAAGGCGAAGGCGCAGGGCCTGTGGAACCTGTTTCTGCCAGACAGCGAACGGGGTTACGGTCTGTCGAACCGTGACTATGCGCCCCTGTGCGAACTCATGGGACAGAGTCCCATCGCTCCGGAAGCGTTCAACTGTTCGGCGCCCGACACCGGAAACATGGAGGTCCTGGAACGCTACGGAACCGACGAGCAGAAACGCGAATGGCTTGAACCGCTGCTTGCCGGCACCATCCGTTCGGCCTTTGCCATGACCGAACCCGACGTGGCGTCATCGGATGCCACGAACATCCGCACACGAATTGAACGTCACGGCAACGGGTATAGGGTCCACGGCCGCAAGTGGTTCATATCCGGGGCCGGCGATCCGCGCTGCCGCATTCTGATTGTCATGGGAAAGACCGACCCCGAGGCCGACCGCCACAAGCAGCAGTCCATGATTCTCGTTCCCGTGGACACCCCAGGTGTCAGGATTGTCCGCCCCATGAAAGTCTTCGGCAACGACCACGCGCCGCACGGACACATGGAGGTCGACTTCGACAATGTCCAGGTACCGGCGTCAAACCTGCTGCTCGGCGAAGGCCGGGGCTTCGAAATTGCACAGGGCCGTCTCGGGCCCGGCCGCATCCACCACTGCATGCGACTGATCGGACTCTCGGAACGGTGCCTCGCCATCATGTGCCGCAGGGTCAAGGAGAGAGTCGCGTTCGGCCGGCCCCTGGCAAGCCGCGATACCATCCGCGCGGACATTGCCAACAGCAGGATTGAAATCGACATGGCGCGCCATCTCGTGCTTCATGCAGCCGACATGATGGACAAGGTCGGCAACAGGGAGGCGCGAAGCGAAATCTCGGCCATCAAGGTCGTGGCGCCGAACCTGTGCCAGCGCGTGGCCGACCGCGCCATCCAGGCGCACGGCGCCATGGGCATTTCCCAGGATACCATCCTGGCAGATGCATGGATGTACGCCCGCACCGTGCGCTTTGCCGATGGACCCGATGAGGTTCATCGCGCGGTGATCTCCAGGCTGGAGCTGTCCAAGCATGATACATGACATGATAATATGACGATATAATGCGGAATACATGACATTACTTGGGAGACGTTTCAGGAGTGTTCCGGTCATGTACAGTATCGCCGACCAGCAGGGATTCACGGGAGATGAACATGTCACTGGTTGATTACGAACGACGCGGGACCGTTGCTGTTCTCACTGTCAACAACCCGCCGGTCAACGCCATGAGCCCGGGAGTTCCCCGCGGTATCTGTGAAGGCATCTCCCTTGCATCACGTGACCGAGATGTCGGCGCTGTCGTCCTGGTCGGCGCCGGTCGCGGGTTTATCGCCGGGGCGGATATCCGGTACTTCTCACTGCCCTGGCCCGAGGGTGAAGAGAACTTCTCCGATGTGATTCGCGCCTTCGAGACCAGTTCCAAGCCGGTTGTCGCTGCCATTCACGGCCACGCCCTGGGCGGTGGACTGGAGGTCGCGATGGCATGCCACTACCGGGTCATTTCACCCGGGACACGTGTCGGCCAGCCCGAGGTCAAGCTCGGGTTTCCGCCAGGCGCCGGCGGCACCCAGCGCCTCCCCCGCCTCGCCGGAGTCGCAGCAGCACTCGACATGATTGTTTCTGGCGCCCCGGTCAAGGCGCCCAAAGCCGTGGAACTGGGCATAGCCGACAGCCTGATCGAGGGTGACCTGGTGGAGGGCGCCTGCCGATTCGCCGAACAAAGGGCCGCTTCCGGGGGGCCACATAGGCTCACGCGGGACATCCCCGTCGACCTTGATGACCACGACATCTTCGATGCCATGCGCAGGAAGATTGCCCGTCGGGCACGCGGCATGCGCGCTCCCTATGCCTGCATCGAGTGCGTCGAAGCGGCCGTGAACCTGGATTTCGACGCCGGTATCGCCGAGGAACGCCGCATTTTCGAGACGTGCGTGCACTCGGACGAATCAAAGGCACTGCGCCATGTGTTCTTCGCCGAGCGTGCCGCCGGCAAGATTCCCGGAATTGACAAGGGCACCCCGCTTCACGAGATCGCTTCGGCGGGCGTCATCGGTGCCGGCACCATGGGTGGCGGGATCGCCATGAACTTCGCCAACGCCGGCGTTCCCGTCACCATTGTCGAGCGCAATTCCGAGGCCCTCGAACGCGGCATCGCAGTCATCTCGCGCAACTATGCGACTAGCGTGACGAGAGGGCGGATGAGCCAGGAAGCCCAAGACCGCGCCATGGCTCTCATCACGCCCTCCATCGCCATGGAGGATCTCGCTGACGCAGACATCATCATCGAGGCCGTGTTCGAGGAGATGGCGGTCAAGAAGGCCGTCTTTGCCGAGATCGACCGTATCGCACGGCCGGACGCCATTCTCACGTCCAACACGTCCTATCTCGATATCGATGACATCGCCGCCACCATGCCGGACCGCCACGGCCATGTCCTGGGCACACACTTCTTCAGTCCGGCCAACGTCATGCGCCTGCTCGAGGTGGTCCGCACCGCCAATGTCTCGGCACAGAATCTCGCCACGGTCATGGCCCTGGCACGCAAGATGGGCAAACTTCCCATTGTTGCCGGCGTCTGCCACGGGTTCATCGGCAACCGCATGCTCGAAGGATACTTCGGCGAGGCCTCGCTCATGGTCGAAGAAGGCATTGCGCCCGAACGCATCGATCGCGTGATGTTCGAATTCGGCATGGCGATGGGCCCCCTTGCGGTCATGGACCTTGCCGGGCTCGATATCGGCTGGAGCAAGCGCAAGGATGCCGGTGGCGGCACCGTCATCGAACGCCGCGGCTCATGGATTGCCAACCGGTTGTGTGAACAGGGACGCTTCGGACAAAAAACCGGGCGTGGCTACTACATTTACGAGAAAGGCAGCCGCACTCCGATTCCGGACCCGGAGATCAATGACCTGATGGACGCCGCCCGCCGCCATTTCGATCTCGGGGCCCCTACCCTTTCGGATGCACAGATTCTCGAGCGTTGCCTCTATCCCCTGGTCAACATCGGTGCTGCCATTCTCGCCGAGGGTCATGCCCTGAGAGCGAGCGACATCGATCTTGTCTACATCAACGGTTACGGATTCCCCGCCTGGAGGGGCGGCCCGATGCACTGGGCCGGCAGCGTCGGCCTCGATCGAATCCACGAGGCAGTCTGCCGCTATCACGAGGAGCTCGGCTTCCCGCAATGGACACCATCACCACTGCTGGAAGCGCTTGCCTCGGCCGGCCGCACATTCGAGGATCATGACAGGGACCACCGCCATGCGTGAAGCCGTTATCGTTTCCACCGCCCGCACCCCCATCGGCAAGGCCTACAGGGGTGCCTTCAACAACACCCATGGCGCCACGCTGACGGGCCATGCCATCCGCCACGCCGTCGAACGTGCCGGTGTGGAGGGAGACGAAGTCGAGGATGTCGTCATTGGCTGCGGTCTTCCCGAAGGCGCCACCGGACACAACATGGCCAGGCTCTCGGCAGTTCGCGCGGGACTTCCGGTCACCACGGCAGCGGCCACCATCAATCGCTTCTGCAGCTCCGGGCTCCAGGCCATCAGCAGCGCCGCCCAGCGCATTGTCGTCGACCACGTCGATGTCGCTGTCGCTGGTGGCGCCGAGCAGATCAGCCTCGTCCAGAACGAGCACATGAACCACCATCGTGCCCGGGAAGAGTGGCTTGAGGACAACAAGCCCGAACTCTGGATGCCCATGATCGAGACTGCCGATATCGTGGCCGAACGATACGGAATCAGCCGCGAAAGACAGGATGCCTATGCCCTGCAGAGCCAGCAGAGGACGGCGGCCGGCCAGGGGGAAGGACGGTTTGACGATGAGATCGTGCCACTGCCCACGGTCAAGCTCGTGAAGGACCGGGAAACCGGAGCTGTTTCCGAGGAAGAGGTCACACTCACCCGGGACGAGGGCAACCGTCCCTCGACCACACTCGAAGGCCTGGCCGGACTGGTGCCTGTCATGGGCGAGGACAAGACCATCACCGCGGGCAATGCCAGCCAGTTGTCGGACGGAGCCTCGGCGATGGTCCTCATGGAACGGCGTCATGCCGAACGCCGAGGCCTGGAACCCCTGGGTGTCTATCGGGGAATGGCCGTGGCGGGATGCGAGCCCGATGAAATGGGTATCGGACCGGTCTTTGCCGTGCCCCGACTGCTTGAACGTCACGGTCTCACCGTCAACGACATCGATCTCTGGGAACTCAATGAGGCCTTCGCCGTGCAGGTGCTCTACTGCCAGGACCGCCTCGGGATCGACAACGACCGCCTCAATGTCGACGGTGGTTCGATCTCGATCGGTCACCCCTATGGCATGTCCGGAGCACGCATGACCGGACACGCCATGATCGAGGGCCGCCGCCGCGCTGCACGTCATGTTGTGGTCACCATGTGCATCGGGGGAGGACAGGGCATGGCGGGTCTCTTCGAGGTTTGCTAAACGCCCGGCGATGGCGTTCCATGATCCCGAGACCATGGAGGTCCGGCCGGAGGAGCGGCTTGACCTCAAGCGTCTCGAGCCCTGGTTGCGCGACAACCTAGAGGGGGCCACCGGCCCGCTCACCGTTCGCCAGTTCGGCGGCGGTCACGCCAATCTGACCTACCTCCTCGACTTCGCCGGACGCGAGTATGTGCTGAGGCGCCCGCCACTGGGGCCGGTCGCACCTTCTGCCCATGACATGCGCCGTGAACATCGCATTCTCTCGCGCTTGTGGCGGGCATGGGACCTGGCGCCCCGAAGCTACGTGCTGTGTACCGATGACACCATTCTCGGCGCCGACTTTCATGTCATGGAACGGCGCCACGGTCTGGTGCTGCGGGCCACCAATCCCCACGTCACCGCCGGCAAGCCGGAGCTCTGCCGGCGTATCGGCGTGATGGTTGCCGAGGTTCTTGCCGGTTTCCATGGAATTGATGCCGATGCGGTCGGTCTCGGCGATCTCGGCCGGCCCGACGGATTCGTGGGCCGTCAGGTCGAAGGCTGGGCCGGACGCTGGGAGGCCGCTCTCGATGACACCTCGCCAGATGCTTCGGCCCTGGTCCGATGGATTCACGAAGAACGACCGGCATTCGGCGAGGCGACGCTGGTCCACAACGACTTCAAGCTGGACAACATCCTGGTGGCGCGAGACGACCTCGCGAGAGCCGTGGCGGTTCTCGATTGGGACATGTGCACACGGGGCGATCCTCTGCTCGATCTGGCCAATCTCGTGGCCTACTGGTCCGAAGTGGGCGACAGTGCGACCTGGCGCGAAGCGGTCTGGATGCCCACCGACAAATCGGGGTTCCCGACACGTGCCGAACTGGTCGATCTCTACGCGAACCTGACCGGCTTCGATGTCTCGAGGTTCCCCTGGTACGAGGTTTTCGTCACCTTCAAGATCGCTGTCATCATCCAGCAGATATACATCCGTTATCTGAGGGGTCAGACAAGCGATGAACGCTTCGCCATCATGGGTAGCCGGGTGCGGGCGCTGATTGCCAAGTGCGAGGAACTGACGCGACTTCAGTGACCGAACATGCGCCGCAAGCCAAAGTGTCGCTGGTGTTTTTCCATGAACCTCTGGTGGTAGTCCTCGGCCACCCAGAACGTGCCGGCATCGCAGATTTCGGTGACGATCCTGCGACCGTCCTGGCGCCGTGTCTGCTCATCGTCGCGCGAGGCAAGGGCCGCTTCGTGCTGATCATCGTCGTGAACGAAGATTGCCGAACGGTATTGGGTGCCGACATCCGGTCCCTGCCGGTTGGCCGTGGTGGGGTCGTGCATCGCCCAGAAGTGGGAAAGCAATTCGTGATAGCTCACGACTTCGGGATCGAACGAGACCAGAACGGCCTCTGCATGGCCTGTATTCCCTGTGCATACCTCGTGATAGGTCGGGTGGTCCTGGTGGCCGCCGGTGTAACCGACGACGGCATCACGGACACCCCGGATCTCCCTGAACCGGGCTTCAGGCCCCCAGAAACACCCGGCGGCGAACGTTGCCTTCAATTCAGCCATGTCAGTGACCTCCTCTCACAGTCCCGCAGCGATGGTGCCACCGCCATCCACCACGATCGTCTGGCCGGTGATGTAGCGCCCGGCATCCGAAGCAAGGAACACCGCCGTGCCGGCAATGTCATCGGGTTCACCGATACGCCTCATGGGATAGTGTTCCTCGACTTTTGCCAATCGTTCCGGGTTCTCCCACAGCGCTCTTGCAAAATCTGTGCGCACGAGGCCAGGGGCGATGGTGTTGACGCGAATGCCGTGTTCCCCCCAGGTGACCGCGAGGTTGCGCGCCATTGCGATGACGGCTGCCTTCGAAATGCCATAGGTACCGATGTCGTCGGTTCCCTTGAGACCGGCGATCGACGACACGTAGATGATGGTGCCGTCACCGCGTTCGGCCATGCCGGGCAGGACCAGGCGGGCAAGCCACAGGTTGGCCCTGACGTTGCAGTTGATGATCTTCTCGAAAGCGCTCTCGCCGATGGTCGTCATCGGACCGTAGTGCGGATTGACGGCAGCGTTGCCGACGAGACAGTCAATCCGGTCGAACACGTCGATTGACGTTGACACCAGGTGTTCCAGCTGGTCGATGTGGGAGACATTGCAGGCCACTGCAGCTGCCTCCCCACCCGCCTCGCGAATCGTCCGGACAACCTCTTCACACGCGTCAAACTTGCGGCTGGACACCACGACACGGGCGCCGGCGCCGGCCATGCGGAGGGCCATCGCGCGGCCAATTCCCCTGGATGCGCCGGTGATGACAACCACTTTTTCCGTCAGGTCGAAGAGTCCCATCGTCATCTCTCCTGTCATTGCGCATCGTTGTCACGCCATACTAGATTGTCCACTCAAATCCTTGGTCAGGAATGGGGATGCCGGACGCATGCAGATGACGTTTACAGCCGCAGATGAGGCCTTTCGCGAGGAACTCCGGGACTTCATCGAGCGGGAATGCGACCCGGGCTCGCGCGAACGCGTGGAAAAGGGCCTTGGTCTCGGCAAGGAAGACTATGTCGACTGGCACCGCAAACTCGCCACGAAGGGCTGGTCCTGCCCCCACTGGCCGGTCGAGCATGGCGGTTGTAACTGGACGCCCGTGCGCCACTACATCTTCGAAGCGGAAACTGGCGAAGCCTGCTGCCCGCCACCGGTGCCATTCGGTCCTGAAATGGTCGCCCCGGTGGTCTGGACCTTCGGTACGCGGGAACAGCAGCAACAGCACCTGCCTCCCATCCTGGCGGGTGACCTGTGGTGGGCCCAGGGATACTCCGAACCCAATTCTGGCTCGGATCTTGCCAGCCTGAGGACGGCGGCCCGTCTCGACGGCGATCACTACGTTGTCAACGGCACCAAGACCTGGACGACAATGGCCCACTATGCTGACTGGATCTTTCTCCTGGTGCGCACCTCGAGCGAAGGCAAGAAGCAGGAGGGAATCACTTTTCTCCTTGTCGACATGACCTCCCCCGGAATCACGGTTCATCCGATCATCACCATGGAGGGCGGGCACGAGGTGAATCAGGTGGTCTTCGATGACGTCCGCGTTCCTGCCGTCAACAGAATTGGCGAGGAGAACCGGGGCTGGACCTACGCCAAGTTTCTTCTCGGCTACGAACGCTTCAACATGGCGGGTATTCCCCAGGCCAAGCGGCAGATGAAACGCCTGCGTCACATTGCCGTGGACCAGGGTATCGACAGTGATCCGGGTTTCAGGGCGAGGATTGCGGATGCCGAGATCCAGATCATGGCGCTCGAATCGACGATGCTGAGGTTGTTGTCGTCCGTCGCTGCCGGCAAGGATCCGGGCAACGAAGCCTCCTACATCAAGATCCGGGGTACCGAGATCGATCAGTTGATGACCGAACTCGCCATGGAAGCTGCAGGTCCTTACGTGCTGCCCTACGCACCAGGGGCCCTGGCAGAGGGCTGGAACGAGGAACCGCTGGGTCCTGACTATGCAGCGCCCGTTGCGCCCGACTACTTCAATACCCGCAAGGTGACGATCTACGGTGGATCCAACGAGATCCAGAAGAACATTATCGCCAAGCACGTACTGGGTCTCTAGAGACATGCTGAATCTGGAACTCAACGAGGGGCAGCTGCTGCTGCGCGAAAGCGTCGCTCGCTTTGTCGAGCGCGAGTACAACTTCGAACGTCATCGCGCATCAGTCGCCGAGGATGATGGATTCAGCCGCGAGCTGTGGAAGGAATTCGCCGAACTTGGCTGGCTCGGCGTCGGTCTTGAAGCCGAGTTTGGCGGTGCCCGGGATGTCGCCCTTGTGATGGAGGGGTTGGGACGTGGTCTCGTGGTCGAACCGTTCCTTTCCAGCATCGTTATGGCGGCGAAGGCCATCGCCATCGCCGGTGGCGGTGACGAGGGCGCGGAGATCATCGCCAGGGTCACAGCAGGCGATCATTTGCTGTCCTTCGCCTTCACCGAACCGCGGTCGCGTTACCACGTCGACCACGTGACCACCCGCGCCACACGATCGGGGAGCAACTGGATCCTCAACGGCCGCAAGAGCCTGGTCCTCAACGGCGATACCGCCGACTCCCTCGTCGTCACGGCCAGAACGTCAGGCAACGTGCGGGAACGGAACGGTCTTTCCCTCTTCCTGGTGGACGGTGACGGCGATGGAGTTTCCAGGCGCGCCTATCCGACCAATGACAGCAGGAGGGCCGCCGACATCGATTTCAACGACGCTCCCGCACGTCTGCTCGGCATGGACGGTGAAGCCCATGACGTGGTGTCCGAAGTCATTGACCGGGCCGCTGCTGCAGTCTGTGCCGAATCGCTCGGCCTCATGTCCCGTCTCAATGATCTCACGGTTGACTATTCGAAGACCCGCGAACAGTTCGGCCAGCCCATCGGCCAGTTCCAGGTCCTGCAACACCGCATGGTGGACATGTTCGTCGCGCTCGAGGAGTCGCGCTCGATGACAACCGTCTACATGGGCGATGTCGATGCCACCGAAGCCACCGACCGGCAAAGAGCGGTATCAGCCATGAAGGTGCAGTGCGACAAGGCCGGACGCCTTGTCGGTCAGGAAGCGGTGCAGCTTCACGGCGGCATCGCCATGACCCAGGATTACGAAGCCGGCCACCACTTCAAGCGACTGAGCGTCATCCATCGCCAGTTTGGCGACATCGACTGGCACCTCAACCGCTTTGCCAGTCTTTGAGATAACTCCACGCGAAGACAGGACATTCGCTCTTCCGACGAATTGCTGACGGAGACGGTCACGTGGCAAGGGCGTGGGCGATGGCCCTGAACGAACGCTCCATGTCGTTGAAGAACTTCTCCTCCGCCGGGGCGGGATGACTCGAGTGACGTGCACAGACGACACCGGCAACCGGGTCGACGAAGAGCATTTGTCCGTGGATGCCGATACCGAAGAAGGGGCGGTGGGGATCATTGAGGTCCGTGTACCACTTGGACCGGTAGTGACACCCCGGCATCATGTCGGCGAATGAACCGCGATCCCATGCCGCGCTGTCGCCATTCTCGCGAAAATCCCGGATCCACGACTCAGGAATGATGCGACGCCCGTCCATGACCCCGTTCTGCAGGTGAAGCTGGCCAAAGCGCGCAAGATCGCGCGTGGTGACGCACAGCCCACCGTCAGTCTGTGGCGCCCCGAGTCGATCGAGAGTGACATAGGCGTCTTCGCCCGCCCCCATGGGCTGCCAGACTTCCCGACTGAGCAGAGTGGCAAAGTCCGTTCCCGACACACGCTCAAGGATCCAGCCCAGGAGGTCGGTGTTGGTGGACACATAGTGGAAGATCTCTCCATGCCGGCCCGCGGGACGCATCGTCGTGATGTAGTCCCGCAGGCTGTCGGGGGCGCCCTCGATGGCGGGACGCCAACCGCACGCTGCATCGAGTTCGGCCATGTCACTCTCGGGATTGTCGTAGTCCTCGTCGTAGTCCATGCCCACGGTCATATCGAGAACGTGGCGAACCCGGGCCCCTTCATAGGCCGAACCCTTGACCTCCGGAATGATGTCGGTGACGAGGTCATCGGGCGACAGGAGGCCCCGCTCGACAAGGATGCCGGTGAGTGATCCGGTGAAGGACTTGGTAACCGACATGAGGAGATGCGGTTCATGGGGCGCCACGCCTTCGGCATAGCGTTCAGTGACAATGACCCCCTGGCAGAGCACCACAAATCCGTCCATGTATCCGGTCTCGATCGTCCTGCCGACGGTCGTCGTGGTGCCATCCGCGTCCTCGAACTCGATATCATCAAGCCACACCGCCTCGTGCTGCAGTGGCCGCGCCGTCCCGTCGCCGCGCCAGACATTCCCGGTGGGCAGCATGCGGCGCATGTTGCGAAAGGCCCAGCGGTTGAATGGCCCTTTCTGCATGTTGGCAAGAATGACCTGTTCGCCAGAAGTCGCCGGAAAGGTCCGCATCAGTTTCAGGGATTCATTCATGGCCGGAAAGCTCCAGGTCAACAGACCATTCCACCATGCAGTCGGCACGACCCCGACGCAACCGGGCAAGGCGGTCACTGTCCCGTCGAGCCCCTTCCCCCGGGTAGCGACGCGGCGGGGCACACCTGATTCAATCAAACGGTCGCCGGCACCGGCTCAGGCAGGTGACGGGCATGGAACCGAAACGCAATCATTTTGGCATGCGGTCAAGTTGACCGTAGCCAGTTAGTTCAATGCCCTGGGTGCAATTGTGTGCCCGGAGACTTGAGGGTGCTCACTGAAGAGATCAGCGCACGATCGAAAACCGCCGCCACTGCGGGTCAAGCCACGGGGTTGTCGCTCACCTGAATCAGAAGTTTGCCGAAGTTGCTGCCGTCGAACAGGCGATTGAACGTCGCTGGTGCATTCTCGAGACCTTGCACGATGTCTTCACGCCATGTCAGCCGGCCGTCGGCAATCCAGCCGGCCAGTCTGCGGCGTGCCTCGTCGTGTTTCTTGGCAAAATCCGTCACCAGGAATCCCTCCATGCGGATACGGCGCACAATGAGCCACCAGAGATGGTCCTCCACCATGTCCTGGCCGGTCGCGTTGTAGTTCGAGATCGTGCCGCAAACCGCCATGCGGCCATGCTCATTGAGGTTCATGATCGCCGCCCGCGCAATCGGTCCGCCGACATTCTCGAAGTTGATGTCGATCCCTTCGGGATTCATGGCCGCGATGGTCCGTTGCGGTTCGGTGACGTTCCGGTGATTGAAGCAGGCATCGAATCCGCAAACCTGGAGGCACCAGTCGACCTTGTCGTCGGACCCCGCGCATCCCGTGGCACGGCACGAGAGAATCTTGGCGATCTGTCCGACGGTAGCGCCGACCGCGCCGGATGCGGCCGACACGAAGACGGTCTCCCCGGCTACCGGCCGGCAGACATCTACAAGGCCGTGATAGGCCGTGAGGCCCGGCATGCCCAGCACCCCAAGCGCCGTGCTGACGGGCGCCAGGGAGGGATCGACCTTCCGGAGCGTGTGACCGTGCGCCAGCACGTGGGACTGCCATCCACCCTGGGTTTCGACAATGTCACCGGCGCTGAATGATTTGTGACGGGAGTCCAGCACCACGCCAACCGTGCTGCCGACCATGACATCACCGATCTGCATCGGTCCTTCGTAGGACTCGGCATCATCCATCATTCCCCTCATGTAGGGGTCGAGCGAGAGATAGATGGTGCGGGACAGCACCTCGCCTGGACCCGGGTCGCCGATATCCTCTTCGACAATCCTGAAGTCATCCGCCTCCGGCAGTCCATGAGGGCGCCGTGCCAACACCACCTTGCAAGTCTTCGCCATGGGTCGCTCTCTCGCTTGACATGTCCATCATAGGCCATCCTGGTCGCTTCGAGTCGTCGATTCTTGTCGTCCGCTATCGTCCGTGCCACAAGGAAGCAACAGCCCCGGGAATGAACGCACATGTCTGGAACCATACTTGCCATTGCACGACGTGGCGCATCGAGAGCGCCCATGGAGGAACTCGAGGCGACGACGATCAGTGTCGATGCCGGGGTCGAGGGCGATCTGCGCGGCGAACCGGGTGACCGGCAGGTCACCATCCTGACCCGCGAAGGCTGGGATGCGGCATGCGCCGAACTTGGAGAACACCTGCCGTGGACAACGCGGCGGTCCAACATTTTCGTTGCCGGCCTTCGTGTCGAAGGTCAGCTTGGCCGAACCGTCCACATAGGCAATGTTGAACTCGCCATCACGGGGGAAACCGATCCGTGCTCCCGCATGGAAGAACAGGCCAAAGGCTTGCGTCAGGCTCTTGCCGTGGACTGGCGCGGCGGCGTGACCTGCCGGGTCCTCAAGTCCGGTTCCATCAAGGTTGGCGACAGAGTAGAATTTGCACCGTGAGTTCACCCAAGAACACCCCAGGGAGGACGACATGGCAGCTTTAACCGATGGCAATCCCGCCCTTATCATCGTCGACATCATGGGAACCGGGCGTCCGGAGGACGACGACGGCGGCATTCCCAGCATGGGAGGCGAAGAGGAACGTGTCGACCGCGTGATCCCGCTCATCGAGGCAGCGCGTGCCGGCAACATACCTGTCATCTACATCATCGAGGTGCACCGGCCCGATCACGTGGATTTCGGTCGCGAACTCGACGGTGACGAGGGAGTCCACTGTGTCGAGGGACATCCGGGAACGCGCATTCACGTTCGCCTGCCCTATCGCGCGGGAGTGGATTATCTCATCCCCAAACGCCGGTATTCCGCGTTCTTCGGAACAGACTTCGAAATCCTGCTGAAGGGACTCAAGGTCGACACGCTTTTCCTGTGCGGTGGCCTGACCGATGTCTGTGTCCACTATACCTTCGTCGATGCGCACCAGCACGACTATCACGCCCATGTCATCGAGGACTGTGTGGGTGGATCCAGTTTCGAAGCCCACAACGCCTCTCTGAGGGCCATGGAGTATCTCCAGAATGGTGCAAGGTGCAGCAGTCATGATGTGATTGCCGCCTTCCGGAAGCGTCAACGCGAAGCTGCCTGAATATCGGGGAAACGGCACCATGGCGGACCGTTTCCCGACTCTCTTTTCTCCTCTCGCCGTCGGGCCGCACAAGTTTCGCAACCGCATCTTCTCGACCGGTCACATGACCTGTCTGCTCGATGCGGACAGGCTGCCTGACGAGCGCTTTGTCGCCTATCACGAAGCCCGTGCACGAGGTGGCGCGGGCCTCATCATCACCGAGGCGGCACGGGTTCATTCCAGCGGCGGCTGGCGCAACCTCGATGCCTCCGGCGACGCCTGCATCACTTCCTACCGGCTTGCCGCGGATGCCGTGCATCGCCACGGATGCATGATCTTCGGCCAACTCGGTCATTCCGGCGCCTATGGCGTGACGACCCGCGACGGCAGTCACGGCATCGCGTTCGGCCCCTCCCAGGTGAAGGCGCAACGTTCCCACACCGTCGCTCGCGCCCTGTCACTGACCATGATCGGCGAACTCGTGGCCGCCTACGGCACCGCCGCCGGGCGCATGAAGAGAGCCGGACTTGACGGTGTCGAGATCCTCGCCAGCCACAGCCTGCTTCCAGCACAATTCCTCAATCCGGCCATGAACAGGCGCCAGGATGTCTATGGCGGATCGCTGGCGAACCGCATGCGGTTCCTTGAAGAGATCATTGCCTGCGTGCGTGATCATGCAGGCCCGTCGATGGTCGTCGGCATGCGGATTTCCGGCAACGAGATGGAGACCGGTGGCAACGACCCCGAGGAATTGCTCGAGGTGTGCCGGCAGCTCGGCAACGCCGGCGCTCTCGACTACATCAACGTCATCGCAGGTTCCATGATGGGTCTCAGAGGATCAATCCACGTGGTGCCGCCGATGAACATCGAGACCGCCTATCTCGCGCCGCTTGCTGCCGCCGTGAAGCAGCTGGTGCCTATACCTGTGTTTGTCGCCGGCAGGATCAATCAACCGCAGGATGCAGAAACCATCCTCGCCACCGGCCAGGCCGACATGACAGGGATGACTCGGGCGCAGATTGCCGATCCCGAAATGGCTGCCAAGGCAAAGGCCGGGCGCATCGACGACATCCGCGCATGCATTGCCTGCAACCAGGCCTGCATCGGTCACATGCAGACCGGCCACGGTATCTCCTGTATCCAGCATCCGGAAACCGGCCGGGAACTGGAATACGCTGACAAGCCTACGGCCGGGGTGCCACGGACCGTGGTCGTGGCGGGCGGTGGACCGGCAGGCATGAAGGCTGCCGCCGTCGCCGCAGAACGCGGCCACCGGGTCATTCTCGCCGAACAGTCACTCCGTCTGGGCGGCCAGGTTCTGCTCGCCCAGGAGTTGCCCGGACGCGCCGAATTCGGTGGCATCGTGACCAATCTTCATCGGGAGATGGCACGTCATGCAGTGGAGGTGAAACTGGGCACCAGGGTGACACGACAGACACTCGAGGACTGGGGTGCCGACATTGCGATTGTGGCGACCGGTGCAAGGCCGCTGGTTCCCGACATCGAGACCGATGATCATACCATGCTGTTGGACGCCTGGCAGGTCATCCGTGGCGAAACTTCAGTCGGTTCACGTGTCGTGGTTGCCGACTGGCGCTGCGACTGGACCGGCCTGGGGCTGGCAGAAAAGCTCACCCGGGAGGGATGCAGGGTGACTCTGGCGGTCAATGGCACGATGCCGGGCCAGATGATCCAGATGTACGTGCGCGACCGCTGGGCAGGTGAGCTCAACCGCCTGGGCGTCGAGATCATCCCTTACGTTCGTCTCGTCGGCGCCGACTCTTCCGGCGCCTGGTTGCAACACGTCACGTCGGACGAGATCATTCTCGTCGAGTCCGTCGACACCGTGGTCGTGGCAGTCGGTCACATGCCCGACATTACGCTCACAGAAGATCTTGCGGACTGGTCCGGGACATTCCTCGAGATCGGCGACTGCCTCAATCCCAGAACCTGCGAGGAGGCAGTCCTCGAAGGCATGAAGGCAGGCTGTTCCGTTTAGGAGTCAGATCACGGGACGGCTGCGCCAGGGCGCAAACCAGCCGAGGCCCTCCTGTGTGCTGCCGGCGGGTGTGTACTCCGCCCCCACCCAGCCCCTGTATCCGTTGCGGTCAATCAGGTCGAAAATCCAGTCATGATTGATTTCACCGGTGCCCGGTTCATGACGGCCCGGGTTGTCCGAGATCTGGACATGTCCGATCAGCGGCAGCTGCTCCGTGAAGTGGCGGGAGAGATCTCCCTCACTGACCTGACAGTGATAGAAATCGAACTGGATTCGGACATTTGCCCGGTCCACGGCCTCAACCACGCGCCGCGCCTGATTCTGACGTGTCAGGATGTACCCGGGAACGTCGTACCCGTTGATCGGTTCAATGAGCAGCGTGATGCCTCGCGAGGACGCCTCGGCCGATGCCCGGCGGAGGTTGTGGACGAGTACCTCTTCACAGGCTTCAAGAGCGGTCGCCGGGGGGAGAATTCCGGAGAGAACGTGGACAAGGCCAGTACCGGTGACGGTGGCATAGTCGAGCGCCAACTTGAGACAGTCGTCGAACTCGCTTTCGGCGCCCGGAATGCCGGCGAGTCCCGCCTCGCCGCCTGGCGCGTTGACAAGCACCAGATCAAGACCACATTCCTTCAGCGCCCTGGCAACCGTTTCGGCCGGAAGGTCATAGGGCTCCTGGATCTCGACGGCCTCAAACCCCGCGTTCGCAGCGAGGACAAACCGTTCCCGAAGAGGTGCTTCCGTGAACATGGTAGAGAGATTGGCAGCAAAACGCGGCATGGCGATGAGTTCCGAAGGCGACAGCATCCGGAACCTATGGTGCCGGGGCCTCGTTGGGAAGCAGGACGAACTCTCCCGGCACGCTGATTCGTTGGACACGCCCGGGGCCATCCTGTAACGCTTGCCCCGGTATCAGGTCGATGCCAGTTACGACATCGGGGAGGCAGGGTCTTGGAAAGGCCGGACATCGCCTTCGTTGCATCAACAGATATCAGGGCACAACAGGCACGTGACGAACTGGTCACCCGCTACGGTTGCTCGAATGTCGACGATGCCAGGGTCATCGTTGCCCTGGGTGGCGATGGCTTCATGCTCGAGACCCTGCATCGCTATCTCGACAGGGATGTGGGCGTCTACGGAATGAACCGGGGATCCATAGGCTTCCTGATGAACACCTTTGCGACCCATGATCTGATCGAACGGCTCGACGCCGCCAGGACGACAATCCTGAAACCCCTCTCCATGACCGCTATCGACGTCGGAGGAGTGCGCCACGAGGCTGTGGCCTTCAATGAGGTCTCGCTGTTCCGCGAAACAAGCCAGACGGCGAAGATACGGATCCGCATCGATGAAATCGTGCGCATGGACGAACTGATGTGCGATGGCGTCATGGTCGCCACCGCCGCCGGCAGCACCGCCTACAATCTTTCCGCCCACGGACCCATCCTCCCCATCGGATCTCACACCTTGGCCCTGACTCCGATCAGCGCCTTTCGGCCGCGACGTTGGAGAGGCGCCATCCTGCCGGACAATTCCGGTGTCGGTTTCGAGGTTCTCGATCATGACAAGCGACCTGTCAGTGCGGTTGCGGATTCCACCGAGGTTCGGGACGTCGTGAGGGTTGACGTCACACCAGACGAGAATCGTTCCGTGCGGCTGCTGTTCGATCCCGAACACAATCTCGAGGAACGTATTCTCAAGGAGCAGTTCATCACATGAGTACCGGCACCGAAGCCCATCCGGGCGTACGTCTGCTGCCCCGTGACATCTCCGCCTACCGCAAGGGCAACATCGGTATCGATTACATCACCACCTTCGACAGCGGTCTCCCCGGTCCCCACGTGATGGTGAATGCACTGACCCACGGCAACGAACTGTGCGGCGCCCACGCGCTCACATACCTGTTCGAGAATGACGTGCGGCCGATCAGGGGCCGGCTCACCCTGAGCTTCGCCAATGTCGCGGCCTACGAGACATTCGATGCCGTCAATCCCTATGCATCCCGATTTGTCGACGAGGATTTCAACCGGCTGTGGGATCAGAGCACCCTGGATGGTCCGCGAACAAGCCAGGAGCTCACTCGTGCCCGTGCCATGCGCAAGGTGTTCGGGGCGGTCGATCATCTCCTCGACATCCACTCGGTTGATCTGCCGCAACCCGCCATGCTGCTGGCCGGTCAGAGAGCGAAGGGCCGCGCCCTGGCGGCGGCCATCGGCAAGCCGCGCCATGTCGTCATGGACCGTGGACATGACGCCGGAAAGCGAGTGCGAGACTTTGGCGCGTTCGACGATCCCGAGAGTCCAAGAAGTGCCTGCCTTGTGGAGTGCGGCTACCACTTCGACACCGAGGCAACGGATATCGCCATTGAAACATCGCTGCGCTTTCTCCGGCACTTCGGGATTGTCTCGGACAGTTTTGCCGAAGCCCGCCTGCCTCAGGGAGACGATGAACCACAGGTCTTTGTCGAGGTGACCGATCCCGTCACGATCAAGACTGACGGTTTCCGGTTCGTACGCACTTTCCAGGGATTCGAGACCATCCCCGAAAAATCAACGCTGATCGCCCATGACGGTGACCAACCCATTCGCACGCCCTACCCTGATTGCGTTCTTGTCATGCCAGCCCGCGAACCCATGCCCGGCAAGACCGCCGTGCGGCTCGGCCGGCTCGTCTAGTCTATCCTCCCCCCTTGTGGTAGACGCGGTCGAAGCGCGCCAGGAACGCGGCAATCTCGTTTCCATCCATGCCATTGAACGCCAGTTCCACCCGGCACCGCTCAAGGACGAGGCCGGCAATGCGGCGTGGCTCAAGAACCCTGGTGGTGATCACGACACTCTTTCCGGCCTCTCCAATGACGACACGTCCCTCTTCCGCAACGCACGCCATGCCCTGGGCAAGCCGTGGAAGCAGGCGATGAAATTCTCCGGGGGTGGTCGCCATGTCCTTTGCGACCACGCCAGGGGTCCCATCACCCACCGGCTACCGGAGGCCAGGCGGCCAGGGTGTCACCCTCTGTGAGGATCCGTGTGTCGCGCGCTGAAGGTGGCACGAAGAAACCGTTGACCAGAACGAGGTGGCACATCTGACGCGGAACGGCGCAACGATCAAGGACCGCACCGATTGTGGTGCCCTCCTCTACTTCCAGTGGAATCGCATTTTTGTGTGCGTCGTCGGGAAGATAAGGCGCCAAAGAGGCAAAGAGCTTGAAGGTAATCTGCATGTTGCTCCAGGCAAGCCAGCCATGATGAGCGAGTGTGCCGGTTCTCAAACGCTTCGACAAGCGGTGACGGTGTCGCATTGCCCGCAGGCTGGCAATCCATTAGCATCCGGCCAGCAGGATGGAGGGTGCCATGGGGATCGTCACTGACATCATTCTTCCGATTGCCCTGGCGTTCATCATGTTTTCGCTGGGCCTGGGCCTCACCCTCGACGACTTCGCAAGGGTGGCAAAGCGACCGAAGGATTTCTTCGCTGGCGCCTTCTCGCAGATCATACTCCTGCCGCTTGTGGCCCTGATCCTGGTCAGCCTTTGGCCGCTTTCGCCTGAGCTTGCGCTGGGCGTCATGATCATCGCTGCCGCTCCCGGCGGGGTCACCTCCAATCTTCTGACCTCCTTTGCCCGTGGCGACGTGGCCCTGTCGATTTCACTGACAGCCATCATCAGCCTGGTCAGCGTGATCACCATTCCACTGGTGGTGGTCATGTCCTACCAGCATCTCATGGGTTCCGGGGAACTTGGTGACATCTCGGTCACCGAAACGGCCATCAGTGTGTTCGTCATCGTGACCGTGCCCGTTGTGGCCGGTGTTGCCTTGCGTCGCTACGTCGCGGGTTTGGCTCAGGCAGTGGAACCGTGGTCGCGACGCATCTCGACGGTGCTCTTTGTTCTGGTTCTGGCCGGAGCCATCTTCCAGGAGAGTGACAACATCGTTCCCTATTTCGCGGACGCCGGCCTCGTCACTCTCGTGCTCAACGTTGTCATGATGGCGCTCGCCTACGCCCTTGCCACTGTCGTGGCATCGGGAAAGGCGCAAAGGGTTGCCATTTCGATCGAGTGCGGCCTGCAGAACGGCACACTTGCCATCGCTGTTGCCGTGCTGCTGTTTGGTGCCGGCCCCGTCGTCATCCCGGCGGCGGTCTACAGCCTCATCATGTTCGCCACCTCGCTGCTGTTCATCGCCTATCTGCGACGGTCACCTTGACCCCAGCATCACACGCTCCTTAAAGGAACAAGTCTCCGGATGGGTGGCCGAGTGGTTGAAGGCACCGGTCTTGAAAACCGGCAGGCGTCAATGCGTCTCGTGGGTTCGAATCCCACCCCATCCGCCGTTCATCAAATGCAACGATGCGAAGTACAAATGAAATAGATTGGGATATTGGCGTGTACCACGTTCGCAGTTAGGGCGTGTGTGCGCCAAACGGCCTCGAGCGGTAGCTCGGTGCCTTGAACGGGTGACGGGCCTCTGTGGTGCCGTCGAGTGCCCGATCACAATGCTATGGCGACCGCGCCGCGATAAGCGACCTCAAACATCTTTAACCTCATCACAAGTTCTCCTCTCTCAAACCTGCAAGGACTAGGGAGACAATCGTAGTAGCGTAGAACTGTCGCACAGACTCCCTGGGCAGTGTCCTTTCGCATCGCAGTTCGCCCAGAGCCGGGACATCACATTCGAACAGGATCACAGCGCTGGCATCGCTCCGTAGGCCGGTCATAGCATCTGGCATGCCCGTGCCGACCCGTTGCAGTGCAGAGTCGCGACGTGGGCAGAGGTCAGAGTCGCCACCCCACCTTCCGACCCCAATGATGGCCATGCCGCCGGCAAGCTCAAAAACCTCATGCGCAACACGGCCGACGGATCGGCATCGCAATCTTCGCCGCCTTCGAACGGTGAAGACGGAAGCAACGCGACTCGAGGGTAAGCGATGGAGTGGACGCCCCTTTCCTCTTTCGGCGTATACGACACCGCCAATATGGCACATAGCGATGCCGACGGGAGGGGCATCCACGCCATCACTTGCCATCGGCCAAGAAACCCGCCAGCCGTAACGCGACTTCCTTTTTCTCTGCCTTTGGTGCGGTAGGTGTGAAACGCTCGACCAAAGCGACGGTGGTCACACTCAAGCGTTGCGCCTCCTCGTCACTCTCCTCGCTCATGACATCGTTGATGAAGACTATCAAATACACCGGCGTGGCCGGTGACGCGGGCCTGTCATCACTCTACACTTTCAAGTCTGTAAGCTAGCGGTAGAGATGTAACCTCAAAATCTTGACCCTCAAATGTCCACCGGACAACGTCGAGATCTGACTCTTCTTCAACATCAATCGCAAAATTTGTGACTACTCTTGCCGTGAGAAACGGGTTATGTCCTACATGAAGAACCAATTTGCCTTCGCGTGTGTTTTCACGTATGACTTCATAGGGTCTCTGGTTTGGATTCCTGTATTTCTCCGCTCCAGCGCGCTCAGTGAATGTAAGGCACAGAAGATCATGTAATCGTTGGAGATAATCACTTACGTATTCGATACCTCTACGGGCAGTGACAATATCGACTATTGGATCAGAAACAGCTGCATGGTCTCCCACCCATTCCCATTTGATCAGCCATACGGATGACATGTTTCCTCCTTCAAAGTTCTCATAGTGCGATGTCAACTGTAAACGCGGCCCAATTGTCGCGGACGGCTTCAAGAATCGAACCATAGTTCGGGCATTCGCGGCGTGACTTTGCCATATGACAAGACCGACAGAGCATCTGAGGTCCGTTCAAGTCGAACGGGTCTTGTCCCGGCTTACGCTGTAGGGGCGTCACATGGTCAACATCCAGGCGCCTTACCTTTCCGCACTGCATGCAACGCCGTCCATCGCGCTCGCAAACGGCTAGACGAACGACAGCGCAGCAGCTACGGTTTAGGGCGTGGTAGTTTCGGCTCATTTGAAGTAAATGCTAACCGGAGCTAACGGTGTGTTCGGATAGTGTTTTGGGTAATGACAACGAACATTCGTCGGTCAGATGATTCAACACCGGCCCCAAGCTGCCACTCATGCGCAATAAGTGACATGGCTGTTTCAAGCCTCTCTGCGGCACGCGATTCACGGCAACGTTCGAATCGAAGGAGAGATAATCGGCGATAGCGTGTACTCCCTACTCCATGTCGAGCAGCAATCTTCCGAAAATCACCATCCAACGTCACAAGTATTGCGTCATTTGCTTGGGCCACCGCGGCCACCAAGGCATCAGGTGAATCTGGTGCAATTTTCTCTCTCAAGAGAACCACTTCGTAGTTGTGTTTTTCCAACACCCGAGCAACAGACTCTGGAACGCATTGATCGATGAAGAATCTCATGATAGCGAGGATCAGGCGACCTTAGACCCATCATGCTTCAACGCACCCTCAACATCGTCGGGCGTGAGATCAGGATACTCGTCGATGATCTCCTCGACAGAGTAACCGTCCTCATGAAGGCGCTTTACGGCGTCGACTGGTATCCGCGTCCCTGCAATCGCCCACGCATTCCGGAGTATCCCGCGGCTGTGACGAACTTTGCCAACCAAATGGGGTGAACGTTTCCGCATGGCCACGATGACATTCCGAGTGTCTCTAATGACCTGCTCGAGAGGTAGTTTGAGAAGGTACTGACCAGAGATTACTTCTTCAGATGCGCCCGTCGTCGGATCTACAAAGATCACGCATCGATCAACGACATACAATGTTGTCTTGCTCCAAAGATCGGCCCCAAGATAGCTAAGCCTCTCGGCGACTAAACGCAGTTGTTGGAGGGGCACTTTCCTTTGCACGCGTAGCACTTCAATTGTGCGCAAAGCTACAAGGTCCCTGAATGAATAGAACCGACTGTAGGGAAGACGAGTGTTGTCCTCCACATAGCTCGGCCTGAAGAAATCAGTCTTTGCCCAATAGCGCAGCTGACGCTTCGTAAGCCCAGTAATGTTCTCTACCTGATCTTCAGAAAACGCCGCTATCACGTTCGAAATGTCTAGGTCCGGCCCTTGCCGCTGCGACGATTGTGAGTTGGTTGCCATAGCCCTTACGGTTCCACCATGGACGACTCGTTTATCACGCAGGAGAGAGCTTTGGAACGCCCTCTGCACATACGCATCATCTCGTCACCATCATACGGAAGTGTTGCCGGTGAAGCGTAACCGATGGTGTGGACACTCCGTTCATCCCCCGACTGCACATTGCGTGGCGGTGTTCCCGGCACATCGTGACGCTTCAGAAAGGGGGCGTCCACTCCATCGGTTATCCAGCAACGTCTAGATGACGATGATTGAGGCAGAGAGAACGAATTGAGCGTGCCGCGCTGTGTAGGGTGTGGCGATTCCGTTGAGAATCGCCTTCTCTGAGGGTACATCCAGGCAGAAATGCGTGACGGTATCTGTGTCAGAGGTGCGACTGCACAGCAGGGTCGGGAAGTGGTTTCATGGCGATCTCAGCATCAACACAAGAAGCAGAAGGTGGCGACGCGCTGGCGAGGTTCTTGTTGGCGGTCGGGGTGAGCGCCTCGTGCAGGAGGGAAGCCAGGAGGCGGACACGGGTGGCGTCGGAAGCGGCGAGGCCAGCCTCCAACCTGTCGCAGAGTGCCATCAACTGATCGACTTTGACAACGATGCGATTCTGCTCCCCAAGTGGTGGAAGAGCGACCGGTATGCTATTCATCTTTGTCTGATTCATTTTCGGTTGTGCGGTGCCGGTGACGAATGGCTTTAGGTCTGTGGCGTTAATGAAGAGCTCAATATAGCGAAGATACTCGTCGCTCAGTCCGTCAAGCACATGAGCGTGATTGTTTACCCAGTATTTTCCACGTGCGATGAACGCGATTGGCGTTGAACGGTTAATCAGGTTAGCGCCGTCCTCGCCGATTAGAAGCAGAGGTTCGTCAAAGAGATAACTGTCGATCTTGTCGATTATCCCCGAAGCGCCGTAGTAGTCGTATGTCTTCTCTCGCTGCTGACGTTCGGACTTAGACACAGGGATTCGTTCGCCATCACGACAGATTGTGATGTCACCGAATCTAGCCCAAATCCAAGAGGCAGGTAGATTGAAGGGCATATCATCGACATGCAGGGGCTCGGATGAGGTTGTCCGCCGATGCCGGACTGAAGCTTCCCTTTGTTTCTTGTGCTTCGCAATCTGCGTCAGCAATTCTGACGCCGGCTCATCCCCCGGATCCTGCTCCACCAGCTTCCCCCTCACGGCGAGGTTGAAGATGGTCTTCCGGAGGTGCCCGATCTGATCAGCACGGGCAGTGAGTGCGGGAAGGGCATCGACCGCGAAACGTGCATGGGCCCGAAAGGTCCCGTCGTCCGCATCGGGCGTGCTCAGGCGGGCAAGGCTGGCTGTGGTCAGCCGATCAAGCGTTTCCTCCCGGGCGGAGTGTGTTTCCTCCAACCGGTCGCAGAGGGCAATGAACTCATCGACCTTCGCCACGATGCGGCGCTGCTCGGCGATGGGTGGGAGCGGAACTAAGAGTGATCGCAACCCTGAGAGCGGTACGGTTTTTTGGGCGATGCCGGTGGCGCAAGCATTTGCTTGGCTAAAGATGAACTGGCTTGCCATCATTCGGGCAAGAAATGGAGAGGAAATCCACTTCGCAGGACGGATAATTCCAATATGGCGTTGTACGCAGAACTCTCTCGCATCCAAGACCTCGACTGGAATGCCGAAGGATCCAACTAACGTGTAGAGTAAGTCACCCGGACGCGGTTGGCGGCTCGGATCAAGGGCCTCGTAGTAGGAACGGGAAACCCAACGTTCAGATCGATAGTTTATGGTCTGAGTTCTGACATTGCTAATGACCAAGAACGGAACACCCTGTTTCGCCTTTGGTGGAGGCAGGTGGTCACCGTCAGTAATGGACATGCAAACAGCCTGGAGACTTGCCCACTCCCACCCCATCGGCAGGGCAAAGCGCGCAGGAGATGGAGTACGGTTCTTACCCGTTCGCTGAGGTTTGATCGCACCCGCCTTCACCAGCTGCGCCTTCTCCGCCACAATCCGCTTCAGCATCTCCACCGCCGGTTCGTCCGTCGGATCCTGCTCCACCAGCTTCCCCCGCACGGCGAGGTCGAGCACGAAGCGACGCAAACGGACGACGGCATCCGGCGCATCGGCCACGCGGTCGTAGAGGGCGAGCAGGCGGTCGGCGTTCATCGCACCAAAGCCACTGTCAAGATGCCCCTCAGCTGATCACGCACCGAAGCCACCTCGGCCTCGGCGTTCGTCAGCTCCTCCAGCAGTACCTCAGGATCGCCGTGGTCTTCCGTCGCCATGTGGGGGTTCTTGATGTCGAGGTTGTAGCCGCGCTCTTTGATCTCTTCGGCGCTCACCTTCCAAGCGCAGTCGCCTTCCCCGCGGCCCGCGCGCTCCACGCCGCCCCACCAGGCCGCACAGTCGTCCAGGTGCTCCAGCCGAATGGGCTTGGTCATCGAGTAGGCCTTCTGCCCCTCGGGCACGAGGTGCTCCCAAAACCAGACGTCCTTCGTCGGCTCGCCCTTCTCGAAGAACAGCAGGTTCGTGCCGATCGAGGCATAGGGGCGGAACACCGAGTTCGGCAGGCGCACGATTGTGTGGAGGTTGCACTCCTCCATCAGGTGTTCCTTGAGCCGGGTCTTGACGCCTTCGCCGAACAGCGAGCCGTCGGGCAACACCACGGCGGCCCTGCCGTCGGGCTTGAGAAGCCGGATGATCAGGGCGAGGAACAAATCCGCCGTCTCGCGCGTCTGGAAGTGCCTCGGAAAGTTGGACTCGATACCGCCCTCCTCCTTCCCGCCGAAGGGCGGATTGGTCAGCACGATGTCCACCCGGTCTTCCTGGCCCCAGGAGATGTAGGGGCGCGCCAGCGTGTTGTCGTGGCGCAGGAAGGACGGGTCCTCGATGTTGTGGAGCAGCATGTTGGTGACGGCGAGCATGTGGGGGAGGGGCTTCTTCTCCACCGCGCGGAGCGAGGCCTGCATCCTGGCCTCATCCTCTGGCCTCTTCACGTAACGCTCGCGCATGTGCTGCATGGCGCAGGTGAGGAACCCTCCGGTTCCGCAGGCCGGATCGAACAGCGTCTCGCCCGGTTTCGGGTCGATCATCCGGGCCATAAAGGAGGTCACGGCGCGTGGCGTGTAGTACTCGCCCGCGTTCCCGGCCGACTGCAGGTTGTTCATGATCTGCTCGTAGATGTCGCCGAAGTGCTGACGCTCGGCAAGGTTGTTGAAGTCGATGTCGTTGATCTTGTTGACGACCTGCCGCATCAACTGGCCGGACTTCATGTAGTTGTTGGCATCCTCAAACACATCACGCACGACTTTGGCGCGCGGGCCTCCTCCGGACGGGAGCCCCTTCAGCGACGGGAAGAGCACGTTGTTGACGAAGGCGAGCAACTCCATGCCGGTGATGCCCTCCGGGTCGGCCGCCCACACCCGCCACTGCAGTTGGCCGGGGATGGGCGAGTGGTAGTCATCCTTCAGGAGCTCAAGCTCCTGGTCCTGGTCGTCAATGATCTTGAGGAAGAACATCCAGCAGAGCTGGCTGATGCGTTGCGCATCGCCATCGACGCCCACGTCCTGACGCATGATGTCCTGAATGGACTTGACGAGGGTGCTGACAGACATGTCTCAGGCGGTCTCCCTGTAGAGAGCGGATTGAAGGTCGTGCGCGGCCTGCTTGAAGCCGGCCTTACCGCCGAAGGCGCGAACCAGCTCGACCGGGGTGCCGAGCATGTCGATCGGCGGGATCCTGAGCACGTTGGCGTCGTCAATGTTGAGCACGCCCTCGTCAGCGTATTTGTCGAGGAGAGCACCGAGCACGGCACTGGCCTGCCCCCCGTGTTTCGTGAAGACATCGCGTTTCCTGACGTTCTCGGCGCGCTCCCGGCGCGTCAGCGGCTTGGTGCCGAAGGCAACATGGCAGACGAGATCGAAGGGATCGAGATCCTTGCCCAGCTCCTCGACGATCACGGCCACCGGCAGGCCTGCGGCCTCTATCTCCTCGAGAACCGCCTGCTTGCGATCAGAGGCGTTCCAACGTCTCAGGAAGTCATCGAGGCTTGCGAAGCTCTTGCGCAGAACCTTTCTTGTGTAGTCGTGCAGAGACTCGGTGACCAGGCTTCCATGCTCGTCGAGGTACTCGATGCGTTCGGCGACGATGGCTGCGGCGACGCCGTCCACATAGACCTTCCTTTGCGGGCCAGTCGCGGGCGGCGGCAGGCCCGGCTCATCGACCACCGTTTCGCCCTCGTCGGGATCGGCAGGTACTGAGCCGTCGCCGTCATCGCCCGGCGGATCCATAGGATCGCCTTCCACGGGCTCGTAGATCTGCACGGGCTCGCCATCGAACACCGGATCCGCGAAATGCCCCGTCGCGCCCCGGAAATCCATCAGCGTGAAATAGTACTTCCGGGTGTCCTCGTGCACGCGGGTACCGCGGCCGACGATCTGCTTGAACTCGGTCATCGAGCCCACCTCGCGGTCAAGGACGATCATCCGACAGGTCTGCACGTCGACACCCGTGGAAAGGAGGCGCGAGGTGGTGACCAGAACGGGGTACTTCGATTCGGGGTCGGTGAAGCGGCCGAGCTCGTTCTGCCCCTCGGCGTCGTCGCCGGTGATACGCATGACGTAGCGCGAATTTTCGCCCACGAGGTCTGCATTCTCGTTGATCAACGCTTGGCGCATGCGCGCGGCGTGCTCCTGGTCGACACAGAAGACGATGGCCTTCTGAAACCGATCGCCGCTCTCCCTCAGAAAGGCCGTGACCTTCCGCGCCACCACCTTCGTGCGCCCGTCGATGACCAGCGTGCGGTCGAAGTCCTTAGTGTTGTAGATGCGGTCCTCGATCTCCTGGCCGTCGCGGTCGAGCTGACCCTTCTCCGGACGGTAGCCCTCCACATCGCGGTCGATGTGAACCTTGACCACCTTGTAGGGCGCCAGGAAACCGTCGCGGATGCCTTCCTTCAGGGAGTAGGAGAACACCGGCTCCCCGAAGTAGGCGATGTTGGAGGCATACTTCGTCTCCTTCGGCGTGGCGGTGAGGCCGATCTGGGTCGCGGAGGAGAAGTACTCGAGGATTTCGCGCCACGCCGAATCATCCGCTGCACTGCCCCGGTGGCACTCGTCGATCACGATCAGATCGAAGAAGCTGCGAGAGAACTCGCGGTAGATTTTCTGGTGTTCTTCCGGTCCGGTGATCGCCTGGTAGAGGCCGAGATAAATCTCGTAGGCGGCATCGACGTGATGAACACCGCCCTCGTGCCGGATGGTCTTGGCGCTCGTGGACAGCTTGGCCATTGTTCCCCCGAAGGGGCGGAAGTCGTTCACCATGGTCTGGTCGACCAGCACGTTTCGATCGGCAAGGAACAGGACACGTTTCCTTTGGCCCGCCTTCCACAGCCGCCAGATGATTTGGAAGGCTGTGTAGGTCTTGCCTGTGCCGGTGGCCATAACGAGCAGGATGCGATCCTGCCCCTTGGCGATGGTTTCGATCGCGGCATTGACAGCCTTGACCTGGTAGTAGCGCGGCGCCTTACCGCTGCCGTCTTCGTGATAGTCCTGTAGGACTATCTTCTCGGCATCCGGCGCGAGGCCCTTCCAGGCACAATAGCGAGCCCATAGCTCGCCGGGCGGTGGGAAAGCATTGAGGGCAAGGTCCGCCTCCCGCGGCGTGCTCGCGCCGGTGCGGTCGTGGAACACAAATCCGTCGCCGTTGGAGGAGAACGCGAAGGGGATGTTCAGTGTCTCAGCGTAACCGAGCGCCTGCTGCATGCCGTGGCCGACACTGTGAGCGTTGTCCTTCGCCTCGATGACCGCTACGGGAATGTTGGGCTTGTAGTATAGGATATAGTCCGCGCGCTTGGCTTGGCCCCTTGTTACTAGCTTACCGCGCACGATAATGCGCCCCTTGGTGAAGCTCACTTCCTCGCGGATCTGCGACATCTCGTCCCACCCTGCATGGCGCAGGGCGGGCGTGATGAACTTGGTGCAGATATCGCGTTCTGAGAGGCCTTGCTTGTCCATATCGGTCACCGGTCTGTCAATCCATAGCCGATCACTCCGGCTGCTCCCTTACACGGTCCGCCTTCGGCATATCCAGTGACTTCAGAGGTTCGTACTCCTCGACAGAGCGTACCACGACAACGCGTCGACCATGTTTCGCTACCGTAGCAGGCTCCGACCGTGCAAGATTGAGTAGTCGTCCGAAATCGCGCTCTGCATGCTTAATGCTCAACGTTTGCATGAGTCCCCTCATCGTTTCTCCCCACCAGATTTGCTTAACTTAGTCTTAACTGTAATGGACTAGGGAGGAAGCTTTTCCCAAATGCAGTTCCTGTTTAAGTGTTGCTGCACTCAAGCACCTTCCTGTTAGGAGATTGAAGAGATCGCATAGACTGATGTTTTACTCATCAAATGAAAGGCCGTCCCCGTTGTCATTGCCTAATTTGGAACCAATACTGTTGCCGCCACCGGCCATACTGCTCCTACCCATCGTCCATTCTCTTCCCGCATGTTCTCACTTATCTCTTCTCGAATCCGCACATCATCCTCAACTAACCGGGCAATCAACTCCTGATCCAACTTCGGGCAGGACAATCTCGGACCTTCATAGCGAACGTTGTTCCACACAAATTGCTCCACCAATTCCCCATCTTCTCGACCTAAGCGCTCCGTTTTCGAATTCGACTTCGAAACTGCGAACAAGTGAAGCTCGTGATCAAAGTAGTATTTTCCGATCAGTTGCGCAGTGACGTAACTAAGAATGATCACAGGTTCATCCGCTCCATCAGAGAAATACTCGAGATAGGTCTCGTCGAGAACACCCAGCCCTACCACAAGCGACTCAATATCTTCCAGGGCTTTAGGTGTCCGCATAGACTGAAGCGCTACCCCCACAATAGGATGATCAATTCCGCCACTGTTCTCCCTCGCCACAGATGGCGCCCGTGTCGCCGCTTCTCGATCAAAGACCAACCATCTTCCAGGTACCCGCCTTCGGCCATCCCTAATTGCAAACTTATCTGCTGACTCCTTGATCGCCTGAAATGTTTCCGACTTGTCATTGAACATCACTCTACTGTACCCAACTGATTCATTGATTCTCTCAATGCTTCGTGATCGCTCAAGCAACTCAACCAAGTGCTTCATTTCTGCCCTTCCCCTGTCCTCGGGCAGTTCCGTAACACGGTGCTGTCGGAGTTCTGCGTCCACCTGCTCTACGTGAACTCTTCCTGCCTCAACAGCCCTCCCTATCGCCGCGTTCTGATCTCCAACATCCCCTCCGAACAACTCTCTCAAAGTCTCCAGTGGGATCCCTGCCATAATTCGTCTGAAATACTGTGCCTGCAGCGCCTCATCATCTGTGAGATCGGCAACAATTGATAATAGACGCTGCATGAGTCTTACATATATGTCTGCTTCTCTTGAGTCCTTTAGCAGGATCGTGTCCACAAGAACGGTATCAACTGTACCGATACGGTGAACTCGACCGATTCGTTGCTCTAAAACCATGGGGTTCCAAGGAAGATCAAAATGAATCAGCCGCCTCGAAATCTGCAGGTTAATGCCCTCGCCCCCAGCTGCACTTGAGACAAGTACCCGCCGACCGAGTCGCTCAGAGCTCGTGAATTGGTCGATCATCCGCCGACGTTCGCCTGGATCCTGACCTCCGACAATTAGACAACACAGTATGCCTTCACGCTCCACGTAACGTTTTATTTCGTAAACTGTATCGACACTTTGTGCGAAAACCACAAAAGGCTCATCCGCAGATTGTAGTCGCTCTACAAGAACCTCGAACTTCGCGTTAGACTCGGGTTTCAATAAAAGTGAGGCATATCGCCTCAAAAGTTTTGTTAGTCGGGTTCTCTCCTCTGCTCGCAATTTGCTTGATCCCGCAGGCCCTACCGAGTTTCCCAAGTCATGATTTTCATCGTCGTCAACGTCCATGGCTGCGACTGACTTTCGTAATTCCATCAATAAGTTCTTCGGCTTCTGGGAGGCAGACCAATGCCGGTACGGAATTAACAGTCCGGTCCATTCCAGCAACGTATCCTCTGCTACTTCCTTATCGAAATGGCGGAGAAGTCGCCGCAATAGGAACGCAAACCCCGCCTTCGGCGAACTCGCGGCGTACTGAAGCGCATGGCTCTTAACGAAGCCCAGAGCCCGTCCTTGAGTCCCTCCACCGCTGTATTGCAACCAATCAAAGAACCTGGCTATGTCGTCAAGCAGCCTGTTGTATTCGGGTGGGTTTTCTGCGTAGTGTGGTAAGCGCACGTCCCTCTTGGGGAACACTGGCAAATCATCCCAATCGCACACTTCCTCTTTGGTCCTGTAAATCACACGTCCTGCTAGCGCTCGCTCTTGATCCTGCTGCGTCGCCTGTCGGCCGAGACGACACATCATGGAAACTAGATTCAGGAAGACCTCTCGGTTCCCTTGATGGGGAGTTCCCGAGAGGAAATACACACGACCACCGGCAGATAAGTGTCCATTAACAATTCGTTCAACTAGGCGGAACCATTTCTGTGCCGTTTGGCCTTCACCAGTACCATACATTCTCAGCCGATGGCATTCATCCGCAATTACAACATCCCATTCCGTCTCCTTCAGCAGCCTTTCTACATTGGTTCCGAGTCCAAGGCGGTGCAGTGAAGCGACAACCCACGGGTCATGTTCCTCCCTCCCGAGTCGGGCTGGCGGATACTTAACCTCGTCCAACGAACTGTTTCCGTACACCCACAAACCTTCCATGCCCATGTTCCGAAACTCGTCAACTACATTTGTTACGAGGCCGCCTGGAGTCACGTAGAGGATGCGAATTTTCGGGTCAGCAGCTTTCAATCTAGATAGCAGTAATCCCATTTCGACCGTCTTTCCAAGTCCGACCTCGTCCGCAATCAACACTTCTCGTGGGGCATCTGGACGACTGAGGTACTCGACTAAACTTGTCTGATGTCGCAACTGAAGAACCGG
The DNA here is from genome assembly GCA_965220805.1 of Alphaproteobacteria bacterium. Taxonomy (GTDB): domain Bacteria; phylum Pseudomonadota; class Alphaproteobacteria; order SP197; family SP197; genus SP197. Next base: position 3,203,250 of record OZ244844.1, read on the forward strand.
TAAGCTATCTAGCTGCCCTTGTCGGTTTTCAGCTTGCAACCAATACGCAGCCAATCGCCAGAAATGCTCTTTAGTGTGTTGCACAAACGGTGCCGCGTCTGCAATTTGGACTGCTGGCGACTCCCAAGCTTCGGGTTGTATTGATTCCACGAAACTGTTCGGAACTTGAACTCTAGCTGCCTGACGCTCCGGGTCACCTGGAGAAACATCGGAAATCGCCAACCATTGCTCCTGCCCGAATAGGCCGGCTCCCTCAGACTGGATCTGTGCGATACCCCAATTTGGGCGTCCCCGAAACACGACATATTCTTCCTGGGCCATAGAGTTAGCCTCCTCTTCGTACTGTCTATTGGCGGACAAAATCGGCGATGACTTTTCCCACCAGCTATCGAAACAACGGACCAAACGCGCAACTGCTGCACGCGATTTGACTCCCGAGAGTCCAATCGACATCTCAACATTGTACGGTTCCCGTCCGATACTCAGTGCCCTTCCCGTAAGGTTTGCTGACCCAACTGCGGCCACGACATCGTCAAGAATGACCATCTTGGGATGGAACAATCCTGTATCATCCATTGAAGGTGCAAGTCTGATCGGGGCAATCCGGATAGTCATCTTGCTATTTGGAAATGCCCTTCTGATATCCCGTGAGAGGTCAGTGCTTGCTTGTCTTGGGTCACAAAGCACCCTAACCTCAACATTCGAGTGGGTTGAAACCCGTCCCAGCCAACGCAAGCCAAGCGCAGTCACTGTGTATGTGGCGCACCGAATCAGCGAGGGACGCTCGAGATTCACTTGGTGTTCCATCCAATGCCGCAGGTCACGACCGTTCTCGAGTGCAACAATGCACTCCTCCAAGGTGGTTTCTTCCCCAACCTTCATTGTGCACACCACCGTTACATCTCCTTCACCGGGAGCTCGACGTCGTTTCACCGCAACGACACAAATTGAGGATCTCGTAGACTCATAGCAGTATCGAGCTCTACACTGCGGTCATTGTCATCCACGACCGTACGCAAAGCAGTCCCCCGACAATGTTGAGTGCGATAAAGTGCTACTCATTTGATATCTATTTTCGACCCTTACACGCAGCTTTACCAACTGATCGTGCCACGAAGCTTGACCAATCCTCCATCAGAGCCCGACGCTTCTTGAACAGGTCGGTCTGGTGATAGGCCCCCACCCTATCCGAATTCGCGCGGGCCAGGGCGAGTTTGCAGACCTCGCGGGGGCCGTACAAGCATTCCCTCGCCCTTGGAGGAAGTCGGGCAACGGTCGCTGGTGCCCGGTTGCCTCTCGCCAGTGCAGCACTTTGGGTTCACTGGCCGCATCGTTCCTGATCATCAAGGATGGACCGGCAACAGCACGGCGGAAGGTCGGGTTGCATCGTGGAATACTCGTTGGGTCGCCTTTACGGGTACGGTGCCCAGGCCGAGTGGCCGGCCCGTGTTCAGGTTTCGGTCGTAGCGGTTGAAGCAACTCGATGATATCTCGACTCGAAGCCGGTGGCCGGGCGCGAGCGCATAACTGATCGACCAGACATCGATCTCCAGTTTGTAGACCTTTCCCAGTTCCATCAACGCCGGCGCGTCCATGCCATCGCGATAGCGTGTTCTCAGTATTCCATCCTGGATCAGATTGGCGCTCTCATCCGGCGCTACATCCACCAAGGAGACGGTCACATCGGTGTCCCGCGCATCGCTCGCAAAGTAAACTCGCGCTGTTATGGGGCCTGTGAGTTCCAGGCCATCGCTGATGGGTTCGGTCGTGTACACCAACACGTCCTGGCGATCCTCGAGTTCGCGTCGATCTCCCATTTCACCGGCCAACGACCAGCAGTCGATTCCCAGAGTATCGGCGACAGGGTCTGCCGGGTCGTAGACAAAGCAGTCATGAGCCTCCTCGCCAGGCGGGCGGTCCCACGAGAGCCGGCCATCCCCCGACCGTGTGTTGGCCCGACCCATGGAGCGCAGGTACATCGGCATCAATCGGGTCTCGCGCGGGGGCCACGAAACGGCATCCCGCCAGATATCCTTGCCCAGCACGTAGTAACGAACCTGCCCTCGCGCGCCGAAGTCGGAATCCGCGTCTGAGAGATATCGATCGAAAAATGCGCAGCTTGAGTCAAAACGTGCTTCCGCCGTCCCGTCCGCGACAGGCAACAGGCCCACCCGGTGAAGCAGGTCTGCCGTGCTTCGATGATCCCACGGCCCGATGAAGAGATGCTGATTGCCAGCCGATTGATTGCGCTCGTTCATGCGCCGCCAATCGTCAATGGTAGGCCCCAGGTAGGTATCGAACCAACCACCTCTGTGCAGCACCGGTATCTGAATGCACTCGTAGCCGGCGAGAAGACTTCTTTCCTCCCAGAATTGTGAGGGCCGGGGATTGGCAAGTATCTCATCGAAGTAGCTCGACGGCGCCCCGGCATGGCGGCCAATGTCGGCCATTGGCAAATGCCAGTAATCCAGCCTGGAGAGGTCCTGATAGGTCTGGTCCGCCATCGCGATCGCCCAGGTTCCCATTGTATTGAGATGCAGGCACCCGTGGCGAAATGTGCAGCTGAATCGATCCAGACTGATGTTGCCCGGCGCGATGCACTTGAGCGCAGGATGACCACTGACCGCACCGGCGTAGCTTGTAAAGCCGTAGTACGATTGACCCCACATCCCGACCGCGCCGTTCGTCCAGGGTTGCCCGGAAATCCACTCGATGGTGTCGTAGCCGTCCGGCACTTCGTGCCGGTTCAGATTGGGCTCGAAGACGCCCTCTGAGCCCCATTTTCCTCGCACGTCCTGCACGACGGCCGCATAACCCTTGCGTGTCCAATACTCGGCTACTTCAGGCATGTTGCACCACGCTTCGGTCTTGCCGTAAGGCAGTCGTGTCAGCACGGTCGAAAAGGGACCGTCTCCCTGAGGCAGGTAGACATCGGTGGCGAGACGAACGCCGTCCCGCATCGAGACCATCTGATCGGTGATGACCGATGCCAGAGCCGAGCGATCCTCCGTGGCACTCGGAATCCGGTTGAAGGCCGGGGGAGAGCCAGAGTTGCCCAACACGACGTTGCCCGTTGGTGCTTCCGTGTGCATCGTGCCGCTCCGTAGCCACTGAGATCGTACTCCAGTCAAGAATTCGGGGCGAGATCGCCACCAAGACCAGGTCCTCTGCAAGGGACCTCGCTGCCGCCGGAGATGACGCTCCAACCGTTCCTTTCCTTGACTCGCTGACGGCCATCTTGCAGTCGTGAGGAATTAGGAGAACCATAGGAACATCCTGAGAAGGGAGGCGATCTTGGTTGAGGTGGTGCACCGGATCATTGAGGACAGCGGGGATATCCCCAACAATCCCGAACTTCCCCTGATCCTCTACAGGAACGCGCTGACGTTCACGACGGACAGTCCCGACGATGATGTCCAGCGCACTTTTCGCACCAACGGCTGGGGCAACGGATGGCAGGGTCAGGCGATCTTCTCCTATCACCACTACCACGCCGAAGCTCACGAAGTGGTGGGAATCGCCCAGGGACGCGCGGTCATCCAGTTCGGCGGACCGGACGGTCCCGTCTTCAAGGTCAAGGCGGGAGATGTGGCGCTCATTCCTGCCGGCGTCGGCCACTGCCGACTCGACGACGAACCGGGCCTTTCCGTGGTCGGCGCCTATCCTCCGGGGCAGAGTCCCGACCTCAGGCGCGAGGGAGAAACCGCAGGGGACGCCATGCGCGAGGCTGTGCGGAACGTCCCCTTGCCCGCGACCGATCCCGTGACCGGCGCCGATGGAGCAGTACTCGATCTCTGGCTGAAAACCGTCGATCCGTGACTCCGCTGGTTGCGTCCCTCCCGGTGACCATCGCAGAACGTTGAACACACGATTTCATTCTCGCCCTGAACCGGGAGGTCGTTTTCAGCTACTGGAGCAGACCGTCGAAGGCGCGGTCAATTCTGCCCGCATGGTCAGGTCGGGCCACCTGCCCGGACCTGGAAGTACGCGGCGACGTTGTGCTACGTCCCCGACGAAACCTCCGACCGTGGCAGCACCCGAGAGATTCGGGGCTTGCGCGTGCAAGGCTCTATTCCGGTAACGATCGCCAAGGCATCCATCCGAGAGTGCCTTGTCCGCCGCGTGGCCTGCGCCATACTGCCGCATTCAACAACGAGAATTCGAGTGACTGCCACTGCAGAACTGCCGGTCATCAAGCATCCCGTCGCACTTCCGGGATTCAGGGTGGCGGAAGCAACAGTTTCCGAAGAGGCAGTCCAGGCCTATGAGCGGGACGGCGTCGTCTGGCTTCGGGATGTCTATTCCCAGGACTGGGTGGACCTTCTGGCCGAAGGCATGGACATCGCGGTCGCGAACGCGGACGACAATGCACTCGCGTTCAACATCGCGGCGCCAGGAGAGCCTGGTTTCTTCTTTTACGATACCTTCATGTGGCGGCGTATCGAGCAGTTCCGGAGATTCTGCCTGGAGTCGCACGCGCCCGACATCGCCATGCAGGTCATGCGTTCGAAGTCCCTGATCTTCTACTTTGACTTCATGCTATTGAAAGAGCCGGGCACCAGCCGCAAGACGCCCTGGCACTACGACGAGGCCTACTGGCCCGTCGCCGGTGAACAGATTTGCAATCAGTGGATCGCCATTGACCGAATCCCGGTCGAAACTGCGTTGCGGTTCGTTCGCGGCTCCCACCTGATGCGCGACCAACGCTATCGATCGGTCCACTTCGATCCGAACGACGCCTATGCCCGACCCGAGGATCTGCCCGCGCCGCCCGACTGGGACTGCGTCGAGGGTGATCACGAAGTCGTCTACGCTCCCATGGATCCCGGTGACTGTCTCGTCTTTCACAGCAGGACCCACCACAGCGCACCCGGCAACCTCGCCACCGCAAACCGTCGCCGTGCGCTTGCGACTCACTGGATCGGCGACGACATCACCTACAACGACAAACCGATCGAGACCGATCCACCCCAACGAGGCGAGGGCCTTGTTCATGGCGGTTCCATGGAGTGCGCGCTCTTTCCGCGGGTACGATGACACAGCCGTGTGACAGCAACGGCGATACAACTCTCTTCTGGCTTTGTGTTGCCGGAATGCAAGACGTCACGAGGGCTCGCCCTCAAATGTGAGCGCCGGCACCTCCTCACAAATTTCCAACTCTCGCGTCGCGGAAGAACTGCGATACGGCAAGTCCCGGCGTTTCTTTCATCAGTCGAATGAGGTCTGGAAGGCCGCCGGACGCCGTTCCGGGCAATGCCGGCATGACATCTGCCCGGCACACGTGTGTCGTGTCGGACGCCACCGCTATTCGCCAGAAACGGGCAATGCCAATCCCGGAATCAGGCGGCCCCTTCCCGGTTTCAGGAAGGGGCCGCCCGGTTCAGCCGAATGTCGGCAGTCTACAACCCGAGGCGCGCGATGGTTTCGTTGCTCGGGACACCATCCGGCGTCCAGCCGCGAACTTCGTAGTACTCGGGCAGCATGGTCTCGAGACCGTTGACCTTCCCTTCGGCGGGACCGGTCTTTGCCGCATCCTTGAGGAGGCGTGGCGGCAGATTGTCATCGTCACCGGTGAAGCCGGCGGCGATGTTGAACTGCCGCTCAAGGTTCCAGATCCTCTCACCTGTCTCGAGAAGGCGTTCTGCGGTCCACTCTCCTTCGCAGGCCGCATCCACCTGTGGCGCGAAGTCCTCGAGGGTCCAGGCGAATGTCGTAAAGACACACATGCCGGTCGAGTCGACAGCCGCCGTGGCGTCCTGGAAGGCACGCACCAGACCCGCCTTGCCATCAGCCACCAGGGGATCGGTCTTCTCGGGGATACCGAGGATTTCCGACGCCACCGTGTAGCTCCTGAGATGGCAGGCACCTCGGTTGGACGTGGCATAGGTCAGTCCCATGCCCTGGATTCCGCGGCTGTCATAGGCCGGGAACTCCTGGCCCTTGACAGACATCGAGAGTTCGGGCCTGCCGTGTTTCTCGCACAGCAGCTTCGAACCAAGACCGATCTCGGCACCAAAGCCCTCACCCTTGCCAGTCAGCTCCGCCACCTTGCACAGCGCCTCGGCATTGCCGAAGTTGAGTTCGATCCCACCGGTGTCACCGGTGGAGATCACACCTTCCTCGAACAGTTCCATTGCGGCACCGACCGTGGCGCCGAACGAAATGGGATCGAGGCCCTGTTCGTTGCAGATGAAGTTGGCGAATGTGAGTGCTTCCAGATCGTCAACACCGGTGGCTGCGCCAAGGGCCCAGGCAGCCTCATACTCGAGACCGCCCGAGATGATCTGGTACTCGGGCCGTTCGGCAACCGAAAAGTGAGTCCGGTCGATCTCGGAGACCCGGCCACAGGCGATGGTGCAGCCGAAGCAGGCCGCGTTGGTGACAAGGTTCTTCTTGCCATCCGTCTCCCGCACCTCGGCCATGGCCTCAGCCGAAATGTTGTTGGCGCCCTCGAACTGGACATCACGGTGATTGCGCGTGGGCAGGGCTCCAGTCTCGTTGATCACATTCATGAGAACCTGGGTTCCCATGGCAGGCAGCCCCTGCCCGGTGACCGGATTGTCGGCAAGCACCTGCTTGGCCGCAGCGGTCGCTTCCATGAAGCGGCGTGGGTCCTTGACGCTGACGCCCAGGGTGCCACGGATCGCAACCGCCTTGAGGTTCTTGGAACCCATTACCGTACCCACGCCCGAACGGCCTGCCGCCCGGTGCATGTCGTTCACGACGCAGGCGTACTTGACGCCCTTTTCGCCCGAGACACCGATCGAGGCGACCCGGATCAGCGGATCTCCATGGTCGTGCTTGATGGCTTCTTCGGTGTCCCAGACCGATGTTCCCCAGTGCTTCGAGGCATCGACGAGACGGGCAGCCCCATCAAGCACCAGGAGGTAGACCGGTGTCGGCGACTTGCCTTCGAAAATGATCATGTCCCAGCCGGCATTCTTCATCTCGTTGCCGAAGAAACCACCGGAATTGGAACAGGCAATGGCGCCTGTCAGGGCGCCCTTGGTCACCACTGAATAGCGGCCCGCCGTCGACGCGCAGGTTCCGGTCAGGGGGCCTGTCGTCATGATGAGCTTGTTCTCCGGCGACAAGGGGTCGACCTTGGGATCGATCTCCTCGGAGAGATACTTGGTCGCAAGACCGCGCTGACCGAGGTAGGCCTGCGCCCACTCCATGTTGAGAGGCTCACTCTCGCAAGTGCCTTCAGAAAGGTTGACCCGCAGTAACTTTCCAGCCCATGCCATTGTGCGTTCCTCCCCTAAGCCTGCGCCGCAGCGTCGGCCACAGCGGCCGAGGCGCGCATCTTGTCAAGACCGGTCCAGTTGGCATCAACATAGGTGATGGCTTCGGTCGGACACGCCTTGGCGCATTCCGGATCGCCACCACACAGATCGCACTTGATCACCTTGCCGGTCGACTGGTTGTAGTTGATGGTGCCGAAGGGGCACGCGATGGTGCATACCTTGCAGCCGACGCACAGAGCATCGCTCACCACCTTGGCTCCGGTATCGCGGTCAACCGAAATGGCGTTCGTCGGGCAGGCCTCGGCGCACCAGGCCTCATCACACTGCGTACAGGTATAGGGAACGAAGCGTCCCTTCCCTTCGAAGTTGAAGACCTTGATCCTCGATTTGGAGGGGTTGAACGCCCCTTCATTGTCAAGCGAACAGGCCAGTTCGCACTGAAGGCAGCCTGTGCACTTGTTCGGATCGATGGACAGAGATTTCTGCATCAATTGAGCCTCCCATGAGCCGATACCGAAACACCAGGAAACGGTAACGCCCTGACAGAGGAACTGCAAATACAATCATCTACTTGCAACTCGGAACTATTCGTAATTGGAGTTCCGGGGACCGATCATGTCATCTGCGGCGGCGTGTTGCGCCCGGAACCAGGGGACGCGTCTCGACAGCGCTGCATGAGACGACACCATCAGGAGACTGGTCGTAGGCATGGAGCGTGTCGAGAAGTGCCCTCGCAGTGTCGTGATCGGGAGACATCCTGGTTGCCAGCAGCGGTGGCTTGCCACGTTGCATCGCCACCGCATTGCAGGCATCAGGACAATGGGTGAGGCACACGATCGGATGAATGCGCTCCCTTTCCCCCGGCGATGCAATGGCGCAAGCAATGTCGTGGAGTCGCTTTCCCGGAAGGTCGTCACCGTCCGGCATGGCATCGAGCGCTCTCCAGCGGCAGGTCACGCAGATGCGCAGACTCGCCGCTCGGACACCTCTCGATCCACGTTTGCGCATGGTGCCAGTCTCCGCGTGACCGTCATCGGACGCGGTTTTGACACAATCCGCCGCGCTGCGATAGTTGGGACAACAAATCGGGAGATCAGCCATGACGAGGCGTGCTGTCGTCGCCATGATGGAACACGAAACCAACACCTTCTCACCGGTGCCGACGCCGCTTTCCCGTTTCGGCTCGCCTGACGTTCCGACGGGCCCGGAAGTTTATCGGCGCTTCAAGGGAACCGGGACGGGAATTGGCGCATTCCTTGATGTCGCCGATGAGGCCGGCATGGAGGTTGTCACACCAATCGCCGGCAACGCCGCCCCTTCAGGCCCGGTCGAGAAGCACGCCTACAGCGTGATGTGCGACGCCATCCTGGAAGCCGTTCAGGCCGGTTGCGACGTCTGTCTCCTCGATCTCCACGGGGCCATGGTCACCGAAACGACCGATGATGGTGAAGGCGGTCTTCTGAAACGCATCCGTAGTATCGCTCCGGATCTTCCCATTGCCATCAGTCTCGACCTTCACGCCAACATCACGCCTGAGATCGTCGACAACACGGACGTGATTGTCGGCTACAAGACCTATCCGCATCTCGACATGTACGAGGCCGGCCATCACGCCGGGCGCATCATGGTGGACGCCCTCGACAGGCGGGTGACCCCGGTGATGGCATGGGGACAGCGCCCCATTCTCGCCCAGACCCTGCGCATGGGGCATGACGATGAACCCATGGGATCGATGATCACCATGGCCCGCCAGGCCGAAGAGGCCGGACTGCTTGCCGTGAGCGTCTTCGGCGGCTTTCCCCTGGCCGACTTCCACAACGCCGGGCTCTCCGTTGTGACGGTGGCCGATGGTGACCGCGGCGAGGCTCAGGCGACCGCCGAACGCCTGCTCGGTGAAGCGTGGCGGCGCCGCGAAGAGTGGCTTTTCGAGGCCGAACCACTGGAGCACACCGTGGCCCATGCCGGACAGATGGAGGAAGGCCCGGTCATTCTCCTTGATCATGCCGACAATGCCGCTTCCGGCGGAACACAGGATACGGTCGCCGTCCTGCGGGAGGTCATGCGCCAAGGGCTTGAGAATGTCGCCATGTTCGGCATCTGCGACGAAGCGGCAATCGATGCCATGACAGCGGCCGGAGTCGGCAGCGAGGTCACGGTCGAGCTTGGCGGCAAGGTCGACATGCCCGAAATCGGCAGAGTGGGAGAACCGCTCGTCGTGACGGGGAAGGTCCGCTCCCTCACCGATGGCGATTTCACCGTCACGGTGCCGATGGGCCGCGGAACGACGATGTCCATGGGACGATCCGGCGTTCTCCAGACCGGCAACGTCGAGATCGTCGTCGTCTCGCGCCAGACAGAGCCCTACGATCCGGGATGCCTGCGCAGCGTCGGGATCGAGCCCCTCCACAAGCGCTACATCATCCTCAAGTCACGCATCCACTTCCGGGCAGGATTCAGCGACATCGCCACCGCCGAAGTTCCCTGCAACGGTGTCGGCGTGACGAGCAGCGACAACAGTCTTTTCACCTTCCGAAGGGTGCGCCGCCCCATCTTCCCCCTCGACCCCGACTGCCCGGAAAGGCCCAACTACGCTTGATCAGAAGTCGCGGTCTGGTGGTCCGCAAGAGCCCTGGGGCCCCGGGGCAACGTCAGGTTCATCGTACTCATGGTGCGACAAGACGCCCGGCAGCGGGAGGAACCACCGGCGCCTCCATCGTCTTCCGAGAAACGTAGTTGGCGCTGTTGCTCGGTTGACTAATGGGCACGTCCGAAACGAGCACGACAGCAAACCGGATGATGCGGTGTTCCTGCCACGATAGCTGGTTCCTTCTCCCGTGCCTCAGTGCAGGGAGTCGAGTGCAGTGACGACGTTCTCGGGGGTCATGGGCATGTCGACCCAGGTGCCTACGGCGTTGTAGACGGCCTGGGCGATGGCCGGGCCTGCCGCCGCCGCCGGTGCTTCCCCGGCACTGCGGGCGCCAAAGGGCCCCACCGGGTCGTATGAGTCACCGTAGATGACCTCGTCTCGCAGCGGAAAGTCGGCTGCCCGCAGGAGCTTGTAGTCGAGAAGGTTGGCATTGAGAATTCGGCCATCGTCGTCAAAGGACAACGCTTCATAAATGGCGAACCCGGCGCCGCAGATGGCGCCACCAATCATCTGGTTCTTCATCACCTGGGGGTTCATGATCGTGCCGCTGTCCTGGGTCGCCAGGAAGTCCAGCAACCTGATCTCGCCGGTCTCGATGTCGACCTCAACATCCACAAAGTGTGCCGCGAAGTGTCTGGCGAAGGTGCTGGCCGGCGGCATGGGGCCTTGTGGCCTGCCAGTAATCGACGATGCCTGACCCAGCGCGTCGGTTCCCCGGAAGTGATTGAGCGCCTCCTCCACCGTGATGCGGATGTTCCGCTTGTTGGGGTCCTTGGAACAGATGACACCATCGACCACATCGAGCTCGTGAGGGGGTGAGTCGAAGAATTCCCGGCCAGCAATGTCCAGCAACTGGCGCTTTGCGTCATTGGCTGCAGCGCGTGTCGCCCAACCGACGCGATACATGGTGTTGCTGGCCAGCGAGCCGTGACTCCAGGGGCAGGAATCGGTGTCGCCGGTCTCGATCTCCACCTTGTCGAACGGAATGCCAAGCTCTTCCGCCGCTACCTGGGCCTGGGTGGTCTCGCTCCCCTGCCCCTGGCGGCCGACAGCGCAGTGAACCTTGGCGCTTCCATCCGGATTGATGCGCACGACGGCGGAAACATTGCCCTCGAATTCGACACCGCAGACGTGGGCACCGGTGCCGACGCCCACCGCCCTGCGCCTGGGCCCGTCTACGGCATAAGGCACACCCCAGCCTTTCCACTTCGACGACCAGTCGAAGGCATCCGCGCCCTTGCGCAGGATTTCATCGGTGGAACCGCTCGACAGGTGAAAGAGCTTCGGCCACTCCTGCCTCTGTTCCTCGGGAATACCCTCGAGATACTGCTCAAGCGATCCCTTCATGTACTGCCGGCTGTGCTGCATGCGCAGGCGTTCGCCAGGCTTGATCTGGTTCTTCAGACGAAACTCCACCGGATCCATGCCAAGACGGATGGCGCACATGTCGGCCACCCTTTCCACGACCGAGCCCAGGGTCACATCACCAACCGCACGCATGCATCCGGCGGTCAGGAGGTTCGTGTTGACCCCGTGAATGGCGTAGTGCCCGTGTTCCGCGCGGCCCCAGTTGTCGACACAGAAGAAGCCGACATCATCCTTGAAGCCGTAACCGCCGTTGTCGATGATGTGATCGAATTCCGCCAGGGTCAGGGTGCCATCGTTGCGGCATCCCATGCGGCCCCGGGAAATCTCTATGTGCCGGCGCTTTACCGTCGCCATGCACTCCTCGTTGGAAAGCTCGATCTTGACCGGCTTGCGCACCTTGCGTGCGAGCAGGGCCGTAATGAGCATGAAGTTGGCGCTCCACCAGTTGCCGAAGGAACTTCCGGACGGCAAAGCGATGACACGAACCCGGCTGAGCGGGATGCCGAAGGCTTCGTGGATACCGTCTCGCAGTTCCGACGGTGTCTGGGACGAGGTCCAGAGGGTCACGCGATCGCCGTTCCACTCGGCGATACAGGCATTGCGGCCCAACGGCGCCATCTGCTGACTGGCGAAGCGAATCTCGGTCTCGACGATGAAATCCGCTTCGTCAGCTCCCTTCTCGACATCACCCCACTCGACGACATAGGGATCACGAAGGTTGCCCTCCTCGCGTATCTGCGGAGCGTCGGGCTGCATCGCTTTTTCCGGATCAAAGACCGCGTCGAGGAGCTCGTACTCGACATCGATGAGTTCGAGCGCCGCTTCGGCGACCTCCTCGCTGACGGCGGCGACCGCCGCCATGTCGTCACCGTGAAAGCGGGCGATGCCGTCGAGAATCTTGCCGCGATAGTTGAACCAGGCGTTCTCCCAGACATTCTGCGGCGTATCGTGATGGGTAACGACGCCGAGCACGCCGGGAAGTGCCTCGGCCCTGGTGGTGTCGATGGAGACGATGCGCGCGTGTGCATGAGGACTGCGCAGGATCTTGCCGTGCACCATGCCCTGGACTTCAAGGTCGACAGCGTACTTCAGTGATCCCGTGACCTTCTCCCGGGCATCCTTCACGGGAATGCCCTTGCCGGCGATCCTCCAGGCAGACCGGTGTCCCGTTGCTTCGGTTGCTGCTACTGCCATCGTCCCTCTCCCCCTGCTCAACCGATGTTCGAACCCGACTCAACTTCCCTCAGTCGAGCCGCCGCATTCATTACGGACTTCACAATGTAAGGATAAGCGCCGCAGCGGCATATGTTTCCGCTCATGGCCATGGCGGCCTCTTCTTCTGTCGGATCGGGGTTTTCGTCAAGGAAGGCCTTCGCGGCCATGATGAAACCCGGAGTGCAGAACGCACACTGGAACCCCTGTTCCTCGATGAAGGCCTCCTGGATCGGGTGAAGGTTATCCTCATTGCCAAGCCCCTCGATGGTCACGACCTCGCGGCCTTCCGCCTGCATGGCGAGGACGAGGCACGACGTGACGGGCTCGCCATCCATGATCACCGTGCAGGAACCGCATTCCCCCTCGCTGCACGACACACGCACTCCATGGAGTCCGAGAGCCCTTCTCAGGAGATCACAAAGGCGCTCGTGCGGTCTTGCATCAAGATCGAAGGCCTGGCCATTGACGGTCATGCGGATCATTCTTCGTCACCTCCGAGACGCCCCAGTGCATCAGTGAGGGCGCGACGGACAAGTACCGGACACATCCGTGCGCGATAGCCGGCGCCGGCACGGACATCCGAAATCGGTCGTGCAACGGTCGCGGCATGGCCGGCGGCTTCTTCGAGGTGCGCCGCATCAATGTCGTCCAGAGGCCTGCCGGCAAGAACCTTCTCTCCTTCTGTCACACGAACCGGAACCGGCGCCACGGAACCCAGCGCAATGCGCGCGTCCGTGATGGTGCTGCCATCAGTGGTCAACGACACCGCGGCACTCACCAGGGCAATGTCGACCACCGTGCGGGCAACCCTGCGATAGCTTGCTTCACGCTTCGTCTGCGGCACCGGCACGACAATGGCGCACAGCAGTTCTTCCGCGCCGAGATCCGTCCTGTTCACGCCGGTAAGGAAATCCTCCATCGAAACTTCACGCCGACCGTTCGGGCCCTGGATCAAACAGCGGGCATCAAGCGCCACAAAGAGCGGCGAAAGATCCGCTCCCGGCGAGGCATTGCACATGTTGCCGCCAACCGTGGCAAGGGTGCGCGTCTGCTTCGTACACATCAACCGAGCGGTATCACCAAGCGCTTGCATGACGGGATGCATCGAGGAAGCCTGGTCGAGGTCATCGAGGGTCGCCATCGCCCCGATCCTGATTTCACCGGGCAACGCTTCGATACCGTCAAGTCCGGTGAGGTGTGTCAGATCGATGCAATGGTCGATCATCACCTCGCCTCGACGCCACTGCAGCATCAGGTCCGTACCGCCAGCCCAGTAGCGGGCGCGCTCGCCGTGGCGGGCCTTCATGGCGATCGCTGCATCGGTGCTGTCGGGTCGCAGGTAGTCGAATTGTCTGATCACGGGTGTCTCCCGGATCCGGCTGCAGAGGGACCATTTCCGCATATCGGCCCTTTCAATTCAAGGCGCCGGCATGGCTTCTTGATCGGCATGCATGACTGTTGATATCGTCACGGCTGCAAGGAGGATGCATCCATGAGCAGCGTGCGCCCGGACCATCGGGACCCGGTATGATCAGGTTGCGACGGCGCCGTGGCGAGGATGTGAATCAGGTTGCCAGGCGCAGCGTATCGCTCTTCGAACTGCGCACCGTGCTCTCCGGCAGGACCACCCTCATCCTGGGTCTCGCAGGAGCAGCCGGATTCTTCATCATCTGGGAACTCGGCCACTACATCACCCCTGAAGAAAGCCAGAGATTCCTTCCGGCGCCCCAGGAAGTCCTGGGGGCTCTCATCACCCTTATCGTCGAAAAGGACTACATCGCCGACATTCTCAAGAGTTGCTTTCGCATCTTCGCCAGCTTCTTTGCCGCCTGCCTGATCGCCGTTCCCCTCGGCATCGCCATGGGCTGTTTCATGAGGCTGAGGGCGCTTCTCAATCCGACAATCTCCGCTTTCCGTTACTTGCCCGCGGCTTCCTTCATTCCGCTGCTCCTGGTGTGGTTCGGTCCGACGGACACGCAGAAGCTGGCCCTGCTGGTGCTGGGCGTCATCTTCTTCCTCGTAGCGCTTATTCTCGACAATACGAAAGCGGTGCAGCCGGAGTTGATCGAAGCAGCGCTTACCATGGGGGCCGGACGACGCCAGGTCGTGACCGAGGTTGTGGTTCCGGCGGTGGCGCCGGCCGTGGTGGACTCCATGCGCAACATGATCGCCGTGGGCTGGACCTACCTCGTCATCGCCGAGATCGTCGCCGCATCGGACGGCATTGGCGCTGTCATGATGCGCGCCGGAAGGTTCCTCAAGGTCGATATCATCATGGCGGGAATTCTCACCATCGGCTTCCTTGGCGTGGCAACGGACCTCCTGTTCCGTCTTGCTGCGCGGTACGCCTTTCCATGGAATCGTGAACGCGGTGACTGACCGTGCCGGATGATCAGACCCCGCCACGAACGGCGATCACGGCGAGCAACGTCACGCGTCAGTATGTCGGCGGCACCTTCACCGCTGTCGACAACATCTCGATGGAGCTGCGGGAAAACGAGATCGTCTGCTTCATAGGACCGTCGGGGTGCGGCAAGACGACCATGCTGCGCATGATCGCCGGCCTCGAGTATCCCTCGATGGGCGACCTCACGATCTTCGGCAAGCCCATCACCGGCCCCGGTCCCGACCGCGGCATGATCTTCCAGGCCTACACATCATTCCCGTGGCTGACTGCGCGCAGGAACATCGAGTACGGCATGAAGATCATGGGACTGTCGCGGGACGAACGCAGCCGGCGGTCCGACGAATTTCTCAGGCTGGTTCATCTCGATGGCTTCGGTGATTCCTATCCGGCGAGCCTCTCGGGAGGCATGAAACAGCGCGTGGCGATCGCCCGCACCCTGGCGCAGAACCCGGGGGTGCTGCTGATGGACGAACCCTTCGGTGCTCTCGATGCCCAGGTACGCTGGGAAATGCAGGAAATGATGATCGAGATCATCGAACGCGAAAACACCACGGTAGTCACCGTCACCCACGACATTCAGGAAGCCATCTACCTTTCGGATCGAATTATCTTTTTTACCCGGTCACCCGGCCGCATCAAGGCCGACATTCCGGTGTCATTCAAGGAGGGACGACGCATCCCGCGCAAGGAGGAGATGCTGGCGTTGCCCGGATACGTCGATCTTGAAAGACAACTCTTCGCCATGATGCGCGAGGAGATCCAGCAGAAATGAACATCGTCTACCAAGGGAGGAAACGTGATATGCAAGGATTACTGAAGCGTGGAACCGGTCTTCTTGCCGGCCTGTCGCTGGCTGTCGCGCTGACCGCAGGAAGCACCCTGCGCGCGGCGGAGGACGTGACTGTTACCCTCATTCCTGTCTCTGTCTATGGACCCTGGTTCATCGTCCAGGAAAAGGGAATGGCGGAAGGCGTCAATCTTGAGGTGCAGATCATCGAGGACATCACGGCGCGCAACGCCGGACTCTCCACCGGTCACCTCCAGTGCATGATGACGACCATGGACTCCACCGTCGTCGCCCACGCTGCCGGTATCCCGGTGAGGCATGTGGCGGTGCCGCTGATGTCCTACGGGCTCGATGAGATGGTGGTAGCGTCCGATATCCAGTCCGTGGAGGACTTTGCCGGACGTTCCTACGCCGCCGACTACGGCTTTCTCAACCACATGTGGATGTTGCTGACCCTCAAGCGCGCGGGCATGGATTTCGATGCCGCGGAGCACAAGATCATGCTGCCCCAGGATGCTACCGCCTCCTTCGTCAGCGGGGCCCTTGACATCGATGTCAACTTCATCCCGTTCTCAACACAGTCCCAGGAACGTGAGGACTCCTACCTCTTCAAGAGCAGCCGCACGGACCGTACCTGGGAACGCGGCCTGATTTCCGACTCCATCGCCTGCAATACGGACTGGATGGCCGAAAAACCGGATGTGGCCAAAGAGGTGTTGCGTTCATGGTTCGAGGCGGTGAACTGGTGGAAGGAGAATCCGGAGGAAGGCAACGAGATCGTCGCCCGGGGACTGGACTGGCCGGTCGGGGACGTCGAGATCACCCAGCAGGGAACCGTGATGCTCAACATCAACCAGAACCTCGGCGCCATCGGCGTTGAGGGTGGTGTGCCGATGTGCGCCAGCATTCCCGAAGGGGCGCCGCTTCCCCCAGAAGAGCCGAGCAACTGGGGCGAGATGTTTGGCGGTGAAGACTGCGAGGCCGGATACCTGAATTCGACCTGGGACATCTTCGCCTCGGTCTACCACGAGGCCGGCGTGACCGACAACACGCCGACGGCCGAAGATGGCATCGACAACAGCCTCCTCTTGTCGCTGGCTGCAGACGGATTCGGCGAGACGTACAATTCCAACAAGTGGATTGGCCGTTCCGGTATGTAGAATCGGTGGCTGCCCTGCCCTTTCCAACAGGGGCAGGGCAGCACATCTGCGACATGACGAGGAGGTTGAGACGTGGCTGATCCTCTCAAGATCGATTCCCATGTCCACATCTACGAGACCCGCGAAATCGGCCGGGCCGAAAAGACGGGCTATGAAGTCTGGGAGTACGGAGAACTTGCCGGAGTGAGGGCGAGCACCCTCGACGGCACGGTCGACGAGTTGCTGGAGTCCATGGTCTCGGCGGGCATATCACGAGCCGTCATTGTCAATCTCTACACCACTGCCGAGATCCGTTCACAGGCCATCGCCACACTCGAACCCGGGCTCACCGCAAGCAGGCGCGAGAAGGCAATCGCGGACATCGAAGCGCGCATGGCCGATGAGATGCGACAGTTCAACCTGTGGGCCTGCGGTGTCGGGAGGCAGCACCCGGAACTCGCGATCTTCATTGCCACGGACCCCCTGCTGGCACCCGACGAAGCCGGCGCCATCCTGGTCAGCGAACTCCACGAGTCCCACGGAGCCCACGGCGTCAAGCTCCATGGTCCGGCTCAGGGGTGCATGATGTCGGATCGACGCCTGTGGGCCACCTACAGGACCTGCGAGGAACGCGGCTTGCCGATCATTGCCCATGCCGGCCCGGACCAGCAGGGTATCGGGTACTCGGATCCACCTGCCTTCGTGGACATGTTACGGGATTTCCCCCGCCTCAAGGTGGTGGTCGCCCATCTCGGCGGCGCCTCGTGGCGTCAGACTCTGGAGGTGGCGGAAGCCTTCCCCAACGCCTATTTCGACTGTTGCGAGATCATTGACTGGACGGGAAGTCCCAACGGTCCCAGCGAGATGGAACTCGCCCGTCTCATCAGGGATATCGGCACGCACCGTGTCATGATGGGCTCCGACTACCCGTGGTACGATCTCGACAATACCGTTGATCGCGTCATGGAACTCCCCTTGCTTTCCAAGGAAGAAAAAGAGCGCATTCTGGGCGCCAATGCACAATCCATCCTCGGTCTGTAACTCCACCCGACCGTTGTCGCCAAGGCGTTCGTCACCTGTTGGTCCGCTGTCCCGCTGGTGTTGCGCATGTCATGTCCATAAAGGCTCCCTGCTCGTGCCGGCATTCCCGAAAGGCGCGAGCGGCGTTCCCCGCAGCTTCCCTGCCAGTCGCCGCTCTCAGGCATCGGGCGTGTTCCAGCAGCCCCAGACATGCGCAATCGAGGCCGCCGATGTGCAGGTGAACTTGGCCGGGGTTCCCGCGTTCGCCATCAGTCGTGCTGTCGCGAACACCCTTCGGGAGAAGAGCAGCGATTCGCTCAATCCGTCATGACGCGGTCGCGGTGGCCGAGCTTGCCTTCCACCACCATGGTGCCGATGGCATCGAGGATGACCCGGCAGGCCAACTGGGACGTGTTGTCGTTGACATCGTAGGGTGGCGAGACCTCGACGACCTCCATGCCACACAAGCCTTCGCGGGCGATCAGACGCACCATCTCGAGGGCCTCGCGCGGCGTGAATCCGCCGGGTTCGGGCGTGCCGGTTCCAGGTGCAAAACCGGGATCGATGGAATCGATGTCGAACGAGAGATAAACGGCTTTTGCGCCTTTCCAGGCGAGTTCGAGGGCGACTTCCGCAGTCTTCCTGGTGCCGAGTTCCTCGACATCGGTCATGGTCAGCACGCTGGTGCCACGTTCTCGGGCAATCTCGGAACCACGTCTCGAGCCGTACCAGCCACCGATACCGATCTGCACCAGGTTCTTCGGCGGACAGTTGGCAAGACCGACATCGTGCATGTGCGTGTGGGCATGGTGGGATTCCGCCCGGTCCACGCTCTCATGATCATTCGATGTCCAATACCAGGGCGTCGTGTGCATGCGCTCATCCATGTCCATGTCAGCCATGTCGATATGCCGGTCGAAGTGAATGATGCCGACATTGCCGTCGATGTGGGGCGCGATGCCACGGACGTTGGGATAGCCGAGGCTGTGATCACCGCCCACAAGGATCGGAAAGGCGCCCGAGGTGTAGACGTGCGACACCGCCTTCGAGACCTGGTCGAAGGTCTTCTCGATGTTGCCTGGAATGACGAAGACATCTCCGGCATCGGCAAGATCAAGCTCTTCAGGTAGATCGATGCCGCCATCAACGCTGTAGCCGTCATAGACGGCCGAAATGCGCCGTACCGCCTGGGGACCGAACCGGGTTCCCGGACGGTATGTCGTCCCGGTGTCGAAGGGGATGCCGACAAATGCCGCTTCGTAGTCGCCGATCCGTCGAATGTCTTCGCAGTAGGGCGCCTTCATGAACGTGTTGATGCCGGCAAAGGCCGGGAGATGACCACGGCTGAACAGCGAGATGGTCCTGTCGTTGATTGAGTCAGCGGCCTCGAGGCCGAGTTCCAGCCCTCGCTGGATTTCCTCTTCCTGCCGGGTCTGCGAAATGCGAGACAGGCGATGGAGGTTGCGTGTGCCCCTGAAAGCGTGGTCGTCCCTGTCAGCCACGTGCCGATCCTCCGGATATTGCCGGGGCGATAGTGCCGGAGTGTTGATCATCTATCAACGTGGGATGGTGGGCGCGGCTGGGATTGAACCAGCGACCCCTACGATGTCAACGTAGTGCTCTCCCGCTGAGCTACGCGCCCCATCGGCGACTAGATATCCGACAGCCCTTCACCATGCAACCGGGGCTGTCACATCGATCCTGTCCGGAGGCCTCGTCAGTTCAGTCCGCGTTCCTTCTTGATACGGTCCCAGGCGGCGTTGATTTCAGCCATCTTGCGGTTGGCGACCTCGATGAACTCCTCGGGCAATCCCTGAGCCGTGACGCGATCGGGGTGATTTTCCTGAAGCAGTTTGCGGTAGGCCGCCTTCACGTCGCGATCACTCGCCTCGGCCGACACACCCAGCAACTCGTATGGGTCGCCTGCGGTTTCGCCGGTCGCTGCGAACATGCCTTCGAGGCGCCTCATGTCAGCGGATGAGAACCCGAATATGTGACCGACATCGTTGATGATGGCACGCTCGGCGGCGTGATAGTGGCCATCCACGTGGGCCACCATCAGCAGGGCGCCCAGGAGGTCTTCCCTCACAGCCCGCGAATGGCCAAGCAGGGACGCGATCTGGCGAGCATAGGACTCGTAGCCGTCAGTGCTTTCCTTGGCGGCATTGAAAATGCGACCGACATCGCTCGAAGCCGATTCCGGTATGGGGAGAATGCGTTTGAGCGCCTGAACCTCGTCCCTTGTCACGCGGCCATCTGCCTTGGCCAGTTTGGCGACCAGGGCGATCACAGCCAGGGTGAAGGCAACCTGAAGTTCGTCCGTCGAGGAGCCCTGATGTGTGACGGCGGGTCGCTTTCCTTTCAGGGTCTGATCGATAAGGTGGCCCGCGGCCAGGCCCATGAGAGCGCCAAGAGGACCTCCCAGCGCGAAGAAGCCGACCGTGCCACCGATGATCTTGCCCCAGACGCTCATGTAGAGGTCTGCCGTTCTCGCAGAGGTCCACGGGCGTGCAGGGAGCCACCGGTGACCCAGTCCGCCAGTGGATTGCACCTGGCCCAGCGGCTGGCGTACCCGGCCAGAGTGTCGAATGCGACGTCATCGTGTTCGCAAAAGAAATCGATCAGGCGCTCCAGCATCATCAGCCGGTGGCCACGTCCGATCACCTGGGGATGCATGGTGAGATTGTAGATGCCGCCTGGGACATGGGCATGAGCCCATGTGAATTCCTGGCGCCAGATCTCCTCGACATGAGAGGCGGGCTTGAGGCCGCCTCCGGTGCTGTCGAGTTCGAAATAGGGAAAATCATCGAGGCCCCAGGTGACCGGCAGTTCGACGATGTCGAGATGCGCGCCAAACTCATAAGGCTCAGTGGCCGGGGCCATGTCCCCGGTCCGCATGTAGTAGGGTGTGAAGTCGTCTCCCATGAGACTCGAATCGTAGAGAAAGCCGAATTCCTCAAGGAGGTCAGCCGTGCGTTCGCTGAAATCCCAGGCCGGGGACCGGTAGCCCACGGGCCGTACGCCGCAGGCCTTGTCGAGAGCCTCGAAACCCCGTTCCAGGTTGCGCCGTTCCCCCGCTTCGTCAAAGTCCGCCGGGTTTTCGTGAACCCAGCCGTGGTGGGCGATTTCGTGACCGTCGTCATGGATGGCCCTCACCAAATCAGGCCAGGCAAGGGCCGTGTGTCCGGGTATGCAGAAGGTCGCCGGAATCGAACGACGCCGGAGCAGGTCGAGAATGCGGGGGATGGCAACGGCACCGAATTCGCCCCGGGAGATCTCGCTGGGATTGTTCGACCGGTAGGAGCCGATCCACACCGACATGGCATCGAAGTCAAAGGTCAGGCAGCAGGTCAGGCGTGCTTGGTCCATGGTCCCCTACCCTCCATCGATCGGAGGCATGACGACGAGGCAATCGCCGTCAGCGAGCCGGTGGTCCGACCGCTGTGCCTCCCTGACAACACGATCGTTGACCAGTATCAGCGCCGGCCGCTCCTGCAACGGTCCGAGCCGGGCCAGCGCCCCGGCAAGTGTCGTGTTCTCCGCCAAGTCCCACTCGCCCCTGCCGTCAGCACCGATGTCGGGAACGGCCTCGCCCGCGTAGGCAGCGAGTTTCACCGACACCCTCATGACAATCCGAGACGATGGAGGGTCTGGCCGCGTGGCGCACCCTTCTCGTCCCAGCCACGCAGCTCGTAGTAGTCGTCCAGCATGTCGCCGAGCCGGGCCACCATGCCTTTCGCCGTTCCGCCTGGCGCCGGAACGTTCAACATGCGATGCGGCAGCGTGTCGTCGTCTCGCCCGAGACCGGCAGCAATGTTGAAGAGTCTCTCCAGGTTCCAGATTCTCTCACCCGTCTCGCGCAGGCGTTCGGGGGTCCACGAGGTTGGAAGGGCGCCATCGAGCATGGCCGCAATCTTCTCGATGGAGACGGCGGCCGCCGTGAAGGCGCACAATCCCGATGAATCGAACATGGCAGCCCGCTCGTCCTGGGTCGAACGCACGATGTCGGCCTTGCCCTCGAGATCGGTCGTGGCGAAATCCGAGGCGAAGGGACTGGCGCGCAGGTGACAGGCGCCCCGGTTGGATGTGGCATAGGCGAGCGCCATGCCCTGCATGGCGCGTGGATCGTATCCGGGAAACTCCTGGCCCTTGACCGTCATCGAGAACTCCGGTCTCGCGTACTTGTTGCACAACCTTGCTGCACCAAGCCCGATGTCGGCCCCGAAACCCTCTCCCCTAGCGCAGGCCTCGGCCATGGCGACCAGCCCCTCGGCGGACCCGAACGAGAGATCGACACCCGTCTCGTCCATCGTCACGACACCCGTCTCGAAGAGTTCCATCGCCGCCGCGAGGGCCCCTCCGAAGGAAATCGTGTCCATCCCGTGTTCGTTGCACACGAAATTGGCAAAGGTGACGGCATCAATGTCATCCACTCCCACCATGGCGCCCAGCGCAAAGACGTTCTCGTACTCCAGTCCGCCCGAAGCGGTGTGGTACTGCGGACGTCCCTTCACCGAGAAGTGATCCGGATCGATCGTGGCAATGCGACCGCAGGCGATTGTGCAGGCAAAGCAGGCCTTGTTGGTGACCAGATTGACGGTGCCGTTGGGGCCATGAGGGCCTTGTGATGCCGCCACGTTCAGCCGCTTGGTTCCCTCGAACGTCACGTCGCGTTCGTTGCGCGTCGGCAGGCTGCCGTAACTGTGCGTCATGTCGAGCATGGCATGGGTGCCGTATCGTGCCAGACGTTCACGGGAAGGGTGTGCGGCAAGACTAGCCTTTGCCTCGGCAACGGCGGACATGAAGGCTGACGGATCGCTGACCTGAACACCGCGGCTTCCTCGCGCGGCAATTGCCTTGAGATTCTTGGCTCCCATGACGGCGCCGACACCGGACCGGCCTGCGGCCCGGTGCAAGTCGTTGACGACGCAGGCAAAGCGCACACGCTGTTCCCCTGCCCTGCCGATGGAGGCAATCTTCACGGAGGGGTCCTGGAGTTCCGCCCTGATGGCCGGTTCGACCTCCCAGACGGAGCGTCCCCACAGGTGGCGAGCGTCCCGCAACTCCACCTGGTCGTCATCGATCCACAACCACACCGGATGAGGCGAGGCTCCCTCGATAATCACCATGTCCCAGCCGGCCAGCTTGATCTCGGCGCCGACCTTGCCACCGGAATTGGAACAGGCGATGGCGTTGGTGAGTGCACCCTTGGTGATGACGGAGTAACGTCCCGCCGTCGGCGCCATGGTGCCGGTCAGAGGGCCCGTAGCGAAGATCAGCACATTGCCGGGCGCCAGGGAATCCACCGCCGGATCCATCAGTTCCATCAGGTACTTCGATGCCAGACCCCGCTGTCCGAGGAACTGTTCGGCCCAGTCCTGATTCAGAGGCTCCCCTTCGCAGCGCCCCCTGCCCAGATCGACCCGCAACACCCGACCGGTCCAGCCCATGTCCCGTCCTTCCCCTCAACACGCCTGGCGAAGGCGCGGAGGATAGACCCATTCTGCCATTGCACCAAACACCCGGCCCACAAGACAGATGCTCGTATGAATCGGTGAATCGCCAATCACCACACCAGTGCGGTGTATCCGGCAAACACTGAACCCGCCGCGAGGACCATGATTGCACAGTAAAGTGCATTCCAGCGAGGAAACAGCCAACTCGAAACTCCGCAGCGGGTTGCAAGGACCAGATTGATTCCGGAGTACGGACTCCCGGCCGAGCCAATGCCCCACCCCATAACGCAGACTGCAGCAAGAAGTGTTGGATCCGGTGATGCAGGTAACGCAACTGCGATAAACGTGGTCACCGAGACCAGCGGGTGCACACCGGCCATTGCTGCAGCGACAATGCAGGCGAGAGCAAGGGTTGCGGTGGCCGGATTGAGCGTGAATTCCGGCACGATCAACGGGTAGGCGGACGCCAGGCTGGTTAGGCCCCCTCCAAGCACCCCGGCGGCAAGAAAGAGGGTGAATTCACCGCTCATGCCAGAGAGCTCGGTCAGCACGAAACGCTTCACGGTCCGGGTGGCGCTGGCGGTTCCGCTTCGTGCCACGAGGACTGCGGCGGCAAGCGAAGGAGCGATCATCGCAACCAGCACCAGAATTGACAGTGATGGCCACATCCAGTGCATGACTGCTGTCAAGCACACGAGCGCAAACGGCAGCCAGAGACTCTCCAGACGAAACGGATACCCCTCAAACCTGGAAAGTGCCGCACCTTCTTCGAAGTGACCGATGATGGCGAGAACGAGGAAGCCGATACAGGCGAGCGTCAAGCCCGTCAGCACAAGTCCGGGGAAGTGCACCCCGGGTACTAGGCCCAATGCGAGGGCCACTCCCCCGATAAAGGGCGAGTAGTAGGCAACCATGGAGTATGAACGCCCGAGCATCGCCACTTCGCGGCGCGTGAGCGGTGCTGACCTGGCCAGCCGTTCGGCAAACACCACCACGGCGGAAATGTTGATGACAGCGCCGAACAGGTGAACGCCTGCCATTGTGCGCAGGTAAGCGCCGAAACCACGGGGCGCGGGTGCGCCTGCCTTTGCCACTGCGCCGGCAAGGTAGATCAGGCGCAGGAAGGCCACTCCGGCGAGCACGGTGAGGATGGGCAGCGAGCCTCCTGTCGCGATTCCCCATGCGACCTCACCGCCGCGAGCCGCAGCCACCGCGATACATGCAAGCCCGACCCCGAACATGAGCCCGACCTGCACCTGTGCGCGCAATGGCAGCCGGTTCCACACTGCGCACCCCGCGCCCCAGGCTGCCAGCACGCCAATCTCCCGTGGGAACGAAGGCACCAGTCCATGCACGACGGAGGCCACGAGCATCGCGCTGACCATCAGACCGGAAAATGCATCGCGACGGACAGACGGCCGGGCGAGCCTCGAAGGATTCGGCTTCGCCAACCAACAACCCCCCTCAGGACGGGGGCAAGGTAGCAGAATGTGGATCAACTCCGAACATCGATCCCTGATATGTGCGCGAAATCATCGTGTTGTCGTATCGATCCGTATTGAGAGAACCACTTGTCGACACGCGCCGCTTCGTCGTGTCACGAGCATCACATCGGGAAGATCATGTCGACGGAACAATCCGAACGGGATGCGCGGCGACAGACGCCGCTCATGTCCAGGCAGCGGCTGCCCCTGCCCGGACTGTCTTTGCGTCTATCCGGAACGTGCGGGCAGTGTCCGCTTCGCGCTCCGGATTTCCCGAACAAGGATGACAAGGAACACTGCGCTCAGGAAAGCAGCGAGCACCGGCATGCCATCTGGTCCGACCAACGCCATGGCGGCACCGCTCAGGGCCGGCGCGATGAAACTCCCGGAGGCCCACAGGAACATGAAGCACGTGGTGATGCCGACGAGTTCGCCGCTCTTGAATCGCTCGCCCATCATCGCAAGCGCCACCGTGTAGGTGCTGCCGACCGTGGCGCCCATGAGACCCATCACGACAGTACTCAGCACGCGGTCACCGGCAACGAAGGGCAGCACGAGGAGCATCACGAGTGCAACGGCAATGCAACCGGCAATGACCTTCGTGCGATTAATGCGATCAGCCAACCATCCAACGGGAAACTGACCGATCACGGCTCCCACAATGAAGCTCGCGAGCAGAAGTCCGGCTGCCGCTTCGTCGAGACCCTTGCGCAGGCCGTAGACCACCAGCAGCGCCAGGACCGATTCATCGATCAGGCCAAACATGAACGCGGCGATCATCAGGACGGGCGCGACGCGAATGAAGTGCACCAGACGTGCCCTGTGATCACCGGTGATTGCGAGCGTGGTGCCGCGACCAATCGCGAGAGGCACAAGGCCAGCGGCAATCACGGCGAGACCGACGTAGAGCGCAAGCCAGGTGTCGGTACCGAGAAATCCGATCGCGAGAGGCCCGACAGCAAAGCCGCTGTGCTGGAAAACGGCCGCAATAGCGAGCGTCCTGCCGCGGCGCCTCTCCTCGGCGAGCTGGTTGAGCCAGATATCGCCGGCCGTGAAGACCATCTCGGAAAAGAAACCCAGAAGGAAGCGCAGGGGAAACCAAATCCAGACGTTGGGAAAGACAGGAAGCAGGGCTATGGTGACCAGCATTCCAAAGCCGCCGATCACGATGACACGCAGCAAGCCCTGGCGCTTGATGATCCTCGGCGCCACAGGGACCAGGAACAGGATGGCCATCATCTGCACGGCGGCGTTCAGACCGTTGAGCCAGACAGGAACGCCCTGGTTTTCGAGCCAGATGCCGAGAAACGGCATGGTGAGGCCCATGGTCACGGTCACCGTGATGGTCGCCGCGATGCAGGCTATCAGGCCTCGTCGACGCTGTTTGGGTGTCATGCCCCCTCCATGACCTGCCTCTAATGCGTGTTGTCGTGGAAGACAATGAGAGTGTCCGGATATGACAGGCAACGGACGGGTTGCCTGCAGAACTCCTTGCACGTCAGGTGAGTCGCGCGAATGCAGACGGCATAGGCCGTTTCGACAGCCAGGTGCGTCCGTGTCATGCCATTGCCGCGAGAATGTCCAGATGGGACATTTCGCAAGCACCTTGAACTCGGGCATGTCCACGCAACGACGTTGGCCCGGAGGCGCTCGCCGCCTTATCCTGACACGAGGAGGGAGCTGCCTTGAGAAAAGTCAACATGGCAAACTCCGGGGAACATATCCCCGACAAGCTCATTCCCGGCCGTGGCTTGATTTCGGTGATCCACAGTGTGCTTCAATTCGGATCCGGGCTAGCGAATGTCACCGGGTCCCTCACACAACGCGCAGGAACGGACCGTCTGGCCTGCAAGTGTGGATCTGCCATTCGTCGGTCCTTGCCAGACGGCGAAACGTTGAGTGTCAGGTGGCAGTATCCATGGGGTGTCACATTTGCTTGCGACGGCGAGAAGGTTTCGTGAACCGTCTGGTGCCAATTCCGCCTGGCGAGGCGCGTGGGGTTGCTGTCGAAGCAGGTGACATCGTGCGAGTCGTCAATACGGAAGGTCACCAGGTCGTCGACACCTGGGCGTTTTGCACGGCAGACCCTCTCGAATTCCTGTCAATGGAACACAGCAGGTCCGCGACATACCGGATCCTGTTCAAACCCGGCGACACACTGGTTAGCACCCGGTTCCGGCCCATGCTGACGATTCTGGCCGACACCTCTCCTGGAATTCACGATACACTCCATGCTGCCTGCAGTGCAGAAAGCAACCGGTTCTTCGGCATGGCGTCGATCCGCCCCAATTGCGAGGACAACCTGAAGGAGGTCATGGCGGAGCGCAGGGTCCGTCTCGGACCAATTCCCTGTCCCTGGAACCTGTTCGAGCATGCCATTGTCACACCCGATGGTTCGCTGTTAGACGAGCCGGCCTCTGCAGCGGCCGGCGACTATGTCGAGCTGCGCGCCGAGACGGCTCTTGTGCTCGTCTGTTCCGCCTGTCCCTCAACCGTGGGTGATATCAGCCTGGGAACACCTCGGGGAGCCGCCATCGAGCTGATCGGCCAGGGCTGATCTCATTGCCATCAGGCTGACAAGTCGGCAATCGGAACCGGACCCTGTTTGCGGCTGCGACATGATCGGGCATCACCTCCGACGGAATCATTGTCGCCCCCAAACCCCAGTCGTCGCGTGACGAAGCAGGGTTTCCCGGCAACCTCCCTTGTGATCGGGTGGCGGAAGCGCGATATCCTGCCAGACATCGGACAAGTGGAGACCGGCATGGGCGGCAGACTGGAAGGCAAGCGTGCCATTGTCACGGGCGCGTCGAGAGGGATCGGCAGGGCGATCGCAGAGAGCTTTCTCCGGGAGGGCGCGAAGGTCGTCGCCACGGCGCGTCGACCACCAGCGACCGGGGCCAGTGATTCCATGTTCTGGGTCGCAGGCGATGTCTCTTCCGCAGCCCACGCATCAACTGTTGTGGAAACCGCAAGGGAGCGTCTCGGCGGGATCGATGTCCTCGTCAACAATGCGGCCATGCAGATCGAAAAGACCATAACCGAGACCAGCGAGGACGAGTGGAACACCATTTTCAACGTCAATGTGGGCAGCGTCTTCCTGTTCTGCCGTGAATCCATTCCCGTCATGACACGCCAGGGTGGCGGCGCCATCATCAACGTTGGCAGCTACGACGGATTCGTGGCGGATCCGGGGCTCGCCGCCTACTGCGCCACCAAGGGAGCGGTTCACGCGCTATCACGCGCCATTGCCGTCGACCATGGCGCGGAAGGCATCCGCTGCAATGTCATCTGCCCGGGCTGGATCCGGACCGACATGATGGACGCGTACCTGGCGAGCGTACCCGATCCCGCAGAAGCTGCACGCTCGCTCGACGCCAATCAGCCCATTGGACGTATCGGTCAACCCGGTGACATTGCCGCCCTTGCCCTGTTCCTCGCCAGTGAGGAGGCCGCATTCACCACCGGCCAGCTCTTCGTGTGCGATGGCGGACTTACCGCCCGGGCGTCCCAGCCCTGAACGATGAGCCGGCAAAGGGCCCGGCAGAACACCATGAAAACCACCGTTGACATGTGGTCGGATCCGACCTGTCCATGGTGCTACATTGGCTATCAGCGATTGAAGAAAGCTCTCACCGGTCTTGCCGGTCGGCACCGCCCCCGGATCGTGTGGAGGGCTTTCCTGCTGAATCCGGCGATGCCCGCCGACGGCATGGAACGCAATGCCTGGCTTGCACGTGCCTTCGGCAACAGCCGGCTGGCCGAGACGACACTTGACCGCATCACCCAGCACGGCCTGGCGGAGGGCATTCCCTTCGCATTCAGTGCCATTTCAAGAACGCCCTCGGCCCTGCGGGCACAGGCACTCATCCTGGGAGTCCACGACAGTGGCCGGCAGATGGAAGTGATTGACGGCATATTCAGGAGTCATTTTGTCGCCGGCCGGGACATAGGCGATCCAGGGGTCCTGGCGGACATTGCCGAAAATGCCGGCTTCAATCGCGTCGAGGCCCTGGCCTGGATCGACAGCATCCCCCTGACAAGGCGACTTCTCCACGATGCCAGGAAGGCGCGCGACGGGGGCATCAGGAGTGTTCCATTCTTCGTCTTCAACCGCAGTCTTGCCATTGGCGGCGCCCAGTCAGCCGAGGTGCTGCGCCGTCTCGTGACCACTGCGGGCGATTGCGGAGAGCTCTGAGGCAAGGAGTTCGGCGCCGTCGAGGCGGTCTCTCACCCTTTCCCACAAACCGGTCACGACCAGTGTCTGGTCGGGACGCATCCTCGCATTTCCATTCTGCTCGGTGATCCAGGCAATCAGTTGTTCCGGTTCGGCGAATGTCTGTTGGTGAAAGCCGACCACGGCTCCGAGCGGTCCGGCGTCGAGTCGGGCGATTCCGGCACGTCGACAGTCACCTTTGATGGCGATGATCCGCAGGAGATTGTCGGCCTCCTCGGGAAGGTCGCCAAAGCGGTCCACCAGTTCCTCTCTCAGATCATCGATCCCGGCGCGGTCCTCAAGCGCCGCAATGCGCCTATAGAGAACGAGTCTCACGTCAAGGTCGCGGACCCAGGTGTCCGGAATCAGGACGGCCGAGCCGACACTGACTTCCGGCGACCAGGAATGCCGCGCTGCCCGCGACCGCCCTTCCTGTTCCGCACGGACTTTCTCGACCGCTTCCTCGACCATCTGCTGATAGAGTTCCACACCGACTTCGCGGATGTGACCCGACTGTTCCCGTCCGAGAAGATTGCCGGCGCCACGAATCTCGAGGTCGCGGCTTGCCAGAGAAAACCCGGCGCCCAGTGAGTCCATCTGGGAAAGAGCCTTGAGGCGGCGCATTGCGTCCTTGCCGGGTTTCATCCCGGGCGGCAGTGTGATGTAGGCATAGGCGCGCGCCCTGGAGCGGCCGATGCGCCCTCGCAACTGGTACAGCTGCCCCAGGCCGAAGCGGTCGCAACGGTGGATGATCATTGTGTTGGCGTTGGGAATGTCCAGTCCCGACTGGATGATCGTGGTGGAAACCAGCACGTCGATCCGGCCATCGTAGAAGGCCGTCATGATGCTCTCGAGATTGTCCGGATCCAGCTTGCCGTGCGCCACGGCGATTCGTGCTTCCGGAACCAGTTTCTGCAGGTCTTTGCGCATGCGTCCGAGATCCGCAGCCCTGGGACACACGACATAGGTCTGGCCGCCCCGCATGCGCTCGCGCCTGATTGCCTCGCGAATGGTGACCGTATCGTAGGTACCCACAAATGTTCTGATGGCAAGCCGATCGACCGGCGGCGTCACGATGAGACTGAGATCACGCACCCCACTCAGGGCCATCTGCAGGGTCCGAGGTATCGGTGTCGCAGTCAGGGTGAGAACATGAACATTGGTCTTGATCTGCTTGAGCCTTTCCTTGTGGGTCACACCGAATTGCTGTTCCTCGTCGATCACGAGTAGACCGAGGTTGGCAAAGGACATCGTGCGGGACAGCAGGGCGTGGGTGCCGATCACGATGTCGACGGTCCCGGCTGCCACTCCCTTCTTCGCCCTCAATGCGTCGCCGGAGGTCACGAGACGGGACAGCAGGGCAATGTTGACGGGCAGGTGCCTGAATCGCTCGACAAAGGTCTCGTGATGCTGTCGGGCGAGCAGCGTCGTCGGAGCCACCACCGCCACCTGGTAACCTTCCAGAACGGCGGCGAGCGCGGCGCGCAGGGCCACTTCGGTCTTGCCAAAACCAACGTCGCCACACACCAGCCTGTCCATGGCGCGGCCCGAGGACATGTCATCGAATACCTCGTCAATGGCCTTCGCCTGATCCTCGGTCTCCTGAAACGGAAAGCGTGAGCAGAATTCGGTGTACGTCTCTTCATCGACACGAATGACAGGTCCCGACTGCATGAGCCTCTCGGAGGCCGTCTTGAGGAGGTCTCCCGCCATCTCCTCGATGCGGTTGACAAGACGCGCCTGCCGCGCTTGCCAGGCGGCACTTCCAAGACGATCCAGCTGGACGCGGGCATCGTGCGAACCGTAACGGGACAGGGTTTCGATGTTCTCGACCGGCACCAGCAGCGCATCGCCGCCCGCATAGTGAATGCGCAGGCAGTCGTGCGGTGCACCACCAAGCGTGACCGTGTGAAGGCCCTCGAACACACCGATGCCGTGGTCGATGTGGACGACGTGGTCGCCCTCGGCGAGCTGCGATACCTCGAGAAGAAACCGCTCGGCATCACGTTTTGTGCGCCGCCGGCGCGGTGTCATGATACGATCACCGAGAATGTCCTGCTCGGCGACGACACTGAGATCCGTCGTCACGAATCCGTGTTCGAGCGGCAGAACGACGACGGGGACGCACGAGTCCGGCACGTGGTGCCAGTCGTCCTCCCCTGCCCTCACCACGTCTTCAACGCCGTGACTCTCCAGCATGGTCGCCAGATTGCCCTGACTCGCCTCTCCCAGCGCCGCAACAATCACCCGCCGGCCCTTCTGCTTCTCGCCTGCGATGTGTCGGGCAACGGAATCGAAGAGCTGCATGCGGACATTCATGCGCTCGAGGCGGAAGTCCCGGGATCTCAGTCCGCCGGCATCGATCGCCCCGTCGGAGAGCGTGTCAGAGGCGTCGGCCAGCAGTCTGATGGCCGTGCGCGTCCGCACCATCGCCTTCCAGTCATCGATCGAGAGGTAAAGTCCGTCGGGGGGTGGAGCGTGATAGGCGACGCCGTCATCCGTGTTTGCGGACACCCGGTGCTCGTAATGGTCCTCGACGGTGTCGAGGTGGGCGCGCAACGCGTCCTCGACATCTACGGTGAAGGCCAGGATCCAGTCCTCGCCAAGATAATCAGGGAAGGTGCCGAGGGTCTGGTGAAAGAGGCCAAGCCAGTGTTCCATGCCCGGTGACCGCACACCCTCGACAGCCGATTCGTAGATGGGATCAGCCCGTGCGTTCATGCCGAAGAGTTCGCGCCAGTGATCACGAAACAGCTTGATCGAGGCGGGATCGAGCGCCACCTCGCTCGCCGGATCGATTGAAAGGCTATCCAGGAGTCCCGTCGAACGCTGGGTCAACGGATCAAAGGTACGGATGCCGGTGATCTCGTCTCCGAAAAAGTCGAGACGCGCGGGTTCTGCCATGGCGGGCGGAAAGACATCGAGAATGTCACCCCGTGCCGCACAGTCTCCCTGTTCCATGACCACGCTTGTCCTGGAGTAGCCCATGGCGAGAAGAGCGCGAAACAGCGCGGCCGGATCCGTCTTGCCACCCTTGTGAAGATGCTTGCGCCGGCCATGCCACGTCGTGCGTGGCGGGACCCGCTGCAGCATTGCCCGTGCGGTGGTGAGCACAACAAGACCACCGGAGCCCGGAGATCTTTCGCACAGGTCTCCCAGGAGGGCGAGACGGACTCCCGCCACGGCGGGGTGCGGCGACACCCTGTCATAAGGAAGACAGTCCCAGGCTGGAAAGAGCCGTGTGCAATCGCCGATCCCGAGAAACGAGAGAGCGCCTGCCAGTCGTCGCGCCCGCTCCTCGTCGTGAAGCACCATCAGGATATCGCGTTCGGGATGGTGCTGACGCAGTCCTGCGAGCAGAACGGCGTCCACCCCTTCCGGGACGCCCGATACCGAGTTCAGAACACCGGAACCCAGTGAATCAATGACATGTGTCTGCAATGTATCAATGTGCATGAAACAGTTGAATCCGCTTTATGAGCTCTCCAAACTCCCCTGCTGCAGCGTCGTCACCGTTCATGATCCATGCCTGGATAATCGGATCCGGACACCCGAGGAACGCAGCGAACTCTTCAAGTTCGTCCTCGTTCATCGCCTCGAGCGCGTGTTCGGCATATCGCCCGAGCAACAGGTCAAGCTCACGGGAACCGCGACGAGAGGCCCGGTAACGAAGCCGTTGCAGGCGTGTGTTGTTGTCGTCCGTCATTCCCAACGCCGGTCCCGGGAATGTTCCGTCTACAGCGTGATCCCGACGATGTCACGGACACTCCAATACAGGTGTATTCTCCTCCCCCATGAGGCCTGAGATTCTCTTTGCGCTGTTCGAACCGGTGACCGCGCTTCCACGAGTCGGCCGCAGGACCGCTTCACTGATTTCGGGCCTGGCTGGCCCCAGGATTGTGGACCTTCTCTGGCACCTTCCAACATCCATCATCAATCGCCAGCAACTATCTGATCTCGACGAGGCAACTCCGGGAACCCTGATCAGTATCCATGTGACGGTGGAGCGCTACAGGCGCCCGGGAACACCACGTCATCCCTGGCGTGTCGTGACGACAGACGATGCCGGCCGGACACTCGACCTCGTCTACTTCAGGGCCCGTGAACCGTGGCTCACGAAGCTCCTTCCCATCGGTTCAAGGAAGCTGGTGAGTGGTCGGCTCGAACAATTCGGGGACCGCTTGCAGATGGTCCATCCCGACCACGTTGCGGAACCAGGTGACACCGACAGTCTGTCGCACATGGAACCGGTCTACTCCCTCGTGGAGGGTCTTGCTGCGCCAACCATGCGACGAATCGTCTCTCTGGCACTGGAACGCGCCCCGGAACTGCCCGAGTGGCAGGACCCGGCATGGCTGGAGCGAAACGGCTGGCCATCGTGGCCAGAGGCGCTCAGACGCATTCACCAGCCCCGCGATCTCGATGAACTTGCCGGAGACCCGGGTGCGCGTGATCGCCTCGCATTCGACGAACTTCTCGGCAACCAGCTTGCTCTGGCCCTGGTGAGAGCCGGACGGCGGTCAACGCCTGGCCGCTCGCTCAGAGGCGACGGCAGTCTTCGCACGACAGTGACGCAGTCGCTTCCCTTTCGCATGACGCAGGCACAGGTGGACGCAATCCGCGACATCATTCTCGACATGGAGGCCCCCTTTCCCATGCTGCGTCTCCTGCAGGGTGATGTGGGAAGCGGCAAGACACTGGTGGCCGTGCAGGCCATGCTGGCGGCGGTGGAGGCGGGTTTTCAGGCCGCATTGCTCGCGCCCACGGAACTCCTCGCCAGGCAGCACTATCGCACCATCGCCAATCTTACACGCGACACCGGCATCGACGTCGTTCTCGTCACGGGCCGTGACCGGGGAACCAAGCGCGATGCAAGTCTTCGGGAAATCGCCAGCGGGACGTCAGACCTTGTCGTCGGCACCCACGCCCTGTTCTCCGAAGGCACTGCATTCCATGATCTGGCGCTCATCGTCGTCGACGAACAGCATCGTTTCGGCGTTCACCAGCGCATTGCCTTGGCAGCCAAGGGACACTCCGTCGACACACTTGTCATGACCGCCACGCCGATACCGCGAACCCTGCAGATGACAGGTTATGGCGGACTCGACGTCACGCGCCTTGACGAACGCCTGCCAGGACGCCAGGTGGTCACCACACGCGCCATGCCGACCGGACGCCTCGACGACGTGGTGACAGCCCTTGGTCGCGCCATTGGGCGTGGCGGTCGGGCCTACTGGATCTGCCCTGTCATCGAGCGGAGCGAGTTAGGCGACATGGTCGCTGCCGAAGACCGGTTTCGCCATCTCAAGCGGGTTTTCGGAGAGCGCGTCGGACTCGTTCACGGGCGCATGAGCACCGCCGACAAGGACGACGTCCTGGAGGGATTCGCAAGCGGCGCCATTGGCGTCCTCGTGGCGACGACGGCGGTCGAGGTTGGTCTCGATGTGGCGCAGGCCACTATCATGGTCATCGAACATGCCGAGCGCTTCGGTCTCGCCCAGCTGCACCAGCTCCGCGGCCGGGTCGGGCGCGGCAGCACCCCGTCATCGTGCCTGCTGCTCTATGCCCCTCCCCTCAACGATGCAGCACGCAGGCGCCTCGAGGTCCTCAGGCACAGCAACGATGGTTTCGAGATCGCCGAAGAGGATCTGCGCCTGAGAGGAGGAGGCGAACTGCTCGGTGCAAGGCAAAGCGGCCTGCCCAGATTCCGTCTGACAGACCAGCATGCCGCAACACGCTTTCTCCAGGCCGCCCACGATGACGCCAGGCTCATTCTTGCCCGCGATCCCGGCCTGAAGAGCGAACGAGGTCGTGCCCTCTCCATCCTCCTCCACCTCTTCGAGCGACAGGAGGCCGTCAGGTTCCTCGCATCCGGTTGATGTTCACCAACCGCAGGTCCCGACAAACAAGGCTTCTCTGCGAAGCGGACTCGCCAGTTGTGAAACGTGATGAGCTTCGTCTCGTTCTTTGGCGTGACGGATCCGCCTGGCATCCATTTCTATGGAGATTCAGTCTGATTAGCGTGATGTCTGCACGTTTCAACGAATCAGGTGAATCGCATTCCGTTGCAGCACTGACCTGGCCTGTGACTGAATCGCATACATTCCAGCCGTCACAGAGACCTGTATGGCGCTGCTCAAGAAGAGCATCGCCGTAACAGATCATCAGAAACGGTGGATCAAGGTCCGCTTCGCAGTGGCGATTACGGCAATGGCAGTGAACACCAAGGTGATGTGATCCGCCGCGGCCAGGACGGAACGACGAAATCCATGCCTTGAAGAAAGTTGTTGAGGAGAGACCGGCAAGCGGCGGGAGCGACAAGACGGAAAAGGAAGTGTGATCCGGGGTGGAGCAACGTTATCGCGTACGACATGGCTGATTGTCGGATTGCCCCGCTTTCCACGGCTGACCTGGCCGGAATCGCGGATCACACCATCGAGACCTTTGATCGTGTTCCTTGGAACGATATCCGATCAACGGGTGTTGGCGGACGCCATCTCGGGCGTCACAACGCCACCGGAAATCACCAGCTTGATGCCCTGTTCGACTGTCATGTCGAGAAAGATCACGTCCTTTTTGGGAAGAAAGAGGAGGTAGCCTGACGTTGGATTGGGCGTTGTCGGCAGGAAGACATTGACCACATCGTCGCCGATGGCGTCCCGCACCTCCCCCTTCGTGGACCCGGT
Organism: Alphaproteobacteria bacterium; assembly: GCA_965220805.1. Taxonomy (GTDB): domain Bacteria; phylum Pseudomonadota; class Alphaproteobacteria; order SP197; family SP197; genus SP197. Next base: position 3,238,922 of record OZ244844.1, read on the forward strand.
GGCAAACCCGACCGCCCAGCATCCCGGACGCGGCCATGAGATCAGCACAACGTCACGAAAGGCCCTGGAATCATGCGAAAAGACGGTTTCGAAGATCTGCTTGAACACCGAATAGACCGAACGGACCACCGGCATGCGTTCAAGCAGCCGTTCTCCCATTCTGACCACGGTGCGGCCGATCAGTCCGGTGGCCAGCCAGCCGATGAAGGTGATGGCGACGACGAAGATGACCACCCCGATGCCCGGCACAGCAAAGGGCAGGTAGTTCTCCGGATTCCAGGTCTCGCCCAGCAGCGGCAGTACATTCTCGTCGATGAATCCGACGATGAACGTGACGAGATAGACTGTCAGGGCCAGGGGCGCCACGACGATGATGCCGGTGATGAAGTATGCCCGCAGTCGCGCCCATACCCTGCGTCTGGGCTGGTCGGGCGGATGTGGTTGCGCGTTGGTCATGTGCCGCATCTCCTCGCCAGTCACGATTCAACCCATGCGGGCCGGACCAGGCGGTCACCGGGGATGCGCCGCACTTCCCTGCCCCCGACAAGCCAGACATCGAAACCCGCCGGGAACAATCCGGCAAAAGCCCTCTCGTGAACATCAAGTCCACCCGCAAAGGCGCCAAAGGCCGGCAGGATGACCCGTCTCCCGTCGCTGGCAAAACAGCGGCGTCGAATTCTCGTCCCCTTCGGAGCAATGACAGCCGAAGGATGGAGGTGACCCGAGACCTCGCCTGCCACCATAGCGCATGACGGTTCGTGGCGGAATGTCAGTCTGCCCCTCCTGAAGGACTCCATGGCACGCCCGGAGAGCATGGCGGGCGGCGCCGGGTCGTGGTTACCGGCAATCCAGATCCAGTCGCGCCCACACGCCAGATCTTCCAGTGCCGCGAGGGAGGTCTGGTCCAGGCCGCAGACAGCCTCGCGGTCATGAAAGCTGTCGCCGAGACAGACGACGCACTCTGGCTCAAGTCGGGCGATGGCGGCTGCCAGACGCCGGATGGTGGCATTGGTGTCATGGGGAGGCAGCAGCGATCCGTGACGGGCGAAGGCCTTCCCCTTGCCCAGATGGAGATCGGCGACCGCAAGCAGACGCGCGTCGGCCCAGTGGAGGACTCCGGCCGGATCCGGCTGCAGCACCGTGCCGTTGACGATCATGGATCACCGCCAAATGCTTCGATGAGATCGTCAAGGGCCGAGGAGGCCACCGTCTGGCGTCCGACCTCCAGCATGACCGGGAGGGCGAGCGGCGAGACCATGTCAAGGTCACGCTGGATTATGCGTCCCTTCACTCTCACCAGCATGTCCTCAAGGCGGCGGGTTTCTAGAAGCGTCTCCATGGCTTCCCTTCGTGCTGCCTCGAGGAGGACATGGTTGGCCTCGTGGCGACGCAGCACGTCATAGATGAGGTCCGTGGAGAACGTGACCTGGCGCCCGGTCTTTCGATAACCGGGATGCTGACGCTCGATGAGGCCGGCTACCGTCGCCACCTTCCGGAAGGATCGCTTCAGGAGACTGGACTCGGCGAGCCAGTCGTCGAGATCCTCCAGCAGGAGCGATTCATCAACGAGGGCCGCGATATCTCCGACTCTCCTGAGACTCCAGATGGCAAGGGCATAGTCATTGGCCACAAACCCCAGAGGTCCGGCGCCCATACGCTCCATGCGCCTTGTCATCAGCATGCCCAGTGTCTGGTGGGCGGGCCTCCCCTCAAAAGGGTAGGCGACGAGAAACACCTTGCCCGCGCGAGGGAAGATCTCGACGAGGAGATCGTCGACTCCGGGCAGGGCCGAGCATTCCGTCTGGGCGTCAAGCCATTCCCTCACGTCATCAGGGAGGACAGTGCGCCGAGCCGGCTCCGCCAGGATCTTTCTGAGAAATCCGGCAACGTTGGTGGTGGGAGGAAAGGAACCGCCCCCGTAGATCGGCACACGCGGTTCGCCGCCACGCGCCCTCGTGACAATCGCATCGGTCTCCCTGATGCCGACGAGCGCCCACACCTCACCGGCAAAGGCGAAGGTCTCGCCGGGAGACAAGCCGAGCACGAAGTGTTCCTCGACCTCACCGATCACCTTGCCGTTCTTCATCCTCACCTTCAGCCTGGCTTCCTCGACGATGGTGCCGGCGTTCATGCGAAAACGCCGTGCCGTCTCCTCATTGGCAATGCGCAACGTTCCATCATCACAAGCCACGAGGCGCCGGAAGCGCTCATAGGCAACGAGGGCATAACCGCCCGTGGCGACGTAGTCGACAATGCGATCGAACAGGCCACGTTCGAGGTTCGCATAAGGAGGGGCCTTGATCACGTCGCGGTAAAGGGTATCGGGATCGAAGGGTCCGCTGGCAGCTGTTGCAAGGACGTGCTGGGCAAGAACGTCAAGACCGCCACGCTCCCGCGGAGCACCGTCCAGAATGCCCTCATCTATGGCGTCGAGAACCGCCTGGCATTCCAGGAGTTCGAAACGATTGGCCGGCACCAGCAGAGCCCGGGACGGTTCATCCATGCGGTGACGGGCCCGGCCAATGCGCTGGAGCATGCGGGCCACGCCCTTTGGGGCGCCGATCTGGACGACAAGATCGACTGCCCCCCAGTCCACACCGAGATCGAGTGTCGAGGTCGCCACCACGGCCCGCAAGGATCCTTCAGCCATCGCCGACTCGACTCTCAGCCTCTGCTCGCGGGCAAGGGAACCGTGGTGAAGGGCGATTCCGAGGTTGTCGTCATTGATCTCCCAGAGATCCTGGAACACGCGCTCGGCCTGACTGCGCGTATTGACGAAGACAAGAGCGGTTCCGACGTCACGGATTGCGCGATAGATGTCCGGAACGGCATGTCGTGCGGTATGACCGGCAAGCGGAGTGTGGGTGCCGGTCTTCATGATGGTGATATCCGGGGCGGCCCCGCCATCAGCCCTGATGACCGTGACGCCGGCGCCATCATCGAGATAGCTCCTGAGCCTCGCCGGTTCGGCCACGGTGGCGGAAAGACCGATACGGCGATGGCCCGGAGAAAGTGCTGAAAGACGCGTCAGGGCAAGCGCCAGCTGGTCGCCCCGCTTTGTCCCTGCCAATTCGTGGACTTCGTCGACAATGACGACCCGGAGATGGCCGAATATGCTGCCCGCTTCCGGCCAGGACGCCAGCAGGGCGACGGATTCAGGTGTGGTGAGCAGGATGTCGGGCGGGTCGATGCGCTGCCGCCGGCGGCGTGCTTGCGGTGTATCGCCGGTGCGGGTCTCAATCCTCGCAGCGATGCCGGTTTCGTCGATGAAGGCACCGAGGTTGCGTGCCATGTCGACACAAAGTGCCTTGAGTGGCGCCACATAGAGTGTGTGAAGTCCGTTGCCTCCGGAGGTGGCAAGATCGACCAAGGAATAGAGGAACCCCGCCATGGTCTTGCCACCGCCGGTTGGCGCGATGACCAGGCATGAGAGCCCCCGTGCCATCGCGGCAAGGGTGTCCAGTTGATGAAGGCGGGGCTGCCAACCGCGGGCCATGAACCAGTGGCTGACGGGCTCCGGCAAGGATGTCGAAGGCCACACGCCTGGATCTGGGACGGATGTCATCACCTGAAGGTCATGCATTCCCTTCATTCGGCGAGCACCACGGGCGGAACCTATTCGATGCCGAGAATCGTCTCGAAGTCCCCGGGCCTGATGGCTCCGGGATAGAGATCGCCATTGATGATGAACGCCGGCGTGCCGTTGATGCCGATGGCACTGGCCAGCTGGTGGGTCCGCTCGAGATAGGCATCGATGGCAGGGTCGTTCATGTCGGCGCTCAGGCGTCCGGTGTCGAGGCCCACCGATTGCGCCAGCGCCATGAGACCGGCCTCGCTGTAGTCCTCCCACTCCAGCATGAGGGCCCGATGGTAGGCCTCGTAGAGTCCCTGCTCACGGGCCGCCAGGGCCGCCCTTGCGGCACGAACGGAATCCTCTCCCAGAATCGGAAACTCCTTGTAGATCACCTTGACGCTCGAAACCGTGTCCCTGACAGCGAAGAGGCCAGGTGCACTCAAACGGCAATAGCCGCACTGGTAGTCGAAGAACTCGACGATCACGATCTCGCCCTTTGGATCACCTCCCCAGGGTGTCTCGGGGTCGCGATGAATGTCGTCGTCAAAACGGGCGATCGCCTGCCTCGCCGCATCCGCCTCTCGTTCTTCGCGCAGGCGTTCCCACTCCTCCAGCGCCCGGATAACGACCTCCGGATTGCGCACGAGGTAGTCTTCCATGAGTGCTTCCAGCACCCGGGTGACGGCCTCCGGGTTGCGGGTGAGATAGTCCTCGATGATCGTCTCGACCTCGGTCCTGGTCATCGGCTGATCATCCGCCATCACGGGCGTCAACGTGAACAGGAGAACAGCTGCAACTACGCACTTCAGCATGGCGATTTCACGTCCTTTCCTGCAGGGTGTCGGTCGGATCATCACCGTTGCGCATACATGGCGACCAGGTCCTTGAGACTGGATGCATCGACAAAACCGACAATCATCTGGTCCCCAATGACAATGGTCGGCACATCCTCGATGCCGAGCCGTGATGCGAGTTCGCGGTTGGCGGCAAGAGCGTCCGCGATGGTCTGTGATTCCGCGTCGGCGGTCAGTCGGCCCGAATCGAGTCCAAGGGCTTCGCCGAGACCGGCAAGGCCGGCGTCATCCACCGGAACAGCGGCATACATCAGGGCCCGATAGTAGGGAGGCCACGCGCCCTGAAGTCCGGCGGCAAGGGCATGGCGCGACGCACTAAGCGACTGTCCGGCCTCGCCGGGAAGATCGATGACAGCTACCCGGGTGTGCGGGTTCGCCTCCAGAAAGTCATCGAGGGCGGGAGCCAGGCGACGGCAGTGGCTGCAAAGATAGTCGGAAAAGACAAAGAGAACGGTTTCGCCCTCGGCATTGCCAAGCCGGTTGACCTGCGGCAGATCCTCCACCATGGCGGCCATGTCGCCGGTCACCGTGGTGTTGACCTCATGCGTGTCACCGATGAGTCCTGTTTCGCGCAGGGCAAAGGCGACGACGAGCACCCCGACGATGAGGAGGAGATTTCTTGCCGAGGACCGACCGCGTCGCTCCTGCGAGAAGGCCCTGTTGACGGCTTCGCCAATCCGTTTCTTTCTTTCGTCGCTCTCCAATGGATCCCGCCCCTTTAGAACTCGAGCAACAGCGCAAGGCGGTCAACAACTGCCGGCGCACCGAGCAGAACGTCGTGTCCCCGACCACGGCCCGTATGGCGCACAAGGAAGGTGCCACCAGCCTCCTCGATGAGGATGCGGGATGCGGCAAAGTCCCACAAGGAAAGATCGGGATCGACGACGGCATCGATGGCGCCTCGTGCCGCCGCAACATGGGCAAAGACGTCACCGAAGATGCGCAGGTCATCAACCGCATCCACAAGAGACCCGACAAGGTGTTCGACGCCACTCGTCCGGAACTGCCCGAGGAGACCTGCCGCCACCGTCGACCGGGAGAGTTCCGTGGTGGCGGAAACATGGATGCGCTCGCCGTTGCGCCAGGCACCACCTCCCTGCCAGGCCCAGAAGGTCTCATCCGTACCCGGGAGCCTGATGGCGCCCGCCACCACACATCCGGTCTCGACACGCTGCAGGGCCACCAGGGTTCCCCAGACGGGAATGTCGCGGGCAAAGGCCATGGTGCCGTCGATGGGATCGACGACCCAGCGCCACACTGAGCCTTCACCTGTCTCGCCCTCCTCCTCCCCGAGGACGGCTGCACCGGCCGGATAGTCGTTCGCCAGGAGAGTCTGGCGCACCAGGCGTTCAGCCATAGTGTCGGCAGACGTCTGTGGGCTGCCGTCGCTCTTGAGCGACGTCCGGAATGATCCCGATCGCGCGATCTCGAGGAGGTGCGAAGAGGGCGCCTCAGCCGCCCGCCGCGCTACGGCAGCAGCCTGCGCCAAGTCGATCGTGATCGCCGTCACGAGTCCAGCACCAGTGCCGGTCCCGCCAACCGCCCCGATACGGCATCGCCCTTGACGAGATCACGCACCACTCCCTGGACCTCCGGCACGGGCACATCGCGCATGCCGGGTGACGGAAGCAGCAGCGCCCGGGCCGCACCCTCAAGACCCATGATCGTGATCGACGGTCTCTGCGTGAGCGAATTCACCTGGCACCCGGCCTTCAGCATGCGGTGGAGATTGCGCACGATGTGCGCGCCTGCTTGCGGATTGTAGAGACGATCGACCAGTCCGCCGCAGAAATGGTATCCGCGATCGATGCCCGTGAAATTGTCGAGCACCACCGCAACATCGTCGAAGCACATGGCCGCCGTGACGGACTCGGCTACGCGGTTCGCGTCGAAGCCTGCATCTTCCTCCCTCTCCGGAGGCGTGTGCCGGCTGAACCGGACATGCGCGACGGCCTTGACGCCCAGACCCGCGACACTTCCTCGCGCGGCCTCGATGGCCTTTACCGGAGACTCCTTCCTGTCAATGCCGAACACCACGCCGTCGAGGATGTGGCGAGCGCCGTCAAGAGCGAGGAGGCTCTCCACAACCCCCCGTTCGTCGGCTCCGAGGCCGTGACTGCAGCTGAACATTCCGCTTTCCGGACGAAAGGCGTTGAAGAGGACGGGCACATCACCCCTGAGCCCGGCGATTCCGGGAAGCAGTTCGGGCAGGGCAAGGACCGGAGCAATGACCTCCCAGCAGTCGAGATGATGGCCGTGCTCCACAAGCGCCTCGCGCGCGCCTGCCACGGGCAGGCCATACGAGAAGGCGGTGAAGCGGTGGCCGAGTGCAGCGAGTTCGGCCATGCGCTGGCCGGTATCGGGATCGGCAAGATCGTCGAGAGGCACCCGCAACTGGCTCACTCCCATCTCCCACAGGGCCAGCAGGGGATAGTCGTTGCGAATGGGTTTGCGCCTGAAGCTGTCGAGACCCCAGGGCGTGGGAATGTGGGCACTCTCACACCATGGATGGCGCAGATCGAGGCCAATACCGCGCTGACCCGGATCGAGGCCATGGACAGGAACTGCCGCATCTGCCCTGCCTGCTTCGGGTGTGCGGCCGAAGGTGCGGATGACATGCAGGAGATGACCGGTCTCGTGCACGTCGACGACTCCATAGCCAAGTTTTGCAGTGTCATGCCGACCCTGCTTGACACCGGGAGCCGCGCGAAAGAGCTCATGGTAGTCGTGACGCAGAAAACTTGTCGACGGGAGGACATACATGCTTGTCCCGTCATGGCGGTTGAAGAAGAAGTTATGCACATGACCGGCAAACTGCGCCTCCACCCCATGACGTGCAAACAGTCCGAGCAGCCAAGACCGTCCCGGCTCATCGGTGGCGTCATAGTGGCCGGTCTCGCCGGCATGGGAGAGGTAAGGCGGGTAGTGGGAGAAAACAAAAATGCGCCGGCCATGGTTGTCGGCAAGCAGCGATTCGAGCCACCTCCTCTGCCGGTCCTCCGCCGCAAGGCCCGAATTCACGATCATTCCGTTCATCACAACGAACAGGCAGTCCTCGTGTTCAAAGGCATGGTACTGGGACTGAAAGTGCCGCTCGTACTCGGCAATCATGTCATCGTTGACCGTCAACTGTGCATCCTGGTCTGCCAGGGGATCACCGGGAAAGGCCTTCTCGCCAATGTCATGGTTGCCGGGAACGAGATGCCACGGACACTCGAGTTCCTCGAAGACACGATGGAATCTCTCAGCCGATTCCTTGTAGGCCGGCGTGCCGGGTCCAGGATGCGTGATATCCCCCAGGTGGATCACGAAGTCAGGAGCCCTGCGATTGATCTCCTCGACCACGTAACGGCATCGCTCGACGTTGAGCAGAACCGCGTCGGCATCATATCCGCCAATGGCCTCGGCCTCGGCCTCGGTGACATGGGAATCGGCGACGACCGCAAAGGTGAAAAGACGCCTGCCATCCGCACACGGTTCAAGCATGACTCGACGCTCCCGGGTCAACAGTTGCGCGGAACCACTGCCCACCGTGATCCGGACAGGCCTGGAGACCGGATGGGGCTGTCATCTGGCCGCTCCCGGGGAACTCCGGAGTTCCCGCCTCTCGCGCATCATGTGACGGGCAATCAGGAGTTTCTGGATCTCGGATGTCCCCTCGTAGAGCCTGTAGAGACGCACATCCCGGTAGAGCCGGGCCACTGCCGTCTCGTTGACGTAGCCGGCACCGCCATGAATCTGCACGGCCCGATCCGCCACCCGTCCCACCATCTCGCTGGCGAGGTATTTCGCCTGGGAGGCGAGCCTGGTGATGGGCTCGCCGGCAGTTGCCCGGCGTGCCACATCGCGCACGAAGGCCCAGGCGGAATCGTGCTCGGTTCGGCTGTCTGCCAGCATCGCCTGAACCAGCTGGAAATCGCCGATGGGCCTGCCGAACTGACGGCGGTCCAGTGCGTGATCAAGGGCCTCGTCAATGATCCTGTCGGCCAGCCCGCAGCATGTTGCAGCCAGGTGGAGGCGGCCACGGTCGAGAACCTGCATGGCGATCCGGAAACCCCTTCCTTCGACGCCTCCGATCAGCGCCTCGGCGGGAACGTGGCAATCCTCGAAGATGACGTCGCACACGCGCGCTCCCTTCTGGCCGATCTTGTCGTAGGGAAGACCGAGGCGGATGCCGTCGCTGGAGGCATCGACAATGAAGGCGGAGATACCGTCAGCCCCCTTCTTCTGCGGATCGGTGCGGGCCATCACGGTGAAAACATCGGCCACCGGCGCGTTGGTGATGAACCGCTTGACGCCATTGAGTATGTAGCCATTCCCCTGTCGTTCGGCCCGGGTCGTCAGTGATGCCGCATCGGATCCGGCTTCGGGTTCGGTGAGTGCGAACGACGCGACAACCTCCCCTCGCGCCATGCGCGGCAGCCAGGTCATCTTCTGCTGTTCGGTGCCGCCGATGACGAGGCCCTGGGATCCGATGGTCACGTTGGTGCCGAAAACGGAACGGAAGGCCGGTGCCGCGTGGGTGATGGTCCACGCCACCTCGACCTCTTCCGCAGTCGTCAGACCCATCCCTTCGTATCGTTCGGGGATTGTCAGGCCGAAGAGGCCGAGATCTCTCATGCCGGTCACGATGTCGTCCGGAATAAGGTCTTCAGTATCCACAGTGGCTTCCGCCGGAATCAGACGTTCGTGGACAAACCGTGACAGGGTATCGAGGAGCTGTTCGAGGGTCTGCTGGTCGAGTGCCATGTCGACATCCTGTAGGAAGCGCCACGACCCTACTCCCGTGACCAAACATTCGCCAATCCTGAACGTGGCGAATCCTTGACCGCGACTGTGTGTTTCCGGCAAAGAACGGACGTAGCGGCACGTGAGCGGACGATGGGCACACCGACTGGAATCCCGGATGGATTTGTTGCGGTCGAACCGGATGATCCCTTCGAGGGCGTTATCGGGGTGTGCTGGTACAACGACATGGGCGACGGCCGCATCGAGGTCGGCGTCCTTGCCGATGAGCGCCACGCCAACGAGTACGGATGGATTCACGGGGGTGTCATGATGACCATGGCCGATGCCGCGCTCTGCATGAACTCGCGCTGGCACGATCCGGCCGAAGGCGCCATCACGGTGAGCGCCACCAGCAACTTCGTGGCAGGCGCGAAGACCGGCGATTTCCTTGAGACACGGACCAGGGTGGTGCGGCGCACCCGGCAGTTCAGCTTCGTGGCCTGCGAGGTCGTCGTCGGCGACAGGGTCTGTCTCACGTCAAGCGGCGTCATCAAGCGCCTGCTTCCATGAAAGCGCAGGACATCAGGCACTTCCGCCATTGACATGGCGAAGAGTCTCCACCCCGGAACCGGCCCCCTGTGGAAACCGGACCGACGGTTCAGGCAAAGCGGATACCGTTCTGCGCCATGGGCAGCGTGGTCACCCGCGGGCCGTCGACGGCGATGGCATTGGCGAGTGCCGGGCCGGCCGGTGGTACACCGGGTTCCCCAACCCCGGTCGGTGGCGCGGTCGATGGCATGATGTGGACGTCGATGCGGCCGATGTCGGACATCCGCAAAGGTTCATAGTCGGGAAAATTCCACTCGACGACCTCGCCCTTATCGAATGTGATCTCGTTGCGCATCACGTGGCCGATCCCGTAGCCGATACCGCCTTCCATCTGCGCCCGGACGATGTCGGGATTGACTGCCACGCCGCAGTCCACCGCGCAGGTGATCCTTTCGATCGCTGTCACTCCCGCGGCGTCACGCGAGACCTCGACCACCTGCGCGACATACGTGCCGAAGGACTTGTGGACGGCAACACCACGCGCCCGGCCTGGCTCCGTTGGCCGGTCCCAGCCCGACTCCCTTGCGGCAAGCCGCAGGACACCGGCAAGGCGCCGCTGGTCCGCCGAGCCTTCCCGCAAATGGTCAAGCCGCCAGGACACGGGGTCACGTCCGGCAGCCCTGGCCACCATGTCCATCATGGATTCCATGACGAATGCGGTATGGCTGTGACCGACCGAACGCCACCAACTCACGGTGATGGGCGACTCAAGATCGGTCAGGCCGACGAACATCCCGGGTACACCGTAGAGCGTGTCGGGCACGCCTTCGACGGAGGAGTGATCGACACCGTTCCTGACAATCCACTGCTCGAACGATGATCCCTTGAAGATGGACTTGCCGGCGATGCGATGGTCCCAGGCGATGATGTCGCCGTTGCCATCAAGACCAACGCGCACCCTGTGCGCCACGGCCGGCCGATAGGCGCCGCCGGCAAGGTCGTCCTCGCGTGACCAGACGAGCTTGACCGGCCGGCTTCGGTCGGTCATGGCAAAGGCCTGCCCGGCCTCGACGATGTAGTCCGCCGTCATGGTGGCGCGGCGTCCGAACGAACCGCCGGCATAGAGTGTATTGATCCGGATGCTCTTCATCGGCAGCCCGAGAACCGCCGCAAGCGCCTGGTGTACACCGGACGGGGACTGGCATCCGTCATGGAGCGTGATCCCGTCGGACGTCGGCTCGATGGTGCAAGTCAGAGGCTCCATGGGCGCATGACAGAGCCATGGAAGAAAGAACTCGGCCTCGACGGTTTGCGCGGAGCGATCGAGACGCGCCGAGGCTCCATCCACCCCCGGGCCTTCCCTGACGACAAATTCGGGTGGCGCATTGACCGCACCGAGAAGTGTCGTCCTGATCTCAGCGGAACTGCGGCCTTCGGCGTTCGTGAAACTCCACTCGACGGTCACCGCCTCGCGGGCCTGGAACGCCGCCCAGGTGTCGCGGGCGTAGACAACGACCCCGGCATGGGACGGCAGTATCGCGGCGTTGACGAAACCTGGCACGCCACCGGCCGCCGAAGCATCCATGGACGCCGCCGTTCCCCCGAAACGCGGACTGCGCCTGACGACGGCGACAAGCTGGTTCTCCAGCTGCACATCCATGGCAAACCGGGCCGAGCCGTCGATCTTGGGTCCGTTGTCCCGCCGAGATGTCCGCGGGTTGCCGATCAGCGAGAACGTAGCGGGGTCCTTCAGCGTCGGCCGATCAGGCACCTCTCTGGTCGCCGCCGTGCCAACGAACCGGGCAATGGGTGCGCTTCGCCCGGCACCAGCAATCATGCCCTTCGACAGAACCAGCGTTGACGGATCGGCATCCCATTCCTCGGCGGCAGCGGCGAGCAGCATCTCCCTGGCAGCAGCACCTGCCTGCCTGTACTGCAGATAGGAGTTGGCCATCGAGGTGGATGCACCTGTCCCCTGCGAGCGAAAGAGGAGATTGGCATAGCGCCTGACATCGGAGGGAGCAAACTCGAAAACCACATCGACGAGTTCGACACCGAGTTCCTCCGCTACCAGGGTGGGAAGCCCGGTACTCGTCCCCTGGCCCATCTCAAAGTGCTTGACGATCACGGTCACACGGCCGTCCGAATCAATCTTCACGAAGGGGTTGAAGTAGCCGCCATCGGCTGGCGCGACAGCCAGCGCGCCACGTGGCGAAAAACCCACCACGAGTGCCACGGCAGAGGCCGTGTGGAGGAAACTCCGGCGAGAGAGGGGCACGTTCATCAGATGTCATCCCCCAGTAGTTCGGCGGCACGCGTCACAGCTGCCCGAATTCTCTGGTAGGTGGCGCACCGGCACACATTTCCGGACATGAAGTCGTCGATCACGTCGGTATCCGGCTCGCCGTTCGCCGCAAGGAGACCCGCTGCCGACATGATCTGTCCCGACTGGCAATAGCCGCATTGCACAACATTGAGTTCGGCCCAGGCCTGCTGCACGGCGCGTCCTTCCCTCGTGGCAAGTCCCTCGATAGTTGTGATCTCGGCGCCTTCGACATCCTCCGGCAACGTCACGCAGGACCGGACAGGAACACCATCTACGTGCACCGTGCACGCTCCGCAGGAAGCAACGCCACAACCGTACCTGGTACCGGTCAGCTTCAGTTCGTCACGCAGAACCCACAGCAATGGCATGCCGTCCGGCACGTCGACTTCGACAACGTGGCCGTTGACTTTCAGCATCGCTCGCATCTCCGACTCCCTGGATCTCCGAATGGCCTGCAGCACGAGCACGAGATTCACATCCTACTCGACATTCCGAGTGCATTCGCGTCCTACCTCAAGCGTGGGGTGCGCCAGCTCAAGCGTGGCCCGGGCACCGGAACGAGCCAGGAAGGGCGGCCTCCACGGAGCGGCCGGCACGATGAGCGCTTCGTCATTGCCGCGCTTGACGCATGACCTGGGCTGCAAACACACTGCCCCGAGGGGGCCGGGAAAGGCGGGTTGCGCTTCCTGTTCGCCGTTTGCAAGGCCTGCAACGCATGGGTCGTCGCGAGGAGACCGACATGGGCCGATACGAGACCTCGATCGCGCGCTACCGGGAGGCGTGCACGGTGCTGGCTGGAGGTGTGTCAAGCAACTTCCGCTATCACCCCATTCCCGTTCCACTCGCCATCGAGCGTGGCGAAGGGCCTCATTTGTGGGATGCCGACGGCAACCGCTACATCGACTTTGTCAGCGGCAACGGTCCGGCATTTCTCGGGCACAGCCCTGGACCGGTGCTTGACGCGGTGCGCGCCTCCCTGGACACCGGACAGGCCTTCACCACTGTTCATGCCGGCGAGATTGCCCTGGCGCAACGCATCAGGGAGATCGTTCCCTGTGCGGAACTTGTGCGGTTCGACACATCCGGGACACAGGTGGACCAGATCGCCATGCGACTTGCCCGCCACCACACCGGCCGTACCAGGGTGGTGAAGTTCGAGGGCCACTATCACGGATGGGCGGACAACATCTTTGCCAGCGTGGCACCCGAACTCAATCGCGCCGGGCCCCGCGACCACCCGGAAGTGCTCGCCCAGAGCAGCGGCCAACCCGACAACATCCGCGACAATCTCATCGTTCAACCCTTCAACGATGTCGCGGTGCTCGAGGAGACCCTGTCACGCCACGGCAGCGAAACTGCCGCCATCGTGGTGGAGCCGGTGGCCTGCAACTGCGGCGTCATCGAACCCGTACCCGGTTATCTAGAGGCACTGAGGCGCCTGTGCGACCAGCATGGAATCGTGCTCATTTTTGACGAGGTCATCACCGGTTTCCGGGTGGCCCTGGGAGGTGCCCAGCAGCGGTACGGCGTCACCCCTGATGTGGCCGTCTTTGCCAAGGCCATGGCCAGCGGCTTCCCCCTTGCCGCAGTCGCCGGAAGCAGCGCCATCATGGAGGGGGTCACCCAGGGCGCGGTTCACGGCGGCACATACAATGGCATCACGTCAAGCATCGCCGCGGGCATTGCCACCCTTGACATGCTTGCCGCCGATGGAGCCGCGATCTACGACAAGGTGGAGCGGGACGGCCAGCGGCTTATGGCCGGGCTTGCTGAATGCGGCCAAAGACGAGGTGTTCCGCTGCACGTTCAGGGAGTTGGCGCTATCTTCTCGACGGTCTTTACCGACACCCCGCCACTCGTTGACTATCGCGACTACAAGGCGACCGATACGCCCATGCGCGAGGCCTTCATCCAGGGGCTGCAGGACCGAGGAGTGCGCGTGACGCTTCGCGGAACCTGGTTCGTCCCGGCCGTGTTGAGCGATGACGACATCGACCAGACTCTCGATGCTGCCGACGCAGCCCTCGCCACCCTCTAGCAGTGGTCACAGGCGACGGGCGTTTACAAATCCGGCAAATCCGGTAAGGCTTTGTCAGGAAACGCCAGCCGGGGATCGATCCTGATGAGTGGCCTGTTACTCAGCGACATTTCCAAGAAATTCGGATCCGTCACAGCCGTCACTGACATCAACCTCGAGATACCGGATGGCCGGTTCGTGTCCTTCCTCGGTCCCTCCGGGTGCGGCAAGACAACCCTGCTGCGCCTGATCGCCGGTCTCGAAACGGCGACGACGGGACGCATCATGCTCGACAACGAGGATCTGACCGACAGGCCGACCCACAACAGGAACATCGGCATGGTGTTCCAGTCCCTGGCGCTGTTCCCCCATCTTTCCGTGGGCGAGAACATCACCTACTCGCAGCGAATCAGGGGCATCGACAAGGCAGCGCGAAAGCGGCGTGCCGAGGAACTCCTCGAACTGGTGCGTCTGCCGGGAGTTGCCGATCGCAACATCGCACAGCTTTCCGGCGGCCAAAGGCAGCGCGTGGCCATTGCCCGGGCACTCAACCTGGAACCGAAACTGTTCCTGCTGGATGAACCTCTGTCGGCGCTTGATGCCAAGCTGCGAGAGGACATGCAGGTCGAATTGCGCATGCTGCAGGAACGCCTGGCGATCACGACCATCGTGGTCACCCATGACCAGCGCGAAGCAATGACGATGTCGGATGAAGTGGTGGTCATGTCGACGGCGCGCATCCAGCAGATGGGACCGCCTCTGGAAATCTACCGCAACCCGGCTTCTGCCTTCGTCGCCGAGTTCATAGGAACCAGCAATCTCATCAAGGCACGTCTCGACTCCGGCTCGACCTGTGTCATCGCCGGGCGACCTTGCCAGACCAACGGGGTCCCGGACCAGCTTGGCGCGGGAGCCAGCGTCATCGTCTCGATCCGTCCGGAAGACGTTCACGTGTATCCGGAAAGCCGTGAAGGCGCCAATCAGCTCGACGGTGTCGTCACCTTTGTGCGCGACGTGGGTGCAAGTGTCGAAACTTTCGTCGAATGCGACGGCCTGCAGATCATTGCCATGGCGACACCAAAAGAAAGACCCGACGTTCACAAGGGCGAAAAGGTCAAGGTCGAGCTGCCAGCGGAAAGTTGCGTGGTCCTCAAGGCATGAGTGATGCCGCCGTGAATCGACAACGGGACGACGCGGTCGGACCGGTCTGGAGAGAGCAGTTCCTGCAGCCCCTGAAGCGCTTTCCCATCGGTCTCTACCCGACGTTCATGATGGGAGTCTTTTTCCTCATTCCCTTCATCATCATGCTCGTGGTGAGCTTCTACGCACGGACGGAATCAACCTATGAGCCGGGCTTCGAGTTCACGCACTATGCCCGCTTCTTCTCGCCGCTCTTCACGACGCATCTTCTTGTCTCGGTGCAGTTCTCCGTTCTCGCCAGCATTCTGTCAGTCGCGGCAGCGGTCCCCTTCACCTACTTCATAAGCCGGTTCCGGAGGCGCCCTCAGGTCATTGCGCTGGTCTTCCTGCTGTGCGTCCTGACGCTCTCCGAGGTTATCGTCGCCTACTCCCTGTCGGTCGTGATGAGCCGATCAAGCGGTCTGCCGAGCTTTGTGGGGTGGCTCGGCCTCATCGACAAGGCGCGCTCCTGGTATCCTGGATATCTGGCCAATCTCTTCGGTCTGAGTTTCTTCAACATTCCGTTTGCCGTTCTCATCCTGTTTCCCTCCTGCACCAGGCTCGACCGGGAACTGACCGAAGCGGCGCAGACCATGGGGGCGTCGCCGTTCAGAAGTTTCACGACGATCGTGCTGCCGCTGCTCGACCGTACGATCATGGCAGCCCTCGTCCTGCTTTTCGTGTTCACCATGGGCGCCTTTGTCACCCCGTCCTGGCTCGGGCGCCCCGAGGACACGATGATGGCCCAGTTGATCGCCAATCAGGCGCTCAATCGCGGGAACATTCCATTTGCAGCGGCGCTCTCCATGTTCTTCATGGCCGTGACAATCATCCTCAGCCTGATCACGGTCAGGCTGCGCCGAGGTGACCGGGTGGGACAGACATGAACCTGGTGCGCTGGAGCAAGGCGGTCTTCATCATTGCCATGTTCGGCATGCTTGCCGCGCCCCTGGTCATCGTTGCCGGGGTGTCGCTCAACGCCAAGAAGCTCATGTTCTTTCCACCCAAGGGAATCTCCTTGCAGTGGTACCCGGCGGTGTTTGAAACCAACCAGTGGCTGGAGGCACTGACCACAAGCGTGATCATTGCCATTTCCGCCGGCATCATTGCCATTTCGATTGCCTTGCCGATCGCCTACTTCCTGTGGCGTCACAAGGTGCTCTACGCCAAGGCGCTCTTCCTGGCGGGGATCGTTCCCTTCGCCCTGCCACCCGTGATCACGGCACTTGGCATGCTGATCTTCTGGGTCGAGGTCGGACATGTCGGGCAGATCTGGAACATCATGATCGCCCATGGTGTCTTTCTGGTGACCCTGCCGCTGGTGATGATCTCTCTTGGCCTGGAATCCATCGACGACGAGATACTCGAGGCTTCACGCACCATGGGGGCGGACTCGCGGCGCGTCTTCACAACCATCATCTTTCCCATGGTGTTGCCCTACATGGTGGCGGGCTACGCCTTCGTCGTCGTGCTGTCGATGAACGAGTACATCATCTCGTTCTTCCTCGGACAGGCCGCCACAGTCACCTTGCCGGTTCAGCTTCTCGCCAGCCTGAGGTCCGGCTACTCGCCGATCATCGCTGCCGTTTCCGTGATGTTCATCCTGTTCGCCGTCGTCGTCTTCAGCCTCGTAGCGCGGTTCGGCGATCTTCCGAAACTGCTCGGTGCGTGGACACCAAGGGAGTAGGCACCTTGTACATTCTCTATGGTGGCAATCTTACCCGGGCGCTGGCGGTTCAGATGGTGCTGGAAGAATCCTCGCTCCCCTATGAACTCCGCAATGTCGACATCTCGACCCAGGAGCACCGCAGCGAGGCGTTTCGTGCCATCAATCCCGCCGGATACGTGCCGGCCCTGGTGACTCCGGAGGGAACCGTGCTGCACGAGGCTGCAGCGATCTGCCTGTGGCTGGCAGACAGGCACGCAAACGAGGAGATGGCGCCGCTGCCGACGGACCCGTTACGTGGCATCTTTCTCACAAAGCTCTTCTACTTTACCAACGACATTCAGCCGGCACTCAAACACTGCTACTACCCCTGGCGCTGGGCGCTGAGGGACGAGGACACGCAAGCCTTCCGCAATCACTCGCAGGCGATGGCGGTGGAACGCTGGCAGGTTCTCGAGGACTGGCTGGAAGCGAAAGGGCCCTACCATCTGGGCGACCGGCTCAGTCTGCTGGATCTCCATCTCAGTGTCTGGGTCTGCTACGGCTTCGACCGGACCCTCGACATCCTGGACACCATGCCGGCGACGCGACGCCTCTTCGACCTGGTTCACGCCCGCCCGGTCAGCGGACCCTTGCTGGACGACCTCATCGCGACACTCGAGAGCCACCGGGACGACGCCTGACCCGCCATACCCCGTGTCCGGGGCGAAGGTTCCCCGGCTCATCCCCAGTTGGCGCGAAAGGCTCTCAGGAAGTTGCCCCCGAGGAGCCCGGCGATATCGGCCTCACCCCAGCCTGATCCGAGAAGACGGTCGGTGATGCGGTGCAGGTCACCGTGGCTGCGGCAGTCGGCAAGGTAGCGGTCCTCGATACGGTTGCTGAAGGCCTTGGCGTAGGCCCTGATGGCGGCCGGATAGTTCTCCAGGGTGAAGGCGGTGATGTGGTTCACCGTATCGCTGTCGGCCACAGCCGGCAGATCGGTCCCGATGCCGACATGATCGATCCCGGCAAGGGTTACGACATGATCGAGGTGGCGCATGAAGTCATCCAGCGAAGGGTGCCGCCGGCTGTCGCCATCCCAGCACATCGGTCCATAGATGCTGACACCGATGACCCCACCCGATTCGGCGATGGCCTGAATGGCGTCATCGGACTTGTTCCGCAGGGCCGGCGTGACCGAGCGGGCGTTCGCGTGGGTTGCGAGGACAGGCCTTGTTGACGCCCTCGCCGCCTCGACGGACGTTTGCTGGCCGACATGGGAAAGATCGATCGCAATGCCAAGGGAATTCATGATGGCAACAGCATCGCGTCCCTTGGCCGTGAGACCCTGATCCTCCGGTTCGAGGCACCCGTCACCCAGAAGCGTGCGACGATTGTAGGTGAGCTGGGCCACGCGCAGACCCAGTTCATGGAGCATCACCAGCCGCTCGAGCCTGTCGCCGACGGGACGGAGATTCTGCCAGCCCATGATGAGGCCGGTGGCGCCGTCCGCGTGGCAGGCCTCGATATCCGCTGCCCTCCTCACCAGGCGCCATCCCGAATCGGGTTTCGCGAGTATGGCAAACCAGCGCGCCATGCCGTCCATGGCCTCCTCGAAATCGGCTTCGAAATGGCTCACCGTCATGTTGACCGCCGTCACCCCGGCGCGGCGCAGTACACCCGGATCTCCGTCGCCGTGGAAGTTGAGGCCATCGATGATGAGAGAGCGTTCGTGGAGAGTCGTCATCGCGTCTCCTCTTTCGTGAAGTGGGGCATGACGTCCCGGGCAAATCTCTCCATGGACGCCATGACATCCCCGTGACTGGCGCCAAAGGACATGTTGCAGAGGAGATCCATGACGTCGAGGTCGTCATAGTCGCCCAGCTTGTCAACGACTTCCCCGGCCGTTCCGATCGGCAGCGCATCGGCGATGTCATCCATCGTCTCGGCGATATCCAGTGGCAGTATCCCCCCGTTCGACACCGTGCCGGGCGTGCTGAAGACGTTGCAGAATCTGCGGTGGTTGTCGTAGGCCATTGCGATCTTCTCTCGCCTGTCAGCCTCGTCTGCCGCAACGTAGACCATGCGCAACATGGAGAACCGCACTCCCTTGCAGGCCGCACCACCGTCGCGGCGGGCGTCGTTGAAGGCGCCGGCCTGCATCCGCACCGTCTCCTGACCACCTCTCAGCGGTGTCGTCTGCACGTGATAACCGCGGCGGACCGAGTGGTAGATCGCCTCGTAACCCAGTGCGGCAATCCAAAGTGGAATGGGCTTCTGAACCGGATGGGGCGTGATGGCGACAGGCTCGAAGTCGTACCACCGGCTCTTCCAGCCGGTTTCCCGGCCCGACAACAGGGCCTCAAGAAGCGCCAGGGCGTCGTCGAACCGCTCCCGGCTCTCTTCGGGCGGCACGTTGAACCTGTCGAATTCGTAGGCGAAGGCGCCGCGGCCAACACCGAGTTCCAGCCTGCCTTCCATCAGGCAGTCGGCCTGACAGATCTCCCCGGCGAGCCGGCGCATGTCGTGGACAGGAAGGACGAGGACGGACGTGATGATGCGGATCGCGCGCGTCCGGCTGGCGACCTTGACCGCTGTCAGCAAGGGTTGGGGGTGAGTGAGATAGTTGATGAAGTGATGCTCGGGAATGCACAGGGTGTCGAAACCGAGCGCCTCGGCGAACACGCTTTCCTCGACGGCGTCCTCATAGAGACGGTGCGCCGGGTAGGAGAGATCGGGCCAGTAGCACGGAAGATAGAAGCTGAATTTCATGGCACGACAAAGGTCACGAACGTTGACCCGGCGTCAACCCGTGATGATGGTTCTTCCACCATTGGGTCGGTTCACGATAGAGTCACGGTGCAATTGGTCCCGTCCTGCAGGCGAGGCTCGCCGCACATGTGGACCAACCACCGCTCACGGGAGGAGCACAATGACCCCGATCATGGATGTTGACGAATTCCGTTCACGCCTCGCCAACCACGACATCTCGCGCCGAGACGTCAACAGGGTGCTGGCATCGGCTGGTGTGGCCACCGTTGTCATGCCGCTCGTCGCAAGTCACGCCCAGGAAGAAGAGGAAGAGGCAGACTACGACATCGACAGTGACCTGACTGTCTTCACCTGGTCCGGTTACGACATTCCGGAACTCCACTCGAGCTACATAGACAAGCACGGCAGAACTCCAGCCTTCACGCTGTGGGGCGAGGAAGAAGAAGGGTTCCAGAAGATGCGCGCGGGGTTCAAGCCCGACATTGCAGCGCCCTGCACCTACAGTCTGCAACGCTGGTGGGATGCCGGACTGCTCGCGCCACTGGACACATCCCGTCTTGAACACTGGGACGACGTGTTTCCCAGCCTGCAGACCGTGACCGGAGCGGTCATCGAGGGGAACCAGGTCTTTGTTCCCATTGACTGGGGCAACAGTTCGGTCCTGTTCCGTCCGGACCTGGCGCCGGAATACGCCGGCCCGGACAACCATTCCTGGATGATCCTGTTCGACGAGAAGTATGCCGGGCGTCTGGGAATCTACGATTCGGTCGATGGTGTCTTCGGTGTGGTCGGCGCACTCATAGGCGCGGAGGATCCCTTCGACATGACCGACGAGGAACTCGAGGAAGCAGCCACGTGGATGCGCAAGCAGCGCGAAGTCCTGCGCTGGTACTGGACTGACATCACGGCGGTCGAACAGGGCCTCGCAACGGGCGAACTCGTCGCCTCTTATGCCTGGAACAGTTCCGTCGTTGAACTCAAGAAGCAGGGTGTCGACATCGAGTACATGAACCCGAAGGAGGGTATCTACACCTGGGTGTGCGGAAATGTGCACATCGCCACCGGTGAAGGGTCCGACGACAAGACCTACGATTTCCTGAATGCCATGTCGGCGCCCGAAACCGGTGAATTCATCATCAACAACTACGGGTACGGCCACTGCAACCAGAAGGCCTTTGATCTGGTGGACCAGGCCACACTCGACGATCTCGGAATCTCCGATCCGGTGGCCTTCATGAAGGACAGCCGCTTCTTCGACGAGATCAGGCCGGAAGTCCGCGAGAGGTACATCGCGCTCTTCGACGAAATCAAGGCCGGTTTCTGATCCTGGTCACAATGCATCAGCGGGCTTCCGAGGGCCCGCTGACGCATGACTTGTGAACCATGCCGCAAAGGGATCCCCCGGACTGGCAGAGCGTGGGGCGCATTCTTTCCCATCGGGCAGGTGCGATGCCGGATGCGCCCTTCATTCTCTCGGACCAGCGTACCCTCACCTATGGTGAGGCCCACCATGATTCCAACAGGCTCGCCAACGGAACGATGGCACTGGGCATTGAGGCCGGAGAAGCCGTCCTGGTGGCGATGCCGAATGTCGTCGAGTTCATCCTTGTATGGCTTGGACTGGGCAAGACCGGTGCTATCCAGGTTCCCGTCAACACCGCCTTGCGCGGCACTCTTCTCACCCACATCATCAATGATTCGGCCGCCCGAACGATGATCACAGCGGCCGGTTTTCTCGACCGCCTCGGCGAGGTGGCCGGCGATCTCCGGTACCTCGAACGCCTTATCGTCTTCGACCCCTCAAGTACGCACGCCACGCTGCCGCACGCTCTTTCTCACCTGGACAGGATCGATTTCCCTCATCTTCTCGATGCGGAGGACACACCGCCTGGCGACCTACCGCGCCACCACGATCTCAAAGCGGTGATGTACACCTCGGGCACCACGGGGCCCTCCAAGGGGGTCATGATTTCCCATCGCCAGGCCTATGGCTATGCCCACGGAAACTTCGAACTCATGGAGCTCGAACCGGGCGATGTCTACTACGCACCGCTGCCGCTCTTCCACATCGCCGGACAGTGGGCCATGTGCTACTCCTCGATGATCGCCGGCTCGGCAGCCGTGGTGACGGAACGGTTCAGCGTCGAACGCTTCTGGGCCGATGCCAGAAGGTTCGGGGCATCGGTCACGTTCTTTCTCGGGGCCATGGCCAACTTCCTGGCGCGTCAGCCCCGGCAGCCCGATGACAGCGACGTCCCTATCGAACGTGCACTCATCGTCCCGATGTTTCCGGATGCCGGCGATTTCGCGAGGCGGTTCGGCATGAGGATCAAGACCACCTATGGGTCAACGGAAGTGTCCGCGCCACACCGCATGGACTGGAACGATCCCGACTGGAAGACCTGCGGCAAACTGGCTGACGAACTCTACGAGGCGCGGATTGTCGATGCCAACGACGAGGAGGTGCCGGACGGGACTGTCGGCGAGTTCGTCATTCGCGGCAGGGAACCCTGGCTCCTCATGTCGGGCTACTGGCGGCACCCGGAATGGACGGAGAAGGCCTGGTCCAACCTGTGGCTCCACTCGGGCGATGCCATGATGAGAAAGGCCGACGGCCGCTACTACTTTGTCGACCGCATGAGTGATTCCATCCGCCGGCGCGGCGAGAACATCTCCTCCCTCGAGGTGGAGAACGAGATCAACCTCCACGAGGATGTCCTTGAATGCGCCGTCTTTCCCGTACCGAGCGAACATACCGAAGAGGAGGTCATGGCAACGGTGATCCTGCAACCGGGACGCACACTCGATCCGGAAACCCTCATCCGTTTCCTCGAACCGCGGATGGCCCGCTTCATGGTGCCGCGCTACATCGATGTCGCGGAGAGCCTTCCCAAGACCCCCACAGGAAAGATCAGGAAGGTGGCCTTGCGCCAGACAGGTGTCACATCCTCCACCTTCGACCGCGAGAAGGCAGGTGTCACCCTGATACGATGACACTGGTCGGAACCGCGCCAACGGTGCATCATGCCCGCCGCATCTTGCGGTTCAGTGATGATACTCGCCCCTGACGACATTGCCCGCTACCACCGGGATGGCTATCTCCTGCTGCCGAGGTTCTTCTCGAAATCGGAACTGGCCCCGCTTCGCCAGGCGATCGACGAGGATCCGGCTGTCGGCGGACGTCTTGCGACCATTCACGATGGCAGCGAAAGGACGCAGCACGACTACCTGGGCTGGGTGCGCCACGGTGATGACTGGCTCGGCACGGCAACACGTCTCGCGCGCATCGTGGACGGCGCCGAAGCTCTGATTGGCGAACCCGTCTACCACTACCACTCGAAGATCGTCCAGAAACCCGCCGGACGCAGTGGCCGGGTGGTCTGGCACCAGGACTTCGGTGGCTGGTACCAGGACGGATGTCTCAAGCCTGACATGCTGACCTGCATCGTGGCACTGACAAGGGCGACGGAGGAGAGCGGATGCCTCCACATGCTGAAGGGCTCTCACCACATGGGAAGAGTAGATCGCATCCGCGACGATCACGCTTACTCCAACATCCACCCGTTGCGCGTCTCGGCCATGCTGGACCGTTTCGAGGATGTGGCCATCGAACTCGAACCGGGTGACGGACTCTTCTTTCACTGCAACACCGTGCACGCCTCGGGCGACAATCGGGCCTCCTGGAACCGCATTCTCCTCGAGTTCTCCTACAACGCGATCAGCAACACCCCGGTGTTCCCGGACCAGGAACACCATGCATTCAGGATGTTGACGAAAGCCCCCGACGATTCACTTGAGCGAGGCGCCTACGACGGGGTCTTCTCCTCCACCCCGCTCATCGATCTTGAGGATCCCGGAGACGAGGGCTACACGATCTTCGTGCGCGACAGCTTTCCCGATCTCAGTTGAGGGCATTCAGAGTTCCCTGCTTCGCGCAGGGCCGCCAACTCTGCTCATGTGTGCCGTCGTCGCCGTCTCAATCCATGATGCGGCCGGTGAGGCCGTCCATGACTTCCACGAATCAGCTTTCCAAGCCTCTCCGGAAGCGGCGCAATCTCGTCCACACCGCTTGGTGCGTTTCGCCATGAGCACGCAGCCATCGAACATCAGGGTGCCTGTCCGCCTCACGCGACCCTGACGCCCGCACCTGCCACCGGTCTTGTTGCACCCTCTGCATAGAGATCACTGCCACCTGACGACAGTTCTTCATAGCCCCTGATGACGTCGTAGGGATCCTGGAAATCCTGGACCCAGCCAAGGAACGGCCGGTGGATGTTGAAGCCGAGCAGGCGAGCAAGCCGTTCGGGCATTTCCCGCACCTCTTCAGGCGTCACAGAGAGATACCAGTTCTGCTCCTGACGCAACCAGCCAAGACAGAAGCCCGTGAACATGCCGATGCGCCAGACGTCGGGCGTGAGATTGCGCCCGCCACCGTGATAGACGCCGCCGACAAAGACGCAGAACGACCCTTTCGTCATGACTGCAGCACAGGTCTCGTCGTCACGCGGCACCCTTTGATCGTCCCACTTGTGGCTCCCGGGAATGATCCGCGTGGCGCCATACTCTTCCCGGAAATCCGACAGGGCCCAGAAGACCGTCGATGTCGCGTTGCGTTCGCTGGGATGGGAAAGCGGATAGAGCAGATCGTCGCGATGCAGCGGTTGCGGAGTCTCGTCCGGCCCAACCGCCGTGATCGAGTTCGAGTTGAGCTGGTAGTTCTCGCACCACGGCAACAGCGTCAGGTCCATGATGTCGAGCACCCGCTCGTGGAGAACAAAGTCCTGGACCCGCCGGGACTTTCCGAAGAGTGAATGGAGGCGTTTTGTCTTGTAGCCGACGAAGTTGCCGTTGCCACAGGGCTTGCGCTGAAGATAGGGATCGAGGTCCCCGAGAAGGGCGTCGATTGTCGCGTGATCGATGGCGTCCCTGACGATGATGCAGCCGTCGCGCTCGAGAATGGCGCCGATTGCTTCGCTGGACGTATCGGGATCAACCGTCGTGATGGTGGGCGCACTCATCTCATCTCCCTCCCCGCAATCCTGTCCCTTCGGATCCTACATGATCTTCGCGTCCACGACAGCCAACAGACACCTAGCCCCTCATCGCCTGCCACTGTTCCAATGATGGAGACACAATCTGACCTCGACACTCCGACAGGGTCGAGCCTGTGTCGCGACACGGGTCATCTGGCTCACAACCGTGAGGAGTTTCGACGAGACCCGAATCCCTTCCCAACATCGGGGCAGGAAGGGTGGTATCCGGTCGGAACCGTGCAAAGGCCCGGCTGTTGTTTCGAACGCCATCGTGAATGCGCCCTTGATCTCCGGGTGTTCGGGCAGTCAAGACGAGAGCCGTTCTCTCCCTTCAGGGCCCATGTATCTCCGTTTCAGTTCGGCCCGGTGACGGCGTTCGCCGACCCAGCGAAAACCACCAAACCAGACCTCGTTCACCTTGCCACTGCGGCCGCACTCCAGTCTTGCGGGCTCGCCGTGAATTCCATAGCCGCCGGAAAGGCTGATGGTCCCATGACGCTCTCCGGCTACGGTGATCTCGTCGACCGCATCGAATGGATCGAGACGGTCCGGCTGCGCCACGAGGATGCGGTTGCCGAAGGCCACGAGATCGACCGCCTCTCCGGAATTCCACCATCTGCCGGTCCATGAATGTGTGGACGGTCCCGGAAGCGGATTATCCCGAAATGTCCTGAGGATCCGCACGATGCCTTCCGCCCATGTCTCGGCAGAGCCGTCGCTGGCATTGGTGAGCACGGAAAAACAGATCCCCTGGCCCGGCAACATCACGGTCCTGCTTCTGACGCCCTGGAACGCACCGCCGTGTCCGGCACACTCCAACCCGCCAACAAGCCCCAGGCACATTCCGAGGCCATAGCCGTCATCTTCCGACGTATGGGGATTACGCCACTGCCAGCGCATCATCGCCCGCCGGTTCTCGGGACTGAGGACACTCCGCCGGCTGTCGGGATCGAGACTCGCAAAGAAGCGGACCAGGTCGCCTGCCGTCGAGGCGAAGCCGGTCGCCGGCGCCAGGGCATGCGTGGGATTGTCGGCGGGAATGACGACACGACTACCCAGCGGAAGGCTGTTGCTGTGCCCCCGTGCCAGGGGTGCCCCATGGGCAACCGGCATGTCGGGCGTCGTTTCGTGCAGACCTGATGCGCGAACGATGTTCCGCGTGATCCACGAACCATAAGATTCGCCCGTGACGGATTCGATCACCAGGCCGAGCAGACCGAACCCATGATTGGAGTACTTCATGCGGCTGTCGGGCGGGATGACGAGCGGCTCGGCAAGGGCCGCACGAAGCTCGGCTTCGTCAGCGAACGCACGCTCGTCGCTCCATTGACCCGCATCCCTGCCGTCGCGCACAATACCGGCGCCGTGGCAGAGGAGTTGAGAGAGCGTGGCCCTGGCTACCGACGGGTGAAGTCCCTCGACATGTGCACCGGCCGGATCGTCAAGGCGCAGCTTCCCTTCTTCCTTCAGACGAAGGATGGCCGTCGCGGTGAAGCTCTTGGAGTGGGAGGCAACCCGGAACCGGTGGCGCGTCGTCATCCGTTCGCGCCGTGAGACGTCGGCATGGCCATAGGCTCTCTCGAAGACCAGGCGCCCCCTGTTCGCAAACGCGAGGACACAGCCCGGCTGTCGGGTCAGACGCATCTGGAAGTCGAGCCACTCGTCCACATAGCGAATCGCGTTGTTGAGCCACTTCTTCATGCTTCCTCTCCGTTCACCGTCCGGTCATGCCTCACTTCAGCTCGCGCATGCGTTCGCCGACGTGCACAAGGGCGGCGACATGTGTTGCTAGAGGAGTGTCAGGCGGCGGCCGACACGAAGAGCTTCTCTGTTGACTCACGATGCGACAGCTCCAGGAAACTGCTGGCGGCGTCATGCTCGATCACCCTGCCCCTTCGAGCATAGCCACAATCTCGTCCGATATGCCCCTAGCGGTGGCGAGGCCCGTGCATGATGAAGTGGCAGAATACACCAGGTTCGTCTTGCAGCCGTGGCGGGTGTGCACGACCTCCACTGCGACGAATTCGTCGGGTGGTGTGGTTCCTCGCCACAGATGACGAGATCCGGTCGGGCGGCAGGGTCGTGGAACGGTTCAGCGCGAGCAGCCGATCGTGTTCGCCGAATTGATCACGCGAAGGAATTCGGATTAGGGTGCTGGCGATCCGTCACTTCAGAAAGACAATGACCGTGAACACGATTTCTTCCCGCCCCTCCTTCAGGTGGGACGACCCCTTCATGCTGGACGAGCAGCTCGACGAAGACGAACGCATGATCCGCGATTCGGCGCGACAGTTCTGCGAAGACTACCTAGCGCAGCGGGTGACGAAGGACTTTCGCGAGGAGACCGGGGATCGCGAAATCATTCGCCGCATGGGCGAGATGGGGATGCTGGGGGCGACAATCGACGGCTATGGCTGTGCCGGCATCAGCCAGGTTGCCTACGGTCTCATCGCCTTCGAGATCGAGCGGATCGACAGTGCCTACCGTTCGTCGGCGTCGGTGCAGTCGAGCCTGGTCATGCACCCCATCCACGCCTATGGAACCGAGGAACAGCGCCAGAAGTATCTTCCGGCACTGGCCAACGGCACCATGGTCGGGGCGTTTGGTCTCACGGAGCCCGATCACGGCTCGGATCCCGGTTCCATGACGACCCGGGCGCGTGCAGTGCCCGGCGGATACCGGTTGAGCGGCGCCAAGATGTGGATCTCGAATGCACCGATCGCCGATGTGATGGTGGTCTGGGCAAAGGATGACGAGGGTGCCATCAGGGGCTTCCTTCTCGAGCGAGGCATGGAGGGTCTGTCGACTCCTGGAATCGAGGGAAAATTCAGTCTGCGCGCCAGTCCGACCGGCGAAATCGTCATGGAGAACGTCTTCTGTCCCGACGAGAACGCCTTCCCGGAGATCCGCGGTCTGAAAGGGCCCTTCGGTTGCCTCAACAATGCCCGCTACGGCATCGCCTGGGGAGCACTCGGGGCGGCGACCTATTGCTGGCAGGCAGCTCGTTCCTACACCCTGGATCGCACCCAGTTCGGCCGGCCACTTGCCGCCAACCAGCTCATTCAGAAGAAGCTGGCGGACATGCAGACGGAGATTGCGATCGGGCTTCAGGCCTGCCTGAGGGTGGGGCGCCTCAAGGACGACGGCCGGGCAACGCCGGAGATGATCTCCCTCATCAAGCGCAATTCATGCGGCAAGGCACTCGATGTTGCCCGCGCGTCGCGCGACATGCACGGCGGCAATGGCGTGAGCGATCAGTACGGTGTCATTCGCCACATGCTGAACCTCGAAGCCGTCAACACCTACGAAGGCACCCAGGACATTCACGCACTCATTCTCGGCCGCGCCCAGACCGGCATCCAGGCCTTCACCGGCTGACGCTACCGATTGGAGAACATTGACAATCCCGATCTGAAGAAATAGATAGCGGGACACAGGGGAGTCATCGCCCCTGGATGATCCGTCCCTTGAGGCGGGTCCGCGGGATTTGATGGGGCAGCTTGCGTCCGCGACACCAAACGCTAAAGCGCCACGGATGGATCTCCGTGGGCCCTGAAGGCACCGGAGATCAACCTTGTCTTTTTTTCGAACAGCATCACGGAACCACCACCGTTGGCACAGTCAACGGCGGAGGCCCACGAAATTATCCCGGAAGCGGCCATGTCTTCTGGCGGCGGAGCGGCCCTGACGGGGTAGTGGGACGGCGGAACGGGGCCTTCATTGGCGTCCCGTTCCGCCGTCGACCAGTCCGGCCGGCACAGGTCTTGCCTTGCAGGCGAAGGACTTGCGATCTATCTCAGAAAACAGGCAGAGCGGAAACGGGACATGGCGCAATTCCCCGGCAGTTTTCCCACCACGAGAATGAGACGCCTGAGGCAGGCGCCGTGGCTTCGCTCCATGGTGAGCGAGAATGTCGTGTCGGTTTCCAACCTTGTCTGGCCTGTCTTCATCCGCGAGGGCAGAAATGTGTGTGAACCAGTTGAGTCGATGCCGGGAATCGAGAGAATCAGCATCGACATTCTCGTCGAATTGGCCCGTGAGGCCCGCGATCTCGGCATACCGTCTATCGCTCTTTTTCCCCACACCCCCCAGGAGGTGAAGAGCGCCGATGGCCAGGAGGCGGTCAACCCGAACAATCTCGTGTGCCGTGCCATTGCCGCACTGAAGAACCATGTCGGTGATCTCGGTGTTCTTGTCGATGTCGCTCTCGATCCCTACACGACCCATGGTCATGACGGCGTGATGTCGGGTGACGAGATTCTCAACGACGAAACTGTCGACATCCTGGTGCGCCAGGCACTCGTCCAGGCGGAGGTCGGGTGCGACATCATTGCTCCCAGCGACATGATGGATGGCCGGATCGGCGCCATCCGCAGGGCACTCGACGATGCAGGGCATACGCGTGTCGCCATCATGGCCTACGCCGCCAAGTATGCATCAGGATTTTATGGACCGTTTCGCGACGCGGTCGGATCCGCCGCCAGCCTCGGCCATGGCGACAAGCGAACCTATCAGATGGATCCGGCCAACTCGGACGAGGCCCTGCGCGAGGTGGCACTCGATCTCGAGGAGGGCGCCGATATGGTCATGGTCAAGCCAGGCATGCCCTATCTGGATATCGTGCGCCGAGTGAAGGACACCTTCGGCGTTCCTGTTTTCGCCTATCAGGTGTCTGGCGAGTACGCGATGCTTGAAGGAGCGTGCCGCAACGGCTGGCTCGATCGCGACAGGGTGTGGGATGAGGCCCTTGCCTGTTTCAGACGCGCCGGTTGCAGTGGCATCCTGACCTATGGTGCTCTGGAACTGGCCCGACGCCTGTGATGGACGAAGCGCCCCGCTTCGTGTGATTGTCCAGGCCCATTCCAGGAGGGTTGTCGTTCATGCCCGACGGGCCGCTCAATGGCATCACGGTCATCGACCTGACACGGGTTCTCGCCGGACCCTACTGCACCATGATGCTGCACGACCTCGGTGCGCGGGTCATCAAGGTCGAGCAACCGGACACTGGCGATGACGCAAGGGAAATCGGGCCGTTCATGGGGCCCCTATCAGGCTACTTTGCCTCGATCAACCGCGGCAAGGAGAGCATCGCGCTCAATCTCAGGAACGATTGCGACCGTGAGGTGTTCGAGGCCCTTCTTGGTTCGGCCGACGTGCTCATCGAGAATTTCCGCCCCGGTGTCATGGATCGTCTTGGCTATGCGTGGGCAGTCCTGAAGGAACGGCATCCAGGCCTCATCTATGCTGCGGTGTCCGGATTCGGCCAGAACGGCCCATACAGCAACCGGCCGGCATACGATCTGATTGTCCAGGCCATGGGTGGCGTCATGAGCCTCACCGGACATCCAGGAGGCGAACCGACGCGTGTCGGCACCTCGATCGGTGACATCGCAGCGGCCCTCTTCACGACAATCGGCATCACGTCAGCCCTCCACCACAGAACCCGGACCGGAGAGGGGATCATGATCGACGTGGCGATGCTCGATTGTCAGATCGCCATTCTGGAAAATGCAATCGTCCGCCACGCCACCACCGGCGAGACCCCGGGTCCGCTTGGCACCCGCCATCCGTCGATCGTACCCTTTGACGCATTCAGAACCAGTGATGGCTACATCGTCATCGCGGCTGGCAATGACGACCTTTTCCTGAAGCTCTGTGACGTCCTCCGGCTCCCTTGCCTTGCCTCGGACAGCCGCTTTTCCACCAATGCCATGAGGGCGAGGCATGTCGACGCCCTCCAGAAGAAGCTTGAGAAGGTGCTGACCACCGAGCCGGGTGATCACTGGCTCGCCGTGCTGCAGGAAGCCGGAGTTCCCTGCGGCTCCATCAACACGGTCGCGGATGTCATGACTGATCCGCACGTTGCCTCACGCAACATGATCGTCACCGCCGAGGATGCCCGGGCAGGCCCCATCCGGATGTCAGGCAATCCGATCAAGTTGTCCGCGTTCGAGGATCCTGCACGGCGCGGCCGCGTCCCGGGCCTCGATGAGCATCGCGAAGCCATTCTCCGGGAGCTCCGGTCCCGGGAGGATGCTTGATGGGGAAACTCCTGCGCCGTGTGACCGGCGTGATCATCGTCATCATGCTGTTGATTCCCGTCGCCGGCGCCGGTCTCTACTTCTGGCTCAGGACCACCCTTCCCGACATTGACGGCACGATCACTGTCGAAGGTATCTCCGGACCCGTCGACATCCTGCGCGATGAATGGGGCATACCCCACATCCATGCCGGGTCGCCCGAGGATGCTTACTTCGGGCTCGGTTATGCCCATGCACAGGACCGCTTCTTCCAGATGGAGATGCAACGCCGTGGCGCCCAGGGACGGGTCGCCGAACTCCTGGGTTCTCTGGCTGCCGACAACGACCGCTTCCTGCGCCTGCTCGACCTCTACCGGGCGGCGCACTCATCCGTGGCCAGCCTGCCTCCCGAGGCTCGTGCTGCCCTGGAGACCTATGCAGCAGGCGTGAATGCCTGGCTTGCCACACGCACCGGTCCCCCTGCACCGGAACTGGCACTTCTTCTGGCCAATGAGCCGGAGCCCTGGCATCCCGCCGATTCCGTCTCCTGGCTCAAGGTCATGGCCCTCATGCTCTCGGGAAACTGGCGTGAAGAGGCGCTGCATGCCGCGCTGGTGCAACGACTGGGGCCGGAGAAGGCCGCGAGTTTCCTCCCCCCGTCTCCCGACAGTGACACAACTGTCATCGATCTCGAGGAAGGGATTGATTTCGCGGCATTCGCCGCATTCTTCGACCGTCATCTTCCCGACACCAACAACGGCTCCAACAACTGGGCGGTGAGCGGCAGCCATACCATTTCGGGATTCCCTATCGCCGCGAACGATCCCCATCTGGGCTTCGCCATTCCTTCGGTCTGGTATCTCGCCCACATGGCGGCGCCGGGACTGAACGTCGCCGGCGCGACCTTGCCCGGCATGCCATTCGTTCTCGTAGGCACGAACGGCGCCATCGCCTGGACGGTCTCCAACACCGGACCCGACACCCAGGACCTCTTCGTCGAGGAGCGCGACCCGGACAACCCGGATCGCTACATGACACCCGCCGGATCCGTACCCTTTGCGGTGCGTGATGAGACCATCGCGGTCAGGTTTTCCAGAAACCAGCATGTCACGATGCTCGAAACCCGCCACGGTCCTGTCCTGACGGGAATGGTCAGATACCTCGATGGTGACACCGATGACGACGAGGTGCTGTCGCTTGCCTGGACCATGCTGCATGACGACGACCAGAGTGTGAATGCAGCGCTCCTTCTTCACACAGCCGAGAACTGGCAGGCCTTCAACAACGCGGGACGCAGCTTCGCCGGTCCGATGCAGAACATCATCTATGCCGACAGAGATGGATCCATTGGAGTGCTGTCTCCGGGATTCGTGCCCGTGCGCCGTTCCGGTGACGGCCGCCTTCCCGTCGACGGAAGTTCCGGCGAAGCAGATTGGGTCGGTCGCATCCCCTTCGACGATTTGCCCCGCGCCGTCGATCCACCGTCCGGCATCATCGTTGCCGCCAACAACCGTCCCGTCGGCAAAGACTATCCCTACTTCCTCAGTCATCGATGGGAACCCGAATGGCGGGCGCAACGCATTCACGATGTTCTGGATACCGGGACACGTCTCGACCCGGCCACCTTCTACCGCCTCCAGCTTGACACCTGGTCGGGGCTTGCCTCGGCCCTGGTTCCCCATGCCCTCACCAGCAAACCTCAGACCACAGCCGGGCGATTGTTGCAGATTCATCTGGAGGACTGGGACTACTCCATGGATGCCGACCATATAGCGCCCACGATCTTTCATACCTGGTATCGCGCCCTCACCCGGGCGATTTATGCGGACGAACTGGGCGAACTTTTCGAACGGGCATGGAGGGACCGCCCACTGTTCGTTCTTGCGACTCTCGGCGATGACGTCCACGGTTGGTGCAACGATATCCTGACCGGCGAGACCCTCACGTGTGCCGAGGTGTCCGGCCGCGCCCTCGACGAGGCAGCGGACACTCTCGTCAGGTCACATGGAAGCGATCCGTCAGGCTGGGTCTGGGGTGATGTCCACGCAATGCACCTGCGTCATCCGCTCTTCGGTCTCGTCCCCATTCTCGACTCCTTGACCGGCGTCAGCATTCCGTTGGGCGGTGACGGCTACAGCGTCTTCGCCACGAGTTACCGTATCGCGTCCGGGCGCGATCACTTCAACACCTTCCACGGCCCATCCCTGCGTGCCGTGATCGATCTCGACGATCCCGTGACCGGGCACTTCGTCACCATGCCCGGCCAGTCAGGCAATCCCTTTTCGCCTTACTATGACAACCTGGTGGAGCGCTGGCATGTCAACCAGCCGGTCGCCATCATTCCAGGCAGCAGAATCGCCGATGCCGCCCACCACCTCATCCTCACACCCGCCAGCCTGACAACGCCGTAAAGGACCTTCCCCGTGCAGACAGCCATCGTGAAACGGGGCGAAGCCCCACTCGTCATCAGCTTCCCCCATGTCGGCACCCGGCTTCCCGCAACAATCGCCGATCGGATGACACCGATCGCCCGGCACCTTCCCGACACCGACTGGCATGTCGACAGGCTCTACTCCTGTGCCGAAGATCTCGACGCGACGGTCGTGACCGCCACCCATTCCCGATATGTCGTTGATCTCAACCGGGCAACGGACGACCGGGTTCTCTACCCGGGTCAAGACACCTCCGAACTGGTCCCCCTCACGACCTTTGACCACGAGGAGATATACCTCCCCGGACAGCGGCCCGACGCACGGGCCATCGAGGAGCGGATCGCCCACTACTGGAAACCCTGGCACGATACACTCTCTCAGGAGATCGCCAGGCTGCAGCAAGGCCACGGTCAGATCGTTCTCCTCGATGGTCACTCCATCCGCTCAGAGGTGCCGCGGCTTTTTGATGGCAGGCTCGCCGACTTCAATGTCGGAACAGCAGACGGCGCAGCGGCTCACCCGGATCTCCTCGAGCGTGTCGTGGCCCCACTTGCCGGGCAAAACACCTTCAGCGTTGCCATCAATGGCCGCTTCAAGGGGGGTTACATCACCCGTCACTACGGCCGGCCGTCACGTGGCGTTCATGCCATCCAGCTGGAACTCTCCCAGGCGACCTACATGGAAGAGGTCCTGCCGTTGCGCTGGCGTGACGAGTCCGCGCGGTCCGTCAGCGACATCATCACCCGGTACGTGACCGCAGCCCTCGACTGGATCACCGGCGAAGCCGACTCCCGCCAGCCTCCTCAGGACCAGTCAAGGTCCGAGACATCAGGTGTCAGCGAACGATAGTGTCCCTGGAAGTAGAGGAGAGGATCGGCCGGATCACCCAGCATCATCGAAAAGGCTTCACCGACAAAGATGACGTGATCGCCACCGTCGTAGTGAAACCGCGTATAGCACTCGAAGCGCGCCAGTGAACCCGGGAACATCGGGCAACCGGTCACGCCGGTCTCAAAGGCGACATCCTTCCACTTGTCGACCGATGCCCTGGCGAAACGGTCGGAGAGGGCGCGTTGACGCGTTGACAGGATGTTGACGGCGAAAAAGTCCGACGTCTCGAACTTGTTGAGACTGTGAGCTTCGCGGGACAGGCTGAACAGCACCATGGGTGGATCGAGCGAGACAGCATTGAAGGAATTGGCCGTGATTCCGAGGAGTTCTCCGTCGCGTGTCGAGGACGTAATGATCGTGACACCGGTGGCAAACATGCCCAGTGCATCACGCAACTGGCGTTTGGTGAAGGTGCGCTTGCGACTCATGCCATCACCCATGCTCCCCCTGCCCTTGTACCAGTTACGAGTTCCAACCGCCACAAGGACCTTCAACTCGTGGAATGCAGCCACGGCCGGTTGTGCCTTTCGGAGGTTCCGTTCGGGCTCGGCTGTGCTCTACGAACATGTGCCCTAGAGCTGCCGGATGCCGGTCACGTCTTCGCAGTTCTGCGTTCCGTGACGAGGTACATCGCAACGACCAGCAGGACGACCGCTCCCCAGACCCACGGCGAGTGGCTCTCCTGCCAGAGGACGATGCCCCAGAAGACGCCTGACACCATGTTGAGGTAACCGGCGAACGTCGCGAATATCGGGCCCGCGGCAGAGATCAGGTAGAGAAAGATCACGTAGGCGGTCACGTTGATGATGGCAATGCTGCCCACGGCCACGGACGCCGTGTCCCACCCGGGCACGAGTTCATCCGCCGCACCGCCAAGGAGCACCACAGGCAGCAACACCAGCGCGCTGGAGAGCAGCATGCCCGCCACCAGCATCATGGCATCGCCTTCCGGTGGTCGCCTGAGTGCAATGATCAGACTTTCAATGGCGTAGCAAGTGGGAATGAACAAGGAGATGAGGAGCCATGCGGTCAGGGACTCCAGCCCGATTTCGAGATCCGGAAGAACGATGAGAAGCACGGCGGCGAAGCCCAGGGCAATTCCGGCAAGACGCCAGAAGCTGTGCGGCTCGAAACCGAGAACGAGAGCGCCGAAATAGGTGAGGATGGGTGCAAGCGCGATCACGATGGCGATCATGCCGGCCCCGACTTCGGGAGAGGCTGCAAAGATGATGGCCGTCGGGATCGTGGTCCCGGTGAAACCGCACACCGTGTAGAACCACATGTGACGCCATGACAGGTGCAACCGCTTGCCGCGCACAAGCGTCAGGGCCAGCAGGACAAGACCTCCGGCCAGGGACTGCAGGAACGTTGCATTGAGAGTATCCGCCCCCTCGCTCGTGGCCAGCCGCGCCAGACTTGGCACCACGCCCCAGGAGATACCAATAAAGAGCAGGCAGCCTATCAGCCACAACTGTCGACCCATGGTGATGCACTCTTCACTGTCGTTCCGTCGCCAGGAAGACAGCCGAGCTCTCATCCCGTGGGTGGCGCAAACCACTCTATCTCGGGAACCACCGCCAGCAACAGAGTGCGATGATCACGATTCGGAGATCCCACACCCGACTTCCCGATGGGTGGACGATGAGCAACCCGAACACCAGTTCATCGTTTCGCCTCGCCAGGCGCACGTCGAAGAAACCGACCCGAGGTTCCCGTCGAAAGCGTCATTCAACAACTTTGAAGTGCGCTGTTCACACCGTCCTGTGGCCGCAATGCGACACAATGTGTTTCGATCGGATATCCCGGATGAGTGCAAGGGAGACTCACCCATTTTCGGAATTGAACCTGCACCCGGGGCGTGACAACAATCGTGCATGAGCCGCTCCCGCAATCAGAGGGTGGCAGGGTCGAAATCCCGAAGATCGACCAGTCTCCCGGCATTCGTTCCCCGACGGGAGTGGGGTGGTCGGTTCTCGCCGCTCGATGACACCTCCCGCGACACGATCATCGACAGCGCCTTTTTCATTCTCGAGCGAATCGGCATGGCATCGGCTCCGGACTGGTTCATGCGGTCGGCACTCGACGATGGCGCGAGGCAGCGCGGGGACGGCCGCATTCTCTTCCCGCGCATCAGGGTCGAGAAGGCGTTGGCGCGGGCGGCGAAGAGCGTGGCGGTACCGGGCTTTGTCGAGGACCGGGGAATCGACGTCGGCAACGGTCTGGTCCATACCGGCACCGGTGGTGCTGCCATCGATATCCTCGATGCCGCAACGGGACGCTATCGCCCCTCCACGCTTCGTGATCTCCTTTTCATCATGAGGGTGGTCGATGCGTGCCCCAACGTGCACTACGGCATCCGCCCCCTGGTGGCACGGGACATCTCCGACACCTTCGAACTCGACATCAACACCGCCTACGCCTGCCTTGCCGGAACGAGCAAGCCGATCGGTACGTCGTTTGCCCATGCCGGGCACGTCGCTCCGGTGGTGTCCATGTTCGACCACGCGCTTGGAGCCGAAGGCGGCTTTTGCCGGCAACCGTTCTGCATGGCTGTCGTGGTGCATGCCGTCTCACCTCTTCGCTATGCACCGGATGGTGTCGACACCATGCGTGCCGCCATAACCGAAGGCATGCCGGTGCAGACATGTTCGGCGGGTCAGGCGGGCGCCACCAGCCCCGTCACGCTCGCGGGTGCCCTCGCCCAGGGCCTTGCCGAGACTCTCGCCGGCCTCATGGTGGTGGATCTCCTCAAGCCCGGCCATGCCGCCATCCATGCCTTCATGCCGTTCATATCCGATCTCAGAACCGGCGCGATGAGTGGCGGAGGCGGCGAATCGGCCATAGCGAATGCCGCAGCGGCTCAGCTCCTGCGCCACCTTCAGCTCCCCTCCACCGTTGCCGCCGGCATGACCGACTCCAAGGAAATGGACGTCCAGGCCGGGTACGAGAAGGCCTACACCATCGCTCTGGCGGCTCACGCGGGAGCCGACATGATCAACCTTTCCGTCGGCATGCTGGGATCCATCACAGTGGCCTCGCCGGAGGCCCTTGTCATCGATGACGAGATGCTGGGCGCCATCCTGCGTTCGGTTCGCGGCGTTGATGTCACACCGGATTCCATCGATCTCGACGCCATGGAGCGTGTCGTCTGCGGTGATGGCCACTACCTTGGCGAGCCGCAGACGCTGGCGCTCATGAAGAGCGAGTATGTCTATCCCTGCCTGGGCGACAGGCGCAGCGTTCACGATTGGCTCGATTCCGGTCCTGTATCGGTCTGGGAGAGGGCAAGGGCTCGAGTCACCCGGATCGTCGGCGCTTCGGAGCCCGCTCACCTCGAGGCAACGGCGGAGCAGGCCATCCGCTCGCGCTTCCCCATCAAACTTCCAGGAATTGGAGACGAGTAAATGAACGTTTACCGCAGCATCATCATCGAGGCCCCCATCGACAGAACATGGGCAGCCGTCAGGGAATTCGACAGTGTGGGCGCGTGGAACCCGGCCGTCACGGCTGCCCGAATGGAGACCGGAACATCGACTTCGGTGGGGTCAGTTCGGCATCTCGACATCGCCGATGGCACCATCTTTCGCGAAACACTCCTGGCGCACTCCGACGTCGACCATTGCTACACCTACGACATCATCGAGGGGCCTTTGCCCTGCACCAACTACCTCTCCACCCACAGCTTCGTCCCGATCACGGAGGGCAACTGGACACTGGGCATCTGGGAAGGAACTTTCGATTGCGCCAGGGAGGACGAGGCCAAACTGGAATCGATCGTCGGCGATCTCATCTACCGCGACGGCATGAAAGGGCTTGCTGCCTGGCTCAGGGAAAACGGCTGAATGACCGACACTCTGGGCTACCGGTCCATCATCGGTGTGATGACGCCGGCGATGAACACCGTCGTCCAGCCCGAGCTCGAATCCCTGCGTCCGCCTGGCGTGACAAACCAGATGCAGAGATTCCGTCTGGGCGGCGAGCGGATTTCGGACGACCTCGACAGCGAGGCCACCAGGCTCATGGACTGCCATCCGGCCGCCCTGGCGATCGGCCTGACCACGGATGCCGGGCCAGGTGGCGTAAAGAAACTCCAAGAACGCTGCCGCGGTCTGGCGTCGTCACTGGGTGTTCCGGTCTTCAATGCCTCGACAGCCTGCCACGAGGCCCTGCGGCGCCTCGACGCCGGAACGATCGCCATCATCACTCCCTTCGACGTCGACACGAATCGGGTGGTCGCCAACAACGCAGTTGATGCCGGGTTCACCGTGGCGGCAGTGGCCGGTACGGATGCGCCTTCGCTGCCGGAAATCTGCGAGACTCCGCCAGAGAATATCGAGGCAGCATTCCTCGAGGTCGCCAACAGTGACTGCGATGCCATTCTCCAGGTGGGAACGGCGCTTCCGGTCTGCGGCCTCCTCGCCTCCCTCGAAGCACTCACCGGCAAGCCAGTAGTCGCCTGCAACGCGGCGCTCTACTGGCAGACCTTGCGGCATCTCGGGATCACGGACCCAATCGACGGTTTCGGCCATCTCCTGGCAGAACACTAGGCAATGCGAAAATCCGCCAGGGTCGTTGTCATCGGCGGCGGCGCCGTCGGCGTTTCCTGCCTGTGGCACCTGGCTCAGGCCGGTGTCAGGGACTGCCTGCTGATCGAACGGGACGAACTCACATCCGGTTCCACATGGCATGCTGCGGGGAACATCCCGATCTATGCGACAAGCTGGCTCGGCATGCGTGCCGGCGCCTATGCGCGGCACCTCTATGGCGCGCTTGGCGAGGACGTCAGTTATCACCATACCGGGGCCTTCTGGCCGGCCCACGGCGAGGACCGCATGGATCTTTACCGGCGCCTCGCAGGCCTGGCGACATCCGCGGGCGTGGAACTCGTGATGATCACGCCAGGCGAGATGGAGGCGCTGCATCCCCATTACTCGGCCGGACCGGACGTCGTCGGTGGCATCCTCGATCCCGGTGAGGGCGACATCGACCCCGCCCAACTCACACAGACACTCGCCAGACAAGCCCGCAAGGCCGGTGCCGCGATCGAGCGGTTCACCCGGGTCACGGGCCTTTCAGCCACACGCAGCGGTGAATGGCATGTGACGACCGACAAGGGAGAGGTGACGACGCAGACGATCGTCAATGCCGCAGGCTTCTATGGAGGCGCCGTGGCACGCCTTGCCGGACAGTCCATTCCGGTGGCGACACTCAAGCACCAGTACCTGGTCACCGAACCCCTCCCGGTTCTCATGAATTCGCATGATCCCTTCCCCCTGGTGCGGGATCCCGATCTGGGGTTCTACCTGAGGCGCGAAGGTGCCGGAATGCTCCTGGGTTCCTATGACCACCCCGGCCGACCCGTTTTCGCCGACGGATTGCCGCAGGACTTTGCCCACCAGCTTTTCAGCGAATCACCCGACGACATCGCGGAGGCCTTCGGGAATGCGCTTGATCACTTTCCGCTGCTTCGCGAGGCCGGAATCCGGCGTTTCGTCAACGGCCCCATCGCCTACGCCCCGGACGCCCTGCCACTGTGTGGCCCGGCCTATGGGCTGAAGAACTTCTTCCATGCCTGTGGAATCCAGATCGGCATCACCCATTCTGCCGCCGCCGGCAAGGCCATCGCCGAGTGGATCAGCGAAGGCGAAACCGAGTGGGACATGGCGGCCTGGGATCCCCGGCGCTTTGGCGACTGGGCCACCGGGCAGATGGCTGTTGAACGGGCAGTCGAGGTCTACGGCCTGCAGTACGCCATTCCCTACCCCAGGCGCCTTCTCTCCTCATCGCGACCCATGAGGACAACACCCCTCTATGGTTCCCTGGCTTCCAGGGGAGCGGTCTTCGGAGAAATCGGTGGCTGGGAACGCGCCTTCTGGTTCGATATCGATGGGAAACGTGATGATGCACCATTGAGTTTCCGCGACCGGGAACCATGGCGCGATGCGGTGCGGCGTGAATGCGAGGGAGTCCGCGATGCTGTCGGCATCATGGATCACGGTGGTTTTTCCAAGTTCGAGGTCGAGGGGCCGGATGCAACGCGCTACCTGGAGCGGGCGTTCTGTGGCCGAATTCCGGAAACATTCCGCACTCGTCTTGCCTACATGCTCACGCCATCGGGGAGGATCTGGAGCGAGGCCACCATTACCCGCCTGGGCGAGAATCACTATCTCCTGTGTGGTCCGACCCCGGCCGAACAACGCGATCACGACTGGTTGCGGGAAGCCCTGCCTTCTGCATGGCGTGTCGAACTGCGACGCGGATGCGCAAGGGACGCCACCCTCATGCTGGCCGGGCCCCGGTCACGCGACCTTCTGGCGAGCGTGACCGATTCCGATCTCGGAAACGATGCCATGCCCTGGCTCACCGCCTCCCCCGTCGCTGTCGCCGGATGCAGGGCGACGGCGCTGCGCGTCTCCTATGCCGGAGAACTGGGCTGGGAACTTCATCTCGCTTCCGCCGACCTCCCGGTGGTTCATGACGCCCTGCGGCACTATGGACAGGAACGTGGTCTCGTCGACTTTGGCTCATGGGCCCTTGATTCACTGCGTCTCGAAAAGGGCTATCACGCCTGGGGGCTCGACATCGGCACCGAGTACACTCCGTTCGATGCCGGGCTGGACCGCTTCATTGCCTTCGACAGGGAGGACTTCATCGGCCGCGATGCCGTTGTGCGCCAACGCCAGACCGAATCCACCTGGCGATTCGCCGGATTCGTCATTGCCGACAGCGATGCGGACGCGCTTCCCGGTGATCCGATCCTCGTCGATTCGGTGCCGTCCGGCCATGTGACATCTGCCGGCACCGGCTTTCGCACAATGAAACGCCTGGCTCTGGGCTACGTAAGGGCCGACGCACCACCGGGAGACTGGTCAATCAGGATCCTCGGGAAGGACTGCCCTGCAACTCCGTCGCCCCTGCCCTTCTACGATCCCGGTAATGCCCGCCTGAAAGCCTGACATCACCCCGCCATCGAATCAGGGCGGATGGCCCGATAGATGGCCGAAATGTCGAGTTCACCGTGTCCGGACGCGGCAAAGCGTGCGAAACGCCTGGCAGCCTCAGCGCCGAAAGGGGTTGTCTGACCGCAAGTCGATGCCGCCTGCTGGGCGAGAGCAAGATCCTTGGCCATCAACCGTGCTGCAAACCCCGGGGCGTAGCCATGGGACGCCGGCACGTCGGGCGCCAGTTCCGGCACCGGACAGCGGTTGTCCAGGATCCAGCTCTGTGCTGCGGCTCCGCGGCACAGGTCGAGGAACTTCCCGGCATCGAGATCAAGGGATTCCGCCAGGGCGAAGGCCTCGCAAACACCGAGCATGGTGATGCCGCAGATCATGTTGTGGCAGGCCTTGGCGGCCTGGCCCGAACCGGTCTCGCCGAAATGAACAATCCGCCTTCCCATGATGTCGAGCAGGGGCCGGACACGGGCAACATGGTCGCTTCTCCCGCCGACCATGAAGCTCAGGGTCCCGTCGCGGGCGCCTTCGGGCCCGCCCGACACTGGCGCATCGACAAATCCGCAGCCCGCCGCCACCGCCATTTCGGCAAGATGGCGCGTGGTGGCCACATCGATGGAAGAACAGTCGAGAAAGATGCGATCGTCGCGCTGTTCAAGGAGAGATTCGACCACCGAGGCGACACTTTCGCCATCCGGCAGCATGGTGATCACTGTGCCGGCCTCGAGCGCCGTCTCCTCGAGGGACGCCAGGGCCATGCCCTTCCTCGCCTCGGCATCACTGTCCCACCCGGCCAAGTCGCATCCTGCCGAGCCAAGACGTCCGGCCATGGGACGGCCCATGGTTCCCAGCCCTATCACGCAGATCCTGCCATGCATGATGGTCCTCCTTCAGGCCATTCGGCGAGGATTGCCCCCTTTCCTCTCGGGCAGCCGGCACTCCATGACCCTGACCGTGCGCGGCCCGGCCGTCAGGAAAGCAGCGCCGCCTTGCAGTCCTTCCACACCATGGCGTTCATGTGCTGTGCCGGTGCTTCACGCCCGGCGACGTAGCGGTTGTAGGGCTGGCGGGCGCACTTGAGGTTCTCGTGCTGCACGGCCGTCACCTCGTTGTCCTCGCGATAGGTGTCGTCCCAGATCCTGAACCAGCCTTCGAGCCGTTCCTCGCCGGCTCCCCTCGCTGCCATGTAGTAGGCCGTGTGCCGCGTCAGTCCAGGTTCCAGGGGCGTCATGCCGGTCATGTGCATGAAATCGTCGTGCACGATGTAGGTCATGCCCGGAAAAAGCTGGAAGGAAAGGAAATTGTTCGCCGTCAGGTCGTTGGCCGAGCTTTCGTTCCTGCCCATGAACGTGTGCGATGTGAAGCCCTCACCCAACCGTATGGTGGTCAACTCGGGATCCACGTTGAAGGCGTCACCGAAGGAAGCCGAGTGGATGTTGGGACAATGGTAGCACTCGGTTCCGTTGTCGTACCACAGCTTCCAGTTGGTGGGGATGTCGTAGACAACCTCCTTCCAGGGAATCCAGTCATCTGCATCGATGTCGAAGCCGACCTCACGCGCCGTGCGGAACATCTCCGGATAGGTCGTGCGCAGGGAAACCGCATCGGGGTCGGGATGGACCAGCACCATGGCGCCCCACTCGTCAACCGCCACCGGCCTCAGACCAAGGTCTGCGGAACAGAACCCAGCTTCA
This sequence comes from Alphaproteobacteria bacterium, assembly GCA_965220805.1. Taxonomy (GTDB): domain Bacteria; phylum Pseudomonadota; class Alphaproteobacteria; order SP197; family SP197; genus SP197. The sequence continues at coordinate 3,281,589 of OZ244844.1, forward strand.
CCGGCGGCGTCAGGCGCGTGAGCCAGAGAGCCGTCGAGATTGTAGGACCACCCGTGGTACCGGCAGACGAGGCGCACACAGGAGCTCTTGTCCTTCTCGACGACGGTGTAGCCCCGGTGCCGGCAAACATTGAGAAACCCGTTGAGGCGGCCATCACGATCACGGGTGACGACGATGGGAAAGCGGCCAATTCGCCTCACTGCCACGTCTCCGGGCTTCCTCACCTTGTGGAGCGGACAGAAGAACTGCCAGCGCCGCGCGAAGATCGCCTCAAGCTCGAGGTTGAAGATATCGGGATCCGAGTAGAACCGGGTGGGCAGACTCCAGTTCTCCGCCAGCCTGCGGTCGATTTCTGCAACATCGATGCCCAGTGCGGTCGCCGAATACGATGTCATGGAGAGCTCCGTGACAGGTCGAGGTTCTTGTCTTCGCCGTGAGCCTGGCGGTAGCGCAGCGCTGCATACTCGCCATAGGTGATGGGCGGGTACTTCGGCCGGCGCCCCGCCTGGCGAAACGGTTCCAAGCACTCGATGATGGTATCACGCGGCAGATTGTGGAAGTAAGCGATCGACTGGCGGCGCGTGGGCCCTGTCGAATCCTGCGGCGGATTGATCACCCGGTGCTGCGTCGACACCCAGTGATCATCGGTCCATCGCATCATGGCGTCCCCAATGTTGACCACGAACGTGCCAGCCACATGGGGTACCGCGCACCATGAACCGTCCCGTTTCAGCACCTCGAGACCGCCCGGCGCGTCATCGGTCGCGAGGATCGTCAGCACGCCATAATCCGAATGGGCGCCGGCCCGCAACTGGCCAGGCAGCGGCGGGCGAGTCTGCTCGGGATAGTTGATGACCCTCAGTGACGACAGGTGCCCTTCGAACAGCTGGTCGAAACTGGCGGTGTCGAGATCGAGGGCCCTGGCAAAGACATGGCGCAAGGTCCGCGCAAGGTCTGACATCGCCTCGTAACAGGCCTGCCACGCCGGTTCCAGGTCCGCCGGCTCGCAAGGCCACGCGTCACCATGAAATCCCGGTCCGAAGTCGAGAGTCTCCTTGATATCGCCGATCGATTCCGCACCCAGGGTCGCGCCGAGCGCTTCTGCGCCATGCCCGAAGTACATCAAGCCGCCCGGGACGGGACCACTCTCACCGACCCTCCTTTTCTCCTCGGGTGGGAGGTCGAAGAACCTGCGTGACGCCGCGCCGATACGGTCGAGAAGTGTCCGGGAGAACCCGTGACCGGACATGAGGAAGAAGCCGGTGTCCTCGCACGCTGCACGAACTCTCGCTGCAACGTGGTTACGAGCCGCCGCGTCGCGTGTCCGAAAGGGCGCAATGTCGATCACTGGTAGGGGACCGTCCGCCGAAGGGGGTCTGCTATACTGCATGGCTCAATTCCGGATCGCGTCACCATGCCATGGCCGGGATCAACCGGAAAGCGGGAGTCGATGCCTCACATGAAGGAACGAAGGGACACCGGACGGCCACTTGTCCTGTTTTCCGCTTCGAGGGAGCGTGCCTGTTCCTACCTGCCGGACCGGGAGGAGCAGATGGTCCTGACCGACCTCCAGGCAGCGGACGAGCCGGAGCAGCTTCATGACATCCTGAGCCAGGCCGGATTCCGGCGCTCCCACCAGGTGGCCTACCGGCCGGCCTGTGTGAGTTGCGATGCCTGCGTTCCTGTCAGGATACCGGTGGCAGACTACCGGGCATCGCGCAGCCACCGCCGCATCCTGCGCCGCAACCGGGATCTTGAGGTCAATGTTGCGGCCCCTCAGGTCACGCCGGAACACCATGCCCTCTTTCGCCGCTACATCGAGGCGCGCCACCAGGGCGGCGGCATGTCGATGATGGACTATGACGATTTCAGGGAGATGGTCTGTGATACGCCTGTCGATACCCGCCTTGTCGAGGCACGAACCGCCGACGGCGTCCTCGTCGCCGTCTCGCTGACCGACTGGATGGAGAACGGGCTTTCCGGCGTCTACAAGTTCTTCGATCCGGACCTGGCACGCAGGAGCCTCGGTACCTGGCTCATTCTCTGGCACATCGATCATGCGCTCGAAACGGGCCGCGCCCATGTCTACCTGGGCTACTGGATCGCCGGCAGTGAAACGATGTCCTACAAGGGCAACTTCCGCCCCCTGCAGACCCTGACCGACGACGGCTGGACCGACCTTCCGCCAAGGTCCGCCTGATCGCGACCAGGGGTCGAGCCTGGGCCCGCACCTTTCATCGCGCAGTATCGCACCACGCTGATGACGGTCGTGCATTCGGGGAAGAGGAGACCGGAGGCCGGACGATCAATGCTCTGGCAGGAGTTCCGGGAGGAACGTGGTGATGTCGGGGATGAGCCACATCAGTGTGAGTCCGATCATCTGGATGATGACGAAGGGCACCACCCCCCTGTAGATCTGGCCCGTGGTGATGCCGGGCGGCGCCACGCCGCGCAGGTAGAAGAGCGCAAACCCGAAGGGCGGCGTCAGGAACGAGGTCTGCAGGTTGACGGCAATCATGATCGTCACCCACTTGGGATCGAGTGTGCCGCCGTAGATCACCGGCCCGACAATGGGAATGACGATGTAGATGATCTCCAGGAAATCGAGAACGAACCCCAGGATGAAGAGCACAGCCATGACCACCAGGAAAACGACCATCTCGTCATCGAACGAGCGCAGGAACTCCTGGATGTGTTCTTCGCCGCCAAATGAGATCACCACGAGATTGAGCATCTGGGAACCGATCAGGATGGCAAACACCATCGCCGTCACCTTCGCCGTGTCGCGCACCACGGACCTCAGAATCCCCTCGCGATAGAGAATGACACAGGAATAGACCAGCCCGGCGAAGGCAACATGGTAGGCGACAACGGAAACGATGAAGGCCAGCCAGTTCTCGAAGCCGACCACCTCGATCGACGTTCTGAGATCAAAATTGGTGCCAACGAGCAGGAAGATCACGACAGCCCATGCCGACATGATGATAAATCTGCCCTTGCGGCGGTCCTTGCGCTCGGAGAGGCGGCGGTAGGCCGACAGCATGAGTGCTCCCGACGCGCCGAGACCGGCAGCGGCAGTCGGGCTTGTCACGCCGCCGAGTATGGAGCCGAGCACGGCAACGATGAGAACAAGGGGCGGGAACACGACTCGCAGGACCTCGACCTCGGCAAGACGCGGCAGCGCATGGCGCACGCCGTAGAGCACGGCAAAGACCGGCAGCGCGAGGATGAGCCAGGCAGTGCCTGTGCTCATCAAAGGCGTCACCAGCCAGGCATCGGCCGCCAGCGTGGCGGCTATCCCGCCAACACCGATGAGAAGCGGTCGACGAGAGGCAGATGGCGCGACCCCCCAGGCGATCGACATGACCAAGCCCAGGAAAACAAGACCGATCAGCAGTTTCTCGGAAACCGGAGGCAGAAAGGCGATCGCTTCGGCTTCGAGAACATCAAGCTCCTCGTCCGTCGGCGTCACGAATTCAGCCGCTGCCCCGATTTCCGCCATGGCCACCGACCGGTCCCACTTTTCCTGCCCGTGGAGCTCGATCATGGATTTCTTGCAGTCGTCGGGGACGTTGGTGCGCAACTCGGGTGATTCGGGCCGTTCGACGAGGGTCAGTCGATCGACGGTCTGTGGACCGGCAATACCGGCAGTCACCATTCCTCCTGCCAGGGCGATCACTAGACCCGGGACAGCAAGGAACCAGAAGAGGCGATGGTTGAGGGTGGCGCCCTCATCCGTCAGCCCGGCGGCGGCGACGCGCACGGGAGGCGCCTTGGAGGGGCGCACAAGAGCATAGCAGAACACGTAGGCGGCATAGATGAACGCCAGAAGCAGGCCGGGAACAATCGCCGCCTTGAAGAGTGTCCCGACGGATACTACCGCCGCCTCACCGAGATAGGTGAGTGCATCACGGCACCCTGCCGTCAACGCCCGCTCCTCCTGGGCTGTCGAGTAGAGATCACCGGCTAGGGTTCCGAGGAGAACGATCACGATGGATGGGGGGATGATCTGCCCCAGGGTGCCCGAGGCCGAAATCACGCCAGTCGCCAACTCGGGCGAATACCGGTTGCGCAGCATGGTGGGCAGGGACAGCAGCCCCATGGTGACGACGGTGGCGCCGACGATACCGGTCGAGGCGGCCAGAAAGGCCCCCACCACCACCACCGAAACGGCCAACCCCCCAGGCAGGGCGCCGAAGACGCGGGCCATCGAGGTGAGCAGGTCCTGGGCGATCCGAGAGCGCTCCAAGGAGATGCCCATGAGAATGAACATGGCGACGGCCAGGAGAAGTTCGATGGAAGGCCCGGCGAGCACCCGTTCGTTCATCCGGTTGACGATGAATGTCAGGATGCGGAAGAAGGCGCCATCCACACCCTTCTCGAAGACGGGAACGGTCAGAGTCGGCAGGTCGGGATAGCGGAAGAGGGTAATTGCGTGTTCCTTCACGCCCGAGCCGATCAGTGCCGCATAATCGTCGCTGCGACTGTCGATGACTTCCTTGACCAGCAGACCGGATTCACTCAGTCCGGCGATGATGGCAAAGGCCACTAGGGCGGACCCGCCGATGGCGAAGGCCACCGGATATCCCGACAAGATTCCGGCAAACAGGCACACCAGGGTAATGAGAAGTCCGACCTCGACACCGTCGAATCCGAACATCAGGCGCCTGCCCCTGTACTTTCAACCGGCTTGTCCGGCACGACGTCCGGCAGCGTGTCGAGGTCCTTGTAGCGGTTGGCCGATGCCTCCCCTTCCCTGAACTCCAGAAGGCTGCGGTAGAAGTGTCCCAGTCCCTGGAGGAACATCAGTCCGGCGAATGAAACCAGCAGCACCTTGAAGAGGAAGTAGGCATCGAAGCCATTCGGCGAGAATCCGATGGTCTCGACATTCCAGCGAAGCAGTAGGGCCTTGCGCTCGAGAAGTTCGAGAGTGTCAAGCGCCGACACCTTCGGCGTGACGAGGTGGCGCCACAGGAAGAACCAGCCGAACAGCCACACCACACCACAGAACGGCATTACGAAGAAGATCGAACCGAACATGTCCAGGAGCCGCTTCGTGCGGAAGGACACCGAGGCATAGACAAGATCGACCCGCACATGACCGCCCTGGACGAAGGTGTAGGCGGCGCACAGGGTCACGATCATCGCATTGTAGAGCTTGAGCTCCTCACTGAACCAGCTGAGATCCCTGGTAAACACGACACCGAACGGACCCACGGTGATTTCCGAGACGAGAAAGATGCGCTGCAGGGCAATGATCATGATCTGCTGGATGACCATGACGAGAACCGCCCACGCGGCAACGCGGCCGATGACGTTCGAGAGACCCTCGATGCCACGTACCACGAGCCACAGGAATTGCGGCTTCAGGAGACCGACAACGAGGATGATGAGGGCAAGATCGATGATGACGAACAGGAACTCGAGGGAGGCGCCAAAGTAGACGATCCTGACCAGACCCTCGCCATCGGAAGGATCAGGCCACGCCCCGGGTTCGATCAGCAGGTAAAGGAGATTGGCCAGCCCGTCGAGAAGATGGCGCAGGGGCCAGAGAATGACGTCTGGCATGTGTCGCGCACAGGGACCGGCGCCCGCATCGCGTCACGATGCGGGCGCCGTGAAAGTCAGATCCCCATGACGCGGTTGCGCTGCTCCGCGTAGGCACCGGACGACAGCGCATTCCAACTCGCCGACTTGACGAGTGAATCGCGATAGGAGTCGTAGATCGTCTTGAACAACGGATCTCCCATGTTCTCCGCGTAGACCTTGTCGGCGGCTACGCCGAAGGCATCCCACACACTGTCGGGGAAGGCGAAGGTCTGGACACCGGAGGCGACCAGCCTCTGGAGAGCTGCCGAATTGTTGGCGAGGAACTGCGAGAGATTCCACACGTTGGTCTCACCTGCCGCGCACTCGATGATCTTCTGTTCAGATGCCGAAAGCCCGTCGAAGACCTCCCGGTTGACGGCAAGCGAGAGGCCTGGGCCCGGCTCATGGAAGCCGGAGGTATAGTAGATCTTCGTGATCTCGAAGAATCCCGCCTTCTCGTCAGCCCACGGACCGATCCATTCCGTACCGTCGATCTCGCCCTTGGAGAGCGCGTTGTAGACCTCGGCTCCGGGAATGTTCTGGACGGAGGCGCCGAGTTCACCGAGCGCCTTGCCACCGAGGCCAGGCATGCGGAACCGCAGGCCCTCGAAGTCATCGGGCCCGTTGATCTCCTTGTGAAACCAGCCGCCGGCCTGAGACCCCGTATTTCCGGCAAGGAAGGTCTTCAGGTTGAAGATCGAGGTGAGTTCGTCCTGCAACTCACGGCCGCCCATGTGGTAATACCAGTTGTTGAGTTCCTCGGCCGTCATGCCGAAGGGAACCGACGTGTAGAAGGCGAAGGCCGGATGCTGCCCGACGAAGTAATAGTCGGCGGCATGGTAGATGTCAGCCTGCCCGGACGACACCGCATCGAAGCACTCGAAGGCGCCAACCAGTTCACCTGCCGCCTTGAAGTCGACTTCGATCATGCCGTCGGACATGGCGGTGATGTTGTCCGCGCAGCGCTGGGCAGCATCGTGGACGCCGGCGAGACCGCGTCCCCACGACGTCACCATGGTCAGGGTCTTGCGGCCCTGCGAAATCGCCGGTGTTGGAAATGCTGTAGCCACCGTGCCCGCGGCGCCTGCCGCAGCTATTCCGGTGCCAGCCAGAAACTTGCGTCTGTTCATGATGCTCCTTCTCCCGATTCTTCAGAGTTCTACATGACACGATAACCGCACCCGTCAGAAGGGGCAGTTGCTGCTATCCTGAATCATCATTATGCACACCACAGAGGCGCATGCACGGTCTGCCTGCAACCGCGCCCATCCGTCAGGCAGGTGTGTCGACCGCTTCAAGATAGGAATCATAGAGGTCGACGTTGACGACATCCGACAAGGATGCGCCCGCACCCCACAGTTCGCGGGCCCTGAAAGCCACCGTGTAGCAGTGTTCCGGACACTCGCCGAGGTCACGGGCATGGGTGTCGGGATACACGAAGACACCATGGTCATGCACGATCTCGCCGGTGCGTCCCCTCGTGTAGCGCGGAGCGCGGGTATGATGGCACGGGTGTTCATTGAGAACCCGCACCTGGTCTCCGGGGCGAAATCGCGCCGGCGTTCCGGCGTCATCGCGCCGTGTCGATGCTCCTCTCGCCACGGCCTCCTCGATGTCGTCAAGAGTGGCGCCCCGGCCGCCACCGGGGCGGACCGGCCCGGCCATCTCAGCCATGCAGGCCTCGATTGCATCCGGTGACAGGAGGCCGCGTTCCTCAAGAAAGGACTCCAGCGCGCGGGTCCATCGCTCGTAGTAACTTGCCTGGAGATAGGCAAGAGGCGGAATGCGCTCGATGTGAGCGCGCAGGTGATCATCCGAGAATCCGACATTCCCCGACACCTGCAGGAGGATTCCGAAGGCCACCCTTTCCCAGTCGTCATGGAACAGCGGCTCGTCCGCCTCGCGCGCAACGGCACCGAAACCCATCATGCCGCCCATGTCGTGAATGCCATCCATGACGCTCTCGTCAAACCAAGGCCACGCCGATCATGCCGTCTCGTGTCACGAGACCGGCAAGCTCCTCGCGGGACAGTTCGTCGCTGCCCGCGGGACGCCGCGGCAGGACCATGTAGCGCAGGTCCGCACTCGAGTCCCAGACGCGAATCTCGACATCGTTCGCCACGTGACATCCCATCTCGGCGAGCACGGTTCGTGGCTCGCGCACGACGCGTGCCCGGTAGGGCTCACTCTTGTACCAGCGCGGTGGCAGACCGAGCACAGGCCACGGATAGCAGGAACACAGGGTACAGACGACCACATTGTGAACATCGCTCGTGTTTTCCACGACCACCATGTTCTCGCCCTGCATGCCAGATATGCCGAGCCCCGCCATGGCTTGCGAAGCACTCGCGAGGAGGCGTTCATGGAAGGCGGAGTCACTCCACGCCTCGGCCACCACCCTGGCGCCATGATGCGGTCCGACCCTGGTCTCGTAGAGTTCCACGAGTCGATCAATCGTGTCGGGATCACAATAGCCCTTGTCCGTCAGCAGGCGCTCTAGAGCGGCAACACGCAAGGCCATGGCCGAGGGGGGATGATGATGATGCTGTGGCATCTTCCTCGCCGGATGAGGTTCCGTCTCTCAAGTATTTCCGGCCCGGCCACCCGACGTCAACCAAAGCGGTTGTTCCGGGAAAATCCGGCGGGAGCGGGCTGGCCTGCCTGGCCACGCTTGCCGAGCCATCGTGCAAGATCGTGCTGGGTGCGCGTGCGGGTGCCTGATTGCCAGGACAGGCCGTCATCGAGCGCGAAGACCGTCGCATCCGAGAGACCACCCTGCCGGTAGCGTTGCAGGATGACGCCCGAACCCCGGGCCTGTTCCGGCACGTCGCGGAGCGGGAACACAAGCAACCTGCCATTCTCTCCGACGACTGCCACGTGGTCTCCCTCGACGACCTTCAACACCATCGCCTCGTCGCCGGCCGCGGGCGACAGCACCTGCTTTCCTCCCTTCTTGCGGGACTCCACCAGATCCTCACCCACCACAAATCCCTTGCCGCCGGAAGAAGCCACCAGGAACTTGCGGCCGCCCTGGAACACCACCATGGCGGCCACATCGACATCGTTGCCCATATCGAGCATGAGTCGCAGCGGGTCGCCGAAACCTCGCGCTGCGGGCAGCCTCTCGCAGGCAAGAGCAAAGAACTTGCCATCGGTGGCGAGGACCAGAAGCCTGTCGGTCGTCCACGCCTCGAGACGCAACCTTTCACGGTCACCTTCCTTGAAGCGCAGCTCGCCCACCTGATCGCCATGACCCCTGGCAGCTCGGATCCAGCCCTTGTCGGAAAGCACCACCGTGACGGCCTCCCGGTGCACCGTGGCGTCAACCGGAATGTCGTCGACCAGTGGCGGGCTGTCGAAGTCGGTGCGGCGCCTGCCAATCCCGCTCTCCTCCCCGAACTGGCGGGCAATGTCTTCAAATTCGGCCTTCAACGCCTCCTTCTTCCTGTCGTCCGAATCCAGCAGGCGTCGAAGATCGTCCGCTTCCGCCTTCAGTTCTTTCCTCTCCCTGGCGATTCTCATCTCCTCGAGACGGCGCAGGGAACGCAGGCGCATGTTGAGGATGGCCTCTGTCTGAACGTCACTGAGAGCAAAGCGCCGGGCCAGCGCGGCGGCCGGATCGTCCTCGTCGCGAATGATGCGAATGACCTCGTCGAGATTGAGATAGACGATGCGATGTCCTTCGAGGATCTCCAGACGGCGGCCAATGGCGGCAAGGCGATTGCGCGACCGGCGCACCAGAACCGTGCGCCGGTGGCCGATGAAGGCGGTCAGCACACCCTTGAGGTCCATGACCCCGGGGATGCCGGAGGCGTCTAGCACGTTCATGTTGAGCGCGAATCGCGACTCGAGGTCCGTGACGCGGAACAGGGACTCCATGAGGATGGTGGAGTCCACGGAGCGGTTTTTCGGTTGCAGGACGAGGCGGACATCTTCGGTCGATTCGTCGCTCACTCCCTCCAGCAACGGCAACTTGCGCGCTTCGATGAGTTCGGCGATACGTTCGACAAGACGTGACTTCTGGACCTGGAACGGCATTTCTGTCACGACAATCCGCCAGGTGCCCCGGGCCTGTTTCTCGATCGACCAGCGTGCCCTGATGCGGAACGATCCCCGTCCCGTCTCATAGGCCTCGCGTATGGTGCCGGGGTCGTCCACAATCTGACCGCCAGTGGGAAAATCCGGTCCCCTCACGATGGTCACGAGATCGGCGACGGAGGCGTGAGGCCGCTCCACGAGGCGGATCAGTGCCGTGCACAGTTCTGCGACATTGTGGGGCGGAATATTCGTCGCCATGCCCACGGCAATGCCGCTGGCTCCGTTGGCCAGAAGATTGGGGAAGCGCGATGGCAGGACCACCGGTTCCGAATCCGAGCCGTCGTAGGTTTCGCGAAAATCCACGACATCATCGTCGAGGCCCTCGAGCAGGGCCACCGCCACCTCGGTCAGGCGCGCCTCGGTGTAGCGCATCGCGGCGGCATTGTCGCCGTCTACGTTGCCGAAGTTTCCCTGACCGTCGACCAGCGGATAGCGCGCCGCGAACTCCTGGGCGAGACGCACGAGAGCGTCGTAGATGGCCTGGTCACCGTGGGGATGGTACTTGCCGATGACATCGCCCACCACACGCGCCGACTTCTTGAACCCCTCATTCGGATCGAGACGGAGCTGCCGCATGGCATAGAGGATCCGCCGATGGACCGGTTTGAGGCCATCCCTGACATCGGGTAGCGAGCGCGACGTGATGGTTGACATCGCGTAGGCGAGATAGCGTTCCGTGAGCGCGTCGGCCAGACCGACGCTCTCGATGGCGCCATCATGTTCCCTCTCGGTCATGACGTCACGGTACCACTACATGTGGTGGAATGTCCAGGCACGAGGTCTACAAAACGTTGTCGAGCCGGCGGCAGGCCGGTCCTCTCCCCGGCCAGGACATGACGCTCGAGAAAGTGCCCGGTCAGTCTGAGTCCGGCGAGTATGTCAGCCGGCCCGGACTCCGGCGCGCCGACCAGAAATCCCGGCAGATCGAGGAGTTTCTCCTTCCACGGTTCTCCTGCTGCGGCCGAGACGGCTCGACCGCTGCGCGGCGACACCCAGACGAGCTCTTCGGTCGATCCGGTCAGGGCACAGCGCCTGAGATCGAGTCCGTAACCGAGAACATCCAGCAGCCCAAGTTCCCATCTGACATAGGCGGCGTCCCAGTGGCTGGCGTCCTGCCGCAACTGCCGCGCCAGCACCTCCGTGGCCGTGAACAGCGTCTTGCAGGGAAGACGTTCGGCGAGTGTCCTCTCGGCAAGAGCACAGGCGCTGGCAAGGCAGGCTAGGCGCAACGGATCTCCCAGCAGGGCCGATGCCACGGCCTCATCGGGCTCGATGACAAGAGTCCCGAGCTGATCGGCCAATCGTGCACGCCACCGCGCAGCAACGATGTTGCCGGTCTGCAGCACGCCGGCATGGCGGCGGCTGCGTCCACCTCTCACGAGGCCTGCATGGCGACCGTGGCTGGCCGTCAACAAAGTGGCGACCACGGAGGTCTCGCCGTGCGGGCGTACGCCCAGGACGATGGCGCGGTCGTGCCATTCCATCGCCGTCAGCCTGGAAACTCGAGGCCGATTTCGCGGTATCGCGCCGGATCGTCGAGCCAGCCGGTCCGCACCTTGACGTGGAGAAAGAGATGCACCTTGCACTCCAGCAACGTCTCCAGTTCCCGGCGTGCCGCCTTGCCGACTTCGCGGATGGTGCGGCCGTTCCGGCCCAGGACGATGGGCTTGTGGCCACGTCGCGCCACATAGATCACCTGATCGATCCTGACCGCGTCCTCATCGGGAATGTCGGTCCACAGTTCGGTCTCGACAGAAAGTTCATAGGGAAGCTCCTGATGGACCCTGACAAAGAGCTTCTCGCGTGTGATCTCGGCAGCAAGACGGGCCAATGGCTGGTCGCTCAGGTGGTCCGCGGGAAACAGCCATGGCTGGACCGGCAGCCTTTCGGCAAGTGCGGCAACGACCAGGTCGACACCATCGCCGTTCAATGCCGAAATGTAGAAGATCTCCTCGACCACGTCATGCCTTCCGATGCGTCCGGCAAGGGGCAGCAACGCGTCGCGCGGCACCAGATCGATCTTGTTGATGGCGCACAGCACATGCCTGTGCCGGGTCAGGCGAGAAAGAATGGATGTCGCGGCATCGTCAAGTCCGCGTCGCGCATCGATCATCAGCAGTGTGGCATCGGCATCCGCGGCACCGCTCCACGCTGTCTTGACCAGGGCGCGCTCAAGGCGCTTCCTGGGCTCGAAGATGCCCGGTGTGTCAACAAGCACGATCTGCGTAGGTCCGACATTGCAGATGCCGGTGACGCGCCCTCGTGTGGTCTGCACCTTGTGGGTGACTATCGAGACCTTGGCTCCGACCAGCGTGTTGACGAGGGTCGATTTTCCGGCGTTCGGTGCTCCGAGGATGGCCACATGGCCGCACCGCTCCCCTGTCACCGCGTCACATCCATGAGAAACGTGCGGGCGGCCAGCTGTTCCGCTGCCCGCCTGGTGCGTGCGCTCGCCTTGACACCGGCAAAGCCCTCGACGTGCACTTCCACCGTAATGAGAGGCGCGTGGGTCGGACCGGTCATGTCGATCAAGCGGTATCCGGGAAGCGCCAGACCCTGTTTGAGCGCCCATTCCTGGAGACGGGTCTTGTCGTCTCGTCTGCTGCCGCCCTCCAGATGCAGGCGTGTCTGCCAGCGGCGACGTACAAAGGTCTCCGCGACGGCATATCCGGCATCAAGGTAGAGGGCGCCGATCAGTGCCTCGATAACGTCCGCAAGAATGGACGCATTGCGCCGCATCCCGCCCTTTCTTTCGTGAGGGCCAACCACGACGAAACGGTCAATCCCCAGTTCCAGGGCAATGTCGCCAAGGGTCTGATTGGCAACCAGTCTCGCGTAGCGCCTGGACAGCTCCCCCTCGGACGCCTTCGCATGGTCGTGGAACACCGTGGTGGCGATGATGGCACCCAGAATGTGGTCACCGAGGAATTCGAGACGCTGATAATCGTGACCGTCGACCGCGCATGCGGCACTGCGGTGGGTCAAGGCCCGTATGAGGAGACTCCTGTCGGTGAAGGCATGCCCGAGGATGGCCTCGAGTTCGCCAGTTTCCGCATTCATGAGATCGACCGGAACAGGCGGTCCCAGCGAATTGATGCCGGCCATGACAGGGGATTGATGAGCGAGCCGCAGCCGTCCGTGGAGAAGAAGAGGAATTCGGCGCGGCCAATGAGGTTCTCCTTTGGCACGAATCCGACGAGATGCGTGACCCTGCTGTCGTTCGAACTGTCGCGGTTGTCTCCCATCATGAAATAGTGGTCCTGTGGCACCACGTATTCGGGCGTGTTGTCGAGCCGTCCGCTGTCCGTGATGTTGAGAACACTGTGATGCGCTCCGTTCGGCAAGATCTCGGTTTGGCGTTCGATGGCCCTTGACGACGAACACGAGCGGTCCTCGAAAACGGAGTCTCCTTCCAGAGTGACCGCCGTCCCGTTGACGTGGAGGACGCCGTCGATCATGCGAATGCGGTCGCCGGGAAGACCCACCAGCCGCTTGATGAAGTCCACCGAGGTGTCCGTCGGCTGGCGGAACACGATGACGTCCCCGCGCTCCGGTTCACCTTCGAACAGGCGTCCGTCAAGCAGTCCGAGGTCGGTGCCGAATCCCAGGGAATAGTCGCTGTACCCGTAGGAGAACTTTGAGACAAACAGGTAGTCCCCGACCAGCAAGGTGGGTTTCATGGAGCCGGAAGGGATATTGAAGGGTTCGTATGCCAGCGTGCGCACGGCCAAAGCAATGATGACCGCATAGACCATGGTCTTGATGGTGCCAACCATCCCCTCGTCGCCCCTCAGGCCGGCAGGGAGCAGGCGTTCCACGGGGCTGAACACCACCTTGAGGAGCCACTCCAGCGGCCTCAGCAGGAGGCCGATCAGGCTGAACGGCAGCAGCAGCACGGCCAGGACGACCTGCAGGACCGACGACGGCCCCTTCCCCGGGTGGATCCCTGTCAGTCGGGTCACGACGGCTCGAAGCGCTGCCTTCACCCTTTGCACTCGCGGGCGATGACGATGGCTGTCCGTGGCGCGGCTGCGCGGAGTGGAACTGACTGTCGCAACGATCTTTGACCCTTGGTTCGTTCAGGGAGCCCTGGAAATGTCCGTGACGATCGCTATCGACCGCAGGGCGGCGATGATGGATGTCAGGTGATGGACGTCATGAACCTCAAGGTCAATGAGCATGCCGAAAAAATCGGCTGTGCGCGCATTGATCTTCAGGTTGGTGATGTTGGCGTCCTGATTGCCGATCGCGGTGGTGATCTCGCCAAGCGCTCCAGGCTGGTTGATGACGTCGACGGCAATGCGCCCGACATAATGTTCAGGAGCGGCGCCATCAGGAGACCATGAGACATCAAGCCACTCCTCAACCGAGTTCTCATGCTCCTGCAGGGTGTCGCAGTCGATTGTGTGGATGGCGATACCCTTGCCGGTCTCGACGATGCCGACGATGCGGTCACCGGGAAGCGGGTGGCAGCACTCGGCATGGTGCACAGCCATTCCGGGGGTGAGCCCGTCGATCGAGACGGCATGCTTGCCCGACGACTGGAAGCGCTTGCGCGATGGCGACCGTTTCGACGTCAGGAGACGGCGGACTCTCTCGCTGGTGATCTCGCCACGACCCACGGCCTCGAGGAGATCATCCGCTGTGCGCTTGGCCAGTGCTTCCGCGACCTTCTTGAGAAGGTCGTCGTCAGCCACGCGACGCAACGAGGCGCATGTCTGCTGGACGATGGCCCGTCCAAGCCGGATGTACTCACCGCGTTCCTTGATGCGGATGTGACGCCGGATCCGTGAATGGGCACGTCCGGTGACGACGAATCGCGCCCACAACGGGTTGGGTGAGGCGTAGCGCGATCGCATGATCTCGACCTGGTCGCCATTCTGCAGGATCGTGTCGAGTCGCTTGGGCACACCGTTGATCTTGGCGCCGACACAGGTCTCCCCGATCCTCGTGTGGATGGCGTAGGCAAAGTCGACAGGCGTCGCATTGCGGGGCAGTTCATGGAGATCGCCCTTGGGCGTGAAGCAGTACACCCTGTCCTGGAAGAGTTGCAGCTTGGTGTTCTTGATGAATTCTTCGGGATCCGACGTGCTTTCGATCGAATCCAGCAGTTGGCGCACCCATTGGTACTGGCTGCCGTCGCTTGCCGAGGCGCGATCCTCGCCCGCGGTGTAGCTCCAGTGGGCGGCGACTCCATACTCGGCGACTTCATCCATCTCCCGGGTCCGTATCTGAATCTCGAGACGCTTGCCCTCGGGCCCCTGGACCGTCGTATGGATGGAACGGTACCCATTGGGCTTCGGCGTCGAGATGTAGTCCTTGAAGCGATCGGGAATCATCGGCCAGACACCGTGAATGACGCCGAGTGCCGCATAACAGTCGGGATCCCGCGCGACCACCACCCGGAATGCGACGATATCCGAGAGCTGATCGAAAGAGACATTCTTGCGTTGCATCTTGCGCCAGATGGCATGCGGTTTCTTCTCTCGACCGTCGACCCTGGCCTTGAGACCGCCTTTCCTGAGGACTCGCACGAGATGGCGCTCGATCTTCGCAAGGTTGGACGTAGGCCGCAGAAAACGCAGGCGTTCCAGGATGGAATTGCGGGCGTCTGGATTGATGTGGCTGAAGGCAAGGTCCTCGAGTTCCTCCTTGAGCCATTGCATGCCGATCCGGTCGGCCATGGGGACGTAGATCTCCATGGTCTCGCGGGCAATTCTCAGGCGCTTGTCCTCGCGCCGCACGTGGTGCAGCGTGCGCATGTTGTGGAGCCGGTCGGCGAGTTTGACCAGGAGGACACGGAGATCCTCCGACATGGCCAGAAACAGCTTGGAATAGTTGCCCATGGTGCGCTGGCCTTCCTCGGCCTGGCTCTCCAGGCGCGAGAGCTTGGTGACGCCGTCAACCAGTTGGGCAATCTGCGGTCCGAACTTGTCGGTGATTTCCTCGAGCGTGGTGTTGGTATCCTCGACCGTATCGTGCAACAGCCCCGTGATGATGGACTGGCTGTCGAGCTTCATGTCGGCAAGGATGCCGGCGACCTCAACGGGATGGGAAAAATAGGGATCGCCCGAGTCTCGTGTCTGGGAGCCGTGCTTGACCATGGCGAACACGTAGGCGCTGTTGAGGGCCGCCTCGTCGACCCCTTCGTCATAACTCCTGACCCGCTCAACCAGTTCAAACTGCCGGAGCATCGTCCGGGCTCACATTCTTCTAGCGAGTGGATCCGTCTTCGATGCCGGTGCCCCAGGCTTCGTTGTGCTGATCACTGTCAAGGTCGAGATTGGCGAAGGCACGGTCCAGTGGATTGTCCGCCGCCAGACCGAGTTCCTCGACATTCTCGACATTCTCGTCCTCTTCGGTCTCGCTGCCGTAGACGAGCTTGCGGCGCACCGAATCCAGCGAAATCGTGTCGTCGGCGATCTCGCGCAGGGCGATGACAGGATGCTTGTCGTTGTCCTTGTCGACAGTCAGCTCCGCCCCCTTGCCCAAGTCGCGGGCCCGCTGGGCGGCCAGGAGAACCAGTTCGAAACGGTTGCTCACGCGTTCGATGCAGTCTTCAACAGTCAATCGGGCCATTCATCACCTCGATGTGGGAGCGGGAGCGGGATGCGAAAATGCCAGCATCGCGTCCTCATGACAAGCCCTGCCGGGAGTCAGGAGGCAAGACGCTCGATATCGCCGTCCCGCCTGGGGAGTGCCCGGATGAGGCAATCGATGGATTGCCCGGTCACCGGATGTCTCCACTGAGGCGCCACATCATTGAGTGGCAGCAGGACGAAGAGCCTTTCGGCGGCACCTGGATGTGGCAGCAAGGGAGGCCGGTCGGTTCTCTCGAGGCCCCGGTAGTCGATGAGGTCGAGATCCACCGTGCGGGATTCCCAGCGCAGGCGACGCTGGCGGCCGAGCCCTTCCTCAACGTCGTGGAGGAGTCCGAGCAGGGTTTCAGGATCGCGCTCCGTGGCAAGTTCTGCGACTCCGTTGACATACCGGGGTTGATCGCGGTCATCCATGGGCCGCGTTTCGTACCAGGGCGATACACCGAGAACGTCCACACCGGCACGGCGGATCCGTGCCAGCGCCTCCTCGAGAGTACGCCGCGGCGGCCCGATCGCCGAAGCGAGATTGGCGCCGAGTGCCACATATATGCCGCCCTGGAGGCGGGAGGGGATTGCCGACATCTGCGGAAGCTTCATATAGAGTGAGGCGGGACACCTGCAACCCTTCGCTCCGGGGCGAAGGGTTGCAGGTGCCGTCACAAAGAGAACGAGACGCCGTGATGACCGCTGGCGAGCCCCTTCCCGACTGCCCCCTGTGTCCACGTCTCATGACCTTCCGCCATTCCTGGCGGGAAAGGGAACCAGGCTGGTTCAACTCCCCCGTACCCACATTCGGACCCCGGGACGCCCGTCTCCTGGTGGTGGGACTCGCTCCGGGTCTGAGGGGCGCCAACGCATCCGGGCGCCCCTTCACGGGCGACGGCGCAGGCGATTTCCTCTATCCGGCACTGATCGGGGCGGGCTACGCCAGGGGCAACTATGATGCCCGGCCGGATGATGGTCTGGAGCTGGTGAACTGCCGGATCACCAATGCGGTGCGATGTGTCCCGCCCGGGAACAGGCCGCTTGCCGCTGAAATCCGTTCCTGCAACCCCTTCCTTTCCCGGGAACTCGAGACACTGCCGCGCCTTGATTCCGTCCTCGCCCTCGGTGGCCTCGCCCACCAAGCCATTCTCGATGCCATTGGCGTCAGGCGTTCCGCCTTCCCTTTCGCCCACGGCGCGATCCATGACGTCACGAGTGATCTCGTCCTCGTTGACAGCTACCACTGCTCGCGGCTGAACACCAACACCGGTCGCCTGACATGGAAGATGTTCACAAACATCTTCACCATCATCGCCGGGAGGCACGTGGCAGGCTGACGACGATGGCCGCAAGGATCGCGAGCGCACCGACCACGGCTTCCCAGTGCAGAGGCTCGCCGAACAGCAACCAGCCGGTGAGAAGCACGGTGACCAGTTCGGCCGAGCCGGCCACGGCGGAGCGTCCGCTCCCGGCCATTGCGGTGCCGGCCACCACCAGGCAGGTTGCCAGGATTCCGGTGCCAAGACCGACCCAGCCAAGAGAGAACCAGCCGCTCGTCGAGACCGGCCAGGCAAGGGAGGCATCCGACGCGAGATGCCAGACCAGGGTCACCACCAGGGCAGCCATGCTGACGACCAGCGTGCGCCACAGGACATGGCCGTCCGCCGAACCCAGACAGGCGAGGTAGAGTCCGTATCCAAGGGGAGCGCCAAACGTGATCAGCACTCCGCCGAGCGGTGTCGCCTCGAGGTTGCCGGGAGTGACGATGAGTCCGGCCGCACCCAGGACCAGGGCGATTGCCAGGACCATGCGCCATTCCATGCCGGCCCGAAAAAGGAGACTTGCCAGAACGAGCGTGAAGGCCGGGTAGGTGTAGAACACGAGAATCGTCGTCGAGGCCGGCAGCTGCGCGTAGCCCTCGAAGAGGAAGATCGTGCCGGCTCCGATACCGAGACCGGCGAAGAGGGGCGCCATCACCGAGCCGCCGGGGCATCGCCGCCAGGCGACGATGGCGGCAAGGACCACGATGGAAACCCCGAATCGGACCAAGAGCGATGACGTCGATCCGACTCCCTCGTCCCTCAGGATTTCCAGGGGGCGCGGAAGCAGTCCATAGCAGATGGCCCCGGCAGCGACCAGGAGCACGCCCGCCACCATGACCGGACGCTTTGCCTCGTTGACGCTCACGCATGGACTCCTTTATGTCAGACGACCTGACGATGGCCCGAACCAGGGAAAGGAACAGAAATGGTTGGGAAGATCGAAGCACGCCTCGCCGAACTCGGCATCAGGCTTCCCGAAGCCGCCGCTCCGGCGGCGAATTATGTGCCCTGGACCGTGGCTGGCAACCTGGTGTTCGTGGCAGGGCAGATCACCCTTGCCGATGGCGCACTGAAACACCAGGGCAAGCTCGGTGCGGACGTCACTCTCGAGGAAGGCTACGCGGCTGCCCGCCTGTGCGGCCTCAACGTCATCGCCCAGCTCAAGGCTGCCTGCGGCGGTGACCTCGACCGCGTCGTCAGGATCGTGAGGCTTGGGGGATTCGTGAACGCCTCGGAGGACTTCTGCGACCATCCGAAGGTCATCAATGGCGCCAGCGATCTGATGGTCGAGGTGTTCGGCGACAAGGGCCACCATGCGAGGGCCGCGGTTGGTTGCGCCTCCCTGCCGCTCAATGTCGCGACCGAGGTCGAGGCCGTGGCCGAAATCTCCTGATCCCATGAACGGCGGCGAGGCGCTTGTTGCCACCCTTCTCGAGCATGGTGTCACAACGGCTTTCTGCGTTCCCGGTGAAAGTTATCTCGCGGTTCTCGAGGCGTTGCGCCGTCACGGCAACGCCATCCGCCTGATGACCCATCGCCACGAATCGGGGGCGGCCTTCGCCGCCAACGGCTATGCCAAGATTTCAGCACGCCCGGGCATTGTCCTGGTCAGCCGCGGTCCGGGTGCGACCAACGCCGCTATTGGCATTCACACGGCCGCCCAGGACAGCGTGCCTCTAATTCTCTTCATCGGCCAGGTACCGACCCACGAAATCGGCCGCGAGGCGTTCCAGGAAATCAACTACGCCTCGTTCTACGGCACCGTTGCCAAAGCGGTGATCGAACCTGCCAGCGCTGCGGACGTGGCGGACGCCACGGCACGTGCCCTTTCGGTCGCCGCCGCCGGCAGACCGGGGCCGGTGGTCGTGGTCCTTCCTGAAGACGTCACCCTTGGCGATGCCGGGAACCCCGTCATATCGGGACCGGCTACCGAAACCGCGACCAGGGCATCAACGGATGTACTCGAGCGCGCCGCATCGATGATCGAAGAGGCCGACCGCGTGCTTGTTCTGGCGGGCGAGATGGTGCGCCACGAAGCGGCCCACGCCCAGCTCGATCACCTGGCACGGCAGTCCGGCGCTGCGGTGGTATCGGCATTTCGCTGCCAGGACTGCCTTTCGAACGATCACGAGGCCTATGCGGGATCGTTTGCCACTGGCCGCGCGGCCTACCTCGATGACGCCTGGGACGAGGCGGATCTCGTGGTAGTCGCCGGAGCCAGGTTCGATGCCATCAGTTCCGCCGACTTCCACTTCAGGGACGGATCGAAACCTCTCGTTGTCATCCATCCCGACGCTGCCACGGTCGCCGCTCTTCGTCCCCGGCTTGGCCTGGTCTCGGATGTTGGACCGGCTCTCGAAGCCATCGCCAGCCGGCTCGCCGGACCGGGCCCCGCCCGGCTCACATGGCGTGTCGGCCTGAGGGACGCCTGGACGCGATTCCAGGAAGCAGCGCCGGCGGCACGGGGTCCCGTCGACATGACCGCAGTCGTTCGTCACGTGAACCGGCGGCTTGCATCATCGGATCATGTCATCACCAACGACGCCGGCAACTTCTCGACCTGGGTGCAGCGACACTTTCGCTACCGGCTGCCGGCAAGTCAGGCCGGGCCAATGTCGGGCGCCATGGGCTATGGTGTTCCGGCTGCCCTTGGCGCAGCGCTCGCCAGGCCCGCCGCCCGGGTCGTCGCCTTTGCCGGAGATGGCGGTTTCATGATGACCGGCCAGGAACTCTCGATCGCCGTCGAGAATGGCCTCAAGGTCATTGTCATTGTCTGCGACAATGGACACTACGGCACCATCCTGATGCACCAGCAACGCTATGCCGGACCGGAGAACACCATCGCCGTGGCTCTCGAAAGCCCGGACTTCCAGGCCATCGGCACGGCCTATGGAGCGCCGTCCTGGCGTGTCGAGCGCACCGCGGAGTTTGCGCCTGCCTTCGATGAGGCCCTTGGCCTCGACGGCCCGGCCCTCATCCATGTCGTCACCGACATCCGGGATCTCTCCGCAGGCAGTTGAGCCTGGTTCAGGTGCTTTCGCCGGTCGACATCAGATTGCCAGCATCGCCGATGTCGTCGAAGCTGGCGTAGTTCATGCGATAGAGCATGCTGTAGAGACCGCCAGAGGCCATGAGATCGTCGTGCGGCCCCTCCTCGATGATGCAACCGTCCTGCAGCACGATGATGCGATCTGCACCCCTGATGGTGGTCAGTCGGTGAGCGATCACCAGCGCCGTGCGCCCTTCAAGGAGGCGGGCAAGCGCCTGCTGGATCTTGAGTTCCGTGTAGCTGTCGACGTTTGCAGTTGCCTCGTCGAGCACGAGAATCGGCGTATCGGCCACCAAGGCCCGAGCAAAGCTCAGCAACTGGCGCTCGCCGAGTGACAGGGTCATCGCACCCTGATCCAGCAGGGTATCGTATCCCTTCGGCAGATTCATGATGAAGTCGTGGGCTCCGACCGCACGCGCCGCTTCGGCCACCGCATGACGGCTGGCGCCGGTCTTGTTGTAGCGGATGTTCTCGAAGACCGTCCCGGTGAAGAGAAAGGGCTCCTGCAGGACCATGGCCACGTGATGGCCGAGAGAATCCTGAGTCACATCCCTGACATCGTGGCCGCCAACCCTGACGGAACCCTCCCAGACATCATAGAAGCGATGAATCAGGGCCATCGCGCTGGTCTTCCCCGAACCGGTCGGCCCGACCAGGGCGACGGTTTCACCATCCTCCACACGGAAACTCACATCCTTGAGAACGGGCTGGTCCTCGACGTAACCGAAGGTGACGTTCTCGAATTCGACAGCACCGTTGTTGCGATCGAGTTCGATGGCGTCCGGTCTGTCATGCACCTCCACGTCCACATCGAGGACCTCGAAGATACGGTGCCCGGCCGCCATGGCACGCTGCATGATGCTGTACTGGATGGAGAGCGATCGAATGGGATCGAAGAAGCGCTGCACATAGAAGAGGAAGGCAACCATGACGCCGATTTCGAGGCTGTCGTCCAGCACCAGTCGCCCGCCAATGATGACGACGATCGCCATGGCACAGCCGGTCAGAAGATCGACCACGGGGATGAGGACATTGGCAAAGCGAGATGCCCTGAGGTGGGCATCGCGATTGTCGGCCGCCATCTCCTCGAAGAGATCGAGATTGACACCCTCGCGGCCGAGTTCCTGTATGGCCCGGATACCATGAACGTTTTCGGCCAGGGCCGCGTTGACGGCACTACTGGTCTCACGGGCATGCAGGAACGCCCGGCGGGCCATGGGAAGCCAGACCATGCGTACGACAATCAGCACAGGCAGGACTGCGAGCGTCAGGGATGCGAGCCGGACATCCAGCAAAAGGAGGACCGAAATGATGCCCACGAGGAGAACCAGATCGCCGATGGCAAAGATCGAGGACTCGAGAAACTCCTGGAGAGCGTAGACATCTCCCTGCAGGCGTGACATCAGCCGGCCGACTTCCGTCTGGTCCATGAACCCCAGGGACACAACCTGCAGGTGGGCATACATGGCCCGGCGCAGGTCGAACAGCAGGTGACCGGCGATGCGCCCGACAATGCTCTCGAGGAGGAACATCGACACGTAGTTGACGACGACGACGCTGAAGAACACACCCATGATGACGACAAGGAGGACGCGGGCGCCGTCTCCTGCCGCAAGCGCATCGTCGATCGCCCAGCGTATGATGAGCGGCACCATGAGCTGCGTGGCAACGAAGAAGAGGACGGCGATCACGGCGAGGGCGATCCGCGTCCGGTACGGCGCCAGGTGCACCAGGAAACGCGCGATCACCCAGCGATCGAAGGCGCGGCCGAAGAGTTCCTCGTCACGCGACACCTGGGCGCCGACGACGGCAAGAGCGGGTTTCCGTCCGGCGGTCACGGCTGCGCCGCGCTCCCGCCGCTGGCCTGCAGGTCCCAGAGAGCACGATAGCGTCCCCCGAGCGCCAGCAGGTCCTCGTGACGCCCACGCTCAACGATCTTTCCCTCCTCCAGAAAGATGATTTCATCGGCATGGAGCAGCGATCGCAGACGGTGTGCGATGATGATGACGGCGCGCTCGCGGGTCAGGTCATGAAGCGCCTGATGGATGCGCTGTTCGGTGGCAGCATCCACTGCGGCCGTTGAATCGTCGAACACGATCACGGCACTCTCCGGCAGGACACCGCGGGCAATGGACAGACGCTGGCGCTGGCCTCCGGACAGCGACACGCCACGTTCGCCGACAAGGGTGGAGTATCCGGTCGGCAGCTTCCTGATGTAGTTGTGGAGCTGCGCAGTCGCAGCAGAATGCTCAATGGCCGCCCTCCCCGCCCAGGGATCGCCATAGGCCACATTGTGATCGATGCCTGCGGTGAACAGGAACGGCTGTTGCGGCACGATGCTGACTTGCCGGCGCAAGCTGTCGAGTGTCACCGAGCGAATGTCGGCGCCATCGATGGTGATACGTCCGGCCGACACGTCGTAGTACCTGCCGACCAGGTGTCCGATGGTGCTCTTGCCGCTGCCGGGAGGGCCAACGATGCCGAGTGTCCTGCCGGGGCTGACCTCGAAATCGATGTTGCTCAATGTACGCCTGTCGCGCGCCGATGCGGGGTAGGCAAAGTCGACCTGTTCGAACCTGAGGATCCCTTTGCGCACCTCGAGTGGTCCGGCGTCCGGGTGATCGGCAACGCTTGGTTCGAGATCCAGCACGTTGAAGAGGCGCCCCCCACAGGTCGAGGCACGGGCGACGGAGTTGATCATCCAGCCGATCTGGCGCACCGGCATCTGCAGGATGGCCATGAAAGCGAGACACTCGGCGAGCTGGCCGAGGGTGATCTCGCCGGCCATCGCCTTTTCTCCGCCAACCCACAGCACGAGGCCCATGGCGGCCAGGAAAATGAATGTCATGCGCGTACTGGAGCGCACGAAGAGGGCTATCCGGCGATGCGACAGGGTCAGCGCGCGTGCGGCAATGGTGTCGTAGCGCGTCAACTCGTAGACGGTCGAAGCAAAGGCCCGAACCACGCGAATTCCACCGAGATTCTCCTCCATGACCTTGGTGAGCTGCGAGAGCTCCTCCTGCAGGGCCAGCCAGGCATCACGCAGTCTCAGACGGGCGCCCGAGGCCATCACGGCAATGACGGGAACGAACCCGAGGGCCAGCAGTCCCAGCACCAGGTCGATGCGGACAAGCAGGATGGAGCCTCCGACGATCAGGGTCGACAACAGCACGCAACGCAGGATCCCGGTATCCACCCAGAGACGCACACCCTCGATGTCGAGGATTCCCCTGGTCATCAGTTCACCGGAATGAACCCGGTCGTGCCACGACAGGCTCAGGATCTGCAGTTGCCTGTAGTAGGCCATGCGCAGGTCATAGCCGATGATCTGGCCCACCGATTCACCCTGATAGTTCTGCACCATGGTGAAGAGGCCGCGCAGCACGCTGGCGGCGATCAGCAGCGTCGCCGTTGTCGCCAGCGCCTCGCCTGCGAGGTCACGGCCGGTTCCGGTTCCCAGCAGACCCTGGGCTTCGTCCACCGCGCGCCCGAGGAACTGAGGCACGAACAGCTGGAAGAAACCTGCGGCGAGTGCGGCAACGATGCCGAGCGCCATGCGCCAGCGATTGCGGAACGCCATGGCCGTGATTCGCCACAGCACCCCGGCGTCAACCCGCGAAACATCGATGTTGTAGCGGCCGTCGAACTCGATATCGATGCGACGCCTGGTCCGGGTCCTGCTTAAGGCCATGCACGTGTTGTCTTGAACGTCAACCGATCAGGCTCCGGTCAGTCTGCCACCGGAGCCTTTCGCACCTGGTACTTTACTATGCCGGTACATCATCTGACAATCTCAATGGCCTGGCCGCCCCCAGCGGTCTCGTCACCGCTGAACAGGCCCCACCACCGAGGGCAGGATGCCTCCAGAAACCGACACAGGCGGGCAGGACCGTTACAGCGCACGCTGCATCACCAGCATCCACGAAGTCGGACGGGATGAGTGGGACCGTCTTGCAGGCACGGACAATCCCTTTGTCCTCCATGACTTTCTCGCCTGTCTCGAGGACAGCGGTTCCGCGTCTCCCGAAACGGGTTGGGGCCCTGCACATGTCCTCCTCGAGGACTCCCGCCAACAACTCGTCGGTGCCGCTCCCGCCTGGTTCAAGAGCCATTCGATGGGCGAATACGTCTTCGATCAGGGGCTGGCCGATGCCTTCGAACGCGCCGGCGGGAGTTACTACCCCAAACTTCTCGTCGCAGTGCCGTTCACCCCGGTGACCGGACCGAGGCTGCTCATCGGAGACACGGACGCCAAGGGATGCGAAGAGCGGCAGCGTGCCCTGGCAGCCGCCATTGTCGGCCTGGCGAGAAACGCAGGAGTCTCCTCCGCCCACATCAACTTCCTGACACCGGGCGAATCGCGCGTGGTCTCCCCTCTCGGGTTCCTCCAACGGACCGGAATCCAGTTCCACTGGGAGAACAGGGGATATGCGTCCTTCGACGGATTTCTGGCCAGCCTGTCCTCGCGCAAGCGCAAGGCCATCCGGCGCGAGCGCCGCGAGATTGCGGCCAGTGACATCTCCATCCACCGGTTGACCGGCGAGGCGCTGACGAGCGAGATCTGGGATGCCTTCTACGGCTTCTACCGCGATACAGGGCACCGCAAGTGGGGCATCCCCTACCTCACCCGCGCCTTCTTCGAGCAGCTCGGCCAGCGCATGCCCGACAACGTCGTCCTCATCATGTGCAGACGGGATGACCACTGGATCGCCGGCGCCCTCAACGTCAGGGGCTCATCAACACTCTTCGGCCGCTACTGGGGCTGCATCGAGGATCACCGGATGCTTCACTTCGAGTGCTGCTACTACCAGGCGATCGAGCATGCCATCTGCAACGGACTCGCCCGGGTCGAGGCCGGCGCCCAGGGCGGCCACAAGATCCAGCGTGGCTACATGCCGGTCACCACCCACTCATCCCACTGGTTTGCCAATCGTAGCATGCACGACGCCGTGTCGCGTTACTTTGCCGAAGAGGGTCACCACATTGGCGAGCAGGCCGACTACATCGAACGGGAACTGTCACCCTTCCGGCAAGTCTGACCTGCGATTGCCTGTCGCCTTTGCCGGTGCGCTGTCACCCCTGTCCGCGAGGAACTCCCTCACCTGCAACTCGAAACCGAGGGCGTCGTCGTCGGTCACGATCACGGTGACATGCCCGCCGCCGACGAGATCGCCGAACAGAAGCTCGTCGGCCAGTGGCTTCTTGACATGCTCCTGGATCACGCGCGCCAGGGGCCTGGCGCCGTAGGTCTCGTCATAACCGTTGCGGCAGAGCCACTCCCTCGCCTCCGAAGACAGCGAGATCGAGACCTTGCGTTCGGCGAGCTGCGTCCCGAGTTCGCCGATGAACTTGTCGACGACATGGCCGACAGTCTCGCGCGTCAGCGACGAGAAGGAGACGATCGCATCAAGGCGGTTCCGGAACTCTGGCGTGAACAGCTTCTCGATGGCCTCCGCGTCTTCACCCTGGCGCGTCGCCCTGCCGAATCCCATGGGTGATCTCGCAAGTTCACTGGCTCCCACATTCGTCGTCATGATGATGATGACGTTCCTGAAGTCGACCTTCTTGCCGTTGTGATCGGTCAGCTTGCCGTAATCCATCACCTGGAGGAGGACATTGAAGAGGTCCGGGTGGGCCTTCTCGATTTCGTCGAGCAGCAGGACAACGTGTGGATTCTGGTCCACGGCATCGGTGAGCAATCCGCCCTGGTCAAATCCGACATATCCGGGCGGTGCGCCGATCAGTCGAGATACAGTGTGCCGTTCCATGTATTCGGACATGTCGAAACGAACGAGCTCCATGCCCGAGAACTCGGCAAGACGCCGCGCCACCTCGGTCTTGCCGACGCCTGTCGGTCCGCTGAAGAGGTAGCTGCCGACAGGCTTCTCCGTTTCCCGCAAGCCCGCCCGGGAGAGCTTGATGGCATCGGTCAGCGCGTCGATCGCCTGGTCCTGTCCGAAGACCACGCCCTTGAGCTGCACCGGAAGTTCAATCAGGGAGGCCCTGTCACGGCGCGACACTTTCCTAGGCGGAATGCGCGCCATGCGTGCGATCACCGCTTCCACATCGGCCACGCCGACGCTCTTGCGACGCCGGTTCTTCGGCACCAGCATCTGTGCCGCGCCGGCCTCGTCCATCACGTCAATCGCCTTGTCGGGCAGCCTGCGGTCGTGGAGGTAGCGGTCTGAGAGTTCCACCGCTGTCCTGATGGCATCATGGGTGTAGCGGATGGCGTGGAACTCTTCGTAGTAGGGCTTGAGTCCACGCAAGATCTTCACCGCATCGCCGATGGAGGGTTCCGCCACATCGATCTTCTGGAAGCGGCGCGACAGGGCACGATCCTTCTCGAATACTGAGCGGAACTCCTTGTAGGTGGTCGAGCCCATGCACCGCAGCGTGCCGCTTTGCAGGGCGGGCTTGAGCATGTTGGACGCGTCCAGCGATCCCCCGGAAGCGGCGCCCGCGCCAATGACCGTGTGAATCTCGTCGATGAAGACGATGGCGTCGCGATCGGCTTCAAGCGTGGTGATGACCGACTTCAGCCTCTCCTCGAAATCGCCCCGGTAGCGTGTTCCGGCGAGCAGCGCCCCCATGTCCACGGCCCAGATCGTGCACCCTGCCAGCACCTCCGGCACGTCATTCTCGGTGATTCTCCGGGCAAGGCCTTCAGCAATTGCCGTCTTGCCCACACCCGGATCGCCAACAAGAAGGGGATTGTTCTTGGTGCGCCGGCACAGCACCTGGATGGTGCGTTCCACTTCCCGTTGCCGTCCGACCAGGGGATCGGTCTTCCCTGACTTCGCCTTCTCGTTGAGATTGACGCAGTAGGCCTCAAGCGCCTCGTCTCCCTGGCGGACCTCCTCCTCGCCTTCCTGCGTTCCACGTACGATCCTGGGTTCCGACTGCCCTGGAACCTTGGAAACTCCATGGCTGATGTAACTCACGGCATCGAGTCGCGTCATGTCCTGCTTCTGCAGGAACCAGACGACATGACTCTCCCGTTCCGAGAACATCGCCACCAATATGTTCGCGCCGGTCACCTCGCCCGCACCCGATGACTGGACGTGAGCCACGGCCCTGCGCAGTGTTCTCTGGAAGCCCTGGGTGGGCTTCGCCTCGACGGCTTCATCGAGGGTGATGGAATCAAGATTGTGATCGATGAAGTCCTCGACCTCGGTGCGAATGCGCTCGGGGTCAACATTGCAGGCCTTGAGAACCGCCACCGCATCCTCGTCCTCGGTCAGCGCCAGCATCAGATGCTCGAGTGTGGCGTACTCGTGGCATCGCATGTTGGCGTGTTCCAGGGCCTTACGCAGCGTGTGTTCGAGGTTGGGCGAGATCATGGAGGGCTCATTCCTTCTCGAGCGTGGCCTGCAGGGGGTGCTCGTTGTGCCGCGCAAAGTCGATGACCTGCGTCACCTTACTCTCAGCGACATCGAAGGGGTAGACACCGCACAGGCCGACACCATGACGGTGCACGTGGAGCATGATCCGGGCCGCCTCCTCAGGGCCCTTGTGGAAGAACCTGACCAGCACGTGAACGACAAACTCCATCGGCGTGTAGTCGTCATTCAGCAGAAGCACCTTGTACATGGAAGGCTTCCGCGTCTTCTGCCGAACCTGGGTCGCGACACCGGTCCCGCTGCCATCACTGTTCCGGCGATTGTCGTCACTCATGTGGCACCATCGGACACATACGAAGACTACAGGATCGATCATACCCACAAAGCAAGCAACCGGCCAGACGCCGGGCGGTGTTCACTGGATTGAGCCGACCTGTTCTGGAGTCCGGTGCTGCGAGAAGACCCTCACCCACAGGGCGCCAGAGTCGCGCGTACTGCACGTTGCCCTCCCGAACACTGCCGGCGGGATCATTGATGAGTTCGCGCAATTGTATGGTGTGTGAGGAGTCTCGATGTCATAACCCGTGCCCTGCACGGGAACCTCACATCCTGAAAGGCCTCGCCGTCGAGCCGGCCGGCTTGTTTGCGCCAGCCAGGCAAAAACGACAACACCCCCGCCGGGCCTTCATGGTCCCGGGGGGGGTGTTGCTCGGGAGGAACGCCGGTCAGGAGGTCTGGCGCAGAGGTCGGCTCCAGGCATCGGTGAACCGCTGGCCGAGCGGCTGGCCGCATTCGGTTGCGATCCGCAGCCAGGCGTTCGTCATGTCCATGCTGTCCTGGATGGCATGGTCGAAGGTCTTGCGCACGTATCCCTGCTGGATCTCGACCGCCTCGCCGAACGACTTCGCACCGGCGAGCGCCTTGCGGGTCTCGGCGCCTTCGGCAACCCGCCGCCTGGCGATCTCGAGCACGCAACCGTTGAATCCCTCGACGCCCTTCATGAATGTGGTGCCGGCTTCCACCATCGCCTCGAAATTGGCGCGCCGAACATCGTTGATCTGTCCGAGAACAGTGTCGTCGCCACCTGTCCGGGCGGCGGTGTCGAACGCATCACGACCCATGGTGACCATGGTCTCGAAGCCCTTCCTGGTGGCATCCGTGTTGCACTTCACGACATCTTCCGAAACCCTGAATCCGGTCTCGATCACCTCGTCCACACCCGGAACCTCGGACGTCTCACTGGTTGTCTTGGCATTCGCCATGTCTCATCTCCGTTTGGCAATCTATGTTGCACTGCAACATGGCCGATATGGGCACTGCGACATAGGATGTCAAGAGAAAATTGTGCACCGCACAATTGCAGGTCAATAGGCGTTTGACGCAAGGGATCCAATCCACCATAAGGCAACCGACATCAGACACCAGGTGACTTTCCATGCCTCTTCCATTCAGTTTCACGGCACCGGTACCTCTGGCTTTCGGCGACAACCGCCTCATGAAGGTCGGCCGCGATGTCAGGCGCCTTGCCGGCGATGGCGCCGAGGTCCTCCTCGTGACGGACCCCGTCCACACCGGCAACGGCCTTGCCGAACGCGCCGCCGGTGCTCTCGGAGAGGCCGGGCATGGCTGCAGCGTGTTCAGCGACATCGCCAGCGACCCCGCGGCCGAAACCGTGGATGCCATCTCCGAAGAGGCCCGGTCGCGCCGAACCGCCTGCATCGTCGCCATGGGAGGCGGCTCGACGCTCGATGCCGCCAAGCTTGCCGCCTGTCTTGCACCTGACGGCCGGGGTGCGGTGACTTTTGCCCTCGGTGAAACGCCCGTGCCTGCCGGCGGACTGCCCAAGATCGCCGTGCCCACCACCGCAGGCACCGGATCCGAGGTGACTCGCACCTCGGTCTTCAGTACGGGAGAGCGCAAGCTGTGGGCCTGGGGAGAGAACCTGCAATTCAACCTCGCTCTGCTCGACCCGCTCCTCACGTTGTCGCTGCCGGCGCCATTGACTGCCGCCACGGGAGTCGACGCCATGGTCCATGCGATCGAATCGGCGACGTGCCGGCGGCGCAACCCGGTGTCCTCGGCCATCGCGCTCGGCGCCATCAGGACACTTCGCGAGTGGCTCCCGGAGGCGGTGCGCAATCCGGCCGACGCGCAAGCCCGCGGCCATGTGCAGATTGCCGCCACGCTGGCCGGAATCGCCTTCGACGTCACCGGTGTCGCCGTCGCCCATGCCATCGGCCATGCCCTGGGACACCATGCCGGAATCCACCATGGACGCGCCGTTGGCCTTGCCCTTGCCGCCACCATGGAACATTCGGCCGAGGCCGCAGCTGACGCCTATTCGGCCGTCGCCGTGGCTCTTGGCGGGCCGGAGGGGACAACGGCGCTGCAGGCGCCGTCTCTCTATCGACATTTCCTCGCGGACGCCGGATTCGATCTGACGCTCGAGGAACTCGGCGAGAAGGATGTGGGGGCGATCACCTCACTTTGCTTCGAACCCGAGAACATGGTGATGCTCAAGGGGGACGCCCATGAGTTCACTCCCGACT
This sequence comes from Alphaproteobacteria bacterium, assembly GCA_965220805.1. Lineage (GTDB taxonomy): Bacteria > Pseudomonadota > Alphaproteobacteria > SP197 > SP197 > SP197. The sequence continues at coordinate 3,312,123 of OZ244844.1, forward strand.
CGCTCTCTCGAGCCGTCAGCCGCATGATCGGCGCGACGTAAGACAGTTGCCGCTCCGGACGACCTCCACGGATTCCGCAGGGACTCCTGAAGAGGAGCGACCGCTGCGGTCGAGAGACTTCGGCACCAGGCAGTGTGGCGGTCCTTGCCGGAAACCGGCGCTATCGATCGGGGCGATGCCGCGCCGGTCGGTTCAGGAGTCACCCGTATAGATCACCGAGCAGGGACGATCATTGCGGTTGAGAATGCGGCAACTCTCCCGCGCCTGGTCCTCAACGAGATTGAGAATGCGCACCCGATAGAGCGTGGTCCCATCCGCCTCGACGGTTGCCATGACGGTCTCGCTGTCGCCAGCCAGCAGGGGCGCGAGGATCCGTCCGGTGTCGGCGCTGGCTCGCACTGCGTTGTCGCGCTGGGCGAAGGCGCCCACCTGGATGGCCCACTTGCGGTCATCGCCGGCGCTGCCCTCATCGAAGGCAACGCCCCCCGAACCCAGTCCGAGCGACTCCTGCAGGCTGGCGACAAGCGCGTCATCATCTTGGGCACTGTTGAGAGCAGCGCTGAACTGCGCTGCCACGTCGCGCCTTGGATGCGGCGATGGTGCGGGCACGGTCCTGTCGTCGGAGGCCGCCGTCACGAAAGCCTTCCGGATCAGGTCCGTCATGAGCCTGTCCCGCGAAATCCGGTCCTTGCCACCGATCACGACGCCGACGATGCGTCTGCCGTCAACGATGGCGGACGCTGCCAGATTCCATCCAGCCGCTTTCGTGTATCCGGTCTTGAGGCCATCAACACCATCGACCCTGTCCAGAAGCTTGTTGTGACTCCTGTAGGTCCTGTCGCCATAGGTGAACGACCGGATGGAGAAGAGTGGGTAGTACTCCGGAAAATCGAACTGCAGGCGCAGCGACAGCACCGCCATGTCACGGGCCGTCGACGTCATGCTCCGGCGGTGCAGGCCCGACGCGTTGGTGAAGACCGTGCGCCGCATGCCCAGTTCACGGGCCTTCTTCGTCATCATGGAGGTGAACCCCTCCTCGGTGCCGCCAAGTCCCTCGGCGACTGCCACGGCAACATCGTTGGCCGACTTGATGACGAGAGCCATGATGGCGTCCTCGGCGGAGATCGAACCACCTCTGGGAATACCGAGTTTCGACGGCACCTGATTGCTCGCCTTGCGTGAAAAGGTGAACCGGGTCTCAGGCGTGATGGTGCCCTTCTCGAGTGCCTCGAACATGAGATAGAGCGTCATCATCTTGGTGAGCGAGGCCGGGTACATCTCCTCGTCCGGCTTGCGCTGTGCGAGCACGTTGCCGTTGGTGGCATCAATCACGAAGTATGTCGTTTCCTTGGCGGCTTCGGCGCCCGTCACACTCGTGAAGAGGCAAAGCACAAGACCTGTCAGGAGGCACCGGGGGCGGCGAACGGGAAAACGACCGGCCATCAACGATCCCCTGATGTTTGGCTCTGGCTCATTACAGACGATGAAGCGTGCCAGTCCAGTAATTCCTCCACAGATCCCGGGATAGAATCAAAACGGGAAGCGATTCCAACCATACCGTGAGGAATTTCAGAACCAATCCGGCCAAACCCCCTGCATGTTGTAGCTCCTGTGCTGAGAGCGCCCGGCGATTCCGACAATTCATCCACAGGCCCGGCCATACCTTATGGCGGTGGATGTCAGCCAGCAGCGCGTCCTGCAGTGGGCCATGACGAGAGGGTCGGGAACTGCTCCTGGTAGGCGGCGCCCGCCCTCAGAACGAGGGCATCGGCCTGGCGCCGCCCTACGATCTGCAGGCCCACCGGCAGCCCGTCCGCGGTAAAGCCACACGGCACCGACAGGGCTGGCTGCCCGGTAAGGTTGAAGGGCCAGGTGAATGGCGTCCACGTGTACCAGCGTTCATGGGGCCAGCCTGACGGAATCTCGCGGCCCACCTCGAAGGCGGCAATGGGCAGGGTGGGCGTCACGAGAAGGTCGAAGCGTTCGAGGAAAGCGCCGACATTTGCCGAGTAGCGCATGCGTGCTCGCTCGGCCTCGACCAGGTCGACCGCCCTGATGGTTTCACCTTCGGCGGCAATCCTGGTGAGACCGTAGTCGAGAAACCGCCGCCGGTGCCGGCTCTGGGTGCGGATGGCCGCAGCTGCAGCGGCATACCACAGGGTGCGGAAGGCCTCCTCGGCCTTCGGCACGTCGAATTCGATGGTCTCGACCTCCATGCCGAGATCGCCCAGACCGCGCACCGCCTGATCCACCGTCTCTGCGACTTCAGGCGTCACCCTGATGTGACCGAGATCGCGGCTGTAGGCAACCCTCAGACCGGTCACGGAGCGCTGTGTCTCCGCGAGATGGTCGACGCCGCTTTCGGCAAGCGACCACGGGTCACGCGCATCGGGTTTGCCGATCACATCGAGAAGCAGGGCCGCGTCATTCACCGTCCGGGCCATCGGTCCGACGTGGGAAAGCGTGCCATAGAGCCCCGGTGGCCAGGCCGCCACCCTGCCGAAGGTCGGCTTGAGACCGACAATGCCGCAGAACGAGGCCGGAATGCGTACCGAACCCCCACCATCCGTGCCGAGCGCCAGGGGGCCGACACCGCAGGCCACGGCTGCGGCGGCGCCGCCGCTCGAACCACCCGGTGTCATGCGCAGGTTCCACGGATTGCGCGTCTGCCCGTGAAGCGGACTGTCGGTGACACCCTTCCAGCCCATCTCCGGCGTTGTCGTCATGCCGATGAAAAGCGCGCCGGATTCGCGAAGTCGCGCGACAGCAGGGGCATCCTCTGTCCAGGGCTGCCTGGCATCCACCGCCTTGGAGCCCATACGCGTCGGCCAGTCCCTTAGTCTCAGGACCTCCTTGACGCTTGTCGGCACGCCGTCGAGAGGACCGAGTGGCGCACCCTTCACCCAGCGTTCTTCCGACCTGGCTGCCGCCTCCCGGAACGCCTCGTCGTCACGATGGCAGAAGGCATTGAGATTGCCATCCACTTCGTCGAGGCGGGCGAGCACGGCATCGGCGACGTCGACGGGTGACAACTCGCGGGCCTCGTAGTGCCGGACGAGGTCAAGCGCTGTCAGCCGATACAGGTCGTCTGTCGGCATCACGTAAATTCCAGTTCCGCCGACGTTGCCAGGCCGCCAGCTGAGTCCTCGATCCACAATCTGAGACTGCCGCCGGTTTCCGGCTTTCCACAGACAAGAAAGGGGTGCGGAGCGAAGAGCGGCGCCACCCCGCGGTAACGAAAGTGCCTGATGCGGCGTTCCGGACAGGTCCTTTCCGCGAGGTCAAGCAACAGAAGCGCCTGCATCGGCCCATGCACGACAAGATCGGGATAGGCTTCCTCGTTGCGACAGTACTCAACGTCGTAGTGGATTCGGTGGGCATTGAACGTCAGCGCGGAAAAGCGAAAAAGCAGTACAGGATCGGCGACAACGCTGCGCTGCCAGACTGCGTCCTGCGGAGGCGCCACACGCCGCGCCTCCCCGGAGGATCCGGGTGCGTCACGAAACACGAGATTGCGAACCTCGATGACGGCGTCCTGTTCGTCCTGGGCAATGCGGTGTTCCGTGGTGACAAAACAGAGATCTCCGGAGCGCCCCCTCTTCCTCTCGACGCCGGTGATGGTGATTGTCTGGCGTGCCGGCCGGCCAAGAACCAGATCGCGTTCGAACGTGAATGAACCGCCGGCCCACATCCTGCGGGGGAGACCGGTGTCGGGAATCAACTCACCCGGGGTCGTGCGCCCGTCGCGACCAATGCGGGATGTTGGTGGAGAATCAAGAAAGTAGAGCAGAGTCCAGCCGCAGGGGAGCCGGGCGCCGCTCGCAAGACCGGCGGCATCCCTGTCGAATGTGGCGGCGAGGTGACGGGCAGGCGTCAGACCCAGCACGTCCACCGATTCCCGGCTCCTTCCGACGGCATCGCAGGGTGCGGCCATCATACGTTCTCCCTTGTGAAGCCCTTCCTCTTGCCACATGTTGCCGCCCGGAACCATCCACCGAGCGAGAGCCACGTGACAGACTTGTTTGATCCGACGGACCCTGCCCAGCTCTCCGCTTTCCTGTCCATCATTGTCATCGACATCGTCCTCTCCGGCGACAACGCCATCGTCATCGGCATGGCTGTGGCCGGACTCCCTCCCATCCTGCGGCGCAGGGCCATCATCATCGGTATCGTCGCCGCCACCATCCTGCGCATCTGCTTTGCCCTGATCGTGGTCGAACTCCTGAACGTCGTCGGCCTTCTCTTCGTTGGCGGCCTGCTGCTCGGCTGGGTGTGCTGGCGCATGTGGCGCGATATCCGCAGCGGCCAGCTCACCCGCGATCCGGAGCCCCCTGATAGTACGCAGTCCGCCGGCGAAGTCCGCAAGGCAACGACCATCCGCCAGGCCCTCGTGCTGATCGTCATCGCCGATGTGTCCATGTCCCTGGACAACGTGCTCGCTGTCGGCGGCGCCGCGCAGGGACACCACGTCCTCCTCGTGTTCGGTCTCGTCCTTTCCATCATCCTGATGGCCGTGGCGGCGAACTTCATCGCCAGGCTGCTTCATCGCCACCACTGGATCGCCTACGTCGGACTCGCGGTGCTGGTGTGGGTCACCGGCGACATGATCTGGCGCGGATCCATGCAGATTCTCGACCACCTTTAGTACCTGCCGTGTCCCCTCCTGGTCACACGGACAGCCGCGAATTGGTCAGGGTGATGGGTCAAGATGACCGAGACCGATTCCGTGGTAGGCGAAGCCGGCATCAACGATGTCGGCGGCACTGTACATGTTGCGCAGGTCGATCATGAGGGGCCGGTTCAGGACCGACTTGAGCCGCGCCAGGTCGAGGGACCGGAATTCGTTCCACTCCGTGACGATGACAAGAGCATCTGCCCCGGCTGCCGCTTCGTAGGGGCCGGCACAGGTCACCAGCCCTTTCAGGGCTCTGCTGGCGACCTCCATGGCCACGGGATCGAAGGCTCTCACCCCCACACCGCGATCGAGCAGCTCGGATGCAATGACGAGACTCGGCGATTCACGGATGTCGTCCGTGTCCGGTTTGAAACTCAAGCCGAGGAGCGCCACCGTCCTCCCTTTGGTGCCGCCGAGCAAGGACACGATGCGCTGGGCCATCGAACGCTTGCGATCGGCATTGGCCGCAATCACCGCCTCGATGATGGTGAGCGGCGTGCCACTCTCCCTAGCCCCGCCGGCGAGCGCCTGCGTGTCCTTGGGGAAGCAGCTGCCGCCGTAGCCCGGTCCGGGATGGAGAAAACGGTCGCCAATGCGGCCGTCGAGACCGATTCCAAGGGCGACATCAAGGACATTGGCGCCAACGCTCTCACAGTAGTCGGCCATCTCGTTGATGAGGGCGATTTTGGTCGCGAGAAAGCTGTTGGCCGCGTACTTGATGAGTTCCGCCGTCTCCCGCGACGTATGCAGGATCGGCGTGCGTTCAAAGAAGAGGGGGCTGTAGATCTCGTCCATCAGACGCGCCGCCCGCTCGCTCTCGCTGCCGACGATGATACGATCGGGACGCAGGAAATCTCTCACAGCCGAGCCTTCCCGCAGGAACTCCGGATTCGAGACGACATCGAACTCCGCCCGGGGCCGTACCCGCCTCATCACATCCTCGACCCGGCGGCCGGTACCGACGGGGACCGTCGACTTGGTGACAATCACGGCGTAGCGCTCGATGACCCGCGCCACCTCCTCGGCAGCGTTGAACACGAAGCTGAGGTCAGCCTTGCCGTCGCCGCGGTGACCCGGCGTACCAACGGCGATGAAGACGGCGTCGGACTCTCTCACCGACGGCGCGAGTTCCGTAGTGAATGTCAGGCGCCCGGCTTCGGCATTGCGGTTCACCAGGCGCGGCAGACCGGGTTCGTAGATGGGAACTTCACCCGACTGCAGGCGGGCAACCCTCCCTTCATCCCGATCAACACAGACAACATCGATGCCGAATTCGGAAAAGCAGGCGCCGGACACCAGTCCGACATAGCCGGCGCCCACCATGGTGATACGCATTCCTCGAGTGTCCCGTCAGGCTGCTACAGGGAGTGCACTTACAGCAAACCGTGGGCCCGCGTCATCGTCAGCGTCCGGCCATCAGGACGTCTCTCGCCTCGTTGATCCGCCGGGCGAACCAGGCAGAGCCACCCTTGTCGGGATGATGCTCCGCCATCATCCGGCGGTAGGCTTCGGTGATCGTCTTCTCGTCGGCATCCGCGGCAACACCGAGAATCTCGGCGGCTTCAGCGACACTCATGGTGGATGCTGAAGGGCGCGGTCCGGCATGGAATCCGCGTGGTCTCCTCCAGGGAAAGAGCAGTGGAAACAGCATGAGACCGACCATCAGTGCGGCGCGGAACTGCCCCGTGGCCGCCAGCACGCCAATTCCGCCAACGATTGCCGCCGTGAGGATCCACTTGGCCCAGCGCAGCACGGTCGAGGCACGCGCATTGACGCCGATCCAGGCCAGTGCCCAGATCAGAAGAACTCCGCCAATCGCCGCAAGTAACCAGTTCACGGCGGCATCATCCGCGATCGCGCATCAGGCGTTCCTTCTGGCGCTTCCATTCCCTCTCCCGGATGGCCGCCCGCTTGTCGTGGGCCTGCTTGCCCTTCCCCAGGCCAAGCTCGACCTTGGCGACACCCCTGGGGTTGAAGTAGATGCTGAGCGGAACAAGCGTGTAGCCGCGGCGACTGACGGCGCCGGCCAACCTCTCGATCTCGCGGCGGTGAAGGAGCAGCTTGCGCGGCCGTTCAGGCTCATGATTGTCGCGGCCCGCCTGTTGCCAGGGCGAGATGTGGCAGTCCTCGAGCCAGACTTCCCGGTCCCGTTCCCTGGCGAAGGCCCCGTTGATGTTGGCGCGCCCGGCGCGCAGCGACTGTGTCTCGCTGCCGGTCAGGACAATGCCAGCCTCGATCCGGTCCTCGATGGCGTAGTCGCGGAATGCCTTGCGGTTGCGGGCGACTGTCGTCCCCATCGGGATGTTCTTGCCCGCCATTCCACGTGTCAGGCGAGGACTCCCGCCTGCCTCATGGCATCCCGGACCCTGACCCTGGTCTCCTCTGCCGGAGAGGTCAGGGGCAGGCGCACGGAGCCGTCACCCCAGCCGAGCAGGCCGACCGCATACTTGACGGGCCCTGGACTGGTTTCGCTGAACAGCGCCTCGTGAAGCGGCATGAGCTGGTCCTGGATGTCTCGGGCCTGCTCGAAGTCACCGCCCTGCCAGGCCTCATGCATCCTGGCGCAGAGCGCCGGCGCCACGTTGGCGGTCACGGAAATGCACCCGTGTCCGCCCATGCCGAGAAGTCCGAGAACCGCGGCGTCTTCGCCCGACATCTGGATGAAGTCCTTGCCGCAGAGCCACCGCTGCCTGGAGACCCGGTCCGCAGCTGCCGTCGATTCCTTGCAGCCGACGACATGGGAGAGACCGGCAATGCGCTGCATCGTCGCCGGCTCGATGTCGACGCCCGTCCGTCCGGGGATGTTGTAGACGACGATGGGTATGTCGACGGCATCGTTGACCGCCTCGAAGTGACGGAAGAGGCCTTCCTGGGTCGGCTTGTTGTAGTAACCGGTGACGATCAGCACGACATCCGCACCCGCTTCCTGCGCATGGCGGGTCAGCATGATGCACTCGGCAGTGGAGTTCGATCCGGTTCCGGCCATCACCGGAACACGGCCCGCCGCAGCCTCGACGGCGAGGCGCACCACGTGCATGTCCTCCTCGTGGGACAACGTCGGCGATTCGCCGGTCGTGCCCATGGCCAGTACGCCGTGGGTCCCCTGGGCAATCTGCCATTCGATGAAGTCCTGATATCCCTTTTCGTCGATCTTGCCATCGCGGAACAGCGTGACGAGTGCGACAAAGGAACCCTTCAGCTTCTCGGTAATCATGACAGTTTCCAGATCAGCTCTCCCGTGGAGATTAGTCGCCACGGCGAGCCGGGACAAGGGGCGCCCTTTTGTTCAGGCCTGGGCAACCCCCCAGATTTCGACAGTATTTTCCGGTGAATGCATCATCGGCTTGGGCACCAGCGTGATCGGTGGCAGGGTACCTCCGACGGTAGCGGCCAGGGTGTCGAGAAAGGCCCGTGTATCGTCGGCGCCCGTCGATGTGTAGTAGCAGACCATCAGCTTGAGATCCGAAGGACTCCGGTCGAATCCCCTCAGCAGATCCTCCACGAACGACATGGTGAATCGTGTTTGCGCCACGAGATCGCCCGGCATCACCCGCCCCCCATCGTTGGTGAAGGGTGTATGGGGCACCTGGCCGCCCAGCCAGATCATGTCGCGCAGGCATATGGCCTGCCTGTAGGGCAGCGGTATGGGCCAGTCCCAGACGCGATCCGGCCAGACATCGAGGCGCGGGATGTACTTGTCGAAGCTCCCGCGGCGGCCGCGCATCGCCAGGACGCCGATCTTGGTGCGCGCCCCTTCCGGGTGAAGCCGGTGGCATGGCACCACGGTTGCCGGCGGGCCCGGTTCCCGGAAATGGCTGGCGCGGGCCTTGGCCAGGGGCGCCCACTCCTCGAGACTGGTACCGAAGTAGTATCCCTCCATCTTGACGCTGTCCTGCAGCGAGGCCCCCAGCGCGTCCAGAGTTCGCTCGTGCATGACCATGACGGCGTGGCTTTGCTCAACAGGATCCGCAGTCAGGACCCGGCCATCGTCATCGACCGCCGTGCGGTTGGCCACGGCAATGAACTCGCCTGCCCGCAAGCCGGCCGTGACCTCCTCGAGACCAAGCCTTTCCCTGACCGGCGCCGGTACCGGCTGGTGAACAAAACGGACATCGGCGCTTTCGCGCCAGCCTCGGCAGGCGATTGCCTGCACCTGTATGACCTGGCCGTCAAAGGGTTGCAGCGGTTCAGGCACGGTGCTGATTGCCGGCAGCGGATCGCCAGGCAGGTGCCGCGCCAGGGCAGCGATGACATCCCAGTCACCGACATCGGCCGTGTAGTAGGCCTTGATGCGCACCACATCCTCCAGGGTGCACAGTTCCGTGGCGAGGGCTTCCCCGATAGCGCGAACGGCACCTCCTGCCTGGGCATCAAGGTCATGCGGGTTCCGTATCCTCCCTGTCGCATCGAGGTCGCCGGCGCCGCCGACAAATGTCAACGGCCCGGCACTGGCCGACTGGTGGTGTGTCGCCACTTCAGGCAAGATCCAGATTCTGTCAGACACGCCTCGCTCCCCTCACCGGTTGCTTGTTCTGTCTCATCATCATGAAGCCCCCTGGCAAGGGCAATACCGGACGCTCTTCGTCTCTTTGGCGTCGCACGCCTGCGGTGAATGGGGTAAGAGTCGGCCTGAACGGACCGGGGCAGGCGTTGATGCCAGGCATGCCGTCATATGCGGACATCGAGTCTGCCGCCCGGCGGCTTGCCGGAAAGGCGGTCGTCACACCGCTTCTCGAGTCGCCCAGGCTCAACGACGCCCTCGGCGGTCGCCTTCTGGTCAAGCCGGAGTGCCTCCAGCTTACCGGTTCCTTCAAGTTCAGGGGAGCCTTCAACAGGATTGCCGGCGGCACGACGGAAAACGGCGTCGTTGCCTACTCGTCCGGCAACCACGCCCAGGGAGTCGCCGCCGCGGCGTCCATGCTGGGATATCCCGCCGTCATCGTGATGCCCGAGGATGCGCCTGCCATCAAGATGGCGGGCACCCGCGCCTGGGGCGCGGATATTGTCACCTATTCCAGGCACGACGAATCGCGCGAGGAGATCGCCCGGTCCGTAGCCCTCGACGGGGGCATGACGATCGTGCCTCCCTATGACGATCCCATGATCATTGCAGGACAGGGCACGGTCGGACTGGAGATCGCCGATGCCTGCGCCAGGCAGGGCATCACCCCGGACGCCGTCATCACCTGCTGCGGCGGTGGTGGTCTCACTGCAGGCGTGGCCCTTGCCACCAGCCACCGGTTCCCGGAATGCGTCATCCATACCGCCGAGCCGGAAGGATGGGATGATACAGCCCGGTCCCTTCGCAACGGGGAGCGCTTGTCCGTAACGGGGACACCCGCTTCGATCTGTGATGCATTGCTTTCCCGCAGACCCGGCGAACTGACCTTCGAAGTCAATCGGAACCTTGTCCACTCGGGAACCGTGGTCACGGAATCGGCCGTCATCAGGGCCATGGTGGCGGCTCTGACATACTTCAAGCTTGTCGCTGAACCCGGTGGCGCCGTGGCCCTTGCATCGGCCTTGAGCGGCATCGTCCCGGTGAAGGGGCGGACCGTCGTCGCCGTCATCTCCGGCGGGAATGTCGACGCCGACGTCTATGCGGGCCTCATTGCGCGTGGCCCGTCATGACGGTGCTTGTGACCGGCGCGGCAGGTTTCATTGGCTACCACCTCACCCGGGCCCTTCTTGAGCGCGGGGAAGACGTGATCGGGATAGACTGCCTTTCCCCATACTATGATGTCACCCTCAAGCAGGCGCGCCTCGCCCGACTGCGCCGGGAGTCTGCCTTCTCGTTCCATCACATGGATGTTGCCGACCGCAAGGCGCTGGCCGGACGGGAGCTCAGCGACCGGAACATTGACCGGATTGTCCACCTGGCAGCGCAGCCTGGCGTCCGGCACTCCTTCGTTGCCCCGCACGACTACACTGCGGCGAATGTGGAAGGCCAACTCGCGATCCTTGAACTGGCCCGTTCGATGACGGGACTGAAGCACTTCGTCTATGCCAGTTCCTCGTCTGTCTATGGAGCCAACGACATCATTCCCTTCTCGGTCGATCACCGAGTCGACCAGCCGGTGTCGCTCTATGCCGCCACGAAGCGCGCCGGAGAACTGATGGCCTCCTGTTACAGCCATCTCCACGGCATTCCTGCCACCGGTCTGCGCTTCTTCACGGTTTACGGCCCCTGGGGACGCCCGGACATGTCCCCCTGGATCTTCACGCAGGCCCTCTTCGAGAGACAACCCCTGACTGTCTACAACCATGGCGATCTGCGCCGGGATTTTACCTGGATCGACGACATCGTCGCCGGCATCCTGGCGGCACTGGCGAAACCTCCGGTGACCTCCCCTCCCCATACCCTTTACAATCTCGGTAATCACCGAAGTGAGTCGATCCTGCACCTGATCCATGTGCTTGAAGAGGCGACGGGAATCAGTGCGGACATTCACCTTGCCCCGCTGCAGCCAGGCGACGTCAGGGAGACCTGCGCCGACATTCAGGCATCGCGTCGCGACCTCGGGTACGAGCCGTCAACCTCCATCGAGGAGGGGATGCCGCGGTTCGTTGCCTGGTTCCGGAACTACCACGGCTACCGCTGATCACGGGAGTCAGCAAATCGTGAGGACGCGCGCGCCCAACGGCTGGACCGGCCGGCAGTTGGCGGGACGATAGCTCGTGAACGCGGCAATCTGCCGGGCTGACAAGGTGAGGATGTCTGTCAGGACGATCCAGCTGACTCCTTCGCTGCACGGCGGGGTGGTCAGCGATCCACGATAGCGCCATGCCCTTGTCGTGCCCGGAAGAAGGGCCGTGAGGTCGACATCGACGTGATCGAGCGATTCCGGGTCGTCCACGAGGGCCTGCCACAGGGACTCCACCGCGGAGTTGGCCTCGCCTTCGCGGATGAAGACTCCGACGACAGCCAGTCCGCCCTTGATGTCCGTGTGGACGAAGTGCAGTTCCATCGGCCATCTGACGCCCTCGACAAGATGTTCGCTGGCATGGTGAAAATGAAATTGCCGGAGTTCGTGGCGGCGGCGCCCGATCATCAGACCGTGACCCGGCGCGGCATTGAACTGAACAGTCGCGCCGGTGTCCTCGATGGCAGCACGGACCGGTCCGTAGTCGAATCGAAGGGACGGCAGCTGCGCCGCGCGGGCGTCCACCAGATTGACCGGAGACTGCTCGGCGCCACAACCGCAGAGCCGGTAGTCGGGGTCAAGCAAGGCCCAGCACGCCGGTCCATTGTCGGCTGCGTATCCCCAGGGAGCACGCTTCATGGAGCCGTCACGCCGCAATGTCCCCGTCGACCACCGCTCCGGTCATGGAGGCAAGGCTGTCGGGTGTCTCGCCAAAGACGCAGTGGGGATGACCGGCAGCGGCATGGACAAGGGGAAAGCGCCACAGGCTGGCGTCCATCACCGTGGGCAGGGAAACCTGGTGTCCCACGGGTGGGACTCCGCCAATGGAATATCCTGTCGTCTGCCTGACGAAGTCAGCGTCGGCCCTCGTCACAGGGCCCTCGAGACCGAGTGCCACGGCAATGCTCGCCGGACGCGCCCGACGGTCACCGGCGATGAGAGCCAGAACCGGGGCTCCGGCGACCTGGAACACGAGTGACTTGACGATGGAACCCTGCTGGCAGCCCAGAGCATCGGCAGCGTCCCCGGCCGTGCGCGCCGTCACTGCCAGTTCGATCACCCGGGCGCTGCTGCCCAGCGCTTCGAGAGCGCTGCAGACCCGTCTGACCGCCGGACGATTGATGAGACTCACGACGGAACCGCAACGCCCCGCTTGACGGCATCACGCTCGGAGATGATGTCGTACCAGCGACGCACATGCGGAAACTGGCTCCAGTCGGTGTCGTACCACTCCGTGCGCATGACCCATGGCCAGGTCGCCACGTCGGCGATGGAGTAGTTCCCGGCAAGAAAGGGAACCTCCGCCAAGCGCCGATCCATGACTCCAAGGAGACGCATCACCTCGTTGCGGTAGCGGGTCTTCCCGTAGGGCACATCCTCGCTGGCGAACTTGATGAAGTGATTGGCCTGGCCGAACATCGGTCCGACACCGCCCATCTGGAACATCAGCCACTGCAGGACATTGAGACGTTGCCGCGCGTCGGAGGGCATCAGAAGGCCCGTCTTCTCGGCGAGGTAGATGAGAATTGCCCCCGATTCGAAGATACTGACCGGTTCGCCCCCAGGTCCCTCACTGTCGACGATTGCCGGAATCTTGTTGTTGGGGCTGATCTTGAGAAAGGCCGGATCGAACTGTTCGTCGGCGCCTATATCGATGTGGTGGACGGTGTAGGCGAGGCCCACCTCCTCCAGCATGATGGAGACCTTGCGGCCGTTGGGTGTCGCCTCCGTATAGAGATCGATCATCAGGTTTCTCCCTCCTCGTCCAGTCTGAGGCGCAGCGTACGGTTGACGGCCTGAGGATTGGCACGTCCGCGTGATGCCTTCATGACCTCACCCATGAAAAATCCAAGGAGTTTCGTCTTTCCGGCACGATACTCAGCCACATGATCAGGATGGGCCGCCAGCACACCTTCGACAAGAGCCTCGATCCGGGCCGTATCCGTCACCTGCCTCAGACCCCGTTCCTCGACGATCGTGGCGGCGTCCCTGTTGGTGGCAAACATCTCCGCGAAGACATCCTTGGCAATGCGCCCGGAGATGGTGCCATCAACGATGAGATCGATGAGGCCGCCGAGAGCATCGGCGCCGACCGGACTGTCTGCGACACCAATGCCTTCGTGGTTGAGGCGACCGAAGAGCTCGGTCATGACCCAGTTTGCTGCCAGCTTGCTGTCTCGTCCCCGGGCAACCTCCTCGAAGAAATTCGCGTTGTCGCGCTCCGCCACGAGAACACCGGCATCATAGGAAGAAAGACCGTGATCGTGCATGAACCGCTGCTTGCGGGCATCGGGCATCTCCGGCATCGATTCCGCGATCTCGGCTATCCATGCCTCGTCGAGGTCGAGCGGCAAGAGATCCGGATCGGGGAAGTAGCGATAGTCCTCGGCGTCCTCCTTGCTGCGCATGCTTCTGGTTTCGCCCGCGTCCACGTCGAAGAGCCTGGTTTCCTGATGGACCGTTCCCCCCTCGTCCAGGATCGTCGCCTGACGATGACCCTCGTACTCGATGGCCCGCTGCAGGAACTTGAGGGAATTGAGATTCTTGATCTCGCAACGCGTGCCGAGCGCTTCTCCCGGCCGTCTCATCGACACGTTGGCGTCCACGCGCAGCGATCCTTCCTGCATGTTGCCGTCACACGTTCCGGCATAGCGCAGGATGCTTCTCAAGGCTCTGACGTAGCGGACGGCCTCGTCAGGCGACTCCAGTTCCGGAAGGGAAACAATCTCCATCAGTCCGATGCCTGAACGATTGAGATCGACCAGCGAGTGGGCAGGATCCCTGTCGTGCAGACTCTTGCCGGCATCCTGTTCCACATGCAGGCGTTCGATGCCGATGGACCGTGTCGCGCCGTCCTCGAGTTCGATGACGACATGCCCGCCCGTGACGACCGGCTGCTGGTACTGCGAGATCTGGTAGCCCTGCGGAAGGTCCGGATAGAAGTAGTTCTTTCGTTCGAACACGGATCGCCGGTTGATGGTGCCGCCCAGGGCAAGCCCGGTACGTACGGCCTGTTCGATACAGGTCATGTTGATGACGGGAAGCATGCCCGGCATGCCGGCATCGACGGCCGAGACCTGGGTGTTGGCGGAAGCGCCGAATGCGGTCGAGGCGCCGGAAAAGAGCTTCGACGAGGAGACGATCTGCGCGTGGACCTCGAGCCCGATGACGTAGGAAAACGGCCCGCTCTCCCTTTCGATCAGTTCCGCCTTCACGTCACAAGTCCCGATGGCGCCATGTCGAACCCAGCGGCCTCTTCGATCGTCCTTGCCACCCTCAGAAGGCACGCCTCGTCGAACGGGCGGGCGATGACCTGCAACCCAAGCGGCAGTCCGTCGCCGTCAAGTCCGGCCGGCACTGAAATACCGGGGAGACCGGCAAGGCTCGCCGGAACCGTGAAGACGTCATTGAGATACATGGAAACGGGGTCATCAGGCGGGCTGTCGGCGGCAAAGGCGGCCGACGGTGTTGTCGGTGTCAACAGAGCGTCAACCGATGTCCAGGCTTCGCGAAAGTCATCGGCGATGCGCGTGCGCACCTTCTGTGCCTTGAGATAGTAGGCATCGAAGTAGCCTTCGGAGAGGACATAGGTGCCGATGAGGATGCGCCGTTTCACCTCGTCCCCGAATCCTTCGGCCCGCGTTCGCTCATACATCGAGACGAGATCATCACCCTCGCACCTCAGACCGAACCTGACGCCATCATAACGGGCGAGGTTCGAAGAGGCCTCGGCCGGAGCAATGATGTAGTAAGCCGGCAGGGCAAAGCGCGTGTGTGGCAGCGAAACCTCGCGCACACGAGCGCCCGCGCTCTCGAGCCAGGCGATACCCCGCTGCCACAGGTCATCTATCACGGCCGGCATTCCCTCGACACGGTACTCCTCGGGAACACCGATCGTCATGCCATCAACGCCGGCTTCGAGGGCGTCCTCGAGATCGTCGAGAGGCACGTTCGCGGAGGTTGAATCCAGAGGATCGTGGCCCACCATAGCGCCAAGCATGATCGCGGCATCGCGTACCGTGCGCGTCAGCGGACCGGCCTGATCAAGAGAGGACGCGAAGGCGACGATACCGAGCCGCGAACACCGCCCGTAGGTCGGCTTGAGGCCCACGGTGCCGGTGAAGGCGGCCGGCTGGCGGATGGAACCCCCGGTATCCGTGCCCGTTGCCGCCATCGCCATGCGTGCCGCGACCGCTGATGCGGACCCGCCCGACGAGCCGCCGGGAACCCGCGCCTTCCCATCTTCCGGCGCCCGCCAGGGATTGATCGCCGGACCGTACCAGCTCGTGAGATTCGATGACCCCATCGCGAACTCGTCGAGGTTCGTCTTGCCCAGCATGACTGCGCCTTCGCGCAGCATGGCCGCGGTCACCGTCGATTCGTAGAAAGGCGTGAAGCCGTCGAGTATGCGCGATCCTGCGGTCGTAGGGATATCCTTCGTGCAGAACAGATCCTTGATCGCGACCGGGATGCCCTCGAGACGGCCCGCCTCACCGGCCCGGCGACGACGGTCCGAAGCATCGGCAAGCTCCAAGGCCCGTTCGGGGGTTTCGGTGATGAAGGCGTTGAGATCGCGGCTGCGCTCCATGGCCGCAAGGTGAGCGCGGGCAAGATCCATCGCCGAGATGTCGCCGGCGGCAAGGAGATCGCGCGCATCGGCGATCGTCAGGTCTGTCAGGGCTGTCATTCGACAATCTTCGGCACGACAAAGCACCCGTCGGCGCGAGCCGGCGCGTTGGCCGTGATGTCGTCGGCGATTCCGCCCTCCGTGATGTCGTCGCGGCGCCACTTCAGCGTCATGGCGCCTACGCTGGTCATGGGTTCGACATCGTCGGTATCAACTTCGCCCAGCGTGTCAATCCACGTGATGATGGACGAGATCTCGCCGGCAAGCTGCTCGCGTTCGGTGTCGTCAGTCGCGATTCGCGCCAGTCGCGCAACCCGCGCGACAGTGTCCTTGTCAAACTTCATCTGACGGTATGCTCTGGCCGGATGGCGTGCGGAAGTCTAGTGTCGGGGATGGAGCCGTGACTGATCACCACCCATCGCCACCAAAGCTATCAGCGGCGCACCTGCCGGACAAGCCGCAGCGGGACGTCGCATCCTTCGTCGCGCTCTCTCCGGAGGGCCCGCTTCTGGGAATCGATCCCGGCACGAAGCGCATCGGCATCGCGGCCAGCGACGCATCCAGGATGATCGCCTCACCGGTCGGAGTTCTCGTGCGTCGGCGCTGGAGGGAAGACCTGGCGCATCTCCGGGACCTTGTCGAGACGAGAGGCATCACCGGCATCGTTCTCGGTCACGCGATCAACATGGATGGAAGCGAGGGGGCGCGAGCCCGATCCGCCTGGCAGACAGGAATCAATCTCCAGACCGGTCTCGGACTGCCGGTCCTGATGTGGGACGAGCGGCTCAGCACCTTCGAGGCCGAAGAAATCATCGCCGAAAATGAAGGCCGGAAACGTCACGGCCAACACTGGATCGATGCCGTGGCTGCCTCCGTCATCCTGCGGGACGCCCTTGGCGCACTCGACCGGGTCGAAGGACCAGTCGATCCCGCCTGACGCTCCGGCTCCTGCATTTCAATCAGCCGTTGCTCAAAGTTGCAGTTGGCCGAAATCGTTGGCGGATTCCAAAGTCTCTGTAGGCTCAGGAACGCACTCGGCCAGCGTTTCACGCGGGATTTGATGCTCTCCGACGGAGAAGCGGTGCTTCCTTTCGGTGAGCATCTCCACGCCCTGCCGGTCTCCCGCCTGTGACAGGCGCCATGAGCGGCGGATTGCGCTGGAGCAGGGATCCGCGCGAGCGCGACTGAACCTGTGGATGACGGATGGCCTGGGGTGGTGTAGGTACACGTTTTCAATCATGCCGCGCGACGTCACGCCCTCAGGTTTTTCCCATCGCCACCTGCTTGGCATCGAGGACCTGTCGCCGGACGACATCAACATTCTTCTGGACCTGGCCGATTCCTACGTGGCGCTCAACCGTCGCGCCGAAAAGAAGCGCGACCTGCTGCGCGGCCGCACCCAGATCAACATGTTCTTCGAGAGTTCGACCCGGACCCGGACGTCATTCGAACTCGCTGGCAAGCGCCTTGGCGCCGATGTCATCAACATGGCTCCCTCGACCAGCGCCATCAAGAAGGGCGAAACCCTGGTCGACACGGCGGCGACGCTCAACGCCATGCATCCCGACCTGCTCATCGTGCGGCATCCCGACAGCGGCGCGGTCAAGCTCCTTGCCCGTTCCGTCAGGGCCGCCGTGATCAATGCCGGCGACGGTAGCCACGAGCATCCGACCCAGGCCCTGCTCGACGCGCTCACCATCCGTCGCCGTCTCGGGCGTCTCAGCGGCCTGACAGTCGCCATCTGCGGCGACATTGCCCACAGCCGGGTGGCCCGTTCCAACATGCTCCTCCTCAACACCATGGGCGCCAGGGTGCGTCTCGTCGCCCCTCCGACCCTGCTGCCGCCGAGGGTCGACCGTTATGGTGTGGAGGTTCACCACGACATGACGGAGGGACTGAAGGAAGCCGACATCGTCATGATGTTGCGGCTGCAGACGGAACGGATGCAGGGAAGTTTCGTGCCGTCCCAGCGCGAGTACTTCCAGTTCTTCGGGCTGACCTACGAGAAGATCGCCCATGCCAGGCCCGATGCCCTCATCATGCATCCGGGTCCGATGAACCGGGGTATCGAGATCGACAGCGAGGTGGCCGACGACATCAACCGCAGCGCCATCCTCGATCAGGTCGAGATGGGTGTTGCCGTACGCCAGGCCTGTCTCGAACTTCTCACCGGAAATCTCGACCACCCGGAGCACAACCAGTGACTCCGCGCCTTGCCGATATCTCGATCAAGAAGCGAAAGGCGGAACGGACAGCCTACCTGGGTCTGCGTCTGATCGATCCGGCAAGCCGGCGTGACGAGGCCGGTGGAATCCTTACCGATGGCGAAACCATCGTCGATCTTGGCCCGAGGGTGACACGCGAGAACATTCCTGCAGGAACCGCGATCATCGACGCCCGGGGACTGATCGCCGCACCCGGCCTCGTCGATCTCAGGGCGCACCTGAGAGAGCCCGGCTTCGAACACCAGGAGACAGTCCACACCGCAAGCCGTTCTGCTGCCGTGGGCGGCGTCACGTCGATCGCCTGCATGCCGACCACAAGGCCGACCATCGATGATGTCTCTCTCGTTCACTTCATCGAACGGCGGGCGCGAGAGACCTCCCTTGTGAAGGTCCATCCCGTCGCCGCTGTCACACAAGGCCGCAAGGGCACACAGCTCACCGAACTCGGGCTGCTCGGCGAGGCCGGCGCCCTTGCCTTCTCTGACGGCCCTCGCCCCATCATGAACGCCAACGTGCTGCGTCGAGCCTTGTCCTACGGCACCGTCTTCGATGCCCTCATCATGCACCACGCCGAGGATCTCGATCTCACGGGGGACGGGGTCATGAACAGCGGCGAGACGGCGACACGCCTCGGCCTGGTAGGAATGGCGCCCGAAGCCGAATCCATCATGATCGCTCGCGACATCCGCCTCGTCGAAATGACCGGTGGGCGCCTGCACTTCAGCAGCATCACGACCGCCGAGAGCGCTGATCTCGTGCGCCGGGCGAAGGCACGGGGATTGCCGGTGAGTGCGGACACCGCCCCCCACTACCTGGTGCTTAACGAGAGTGCGGTAGGCGACTACCTCACATTCACCAAGGTCCGCCCTCCATTGCGCAGCGAGGAAGATCGCCAGGCCCTGGTGGCGGCCCTCGCCGAGGGGGTAATCGATGCCGTCGTATCGGCCCACGAACCACGCGACCAGGACAGCAAGAGGCAACCGTTCGCCCAGGCGGCCTTCGGCATCGTCGGACTCGAAACACTGCTTCCCCTGGTTCTCGAGATCGTCGCCTCGGGACGGCTCGACCTCGTGGATGCACTGGCCCTTGTGACCTGCCGACCTGCAGACCTTCTCGGTCTCAAGACCGGTCGACTCAGCGTCGGAGGCCCGGCTGACATCGTCCTCATCGATCCCTCGATGACCTGGCAGATCGACAACCAGGCGTTCCAGAGCAAATCAAAGAATTCCCCCTTCGAGGGCCGCACCGTCACCGGCGGCGCGGTTCGCACCGTGGTGAGCGGCCGCACGGTGATGGATATCGCCTCCACGACCTGAGAGTGAGAAACCCCCGAATCGCAGGGCTGGACCGGGCCCGATGCCCGGCGCAAAATGATGCCGGGGAGATCGGGGGCCTCCTTGTTCGACGAACGCATGCTCACGCTCGATGCCCTGCCCTACCTGTGGCCCTTCCTGCTGGGCGCCATAGCTGCATGGCTCCTCGGTTCATTGCCTTCAGGCCTGATTGCAGCCAGGCTTGCCGGACGCCATGACCTCCGCGAGAGCGGTTCAGGCAACATCGGCGCCACCAACGTCCTGCGGACTGCGGGACGGCTACCCGCTGCAGTCACACTGGTTCTCGACTATGCCAAGGGAGTGCTGGCCGTCGTCATCGGTCATGACACCGGTGGTCCCGACATGGCTGTCATCGCCGCACTGTTCGTCGTGGCAGGGCACATGTTCAACCCGTGGCTGAAGTTCCGTGGCGGCAAGGCTGTTGCCACGGCGCTGGGCGTCACCCTGGCACTTTCATGGCAATCGGGGCTGGCCATCCTGGCGGTGTGGCTGGCGGTGGCCGGCATGACCCGGATCTCGTCTGTCGCCGGGATGGCGAGCATCATCGCCTCGCCGGTCGCCATCTGGATGCTCACGAGCGACAAGCAGTACGCCGGCGTGATGGTCCTGGTCGCCTTGCTGGTGGTCGTCCGTCACCATGGGAACATCCGCCGTCTCGTGACCGGAGAAGAGCCGCGGATCGGCCGGTAAGGCGCCTCGGGGCGCATCCCGGAACGCCGTGCCGGTGAGGCCCCTGGATGAGCAGCCCCGCACTCCCCGGAGAGCGGCGGCCTCCTTGACGGACCGTGCGACCGGTGCCACTTAGCACGTGCCGGACGGATCTTGGGGATGTCCATGCAGGTCGTTGTCGTTGAATCTCCTGCCAAGGCGAAGACCATCAGCAGGTATCTGGGTCCGGACTACACCGTGCTGGCAAGTTACGGACACGTGAGCGATCTGCCTTCGCGCAACGGTTCCGTGCAGCCGGAGCGCGATTTCGAGATGACATTCGAGACCAACTCCAGGTCTCTCAAGGCACTCAACACCATCTCCACGGCGCTGAAGAAGTCGGATTCCCTGGTCCTCGCCACGGACCCCGACCGGGAAGGCGAGGCCATCGCCTGGCATGTGCTGAACTGGCTCAAGGACAACGGCAAGGCGGCGGATCGTCCGGTGAAGCGCGTGGTGTTCAACGAGATCACGTCGGACGCCGTGCGCAGCGCCATGTCGGATCCACGCGATATCGACATGCATCTCGTCGAGGCGCAACTGGCCCGGCGGGCTCTCGACTATCTCATCGGATTCACTCTGTCGCCGATTCTCTGGCACAAGCTGCCCGGTTGCGACTGCAAGTCGGCCGGCCGCGTGCAGTCGGTGGCCCTGCGCCTGATCTGCGAGCGCGAGGCGGAAATCGAGCGCTTCACGCCGCGGGAGTACTGGTCGGTCGATGCCGATCTGGGAACCGCTGGCGGTGCGTCCCTGACCGCACGGCTCCATCAGCTCGATGGCGTCCGGCTCGAGAAGTTCACCCTGGCCGACGAGGCCATGGCGGCGGAGGCTGCCGCCAGCGTGCTGAGCGGCGTGTTCGCCGTCGATGCCGTGGAGCGCAAAAAGGCGAAACGCAATCCTCCGCCACCCTTCACCACCTCCACCTTGCAGCAGGATGCCTCACGCAAGTTCGGTTTCAGTGTCCAGGACACCATGCGCCACGCCCAGCGCCTCTATGAAGGACGCGACATCGGCGGCGAGACCACCGGCCTCATTACTTACATGCGCACGGACAGCGTCGTCATGTCTCAGGCGGCGATCCGAGACGCGCGACGTCTCATCGCCGACACGTTCGGCGATGCCTATCTGCCGAAGAGACAACGGGCTTTCACCACCCGGACGCGCAACGCCCAGGAAGCGCACGAAGCCATCAGGCCGACGGACTTCAGCCGGACGCCCGAGGCGATGGCGCGGTATCTCGAGGACAGGGAAGCCCGACTCTACGCACTCATCTGGAAGCGGGCGCTCGCCAGCCAGATGGCCGAGGTCCGTTTCGACCAGACCGCCGTCGACATCAGGTCTCCGGCCGGTGGCCGCACCGGCCGCGAGGTCGGGTTGCGCGCCAGCGGCTCGGTGATGGTCTTTGACGGCTTCACCAGGCTGTACCGCGAATCGACCGATGCGAAGGACAAGGACTCAGGCGACAGGAGATTGCCCGATCTTGCAACGGGCGACCGACTCGAGGTTGGCGAGGTCAGGCCGCAACAGCACTTCACGGAACCGCCACCGCGCCTCACCGAGGCTACCCTCGTCCGGCGCCTCGAGGAACTCGGCATCGGCAGGCCTTCGACCTATGCTCCCATCATCGGGGTTCTCAAGGACAAGGAATACGTCACCCTGGAACGCAGGCAATTCCGGCCGGCTGATCGCGGACGACTGCTCGTCGCCTTCCTCGAGACGTTCTTCGGAACCTACGTGCAGTACTCCTTCACGGCAGACATGGAGCAGGACCTCGACCGGATCTCCAACGGGAACGCAAACTGGAAGGCCGTGCTGCGTGACTTCTGGGACGCCTTTGAAAGAGTGACGCGTGATACCCGGAACCTCGAACCGCGGAACATCATCGAGAGTATCGAACGGGTTCTGGAACATGACATCTATCCTGACCAGGGCGACGGCAACCCGCGCGCCTGTCCATCCTGCAAGGAGGGCACGCTCAGTCTGAAACTGGGCAAGTTCGGCGCCTTCATCGGCTGTTCGGCATATCCGGACTGCCGCTACACCAAGAATCCCTTCGACAGGAATGGCAACGGCGAGACGGAGAACAACGAACCACGCGTTCTGGGCGAGGAGCCGGAAACGGGCCTTCCCGTCACGCTGCGCCACGGCAAGTTCGGACCATACGTCCGCAAGGGCGAGGCCGGATCCGGTTCGGTGACGGTTTCGGTCCCCGCTTCCATGTCCCCTTCCGCGATGACGCTCGAGACAGCCCTGGCGCTCCTGGCGCTTCCCAGGGAAGTCGGCGAACACCCCGAAACGAAATCCGTCATCACGGCCGGTATCGGGCGATACGGTCCATACCTCAAACACGGCTCGCGCTACATCAACCTCAACGAGGATGATGTGCTCACGATTGGTCTCAACAGGGCCGTTGCCTTGATTGCCGAAAGCGGTAGTGCCCGAAAGGGTAGCCAGGCTCTGAAGGCACTCGGCGAACATCCGGACGATCAGGCGCCTGTCGAGGTGATGAAGGGACGCTACGGTCCCTATGTCAGGCACAACCGGACCAATGCATCGCTTCCCGCAGGAACCGATCCCGCAGATGTCACGCTCGAAATGGCGCTTGATCTTCTCGCGCGCAAGAAAGCCTCGCCCAAGAATCGGCGAAAACCGCCACGAAAGGCCAGGAAATCCGGTCGCGCCGCCTGAGAACGGGCCGCCGGCGCGGGGATCATGATCGGCGTGACATCGTTGTCGAGGTCATAGACCTCGACGAAGAGGGGCATCCGCTGGCACGTCCCGTGACGTGGACCGGTCGCGGTCAGCCGCCACTCATCATTCTCGACACCACCGGCGGACGTCGGTCCCCGGCGGCAGGGGTTGGAGACATGGTCCTGGTCTCCATCCGCCACGGCACGGCCGATGGCCGTCGTCATGGCCGGATACGCCGCATCCCTCCCCCGACGCCGGCCAAAGTGACCGGCGTCTACCAGCACATCGGGCGCAATCGATTCATCGCCAGCACCAGCCGTCGCGGGGACCGCACCTCTTCGGTTGCTGCATGCGATGTCGACTCCGTAAGCCATGACGACCTGGTCCTGGCGGAACCCATCGACGAAAGCCGGCCTGGCCCGCCCCGTGTCCGTATCACCAGGACATTCGGCAGCTGGAAGAATGCCGGCACTGTCAGTCTTGCCGCCATTGCAGCCCACGACATACCTTTCGAGTTTCCGGACGATGTCCTCGTCGAAGCGGGGGCCGCGACTGCTGCGAGCGACGCAGAAGACCGCAGCGACCTTGGCGCCATCCCTCTCATCACCATCGACGATGACGATGCCCGGGATCACGACGATGCCGTCTTTGCGGAACCGGACGGTGATGGCTGGTATGTCATCGTCGCCATCGCCGATGTCGCACTCCATGTTCGGGTACATGGTGCCCTCGACCGGGAAGCCTTCCTGAGGGGCAACTCCGTCTACTTTCCCGATCGGGTGGTGCCCATGCTGCCGGAGGCGCTCTCCAATGACCTGTGTTCCCTCAAGCCCGGAGTGCCGAGACCCTGCGTGGCTGCTCACCTCCGGATCACCGACAAGGGAAAGCTGCGATGCTGGCGCTTCGAGCGAGCGGTCATGTGCTCAAGAGCGCGCCTCACCTACACCGAGGTCGAGGAACATCGCAACGGGCGCCCGTCGCCCACGACCGCCAGCTTGCCTGATCGGCTCATCGGTCACCTCTACGGTGTTTTCCGGGTTCTCTTCGATGCCAGGCGGCAGCGCGGCGCCTTCGAGATCGATCGGGGAGAACGCAAGGTCAGATTCGACAGCCAGGGTCGCATCAGCGACATCGTTCTCAGACATCGCCTCGACAGCCATCGACTCATCGAAGAACTGATGATCACGGCCAATGTCGCGGCGGCACGGGAACTCGCTTCCCGAGGCAAGGATTGCCTATTCCGGGTTCATGACCGACCCAGTGACGAAAAACTTGAAACCCTGCGCACATTCCTCTCAACCCACGGCCACGGTTCCCTGCAGGCACGCCGCCCCTCCCCTGGTGATCTCGCCCGTGTTCTTGACCGTGCCGCCGGTAGCGAAGAACGTCAGATCGTCGAAGACATCGTGCTGCGTTGTCAGGCCCTGGCGGCATACAGTCCGCGCAACATCGGCCACTTCGGCCTCGCACTCGATCAGTACTGCCATTTCACCTCACCGATAAGGCGCTATGCCGACCTCCTGATCCACCGCGCCCTCCTCGGCGAAGCGGTTCCCGATGACCTTGACCGCGTGGGCCGCCATCTCGGCGCCATGGAACGCAGGGCAGTCAGCGCCGAAAGGCATGCAGGTGATCACTACGTCGCCCGGTGGCTTGCGAGCCGTGATCATGGCGTCATGAAGGGCTGCATATCGGGCCTTGGCCGATTCGGGATCATCGTCAGGGCCGGGCCCATCGACGCCGAAGGACTGGTGCCCGCCCGCTTCCTGCCCGGCGGTCCCTTCCGATACCAGGAATCGCATCAGACACTGCACGGCAAAGGAGCGCGTTACACCCTTGGTCA
Source organism: Alphaproteobacteria bacterium (assembly GCA_965220805.1). Lineage (GTDB taxonomy): Bacteria > Pseudomonadota > Alphaproteobacteria > SP197 > SP197 > SP197. The sequence continues at coordinate 3,336,870 of OZ244844.1, forward strand.
AAATGTTCATGTAAAACTTGCAGAATGCGACACAAACAACGGCTCTCTGCTCTACGCACTCATTGTTCCTTGATCGTAGAGTTCAGAATTATCGACTTTTATTACTATAGTTAATATAATTATTTCATGTTTTACATTATCGTTTGACGAGTCGCTCCCGGCAATGCATCATGACGTGTACAGGACGGGAGGATGCCATGGCGCTGGCCAGGGAACTTCGCAATGATGATCGTGGTGTTCATGGTCGTCCCACGATCGTCCAGAGACGGTGGCTGATGAAAGGTCTCGATCAGCCCGGCGGCAAATTGCCATTGTTCGATGAGGTCGGCCGGGAAGTCGATCCCCGAACCATACGAAGCTGCATACGCCAGGGGTGGGCCGAACCCTGGATCACCAATCCCATCAAGCCTGACTGGCTGGTCTGCCGACTGACCGAAGCCGGCCGCAGCCTTCTCGTCTGACACGTCCCTGCCTGATTTGTCTTCAATGGACTGGGGGTCTGCGCCCGCACGTCCTGCAAGGCCGCGCGATGCGGCCAGTATCGTTCTACTGCGTGATGCCGGTAATACGGTCGAGGTGCTGATGGGACGGCGCCGCAAACGCGCGCGGTTCCTTCCCGATATCTATGTGTTCCCGGGCGGCCGCGTCGATACCGCGGACAGGAGTATTCCGGATGGCCTGTTTCGCCTGGCGGCGAAAACCGAATTGGACTTGAGACGTGATACCCCGAATACCTCCCCATTGGCGCTCGCAATGGCTGCCATTCGCGAGACCCATGAGGAAACAGGATACCTCCTGGGGAGGACCGCAAGCGGGGGCGTGTTCAGCCCTCTTCCGTCAACGCCCTTCTGGAGCGCCTGCCAGGAGGCAGGCATGGTGCCGGACGTGGCCGCTCTCGACTACATCATGCGGGCCCTCACCCCCACCTTGTCGCCCCGGCGTTTCAACACGCGTTTCTTTCTCGCCGACGGCGCGGGTTGCAGGGGAGAGTTGCTCGTCGACGGGGAACTCGAGGATCTTCATTGGTTGCCTCTCGACGAGGCCTTTGACCTCCCGATCATCGACGTCACGGAACTCGCCCTGACGACGGCGCGGCAGCGCTGGCAGGGTCGGGCGCTCGGAAAACGACCTTCCACCATTCCCTTCGTGCACTATGTCCGTGACAGACAGCGGATCGACCACGTCTGAGATCCTGCTGTCGCCTGGTGACAGACGACGGTGCCTGATCCTGCTGATCGCGGCGCTGTCGGTCGTCAGCATGACGAGCTCGCTGGTGTGGCCCATTCTCGCCGAATCCCTGAGCAACAGGGGGTACAGCGAGACCGAGATCAGCATCAGTGCTGCGGTGCAGTTCGCCGGCATCGTCATCGTGTCCCTTGTCGCCACCCGTTTCATTCCGGTGCTGGGAATCCTGGGATCGCTCGGCGTCGGCCTCGTGCTTGTCGCCATCGCACTCATCGGCTTGCCTATCTGGCGCGACTATACGGCCTGGTGCGTGCTCCGATTCCTGCTCGGCGTCGGCAACGCACTGCTTTTCACCGCAGGCGACACCTGGATCAACCAGATTCTCGATGATCGCGTCCGCGGACGATGGATGGGCGCTTATACCACCGTCGGCATGGCCGGCTGGGCCGTCGGTCCCCTGGTCGGCGCCAACCTGGACCCGGAAACCGCCTGGCCTTTCATGATCGGATTGTCGTCGGTCCTCATCACCTCCGTGCTGCTTCTGCCAACCCGCCGGATCACGTACACCTTTCCTGTCGAGGATCGTGCCCATTCCGGAATCGGCCGTCTCATGATCGTCTTCCTGGCAGCGCCGACCGTGCTGTTGTCATCGGCCATGTTCGGCATTCTCGAGGGAGGACTGCAGTCCTTCGCCCACCTCTACACCATGGATGTGCTCGGAGACGAGTTCCGCCAGACGGGATACGGTGTCATTTGGGTGGGATCGGTCGGCGCCATCTTCTTCCAGTACCCTGTCGGATGGCTGGCGGACCGCGTGCACCGGGGCTGGCTTCTGGTCGCCTGCGTCTTCGTCATCGCTGCCTGTCTGGCGCCCCTGCCCTGGCTCCTCCATGGCGGCACCGGGCCCTGGTGGAGCGGACCGGGCCTTCTCCTGTGGTCGGTCATCGTCCTCTGGGGTGGCGCCATGGGCGCCGTCTTCACCGTCGGCCTCACCCTGCTCGGACAGCGCTTCCGCTCTGTCGATCTCGTCGCCGCCAATGCCGTCTTCTCGCTTCTCTTCGGGCTCGGCGGCATGGTCGGACCGCTGATGGTCGGCATGTCAATGGAGGAGTTCGGGCCCCACGCGTTCGTCGGATCCCTCATCGTCGCCGTCGTCGCCTACGGCTGCTTCGCCGCCGCCCGCCAGTTCGTCCGCCGCTAGCCCTGCCCGAGCCCCACAAGCGAGGCTGATCATGTGATTTCGACGGCGCTACGGTGCCGGCCGTGGATGTTCACCACCAGATTCGGCCTTCGGCACGACAATCACCACCGGCGACCGGCTGACCTCTCGACAGAAGCGAAGGAAGCGCCCGGCCGGTCGTTTTTCCGTGACAAGTCCGCGCATGTATTCGCATCGTGTCAGCGAGGATGACGGGAGGGACGCATGAACGACGCCGAACTGGTGCTGCTGCACGGGTACCCGGTGCAGGAGATCCCGTTCTCGCGGCAGGAGTATAGAGGGCGGCTTGAGCGCATCCGCAAGGTGATGGTGCGGGAATCCGTCGATATGCTCTACCTGACGTCGCCTGAAGCCATCTGCTACGTCAGCGGCTATGGGTCGGCCTGGTACCAGGCCGAAGGGTACCTGCCCTGGAGCGGCGTGGCGATCCACGTCGACCACGACGACTTCATCTTCTTCGAGGCGGCCGGCCATATCGCTCTGGTGCGCTGCTACACGGTTGCCGACGATGTCCGTCTCTACGGCGGTTCGCAGGATGCTGATGCCGCCTTTGCCTTTGTTGCCGGCGAGCTGGCATCATCGGGCTGGACCGGCGGCACCGTGGGTCTCGAAATGGGGAGTTATCGGCCCAATCGGCGGGTGAGCGAGCGCTGTCAGGCTGCGCTGGAGGCCAAGGGCTGCGCCGTGGTTGACGGCACCGAGATTGTCCGCGAGGTCCGCGGATTCAAGTCACCCGCCGAAATGGCCTGCGTTGAGAAAGCCGCCCGGATCGCCGACATCGGCCTCGAGGCCGCACGCGAGACGCTGCGTGAGGGAATCACCGAGCTCGAGCTCTGGGGTGAGGTCACGGCCGCCATGACCCGGGCCGGCGGCGAGAACCAGGCGATTCCCATGCTGGTGACCTCGGGCGTGAAGGCCGTCACCGGACACGGCCTGGCCTCACGCAAGCAGATTGCCGCGGGCGAAGTCGTCTTCCTTGATGTGTGCGGCGTCTTCAACCGCTACCACGTCGACCAGGCGCGCAGCTTCTCCATCGGGGAACCGCATCCCGACGCGGTGGAAAGGATCAACCTCTCTGCCGGGGTCTACAGGGCTATCGAGGAGATTCTCAGACCGAATCTTCCGGTCCACGAACTCAACGACACCATCGTCCGCTACTACAAGGATGTCGGGATCTACGAGAACCGCGGCTGGATCGGCGGCTACGAGCTCGGCATCGCCTTCCCGCCCGACTGGGTCGGCGATTTCCACTACGACGCCGACACGCTCCACGACGACGACCAGGTCTTCGCGCCCGGCCGCGTGGTGAACCACGAGAGCCAGTTCTACCTGCCGCATCTCGAAGGTTACTCGATCCTGATCGACACGATGGCCTTCACCGAGACTCAGGCCCGCTGGCTTGGCCGCGTCCAGCACGAACTGATCGTAGCTTAGGGCGGGTTACTCGCGCACCGTAACAGGTCAGTCGTTGGCGACGGCAAGGTTGATCCTGACGTCGTCAGCGCAGTTGACCCGAGAGCGATGTTGCCGGCGATGGTCTGCCGGCATCTCCCTTTGGAGTTGCTCGAAGAATCCCTGCGGAACTCAATGTCCGTCTCACCCTGCGTCGTACCGGAAGCGAGCAAGACCCACGCGATCAGGCAGTGGGCTCCGTCCGAAGGAGACTCGTCGAGGTGCTCCGCTTGCGGGGTGGAAGTGAACGCTCGCAAGCGCATCGGATCAATCAGGCCGTGGCGAGAAACAGGTGTCGGCATTTTGGACAACGGGATTCGAAGTCGTCGTCAGAATCGACCTGAACAAGGGAGTTGATCTTCCTTTCTCATGTCCATTTCATGACCAACTTTTTGACGAAAAGACAAAAAATTGTGATGATGCCCGGCATCCACGTCAGAAGCAGGGAGGCTTCCATGACAGAGATGCACCTTTCACGCCGCCGCCTGATGCAGGCATCGGCGACATCTGTTGCTGCCGCCGGGTTTGCCAGTTTCCTGATGGACCCGACCAGCGCCTGGGCGCAGTCGGAGAGACCGCTGAGGATTCGCAGCAATCGCGCCATCCTCTCGACCGATCCGGGTTACATGATCGGTGGCTTCGAGATGGTTCTGCAGTTCACTTGCCTGGCGCGCCTGGCGGATTACACCGGCGGTGACAGCTGGGGCTGGAGACCAAGCCAGTTCGTGAATTCAATTGAACAGGTCGATGCCCAGACCATCAGCTTCGAGCTCAAGCCGGGCATCATGTGGTACGATGGCACGACACATGAAGTCATCGGTGAACTCGATGCGGAGGATGTCAAGTATTCGCTCGAGCGCATGCGCGTTTCGGAGTGGAAGGACAAGGCGGTCACGCTCGACCACGTCGAGGTGACCGGCAGCCACACCGGCATCATCCACCTCAATCAGCCGTTCGCTCCGATCTGGTACACCTGGTTCTGCGACGGCACGGGCTCGATCGTGTCGAAAAAGGCGGTCGAGGCGGTCGGTGGCACGTACGACGGCATCTTCAACTTCTACTGCGGTCCCTATCGTGTTGCCGAGTGGGTCCAGAAACAGAGCTACACGCTGGAACCGAACCCGCACTGGGGTGGTCGGCCGGCCGCCATCACCAACGTCAAGTTCTTCATCATCGATGAGGAGAAGACAGCCGAGATCGCCTTCGAGGCCGGCGAGATCGACATCACCGAAATCGCCATCGACGCGATCCCCCGCCTTCAGGAGGACCCGCCTGAAGGCGCCATAGTCAAGGTCTACTCAGGCACCGCATGGTACTGGATGGGCATGAACACCGATCATCCCAATTTGCAGGACATCAGGGTTCGAAAGGCCATCCAGCACGCGGTCGATGTTGATTCAGTCATCGAGGGCGCCTGGGCCGGTGTGCCGACGCGCGCCTACGGCATCGTGCCTCCGGGGCTGATCGGGTACCGCACCGAGGGCAAGTACGAGACACCCGATCCGGATGCGGCACGCGCGCTGATTGCCGAAGCCGGTGCCGAGGGCCGGAAGCTGACCCTGAAGACGATCAACAGCGCCGATCGCATTGCGGCCGCCCAGATCATCCAGGCCAACCTCGCCGATGTCGGTCTGGAGCTGGAAGTCGTTCCCATGGACGCAGGCCCGTTCTGGAATCTTGGACTGGAGACCGAGGGCGATGAGTGGAAGGACCTGGAGTTGTGGATCATAGAATACGGCGACTCGCCCGACCCCAGTCAGATGGTCCAGTGGTACATCTCCGATCAGGTCGGCATCTGGAACTGGGAGCGTTGGTCCGATCCCCGGTTCGATGAATTGTACGCGGCCGGCCTGGGCGAGACCGACGAGGTCAAGCGTCACGACATTTACGTCAGGATGCAGGAAATCATGGAGGACACCGGCGCATATGTCTGGCTCATTTTCCCGCCCCAGGGCGTGATGTATCACGAGGACCTGGAACCCGCGATTCAACCCAATGGCGCCTTGTGGTACGTGGCGGATTTCGAATGGAAGGAAGACGCCACCTGAGCCGTTCCGGACCGTCGAAAGCCCCCGGCATCCTGATGTCGGGGGCTTTAACCTCGAGATCAGGCATCCAACTTAAAGACGTCAATTCTTGATAAAATATCAATCCCAATTCTGCAGGATTCCTTCTGTCACCTTACACCGCATGCTCCGTACGCAGAAAAACCTCTCGTTCTGCGATACGCATGTGCTCTGCTTTCACGCACAGCTTGCCATGGTACCGAGTTTCATTCCGTGATTGTTCATTGAATGCAGAAACCGTCACTCCACCGTTTGCTGTAGTCCGTTCAGCGCAATCAGGTTACGGAGGCTGAGTCATGCCGAGCGGATGGCAAGTCGGTATCGATGTCGGTGGCACGTTCACCGACGTGATCGCGGTCCACCAGACGCTTGGCGAGGTGAGAGCGGCGAAGGTGCCGTCACGCACCGATGACCGCATTGCCAGCCTGGTGTCTGCACTCCAGGCGGTCGATCTCGCGTGGTCAGACGTGGACGACCTGATTCACGGCACCACCATCGTCACCAACGCGATTATCCAGGGCGATCATGCGAAGGTTGCACTGATCGCCACGAGGGGTTTTTCCGATTCACTTGAAATCGGTCGCCAGAACCGGCGCCACCTCTACCGTCTCGACCTGCCTCCCAAGCTCTCACCACAGGTGCCAGCCGAACGCCGGTTTGAAGTCACCGAGCGCCTCGACCACGAAGGCCGGGTCATGATCACCCTGGACCCGGACTCTGCAGAGGACGCCATCCGACGTGTCGAGCGGAGCGGAGCTGAAGCGGTCGCCGTGTCGTTGCTGCATTCCTATGCCAACTCCGTCCACGAGGAGGTTCTGGGCGAGAAGCTGCGCTCGAGGCTCGGGTTCGTCGCGCTCTCGCACCGGGTCAATCCGGAGGCCCGCGAGTACGAACGCACGGCGACGACTGCGTTGAGCGCCGGCATCATGCCCCTGGCAGCGTCCTATCTCGACGATCTGGACATGGCAAAGCCCGACGATTCCCGGCTGCACTTCTTCCATTCTGCCGGAGGGATGGCATCACCAGACGTTCTGCGCGACCTTCCACTCGGCCTCGCAGCCTCCGGTCCCGCTGCAGGCGTTGCCGCCGCAGGCGAGTTGTCTCGCACGCTCGGAATTGAGCGTGCCATCAGTTTCGACATGGGCGGCACCACCACCGATGTGTGCCTGATTATCGATGGAAAAGAACAGATCGCGAGTGATCGTTCCATCGGCGGACGGCCCATGCGCCAGCCCATGGTGGCCGTGGAGTCCATAGGCGCGGGCGGCGGATCGATCGCCCGGCTCGATCATGGCTCCCTGACAGTCGGGCCGGAGAGTGCGGGAGCCGACCCGGGACCCGCCTGCTATGCCAGGGGTGGCGAGTGGCCGACCGTGACCGACGCCAATCTGGTGCTGGGATACATGGACGAGAACAGCGTCATTGGCGGAACGCTCCGTCTTGACATTGCCGCTGCTCGAGAGGCGATTGCCCAGCTGTCCGAGTCCATGGGCATGGCGATGGTGGACGCAGCCTTGGGCGTCATCAAGGTGGCCAACGCAGCATTGTTGCGCGCGTTGCGACGCATTACCGTCGAGCGCGGCATCGACGGGCGCAACTCTACCCTTATCGCCTTCGGCGGCGCGGGCCCGATGCACGCGGTGGCGCTGGCCCGTGCCTATTCCATCGGCAAGGTGGTTGTCCCCGCTCACTCCAGCATGTTCTCCGCACTCGGATGCGTCGGCGCGAGGATGCGCTACGCGCAGCAGCGCACGGTGCGCGTGGCATCTGACCGCTGGGATGCCGAAGGGGTGGAGCAGGTGCGACAGGCTCTTCGAACAACCCTTGCTGCGCCCCTTGCGGCGACTGGTCATGACGACGATGCGCTCACGGTCGAGGAGGTTGCATCGATCCGCTACCGCGGTCAGAGCTACGCAATCGAGGTCACAGGCGCGACCCTTGATGATCCGGAAGGCCTGGGCCGCGATTTCAGGGACCGCCACCGGGCGCTCTACGGCTTCGCGACCGAGGAACCGTGGGAACTGGTGTCGATTCGTGTGCGAGTTTCCGCCCCCCGGGATGGCATGGCCTGTCCGCCTGCCGCCAGGACAAGTGCGGCACCCTCGCCCGTCACGACATCGTCCTGCACGTTCGAGTTGGCCGGGCCAACCCCGACTCCACGGTTCGACCGCGCCAGCCTGATCGCCGACCGCATGCTGAGCGGGCCGGTCATCATCGACGATGCGTGGTCGACCGTTGTCGTCCCTCCAGGCGCGACGTTGACGGCCGACGTTGACGGTCATCTGCATATCGCCACCGGGACCGAGTCATGAGTGCCGGAGTCGATCCCGTAACCCTGGAGGTCATTCGCCACGCGCTGACGGCGACGGCCGAAGAGATGTCGCTCGTGGTCATGCGCTCGGCGCGATCGCCTCTCTTGCGCGAGGCCGGTGATCTCTCCTCGGCACTGACCGATGCCGACGGCCACCTCATCGCCCAGGGCCGCGATATACCCATACACATGGGGGTCATGAGCTTCACCGTCCGCGAGTTTCTGAAGCGCGTGCCGCGTGAGCGCCTCGCACCGGGAGACACGTGGTTTCTCAACCTGCCGGAGGTTGGCGGAAACCACCTCCCCGACGTGAAGGCGATCCGCCCGATCTTCACGCAAGGAGAGATCGTGCTCTTCGCAGTGAGCCTCGCGCACTGGGCGGACATCGGCGGAGCCGCGCCCGGCAGCTACTTCGCTAACGCCACCGACGCCTGGCAGGAAGGACTTCGCATCCCTCCCTTCCGTCTTTTCACCGCTGCCGGCCCCGACCGTGAGAAGCTCGACATGATTGCTGCCAACGTGCGGGCCGCCGAAGAGCGCGAGGGAGACATCCTGGCGCAGGTTGCGGCAGGGAGAGCCGCCGAGATACGGATTCATCAAGTCATGGCGGAACACGGCAGGAGCACCGTGATGGCCGCCATCGACGCCATTAACGACCGGGCCGAAGCCCAGATGTGCGAAGCGCTTGAGGCACTCCCCGACGGTGTCTACACGGGCGAAGACTGGCTCGACGACGATGCTGCCGGCGGTGCCCCCGTCGCAGTCCGGGTGCGGGTGACCATCGCGGGCAAGCGGGCCCAGTTCGACTTTTCGGATACGGACGATGCGGCGCGGGGGCCGGTGAACACCACGCCCTTCATCGCTGCCGCTTCTGTCTTCTACGTGGTCAAGTCGCTCCTTGGCACCGACATCCAGCCGTGTGGCGGTTGCTATCGGCCGCTGGACATCGTGACCCGGCCCGGCTCTTTGCTCGATCCGGGCCCGGAGAGCCCGGTGGTGGGCGGCAATCACGAGACGTCGCAACGCATCGCCGACACCGTGTTCCGGGCCCTCGAAGCGACCGTGCCGAAGCAGCTTTCCGCTGGCGGGCCGACAACGTCGGGGCTTCTTCTGTTCGGCGGACGACGCGCCGACGGCACCTGGACCACTCTTTACGAGGTCCACGGCGGAGGAGAGGGTGCGCGGCACGACCGAGACGGGGCACCGGTGGTCCGGGTCCACATGTCAAACGTGATGAACACGCCGGCCGAAGTGGTGGAGGCCGAGTTCCCCATCCGCATCGAATGCCAGCGTCTGCGCCGGGATTCCGGTGGCGCGGGCCGGCGGCGAGGAGGCGATGGGTTGCACCGGGAATACCGGGTGCTCGCCGATGACATGTCGGTCACGTCGATGTTCGAGCGCCGCGTCGTGCCACCCTACGGCTTGCAGGGGGGCGATTCCGGCGCGCCCTTCCGCGTCACCATCGCGCGTGCGGATGGCAGCCGGTCGGAGATGCCTGGCAAGGCGAACCTGCGACTCGGCAGGGACGACGTGGTGATCGTCGAGAGCTGCGGCGGAGGCGGTTACGGGCAACCCGAGACGACGGAACCGGACAAACTCGTGAACAGCAGAGACAAGGGAAGGATGCAGTGAAACTGGACGGCAAGAAGGCGATTGTTACCGGCGCCGCAAAGGGCATTGGCGCCGCCATTACCACAACGCTCGCGCGCGAAGGCGCCGATGTCCTTCTCACGGCACGCGAATCGGGCCCGCTCGATCGGGTCGCCGAGGAGGTCCGGACGATGGGGCGCGCGGCCCTCGTCGTCGCCTGCGACGTCACCGATGAAGCTGAGGTGAAGGCGATGGTAAACCACGCCCTGGATGCCTTTGGCGGACGCATTGACATACTGGTCAATGTCGCCGGCGTCACCGGTCCAATCGAGACGCCGGTGCAGGATATCGACGTTGCCGACTTCGACTACGTCATCACGGCAAACGAGCGTGGCACCTTCCTTCCCATCAAGTACGTGGTGCCGACCATGATCGCGCAGAAGAGCGGCAAGATCGTGAACATCGGCGGCACGTCCGGCCTGCGCGGCTACGCCATGCGCACGGCTTACAGCGCTTCGAAGTGGGCGGTGCGAGGGATCACACGGACGGTCGCACTGGAAGTCGGCAAGTACAACGTCAACGTCAACGCCGTCTGCCCGGGCATCGTCGAGACGCCGCGCATGCAGAAGCTGTGCGAGGAAAAGGCGCGCGTGCGCGGCTGGACGGTCGATGAGGTCTACGACGAATACGTTCAGGAGATGGCCCTGAAGCGCGTAACCACGCCGGAGGATGTGGCCAACGCGGTCCTGTTCATGTCAAGCGAGGACAGCCGTCAGATCACCGGACAGGCGATTACGGTCGACGGTGGCTGGGACGTGTGACCGGGGGGTCCAACAGGAACATTCGCTCCAAGGGGGTGGTTTCCATCGGAGACACGGCAATCAACAACAATCCTGCCGCACGACCGGAAAGCTGGGTTATCTTTGCGCCGTCGTGGCAGCACGGGAGGACACCATGTCCAGGGCCATGATCACCAGCCTTCAGCCCGATGCCGTCGAAGCCGGTGCACGGGTTCTGCGGCAGGGTGGAAACGCGGTCGATGCCGCGCTCGCTTGCGCCTTCGTACAGACCGTCGTCGACCCGATGATGTGCGGCATCGCCGGCTTCGGGGCAATGCAGGTCTACATGCCCGGACGCGGCATCCATGAGATCATTGACTTTCACGGCCGCGTCCCGGCCGCCGCGACTCCGGACATGTGGCAGGACCGCATCCTGGGCGAGACCGAAGACGGCTTCGGATTCGTCCTCAAGGACGCCGTCAACGATCTTGGCTACCAGGCGATCACGACTCCCGGCACCTGCCGGGCCTTTGCCGAAGCGAGCCACCGATACGGCACCCTGGCGTGGGACGAGTTGATCGAGCCCGCCATCGCCTTCGCCCGGGACGGCTTCGTCGTGCGGCCGGGTGTTCACGGCTACTGGGCCGCTCCGGGCCAGCCCGGGCGCACGAACGTGCGCGAGCGCCTCGCGTTCTCGCCCGAGGGCCGTGCCATCTACTTCAAGGCCGACGGCGAACTCCACGGCATCGGCAGCACGATCCGCAATCCCGGAATGGCCTTTGCCCTGGGGCAGATCGCACGACACGGCCCGGAAGTGTTCTACGAGGGCGAGATCGCGGCCCGGATCGATGCCGACATGAAAGCCCACGGCGGCCTGCTCTCGGCCCACGACTTGCGCGCCTACGCCACCGACACGAACGACCCATTGTGGGGCAGCTACCGTGGACGTCACTTGGCAACGAACCGTCCGCCGGGCGGCGGCGTCATGCTCGTCGAGATGCTCAACATTCTCGAGAACTTCGACCTCGCTGCCATGGGCCACAACTCGCCCACTTACATCCGCACCGTCGCCGAAGCGATGAAAATCGCGACCGCGGACAAAGACGACCACGTCGGGGATCCGCGTTTCACGGACGTTCCTCTCGAGCGGCTGACCGACAAGGTGTACGCCAGCGATCGCTCTCGGGCCATCGAGGCCGGCGAGAAGGCCCACGTGGAGCGGATGCCTCTCGCCGAGGCCCACGGTACGACCCACCTTGTGACGGTCGACCGCGAGGGCAACATCGTCACCATGACGCACACGCTCGGAATGATGTCAGGTGTCATCACCGAGGGACTGGGCTTCATGTACAACGGTGCGATGGCGGTATTCGATCCGCGCCCGGGCCGCACGGGCTCGATCGCGCCGGGCAAGGCCCGCTTCTCCTCGCTGTGCCCCACCATCGTGTTCGAGGGCGACCGTCCCGTCCTGGCGTTGGGTGCCCCGGGAGGCACCCAGATCGCCATGGGCGTGCTGCAGGTCATTCTCAATGTGATCGAGTTCGGCATGAGCCCGCAGGAGGCCATCCTGGCGCCCCGCTTCTCGGCGACCAGCGACACCATCACCGTGACGGCGCGCATTCCGCGCTACCTTTGCGCCGAACTCGAGGACGAGGGCTACCGCGTCGAACGCAGCCCGTTCAGCTACGACATTGCATCAGTCCATGCGATCGGGTTCGACTCCGAGGGGTGTCCCTCGGGAGGTGCCGACATCCCCTACGGCGACGGCATGGCCCTCGCGGTCTGAGTAATCCGGCGCCTCTCAACGCCTTGTGCTGTCCGGTATTCGCTCGCGCACATTGGACAGCGAAGTAACTGGCCAACACTCACCGTCGTCCCAACCTGCCGGCACTACAGCCCGAGACGGCGACGGAGAGCGTCTCCGAGACGGATGGCATCTTCCTTGATTTGTCACACTCCTGAGAATGACATAACATGTACATAGTATCGAATTGAAATTGAACCAAAACTCAATGTGTGCTCAGGAGGGCCAATCACCATGAACAAGATTCAATGGCCGTTTCCGAACGGCACTCCCTTGTCATCTCTCGCGCCCGGTGCCAGCCGTCGTCAGGTACTCGGCACATTGGCATCAGCCGGCATTCTCGTGACGTCCGTGCCGTTTGTCGGACGCGCTCAGGCATCCGATCATCATCCGCTGGTGTTCACGTGGGACGGGTACAACGTGCCCGAGCTCCACAAGCCCTATAGCGACAAGTATGGCCGATCACCGGAGTTCTCGTTGTTCGGCGGCCTCGACGAGGCGTTCGCCAAGCATCTTTCGGGCTTCGTTCCCGATATCACCACGCCTGGTGCCGAGACGATTGAACGGTGGAGGGACGGCGGCATCATCGTGCCCACCGACACCTCGAGGCTCAGCAACTGGCCCGATCTGTTCGACGGCCTCAAGACACAAGCTCCCGCTTTCGAGGACGGCCAACAGTGGGCGGTCCCCTTTGCGTGGGGTGGATCGGCCATCGTCTATCGCCCGGATCTGGCGCCCGAATACGCTGACAACCCGACATGGGACATCCTTTGGGATCCCAAGTACGAGGGCCGCCTTTCGATGCGTGACGATTCGACGGACAGCGTTGTCACGGCTGCCATCGTTGCCGGCGTCGCCGATCCGTTCAACATGACCGACGACGACATAGCCAGGGTCAGGGCACTCCTGACCGAGCAACGACCGCTGCTGCGCTACTACTGGAGCGATGCCACGTCGATGGAGCAGTCCATGGCGACAGGAGAGATCGTCGCGTCGTACGGCTGGACGAGCTCGGTCTCGATCCTCAAATCGCAGGGTATTCCGGTCGAATTCATGGTTCCAAAGGAGGGCATGATCGTCTGGATCGACTTCCTTTCGATCTGTAACGGCGCCACGGCCTCGGAAGAGAAAATGTACGACTTCATCGATTCCATGATCTCGCCCGAGAGCGGTGCATTTCTTCTTGGCGAATGGGCAGTAGCATCACCCAACCGGAAGGCCTACGACCTCGTCGACCTGGAGATGGTCAAGGAACTCGGCCTCGATAATGCCGATGCTGTCACGGAAGCCGGTGTCCTTCTGATTCCGTTCTCCGTCGAGAGTCAGCCCAAGGTCGTCGGCATGTTCGACGAGGTAAAGTCCGGCTTCTAGCTCGACTGTGCCATGATGACGCCACTGCACAATGACCCTTAGCATTGTGCAGCCCCTTTGTCGTGACACGGTATGGCTGCCCTGAGTGCAGAATCGAGGACGGTCGCGCCGGTTGACAGATTCCTTGATGGCGTTCCGGGCGACGACATCACGCGAATCCTCAACGCGGCGGCGGGCAATGGCAAGTTCGACAGTCTGGACTCCTCCGCAGCACTCGCCGTGAACGCTTTTGGCTTCTTCCTTCACCGGTCGAGGACGCTGCCGCCTTCGCCTGTTTGTCCCGACACGCTCGGATCCGCCCGTGGGCTATCGCTTGAAGCCACGGTCCGAGGTCCATGGGCCGGGAGCGCATCGCGGCCTCGCGCCATTTCTTTGTTACGTCTACGCGGAACCGCTGAGCTGGCGCAGAACCGGGCGACGTATCGGCACCACAGCCATCACCGGGCACCGGGGGGAGATCGCGAACTTCGTGCGCTTCGTCGCCGGCAATGAAGTGACCTTGGTCTCCCGCACCTGCCACCGCTTGCTGGAAGCCTGGCTAAGCGATCACGACGACGAAGAGGTCGGCACCCACGCGCGAGCAGTGACCGCGCGTTTCCAGCCCCGAGCGCCAGAATCGCCAGATTCCGGGGTTCCGCGCCCGCCGGTTTTCGTTGCTCGGTTCATGCCGACCTTCAGACCCTCGCGATGCTTCTCGGGCGTGCGGCCAAGCATGAACCATTCGACGGGCGAGAGGCAGGTGCGGTAGTCTTGAAACGAAGGCGACAAGGAGTTCTGACGGTAGTGGTCAATGACTCCTACACTAGGCCGGTTTCATCGCGGACGCGGTACGGCACGACCGCCATGCCGAGACTGACTGGAACGACGAGGCAAGCCGCTTCAACCACGACTGGCAGCGCTCCTGCTGCTGCGGCATCTGCGGACGGACTGAACGTCGCTTCCGCCCGTCCCCTGTGGACGACCACATCATCGACGGCCAGGCGGAGATGGACTATCGCAAGAATGCTTACGCCACCTTGATCGCCCGAAATCGGCCCGGCTTTAAGTGCTTGGGCCTGGAATGGGAGGACTGACCATGGGACAGCGGGAGATTGCGAAGTTTGCGCCTTCGGCGGCGTCCGAGGATGTTGCTGCAGCGGTGACCCGAAATGGATGCGCCATCGTTGAAGGGCTCGTCAGCAGGAACATTCTGGATTCCATAGAGCAGGAGCTGGCGCCCTATGTGGAGATAACACCCAAAGGCGATGGCGAAATCATGGGTTTCGAAACGAAACGAACCGCCGGCCTCATGGGGAAGTCAACTGGCGCGGGCCGCCTTGCATGCGAGCCGCTCATTCTCGACATTGTCGACAGCATTCTCGGTGCCTACTGTGACCGTTTCCAGATCATGTCGACCACGACAATCTCGATCGGCCCCGGGGAAACCCTGCAGCCGCTTCATCGCGATGACGGTCTGTACCCATTCCGGCATCCCAGCGAACGTGAGTGTATCGTCGCCACATTATGGGCGTTGAGCGATTTCACCGAGGAAAACGGTGCTACCCGCATGATCCTGGACAGTCATCGTTGGGACGACGAGCGACAGCCCACGCAGGAGGAGACGATCCCGGTCACCATGACCAGAGGCTCGGTCAGTGTCTATCTCGGTTCGGTCTATCACGGCGGCGGTGCCAACCACTCGACCAGTGAACGCACCGGTCTCTACATCGGCTACTGTCTGGGCTGGTTGCGTCAGGAGGAGAACCAGTTTCTGGCAGTTCCACCGGACGTGGCACGTACGCTGCCTGAACAGCTTCAGGATCTGCTCGGCTATTCCATTCATCGGCCTTTTCTGGGTTGGTGCGAACATCAGGATCCGAGAAACCTGCTTGCCAAAGACAATTCTACCGCCGGTCATCGGCCCGACACGATCCATGAGGGGGTCGACACCGTGGAGCAGGGGCCAGACGTACAGCGAGTGTAGAGTGCGCCGCGGTGCCCATTTTGGCGCATGCGCCGCTCCGCACCGTCCGGCGGCACTTTGGCATGTTCAGAGGGGGGCAGGATCGAGGAAGCGTCTGAGCACGTTGTCCGTAACTTTCGAGACGTTGTTGTCGTAGCCGTTGTGGCAGAGGCTCCCGGACCAGGACATTGAGCTTGTCGAGAACACGCCACCACCATTGGGCGTTTCGAAGAACACCATGTCGCCCCGGGCCTGGCTGTTGTCCATGGCGCCAAGGCCGGGCGAAATCATCAGGCAGTCCTCGACCGTCGGAAGATACTGGTTCGAGAGGCCCTCCGAACTGGCGAGCACCAAAGTGTGGGGCGGCGATCCCAAGTCGAAATCGCAACGATCAAGCTCAATGCCGGCCGCTCCACCCCCGACCACACCGAAATCACCAATGATTTCGTCGTCGATACCAGAGAAAATGAACTTCGCCCTGGGATCATAACTATCCGGTTTTCTCCTGTAGTATCCACATATGTCAAAGCCCTCGACCGCCATGCCGACACCGACAAGTCGTCCCGGTGGCCGTCCGATGCGGCGCCAGATGCCACCGTATTCACCGTTGAAGCTGTGGTAGTACTCACCGGGGCCGGCAGACTTTTCGCGATATTCGACTTCTGTGCGTCGCAGTTCGATAACCCCCGGCAATGTGTCGTGATAGGCGACGCGTGAATAGAAGCCATTGCCTCCCATGTACATCAATCGTCCGCCCTGCTGGAGAAACGTGTCGAAGGCGTCCCACATGCGCGTCGACAGGTACTCGGGATGCGTGCCGGTCATCACCACGCGATACTGCCCGATCAGCTGCAGGCCCTCGTCGTCGAGATCGTCGTCCGTGATCACGTCGTAGTCGTGTCCCATCGCTTCGAGCCAGTCGACGATGTGCAGGTCGGCGTTGAATTGCCAAGGCATGTTTCCGCCAGGACCAACCCACGAAATGGTGATGCCGGGCCGCATGTTGAGGATGGGCCGCAAGCGTGAGGAATGGCACACGGCGCTGCCATCGAAGAAAACGTCGTACATCGAATGTCCGAACTCGGGGTGCGCATTCAGGAACAGATCCTCGGGGCTCAGCGATGTGAGGTGTCCGTTGTAGACCTCGGATTCGTTTGATTCGACGACCATGTGTTCGTTGGCGTAGGCCCAATAGCTCGCGGTCGGGATCAGCAACGCCAATTCCGCGTTCCTGGTGCCACGCGGCGGTCTCACGAAGAACGGAATGTGATCGAAATCTTCGCCCGATGTCAGGCGAGCCGCGTAGACGCCGCTACGCATGTCTGCGGGAATTGTATACTCGAAATCCACCTCCCAGCACGCATCATAAATGTCATCCTCGTGAAAATGAATGGCACCGTACTGCTCGGGAGCGTGCTGCCAATTCAACTCCTTCCCGGTCCAGTTGTAACCGGTCATCGCCCGCATCGGCAGGTTGACAAGCATTCCGTCGAGTCGGTTTGCCGATGTATCCTCGATACGTGTCGTTGGAATTGCCCGTGCGAAATCCCACGCCGCAACCACGGCCGACCGAAGGTCTGCGGGGATCGGTTGTTGCAGCAGTGCCGTCATCGACTCGCGATCCAAAACGCGGTTGGCGACACGTGGACTGTCAATTTTGCCGTTGTAGTGGTGTGTCCCCACCGTCCGGCCGCCGGCTTCTCCTCCGTAAGCTGCGGCAATCATGAACGGTGCATGGGTTGGTCCCGGCCTCCTGTTTGTCTTGGTTCTGCATACCTTTGCGATTGAATTGGCGAGGGGATACTCGACCAGCGGCACCTGGTGGACGCAAACTTCGCCTGTTTCGGCGTCGAAGCTCGCGCCCACGAAATACCACTTGCGTTCGAGCAACGATTGACCCGAACTCACGATCTCGACGCAGTCCTCGCCATCTCCCAGCATCAGGGCCAGTGCCCCATTATCGTCAATCACCAGCGCGTAACCGCATTGATCAGGCTCCGACCATTTGCCGAGCAATGCCTGACGCCCCCGTGCCGGCGTGGTCGGCCAGATCATCGCCAGAAGCGTGAAACTCGAAAGTGCGGCGAATGGCGCGTCGCATTCGATCATGCCACAGGAGCCTGCGTGAATCGCCTGCTGCCGCCCGGTGAATTCGTCCGCCGCCACCGGCTCCACCACGGTTTCCTTGAAACCGGCGCCATCGGGATGCCGGTCTCCTGAAATCAGGCGCACGATGTCCGCCCGATATCGCGAGACTCCGTAGCAGCTGACCATGAAGCGGACGGTTTCTCCTGGTTGTACGCTGATACGGTTCGTGTAACCGACAATCTTCTTTTCCATTATCGTCGTCATTGCCGATCTCCCCCAACAGGTTACGCCTCAGTCCAAATCTTCGCCGGTCAGTGTTTTCCAACGCCTCTTGAACACCTCCCATTCGGCGTCTTCAGCACGTGTAAACACCTGGTCATCCAAGACCTCGACTGGATCGCCCCGAACGCCGCTAAGCCTGCCCAAAATCCACTCTTGATGGGGCTTGACGCAGAGAAGGACATACTTTCCGGGGAATGGATCCGCTCGGACCACGTTGAGCATCTGCTGGAGATCGGCGCTATGGTGGCCCACCGGATTGGCCCGGAACTCTTCCACAAGGTCCTTGCGTGACGGATCAATCTTGTACATCTGAATGTCCTCGGCCACCGACATTTCCAGTCTATCACCGACATCGGCTGCTCCCCAAATCGGAACACTCCGGTGCAGTACCTTGCGGCAAGCGACAGGCGCTTGCCAACCGGTCGATTGACAGGTTGTGACGAGCCACGTACGCTTCATGCACCAGCTGGAACACGAAAAGCAAAGCTAAGTGTCCCCAGCGGCGGAGGAGGATCGTGTGACAATCTGCCACGATGGCAACCCTCAGGTGGTTCCTGGAGTGCGACGTGGAGCATTGACTAACGCGGCCTTGTGCATGTTCGCATTGTTGCCCAATCGCAACGTCAGCCCCGAAGTCAAGAACCGGAAGCGGTTTCTGCGGAAGAACTCGAATCCCTCTTGTCTGACTTTCGGGCGTGGAATGTTGCATGTCCACCTGCCTCGCCGCGGACACTGCCAAGAGGGAGATGTCACCATGCAACGATCAAAGTTCTTTCCAGTGTTGGCGTCCTGCCTGGCCGTTTGCGGACTGCTGCTTGTTTCGGGCGTTGGCTCCTTCGCGGGAGCGAGCAGCTCAGGCGGGACAATCACATGGGCAAAGCCTGACGAGGCACAGTCCCTGGACCCCCATACCGACTTCAACGGGAACACATGGAAGTTCTTCTTCCCGGTTTACGATACGCTCGTGACGACGGGAGAAACTCTCGATCTTCAACCCGGCATCGCCGAATCCTGGGAGCAGACTTCACCCACAACATATGTCTTCCAGCTTCGCAAGAACGCGGCTTTTTCCAACGGGCGGTCTGTCGTCGCCAGTGATGTGGTGGGCAGCCTGGAGCGCGTCCTCGATCCCGACACTGGGTCATGGTGGGCGAATGCACTGGGAGCCGTAGGCGAAATCGTTGCTGAGGGCGACCATGTGGTGCGCATCGAACTCGAAAAACCTCACACGCAACTGCTCTCGGCGCTCGCCCATATCTCGACGGCAATCATGCCAATGGAGGAACTCGCTGCGGGAACTTTCGATCCAACCAAGGAACTGATGGGTTCCGGCCCCTTCATGGTGACCGAGCATTTGCAGGATCAGTCCTGGACCTACGCGGCCAATCCCCATTACTGGGGCGAAGGTCTGCCGGTTGCTGACGAATTGAAGATCCTGATCATCCTGGACGAGGCGGCGCGTATCGCAGCGCTTCGGGACGGGCGCGCGGACATCGGTACATTCGTCAACCCGGATCTTCCGGCTCTGCTCGAAGGCGATGAGAACATTACCGTCCTGACACAGGAATCGGCGAGCTACTACAATCTCGATGTCAACGCCCTCTCGGAACAGTCGCCCTTTACCGACATCCGTGTCCGCCAGGCGATGAACCTCGCCCTCGATCGCGAAGAAATCAGCCGGGTCGCGTTGGGCGGCATGGGCGCAGTCGACTATCCGCTGCCACGGACGTTCCCCTCATCCAAGGCATGTGTCGACGTACCCTCCTATTCCGGGTCGAGAGAGGAACGTCTCGAGCGAGCGCGAGCCCTGATGGACGAGGCGGACGCCGCAGGGGTGGAAATCAACCTGTTGACCACCTCGGCACTGCCTTCGCTCATCCACATCGCGCAGGTCATCAAGCAACAACTTGCCGACATCGACATGAACGCCAAGATCCAACAGCTCGGTTATGCGGAATGGATCGACGCCGTTTGGGTGCGCGGTGAGTTCGACCTGAACGTGACCTGGCTTTCTGGTTATGGCGATCCCGCCATGGTGCTCGGCTCGTGGAATCCGGAGAAAACGGGATGGAACGCCCACTATCTCGTTTCGGATTCCGAATTGAACGACAAGATTGCCGAGGCTGCGGAGACACCCAATGGTGACGAGCGGGATGCGCTGTTCGCCGAGATTTGCGCGTTGATCGACGACGGAGCGAACATGCTGGCACTCGTCAACAAGAACAACGTCATCGCCTACCGCAATGACCGGGTCGACGTGAAAATCCATCCTGCGGAAGGCTACGAGGACGAGTTGAAGTACGTTGAGGAGTTCGCCCGCATCGCGCCGTAGCGAGACCGCGCCCGGGCCGTCTTCAGCGCCCCCGGCGCTCAGAGCCCAAGGGGATGGAGGAGTAGTTTGCGCGTCGTCCGTTTTGTCCTGTTGCGGTTGAGTGTCGCGCTGGTCACGCTGTTCGGGGTTTCAATCATCGTCTTCGCGGCCATTCGTTTCGTGCCGGGCGGGTTCGAGGATGTCGTCCTTGGCCCGTTCGGCACACCGGAGACCCGGGCAGTCGTGCGAGCCAAGTATGGTCTGGACCGGCCCTACCTGGAACAGTACGTGCTCTGGTTGGGTGCGACGACCAGAGGTGACTTCGGTACTTCCCTGGCTACCGGGCAACCGGTCGCCGCCGAACTCATCCGTCGCGCTCCGGCCACGATCCAACTCGCCGTGATGAGCACTCTGCTGGCGGTCGTTGTCGGTGTGCCCCTTGGTGTGGCCTCGGGGGTGACGAGCACCAATCGCTTCGGACGCGCTGCCGGCCGTCTCGTTGGGGCGCTGGGCGCCAGCGTTCCGGCGTTCGTTCTCGGTACCGTGTTCGTCTTCGTGTTCTCCGTTTGGTCTCTGGGGGTGACCATCGGCGGTTATGTCCCCTTCTTCGAGGACCCCTTGGCCAACATTCGCGCCATGACGCTCCCGATTGTTACGTTGAGCGTCTTCGGCATGGCGCTCATTCAGCGAACCACACGGGATTCGGTACTCAACGTCACCTCTGAAACGCACATCACCGCTGCGGTGGCGCGAGGCGAGAGACCGCCGGACATCATTCGGGGTCACGTACTGCGCAACGCGTCAATTCCCATCTTGACTGTAACCACGGTGTTTCTCGCATATCTCCTTGGCGGCGCTGTCATCGTCGAACAGATGTACTCAGTGCCCGGCATTGCCGTCTACGTGGTTCAAAGCGTCGAGAACAGGGACTACCTGGTGGTGCAGGCCGGTGTACTCCTGGCTGCAACGTTCTTTATTTCCATCAACATTCTGGCAGATACAGTTTACGCGCTCATTGACCCGCGAATTGGCGGGCAGCGGAGAGACTCGTGACGCTGCTGGTCAGAGGTCCGCTTTCGGAACTGCTCGACTTCCTTCGGCGCGACTACTTGTCAGGCGCCGGGGCGATTCTCCTGGCGGTACTGGTGCTTCTGTGCCTTTTCGGGCCGTGGTTACCGGTGGGCGACCCCGAGGAAATCGGGATCGGACCCCGACTGTCGGTACCGGCCTCCGGATGGTTGCTCGGAACCGACGAACTCGGTCGGTCCGTACTGCCGCGCATTATCGATGGGCTTCGTTCGACATTCCTCCTGGCCGGCACTGCGGTGGTCCTCACGGGCCTGTTCGGCACCCTGATCGGATTGGTGGCGGCCTACGCCGGCGGTGTCACCGACATGACAATCATGCGCCTGGTGGACATCCTGTTCGCGTTTCCACCGCTGTTGCTCGGCATCCTGATTGCTGCGGCGCTCGGTCCGGGAGGTGCTTCGGCAATATTGGCGATCGCTCTCATCACCCTGCCGCTGTTCGTTCGCGTTGTGCGCGCCGTGGCGCTGAGCGTGGCCGCACGCTCCTACGTCATCGCTGCCGAGGTCAGCGGAGCGGGATTCTTTCGCGTCATTCTGGTCCACATGCTGCCCAACGTGCTCGGCGCGGTCGTTATCCAACTCACCTACGCGCTGTCGATCGGCATGCTGGTCGAAAGCGAATTGAGCTTTCTGGGTCTCGGCGTCCAACCGCCTGATGCTTCACTCGGATCGCTGCTTCGTCTCGGCAGTGTCTATCTGACCTTGGCGCCCTGGTTGGTCTTTCCGGCCGGCCTGTTGCTGGCGATTGCGATTCTCTCGGTCAATCTGTTGGGTGACGGTCTGCGCGACGTGATCGACCCTCTTCGGGGCAGACCGTTGCGATGAACTCGATCCTCGACGTTCGCGACCTCGTCGTGGTCTACGACACGCCGCGGGGCTCCGTTCTCGCGCTGGACGGTGTGAACGTGCTCCTGAGTGCAGGTGAGACACTCGGTATCGTAGGAGAAAGCGGGTCAGGCAAGAGCACGCTGGGCCTGGCGATCGGCAGGCTGATGCCTCAGAACGCCAATCGGGTCACGGGAGATCTGATTGTGAACGGGCACTCGGTCTTCGAGGGCAACGACGAGGATCTGCGTTTCCTGCGAAGAGATTCGCTCGGCTTCATCTTTCAGAATCCCATGACTGCGCTCGACCCAACAATGCGCGTCGGACGACAGTTGACGCGAGCCGTCGGGCGACGGGCGACGCGCGAGATCGTGTATTCCCTGTTGTCCAGGGTGGGGTTGGCCGAGACCGAAAGGGTCTACCACAGTTTTCCGCACGAGTTGTCAGGGGGCATGGCGCAGCGTGTGGCCATTGCGATCGCAATTGCCCGCAGCCCACAGCTGATTGTGGCGGACGAACCCACCGCCTCACTTGATGCCTGGCTTCGCGACCAGGTGCTGGAACTCCTGATTTCGATGTGCCGTGCTACGGGTGCGGCATTGGTGTTGTTGAGTCACGACCTGCACATGGTGTCCCGCTACTGTCGGCATGTTGCCGTCATGTACGGCGGTCGGATCGTGGAGTACGGCGAACGAGAGGCAGTGTTTCACCGGCAGATACATCCCTATACCCGCGCCTTGCTCAAAGCGGCACCGGGCGCCGAAGGACCGCACGGCCGGCTCAATTCGATTCGCGGCGTGCCACCGATTCTCATGGAGCGCAGTACTCGTTGCGTCTTTGCGCCGCGCTGTGACTGGGCCGTCGATCAATGCCTGGACGAACGGCCGGAAGCACGATGGATCGATGAACGTTCGGTCATCTGCCATCGCGCCGAGGTACTTCTGGCGGGGGCGTCGGGCACGTAGTGTGCGATCCATGAGCCCTCCGGTCGTGCATCTCGACGGTGTCGGCGTGACGTATCAGTCGCGCCGGCTGAGGGACTCCGGTGGCATAGCGGCCGTCTCGGATGTGACCCTCTCCATCGAGCGTGGCCAAACGTTCGGACTGGTCGGCGAATCCGGATCCGGAAAGACCACCTTGGGCAAACTTTGCCTGGGAATGGTACGACCGACACAAGGGACCGTGCAGTTCAACGGGCAGCCGTTCCCGCGCCATCGACGTCAATTGAAGGGACGTTTGGCCGTGGTGCTGCAGCATCCGGAATGGGCACTTAATCCCCGATTGCGGGTCGGGAAATCCGTTGCCGAGCCACTCAACATTGCCAGGTCGCTGCCGTCCGGGAAGGTCGAGGCGACCGTAGAGGATATGCTGTCCAAGGTGGGGCTCGAACCCGTTCTCGCCCGGCGCTTTCCGCACGAACTGTCGGGTGGGCAGCGCCAGCGCCTGGCCATTGCGCGGGCGCTCATCACGCATCCCCAGTTCGTCGTGTTCGACGAGGCGGTAAGCGCGCTCGACGTTTCCATTCAGAGCCAGGTGCTCAACCTGATCAAGGACCTGCAGGCCAGTGAGGGCTTCGCCTCGCTGTTCATCTCCCACGATATCGCCGTGACGCGCTACGTCGCACACAACATTGGTGTCATGTACCAAGGCGAACTGGTCGAGCAGGCCTCGGCAAGCACGTTCTACTTCAAGCCAAAACACCCCTACAGCCGCGCCCTGCGCTTGACGATCGCGGAGGAGGATCGTGTGGCCTTCACGTTCAAGGACATGATCGGATCCGAGTCCGCGAGAGGCTGCTTGTTCAGCGGACGCTGTCCCTGGGCCGTCGATCGTTGCTTCTTCGACAAGCCAGTACTGCGCGATGTCGAGGGGAGCCGGAGCGCGTGCCACCGGGCGGAGGAGGTCGGCGCCGCATGAAGCCAGGCACCAAGGCGCCACGAATGACGTCGAACCGAAAAGGAATTCACATGACCGACATGGAACTCTGCTACCTGCCCGCGGTCGAGGTCATGAAGCGCTTCAGGAAGCGGTCTCTGTCGCCCGTCGAGTATGTCAATGCCCTGATCGTGCGCCATGAGGAGTTCGAGCCGAAGATCAACGCAACGACTGACACCCTCCACGACGAGGCCGTGGCTCAAGCGCGCAAGGCCGAAGCCAGATTCATGCGACCCGGCGCCCGGCCAAGGCCTCTGGAAGGTTTGCCGGTCATGATCAAGGACCTGCATGCCATCAAGGGCCGCATCACCACGCAAAGCAGCAAGATTTTCTCCAATCATCGAGACACGTTCACCCTGCCAACGGTGGACCGCCTGTTGCGCGCCGGCGCGATCCTGCTCGCCCGATCGACCAGTTCCGAACTGGGTATTGCCACGGTGTGCCACAGCACCCAGTGGGGCGTGACGCGCAATCCCTGGAACCTGGCCAAGAGTCCTGGCGGATCATCAGGGGGCTCAGGCGCAGCCCTCGCCGCCGGCATGACGCCGCTTGCTGACGGGTCCGACTACGGCGGCTCGATCCGCGTTCCCGCTTCGGCCTGCGGCGTTTTCGGTTACAAGCCGCCATACGGCCGCAACCCCCAGGACACGCCGGGAGGCTTTGACTCCTATTGCCACTACGGCCCCATGGCCCGGACTGTCGCCGACGGCGCCCTGATGCAGAATGTCATGTCGGGCCAGCACCGGGACGACCTGACCACGCTACCCGGCAAGGTCATCGTGCCGGATCGGCCAGGTTCGATCAGGGACTGGAAAATCGCCCTGTCGATTGATCTGGGCTACAAGCAAATCGACCCGGAGGTCGAGCGGATGACACGCCAGGCGGCCGAAGTGTTTCGCGGGCTCGGGTGCCAGGTAGACGAAGTGGCCCTCGGTTGGACAGGCGCGTCGGTCGTGCCCTGGGAAGTCCAGAGCAAGGCGGCTGTCGCCCTTGCACTGGCTCCTCATTTGATGCGCTGGCGCCACGATATCCTCGCGGACTCGGTGCGGGACGCGGAGCAAGGCATGGCCTACAGTGCTCGCGACCTGCTTGCCACGCACAATCTGCGCGCAGAAATGTGGTTGAAGCTGTCTCCCATCATGGATCGCTACAACGTCATGCTGTGCCCGACGCTCGGCATCCCGTCGGTAGCGGCCGATCACTCGATTTTCGACACCAGATTGGTGATCAACGGCCATCAGGTCGATCCGTACATGGGCTGGTGCCTGACTTATCCGTTCAATGCGTTGAGTCAGCTTCCGGTGGCGAGCGTTCCGACGGGAATTGCGTCGAGCAGGGTGCCGACAGGCATGCAGATCGTTGGCCGGCCCTATGACGACGTGAGCGTGTTTCGCGCCGCACTCGCATTTGAACAGGCGCAGCCATGGTTCGTCGCGGGAGCCCCGCGGCCCGACTTCAGAGATTCGAGTACGTGAACAAAGCGGCACTTCGTCAAGTGAATGCGCCGCTTGGCTTTTGTCTATTGAAGTAGTGCATCAGGTCACATCGTCGCCGTCGCCGTGCTCGAGGGAACTGAGGATTCGTTTATCCGAAGCATCCCGGTATCGTTGCAGACTTTCACCGGCGTAGTCGCACTTGAGCGCCAAGGCCTCTTGAGGGAAGAAGGTGGTGGTGGTGGAAACTGATCGGCCGTGCGGTTACTGCACGCCCGTGTCGGTAGGCTTGTAATACCCTGTTCGGGTACTATGATACTCACTATGGGTACATCAACATCGCCACCCCTCGAGCTTGCGTCAACTCGAGGCAGAGGATCAGCGCTCGCTGACGCGCTGTTTACCTCATCGCAACAAAAGGTGTTTGCTCTGCTGTTCGGGCAACCAGATCGCGAATTCTATGTGACCGAGATCATCGCGCTTGCTGGCTGCGGACGGGGCGCGGTGCAGCGCGAACTCACCAAGCTTGCCCAATGTGGTCTCGCCATCACATCGCAGGTCGGCAACCGCAAGTACTATCAGGCGAACCGCGATGCTCCGCTCTTCGAGGAGATTTGCGGCATCGTGCGAAAGACGGTGGGCGTGGAAGAGTCCATTCGCGGCGCGCTCTCGTCGCTGGCGGACAGGCTGACGCTGGCCGTACTCTTCGGATCGGTCGCTCGGCGAGCCGACACCGCGGCGAGCGATATCGACTTGCTGCTGGTTTCTGACGAGTTGGAGTTGGAGACCGTCTACAGCGCCCTGAAGCCGGTCGAGAAGCTGCTCGGTCGGCGGATTAACCCGATGCTCTACACAACGGAAGAATTCCGGCACCGCTACGAAGACAAGGCCGGATTTGTGATGCGGGTGCTCGGCGCGCCGCATGTCGTATTGATAGGCGTCTCGATGGCGCACGAATACCTGCACAGTAGAGATTGACTTTTTGTAGCCAATTGGCTACAATTGGCGCATGTTCGAGGTCCGCAAGACGGATGTGTATGCCAAATGGCTTAACGGTCTGAGGGACACGCGGGCCCGAGCCCGTGTTCTTGTCCGGGTCGAGCGTCTCGCCGCCGGAAACCCGGGAGACGTGAGGCCAGTGAGCGAAGGCGTCTCGGAATTGCGGATCGACTACGGACCCGGCTACCGGGTGTACTTCAAGAAGCAAGGGCTCACGGTCGTCATTCTGCTGGCCGGCGGGGACAAACGGACCCAAGAACGGGACATCGAGAAGGCCCTGCGTCTCGCACGAAACCTGTAAGGTGGACACCATGACCAAAACTGTCACTTCGCCCTACGATGTCGCCGAACATCTTCGCACACCGGAGGATATGGCCGCATATCTGGAAGCTTCCATCGAGGAAGCCGATGGCGACGCCGCATTCATCGCCAAGGCGCTTGGCGACATCGCCCGTGCGAAGGGCATGTCGCAGGTCGCATGCGACGCTGGCCTCTCCCGTGAAAGCCTCTACAAGGCGCTTTCGGGAGACCGCAACCCCAGTCTGGGCACGGTCCTCAAGGTTGTCGGCGCCCTGGGCCTGAAGTTGCGCGCCGAAGCAATGTCCGATCCGAAAGTAGCTGGACAGAGCGCGGCTGCTCATCGCTGAAGTCGCCGCCGCACCCGGCTGCCAACAGCGGTGTCATCACGTACCCGCGCCGCAGCCAGAGAATCTGCTTCCAAGCAGACGACAGTTCATTCGCGATGTCCACAAGAGAGCCTCGCGCGTGGTTGCCAGCCCGCAATTTTGCCGAATTCTCTCAGTAAAGCACAATGTTGACATGTTGACCTGAATCATGCCGGCTCTACGACCAAATGTCGGTTCTCGGGGTTGCGTGTCCTCGCAACCGTTCGAGGTGGTAGTTGGCCTGCCGGCATCGGACTATCCTGCGCCCCTCAGTCGGATCGCCACTCCCAGTGAGCGCCGGTGCGGCCGTTCAGCCCTCACGACGGGAGTTGGAGTGCAACACGGAAAACCTGTGCCGTCTTCTTCAGGTTCAGAGCGAACGGTTCGAGGCAGTCCTCACGGATGCTGAATGCCTCGGGCAGGGGATCAGATCCGCGTCGTCGCCGTGATTGAGGGAACTGAGGATTCGTTTGTCGGGGATGTTTCGACAACGTTGCAGACGTTCACCGGCATGATCGCGGTTGAGTGCCATGGCTTTCTGAGGGAAGGAGGTCATGGCGGGAAGATATGGATCCGCGTTCTGTCGACGACGAGGCCGAGGGTGTCGCCTTCGGATGCCGGAACCTCTTCATTGAGGCGCACGGTGAGGGGCGTGTCGAAATGCAGGAGTGTTTCGGCGCCGAGCGGTTCGATGTGATCGAGGCGGGCGACGAGGTCCGCCTCCCCGGTCCCTGCAAGCCTCAGTGATTCCGGGCGCACCCCGATGGTGGCGCTGCCCCTGTGGCTCACCGGTTGCGCGGGCATGATCGTGGCACCCGCGAAGGTGACGGCACCGGTGTCGTCCACGTTTCCGTCGAGAAAGTTCATGGCCGGCGCTCCGATGAAGCCGGCAACAAAGGTGTTGGCCGGATGGTGGTAGAGTTCCATTGGCGTGCCGACCTGCTCGATCCTGCCCTGGTTGATGACGGCAATGCGATCGGCAAGGGTCATCGCCTCGGTCTGGTCGTGGGTGACATAGATCATGGTCACGCCATCGAGCGCCTTGTGGAGCCTGGCGATCTCGAGACGCATGCGTACGCGCAGCGCCGCATCAAGGTTGGAGAGCGGCTCGTCGAACAGGAACACCTCCGGATCACGGATGATCGCCCGCCCAATGGCGACACGCTGACGCTCGCCACCGGAGAGCTGCCGGGGCATGCGGGAGAGCAGGTCCGCGATACCCAGCCGCTCGGCCACATCCCTCACCCTCTGCTCGATCTCGCCAGCAGGCGTGCGGGCAAGCGAGAGCCCGAAACCGATGTTGCCGGCGACGTCAAGGTGCGGGAAGAGGGCATAGGACTGGAAGACCATGGCAAGGCGCCGCTTTGACGGAGCGACGCCGGTCACGTCACGCCCGCCAATCCTGATCGTTCCGCCAGAGACGTCCTCGAGGCCCGAGATCAGGCGCAGCATGGTCGACTTGCCGCACCCCGACGGGCCGACGAAGACCATGAATTCGCCCCTTTCGATATCGAGCGAGACGTCCCGGATGACCTCGACGCTGCCGAAGGACTTGCGGATGTTCTCCAGTGTTACGCGTGCCATCCCTACCCCTTGACGGCTCCCATGGTCATGCCCTTGATGAAGTAGCGCTGGAAGAACAGGAAGATCACGAGGGTGGGCAGGCTGGCAATCAGGGAAAGCGCGCCCTGCACGCCCCAGGCCACCGTGTACTGTCCCTTGAGATTGACGATACCGATCATGATGGTGCGCTTCTCATCGGACTGGGTGAAGATCAGGGGCCAGAGAAAGTCGTTCCAGATCCACGTGAACTGCAGAGTGGCAAGGACCGCCAGCGCCGGCAAACCCAGCGGAATTGCCACCCGGGTGAGGACCTGCCATTCGCTGGCGCCTTCAAGGATGGCTGCCTCTCTCAGGGCATTGGGTACGGTGGCAAAGAAGTTCCTCATCAGCAGTGTGCAGATGGGAATGCCCAGCGCCGTGTGAACGAGGAAGATCGGCCACAGCGTATCGATGAGACCGACGCCATTGAACAGCCTGAATAACGGCACCAGGATGACCTGGGGCGGAAAGAACATGCCGGCGACAATGGCAAGGAAGAGGATGCCGGCGCCGCGGAACGGCAACTTGGCAAAGACATAGCCTGCCAGCACGCCGAGCCCGATCGACGCCGCGGTTGCCGGAACGGTCACGATCATGGTGTTGACGAAGTAGCGGTGAACCGCGGGATTCGAGAGGACCTCGGCATAGTTCCCGAGAAAGAGTTGGCCAGGGACTGACCACAGGTCCCCCAGCGCGATGTCCCGTGTCGTCTTGATCGACGACAGCAGCACACCGATGGTCGGCGTGAGGAACAGCACCGCCAGCATGACCAGAATGGCGATGAGGGCCGCCGTCCACGGCGTCAGATGAAGCCTCCGGCGATCAGCCATAGATCTCATCAATTCTCTTCAACTGCCGGAAATAGAACCCGATGATGACGAGGGCGATGAGGAAGAGAACGACCGATATGGCGCTGCCATAGCCCATCAGGTACTTCTTGAAACTCTCGTTGTACATGTGCATGGCAAGCGTGTCGGAGGAATGAAAGGGTCCGCCTCCCGTCATGATGTAGAGAATGTCGAATCCCTTGAGCGAGTTGATGACCGACAGCGCAATGACCACGATCGTCGAGGGAATGAGGAGAGGAACGACGACGCGCCGGATGCGCTGCCATGGCGAGGCACCCTCGATGTCGCAGACCTCGAGCAGATCGGAAGGTATCGCCGTCAACCCGGCAAGATAGATGACCATGGAAAGTCCGGTCTGTTGCCAGGACCAGGCGACAATGACCGACCAAAGGGCACTGCCGGGTCTGGCAAGCCAGGCATGCGTGAACGGTTCACCGGCAACAAACGAGATGATCGCGTTGAGAAGGCCCCAGTCGGGCTGATAGATCCAGGTCCATATCTGGCCAACGACGATGGCCGACAGGCAGATCGGCAGATAGAAGATGGTCTTGAAGATCCGGGCTCCGCGAAGCTGTCTGTCGAGGAGGAGCGCCAGGGCGAGACCGAGAAGTGTCGGCAGCAGAATGGCTGCCACCATCCACAAGGCGGTGTTGATGATCGCGCCGAAGAACAGCCGGTCCGTCCAGATCCTGGCGTAGTTGTCGAGTCCGACGAAGGCGTAGTTCGGATCGAACCCGTTCCAGTCGGTGAAGCTGTACCAGAATGAGCTGAAAAGCGGCCATACGACGAAGACCGCGAAGACCGAGAGCGGAAGAAAGAGCAGGACAACGCGCCAGAACCGGTTCTCGCGTTCCATCCGCTCCTCCGCCGGTTACAGGGCCGTGCCACCGCCTGGCGGCACGGCCCTGCCCTTCACGTCTTCACTGGGTGAAGGCCGAGGCTGCGTCCGAGGCCGCCTGTTCAAGAATGGCATCAACCCTCGACGGATCATCCATGAATTCGGCGAACATGGAGAGACCGACCTCGGCCACCGGTGGCGGTGTCGCAAGGTCGTAGTTGAAGGCAAAGTTGTCCGAGGCGGCGATAGTGGCAATGACGTTCTGTGTCACGTCGTTGTAGTTCGCCGGATCGACATTCACGTTGGCCGAAACGGCGCCGACCGCGTTGGTCCACGCCAGCTGGACGTCGGTGTCGGACATCATGAACGCGAGGAATGCCTTTCCTCCTTCCGGATTGTTCCCGTGGGCCGAGACCACGAATCCGTCCACTGGTCCAACCACCGAAACCGGAACCGAATCGTCGATCACCGGAAACGGAAAGAACGCATAGTCGTCGCCCGGAACGAGGCCGATGCCGTTCCAGTAGCCGGTGATCCAGGTTCCCATGAGGGTCATGGCGGCGTCACCACGGGCCACCCTGTCCGACGCATCGGTCCAGGAGTCGGCATTGGCGTTGGGGGCGAAGTAGCCGCGGTCGACCAGGTCCTTCCACATCGCCATCGCCCGGGCGACCTCGTCATCATCGTAACTGGCCGTGCCGTTCATCAACGCCGCACGGTAGTCGGGTCCGGCTGTTCCAAGAAGCAGGTAGTCGAACCAGAACTGTGCCGGCCAGCGGTTCTTGGAACCCAGTGCGATCGGCGTCACGCCGGCGTTCTTGAGTGTTTCGACGACTTCGAGAAATTCGTCCCAGGTGCCTGGCAGATCGGTGATACCGGCGTCGGCAAACACCTGTGCATTGTAGAACATTCCGGCATAGTGATAGTTGAACGGCACCAGGTAGCGCGTGCCATCGTAGAGTGTGGCACTGTCGGCGATGGACTTTGCCACGACGTCGTCAAGGCCTTCATGTTCCCACATGTCATCAATCGGGGTCAGACTCCCCGAATCGACCACGAACTGGACCCTGGCGCCGGCCCAGTAGCTGAACACGTCCGGCAGACTGCTGCCGGAAGCCCTGACCAGAATGTCCGTCTTGAAGTCCTCGTGGCCCACCGGACTGTTGCGCATCACGTAACCGGTCACCTCTTCGAAGCGGGTGATCTGCTCGTTGAGCGCCTTGAGACCGAGTTCACCGGTAAAGTAGTGGGTGATCGTGATCTCGTTGTCCTGGGCCGACACAGACAGTCCGGTCGCCGCCATTGCCGCGCCGGCAACGCAGGAAATCAGCGCACGTCTGTTGAAACATGTCATCAGAGGGTCCCTCCCGATCGAATTGCACATGTTGTACATGCATTACCTAATCCGAAACAGCATGAGACGCTCAGCAGGATTGTCAACGAGAAGTGTTGCCAATGCTGTAAATCAAAGGCATCTTGTGGGGCCAGCCGCCCCAATGTACAACAGTGTAGAACAAATCGTGCAGTATGCGGCACCCTCACTCGAGGAAGTTCCCGATGCGTGTCTTGCAGTCACTTTCACGGGGCCTCAGGACCCTCGACCTTCTCAGGGAGGCCGACGAGCCATTGCGCCTGACGCACATTGCCGGTGAACTTGGTGTCCGCAAATCAAACGCGTCCCACATTCTCAAGACTCTCGTCGCGGCCGGCTGGGCCACCCAGGATGGCACACGACGCTATGCCCCGACCACCCGCTGCAGCGCGCGCCACACCCTTTCGGACGTCGTGGCCTGCAAGGAACGGTGCCGCCCTGCACTCGAGTCCCTGGTCGCTGCCACGGGTGAGTGCGCCCACCTTGCCGTTCTCGTCGAACACCGGGTCTGGTACGTCGACAAGGTGGAGTCCACGTTGCCGCTGAAGGTCGATCATCCGATAGGAGCGCTGTCGCCGCTCCATTGCACGGCACTCGGCAAGGCTTTCCTCGCCTTCGGCAAGGCCGGCATCCCGCCCGTCCTCTCCAGGTACACCGATCGCACGATCGTCGAACGTCACCTTTTGGCGCGGGACGTGGCGGCTACGCGGGCTCGTGGCTTTGCCATCGACAACGAGGAGTTTGCTCAAGGAATCCGTTGCGTGGCCCGCCCCGTCTACGACATCCGCGGCGACATGATCGCCGCACTCGGGATTTCCGGGCCATCGGTGCGCATTGACGACAAGCGCCTCGAGGAGTTCGGTGCGCTCGTCAGAGCCACCGTCATCGTTCCCGAAGACAATGCGCCATGATCAGGACACCGCTAAGGATCGGCTTCATCGGCACGGGTCGGATTTCCGACCTTCATGCAGCCGGATACCTCAACAATGCGGCAGCCCGAATCACGGCCCTGTGCGACACGAATGTGGAGCGTGCACGATCGAGAGCGCATGCCTGGGGCCTCAATGACGCAGTAGTGACGGATGATCCCGCAGCCCTTCTCTCCCGCAACGATGTGGATCTCGTCGAGATTCTTCTACCCCACCATCTTCATTGTCCGGTGGCACTCGCGGCGATCGATGCCGGCAAGATCGTCTCGCTCCAGAAACCCATGTGTCTCACTTTGGATGAAGCCGACCGTCTAGTGGAGGCGGCCGAAGCGCATGACCGCCCGGTCAGGGTGTTCGAGAACATCCTGTTCGATCAACCGGTCATGGTTGCCGACGCCCTTGTCCGTGACGGCGCCATCGGCAAACCACTGGCCATACGCATGAAATCGAATCCCGGCAAGGGCCTGGGCGCCTGGGAGGTGCCTTCGGAGGCCACGGCCTGGCGGCAAAGGCGGGACCTTTCCGGAGGCGGCCCGCTCATCTTCGACGACGGCCACCACAAGTTCTCCCTGGCATGGCACTTCATGGGTGAGCCCGAAGTGATCCATGCGTTCATCGGCCGGACCCAACACAGGGACGGCAGCCTGCTGGACGCCCCGTCGATCGTCTCCATGCGCTTTGACGAACAGCGTGTCGGCAGTTTCGAGGTTGTCTACTCTCCCGATCTCGAGATTGAGACGCGCCAGTATCCCCAGGACGACCGCATCGAGATTACCGGCACCAGTGGTGTCATCTGGATCAACCGCGGCCACGGGAGTATCGGCAACCAGCCGTCTGTCCAGTGCTTCAGGAATGGGGAACTGGACTCCTCCCACAAGGCCTGCTCGAAGTGGGAAAGCAGTTTCCACCACGCCACCCGGCACTTCCTCGACTGCCTGCGGGAAGGACGCGAGCCGGTACTCACCGCACGGAACGCC
This sequence comes from Alphaproteobacteria bacterium, assembly GCA_965220805.1. GTDB lineage: Bacteria > Pseudomonadota > Alphaproteobacteria > SP197 > SP197 > SP197. The sequence continues at coordinate 3,370,781 of OZ244844.1, forward strand.
AGAAGCGTCCTGCGATTCGCACTTGCTGCAGAGGAATCGGCACGGATCGGCCGTGCCGTGCGTTACACGGATGTCTGACCTGATCCCCGAAACGAGGAGCGGTCGCGCGGCGTGGTTGGCATCCCTTGGTGGACTGGAGGAAGCCATCGATGCGGGCCTCCTCTCAGAGCCCGTCTCCCTCCCTCTCACCGAGGCGCTTGTTCTGGGACTGATGCGGCAGGGTGTCTCCAAGTACCTGATGATCCTCGGTCATGGTTCGACGGAGCTTGCGGAGACACTCAGAGTCTACGAAGAGGCCGGGCTGGTCCGTGGATTCCAGTTCCGCAACGAAGTCGAAATGGCCCACGCGGGCACGGCGCTGCGCTGGGTCTACGGTGAGACAGCAGCCGTGGTGACGTCGATCGGCCCCGGCGCCCTTCAGGCGATGGCCGGGTCCCTTGCTGCCGCATCCAATGGCGTCGGGCTCTACCACATCTATGGTGACGAAACGACCCGCGGTGAAGGGTACAACATGCAGCAGGTGCCGAAACCCGAACAGGGCCTCTTCGGGCGCATCACGGCACTGATGGGCGCTTCATACACGCTGCACACACCAGGCGCGATACGAGATGCGCTGCGGCGGGGCGCAGCGACGGTGTTTCATCCATGGAAGGCCGGACCATTCTATCTCAACCTGCCGCTCAACACGCAGCCTGCCACGGTGACGCTACGTCCAGACGCCTTGCCGAGGCGGCCCCGGGCCCTGCCCCAGGTTCCCGCCGACAACACCCTCATCGATGAAGCGGCCAGGTTGATCAGGGACGCCCGACGCGTTGCCATCAAGGCGGGCGGCGGCGCCCGCGGCGCCAGCGATGCACTCAGACGCCTCGCCGAGGCGGCCGGAGCAGCAGTGGTCCTCTCTCCGGGCTCCACGGGAGTCATGCCGGAAGAACATCCGCTCAACATGCATGTCGGAGGGTCCAAGGGATCGATCAGCGGCAACTTCGCCATGGCGAATGCGGACCTCGCCATCGTTGTCGCAAGCCGCGCCGTCTGCCAGAGTGACTGTTCCGGCATCGGCTGGCCCGAGGTCCGCCAGGTCATCAACATCAACGCCGACCCCATCGACGTCCTCCACTACAACAACACCCTGGCCCTTGCGGGCGACGCCGCAACGGTGATGGAGCGGTTGGCAGATCGCCTGGAGCCTGGCCCGGGAGAGAGTGCCTGGCTGATCGCCTGTGCGGACAAGAAGGCCGAGTGGAAGGCATTCAGAGCGGAACGCTATTCATGTGGACCACTCACGGACGACACCTGGAAACGGCCTGTTCTCACCCAGCCCCAGGCCATCCAGATTGCTGACCGATTTGCCCGCGATATCGACGCCATCAAGTTCTTCGATGCCGGCGACGTGCAGGCCAACGGCTTCCAGATCGTCGAGGACGAGAAGGTGGGAGAGAGTTACACGGAGTCGGGATCGTCCTACATGGGGTTCGCTGTTTCCGCGCTGCTTGCCGGAGGTCTCGCCGACCACGGGCGCTACGCCATCGCCATCACCGGCGACGGATCCTTCATGATGAATCCCCAGATTCTCATCGATGGTGTGGAACATGACGTCCACGGGACCATCCTGATTCTCGACAATCGCCGCATGGGTGCCATCAGCCAGTTGCAGGAGGCCCAATACGGCAAGGACTACCGCACCGCCGATGACGTCACCGTGGACCTTGTCGGCCTTGCGGCCGCAGTCGGAGGCGTGAAGGCCCTCCACGGCGGCTGGAACGAAGAGAGTCTCCGGAACGCACTTCATGAAGCTCATGCCTGGCCAGGGCTCAGCGTCGTTCACGTTCCCGTCTACTACGGCAGCAATCCCCTCGGGGGCCTTGGAGCCTGGGGCGCATGGAATGTGGGCAACTGGTGCGAAGACGTCGAGAAAACCTGGACCGACACCCTGATCTGACCATGAGGGGCGCAGCGAAAGGACTGGATGGCGCGCTCACCGATTACGGTGACCAGGAGTTTGCGCGGTTTCTGCGCCGCTCCTTTGCCCGGTCCACGGGCCTCACCAGTCGGTCGCTGGACCATCCGGTGGTCGGTATCTGTCACACCGCGAGCGGCTTCAATCCCTGCCACAGGCACTTTGACGACATGGTGGAAGCCGTCAGCAGGGGCGTGACTGCTGCCGGTGGCCTGCCGGTGCCGTTTCCCGTGATGTCTCTGGGAGAGGCGTTCCTCAATCCCACATCGATGGTGTACCGCAACCTGATGGCCATGGCTGTGGAGGAAATGATTCGAGCCCAGCCGATGGACAGCGTCGTTCTTCTGGGAGGATGCGACAAGACCGTCCCGGCTCTGCTGATGGGCGCGGCATCGGCCGGCAAGCCCGCCGCCCTGGTGGTGGCCGGTCCCATGATGACCGGACGCCACAGGGGCGAGCGCCTGGGCGCCTGCACGGACTGCCGGCGCTTCTGGGCACTGTTTCGAGCCGGCAGGATCGAGCGCGAAGAGATCGAACAGGTCGAGGGCCGGCTTGCGGTGACCACGGGAACCTGCGCGGTCATGGGAACGGCCTCGAGCATGGCGCTCGTCGCCGAAACCCTGGGGTTCGTGCTTCCGGGAACGGCAGCGATCCCCGCGGTGCACGCTGATCGCCTTCGGGCCGCGGAAGAGACAGGCACCCTTGCCGTGACGATGGCAACTGAAGGCGGCCCAACACCCCGCACACTCATCACGCCACAATCGGTCGACAATGCCTTCCAGGTCCTGCTTGCCGTCTCCGGATCGACGAACGCCGTCATTCATCTTGCGGCCATTGCCGGACGCGCCGGTATCGACTTCGACCCCAGCCGTTTCAATGAACTGGCGCGCACGACCCCCGTCATCGTCGACCTCAAACCTGTTGGTGAAGGCTACATGGAGGACTTTCATGCCGCCGGCGGCCTTGACGGCGTGCTGCAGGAGATTGCCGGCGGGCTTGAGAGACGCTGCGTCGACATCACGGGAGGCACGCTTGCGAAGCGGCTCGAGATTCCCCTCGCGGAGCCCGTCGATCACCGTGTCATCCGCAAGGCCGATGATCCCGTGGACCACCATGGAGGACTGGTCGTTCTTCACGGGTCCCTGGCGCCTGACGGCGCCCTTCTCAAGCGGGCTGCCGCGACACCGCATCTTCTCGAATGCGAGGGCCGCGCCGTGGTCTTCTCCTCCCTTGAGGACCTCGCGACGAGAATTGACAGTCCTGATCTCGACGTCCGTGAGGATGACGTTCTCGTCCTGCAGAACGCAGGGCCGGCAAGCCCCGCGGGCATGCCCGAAGCCGGTTATCTTCCCATCCCGCGGAAGCTCGCGGCCAAGGGCGTCACCGACATGGTGCGCATCTCGGATGCCCGGATGTCAGGCACAGCCTTCGGGACCATCGTCCTTCATGTCGCGCCTGAGTCCCATCTCGGAGGCCCTTTGGCCCTGGTGGAAAGCGGCGACAGAATCCGCCTTTCCGTCTCGTCCGGCACCATCGACCTCCTGGTCAGCGATGACGAACTGGAGCGGCGGCGACGTGCCTGGCAGAAACCCGACATCGTCCACCAGCGCGGCTACCGCTCGCTTCACTCGAAGAGTGTGTTGCCCTGGACGAAGGGATGCGACCTCGACTTCCTGAGACCTGCGATGGCAGACGACTGATGGCGGTTTGCCGTCAAGGCCCCCTGCCCTGCCGATCTGGAACAATCTCCGGAGGAAGGGCGCCATGACGGAAGGGCGGGAGTACGACTACGTCATCATGGGCGCGGGAAGTGCCGGGTGTGCACTGGCAGCCCGGCTGACGGAGGACCCTGCAATCCGGGTCCTTCTTCTTGAAGCCGGTCCGGCGCGGGGCACACCCTTCAATCAATGGCGCATTGGAATGCCGGCAGCGTTCGGCAGTACCTGGCAGAACGCCATGTTCAACTGGATGTTCGAGGGCGAAGCGGAGCCGCAGCTCAACAATCGTTCCATCATCCAGCCTCGCGGCCGGGTGCTGGGCGGGTCATCTTCCATCAACGGCATGTGCTTCATCCGCGGCCACGCTCTCGATTTCGAGCGCTGGGTCGAGGAAGGTGCCACAGGTTGGTCATGGCGCGAGGTCCTGCCCTACTTCAAGCGCCTCGAGACCTGGCAGGACGGCGCGAGCCGCTGGCGTGGCGGTTCAGGACCGGTGCATGTCATCAAGGGCGCGTGGCCCAGCGATCTTTATCAGGCCTTCATCGAGGCGGGAGTCGAGGCGGGCTACCCATTTTCCGAGGATATCAATGGTGAACTCCAAGAGGGTTTTGGCGCCTTCCAGATGAACGTCCGCAAGGGTGTGCGCGTGTCGACGGCAGAGGCCTACATCCGTCCCAACCGGCATCGTCCCAATCTCGCCATCGAGACCGGCGTGCTGGCCACGGCCATCACATTTGAAGGAAACCGCGCCTCGGGCATCACCGTGCGCAGGAACGGCGGCGGCAGCAACACCGTTCGGGCCACCCGGGAAGTCATCCTTGCCGGCGGCGCCGTCGGCTCCCCCCACCTGCTCAAGCTCTCGGGCATCGGACCGGCAGACGAACTGCGCCGCCATGGTATCGATGTCAGGGTCGACCTTCCGGGTGTCGGAGAGAACCTTCAGGATCATCCGATCATCTACATGAAATGCCGTGTCAACCAACCCGTCTCCATGAGCCGCTACATGAAGCCGCACATGATGGCCTATACCGGTCTTCGATGGTTGGCGACGCACACCGGACCCGGAGCCACAAACAACATTGAGACCTGTGCGTGGCTGCGTACGGAACCCTCGCTCTCCCACCCCGACATGCTGATCCAATTCCTGCCCGTCCTGCTCACCCACGAGGGCGAAGTCCTGCCCGGGAGCCATGGTTTCACCTATTGCCTGGGCCCGACGCGTGTCGATGGCCGAGGCTGGATCCGGCTGCGCAGCGCCAGACCGGACGATCCTCCCCGCATTGCCTCGAACTTCCTTTCGACAGCCGCGGACCTCGAGCGCATGAAACGGTCCCTCGACATCAGCCGCGACATTGTCTCCCGTCCGGCTCACCGGGCTCATGGTCCGCAGGAAGTCGATCCCGGCCCGGATGTTCGTTCACCCGGCGACATCGAGGCCTATCTCCGCGACAACGTGGCCGGCGACTTTCACCTGGCGGGAACCTGCCGGATGGGCCATGACGCCATGGCCGTGGTCGATCCGGCACTGAAGGTTCACGGCATCGAGGGACTGCGCGTGGTTGATGCCTCCGTCATGCCGAGCATCGTCAACGCCAACACCAACGCCACCTCCATCATGATCGGAGAAAGGGCAGCCGACATGATTCTCGATCGCTTACCGCTGCCACCGGCCGACGTTTCCCTGCCCCGGGCAGGAGTGTGAGCGGCAGTGCTTCGCCTGCCGCAGACGGGATGTTCGACACCTTGACATGTTGGCCGGCTCTTCCCTAGTGTCCCGTCGACTTGCCGGAGCGGGTGAACCATGGCCAAGCCGACCACCATTCTCGTCAAACTCGAGAGCACAGCCGATACGGGCTACTACTACGTAACCAAGAAGAACCCGCGCACACAGACGGAGAAACTCTCCTTTCGCAAGTATGATCCCGTGGCACGCAAGCATGTGGTGTTCAAGGAGGCTCGACTGAAGTAGGCGCGGTATTGCTTCTTGACGCGGATGCAGGATGAACTGAACGCTCTCGGCATCGATCCCGGGCGCCCTCTTCTCATCAGTGACGCCGACGAGGTGCTCTTTGCCTTCATGGAAGGCTTCGAGAGTTTCCTGAACAGCCGCGGTCTGAGTTTCTCGTGGGCCTCCTTCCAACTCAACGGCAACATCATCGACGATCGTACGGGCGAGGCCGTGGAGACGGTGGCAGTCAGGTCACTCATCTACTCATTCTTCGAGAACCACACACGAACCATTGCGGCCGTTGACGGGGCAGCGGAGTCCCTTCAGCACCTGGGCCGCCACCTGCAGATCGTCGTTCTCAGCAACATCTGGCCGGAGTTCCGCGACGCGAGGGCTCATGCCCTCAGGAGCCAGGGCATGCCCTACCCCATCATCGCCAACCGCGGCTCCAAGGCGCCGGCCGTCGCACACCTTGCCTCACTGACATGCGGGCCCGTCTTCTTCGTCGACGACATTCCGGCACATCACCGGGATGTCGCCAATCTCGCCGAGGATGTGGTCCGTATCCACTATGTGGCCAACAGGCGGTTGGCGGGCCTCCTCGAACCCGCAGAGTACTGCCATCACCATGCCTGTGACTGGTCCGGCATCAGTTCCTACATCGAGGGTTGTCTGGGCATGACCCCCTCGTGATTCCTCCTCTCTCCCTGGCGAAATCGATGGAGAGAGTGGTCATTTCAGGCCTGGCACGGTCACCCATGTCGGCTGATCCCGACAACACGCTTCGAGGTGATCGCAGAACGAAGAGAACAGACTGGAGACATTGGCCAGGCTGGCGAATTGGGCGGGCTCCCCTGTGATCGCGCTCTACGACACAATTGGAATTGGCTATCGCCGCATGCGCCGGCCGGATCCGAGAATCGCCGCATCCATCCATGCCCATCTTGCTGAGGCACGCACGGTCGTGAATGTGGGCGCCGGCACCGGCTCGTACGAACCAGCTGACCTCATGGTGACCGCGGTGGAGCCGTCCGCAGCCATGATCCGTCAACGACCACGGGATACGACGATGGTCGTCCAGGCCCGTGCCGAAGACCTGCCGTTCGAGGACGGGGCTTTTGAAGCCTCGATGGCCGTCCTCACCGTTCACCACTGGAGCGATGTTCACAGGGGGTTACGGGAGATGCGACGGGTGACGCGCGACAAGATCGTCGTTCTCACCTTCGATCCCCTGATGTCGAACTTCTGGTTGCTGGACTACCTGCCTTCCCTGGCAAGCCTGGACAGTCTGCAAATGCCTGCCATGAATCACTTCGAGGCGGCACTCGGCCCGGTCGAGAGGATCGCGGTTCCAATTCCCCATGACTGCGTCGATGGCATGCTCTGTGCCTACTGGCGGCGGCCGGCCGCCTATCTCGACCCGGAGGTCCGCCGTTCGATCTCGTCATTCTGGAAGATCGGGGACATTGCCGAACCGCTGCAACGCCTGGAAGACGACCTGCAGAGTGGTGCCTGGGAGCGCCGGTACTCCCGGTTTCTCAGGAAGGAGTCCTTTGATTTCGGCTATCATCTTGTCGTGACGCGGTAGCGCCAGTCGAGAACCTTCCTGTGGCGATGAACGCGAGCAGCTTTCCGTCACCGTCGCAAGGCCGTCTTGCGATCAGCAGTCGGCTGGTGGAAGTTCGGTCAATTCGTGGAGCGTCAGGGTCGTGATCGTCGTCTCATCTTCGTAGCGGATGGCGTCGATCACGCCATCATCGCGAACACTCGCCGTCACCTCCAGTTCCGGCCCGATATCTTCCGGATCAGTGAAGATCGAGACCTTCATGGTCCAGATCGCATGACCATCACGTTCTTCGACCGACTGGATAAAGGTCGTGTACTCGCTCACTGCAGAGCCTTCCATTCCATCGAAGACAACGTGATTCATGAACCTTTCGCCCCTTGCGGCACGCTCGAGAACATCAATGGTAAAGCGCATCGGGAACACCGCGCCAACGGGCAGGTCACCGGTGACCGCTGCGGGTTCATCGATCACGATCCGTCCCGGCTCGTCCCCGTCACTCACCACCGCCTCACCGGAAGTGAGCTCTGCTCCACTCGGTCCCTCGAATTCGTTCTGGTAGCGGAACCACGACCCGTCCTTGGCCTCGAAACTCACCTGGCTGCTTGCGAACGCCGGCGCATCGTCTCCGCTGCCGATGCGGATCAGGGAGACTTCAGTGAACAGCCAGGTCTCGCAGTGATCCTCGGTTGTCCACTCGACGAATCCCTCGCCCGCGCTTGTCTCCGGATCACCCCGCAGAACCTGCACGTTGGCAAGATACGAGGCCTGATGAGGCTGCATGTCAAACGCATGGACTCCACCCGTCATCGAGACCAGCAACAGCAGGGTGACGAATGTTTTGCGATTGGCCCGGGATTTCATTATGGACGTTTCTTTCGGCCTCCAACCTATTTGAAAGTCAGGAACAACCATGTCAAGCGCAGACACCCGCCCCTCGGTCTTTGTCACCCGCCGACTCCCCGACGCAGTCGAGGAACGTCTCAAGCGCGACTTTCAACCCATTCTGAACGCCGACGATCACCTGCCATCGGCTGACGAAGTGGTCGAGGGATGTCACGAGGCTGACGCCCTTGTTCCCTGCCCCACGGACAAGATCACGTCGGACGTCATCAACCGGCTCGCTGACGGCGTCAAGGTCATCGCGTCGTTCTCCGTTGGTTATGAACACATCGACATCAACGCTGCGGCCGAGCGCGGAATCGTCGTCACCAATACGCCGGACGTACTCACCGATGCCACCGCCGACATTGCCATGCTGCTGATCCTCGGCGCCGCACGGCGTGTGCACGAAGGCCAGAGGATGATCTACGAGAAGACGTGGGGTGCCTGGGCGCCAACCGCGATGCGTGGAGTCCACGTCACCGGTGCCAGGCTGGGCATCCTGGGCATGGGCCGCATCGGACAGGCGCTGGCCAGGAGAGTCGCAGGTTTCGGCATGGAGGTGCATTACCACAACCGTTCACGGCTGGCGGGCGAACTGGAAGAGGGCGCCCGCTTTCACGACAGTCTCGAAAGTTTGCTGGCCGTCAGCGACATCCTGTCGATCCACTGTCCATCAACGCCGGAGACCCTGCGCATCATCAACGAGGAAAGCCTCCGGCTGCTGCCCGATGGCGCCATTGTCGTCAATACGGCTCGTGGCAATGTCGTTGACGATGACGCCCTGATTGCCGCCCTTTCCTGCGGCAAGCTCTTTTCCGCAGGACTCGATGTGTTCGATGGGGAGCCCGAGATCCACCCGGGCTACCGGGACCTCGACAATGTCTTTCTTCTGCCGCATCTCGGCAGCGCCACGATGCCGACCCGGGACGCGATGGGATTTCGCGCACTCGACAATCTCGATGCCTTCTTTGCCGGCCAGGAGCCGCCCGACAGAGTCGCCTGATGCCCTGTCCGGCAGATGTCATGCTCCCGCGGCGTAGGTCTCCATCGCTTCCACCACCCTGTTGGCGAGGAGTCGCTGTTCGACACGCCTCACGACGCTGAGTGGTCCGTCTTCCCTGCTGAACACGGTGCGTCCGAGGTTGTCGGTGTCGTTCCACACCACGTCAACCGAGCACGCCTCGAGCGAGTAGAGTTCAGGCCAGGCCAGCAACCCCGTCACCGTGACATCGTGAAGCGCCACCGGTGATTCCCGCCACATGGCTGCGACGGCCCTGCCCGGTTCCCCATAGCCTTCCATGTCGTCGAACCACTCCTGTGGCGGCAGGATCCTACGGGTGACGTCCAGCGGAACGATGGTTGCCGGCACCGTGCCCGCGAGCACGATCCGGGCGGCATGGGGATCGGCAAAGATGTTGAACTCGGCGTTCCGTGTGACATTGCCTCCTTTCCGGGCACCTCCCATGACCACGAGCTGTCCGATCGCCGGCACCAGATCCGGCCGCAGGGACATCAGTAGGGCGATGTTGGTCAAGGGACCGATCGCCGCAATCGTGAGTGGTGTCGAGGCTCCCTCCAGAAAGCCGGCAAGGGCCTCCACGGCATGGAAGTCCTCAACCGGGTGCTCTGCATCAGGAAGCCCCGATCCCCCCAGTCCGTCGGTGCCGTGGACATCGGCCGCCGTCACGGCTTGCCGCAGAAGCGGACGGGCACAACCGGGATAGACCGGTATGTCGTGGCGTCCTGCGGCTTCCACAATGCGTCGCGCGTTGTGGCTGGTGTGCTCGACCGGAACGTTTCCCGCCACGGTGGTGATGCCAAGAATATCGATGACCTGCGGCAGGGCCAGGGCAACGAAGAGCGCCAGTGAGTCGTCCTTGCCGGGATCACAATCGAAGATGACGGGAAGCGGTTCCACTCCAGTACCTGGACGTGAACATCAGGGGGGCTATCTTGCATCCGCCGCCGTGGCGAGGCAAACCATGTCACCCAACATCCGGATCGACAATGCCATGACCGCGCCTGAAAACGTCACATGGACCTGGCCAACGGAAATCCGTTTCGGCTCCGGGCGGATCGCAGAACTCGAGGACGCCTGCCATGCACTGGGTATGGCACGGCCCCTCCTCGTGACGGACCCGGGACTTGCCGGCCTCGACATGGTCACCCGAGCTCTTGGCGACATCCGCGCGGCAGGACTCCAGGCGGACCTCTTCTGCGACATCAGTCCCAACCCGTCCGGTTCCGATGTCACCAGGGGAATCGAGCGCCTGCGTTCGGGCGACCATGACGGCGTCATCGCCCTTGGCGGTGGCAGCGCCATGGATGCCGGCAAGACCATTGCCTTCATGGCCGGTCAGACGCTTGACATGTTCACGTTCGAAGACAAGGGCGACAACTGGACGCGCGCCAACCATGACGCCATTTTGCCGGTCATTGCCGTTCCCACCACCGCCGGAACGGGATCCGAGGTGGGGCGTGCATCCGTCGTCATCGACGAGGCCGAACGCACCAAGAAGATTCTGTTTCACCCCCGTATGCTGCCAGGCATTGTTATCGAGGACCCCCGGCTCAGTGTCGGGTTGCCACCCTCCATCACCGCCTGGACCGGCATGGACGCGCTGGCCCACTGCCTCGAGGCCTTCAGTGCGCCCGGCTACCATCCCATGGCCGATGGGGTCGCCCTCGAGGGCATGCGTCTGGTGAAGGAGTGGTTGCCTGTCGCAGTCGATGACGGCGCCAACCTCGAGGCCCGGGGAAACATGCTGGTGGCCGCCACCATGGGAGCCACCGCCTTCCAGAAGGGACTAGGCGCCATCCATTCCCTGTCACATCCTGTCGGCGTGCTCTTCGACACCCACCACGGCCGGACTAACGCCATCGTCATGCCCTATGTCATCGCCTTCAACCGGGAAGCCGTGAACGCACGATACCGGGACCTCTCGCGCTGGCTTGGCCTCGGGAGCGGTGGAGTCGACGCCGTGATGGACTGGGTCCTCGACCTGCGCCGCACCATCGGCATCGAGCATACCCTGGGCGACATCGGGGTCGACGATCACGATGTCGACGAGGTGGTCCGCCAGGGACTCGCAGACCCCACCGCCGCCACCAACCCCCGGCCCCTCACCGATGACGCATTCCGCCGGCTCTTCCTCGACGCACTCGAGGGCCGCCTTTGCTGAAGATACATCAGGTGCGGCTGTTCATCGCCGTGTAGGGCTGGCGTGGCGGATGGTCCCATGATCCATACCAGGCCTCGACATGCGGCAAGGTTTCCAGGGCAAGGGCATGGAATGATTCGGGAAATGGTGTGGCTGCCATGACGTCGTGGAGCTCGCGGATCGCGTCATCGAGATCGAAGCGGGTTGGCAGGCGGTTCTTGAGCACCCACTCCCCGGCGACCATCACATCGCGCACATCCGTGCCCCGCACTCGCATGAGCGCCAGTTCCCGTGGTGAGATTTCAGGCGCCACCCAGGGAGTCGTAGCCGCTGTCATGTCGACGAGGACAAGGTCGGCGGCAAAGCCCGGGGCAAGGCGTCCGAGCTGATCGTCCTTGCGCATCAGTCGTGCGCCGCCCCTGGTGGCACAACCAAAGACATCTCCGGGCGACGGCGCGGACTCGTGGTATGTCGGCGCACGGGCAAGGCGCAGGGCGAGGCGCATTTCGGCGAACATGTCCTCGTCATCGTTGATGGTCGTCGAATCCATGCCCAATGCGGTGACGACACCGGCATCGAGAAAGGCGGTGAAAGGCGCAATGCCGGCGCGAAGTCTCAAGTTGCTTGAGGGGTTGTGCGAGACCGCCGTTCCGGTCTCGGCCAGAATGTCGATCTCCTCTTCGGTCATCCACACTCCATGGGCCAGCGACAGCTGTGGTCCGGTCAGGCCAAGCCGGTGCAGATGGGCAAGCACTGGCGCCCCGTGAAACATCGGGCCCTGGAGTTTTTCATAATATGATTCCGAAACATGTGTTTGAATGTTGACATTCATTCTGGATGCCGCGTCACCAATGAGTTCTAGGAACGGGTCGCTCACCCATGGCGGGCCGGGTGGCCCGAACCAGACGTCAATACGCTCGTGGGCATCCCAGGTGGCGATCAGGTCCTCCATGACGCGTATGTAGTCTGTCGCCGTCATCCGGTCGGCTCCTGGCATGTACTCCGACCGCAACCGCTCACCAAGGTCGCAAGGCAGGTTCGCAAGAAAGCGCTCGTCGCAATCGCCAGGTCCGACACCCAGGAAGTTCTGATCACCAATTCCCGGGCCAAAGGCGCAGCGCAGGCCCGCCGTGTCGTAGGCCCTGAGTGCTTCCTCACACGTCCTGGAGACTGCCTCGGCAGACCCCGACAGCGAGGCGAGATCAACGACTGTGGTGACACCGCCCTGCAACTGGCGCACCGCCGAGAGAAGGATGTCGAGGCGCGTCGGCGACGGGCGCATGACCGCCAAAGCCTTGAGCCAACTCTCCAGCAGCATGTCAGGCGCGCCATGCTGCACGTGACTGGCGGCGGAAGAATGGTGATGGGCGTTGATGAGGCCAGGCATGACGGCACACTGCCGATCCCCTGAGACATCCGCGTCGGCATGCTTCCGGCCCAGTCTGTCGGCTGGCCCAATATCGGCGATGCGACCGTTCTCGACGACGACGGCGCCGTTTTCTATCACGTCGCCTTGAGCATCCGGGATGACCCAACGCCCCAGAACCATTTCCTTCATCGTCTCCTCCCTCCCTGGAGCCCTGGACCGGTCATGCAACAGCGCACTTCCATCATGACGTGTGGAGGGTGCATGATGAGACGTCAACAGGGAACTCCGTGTGCCATGGCTGACCACTGCGACGTCATCATCATCGGCGCCGGCTCTGCGGGGTTGTCAGCCGCCAACGTGGCCATGGAACTGGGCCTGACGTTCACGTTGCTGGAGGCCTCTCACCGGATAGGCGGACGAGCCCTGACCGAAGAGATTGCGCCCGGACAACCCTTCGATCTCGGGTGTCACTGGATGCATTCGGCGAGCCTCAATCCCTTTGTCGCCATTGCCGAGAGTCACCGTTTCTCCTATCGCCGCGAAAGCGGGTGGGACCGTACCATCCATCACCGGGGATCACGGCTCGACGACGACGCCCTGGCGGAGTTCGATGCCTACTTCGCAGCGAGAGACAAGGCTTTTGCTGAGGTACTTGATTCGGAGGACAAGGCCGTGAGCGACGTCGTCGATCACGACAGCCCCTGGGCGGCCTATGACGCCTACTGGTTCTCACTGGGAACCTCCTGCGACATGGACCAGACCGGTGTGCATGACGTCAGTGCCTACCGCGATACCGACGAGGACTGGCCGGTGATCGACGGCTACGGGGCCCTGGTGGCCGCCTGGGCTGCCTCGATACCGGTGACCCTCAACGCCGAGGCGACGAAGATCACGCTGACCGGTGATGGCGTCGCCGTCACCACGCCGAAGGGAACGGTGCGGGGACGCACCGTCCTGGTGACTGTGTCCACCAATGTCCTGGCGTCGGGACGTATCAGCTTCGAGCCCGGACTTCCTGCCTGGAAGGAAACGGCGGCGCGGGAGTTGCCGCTCGGGGTTCACAATCGCATCGCCATGCTGCTGAAGGACCTCCCTGCAGAATGCCGCGATGAGGACATGACAGTGCTGCTTCCCAACGGCGAGGTACCAATGGGCGTGCAGCTTGGACCCTACGGCACCTCCTGGGCCGTTGGTGTGACCGGAGGGCGATTCGGCGCCTGGCTCGAACGTTCAGGCCAGGAGGCCTCTGTCGAGTGCCTCGCCGAACACCTGAAGGCGGCATGGGGGTCTTCCATCGCCAGGCACTTCACCGACCGTGTGATCGTCACGGCCTGGCAAGGTGATCCCTGGACGCTGGGATCCTATTCCGCCGCCACGCCGGGCAATGCGCACCAGCGCCTGGAACTCGCCAGGCCCATTGACGACCGCATCTTCTTTGCCGGCGAGGCCACCATTCCGGAGTTCCATGCCACGTGCCATGGCGCCTGGCTCTCCGGACGCCGGGCCATGCATGAAGTCAGGGCTGTATTGCACTCCGCCTGATCACCGGAAGCCCCTTCGATTGTCGGGGCCCAGGCTTCCTGAAGGCGGCTGCGGTCGGCAATGACCACGAGTCTGACATGTTGCGGCATATGTGATTCCCGACAACCCGCCGCGTCTTCCCGGCCCAACTCCCTGATGTCTAGATCACGTGATCGGGCAACTCTCGTTCACGACGGGCCACGAAATCCCGCAAGGCCTCGTCAATGGCCTCGTCGAGAGGAGGTGGTTCGTAGTCTGCCAGCATCCTTTTTGCCCGCGAGACGGCCCGTTCATTGGCATCCTCTCCTCCATCGGCATGCCATTGCTCGAAGCTGTCATGGTTCATCAACTCGGGCATCACGAAAGCTTTTTCAAAATTCTCGAGAGTGTGGCTGGTGCCAAGATAGTGCCCGCCCGGCTCGATCTCGTTCATCGTCTCGAGAGCGGCCTCGAGTTCACCGAAATTAACGCCCTGACCGAGCCGGTAGAACATTTCCATCTGCTCGGCATCCAGAACGAACTTGGCATAGCTCTGGGTCAGGGCGCCCTCCATGTAGCCTGCAGTCGAAAGGACGAAGTTGGCGCCAGACATCATCACGCCATACATGTTGCGAGCGGATTCGTAGCCTGCCTGTGCGTCAACGATCTTGGCGCTCGAGCAGCCGCCGCTGCACCGCCAGGGAACGCGATAGTGGCGGGCCATCTGTCCCACCAGCATGTTCATGTGGCAGATCTCAGGCGTTCCAGCCATCGGTGCGCCCGACTTCATCGAGACCGTCGCCAGCCACTGGCCGTAGACGGCAGGTGCGCCCCGGCGCACCAGCTGGGAGAACGCGATCCCGGCCAGCGCTTCCGCATTGATCTGGACCAGCGATCCCACAGTGCTTGCCGGTGTGCTTGCGCCGCCGAGAACGAAGGGTGTGTAGAGCATCGCCTGATTGGCTGCGGCGTAGACCTTGGCCGCATCGAGCATGGTTTGATCCCATACGAGAGGCGAGTTGCAGTTGGCAATGGACGTCATCACGGTGTTGTTGTCGACGAAGTCGTCACCGAACAGGATCCTTGCCATCGCAACCGTGTCCTCGGCCCGCTCCCGGGCCGTTACCATGCCCATGAAGGGCTTGTCCGAATGCTTGATGAGGCCGTAGACCATGTGGAGATGGCGCTTCGGGACCGGGATGTCGAGCGGTTCGCACAGGACGCCGCCGGAGAGATGCATGGCCGGCGACATGTGTGCCAGCTTTGCGAAGGCCGTGAAGTCATCAAGAGTCCCGTAACGGCGTTGGCCGTCGAGATCGAGAACGTTGGGTGACCCGTAGGCTGGCGTGAAGACCTGCTTCATTCGACCAAGGGTGACCGAACGCGCCGGGTTGCGCCCCACCATGGTGTAGGTCTCGGGCACCGTTGCAATCAGCTCCATCAGGTGACCCCGTTCGATGCGCACCCGGTAGCCGTCAACCCGTGCTCCGGCTGTCTTCCACAGGTCTGCCGATTCGTCGTCGCGGAATTCGATGCCTTTGGTCTCAAGCAACGACATGGTCGCGTCGTGAATTCGCTCGAGCTGGTCCGGCGTCATCAGGTCAACCACGGGAATCCTGCGATCGAGTTCCGGCAGGAAGGCAACGGGTTTTTCGGTACGGGCCTTCTTGCGTGCGGCCCGCCCCCGGCGTTTGCCCGGCCTTTCGACGACAGGTTGAGCCGTCATGAGTCGACCTCCTTGCCCTGTCTCAAGACTACCGTGGTTGGTGCCGATAGGCAGGCGACTTGTTCTCATATCCAGATCAACTCAGGGTAATGAATGGCCGATACCTGTCAGCCGCATCTTGCGAAGCGAAGCACCGTAAGCTGTCGATCGCGCTGTAACAGTTGAAGCCCGGCTCCTAGCCGAATCGCTGAACCAGCTCTGACTGGCATTGCCTTTCGATATGCTTGCGGTCTCTGCCCGTTGTCAGTGATCTTTGCATGACTTGTGGTAATGCAATCGAGGAACATTCGTCACTTGACGCGAGTCCTGGGTGACGTGACACTTTCAGGCATTGCGCCCGGAAGGTTGCCTGGGCGAAACTGTCTGGTTTCAACGTTGAAGGAGGCGATAACGATGATTCGTAAGGCAATGGGAGCGGCGGCAGGATTGCTGCTGGCCGTGCAACTGACGCCGAACGCGGCAATGGCAGACAGCGTCAAACCAATCTATCAGGGATTTGCTGAAGAACTGTTCCAGACCTACGTGGTCGGGATGGGTCTTGAAGAGCTGGGCTACGAGGTGGAGGAGCCGACCGTTGCCCAGATGCAGGCCAGCTTCGTGGCGGTCGCCAACGGCGATGCCTCGTACTATCCGGCGCTGTGGTGGCCGCTTCACAAGACCTTCTGGGAACAGCAGGGTGGCGACGAAGTCTGGCAACGGGCGGGGACACTGGTGAGGAACTCGCTGCAGGGTTACCTCATCGACAAGGCCTCGGCGGATGCCCATGGCATCACGTCGCTCGACCAGTTCCAGGACCCGGAGATCGCAGCGCTCTTCGACATCGATGGCAACGGCATGGCCGACCTCTACGGATGCGAGACGGGCTGGGGCTGCGAGCGCGTCATCGAACATCAACTCGATGCCTACGAATTGCGCGATACCGTGCAACACCGGCAGGGCGGTTACCTCGCCATCATTCCCGACGCGGTGGAACGCATCAACAACGGTCAGCCCACGCTCTACTACACGTGGACTCCGCTCTGGCTGAGTGGCGTTCTGCGCCCCGGGCACGAAGTGGTTTGGCTTACCGTTCCCTTCACGTCCCTGCCCGATGGCCGCACCGAAGAGGACAGCACAACCGTCGAGGGGCTCGGCAATCTCGGGTTCGCGGTCAACACGCAGCATGTCATCGCCAACACGGACTGGCTTGAGGCCAACCCGGTTGCGAGAAGGTGGTTTGAACTTCTCGAGATTCCCATTGACGACATCAATGCCCAGAACATGCTGGTGAACGAGGGAGAAAAGTCCGACGACGATGTCCGTCAGCATGCCCGTGACTGGATTGCAGCAAACCAGGCGCAGTGGGACAGCTGGATTGCCGAGGCGAGTACGGCCGAATAGCGCAACCGCACCTTGAGTGCATACCGATGAGGGCGGGTGTATGGTTCAGCCATACACCCGCCCTTTCCTGAGTTGGCGGGCGCGGCACAAGGGACCGGCGCATGCCTATCGCCACCATCGAATGCCGGAGTGTCTGGAAGATCTTCGGTGATCGCGCGAACGAGGCTCTCGCAGCCATCAAATCGCGTGGCGTGGGGAAAGGCGAAGTCTTCCAGGAATTCGAATGCGTCGTCGGGGTACACGATGTCAGCTTCGAAGTCGCGGAGGGCGAGATCTTCTGCATCATGGGCCTTTCGGGATCGGGGAAGTCCACCCTCATCCGTCACGTCAATCGCCTCATTGATCCCACCGCTGGCGAGGTCCTCGTCGAAGGCGTGGTGGTCAACACGCTTTCGCCGGAGGAGTTGCGCGAACTTCGCTCCAGGAAGATCGGCATGGTGTTCCAGAACATGGCCCTTCTTCCTCACAGGAGCGTGCGCGACAACGTTGCGCTCGGTCTTGAGTTGCGGGGGATCGACAAGGTCACGCGCATCGGCGTTGCCGAGAGCACGCTGGAGCGGGTAGACCTTGGCGGCTGGGGCCAACGCTTTCCCGACGAACTCTCCGGCGGCATGAAACAGCGCGTCGGGCTTGCGCGCGCGCTCGCCGCCGACCCGCACATTCTCCTGATGGATGAGCCCTTCTCGGCGCTCGACCCCTTGATTCGACGAGAACTCCAGTCGGAGTTCATGACACTCGCCTCCCAGATGAACAAGACGACCCTGTTCATCACGCACGATCTCGACGAAGCCATTCGCATCGGCCACCGCATTGCGGTCATGAAGGACGGAGCCCTTGTCCAGATTGGTACGCCCGAGGACATTGTCACCAATCCCAGAGACGCCTACGTGGCCGATTTTGTTGCCGGGATCTCGAGGCTCAATCTCGTGACTGCGCACAAGATCATGGAATCGCCGCAGGCTTACGCTGCACGGCATGGTGCCGTCGACGAGACGGCATGGCCCAGGGCCCTGCCGGACGACAGCCTGAACCGTCTGGTCGATCTCTCTGTGGGAAGTCGGCATCCCATCCTCGTGGTCTCGGAGGAGAAGATCGTCGGTGTCGTGACCAGTCAATCCCTGCTACGCGGCATCCAGGGCAACCGGTCCGATGGCGACGACGCCACGGTGATCTGACGGCAGGCCCCGGGGAGTGGCGGAACATGGATGAGTGCGGCCTGCTCAATGTCTTCGAATGCGGCACGCTGCCACTGGAAATCTGGGTTTCCGATGGTCTGCGTTGGCTGGTCGACAACTACCGGCCCTTCTTTCAAGCCCTGAAATGGCCGGTGGATCTGGTTCTGAGGAACTTCGAATGGGCGCTCGGCAGCGTACCACCGACGCTGATGCTGGCGATTTTCGCCTTGCTGGCGTGGCAGATTGCCGGTGTCAGACTGATGCTGGCCGTAGTCGCGTCCCTGCTCTTCGTCGGGTTCCTCGGCGTCTGGGCGCAGACGATGACGACACTTTCGGTTGTCTTCACCTCCCTGGTCCTGTGCCTGATCCTGGGCATACCACTAGGCATCGCTGCCGCCAGGAGCGATCGGTTCTACAACATCGCCCGGCCCATTCTCGATGGCATGCAGACCATTCCGGCCTTTGTCTATCTCGTGCCCATCGTCATGCTGTTCGGGATCGGCAACGTTCCCGGCGTCATTGTCACGATCGTCTTTGCGCTGCCGCCGGTCATCCGCCTCACCAATCTCGGCATTCGCCAGGTGCCGACCGACGTAGTCGAAGCCATGCTGGCCTTCGGCGCATCCGATCGCCAACTGCTCTGGAAGGCGCAACTGCCTCTGGCCATGCCGTCCATCATGGCAGGAATCAACCAGACGCTCATGATGTCGCTGTCGATGGTGGTCATCGCCTCGATGATCGCCGTCGGTGGCCTGGGGCAGATGGTTCTTCGTGGGATTGGACGCCTGGACATGGGCATCGCGACCGTTGGCGGACTGGGAATCGTGTTGCTGGCCATTGTGCTGGACCGGCTAACCCAATCGATCGCCGAGAGCAGCCGCACCCGAAGGGGCGCATCGTGGCGTCAACGCGGACCGATTGGCCTCATCCTGCGCTGGACAGGATCGCGACGCCCCTGATGCTCGAGAACCCAGGCCATGGCCCGTCCCGCTGTGATCCGGAATTGACGAGCCCGGCAGGTGGCGTCTTCATCATTCCCGGCGGCAAATCGGTCTCGCGCGGCGGGTCATGAAGATCACGGAACTCCACGTCTACGGAGTCGACCTCCACATCGCCAACGGACCCTATGTCATGTCGGGATCCAGTCTGGAACGCGTTGACTCGACAATTGTCGAACTCGTCACGGACACGGGCCTCAGGGCTTATGGCGAGACCTGTCCGGTCGGTCCGACCTACCAGCCCGAGCACGCTCTGGGTGCACGCGCGGCGCTGGCCGAGATGGGCCCCCACTTGATCGGCACGGACGCGCTCAACACCGGTACCCTGCATCGCACCATGAACCACCATCTCAACGGTCACAACTACGCCAAGGCCGCAATCGATGTTGCCCACTGGGATCTCCTGGGAAAAGCCCTCGGCGCACGCGTCTGCGACCTCTTCGGCGGCGCTCTCCGTGAAGAGGTTCCCGCCTACTACGCCATCAGCGTCGGCGCTCCGGACGATGTTGCATGCCAAGCCCTGGAACAGAGCCGGCAGGGTTACGGACGACTGCAGATCAAGGTGGGGGGCCGGCCCATCGCACTTGACATCGAGACCATTCACAAGGTCTGGGAGGCCGTCGGACGATCGGTCAGGCTGGTGGCTGATGCCAATCGGGCCTGGACGAGCCGGGATGCCCTGCACATTTCGAAGGCTTGTCGCGACATTCCGATCGTTCTCGAGCAGCCCTGCAATACGATGGCCGAGATCGCCAGGGTTCGTGGCCTGCTGGAACATCCCGTCTACCTGGACGAGAGCACGGAAAGCCTCGATGATGTCCTCTGCGCCGTGGGCTCGGGTCTGTGCGATGGCTTTGGATTCAAGATAGGACGCCTCGGTGGTCTGAGTTCCCTGCGCACGGCACGTGACATCTGCAAGTCCAAGTCATTGCCGCACACGTGCGATGATGGATTTGGCGGCGACATCGTCGCTGCGGCCTGCGTCCACGCCGGTGCCACGGTGGAGGCCCATCTCAACGAGGGGGTCTGGATTGCCGAGCCCTACCTGGCCTCGCACTACGATCCCGAAGGCGGTATCGCGGTTTCCCACGGCAAGATTTCCGTGCCCATGGGCACGGGGCTGGGAGTCAACCCTTCAGCGGACCACCTCGGCACACCCATCGCATCCTACGGCTGACAGACAGCAATTCGTTCGACGGAGCCACCAGTTTCAGTCCTCGCGGAAGCAGGCTGTTTCGGCGACAAACCAATCGCGCAGGGCACCGACAAGCCGATCGTTGCGGCTTGACACGTGGGTCACGAAGAAGTGCTGTCGGTTGATTCGGTAACTTTCCTTGAACGGGCGGACCAGATGCCCCTGGTCCAGAAGCTCCTTGCTCAGGTGGCGCCACGTGATCGCCAGTCCAAGGCCGCTGACAGCCGCGCTCATCAGCATTTCGAAGTTGTTGAAGACCGGCCCGGTTATCTCGATGTCCCGGCGCACACCCAGAGCGGGCGCCGCAACCGGCCAGTCCACCGGTTCCCAGGTGAGATCGCGCCAGTGATCTGCCGAAAGGTGGATCAGGTCATGATCCGGGATGTCCTGGATGGTCTTCAAGCCGGGATGCCGCTTCAGGTATCCGGGACTGCACACGGGAAAGATCTCCTCGGTCAGGAGATAGGTGGCATCCAGTCCCGGCTGCGCTTCGAAGCCGAGCACGACCGCCATGTCGACGGAGTCCATCAGGAAGAAGGGATTGCGTTCCGTTGAAACGATGTTGAAGGCGACATCGGGAAACTCCGTCCGCAACCGCACAAGGCGGGAAGCCATGAACTGGCTGGCAAACGCCAGACGCATGGCGATCGAGACTGCGTTGTGCGGTGTCTGGTGGCGTATCTGCGAGGTCGCCCTGGCGATGTGGGAAAGGCCAAGTGAGACCGCCTGGTAGAGGGTCTGGCCCTGACTTGTCAGTTCCACATGGCGCCCCTTGCGCAGGAACAGGCGACGGTCCAGGTGCTGCTCCAGGGCGCGCACCTGCTTGCTGACCGCCGCCTGGGTCACTCCAATCTCGTCGGCAGCCTTGGAGAAACTCAACCGTCGCGCCGCGGCCTCGAAGGGTCGCAAGGTTGACATGGGGGGAAGCGCCTTGGGTCGCATCATCATGTAACGCACCATCACCATGCCGCCGTCCAGGGGGCCTGACGGCCAGATCAAATCCACTGCTACACTATAACCACTTGTCATGACGCGTCGAGACGAATGGTCACTTGTTGGCGTTGTCGGCGCTGGACTATCATCGCGTGCGTGGCCTGACCTGAAGTGCCAGGGCATCGTGGAACAGGGGACTGCGGGAACAGAACATGACACAACTGCGCGGCATATTCGCGGCCATGTGCACGCCCTTCGAAGAGGACGGCGAGACCGTCGATCCGGGTCGTTACAGGGACCACATCGACGACATGATCCAGGCAGGAATGCACGGCATCGTTCTGTGCTCGGGCACCGGTGAGTATGCCTACCTGAGTGACGAGGAGCGCGCCTTTCTGATCCAGGAAGGGGCAAGGCACATCGATGGCCGCGTGCCGATTGTCGCCCAGACCACCGCCCTCAGCACAGCCGATTGCGTCGCCAAGGCTCAAGCCGCGGAGGATGCCGGAGTCACGGCTGTCATGGTGATGCCTCCCTTTCTGGAACCGCCGGGAGAGCGCGGCGTGTTCTGCCACTACGAAACCATCGCCAGGGCAATCGGCATTCCGGTCGTCATGTACAACGTGCCCCAACAGGCTGCGCCACTGACTCTGGACCTTTACCGCCGCCTGATCGCCGTCGACAATCTCGACTACGTCAAGGACAGTTCCGGCGATTTCATCCAGCTTCAGAAACTGGTGGCGTGCGGAGGCGGCGTGCTCAACGGCACCGACGCTTATGCTCCCTACTCCCTGATGGCGGGCTGTGTCGGCATGATCTGGGGGGCTGCGAACTTCATGCCCCAGGAGTGCGTCAGGCTCTATGACCTGATCGCGGCGGGCGAACACGCCCAGGCTCTCGTCCTCTGGGGCTCGATGCGGGATGCCTGCCTTTGGCTATGGGACAATGATCAGGACGTGGACTACATGAGCGGAGTCAAGGCGGCAACGTGCCTTTCAGGCCGCGACATGGGCCCGACACGCCAGCCCTTGCCCGTTGTGCCTGAATCGGCCCGACGCGATCTGCACACGGCCCTTTCGAAGCTGCCGGTCGATCGCAGCAAGTCGGAACAGGTGATCCTGCAGGACTGGCGGGAGGAACGCGATCAACTCATGCAGTCCCGTCAGCGGCGCTGATGCAACGGGAGACCTGGATCCGGTCTTCGACAAGGGCCGTCAGCGGCGGACGGCGCATTGTGGTCCCAAGTCTTGCCGGCCCTGCCGGGAGCGCACACGAAGACGTGACTGTCCGGATCGCAACCACAAGCATCGGCTGCTGTCGTGGACGCGCCCCTTCAGCGTCCGGGAGAGGTCGTCGGCGGCCCTTCAGTCCTGTGAAACCATGACAATCCGGATGGACCTCCCGTCGTGAAGGTCGCGGTCCTTCCGAAAACGGACAACCGCAACGGATGGCTGGAAACTCTTCCTCCGCTGCCCCCTCCCCTGCGGATCGCCGGCAGTATCCATGTCGATTACGCTGTCGTCGGGGGCGGATTCACGGGGCTGGCGGCGGCGCGACGCCTCGCCGAACTCGACCCGCAAGCCAGCGTTGCCCTGATCGATGCCGGCCGCATCGGCAACAACTCTGCAGGGCGCAATTCAGGCTTCGCCATCGACCAGGCCCACAACATCCGGGCCAGGAACTTCGCAGGTTCCCTGGACACAGAAAGGCAACAGATCTCCCTCAATCGGGCAGGCCAGGACTATCTCCGTGACATCGTCACACGGCACGGCATCAACTGCGACTGGCGCGAGGAAGGCAAGATTCACGGTGCGGCGACGGGGCGTGGCCAGGCCCTGATCAGGACCTACAGTGGAAACCTCGACCTTCTAGGAGCGTCCTACCGCTGGATCGAGGCCCCGGAAATGAAGGCCATCACCGGCACGGATTTCTACGTCCAGGGCCTCCACACGCCTGGCACCATCCAGGTTCAGCCCGCCGCCATGGTCACGGGCATGGCACAGTCGATGCCGGAGAATGTCACGGTCTACGAGGACTCGCCGGTCAGGAGCGTTGACTACGGTTCGGTGAATCATCTCGAGTCGACCGACGGCGAGATATCGGCATCGAAGCTGCTACTGACCAACAACGGCTTTGCGCCCCAGTTCGGATTCTATCCAAACTCCCTCATCCCGATCGCAACCTGGGCCAGCATGTCGCGCAAGCTGACTCCGGATGAGATCAGGGCGCTGGGCGGTTGTGATGCATGGGGCATCATTCCGGCCGACCCCTTTGGCAGCACGGTCCGGCGCACGGTCGACGACCGCATCCTGGTCCGCAACATCTACAGCTATGCCGGGCGCCTCAATTGCGAGGAGGCAATGCGGCTGCGTGCCCGCACCACACACAGGAAGTCCTTCGACAACCGCTTCCCGATGTTGCCGGAAGTCGACCTTGAGTACACCTGGGGTGGACCACTCGCGCTGTCGCGAAACGGTGAACCCGTGTTCGGCGCTCTGGCCGAAGGAGTCTATGGCAGCTTCTGCCACAATGGCGTCGGAGTGGCCCGCGGCACCATCTGCGGCAAGCTGCTGGCCGAACTGGTGGTCGGACACGAGTCGGAACTCCTGGCGTACATGCAGGCAGCGGGGCGACCGGATCGCCTGCCACCCAAACCGTTCCTGGGTTGGGGCATCGCCTGCAACTTCGCTTTTCGCCGGTACAGGGCAGGACGGGAACTTTGAGCAAGACACTTCAAGACAAGGTCGCATTGGTGACCGGAGCGACTTCGGGGATCGGTGCGGCAACGGCCGTGGCAACAGCAGCCGCTGGCGCCAGGGTCATGGTGACGGGCAGGAACGCCGACAAGGCGGCGGACGTACTGCGACGCGTGCGCGATGCAGGCGCCGAAGGCGCGGTTCTCCTGGGTGACGTCAGTTCCTCGTCCTTTTGTGACGAGGCGGTTGCACACGCGGTTTCCGAATTCGGGCGTCTGGATGTGCTGGCCAACGTCGCCGGCGTCATGTGGCGTGGCAACGCCCTCGAGACCGACGACGAGGAATGGCGCCGGGTCATGGCGACCAATCTCGACGGCACGTTCTTCATGGCCCGGGCGGCCATCCCGACCATGCGCGACCATGGCGGTGGCGTGATCATCAACCTCGCCTCCACCGTCGGGCTGGTCGGAACGACGGGCATGCCGGCCTACTGTGCTTCAAAGGGAGCCGTGGTGAACCTGACACGGGCCCTGGCGCTCGATCACGCCACGGACGGCATCCGGGTGAATGCGGTGTGTCCGGGCGCTGTCGACACGCCGATGCTGGTATCGGGCCACCATGGCGATGGCCACACGCCAGACGCGGTGCTTGCCCGCAGCCGGGAGCGCATTCCGCAGGGCCGTGTCCCCCGGCCCGAGGAAATTGCCCGGGTGATTGTCTTTCTGGCCGGTGACGACTGCCTTCACATGACGGGAGCCGCAATTCCTGTCGATGGCGGGTACACGGCACAATGAAGGCGCCTCTGGCCGACAGGTGCGCCGTGGTCACGGGCGGCGCTCAGGGGATCGGCCTGGCGATCTGTCGAAGCCTGATCAAGGCCGGCGCAGAGGTTGTGGCCGGGGACTTGCAGAGACCACAGCACGAAGGTCTGACCTGGGAGCCGCTGGACGTCACCGACGAGGACTCGATTGTCCGCTTCGTCTCGGCCGTCTCGGCCGAGAGCGGTGTCGACATTCTGGTCAACAACGCAGGCATCATGTTCGAGAAGTCCCTTGCCGAACAGACCGCAGACGACTGGGACCGCATGATGTCGGTCAACCTGCGGGGTCCCTTCCTGATGGCGAAGCACCTGGTGCCGGTGATGACGGAACGCGGCGGTGGCGCGATCGTCAATGTCGGCTCGGTGGAGGGAATGGCGTGTAACCCCAATCACTCCGCCTATGCCGCCTCCAAGGCCGGAATCCATGGCCTGACTGTCGCACTGGCCGTCGATCTTGGTCCGCTGGGCATCCGTTGCAACGCGGTGGCGCCTGGTTGGATCGACACGGATCTCAACAAGGCCTATGTCGAAGCACATCCCGACCGTGATCTCGTGACGGCAGAGTTGGCCAGACTGCACCCGGTCGGCCATATCGGAAATCCGACCGATGTCGGCGAGGTCGTTGCCTGGCTGGCCAGCGACGAAGCGCGGTTTGTCACCGGACAGGTCATCAGCGTCGACGGCGGCCGTCGCTCGAGACTGCCGCTGCCATCGATCATGGGTCGCTGAGAACAGTGGGACAAGCGACGGCCTGATGACGCTTGGACGGCGTCGTTCCCGTCCCCCACATCACAAATCTGCGGGATCATCCTCGGACGGCGGAACCGGCGGGCCACTCAATGCTGTTCGATCACGATGGCAGGTGAAGATCGCTCATGCGGTCTCGCCGCCGTCGATGGCCACGATCGAACCCGTCGCAAAGGTCGCCGCATCGCTGGCAAGGAACAGCACCGGTCCGGCGAGTTCAGTGGTTCTGGCAATGCGCCGTTGCGGGCAGTCCCTGGCGATGACCTGGTATCCGTCCTCAACATTGCCGGCAATGCGCACGGCAAGGTTCTGCAGCATGTCGGTATCGACCCCTCCAGGGCAGACCGCATTCACCCGGATATCCGGAGCGAGTTCCTTCGCCAGACACTTCGTCATGTTGATGACACCGGCCTTCGAGGGGCCGTAGGCGGTGCTTCGCACGACGCCGGTCATGCCGTTGACCGAGGCAATGTTGACAATGTTGCCCTCGGTGCGGCGCAGGTGCGGGACTGCAGCCTGAGTGGTGAAGAACGTGCCCTTGAGATTGGTGTCGATGATGCGATCCCACAACTCCTCCGTGAAGTCCTCGATCGCAGCACCGCCGCCCCTGCCGGCATTGTTGACGAGCACATCGAGGCCACCGAGTCCTTCCACGGCGGCCTCCACGACCGCCCTGCAGCCAGCTACGGTGGCCACCGATCCCGGTGCGGCAACAACACGGTCTCCGGCATCGAGACCGCCGATGGCATCACGAGTGGTTTCCTCGGAACTGCCGTTGACGGCCACCCGGGCACCCGCCTCGACAAAGGCCTCGACGATGGCGCGGCCTATTCCCCTGGTTCCGCCGGTGACAAGTACCCTCCTGCCTTCATGATCGATCTTCATGGTCCTGACCCTCTCCAGACACAGGCACACTATCCCGTCACGCGACCGGATCAATCATGCGCACATGGTGACGTCCAGAATCCGATCAGGCGTCGCCCAGAGACATGAGTGTGGCGTTGCCTCCCCCGGCGGTGGTGTCGGTGGACACGACCCGCTCAGTCGCGAACCGGTGAAGGTAGCGAGGCCCGCCGGCCTTCGGACCGGTGCCCGAAAGACGCTCGCCGCCGAGGGGCTGACTTCCCACCACGGCACCGATCATGTTGCGATTCACATAGATGTTGCCGACCGGCATGCGCCCGGCAATCCATCTTGCGCGCGATTCGATGCGGGTGTGGATGCCGAGCGTCAGCCCGAAGCCAGTGGCAACAATGGCATCGAGCACCTCACGAAGCCTGTCCCTGGAGAAGCGCACCACGTGGATCACCGGACCGAACACCTCGCGCTCGAGGAGATTGATGCCGGGAATCTCCACGAGGGTGGGGGCGAGAAACGTGCCGTGGCGGGCGAGGTCCGGGTCAAGGGGAGAACGAAAGAGAATTCGGCCCGCGGGTTCAATCCCGGCGAGGTGGGACTCGAGCCCGGCAAGCGCCTCATCGTCGATCACGGGGCCGACGTCGGTGTTGATGAGAGCGGGATCGCCGACCTTCAGTTCCGCCATGGCGCCCGACAGCATCGTGATCACCCGATCGGCGATTTCTTCCTGCAGAAAGAGTACGCGCAGAGCCGAACAGCGCTGGCCGGCACTGGTGATACCTGAACGAATGACATCAAGGGTCACCTGCTCGGGCAGTGCCGTCGAATCGACGATCATGGCATTCTGTCCGCCGGTCTCGGCAATCAGCGGCACGATGGCGCCGCTCCGACCGGCAAGGACGCGATTGATTCGCCGCGCGGTTGCGGTCGACCCGGTGAAGGCGACACCGTCGATGCGGGGGTCTGCGATAAGAGCGGCTCCGGTAGCGCCATCACCGGGAAGCAACGACAGCACGTCTCCAGGGACACCAGCCTCATGAAAGAGGCGCACGGCGTGCGCGGCCATGAGAGGCGTCTGTTCCGCCGGCTTGGCGATCACGGCATTTCCGGCCGCCAGAGCCGCTGCCACCTGACCACAGAAGATGGCAAGAGGAAAGTTCCAAGGAGAGATGCAGGCAAACACGCCGCGCCCGTGGAGACTGATGCGATTGGATTCGCCGGTGGGCCCTGGAAGCTCGCTCGCGCCGGCGAATTCCGAGCGTGCCCGCATGGCGTAGTACCTGAGAAAGTCGACCGCTTCCCGCACCTCCGCCAGAGCATCGCCGATCGTCTTTCCGCCCTCCATTACGGCCGTTGCCATCAGCCGGGCACAGTCCCTTTCGAGGAGGTCGGCCGCACGCTCGAGGCAGGAGGAGCGGCTGTCGGCAGGCGTGGCACTCCAGTCGGGAGTCGCCTCGCGGGCTCCGGAAAGTGCTGCAAGGAGATCACTCTCATCTGCTTCCCTGATGGTCCCGACAACCCGGCGCCTGTCTGCCGGACTGGTGATCGTCAGTTCCCTGCCGTTGCACGGTGTGTCGACCGCCCAGGGCAGGTCCGCAGCGGACCGGTCCATGTCACGGGCGAGCCGATGGAGAACCGCCTCCCTGGTGAGATCAAACCCCCGCGCGTTCCTTCTCTCCCGGCCATAGAGGCGAGGTGGCGGCATGATTGCCGGGTGCACCACCGTGTCGGCCTGTCGCAGTACCGTGACCGGATCCTTCACCAGTTCCTCGATGGGCAGGCTGTCATCGACGATGCGATTCACAAACGAGGTGTTGGCGCCGTTCTCCAGCAACCGGCGGACGAGATAGGGCAGGAGGTCGTCATGACTACCGACGGGCGAGTAGATGCGGCAGGCCACGCCGTCATCCCCTCCTCCGACAAGAGGCCGGTAGACTGCCTGACCCATGCCGTGGAGGCGCTGGAACTCGATGTCGCGCCGCCCGCCGGCCAGAACGAGAATGGTGGCGATGGTCTGGGCGTTGTGCGTGGCGAATTGAGGAAAGAAAAGATCCGGCCAGGCCAGAAGTCTCCTGGCACAGGCGATGTAGGAAACGTCCGTCGATGCCTTGCGTGTGAAGACGGGAAAATGCTCGAGACCGAGCTCCTGGGCCCGCTTGATTTCGCTGTCCCAGTAGGCGCCCTTGACCAGGCGCACGGGAATCCTGCGGGACGTGTCGGTAGCCAGGCAGGCCAACCAGTCGATCACCGCCACCGCCCGTTTCTGGTAGGCCTGCACCGCCAGGCCCAGACCGTCCCAGCCAGCGAGGGCACGAGCCGCCACCGCCAAGACATCCAGCGAGAGTTCGAGTCGGTCGGCCTCCTCGGCATCAACAGTGAGGGCTATGCCACGATCGCGAGCCAGGCGACCGAGCGCGACCAGGCGTGGCGCAAGTTCACTCAGAACACGGGACCGCTGGGCCATCTCGTAGCGGGGATGGAGTGCGGACAACTTGACGGAAACGCTGGCGCGGCGCAGCGAATCCTGACTCCCCTGGGCTTCCCCGACCCGTTCGATGGCATGGCGATAGTGCTCCAGGTGGCGATCGGCATCCGCCATGGTGCAGGCCGCCTCCCCCAGCATGTCGAAGGAATGTGTGTATCCGTGCGCCACATCCTCGTCCGCGTTGGCCAGGGCCTCGTCTATGTCGCGACCCATGACGAACTGCCGGCCGACAATGCGCATGGCGTGGAGAAAGGCCTCCCGGATGACGGGTTCACCGAGGCGGCTGACAAAGCGGGACACCGCGCCTCGCGCATTCCCCGTCCATTCGGGATCCAGGCTGACGAGGCGTCCGGTGAGCATCAGTCCCCACGTCGAGGCGTTGACGAACAGCGACTCGCTGTCGCCCAGATGTTGTTCCCAGTCCGCATCACCGATCTTGTCCTGGATGAGCATCAGCGCCGTGGATGCATCGGGAATTCGCAACAGTGCCTCGGCAAGGCACATGATGGCGACACCCTCGTGACTGGAAAGATCGTACTCGTGCATGAAGGCGTCGATGCCGCCGGCGTGGCGCCTGTTGGCACGCACGTGCGCCACGAGATCGATGGCGCGTTTCCTGACAGCGCGCCCATCGTCAGTCTCGAGACGGGCCTCGGCGATGAGTTCGGCGACGCGGCGGGTCTCGTCGGACGTGGCGTCGAGGTGGACGGGAGCCGTACCCGCCTCTTCCTCGTCCAACACGAATGTCATTGCCGCTTCCCTGTCAGACAAACGTCCCGGAGCGGCGGGTCTCACGGTTCCCCGCTGGCCACGACAAGGTCGGGCAGAGCAGCCCGCGCCATGCGTTCGGTGAGTTCTCCGGTGTGCCAGTGAACGATGGCATCGTCACCGTCCAGAGCGACAATCTCGCCAGTGTCGCAGGCTCGGTTGCCATTCTCCTTCTCGAGCCTGGTGCCGATGGCGATCACCGGGAATGCCGTTCCCATCGCTTCGGACATCCTGAGGCTCATGGGCCGAAAGACCCGGTCCCGACCGCTCTCCGCGACGCTGCGGAAGAGGCTTCCCTGGACCCACGTGGAAACGGGTGGTTCGTCCTTGCGTAGCAGGTGTTGTGTCGCTCCGGCCGCCCGTCGTCCGGCCTGATTGAGCAGCCAGGCGACCGCTTTCGATGCATGACTGGCCGCCCGGAAAATCGCCTTGTTGTCGTCTTCAAGAACCCTCAACCAGGCGCCGATGTAGTCGGCATGGTCTTCCCGGATGGCGGGAGCGATGCCGAGTTCGGCCGAGAGGAAGGCAGAGCCGATTTCCGCAACCAGTTCCTCCTTCGCATAGGGCACCTGGTAGCTGCCCCTGAACTTGCGGTTGAGGCGGCTCGCATGACGCGTCCAGTGAACCGATTCGTGGGCCAGCGTCGTGTAGTAGGCTTGCGAATCGTGAAAGAGCTCGTATGGCGGCATCTGGATGTAGTCGTCCGCCAGAACATAGTAGGCCTCGTCTCCGCCATGGCGGACATCGATACCGAGATCATGGAAGAAGCAATCGAGGTCCCGGGACCGCCGGTCACGATTGACGGGGTGGAGTTCGGCGTAGGTGCGGTGCCAGCGTGGATCGAGACCGTCGATCTGTTCGACGTTGAATACCGTGAAGGTCTTGTGGAAACCCTGACGGCGCACATTTTCCTCGCCGGTTTCGGGATCGAGCGTCTTCCTGGTGTACTGATCCGCGTAGACGACCGACTGGCCCTTCTCGCCCTTCCTCACACGGCCACCGTGGCGTTTTGCCTGATTGAAGGTCATCCAGGTCGGTTTCATGTAGCCGGCTGCTGCCGCCGCTGCCCACAGGACAAGAACGTTGATGCCGCTGTAGGGCTGTCCGGTATCGCGCAGGGGCAGTCCGGCACCCTCGTAGTCGCCTTCCGCCCCCGATTCCCAGGGCCGCATCCACGGCCGGATGCCATCACGCAACTGGTTCATGATGGCCTGGGTAATCCTTGAATGAATGTCTGCCAGGTTTCCTCTCCCCTGATTACCGGGCCACGGCAAGCGTCCCCTGCCCGGCGACCTCGCCTCCTCCCCACAGGGAGCCGTGAGGGGGATGCATGACGCTTCCATCGTAGTGGATCCCGCCTTCACGGTCGACGCGAAGCATCAACGGGCCGTCGAGGTCAACGATGTCGGCGCCTTCGGCAACCAGCATCGCCGGCGCCATGGCCAGCGACGTGCTCACCATGCAGCCCACCATGACACGCAGCCCGTGCTCGTGGGCCGCCTGGCGCAGCGCCAGCGCGCCGGTCAGGCCACCTGTCTTGTCGAGCTTGATGTTCACCATGTCGTAGCGGCCCGCCAGCCGATCGACATCGGCTTCGGTATGACAGGACTCGTCGGCACACAGGACAAGCGGACACCTGCAATCGGCCAGCGCCTCGTCCTTCCCCGCAGGCAGGGGCTGCTCGATCATCTCGACGCCAAGGCCTGCGAGATCATCCGCGACGTGGAGCAGCTGGTCCACGGTCCAGGCCTCGTTGGCGTCGATCACGAGACGCGCCCCGGGTGCGCCTTCGCGGACGGCAGTGATTCTCTCCATGATGCACTCGCCATCGAGCTTGATCTTGAGCAGCGGGCGCGTCCGGTTGTCGGCCGCGGCCCTCATCATGGCTTGCGGAGAATCGATGCTGATGGTCCAGGCGGTAACGAGAGATGAAGGCTCACCCAGGCCGGCGTGCTGCCAGACCGGCCGACCGGCCAATCGTGCCTCGAGATCCCACAGGGCACAGTCGATCGCATTGCGGGCCGCCCCATCCCCCTTCAGATCGTGCCGGCCGGCGCCACCCTCGACCGCCTCTGACATGCCCGCGATGTCCGCGAGCACCGACTCCATGGTTTCGCCGTAACGCGCATAGGGAACGCACTCGCCCCTTCCCGTGACCCCATCCTGCCTGATCTCGACGACGATGACCCGGGCCTCGCTCTTCGCCCCCCGCGCAATCCTGAAGGGCCGGGCCAGTCGCCAGGTCTCGTGGCGAGCGCTGAAGGTCCGCCGATGGCCTGAAAACGTCATGGCGCCAGAGCATCAACGATGAACGAGGCGCCATGACGCACCGGATCGCCACACGGCAGGCCGTGTTCGGCTGCAGTCGCCGCAATCTCGCGAAGCGCTTCTTCCTCTGCGAGCGCGGAGGTGTTGATGGAGATGGCGACAACACGGGCGCCGGGCGCGGTCAGGCCGGCCATCCGTTCGTTGATCTCGATACAGTGCCGGAGCGGCGGAAGGGATCGTCCCGGAAGACCGCGCATGTGAGCGCGCGTGGGTTCGTGACACATGACGAGGGCTTCCGCCTGGGCACCGTGAAGAAGGCCGAGGCTCACCCCGGCAAAGGAGGGGTGGAAGAGCGATCCCTGACCCTCGATGATATCCCAGTGATCAGGATCGTTGGCGGGGGCAAGCCACTCCACCGCTCCGGAAATGAAATCGGCGATCACGCCATCGACGGCGATACCGCTCCCGGCGATGAAGATTCCGGACTGCCCGGTCGCCCTGAAGGTTGCCTTCATGCCGCGGTCATGCATCTCGCGTTCGATAGCAAGGGAGGTGAACATCTTGCCCAGAGAACTGTCCGTGCCGACGGTGAGAAGCCGTCTTCCGTTGCGCGGCGTTCCCTTGCCGACCGAAAACTCCCTGGTGCTCTGGCGTACATCATGGAGCGTTCGTCCGTGGCGCCGTGCGGTTTCGGCAATGGCCGGAATGTCCGCAAGTCGCGTGTGCATGCCAGCCATGACGTCAAGTCCCGCCTCGAGAGCGTCGATGATCGTGGCGCTCCAGTGATCGGGAATGTACCCTCCGGCATTGGCGACACCCACCAGCATCGTCCGGCATCCGGCGCCTGCGGCCTCGCCGGCCGTCATGTCAGGCAGTCCGAGATCCTGGTTGCAACCGGCAAGACGGATCTGTGCCCTCGCCTTCTCAGGACGCCAGATCCTGACCCCGGTCGCGCCCTTGATCGACAACTCGTCCCGGGCGTCACCCAGAAACAGCAGGTAGGGGGATTCTGCCTCCCTCATGCCTTCCTCCGGCAGTTTGTCACAGGCTCGCTCCCGTTCCTGGTCAGTCGCGCCATAGTAATGTCACAGGCAGGCACCGGACCATAAAATGACATGAATGAACGTCAGCCCGCGCTGGGCGGCAGACTCGTATCGTCATGGAATCCGATCTCGAGTGGAACTCGCGCGGTCT
Source organism: Alphaproteobacteria bacterium (assembly GCA_965220805.1). Lineage (GTDB taxonomy): Bacteria > Pseudomonadota > Alphaproteobacteria > SP197 > SP197 > SP197. The sequence goes on from OZ244844.1 coordinate 3,404,126, forward strand.
TCAGGAGCGTCGACATGATGAAGTAAACGCCAACGGTGAAGACGATATCCAGAATCTGCCTGTCGCTGAAGACGCCATCCATCGCACTCAAGGTCTCCGGCCCGATCTCGCTGGCATCGAGCATGTCGTCGACGGCGCGCAGCAGAAGCGATTCCTCCCTTGACCAGCCGGGCGCCCCGCTTCCCTCCCGCACACGGGCGATCTTGACATTGTCAAGGCCGGCCTTGCGGCCGCGCACCACGTGGTGGCGCCACTCATAGTCGCACGCGGTGCGGTGGGCGACTCGCAGGATGATGAGTTCCCTCTCCCCGGAATCAAGCGAGGACGATCTCACGACATGTTCGCGCAAGGGTGCGTAATTCGCCATGAGTTCCGGATGGCGGGCAATGACTCCGTGAATGTTGAGTGGCTGCCCGATCTTGCGCCGCACTTCCAGAAGAGCGGGATCCCATGCCTCCGGATCGAGCGGTTGAAGGCAGTGCGCTGATCGTGCCGACATGAACATCTCCAGCCTGTCTCCTGACCGGCGACATTGCCGCCAGTCCGATCCGAAGGGAAGCCCACATCCTGCATGACACCGTGAGGTCGTGTCCCTAACCTGGCGCCATGGCGAGCCCTCCCTGGACCGACGATGAGAATGACCTGCTCGTCGCAGACTACTTCCGGATGCTGGCGGCCGATCTCAGCGGACGGAACTACAGCAAGGCCGGACACGCGCGTCAGCTCATGGAACGCCTGGAGAACCGTTCGCAAGCTGCGATCGAGTACAAGCGCCGGAACCTCAGTGCCGTCCTCCAGGGGCTCGGCGACACCTGGCTCCCAGGCTACTTCCCCGCGTACAACGTCCAGGCGTCCCTCGAGGATGCCGTCGCCCGGTGGCTGGCGCACAATCCTGACTGGCTGGACTCAATACCCGCACTGGAGCCAGGCGATGCGGTACCCCTCCGGGTCGAGCCACCTCCGACATTCAGCAACCAGCCGCAGCCGCAAGGCCACGACAGGATGTCCGGAATTGCCAACCGGTTCGACGTCGCGGGACGCGACGAACGCAACCGGGCGCTCGGTCGTCTGGGCGAGCGTCTCGCACTGGCCCACGAACGGACCGTGCTGACACGTGCGGGCCGCGCCGACCTTGCCCGTGACGTGCGCTGGGTGTCCCAGGAGGATGGTGACGGCGCCGGATACGACATTGCCAGCTTCGCCCCTGATGGCGCGATCCGCCTCCTTGAGGTGAAGACCACGAAGGGATACGCGCGCACCCCCTTCCGGATATCCCGAAACGAACTGGCAGTCTCCAGGGAACGACGCGCTGAATGGAGGCTGTTTCGCCTATGGAATGTCGCACGCACGCCACAAGCCTTTGAACTCACCCCGCCGCTCGAATCACACGTTTCGCTCATGCCGACACAGTACCTGGCGGACTTCCGTCAATAGACTGATTCTGCCGGGTTAGGCCTTGATGTCACGTGGCTGCTATGGCGACATGGCCGCCCCGATCCGAGGAATGTCCTGACGTGGCCCCTCTCCCACTCGATTCCGACTATGTCCGTTCCTTCTTTCCGGCGCTCAACGACTCCTGGGCTTTCATGGAGAACGCCGGAGGCAGCCTTGTCCCTCACACGGTGATCGAGGCTGTCAGCGCCTACATGAGCGAGTGCCAGGTGCAACCCGGCGACAATGCGGCGATTGCGCGGGACGCGCGGCAGCGCATGACGGCCGGTCAGGCGACCGCAGCTGCCATGCTGAATGCTGCACCCGACGAGGTGATCATCGGCCCCTCAACCACGCGCAATGTGCAGACCCTGGCCATGGCCATGCGCCCCGGACTGCGCGAGAACGACGAGATCATCGTCACCAACCTCGACCACGAAGCCAACAACAACCATTGGAGACGCCTTCGCGATCATGGCCTGCTCATCAGGGAATGGCAGGTCAACCCGGAGACGGCGGAACTTGAAACCGGCTCCCTGGAGCCGCTGCTCAACGAAAGAACGAGGCTGGTCTGCTTTTCCCACTGTTCCAACATCACCGGCGGTCCCAACCCGGTGCGCGAGATCACTGCACTGGTGCATGCGGCCGGAGCCCAGGTCTGCATCGATGGAGTCGCGATGGCGCCGCACGCGTCCATCGATGTCCGCGAGCTTGATGTCGATTACTATCTCTTCAGTCTTTACAAGACCTTCGGCCCGCATCTGGGTGTCATGTATGGAAAGCGGGAGCATCTTCTTTCGCTGCCTGGACAGTACTTCCACTTCCACGCGGAGGACGACATCCCGCTCAAGCTCAATCCCGGGGCGCCCAATCACGAACTGACGGCGGCAACGGCCGGCGTCGGCGCCTATCTCGACGCCTTGGCCGGGCACCACTTCAATGAACTGTCCAGCGATGCGGTCATCCGCTATCGCCAGGTCTTCGACCTGATCCGGGATCACGAATCAGCCCTCTGCGACCGGTTTCTTTCGTGGGCCGCGGATCATCCCCGCATCCGTCTCGTGGGCCGCCGGCGAGCTGGCAACGCCGGCCGGGCGCCTACATTCAGTTTCACCATCGACGGCATGGCCAGCCAGCGGGTTCCTGCTTTGCTGGAGTCCCGAGGCATCGTGGCGGGAGCCGGTGATTTCTATGCACCCAGGGTTCTGGAAGCGACGGGAATCGACCCTGCGGACGGAGTCGTTCGATGCTCCCTCGTTCACTACAACACGGCAGACGAAGTGGACCGCCTCACCATGGCCCTGGATGCCATCATGGTGGAAAACCGCCTATGACCTTTCTCGAGACACTGCAATCCGCCGAACGGCTCGTGCGCCGCCACGTTCCCGAAACCCCCCTTCACCACTGGCCGCTGCTCAGCCGGCGCAGCGGCGCCGAAGTCTGGGTCAAGCATGAAAATCACACCCGGATCGGCGCCTTCAAGATCCGCGGCGGACTCGTCTACATGGATAGGCTCAAGGCACGCAAACCCGATGTTCCAGGTGTCATCGCGGCCACCCGGGGCAATCACGGCCAGAGTGTCGCCCTGGCGGCAGGACTCTCCGGAATCCCGGCAACCATCGTCGTGCCGCACGGCAATTCCGTCGAGAAAAACAAAGCGATGCGCGCACTTGGTGCGGAATTGATCGAACATGGCCACGATTTTCAGGAGGCCCTGGTTCACGCCCGGGATCTCGCCCGACGCGACGGCCTTCACATGCTGGCATCGTTTCACGATGACCTTGTCTGCGGGGTCGCAAGCTACGGTCTCGAGATCTTCCGCAAGCATGGCGATATCGATACGGTCTATGTGCCGATCGGTCTGGGCTCGGGCCTGTGTGGTACCCTGAGAGCGCGCGATGCGATGGCGTCTGGCGCCGCGGTGGTCGGCGTTGTGGCCGAAAACGCTCCCTGCTACGCCCGTTCCTTTGCCACCGGCACGCCCGTCACTACCAACCACTGCGACACCATCGCCGACGGCATGGCGGTGCGTGTTCCCCACGATGACGCGGTGGGCGAGATCAACGCCGGCGCCGAGCGAATCGTCACCACGAGCGAGGACGACATCCGGGCCGCCATGCGGCACTATTTCACCGACACCCACAACGTGGCGGAAGGCGCCGGCGCTGCCCCCCTGGCGGCCCTCCTGGCAGAGCGCGATCGCATGGCAGGTCGCAAGGTCGTCCTCGTCCTCTCGGGCGGCAACATCGACCGCGATCTCTTTGCCCGAATCCTCCAGGACACCTGAACCCTTCCCGGCACGTCAGAGCAGGAGCAGGGCCCCGAGGGCGAGGAAGACGAAGAAGCCCACGACATCCGTCACCGTGGTGAGGAAGACACTCGCGGCAATTGCGGGGTCGATACCGAATCTCTCGAGCACCAGGGGGGTGGCGGCGCCGATGAATCCGGCAACAGCAAGGTTCGCCACCATGGCCATGGCGATGACGGCGCCAAGCAGGGGACTCTGAAACCACACCCAGGCGACCAGCCCGGTGATCACGGCGAAGAGCACGCCGTTCAGGGTCCCGACAAGTATCTCCTTGCCGATTACCCTCAGTCCGTTGGCCCGGGTGAGATCCCTCGTCGCCAGCGCCCGGACCGCCACCGTCATCGTCTGGGTGCCGGCATTGCCCCCCATCGAGGCGACAATGGGCATGAGGATCGCGAGGGCAACGATCTCCTTGATGGTGCCTTCGAAGATGCCGATGACCACGGAGGCCAGCACTGCGGTGCCGAGATTGATGAAGAGCCACCAGAAGCGCTTGCGCGTGGTGTCGATCACCCCCTGATTGAGGTCGGTGCCCGCCACACCGCCAAGGCGAAGCACATCCTCCTCCGATTCCTCGCTCAACACGTCCACCATGTCATCGAAGGTGATGGTTCCCAGCAGCCTGTCGTTGCCGTCGACGACAGCCACCTCGGAGAGCCCATACTGCTGGAAGAGCCAGGAGACTTCTTCCTGGTCGGTATCGGCCTTCACGGTCAGGGGCTCGCTTTCGACGAGCGACGTCAGTCCGACCTGACGGCCGCTGCGGATCAATGTTGCCAGCGCGATGACGCCGAGTGGCCGGTGACCGGGGTCGACGACAAAGACCGCATAAAATTCATCGGGAAGATCGCCTGCGGCCCTCAGATGGTCGATGGTCTGACCGACGCTCCAGAATGCCGGCAGGGCCACGACATCATGGCGCATGAGACGCCCGGCACTGTCTTCAGGAAAGGTGAGTCCCTGCTCCACCGCCCGGCGTTCCGGCGCCGGCACCGCTTCCAGCACTTCCCGGCGGACCGCGCCATCAAGATCGGCAATGACATCGACGGCATCGTCGGAATCGAGCTTTCCCACCAGCCGGGCAAACGTCTCGAGGCCGAGTTGCTTGCGAATGTCGTCGAGAACGGCGTCATCGAGATCGGGAAGGATCTCGGCGTCGATGTCCGGACCGAGGGCCTCGATCATCACCCGACGCTGTGCGCCGCCCATCTGTTCGAGGAGATCCGCCTTGTCGGCGGCATGCAGGGGCACCACGAGCGCCTCGAGGCGCACCAGATCCTCCGCATCGACGGCATCGATGATCGCCCGAAGGAGGTCGGGGTTCAGCCCGTAGAGATCCTGGGCCGCCTGTAATGATGTGTCTGTCATGGCACACGTCCCCTGGCTCAATCCGGGCGCGCGTGCTGAAATGGTGCGGTCGAGAAGACTCGAACTTCCACGGGCTCTCGCCCACAGCGCCCTCAACGCTGCGCGTCTACCAATTCCGCCACGACCGCATTGACGGGCAGGCCCGCACGTATAGCCAATCATCCCTTACGTCGCAAGACGATGTATCGGCAGGAGCGACTCTGTCAGCTTGAGTGGGATCCCGATCCTGCATCGGATCTGCGGGTTCGAATGATCGCGACGTCCCCGGAATTCAGTCGTCTTCGTTCAACCGTTCTCTGACCCAGTCGTGAAACTCCTTCACGAAGATCTCCTGCGGCACGAGCACGCCCGACTTGTGCCGGTTTGAGCGCAACCCCATCTGGTTGATCTCGCTTGCCCGGCCATCTTCGCGAACCACGGTTTCACCGAGTTCGATCAACTTTTCCACCGAGAAAGCGGGATGCTCCATGGTTTTCGGTGGGACCAGCCACGACACCGTGAGTCGGGTGTGCTCCGGGCCAGTGGGAAGCAAATGTACCAACCTGGCGTAGTCCACATGTACGACCACATAGCCGCTCGGCGGGAAGACGCCGAACGTCGCTCCGGCACTCTGTTCGCGTTCGGTGAGTCCTTCGAACCACGGCAGTTCCGTCTTGCCGCCGACACTCCACGTAACGGCGCCCTCAACGAGGGGCGAACTGGTATCGCCATCTCCACGTACGACATTGCCGGTTGCCAGGCCTTCGCGAAACTGGGGCACGATGCGGCAGAGTTCCGGATGCACGATGGGACAATGCAGGCACTCATTGAAGTTGTCCCAAAACGCCTTCCAGTTGCACTCGAGGTCCAATGTCAAGGTATGGGCGGTGACCGTCTCTCCCAGGTTCCAGTTGGCCAGGAGGGCGGGAGTGTCGGCGAGTGTCCGGTCACCGAAGGGTGCTGCGCCTTCGTCCAGGTTGATGAAGACAAACCCTGCCCACTCCCCGACAGCGACGTCATAGAGCGGGAACCTGGAAGCATCGAAGCCTCCGCCCTCGAGGCGCCAGGGTGTTGCTGTCAGTTCCCCTTCCAGAGAGTAGGTCCATGCATGATAGGGACACACGATTCGCCGCCCGCGAAAGTTCCCATGCGATTTCTGACAAAGAATCGAGCCGCGGTGTCGGCAGGTATTGTGAAAGGCCCGCAACCGGTGATCCCTGCCACGCGTAACGATGACGCTCTGGTCACCGACTTCGACGACCTGATAGTCCCCGACTGCCGCTACCTGGTCCGCCCTTCCGACCAACAACCACTCTTTGTGCCAGATCTGCCTCAACTCACGTTCGTGGTGAACACGATCGTAGTAGAAGGCGCTCGGCAACGTGGACGAGACCTCGTCAAGTCGAACGTGGGTTGTCGGCATGCTGCCTTGCGGTCCGCTGGAGAGGAGGTTGTGCGAAACGATAGTGCTCCGTCGTGGCATTTGCAATTCCGCCCCGGATCTATGCCGTGTTCAGCGTCGCCGGTGGCAGGAACGCCGGATGTGGGCTAGAATCGGACCGGAAATCGAGATGGACAGTCAGGTCGACACCGCGCGCTGCGGCGCCCCTGGGGTACCATGTTCAAGTTGATACTGCGTCGACTGGCCTTGGGCGTGGTCACGCTCGTCCTGGTGACAACCATCGTCTTTGTGGGCGTGGAAGCACTGCCCGGCGACGCTTGCACCGCCTATCTGGGTCGTGAAACTGTTCTGGAAACCAGGCTCGAAAAGTGCCGCCAGGACTTTGGCCTCGATCGGCCGGCCTACGAGCGATTCGTCGCCTGGGCAGGCGGCGCGCTCCAGGGCGATCTGGGTGTCTCCATTCGACGCAACAAACCGATCTCCGGGCTCGTCGAAATCCGGCTCCGCAACACCCTGCTTCTTGGCGCAGCGGCGTCCGCAGTCGGGATTCCGATCGCGATCATGCTCGGCGTCATCGCCGCGTTATGGCGTGATCGAATGGCCGACCTGTGGATATCCACGGGTGCCATCTTCGCCATGACCCTGCCTGAGTTCATCAGCGCGACACTATTGATTTTTCTCTTCAGCGTGATGCTGGGGTGGTTGCCGGGAATTGTCATCACCCGGCCCGACGCGCCGGTCTTCGAGTTCCTCCAGGACATCATCCTTCCGGTCATCGCGCTTGCCTTCGTGATGACGGCGCACATTCTGCGCATGGTGCGGACCTGCGTAATCGACGTCATGGCCAGCGACTATGTGCAGATGGCGATTCTCAAGGGCGTCCCCTACTGGCAGATGGTGTTCAGGCATGCGCTTCCCAACGCGCTTCTTCCCACGATCAATCTGGTGGCGCTGACTCTGGCATGGCTGTTGGGCGGGACCGTCGTGATCGAGGTCGTGTTCAACTACCCGGGTCTGGGGCGATTGATGCTTGACTCGGTGTCCGACCGCGACCTGGCGCTGGTGCAGGCGATCGCGTTGATCCTCGCTGTGCTCTATGTCGGCTTGAATCTGGCTGCCGATTTGTTGTCCCTGATCGCCAATCCCAAACTCAGGACCATGAAGGTCTAGCGCCATGGTGATGACGGGCCTTGTGAACGAAATGCCCAGAACCCGGGTGTTCAGGGTTGGCATGGTGATCCGTGAGATGGCCAGGCGCCCCTCTGGCTTAGTCGGTCTCGCCATCGTGGCCAGTCATATCATCATCGCTTTCATCTCGCCGTGGATCGTGCCTTATGACTATACGACCCAGAACTCCCAATTGGTCCTCGTGAACCCGAGTGCGGAGCACTGGCTGGGCGGCGATCATCTCGGCCGTGACGTCCTCACCCGCACCTTGTTGGGTGGTCGTCAGGCGCTGGTCATCTCCAGCTTCGGGACCTTGCTTGCCGTATTGTGGGGCGGGTCACTGGGCCTGGTGCTCGGGCTGATCGGTGGAAGGGTCGACGATGTGATGATGCGCGTCGTCGACGCCTTCATGGCGATCCCCTGGATCCTGTTCCTGCTCTTGATCATCGCCATGCTGGGCACCAGCGATGCCGTCCTGATCCCCACTCTGGCATTTTTCTACGGCATATCCGTGATTCGTATCTCACGGGCCGCAACACATGATGTGGTGGCGCGCGACTTCATCAGTGCTGCACTGGCGCGCGGAGAGAGCACGTGGACCATCGTCTGGCGCGAAGTCCTGCCGAATGTCCGGGACGTGTTGCTGGTTGATGGTGCCATGCGCTGGTCGTGGATGATCCTGGCGTTCAGCTCGCTGTCGTTCCTGGGCTTCGGCATCACTCCGCCGACTCCCGACTGGGGGTTGATGATCGCGGACGGCCGCAGCTACATGGCCGTCGCGCCATGGGCCCTGCTGGGACCGATCATCGCGTTGAGTTCGATGATCATCGGCGTCAACCTCAGCGCCGATGCCTTGGCAAAGACCTTGGGCATCGACCGGGCCCAAAAGGCACCGGTGTAGATCTCTCGTGGCGGACGCGCTCATCGAGGTCAACAACCTCAGCGTCGGCTTTACTGGCGCCAGCGGCGCGACTCTGCCGATCCTGCGTAACATCGACCTCAGTTTCGACAGGGGCGAGACGGTAGGGCTGGTCGGCGAGTCAGGCTGCGGCAAGAGCACCCTGGCCCTGGCGATGATGGGATACCTCAAGCCAGGGCTTCGCGTTCTGGAGGGCGAGGTCCTATTTCGGGAACGCGATCTTCTCGACATGAATGACAGTGCTCTCGAAGACATCCGTGGCGGCGATCTCGCCCTGATTCCACAGAATGCCGGCCAGGCGTTGACACCGACGTCGAGAATCGGCCGCCAGATCGAGGAATCGGTGAGACTCCACACAGCACTCTTACCGGAGCAACGGCGCGAACGCGTCCTCGAGTTGTTGTCGCAGGTACGCCTGCCGCAACCCGAAGAGTTGCTGGAGCGCTATCCCCATGAGCTTTCGGGAGGTCAACAACAGCGCGTCGCCATTGCCATGGCGCTGGCCGGCGAGCCCGAAGTCCTGTTGCTCGACGAGCCGACGACCGGCCTTGACGTCACCACGCAAGCTCATGTCCTCGAACTGCTGCGCGATCTTGCGGGCGAGATCGGGACCGCGATGGTTTATGTCAGCCACGACATGGGCGCCATCGCGCGGGTCAGCGACCGTATCGCCGTCATGTACGCCGGGGAGTTCGTCCTCGAAGGTCCGGCGCGCCAGGTGCTCAAGCATCCGGCCCACCCCTATGCCCGCGGCCTCCTGGCTTCCATCCCGAAGCTCAGGGAAGCGGCGGTGCCGGCATCGATGCCCGGCCTTCCGCCGCCCCCGGGCGATGTGGTGCGGGGGTGCGCATTCGTCGATCGCTGCCCGATGGCCGAGCAACTTTGCCACGACGAGTCACCGCGTTTGGAGCCCTCTGCCAACGGCGAGGTCGTACGCTGTCATTTTGTCGATAAGGTGGAGGGCCTGCCGCCTCCCGAGTCGCCGGCAGGCAAAGACAATCAAAGCAACAATGTCCCGGAAATCATCCTGCATCTCGACGACGTCTCTATCAGTTACGCGAAGCCAGGTATCATCGACCAGATCCTCGGACGCCAGCCTGACGTCACACCTACGGTGGACGGCGTCGCGCTTCATGTGGCTCGTGGAGAGACGTTGGGGTTGGTCGGCGAGTCGGGAAGCGGCAAGTCAACGATCCTCGCTACCGTCGCCGGGTTGCGTTCGCCGAGGCAGGGAACGATCACGTTCAATGGTGACAAGAGTCTCAACGCACCTGTCGGTCGGCGCGACAAGGACCTTCTCCGGCAGGTTCAGCTCATCTTCCAGAACCCGGACGCTTCACTCAATCCCCGTCACACGGTGGCCGAGTTGCTCGCCCAGCCACTGCGACTCTACTTCGGACTCAGCGCCGCCCAATTGCGGGATCGCTGCATTGCCCTGCTGGAACAGGTCCGCCTAGGCCCCTACTACCTCGACCGCCTGCCGAGCCAGTTGTCGGGCGGCGAGAAGCAGCGTATCGCCGTCGCCAGGGCGTTTGCCGCAGAACCCGCGCTGGTGCTCTGCGACGAGGTCACCTCCGCGCTCGATGTTTCGGTTCAGGCGGTAGTCCTCGAACTGTTGATGGAGTTGCAGGCCCGTCACGGCGCGACCTACGTCTACGTTTCGCACGACCTCGCAGTGGTGCGGGCGATCGCCGGGCGGGTCGCGGTGCTCTATCAAGGACGGCTATGCGAGGTCGGGCCGTCCGACAGGGTCTATGCCCTGCCCTCGCATCCGTATACGGAGGTCCTGCTCGGTGCAGTGCTCGAACCGGACCCTGACACGGCGCCCACCCTGGCGGCAGAGGACGTCGTAGAGCTCTCGCCACCTGCTCGGGGGTGCCCTTTCCAAAGGCGTTGTCAACGCCGGGTCGGCGAAATCTGCGATAGGGACAGTCCACCGTGGCAGGAAACGGGCGACGGTCACGCAATCCGCTGTCACATCCCGCTTCCCGATCTGGAGCGCATGCAGATTGGGTCGGATTCTGCTCTGCGTCCTTGATCAGTGCACGTTGGAGATCACTCTGCCGTACCGGAGGGAAACGACTTTCCGGGCCCCCGGGAATCCTTCCCGCGATCGGTCAAATGGACCACCCGACGCGAAGACGCTATGCTGCGAGTTTCGGTCCGAATCATATCGTTCCGGCATCGGCTGGCGCGATTCAGGCCCGACAACGAGTTGGCAAATCGCCAAAAAGGCATGCTTGGCTCGCGCTCATCGGAGGAAATGACCATGAGGAAACACTCTATAGATATCGATACATGCACTTTGCGGGGGATCGTCGGCACAGGCGGTCGAGCCGCTTTGGCGGGTGTTCTGGCGGCAACGCTGTTCGCCGGCGCCGCCATGGCGGAAAGCGTTCTGCGGCTTTCCCATGGGCTCGGCCGCGGGGGAGCCGAGACCATGGACGCGCACAGCGTGGACGCGTTCTACATCATGAACCAGCTCGTGCACGAACGGTTGACCCGGACTGATGAAACCGGCGCCGCAGCACCGTATCTGGCAACGTCGTGGAGCATCTCCGACGACGGCCTCGCCTTGACCATGGAACTGCGTGAAGGCGTCAAGTTCCATGACGGTTCGGACTTCGATGCCGCCGACGTCGTCTACAGCATCAATCGCGTCCTGGATCCGGACTTTGATTCACCCAACCGTTCGACCATCAAGTCGGTCGACAGCATCGAGGCTCTCGACAGCCATACGGTGCGTTTCAACCTGAACCAGCCGGATGCGGATCTGCCGATCGCATTGACCGAGTGGAAGATGGTCATGATCCCAGAGGGTTCGGGCGACACCATGGCCACGAGTGGAATTGGTTCCGGCCCGTTCCGTATGACCAAGCTGGACCCTGAAGGGACGTCCGAAGTGGTCGTCAACGACGATTACTGGGGACAGCGGGCAGCCGTCGACCGTGTCGAGGTCATTGCGATTCCCGACAGCGAGGCACGAATACAGGCACTGCTGACCGGGCAGATCGACTACATCGAAGCCTTGACCGCCCAACACAAGCCGTTGTTCGAGAACAACCCCAAGTTCCAGACCCAGACGATCCCGACCGGTGAATGGAAGGGCATCATCTTCCTGGTGGACAGACCGCCGTTCGACGATCCCAGGGTTCGCAAGGCCGTTCGGATCGCCGTCGATCGTCAGGAGATGACCGATCTGGTCGCCGGCCCCGGGGGCGGCACGGTCGTGTGTGATCACCCTGTCTGGGCAGGAGATGCGTATCAGGCCGATATCGATTGCCCGCAGGACATTGCCGAGGCGAAGCGCTTGCTGGCCGAAGCCGGTTATCCTGACGGGATCGAGTTCTCTCTCTATTCCAGCGACAAGGACCCGCATTGGTCGACGATGGCCGAGGTGTACCAGGAACAGGTGGCTGACGCCGGCATTGCGGTCAATCTCGTCATGGCTCCAGCGGATGGCTACTGGAACGACGTCTACCAGGTTGAGACGGTCTTCCAGACCTGGTGGTGGCAGAGATCCGCAGGCGTGATCCTGAACCTGGGGTGGCGCAGCGATTCATCGTGGAACGAAAACAACTGGAACAATGCCGAGTTCGACGCCAATCTCGACGCAGCGGCCGGGGAACCGGACTTCGAGAAGCGCAAGGCGCTCTACGGCATGCTCCAGCGGCAATTGTTCGAAGAGGGTGGCTCGCTCATTCCCTTTCACTTCAACATCACCCGGGCGTATGCCGCGAGTGTCGACGGCTTCCAGCCGATCGAGGAGGCCAGCCTGAGATGGGAGTTGATCACGAAGAGCGAGTAGCGCCTCTCGCGGATTCACGGCGGGCGGCGGCTTGACCGCCGCCCCCGGGTTCCCCGGATCGGGCTGGACGTTTCGAAGCGTGCGGAGACAGGCAACCTGACACTGCAGCTTCGACGGTTGGGAAGGCGTACCCGAAACAACCCGCGCTACAAGGTGCTTGACCCTCGGGATTTCGTGGCGGGGATTAAAGTGATATCGATTCTGTCGACACGTCTCCCACTACGTGTCGATGAAACGTGAAAACATCGACATATGCGACCGGGCCGGGAGGCAACGGGGCCGAGTCCCGGCTGCGTGTGCGATCTGGTAGATTCACTGCGATGACATCTGTTCGCTGGAAGGTGAGCGACCGGCCGGTGGACTATCCGGATGCGGTGCGCTCCATGGAAGAGACGGCTGCCGGCATTCGCGCCGGCGAGGCGCCGGAGACGGTATGGCTGCTCGAACATCCGAGCCTCTTCACGGCGGGAACGAGCGCGCGGGATGACGAACTCATCGATGCCGGAGACATTCCGGTCTACCGCACCGGGCGCGGCGGCCGCTACACATGGCATGGTCCGGGACAGCAGGTCGCCTACGTCATGCTCGATCTCGCCCGCCGGGGACACGACCTGCATGTCTTTGTCCAAGACCTTGAAACCTGGATCATCCGGACACTGGAGCGCTTCGGTGTGACGGGTCAATGCCGCCGGGACCGCGTCGGTATCTGGGTGGTCGACGCGTGCGGACGCGAGGACAAGATCGCGGCCATCGGCATACGCGTGCGCCGCTGGGTGACGTATCACGGGATCAGCATCAACCGTGCCCCGGATCTCGCGCCTTATGGCCGCATCGTGCCCTGCGGCATCAGGTCTCACGGCGTGACATCCCTGGCGGCGCTCGGTATCGAGGTCGAAGGCCATACCTTGCGCACGGCCATGGAAGAGACGTTCCGCGACGTGTTTCACAAGGGACATATATAGGAGAGTCACATTCATGCGGCCCACCGATCCGTTTCACGGTTCGCAGGCCCGTTCGATGCGGCAACCTCCCCGTGCAGCAGCGCCTGTCCCCGACGCCGTATGGTGCGGGCCGCGTTCAGGTCCGCATGATCCGCATGGCCGCAGGCCACGCATTCGAATGTCCTGCCCCGGCGCGAAGCGGCGTCAACCGCGCCGCACGCCGCGCAGGATTGGCTCGTGAAGGCCGGATTGACAGCCACGACGCGCGGGGCCTTGTAGTCGAGCATGGCCCGCAAGCCGCCCCAGCCGGTGGCGAGAATCTCGCGGTTCAGCCCGGCTTTCGCCTTCACGTTCATCCCGGGGTGCTCGACTGTTCCCTTCGCGCTTCGCGTCATGGCCTTTGTGTTGAGATCCTCGATGACGACCGTTCCGCCCGCCAGGGCCCGGGAAACATGGTGCTGCCAGTTGCGGCGGCGCATGGCGATCCGGCGCTGCGTTCGGGCAAGCTGGCGCCGCGTCTTCTTGCGACGCCGGGAACCGCGCACCTGTCTCGCCAGCTTCTTCTGGTAGCGCCGCCTGCGGGCTTCGAGGCGGCGCGTCTTCGGTGCCTGGAACAGCCGCCCGTCCGACGCCGCCACCTGCCGCACGTTCATGTCGAGGCCGGTCACCGTACCGTCGTCGGGCCGCTCGACAGACGCCACGCTGTAGCAGACCGTGGCGTACCACTTGCCGCAGCGCTGCTTGATCACCGCCTGCACCGGCTCGCCCCCGGGGTAGGGGTTCCCTCCCCGGCAGCGAAGCCGCATCGGCCCGATCTTCGGGACGTAGAGCATGCCGTTCCGGATGCGGATGTCGTCCGGGAGCGTCACCGAGTCATCGCCTCGACGCTTGAAGCGGGGCCGTCCGGCGCGCCCGGAGAAGAACGCCTGCCAGGCATCCGCCTGGTACTTGAGAGCGTAGCGGACGGGCGCGAACGGCATCTCCTGCAACCACGGCGTCACCCTGCGAAGCCGGGTGAAGGCCTTGCCGAGCGTGAAGAACGACACGCCTGGCAGCCGGTCCGCTCCCGCCAGTCTCGCCGCTGCAACAAGCTGCTCCTGCTGGTCGAGCATGGCGTTCCAGACGAAGCGGCACGCGCCCGCGGTGGCCGCAAGCTTGCGCGCCTTCGCCCGGCTGCCGGGGAGCAACCGGTAGGTGACTTGCCGATATTCGTGAGTATCCTGAGCCATGCGCGGTCGGCCCTCCATTGGCCGTCTGGTGGGGCGGGGCAGGCGACCCCAAACCACACGCGTGTCATCCCTCGTGAACGCCCGGAAGTCAAGGCGATCATGGTGACTTTCCTATATAATTCCCTTTCACAACGTGGGTCGTTGAGCGAAACCGCACGCCACCTCTTCCGCGAACGGCTCGCACGCAACCTTCTCGACGACGGCCAGCGGCGGCCCCTGTTTCAGGAGGCCCAGCATGGTCTCGATATCCTCCTGGCTTCCGGCAAGGACCGCCTCCACCGAACCATCGCTGCGGTTGCGGACCCAGCCGTCAAGGCCGAGATCGCGTGCTTCCTCGCGTGTCCATGCCCGGTACCACACGCCCTGTACGCGGCCGGTGACCGTCACGTGCACCCGCCGCTCGTGACCGGGACCGGTGGTCATGGGGAAGAATGCGCGGCGTATTCGAGGAGCGTGGAATCAACGGAAACCGAGTCGCCGACAGCGACATGAACCTTGGCGATTTCGCCGGAGCGCTCCGCCCGCAGCACGTTCTCCATCTTCATGGCGTCAATGACGACGAGCATCTGACCCGTCTCGATCACGTCACCTTCCCCGACCGCAAGATCGACGATCCGCCCTGGCATTGGCGAGGTGACAAGACGGGAGAGATCGGCAGAGGGTCTTGCCGGCATCCGCGACAACAGCTTCGCCGCCCCGCCCGAAAGAACTGTCATCTGCTCGCTGACGCCGGCATGCGAGAGTTCCCAGGAGGTCCCTCTGCGCAGCACCTGGACGACGGCGGGGAGACCTTCCACCTCACCCTGAAACAGTGTCTGGCCCGGACTCCAGGAACTCGTCACCGTGATGTCGCGCTCGCCGTTCCTCCAGACGATGCCGTCCCCGGTCAACCGGGCCGACACCTCGAACTCTTCGCCGGGGAACTGCACGACCCAGTCACGGGCCATCGACTCCGGCTCACGCATCGTCCCCGTGATCCTGCGGTCACGCTCGAGAACTCTGAGGTGGGCAAGAAGGCCCACACTGGTCAGCACCGTTCTTTCGCGCTCCGTCACGGGCGCCCCGGAAAAGCCATCAGGCCAGGTGCGATCAATGAAGGCGGTCGTCATGTCGCCCGCGGCAAACTCGGGATCACGCATGATCGCCGCCAGAAAGTCGATGTTGTGCTGCACGCCCCTGATCTCGAAGGAATCGAGTGCGTGGCGCATCGCAGCAATGGCGGCCTGCCGGTCATCGCCATGCACCACCAGCTTGGCGATCATGGGGTCGTAGAACATCGTCACCTCGGACCCCTCCTCCACGCCACTGTCGATCCTCAGCGAACGGGTGGTCTGTGGAGGCCGGTAGGTGCGCAGGCGGCCGGTCGACGGCAGAAATCCGCGCCGAGAGTCCTCGGCGTAGATTCGTGCCTCGATGGACCACCCGTCGATGCCGACATCGTCGGCCGTGAAGGCGAGGGGTTCGCCGGCGGCGATACGGATCATCTGTTCAACGATATCGACTCCGGTAATGAATTCCGTCACCGGATGCTCGACCTGGAGACGGGTGTTCATCTCCATGAAGTAGAAGCTCCTGTCGGGGTCGACGACAAACTCGACCGTGCCGGCCGATCGGTAGTTGACAGCGCGCGCCAAGGCACACGCCTCCCCGGCCATGGCCCGGCGCGTCTCCTCGTCGATGAGCGGGCTCGGAGCTTCCTCGATCACCTTTTGATGACGCCTCTGGATCGAGCACTCCCGCTCGTTGAGAGCCACCACGGCGCCGTGGTTGTCGGCCAGAAGCTGGATTTCGATATGGCGTGGGCGTGTGATGAACTTCTCGAGGAAGACCCTGGTATCGCCGAAGGCAGTGGCGGCTTCCGATTGCGAGGACCGGAACCCTTCGACGAGTTCATCGTCATCGCCAACCACCCGCATTCCCTTGCCGCCGCCGCCGGCCGCCGGCTTGATCATGATCGGGTACCCGATGTCGAGGGCAGCCGCGAGTGCCTCGTCGACATCACTGGTCTCGGAAGCGCTGCCGGGAACTACACTCACCCCCGCCGCTTCGGCGATCCTCTTGGATTCGATCTTGTCGCCCATGGCGGCAACGGCGCTGGCAGGCGGACCGATGAAAACGGCGCCCGCGGCCTCGACCGCCTCGACGAAGCGGGCGTTCTCGGCAAGAAATCCGAAACCGGGGTGGACCGCTTCGGCACCCGATCTCACAAGGGCATCGATGATCCTTTCGATGACAAGGTAGCTCTCCCCCGGCGGCGGCGGTCCGATGGGAAAGGACTCATCGGCCATCCGGACGTGGAGTGCATCCTCGTCGGCCTGTGAATGAACCGCGACCGTGGCGATACCCAGTGCCCGGCAGGTCGTGATGATCCGGCAGGCAATCTCCCCACGGTTGGCAATGAGAATTCGGTTGAACACGTTCCGACACCACCTTGATTACAGGGGAATGTTATCGTGTTTCTTCCACGGGTTGCTCAACTCCTTGCCACGCAGCATGCGAAGCGCGTTGCACAGGCGCCTGCGTGTATTACGCGGCATGATGACGTCGTCGACGAACCCCCTCGAGGCGGCGACGAAAGGATTGGCGAAGCGCTCCTGGTACTCTGCCGTACGGGCTTCCATGCGTCCGGGATCGTCAAGATCGGAACGGAATATGATCTCGACCGCCCCCTTCGATCCCATGACCGCCACCTCCGCCGTCGGCCAGGCGTAGTTGATGTCGCCACGCAGGTGCTTCGAGGCCATGACGACATAGGCACCGCCATAGGCCTTGCGCGTGATGCAGGTGAGTTTCGGGACCGTTGCCTCGGCGTAGGCATAGAGGAGTTTCGAACCGTGCTTGATGATCCCGCCGTGCTCCTGATCGGTTCCGGGCAGGAATCCCGGGACGTCAACGAAGGTGATAATCGGAATGTTGAAACAGTCGCAGAAGCGAACGAAGCGCGCTGCCTTGCGCGCTGCCTCGATATCGAGGCAGCCAGCCAGCACCATGGGCTGGTTGGCGACAAGGCCCACCGTCGAGCCTTCCATGCGGGCGAACCCGACAACGATGTTGGCCGCGTGGGCCGGCTGGATCTCGAAGAAGTCCTGCTCGTCCACCACCCTCGTAACGAGTTCCTTGATGTCGTAGGGCTTGTTCGGATTGGAAGGCACCAGGGTATCCAGGGCAGGTTCGACCCGGTCGAAGGGATCGGAGGTTTCGACTACCGGGGGGCTCTCGCGATTCGAGGCCGGCAGGAAATCCACCAGGCGCCGTGTCTGCGCCAGGGCCTCGACGTCGTTGTCCCAGGCGAGGTCCGCCACGCCCGACCGCGTGGTGTGGGTTACGGCACCGCCGAGATCCTCGTGGCTGACAATCTCGTGGGTCACCGTCTTCACCACATCCGGACCGGTCACGAACATGTAGGAAGTATCCTTCACCATGAAGATAAAGTCGGTCATTGCCGGGGAGTAGACTGCCCCGCCGGCACAGGGTCCCATGATCAGCGACACCTGTGGCACGACCCCGGAAGCAAGGACGTTGCGCTGGAACACCTCGGCATATCCGGCAAGGGAATCCACACCCTCCTGGATGCGCGCTCCGCCACTGTCATTGAGTCCGATCACCGGAGCCCCCACCTGCAGGGCCCGGTCCATGATCTTGCAGATCTTGGTGGCGTGGGATTCCGAAAGCGATCCTCCGAACACCGTAAAGTCCTGGCTGAAGACGAAGACCAGGCGGCCGTTGATGGTGCCCCAACCGGTGACGACACCGTCGCCTGGCACCTTGTGGTCGGCCATGCCGAACTCCGCCGAGCGATGTTCGACAAACATGTCCCATTCCTCGAAGGAGCCTTCATCCAGGAGCAGTTCGATGCGTTCGCGTGCGCTCAGTTTTCCCTTTGCGTGCTGACGGGCAATGCGCCCCTCACCACCCCCTTCCCGGGCGCGGGCGCGGCGCCCCGTCAGTTCACCGATCACATCCTGCATCGTCCGCATCCGCCTGATTGAGGTCACCCGCCAGCATACCAAGGTTCATGCCTGCTGACGAAGCAGACGGAGAAAACGCTCAGCCTCACAAATGTCCGTTTGCCTGACATCCAGCCGGCGTCGTGCTTCGGCGTCATCGCCCCACACCTCAAGGGACCACAGATCGTCGAGGGAGCCGGCGCGAAAGGCCTCCCCGGCGCCCAGGCGTCCTGCAAGGAGCGCCAGGGCAATGACGAGGGAGCCGGTGGCGCTTGCGATACTGTGGACCGCAACGAGGTGGAAGCTGTCGAGGTCCTCAACCACCGATCGAAAGGCGTTGATCGACTCCGGGGGTTGTTCCAGCGGCATGATTCCGGTGGTGACGGCGAGCGCCGCACCGTGCTCTGCCGCGATCCAGTCGACAAGGGGCTGCCAGCACGCCACCTGGCGGCTGACCAGTTCCACCGGATGATCGGCACGAAAACACACGAGGTCGCTCATTCCCCAGGCCACGAGACCGGCGATGACGCGTGCGGGTTCGGGCGCAACACGGTCAATGGCCGTGGAGGCAAGACGCATCATGGGCATGGTCGAGGGATCGATGCGATCTCCCTGGCATGTCCACTCCCCGGCAATGGTGTCGCCAAGGGGCTTCGAGGGAACACGAAGGGGATGTCGTGCCGGTGTCATCACCGGCCGGCCGTCGAGTTCGATACGGTAGTCCCCTTCACTCCCGGCGACCGCGTACGGGCCTTTCACGGACCATCCCCGTCCACGCTGAATCCCAGCATCTCCCAGCTCTCCTGCAGGTCTTGCGGCAGGGCGCACCCGAGGTTCAGCATGCCGCCCTCGGGGTGCGGCAGGCAAAGCGACTGCGCGTGGAGGTGGAGGCGCCGGGCGCGCGAGATCCGTCCCGGTGCGCGGTTGCCGTACTTTCCGTCCCCGAGAATGGGATGGCCGATGGCGGCGCAATGCACCCTGAGCTGGTGGGTGCGTCCGGTCATCGGGCGCAACTCAAGCCATGTGGCAATTCGACCGGCGCTTGCGACGATGCGCGCGAACGTCACCGCGCGCCGGCCTCCGTCGTCAGCGACCTCGACACGCTCGCGCCCCGGCCTGCCTCTCTTGACGAGCGGCATGACGAGGCGGCCTTCCCGCGGCAGGTCCGGAACACCGACGACGAGTGCCCAGTACGTCTTTTCGACCTTGCCGTCCCTGAAGCAGGCCTGCAGGGCGCGCGCCGCCGGAGCATGGCGAGCGAGAAGCAGGATGCCGCTGGTTTGCCTGTCGAGGCGATGAACCAGGCGTGGCCTCTCCGCCGCGCCAAATCGCAACCCGTCCAGCAGGGCGTCGAGGTGACGGGACAGTCCGCTGCCGCCCTGCACGGCAAGACCAGCCGGCTTGTCAATGGCAATGATCCAGTCGTCCACGTGAATGACCCGCGCAGCAATGTCCTCAAGGTCGCGGCTGTCGGGTGACCGGCGGACCGTTTCTGTCGCCGCAGGAGCCGCAGGAAGAGGAGGCAGTCGAACCGTCTGACCAGCCTGCAATCTGGCTCCTGCACCGCACCTTCTGCCGTCGAGACGAATCTGGCCCGTACGCAGGAGTTTCGAGAGATGTCCGTGGGTGACATGGGGAAAGCGCTGACGGAACCAGCGATCAAGTCGCACGTCGGCATCGGAGTCTGCGACCGTGAGATGGGTGACGGCCGTCATGCGAGAATCACGCGCATGAGGCGCAGTCCTGCCAGAAGGGCCAGGACCGAGAACACGACCGAGGCAACGACATAGAGGATCGCAAGGGAGTTGAACCCGCGCTCGAACTCGCTCACCACGTCAAGGGAAAAGGCCGAGAACGTCGTGAAGGCTCCGAGAAAGCCGGTGGCGAGAAAGAGCCTCATGTCTCCGGGAGGCGTCCAGGCGGCTGACAGCAACCCGATCAGAACCCCGAGAAGGAAGGATCCCACGACATTGACGATGAGAGTGCCCCAGGGAAATCCACCTCCCAACAGAGCCGCGGCACCGGCCGTCACGAGATAGCGGCCCACCGCGCCCAGCGCGCCGCCGGCGGCAACGAGGAGACAGGCTTTGATCACCCGTCCTCTCCGGCCTGCTGGCGCAGCCGCTCCCAGTA
The DNA here is from genome assembly GCA_965220805.1 of Alphaproteobacteria bacterium. Taxonomy (GTDB): domain Bacteria; phylum Pseudomonadota; class Alphaproteobacteria; order SP197; family SP197; genus SP197. The sequence goes on from OZ244844.1 coordinate 3,424,758, forward strand.
GGCAAGGCGTTTTGTGATTTCTCGCTCAAATCCCCGTTCCACCGGTCGGTAGAACTGCTGCCTTTCCATGCCTTCCGGGAAGTAGTCCTGACCGGAAAACGCAGCCGGGGTGTCGTGGTCGTAACGGTATCCCTCGCCGTAGCCGAGATCCTCCATGAGGCGCGTCGGCGCATTGAGAATGATCTTGGGCGGCATCGGGCTTCCTTCGACCCTGGCACTCTTCGTGGCGGCAGAAAAGGCGCGGTAGGCAGCGTTGGACTTGGGAGCGGTGGCGCAATAGAGAACCGCCTGGGCAATGGCCAGTTCCCCTTCGGGCGATCCGAGGAAGGCAAAGGCATCCCGGGCAGCCACCGCCTGGGTGAGCGCCGCGGGATCGGCGAGACCGATGTCCTCGACCGCCATGCGGATGACACGGCGGGCAACAAAGAGTGGATCTTCACCCGCCTGAAGGATGCGGGCGAGCCAGTAAAGAGAGGCATCCGGATCCGATCCCCGGACCGACTTGTGAAGAGCGCTGATGAGGTTGTAATGGCCCTCCTCGGCCTTGTCGTAAACAGGAACCCGGCGCTGCACCACTTCCGCCAGACCCTGCCGGTCCAGAGGCGACGGCACATCGAGAGAGAGGAGTTCCTCTGCGATATTGAGCAGGAAGCGGCCGTCACCATCGGCCATCGCGGCAAGGGCCAGACGGGCATCGTCGTCCAGAGGCAGGTTTCGTTGCCGGAGTTTCTCGGCCCGACACAGAAGTTGGCCCAGCGCGTCCAGGGACAGCCTCTCCAGCACCAGCACCTGGCACCGCGACACCAGGGCCTGGTTGACTTCGAAGGAGGGGTTTTCGGTGGTAGCACCGACAAGAACGACAGTGCCGTCCTCGACGAAGGGCAGCATGGCATCCTGCTGTGCCTTGTTAAAGCGATGGATTTCATCGACAAACAGCAGTGTACCAAGACCGGTGGCGCGCCGCGAACGGGCTCGTTCGAAGACCTTCCTCAAATCGGCCACACCGGAAAACACGGCAGAAACGGGGTCGAAGGCGAGATCGACCCGTTCGGCGATGAGCCGAGCAATGGTGGTCTTGCCGGTTCCAGGCGGCCCCCAGAGGATCATCGAGGCAAGGCGTCCCTGGGCCACCATGCGGCCTAGCGGACCATCCTGCTTCAGCAGATGGTCCTGGCCCACGACGTCCTCCAGCACTGCCGGACGCATGCGGTCGGCCAGCGGCCGTGGTACTCCGTCTTCAAAGAGACCCGTCAAGCACCCGTTCCTTCCCTGGCTGGCGGACTGCCATGGTGCACCCTCCGCGGTCAAGGCGGCAACTGCCGGTGGCTCCTGGCGAAGGGATCGGTCATCATGGTGCCATGCTCTCAAGGAAAGCGGCCAGGATGAACCCCGCTCGCCAGGAAGCCTGAACGGTGTCCGTCCGGATCGCCTCGGTCGTGTGGGTCCAGGCTTTCCTGCGCCGCTGCGATCTTGCTGCCGTGCCCGTCTACGTGCTGCGGCGCGGAGATGCGGATGCCGGGGAAATCTGGCTCAAACTGGTGAAGGGACGAGATGAGGTCAGCATCCTGCAGGTGTCGCGGGACGATCACACGTCCACCGTGCACAAGGTGCTGGACGAGGCGGAGGCGGACCGCCATCTCGCCCGCCAGGAGACCTATGATCCCGATCTCTGGGTCATCGAGATCGACGACCGGGCGGGGCGGAGCAACACGCTGTTCCAAAACTGAGCAACGGCGGCGGTGCCCGGGAAAGACCGGTCTCAGTCCTCGTCTTCACTCTGCTGCAACGGGCCAGAGTCCTGGCCCTTGGCGTCCTCATCACGGTCCACAAACTCGACGACCGCCATGGGCGCGCTGTCGCCGTAGCGAAAACCCGCCTTGAGGACCCTGGTGTAGCCGCCTGCACGATCCTCATAACGCGGCGCCAGGGTTTCGAACAGCTTCACCAGCATCGCGTCGTCACGCAGCCTCGCATGGGCAAGGCGCCGGGCGTGAAGCGTACCGCGCTTGCCCAGGGTAACGAGCTTCTCGACATAAGGAGAGACTTCCTTCGCCTTGGCAAGGGTGGTGGTGATCTGCTCGTGCTTGATCAGCGCCGCTGCCATGTTCCGCAGCATGGCGGTACGGTGTGCGCTCGTTCGATTGAGCTTGCGCCCCGAATGCCGGTGTCGCATGACCCTCTCCCCGTCCTCGTCAGCTGAAGGGATTCTCGTAACGCCGCGCCAGCTCCTCGATGTTCTCCGGCGGCCAGTCCGGCAGATTCATGTCGAGGCCGAGCTGCATCTGCGCCAACACTTCCTTGATCTCGTTGAGCGACTTGCGGCCAAAGTTCGGGGTTCGCATCATTTCTGACTCGGACTTCTGAACAAGGTCGCCGATGTAGACGATGTTGTCCCCCTTGAGACAATTGGCTGAACGCACCGAGAGTTCAAGTTCGTCGATCTTGCGTAGCAGGTGCCTGTTGAATTCCGGCTCTCTCGCATCGTCGTGATCGACAAGATCCTGCGGCTCTTCGAAGTTGACAAAGGGCTGCAGCTGTTCCTGAAGGATGCGTGCCGCCAGAGCCACGGCGTCCTCGGGGTTGACCGCACCGTTGGTCTCCACCGACATGGCAAGCCTGTCGTAGTCTGTCACCTGCCCGACGCGGCTGTTTTCCACCTTGAAGGCAACCTTGCGCACCGGACTGTAGATGGCGTCGATGGGAATCAGTCCGATCTGCGCCTCCTCGTCGCGGTTGCGCGAAGCAGGAACGTAGCCGTTGCCGGTCGCCACGTGGAGCTCCATGTCCAGGCTGGCCCCGGCATCGAGAGTGCAGATGACATGATCGGGATCCAGAACCTCGAAGTCTGCCCCGCCGTCAATACGGCCGGCCAGCACGGCGCCAGGCTCGCTGGCGCTGAGAAAGACGCGTCGCGGCTGCTCAGGCGTATGGTCGCTGTGCATCTTGATGGCCAGCGCCTTGATGTTGAGAATGATGTCGGTCAGGTCCTCGTGCACGCCGCGGATCGAAGAGAACTCGTGAACGACATCGTTCACACGCACACCGACTACGGCCGCGCCGCGCAGCGATGACAGCAGAATTCTTCTCAGCGCATTGCCCAGGGTCGTACCGAAGCCTCTCTCGAGAGGCTCGACAACGATGTCCGCCTCACGCGAGGCGTCCATTCCGGGAATGATCTGCAACTTCCTGGGCTTGATCAGAGCCGTCCAGTTCTTGTCCATTGTGCTCCATTGCCTCATTGGTGACGCTGCCGCACCGCGGCGTCCGTCACGGTCATGATGTCAGGGACGAGGTCAGACTCGGCGACGCTTGCGCGGTCGGCATCCGTTGTGCGGAATTGGGGTCACGTCCTGGATGGCGGTAATCTGAAAACCGATTGCCGACAGGGCACGCAGGGCCGATTCGCGTCCCGAGCCCGGGCCCTTGACATAGACCTCCAGAGTCTGGACGCCGTGTTCCTGCGCCTTGCGGCCGGCGTCTTCGGCAGCCATCTGCGCCGCATAGGGCGTCGACTTGCGCGATCCCTTGAAGCCCATGGATCCCGCCGACGACCAGGAGATGGCATTGCCCTGGGCATCGGTAATGGTGATCATGGTGTTGTTGAACGATGCGGTCACATGGGCAAGACCCGATGTGATGTTCTTCCTCTCCCGCCGCCTGACGCGGGTCGTTTCACGTGCCATTGTGGAGAATCTACTTCTTCTTGCCGGCGACCGGCCGCGCCTTGCCCTTGCGGGTTCGCGCATTGTTGTGAGTGTTCTGACCGCGGACCGGCAGCCCCTTGCGGTGACGGATACCGCGGTTGCATCCGAGATCCATCAGCCGCTTGATGCTCATGGCCACCTCACGACGCAGGTCGCCTTCAACCGTATAGTCGCAGTCTATCAGTTCGCGGATCTGGACAACCTCCGCGTCCGTGAGTTCATTGACACGTCGGGCATCGGGTATCTGCGCCGAACGGCAGATCTGGCGCGCACTCGTGCGGCCGATTCCGTGAATATAGGTCAGCGCCACTTCCACCCGCTTGGACGTCGGGATGTTCACTCCTGCAATGCGCGCCAAAGCCGTCTCTCCCTGGCCAGTAACTGAAGGGGATATGGTTGAATTTGATTGAGGGACAAGGGAGTCATTGTAAGGGACACCCGCCGTCGCTGTCAATCGTCGACGGCACCGGAAGCGCCGCCAGTATCTGTTCCGTCACCTCGTCGATGGCAGCCATGCCGTCGACGGTGACGAGGATGCCGCGGGAGGCGTAGTACGGCAGGAGAGGCTCTGTCTGACGATGATAGACGTCCAGCCTCGAACGCACCGTTTCCTCGTTGTCATCGGCGCGCCTGTCGAAGTCCCGACCGCCGCAGAAATCGCACACACCGCTCTCGAGGGGTCTGTGGAAGACATCATGGTACCCGGCACCGCAGGCGCGGCAGGTGAAGCGTCCGGTGATGCGGCTGACGAGGATGTCGTCGTCGACGCCGATCTCGATGACACGATCAAGGGCACTCGAGCGCGATGACAGCATGGCGTCGAGAGCCTCAGCTTGGGCCGGAGACCGGGGAAATCCGTCCAGGATGAAGCCGTTCCGACAGTCCTCCAGGTCGATACGTCCCGCGATCATGGCAATGATGAGATCGTCGCCGACAAGATTACCCCTTTCCATGATCCGGGCCGCGGCGCGGCCGAGTTCGCTTCCATTGGCCACCTCCCTGCGCAACATGTCCCCCGTGGCAAGCTGGGGTATGTCATAGCGCGCCATCAGGCGATGCGCCTGTGTCCCCTTGCCGGCCCCCGGGGGTCCGAGCAAAAGCAGCTTCATCGTCGCCTGCCCTTGAGCCTGGCCTTGCGGATAAGGCCCTCGTACTGGTGGGCCAGCAGGTGGGACTGGATCTGGGAGACCGTGTCCATGGTCACGGTTACGCAGATCAGCAGCGATGTTCCACCCAGGAAGACAGGAATGGCAAGGCTGCCTATCAGGTACTCGGGAAGCAGGCAGACGAGAGCCAGGTAGAGCGCACCCACGGTGGTCAGTCTGGTGAGCACGAAATCAAGGTACTCGGTGGTGTTCTTGCCGGGCCTGATGCCCGGAATGAAACCGCCGTTTTTTCTCAGGTTGTCCGCGGTATCAGCCGGATTGAAGACCACCGCCGTGTAGAAGTAGCAGAAGAAGACGATCGCCGAGCCGAAGATCAGCAGGTAGAGGGGCTCACCGCGGCCCAGCAGCCTGGTGATCTCCGTCAGCCAGCTCGAACCGCTCCCCACTGCCGAGAAGCTGGCAAAGGTCGCGGGCATCAGAAGGATGGAACTGGCAAAGATGGGGGGAATGACGCCGGCGGTGTTGAGCTTGAGGGGGAGGTAGGAACTCTCGCCACCGAACATGCGGTTGCCGACCTGGCGTTTGGGGTACTGCACGACGATGCGTCTCTGGGCCCGCTCCATCCACACGATCCAGTAGATGATCAGGCCGGCACCGATGAAGATCGCCATGATCGTGAACGCGGAAAGGGAGCCGACCCGGCCCAGTTCCAGCAGCTGGGCGATAGCACCCGGGAAGCTGGCGACGATACCGGCGAATATGATGAGGGAGACACCGTTGCCGACTCCCCTCTGGGTCACCTGTTCGCCAAGCCACAGCAGGAACATGGTGCCACCCAGCAGGGTCACCACCGTGGTGAATCGGAAGAAGAGACCGGGTTCCATGACCGCCGAGCCCTGACTTCCCGCCATTGCCTCGAGACCGACGGCAATGCCGTAGCCCTGGACGATGCACAGGGCCACTGTCAGGTAGCGGGTGTACTGGTTCATTGTCTTGCGCCCCGCCTCACCTTCCTTCTTGAGCTGGTCGAGACGCGGCGAAACCGCCGTCATCAGCTGCATGATGATCGCGGCGGAGATATAGGGCATGACGTTGAGCGCGAAGATCGTCATGCGTTCCAGGGCGCCACCGGCAAACATGTTGAACATCGACAGGATGCCGCCGGCCTGCTGCTGGAAGATGTCGCCCAGGATCGAGGGATCGACCCCGGGAATGGGGATGTAGGTGCCCAGGCGATAGACCACCAGCGCGCCCAGGGTAAACCAGAGGCGTTTCCTGAGTTCCGTCGCCTTGCCGAGTGCCCCGAGATTGAGCTGGCCGGCGAACTGGTCCTGGCGGGTTGCCATGTCCCTGGTCGTCAGCCGGCGGTCACGTTGACGGTACCACCCTGTTCCTCGATCTGCCGGCGTGCCGACTTCGTGACCCGGGCAACCGTGATCTCGATGCGTGCCGCAAGGTCGCCCGAGCCAAGAAGACTGACTCCGTCGCGAAGCCGCCTGATGACACCGGCCTCGCGCAGGGTCTCGCCGGTCATGGCCTGGCTGGCGTCGAGCCTGCCGGAGTCGATGGCCCGCTGCAGGCGCTCCAGCGTCACTTCGACGTAGCGCTTGCGCGACGGGTTGGTGAACCCGCGCATGGGAAGGCGCCGGTAGATCGGCATCTGGCCACCCTCGAAGGTGGCAAGAGCGACGCCGGACCGTGATTTCTGACCCTTGTGGCCACGCCCACCTGTCTTGCCAAGACCGGTGCCGATACCACGCCCGCGGCGCTTGCGCGCATGGGTGGCGCCGTGATTGTCACGGATCTCGTTGAGTTTCATGAGCTGGAGTCTCCGCCGATCTCTTCCCAGTCCACCAGGTGATGCACCTTTCTCAGCATGCCGCGCACAGCCGGCGTGTCCTCGAGGATACGCGTTCTCGACATGCGCCCCAGGCCCAGGCCGACCAGTGTCTGACGCTGGTCCGCCGGCCGACCGATGGGGCTGCCGGTCTGCGTGACCCTGATGCGCCCGGTCCTTGCTTCTTCCATCAGGTCCTCGACTCCTGGATCAGGCGGTTCGACTTGTTGCGCTTGGCGGCCACCTGGCGTGGTGACATCGTACGCGCCAGCGCATCGAAGGTCGCCTTGACCATGTTGTGGGGATTGGCGCTGCCGGTCGACTTGCAGACGACGTCCTGGGCGCCGAGCGCCTCGAAGACGGCGCGCATCGGCCCACCGGCGATGACGCCGGTGCCCGGTGGTGCGGAACGCAGGACCACGCGCCCGGCGCCATAGCGCCCGGTCACGTCATGATGCAGGGTGCGCCCTTCCCGCAACGGCACCCGGACCATGTTGCGGCGTGCCTGTTCGGTCGCCTTGCGGATGGCCTCGGGCACCTCACGCGCCTTGCCGGCGCCATGACCGGCGCGGCCCTTCTGGTCACCGACAACCACGAGCGCGGCAAAGCCGAACCGCCGGCCGCCCTTGACGACCTTGGCGACGCGGTTGATGCTGACGAGCTTCTCGAGAAACTCGCTTCCCTCCCGGTTGTCACCGCCGCCGCGGCGTCCGCCGCCCCGTTCACGACCCGATGTTGCCATCCCCTATCCCTTCCAAGAACACGTTCTATAGTTTGAGACCGCCTTCACGGGCGGCATCGGCGAGTGCCTTGACGCGGCCGTGATAACGGTAACCTCCCCTGTCAAAGACCACCTCGGTGACTCCGGCAGCGATGGCGCGTTCGGCGATGACCTTGCCGATACGAGACGCCGCTTCGATCGTGGCGCCGTTCGCGACCTCGCCCTTGATTCCGCTGTCGATGCTGGACGCCGAGGCCAGGGTAACCCCGGCGCCGTCCTCGATGATCTGCGCATAGATGTTCCGTGACGAGCGGAAGACAGAGAGCCGCGGCCGACCGGCAGCCCGTGCCTTCAGCTTGAGACGTGTACGCGCCCGGCGGCGCGCCTGGAGTTCCCTTGCCGTCTTCATGGCCGCCCCTACTTCTTCTTGCCTTCCTTGCGCAACACGACCTCGCCGCTGTAGCGGATTCCCTTGCCCTTGTACGGCTCCGGTGGCCGCAGACGCCTGATTTCGGAGGCAAGCTGGCCGACGCGTTGCTTGTCGATGCCGCTGATGACGATCTCCTGCTGGTTCGGACACTCGACGGCGAGGCCATCAGGCACCGGAACCTCGATGTCGTGACTGTAGCCGACCTGGAGTCTCAGCGTCCCTCCCTGCATCTGTGCCCGGTAGCCGACGCCCTGGAGTTCGAGAGTGCGGCGGAATCCCGAGGTGACCCCGGTCACCATGGACTGGATGTTGGAGCGTGTCGTGCCCCACAGGGCCGTTGCCTGGCGCGATGACGAATTCGGTGTCACCGTCAGCACGTCCCCTTCCAGGGCTACCGACACCTCGGGAAGGAAGGACTGCGTGAGCGACCCTTTCGCCCCGGAGACCTCGATCGAGGACTCGCCAACGGTGACGGCGACTCCCTCGGGCACGGCGATTGCATTCTTTCCGATGCGGGACATGGTTTACCTTTCCTCGCCAGCGCTGGCGTCAGAAGATGCGGCAGAGCACTTCGCCGCCTACATTGGCCGCCCGTGCCTCGTCGTCTGTCATCACGCCCTTGGGCGTTGACATGATGGTGATGCCCAGACCGCCATAGACGCTGGGCATGTCCCTGACACCGGTATAGATCCTGCGTCCGGGCGTGGAAATCCTGCCGATCTCGCGGATCACCGGCTCGCCTTCGTAGTACTTGAGCTCGATCACGAGTTCAGGGCGCGACGGCATCTCGCTGTTGCGGTGCCAATCGCGGATGTAGCCTTCACGCTTGAGCACTCCGAGCACGTTTTCCTTGAGTTTCGACGCCGGGCAGTTGATGCGCGTCTTGCCGCGCATGTGCCCGTTGCGGATGCGGGCCAGCATATCGCCCAGGGGATCGGTCATCGTCATGACACTTGTCTCACCTCGCTCACCAGCTTGACTTGACCATGCCGGGAATCAGGCCGTCGGAGGCCAGTTCGCGCAGCATCACCCGGGACATGTCGAACCGCCGGTGGTAACCGCGCGACCTGCCGGTCACGGCGCAACGGTTGCGCACCCTGACCTTCGCTGAATTGCGCGGCAGCTTGGCGAGCTTGAGTCTCGCCTGGAAGCGCTCTTCCACGGGAAGGTCCTGCGACTTCGCCTGGGCAAGGAGTGCAGCCCGCCGGTCGGCGAAGCGTGCGACGAGCTTTTTCCGCCGCTTGTTTCTTTCAATGGCGCTCTTCTTTGCCATGATCGTCCTTTCGTTGGGAACTCCCTCGACAGATGGTTCACGTCCTGGTGAATGGCATGTGGAAACCGTCAAGCAGGTGCCAGGCCTCGTCGTTGTTCCTGGCTGTGGTGCAGATGACAATGTCCAGCCCGCGAATGCGGCTGACCCGGTCATAGTCGATCTCGGGGAACACGATCTGTTCCCTGAGGCCCATGGCGAAATTGCCCCTGCCGTCGAAGCTCTTCGAACTGACGCCGCGAAAGTCGCGCACCCTGGGCAGCGCGATTGTGACGAGACGGTCGAGGAATTCGAACATGCGGCGTCCGCGCAGCGTAACCCGCGCACCGACAGGCATGCCTTCCCTCAGCTTGAAGTTCGATACCGATCGCGAAGCCCGGGTGACCACCGCTTTCTGTCCGGCAATCAACGTCAGTTCCCCGGCGGCCGCCTCCGCCTGCCTCGAATCCTGTACGGCATCGCCCACACCCATGTTGAGGACGATCTTGTCCAGTCTCGGGACGGCGTGGATGTTCCTGTAACCGAACGTCTCCATCATCGCCGGACGGATGGTGTCGTTGTACATCGCCTTGAGACGCGGCACGGCCATGGCGTTGCCCTCCGTCATCCGTCAATCACTTCGCCGGAACGCTTGGCCACGCGGACCTTGCGGCCATCGTCCAGGGTGCGAAATCCGACACGGGTTGGTCGGCCGTCTACAGGATCGGCCACTGCCAGATTCGAAAGATCGATCGCGAGTTCCTTGGTGATGATGCCACCCGGGTCCCGCGCCGTCGGTTTGGTGTGACGCCGCACCACATTGACGCCGGAAACAATGGCCCGGCCCTCGCGTGGCAGGACCTTGAGGACCTCGCCCTGCTGACCCCGGTCTCGGCCGGCGAGCACGATCACGCGGTCTCCGTGTTTGATCCTTGCAGCCATCAGAGCACCTCGGGCGCCAGAGATATGATCTTCATGAAATTGCGGGATCGCAGTTCGCGCGTGACCGGGCCAAAGATGCGGGTACCCACCGGCTCGTTCTGCCGGTTGATGATCACCGCCGCATTGCGGTCGAAGCGCAGGGCACTGCCGTCCGGGCGGCGAATCTCCTTGGCGGTGCGCACGATTACGGCGCGGGCCACGTCACCCTTCCTGATCTTGGCGCTGCGGTCAGGTGACTGGGGATCGGCGTCCTTCACCGTGACGACGATGATGTCGCCGACGCTCGCGGTCTTTCGTTTCGAGCCACCAAGCACCTTGATGCACTGCACACGCCTCGCACCGGAGTTGTCGGCCACAAAGAGATTGGTCTCAGCCTGGATCATCGATCACTTCTCCCAACGAACGCGCCGGTCAGACGGCGGGCTCGAGAACCGTCCACCGCTTGAGCTTCGACAGCGGACGGCTTTCACCGATCCGGACCTTGTCACCGACCTGGACCTCGTTGGTCTCGTCGTGGACGTGATAGCGCTTGGAGCGGCGGATTGTCTTCTTGTAGAGCGGGTGCTTCATCAGCCGGTCGACCCTGACCACGACGGTCTTGTCTCCCGACTTCCCTGTCACCACTCCCTGCATCGTGCGTCGCGACATGGCTCACGTGCCTCCCTCAAGGTTGGTCCGGGACCGCCCTTCAACAGTCTTGATGCGTGCGATGTCGCGGCGGATCTGCCGGACACGCGCCGTGTTTCCCTCGCGCCCGTTGGCGTGCTGGAAGCGCAGGTTGAAGAGTTCCTTCTTCAGCGAAAGAAGTTGTTCCTTCCTCTCGTCAGCGCTCATGGCCCGGATTTCCACCGCCCTCATGCCGTGCCTCCGGAATGGCGCTGGATGAAGCGTACCGGTATCGGCAGCTTTGCCGCACCCAGCCTGATGGCCTCGCGCGCCGTCGTCTCGTCGACCCCGTCGAGCTCGAACATCACGCGACCGGGCTTCACTCGGCACATCCAGTACTCCGGAGAACCCTTGCCCTTGCCCATCCGCACCTCGGCCGGCTTGGTGGACACCGGAACGTCGGGGAACACGGTCACCCAGACACGCCCGGCTCGCTTCATGTAGCGGGTGATGGCGCGCCTGGAGGCCTCGATCTGACGTGCCGTGATGCGCCCGGCGGACTGCGCCTTCATGCCGTAGGCGCCGAAATTGAGGCTGGTGTACCCCTTGGCGTGGCCGTGGATACGGCCCTTGTGCGCCTTGCGGTAGCGTGTCTTCTTCGGAGAAAGCATGACCGTTACATCCTCGCCTGGGTGCCGTGAAGTTCCGTCTCACGGCGCTCGTGGGCCCCCGGATCGTGGGTGAACACCTCACCCTTGAAGACCCAGGCCTTGACACCGAGTGTTCCGTAGGCGGTCTTGGCTGTGACCCGGCCGAAATCAATGTCGGCCCGCAGGGTATGGAGCGGCACCCTGCCCTCCCGATACCACTCCGCGCGGGCAATCTCGGCGCCGCCGAGGCGTCCCTCGACGTTGATGCGAATGCCTTCCGCTCCGAGCCGCATGGCAGACTGCACGGCGCGCTTCATGGCGCGGCGGAAGGAGACACGCCGTTCCAGCTGCTGGGCGATGTTCTCTGCGATCAGGTAGGCATCCACTTCGGGCTTGCGGATCTCGACGATGTTGACCGCGACGGTCGACTCGGTCAGCGCCTGGAGACTCTCGCTCAGCGACTTGATTCCCTTGCCGCGCGTGCCGATGACGACACCGGGCCTCGCCGTATGAATCAGCACCCGCACCCTGGATGCCTGGCGTTCGACGACGATCTTCGAGATGCCCGCCTGCGACAACTGGCTGCGCACCAGGCGGCGTATGGCGAGGTCTTCATGCAGCATGCGGGCATAGCCCGCGCCACTGGCATACCAGCGCGAATCCCATGTCCGGTTGATGCCGAGGCGCAAGCCGACGGGATTGACCTTGTGTCCCATATCAGTCCTCACCTTCCTGGGTCTCGCACAGCACGATCTCGAGATTCGAGAACGACTTGCGATAGGGATGAACGCGGCCGCGGCCGGCCGGCCGGAATCGGCGCATCTTCAGTCCCGGGCCCACTGTGGCCTCGCTGACGACGAGACGGTCGACATCGAGGCCGTGATTGTTTTCCGCGTTCGCCATGGCCGACAGCAGAACCTTGCGTACATCGCCGGCGATACGGCGGCGGGAATACAGCAGTTCGTTGAGCGCCCTATCAAGGGACTTTCCCCTGATCGGAGCCACCACCTCGTTGAGCTTGCGCGGGCTGACCCTCAGGGAACGGGCGCGGGCGTGCACCCGGTCGTCCCCCGTATCAAACAGTGAGTGCCGTCTTGCCATGGCGTCAGCCTCTCCGTGCCTTCTTGTCGGCGGCATGTCCGTAGTAGGTCCTGGTCGGCGAAAACTCGCCGAACTTGTGGCCTACCATGTTTTCCGTCACCAGCACCGGAATGTGCCGGCGGCCGTTGTAGACGCCGAACGTGAGGCCGACAAACTGCGGCACGATGGTCGAACGCCGGGACCAGGTCCTGATGACTTCCTTGCGCCCGGACTCGCGCACAGCCTCGGCCTTCTTGAGCAGATAGCCATCCACGAAAGGTCCTTTCCAGACAGATCGGGTCACGTCGGATCTCCTAGCGTTTTCTGCGGTGGCGACGGGCGATGATCAGCTTGTCGCTGGCCTTTTTCGAGCGCGTGCGCGCACCCTTGGTCGGCTTTCCCCACGGAGTCACGGGATGACGGCCGCCACTGGTGCGCCCCTCGCCGCCGCCATGGGGATGGTCCACCGGGTTCATCACGACACCGCGCACCGAGGGTCTCTTGCCAAGCCAACGTGACCGTCCGGCCTTGCCGAGCTTGCGGTTCTGGTGTTCGGGATTGGAGACCGCACCGATGGTGGCCATGCACTCCCCGCGCACCACGCGCATCTCGCCGGACTTGAGACGGAGCTGGGCGTATCCCTGGTCCTTGCCGATGAGCTGGGCATAGGCGCCCGCCGAACGGGCGATCCTGCCACCGGCTCCGGCCTTGAGCTCGATGTTGTGCACCACGGTACCCACCGGAATGTTCTGCAGCGGCATCGCGTTGCCGGGCTGGATGTCGACCCTGGAACCCGACACCACGCGGTCGCCGACGCCGAGACGCTGGGGAGCGAGAATGTAGGACTGTTCGCCGTCCTCATAGCGCACGAGGGCGATGTGGGCAGAACGGTTGGGATCGTACTCCAGGCGCTCGACCGTCGCCGGGACATCGAACCGCGCACGACGGAAGTCGACCTTGCGGTACCGGCGCTTGTGCCCGCCACCACGCCGGCGGGTCATGATGCGGCCGTGGACGTTGCGTCCACCCTTCCTGTTGAGTCCCTCGGTCAACTCCTTGACCGGCGCGCCCTTGTGAAGATGGCGGCGATCGACCTGGACGAGGCCGCGTCTGCCCGGTGTCACAGGTTTCTGGGGTCTGAGTGCCATGGTCAAAGTGTCCCGGTCACGTCAATCCGCTCGCCCTCGGCCAGCGTCACGACCGCCTTCTTGACGGCATTGCGACGGCCCAGGCGGCCACGGAATCTCTTGACCTTGCCCGTCTGGTTCATGGTGTTCACCGCCTTGACCGTAACACCGAAGATGGTCTCGACGGCCTGGCGGATCTCTTTCTTGGTCGCCCTGCGGTCCACCTGGAAGGTGACCTGATTCCATTCGGCGCCCCGCATCGACTTTTCCGTGATGACCGGCCGATGAATAATGTCGTAGCACTTCTCTGGCGTCATTGGAGCCGTTCCTTCAGCGCCGCCACGGCATCGGTGGTCAGAACCAGCGTGTCGTGACGCAGGATGTCATGGACGTTGATGCCGCGTGAAGGCAGCACGTCGATCCCGGGAATGTTCGAGGCGGCGCGCCGGAACCCGGCGTCAACATCACTGCCGTCGACGACGAGCGCATTGCTGATACCCATCTCCTGCAGGCGGGACCTGAGGTGGCCGGTCTTCGCCTCGCTGAGCCGGGTGCTGTCCACCACCACCAGCTTGCCCTCTCCGGCCTTGAGGGAGAGCGCCGTCTTCAGACCCAGGGCACGGACACGCCGGGGCAGCGCGTGGGCATGACTGCGGGGACGAGGGCCATGGGCCACGGCGCCACCGCGAAAGATGTTCGTCTTGCGACTGCCATGGCGGGCGGTGCCGCCGCCCTTCTGGCGCCGGAACTTCGCCGTGGTCCCGGTCACCTCACCGGTCGTCCTGGTCATGTGGGTTCCCTGACGCCGCCTGGCCAGTTGCCAGCGCACCACGCGGGCAAGAATGTCCGGCCTGACGGGAAGACTGAACACTTCTTCGGGCAACTCGACATCGCCCTTCGCGCTGCCGTCAAGGAAAGCAGGTCGATCTTCATGACGTCTCGTCCGGGTGATCGTCATCGCTGACAAAGGCACCGGGAAAGGGAACGTCGTCTCCAGGCGGAGCCTTCACCGCATCGCGGATCAGTACCCAGCCCGAGGGCGCACCCGGTACCGCGCCCTTCACCATGATGAGACCCTTGCCGGCGTCAGTCGAGACGACCTCGAGATTCTGCACCGTGACCTTCACGTCTCCCATGTGCCCGGCCATCTTCTTGCCCTTCCACACGCGGCCAGGGTCCTGGCTGTTGCCCGTGGAACCATGAGCGCGATGGGAGACCGACACACCATGGGTGGCGCGCATGCCGCCAAAGTTGTGACGCTTCATGGCGCCGGCAAAACCGCGGCCACGGCTCACGCCCGTGACGTCGACCTTCTGGCCGGGCACGAAGTGATCGACCGAGAGCGTTGCTCCCACCGGCAACATGGCCTCATCGCTAACGCGGAACTCGACGAGCTTGCGCAGCGGCTCGGTGCCGGCCGCGGCGAAGTGTCCCCGACGGGGCCGGTTGAGATGCCGGGCCTTCGCCTCTTCCGTGCCGATCTGCAGGGCCGTGTACCCGTCGCGCTCAACGGATCGCCTGGCAACGACGCGGTTCGCCCCCACCTCGAGCACGGTGACCGGGACATGCCCGCCGTCCCCGGTGAATATCCTGCTCATTCCGAGCTTTCTGGCGATCATGCCGCAACGCATGGCCTTCACCTCACAGCTTGATCTCGACATCGACGCCAGCCGCGAGGTCGAGCTTCATGAGCGCATCGACGGTCTGGGGGGTCGGTTCGACGATGTCGATAAGACGTTTGTGGGTGCGAATCTCGAACTGCTCGCGCGACTCCTTGTCGATATGGGGACCTCTCAGGACCGTGAACTTCTCGATCCGTGTCGGCAGTGGGATGGGACCCTTGACCCTGGCGCCGGTGCGCCGCGCCGTGGAGACGATCTCGCTGGTCGACTGGTCGAGCAGGCGATGATCGAAGGCCCTGAGCCTGATCCTGATGTTCTGTCCGGCCATGGTCTTCGTCCCCTCGCCTGTTTTCTAGTCGACGATTTCGGCGACGACGCCGGCGCCGACGGTGCGGCCGCCCTCGCGGATGGCAAAGCGCAGGCCTTCGTCCATGGCAATCGGCGAAATCAGTTCCACGTCCATCGTCACGTTGTCCCCGGGCATCACCATCTCGATCCCTTCGGGCAACTGCACGTGACCCGTCACGTCCGTCGTCCGGAAAAAGAACTGCGGACGGTAGTTGGTGAAGAACGGCGTGTGACGACCGCCCTCATCCTTCGTCAGGACATAGGTCTCCGCCTTGAAACGCGTGTGCGGCGTGATCGTCCCCGGACGCGCCAGAACCTGGCCGCGCTCCACCTCGTCGCGCTTCGTGCCACGCAGAAGAACCCCGATGTTGTCCCCCGCCTCGCCGGAATCCAACAGCTTGCGGAACATCTCCACTCCCGTGCACACCGTCTTCGACGTCTCCCGGATACCCACGATCTCAACCTCGTCGCCAACCTTCACAACACCCTGCTCAACACGACCCGTCACAACCGTGCCGCGCCCCGAGATCGAAAACACATCCTCAATCGGCATCAAAAACGGACGGTCCACCGCGCGCTCCGGCGTCGGAATGTAGGAATCAACCGCCGCCATCAACTCAAGAACCGACTTCTCTCCCGTCTCCGCGTCGCCATCCTCCATCGCCGCCAGGGCCGAGCCCCGCACCACAGGTATGTCATCCCCAGGAAAACGGTACTCGTCCAGCAACTCGCGAACCTCAAGCTCCACAAGCTCCAGAAGCTCCTCGTCGTCAACCTGGTCAACCTTGTTGAGGTACACCACAATCGCAGGAACACCCACCTGACGCGCCAGAAGAATGTGCTCGCGCGTCTGAGGCATCGGACCGTCCGCCGCCGACACAACCAGAATCGCACCATCCATCTGAGCCGCGCCCGTGATCATGTTCTTCACGTAGTCCGCATGACCAGGACAGTCGACATGCGCGTAGTGGCGAGCTTCAGTCTCGTACTCAACATGCGCCGTGTTGATCGTAATGCCTCGCTCCCGCTCCTCAGGAGCCTTGTCAATCGACGCGTAGTCCGTGTACGTCGCACCGCCCGTGCGAGCCAGAATCCGCGTGATCGCCGCCGTCAGCGTCGTCTTGCCGTGATCCACATGCCCAATCGTCCCAATGTTCGCATGCGGCTTCGTACGCTCAAACTTCTCCTTGGCCATGAGGTTGCCTCATCCGTCCTTCGTTAAGTGACTCGCACTCAGGCGATATGGGCCCGCAGGTCTTCCGAGACCAGGTCGGGCACGGGTTCATAGGAATTGAAATGCATGGTGAAGGTCGCCCGTCCCTGGCTCATTGAGCGCAGGTCGTTGACGTACCCGAACATGGTGCCGAGAGGCACCCTGGCACGTACCACCTGGGCATTACCCCTGGGCTCGAGACCCTGGATATGTCCGCGGCGGCTGTTGAGGTCGCCCATGACATCCCCCATGTGCTCCTCGGGTGTCACGACCTCGACCCGCATCACCGGTTCAAGCAGCCTCGGCCCCGCCGCGAGGGCGCCCTCGCGGAACGCCGCGCGGGCCGCCACCTCGAAGGCCATGGCGCTCGAATCAACGGCATGGAAGGCACCGTCATGGAGTGTCGCCCTGAAGTCGGTCATCGGGAAACCCGCCAGGACACCCGAAATGGCCGCCCTCTCGATTCCGGTCTTGACGGAGGGAATGTACTCCCTCGGCACGTTGCCACCGACAATCTCGCTGACGAACTCGATTCCCGAACCGGGTTCGCCCGGCTCGAAGAGAATGCAGACTCTGGCGTACTGGCCGGCGCCACCGGTCTGCTTGCGGTGCACGTAGTCGACGTCAAAGGACCGTGTAAGGGTTTCGCGGTAGGCGACCTGGGGAGCGCCGATACTGGCCTCGACGTTGAATTCGCGGCGCATCCTGTCGACGATAATCTCGAGGTGCAGCTCACCCATGCCCTTGATGATTGTCTGCGCCGATTCCTCGTCAGTCGACACCCTGAAGGAGGGGTCCTCGTGGGCGAGCCTCGTCAACGCCATCCCCATGCGGTCGTGGTCGGCACGGGTCTTCGGCTCGACCGCCACCTCGATGACGGGATCGGGAAACTCCATGCGCTCGAGAACCACCGGTTCCCTGGGCGAACAGATGGTGTCGCCTGTGGTGGTTCCCTTGAGGCCGCACAGGGCGACGATGTCGCCAGCGCGCGCCTCGTCGATATCCTCGCGACTGTTGGCGTGCATCAGCAGCATGCGTCCGGCCCGCCCGCGTGCTCCCTTGGCGGCGTTGAACAGCTGGTCGCCGGTCTTCAGGACACCGGAGTAGATGCGGGCGAAGGTGAGTGTGCCGACGTACTTGTCGGCCATCACCTTGAAGGCAAGGGCAGCAAACGGCGCTTCGTCGCTGCTCTCGCGTGTCACCTCTTCGCCGGTCTTCGCCACGACACCCCGAATCGGCGGCACGTCGACGGGTGACGGCAGATAGTACGTCACGGCGTCGAGTAGTGGCTGGACACCCTTGTTCTTGAAGGCGCTGCCGAGCAGCATCGGGACCGAGGTACGCTCGAGTGTTCCGGCACGGATGCACCGTACCAGGGTCTCGGCGTCGGGATCGACGCCATCGAGATAGGCTTCCATGGCATCGTTGTCGTGTTCGACAACCGCGTCCACGAGCCTCGAGCGCCATTCGCTGGCGTCGGCGCGCAACTCCGCGGGAATCTCCGTTTCCTCGAAGCGCGCGCCCTTGACATCGTCGTGCCAGATCACCGCCTTCATGGTCACGAGGTCCACGACGCCGCGGAAGTCCGCTTCCGCACCCACGGGCAGTTGCAGCACCGCCGGTCTGACGCCGAAACGCTCGACGATCATGTCGACGCAACGAAAGAAATCGGCGCCGACGCGGTCCATCTTGTTGACGAAGCAAATGCGCGGCACGCCGTACTTGTCGGCCTGGCGCCACACGGTTTCGGACTGTGGTTCGACGCCCGAGACTGCGTCGAAGACCGCCACGGCACCATCGAGGACGCGCAGGCTGCGCTCGACCTCGATGGTGAAGTCGACGTGACCGGGGGTGTCAATGATGTTGATTCGATGGTCGCGCCAGTGGGCCGTGGTGGCAGCCGAGGTGATCGTGATGCCACGCTCCTGTTCCTGCTCCATCCAGTCCATGGTGGCCGTGCCCTCATGGACCTCACCGATCTTGTGGGATCGGCCTGTGTAGTAGAGGATGCGCTCGGTCGTGGTCGTCTTGCCGGCATCGATGTGGGCCATGATGCCGATGTTGCGATAGCGCTCTATTGCGTGACGTCGTGTCATTCCTGCTCGTCCTTGGGGTCGCTTCGGAGGGCCCCGGGTTACCAGCTTCGACCGCTACCAGCGGTAGTGCGAAAACGCCTTGTTCGCGTCCGCCATCCGGTGGGTGTCTTCACGTTTCTTGACAGCAGCACCACGCTGCCTCGAGGCGTCCAGGAACTCTCCCGAGAGGCGCTGAACCATGGTGGTTTCCGAACGGGCACGGGCGGCGCCGATGAGCCAGCGGATGGCCAGCGCCTGCTGCCTGTCGGGACTGACCTCCACCGGCACCTGGTAGGTGGCGCCGCCGATCCGCCGCGAGCGCACCTCGACGGCCGGTCTGACAGCGTTCAACGCCAGGTGAAAGACGCCGATGGGATCCTGGCCGGTGGTGTCGCGAATTCTGTCAAGGGCGCCATAGACGATACCCTCGGCGACTGCCTTCTTGCCGTCTCGCATGACGCTGTTGATGAACTTGGTGAGCACGATGTCACCATGGAGGGCGTCGGGGAGGACATCCCGCCTATCGGCGGCGCGGCGGCGTGACATGGCGGGATCCCTTTCTTACCTGGGACGCTTGGCGCCGTACTTGGAACGGCTCTGGCGGCGCTGAGCGATGCCCTGGGTATCGAGGGTGCCGCGAATGATGTGGTAGCGCACACCGGGCAGGTCCTTGACGCGTCCGCCCCTGATCATGACCACCGAATGCTCCTGCAGGTTGTGACCCTCGCCCGGAATGTAGCTCGTTACCTCGAACCCGTTGGTCAGACGGACCCGCGCCACCTTGCGCAGGGCCGAATTCGGCTTCTTGGGCGTCGTCGTGTAGACGCGGGTACACACGCCACGTTTCTGCGGACAGGCCTCAAGGGCCGGTACCTTGTTGCGCGCCCGCCGCGGCTTGCGCGGCTTGCGGATCAGCTGGTTCACGGTAGGCATGCGCCTGGTTCCCGATTCCGTCGCACAAACAAAACACTTCCCGCTCTCCCGCGTGGCCCGCGCCCCGGGATCGTGAGAGTGTGTTCAAGGGCTTCCCCTTCCCCTCCCCGCAGGGTGGCAAGGGGAAGCGGACTATAGTGCCGGCTCCTCACCCGGTCAAGTCCCCCGCAAAGGCGAAACTCCTGCATCTACTCGACAACCAGATGAGGCGCGTCGCTCTCGAACAACAGATGGCCGGCATCCGGCATGTCCTCGTCCTCCATGGGCAACCGGGGCCGGTTCATCTCCTCGATACTGCGCAGACGCTGGGTGACGCGCCCGGTCCCGGCGGGAATGAGTCGGCCGACGATGACATTTTCCTTGAGGCCGGAGAGCGTGTCGCGCTTGCCTGTCACAGCCGCTTCCGTGAGCACCCGCGTGGTTTCCTGGAACGAAGCGGCCGAGACGAACGAGCCGGTCTGCAGGCTGGCCTTGGTGATCCCCTGGAGAACCGGTGTAGCCGTCGCCTCCTCCAGGGACTTCTCCGCAGCGTCCTCTTCGGTCCCGTTCTGTGCCCTGAGACGGGCGTTGGCATCCTCGAACTCGTTCTTGTCGACCTGCTCGCCAACAAGGAACATGGTGTCACCAGGGGTGCTGATCTCGACCTTTTGCAGCATCTGCTGGCAGATCACCTCGATATGCTTGTCATCGATCCGCACTCCCTGGAGGCGGTACACCCCCTGAATCTCGTCGATGAGATAGTTGGCAAGGGCCTCGGTGCCGAGCACCCGGAGAATGTCATGCGGCACCGGGCTGCCATCAATGAGAATGTCACCGCGCCGCACCTCGTCACCATCATTGACGACAATGTGCTTGCCCTTGGGCAGCAGGTACTCCCGGGACTCGTCACCGTCCTCGGATTTGACG
This sequence comes from Alphaproteobacteria bacterium, assembly GCA_965220805.1. Taxonomy (GTDB): domain Bacteria; phylum Pseudomonadota; class Alphaproteobacteria; order SP197; family SP197; genus SP197. Next base: position 3,445,307 of record OZ244844.1, read on the forward strand.
TAGAGACGCCGCTTGTTCTTGTAGTCCTTGCCGAAAGCCACCCTGCCATCATTCTCGGCAATGACCCAGTGATCCTTGGGCTTGCGCGCCTCGAAGAGCTCGGCCACCCGTGGCAGGCCACCGGTGATGTCGGTATTGGTGACGGAATCCCGGGGGATCCGCGCCAGCACGTCTCCAGGCCGCACCTGCTGGCCGTTCTCGACGGACAGCACCGCGCCCACCGACAGCTCGAAATCCTTGGATTCATCCTCCCCGGCCGAACTGACAACGATGCGCGGCCGCAAACCGGCGCCGCGGGATTGCTGGGCCCAGTCGACAACGACCTGGCTGGTCATGCCGCTGGTCTCGTCGAGGGTCTCACGCAGGGTCTTGCCTTCGGTCAGGTCCCTGAACGCCACCTGGCCACTGCGATCGGTGATGACCGGTCGGGTGTAGGGATCCCAGCGCGCCAGGGTGTCGCCCCGCTCGACCCGGGTATCGGCCCCGGCCAGCAGACGCGACCCGTAGGGCAGCCGCTTGGCAAACCGCTCGCGGCCGTCATCGTCGGTGATGAACACCTCGCTGTTGCGTGCCAGGACGATGATGTTGTTGTCGCTGTCGGTCACGAGCTGGGCGTTGCGGATGCCGACAATGCCGGCAACCGGGGTGTCGATGGATGACGTCTCGTCACCGCGCTGGGCGGAACCGCCGATGTGGAAGGTCCGCATGGTCAGCTGCGTCCCCGGCTCGCCGATGGACTGTGCCGCGATGACACCGACAGCCTCACCGAGGTTGACGGGTGTGCCACGAGCAAGATCGCGTCCGTAGCAGCGTGCACAGACGCCTGACCTCGTTTCGCATGACAGCACCGAACGGATCCGGATCTGCTCCAACCCCGACTCGCGGATCGCCTCCATGTGGCGCTCCTCGATCATCGTGTCAGCCTCGACCAGCACCGTGTCGTCCTTCGGATTGACAACCTCTTCGAGCGTGAAGCGGCCAAGCACGCGCTCGGCGAGGGAGACAATCTCTTCCGACCCCTGGACCACGGCCTTGACATCGATGCCTCTCGTGGTGCCGCAATCCTCGGTGACGACAACGCAGTCCTGGGCGACATCGACCAGGCGCCGCGTCAGATAGCCTGAATTGGCGGTCTTGAGAGCGGTGTCGGCCAGTCCCTTGCGCGCACCGTGAGTCGAGTTGAAGTACTCGCCGACCGACAGGCCTTCCTTGAAGTTGGCGATGATCGGCGTCTCGATGATTTCACCCGAGGGCTTGGCCATGAGACCGCGCATGCCGGCAAGCTGCCTGATCTGGGCAGGTGCGCCACGCGCCCCGGAATGGGCCATCATGTAGATTGCATTCATCCGCCGACTGTCGTCCTCGCCGCCAGGCTGCGAGAGTCCGGACATCAGGGCGTCGGCCACCTTGTCGGTACAGTGGGACCACTCGTCGATCACCTTGTTGTAGCGCTCTCCCTGAGTGATGACGCCGTCCATGTACTGCTTCTCGTACTCGCGCACCTTCTCCTGGGTGGCGCGCACCAGGAATTCCTTGTCGGTGGGGATCACCATGTCGTCCTTGCCGAAGGAGATGCCGGCATCGCACGCATGTCGGAACCCGAGATTCATGATGCGGTCGCAAAAGAGTACCGTCTCCTTCTGGCCGCAATAGCGGTAGACCCTGTCGATGATGCCCGAAATCTCGCGCTTCGTGAGGACCCGGTTGACGAGTTCGAAGGGAAGTTCGGGGTGGTCGGGAAGCAGTCTGCCGAGCATCATGCGGCCTGGTGTCGTCTCGACAATGATCGAGGACCGGCCGCCTTCGCCGTCGTCGACGTGATGGCGTGAACGGATTTTGGCGTGCATCCTGACGGCACCGACATGCAGGGCATGCTCGATCTCGCCGATACCACGGAACACCATGCCTTCGCCGGTCTGTCCGGCGATCTCCAGGGACAGGTCATAGAGCCCGAGGATGATGTCCTGCGAAGGCACGATGATCGGCTTGCCGTTGGCGGGCGACAGGATGTTGTTGGTCGACATCATGAGCACCCTGGCCTCGAGCTGCGACTCGATCGACAGGGGCACGTGAACCGCCATCTGGTCGCCGTCGAAATCGGCGTTGAAGGCGGCGCAGACCAGGGGATGGAGCTGAATCGCCTTGCCCTCGATCAGAACCGGTTCGAAGGCCTGGATGCCGAGACGGTGGAGGGTGGGCGCACGGTTGAGCAGGACCGGATGTTCGCGAATCACCTCTTCGAGGATGTCCCAGACCTCGGGTCTTTCCTGCTCGACAAGACGCTTGGCCGCCTTGATCGTCGAGGCCTTGCCGTACATCTCGAGCCTGGAATAGATGAAGGGCTTGAAGAGCTCGAGAGCCATCTTCTTGGGAAGACCGCACTGGTGAAGTTTGAGCTCCGGTCCGACGACGATCACCGAACGCCCGGAATAGTCCACCCGCTTGCCCAGAAGGTTCTGGCGGAAACGTCCCTGCTTGCCCTTCAGCATGTCCGAGAGCGAACGCAGCGGCCGCTTGTTGGCGCCGGTGATGGTGCGACCGCGCCGGCCATTGTCGAACAGTGCGTCGACCGCTTCCTGCAACATGCGCTTTTCGTTGCGAACGATGATCTCCGGTGCGTGCAGCTCGATGAGCCGCTTGAGCCGGTTGTTGCGGTTGATCACGCGGCGGTAGAGATCGTTGAGGTCCGAGGTGGCGAAGCGACCACCGTTGAGCGGCACCAGCGGCCGCAGTTCGGGCGGGATGACCGGGATCACTTCCATGATCATCCACTCAGGCCTGTTGTCGGACGCGCGAAAGGTCTCGATGAGCTTGAGGCGCTTGACGATCTTCTTGCGCTTTGCCTCCGACGTGGTTTCGGCGAGTTCCTCGCGCAGGATCTTGCTCTCGTCATCCAGATCGATCATGGACAGCATGCGACGCACCGCCTCGGCGCCCATGCCGGCGACAAAGGCGTCCTCTCCGTACTCGTCCATCGCCTCGTCGTACTCTGCGTCGGTCAGCAGATCGCCGCGCTCGAATGGCGTCAGCCCCGGATCGATGACGATGTACTGCTCGAAGTAGAGCACTTGCTCCAGCGACTTGAGGGTCATGTCGAGCAGCAGGCCAATACGGCTCGGCAACGATTTCAGGAACCAGATGTGGGCAACCGGAGCCGCCAGTTCGATGTGCCCCATGCGTTCGCGGCGCACCTTGGCCTTGATGACCTCGACCCCGCAACGCTCGCACACGATACCCCTGAACTTCATGCGCTTGTACTTGCCGCACAGGCACTCGTAGTCCTTGGTCGGACCGAAGATGCGGGCGCACATGAGGCCGTCGCGTTCCGGCTTGAAAGTCCGGTAGTTGATAGTTTCCGGCTTCTTGACCTCGCCGAAGGACCACGACCGGATGGTCTCGGGACTGGCTATTGAAATCCTGATCTGGTCAAAGCTCTCGATGCCGGTTGCCTGACCGAATATGCGCATCAGCTCATTCATGCCCTGTCTCCTGTTGACTGGCGGTCAGCCCGCCTGTTCAAGCTCGACATTGAGGCCGAGCGCCTGCATTTCCTTGACCAGCACGTTGAAGCTCTCGGGAATGCCGGCCTCGAAGTACTGATCACCCTTGACGATGGACTCATAGATCCGCGTGCGGCCGGCGACATCGTCCGACTTGACGGTGAGGATCTCCTGGAGCGTGTAGGCCGCACCATAGGCCTGCAGGGCCCAGACCTCCATCTCGCCGAAACGCTGGCCACCGAACTGGGCCTTGCCACCGAGCGGCTGCTGCGTGACGAGGCTGTAGGCGCCGACCGAGCGGGCATGGATCTTGTCGTCGACAAGGTGATGGAGTTTCAGGATGTAGTGGTAGCCCACGGTGACCGGCCGGTCGAAGGGCTCCCCGGTCCGGCCATCGATGAGTATCTCCTGGCCACTGGCGGAGAGACCGGCAAGCTCGAGCATGTCGGTGATCTCCTTTTCGCCGGCACCGTCAAACACCGGAGTGGCGACCGGAATGCCGGACCTCAGCTCGTTGGCGGACTCCATGAGTTCGGTGTCCTTCATGCCTGAAAACCGACCGGTCTCCGGATCCTCTCCGTAGACCCCGGTGAGCAGGGTGCGCAGGTCGTCATGGGTTGACACCCTGTCACCGTCGAGAGGCATCTCGATGGTCATGCTGTCGACCATCCGGCCGATCTTCCTGCCGATACCGGCGCTGGCCCAGCCGAGGTGTGTTTCGAGAATCTGCCCGACGTTCATGCGGCTCGGCACACCAAGAGGATTGAGCACGATGTCAACCGGCGTGCCGTCCTGGAGATAGGGCATATCCTCGATGGGAACGATGCGGGAAATGACACCCTTGTTGCCATGGCGTCCGGCCATCTTGTCACCGGCCTGGAGCTTGCGCTTCACCGCGACGAAGACCTTGACCATCTTGAGCACGCCAGGCTGCAGTTCGTCGCTCGCCTCGAGCTTCTCGAGGCTGGCCCTGTGCAGCCGCTCAAGATCCGCCATCCGGTCGTCGTAGCGAGCCTTGAGCTCTTCGATGGCCTCCATGGTGGCACGATCGGCCACGACGATCTGCCATCTCTGGCCATGAGTGAGGGAATCGAGAAGATCCCGGTCGACCACGGCGCCCTTCGCAACACCCTTGGGGCCGCGCTTGACGGTGCCCCCGTCGAGCAGGTCAACGAGCCGCGCCTGAACCGTTCGCTCGATTATGGAGTGCTCGTCGGCCCGGTTCTGTTCGAGGCGGTCGACCTCGGCGCTGTGAATGGTCTCGGCGCGCTGGTCCGTGTCGTAGCTTGCACGCGAGAAGACCCGCACCTCGACCACGGTTCCCTGACCTCCTGGAGGCACGCGAAGCGAAGTATCACGCACATCCGAGGCCTTTTCGCCGAAGATGGCGCGCAACAGCTTCTCTTCCGGGGTTGTCGGACTCTCCCCTTTCGGGGTGATCTTGCCGACAAGAATGTCATCGGCCTCGACTTCGGCCCCGATGTAGACAATGCCCGCCTCGTCGAGGTGCCGCAACGCCTCGTCCCCGGCATTGGGGATGTCGCGCGTGATCTCCTCTGGGCCGAGCTTGGTGTCACGGGCCACCACTTCGAACTCCTCGATGTGAATCGAGGTGAAGACATCATCCCTGACGATGCGTTCGGAAATGAGGATCGAATCCTCGAAGTTGTATCCGTTCCACGGCATGAAGGCACACAGCACGTTGCGCCCGAGCGCCAGTTCTCCGTGGTCGGTCGAGGGTCCGTCCCCGAGGATCTCGCCCTTTTCCACCCGCTGACCTGTCTTGACCAGCGGTCGCTGGAGGATGCACGTGCTCTGGTTGGACCTCTGGAACTTCAGCAGCGGATAGATGTCGACATTGAGCGTGTTGAGCGCTTCCTCCTCGTTGACCCTGATGACGATCCGCTGTGAGTCGACCTGGTCGACCACGCCGCCTCGGCGGGCGACGATGGTGGACACGGAATCCCGGGCCACCACTTCCTCCATACCGGTGCCGACGAGCGGCGCTTCGGCGCGGATCAGGGGCACGGCCTGACGCTGCATGTTGGAGCCCATCAGGGCGCGGTTGGCATCATCGTTCTCGAGGAAGGGAATGAGGGCAGCGGCGACCGACACCAGCTGCTTGGGCGACACGTCCATCATGTCGACATAGGCCGATTCCGCCATGACGAATTCGCCGTTCCGGCGGCATGACACCAGCTCGTCGGCGAAACGGCCATCCTCGGTAAGCCTGGCATTGGCCTGGGCAATCGTGTGCTGCCGTTCCTGCATCGCCGTCAGGTACTCGATCCTGTCGGTCACCCGGCGTTCACCGTCGACCAGTTCCACCTTGCGGTATGGACTCTCGATGAATCCGTGCTGGTTGATGCGGGCGAAGGTCGCAAGGGAGTTGATGAGACCGATGTTCGGCCCTTCCGGCGTCTCCACGGGGCAGATCCGACCATAGTGGGTCGGATGTACGTCGCGCACCTCGAAGCCGGCGCGCTCTCGGGTCAGCCCACCCGGCCCGAGCGCCGACAGGCGGCGCTTGTGTGTCAGTTCCGAGAGCGGATTGGTCTGCTCCATGAACTGGGAAAGCTGGGACGCGCCGAAGAACTCGCGCACCGCCACCGCCGTGGTCTTGGCGTTGATGAGATCGTGCGGCACTTCCTTGTCGAGTTCGGCCTGGCTCATGCGCTCGCGCACCGCCCGTTCCATGCGCAAAAGGCTTGCCCGGTACTGGTTCTCGAGCAATTCACCGACGGAGCGCACGCGACGGTTGCCGAGGTGATCGATGTCATCGATGTCACCTCGGCCATCGCGCAGTTCCACCAGTGTCTTCAGACAGGCCATGATGTCGCCGGGCGTCAGCACGCGGCCGGTTTCAACATGATCGGGACCAAGGCGTTCGTTCATCTTGACGCGCCCGACCGTCGACAGATCGTAGCGGTCGGCATCGAAGAAGAGGCCCTTGAACAGGGTCGCTGCGGCTTCCGGCGTGGTCGGATCGCCGGGACGCATGACCTTGTAGATCTCGATCTGCGCCTCCTCGCGGTTCGATGCCTTGTCGATGCCGAGGGTCTTGCAGATGTGGGGGCCCACCTTGACGTGATCGATGTCGAGGGTTGTCACCTCGTCGTTCGCGTGACTGGCGAGGAGGTCAAGCAGTTCCCGGTCGATCTCGGCGCCGGCCTCGGCGAGAACCAGCCCGTTCGTTTCGTCAATGTGGTCTCCGGAAAGGAACCTGCCCAGCAGAAGCTCATCGCCCACGAACTGCTCCTTGAGCCCGGCGTTTGCCAGTTTGCGGAGCTGCAGCCTGGTGAGTTTGGTGCCGGCTGTCGCCATGACGGCGCCGTCGGCGGCATTGACGAGGTCACGTGTCAGCTTGGTGCCCAGCAGAGCCGAGGTTTCCGAGGCGTCGAACGGCACTTTCCAGCCCGGGCGAACGAGACGCTTCGCGGTCACCGTACCGCCTTCCTTGAACAGCGTGATGCTCTCGACATCGGAGCGCACCAGCTTGTTGAGCAGCTTGCGGTCGACATGGGCGCCAACAGCGGCGACCACGGTGTCACCGGAGCCCTGCACGTCAACGGCCAGCGTCCGCCCCTCAAGCTCCTCCCGGCTTACTTCGACGCCCAGCGGCCGTCCGTCGGTACTGGCGAGGATCTCGTCACGCCATGCATCCGTCATCCTCGTCCCTGCAGGGGCGACAACATCGCCGGAGCGGACGTCAAGGAGGTCTTGATCAAGCGCGTCTCCGGTCGCGCCGGCGACATCGAAGGCGAAGAACCACTTCCTGTGTCCGCCCGAGCGCAGGGCCACGGTCGGCGAGTCACCGCCGAACATGGTGATCTCGCCGACTTCAGCGGATCCCAGTGCAGAGAGTTCGCGACGGGTCAGCACAGTACCGGCATCGATGATGACCAGGCCTGATTCCGGATCGATGACATCCTCGGCAAGGCAGCGCCCCACAAGAGCGTCGTCCCTGACATGGCTGGCAAGGTTCCTGGAGGACCTGCTCCTCTTCGGCAGCGTCGAGCCGGCTGCAGCCGCAACACGCCCCTTCGCCAGGTCGATGACATCGTGCCCAAGAACCCCGCCGGCCCGTTCCGCATCCGCGAGGGGCAGCGCCCACTCCTGGTGGACACGCACGAACGGCACCGTGTCGTAGAATGTCTCCAGAATGTCCTCGGCGGTGTAGCCCAGAGCAAAGAGCATGGTCGTCGCCGGCAGCTTGCGGCGGCGGTCGATGCGGACGTGGACAATGTCCTTGGCATCGAACTCGAACTCCAGCCAGGAGCCGCGGTAGGGGATGACGCGGGCGGCGAACAGGAACTTGCCCGAGGCGTGGGTCTTGCCCTTGTCGTGGTCGAAGAAGACACCCGGTGACCGGTGCATCTGCGAGACCACCACGCGCTCGGTGCCATTGACAATGAAGGTCCCCTTGTCCGTCATGAGAGGAATGTCACCCATGTAGACATCCTGCTCCTTGACGTTGCGGACCTCCCTCTTGCCGATGTCGCGGTCGACATCATAAAGAACCAGACGCAGCTTCACCCGCAAGGGCGCAGCATAGGTCAGGTCCCGCGCCAGGCACTCCATCTCCGTGTGTTTTGGCGGCTCGATCTGGTAGCGCACGAACTCGAGATCGGCGCGATCGGAAACATCGCTGATCGGAAAGACCGAGCGGAACACGCCCTCGAGTCCCTCGTCGAGAATTTCGTCCGGCCCCGCATCGCGCTGCAGGAAATGGTCATAGGAGATGCGCTGCACATCGATCAGGTTGGGCATGTCGATCACCGGCGGGATCCGCCCGAAGTTGCGCCGCATGGCGGAACGCCTGTTCATGTGCTTTTCCATGATGTCAGTCCCTGCAATCGATCAGCCCGGAATATGCGTTGACACCCGCCCCCTGCCGGCAGGACTCGCGCGCCCTCACCGGCAAGGAAACGAGATCACCACAAGGGGGCGGACCCCTTGTGGTGGAAACACGTGTCGACCTACTTGACCTCGACAGTCGCGCCGGCGTCCTCGAGACGCTTTTGCAACGCTTCGGCCTCGTCCTTGGAAACGCCTTCCTTCACCGCCTTCGGCGCATCCTCGACGAGCGCCTTGGCTTCCTTGAGGCCGAGATCCGTGATCGCCCGGACCTCCTTGATGACGGGAATCTTGCTGGTGCCGAAGCCGGTGAGGACGACGTCGAATTCCGTCTTCTCCTCGACGTCGGCCTTCTCGTCTCCCGCACCACCGGGCACGGCCGCGACAGCAACCGGCTGAGCGGCGCTCACGCCCCATTTTTCTTCAAGCATTTTCGAGAGTTCTGCCGCCTCGATAACGGTCAGCGACGACAGGTCCTCGACGAGTTGTTCAATCTTGCTCATGGTTTTCCATAACTCCAGTTGGGGTATTTCGGTTGTGACCGAACCGGATCATTCCGCCGTTTGCCGAGAACTGAGCAGCCGGGCAAGGCGGCTCCCCGGTTCCTTCAGGACTCCCGCAACCCTCGTTGCCGGCGTGTTGATCAGCATGATCAGTCTGGCACGCAGTTCATCGAGTGACGGCAGCTGGGCAATTGTCCGGACCCCGTCCGCGTCAAGCGCACGGCCGTCCATGGTCCCACCGACAATGACCAGCTTGCCGTTCTTCTTGGCATAGTCGACGGTAACCCTGGCGCCGGCCACGGGATCCGTTGCCGTGGCAATGGCGGAGGGTCCATGGAACATCTCGGCGATCGCCTCCATCCCGGCACGCTCGAGGGCGCGCAGAACCAGCCGGTTCTTGACCACCCGAAAGCTGGCGCCGGCATCGCGCACCGAACGCCGAAGCTCGGTCGCCTCGGCAACGCTGAGACCCTCGTGACGCGCGACGATGACGATCTCGGCACCGCCGAGAACACTCTCGAGCTCACTGACGATCTCTTCCTTCCTTGAACGTTCCAAAGGACTCCTCCATCAGATCGGAACGCCGGGCCGAAACCCGTCGATCCGGTTCACTGGTTGTCTCTCTCCCCGGTTCACGGGCGAGGGAGACGTTGGTGTCCTGCCCCGGAATCCCCTCCTGGTCCCGGAACTCCGGTACCGGCTGGTCTCCCGTCTCGTGCCGGCGGCATCGCCATTGAACCCGCCATCGGGTACCGGCAGTCTCGGACAGGGTTGCGGCACGCCAGAGCATGCCGCCGGACGGCCGGAGCCGTCCGTAGGTCCCGGGCCGTCAGGCGGCCGCGAGGCTTTGCGTGGCAACGTGGACACCCGGCCCCATGGTGGTGCTGAGTGTCGCGCGTTTCATGTAGGTTCCCTTGACTGCCTGGGGCCGTGCCTTCGCCACGGCATCCACCAGCGCCCGGGTGTTCTCGGCAATCTTCTCGACCGGAAAGGACACCTTGCCGACACCAGCGTGAATAATGCCCGCCCGTTCCACGCGGTACTCCACCTGACCTGCCTTCGCGGCGGTCACGGCACCGGCAACATCCACGGTGACAGTACCGAGTTTCGGGTTCGGCATGAGTCCGCGCGGCCCGAGAATCTTTCCGAGCCGACCGACGACGGGCATCATGTCGGGTGTGGCGATGCAGCGGTCGAATCCGAGATCGCCTTCCTGGATGCTCTGGGCGAGATCCTCCGCACCGACCCTGTCGGCTCCGGCCTCTCGGGCCTCGTCAGCCTTGGCGTCGCGGGCGAAGACGACAACCCTGACCACACGCCCGGTGCCGTGCGGCAGGCTGACCACGCCACGCACCATCTGGTCGGCATGGCGCGGATCGACGTTGAGATTGAGCGCCAGTTCGACGGTCTCGTCAAACTTCGCGGAGGCAGTGTCCTTGAGCGCCTGGATCGCCTCCTCCAGATCATAGTCCCGCTCCCGCTCGACGGTCGCATAGGCCGCGACGAGTTTCTTGCCGTGTCGTGCCATGTTCCTACTCCACCACCTCGACACCCATGGATCGCGCCGTTCCGGCGATGATCCGCGATGCCGCCTCGATACCGTTGGCGTTGAGGTCCGTCATCTTCGCCTCGGCAATCTCGCGCACCTGCTCCATGGTGACCGACCCGGCAACGGCGCGGCCAGGCAGGGCCTCACCCTTTTCGAGACCGGCCGCCTTCCTGATGTACCACGCCGCCGGTGGTGTCCTTGTGACAAAGGTGAACGAACGGTCCGCATAGGCCGTGATCACCGTCGGCACCGGAGTTCCCTGCTCGACGTTCTGCGTGGCCGCATTGAAGGCCTTGCAGAATTCCATGATGTTGAGGCCGCGCTGACCGAGCGCAGGGCCGATGGGAGGCGACGGATTTGCCGCTCCTGCCGGAACCGTGAGCTTGATCGTGCCTGCGATCTTCTTGGCCATTGTCTTGCGATTTCCATCCCCTGGTGGACGTCTCAGGTCTTCTCGACCTGGGTGTATTCAAGTTCGACGGGCGTAGGGCGGCCGAAGATCAGCACCGCGACCTTCAGGCGCGCCCGGTTCTCGTCGATTTCCTGGACCGTGCCGTTGAAGGACGTGAACGGTCCGTCAGCCACGCGCACACTCTCGCCGATCTCGAAGGTGATGGACGGTCTCGGCCGTTCGACTCCTTCCTGCACCTGGCTGATGATACGCGCCGCCTCGGAATCGGGAATCGGCCTGGGGCGGTTGCCAGCCCCCAGGAAACCGCTGACCTTCGGCGTGTCCTTGACCAGGTGCCAGGTGGCATCCGTCAGCTCCATGTGCACCAGCACGTACCCGGGAAAGAACTTTCGGTCGGTCGAGATCTGCTTGCCGCCGCGCATTTCCGTGACCTTCTCCGAGGGAACCAGGACCTGACAGATCTGCTCCGTCATGCCATTCGCCTCGGCGCGCTCCCTGATGGCGTTCTCCACCTTCTTCTCGAAGCCGGAATAGCAATGGACGATGTACCAGCGATGCGTCACAGCCCCTGCCTCCCCAGCCCGAGAATGAGCTGGATCGCCTCGGCGAAGACGAGATCAATCAGGAAAAAGAAGATGGCCACGAGCACGATCATCGCGAACACGGTGAGCGTGGTGATCCCCGCTTCCCTGGTTGTCGGCCAGGTCACCTTCCTGATGGCCTCGGCCCGGACCTGTCTGACAAATTCGGCCGGTGACACTTTCACCATGAGATGATCCGCTGTTTCCCCGCTCTTCAATCAACGAGCCCGCCGGTGGCAGGAGTGGCAGGACTCGAACCCGCAACCCCCGGTTTTGGAGACCGGTGCTCTACCAGTTGAGCTACACTCCTTGAAATGCCTGTTTTCTAGTCGACGATTTCGGCGACGACGCCGGCGCCGACGGTGCGGCCGCCCTCGCGGATGGCAAAGCGCAGGCCTTCGTCCATGGCAATCGGCGAAATCAGTTCCACGTCCATCGTCACGTTGTCCCCGGGCATCACCATCTCGATCCCTTCGGGCAACTGCACGTGACCCGTCACGTCCGTCGTCCGGAAAAAGAACTGCGGACGGTAGTTGGTGAAGAACGGCGTGTGACGACCGCCCTCATCCTTCGTCAGGACATAGGTCTCCGCCTTGAAACGCGTGTGCGGCGTGATCGTCCCCGGACGCGCCAGAACCTGGCCGCGCTCCACCTCGTCGCGCTTCGTGCCACGCAGAAGAACCCCGATGTTGTCCCCCGCCTCGCCGGAATCCAACAGCTTGCGGAACATCTCCACTCCCGTGCACACCGTCTTCGACGTCTCCCGGATACCCACGATCTCAACCTCGTCGCCAACCTTCACAACACCCTGCTCAACACGACCCGTCACAACCGTGCCGCGCCCCGAGATCGAAAACACATCCTCAATCGGCATCAAAAACGGACGGTCCACCGCGCGCTCCGGCGTCGGAATGTAGGAATCAACCGCCGCCATCAACTCAAGAACCGACTTCTCTCCCGTCTCCGCGTCGCCATCCTCCATCGCCGCCAGGGCCGAGCCCCGCACCACAGGTATGTCATCCCCAGGAAAACGGTACTCGTCCAGCAACTCGCGAACCTCAAGCTCCACAAGCTCCAGAAGCTCCTCGTCGTCAACCTGGTCAACCTTGTTGAGGTACACCACAATCGCAGGAACACCCACCTGACGCGCCAGAAGAATGTGCTCGCGCGTCTGAGGCATCGGACCGTCCGCCGCCGACACAACCAGAATCGCACCATCCATCTGAGCCGCGCCCGTGATCATGTTCTTCACGTAGTCCGCATGACCAGGACAGTCGACATGCGCGTAGTGGCGAGCTTCAGTCTCATACTCAACATGCGCCGTGTTGATCGTAATACCTCGCTCCCGCTCCTCAGGAGCCTTGTCAATCGACGCGTAGTCCGTGTACGTCGCACCGCCCGTGCGAGCCAGAATCCGCGTGATCGCCGCCGTCAGCGTCGTCTTGCCGTGATCCACATGCCCAATCGTCCCAATGTTCGCATGCGGCTTCGTACGCTCAAACTTCTCCTTGGCCATCCTTCTCGACCTCTCCTGGTCAATGACCCTCCCTCACGAGGGAGGTGTTCCTGGTTATCACAAACATGGTCCCTGGTCGGGGAGCGGGTGGCGGGAATCGAACCCGCGTAACCAGCTTGGAAGGCTGGGGCTCTGCCACTGAGCTACACCCGCCTCGTCGAGGTCCGCAACCGCCCCTCCCGGACCATGGATGGTGGAGGGAGGTGGATTCGAACCACCGTAGGCATAGCCAACGGGTTTACAGCCCGTCCCTTTTAACCGCTCAGGCATCCCTCCGGGCAACATGTACTGCTGATGGTTGGTTTCGCGACACGATCAATCCGACAGCAGCCGCGCAACAAGGGCAGTGCCTCCTGCACTGTTGACGACCACGCCGGATTTCCAATTGGTGGAGCGCTCATATATAGCACAACGCCATGGTCCGCAAGCACCTGGCACAACAAAAGTTCGCGAGGCCGCTGTGGATTCACGGGCACCACCCGGTGGCGGCGGCACTCGCCAATCCGCGACGGCGCGTGGTGCGCCTCGCAGCGACGCGCGAGATGCTCGAGCGGCTGGCGCCGCTGCTTTCGCAACGCCGCGACACGATTGCCTGTGATGCGATGGCGTCATCGTCGATTGCCGCTCTCCTCGAGGGGGACACCCGCCACCAGGGGGCGGCCCTCCTCGTCCATCCGCTTCCGGACCTCGCCCTCGGCGACATTCCCGGATCGGCCGATATCGTCGTGGTCCTCGACCGCATCAGCGATCCCCGCAACGCCGGCGCCATCATGCGATCGGCCGCCGCCTTTGGCGCGGCGGCGGTCATCATGCAGGAACGCCATGCGCCACCCCCTTCAGCGGCCCTTGCCAGCGCCGCCTCCGGGGCCCTCGAATGGGTGCCCCTGGTGCGCGTCCCCAACATCGCCCGCGCCCTCGACGGCCTCAAGCAACGCGGTTTCTGGATTACCGGCCTCGATGCCCAGGCACCCCTCACCATGGGCCAGGCGCCGGTGCCGCTTCCCGCCGCACTGGTCCTCGGCGCCGAGGGGAGCGGTCTGCGCCGTCTCGTTGCCCGGACCTGCGATCAGCTGGTGAGCATCGCCACCCCGGGCCGCGACCTCAGTCTCAACGTGGCCAGTGCCGCCGCCATTGCCCTCCACGAGATCCGCACCCATTGACGAGGGAGCAGCACGGGCGGGCGACCGCTTACTTTGCGAATCAATCCGGCGCAATCACATCGGCCGACCCGAAGCAGATGTGAAGCCGCAAGGATGGGGCCGGACTCCCCGAGGGGAGATCCGGCCCGTTTGACAATATGGAACCGCCTGGCCTGTGCGTCAGGCTACACCTTCCCTGAACGACCACTTCCGGAACATGCGGAAGCTGTCAAAAGGCGTTGCGCCAAGAACCTCACCGCCGGTATCGATCCGGTCGCGGACGCCATGCACCAGGTTCTGGAACAGGGGCACGATGGTCGAGCCGCGCTCGTGCAGGATCAGCTGCACGTCGGCATAGAGAAGCTTGCGCTTCTCGGTATCGAGCTCGGTCCTCGCGGCCACCACCAGATCGGTGAACTCGCGGTCACACCAGTACGTGTCGGCCCATGCCGCATCGCAGATGTAGGCGAGCGTGAGCATCAGGTCCGGGGTCGGCCGTGCGTTCCAGTAGCAGTAGGAGAAAGGTACCGTGCCCCAGACATCGGCCCAGTATCCGTCGACCGGTTCGCGCACGACTTCGAGGTTGAACCCGGCCTGCTTGGCGTTCTCCGCATAGAGGACGCCGGCATCGACCGAGCCGCTGAACGCCGCGGCAGAGGCATGGATCTGGATCGTCTCACCACCGTAGCCGGCCTTCTCCAGATGGTGCCTCGCCCTGTCAGGATCGAACTCGCGCTGCGGAATGGCGGGATTGAAGAACTGGTCGAACGGTGCGACCGGATGATCGTTCGCGACCGAGGCATGACCGTTGAAGATCACGTCGCGCATCTGCTCGCGATCAACCAGGTACTTCATGGCCAGCCGGAAATCGAGGTTGTCGAATGGCGCCGTGTCGGCGCGCATCGGCATCGTGATGGTCGAGCCGCCGGCAACGCTCAGAATGTCCACACCCTGGTTCTGAGCCAGCAGGTCCGCGGTCTTCGGCTCGACCGGCCACACCGCCTGGACGGAG
The DNA here is from genome assembly GCA_965220805.1 of Alphaproteobacteria bacterium. GTDB lineage: Bacteria > Pseudomonadota > Alphaproteobacteria > SP197 > SP197 > SP197. The sequence continues at coordinate 3,460,376 of OZ244844.1, forward strand.
TCGCTGGCCAGTGCCGACGAGAGGGAGGCGTGATCCTTCACCGAGAGATGCTCGAAGGAATCAAAGAAGCCCTGGTCTTCCAGGAAGTAGTTCGCGAACCGCTCCCCTGTGCCGCGCACACCCGGCTCATAGCCCTGCATGACGTAGGCGCCTGTGCCCATGCCCGACATGTCGACCTCGCCGTCGACCGACGGCGCCACCTGGAACAGGTACTGCGCCATGTAGTAGGGGAAGTCGGCCGCGGGCTCGCTCAATTCGAAGATCACGTCGTCGCCGTCCGAGCGGATGTCCGACACGATCGCCATCATTGACGCGCCGCCTGACTGTGAATCGGGGCCACGGTGAACGTTCATCGAGTCGATCACGTCCTGGGCTTCAAGGGACTTGCCGTTGTGGAACTCGACGCCCTGGCGCAACTTGAAGGTCCAGGTCGCGCCTGCGTCCGAAGCATTCCACTCTGTGGCCAGCATGGGATCGAGTCCGCCATCGGTCCGCGCATCGACCAGCTTGCTGCGGAAGGTCTCCGTGAGCAAGGTCTGGTGCGAGTTGCCGGCATGGCCAATGATGAAGGAGTCGGCCGACTGCCCGTCACCCGCCGCCGTGACGACGTGCCCGCCCCGGACCTGTTCGGCGCGCGCCGATTCACTCCACAAGGTCGTGGCAGCCGCAACCGTCAGGCCCGATGCAACCGCCCGTTCCATGAAGTCGCGGCGTGTCACGCCCTTCCGACCGGCAAAGGCCCTCAACGTCCGTTCAACATCGTTGGTCTGTTCGTTCATGTCCTCCCCCCCTGTTCCCGAGGTTGTCTTGCTGTCGAGGTTCCCGGACAAGCGCACCCGGGACACTCGAATGAATGACAATCCTAGCATGAAACGTCGTCGTGCCTATTGACACGATCAGACCGCGGCCGAAATCGGCGCGGCGATATCACGGGAGAGCGGCAACGCGCGCCATGTGATCTGCGCGCTCAAGAGAGGGCATGGCCGGCCCGCCCGACTGCGGGTCTTGGACTCATACATGTCTGCTGGCGTCGGCAGACTGTCACCGTTTCATCCTGGCCGGTCAGGCAGCGCGCTCCAACGCGGCCTCGAACCAGCGGATCCACGCCTCGCCAGGGACAACGAAACTGTACCCGGCGACCAGGCGGGGACGCCGTTCGCGGGCGATGGCGAGCAGGCGACGGCCCCGGTTCGCGATCTCCGCGGGGTCACTGTAGGGATTGAGCTGCATGGTGTCGTCCGGCGGGAAGGCGTAGTCGCACGCGAAGAGCACGTCCTGCCACAGGTAAGCCGTGAATCCCGGGGTGTGGCCACCGATATGGAAGGCCTCGATGCCGTGGCTTGTGAAATCGCCACGGAAGGCATCGTCCACGGGAAAGGCAGCGGCGAGCGGGCTCTCCGTCTCGGCCTCGTGGATGTGAACAGCCGCGTTCCACTGTGCGCGGTACTGGTTCGAAGCGCCCATGAAGTCCTTGTGGGTGAAGAAAATGTCGCTGACGGGCGCAAGTGTGCGGTTGAACGCGCTGGGGGAGTCGATCCATACCGACCCTTCGTCCGTCTCGATGCGGTAGCAGGCGTGCTCCAGACCGAGGCGCGGACGGGAAAGAAGCTGGCTGACGCCGTCGGTGACGTCCCTCGCCTCCACGCGATATCGCTCCTCGCCGACGTCCCAGGAGACGAAGCGGTCATGGCGGGCGCCGCAGAAGGGGCAGACGTCTGGCATTTCGCCGATCATGTTGTATCCGCAGGGCACACAGACCCACTGCCTCAGCGGAAATCCCTCCACGAGTTCCATCATGCCACCCTCCGAGTTCGAGCCATCATAGCGACCGAAGTCCCCTTCCGCAGCATGTCCAAGCGAGGACGACGACCTCCTCGACCCAAAGGGCGATGTATCGCGCATCACAATCCAGCACCGTGGGCCAGGCAATTGTCGAAAATCGCGATGTCTTCGACGTCGGTGAGCCTCACCAGGTCTGCGTTGCGATCGGTTGCAGGTGCCGGAGCGGCGGCGTCTGCCCGCGTCGAAGTTCTCGCGCTGGCGAATATGGACAGGATGAAGATGGTTCCGCCGAAGCGGCTGACAGCGTCTTCGTTCGGGAGTGCGGGGCAACCCCGGATCCCGCGGGCGGGAGTGTTTCACAAGGGGCGTGGTCCCGTGCTACGAAGCGGCGGGAGCCGGGTTAGCTCAGTTGGTAGAGCAACCGCCTTGTAAGCGGTAGGTCGCGAGTTCGAGTCCCGCACCCGGCACCACATTCCCTGAGTTGTCACGCAGCCTTCTGGCGCATGGTGACGAACTCTTCGGCGCTGGTCGGGTGGATGCCGACCGTGGCGTCGAAATCGGCCTTGGTGGCGCCCGCCTTGAGGGCAACCGCAAGTCCCTGCAGGATCTCGGCGGCATCCTCTCCCACCATGTGGACCCCGACAACGCGGTCCGTGGCCGAGGCCACGACGAGCTTCATCAGCGTCTTTTCTTCGTTCAGGGAAATCGTGTGGCGCAGAGGCCTGAAACGCGCCATGTAGACGTCGATGCCGTCAGCGTACTGCCGGCGCGCTTCTGATTCCGTAAGGCCAACCGTGGCCAGTTCCGGCTGACTGAAGACGGCCGACGGAATGTTCGTGTAGTCGACGCCCTTCGGACCGTCGCCAAAGAGCGTGGCGGCCACAGCCATGCCTTCGGTGGTCGCCACCGGCGTCAACTCCATGCGGCCGAGGACATCGCCGATGGCGAAGACCGACGGCACGTTCGTGCGGAGGTGGTCGTCAACCGGAATGGTGCCGTCGTCGTTGACGGCCACCCCGGCTTCCTCGAGCCCGAGACCGGAGGTCAGCGGCCGCCGACCGGTGGCATACATCACCAGGCCGGTATCCAGGGAGGCGCCATCAGTCAGACTGACGGAAAAGCCGCCATCCGTCCGGGCGATGGCCGCCACGTCGCTGGAGAACCTGAGATCGATTCCCTTCGTCCGCATTTCTCCGGCGAGATGGTGCCGGATGTCGTCATCGAAGCCGCGCAGGAAGAGTTCTCCCCGGTAGAGCTGCGTGACCTCGACACCAAGGCCATGAAAGATCCCGGCAAACTCCGCAGCGATGTACCCGCCACCGACGATGACGATGCTCCGGGGCAGCTCGTCGAGGAAGAAGCACTCGTTCGACGTGATGGCGTAGTCCCTGCCGGGAATGTCCGGAACGTAAGGCCAGCCTCCGGTGGCGACGAGAATGTTCGCGGTGCGGAAGCGCTGATCGTCGATGTCCACTTCATGTGGACCAGCGAGGCGGGCGTGGCCCTCGAGGACGCTGCAGCCGGCGTCCTTGAGCATGTTCACGTAGATCCCGTTCAACCTGGTGATCTCGGCCGTCTTGTTGTCACGCAACGTCGGCCAGTCGAAGCGGGGATCCATGGATGACCAGCCGAAACGCCGGGCATCCTGGAACGCCTCGCTGTAATGGGCGGCATAACCGAAAAGCTTCTTGGGAATGCACCCTACATTGACACAGGTTCCACCCCAGTCACGCTCTTCGACAATCGCCACGCGGGCGCCTGCTGCAGCCGAAAACCGCGCCGCACGCACCCCGCCCGAGCCGCCACCGATGACGACAAGATCGTAGTCGAAGGAACCCATCCCTTCAGGAATCCGTGTCAGCTGTCGACGCCGGCAACACAGACGTATTTGGATTCGACGTACTCGTCGATTCCCATGTGGCTGCCTTCGCGCCCGACTCCTGATTCCTTGACCCCTCCGAACGGCGCCACCTCGGTGGAGATGATACCGGTGTTGACGCCGACGATGCCGTACTCCAGGCCTTCGCTGACACGCCAGATACGACCGATGTCACGGGCATAGAAATAGCTGGCAAGGCCGAATTCCGTGTCATTGGCGAGGGAAACCGCCTCGTCCTCGCGCTCGAACCTGAAGAGTGGCGCCAGGGGACCGAAGGTCTCGTCGCGGGCCACGAGCATTTGCGGATTGACGTCCGCCATGACCGTCGGCTCGAAGAAGGTGCCGCCGAGCGCGTGACGCTGACCGCCAACGAGGACACGTGCGCCCTTTGCCGATGCATCGGCGATGTGCTCCTCCACCTTGTCGACCGCGGCCTGATTGATCAGCGGCCCCTGCACGACGCCCTCATCGAGGCCATTGCCCACCTTCATCTCGCTGACCCGTGCCGCAAGTCTCTCGGCGAAGGCATCGTGAACTGCCGACTGGACATAGATCCGGTTGGCACACACGCAGGTCTGTCCCATGTTGCGGAACTTCGACTGAATAGCGCCCTCAACCGCAGCATCGAGATCGGCATCATCGAACACCAGGAAGGGCGCATTGCCGCCCAGTTCCATGGTGACCTTCTTGACCGTGGACGCCGCCTGCTCCATCAGCATCTTGCCGATCTCCGTGGAACCGGTGAAGGTGATCTTGCGGACCACGGGATTGCCCGTGAGTTCGCTGCCGATCTCCGCCGACTTGCCGGTCAGGATGTTGAGAACTCCCTTCGGCAAACCGGCGCGTTCGCCCAGTTCTGCCAGAGCGAAGGCCGAATAGGGGGTCTCGGTCGCCGGCTTGCAGACAATGGTGCAGCCAGCAGCAAGTGCCGGTCCTGCCTTGCGCGTGATCATGGCCGAAGGAAAGTTCCAGGGCGTGATCGCGCCCACCACGCCCACAGGTTCGCGCAAGACCAGGATGCGGCGATCGGCGAGGTGCTGGGGAATGGTCTCGCCGTAGATTCTCTTGCCCTCTTCGGCAAACCACTCGATGAAGCTTGCGGCATAGGCGATCTCGCCACGCGCCTCGGCCAGAGGCTTGCCCTGCTCGAGGGTCATGAGCTGCGCCAGGTCCTCCTGGTTCTCGAGCATCAGCTCGAACCAGCGGCGCAGCACCGATGCCCGCTCCTTCGCTGTCTTCGCCTTCCAGGCCGGCAATGCAACTGCAGCCGCCTCGATGGCCCTGCGGGTCTCGGCCGTGCCCATGCGGGGAATGGTCCCGAGTACCCCGGAGGTGGCCGGATTCCTGACATCGATGGTGTCGCCCGAATCGGCATCGCACCAGGCGCCGTCGATGTAGCACTGTTGGCGAAACAGGGTTGCATCACTGAGATCCATGGGAAATCCTCGCAAGGTTCAAAAGAAGAGACGGACCGCTCACCGGCGAGGGCGAATGTAGACTCCGGCGGCGTCGATGGGAATGACGGAATTCGACTTTAACCAGGTGATCGACAGGCACGGTACGAGCGCTGCCAAGTGGGCGCACGCGACGACCAATGGTGGCCCTCCCCTGCTGGCGATGTCCATCGCCGACATGGAGATTCCGGCGCCGGACCCAGTGTTGAAGGCGATGGCGAAACGCGTCGAACATGGAATTTTCGGCTACACCATGGCCGGTGACGCATACTTCGAAGCCGTTGCCGCCTGGCAGATGGAGCGCCATCACCACGCCATCAGCCCGGAGTGGGTGGTAACCCACCACGGGGTCCTTCCTTCGCTTTTCCAGATGATTCGCGCCTTTCTGCCGCCGAATTCCGGGGTCGTGGTGATGACCCCCGCTTTCCCGCCCCTTCTCGATGCCATCACCCTCAACGGCCACCGTGTCATCACCAGTCGACTGGTGCGCCACGGGGACTCCTATGCCATCGACTTCGAGGCATTCGAGGACGCCTGCCGGGATCAGGCCACACGGCTCTTTATCCTGTGCAATCCCCACAATCCTACCGGCCGTAACTTCACGGCGGACGAGCTTCACCACCTTGCGTCGATCGCCGCGCGATACAGGGTGATGGTCTTCGCCGACGAGATTCACGGCGACCTCGTGTTGCCTCCCGGTCGTCTGGTACCATTCCTGTCCGTCTGCGACGGTCTCGACATCGAGGCGATGGCGGCAAATGGCCTTTCCAAGACGATGAACCTCGCCGGCCTGGGCCTCAGCAACATCGTCATTCCATCACAGGGGCTTCGCGAACTGTTCGAGGACGCCGTGCGCAGGAACGGGGAATGGGGTGTCAATCCGGTCTCCCGGGCAGCCGCTCTCGCCGGCTACGCCCACTGTGGCGCCTGGCTCGACGCACTTCTCGATCACATTGCAGGCAACATGGCGCTCGTCGACGACTGGTGCGCCCGGGAACTCGCTGGCGTGGTCGCGGTGAAAACCGAGGCCACCTACCTGAAGTGGCTTGACACGACGCGAACCGGCCTTGACGAAGAGGATCTCATGGACCGTCTGATCAACGGTGAGAGACTGCTCGTGCAGGCGGGAAGCGACTTTGGAGTGATGGCGCGGGGATTCCTGCGCCTTAACCTGGCCTGTCCCCGCACCATGGTGACGTCCGCATTGAGCCGTATCGCAAGGGCCATCGGGCCGGTGGCAGGCTGAAGTAACGTGGCTACTCGACCGTGACACTCTTGGCGAGGTTGCGCGGCTGATCAACATCCGTTCCCTTGCGCATGGCAGCGTGGTAGGCGATCAACTGCACCGGGATAGCGTGAACGAGCGGCGTGACCAGGGCATCGACGGCAGGCAGGACAACCATCCTGTCGGCGACGGGTCCTGCGCCGTCGGCACCGGCCTCGTCGGTAATGAGGATGATCCTGCCGCCTCGCGCTCTCGCTTCTTCAACGTTGGACATCGTCTTGTCGAAGAGTTCATCGCCCGGCGCAACGACAATGACCGGAACATGCTCGTCTATCAGCGCGATCGGCCCGTGTTTCATCTCTCCCGCGGCATGGGCCTCCGCGTGAATGTAGCTGATTTCCTTGAGCTTCAGCGCTCCCTCCATGGCAATGACGGCGGACGTGCCACGGCCAAGGTAGAGAACATGGCGCGCTTCGGCGATGTCCCAGGCAATCTGCCGAAACTCTTCCTCCATGGCGATGACGCGGGCCAGCGTTGACGGCAGGGTGGTCAGAACGCCGGCAAGTCGGGCGACCTCATGTTGGTCAATGACCCCGCGGTCACGCGCCGTCGCCACGGCAAGGCAGAAGAGGACGGCAACCTGGGAGGTGAAGGTCTTGGTCGCGGCCACACCGATCTCGGGGCCCGCATGGGTGGCGAGGACCAGGTCCGCCTCCCTTGCCGCCGTGCTGGTCTCGGTGTTGGTGACGGCGAGGACAGTCCTGCCGAGACCACGTGCATAGCGCATGGCAGCCAGGGTATCGGCTGTCTCTCCCGACTGCGAGATGAAGACACCGAGACCACCTTCGACCATCGGCGCCTGGCGGTAGCGGAACTCCGAGGCAATATCGGCATCGGCTGGAAGTCTGGCCAGGCGCTCGAGCCAGTACTTGCCGATGAGGGCGGCGTAGTAGGCCGTGCCGCAGGCAATCAGGGTCATCCTTTCGACAGCCCCGGGGCCGAGGTCCGCCCCGGGGATTGTGATCGAACCCGCCTCGGGGTCGAGATAACGCCCCAAGGTCTCGCCGACGGCCACCGGCTGCTCATGGATCTCCTTTTCCATGAAATGGCGGTAGTTCCCCTTCCCAATCACCGCACCGGAGAGTTCGGTGTCCACCACCGGGCGTTCCACGGGACGACCACCCGTGTCGAGAATCTCGACCCCGTCCCGGCGAACCAGCGCCAGGTCGTCCTCTTCCAGGTAGGAGACCTTGCGGGTGTGACCGGCAAGGGCGATGGCATCGGACGCAAGGAAGAGACCGCCTTCGCCCCAACCCACCGCAAGCGGTGCGCCCCGCCTTGCTCCGGCAAGCACCACGTCGGCACCCTCGATGAGAATGGCGAGGGCAAACATGCCCTCGAGACGCTCCATCAGGGCGGTCATGGCCGCTGCCGGGGTTCCTTCGGCCTTCAGCAACGCGTCAAACAAATGGGCAACCACCTCGGTGTCCGTCTCCGACTCGAAACAGCGCCCCCCGGCACGCATGTCATCGCGGAGCGTGCGATAGTTCTCGATGATGCCGTTGTGGACGACGGCGACACGCCCGGTCATATGGGGGTGTGCGTTTCTGCGCGTGGGCGCTCCATGGGTCGCCCATCGCGTATGACCCACCCCGGCGTCTCCCGTCACTCCGTTCGATGTCAGCATGGCCTCGAGATTGGCGATCTTGCCGGCCGCGCGCCGACGCACAATTCCCTCCTGGTTGAGGACCGCGATGCCTGCCGAGTCGTAGCCGCGATACTCGAGGCGGCGCAGTCCGTCGAGGAGAACCGGAACCGCCTCGCCGTTCCCGAGATAACCGATAATCCCGCACATGGGCCTGTCAGTTCCTGCTGTCTGACCTGCTGCGGCGCCACCTGGACGCCACGCGCTCGCGAACCGTCTGCGGCGCCCTTTCGAGGGCCATCGCATCGTCGCCGACATCCCGGGTGATCGTGCTGCCGGCGCCTATCATCGTACCGTCGCCAATGGTGAGCGGCGCCACCAGGGAAGCGTTGGACCCGATGAACGCCTCCTTCCCTATCCGCGTCGGGTGCTTGGTCACCCCGTCGTAGTTGCAGATCACGACTCCGGCCCCGAGATTCGTCCCGGCACCGACCTCGGCGTCACCGACATAGGCCAGGTGGTTCGCTTTCACTCCCGACTCCAGCGTCGAAGCCTTGATCTCGACGAAATTGCCAATTCTCGTGTTCGTCCCAAGGCGGGTTCCGGGACGCAGCCGGGCAAAGGGGCCAATCACGGCGCCGTCGCCGACATGACAGTCCTCCAGATGGCTGAAACTGCGGATGATCGCGCCCTTGCCGATCGTCACCCCCGGGCGGATCACCACATCGGGCTCGATCACGACATCGCTCCCGATCACCGTATCCCATGAGAGCCACACCGTCTCGGGCGCCACCATCGAACAGCCGGCAGTCATGGCGGCATGGCGCAGGCGGCGCTGCATGACCGCTTCGAAACGGGCCAGGTCCACACGGTCGTCGGCGCCGACGGTATCGTCGGGATCCGTGGTCTCGAGAACGGCGGTCGCGAGACCGTGGCGGCGAGCAACGGCGACAACGTCGGAGAGGTAGAATTCTCCCTTGGCGTTGTCGTCGGACACTTCATCAAGGAGATCGAAGAGACAGCCTGCCTCGATGCTCATCATCCCTGAATTGCACAGCGTCGAGGCACGCTCGGCCTCGCTGGCATCATGAAATTCGACAATTCTCTTGAGCGTGCCGTCGGCATCCATCACCAGCCGGCCATAGCGGTTGGCGGAGGTGACATGAACTCCCAGGACCGAGGCCACGGCACCGCTGCTGCGCCGCATCGCCACGAGATCGTGAATGGCAGAGGCCTCCAGGGTCGGCGCATCGCCAAACAGCACCACGACATCTCCTTCGTCAGCCAGACCCTCGATGCCGGGACGCGCTGCCTTGACGGCATCGGCCGTACCGCGTGGCTCCTCCTGGATGACGACACCAGCGGGCCTGACGGCTTCGGCCGTTCTGATGTCCCCGGGTCCGGTCACCACGACGACGCGTTCGGGGTCGATCTCGGCGGCCGCGGCAATCACATGATTGACCATGGGTCTGCCGGCGATCGGGTGCATGGCCTTGGGCAGGTCCGATTTCATGCGTGTGCCCCGTCCTGCCGCGAGGACCACCACGGCGACATCCTTCAGGGCGAGAGCGGAATCCATGAATACCCCTTTCGGCAACCAGCGGTTGGTGCCACACTTGAAAAATTGACCGAAGTCAAGAATTGCAACACTCAATGACACGAGTCAGCCGTCATGACGGGCCCTCTGCGCCGGCTGCCATGTGAGCGAACGTGACAACCGTTCGCCAGCACAGGTTCCGCGCGGTCATCTTTGATCTCGACGGAACACTGATCGACAGCGCACCGGATATCGCCGATGCCATCAACATGGTGATGGCCGAATACGGACGCCGGGCGTTGACCGAACGGACGGTGCGGGACATGGTGGGCAGCGGCTGGGCGGGCCTGCTCGAACGCGCCATGACCCTGACCGGAGGCATGCCCGACGGGGCAGAATCTGCCATCGAAGAGAGGTTTCGCCAGTTTTACCTTCCGCGCAGCACGCGCCTTTCAAGCCTCTATCCGGGTGTCGCCCGGACCATTGACTCACTCCACCGGAACGGCACGGCAATCGGCGTGTGCACCAACAAGCGGCAAACCGGCGCCGACCATGTCATTGCCACCTTCGGACTCGGGCGGGCGGTAGGCGCCGTGGTTGGCGGCGACACCGGCGTGATGAAACCCGACCCAGCCCATCTGGCCATCGTTCTCGACCGGCTCGGCGTGGGCGCCGCGGAAGCCGTCATGGTGGGAGACAGCCACGCCGACGTTGCCGCCGCCCACGGCGCCGGCATGCCGTGTGTCGTCGTCAGTTACGGCTATGCCGGCGGACCACCCGCTTCGCTGGGCGCCGACTGCATGATCGACTGCATGAAGGACCTCATCCCGGCACTTGCCGGCCTGTGAACATCCCCTCGGTTCAACTGACGGTTTCAGGCAGTTCAGCCTTGCGCCGGACCATGAAGTCCTGCAGCGCCTCGTCACGGGCCTCATCCAGCGGCGGCGGCTCATAGGCCTCCAGGCGCCTCCTGGCAGTGGCCACGGCGCGCTCGTCATGAGTCAGCTCACCCTCGGCCTGCCATTGCTCGAAACTGTTGTTGTCGGCAATTTCGGGGATGAAGAACCCCTCAAGGTAGTTCCGTCTGGTATGGGCACAACCGAGGAAGTGGTTGCCCGGACCGACTTCACGTATCGCCTCGAGACCGAGACCATTCTCGGAGAGGTCAAGCCGGCGGCAGAAACTCTGCAGCATCGCCACCTGTTCGGTGTCCATGATGAACTTGCCGTAGCCGGCGGTCAGCCCCGCCTCGAGCCAGCCGGCGGCATGCAGCACGAAGTTGGTCCCCGCCAGCAATGTTGCCGTCATGGTCTGCATCGATTCGTAGGCTGCCTGCGCATCGGCGATCTTGGCGCCGTTGAGCATGCCTCCGGACCGCAGTGGGACCCGGTAGCGGCGGGCGAGCTGTCCCACCGCATAGATCATCTGGAGGGTTTCCGGCGTTCCCATCATCGGTGCCCCCGAGCGCATCGAGACGGTGGCAAGGAAGCTGCCGTAGACCATGGGTACACCGGGACGGACGATCTGGGCATAGGCGAGTCCTGACACCACCTCGGCGTTGAGCTGGGCGATGGCGCCTGCGGTCACGACCGGGGCCATGGCCCCGGCCATGATGAACGGCGTCACGAGAACAGCCTGGTTGTGCTCGGCATAGTGGCGCAATGCGCCAAGCATGGAGCCGTCCCAGACCAGGGGTGAATTGCAGTTGACCACCGAGGTCATCACCGTGTTCTCGCGAATGGTGTCGGCGCCGAAGAGAATTTCGCACATGCGGCACGAATCGAGAGCGCGTTCGGGGGCTGACTGCACACCCATGAACGGCTTGTCGGAGTACTTCATGTGAGAATAGACGATATCGAGATGGCGCCTGGGCACCGGCACGTCCACCGGCTCGCAGATGATTCCCCCGGAATGGTGGAGGACAGGCGACATGTAGGCGAGCTTGACGAAGTTCTGCAGGTCCTCAAGTGTCGCGTAGCGCCGCTGGTTGGCAAGATCACGTACGAAGGGCGAGCCAAAGGTGGGGGCAAAGACCGTGTTGTCGCCACCCACCACCACGTTGCGCTCGGGGTTGCGCGCCATCTGGACATAGCTTTCCGGCACCATGGCGAGGAGGTTCTCGATCAGGGTCCGAGGAATCCTCACCCGCCGCCCGGTCACATCGGCGCCCGCCTCCTTCCACTGGCGGCAGGCGTCATCATCGAGGAAGTCGATGCCGGTCTCCTCGAGGATCTGCATGGAGGTGTCGTGAAGCAGCTCGACTCCCGCTTCGTCGAGGAGCTCGTAGACCGGGATCTCGCGCGTGATGTAGCGTTGCTGGACAATGGGCGCACCGATACGCTCGCGATGGCGCCTCGCCCGCCCCCCGCGCCGTCCACGCGTTTGTGCCATGTCTTGTCCCCCGTCGAGCGGCATCGCATGTGAAATCACGGGGCGAGGCAAGTCAATCGGGCAAAGCCGATTGACACGCCCGGCACGGCTTATCTAATGTGCGCGCGCATTTTCCGGCGGCCCTTGACTGCCTGGCTGGCGAGACGACATGGCGGATGATCCATCCGATCTGGAGGCACGAATCGCTGCAGCCCGCAAGACGGGCAAGGGTGGCAGGACGACGGGGAAGGCACAGGCATCCGGTTACGGCATGGCCGTCCGCATGGCGGTCGAAATGGTTGCTGCCCTGGCCGTTTCCGTCTTTCTGGGACTCTGGATCGACGGGGAACTGGATACCGCGCCGCTGTTCCTGGTGATCTTTCTGGTCATGGGCATGGCGGCCGGTGTCATCAATGTGGTGAGGGCCGCAGGGATGATGACTCGCGGATCGCAGCGCGGTCCCGACAGGAGTGAAGGGGATCAAACGCGTGGCGACTGACTCCGGGCACAATCCGCTAGAGCAGTTTGCAGTGTCGTCTGCAGTCGAGTTCGGCATTGGTGACCTCGACCTTGCGATTACCAACTCGGCAATCTGGATGATGGCGGCGACCGCACTTGTCATCATCTTCACCACCGTGTTCATCGGTCGGCGCAACATGGTCCCGGGACGCATGCAGTCCCTGGTGGAGATCTCTTACGAGTTCATCGCCAACATGCTGGAAGACAACGTCGGGGATCAGGGCCGCCCGTTCTTTCCCTTCGTCTTCACCCTCTTCATGTTCATTCTCTTCTGCAACATGCTGGGCATGTTGCCGTACAGCTTCACGGTGACAAGCCAGATCGTTGTCACCTTCGGACTCGCTCTTGTCGTCTTCATCGGGGTCACGATTGTCGGCTTCGTGAAGCATGGCCTGGGCTTCTTCAAGTTCTTCCTCCCCCACGGAGTCCCGGGTTTCCTCGCCCCCCTTGTGATCCCCATCGAGATCCTGTCCTACCTCATTCGCCCGGTGAGCCTTGGTCTGCGCCTCTTTGCCAACCTGACGGCGGGCCACACCATGCTGAAGGTGTTCGCCGGCTTCGTAGCACCGCTCGGGGCCTTGTGGATCCTCCCCGGCGCCATCCCCATGGCGGCGGTGATCGGACTGACCCTTCTCGAATTCGCCATCGCGTTCCTGCAGGCGTATGTCTTTGCCGTGCTGAGCTGCATCTACCTGCACGACGCGATTCACATGCACTGACGGATTTTTCCCCGTTCAGGCAAATCCTCCTCGAACTGAAAAGGATCTTTCATGATGGATGCAGAAGCTGCGAAGCTCATTGGCGCCGGCCTTGCGGTGATCGGACTGGGTGGTGTCGGGGCCGGTATCGGCAACATCTTTGCCTCGATGATCTCCTCGGTGGGACGCAACCCGGCGGCAGCCGGCAATGTCCAGGGTTTCATGTGGATCGGCTTCGCTCTCGTCGAGGCCGTGGCGCTCTACGCCCTGCTCATCGCCCTTCTTCTCCTCTTCGTCTTCTGACCATCCGCGGCGTCTGATCCGGAGGAGCACGATCCATGCCACAGCTGGAATTCTGGCACTTCCTGCCGCAGTTCTTCTGGCTCGCGGTCTGCTTCGTGTTCCTCTACGTCATCATGGCGTTTGTCGCGTTGCCACGGATCGGCCGTGTCCTGACGGATCGCAAGCACAGGATCGAACAGGATCTTGACGGCGCCGAGAAGGCGAGGGCCGATGCCGAACAGGCGCGTCAGGACTACGAGGATTCCCTTGAGAAGGCCCGCGACAGGGCACGCTCCATCATCGGGGAGGCCGTCCAGCAGGCTGGAGAGGAGGGGGAACGGCGGCTCGAGGAGCTCGATCGCGAGATCGGGCGCGAACTCGAGGAGGCCCAACGCACCATCGACGAGGCCCGGACCGCAGCTCTCGCCAATCTCGAGGCAGTGGCGGTGGAAGCGGCGCGCCTGGCAACCCGCCGGCTGACCGGCGCCGATGTCAGTGACGAGGACGCGCTCAAGGCGCTGGCGGCGGTCCGGGAGAACTGATCATGGAACACCTCTTCGAGGATCCTTCGTTCTGGGTGGCCGTCGCCTTCGTGATCGCCGTTGCCATCGCCGCCAAACCGCTTTCCTCCATGATCATCTCCGCACTCGACAGGCGCAGTGGCGAGATCGCAAGGAGGCTCGACGAAGCGAACGCGCTGAACGAGGAGGCAAAGGAGTTGCTCTCCTCATACCGACGCAAGCACCGCGACGCCGAAGCCGAGATTGCCGACATCATGTCGCGGGCAAACGAGCAGGCGGAAATCCTGAAACGCAACGCATCCCGAGAACTCCAGGAGAGACTGGCCCAGCGGCGCCAGGCGGCACAGGAGAGAATCCGCCAGGCCGAAGCCGACGCCGTTGATCAGGTTCGCGAAGCCGCGGTCGACCTCGCCCTTGGCGCCACCGCGAATCTCATCCGCACGCGGCTTGACGACAGCGAACAGGCACGTCTCGTGGACGAAGCCATCAACGAACTCGACCAGCGCCTCGCCTGAACGGGCGGTTCCCGAGTCAGGCACTCAACGCCTGGCCGGGGGTCATTCCTGTCTTCATGACGTGTGCCACACAGACGTGCGGCGTCTGAACAGACGCCATTCCCTCAAGCCCGACCGTCAGGCGGTGTCAGGCTCCCAAGCCAGGACGGGACGGCGGGCAGCAGCCGTCTCGTCGAGCCGCTTCCAGGGGGCGAGTCGCGGCGCGTGGTGGAAGAGATCCTGGTTCCCTTTCCTCGCCTCGTCTGCCAGATGCACCATGACATCGCAGAACCGGTCGATGCTCTGACGGCTTTCCGTTTCCGTCGGCTCGATGAGCATGGCGCCATGGACGATGAGCGGGAAGTACATGGTCATGGGATGATATCCCTCGTCGATCATCGCCTTGGCGATATCGAGCGTGGAGATCCCCGTGTCCTTCAGGTTTTGGTCATCGAAAAGGCACTCGTGCATGCACGGTCCCGGAAACGGCGCATTGTAGGCGTCGGAAAGACGCGCCAGCACGTAGTTGGCATTGAGCACGGCATCCTCGGCGACCTGGCGCAACCCGTCGGCGCCATGACTCATCATGTAGGCGAGCGCCCGCACGAACATGCCCATCTGCCCGTGGAAACTGCGCAGGCGGCCGAATGCCAGCCCGTCACCGTCGTGTTCGATGAGCCGCCAGTCATCACCATCGGCCTCGATGCGCGGCAACGGCGCAAAGGGCAGCAGTTCCTCGCAGAGAACAACCGGTCCACTTCCCGGACCACCGCCGCCATGGGGCGTCGAGAAGGTCTTGTGAAGATTGATGTGCATGGCGTCAACGCCGAGATCTCCCGGTCTCACCCGGCCGACGATGGCATTGAAGTTGGCACCATCGGCATAGAGGAAGGCTCCAGCAGAGTGCAGCATGTCGGCAATCGTCTTGATGTCGGTCTCGAAGAGTCCGCAGGTGTTGGGGTTGGTCAGCATGAGGGCGGCGACATCGTCGTCCAGGGCCCTCTCGAAGGCAGCCAGATCGACGCGCCCTCTCGCATCGCAGGGCACCGTATCAACCCTGTAATCGCAGAGGGCCGCCGTCGCCGGATTGGTACCGTGGGCTGATTCCGGAACAAGGATCCTGCGTCGCGCATCACCCCTGGAAGTGAGAGCGGCGCGAATGCACATCAGACCGGCGAACTCGCCGTGCGCGCCGGCCGCCGGTGACATGACCACGCCCTGCATGCCGGTGAGAGTGGTGAGCCAATGCGCCAGAGTGGCGATGAGTTCCAGGCAACCCTGTGCCGTCGCCGGTGGCTGCAGGGGGTGAGCCATGGCAAATCCTGGCAATCTGACGACCTTTTCGTTGAGCCGGGGATTGTGCTTCATGGTGCACGATCCCAGGGGATAGAGGCCCGAATCGATTGCGTAGTTCTTCTGCGACAACCGCGTGAAGTGGCGCATCACTTCGGGCTCCGAGACTCCCGGCAGGCCGATGGCCCGGCGCTGCCTGACGCCGCCCAGCTTCGGTGTCCTTCCTTCCGGTTCCGGAAGATCGACTCCGCTGCGCCCACCGCCGTCGAGTTCGAACAGCAGCGGCTCATCCATGACAAGGCCTCGATGGCCACCCGATGTCGTGTCGCTCATGACAGGATCTCCTGCAGTGCGCCGGCAAGGGCGTCTATCTCTGCCGCCGTCGTCATTTCCGTTGCGGCTACCAACATCAGGTTCCCGAGGGCGTCGTTCGCCGGTTCGAATCGCGACACCGGAACACCTCCCAGGATGCCCCGGTCGGCAAGTTGATCGACGACATCCGCGGCAGGTCGGGGAAGTTCAAGCGTGAACTCGTTGAAGAAACCGTCGTTCGGCGTGGAAACCCCCTCGATGGCCACGAGTCGCTCCATGGTCCGCTGTGCCGCTTCGTGGTTGAGGGCGGCCAGCCGGGCAAGGCCGTTTTCCCCGAGCAATGCAAGATGAACGGTGAAGGCAAGCGCACACAGGCCCGAGTTGGTGCAGATGTTGCTTGTCGCCTTCTCGCGCCGGATGTGCTGCTCGCGTGTCGACAGAGTGAGAACCCAGCCCCTGCGCCCCTCGGCATCCACGGTCTCGCCGGCCAGCCGTCCCGGCATCTGCCGGACATGGCGTTTCCTGGTGGCAAAGAGACCGACATAGGGCCCGCCGAATCCGAGGGAATTGCCCAGTGACTGACCCTCGCAGACGACGATGTCAGCCCCCATGTCGCCCGGCGGGGCAAGAAGGCCGAGCGACACCACTTCGCTCACGGCGACAACCAGAAGCGCGCCCGCCTCGTGGCAGGCTTCTGCCAGCGCCGAAACATCATGAGGGCGGCCGAAAACATCGGGCGTCTGCACGACGACACAGGCCGTCGATCCATCGACCTCGGCCGCGAGGTCAGTCTCCTCGACGGCCATTGGCAACGTCACGACATCGAGGTCGGCATGACGCACATAGGTGGCAACGGTATCGCGGTAGTGGGGATGAAGCCCACCCGACACGACGGCCCGCCGGCGTCTTGTCACACGGCTTGCCATGAGGACGGCTTCCGCCGCCGCCGAGGCGCCGTCATACATGGAAGCATTGGCGACCTCCATGCCCGTCAGCATGGCCACCATGGTCTGGAACTCGAAGAGCATTTGCAGAGTGCCCTGGGAGATCTCCGGCTGATAGGGCGTGTAGGAGGTCAGAAACTCGCCTCGCTGGATGAGGGCGTCCACGGTGGCCGGCACATGGTGGCGATAGGCTCCACAGCCGAGAAAGAACGGGGCATTGCCGCCGTGCAGGTTTCTCTCCGCCATGGCGGCGAGCCTCCTCTCGACCTCGATCTCGCCCTGGTGGAGGGGCAGGTCGAGAAGTTCCTCGCGCCACGCCTCCCGGGGAACATCGCCATAGAGATCTTCGATGCTACCGGCTCCGACAACCTCGAGCATGGCAGCGCGGTCGGTATCCGTCAGGGGCAGGTACCGCATCAGGCAAGTTCCGAGAGGTAGTTCCCGTAGGCGTCCTCGTTCATCAGGTCGTCGAGTTCCCCGGCATCCGTGAGCCGGATTCGTACAAACCAGCCCGCACCATAGGGATCGGCATTGACCTCCGCCGGGTCGTCGCCGAGCGCGTCGTTGACCTCGACGACCTCTCCGGAGACAGGAGCGTAGACTTCGCTGGCCGCCTTGACCGATTCGACGACACACAGTTCATCATTGCGTGTCACCTGGCGTCCCGATTCCGGCAGCTCCACGAAGACCACATCACCAAGCTGTTCCTGGGCGTAATCGGAGATGCCGACGGTGCCGATATCATCGTCGACATCGATCCACTCGTGTTCCCTGCTGTAGAGCCTGTTCCCCATGGTGTCGTCTCCCTTCACGTCATCGGTGTCATGACCGGTGATAGCGGTGTGGCACGAACGGCAGCGGCCGGATCTCGGCCTCCACCCATGAATTCCGTCTCTCGACCTCGACCGCAGTACCTTCCGCGGCCGCATCGCTCGCCACATAACCCATGGCGACCGGTCCCTGCGCCGTCGGACCGAAAGCGCCGCTCGTCACGGTCCCGAGTGGCGCGCCCGAGGACGAGCGAATGGCCGCCCCTTCCCTCACCGGCGCCCTTCCGTGCGGAACCAGGCCGACCCGGCATCTCGGCGGGCCGTCACGCAGTTGCGAGACGATCACGTCGGCGCCGGGAAAACCGCCCTCGAGACGCCGCCGTTTCTGGATGGACCAGGCGAGTCCGGCCTCGACCGGAGTTGTCGTGGTGTCGATGTCGTGGCCGTGGAGGCAGAGGCCGGCTTCGAGGCGCAGGCTGTCCCGCGCGCCAAGCCCGGCCGGCTCGACACCGTCCCGGGAAAGCAGACGCCGGACCAGGGATTCAACGCCGCGGGAGGAGACCGACACCTCGACGCCGTCTTCACCGGTGTAGCCGGACCGGCTGACCATGAGTGTCTCGCCCTCCAGGGACCACAGGGCGGCCTGCATGAAGGAAAGACCTTCCGATTCCGGGACCAGGCGGGCGAAGGCGGCCACGGCTGCAGGACCCTGCAGGGCGATTAGGGCTCTTGTCTCGAGGACCTCGATATCGCACTCCTCGCCAATCAGCACATTCAGGCGCTCGATGTCGTCGTGCTTGCGTGCCGCGTTCACCACCAGCCACAGGTGATCCCCGAGCGAGGTCACCATCAGGTCGTCGAGTATGCCCCCGGTGCCGTTGGTGAACTGGGTGTAGCGCTGTCGTCCGGGACCAAGGCCAACGATGTCCGCCGCCACCAGGCGTTCGAGGGCGCAGGCCACGCTCTCCATGGACGCGCCCGGTCTGGCGGAAAGGCGGACCTGGCCCATGTGAGAGACATCGAAGAGGCTGGCAGAGTTTCGCGTGTGGCGGTGTTCGGCAAGAATGCCGGTCCTGTACTGCAACGGCATGGCATAGCCGGCAAAGGGCACCATGCGGGCCCCAAGCTTCCGGTGAAGGGCGCCAAGAGGAGTCTCGAGAAGAGTGTCATCAGGGGTCAATGAACCTGTCCCGGTCGTTGCAAAGGGGGCGCGCACACGCCCCTCTTGCCCCCTCTGTCACCGAACCTGAGAGCATCACCGGAACACCGGCTTTCCCCTTCGGTGAGAAGACGCACCAGCGCCTTCTTCTCTCCAGAGCAGCCATTCACCTGCGGTCCCTTTGCCTGAGAGATTTCGGGACAGATTGCACCTTCGGCGCCGGTCTCGGGACCGGTCTCTCCCGCAGGTTTCAGCGGCTCCCAAGACTATTGAACCCGCCACCCGCCGTGTCAACCTCCAACCGGCAATCAGGTGGGACACGGTTCCAATGGACTTGCTGATGCTGTTGCGGGCTTTCCGACCATGGCGGATACCGTGTCGTACCCTTGATCGATCAGGGCGAGGAGCGCGAACACTGAAACCCGCGTTTGCGGCGCACGACGACAAGCTTGAGGTGGGTCCGGCGAACGGGCGAACCCGCTCGCGGCCCCTCTGGGAAACCGCATCTACTGTAGCGAGAGCAAGGAGGTCGTCACATGGCGACGGACGCACGTTTGACGAAGGACCAATATGCCGGGAGTCCGTTACGCGGGGACCTGCTGGGTGATGCAGCCGATTCCGCCGCCCCCGATGGCCTGCCAGAGACTGGGAACCGGCACGATTTCACGACCGGGGAAAGCGCCCTCGAGAATGAACCATCCCAGATCATCGAGCCGTGGGTCCACCTGTGGTGCGATGATGGCGCCGTTGCAGACATACGCATTCGTATAGGGAATGACGTAGTGCTCCGAGGCGTGCTGCTGGTAGGGCAGAACCGGCATCTCGACGATTTCCAGTGACCGTCCCTGCGCATCGGTCGCTTGCGTGAGACGCCGCAGGTTCTCCTGCAGGAGTGCATGGTTCGGATTGGAGCGCTCGGACACAACCTGGACAAGAACGCGTCCCGGTTCGATGAATTCGACCACGTTGTCGACGTGTCCATCCGTTTCGATGTCTTCAACCAGGCCGAGTCCAAGCCAGACCACGCGGGTGATGCCCAGATGGTCGCGAAGCATGGCCTCGATGTGGTCTCTCGACATCCCGTGGTAGCGGTTGTCGTTCCGCATGACCTGCTCGGTGGTGATCAGTGTCCCCTCCCCGTCCACCGAGATGCCTCCGCCTTCGCAGATGAAGGGTGTCCGGTAGCAGTGAAACCCGAGGTGCTCGACAACCAGACGCGGCATTTCTTGCGTCTTGCCACAGGGGTAACGGCCGCCCCATCCGTTGAATCCGAAGTGAACGCCGGCGACGTCACCGGACCCGTTGCGAACGAAGATCGGTCCGTTGTCCCTGAGCCAGCAGTTGTCGACCGGCACGACCAGCAGTTCCACCTCGCCGCCAAGGCGGCTGCGAGCATCGTCCTCGTCGCGCGGGTCCACGACCAGCGTGACGGGTTCAAAGCGGCTGATGGCCCGGGCCGTTGCTTCCAGCTCATCGCGAAATCCTTCAACGTCCGTTCCGACCTCTTCCTCGATCGGCGGCCATGTCAGCAACGTGCGGGCATGCCGTTCGAAGCGGCCGGGAACGGAGTATCCGTCTTC
Source organism: Alphaproteobacteria bacterium (assembly GCA_965220805.1). GTDB lineage: Bacteria > Pseudomonadota > Alphaproteobacteria > SP197 > SP197 > SP197. The sequence goes on from OZ244844.1 coordinate 3,480,840, forward strand.
GAATGGCGTCGTCGGGGCCGGCTGTGCGTGCTGGCCTTTCACGAGGGTCCCCTCCGGATATCAAGACCTGACCTTGCCACACGATCGTTCGTCGGCAAACCACTCGCCCGCGTTACCGATCCCAATTCACGTGCCAGCCTCGTCCGATCGCGGGGTGCGCCGTTCTCCTCGACGGGAACAACAAGGACCAGGCCTCCGGGTGGCGACGCAACACCCCCTCCACCAGAACGCAGGGACAACGTTTCATGGAGGAGCGACCACCGTCGACAGTGTCGGACCAATCTCGTGGTGGAGGACGAGGTCGGCATTCGGGTCGTGGTCGGTGGCCTCGCGATTGAGAATGACGAGTGCCGCACCGTTCTGCTTGGCCAGGAGCGGGAAGGAGGCCGCCGGCCAGACCACGAGAGAGGACCCGATGGCAAGGAAGAGATCACAGGAAAGCGCTGCCGTGCGTGCCCTTTCCATCGCTTCGACGGGCATCGGCTGGCCGAAGGAGATAGTCGCCGTCTTGACGATGCCGCCACAGATGCGGCACTGAGGAATCGTGCCATCCGCACGAAAGGCTTTCAGGATGGGATCGAGCGCATGTCGTTCGTCACAGGCAAGACAGGTGGCATAGGTGCTGTTGCCGTGAAGTTCGATGATCTTCTCCTCGGGAACACCTGACGCCTGGTGCAGCCCGTCGATGTTCTGCGTGATGACTGCGGTCACCTTGCCCGTGGCCACAAGGCGGGCCACGGCCGCGTGACCGGAATTGGGCCTTGCATCAACCATGTCGCGCTCGATCTCGATCCGGCGGCGCCATGATTCGCGCCGTGCCTCGATGGACGCCATGAAGTCGTCGAACATGATCGGCGTGGTTCGCGACCAGATACCGCCGGGACTGCGAAAATCCGGAATGCCCGATTCCGTTGAGATCCCCGCGCCTGTGAAAACGACAACGCGCCGGGCGCCAACGAGCATGGAACGGAACCGGTCGAGATCCCGTGTCATGCCGGTATCGAGGCAACGCCCTTGATGAATGCCACCGCCTGGCCGGCAATGTCGACCCTGTCGTGCCGAAGCCGACAATGGAGCTCGCCGCCGCGGTGCGACACCTGAAGGGCATGAATGGTCTCAGTTCCCAGGCGGGCGGCCCAGTAAGGAACGATCATGCAGTGGGCCGAACCGGTGACAGGGTCTTCCGGGATTCCATGATGCGGGGCAAAGAACCGGGAGACGACGTCTCCGGCATCGCTCAAACAGGGAGCCGTGGCGATCACGCCCCTGCCCCCTCCCGTGAGCGCTGCACCGAGGTCCCTCATGTCCGGTTCCAGGGAACGAACCTCGGCCTCGCTGGCGTAGACGAAGAGATGATTGCTGCCGCCCATGGTCTCCGCTGGTGGCGAGCCGACGGCCGCAATGACATCACCGGGCGGTTCGCATGCGACCGGTGTCTCTGCCGGAAAATCGAGGACGTACATGTCACCCCTGCGGTGCACGCCGAGTCGGCCGCTCGCCGTGATGAAGCACACCTCGTCTGCCGTCGCGTCGATCTCCGTCATGATGACGAACGCGGAGGCAAGTGTGGCATGACCGCAAAGCGGCACTTCGACAACGGGCGTGAACCAGCGCAGCTGATAGTCCCGGTCCGCCTGGCGCACCAGGAAGGCCGTCTCGGCAAGGTTGTTTTCTGCCGCGACGGCCTGCAGCGTTGTGTCAGGCAACCACGCGTCCAGCACCATCACGGCGGCGGGATTGCCCCTGAACGCCTCGCCGGTAAAGGCGTCGACCTGATAGAAGGGACAGCGCACGGCCTTGTTCAGGCTTCGCCGGCCGCAAGACGGATGGCGCTTTCGAGTTCGCTCACGAGATGTTGGGCGAGACCGCCGTCGGGATGCTCCACCATGATCCGTATCAGCGGTTCGGTTCCCGATTCGCGCACCACGAGACGCCCGTCAGCGGCGAGACGGGCTCGCGACGAGGCCAGGACCGCCTGAACCGAGTCGCTTGTCAGCGACGCTCTGCCATTGAGGCGGACATTGCTTGCCACCTGCGGAACCGCTTCGAACTGGTTTGCGATTTCACTCATCGGCCGCCCGCCCCCGACAAGGACGGCAAGGACCTGCAGGGCGGCAATGAGACCGTCCCCGGTTGTCGCGTGATCGGCGAAGACCATGTGACCGGAAGGCTCGCCACCAAAGTTGCAGCCCCTGTCACGCATGCGTTCCACGATGTAACGGTCTCCTACGGGTGTACGTTCGAACTGGAGACCACGCTGCTGAAAGAAACGTTCAAGGCCGAGATTCGACATCACGGTGCCGACGACAGCGTTGCCCGAAAGTTTGCCGTTCCGGTTCAGCCAGTCGCCGAGCAGTGCCACGATCTGATCACCGTTGACGAGCGTTCCGTTTTCATCGGCGAAGACGGCTCGATCCGCGTCCCCGTCAATGGCGATACCGATGTCGGCGCCACTTTCCGTCACTGCCCTCTGCATCGCCTCTGGCGCAGTCGAACCGCAGTTTCGGTTGATGTTCGTGCCGTCCGGTTCGACACCCAGCGGAATGACATCGGCACCGAGTTCCCAGAGTGCCTCGGGCACCACCCGGTAGCCCGCACCGTTGGCCGCATCGATGACGATCTTCAGACCATCGAGGCGCAGCTTTCTCGGAAAGATGTTCTTGCAGAACTCGGAATAGCGACCAAGGGCGCCCTGGAGACGCCTCACACGTCCCAACTGCCCGGCATCCACCCTGGCTGCCGACAGGTCTCCCGCCATGCCTGTCTCGATGGCCGTTTCCACGGTGTCGGAGAGCTTGTAGCCGTCGGGCCCGAAGAGCTTGATCCCGTTATCCTCGAAGGAATTGTGGGATGCCGAGATCATCACCCCGAGATCGGCACGCATCGAACGTGTCAGAGTGGCCACACCCGGCGTCGGCACCGGACCGATGAGGAGGACATCCACGCCGACGCTCACGAATCCCGAGGCCATGGCGTACTCGATCATGTAGCAGGAAAGCCGGGTGTCCTTGCCGATGACAACACGGTGCGTGTGATCGCCCCTGCGGAAATGCACTCCGGCCGCCATGCCTGTCCGCGATGCCGTCTCGACGGTCATGGGTTCGCGATTGGCCCGGCCACGTATGCCGTCGGTTCCGAACAACTGCCTCATGTCGATACCGGCTCCGCAATGCCTGACCAGATCTTTACCGCCTGCACCGTATCGGCCACATCGTGGACCCGGAGGAGCTGTACGCCGGCTGCCACCCCGGCCAGTGCCGCCGCGATGCTCCCCCCAAGACGCCGCGCCGGCCTTTCCTCGCCCGTGATCCGGCCGATGAACCTCTTGCGTGACGCGCCCAGAAGAATGGGACAACCGAGAGCGTGAAACAATGCCAGGTGGCCGAGAAGAGTCATGTTGTGGGCGAGTGTCTTGCCGAATCCTATCCCCGGATCAATGGCGATGTTGCGGCGGGCGATACCCGCTTGGAGGCAGGCGTCGATTCTCCCTTCGAGGTAGTCGTGGATGTCGAGGCTGACATGATCATAGGCGGGCGCATCCTGCATCGTGCGCGGGTCGCCGAGCGTGTGCATGAGAATGACCGGCACATCTGCCCCGGCCACGACATCCATGGAACGGGGATCATGGGTGAGCGCACTGACATCGTTGACGATCGCAGCCCCGGCGGCGATGGCCGCGCGCATGACATCCGCCTTGCGGCTGTCAACGGAGACCAGGGCCCCGGTGCCTGCAAGGTGGGTGATGACCGGCAGGACTCTCTCCGACTCCACACGGCAGTCCACCGGTTCGGCTCCGGGGCGGGTCGATTCCCCGCCGACGTCGAGAATGGCCGCACCCGCCTCGCGCATGGCCTCGCCCTGTGCCATGGCATTGTGCGGGTCGAGGGCCATGCCGGCATCGGAGAAACTGTCGGGTGTCGTGTTGATGATGCCCATGACCCGGGGCTCCGCCAGATCGAGCCCGGCGAAGGACGGCGGAGGCGAGCGAAGACGGCCGACGAGAGTGGCAAGACGCCTGGCCGCGGGTTCCGGGATGCGTTCGGCCCATGCTTCCACGCCGGAGGAATCGATCCTCGCAGCGGACAGTCCATCGGGCCTGCGCACGATGATCTCCATCGACCCGGTTCCCTGCACCGGCCTGACGTAAGGCTTGCAGTCAGGGGTGAACGCGTCGGCAAGGCCGTCGGGGTCAGTGTTGACGATCGGTGAGGTCAATGCCCCGGCTGCGGTTCGGGCTCCGGTCCGGCTGCTGCCCCTCCCCTTTCGCCCGTCGCCGGAACCGATGATTCCTGGCGGGGCGGCGGCTGGTGTTCGCCTTCATCGCTGTCGCCGCGGGTAATGGTCTCACCCCTGATGACACGCCGCACCTCGTCCGCTGTCAGGGTTTCGTGTTCAAGCAGGGCCTCGGCGAGAAGCTCAAGTTCGTCGCGCCGGGACGTCAGAATGTCGCGTGCCGTATCGGCACCCTCGTCGATCAAACGCCGGATCTCCGCATCTATGACTGCGGCCGTCGAATCGGACACGTTCTTTCGCTGTGTCACCGAGTGGCCCAGGAAGACCTCTTCCTCGTTGTCGCCGTAGAGCAGCGGACCCAGCTTGTCGGAGAATCCGAACTGCGTGACCATGCGACGTGCGATATCCGTGGCCACCTTGATGTCGTTGCTGGCGCCGGTGGTGATGTTCTCCTTGCCGAACACCATCTCCTCGGCGATGCGGCCTCCGAACAGACTGGCAATCTTGGCCTTGAGTTCGCGTTCCGACAGGCTCAGACGGTCACGTTCGGGCAGATACATGGTGAGGCCCAGCGCCCGTCCGCGCGGGATGATGGTCACCTTGTGGAGCGGTTCGTGCCCCGGCGCATAGAGCATGACCAGCGCATGACCGCCCTCGTGGTAGGCGGTAAGCTTCTTCTCATCCTCTGTCATGACCATGGAGCGGCGCTCGGCCCCCATCATCACCTTGTCCTTGGCGTCCTCGAACTCCTTCATGGTGACGACACGCTTGGACCGGCGCGCAGCCAGCAATGCGGCCTCGTTCACCAGGTTGGCAAGATCGGCTCCGGAAAATCCCGGGGTGCCGCGAGCGATGGTCTTGAGAACGACATCGGCGGCAATCGGCGTCTTGCGCGTATGCACCTTGAGAATCTTCTCGCGGCCAAGAATGTCGGGGTTGGGCACCACCACCTGGCGATCAAAGCGCCCGGGCCTCAGGAGCGCCGGGTCGAGAACATCCGGGCGGTTGGTGGCGGCGATCAGGATAATGCCCTCGTTTGTCTCGAAACCGTCCATTTCGACGAGCAGCTGGTTCAGGGTCTGCTCGCGCTCGTCGTTACCACCTCCCAGTCCGGCACCGCGATGTCGTCCCACGGCGTCGATCTCGTCGATGAAGATGATGCACGGGGCGTTCTTCTTGGACTGCTCGAACATATCCCGCACACGACTGGCGCCCACTCCGACGAACATCTCGACAAAGTCAGAACCGGAAATCGTGTAGAACGGGACATTGGCCTCGCCAGCGATGGCCCGTGCCAGCAGGGTCTTGCCGGTTCCCGGCGGACCGACCAGGAGCACACCCTTGGGAATCTTGCCGCCGAGTTTCTGGAACTTCTGCGGGTTCTTCAGGTACTCGACGATCTCTTCAAGCTCGTCCTTGGCCTCGTCTATGCCGGCCACATCCTCGAAAGTCACGCGGCCTTGCTTCTCGTTCAGCAACTTGGCCTTGGACCGCCCGAATCCCATGGCCTTGCCACCGCCCGCCTGCATCTGGCGCATGAAGAAGATCCACACGCCGATGAGCAGCAGCATGGGGAACCAGGAAAGCAGGATGCTGAAGATCGACGGCATGCCCTCATCTGCGGGGGCGGCGGAGATGATGACCCCGTGCTCCTCGAGAAGTGGTACGAGACCGGGATCATCCGGCGCGTAGGTCGAGAAACTCTGGCCCCCGGCCTCGTGGCCCGTGATCCGGTTTCCCTGGATGGTGACATCCTGCACCTGTCCGGCGGCGACCGCCTGCAGGAAGGACGAATAGGCAATCTCCCGTTCGTTGTTGCCTGACGGCTGGAACAGGTTGAAAAGAGCGATCAGCAGAAATCCGATGATCACCCAAAGCGCAAGATTGCGTCCGAAGTTGCTCAAGAAACGTCTCGATGCCCTGATCTGACTGATATTATGGTGACTGAATGAGCGAATTTCCAGTGCCCGCGCCACCTCGCCGATTGCCTGATCTGCCATTCCGGAAGAGCGGGCCGGTGAGAGGCTGGCGGGGTGCGAATCGGATGGAGGGAGCGCCAGGGGCCCAGGGCCTGTCCGACAGCTGCTCAACCACCGGGAAGGAACCGCCAGCAGGGTGGATGCGCCAGGGGCCGTCCGGCACCGACACGCGGAACCGTCCGTCCCAGAGAACATCTCCCTCCCCGCCATGCCCCTCGACGACGGGCAGATTGCGAATCTCGCGCCTGATCGTCACTTCCCTGTCACCCTGCCATCGGCAACGGCCAAGTGTGGCTGCCACCGTCGCCTCCGAGTGAAGCAGGCGAGCCAGTCGGTCAGTCTTGCGGGTGGCCGGAGGATAGGCGCGTCCGCCCACGGTCATTGCAAGACGCACCAGAACCAGGTGGCGCACATCTTCCGGCAGGCATTGCCAACCAGGGCGATCGAGTGTCGCCACACCCCGGCCATCGACATGAGCCAAACTGGGCAGAACACGGGCGAGTTCGCGTTCCAGCTCCGTTCGCCTTTCGGAGTTGCCGGAACCACACTCCGGAACACCCTGCCGGCGCAGTCGGACACGGGCGAACCTGGGGTTTCTGTTCATGGGATCGTCGAGCCAGTGTTCGCCCCTCTCCCGAAGCGTCGCTTTCAGACGTGCTGGATGGACTCCGAGAAGAGGTCTGAGGATCCTCAGCGCCGGTCGTTCGACACAGCGAGACATGCCGGCCAGACCCATCGGTCCGCTGCCGGCTTCAAAGCGCAGGGCAACCGTCTCCTGATGGTCCTGGCGATGGTGTGCGGTGAGAAGGTGCAGAACGCCGTGGTGGCGACAGGCAGTCTCGAGAAGATGATAGCGTGTCTGGCGGGCCTTCTCCTCGATGGCGCTTGCCGGTTTCGGCCCGCTCCAGGTGAGCACCCTTGACGCGATGCCTCGTGTCGAGCAGTGCCGTGCCACCGTCCGCGCCTCCTCATCAGATCCGTCTCTCAGCCCATGATCGACAATGAAGGCCACCAGCCTACCGTCACGGATCCGCACCCATTCATCGGCCAGCAGGAGAAGCGCCGTACTGTCGGGTCCGCCGGAAAGGGCCACAGCCAGTCGGGGGCAGGACTCGAAGGGAGCCAGCGCCGCCATCGCTTCGGCAAACTCCGCCCGTCCCAATGGCTTGTGAGCGGCCTCAGGCGCCATCTTGGCCGATGATGGCGAGGAGATGGGAATCAGCTGCACCCGGCAGCGGCGGCCTCCTCGCGCGCCTGGCCGAGCAGCGCCTCACCTGCATCGGGAAACCGCTCCATAAACTCGCGGAAAGTGGCGCAGGCTTCCCCGCTCTTGCCGAGATGTGCGAGGGACGTGCCGAGTTTCAGCAGACTGCCGGCAGCCTTCGGGCCCTCAGGAGCGTGCTGATAGCCCTTGAGAAATGCGACGGCCGCCTCGTGAAACCGGTCGCGCACGAAATGCATGGAACCGAGCCAGTGCCACGCGTTGCCGACCAGTTCACTTTCCGGGTGCTCGGCAATGAAGGTCGAGAAGGCTTGTTCGGCCGCCTCGTAGTCAGCCTTGCGGAGAAGCGAGAAGGCGTGATCGTACTTCTCCATTTCAGTTCCCGGTGGCAGGATGCCCTCTTCGGCAACCTCCCCGGTCTGCGGAAGCGTCGACTGCTCGCCCCCTTCCACTTCCGAAGTCAAGGAGCCGGTGGCAGTCCGGGCCGCAACATCGGCCTCAAGTGCAGCAAGCTGTTCGCGGATCTGGCGCTGGGCAAACTCCAGACCGTCGATGCGTCCTGCAAGCTGTCGCAGCGATTCCTGAATTTGCTGCATGTCGGCATGCAGCTTGCTGCCATCGAAGGGGGCGCCAGCAATGCTTCCGTCCTCGAGCGAGCCTGCGTTGTAGATGAACGCCTGGAGATCAGCCACATCCCGGCGCAGGCTCTCCAGGGCCTGTGCCAGTTCGGCGGACCCGTCCTGAGCACCGGCTGGACCGGCCCATGCAATGACAAGAATTGCCAGAAGGAGTCTTTTCATGGCCACCATCCCTCTCCAGGAACGCCGGCGAACATGACGCCCGACAAGCACGTTCTGGTGCCTGCAACACCCGTCCGTATTCAAGAGGCCGGACGCTTGAGTCTGCGTCCGGCTCTCCTGAGCGGGATCAACTGAGGGTCAGATCACCCCGGCGATTCTGTCCCCAAGCGGCTTCGGTGTGACCGAGCACGAGGGGGCGTTCCTTGCCGTAGCTGATGGTCGTGATGCGATTGGGATCGATGCCCAGGACAACGAGATGGTCCTTGACGGCATTGGCACGCCTGTCGCCAAGTGCCAGGTTGTACTCGCGGGTGCCACGTTCGTCGCAATGGCCCTCGATGATCACATTGACATCGCTGAACTCATTCAGCCAGTCGGCCCAGCGGCGAATGGTCGCTTGGGAGCGCGCATTGAGCACTGAACTGTCGAGGGCAAAGAAAACACGCTTGCCGAGGACTTCCTCGATGTAGCGTTCGGATCTCGGATCAATGGGATCGACCTCGACCACCACCTCTTCGGTAACTTCGACGGCACCTGCACCGTCGTCTTCCTCTGCGACCTCCGGGGTGGACTCGCACGCGGCCACCAGAAGGCCCGTCGCCAGGGCCGCAATCAGTTTGAAACGCATGGGAAAGCCCCCTTTCCGGATAGATCGCCAATACACCCCAAGAACCGCGCCACTAATGACCGCAAACACCGCTGGCTGTCAACCTCAACATCGGCTGTGCTGTTCACAAGTTCCATACTCTCTAATAGATGACCGGAAGTTACGGAATCAAGGGAGACCATGCCGGATCGCTGGCAGCGCCCCGTGTGCGGATCGTGCGCTCCACATATCCGGTGAGATCGATGCTCTTGATGACCCTCTCGGTGCCCTCGCCGATACCATAGGTCTCGTGGGCAAACATGATGACGCGTCCGTTCGGGGACCACGTCGGTCCCTCGACCAGATCACCAAACGCCAGCAGCCTTTCGCCTTCACCCGGCTCAGGAGTCATCACGCCGATGGCCCAATCACTGTCCGGGATGTGCTTCGTGAAGGCAATGAGATCACCGCGCGGCGACCACACAGGCGTCGAGTAGGAGGCCCGGTTGTCAAGATCGAAGCTGATGCGATGCTGATCGCTGCCGTCGGCATTCATGACGTAGATGTGAGTCCGTCCCGTAAGGTCCGACGTGAAGGCGATCCGGGAACCGTCCGGCGAGTAGGACGGTGACGTCTCGATGAAGGCCCCGTCCGTCAACTGTTCGATGGTGCGGGTTTCGAGATTCATCACGTAGATGTCCGTGTTGCCGTTGATGGCAAGCGACATGATCACGCTGGTTCCGTCAGGCGAAAACCGCGGCGCAAAACTCATGCCCGGAAAGTCGCCCAGCACGTCGCGCCGCCCTGTCGCCAGATCCAGCAGATTGACGCGTGGTGTGGTCTCGTTGAAGTAGGAGAAGTAGGCAATCTTCTGGATCGTCGGCGAAAAGCGCGGCGTCAACACCGTTTGATCCCCCGACGTCAGGAACCTGTGGTTCTCCCCGTCGTAATCCATGATGGCAATGCGCTTGGTGAGTGCCGTCTGCGGACCTTCCTCGTGGACATAGACAATGCGGGTATCGAAGTAGCCGCCTTCACCGGTCAGGCGGTGGTAGACGGCATCGGAAATCTTGTGGGCGATGCGCCGCCAGATTCCCTCCCCACCACGGAAGACAAAACCCACCAGCCCCTCTTCGGCAAGGGTGTCGAACAACCGGAAACTCACCCGGATCCGACCATCACTCTCCGTCGACACCCAACCCGTGACGAGTGCCTGTGCCCCGCTCCTGCGCCACAAGTCGAACCTCGGCTGCGCGTCCTCTCCGAGCGAAGCGGGATCCTGGAGAAAGGCTCCTGGCGGAATGGCCCGGAACAGACCGGAGAACTCGAGATCCGCCTTCACCACCGAAGCGATGTCCGCTCCCAGGTTCGCCAGGACACCAACGCCATTGAAGTCGGTGACAGCGATGGGAACCGGGTCGGCACGCCCTTCGGTGACGCCGACATCAAGCTGCGCGAAGGCCCTGTCCGTGAACAGGCCTGCGCAGACGATCCCAACCAGAACGAACCTGGTGACATGTGTGATCATCGATCTTGTCGTCCTGTCTCCCGAACTGACGGCCAGCGGCCCTCATGACGCATCTTTGTTGATACCGGCAACCGAGAGCGCGAATCAAGCGCCGAATGCTGCTCCCACATTACCATCCGGCGGGCTGCCCCATGGTGGACGGTCCATGTGTCAAATCGGCGGCACGCTGCCGATACGACGGGTGGCCGCAACAACTTGCTGTCAGAACTGGGCGCTGGGATCGAAGCGGACGATCAGTTCCTTCCAGATGTCATAGCGGCGCCTGTCCAGATTCTCAAAGGGATGATCGCGAAAGAAGAGGACGGCCCGCAGAGCCGATTCGGCCGCCACCCGCCGCGTGTGTTCGCTCTCTCCGCCCTCGACGTCGACAATCCGTGCGCGCAGCACCCGGGCATCTATGGCAAGCACCACTTCGATGGTGACAATGAGGTCCCGGGCATCGATGGCGCCGCTCTGGATGATCCACCTCCTGGTCACCTGATTGGCGATGCTGCGGCGCAGGGAGGCCAGTTCGACGTCCGAGACCGGTACATCGGGTGCACCGTCAAGGGCCGATGCGACATCGGCAAAGGTGGTGGACTGCTCCTCCGGCACCGGTTCACTGCGATCGACCAGCAGGCTTTCCCTGACACTGGTGAAGGGCACTTCCTCCTCGGGACGGGAGGGTGCATCGGGCTTGGCGGTGGGGAGTGGAACCGGAACGGCATGGCTCACCTGGGCCGGCTCGACTGGCTCCTCCGCAGGGTCCTCGACAGGCAGTGGTTCTTCGGGAATGACGGGTACTGCCGGTGCCGGAGTCGGGAGAGTCGGCTCGGGTTCGGGCTCCGGTTCAGGCTCCGGTTCAGGCTCTTGTTCGGGCTCCGGTTCCACACTCTCCGGCGGCGCCACGCTTTCCTCCGCAACCGTGATGACATCCACGGTGACCGTGTCGGCAATGGGTGGCCTTGCCCGCCACAGTTCGGGAAGCCCCGTCAGCATCAACGTGATGACGAGTACATGAAAGATGATCGATCCGGCCCAGCCTGATGGAGACACGCTTCAGGAGTCTCCGTCAAAGCGTCGTGCCTCCAACGCCAGGCGCCGGAAACCCGCCTCGGTCAGCGCGCCCATGACGGCCATGACTTCCTCGTAGGCGACCATCCTGTCTCCCCGGATGAAGACCCTCACATCCGGATTGTTGTCCGAGATGATGGCAAGACGTGGCCCGAGCTGATCGAGTTCCACCGGTGTCTCCCCCAGCCAGATCTCACCAGAGGCCGTGATCGTCACCTCGATCGGCTCATCCGTGCCGGCCAGATCGCTGACGGCCGCCTCCGGCAGATCAACCTCGACACCGGCGGTGAGCAAGGGTGCCGTGATCATGAACACCACGAGCAGAACGAGCATGACATCGACCAGGGGCGTGACGTTGATCTCGCTGATCGGGGGCCGCCGGCGACCGGCCCGGGCACTGCGCCTGGCGCTGGTCGTGGTGAACTGGACCGCCATCAGCCGCCGTGCTCGTCAAGCTGCCGCGACAGCAGGGCGTGGAACTCCGTGGCAAAGTTCTCGAGCCGGCTGGCATAGCGATCAAGGTCACCGGAGAGCTTGTTGTAGGCCACCACTGCGGGAATTGCCGCCAGCAGGCCGAGTGCGGTGGCAAAGAGCGCCTCGGCGATGCCCGGAGCAACGACGACCAGCGAAGTGTTGTGCTCCACGGCGATGGCCGTGAAGGCATTCATGATACCCCAGACAGTACCGAACAGGCCGACGAAGGGAGCTGTGGAGCCCACGGTGGCCAACAGCCCCATGTAGCGTTCGAGGCGGTCCATCTCGCGGTCGATGCCGATCTGCATCGCCTGGCCGATCCTTTGCTTGAGGTCGGCACGCAGCCTGCTGTCGGCAATCATCTCCTGATGACCCATGGCGCGTCGCAACTCGTCCATCGCCGCCTTGAACACCTTGGTCATCGGGTGCGGCGGAAATCCGTCGACGTCCCTGTAGAGTTCGTCCAGCGACCCGCCCGACCAGAAGGCCTGCTCGAACTCCGCTGCCCGCGCCCCAAGCTGGCGCAATCTCTTGATCTTGTCGAAGATGATCGCCCAGCACCAAACCGAAGCCGCCAGCAGCAGCAGCATGACGAACTTGACCACGGCATCGGCACGCCAGAACAGGCTCCAGACGGACATGTCGCCATGGGCCGACACATCCGCGAGTACAGTTGTTTCCACGGTTCAGTTTCCTTCGCCAGGATATCGGTCAAGTGTTTCCCGGACTTCTGCGGGAAGACGCAACGCCCTTCCCCCGGCGCCGAGAAAGGCGAGGCGCACATCCATCGAGACGAGTGTCCGGCCTTCATGCACGACCTTCTGCCGCATGATGAGGCTGGCGCCCTTCACGTCGACAACCTCCGTCTCGATCTCGACCTCGTCATCAAGCCTTGCGGCTGCCGCATAGTCGATCGCCATGGACCGCACAACGAAACCGCCTCCCTCCCGGAGGCGCAGACTCCGGTGGTCGTGTCCCAGAGAGCGCAGCAGTTCCGTACGGCCCCGTTCGGCAAACCGCAGGTAGGCGGTATGATAGACGATGCCGCCGGCATCGGTGTCTTCATGGTAGATCCTTGTCCTGATTCTGCCGGCCGGTTCAGTCATGCGCCGGCACGTCTGCGAAGAGGTCCGGGGCATCGTCCGCAGGAACCGGAAGTCCGAGGTGACGCCAACCGGCAGCGGCAAGGACACGGCCGCTGGGCGTGCGCCTGATGAACCCCTGTTGCATCATGAACGGTTCGATGACGTCCTCGATGGCGTTCCTGTGCTCGGACAGCGCCGCCGCGAGTGTCTCGACACCGACCGGACCACCACCATAGTTGTCGGCGATGCAGGCGAGGTACCTCCGGTCCATGGCATCCATGCCCTTTCCGTCGACACCGAGTGTTTCCAGGGCCTGGCGGGCGAAGGCCGCATCGATGACATCCACCTTTTCAAAGGCCTCATCGCGGACCCGGCGCAACAGTCTCCCGGCGACCCTCGGAGTCCCGCGCGCCCTGGTCGCCATCTCGCGGGCGCCGTCGGCCGCCAGGGCGATGTTCATGACCCCGGCCAGACGCAGGAGCATCACGGCAAGATCATCGGCTTGGTAGAAATCGAGGCGCTGCGGAATCAGGAACCGGTCATAGAGCGGCTTGGTGATCAGGCCGGCGCGGGTCGTCGCCCCGACCAGGGTAAAGCGCTGCAGGTCGATCCGGACTGAACGCGCCGCAGGGCCCTCGCCGATGATGAGATCCAGCTGAAAGTCTTCCATGGCCGGATACAACACCTCTTCCACGGCAGGATTGAGGCGGTGGATCTCGTCGATGAACAGGACATCACCTTCGTCGAGGTTGGTGAGCTGCGCCGCAAGGTCGCCGGCGCGCATGATGACGGGGCCCGACGTCTGGTGAAACCTGACGCCGAGCTCATTGGCAATGATCCGCGCGAGAGTTGTCTTGCCGAGGCCGGGCGGGCCATGCAGCAGCACGTGGTCGAGCACTTCACGGCGACCACGGGCAGCACGAATCCCCGTCATGAGGCTCTCGGTGACGGTTTTCTGGCCAATGAACTCCGCAAACTGTCGGGGGCGCAATGACGGCGCCTGTTCACCTTCCACCCCGGTTGCGTCCACCAGGCGCCCGTCTTCGTCCGTCATCGCGCCAGTTCCTTCAGACTCGCCCGGATGAGCGAGTCGAGACCTGCTTCTGCGGCCCGGCGCACGGAGGTCACCGCACGCCACGCCTCGGACCGCGTGTATCCCAGATTGACCAGGGCGGCAATCGCGTCCGATTCGACGCCACCTGCTGCCGTTTCCGCTCCGGTTCCGGAAGGCGGCGCCATGTCATCAAGCCTGTCGGCAAGTTCGGTGATGACCCGCGTGGCCAGTTTCTGACCGACACCGCTGGCACGCGCTATGGCCCGCCTGTCTTGCGCTCTTACGGCGTCGACCAGGTCATCCGGACCCAGCACCGAGAGAATGGCCAGGGCGCCACGGGGGCCGACACCCTGGACGGCGGTCAGCATCGTGAAGGTTGCCTGTTCCGCTGCGTCGACAAATCCGTAGAGAACAATCCGGTCGTCCCGGATGACCGTTTCCACGAGGAGGCGTACGTCGCCCTCCTGCCCCGCCAGCGCACTGACGGTGCGTGCCGAGCAGGCAAGGCGGTAGCCCACACCCTGGACATCGAGAATCACCCGATCATCGGCCACCACGTCCAGACGGCCGGTCAGACGTCCGATCATGTGCGCGATCCGGCCGTGATGCGTTCGAGAGTTCGCGAGTGATAGGCATGACAGACGGCGACTGCCAGTGCATCGGCGGCATCGTTGCGCGCTGCCTTCGCGCCCGGGAGCAGGATGCCGATCATGGCGGCGACCTGCTGCTTTTCCGCCTTTCCCGTTCCAACCACGGTCTTCTTCACCAGTCGCGTGGCGTACTCGCTGACCTCAAGGCCAGTGGCGGCCGCCGCCACAAGCGCCGCACCGCGGGCCAGTCCAAGCTTGAGGGTGCTGTCCGCGTTCACGCTGACGAAGGTTTCCTCGATGGCGACCTGGTCGGGAGCCTGATCCGCCAGCACGTCACTGACACCCCGATAGATCACTGTCAGACGCTCGGCCATGGTGAGAGACGAGCGGGGCGAGATGACACCGTGCGCGACATGATGAAGCTGAGAACCATCTGTCGAGATCACTCCCCAGCCAGTGTTCAGGAGGCCAGGATCCAGTCCCAGAATTCGCATCCCGGTCCTCAGGCAACCAGACGTTCCATCACGTCATCGGCAATTTCAAAGTTGGCCGCCACGGACTGGACATCGTCATTGTCCTCGAGATCCCCGATCAGCCGCAGCAGGGTTGCCGCCTTGTCTTCCGACACCTCCGTGACGACCGAGGCCTTCCAGATGAGACCGGCTTCACGGGGATTACCGAATCGCGCCACCAGGGCTTCACTGGTGGCGCCGAAGTCCTCCGGCGCGCACAGGATGGTGTGCCCGTCATCATCGGACAGCACGTCGCCGGCCCCCGCCTCGAGCGCCGCCTCGAACACCTCGTCCTCTTCGCCGGCCTGTGGCGCAAGAACGATCTGGCCCTGGCGCTCGAACATGAACGAGACGCTGCCCGTCTCTCCGAGACTGCCGCCATTCTTCGAGAAGGCGGCGCGAATCTCGGCGGCGGTTCTGTTGCGATTGTCGGTCAGGGCCTCGACGATGATCGCCACACCGCCTGGACCATAGCCCTCGTAGCGCATTTCGACGTAGTCGGCCGCGCCGTCGCCTCCGGTACTCCGCCGGATGGCCCTGTCGATGGCCTCCCTGGTCATGTTGACAGCCCGGGCCGCCTGAATGGCCGCCCGCAAACGCGGATTGTGATCGGGATCAGGCAGACCTGACCGGGCAGCAACAGCGATCTCGCGTCCCACCTTGGTGAACTGGCGGGCACGCTTGGCATCCTGCGCGCCCTTGCGGTACATGATGTTCTTCCACTTGGAATGCCCGGCCATGACGTTTCAGGCAAACTCCCAACCACTCCCGATGCAGCGACCATAGCACATCCATTGCCAAAAGGTGTGCACACACCCTGTCACGGTGATGCGGGCATGGTGGATTTCCGGGGCGCGGTTCCGCCCGTGTCACACGTCGATCAACAGGGAGAGACGGGATGACGGCAAGAGCCCGAGCCACTTTCTGTCGTCTCCGGGAACGCCGGTGTCTCCGGACACGTGTGGCGAGGGGAAGACAGGAGAGTCACAATGACTGAGACCATGAATGCCATCGTTTATGATGGCCACGGCGATTCCGGCGTGGTGCGGATGGTGCGCCGCGACGTCCCGCAGCCCGACGTCGGCGAGGTGCTGGTCAGGGTCCACGCGGCGGGGGTCAACCGGCCGGACATCCTGCAGCGTGCCGGCAACTATCCGCCACCACCCGGAGCGAGCGATGTCCCGGGTCTCGAGATCGCCGGAGAAGTGATCGCCAACGGGCCGTCGAGTGCGAGTCTCGTGCCGGGACAGCGGGTCATGGCCCTGGTGTCAGGGGGTGGCTACGCCGAGTACTGCGTGGTTCCCGTTCCCCAGGCCCTGCCCGTTCCCGACCGCCTCGACGACACCGAGGCCGCCGGGGTACCGGAGACCTTCTTCACCGTGTGGACCAACGTCTTCCAGAGATGCCGACTCTCCGGTGGCGAGACGTTCCTCGTGCACGGTGGTGCAAGCGGCATCGGAACTACGGCCATCCAGCTGGCCGACGCGAGGGGCGCCAGGGTGTTCGCTACCGCCGGGAGCGATTCGAGATGCCGGGCCTGCGAAACGCTCGGCGCTGAGAGGGCCTTCAACTATCGCAAGGAAGACTTCGTCGCTCTCGCAAGGGAGTTGACAGGTGGGCGCGGGATTGACGTCATCCTCGACATGGCGGGAGGCGACACGATTCCCCGGAACATCCGTCTTCTGGCAACCGAAGGCCGCCTGTGCTTCATCGCATTCCTCTCCGGATCCAGGGCGACCGTCGACTTCGCTTCGATGATGATGAAGCGGGCGACGATCACCGGTTCAACGCTGCGCGCCAGATCGGTGAACGAAAAGGGCGTCATCGCCGCTGAACTCGAACGCGAGGTCCTGCCGCTGCTCGAGAGCGGCCGCGTGAAGCCGGTCATCCACGCCACCCTTCCCCTCGCCGAGGCTGCCCGCGCCCAGGACATTCTTGACGATGATCATGTCGGCAAGGTGGTGCTGACCATGGATTGAAGACGGGCGGCCTCCCTGGGCCACCGTCCACGCCATGCGGCGCCGGGATCGATTGGGACGGTCGCCGGCCCTCCCGGGCCGGTGCCTTGTCACGTCCGTGGCCCGTGTTCTATGGTCTCCATGAGACGGTGCAGTGTCGCATGCCATCAACGCGCTGTCGCGAGGGACCATCGGACGTCTCGCTGCCGTCTTCCCGAACTGCTGGTGCGGAGGTGAACCATGTCGCAGGAATTGCTGATGCCTCGGGCAACAGCCGTGTGGCTGATCGACAACACGATTCTCACGTTCAGCCAGATTGCCGAGTTCTGCGGCATGCACGAACTGGAAATCCAGAATATCGCCGATGGCGAGATCGAAAAGGATCTGATCGGCCAGAATCCCATACAGACCGGTCAGCTCACCAAAGAGGAACTGGACCGCTGCCAGGCCGACCCCTCCGCCACCCTGCAACTCGTTGACCGCGGCGAAGACACGGCCCGAAAGACCTCCCGTACCCGCTACACGCCGATCTCGAAACGCCGCAACAAACCTGATGCCATCGCCTATCTCATCAAGCACTACCCCCAGCTGTCGCCCCGGCAGATCGAAAGGCTCATCGGCACCACCAGGAAGACCATCGAGAGAATCCGGGAAGGCACCCACCGCAATTCGAGCATGATCGAGATGAAGGATCCGGTACTCGCCGGGCTGTGCACCGCAGCGGAACTCAACGAGGCTATCGAGAAAGCCGACGCCAAGCAGGCGCGCGAGAAGGAGATGGCGGATCAAGGCGCTCCCTGACCCGCGAACTGGAAGCGACCGTCGACAGGACGCCGCTGCGTGACGCATCGCAGCTCTGCTTTCGCGAAGGGGGCAACATCCCAGGCGTCGTATTCCGGTACCGTGCGCTGAAGCCCGGAAACCGTTAGCCGGTGGGGTCGGGACGGCGGTGACGCATCAGGAACGGGGTCTGGGCCACGGCGAAGAGCACCGTCAGGCCGAGAATGCCGAACACCTTGAAGAACACCCAGGTCTCTTCATCCTGGGTGCGCCAGACGAGTTCGTTGAGACCGGCCATTACCGTGAAAAAGAACGCGAACCTGATGGAAAGAGTGCGCCAGGCTTCGTCGACCAGATCAAAGGCACCACCCATGACGAACTTCAGCGGCGACCGGCCGAAGGCGACGCCGCCAGCGAGAAGAGCGGCAAACAGCAGTTGGACGATCGTCGGTTTCATCTTGATGAAGGTCGCGTCCTGGAGTGCGAGAGTGAGACCGCCGAAGACACAGACCAGAACGGCCGTCACCACCGCCATCTTCGGCACGTGGCGCGCCACCAGGTATCCCAGAGTGACGGCGCCGAGGGTCGCCAGCACCAGAACTCCTGTGGCCACCATCAGGTCCGCCAGCAGGTAGGCAGCAAGAAACAGGGCAAGCGGCCCGTAATCGGTTGCCGGTGTCAGCCACCCCGGCTTGTGTCCTCGATCCATTGCCCGCACTCTTCAACCGGTTTCCCGCCCACCATGGCAGGGAGAGGCCAACGGGGAAAGAGGCCATGCTCCACAATGGCATCGACACACGCTTCGAACACCTGCGCCAGGAAATCCTGAGCTTCGTCGCCAGCCAGGATGACGCGGCAGCGTCACAGCCGTGTTCCATTCTTTCCCGCGAACTTTCCGCCGCCCGCCTGCCGGACCGGATCCAGGAGGCGCGTCGGTTGCCAGGCTGCCGCCATCTCGATGCGGCGCTTTCCATGGCGAAGGACGGTCCCATGGCCAGCCTCGCCAACGCCTTCGCCGCACTGGAGCCCTCGCTTCGCTGGGTCCGCAGCGAGCACTATCGCGAGAGCCTTGGTGACGACTACATGAACAACTACTGCTACACCAACATTCTGGGATTCGAGGCCCTCATTCCCCACGACCGAGTCGTCGCCGCCTTCTTCGTGATCGGTCCCGGACAACATTACCCACGTCACCATCACGAAGCCGAGGAAGTCTACTATCCGTTCGGCGGCGATACGCTGTGGGGGCAGGACGATGCCCCGCCTCGAACGCGCCCTCCAGGGAAGCCCGTTCACAACACCCCCTGGCTTCCCCACGAGATGATCACCCGCACCACACCACTCTTCACGTTCTGCCTCTGGATTTCACCGGGGCCGATTCAACTTGCCCAACTGACCGGCTGAAGGAACCCGCCATGGACCATGCCACGTTCGGAACCGCCGATGTGTCCCTCCACTGGGTCCGTGCTGGAGCCGGGCCGGACATTGTCTGGTGTCCGGGCGGGGACCAGACCGGTGAGGAATGGGAGGAACAGTTCAGCTTCTTTCCCGACTACCGCTGCACAAGCTTCGATCCACGTGGCGCCGGGCGCACCGTCAGCCACCGCCCGCCACCCTGGACGATCGCCACGTACGCCGACGATGTCGCGGCCCTCATCAGGGAAGTCTGCAATCCCCCGGTTGTGATCGTCGGCCTTTCCATGGGCGCGCTTATCGTCCAGGAGATGCTGCTGGCCTGGCCGGAACTCGTACGCTTGGGGATCGCCATGGGAACATCGGGCGCCAAGGGCGGCTTCATAGAGGAATGGGAGGATGCGGAGATCAAGTTTCGGGAAGCGGGTCACCGGCTGCCTCCTGACTTCGCCCTCGCCCATTACGCCTTGCTGATGTACCCCTCCGAGGTTCTGGGCGACAACGACATGTGGGAGAGGTGCAAGCCGGTGGTGGCCGCCGCCTATGCCGAGCGCGACGGCGACATGCTCGCCGCCCAATGGCAGGCCTGCCTCGACTACTCGGCCATGGACCGGCTTTCCGGCTGTACGCGGCCGCTCCACGTGATCGCCTTCGAGCAGGACATGCAGACGCCGCCGGCCCGCGGGCGCCTGGTGGCCGAGGCGGCTGCCGATGGACACTTCCACCTTCTCGAGGGCATGGGGCACTGTTCACTCTTCCGGCACAGGCCCGAAACCGTCGCTGGCAAGATTCGCGAGATCATCGCCGGCTAAAAGCCCGTCATTCGCCATCCAGGCACTTGACATGGCCGCCATGGCGGGAGTGATGATGGGCGGTCCGTCCGGGGATCGCATTCGTGCCGGTTCGTCTCGTTCGAATGCTGAACATCGAGGGCATCCCCCATGCCTTCGAACTGGCCCTGATACAGGGCCTCATGATCCTGGCCCTGGCCATACCGGTCACCGTCTTTCCGCTGCGGGCATTCGAACTTCTGGGCGACACGCAGCAGGTGAGCGTGCTCTTCACGGCCGTCGGAATCATGGGCCTGGGTGGAGCGCTTGCGCTGCCCTACATGCTGGCGCGCATGGGACGCTACCGTCTCATCCTGCTCGGTTTCGCCAGTGTGCTGATATCTGCCCCCCTCTTTCCGATGGCGAGTGGACTGGCCTTCTTCCTCGCCGTCGTTCTCTATACCTGGGGGTTCTTTGCCGCCGACATCGTCATCAACATGGTCATCATCGAACGGGTAGGACGGCGGAGTTTCGTGCGCTTCGAGGCGGTGCGCATGGCTGTGCTGGGTCTTGCCTTCGCCCTGGGTCCGTGGGCCGGCGTCCAGCTTTCATCACACGTGGGACTGTGGGCTCCCTTCACAGCGATGGCGCTCCTGGCGCTGGCCACGGGCGCCTGGGTTCTTTGGCGGCGCTACGTGACACCTTCAACGAGAACGGTCCGCGGCCATTCGAATCCATTGCGCTTCATTCCACGTTTCACCCGACAGCCCCGCCTGCGTCTCGCCTACGTGCTGGCCCTGGTGCGTTCTGCCTGGTGGTCGGTGTTCTTCATCTACACCCCGATCTACTGCGTCAACAATGGCTTTACCGACGCGGATGCCGGTCTCATCATTTCCGTCGGCAGCCTCTTTGTCATGCTGGCCCCGTTGTGGGGGCGGCTGGGCGCCTCTCTCGGCATGCGCCGGCATCTCATCGTCGGCTATCTCGCCACCGCCATCGTCTCTGTCGCGGCGACGCTGCTCGCTTTCCTGCCTGATGTCGTCATCGGCCTGATGCTGGTGGCGTGCCTTTGCGCCTCATGGATCGATGCGGTGGGCAACGCTCCGTTCGTGCGTGCGGTCCACCCGCACGAACGCGCAGAAATGATGTCCCTCTACACGACCTACAGGGAGTTCGGGCGCATCGTTCCCCAGAGCGTCTTCGCCATCGTGCTCCTGGTCCTTCCGCTGTCGACGGTCTTCGCCTGGGTCGGCCTCGGCATGGCGGCGGGAGCCTGGTACTCCCGCTACATCCCGAAACGCTACTGAGCGACCTCAGGTGGCGTAGTCCGGCTCCCCCGCATCAAGCACATCGCGCATGGCGCGAAAGAACCGGTCGGAACGCGGCCGTTCACGGGCGTCACGGCCAATCGCCGCAGCAATGTCAGGCGGGATTTCTTCAAGCGTATGCCCGTCGCCCGTGGCGAGGATCTGGTACATGCACGCACGTTCAAGCTGGTAGAGATCGATGTAGGCCTGACCCACCGTCTTTCCCGCGACCATGGCGCCATGGTTGCGCATCATGAGAACACGCTTGCCATCCATGATGTCGGCCATGCGCCGGCCCTCTTCGGCGGCGACGAGAAGTCCATCATAACTGTCGTAGTAGGCCACATCATCGCAGAACTGTGCCGCCTGCTGTGATGACGACGTGTCGAGCCGGACACCCTTGCGCATGGAAAGCGCCGTGATGTAGGGCGCGTGCACGTGCATCAGGCATCGCGCCTCGGGTATCGCCTGGTGCACCGGCATGTGAATGATGAATCCGGCAACAGACGGGACCGGTCCGCCCTCGCTGACGGGTTCACCGTCCCCGTCAACGGCCGCAAGGTTGCTGGCGTTCACCATGCTCCAGTGGGTGTAGCCTGGAGTGATCAACATCACACCAGGCTCATCGGGAGACATGACCGAAAGGTGGTTCCATGCCCCCTCGTTGAGACCGTCACGCACCGCAAGACGGTGAGCGGCCGCGAGATCGCACCGCACTTCCCGTTCTGCCGCATTCCTCATCGCCGGAACCCCGCTGTCACCCGTGTGATCAATCTCCCCCGGCATCCGGCTGCCGTCAACCGGCAGAGCGCGGGACTCAGTCCCACAGACCGTAGTACAAGGGGAGCACGATGGAGGCGGTTGCCCACACGAAAAGCACCATGGGCAAACCGGCGCGGACAAAGTCCATGAACCTGTATCCGGCAGGCCCCATCACCAGGAGATTGGTGGGAAAGCCCATCGGCGTGGCGAATGCGCAGTTGGCGGCGAACACCACGGCGACGGCGAAGGGCTCGACGGGAGCACCGATGTCCGCTGCCAGCGACACGGCGATTGGCGTGAAGAGGACGGCGACAGCCTTGGCACCCACAAGGTTGGAGAGCACCGCAACGAGCAGAAAGAAGGCGGACAGTACGACCTGTGGCGGCGCATCAACAAGGAGACCGGCGAGCAGGCCCGAGAGAATCTCCGCGCCGCCGGTTTCCTGCAGTGCCTTGCCCAGGGCCAGGGCCGCGGCAATCATGAGGACCAGGTCGGCACCGATGGAGCGCCCTGCCTGACGCAGGGTCATGACACCAATGGCCAGCATGGCGACCGCCCCTGCGAGGGCGCTGATGACGATCGGCACGATGTCGAGTGCCGCCACACCGATCACGATGGCAAAGATGAAGAGCGCCCGCCACGCCTCAGGCGCCGATGGAATGTCGCTTACCGACCACTCGATCGGCAGGATGCCCGGGCGCCCCCTCAAGCGTGCCTTGGCCTCGGCGGTCCCCTGGATCAGCAGCACGTCCCCTGCGGAAAGCGGCAGATCGGTAATCGGCCGCCGAATGCGGGCAGTGCGGCGCTGCACACCGACCACGACACAGTTGTAGCGATAGCGAAATCCGATCTGTTCCAGCGTCCGGCCGATGAGCTCCGAACCCGGCGTGACCATGATCTCACTCAGCATCTGGCGGCCACGCAGCCAGGGAGGCCTGCCGTGGGACTCGTCCTCGCGCGGGATCCAGGCATCGCCCAGTGAGGGGTGCAGGAGGTCCATCTGTCCGCGAACCGCCTCGGTGAGCGAGGCCCGCGTCGCACTGACGATGAGGATATCGCCATTGCGCAACGCCGCGTCGTCCTCGAAGGGTGGCAGCAGACTGCTCTCACCACGCCGGATGGCATGAACCGTCACCTCGCCAAGATCGGGAAAGAAGCCACCCCTGGGCTTGAGGCCGTGGAGCGGACGGTCCGTCACGACGTCGATCTGGGCAAGGAACTGACGGTCCGACGGCAGGGCGGACTCACCGGAAGCGTCGTGTCCTGGGAGCAGGCGCCGCACCACGACAAGGGCAAAGAGAAGGCCCGGAACGGCAATTGCGAGCCCGGGCACCGTGAAGTCGAAGAAACCGAAACCCTCCTGCCCGAGGTCATGCAGCATGCCATCGACCAGGAGGTTGGTGCTCGAGCCCACCAGTGTCGTCATGCCGCCCAGGATGGCGGCATAGCTCAGGATCATCAGGACACGACTCGGAGGCGTACCGGCACGGCTGGCGAAGGATTGCAGGATGGGAATGAAAATCACCACAACGGGCGTGTTGTTGAGGATCCCGCTGATCAACAGCACGGTCGCGAGAGAAAAGAGAAGCGCCACGTCGGGACGTCCGCCGGCCGTGCCCAGCAGAACCCTGGCGAGACGATCAAGGGCGCCGGTCTGGGCCAGCCCCTGGCCGATGACAATGAGGCCGATCAGGGCGAGCAGGGCCGGGCTCGCGAACCCGGCCAGCAAGGCGTCGGGGCCCAGCCTGTTGCGGCCATCCGCTCCGGTTTCAGGAAACACCTGGAACGCCAGCATCAACAGGCACAGGATGGTGAGCGAGGCCAGTTCCATCGACGCGCGCGGCGCCGCATAAAGAACCAGTGCCAGAACGATGGACGCAAAGGCGATGTATGCTCCGGGATCCGCAGGCATCACTTCACACGCCGTGGCCGGCCCGGATCCGTCATCCCGGCTCTACCAAGGCAACGTTCGGGACCGGCGTGGTGACGACGATCCTGTTTCCTCTCCGCCGGGCATGGCTGCACCTCTATTCTCACGCTGGACCAATCTCACCCCCGGCCCCGCACGGCGTCAACAACAGCCAGTGTGACGATGACGAACCGAAGGATGTCGTCTAAACTCCATGTCGTTCGACGGCCGGCCGGGACCAGGGAGATTGCTTTGTCCGAGGTCCGATTCATCATGACAAGTCTCTTTGTCATCATCACCGTTGTGCTGGCGATTCTCTACACGTCCCTGTCTCTCGGCGATCTCTGGGCCATGATCGATGCCAACAGTCTTGTCGGATTGCAGGCACTGATCGAGAAGGACATCGATCCCGACCTTTGGCTGGACGTCGGCCTGCCCGTGCTGGGATGTCCCTTGTGGGCCGTCACGGCTGTCGTCAGTGCGGTGCTCCTGCTGGTGCGCCGGCGCCGCAGGTCCCGCTACCTCGCATGATCCCGGGTTCGGTAGCGCAGGGGCGGATCGAAAGAAGAGGTCTATCATGATTCATGCGTGTTCATTCTCTCGCCGGTCGTTTCTGGCAGGCCTCGGAGCAACGGTGGCCTTGCCTTCCGGCGCCCTCGGCGCTTCCGGCAATCCGGATGTCGTGGTCGTGGGAGCCGGATCAGCCGGCCTTGCTGCGGCCCGGACGCTGCTGGACGAGGGATTGTCCGTCGTCGTCCTCGAGGCTGCGGAAAGAGTGGGCGGACGGGCATGGACGGAAAGCGACACCTTCGGTGTTCCCTTCGATCACGGATGTTCCTGGGTCATGGGTCCGGCGGATCTTCCCTACATCGCCATGGCGCGCGAGTGGGGGTTCACGCTGCACAACCACAACAGCGCCGGAGAATCGGTCTTTGTCGGCGACCGCAAGGCTACCGGCCAGGAAAGGCGGGACTACGACCGCGCCTGGGACGCCATCAACAGCGCTCTCAACAAGGCGGGACGAGATGGTCTCGATGTCGCCGCCTCGACGGTTGTTCCGTCCGACATGCCGTTCTCGGGTGTCTCCCAGTCGTGGATCGGGCCCATGGACTTCTCCGTCGATTTTGACGAGTTGTCGACCCTGGACAACTGGAATTTCGGCGATGCCGGCGCCTACTACATGATTCGTGAAGGGTACGGCACGCTTGTCGCCCGTGACGGATCCGGCCTTCCCGTCAAGCTGGAGACACCGGTCACCGCCATCGACTGGAGTGGCGAGGGAGTGGCGGTGGAGACTCCCTCCGGCACCGTGCGGGCACGGGCCTGCATCGTCACTGTTTCCACGGGCGTTCTGGGTTCCGGAGACATCTCCTTTGCTCCCGCTTTGCCGTTGTGGAAGCAGGAAGCCATCGACCGGTTGCCGATGGGACTCCTGATGAAGATCGCCCTCGAGTTCGATGGTGAGCGCTTCGGTCTCGGCGACAACAACTGGCTGACCTACCATGTGGAAAACCTGCTGCCGGCCCGGGCCTGCTATTTCCTCACCTTCCCCTTCAGTTTCGATCTCATGATCGGCTTCACGGGAGGGCGCTTCGGGCGCGAACTGGCGGCCGCAGGGTCCGATGCCGCAGTCGACTTTGCGCTGGGCGAACTGGCTGCGATCTTCGGCAGTGACGTGCACAAGCACTTCGTCAGGGGACTGGCGACAGACTGGGACAGCAACCCCTGGACGCGCGGCGCCTATGCCGCAGCGGTCCCCGGTCACCATGGCGCACGGGACGAACTCGCCCGGCCGGTCGCCGACAGGATCTTCTTCGCCGGCGAGGCCACGGCCGCGCCATGGTACCAGCTTGCCGGCGGCGCCTGGCTCAACGGCCGATCCGTTGCCCGGGAGGTCGCCGCTACCTTGCTATAGAGCCTCCATAGTCTGAGGTCCGGTGGCTTATCCGTTCGCTTGTTCGAGATCGGCCAGCTGCCGGTCAATGACATCGAGCATGTGCTGGCGGTCCATGACACCGTAGTGACCCGGACAGACGCGCCGGACCGGGAGTTCGCGCATGCGTCTCAGGCTGGCACAGTAGGTGACCGGTTCGGGGGGCGGCCAGGCAGGCCCGTGATCGCCGTCATAGAGCATGTCACTGGTGAAGAGCGTCCCGCTTGCTGAGTCCCAGATCGCAAGACCACCTGGTGAACGCCCCGGCACATGCAGGACATCGAGCACGCGGTCGCCCAGATCGAACTGTGATCCGTCCTCGACAAGGCGCGTGGGCTCGGCCGGCGTCATGGCGAAGTCGTCCACGTCATAGTGTTCATGTGGCAGAGCCCACAGCGTCGTCCGGTTGAGATAGGTTCCGGCGCCCACGCTTTCCCGGGTGGGTGCGCGCAGTTCAGGCGCATCGAGGGGGTGGCAGGCCCGATCGGCGAAGCTCGCCCAGCCGCCGGCATGGTCGTAGTAACAGTTGAGGGCGACGGCGGTGACGGGCTTGCCGGCCACGGCCTCGACGAGCGGGGCGGGCGGCACGATGCCGGTGCCCGTATCGACCGCAAGGTCACGGTCCCGGCCACGGACGAGCCAGATGTCGCCAACGGCATAGGAGTCGATGTGATCTTCCCGGAACCGGATGATCCCGTCATCGAGAGCTTCGATGGCGAACCAGACTTCGGCTATCGGCAGGGTGTCTTCAGTTTCCATTGTCCGTCTCCACGTTGACCCGGTCGTGTCTGAGGGGGTTGTCGGGATCGATGTCAAAATCGAGTTCGCGGGCATAGCGGTGGCCGGAGTACACCGCCGCGGCAATGATGGCCGGCGCATCGCAGTCACCGATCCGTTTCAGCGACTTCGGTGCGCCCTTCTCTCCCGCCTCCATGCTCCGGCAAATCGCCAGGTAGAGGGCATCATCGGGTGTGCGTGACGTGACAAGAACGATGGCGTCAGCGGCGATGTTGCGTTTCTTGCCGCTCGCGCAGCAGGCCATCCGGGCCTGACTGCCATCGAAAGACACCAGTTCATGGGCGACGACGATGCCGACACCGGTCTCCATCAACCGTCTGCGGGCCCGCCAGCGGTCCAGGGTCAGTCCGCCCCAGGCCGAGACGACATCTTCCGGCGTCGCAAGCGTGGTCTCGAGTCCATGGCCACGCAGTGTCTCGGCCATGACGGTTCCCATGTAGTAGTGGTCATCGTCATAGACGAGCACGCGGCCTGAAGGAAACCGCCCCGCCATGATGTCATCGGGCGTGAAGAGTCTCTCTCGCGGCCCGAGGTGGTCGATTCCTGCACGATTGCTGGTACCGAAACCGTCGGCTCTCCAGTGCGCCCCTGTCGCCACGGCCACATGGTCCGCCGCCACCTCGAGGACATCCGCTGCGCCCAGCCTGCTCTCAGGATAGACCTCCACGTTGGCCAGACCGTTCAACTGGGTGACCCGGTAGTCACGCACTCGTCGCCACGCCGCGAGGCCGGAAAGCATGGCTTCCCTCGTCACCCGGCCGCCAAGCTCGCGGGCGGCCTCGGCCAGAACGACGTCATAGCCCCGCCGCCCCAGGGCAAGAGCGGCCTCCAGGCCGGCCGGTCCCGCTCCGACGACGAGAACGCGTGACGCGGAACCACGGCTGGCGATGGACTCCGGATGCCAGCCACGGCGCCATTCCTCGCTCATGGTGGGATTTTGCGTACAGCGGATGGGAGCTCCGCGGGCATCGCCCATGTAGCAGATGTTGCAGCCGATACACTCGCGGATGTCCTCGACTCGTCCCTCCTCGATTTTCTTCGGCAGGAAGGGATCGGCGATGGAGGGTCTCGCCGCACCGATGAAGTCGACCAGGCCCGTCCTGACCCAGGTCGCCATGGTATCCGGAGAGGTGAAACGCCCCACGGACACGATCGGCTTTGTCGTCAAGGGCCGGATGGCCGAAACGTAGGTCTCCAGGGAACCCTCCTCGATGAACCGTGACAACCCCATTTCGAGGGAATAGTCGCTGACATTGATGTCCCAGAGGTCTGGCAGTTCTCCCAGCAGTCCCAGCATGTCCTCGGTTTCGCCCGGAACCGGCGTGCCGTCACCGCCTCCCCCGCCGTTCGTCTCGGCCGAGAACCTCACCGCGACAGCCATGGTCGCGCCGACAGCGTCCTTCGTGTCCTCGATGAGTTCGCGCACGAGGCGCACCCTGTTGGCGAGCGATCCACCGTACTCGTCCGATCGGGTGTTGAGCACCGGCGACAGGAACTGCGACAGCAGGTAGTCGTGGGTGGCATAGACGTAGACGATGTCGAATCCCGCCGTCCTGGCGCGCAGCGCCGCATTGCGGTGCCATCGCCTGACTTCGCGGATATCCTCGCGGTCCATGGCCCGCGTCTGGAAAGGTTCTCCCGTGGCAAGCGGCATGCTGACCACTCCGAGCGGCACTTCACGGGTCAGGTGATTGGCCATCCTCGCGCCACCCAAAACCAGTTCCACCCCGGCAAGAGAACCGTGCCCGTGCACCTGGTCGGTCATCAGGGCGTGGGCCCGGATGTCGCGGTCATCCCAGAGCGAGGCCATGGGATAGGGTGTATCGTCAATCGACGGGTGGGGCGAACAGTACTCCGTGTTGACCACCGCCCAGCCGCCTTCGGCCTTCATGGCGCGCAATCCGGCAAGGATGTGCGGGCTCTGCCAGCCACTCCCGGTGCAATGCGGCACCTGGTAGAACCTGTTGCGGGCCGTCACCGGCCCGATGGCCACCGGCTCGAACAGGATGTCGTGACGCGGATCCCGGGCCATCGCGTCAGGCCGCGCAGCCTTGTGCCCCCGGCCGCTCGAAATGATACGGAAAGACCGTGGCAAGATAGACGAGGCAGTCCGCTCTCGCGGTTTGCCGGCGAATGTCCCGCGGATACATGAGAAGGTTGAGCCACAGGCCGTCGACCAGGGCTTCGAGGCTGCGGGCAATCCCTTCCGCGTCGACGCCCTTGTACTGTCCGCTGGCCACCAGTTCCCGGCACAGCCGGCAGATCTCGACATACCGTTCGTCATCAAAGCGATGATGGATCTCAAGATAGGCAGGCCGGTACTTCGCCTGACCCCAGAAGGCGAACCACACTGCCAGCTTCTTTCTGGAGCAGACCCGGCGATCGAAGTCAGCCTCCAGGATGGCCTGCAGCTGTTTCGCCGGATCCGGACCCGCGTTCAGCATGGCGTCACGCCACAGCGCATAGTGCTCCCTCGCCAGGTACCCCAGGGTCTCGACATAGAGGTCTTCCTTGGTGCGGAAGTGAAAGTTGACCACGCCATGCGAGAGCCTGGCGCCTCTCGTGACCGTTTCCAGGGTGGTGCCCGAGAATCCCCGCTTGGCGATGGACTCGATGGTGGCATCGATCAACTGCTGACGCCGTTCCTGCCGGGCGGCAAGACGGCGATCCGCCGTGCTGGTCGAAGCCGGGGATGCGACATCTGGCATATCGCTTTACCGCACTGTGAATGGGACGGGAACCGGGACCACTCGTGTCCCGGCTCCCTGGTGTCAGACGGAAGGTGCGATGTCCGGTCAGAAGCCGGCGATCATCTCACCCCAGTCACGGTTGATCTTGGTCTCGATATCTTCGGTCTGCGCTCTCAGGAAGACACCCTTGTCCAGGATGTCAGCAGGGTCCCGGGAGAGTCCACGGGCCAACAGATCGGCGTCACTGACGAGAGCGAACGCCGCGGCGCTGGAGTGACCATAACCGTTTTCCACGATCGTGTGCACCCCGACATCGGGAGCAAGCATCGCGTCGATGAGATCGTGGGCCTTGTCGTAGTGAGGCGCATTGCTGGTCAGCACCGTGCCACAGACCCAGGTGAGCGCGCCCTCCTTGACGTTGGCAAACTTCACCGGAATGCCCTGCCTGGTGAGTTCCAAAGGTGAGCTGTTCCAGGTCATGGCCGCCACGAGCTCGCCGGAGGCGAGAGCCTGTTCCACCGTCGTCATGTCACTCTGGCGGAACCGCAAGAGATCTCGCTGCTGCCTCAGGATATCGAGCACCTTCGCCAGGGCCTCGTCGGTCAGGTTGTCGGTATCGACGCCGGCGTAGATGGCGGCGCACCACCAGGCGTCTTCGGCCGCATCGATGATCGAAAGCCTGCCGGCATAGCGCTCGTCCCACAGCAGGCCCCAGGACTCCTCTTCGCCCTGCCAGTCGACGATGTCCGTGCGGTAGGTGATCGACGTCTGACCCCACTCGACGGGAGAGAAATACTGCTCTCCCTCGTGTTGGGCGTCCTTGATGTTGTAGAGCGCTGGAATCACGTCCTTCCAGTTGGAAAGCCTGGAGGTGTCGATGGGCTGGAGAATGCCCGCGTGCCGCCAGCGGGGCACATTGTTGCTGCATGGATGAATGACATCCACGACAAAGCCTGCTCTCACCTTGGTGAAGCCCTCTTCGGCGTCGCCATAGACCGGAGTGTCCGGCTCCACGCCATGCTTTTCGACATAACTTGGCCAGTAAATCGGATCGTCATAGCCGGCCCACGTGAAATAGATCGCCTCTCCTTCCTGGGCACGGGCCGCCGTCACCGGCATCACCGTCGACACCAGTCCGACCGCGGCCATCGCCTGGCCGAGTTCGCGACGGCTCAGCTCCCCGTTTTCAAGTCGCTTGATGGTATCCCTGATATCCATGGATGTGATCCTCCAGATTGTCACTCGCCCGGAGCCCGGTGGCCACGGGTTTCATGCGAGTCCACGCCACCTGGCTGCGGACCCGAGGAGCATCCTTCAATTTTTCTGACTGGTCAATCAAACTCTGGACCGGCGCGACGACAAAGCGCTGGGCAAGGATGAGTGTAGACTGTCACGGAGCAACAGGAGTCAGAGTCATGCGCATCGTCAGCGCTCTGCCATCGAAGGTGGAGGTAAGGGAAGAGGGTGTGTGGATTCCCCTCAAGCGCGGCGTTCGCCTGGCGGCGCGCATCTGGCTGCCCGAAGATGCGGAACACAAACCGGTGCCCGCGCTTCTCGAGTATCTTCCCTATCGCAAGCGCGACATGACGCGGCCAGGAGACGAGCCGAAGCACGCCTGGTTCGCCGGCCACGGCTATGCGAGCCTGCGCGTCGACCTTGCCGGCGCCGGAGACAGTTTCGGCGTGATGCGTGACGAGTACACAGAGCAGGAGCTCAATGACGGCAAGGAGGTGATCGCCTGGATTGCCAGTCAGTCATGGTGCACCGGCAATGTGGGCATGTTCGGTATCTCGTGGGGCGGTTTCAACTCGCTTCAGGTGGCTGCCCTGCAGCCTCCGGAGCTCAAGGCCATCGTCACGTCGTGCTCCACCGACGACCGCTACAGCGACGACATGCACTACATGGGTGGTTGTCTTCTCAACGACAACCTTGACTGGGGAACTACTTTCTTCGGCATCCTGCCTCTCCCCGGAGACCCGCTGGTTATGGGGGAGGACTGGCGGGCAAACTGGCAGTCGCGGCTGGAGGACGTCCCCTGCCCTGTCGAAACGTGGATGCGCCACCAGACGCGCGATTCCTACTGGCGTCACGGATCGGTGTGCGAGGACTATGGCGCAATCCGCTGTCCGGTCTTCGCCGTCGGCGGCTGGCTCGACGGCTACTCCAATGCCGTCTTCCGCCTGCTTGCCGGACTCGAGGTGCCGCGTCTCGGACTCGTCGGCCCCCATGCCCACCAGTGGGGCCATATGGAGAACGCTCCCGGCCCCCACTTCGGCTTTCTCCAGGAAATGCTGCGCTGGTGGGATCACTGGCTCAAGCACAAGGAGACGGGAATCATGGAAGAGCCGATGCTGCGGGTCTTCCTGCAGGACGGGGTGCCACCACGACCCTGGTACAGCGACTGCCCCGGTCACTGGATCGGCGAGGCCACGTGGCCATCGGAACGGATCCACAACCGCCGCTACCACCTGAACCCGGACGGTCTCGGCAGGGAACCTGGCCGGGACGAGTCGCGATCCGCCGTCACGCCCCAGACGCTGGGTCTTGCCGGCGGCGAATGGTGTCCCTACGGCACCGGCGGTGACGGACCCGAGTTCCCTGGCGACCAGCGCCAGGACGACGGGGCATCGATCACCTTCGAGACCCAGCCGCTTGACTCGGACATCGACATTCTCGGCCAGCCGGTTGTGGAACTTGAACTCGAGGTCGACAGGCCCATCGCCTACATCATTGCCCGCCTCAACGACGTCCACCCCGATGGCTCGGTGTCACGGGCGTCCTTCGGTGTTCTCAACCTGACCCACCGCCACGGGCACGACGCGCCCGAAGCCATGCCCGCGGACAGCCAGACGGCGGTACGGTTGACGCTCAACGACTGCGCCTACCGCTTTCGCAAGGGGCACAGGATCCGCGTGGCGCTCTCCACCACTTACTGGCCAATGCTGTTTCCGGCTCCCGAGCCGGTGTTGCTGACGGTCCATACCGGAACCAGTGCGCTTGATCTTCCGGTGAGACCCGCTGCAGGTGGTCCCCGGGTCGGTGATTTCGGGGAACCCGAACAGGCGCCGGAGATGGCCAGGACACAACTCACCACTCCGCCATCGCGCAACGTCGTCACGCACGATCAACAATCCGGACGTCTCGAGGTGACGTCAAACAGGGGCAGTGGCACCTACCGTATCGAGGACCATGGTCTCGAGTTCGCGAGGGACACCTTCGAACGCATGAGCATCACACCGGACGACCCGCTCTCCGCCGAGAGCGAGGTGGTCGTCACCAGCCACATGAAACGCGGCGAATTCGAGGTGGACGTGCGTGCCCGCACCCATCTCAGGGCATCACGCAAACAGTTCCATCTCACTGCCGACCTTGACGTCCGGGAGGGCCGTAACCGGATACTGACACGCCGTTGGTCGGTGCCCATCGACCGTGATCTGGTGTGAAGGCCAGGCGGGATCTACCTTCTGGCGGCCTTCGCCTCGGCGATGGCGCCGAGAAACTCAACCATGGTGTGGGCGCCGAGATAGGACGTCACGCCAGTGCCGACATCGAGCCTGGGATTGACCTCGACGAAGTCAAAGCCAATGACCTCCATGTGGCGTGCGGTGGCACGCAGGATGTCCCTCAGTTCGGCATAGAGCATGCCGTTGGGCTCGGCCGAGACGCAGCCCGGCACCAGCGACATGTCGAGGACATCAACATCGATTGAGACATACATCTTCTCGCCCGCCGGGAAGGTCGCATGCACGAAACCCTCGGGCCCGAGCCGACGCACCTCGTCCATGGTCACGATGTGGCTGCCCTCGGCGCGCGCATCGATGAACTCCTGCGCAGCACTCCTGAGGCTGCGGATGCCGATCTGCGTCAGCGACAGCACATGGGACATGGGCTTGATGTGGCGGAAGGCATGACCGTTCGTGAACCTCAGGTCGTGCACAAAGGGCTGATAGTCCATGTGGGCATCGAAATGCATGACATGTATCGGCTCGCTGTAGGCCCGCACCACCGGATAGGTGACCGAGTGGTCGCCGCCGATAATGACCGGCATGGCGCCACGCTCGAGAATTCCGGCGACGTCGTCGGTGATGTTGTCGAAGGTCTTCTCGACATTGGTCTCCAGGATGTCGCTGTCGCCGACATCCACGATGCGCCGGTTCGCCGTTTCCTCGACCAGGTAGGACTTGTCGGTGAGAATGTCATAGTAGCCCTGAGACCCGAACCGAAGGGAATGCTCGCGGATCGAGCGGGGCGCGAATCGTGAACCGCCCATGAACGGGGATCCCTCGTCGATCGGCGTGCCAAGGATGGCGTAGTCGGCATCAAGTGTGGCGATGTCGTCGCAGTAGTCCTGGCGCAGGAATGTGGCGATTCCGCCGTAGGGCGCATTGTAACGGCCTGGCGGCCCCTGCATGTTGATCTGCATGATGTGTGATCCCCGCTAGAATCGTCCAAGAACCAAAAGCCGAATGGCCGGTTCTCCCGTTGCCGGAAGCCTGTCCCAGGTCGCCTCCATCTTCAACAGTGCTCCTGCTTTGCACATCCGCTCGCAAGCGTCAGCCAGAACGCCTTCAGGCGCCACGGCAAGGGATATCACGCCTCCCGCCCTCAGAAGTCTGACGAGATCATCAAGCGCACCAGGAGAAGCATCGTCACCCCTCAAGACCCGCGCTGCGACGACAGCGTCGTAGCTGCGATCCGGCAGCTCAGCCGGTGACCGGGCGCTGAAGAGCCGGCGATAGGCCCCTCCCGCGCGCGCCTGCGCGAGCAGGTGGCCTGAAGCATCCATGCCGTCAATGACCCGGTATCCAAGATCGGCGAGAACCGCGCCTACAGCCCCGTCACCACAACCCCAGTCCAGAATCTCCGCCTGCCGATTGTCCAGGTGGCAGGCAAGGTTGTCGCAGCATCCCGCAACACCATCACGCATCGGCTCCCTCCATCAGTTGGGCCGCCGGAAAGACCGGTATGGCTCCCACCCCCCTCAGCCACGTGGAGTTGGCAACCGAATCGCCGGGCGACCTTGCATGCACCAGATGCCCGGTCGAAGCGATCGTGATCCTCGGCAGGAGCCATCCCGCTTCCACCACATCGGCGGCCAGTGTCACGGACTCGCGCGCGCTGTCAGAGAAGCGATCAGAGCCCTGGCGGCCGCGAGTGCCATGGCGTGGTGGCGCGGCGGTGCTCCGAGGGTCAACATCGACTGATGATCGTTGTAGATGGCGGCAAGACCATAGGCAACGGTCATGATGGAACCCGGATCCGCATCGGGAAACGAGGCACGCAGCACATCCCCGAGAGCATCGACGAAGCCCTGGAGCCATGTATCGAGGCGGGTGGCAATCGCCGGATTGCGGCGGGCGGCGGAGTAGACCGATTCGAGAACCGGTAAATCATCATCCGGCGCCGCCTGGAACAAATAGTCCGGTAGGCTCCCGACGCCCGGATGGGCGATGAACCAGGCGCGCATTTCGTCGTTTTGCCGCTGGAGCCGGACTTCCAGGCGATCGAGGAACGCCGCAACCAGGTCGTCGCGGTTACCGATGTAGTGACGGATGATCGAGCGCCTGACACCCGCCTCACCGGCCACCTCTTCCAGTGAAGCGGAATCCAGCCCCGAACGTGCCACGCACCGCGAGAATGCATCAAGGATTTGTTCCGATCGTTCGGCACTGAGGTCAGGACGCGCCATGAACATCACCCCGGATTGCGAGCGCCATGTCAGAAAGGTTGATTGTCATACTTGACAATCTATATCGATCCATCAAGATTGTCATCTGAGAACATCCAAGAGAGGGCTGGTTCCATGCGCTTCCGCCACAACGTCATACTGGCTCACGTCCTGATCCTTGCCATCCTGGCCTGTCCCTTCGCTATGGCAACGGCGGATACCGCCAACAGCAGCCACGATGAGTGGAGCGGCCAGGTGGCCCATGTCTACGGCACCCGCGTGGTCGATCTCGACGGCAACGTTCACCGCATCGGGACCGATGCCGGTGTCCGGCCGGTGGTCCTCTTGTTCATGAATGCCTTCTGTCCGGTATCCAGCCGCTACGCTCCCGAACTCAATGACCTTGCCACGTTTGCCGATGCGCACGGCGCCTCCTTCTACGGTGTCATGTCGGGGCCCTATCTGACGGTGGGCGAAGCCAGGAACTTCGTGGCCGATCATGGTTTCGACTTTCCCGTCATCTTCGATCCCTCCGGCGATCTCGCCTTGCGCCTCAACCCCGTCGTCACTCCCGAAGCCTTTGTCATCGATACCGGTGACGATGTCATCTACCGCGGCCGCATCGACGATCGTTTCGAAGCGATCGGCGTGCTGCGCAACCAGATCACCAGCCACGACCTCAAGGATGCCATCGCGATGATGGGGACGGATGGCAATTCGATGCCCCGTTCCACGATCCCTGTCGGTTGCGTGTTCGAGGGCTGGGATGCGGACCGCCTGCCGGAATCCGTGACCTACAACCGGGATATCGCTCCCTTGCTCGCAGCCAACTGCACGGAATGCCACAGGGACGGCAGTATCGCCCCCTTCCCGCTTGATACGTTTGTCGATGCCAGGCGCCGGGCCCGCATGCTGGCCTTCGTGACCCGCGAGCAGATCATGCCGCCCTGGCGCGCTGTCGAGGGATTCGGCGCCTTCCGAGACGAGCGGCACCTTTCTGACCGCCAGGTCGCCCTCTTCGCAGCATGGGCCGAAGCGGGTGCGCCTCTGGGAGAAGATGTGGAGGCGCTGCCGGAAACGGTGTGGCCGGATCCCGAGTGGCGCACTGGCGAACCGGACCTGGTTCTCGCAATGGAAGAGCCCTTTGCCATTCCCGCGACCGGTCCCGACATATACCGCTACTTCGTCATTCCGTTCGAACTCCTCGAGGAACGCGCCGTCAGCGCCATCGAGTTCCAGCCCGGCGACGAGAGTGTCGTTCATCATGCCAACCTCTTTGTCGACTACTCCGGCGCCGCGCGGCGCGCCGACGCCAGAGACGACGAACCCGGCTTTTCCGTCTTCGGGACGGGGAACTTCTTCGACTACAGCGGCGAACAGGAAACCTGGGGCATCGGGGGCTGGACACCCGGGGTCGACCCCTATGTCCTGCCCGACAGGCACGCCATGTGGCTGCCCGCAGGCGCCGGGGATGTCGTGTTCGAAATCCACTATCACCTCAACGGCAAGGCCACGCAGGACCGCAGCCGGATCGGCATCACGTTCACCGACGAACCCGTCTCCCACTGGGTTGACGGCCTCGTGATCGGTACCCAGCAGCTGGCAATTCCTCCGGAATCGTACACCTACTGGCGGCACGTCCGGATGGAGGTTCCGGCGCCGTTGACCCTTGTCGACATCATGCCGCACATGCACTACCTGGGCGCCGAGGCGAAGGCGATCGCGACCCTCCCGGACGGCACGCAAATACCGCTGGTCCATGTCGAGGAATGGGATCTCAGGTGGCAGAACATCTATTTCTTCCGCGAACCGGTTCGCTTGCCCGCCGGCAGCACGATCGACGGATGGTTGCGGTTCGACAACACGTCCTCCAACCCCTACAACCCGACGCTGCCACCGAAGACCGTGACGTGGGGATGGGGATCAGACGAGGAGATGATGGAATTCTGGATCAGCTTCGTGCTCGACGACTGGCGCGATCGCGACCGCGTGATCAATGCCTCCTGGAAGACCTGGTCGGAGAATCCCCGGTGGGATGGCCCGGTGCCGGACCTGGCCGACCTCAACCTGCCCTGAAACCACGCCGGATGCGCTGGCAACGGAGACGGCCGGACCTTCTTCGCGATCGATCATGGACAAGGGATTCAAGGTGACTCTGGCCGAGGCCAACACGCACCATCCTCTCCCCGCCAGTGTGCCGAGCGCAGGAACCAGGGATCAGGTCCAGGTGGGCGGTGCCTCCCGCAGATCAAGACGGTCGCGCATCACGCCGGAGACGAGGTACCAGGTGAGACCGAACTGGCGCAGGCCATGGTGGGGGACGAGGTCCAGCGGTTCCACAGGCATGTCGGTCTCCTCGCCAAGCACGAGGCGTGTCAACTGGATGCCGAAAGTCGAACTCATGGCGACGCCCCGTCCGTTGAAACCCAGACCGGCGTGGACGTTCCGGGCGAGGCGGAAGAGACGCGGCGTGTGATCGGGCGTCACGGCCACCCGACCGCCCCAGCGGTGGGTCCAGGCGACGC
Organism: Alphaproteobacteria bacterium; assembly: GCA_965220805.1. Lineage (GTDB taxonomy): Bacteria > Pseudomonadota > Alphaproteobacteria > SP197 > SP197 > SP197. Next base: position 3,518,469 of record OZ244844.1, read on the forward strand.
CTTCGAGCGCCGGGTAGATCGCTGTGGCCATCTTGTGGAGATGACCGACCGATCCCGGCTCCGCACCGTTCGTGAGATTGCCGCGACCGCCCATGACGAAGCGGTGGTCGCGATCGAGCCGGAAATAGTGCAGTGTCCGCCGGGTCTCCGCGACGGCGTGACGGCCTGGTAGGACGGCAGCCCGGCGTGTCGCATCCAAGGGCTCGGTCGCCGCGATGAAACTGGTCAGCGGCACGACCGATCGCTCGAGCCCGGACCATAGTCGGTCGGTGTAACCGTTGGTGCACAAAAGGAGATGCTCGGCCTCGACCTCGCCGCCGGTGGCGACAAGGCGCCAGCCGGCTCCGTGCGCATGAACACTGTGGACCCGGGTCCGGCCATGCACGATGGCACCCTTGGCAACCGCCGCCCGCGCCAGACCGCGGGCAAGGGACAGAGGTTGCACGTGGCCACCGCGCGGGTCGTGGATGCCGAGATGGTAGTAGTCCGTTCCGATGAGATCCCTCAGCGCGGCGCGCCCGAGCCGCTCGACCTTCACACCCAATTCGCCCCATTCCCGGGACCATGCCTCAAGGAAGGCCTTGCCGTGGTGGCCCAGTCCGGCGCTCACCAATCCGGGGCGTTCGTGGTCACATTCGATGCCATGGCGGCCAATCAGGTTAAACACGAGATCCGCCGCCTGGTCGAGCATCGCAAGCACGGCCCGCGCCCTGTTGGAGCCATACTTTGCTGCAACCTCCGAGGGCAGCATGCGCCAGCCCGGGTTGACCTGGCCGCCGTTTCGCCCTGAAGCGCCCCAGCCGGGTTCTCCGGCTTCCAGCACGATCACTCTCTTGCCGGCTTCAGCCAGGTGGAGTGCTGCCGACAGTCCGGTAAAGCCGCCGCCGACGATGGCGACATCCGCACCGGTCTCTCCGGCGAGGGGTGGCGTGTCGATGGCAGGCGCGGCACTGTCGGCCCACAGGCTCTCCGGCAACTCCATCACTGATTCCCCAGACGCAGAGGGCAGTCTAGTCTGTCCGCCGGATTCGAGACCAGCCCGATGAACCTGGAGAAGCCATGACCACGCCTCCCAACATCCTCTTTCTCATGATGGATCAGCTCGCCCCCCAGGTGCTCAAGCCCTACGGCGGCACGGTGTGCCGGACGCCCAACCTAGAGCGGCTGGCCGGCGAAGGCGTCGTGTTCGAAAGCGCCTACTGCAACTACCCGATCTGCGCGCCGGCTCGCTTCAGTCTCATGTCAGGCCGCATGCCAAGCCGCATTGGAGCGTTTGACAACGCAACCGAATTTCCATCCGAGATCCCGACCTTCGCACACTATCTTCGTGCAATGGGCTATCACACGTGTCTGTCCGGCAAGATGCACTTCATCGGTGCGGACCAGCTCCACGGTTTCGAGGACCGGGTGACGACCGACGTCTATCCCGCCGACTTCTCGTGGACCAGTGACTGGTCACTGGGTCCGACTTTCTGGGAACCCTGGTTCCACTCGATGCGGGCCGTGCTCAATGCGGGACCCGGGCGGCGCAGCGTCAACACGAGCTACGATGAGGAGGCAACCGTCGCGGCCTGCCGCTGGTTGCACGATCACGCCGATGGGGCCGACGGCAGGCCCTTCTTCCTGGCAGCCAGCTTCATCAGCCCGCACGATCCCTACCTGGCGCCGCCGGCTCAATGGGATCTCTACACGGACGACGGAATCGACGACCCCAGGGTCGGCGACATACCTCTTGAGGAGCGTGACCCCCACAGCCACAGACTGTATTACACGACCGGTCGCCACATGGAGACGATCGGTCCTGCGGACATTCGCCGGGCGCGCCGCGCCTACTATGCGGTGATGAGCTGGCTCGACGACCGCATCGGGCGGATCCTGGAAACCCTCGAGGCCATCGGCGCACGCGACAATACGATCGTCGTCGTGACAGCCGATCACGGAGACATGCTTGGTGAACGCGGCCTGTGGTTCAAGATGAGCTTTTTCGAGTGGTCGGTGCGCGTACCGCTGATCGTGCATGCGCCGGCGCTCTATCGCGCGCGCCGGGTCAGGGAAAACGTGTCCCTGCTGGATCTCTTCCCGACCTTCCTGGAATGGGCCGGTGACGGCGAACTGCCGGAGCTGTACGCGCCGATCGACGGCGCCAGCATCGCCGGACTGGCCGCCGGACACGGTGACGGCTGGACTGATGTCGTCGGCAGCGAGTACTGCGGTGAGGGCGCCTCCTCTCCGTTGCTGATGATTCGTCGCGACCGCTGGAAGTACATTCATTGCGAGGATGATCCGCCCCTGCTCTTCGACCTCGAGGAGGATCCCGACGAGCTGGTCAACCTCGCCGGCACACCGGAAGTGAGCGCCATCGAGGCCGATCTTGCCAGCGAGATCCGCCGCTGGTGGGATCCTGCGGCCCTGAAGGACCGCGTGATCGAGAGCCAGGAGCGCAGAAAGTTCCTGAACGCCGCCCTGTCGGTTGGCCGTCGCACACCCTGGGACTGGCAACCGGAGCGTGATGCCTCTCGTGAGTACGTGCGTGGCGACACTGACATGCAGGGCATCTACGCCGGAACCTAAAGCCGCCGGGCAGCGTCGGGAAACGATCGACATGGACGCCACCTCGACCGCAGTCATGTCAACGCCGCTGATCCATCATCATGACCGCACGGCACATGACCCGTTGCCGGCATCGACGTGCTTCCGTCGTGGATCACGGATTGCCAGCAGCATGCGGCTTTCAGGCCGGGTGCCATGTGGCCTGACAACCTGTGCATGGAGTAGGCTCAATCGGCGTCACCGATAGGAAACCGGGGGAGGTCGTGAAGGCAGAGACCGGAACGAACGAATGGCGGCGAAGTCCGCGCCGGGTGCACGTGCACTTCGATGGCATCCGGGTGGCAGACTCCAGGCGCACCATGTTGCTTCGCCAGCACGGTTTCCTGCCGGTCTACTACTTTCCCGAAGGCGACGTGCGCACTGACCTTCTCGTGGCCACCGACTACACAACCACATCGCCCTACAAGGGCACTGCGCATTACTGGCATCTCGACACCGGATCACGTGTCGCACGCTTCGCCGTTTGGCGATATCCGCGACCCAGGGAGGGGTCACCCGACACCAGCGGTCACTACGGGTTCGACTGGCACAGCATGGACGCCTGGTGGGAGGAGGACGAACGAATCCATGTGCACGCGCGCGATCCGTTTCTGAGGGCGGACGCTGTATGCAGCGCACGCTCCGTCAGGGTCGAAATCGCCGGGCGCACTGTTGCGGAGACCAGCCGCTCCGTTCTGCTGTTCGAGACCGGTCTGGTGACCCGCTACTACATCCCCGACAATGACGTGGAATCGGGACTGTTCGAACCGAGTTCAACGTACACGCTCTGTCCCTACAAGGGTCGTGCGCGCTATCACCATCTCCGGGTTGACGGCACACGCTACCGGGATGCGGCCTGGCAGTACGTCCGTCCCCTGCCCGCGGTGGCAGCGATCGCCGGACACTTCGCATTCTGGAACGAGCGTGCCGACACGACGATCTTCGTCGATGGAGAACGCCTTCCACGCGGGATCACACGGCCCGGTGGTGAGGACGGCGAGATGCTGCAACCGTGGCGCGAGTTCTGGGGTGAACCCCCGCCAGCCGCCATGAAAGGCGCGGGGCTCGGCACACAGATCGAAACCGCGCGTCCCAATGGCCGGGCCGAAGGTCCGCCCGACGGTGTCATGGATCTCGACATCGAACGCGCCGGAGGACGCCCGGAGGAGTGGCTGGAACAGGGATGACCGAATTCACCAGCGCCGTGCCGTTCCCCTGACTGGCACGCTTCAAGTGCGTGCTCTACCTTGTCGCTGAATCCATAGCCCGCCAGGGAGCCACGCCATGATCCAGTCACGCCCCGAACTTGTCGGAACATTCGGCATGGTGACCACCACCCACTGGCAGGCCAGTGCCGCCGGCATGGCCATGCTGGAGCGGGGTGGCAATGCCTTTGATGCGGCGGTGGCGGCCGGCTGCGTCCTGCACGTGGTCGAGCCTGACCAGAATGGTCCGGGCGGCGACGTCCCCCTCATTCTGTGGAGCGAGAAGAGGGGCAGGGTCGATGTCATCTGTGGCCAGGGGGTCGCACCATCGACGATCTCCGGAGAAGCCCTGCGGAACATGGGACTCGACATCATGCCGGGAATCGGACACCTGCCCGTCGTCGTGCCCGGCAGTTTCGGGGCCTGGATGCTGCTGCTGCGCGACTACGGGCACCTCACGGTCCGCGAGGTTCTCGAACCGGCCATTGCCATCGCCCGCGACGGCTTCCTGCTCACGCCGACAGTCGCTTCCGTTCTCCAGCAAGCGCGCCCCTTCATGGAGGAATTCTGGCCGACATCGGCTGAAGCCTACTGTGACGGCACCCTCGAGGCCGGTGATCTCCACCACCTGCCCATGCAGGCCAGGACCTGGGAGAGGATCATTGAGGAGGCGGAAGCCGCAGGTGGTGACCGAGAGGCCCAGGTCGAGGCGGCCCGCAAGGCGTGGTACGAGGGGTTTGTCGCCGAGGCGATCAACGACTTCATGCGTGAACCGGTCATGGATTCCAGCGGCGAGGCCCATGCGGGATTTCTCACCGGCGACGACCTGGCGCGCTGGCGCGCCACCGTCGAGGATCCGGTGACGCTGGACTACGGCGACTACACCGTCTGCAAGGCCGGACCCTGGTCCCAGGCGCCTGTCCTGCTCCAGCAGCTCGCCCTCCTCAAGGGTTTCGACGTGGCGTCCATGGATGCATCGGGACCCGAATTCGTCCACGTGATCCAGGAATGCGCCAAGCTTGCCCTTGCCGACCGCGAGGTCTTCTACGGTGATCCTGGCTTCGTCGACGTGCCGCTTGAACGGCTGCTGTCGGAAGACTACTGCGCGGAGAGGCGCCAACTCGTGGAAGACGCCGCCAGCATGGAGATGCGGCCCGGAACGATCGACGGCTACGGTGGCACCATCACGCTGAGAGCGCTGGGCTCAACCAACATCGCCCATGCAGCGACCTCACTGGAGAGCAGCGCCGGATCGAAACCGTGGCGGACCTGGGCCGAGTTCGTGGCCCGGCGCCACGGCGATACCTGCCATTTCGACATCATCGACCGTCACGGCAACATGATTTCGGGCACTCCTTCGGGAGGCTGGCTCACGGGATCGCCCGCCGTGCCAGGACTGGGCTTTCCGGTGTCGGTCAGGGGGCAGATGTTCTGGCTCGACGACGCCCATCCCAACGGACTTCAGCCGGGCAAGCGGCCGCGCACCACACTGACTCCCACTCTGGCGCTTCAACACGGCGAACCGCGTCTCGTCTTCGGCACACCCGGAGGCGACCACCAGGACCAGTGGTCTCTCCATGCCTTCCTGCGCCACGTGGATCACGGCATGACTCTCCAGGAGTCCCTTGATGCACCATCCTTCTACACTGATCACATGCCGAGTTCGTTCTACCCGCGCGAGTGGATGCCGGGCCACCTGGCCGTCGAGGACCATTTCCCCGGATCTACCCTCGAGGATCTCGACCGCAGGGGTCACGACCTCAGGATCTATCCGCGCTGGAGCCACTACAACTCGATGACGATGGCCTCGAAACGAGGCCGCGTCCTGCGCGCCGCCGCCAGTCCGCGTCGGCAGTGCTACGCCGTGGGCCGCTGAACCGCCTCAGCAGGGGTTGAGCGGCGGTTCGCCATCGATGTAGCGCCGCACTTCCTCCGCTAGCCTCGTTGCGGCATCGCGCACGGTCTTGATGGAGGCTCCCGCAATATGCGGAGTCAGGACCACGTCGGGGTGGGAGAGCAGCGGCCAGTCCGCTGGCACGGGCTCGACGGCGAAAGTCTCCAGCATCGCCCCCCTGAGGTGCCCGCTTTCGAGGGCACGTGCGAGAGCATCGTAGTCCACCAGCGGTCCACGGGCCGTGTTGACGAACCAGGCCCCCGGCTTCATCCGGGCGAAGGCGTCCGCGTTCATGAAACCTTCGGTCTGGGGGGTGACGCGAGCGTGCAGTGTCACGAGATCCGACTGTTCGAGGAGCGCATCAATATCCACCTGGCGCACCTGGTCATCCAGATCCCCGGGGGGCGCCGCAATCAGGGGGTCGGCAACGAGAATGCGGCAACCGAAGACGCGCAACAGGCGAACGACGAGGGCGCCGATGCTCCCGTAGCCGATGACGCCCACTGTCATGTCACAGAGTTCCATGCCTGCCACGTCAGCGCGGTAGAGGTCGCCCCTCCACACGCCCTGGCGCAATGCGTCGTGTCCTCGCACGATGTTGCGGGTCAGGGCGAGAATCGCACCGATGGTGAATTCCGCCACCGCCGATGCGTTGCGTCCCGGCGTGTTGACGACGCGGATGCCGCGCGCCCGCGCCGCCGGCAGATCGATGTTGACCGGTCCGCCGCGCGAAACGGCAACACATTTCAGCCCGGGCAATCGCTCCATCATGGAGGCCGAAAGAGGAGCAAGATGGGTCACAAGGATTTCGGCGGCGCCGACCCGCGCAACAATGTCGTCGGGAGTACCCATGTACTCCTTGAGACCCTCCATTCCCGGAACCCGGTAGCCGTGTTCCATGGGCTCGTCGGGCCATGCCAACTCATGAAGCCTCGTCGCGACACGCCTGCCGCAGACCTCGCGCAGGGCGTCGTCGAACATCCACGGGAGCATGAAGCGATCACCGATGATCGAGATGTTGCGGGTCATCGATCCGCCCCGTGCTTCACAGCGGCTTGCGCGCCCCACACCGGGGCCAGCGCTTCGCGGGTACGGACATAGAGTGGATAGAGTTCCTCGTAGATTTCGACCAGCTCGGGGGCCGGCTCCTCGGCCGCCGACAGCAGCGGTGTCACCCAGTCAGCCGTACAGTCTTCCATGGTGGTGTAGATCCCTTGCTGCATGGCCGCGATCATCGCCGCTCCCGCCGCACCTGTCTCGTCACGCCGGGTACGGCGCAGTCGCCGGTCCAGCACGGCGCCAAGAATGGCACGCAGGACACGCGACCGTACCGCGCCTCCCGCAAGGCGCACCTCTGGTGGAACCGGACCCATGTCGCTATGACAGTCGCGCGCCGCATAGGCGAGACCTTCCAGCACGGCGCGCGTCAGGTCTGCAAGACCGGTACCGGAGTCGAGCCCCGTGAAACTGGCGCGCGCCTCCGGAGCAAGAAAGGGCCCACGTTCTCCGGCCGGGGAGATGTAGGGATGGTACAGGATCCGTCCCGCACCGCCGATATCTGCCAGAGCGTCGATCCGCGGCATCAGGTCTTCACGGCTCCTGCTCAATCCGGAATCCTCCAGAACGTCGCGCATGAGATCGAGCAGCCAGTCGATGTTGAGCGTGGCCGAGAGATTGGAGTGCATCTGGATGTAGGTCTCCGGAACAGGGCAGCACATCGTGTAGCCGGTAAGCCGGGGACTGGACTGCCAGGATTTCTCGCCAGTCACGTAGCGCATGTGCACGCCGGTCGAGCCGACAATCGAGAAGGCGGCGCCACCTGAAGGATCGTGAATGCCACCGCCAAGTGCCGTGCAGACGCCATCGATGTAGCCGAGAATCACCGGCAGGCCCTCCGGCAACCCGGTGGCGGCAGCCGCCTCACGCGTGAGCGGGTGGGACGCCCTCATGCCGTCAACGATGTCGGGCAACAGCCGGGCATGGGATTCGAGGCCGAACTGTGCCAAGGGCTCATCAGCATAGCGGCGCGTGCGGAAGTTGCCGAAGGTCAGGATCGCTTCCGATGGATCGGTGACCCGCTGGCCGGTCAACCGATAGTAGAGCCAGTCCTTGCAGTGGAAGGCGGTGGCGGCGCGCTGGAGCAAGTCCGGGGCATGACGGGCCATCCAGGCGAGCTGGCTCGATTGCTGGCACGGGGCCACTCCGGTGCCCGTGGCATCATAGAGCGCCTGGTAATCAGGCCCCTCCCGGACCCGGCGGGTCTCATCCGCTGCCCTGCCGTCGAGCCACAACCACGCCGGAGCGACAGGATCTCCGGCCGAATCGATCAGCCATGTCCCATCCCCCTGCCCCGTCACGGCCAGGGCACGGATCCTGCCACGCAGGCCGGGCGTACTGTCAGTGAGATCGCGCAGCGCAGCGGCGGTCCCGGTCCAGGTCCCATCCATGTCCTGTTCGGCAGCACCATCCGGCCCGGTCCGGTAGCTGTTGGGCCGCGACGTCACATTGATCTCGTCGCCACTCAGCGTGAAGGCCACGGCCTTCAACACCGAAGTGCCGGCATCCACGCCGATGATCACGTCCGCACTCACAAATGTACCGTTCGTCGCATGGCCAGAGTCCTGATGAGGGTATCCGTACCCGGTCGGGATTGCATCAGCACTTCTTGGCATGATCATCGTGGGCGATCGAACCCGGGACCATGGCCGGTCAGAACCGGACCGGTGTCATTGAGCGACGATGACTTCGGGATCGCGGCAAGTGGTCGTATCGGTTACGGTCTCCTGGACTTCCGGGTGTATTTCATGAAGATCGAACGCATCATTGCCCGCCCGCTCAAGCCGGGATCACCCCTCGACCGGGGGACGTCGCCGCGTACGGCCATCCCGCCCGGGGCCGATGGCGGCAACACGCTGGCCCGCTACCGCGAGTTTTCCGGAGGTGCCCACGACCCGGGGGGCAGCGGGCCGCAGGCGCTATGCTTGGCAATCGCCAGCGACGGCACCTGGGGCATGGGTGTCACAGATTTCTCCGGGGCAGTCGTGCCCCTGATCAACGAGTACTTCGCCCCCCTGATCGAGGGTGGCAATGCACTGGCGACCGAACGGTTGTGGGATCTCATGTTCCGTCATGCCAGCGTTCCCGGGGTAGGCGGGGTCGTGAGCTACGCGATCAGCGCGGTTGATCTCGCCTTGTGGGATCTCAAGGGAAAACTCCTGCAGCGCCCGGTCTATGAACTGCTGGGCGGGCCGGCGCACGCGGAGGTCTTCTGCTATGCCACCGGCCATGACATCGAGTGGATGCTCGAATCGGGTTTCCAGGCGGTCAAGCTGCCATGCTTTCTGGGTGAGGCGCAGGGCATTGTGGCCCTCGAGAGGATCGAGGAGAAGGTGGCGCAGGCCAGGGAGATGCTCGGTCCCGAACGTGAACTGATGCTCGACTGCTGGGTGGCCAGCGATGTCGAGTTCATGGTGAGGCTCGGCGAACGGTTGCGGCCCTATGGCCTGAAGTGGCTTGAGGACTATCTCTACCCCGAGGACTTCGCCTCATACGAGGAACTGCGCAGGCGCCTGCCCTGGCAGACACTGGCGACCGGCGAGCGCTGGTTTACCCATCTTCCCTTCGGCGAGGCAGCGGCGCGCCGCACCGTCGACATTTTCCAGCCCGACATCCGCTGGGTCGGAGGTGTGACGGCCTGTATCAAGATCGGTCACATCGCCGAAGGCGCCGGCCTCCAGGTGGCCCTCCACGGCGGTGTCAACGACTTGTTCGGCCAGCACCTGTGCTACGCCATGCCCAGCAACATGTGGGGTGAACTCTACATTGATTCTGCCCCCGGCATCCCGCTGGAGGAAGGCTGGCGGCCCACGCCGGGCATGGCCGTCCCGAATAACGGCCGCCTCATTCCGCCGGCCACACCCGGTTTCGGAATCGAACTCACCCGCGACCAACTCGAGGCCATGTCCGACTGATCAAGCCTGTACCCATCACCGCACGCCCAGCGCAGCGGAATGGGTAGAAAAGGGACACCTGCGCGGGGTTGCCAAGTGGGCGACAGGCACCTCTCCGGCGACCCTCTCGATCATGACGGCTCCGCAGGTCAGGGCCACCCCGGAGCGCCCCCGAGACCACGATACCAGCGACGTGATCGGCAACGCGTTCGGCGGGTTCGGTGTTCGCCACGACGAGGTCGACCCATGCCACACAGTACCCGGCCCACCTGGATGATGAAGCGCGGAATCGTCTTGCTTGACCTCGATGGGAACGTTGCTAGTCTGACGTCGAAGTGCGGGCATCTCGCTTGAAGACACGACACTGTCCGACCCCATCGCATCAATCCTTTTGGAGATCGAAAACATGGCAACCACCGAAGACCGCATCAGGCAGATCATCGCCGACAACATCGATGCCGACCGTGATCCCGACTTCGACGCGAAGCTCGTCGACTCCGGCGTCTCGTCGATCGATTGCATTAACTTTTACAAGCTCGTGAACGATGAGTTCAGTCTGGGGCTGGTTGCCGACGAGTGCCGACAGTTCGAGACTCTGAGTCAGCTGGTTGAGTACATCAATCAGAAGGCCGCGTAACAGCAAGCCCACACAGGCTGTCAGCGGGATTCCGGGGCCTTCACTTCTGACTTGCAGAGAGACCTCGGCGCCCCGGAGTTCCTGTCTCTCCGATCATCCGGATCGACGTTGCCGCTTGTCATGGATGGTGATGCAGATTCGCTGAAATGCCGAGGGCGTCCCGGCATCCGAAAGTCGGGTCAAAGAAAGTCGGTCTTGAGCCCATGCCGGCAAGTGGCCGTGCATCGTTCACCGTTGCAGAATCTCCCCTGAGAGTCCTTGTCGGTCTTCGAAGGTCCGCACGATGGGATCGTCACCGGGCGCGAGACGAACGAAACCGGCGCTGGCCAGTATCCGCCCTGTCGGGAAGGCCGGAGTTGTGCTTCGAGGATTTGAACGCGACCGAAGTCGCACGATAGAGTCTCCCGTCTGCCGACCGGGCGCTCCTGCAATGATCCCGATGGAGAATTCATGGTGGAGTCCCTGGCGCGAGGTGGATGGCGTGGCCGTCATTCATGTCGACCTTGCGCCGGATGCCGGACGCGAAGCGTCGGCTGTCTCTTTGCTCGACGACAGCGAGAAAGCGCGCAGCAGCCGCTTCCGGTCGGTGCGGGCCCGGCGCGAGTTCGTCCTTTGCCGAGCGGCGCTTCGCATCAGCCTCGCCGAGCGCCTGGGCTGCTGCTGTGAACGGCTTTCTTTTGGCTTCCTGGAACACGGCAAGCCCTATGCCAGGCTCGCCGAACGGTCCGCCGACATCGCGTTCAACGTCAGTCACAGCGACGGACACGGCCTGATCGCGATCACCGACAAGGCGAGTGTCGGCGTCGACGTGGAGGAACGAGCGCCTGAGCGCGACCTCGACGGCATCGGCAGCCTGGTGTACGGGCCCGAGGAGCGTCGGCTTCTGGGCAACGCTTCGGGTCCGGAGAAAGTGCAGTTCTTCTATCGCCTGTGGAGTATGAAGGAGGCGTTGATCAAGGCGCTCGGCACCGGATTCTCCCTGAGCCCGTCGGGATTCGAGGTTCCCGGACCGATATTGCAGGGAGAGCGATCCGCGATCTTCCGCTTCCCACATCTTCCGTCACAGGCGTGGCGTATCCTGGACTTGGGGGAGCCGCGTTTCGCCGCCGCGCTCGCCTACCGAGTAACGCCTTGACCTAGACCGAAACCGGTTGAGAGTTGCATTGCCGGTCCACATTCCTGCTGCCTGTGCGTGCTTCAGGAAAGGTACGATCATGGCGCTCGGCTGGTCCGGGAGCAGTCCCATGGCGGATGGCCGGGAGCCGGGAATCTCCTCCACCGGCGCGGCCACAGTGACACTGGCCCAGGCACCCCGTGTTCCCGGTGCAGATTGCCTCTCCGTCTTCTGGCGCATGCTGGAAGGAGAGAAGATGCATGATTGAGGGGCCCCCGGTTTTGGCCCCGGTCGTATCGACGAACTGTTCCCTGAAGGCGAAGCGCAGCGGATTGCGTTTCCCGGTCACCCGTTCCAGCGCTGAAGCCACTGGCTCGTGGGACGAGAACGGCAGGTGGAACGACGAGCGCCGGTTACGTCTTCCGGATCGCCATGCGTGGCCAGGGGGAGGTCGAGATTGGTCAGGTACTCGCGCACCATCGCAGCACAACGCGCAGGTTGCTCCAGTTGCAGAAAGTGCGACGCCTGTGGCACGAAGTCGTAGTCGACGGCCGACGCATGACTCAGGTCGAATGTGGGGAGATACGCGTAAGGCAGTGTCGGATCGGCGCCGATGACCTTCGTCGGGCAGATCAGTGTCGACAGGTCCAGCAAGGGCGAGAAGCTCCTCACATACTCCGCGATCTGGGCTTCGTAATCGCGAGGACAGCACAGTTCGTAACCATCTCCCTCGGCGCTCTTGCGAAGGGTCGATTGGGCCATGAGATCGCGCACACCCGGCACGACGTGGGCGAACCCGGGAACGATGGCCAGGACTTCTGCGTACTGCTGCCGGGATGTGAATCGCTCTGTCCGGCGACGGGTCATGGCGGCCGTCCGTTCCGCCGCCTCGATGAACTCCTGTTCGCTGGCGGCGGGCTTGCAGAGAGGCGGATCGAAGAGAACCAGCGCGGAATAGGCATCATTGAATGACAGCAGGGCGACAAGTGTCGACAATGAATGAAACACGCCGACCGTCGTCTTTTCGCCGTACTCCCGGACGATGGCGTCGAGAATGATGTCATGGTCGAGAATCAGTGTCGGAATGTTGTGATCCCTCTGGACACCGACCGCGTTCCAGCCGTGGTTCCTCAGATCGTAGACCATCAGGTCGAAGTCATTTGCGAGCAACGACCAGAATGGATAGTAGAGGTCGGCCGCGAGGCCGTTGCCGTGGGTCAGGACGAGCCGGGGACCGGACGGGTTGCCGTGTCGCCGCACGGTGGTCACGGTGCTCTCGTCAAGCCGGACGTCGCACGTGGCAAGAGGCTCGGGTATCGTCCACATCGTTGCTTCCGTCATGGCACTTGTGTCCGGTGTCCTCATTGATGCAGTGCCTGGAACGGGACACGGCATGGCTTTACTGGTCGCCCACGTCACTGCACTGTTCACGGGAAACCCGGACGATTCGGTTTCCCTTGAACGCAGGAACTGGAGGGACCGTTGTCCGTTGCTGTGTGGTGATCCCCCGCGGATCCTGGAAGTCCGGGGGAGCTTCCTCTCGTTGGCCCTTGGGTCAATGTCCCACAGTTTGCGTCCTGACGCCACTCAAGTAGCGGACGTCCCTTCCCTGCCACGTTCTAGCGCCCGTCCTGCGGGCCTTTCAGGTGCGCGGCTTCGAGAACGCCTCCGGATCGGCGGCGAACCTGGCAAGTGTGCTGACCGGGACGTGGCGGGGTTTCGACGGCATGCGCGTCCGGATGTCCTCGGGTGATCGACGGGAGGTGGTCAGTGTAGCGATTTTCTCTTTGGCGATCATGCTCTTTGGAAACGGCCGGCGTGTTCCCGTGGAATTCGACCCGCCACCGTCTGCGGCGTCAGCGTTCGCGCCGCAGTCTGTTCATCAGGATCGGCCAGAATACCGACAACTGTGACATGCGCTGCTGATGCGTGAGCGATAGCCCATCTTCTCGCAATGGCTGCACCCATGTTTGCCGAAAACCTCAGCGCCGGATCGAGTGTTGCGAACGGGCGACGCAGCGTGTATTCACCGTGTCCGCACTCGATGGCCCGTCCTTGAAGGCGGGTTCGCCGGAATGTGGAGTCCTGCAAGATCTCGGTTGGCCAAAGTCCCTGCTCCTTGAGGTGCACCAGTGAAATCAGCCGTGCATGGCAAACGATGGGCGCAAGAGTATCGCGATCTCGGAACGGGACCGCTGACCACCGAGCCCTACATTTCCGAGCGATACTTTGCCCTGGAGCGAGACCGTGTCTTTCGTCGCAGCTGGCTCTATGTCGGTCGTGTCGAGGAGATTTCACAACCTGGCGACTATTTCGTTCGGGACATAGCGATGTGCCGCGTCTCGGTGCTGATCATGCGGGGTTCGGACAGCGTTGTGCGCGGCTTTCACAATGTCTGTTCGCACCGCGGCAACACGTTGGTACAGGACGAGCGGGGCTCCTGTCCCGGCAGGGTTTTCTGCCAGTTCCACAGCTGGGTCTACAAGGACACAGGCGAACTGCTTCACGTGCCTGACGAGGAGAACTTCCATGACCTCGACAAGAGCGAGCACGGCCTGACGCCGGTGAACACGGACATCTGGGAGGGCTTCATCTTCGTCCACCTCGATCCCGAGCCTGCCTGGACGCTGCGCGACTATCTCGATGATGTCGCCGACCGGCTCGATGGATGTCCGTTCCACGAGATGGAACTCTTTCAAGTCTACAGAGTGGAGGAACGCGCCAATTGGAAGATCGGGCTGGACGCCCAGAACGAGTTGTATCACTTGCCGTTCCAGCATCGCCGGACGCTGGGCGACGTGTTTGCGACGAATGACGTGTCGGGGAGCCGTTTCAAGGACGTCAGACTTTATCGGCGTCACAGTGCCTGGGAGGGTGAGTACCGGCGGTTCCAGAGCCTGACGCCGCTCAAGATCGCCCTGTTTGTGAACCGGGACGACACGCCGGCCTTCGACGTGCCGCAAGTGCCGGATGGAATGATTCACTTCAATCTGTTTCCGAACACCGTGTTGACGCTCTTCAAGGTGGGGAAATCGACAAGCTGCATCACCTACAATTTCTGGCCGGTAGCCGTCGACCGCACGGTCTGGGAGATTCGCTTTCATTTCAGGCCGGCCGCCACCATAGGCGAGCGGATCCAGCAAGAGTACTTCAAGTGCCTGATCCGCGAGACGCTGCAGGAGGACACGGCGGCGCATGAGAGCGTTCATGCAGGCATCGCTTCCCGCGCGAAGCCGCATATCCTCCTGCAGGATGACGAAGTGCCGATACGCCACTTTCGGAAAGTCCTTGACGCTTGCATCGGCGAGGATCAGCTCGCGGGCTCCGGTTCGCCGTGAAAAGACGGAGGATACGCGATGAGTGAGCCGCTGCTGCCGGAGATGTTCGCAGATCTCGAGCCCTTCGCGGATTGGGCGCGCGAGCCGGAGCGGGCGCGAACCGAAAGGAAGGAGGCGGCCTCAGTGGAGGAAATCCGCGCCTTCTACGATGCAATGATGCTGCGGTTCGATGAGATTCTCGACTATCTTCAGAACCACTTCGGTAACGACATGCCGGCCCCGGCGCACCGCCTCTACCTGATGTCGCTGTCGCTGATCGAGGTTGCCAGCCTCGTCGAACTCTACAAGCGACGCGAGGCCATTGAAGCGTGCGATCCGCTGCGCTACGAGGCGCGGTTCTGAGCGAAAGACGGACCGGACACCCGTCTGCCGAAGAGACCTAAGCGGAACTTCCTGGGCTCAAGAGTGGCCGAGTGTCCCCCAACTTTCTGATTTGAGGCATTGTTGGGCTGAGAGCCCCAGTTTCAACCTGCCATGCTTATGGGAACAGCGCGATCGGATGCCTGATCCGCCGGCGCACCTTCTCCTTCTCGGACTCGATGCGGGCGAGGAACCCTTTCGCCGCTTCCTGGGTGCCGCTCCGCCCGTCCCGCCGGGACCGCTCACGGATCGGGACGTGCGAAACGGCACCGGGAGTGGACTTCGGTCCATTCCTCGTTGGTGTCACTTGCTGCTGTGTCGTAGTCGCACTCGACCTTGAGACCCGTGTAGGCGCCTTCGGCACCGATCATGTCGTGAGTCCCGGATGTCCCGCTTCTGAGTGATCGCACGTACAGCTTGCCGTTCGGCAAGGTCAACTCGGACACGGCAACGATGTCGCCGTCCGCGATCCAGGCCAAGACCAGTCCCGTGCCCTTGTGGCCGGCTTCGAAAGGCCGATCCGCAGGGTCCACGATCTCCACGTCGCAGCGGGACTGGCCGGCTGTCGTATCGCCCACCTCGACGTAAACCGGCCGGCACACGCTGACGGTGGAGAACTCGCCGGAATCATCATCGGCAGCCACCGCCGCGGACATCGCGAGAAGAACGGCGCACATCAGGTTCGTTCGCATCATGCAGGGCTCCCATCTTTTCTTGCGGCCGGACACAGTATGGACCTTCTGCCTCGACCGCAACGTCCAGCGTCCTGTCCCGTCAATGCGTGTTATCAGTCGGTTGAGCCTGGTGAGGACGGAGCCGGCGTTGGCGAGCCAGGCGATCTGCCGGGCCCAGCGCCCGCCGCCCAGCCCTGAGTGGGGTGACCGAGGTCACCGCGCGCCACCTCTGACCGAGAAACGCCGCTCTACGGGCTTCTATGGCGCTCTGTGGAGTGACGAACCGGTGATTGCCCGCCACCGGCGGTACACCGCCCGCATCTGCCGAAGGTGGGGTCACGACCCAGCCCGCGTCCGGGTGATCACCAGCGACCTCGGCCGGCAATGCGCGACCTGGTCGCCACGCACCGACTGCCTCGAGATAGGCCTCGGCCACGACCGGACTCCGGACCAGTTGCAGAAAGTGCGACGCCTGTGGCACGAAATCGTAGTCAACAGCCGACGCATGACTCAGGTCGAAGGTAGGAAGATACGCGTAAGGCAGTGTCGGATCGGCGCCGATGACCTTCGTCGGGCAGATCAGTGTCGACAGGTCCAGCAAGGGCGAGAAGCTCCTCACATACTCCGCGATCTGGGCTTCGTAATCGCGAGGACAGCACAGTTCGTAACCATCTCCCTCGGCGCTCTTGCGAAGGGTCGATTGGGCCATGAGATCGCGCACGCCCGACACGACGCGGGCGAACCCGGGAATGATCGCCAGGACTTCTGCGTACTGCTGACGGGATGTGAATCGCTCCGTCCGGCGCCGGGTCATGACGGCCGTCCGTTCCGCTGCCTCGATGAACTCCAGTTCGCTGGCAGCGGGTTTGCAGAGCGGCGGATCGAACAGAACCAACGCGGAATAGGCATCATTGAATGACAGCAGGGCGACAAGTGTCGACAGTGAATGAAACACGCCGATCGTCGTCTTTTCGCCGTACTCCCGAACGATGGCATCGAGAATGATGTCATGGTCGAAGATCAGTGTCGGAATGTTGTGATCCCGCTGGACACCGACCGCGTTCCAGCCGTGATTCCTGAGATCGTAGACCATCAAGTCGAAGTCATTGGCGAGCAATGACCAGAATGGATAGTAGAGGTCGGCTGCCAGACCGTTGCCGTGGGTCAGAACGAGCCTCGGGCCGGACGGATTGCCATGCCGCCGCACCGTTGTCGCGGTGTTCTCGTCGAGCCGCACGTGGCAAGAGGCTCGGGTATCGTCCACATCGTTGCTTCCGTCATGGCGCTTGTGTCCGGTTTCCACCCGATGCGGTGCCTGGAACGGAACACGGCATAGAGTCAATCGTCGCCCACGTCTCCGCAATGTTGACGGAAAATGATCGCAGGAACCAGTGGGACGGTTGTCCACTGCTGCGTGGTGGTCCCTGCGTGTCCTGGAAATCCGGGGGATCTTCCTCTCATTGGTCGTCAGGGCAATGTTCCACAGTTTGCGCCCTTATGCCACTCACACGACAGACGCCTCCTCCCCTGCCACCTTCGGGTGTCCGTCCCCTAGCCCTTTCAAGTGGGTGCGATGTCCCTTGTCTGCGTCGGAATGGCCATGCGTCCAGGCCGACTCTGAACACCATCCAATCCCTGCCGCAACGGTCCCTTCCCGTTTCGGAAGGCAGCGCGCCCGGCGGGGCGGAAGGTTCCGTTCTCGGATGAGCAACCTCCTCGGCACCGTGGTTCCCCTGATCCCGGGTATGGTAAAACGATCTCACGGCACAACGGGTTTCCCGGGAGAGGGATGACATCATGGACGACAGTCTCACGCAGTCCCTTCAGGACCTCGACCGGCATCACCACCTGCATCCCTTTACCGACGCTCGCGTCTTCAATGACGCTGGCGTGCGTGTCATCACGGGAGCTGAGGGAGTCTACCTGACGACCTCGCGCGGTCACCGCGTTCTCGATGGCATGGCGGGGCTTTGGTGCGTCAACATCGGCTATGGACGCCGAGAACTTGCCCGGGCAGCCCATGATCAGCTCCTCTCCCTGCCCTACTACAACACCTTCTTCCAGACATCGACCGTGCCCACCACCCGCCTCGCCGGACGCCTCGCGGAGGTCACACCGGAGGGTTTCAACCACGTCTTCTTCGCCAATTCCGGGTCGGAAGCAAACGACACGGCGGCAAAGATGGTGCGCTGGTACTGGAACACCAGGGGGCAGCCATCCCGAAAGACCATCATTTCCCGCCGCCACGCCTACCATGGTGTCACCCTGGCGGCGGCGAGCATGTGCGGACTTGAGGAGATGCACCCGCAGTTCGACCTGCCTCTTCCCGGCTTCATCCACGCGGACTGTCCATACTGGTACCGCTATGGGCGCGGGATGGACCCGGATGACTTCGGCATCGCCGCAGCACGCTCCGTCGAACGGCTGATCATTGAGAGCGGGCCGGAGAACATCGGCGCGTTCATCGGCGAACCGGTCATGGGGGCCGGCGGGGTCATCGTGCCTCCGGCGAGCTATTGGCCGGAGATCATGAGAATCTGCCGTGAATACGGCATCCTCGTCATTGCCGATGAAGTGATCTGCGGATTTGGTCGGACCGGCGAATGGTTCGGCAGCGACACCTTCGGCATCGAACCCGACATCATGACCGTCGCCAAGGGACTCTCGTCAGGCTATCAGCCCATCAGCGGCATCCTCGTGCACGACCGGATTGCCGGCGTGATGGTCGAAGAGGGCGGGGAGTTTCAGCATGGATTCACGTGGTCGGGTCATCCCGTTGCCGCCGCCGTGGCGCTGGAGAACATCGACATCCTGCAGCGCGAATCCATCATCGAGACATGCCGGTCCGTGACCGCACCCCACATGCAGCAGCGACTGCGGGATCTCGCCGATCAACCTCTCGTCGGCGAGGTGCGCGGAGTGGGCATGATGGCAGCGGTGGAACTCTCGGGCGAAGGGGGCACCGCTGCCAGGGTTCGCGAAGAGGCGTGGAAGCGCGGTATTCTCGTTCGCGCCACCGGCGAATCCCTCATCCTGTCGCCACCCCTCATCATCACCGCTGACGAGATCGACACGCTGGCAGATACGCTCCTCGCGGCACTCGCCGCCATCGCTTCGCAGCCCGCGGCATGAGGCTCTGACCCATGATCGGACGCTTTGCGGCAAGGCTGGGACACCGCCTCCCGGGACACATGGTCGCCGGAACGATCCTGACGATTGTGGGAGCCTGGTTCTTCTACCAACCGTTGCGTCACGACTACCCCATGACAGACGACCTCGTCGCAGTCGAGGCGGGTGTCGCGGACGCTGTCGAAATCCGCAAGCGGCGCGGCGCCGTCATCCGGTTCCTCGTTCCCGATCCCATCGAACTACAGGCAGTTCTCGAAGGAGACGGGAAAGTCGTGCGTTATCGCAATGACCTTCCACACTATCGGGAGTTCAAGGAAACCCTGAAGTCAGGAACCCATGTCTTTCATCTGTGGATCGATGCTTCGAACCCCGACGATGCCACGCTTGTCTGGCAGTTCGACAGCGGAGGAACAACCCTGGTTACGGTTGATGATACCATCCAGGCGCTGAAAGAGGTCCGTGAACGGGAAATGTGGTTGCCTGGCGTCATCGCGATCTTCGGTCTCGCCATCATCACACTATCCCTGTGGCGTCGCATGTCGAAGGGCCCCCCGGCCTGAGTCGTTGCGGCAGACTACGGGCGCACCGTCATCTCGAGAAAGGTCGAGCCCGTCGGGACCTCTCCGGTGCGTCTCAGGCCTGATTTCGCTTCATCATGGCACGCAGGTCGCTGAGGGCCCAGGCGCCAAGCTGGCGGGCTGTGACCGCGTAGGTTACGAAGCCCAGTGTCACGAGAATCGCAAGGTAGGCGGCGAGATGGCCGCTGTCTGCGGACCACCACTCGTCGCGAGTGGTGTGTGCGGCTGCGAGGGCCGCTACCATTACCGCTGTGGCTGCAAGCATGCGGGGCAGACGTCGCTTGAGCCGATTGTCCGCGGCAAAGTGGCCCCGGCGTACCAGCACCACATAGAGGATGATCGCGTTGATCCATGCCGCCGCGGCCGTCGCAAGGGCGATGCCGACATGGCCCAGGGACCAGACGAGGGCCAGCATGACGGCGAGGTTACTCAGCAAGCCGACCACAGCAATCCTCAACACGGTCCCGGGGTCCTTGCGCGCAAAGAAGGCAGGCACCAGAACCTTGACGAGCACATAGGCAGGCAATCCGGCTGCGAAGGCCCTGAGAGCAGAGGCACTCGCCTCGCTGTCGGCGGCATTGAAGGCGCCGCGCTCAAAGAGCGTGGAAATTACCGGATGCGCAATGACTACCAGGGCGGCGGCCGCCGGAAGGCACAGGATCATGACAAGTTCGATGGCGCGACTCTGGCTCTCATTGGCACCCGCCTCGTCACGGGCCTCGATCTGCCGGGAGAGCAGGGGAAGAAGTGCGCTGCCGACGGCAATGCCGACAATACCCAACGGCAACTGATTGACCCGGTCGGCGTAGTAGAGCCACGAAATGGCGCCGGTGGTCAGGAACGAGGCAACCCACAAATCGATGAGAAGGTTGATCTGCACCACGCCGGCGCCAAGGGCCGCTGGGACGAAACGCCGGAGGAGTTCCCTTACACCTGCAGTCAAGCGCGGCAGAAGGAGGCGCGGCACCATGCCGGCGCGCCTGACTGCATGGAGGACAAGCGCCAACTGCAGAATTCCACCGCACGTCACACCCCACGAGACGGCCTTCCCCGCATGCACATCGTCGAGCACATGAATCAGGAGCGCAGCGCCGATGAGGCTCAAATTGAGCAGGATGGGCGCAGCGGCATAGGCGGCAAATCGCCCGGTCGAGTTGAGCATGCCGCCAAAAAGCGCCACCAGTGAGATGAGAAGAATGTAGGGAAAGGTGATGCGGGTGAGATCGACGGCCAGGTCGAATTTTCGGGGTTCGTCGACGAATCCGGGCGCCAGGACCGTGACCACCCACGGCATGGCCACCTCGAAGATTGCGACCAGCACGGCGAGAACCACGGCGAGAACTGCCAGGACCTCATCGGCCAGACGCCTCGCTGCCGCTTCGCCCTCGCCCTCCAGGCTTCGGGCAAAAAGAGGAATGAATACGGTGTTGAAGGCACCCTCCGCCAGAAGGCGGCGGAAGAAGTTGGGGAGCTTGAAGGCGACGAGGAAGGCGTCCGCCACCCAACCCGTCCCCAAGGCGGCGGCGAACAGCACGTCCCGCACGAATCCGAGAACCCTGCTCGCGGCTGTCAGTCCGCTGACGGTCAGGAAAGCCCTGGTGAGGTTCATCCCCCTCTCACAGCGTCGCCGGAAAGCCCTTGATCACGCTCCACTCCACCAACGGAACGCCCATCTGCGGATGACAATGATCAGGAAAAATGGCGAACAGGTGTCCTGCCCGTCGGCGACCGGACAGTGACCGTCAGGGCGTGATGCCGCGCAGCCGTTCACTGCGGCGGCGCAGGAGCTCCATCACGATCATCAACAAGACCGATGTCATGATGAGCATGGTGGCGACCGCCATGATGGTTGGTGAAAGCAGTTCGCGGATGCCCGACCACATGCGCCTCGGGAGCGTGTGCTCTTCGGTGCTGGCAAGGAATATCGCGATGACCAGTTCATCCCAGGACGTGATGAAGGCGAAGAGTGCGCCGGCCACCACGCCGGGGAGGATGAGAGGAAGGGTGATACGGAAGAAGACGCGCAAGGGGTCGCCCCCGAGACTCGCACCGGCCCGGATGAGATTGTAATCGAAGCCCGCCAGGGTGGCCGAAACGGTGATGACGACAAACGGCACACCGATTGTTGCGTGAGCGAACACAAGCCCGGCAAGCGTTCCGGTCAGTCCGAGCTTGGCATAGAAGTAGAACATGCCGGCCGCGGTGATGACGATCGGTACGACGATGGGAGAGATGAGGACCGCGAGGATCGTGGTCTTCCCCGGATACTCGGCGCGATTGAGACCCAGTGCTGCCAGGGTTCCCAGCACCGTCGCCACCAGGGTCGCAAAGATGCCAACGATGATGCTGTTGTAAAGGCCCAGCAACCATTGCGGACTGTTGAAGAACTCTTCGTACCAGCGCAGCGAGTAACCTGGCATGGGGTACGTAAAGTAGGGCTCGGAATTGAAGCTGAGCGGGATGATCACGATGATCGGTATGAACAGGAAAGCGAAGACCAGGCCGCAGATCACGCGAAACGCGACGTACCAGATCCTGTCAAGTGTCGTGGCGTAGGACGGCATGGCCATGGTCAATTCACCTTGAGCCGGTCAACACCGACGAAACGGTTGTAGATGAAGAACATGACAAGAGTGAGCAGCAGCAACACGACGGACAGGGCCGCGCCAAGTCCCCAGTTGGCCGTACGCCCCATGTTCTGGACGATCCAGTAACTGGTCATCTGATCGCCGGGCCCGCCAACCAGCGCCGGGGTGATGTAGTACCCCAGAGAAAGAATGAAGACGAGCAGTGTTCCCGCCGCCACTCCGGGCATGCATTGGGGAAAGTAGACCTTCAGGAAGGCCTTCCAGCCTGGCGCGCCGAGGGATGCCGCCGCCCGCATGTGCCAGGGGTTGATAGTCTTCATCACGCTGTACATGGGCAGCACCATGAACGGCAGGAGAATGTGCACCATTGCCACGTAGACACCGAACCGGTTGCGGATCAGTTCCTGTGGTTCGTTCCACAGGCCCATCCACAACGCCATGTCATTGATCAACCCCTCGTTCTGCAGCAGCACGAGCCACGAGGTCGTCCTCACCAGCAGTGATGTCCAGAACGGCAGAAGAACGAGAATCAGCAGCAGGTTGCTGATGCGTGTCGGCAATGTCGCCAGGAGATAGGCAATCGGCAGACCGAGCAGGAAGCACAGCAGGGTGACCGCGAAACTGATTTCGATGGTCCGCAGGAGAACGTCGACGTAGATGGCCCGGTCGGGTGAGACACTGACAATCTCGCGTTCCTTGTCGCGCTGCAGGTCGAGCGACCACAGGAGGTAGTAGTCGGTGTAGTAGTCAGAGGCGTTCTTGATGGCATACCAGTAGGCAGGGTCACTCCAGTCCTTGTCGATCCTGATGAAGCCATCGTGGATCTGATCGGGGGGAAGCAGCGCAAGCTCTTCGGACTTGCGGGCGGTCTTCTTGACCATCGACTTGAAGCCGCTGATGTCATAGTTGAGCCGCTTGGCCGCACGGCCGAACTGGCCGCGATCGGCGATGGAGAGTTCCTCGGCAAAGGTGGTCATGGCCTCCGGTGGAGGAAACCCCTCGCCATCCCACTCCTGGAACAGTTCTGCCGTACGCGGGAACCCTGACGTGAGATCCGGATCCTCGACGGAAAGTGACAGCAGGGAAATGATTGGCAGGATGAACCCGACCACGAGAAACACGAAGAGCGGTGCAACGAGAGCGATCGCCCAAACCTTGCGCATGCGCTCGGCGCGCCTGAGCTTGATCCTCAGCGGCACGCCGTCGGCGGTGCGCATCACCTCATGGCTGCCTGTGGTCGCCACCATGTCCTGCCGTCTCCGGACTGTCTGAAGAAACGACAGGGATAACCGGGACGGTGACGTCCCGGTTATCCCTGAAACTTGAACGTTACTGCGAACGCCAGACCTGGAAGCGCTCGGTCAGCTCTTCTTCATGGTCAGCCCACCAGATGGTGTCCACCCACAGGGCATTTGCAAGATTGGCCGCTGAGGTCGGCAAGTGCTGCAGAATGTCCGGATTGATGAGTGCACCCGCCTCGGCGGTCGTCGGGCCGTACGAGATGTACTGGGACTGACGCGCCATGACTTCGGGACGGCTGGCATACTCGACGAACTTCATGGCGAGATCATACTCCGGATGCCCGGCTGGAATGACCCAGTGATCATAGTCGATGGTCTGTCCATCCCAGACGATGACGAAGTTCTTTCCTTCCTTGACGACCGCATTGTAGATGCGTCCGTTCCAGGCGGTGGTCATGGCGACCTCGCCGTCAGAAAGAAGCTGCGGCGCCATGGCGCCGGTATCCCACCAGATGACCTCGTGCTTGATCGATTCAAGCTTGGCGAAAGCGCGGTCAAGCGCCTCTTCCTCGTTGTCGCGCAGGTAGGCATAGACCTCTTCAGCGGCAAGACCGTCAGCCATGAGTGCCATTTCGATCGACGCGGCCGGGCTGTTGGCATAGAGGCCACGCTTGCCCGGGAACGCCTCGAGATCGAAGAAGTCGGCGATCGTGGTCGGAACGTTGTCACCGGAATAGGCATCGCCATCGTAGGCATAGATGGTCGCCCAAGAGATTGTGCCCACTCCACAGTCGAGTGCCGCACCCGGGAAGAAGCGGTCCATGCCGCCGAGCGCATCCCAGTCGAGTTCTGCAAGAAGGCCCTCGTCACAACCGGCCATGGCGGTTCCCGATTCCGAGTCGATGACGTGCCACTTGTATTCGCCACTGTCGACCTGGACGCGGATCTCCGACAGGGTGCCACCCCACTCGTCCTCGAGGACGGTCATGTCGATTTCCTTGGCCGCAGGCTTGTAGTAGGCCTCGCGCTGGCTGGCGGAATAGGCGCCACCCCAGGAAGCCACGGTCACCGTGTCCTGGGCCAGGACGGCTGACGGAGCCTGCAGGCCCGCCAGCGCGGCACCGGCAAGGACCGCGGCTGAAACTCTCATTATTCCCTTCATGATTGTCGTCTCCCTTTAAAGGACGTTGTTCATGTCTTGCACGGTCACGAAGACCCTGCTTCATGCGCCGCGTCACACGCGGCCTGAAGGATGCTTCCTGTCATGTCAGGCGGCATCCAGCGCCCGGCAGTCGCCCGACCGCCAGCCGATTCCGATTTCCTGTCCTGGTTCGAGACCACCAAGGCCCGAACCACGTGGCACCTTGACGACGAAATCGTCGTTGCCGAAAACCTCCATGCGCACTCGGGTGTGGTCACCCATGTAGATCTGTTCCTGCACCATTGCCGTGAAGACGTCGTCGCAACCATCGCCTTCCGAGGCGCCGACCACCACGACCTCGGGACGCAGCGACAGGGTGGTCTGCTGGCCCACCTCGGAAACATTGACCGGCAGGGCCCTGATCGTGTGCCCGCTGGGGAGTTCGACAAGACAGAGATCCTCTGCGAGCTCCGTAATCCTGCCCTTGAGCCGGTTGTTCTCGCCGATGAACTGGGCAACGAAGGCGTTCTTCGGCCGTTCATAGAGTTCCTCGGGCGCGTCGAGCTGCTGGATGACGCCATCATCGAAGACCGCGATGCGGTCCGACATGGTCAGCGCCTCACTCTGGTCATGTGTGACGTAGACGAACGTCAGGCCCACGTTCTGGTGAATGTGTTTCATCTCGATCTGCATCTGCTCGCGCAACTTCTTGTCGAGAGCGCCCAGCGGCTCGTCCATGAGGACGATCTGGGGTTCGAACACGAGGGCGCGCGCCAGGGCGACGCGCTGTTGTTGACCGCCGGAAAGCTGTGCCGGGCGGCGCCTCTCGAACCCGGTGAGTTCCACCATGGCGAGGGCATCGGCGATCTTCTTCTCCCGGGAAGATTTTTCAACCTTGTGACACTGCAGGGGAAACTCGAGGTTCTCGTAGACCGTCATGTGGGGAAACAGGGCGTAGTTCTGGAAAACCATGCCGATATCCCGCTTGTGCGGCGGCACCAGGCGCAGCGAGCGCCCGTTGAGCACGATGTCGCCATGGGTGGTCGACTCGAACCCGGCGAGCATCATGAGCGTCGTCGTCTTGCCCGACCCGGACGGTCCGAGAAGAGTGAGGAACTCGCCTTTCTCGATCGCCAGATTGAGGTCCTTGACCACGAGAACCTCCCCGTCATAGGTCTTCTGGACGTTCTCGAACCGCACCTGGGGCTCGTTGCTCCCGCGATCCGGTCTGTGCGTGCTGTCCGTCATTCACCTCATCCCGAACGTTTCACCAAGATCTCAAACTCCATCCGGCCCTCGGGCCCGCTGCCGGGCCTAAATACCTGCGACCGCCTCCGCAGGGAAGTGGAATCGCTAGGTGCAGACTAGATCATACTCGCGCATTATCAATAACGACTCTAGCGAACGGCAAACGACACCGGTAACCCAGATGCGTGATTTTCCAACTGCCGGCCATCCATGACCCACCCTTTTTCGTCACCAGGATCCAGAGCCCTGGGGCTCGTAGCCCTTCTCGGGTTCGTCCTCGGGCCTGTGCTTTGTCCCGCGTCAGAGGACGGCCCGCCGCTTCCGGTAACGAGCACTGAAGTGACCCATGCCGCCGTTGCCAGCGGGTTGATCGGCGCAGCGGACTTTGAAGCCATCGACGATCCCCACGTGGGTCCGCTCCTTGTGGGCCGTCCCGGGACGCCGGATGACCCGGCGCGGACCTTCAGCATCATCATGTTCGAAAGCGGGTCGGGACTGACACAGGTCCAGTTTGTGATGTCCGCCCCCTGGGAGGGGCTCAACGCTCGCCTCGAGCTCGCAGCCAGTATCGCCAGCCTGGTGGTAACCCTGCCATCGTCCCTGCCACCCATGCCGCCTATGGAAGCCGGACCGGTCAGCCTGACACCGATGGCGTCGTGGCTCTACAGCCTGTTCTACGAATCCTGGCTCGGTTGGCCCGGTTCCGGGAAGAGGCTGGTGCGGGTGCGCGATGGCGTCGCCGTCATCATGGAAGGCACACCTCCGGAAACATGGATCATGACGCTGGCCGTCGACCGCAGTTTTCCTGACACGACGTGGCCCGGAGATTGGGCCGGGTCCGACTCCCCTGGCGTGACGGAAGCCCGGCTGCTCATTCGCCAGGGCGAGTATCACAAGGCCCGCGACATCCTGAGACCCCTGGCCAACAACGGCGACCCCCAAGCCGCCCTGCTCATGGGCGACATGGTAAGGTTCGGCAGGATCGGCATCCCCCACATCGAGCATGCAACCGACTGGTACCTTGTCGCCGCACGTCACCGTCACCCCCGGGCAATCTGGTCCCTGGCAGCAATGCTGACCGAAGGATGGGGAACATTCTTCATCAACAACCTGAAGGGTCAGCTCCTCACGCGGGCCGAAGCCGCCGGCTCGGCAGACGCCCTTCTCGTCCTCGGGAACACCACCCCAGGGGTGAACTACGTGCGTCCGCCGGGCGTTTCGGCCAGTGATCAGATCCTCAATGCGGCCCGTTGGGGACTGCTGGCTGCCCAGCACGACATGGCAAGACGCTACTCTGAGGGTAACGGCGTTGCTGCCGACCCGATAGAGGCCTGCGCCTGGGCCATGGTCGCCCTGGAGAACACCGGCCCTGGCGCCAACTATCTCTATTCCCGGCAGCTTCTTGCCGATCTCGCCTCCGGACTCGACGACGACGGCCTCGCACTGGCGAGGGAAAGAGCCATGAATCTCGTGATCGGGCCGCCTGCATGGTCGCCCCGATCGATCGAGTGAGAAACTCCCTTTCCGCCAGGCAAGAATGAGGCTCGCGACGCCTGTTTCCGCAAGACTGCACTGCGAATCGCTCCGGTCCCGGATACAGTCGTGGTGCTGCGACGCCGGTCTTCCCGTCCTTGCACGAGGCGGGTAGATTGCCGCATCGACGGGAGGTGACAATGCAGGCGCACGACATTCCTGCGGTGGACGACCTGATCGCCCGGCAACGATCCGGTTTCACCCTGGAACAGCCGTTCTACCGGGATCCCGGGATCTTCAGAAGGGACATGGAGAAGGTCGTTTCCAGATCCTGGCTCTATGTCGCCCACGAGAGCGAGATTCCCTCGAAGGGCGACTACCTTGTGTACCAGATCGGCGAGGAATCCATCATCCTCGTGCGTGGACGCGATCAGGTGGTGCGCGCCTTCTTCAATGTCTGCCGACACCGCGGCAGCCGCATCTGCCTTGAGGAACGCGGCAATGCCGGCAAGCTGGTGTGCCCCTATCATGCCTGGGCCTACGATCTCGATGGCCGTCTCATCGCCGCACGCTCCATGCCCGAAGGATTCAGCAAGGCGGACTATCCGCTCCATGAATGCTCGGTTCGTGTCGCCCACGGTCTCATCTTCATCTGCCTGGCGGGCGCTGATGATCCGCTGGTTGCGGACTTCAGCGGCATTGCCGACCTGCTCGACACCTATGCCGGGCAGCACCACCTGAGGGACACGAAGATCGTGCACCGCGAGGTCTACCCGACCTACGCCAACTGGAAACTCGTCGTCGACAACTTCCGCGAGTGCTATCACTGCTCACCGGCCCACCCCGAGTACACGATGGTCAATGCCTACGTGATGGCGCACGAACGCGGTCCGAATACGTACCGCCCGGTGGTCGAGGCCTGGGCCGAGAAGGCGAGGAAGCTCGGCCTACCGGTGGGCTGGTCGGATGGCGACATCGGTGACCCGCGTCAGCCTCACAGTGTGTGGCGCCAGCCCATTCGCGAGGGCTACGTCACGCTTTCGGAGGATGGACAGCCCGTCGCTCCCATGCTTGGCGCCCTTGAACACTGGGATGGTGGCGAGAGCGCCTTCACGCTTGGCCCGCTCTCCTATGCCTACCTGTGTGCCGATCACCTCACGATGTTCCGCTTCACGCCCGTCACGCCGGAATTCAGCGAAGTCCTCGTCACCTGGCACGTTCGCGCCGATGCCGACCTTGCCCGGGACGTCGATCTCAAGCGCCTGATCTGGATGTGGGACGTCACCACCATCGAGGACACGAAGATCATTATCGACAACCAGAAGGGCGTGAACTCCGCACGCTATTCCCCCGGGCCCTATGCGGTCCTGGAGGATTACTCCGCAGCCTTCACCGACTGGTACCTGGACCGCATCGCGTCCTGATTCCCCGACATTCCGGGGAAAGAGTCCGGATCCTACGCGGCCCTTGCCGCCTGGTATCTCGAACGCAAAAGCGCCGGATCCTCTTCAGGCGGAAGTCCGGCTCGCACCCGGGCCGGGAGTGCTGAACGCACGATGCGGTAGGACACGGCAAGGCGCTGCCACAGGTGGTCTTCCGCGCAGTCAAAGGGCAGGTTGATCCACGAACGGTGGAAGTACCGCGCCTTCCTGCCGATGCCCGCATCGATCAGCATCGTCGCCGTCTCGATGCTGTCGGTCTTGACGGAAACGCCTTCATCGGATGCGCCCATGCAGGCAAACATCTTGCCACCGATCTTCCAGGCATCATGGCCGTCTCCCCAGGGATCCGTGTCCTCCGCGCCCGGAAAGACAGCGCACATCGCATTGATCGTCACCCGGCTCATGTTCCCTCGACTCCGTCGTGTCACCCTCAGAATCACTACACTCTCCGTGAGGAAGGTGCGACTCGCAATGCCTGATGCGACAGGGCAAACTCTCCTCTCGCATGTCATTTGACGATAAGGAGTTTGAAGTCATGGGAATTGCGAAGAAGTTTCTGCTCACCGCCGGTGTCGCCCTCATGTTCACAGGTCCGGCCGGCGCGGACGTGCCCGAGTCGGAGAGGCCGATCATTGCTCCACTGCACAACTGGACCGGCGCTCAGATATCCACGACCGTCGCAGGGGAGATTCTCCGGCGCATCGGCTACGACGTCGAATACGTGGCCGTCTCCGCACTGGCGGCGGCACAGGGTATCGCCGATGGCGAGATCACCTATTCGCTCGAATTGTGGGATAACAACCTGGGTGACCTTTATCCGGTCCTGATCGAGGAGGGCGATATCGTCGACATCGGTGATCTGGGACTCGATGCCCGGGAAGGTTGGCTCTATCCGCTCCATGTCGAGAAGGAGTGCCCGGGCCTGCCCGCCTGGGAGGCTTTCCTCGATTGCCACGAGATCTTTGCCACCGCCGAGACCATGCCCAATGGCCGCTTCCTCGACTATCCGTCGGAATGGCGCAGCCGCGGCGGCGATCTCATTCGCGAGCAGGACCTGCCCTTCGACGTCGTGCCGGCCGGCAGTGAGGGAACGATGATCGCGGAACTCAATTCGGCAATGGATCGCCAGGCGCCGCTTGTCATGATGTTCTGGGCTCCCCACTGGGTGCTGTCGGTTCATGAGACCGGCTGGATCGACATGCCCGAGGATCTGGTGAACCAGTACAGCCTCCACAAGCCGCGCATCTTCAAGGTCGTGTGGCCCGGAATCCACGATGAGTGGCCCGTCGCCGCCCGGTTCCTGGAGAACTTCACTCTCGCGAACGGTCCCCAGGAAATCATGATGGACCTGATCGACAACCAGCAACAGGACCTCATTGAAGTGACGAACCAGTGGCTCGACGAAAACGTGGACGTCTGGCAACCCATGGTCGACGCGGCCATGGCAGGTTCCTGACCTTATCCTGACATGACAATGCCGGGGCGCGGGCCCCGGCATTGTCATGTGGTCCGGGTGAACGTTGCGGTTCTGGTACCGTTCAGGGAAACTTCAGTCCACCCGGCATGTCGATGCCGGATAACGGATTCCCGGAATCAGGCATCTCGAAGCCAGGCGGGAGTTGGCCCTTCTTCGCCATCCTGCGGACCTTCTTCATGCTGCCGTTCATCTGGGCATGCATTTTCATGACCCTGTTGACGTCCTGGATGCGGGTGCCAGAACCGGCGGCTATGCGCTTCTTGCGGCTTGCGTGAATGATGCGCGGATCACGGCGCTCGGCGGGCGTCATCGATGAGAGGATCGCTTCGATGCGGCCGAGCGCAGATTCGTCGAGTTTCGAGGCTTCCATCTCCCGGCGCGCCCGGGCAACGCCGGGCAGCAATCCGAGAAGGCCCTGCATGCCGCCCATCCGGCGCAGGTGAGATATCTGCAGGCGCAAGTCGTCGAAGTCGAGCCCCTGTCCGGTCTCCATCTTCCTTGCCAGCTTCTGCGCATCCTCCTCTTCCACCACCCGGGCCGCCTTTTCCACCAGGCCCACGACGTCGCCCATGCCGAGAATCTGGCCGGCCAGCCGGTCGGGGTGGAAGGGTTCGAGCTGGTCGAGTTGTTCGCCGGTTCCCATCAGCTTGATGGGACACCCGGTGACCTGCCGCATCGAGAGGGCAGCTCCTCCGCGGGCATCGCCGTCGATACGGGTGAGCACGATACCGGTGACACCGGCGCTCTCGTGAAATGACCTGGCGCTGTTGACCGCATCCTGCCCGGTCATGGCATCCGCCACGAACAGCACTTCGCGGGGCGAGGCCAGGTCCCTGACGCTTGCCAGTTCCTCCATCAGTTCATCGTCGATGTGGAGTCGGCCTGCGGTATCGAGGAGAACGACATCGGTGGCGCTGCGTCGCGCTGCCTTGAGAGCGCGCCGGGCAATGGCAAGGGGGCCTTCTCCGGCAACGATCGGCAGGGTCTCAACCCCAGCCTGTTGTCCAAGAACCGCCAACTGCTCCTGGGCCGCCGGACGGCGGACATCCAGGGAGGCCATCAAGACCTTCCTTTTCCCTTCCCCCTCCTGGAGCCAGCGCCCGATCTTGGCCGTGGTCGTGGTCTTGCCGGAACCCTGGAGACCGACCAGCATCATGGCGACCGGGGGATTGCCGGCAAGATCAATCTCGGTGGTTTCGGACCCGAGCGTTTCCACCAGGTGGTCATGCACGAGCTTGATGACCTGCTGGGCCGGATTGACACCCGGCAGCCTCTCCGCACCACGCGACCGTTCGCGGACCGTCTCGACGAACTGCCTGGCGACGGAGAGCGCTACATCGGCTTCAAGCAAGGCGGCACGCACCTCGCGCAGGGCAGCATCGATGTCGCTCTCGCGCAGGGAGCCCTTGCGCCGCAGTCGGGTGAAGATTCCCTCGAGGTTGCTGGTGAGCCTGTCGAACATGGGCACTCCCCTTGAGGGCTCAGGACTCTTCCCGGACCATCCGGTAATGGAAGTCGCAGTAGTCCGCGCCCTGCATGATCGTCTGCGTGCGCCTGAGGCGGATGCGCGGATCATAGCCTGTCGCGAAGGTCGCATCGCGATTGCAGGAGAGTTCGAAACCGATTTCCGCCAGCCCCATCTCCCTGTACATCTCCGCATAGCGGCACCGCGTGACACGATAGACGTACTCGTCTTCCGTGCTGTGCGCGACTTCTGTCTCAAGGGCGCCATCGGCATCCCAGAGATGCTGGAAGGACAGAAATCCGCGGAGTCCCCCTGGGCCTCCGTTCTTCTCGGCGAACTCGCGTCCCTCGGCGATGGCCGCCTCGACGATCGCCGATGAAAGGATCCGGCGCGCCCCTGCCTCGCCGACCTCGGCCTTCATGGCCTGCCAGAGCGGCCGGACAACCTCTGCCTGAATGCGCCGCCTTTCGAGAACCGGCAGGCGATTGAGCGTCGTCATCGGGGTCACCTCGTCTGCCAGGTGGGCATGGACGCCGGTGGCGTCCGCCCCTATATACCAACAGCCATGGATCCTGTCAGTTTCGTCAAGATGCACGGCCTGGGCAATGATTTCGTCATCATCGACGCCCGGGAGCGTGCCGCGCCGCTTCCCTCATGCGCGATCCGCACGATTGCCGATCGCCGCGTCGGTGTGGGATGCGACCAGCTCATCCGTCTCGAACCTTCGATTGCGGGCGATGCCTTCATGCGCATCTGGAACCCGGACGGCAGCGAGGCCGAGGCCTGCGGCAACGGAACCCGCTGCGTCGCCCGGCTTCTCATGGAAGAGACCGGAAGGGATGATGCTGGCATCGAAACACGGTCCGGCCTGCTGAAGGCTCGCCGGTGCGGAGTGGAGATGTTCGACGTTGACATGGGCAGCCCCCGATTCGGCTGGCGGGACATCCCGTTGGCGAGGCCGTCTGACACGCTTCAGGTTGATCTCGGCGATGCCGCGCCTTCGCCTGCCACCTGTGTCAGTATCGGTAATCCGCATGCCGTCCTCTTCGTCAAGGACTGCGATGCGGTTGACCTTGCGACGACTGGACCGCTGCTCGAAGAACACTCTCTCTTCCCGCGACGGGCCAACATCAGCTTCGCCACGGTCGAGACGGAGTCGAGACTGCGGGCGCGGGTCTGGGAGCGGGCGGCCGGCGCCACGCTCGCCTGCGGGTCTGCGGCCTGCGCTATCGCCGTCGCCGGTCACCGGCGCGGCCTCACCCTGCGCCATGTGACCGTGGCCCTGCCCGGCGGCGACCTCGACCTCGACTGGCGCGAAAACGGACACATTCACATGGCCGGACCCGCCCGCCTGGTGTGCAGGGGAACCCTCATGCCGGAGATCACGGCATGAGCCATGTGGTGAACTTCGGCTGTCGCCTCAACGCCCGGGAGGCGGGACTCATGTCCCGTCACCTGGAGTCGGACGGTGTGGAGAACACGATCGTCGTCAACACCTGCGCCGTGACGGCCGAAGCCGAGCGCCAGGCTCGCCAGACGGTGCGCCGGCTGCGCCGTGAGAATCCGTCGGCCACCATCGTCGCCACCGGCTGCGCCAGCGAGATTGACCGCCAGGCGTGGGCCGCCATGCCGGAAATCGACCGTATCGTGGCCAACGGCGTCAAGACCCGACGCGAGACTTGGACCACGGCGTCGGACCCGCATCAAACCATTCCCCCGGCGACGAGGGCCCGAACCCCCGTCGAGGTGCAGAACGGTTGCGATCATCACTGCACGTTCTGCATCATCCCCCGCGGCCGCGGCCCTTCGAGAAGCCGCCAGACGGACGATGTCATCAACGATGTTCGCGACATCGTCTCGTCCGGATGCAACGAGGTGGTGCTGACCGGTGTCGACATCACGGCATGGGGTCAGGACCTCCCGGATCGGCCCCGCCTCGGTGACCTTGTTTTCGCCATCCTCGCCGGCGTACCCGAACTGCCCCGTCTCAGGCTGACCAGCCTGGATGTCGCGGAGGTCGACGAAACACTCCTCGACGCCATCGCCTCCGAGGAGCGCCTCATGCCTCATCTCCACCTGTCACTTCAGGCGGGTGATCCCATGATTCTCAAGCGCATGAGGCGGCGGCATACACCGCAGGATGCTGTCCGCTTCTGCCGAAATGTGCGCCGGCTGCGTCCGGATATCGTGTTCGGTGCCGATCTGATAGCCGGATTCCCCACCGAATCGGAGGACATGTTTGCCAACACCCTGGACCACGTGGACGACTGCGGACTGACATGGCTCCATGTCTTCCCCTATTCCGAGCGGCCCGGAACTCCTGCAGCCAGGATGCCGTCTCTTCCGCGCCACGTGAGAAAGGAGCGTGCAGCGAGGCTGCGCCAGGCCGGTGCGGCGGCGGCTGCATCCTGTCTTGACTCCCTTGTTGGCTCCACCTCTGCCGTTCTCGTGGAAGCCCCGGGGAGAGGCCGCACGGAACACTACGCCCCGGTGGCGACTCGAGCGGACCTCGCGACGGGCAGCATCCACCCGCTCGTCCTCGCCGGCCGCGACGGTGACCGGCTTCTCTCGGGACCGGCCCCTTGAGCAGTGATGGCTGGTTTGCCCGGCTGCGTGCCGGGCTCACGCGCTCTTCGGACAGACTGAAGGACTCAATCGGTGCGATCGTCAACGCCCGAAAGCTCGACAGCTCCGTCCTGGAGGAACTCGAGGATGCGTTGATCGAGAGCGATATCGGTGTGACCACGGCAGCTACCCTGGTGGCGGAACTGTCTCGCTTGCGGTTCAACCGGCAGGTGACCGACGAGGACGTGCGCGGTGACCTTGCCGAACACATCGCCCGCATTCTCGAGCCGCTTGCCGTGCCTCTGTGCCCCGATCCCGCCAATCGCCCCCATGTCGTCCTCGTGATGGGAGTCAACGGGACAGGAAAAACCACGACGATCGGCAAACTCGCGCAGCATCACCGGGACAAAGGTCTCGCAGTGGTGCTGGCCGCCGGCGATACCTTTCGAGCGGCAGCCATGGAACAGCTCGGGATCTGGGGCCGGCGGACCGGCGCCAACGTGGTGAGTGGCAAGGAGGGAGGTGATCCCGCAGCTCTTGCCTACACGGCCTACCAAACGGCGCAGTCTCTCGATGCGGACCTTCTTCTCGTCGACACTGCGGGCCGTCTCCACAACAAGCGCCATTTGATGGACGAACTGGTCAAGATCCGGCGGGTTCTGGGCAAGCTGGATTCCGAAGCGCCGCACGACCGGGTTCTCGTCGTCGATGCGACCACGGGCCAGAACGCACACTCCCAGGTCGAGACCTTCCGTGATGCGTGCGACATCACCGGACTGATCGTCACCAAGCTCGATGGTTCGGCGCGGGGCGGTGTCGTCGTCGGCCTCGGCGAACGATTCCAACTCCCCCTACACGCCATAGGCATCGGCGAGGGCGCTGATGATCTCAGGCCCTTCGAGGCACGGGAGTACGCCCGCTCCCTCATGGGGCTTTCCTGACCACCCCGGGACTGCTATTCGTCAGCCCCCATTCAACCGGATACGGCGCGCATGACAACACCGGTGCTGTCTGAAGACGAGCGGGACTCCCGTGACAAGACTGCCCCAGCGGCGAAAATCCTCTTCGACTCCCGCCTGATCCTGCTCTTCGGCGAGATCAACGAAAAGGTGGCACGCGAGACGACCGCGCAGCTCCTGGCGCTGAGCGAGACCTCGCATGAACCCATCCGCCTGGTGATCAGTTCACCGGGAGGTCACGTCGAGTCGGGCGATGCCATTCACGACATGATTCGCTTCATCGGCGCTCCCGTGACGGTCATCGGAACCGGCTGGGTGGCCAGCGCGGGCGTGCATATCTACCTCGCCGCAGCAAAGGAAAGGCGCTACTGCACCCCCAACACCCGGTTCCTGCTTCACCAGCCCATGGGCGGCATCGGTGGCAGTGCCGTCGACATGGAGATCGAGGCCCGTGAGATCCTGAAGATGCGCGACCGCCTCAACCGCGTCATTGCCAGCGAGACAGGGCAATCGATCGAGCAAGTGGCGCGTGACACGGACCGCAACCACTGGCTCAGTCCGGAAGAAGCCCGCGACTACGGCATTGTCAGCCACATCGTGTCAGGAATCGACGACATCAACGTGTGTTGAAGCGTTCCCCGGCAGCCGACTTGGCCCGGGTGAAGACTCCTCAGACGCATGCCACGTTCCTATGCCGAGAAGGCTTGTGCCGGGCGCCCGGCCGATTTCCGGGGCGGGACAGCCCCGTCAGAGCGCTTAACCGCCGTCTGGGGAACCAGCACGGCATCGACGGCTCTGACGAAGTCTTCACCGACTATGAGCGGATTGACGTCCATCTCAGCGATGACGTCCTTCAGCGCGTGGCAGACGGCGGAAAACCGGCTGAGCACGACCGAGAGCAGGGCAATGTCGCAGGGCGGCCGGGAACGCACGCCTTCAAGCAGGCGCCGGGTCCTGAGCCCGTCGATGAGACGGCGGGCCTCACCGGCACCAAAGGGCGCGAGCGACGAGGCCCGGTCTTCAAGCAGTTCCACCAGGGTGCCTCCGGCGCTCACCATCACCACGGGCCCCCACTGCGGATCATTCACCATGCCGAATGCCACTTCGGTTTCACCCCGGACCATTTCGGCAACACACATGTCCGGCCCAAGCGACATCAGGGACGTGACGGCATTGCGCAACGCCGCCTCGTCCTGAAGATCGAGATGAACGCCACCGCTGTCGGACTTGTGAAGGAGTCCCGGCACCGCCGTCTTGAGCACCACCGGGTATCCGATGTCACGGGCCAGCTTCGCGGCTTCGTCAGGGGAGCAGCATAGCCGGTTCGCCGCTACCGGAATGCCGAATTCACCAAGCATGGCGAGAACTTCGGTTTCGCCAGGAGCGTCACTCCGGGAAAGACGTTCCTTCCAGAGCCGGACAAGGTCCGGATCCATGGCCGGCGCCGTTCCATCGTTCACCATCCGTCGATCACGGTACGCGAAGGCACACCTCACGCCCGTGAGAAGCGGCTTCACACCGTTGATCACCGGAACGCCGCTGTCGAGCATGTCGCTGGCGAAGGATCCGTTGTCGGCAGCGCCGAGGGAACTGGTGAGAATGTAGGGTTTGTCCGAGTCACGGCCAATCCGCCGCGCCGCCTCACCGATCTCCGGCAGGCCCTCCTGCCGGTCCGTGCGGAAGTACTCGTGGGCAAGAATCGCAACTCCGGGGTCCCGTTCGAGAATGCCGGCACACTGGCCGATCACGGTTCCGAGGCGTTCGTCGAACGGGCCCGCGGCGTCGAGCGGATTGACTGCCTCGAGCCCGATACCGAGACGCGAATCGAGAGCACTGACGGTTGCCCTGGACAACGGTGCGAACTCAATTTCCATGTCACTGGCAAGATCGATCAGCTGTTCGCGCAATCCTCCCGAATCGAGAATCGCGGCAAACCCACCCATGCCCACGTTCTTCCCCAGAGCGAAGATCTGGGCTGCAGCCATGAGGCCGTCGAGGTCGTCCGTGCGCAACACGCCGTAGCGGCGGCACACCGCATCGAATGCCGTGTCATCACCGACAAGGGCCCCTGAATGGGTCTGGGCAAGCCTGGCGCTTTCCGGCGTTCTTCCGACCTTCGTCACCACCACGGGGATGTCCCGGTCGCACGCCTTGGCGACGGCCCGCACGAAGGCGTCAGGATCACGGATCGCCTCGGCAAAGAGTGCCAGAACTCGGGTTGTTGGCTGCTCCAGGGCGTAGTCCATGTAGTCCGCGAGCGATGCGTTGATCTCCTGTCCCTGGGACACCAGCAGATTGAAGCGCATCCGGCGGGACTCGTTGGCAAGCAGGCCGAACACCGATCCCGAGTGGCACAGGGCCGCAATGTTGCCGGGCCTGGTATCGAAGGGCTCCTGAAAACTCGCGAAGGTCCGCGCCTCAAAGTTGTAGAATCCCATGCCGTTGCCACCGCAAACCGGAACGCCCGCCTCGCGGGCCATCGCCTTCAGGCGTTCGAGAAGGCGGGGTTCCCGGTCGTCATCGAGGAGACAGGCATCGAAGATGACCATGGCACGGGCTCCGGCGCGGATCGCTTCGCCCATCACCCTCTCCATGCGATGCGCGGCCACCGACAGGATTGCAAGATCGACAGGCCCGGAGAGATCCGCCAGGGAGGCCACGGCCTCGATGCCCTCGACGGCAGAGTGTCTCGGGTTCACCACCGCAAGACTGCCAGGGTAGCCACCCGCCAGAAGGCTTCTTGTCATGAGGTTTCCGACGGAGCCGGGCCGCGGCGATCCGCCGACAAGGGCAATGGATCGCGGCGCAAGCAGGGGCTCAAGCCAGTGGGTGCGTGCCGTCATCCAGAACCCCTCGCCTTCACCGCCGGCAAATCATGGTGCGGTCATGGTGCGTGTCAAGGCAGATCCGGCGTCTTGCGGGAGGGCGCGCGCAGGCGTTAACTAATGGTGCGATTGATTCGGAACCGCGGGAGCAATCCATGACCATGCCGGCTGAAGACAGCGTGAGCCAGGGCGTGACTGTCCACCGGGAGGACGGCGTGCTGCTCGTCATCCTTGATCGTCCTCCGGCCAACGCCATCGACAATGCAACCAGCCGCAGGATGGGAGAAGTGTTCCTCGGATTTCGTGATGATCCCGACCTCAGGGTGGCCATCCTGACCGGCGGCGGCGAGAAGTTCTTCTCGGCCGGCTGGGACCTCAAGGCCGCGTCGGCCGAACTCGAGGTGCTCGAGGAGGATTACGGGCCTGGCGGGTTCGGCGGCATGCAGGATCTGCTCGATCTCAACAAACCCATCATCAGCGCGGTCAACGGCATCTGTTGTGGTGGCGGACTCGAAGTCGCCCTCGACGCCGACATCCTGATTGCTGCCGAACATGCCACCTTCGCGCTCCCCGAAATCACCGTCGGCACCTATGCGCCGGCCGCCTGTATCGCCCTGCCCAAGCGCATTCCCTATCACATCGCCATGGAACTCCTTCTCACCGGCAGATGGTTCGATGCCGCCGAAGCACACCGCTGGGGTCTGGTCAATCGCGTGGTTCCTTCAACGGACCTCATGGATGAAGCCTGGAAACTGGCACGGCTCCTTGCCGACGGGCCACCCCTTGTCCAGGCGGTCACCAAGGAAATCGTGCGCGACGCAGAGGACAAGAAGTTCCAGGACGCTCTCAACAAGGTCAACAGACGGCAGTACCGCACCGTCGAGACCATGATCCCCAGCGAGGACCGCAAGGAGGGTCCGCGCGCCTTCCAGGAGAAGCGCAAACCGGTCTGGAAGGGGCGCTGACCGGGATTTCCGTCTCGGGAGATGTGACAAGAGTGACGCGCGACCCGCGATACGACATTCTCTTCGAGCCGGTGCGCATCGGCCCCGTCGTGGCGCGCAACAGGTTCTACCAAGTTCCCCACTGCAATGGCGCCGGCATCCAGTTTCCCCACGGACAGGCCGCCATGCGAGGCATGAAGGCCGAGGGCGGTTGGGCGGTGGTGAACACCGAGTGGTGTTCGATCCACCCGTCCATGGACATTCCGCCGGCCCAGAGCACGAGGCTGTGGAGCCAGGAGGATGTGCGCGTTCACGCCCTGATGGTGGAGGCCGTCCATCGCCACGGCGCGCTGGCCGGGTGCGAACTCGCCCACGCAGGTCTCACGTCACACAATTCCTACAGCCGGCTGCCGGCCATGGGGCCATCTGCCCGTCCCATGCCTCCCCGGGACTTTCCCGGTCAAGGCCGGTCCATGACGCGCAACGACATTCGCAACGTCCGGCGCTGGCACCGCGAGGGTGTCAGACGTGCCCTCGAGGCAGGGTTCGACCTTGTCTACGTCTACGCCAGTCACGGCATCACGGTCTTCACGGACTTCCTGTCGCCGCGAATCAACCGGCGCACAGATGAATACGGGGGGTGTTTCGAGAATCGCCTGCGCCTGTTGCGCGAGACCCTCGAGGACGTCATGGAAGAGGCGCAGGGACGTTGTGCCGTAGCCCTGCGCTTCGGCGTCGACGAAAAGGACGGACCGGTCCACCTGGGAGAGGAAGAGTGCCGGGCGGTCGTCGAAAGCCTGGCCGAGGTACCCGATCTGTGGGATGTGAACGTCGGCGGGCCGAACGACATGCTGACCTCGCGATTCCGCAAGGAGGGTTGGCAGGAACCTTCCATGGCCTTCGTCAAGACACTCACCTCCAGACCTGTGGTTGGCGTCGGCCGATTCACCAGTCCGGACACGATGGCGGCCATGGTCAGGCGCGGCGTTGTCGACTTCATCGGCGCAGCCCGACCGTCAATCGCCGATCCGTTCCTGCCCCGCAAGATCGAGGAAGGCCGCATCGACGACATTCGCGAGTGCATCGGCTGCAACGTGTGCCTGGCCTCCAACATGATGTCCGTGCCCATACGCTGCACGCAGAATCCCACCATGTCGGAGGAATGGCGTCGTGGATGGCACCCGGAACGGTTGCCCCGGCGCGGCAGCGGAGCACGCGTCCTTGTCATCGGAGCAGGACCGGCCGGTCTCGAGGCAGCCAGGGCCGCAGGAGAGCGGGACTATGAGGTG
The DNA here is from genome assembly GCA_965220805.1 of Alphaproteobacteria bacterium. Taxonomy (GTDB): domain Bacteria; phylum Pseudomonadota; class Alphaproteobacteria; order SP197; family SP197; genus SP197. The sequence goes on from OZ244844.1 coordinate 3,558,594, forward strand.
ACTTTGGCCGAGGCAGGGGCGGAGCCAGGTGGCCATCTCAACCGATTGGCGCGGCTACCAGGTCTCGAGGAATGGATCCGGGTACGCGATTGGCGCGTCAGCCAGATCGACCGATTGAACAATGTCGAGGTGTACCGGGGGAGCAGACTCGACGCATCAGACGTGACGGACTGGGGCTTCGGGCACGTGATTGTCGCCACCGGATCGCACTGGCGTCGCGACGGAGTAGGACACACCAACATCGATCCAATTCAGGGACACTCCGGCGAACATGTCCTCAACCCAGACGACATTCCTGGCGATACCCCTGTGCATTCGCCGGTGGTGATCTTCGATGATGACGCCTATGTCATGGGGGGAGCACTGGCAGAGAAACTCGCCCGCGATGGACACCGCGTCCTTCTTGTCGCCACCGGGGCCATGGTTTCGCCCTGGAGCAGTTTCGTGATCGACCAGGCGGACATTCACCGCCGCCTGGTCTCGTGTGGCGTGGAGGTTCTCCTCAACCACAATCTCCTGTCCATCCAGGAGGACTCGGTGAGACTGGCCGGAATGTTCGGTGAACCCCCATTCACCCGGCGGGCAGCGAGCGTCGTTCTGGTGACGATGCGCACCCCGCAGACTGAGCTGGCCCGCAGCCTCTCCGGGGCCATGGACAGAGGCGACATCCGAAGCCTCACGGCCGTGGGCGACTGCCGGGTGCCGGGGCTCATTTCCGAAGCGGTCTTCAGCGGGCACCTGGCGGCACGCTCCCTCGACGAAGCCAATCCCGGCGACCTTCCCTTCCGGGTCGAACAGGTGCCTGCGGGCACGGGAGACGAGTTGTGCGTGAGGTAGGCGATCGGGACCGCGCCCTATTCGAGGAAGACGGCGTCGTGCTGCTGCACGGGGCCTTTGACGAGGCATGGGTCGACTTTCTTCGCCAGGCCGTCGACGAGGCCATGGCCAACCCGGGGCCTCACGCCATGGAGTACGCCAGTGAAGGACGCTTCTTCGGCGATGTCGAACTCGCCCATCGCCTGCCGGCGTTCATGCGCTTCGTGCGCGAATCGCCTGCGGCGAGATACGCCGGCCTCATCATGGGTTCCTCGAAGGTCAACTATTTCGACGATCATCTCCTGGTCAAGGAACCCGGGACCGGCAAACCCTCCCCGTGGCACCAGGACCAGCCCTACTGGGCTGTCAGCGGGCGCCAGGTCTGCTCCCTGTGGCTGCCGCTCGACCCTGTCAGCTGCGACATTGCCGTCGAGTTCGTTAAGGGCTCCCACGATTGGCAGGAGTTCAGCCCCTATCACTTCGAGGACGGGCGCCTCTATGAGGGAGTCGGGCTCCCTCGCCTGCCGGACATCGAATCGCACCGCGACCGATACGAAATCCTGCGTTTTCCCATGGAACCCGGTGACGCGCTCATGTTTCACGGCATGACCGTTCACGGTGCTCCGGGCAACACGGGCAGTCTTCGCCGCCGGGCGCTCTCGACCCGGTGGACCGGAGACGATGCGCGCTTTCACCGGCGTCCAGGCGAGATTTCGGTACCCACCGTTCTGCCGGACCTTGCCGAAGGCGCAAGCCTTGATTGTGACCGTTTCCCGGTCGTCTGGAGACACGCCCCTCCGGGGCATGGTGCGTGATCATCCATGGAAACTCGCTCGCTCTATCCACCGGTCGACCCATATCGATCGGACCGACTGGCGGTCGGGGACGGCCACGAACTCTACTTCGAGGAGTGCGGCAACCCTGAAGGCAAGCCCGCCGTCTTCCTGCACGGCGGACCCGGAGGTGGTGTAAGACCACACTACCGGCAGTACTTCGATCCCGAAGCCTGGCACGTGGTCCTGTTCGACCAGCGGGGTTGCGGCCGTTCCACGCCATGGGCTTCGCTCGAGGCCAACACCACGTGGCACCTGGTTCATGACATGGAGGTCTTGAGGGGACATCTCGGAATCTCCTCCTGGCTTGTCTTCGGTGGATCCTGGGGAAGCGCGCTGGCGCTCGCCTATGCCCAGACCCATCCCGAGCATGTGAGTGAACTCGTTCTCTACGGCATTTTCACCCTGCGCCAATCGGAACTCCGGTGGCTCTACCAGGACGGAGCCAGCCACGTCTTTCCCGATGCCTGGGAGGATTTTCTCGCCCCTGTTCCCGAAGCCGGAAGGGACGACATGATGGGATCCTACATGCACCTCCTGACATCCGGCGATCCCGACATCGAACGCGAGGCAGCGAGGGCATGGAGTGTCTGGGAAGGGTCGATCCTCTCGCTTGTCCCCGATCCAGGACGGCTGGAGAGGTTCGCATGCGATGGTTTCGCCAGGGCCTTTGCTCGGATTGAGTGTCACTACTTTGTCAATGGCGGGTTCTTCTCCCGCGACGGCCAGCTTATCGACGACATCGACAGGTGTCGGCACATACCCGCGGTGATCGTGCAGGGACGCTACGACATCTGCACACCGGCCAGAACGGCATGGGACCTGCACCGCGCATGGCCGGAAGCCGACTTCCGCCTCGTACCCGATACCGGGCACACGGCCCTCGAACCGGGGAACATCCATGAGCTCGTGGGTGCCACGGATGGCTTCAGGTAGGTTCGGCTTTCATTGGGAAGAGGACTCCGGCGATGGATCTGGAACTTCGTGGCAAGACTGTCCTGATCACCGGCGGATCACGCGGCATCGGCCTCGCCACGGCCCGTGTCTTCGCGTCGGAAGGGGCTGATCTCCATCTGGCCTCGAGGACGAGAGAGGATCTCGAATGTGCCAGGAACGCCATCCGGAGCGAATTCGCGGTAGCCGTCGACATCCACGTGGCGGATCTCTCGAGCGGGGAAGAAGCGCGCGCGGTGGCGCACGCCTGCGCCGACGCCGACATTATGGTGAACAATGCCGGCGCCATTCCGCTTGGCACATTGCTGGATGTCGACGACGAGACCTGGCGCGCCGCCTGGGATCTCAAGCTCTTCGGTTACATCACGATGATGCGCGCCATGTACGATCAAATGAAGGCGCGCGGCCGGGGCGTGATCGTCAACAACATCGGCACGGCGGGCGATCAGGCACCATCCGGCTATGCCGCAGGGGTGACGGCCAATGGTGCGCTCGTCACCCTGACGCGGGCGCTCGGTGGAACGAGTCTCGACGATGGAATCAGGGTTGTTGGCATCAGTCCCGGTGACATGGAAAACGAGCGCGGCATCATGGCGCTCAAACACCATGCCTTGAAGAGATTCGGGGACAGCGACCGGTGGCGCGAGCTGATCTCCGGCATGCCCGGCGGGTCGCTCCCGGTTTCAGAGGACATGGCCCATGCCATCGTCTTTCTCGCCAGCCCCCGGGCACGTTTCATCAGCGGCGTGGTGCTCACCATCGACGGCGGCATGTGCGCACGCCAGGCGGTCATCGGCGGCTGAAGAGCACATCGACACCGGACTGCCGGCCGTGATCCCCTCGTCGCCACGATGGGACTGAAGCAACGCGGGACAAACAGCTCTCACGCGGGATGGTCGTGACGGTCCCGCAGCCCCTCGGACGATCTTTCATTCTTCGGGTTGCCTTCATCACGACATGGCGGCATGCCATACTTCCTGTTCCTGTCGACCTGCGGAGTGCCGGCCATGCGTCTCGTGCCCATTCTTGTTGTCCTGGTGCTGGCAGCGGGGGCCGCGCTGGCCGAAACGGTGCGGGAGTCCCACGGAATCTCGCGGTACGGCGACCTCAAGTACGACGAGACCTTCCGTCACTTCGACTATGTCAATCCCGACGCGCCCAAGGGCGGCGAGGCCCGGCTCTTCGGCTTCGGCGGTTTCGACACTCTCAACGCCTACAGCCTCAGGGGGCGCAAGGCGGCGGGTCTCTCGAGGCTCTATGACACCCTGCTGAAAGAGTCGAATGATGAACCGACCGCGGCCTACGGACTGCTGGCCGATCGCGTGCGGGTACCAGACGATCACTCCTGGGTCGCCTTCCGCTTGCGCGCCGAAGCACGATGGCATGATGGCACGCCGGTCACGGCGGACGATGTGGTCTGGAGTCTCGAAACCCTGCGCGAGAGCGGTCTGCCTTTCTACGCCGCGTACTATGCCAATGTCACCGAAGCGGTCGTCGAGGACGGTGGCTGGGTGCGCTTCACATTTGATGGTCCGGGTAATGTCGAACTGCCGCTGATTCTGGGTGATCTTCCGGTGCTGCCACGCCATTGGTACGAGGGCCGGAGTTTCGAGGAGGCCAGCCTCGAGTTCCCCATGGGAAGCGGACCCTACAAGGTCATAGACGTCGACCCGGGGCGTTCCATCACCTACGCGCGCCACGAGGACTACTGGGGCGCTGGTCTTCCGGTCAATTCCGGATTCTACAACTTCGATCGCATTCGCTACGACGAGTATCTCGATCTCGACATCGCCATGGAGGCCTTCAAGGCACACGAGTACGACGTTCGTTCGGAGAACAATTCCAAGCGCTGGGCAACGTCCTACAGCGGCAGCATCTTCGATGACGGTCTGGTCATCGTCGAGAAGATCGTACACAGCCGTCCCCAGGGCATGCAGGGATTCGTCTTCAACCTGCGCCGCGAGAAATTCGCCGATCCGAGGGTCCGTCAGGCACTTGCCCTGGCCTTCGATTTCGAGTGGGCCAACCAGAACCTCTTCTACGGCCAGTACCTGCGATCGGTGAGCTATTTTTCCAATTCGGAACTTGCCGCCAGCGGCGCCCCGGATGATGCCGAACGCGCCCTGCTGGAGCACTATGCCGACGACCTTCCGGACTCTGTCTTCGGCGAGGCTCCCGTACCACCGGTCACCGACGGGTCCGGCAACATCAGGACCAATCTGCGCAAGGCAAAGGCCCTGCTGGCAGAGGCAGGCTGGACAGTCGAGGACGGCGTGTTGACCGGTCCATCAGGAACACCCATGGAAATCGAGTTCCTCATGGTCCAGCCGGCATTCGAACGCATTCTCCAACCGTTTCGCGCCCAGCTCGAGCGCCTCGGAGCCCGCCTGGAGATCCGGTCCATCGATGCCGCCCAGTACAAGGAACGCCTCGACAATTTCGATTTCGACATGGTGGTGTCCAGTTTCGGCCAGTCGCGCTCGCCAGGCAATGAACAGAGAAACTACTGGGGCTCGGCAGCCGCCGACATTCCCGGAAGCAACAACCTTGCCGGCATCAGGAGTCCGGTGATCGACGCCCTTGTCGAAGAGATCATCTATGCTGGCACCCGAGCGGACCTCGTGACGGCATCGCGGGTTCTCGACCGGGTGCTGCGCCACGGCCACTATGTCATTCCCAACTGGCACATCACCTACGACCGGGTCGCCTGGTGGGACAGGTTCGGACAGCCTGACATCGTTTCCGACGACGGCATCGTTCTCGACACCTGGTGGATTGATGCCGGGAGGGATGCGGCGCTCAAGGAGCGAATCGGCACGGATAACGACTGACCGAAGGCAGCGTCATGTTCGCCTACATTGTCCGGCGCCTGCTGTTCATCGCCCCTACGCTGTTCGCCATCATGATGATCAATTTCGTCATCGTGCAGTTCGTGCCGGGCGGGCCCGTCGAACGCATCCTTGCCGAACTCGAAGGCACGGCCGTCGGCGCCACGGCCAGGGTTGCAGGCTCTGGCAGTGACGTACAGTCCGCGGGAGAATCGCTCTACCGCGGGGCGCAGGGACTGCCGGACGGTTTCGTCGAGAAACTCGAGAAGATGTACGGCCTCGACAAGCCACCGGTCGAGCGATTCCTTCTGATGATGGAGAATTACCTCACCTTCGACTTCGGGGAGAGTGCCTTCCGGAGCCGGAGCGTCGTCGATCTCATTGTCGAAAAGATGCCTGTCTCCATTTCCCTTGGACTATGGACGACGCTCGTCGTCTACATCGTGTCCATCCCCTTAGGGATCGCCAAGGCAAGGCGTGACGGCAGCGCCTTCGACGTGTGGACAAGCGGCACGATTATCCTGGGATACGCCATCCCGGGTTTCCTGTTCGCCATCCTCCTCGTGGTGCTGTTCGCCGGCGGATCCTACTGGAAGCTCTTCCCGTTGCGCGGTCTCGTTTCTCCGGGTTTCGAGGACATGAGCACCCTGGGCCAGATTGCTGACTACTTCTGGCACCTGGCACTGCCCCTGACGGCCCTCATCATCGGCAGCTTCGCCACGCTGACCATGCTCACCAAGAATTCCTTCATCGACCAGATCCGAAGCCAGTACGTCACGACAGCACGCGCCAAGGGGCTGAGCGAGCGGCGGGTCCTCTACGGCCACGTGTTCCGCAACGGCATGCTCATCATCATTGCCGGCTTTCCCGGGGCCATCATCGGCATCCTCTTCACGGGCGCGCTCCTCATCGAGATCATCTTCTCACTCGACGGCCTCGGACTGCTCGGTTACGAGGCAGCCATTGACCGGGACTATCCGGTCATGTTCGCAACTCTCTACATTTTCACCCTTCTCGGCCTCGTCCTGAATCTCGTCGGCGACCTGATGTATGTCATCGTCGATCCGCGTATCGACTTCGAAAGCCGGGATGTCGGATGAGGTTCAGCAGCCACAGGTTGGATCCCATCACGCGACGGCGCCTGACCAATTTCCAGGCCAACAGACGCGGCTACTGGTCCTTCCGGATCTTCCTCGTCCTCTTCGCCTTCACCTTGCCGGCAGAGTTGATTGCAAATGACCGGCCCCTTGCCGTGTGGTTCGACGGTGCTCTCTACGTACCCGTGCTGACGGCCTACCCCGAGACGGTATTCGGTGGCGATTTCGAGACCGAGGCGGACTACCGCGATCCCTTCGTCAAGGATCTCATCCATGATGGGGGCGGGTGGATCGTCTGGCCTCTCATTGCCTACGACTACCGCACCATCAACTACGATCTTCCGAGTCCGGCGCCCTCCCCTCCGACCGCCGAAAACTGGCTTGGAACGGATGATCAGGGACGTGACGTCGCGGCGCGAGTCATCTACGCCTTTCGCCTCTCGGTTCTCTTCGGTCTCGTCCTGACACTCGTTTCATCCGTCATCGGAATCGCCGCCGGCGCCGTCCAGGGCTACTACGGGGGCTGGATCGACCTTCTGGCGCAACGCGCCCTCGAGGTGTGGGGCGGCATACCGGTGCTCTACATCCTCATCATTCTGGCAAGTGTCATCGTTCCCGGATTCTGGACCCTTCTCGGTCTTCTCGTCCTGTTCTCGTGGACGGCTCTCGTGGGCCTGGTCCGGGCAGAGTTCCTGCGCACCAGGAACTTCGACTATGTCAAGGCAGCGCGGGCACTGGGGGTGACCGACAGGGTCATCATGGTGCGCCACGTGCTGCCCAATGCGATGGTGTCGACCCTGACCTTCCTGCCCTTCATTCTCAATGGTTCGATCACCACGCTCACGGCTCTCGACTTTCTCGGATTCGGTCTGCCGCCGGGCTCACCCTCGCTTGGAGAGCTGCTGAACCAGGGGCGCAACAACCTTCAGGCGCCATGGCTTGGATTGACGGGATTTGCCGTCGTCGCACTGATGCTCTCTCTCCTCACATTCACCGGAGAGGCCGTGCGCGATGCCTTCGATCCCCGGAAGTTGCCGTCATGACGCTCCTTGATGTCCGCGATCTCACGGTCCGATTCAAGGTGGAGAATCGCATCATCGATGCCGTCAGGAACGTGAGTTTCTCCATCGCCCCGTCCGAGACACTTGCCCTTGTCGGCGAGTCGGGGTCCGGCAAGTCGGTCACGGCTCTTTCCATTCTTCGCCTCGTCGCTTCCGGGCATTCGTCCGGTGAGGTCATTTTCCGGGGCGACAATCTCGTCGGCATGCCGGAACGGGACCTGCGTCAGGTACGAGGCAACCGGATTTCCATGATCTTCCAGGAGCCGATGACGTCCCTCAATCCACTCCATTCCATTTCCCGGCAGATCGCAGAGCCTCTGGTCGTTCACCAGGGCATGACGGCCCAGGCGGCCGCAAGGCGGGTGCGCGAACTCATGGACCTCGTCGGACTGGGCGATCTGGCGGACCGGGTTCATGACTACCCCCACACGCTTTCGGGAGGCCAGCGCCAGCGCGTGATGATCGCCATGGCGCTGGCCTGCGAACCGGATCTCCTGATCGCTGATGAACCGACAACCGCCCTCGATGTCACGGTGGAAGCCCGCATTCTCGAACTGCTGGGCTCCCTCCAGCGACAACTGTCGATGGCCGTTCTCTTCATTACCCACAACCTCTCCATCGTCCACCGGTTTGCCGATCACGTGGCGGTGATGGATGGTGGCCGGATCGTCGAATCGGGAACCGTCGCCGATGTCTTCACCCGCCCGCAGCATGCGTCGACCCAACATCTTCTCACCTCACAACCCCGTGGCAGGCCGCAGCCGGTTCCACAAGAGAGCGCAAGGCGTCTCGATGCCCGGTCCCTGAAGGTCTGGTTCCCTGTCCACGCAGGCGTGTTCAGAAGGACGGTCGGTCATGTCAAGGCCGTCGACGGCATCGACCTGGCAGTCCGAGGCCGCGAGACCATCGGCATCGTCGGTGAATCGGGATCCGGAAAATCGACGCTTGGTATGGCCATCCTGCGGCTCATCACCAGTGAAGGCGACATCAGCTACGAAAACCGCAGCCTGCAGGGGCTGGGTTTCCGGGACCTCAGACCACTGCGCCGGGAACTTCAGATCATCTTCCAGGATCCCTTCGGCTCGCTGTCGCCACGCATGTCGGTAGCCGGCATCATCGAAGAGGGACTGAAGGTCCACGGCATGGGGAAGAGTCCATCAGGCCGCCGCGAGCTGGTTGCCGAAGCTCTCCACGAGGTCGGTCTCGAGCCCGCCATGATGGATCGTTATCCCCACGAGTTCTCCGGGGGTCAACGCCAGCGCATCGCCATCGCCCGCGCGATGATCCTCAAACCGAGGGTCGTCGTTCTCGACGAACCGACAAGCGCCCTCGACATGTCGGTACAATCCCAGATCATCACGTTGCTGCGCCGGCTTCAGGACGATCACGATCTCGCCTATCTCTTCATCAGTCACGACCTCAGGGTGGTGCGTGCGATGAGCCATCATGTCCTGGTGATGAAGGCGGGGCGCGTGGTCGAATCGGGAAGCGCTCACGACATCTTCGAAACACCGAAATCCGCGTACACCCGCGCCCTGATGGCTGCGGTCAGCGACACCGGCGGGGCATGGGCACGATCCGGACAGGATCCGGCGTGCTGAATTCTGGAGGAAAGCACCATGGCACTTCTCTACATGAGCGGACACAGCGACGGTCCGGTGTGGGAGGCATGTCTCGCTCCCCATTTTCCCGGCCTCGACTTTCGCGTCCATCCTGACAGCGGCTCGCCCGAAGACATCGATGCCGCCCTGGTCTGGAATCATCCTCTTGACGATCTGGCGCGTTTTCCCCGCCTCAGGCTCGTCATGTCCCTTGGTGCCGGCGTCGACCATATCTTGGCGTCACGTCATCTGGTTCCTCATGGCGTCGCCCTGACACGCATTGTCGACCCCGCCATGACCGCGCAGATGACCGGCTGGTGCGTGATGGTCATGCTCGACCACCTGCGCCGCATGGAAGACTACCGCCGGCTCCACAGGGAGCGCCGCTATGAAGAGCTCGAGGTGCTGCTACCGCGCGATGTCACGGTAGGTATCCTGGGACTCGGCGTGCTCGGCGGGGACTGTGCCCGTGTCATCACGGCGATGGGCTACCAGGTCAGGGGATGGAGCAGGTCGCCGCGCCACGTCGAAGGCGTGACCTGCCATTCGGGAATGAAGGCACTCGAGGAATTCCTGGGGCCCTGTGATGTCGTGATATGCCTGTTGCCGCTCACCGGAGAAACCGAAGGCATCCTGAATGCCCGCACGATGTCCTGGATGAAACCGGGAGCCTTTCTCATCAATGCCGCACGGGGCGGCCATGTCGTGGAGGAAGATCTTGTTCGGGCGATCGACGATGGTCGTCTCGCCGGCGCCGCGCTCGATGTCCAGCGCCAGGAACCCATGCCTGACGACCATCCGTTCTGGTATCACCCGAAGATCATGACCTTTCCGCACATCGCGGCCCTGACCGTACCGGAAACCAGCGCTCCCCAGATTGCCGAGAACTTTCGGCGGCTGCGTACCGGCAAGCCCTTCATCAATGTCGTGGATCTCGAGCGCGGCTACTGAGCGGGAGAAGGATCCGCTATCGGGACATCCGAAAGATCGAGTCCGGCTTCGATATAATAGGCGGCCGCGCCGGGGTGCAACGGCACGGCGGCGCCGAGCAGTGCATTGGAGAGCTTCATCTGTCGCGCTGCGGGATGCCCCGAGGCAAGCTGTTCGCTGTTGTTGGAGTGCCAAAGCGCCCGCGTGATCCGATAGACCAGGTCCTCGGTCGCGGCGTGTGTCACGATCCACTGCACTCCGATCGCCAGGGTGGTGACGTGGGAGAGGCCCGGATAGGACCCTTCCGGAACCACCGACAGGGAAAAGAAGGGGTGGTCGACGAGAAGGCCAAGCGCATGTTCCGCAGGTATCGGCAAGAGATCGGCGATCCCTTCCTCGACAAGGTCGAACACGGAATTGGCGGGGTATCCGGCAATGACGAAGAGTCCGTCAAGGTCACCTGCTCTCATCATGGAGACGGCGGGGCCGTGCTTGATGTAGCGAACATCGAGATCGACATCGCTGAGACCGTAGGCATCAAGAATGATCCTCGCGGCGACCAGCGTTCCCGACCCTTCGACATCCAGTGATATTCGCTTGCCGGCCAGGTCCGGAATCGCCGCGATGCCGGCATCGCGCCTGACGACGATGTGGATCACCTCGGGATAGAGGCTGCCAATCAACCGCAGTTGCCGCCGCGGGGCGCTGCCGGCAAAGATGCCGGTCCCCGTGTAGGCCCAATAGACGACATCCGACTGGGAAAACCCCGATTCCACTTCGCCCGAGACGACCGATCCGATGTTCTCGACAGCGCCTTCCGACGACAGGGCCGTCGCCAGGAGTCCGGGCACACAGCTGCCGCCATCCTCTTCGCAGTCCGGCCCGCCCGGCGGACCGGAAATCACCGTGGCCACGAGTGCCCCTACCGGATAGAAGGTCCCGGCTGTGCCGCCGGTTGCAATGCGGAAGAATGTCAGTTCGGTATCGGCCAGAAGTCCTGACGGCACCAGCGCCGCCACGACGCCACCGGCTCCCGCAGCCAGTGCCGATCGGCGCGGCATTCCCGATACCGGCTTGACCATCACCCGTTTCCCTCTTGCCGACAGACGCCCTGCCAACTCCTCCTCACTCTACGATAGCAGACCTTCCACGTCATGCCGTCTCCAACGGGTACCTCGCGCGGTGCCCAAGGTCGACACTGTATTCCGTGCAAGGGTCATGGACGTCGGGAGCAAACGGGAATGGTGTTGGCGTGGAATTGGCAGCCGGGGAATGCGCGATCGATACGGTTGAAGAAGCCGGTATCGGGTTCAATCATGCTGCTGCAAGGGGTGCGACAAAGATACCTGAAGAGGCGGGAACCGGAGGCACGCCATGACGACGGCAGGCAGCAGACGGCGCTCCCGGCGGCGCGGCGGAACATCCTTCTTCAGCACTGCGCCAATGACACCGACCAGGCGGCGCTTGCCTGTCTTTGAACCCTTTGGCGAGGACGTACTCGAGGCCATCGAGAGGCAGGCGGACTGGATCCTCGATACCGTCGGCGTTGACTTTCGCGGGGATGATGTCGCCCTGGCACTCTTCCGGTCAGCCGGAGCGCGTGTCGAGAACCAGCGTGTCAGGATGGAACCGGGTCAGGCCCGCGCGCTGTGCGCGTCGGCGCCCGAGACCTTCGTGCTTCACGCACGCAATCCCGAACGAAGCGTCACGCTGGGCGGCGATCACGTGGTGCTGATGCCAGGCTACGGTTCGCCCTTCGTCACCGATCTTGACCGCGGGCGGCGCTATGCCTCGCTCGAGGATTTCAGGAACTTCGTCCGCCTCACGTTCATGACGCCGTGGCTCGGTCACTCCGGCGGCACGGTGTGCGAACCCGTCGATATCCCCGTCAACAAGCGTCATCTTGACATGGTGATGGCCCACCTCACGCTCTCCGACAAGCCCTTCATGGGAGCGGTGACCACGCCGCAACGTGCGCGTGATTCGATCGACATGGCCCGTATCGCCTTCTCGCCGCAGGTGCTGGAAGACAACGCGGTCATTCAGGCCAACATCAATGTCAATTCTCCACTGGTCTACGACGCCAGCATGTCGGCAGCCCTCAGGGTCTATGCAGAGACCAACCAGTGTGTCGCGGTCTCTCCTTCGGTCATCGGCGGCGCCATGGGCCCGCTCACTCCTGCGGCCATCTGCGCCCAGACACTGGCGGAGGGCATGGCGGGAATCGCGCTCGCCCAGCTCGTCCGCCCCGGCTGCCCCTGTGTTCTCGGTAGTTTCCACGCCACCATGAACCTGAAGTCAGGAGCGCTCACCTTTGGCACGCCCGAGGCCAACCTCGTCACATTCGCCCTGGCACAGCTCGGCCGCAGGCTTCGCGTTCCCGTGCGTTCCGGCGGCGGCCAGATCACGGCTTCCAACACGCCTGACGGACAGGCGATGCAGGACAGCACCAGCGCCATGTGGGCCACGATGATCTCCGGTGCCCACCAGATCTGGCATGCTGCCGGATGGCTCGAGGCTGGCCTTACCATGTCCTACGAGAAGTTCGTCATGGATGTCGATCACAGCGGCATGATGCTCCGCATGCTCCAGGGATTCCGCGCCGAGTCCGAGGACCTCGCAGCCGACGCCTATATCGAGGCGGCCCCGGGTGAGAACCACCTCGCGACGGCCCATACATTGCGCCGGTACCGGAGTGCGAATTTCATGCCCGTGATACCGGAGCCGGGCTCCTGGGAAGCCTGGTCCGGTGACGGATCGCGCCGCGTGGAGGAACGGGCCAACGCCGTGTGGAAGACGATGCTTGAGTCCTTCGAGGCCCCAGCGATCGATGATGCGGTCGCAGATGCCCTCAACGATTTCGTCACCCGGCGCAAGGCATCGATGGAGGATGCCTGGTACTGACATCGGGCACGTGTCGGGAACACAAGGGTCCAACTTACAGGAAGACGAAGCCGGCGGCTCCGGCGAGCAGCACAACCGCCCAGGGGGGCGTCTTCCAGGCTGCGAGCGCTACGAAGGAGGCTGCGGCGATGGCGGTCGCCAGGGGCGAGATGAGGCCGGCAGAGAGGATCGGGTCATAGAACACCGCAGCAAGCAGTCCCACGACCGCGGCGTTGACGCCGGCAAAGGCGCGCCGGGACGGGGGCGCACGGCGCAAGTGTCCCTGAAAGTGCAGGCCGCTGACAATGAGGAGTGCCGAGGGGAAGAAAATCGCCAACAACGCCAGCAGGGCTGCCAATGCAGACGGTGGCGTCTCCATAACGGCGCCAAGGTAGGCAGCGAATGTGAACAATGGCCCGGGAACCGCCTGCGCCGCACCGTATCCGGCAAGAAAGGCTTCGCGATCGACCATGCCGGTATCCACTACCTCGGCCTCGAGAAGGGGCAAGACGACATGCCCGCCGCCGAAGACCATCGAACCCGCGCGATAGAAGGCATCGATGAGAGGCCATGGGCCGTCAACGATGAGACCGGATACCACCGGAAGTGCCGTCAGGAGAAGGAAGAAGACAAGCAGGGCCAGAATGGCAGCCGTGCGGCCGACGGGTACCGCCATCAGCTCTTCCCCGTCCGGCGCCGTCTCATCGCGCAACCAGACAAGACCGGCGAGCCCTCCCCCGACGATGACCATCAGCTGCCCGGTGGCGAAGGGAATCAACATGGCGCCAATCATGCCGGCGACTGCAATCGTGCCCCTCTTGCGGTCCGGCGCCAGACTGCGCGCCATGCCGATGAGGGCGTGGGCCACAACGGCGACCGCGGCGGCCTTCAATCCGTGTATCCAGCCGGTACCCAGAGCCGCTTCGAGCTCGCCGGCCCCGAAGGCGAAAGCGGTGAGAAGCAGTGCTGAAGGGAGTGTGAATCCGAGCCACGCCGCCAACAATCCGCCGTAACCGGCGCGCATGAGTCCGATCGCCATGCCAACCTGACTCGAGGCGGGGCCGGGAAGAAGCTGCCCCAGGGCGACGACATCGCCATATGCCCTGTCGCTCATCCATTGGAGCCGCACGACAAAGGCCTCGCGAAAGTAGCCAAGATGGGCCACGGGCCCTCCGAAAGAGGTGAGACCCAGAACGAGAAAGACGCGAAAGACCTCAAACGGTGAACCGCGCGTCCCTCCGGACGTCATGCGTCCCCGCAGGCCCGGGCGGCGCGCTTGCCGGAAAGAACAGCTCCCTCGATCGTCGCCGGAAGACCCGTATCCGTCCAGTCACCGGCCAGGTACATGTTGGCGAACGAGGTACGGGTTGCGGGACGCATGGCGATGGTGTCGGGATCCTGCGAAATCGTCGCACGGCGTTCCTTGATGACACGCCAGGGCGGCAACGTGTCCGGATCGGAATCGAGAACCGCAGCCACGTCACGCCATGCCGTCATCGCGATATCATCCAGTGTCCGGCGAATCATGTCGTTGGCCGCACTGACCGTGACGGAAACAACCTGGTCCCGTACAAAGATCCACTGGGCCATGCCTCCGATCAATCCGACAAAGGGCTGGCCACCGGGAAGCACGGCTGGCCCGGGCAGGCGAAAGTGGACATTGACGATCCCCTGATGCTTGCGCGGGACCTCGAGGCCTGTCACGAGATCACCGGCGACCGACGCAGGCAGGGCAAGGATCACGCTGTCTCCCTCCAACAGGGTGATGCTGGTCGAGGCAAAGTCCAGCCTCTCCACTCTGCCGGCTGACGTCTGCAAGGCGCTGAGCCGACTGGAAAGCCTGATGTCGACTCCCTTCGACGCGAGGTATCCCAGCGCCGGATCAATGAAGGTGGCTGAGAGCGAGTGTGAGGCGACGAGAGGACGGCAACAGGACTCTCCCTTCATGAGCGTTCTCCGGAGTGCCTGGCGCAACAGTCCCGCCGAAGCGTCCGCGAGCGGCGTGTTGAGAACCGCGACGGTGAGAGGTTCCCAGAAGCACGTCACAAGCCTTCCCGATCGCCCCACGCACTCTCCCACCGTCCGGCTTTCACCGGCAGTGATGACAGAAAGTGCGGAGAGATACTGAACCGGCGTGGTAAGCGGAACACGGCGTTGTGGATCGAGAATCCACCACGGTATCCGTCCCCCGCCGGGCCGCACGGTCCACTGTCGTGCATCGCGCACGTCAACAAAGGGATACGCGGCAGGTACCGGTCCCGTGACCTGATCAGCCGCACCAATGGTATCGAGGTACAGAAGGGTGTGACGGTTGCCGGTCATCAACAGATGATTGCCGTTGTCAATCCGGCACTCGAGCCGGGAATCAAGAAGAGACCGGCATCGTCCCCCAGCCTGTGCGGCTGCCTCGTGGAGCACCACGCGCTTTCCGCTGCCCGCCAGACACACGGCGGCCGAGAGACCCGCGAGGCCGGCACCGATAATGTGAACAACGGGCACAGGGCCTGGCCTTCAGAGGAGTCCGTATCTGAGTGCAAGCCATACCAGACGCACCTTGGGTGGCTTCACCGGAACATCGAGTCGGGTCCAGCCCCGCTGCTCCAGGAGATCGAGGATCTCGCTGTAGACCTTCATCATGGCCACGATAGGCCTGATCCGGCGCCGGCCAATCTCGCTCAGAAGCCGGTCCGCCTCCGCGTAGTGGCGCCGCGCCATCGACGCCAGTTCGGCGCAGACGCCAGCAAAGGCCGGGTGTTTCAAGACCTCGCCCGGAGAAGCAGCCCCGATACCGTGCCTCGTCAGGATATCCCTGGGGACGTACAGTCTGCCCTCCTTTGCGTCGTCCTCAAGATCACGCAGGATGTTCGTGATCTGGAACGCGTTTCCCATGGTCTGTGCCATGACCGGTCCCGGGTGTCCGGTGATGCCGAAGACATGGATGATCAGTACACCGACTGCTCCTGCGACACGGCGGCAGTAGGCGAAAAGATCTTCCGTTGCGGACATCTCCACTCCCGGAGCAATATCTGTTTCCATGCCGTCGATGATCGCCAGGAACTCCTCCCTGGGGAGTTCAAAGCGCCTGACGGCCTGATCAAGCGCACGAGCGGTCGGCATGGTGGGAGAACCACCATAGAGTCGGCCGATCTCCTCGCGCCATGCGTCGAGAGCGGCCTTCCTGGATGCCACGTCGCCCGGGGTGTCCGCGATGTCATCGACTTCCCGGCAGAAGGCATAGATTGCGTACATGGCCCGCCGGCGCTCCGGCGCAATCACCTTCATGCTCCACAGGAATGACGTGCCGGAACGTGCGATGATACCGTTGACATGTTCCCAGGGGTCGTCGGCCACGACAGTCTCGGTAGTCAGAGTATGCGACTCACGAACTGCCCCTCGCCTTCTGGTGCTCCTCCACACCCACTGCAGCGAGGACCGTGGAGACAATTCCCGACGCATCGAGCCCCGCCTGGCGCACCTGATTCTCGGGTGCATCCTGGTCGAGGAAGGCATCGGGCATGATCACCGGTCTGAAGATAAGGCCGGAATCAAAATGGCCTCCACCGGCAAGGACATGCATGACCTGAGTGGCAAAGCCGCCGATCGAACCCTCTTCCACCGTCACGAGAACCTCGTGGTTGGTCGCCAGACGCATGATCAGTTCGCCATCGACTGGCTTGGCGAAACGTGCATCGGCAACCGTTGTCGAAAGCCCCCTGGCATCCAGCACCACTGCCGCTTCCAGCGCGTCCTGCAACCGGGAACCATAGGAAAGGAGCGCAATGCGGGTGCCTTCACGCAAGATCCGGCCGCGCCCGATCTCGAGAGGTTCGCCCCGTTCCGGCATGGGTGCTCCGATCCCTGAGCCACGTGGATAGCGAAAGGCGCTCGGACGATCGTCGATGGCCACGGCCGTTGCCACCATGTGCACAAGTTCCGCCTCATCGGCCGGCGCCATGACAACCATGCCCGGCAGACAGCCCATGTAGGCAATGTCGAAGGCGCCACAGTGGGTTTGACCGTCCGCGCCCACAAATCCGGCACGGTCCATGGCAAAGCGCACCGGCAGACTCTGGATAGCCACGTCGTGGACAATTTGGTCGAACGCCCGCTGGAGGAAGGTCGAGTAGATGGCCGCGAAGGGTTTCATGCCTTCGGCCGCCAGCCCCGCTGCAAAAGTGACCGCGTGCTGTTCGGCCAGTCCGACATCAAAGGTGCGCTCGGGAAACACGTCGCCAAATCGGTCAACGCCGGTCCCTGACGGCATTGCCGCCGTGATCGCCACGATCGAATCGTCGCGCCGCGCCTCGCTGATCAGACTGTCGGCGAACACCTTCGTCCAGCTCGGCTTGTTGCTGGTGCTCTTGGCGATCTCGCCGGTCGCCACATCGAACTTGCCAACCCCGTGATACCGGTCGCTCGACCCTTCCGCCGGTGCATAGCCCTTTCCCTTTCGGGTGATGGCATGGATGAGAACCGGTCCCTCGCTTGTATCGTCGCGAACATTACGCAGCACGGGGATCAGGTGGTCCAGGTTGTGACCGTCTATGGGCCCGACATAGAAGAAGCCGAGTTCCTCGAACAGCGTGCCTCCGGTCAGCATCCCTCGCACATAGCTTTCCGCCCTGTGTGCTGTTTTCCTGACTGTATCGGGAAACCGATCCGAAACCTGCAGGCCGATTTCGCGCAAGGACCGGTAGGACTTCGACGAGATGAGCCGCGACAGGTAGGCCGACAGCGCGCCAACGGGCGGGGCGATCGACATGTCGTTGTCATTCAGGATGACGATCAGTTTGCTGGCGCTCGCACCGGCATTGTTGAGGCCCTCGAACGACATGCCCCCGGTCATGGCGCCATCGCCGATGACGGCGACCACCCTGTTGGACTTCTCCTGGAGGTCCCGCGCCACGGAGAACCCGAGAGCCGCCGATATCGACGTTGACGCGTGTGCTGCGCCGAACGGATCGTACTCGCTCTCCGAGCGCTTCGTGAATCCTGACAGGCCGCCTCCCTTGCGCAGGGTGCGGATCCGGTCCCGTCGTCCGGTCAGGATCTTGTGGGGGTACACCTGATGGCCGACATCCCAGATGATCCGGTCGCCTGGCGTGTCAAAGAGATAGTGGAGCGCCACGGTCAGTTCGACCACCCCAAGACCTGCGCCAAGATGGCCTCCGGTGACCGACACCGCATCGATGGTCTCTGCCCGCAGCTCGTCGGCGATCTGCCCGAGCGCATCGACCGGCAGTTTCCTGAGGTCGCCTGGAACCCTGATCGTGTCGAGAAGAGGAGTGTCAGCCACCATCCGATCTCCCGGAAATGAGGGAGATACTACAGGATCGGGGCACTGCACGCCACTTAGGGTGCCAGCCACGTCGCCGGTTTGCCGGATGGTGGTGGAGCATTGACCCCCAGTCCTCGACTACAGGGGGCCGGTAGTCCGATCCGGACCGGTCAGCCCAGTTGCTCGATCATGGTCTCCGCACTGGTCGAGGAAAAGCCGTCTTCGTCTACATTGACCTGCTTGACCACGCCATCCTCGACGAGGATCGAGAACCGCTTCCCGCGCATGCCGAAGGCAACTCCGGAGAGATCGAGTTCCAGCCCCAGCGCCCTCGAGTAGTCGGCATTGCCGTCGGCCAGCATGAGGACACTGTCTCCGACCCCCTGGTGCTCACCCCAGGCTCCCATGACAAAGGCGTCGTTGACCGCCATGCAGGCAATGGTGTCCACGCCCTTGCCCCTGATCGTGCCGGCATGGGTGACAAACCCTGGCAGGTGTTCGTTCGAACAGGTGGGGGTAAAGGCGCCGGGAACGGAGAAGAGGACCACCCTCTTCCCGGCAAAGAGCTCGTCGGTCGAGACCGGTGCCGGACCGCCCGCCGTCATGGTGTGAAGTGTTCCCGATGGCATGTTGTCGCCGACACTGATCGTCATGGTCTCTTTCCTTTCGCCCGGGTTGGGTGATCTGTGCCGTGGTATATGGACCGACCGGCATCCTTCCTCAACCCCCTCCTGGTCCGTTGATGCAAAAGTCCGCGGCAACGGCTATGATGAACCCCGGCCGTGGACATGGATTCATGAACGAACCAATGGACGACGACAGCCAGCTCGAAGGACGCTGCCTGATTGCCATGCCGACGATCGGTGATCCGCGATTTGAACGGACCGTGATCTACATGTGCTCCCACAGCGACAAGGGTGCGATGGGGCTGGTCGTCAACAAGTCACTGGAGAGCATCACCGTCGATGATGTCGTCGAACGCCTCGGTCTCGATCCAGGCGACAGCGGCGATGGAATCCGCGTGCACTTCGGCGGTCCCGTGGAGACAGGACGGGGTTTTGTGCTGCATTCCGACGACTACGTGCGTGACGGAACGTTGCAGATTTCAGGGGGCATTGCTCTCACCGCCACTGTCGATGTCCTCAAGGCGATGATCCGGGGGGACGGCCCCCGCAACAGCCTGCTCGCTCTCGGCTACGCCGGGTGGGCGCCAGGCCAGCTCGATGCCGAAATCCAGAACAATGGCTGGCTGGTCTGTGACGCTGACCCCGAGCTCCTCTTCGACAGCGACCTCGATGGCAAGTGGACGGGGGCGCTGACGAAACTCGGCATCGACCCGGCCATGCTGGCCACCGACGTGGGCGGCACAGGCAAGCCGAACTGACCTCATCCTCTCGAGGTCATCCTCACCATCGGACAGTAGCAATTGATCGTGGTCAATCCTCCTGGTCCCTGCCGGGTGTGCATCAGTTGCCCGCACGAGAGACCATCGCCACTCCAACCACTGCCACCATCATGCCGACGACCGCCAGCGCAGCGAGGGACTCGTCAAAGATGAGCCAGCCCATCACTGCGGTGGTGGGCGGACTGAGATAGATCAGGCTGGTACCCCTGGTAGCAGCACCACGGGTCACGAGAGAGTAGAAAACCATCATGGCGATGACCGAGAGCACCACCGCTGACCACAGGAGGGCGAACAGGTACTCTCCGGTCCACGATACCTCCATGGTCTCGAAAGTGGCGGCCAGGGCAAGGATCACCACACAACTGACGGTGTTCTGGATCGCCACCGTGGTACGCAGATCGAAGACCGCACAGAACTTCTTCTGGTAAAGCGTGCCGGTCGTGATCGCCGCAAGTCCGACGAGTCCGAGCACATAGCCGAACCAGACGGCCTCACCGAGGACGACCCTCTCCACCACGACCAGGCTCAGACCGCCAAACCCCAGCGCCAGCCCGAGCCATTGAAAGCGAGTCACCGACTCGCGGAGAAACGGCCCGGCCAGTGCCCCGGTGACCAATGGTTGCAGCCCGACGATCAGTGCCATGACGCCGATGGAGACACCGAGATAGATGCCGCAATAGACACCGATCAGATAGAGGCTCTGCACCAGCAGGCCGGCAACCGCGATGTGACCGTAGTCGCGCAGACGCCGCGGCCAAGAGGTGCGCAGGACCAGACAAAGCACGAGAAGGAGCACACTGGCGATGACAAATCGCGTACCAAGGAATGTCAGGGGTTCGGCGTAGGGGGAGCCGAACTTCGCGGCAACGAACCCGGTTGCCCAGAACAGGACGAACACCACCGCAAGCGAGGCGAACATCAGCGGCGAATGCGGGGCAGGATGAGCGTTCGACATCAAGATCCACAATTCGCCATCACACCCGCAGTTCGCCCGGGATCATGACTCGACGGGGAGACTGGCCGGATAACTCGCGCGCTGGACTTGCGGGTCTATGGCGCGACGCCGGAATCCGGGACCGAATGGACGATCCTGCCGTTCATCATCGTCAGCTTGACACGGGCTTCAAGCAGCGAGGCCGGCCCCAGCGCCATGACGTCACGATCCAGCACGGCAACATCCGCGGCGAACCCGGGCCTCAGCACACCTGTCACGTGGTCGAGCCATGCAGCCCAGGCCGATTCGCGGGTGCCGTGGACGATGGCCTCTTCGAGTGGAAGTGCCCAGTCGGGTCGAAGTGCCGGCAGGGTCTCGTCAACCGGCGACTTGCGGGTTGAGGCGATGTACATGTTGGGAAGCGACCAGTGCGGGGTGGTCGGCGCATCCGTGCCGAAGGCGAGAACTGAGCCCGCCGCGACATGCAGGGGCCAGGCAAAACCATGATTGGCTCGTTCCGGACCGATCATCGCAATCCAGTTCTGCAGATAGGCCGGATCCATGTGCACCGGCTGCATAGACGCCGTGATGCCGAGCCGACCCATACGTTCGATGTCCTCCTGGCGGACGTACTCCAGGTGCTCTATGCGATGGCGTCTTCCGGACGTTCCGTTGACCCGCATGGCCCTTTCCATGGCATCGACGGTGTTCCGGATCGCCTGGTCGCCCACAGCGTGAACGGCAATCTGCAACCCGGCGGCATCTGCCGCCTCGACAACCGGGCCGAGCGCCTCGGGCGGCCAGATCGGATCGGAACTCGTCCCGTTCGTGTACGGTTTGCTGAGTGCGGCCGTACAGGCATCGATCGAGCCATCCGAGATGACCTTGACACCACCGACACGCAGCCAATCACCCTGATACTCCCGGGACAGTTCTGCGGCCCTCTTCACCAGGGCGAGCTCTTCCGCGGTGTCGCCCTTGCGCCAGATGATCATGTGCGCCACGACCCGCACGGTCAGCTTGCCTGCCGCTCGCAGTCTGGCAATTGATTCGAGCGCCTCCTCCTCAAGCGCCATCTCCACCACCGTAGTGATGCCCGCCCGCGCAAAGGCCTCGAGCGCCGTGGAGACATAGCCATCCCGCACCTCGTCATCAACCTGTGCAAGTAGTGGTGCCACCAGCTCGAAGCTGGCGCTTTCCAGCAAATGGCCGGTGGCTTCACCTGTTTCAGGGTCACGGGCGATGGTCCCGCCGGCAGGATCCGGCGTGTCGTCGTCGATGCCGAGTTCCTCGAGCGCGGCGGAATTGACCCAGCAGGAGTGAAAGTCAAAGGCCTCAAGATACACCGGCCGATCAGGGACGACCGCATCCAGCATCTCCTTGGTGGGCCTGTTGTCCGGCAGCACCGAGTGCACCCAGTCAGTCCCGAGGACGCGCGGCTCATGCGGGTTGTCGTCGGCCCACTCCTTCACCCGACGCTGGATCTCCTCGACGCTCGTGGCGTCGCGAAGATACGCCTTGAGCATGGAAGAGCCCGTCAGGGTGATGTGCACATGACCATCGACAAAGCCTGGCAAAACGAGACCATCGTCGACGTCAATGTGCACGGAACCGTCACCGGCCACGGCCGCCGCAGCCTCCGCGCCGCCCACGAAGACGATCCGGTCACCTTCAACAACAACCGCCTCTGCCCAGGGGTTGTCTGGGTCGGAGGTGAAGACGCGCCCGCCCGTGAAAATCCGCCTTTCAGTCGTCATGTGTTCGCCTTCCTGTCACAAGTGGCCAGCATGAAGGGTGTTGACCACGCCGCATCCTGGCATCGCGGCTGATACTCCATCAGGAAGCAGGCGTCGTGGTGGCCTCTACGAACGCCTCGGCGACTTCCAGATAGCGATCCACATCGGCCTCGTCATGGGCAAAGGAGCAGGCCGGACCCGCCGTATCCAGCGCTTCCCAGATCCCCCGGTTGGCCATGAACACGCGCCGTGAATTGGAGAAGAAATTGTCCATCGTCGCCGCGGATTCCTCGGTATTGCGTGGCAATTCCGGACCGAGTACCCAGCCGCAGCGGCCACCGATCTGCGGAGCCCGCCATTCGAGTTTCCGCCCCGCAAAGATCGCCTCGAGGCCTGCCGCGAGCCTTCTGCCGAGCATTTCGTTGCGGTCGTATGCTTCAGGCGTCAAACACTGCTCCAGCGTGGCACGCGCAGCCGCAAGGACCAGCGCATTCGCATAGGTGGTACCGCCCGTCACAAGGGCCGCACCGCCACTTTCCAGCGGCGACGGCGGCTTCGCGTGATGCTCCAGGACGCGGGCCTGCTCTGCGGTCATGCCGTAGGCGGCGAAGGGGACGCCACTGCCAAGCCCCTTGCCCAGCGTGACGACGTCAGGCGAAAGCTGCCAGGCGTTCGTCAACCCGCCGTACGCGAAGGAATGTGTGTGCGCCTCGTCGATGATCAGCATGGCGCCGGCGGAGCGGATGAGTGTCCGGGCCTGCGTCCAGAAGTCATCCTCGGGAAAGATGAGATTGAAATTGGTCAGCATGGGTTCGCTGAGAACGCACGCGACATCACCTCCCGAAAGTGTTGCCTCGAGTGCGGCGAGGTCATTGAACGGGATCGTCACCTCCCCTCGGGGGGCGTTGGCAGTACGTCCCGGCACGGCGGCCTTCGGATCGTCGCCATCATGTCGTCCCAGGACATCATCGATGTCACCGTGGTACTTACCTTCGAACATGAGCACGCGTTCGCGTCCCGTGCTGACCCGTGCCAGGCGAATGGCCTCCGCATTCGCATTGGAAACGGCGCCCGTGAACTGCCAGAAGGGCAGGCCCACGCGCCGGGCGAGATTCTCGGCCACCACGATGCTGTCCTCGGACGGCAACAGGAAGGACGAACCCCGAGCCGCCTGGTCACTCAACGCCTCGGTGACCGGCGGCGGGGCAAATCCGACAAAGCCCGCGACATCGACCTGGTTCATGTCCAGGTAGCGGTGGCCGTCCACATCCTCGAAGGAGGCCCCGTCACCGGACACTGGATAAATCGTCGGGTGTTCGTAGAGCCCGGTCATCCACGACATCGGCACACCGCCCGGCATGGATGCACGACCACGCTCCAGCAGTTCCTGCGACCGCGGGCGGTGACGTATGAACTCGGCATCCTCGTGCTCACGAAGAGCGCGCAGCCTAGCGGAATCGATTCTCTCGACTGACATACCATCCTCTCTCGGACGACACGGGGATGCAGCCCGGCATCGTCACCGCATCAATGCTGTGTCTCGCCACGGTCACCGCCCGAAAATGGAGAGTGCGCGCATCGCACGACAGTCTCCCTGTAGTCGCTTTGGAGAGCGGAAACTCCCGTGGTCAGAGCCAGGAAGAAGGGTTGTCGATGAGCGCCTGAATGACCGGACCGGAACACCGTGCGTCCCGGCCCGGTCAGAAAACGCGATCAGCCTCAGAAGCCTGCCTTCACTTCGTCGAACAGGCGAATATAGTTTTCCAGGACATCCCCATCCATGGCGGCAAAGAAGATTCCGTTGTTGAGCAGTGCCTCAGGCGTGCTCAGTCCGAGATCTGCAAGCGTGTCGTCAGACACCAGATCAAACGCCTTCGTGTTGGCGTGTCCAAAGCCGAAGTTCTCGATCTCGAATGCGCCGGCCTCCGGACTCGTCATCGCGTTGACGAGGTCGTAGGCGGCGTCGACGTCCTTCGTTCCGGGGTGGATCGTGAGCCCACATACCCATGTGAAGATTCCCTCCTTGGGAACTCCAAGCTCGATCGGCACACCCTGGGCGCGCAGGCGCACGTACGAATCGTTCCAACCGTAGGCTGCAACCAGTTCACCCGACGCCAGGGCCTGATCGATCTCCGACACATCACCCCAGTAGAAACGCAGATTTTCGCGCTGCTTTTCCAGTAGCGGCCTCGTGGACAGAAGCTCTTCATCGGTCATGTTGAAGATGTCATCGTAACCCAGCAGAAGACCCGCAATCTGGACGTTCGCTTCCGTGTCGTATGTGGCGATCCGTCCCTTGTACCAGTCCTCGTAGACGATCGCCCAACTCAGGTTCTCGCCGGCATGTTCGGGCGCGACGATGTCCGAGCGATAGAGAACAGTGGAGTTGCCCCAATCCATCGGCATGAAATAGCGAACACCTTCATGCATCGAACCGGAGATGTCATTGAGGCTCTCGAACATGTCGGGCAGCCACGTCAGGCGGTCGGGATCAAGCGCCATGAGCATGCCCGCATCCCGCCACTTTTCCAGCGCATAGGTGCACGGATGCATGACGTCGGGCGTGAAGCCCTGGCGCATCTTCTGGAGTGCTTCTTCCTCCGTGGCCCAGAAGGCGGCCTCCGGCGAACCACCGTACTTTTCGGTGAAGGCTTCATGGAAACCCGCCGACTCGTAGCCCGACCAGCCAAAGTACAATGCCTCGCCGGCCGCGTGTGCCGGGCGGTGTATGGCAGGCATGGTCGCGAGTCCAAGCCCCGCGGCCGCCAGGCCACGCTCAAAGGTGCGCCGCGACATCATTCCGCCGCGCCAAGCCTCGACAAACTTCTTGGTGTCCATCCTCATCCTCCCCTGGCGCCGGGACCACCGCTGATGCAGCCCCGGCTGCATGTGTGCGTCCCCCCGGATCCGGGAAGACCGGTGCGTCCAAGGCTAGCGCATCGCACACCGGCAGACAAACTCACCAGGGAATCACATGACTCCGACTCATCCTCTCGTCATCCGGGCATCACGGCGGCCCGCTTTCCGTCGAGCGCTGTCATCGCCTGGGATTGATGGACTGGCGAGATGTGTTTGCCCTCCGCTCCGGGCAGGTTGGGAAGACTCCGGTCTCTGACATGACAGTTGACCTCGACGGCCCGCTGAACTCGGGTCCGTGCGAGTCGTAGTCAATGGTGAACCCTTCGTCGCCTTCGCTGGATACCCGATCCGTCAATAGCTCATGATGCGAATAATAGGTGCATAGAACCGCGACATGCATAATATTCTTCAACCGAAACTCAAATATTCAACGCTCCGGCTCATGAGATCGGTTGCATGAACGCCACTCGGACTCGATCAGGGAAAAGAGCAGGTGATCGCGCCAGTCGCCGTTGATCTTGAGGTAGCTGCGGGCAATCCCCTCGAGACTGAAGCCCCGGGAGACAAGGAGCCGGCGGCTCGCCTCGTTGGCTGGCAGGCAGGCCGCCTCCAGACGATGCAGTCCGAACCTGTCGAAAGCGTGGCCGATCACCGCCCCCACCGCCTCGCTCATGTATCCCTGTCGGGCGTACGAGCGGCCAATCCAGTATCCAAGGGTCCCCGAACTCGCCACGCCCCGGCGAATGTCGCTCACCGTCACGCCCCCCATCAACGCATCGTCGTCGCGTCGCACCAGAAACCAGCCGTAGGCCGTTCCGGCCTCATGATCACGCGCCTGCAGTTTGATGCGTCGGGTGAAGGCGCCCCTGGTCAGGGCATTGCGTGGCCACGTCGGTTCCCAGGGCTGCAGGAACTCCCGGCTTTCATGGCGCAACCTGGCCCATTGCGGCCAGTCATCAATGGCAGGCGGGCGGAGGAGGAGCCTGGCGCTCTCAAGAACGGCCGACTGCTGCCGCGATGCCGGTTTCCTCAGGAAGGCGAACACGCGCCCGTTCCCTTGCCCAGTCCCGACAGGATGCTCCCGTAGGGAACAATACCCTCCTCGGGTCCGATGCATGCCATTGCAGGACGTGCGCCCTGGAACAGGGTATCGGCACACTCGCGGATATCCGCCGCGCACACGGCCTCGATCTTCCCGACGATCTCTTCTTCCGAGATGGTGCGCCCGAAGACGAGCATCTGGCGCGCCAGCGCCTCGCACCGTGCGGCCGTGCTCTCACGCGCCATCAGGAGCCCCGCCTTCATCTGTGTGCGGGCCCGTTCGATCTCGTCATCGGCAAGGCCGTCTGACGTTCGTGCGATCACGTCGACGATCAGGTTCGTCACCTCCCGAGCATCGGCTTCGGCACACCCGGCATAGACGCCGAAGAGACCACTGTCCTCAAAGGCCGAGTGGAACGAGTAGATGGCGTAGGCGAGTCCCCGGTCCTCGCGGATCTCCTGGAAGAGGCGTGACGACATGCCGCCGCCGAGAGCACTGCTGAAGAACTGGACCGGGTAGTAGTTGTCGTCCCGGACTGCGAACCCCGGACATCCCATGATGAGATGGACCTGCTCGACGTCATCACTGCGGTCGATGGCCCCGCCGGAATAGGCAGCGGGACGCGGGACGTGGCCATTGGAATGAGGCAGGTTGCAGAACTGGTCCTCCGCCAGACGTACGATTTCCCCGTGATCGACGGCTCCTGCAGCCGACAGCACCATGCTCTCGGCGGTGTAGTGGCCGGTCATGTGCCCCAGCAGGGTCTGCCGGGTCATGCCAGCAATGCTTGCTGGCGTGCCGAGGATGGAGCGTCCCATGGGCTGGTCGGGAAAGGCACACTCCTGGAAGAGATCAAAGACGAGATCATCCGGCGTGTCGAATACCTGGGCAATCTCCTGCTCCACGACCCAACGCTCCTTTTCGAGTTCGCTCTCGTCGAAGACGGAGTTCTGCAGGATGTCTCCAAGTACGTCGATGGCCAGCGGCACATCGTCCCCGAGGACCCGGGCGTAGTAGGCCGTGTTCTCGCGCGTGGTGTAGGCGTTCACGTATCCGCCGACATCCTCGATTTCCTGGGCAATCATGCGCGCACTGCGCCGTCCCGTGCCCTTGAACGCCATGTGTTCGAGAAGGTGCGAGATGCCGTGGAGATGATCGGGCTCGTCGCGCGCGCCGACATTGACCCAGACACCCACTGCGGCAGAATCGACTCCCTCGACCCTGTCGGTGACGATCCTCAGACCGTTGGCGAGTCGTGTGACATCCAGGCTCAAGGTTGCCCGCTAAGCATCGGCCACTCGATCAACCGTCCGCCTCCGTGTTGTCGCGAACGTAACCCTGCACGACGTCGACGTCGTTTGGCAAGGTCGTCATATTCTCTGTCAGCCCCCGGATTCTTGAGAGTTTGGCAGGACTTTTCGATGGTTCTCCCAACGCGGTCGCGACCGCTTCCGGGAACTTCGCCGGATGTGCCTGGGCATGCATGATCACTGGGACGTCGGCATCGATCCCAACCTCGCGTGCAGCCGCCGTACCGCAGGCGGTGTGGGGATCCACCACGACGCCATGCTCGCGCCGCATGCGTCGCATCTCGGCAATGATTCCGTCATCGTCCAGTCGATGGCTCGAAATGATGGAGCGGGCCCGCATCAAGGCCCGTGCGGTCACGTCGAACGACCCCAAACGTGGCAGACGTCCCATCAGGCGCTCGATTGAACTGCCGTCACGATCGTAGAGTTCGAAAAGCAGACGTTCGAAATTGCTCGAGATCTGGATATCCATGCTCGGCGACAATGTCGCCACGACATCACGGGGCGTGTAGTGCCCGGTCTCGAAGAACCGGTGCAGTATGTCGTTGGCATTGGTCGCCACCACCAGTCGGTCGACTCCAAGCCCCATTCTCACGGCACACCAGGCGGCAAGACAGGCGCCAAAATTCGCGGAAGGAATCGAGAAGGCGACCTTGCGGTCCGGCGCACCAAGGCGGACGGCGGCGGCGACACAATATGCCGTCTGCGCCATGATCCGCGTCCAGTTGATGGAATTGACTGCCGTCAGTCTGCGGGATGTCGCGAAAGCCGTGTCGTTGAACATGGCCTTCACCAGGGACTGACAGTCGTCGAACGTCCCCTCGATGGCGATGCAATGGACATTGCCGGCAACCACCGTGGTCATCTGGCGCCGCTGTATCTCGCTCACCCTGCCTTTGGGAAACAGGATGAAGATGTCCATGTTGCGCCGCCCGGCGCACCCGGCAATGGCCGCCGAACCGGTATCTCCCGACGTTGCCCCGAGAACGGTGACCCGTTCTCCCCTGCTCTCGAGCGCCCGGTCCATGAGTCGGGCAAGCAGTTGCAGGGCGAGGTCCTTGAAGGCGAAGGTCGGACCATGGAACAGTTCGAGGAGCCAGTCGTTGTCCGCCGTCTGCACCATGGGAATGACAGCTGGATGATCGAATCGCGCGTAGGCCTGGCGTGCCAACGAGAGCAGATCGTCAGGCCTGATCCAGCCGGCGACGAAGGGTTCGATGACACGCGCGACGATCTCGGCGTATGTCATGCCCTGCATGGCCCGAAAGTCCTGGGCCGTGAACACGGGCCAGATCTTCGGAATCCAAAGACCTCCATCGGGGGCCAGTCCACCCAGCAGGATTTCCTCGAAGCCTGCTTCGGCCGTCCCTCCGCGGGTCGAAACGTACCTGATCTCGGACATCACCCGTTCGCCCGCAAGACTGTGACCCCACGTTCACTTAAATCAAAGAGGCGAACTCAACAAGGTCAGGCTTCTCCTGCACTTCACGTGATGGCCTATGCGGTGCGGTACTTCGAGTTGGCGATGAGGCGAGGCTGCGGAGTTCCGGTAATGTCACAGTGCACATCGAGCATGGCCGAAAAGTCCTTGCCGCCAAATCCGCGGACCCTTGCCACGCTGTAGGCCTCGCGAGCAGCGGCGGCCATGGGCATCGGCACGCCCGTGGCGTTGGCGGCCTCGACCACGAGAGAGAGGTCCTTGTGCGCCAGGTCGATGGTGAACCCGGGAGACGTGTCATCGGCAAGCACCTTGACGGGCCAGGCCGAACTGATCTGCCCGTTGACGGCCGACGTACCACAGATCACGTCGAGTGTGCTGTCGAGATCGAGGCCGAAGGCTGCTGCGAGAACGAGCGCTTCGGCGTTGATCTGGCAGGAGGCCGTGGAGATGAAGTTGTTGACGAGCTTCGTGCGTGTCCCCGTACCGCAGTGGCCGCAGTGGAAGATCGCCGTCCCCATGGCCTCGAGAAGCGGCCGGACACGTTCGAGATTGTCTGACGTGCCTCCCACCATGAAGAGCGACTCTCCGGCATCAGCATGGGAGGCAAGGCGCCCTACCGGCGCGTCCATGAACTCCAGCCCCCTGCCCTTGCAGAGTTCCGCCATGGCGTCCGTGGTTTCAGGATCAATGGTGCTCATGTCCATGACGATGGTGCCCTTCCGCGCCGTGGCGAGGACGCCCTCCTGGCCTGTGATGACCTCGCGGACACTCGCCGGTCCGGGGAGCATGGTGATCACCACCTCCGCCTGGGCCGCCACTTCTGCCGGTGATGCAACAGGAACAGCGCCCAGGCGTGCCAGGGTGTCGACACGATCCGCCACGATGTCGTGAACCACCAGATCGAAGCCCTTGCGCGCGAGATTCGAGGCCATGGGGCATCCCATGCGTCCAAGGCCGATGAAACCCGTTGTTCCCATGACATACCTCCACGTTTGCATCACACCGTGCCTTGCATCGGTGCATCAGAATCACCGGGCTCCCTTCAGAGTGAAGTCCCGGAGCATGATCATGTTCCGCACAGCCGGTCGCCGGCATCTCCGAGTCCGGGCACCAGATAGCCGTGATCGTCCAGACATTTGTCGATGGCGGCCGTGAAGACCGAGACGTCCGGATGGGTCTTCGCCACAGTGTCGATCCCCTCGGGTGCGGCCAGCAGGGACATCAGCCGGATACTGCGGGCGGAGGCGCCTTTCAGCCGTGACAACGCAGCGGATGCGGTGTTGCCTGTTCCCAGCATCGGATCGAGAACGACGACCGGCCTGTCGGCAACCTGGGGCGGCACCTTGAAGCAGTATTCGTTTGCCTGAAGCGTACGCGGGTCCCGCACCAGTCCGATGTATCCGACGGGGGCTGACGGCACCAGTTCGAGCATGCCGTCGAGCAATCCGTTGCCGGCACGCAGGATCGAGATCAGGACCGGTTCTCCTGTCTTGAGAAACGGTGCCTCCATCCTGGCAAGCGGCGTCTCGATGGTGCGCTCCACGAGGTCCAGATCACGCAGGACCTCGTAGCCGACCATCACGGCGAGTTCACGCATGAGCCGACGGAAGGGGTGGCTTTCTGTTTCCTTGGAACGCAAAAGGGAGAGCTTGTGCTGAACCAGCGGATGATCAATCACGGCAACGCCTGGCATGGAATCCTCCCTCCCCGCTGCCGGCGTCCCCAGATTTCGTTCTGGCCAATTGACCGGCGGTCAAAATACAACCCAGACTTGCGGGCCACTCTACCAATGTCACCGGAGCACTGTCTTGACCGGGTCCCTGAATCGATCCACCGCCCCTGGCAGGCGTCTCTTCAGTTTCGGCGTCATCACCGACACCCACGTCAACCAGGGTGAGGACGAGACGAATTCGCCGTTCGAATCAGGGCGCCTTGCCAACCGGCGCATGCGCCATGTCATCCGGGAACTCAATGCGCGCGACCTTGCCTTTGTCGTCCACGTCGGCGACATCGTCCACCCTGTTCCGGCGATCCCGGGACTCTACGCCGACGCGGCCCGGCGCTTTTTCGAGGTGTTCGATACGCTGCGCCATCCTGCCTGGCTCACGCCCGGCAACCACGATGTCGGTGACAAGCCCAACGACTGGGCTCCTGCCGCCCGGATCAACGAGGATCATCTCGCCCTGTGGCAACACCATTTCGGTGACCAGTTCACGTCGTTTGATCACCAGGAGTGTCATTTCGTCATCATCAACGCCCAGGTCATCAACTCGCACCTGGAGGCCGAGGAACGCCAGCGTGCCTGGCTGGAAGCCGATCTCCGCAATCACCATGGCCGGCGCATCTTCCTTTTCAGCCACTATCCGCCCTGTCTCATGCACGCGGACGAGGAAGAGACCTATGACAACATCGGCGAACCCGGTCGCTCATGGCTCCTCGATCTCGCCCGACAGCACCGGGTCGAAGCCCTGATTGCCGGGCATGTTCACAACTTCTGGTACCTCCGGCTCGACACCACCGACTGCTACATCCTGCCATCGACCGCCTTCGTGCGCTTTGACTACGCCGAGATGCTGAGGGCCTCGCCGGGCGCTGAAACCGAGTTCGGACGCAACGACCGGCCCAAGCTCGGCTATGCGATCTGTCATGTCCACGAGGACGGGCACATGGTCGAGATCGTGCGCACGTGGGGAAACACCCTCGACGCCGGTCCGCCGGCGGAAACACGACCGGAGTATCGTCTCGCCGCCATCCATCCGCGCCAGAACAGGCGTGCCGCATTCGGGTTCGACATGCGCCACAACTGGATGGAAATCGTCGAGATTCCTCCCACCGGCGGTCTCGACGAGTTTGACCGCAAGACGGTGCGCAATGACTACCCGCTGCTCGCCCTATGGGACATGGCGGTGCGACCGTTGAGGGTACCTGTGCGCGATCTCGTGAACGAGGCGAACGTTGCGCGAATGAACGTGCTGGCAGAACACGGACACCTCTTCACGCTCATGTCGTTCGGCGCCCCCACCGGCGACCTGATGGGGCGCCTCATGGCCCATCGTGACCTCTTCCGGACCTGGGACGTTGCCATCAATCCCGAAGTCATCGATCGTGACATAGGTCCCATTGCCTCTGCCGCCACCCGGGCCAGTGTCCCCCTCGTCCTGTCACGCCTGCGCTCGATCGACGAACAACGCGCCGAGGCGGGCAAGTACTACCACTCGATCAACCAGGGGTTCCTCGTCCGTGACACGGAAGAAATCGCCACGATCGCAAGGCTGCCCGAACTCGATGGCGTGCTCGCCGGCGTGGTCTTCCGCCTCACCCTCGACATGCCGGTCTGGGAAACGGTGGCAGCGGCCAGCGCCGTGGCGACCGGCCTTGGCCTCAAGGCCCATGTCCACATGCGCATGGCCGGAACCAGTCCGGCCAGCCCGGTCATGGACGACACCCTAACCGTCAAGCGGATTGCCGAGGCGATGGCGGCCGCAGTGTCCTTTGCCAATGTCACCGTGTTCGCAGACACCCTGGTCGACATCGACCGGGGCTACTTCCCCCGATCGGGTGTTCTCGACCGTCTCTGCAATCCGCGTCCCGGCTACCACGTGGTGCGCCACATGCATGCGGCCCTCGACATCGTCGACGACGGGGTTTCGCCTTGCGCCGCCAGGGATCTGGCGGGCGGGCGATGCCTGGAGATGAAGGAGGACGGCAACCCTCTGGTGCTGGTCGTGCCGCAAGACGGGTCACAAGGCCTTGCCATGCCCTGGCCCGGTCACCCGGTTCTTTCGATCGATCTCGTCGGCGGCTCCGTCACGCCTCTCCCGGCCTGCCATGAGGTGCGGATCGGGTCCGCCAGCCCACACCTCCTGGTGACCGACCCCGATGGAAGCCGTCTTCGCCGGCTTTCCTGAAAACCCCGCTTCGAAGGCCAGCGCTGCTCAGGCACGCTCCATGTCCGCCATGACGAGCTGGTTGAAACGATGGTGGAGCCTGTCCCAGAACGGCGCGTAGTAATGCTGGCGGCATACCGGACTGCGGCGGGCGGCCTGCACGGCCTCGATCATGATCCTGTCTTCCCCGTGGACGACATCGAACAGATGCTGCACCTGCCGTTCCTGATCCTGGAAGGCGGGATCCTCGAGTGCTTCGGGAGCATAGAACCGCAGGTGCCGCAATTCCGTGACGCCCGGGCCCCGCGGAAGCGCAATGTTGACCTTGGCGAAGGTGTCGAGGAGCGGAATGTTGACATTGGGATAGAGCGTCGTGAAGTAGCCCCGTTCCGGCACGGTGCCGGTGTCATGACCGGCCGAGGGAAGGTGGACCTCATCATATGTGGCGCCGGAATGGTCACGGGAATGGGCGAACGCCAGGAATGATCCCTCCATGGTGAGTTCAAAACGGGGCTCTCCGGCTGCTCCGACCCGCGGAACCTCAGGGGACTTGCGATAGATGTCGTGCGTGAAGGCCTCATGGAGGAGGTTGATGGACGCGTTTTCCTGGTAGGTCTTCCAGTTGGTGTTGACGGTTCTTTGTTCGATGAGCGGCTGACCGTCGCTGTCCCGGGCAGGAACCAGGCGGTCGATGGCAAAGTCGGTGCCCACCAGGCGGCGCCATGGCATCAACCATTCATCGACATCGCCTGCTCCGCCATCGGGATTGATGAAGAGGGTGCCAAACCGCTCGGAGCTTGGAACTTCGGCGAGATCGCATGGCCATCCGTCCAGAGCCTCCGGGCCGGCCTCGGGATTGCCATCCCAGTAGGGGGCGCCCACAAGGCGGCCGTTAAGGTCGTAGCGAAGACCGTGGTAGGGCGTGTTGATGCAATCCAGTCCCCTTGCCGGATGGAGCAGCGCCAGGCAGCCGTCATAAGGGACGATGTTGTGAAAGACGCGCAAGGTCCCGTCGCTCCCCCTGACCGCCAGCAGAGGCTGATCGAAGAGATCGAATGGCCGGGCATCGCCGGCATCCGGAAGCTCCACGGCGAACATGACGGCAATCCAGTTCCGCGCGAAGATGCGCTCCACCTCCAGCGCATGCCATGCGCCGTCCGTGAAGGCCTGTGCGGGCAGGGTCATGGCCTCGCCGATCGGCGCCATTACCCTGTCGCGTTCCGCACGGGTCATCACTTCAAGAAGTCTCTCGTCCATCGCTCACACCTCCAGGCAGGGCTCCAGGTCGCAGTTCCGCGACTTGCGTCCGACCGGAGAACCGTGTTCCGCCAGGAATTCGGAGACCGGTTTGACCATCGTTCATTTCCTTCCACTTGTCCCGAAAGATTGATCGACATCTTGACAAAGACACCGTGTGCCCCGGGGTCAGGGATCCCGAACTCCGGGCACCAGACAGGATAGCGCCATGACCGGAACGATGTCGCGAATGGCGTTGCCGCAGGAGAAGGGCAACGCTATCGTCCGGCGACAGTCGGAAAGGTCGGTTCGAACGAAACCTCTCTGCACTGCTGGCGTCGAATGTTACCCCCCCCCTGTCCCTGACCGGTTTCGTTCCCTGGATCACCAACAGTATCATGGTGTCAACATCGTGACCGTCCGGGACAGGCGTGCCGGCAAGCAGAGCGAACCGACATGTCTGTCCGCAATCGGGAGATACACTAGATGGCGACAAACGGGAGGCCGCGCGAAGAGATGCGCATCCGCTCGGGACACTGCGAACCCATTGCTATTGTCGGCATGGCATGCCGGTTCCCCGGTGCGCCGGACCTCGCGTCCTTCTGGCGCCTGCTCGAAAGGGGCGGGAACGCGGTGGCCGAGATCGATCCCGGTTCGGGGCGCGGCCGCGCAGTCGATCTCTTTCCCGACGATGCGCGTCGGGGGGACGCCTGCCGCTACGGGGCCTTTGTCGATGACATCGACCGCTTCGATGCCCAGTTCTTCCGCATTTCTCCGGTCGAGGCGGAAATGCTCGACCCGCAACAACGGATGATGCTGGAGAC
Organism: Alphaproteobacteria bacterium; assembly: GCA_965220805.1. Classification (GTDB taxonomy): domain Bacteria; phylum Pseudomonadota; class Alphaproteobacteria; order SP197; family SP197; genus SP197. The sequence continues at coordinate 3,593,549 of OZ244844.1, forward strand.
GAGTTGGCACGCGCTCGAAGATGCCGGGATCGACCCCGAACGGCTCAAAGGGACCCGAACCGGTGTCTACACCGGAATCAGCACCGACGAATACCGGATGCTGGTCCTCGATTCTGCGCGTCCGGCCGAGGCAGCAGGGTGCCTCTATGCGCTCAGCGGCACGAACATGAACGGTTCCGCGGGACGGGTTTCCTTCGTGATGGGGTTGATGGGACCGGCAAAGGCGGTGGACGCCGCCTGCGCCTCGTCCCTGGTGTCCGTGCACGACGCCGTAGCGGACCTCCAGCAGGGGAAAGCGGATCTCGCGATCGCGGGCGGCGTTCACGCCATGCTGAACGGTCGCGTGTACGAGTTGCGTGCCGATTCGATGATGTTGTCACCGGACGGTCAGTGCAAGGCATTCGACGCGTCTGCAAACGGCTACGTGAGGGGCGAAGGGTGCGGAGTCGTGATCCTGAAGCGGCTTTGCGAAGCGGAAGCCGATGGGGACCGGATCTGGGCCCTTATCCGGAGCGCGGCCGTCAACCATGGCGGGGCCAGTGCGGGACTAACGGTGCCGAACACCCCAGCGCTGGAGGCCGTGATCGATGCGACCCTCTCCCAGGTCGGAGTTCCTCCGACGGCGGTGGACTACCTCGAGGCGCACGGAACCGGAACCACGGTGGGAGATCCCATTGAGCTCAATGCCGCGGCCGCTGTCTACGGCCGGGAGCGCACGGCCGACCAACCCCTTCTCGTCGGTTCCGTGAAGACCAACATTGGCCATCTCGAAGCGGCGTCCGGGGTCGCCGGACTGATCAAGGCGGCGATGGTCGTGAATTCAGGGGTCATACCGAAACACCTTCACTTCAGGGACCCCAACCCGGGTATCGACTGGGATGGCCTGCCGGTGCAGGTGACCACCGAGAAGACGGCGTGGCCGAACCGAAGCGACCAACCCCGGCGGGCGGGCGTGAACTCCTTCGGCATTTCCGGCACGAATTCTCACCTCCTCCTGGAGGAGCACCGTGGTGACGACCCGACGCTTGCCGGGAAGCACGACGCCCCCACCGGGCCCTCGCGGGAAGTGATGGTTGCGCTGCCTGGCGGCATTGCCTCGGCGGGCCTGCCGGAAGCGGAACCCGCTCCGCGGACAACCCGCCTGCTGCCCTTGTCCGGCAAGACGGAGCCTGCGCTCCGGGATCTGGCGAGGCGTTACGGGAACTGGCTTTCCGACCGGGCCGGAGCGGGAATGCCGGACGGCGTCGAGGTGGAGGCGCTTCTTTCCGACATGGCATGGACGGCGTCGGTCGGCCGGAGCCATTTCGACCACCGTTCCGGCGTCGTGTTCCACGACCTCGATTCGTTGCGCACCGCGCTGAAGGAGGTGGAGGACACAACCGACGGTTCACATCCACCAGGACGAACGGCCCGGGTCGCGTTCGCCTACACCGGACAGGGCAGCCAGTGGGCCGGCATGGGCCTCGATCTCTACGAGCGGGAACCGGTGGCCAGAGCGGTCTTGGACCGTTGCGAGGCGGTGTTTCGGGAGCAGCGGGGCGCGTCCCTCCTGGACGTGGTGTTCGCCCGCGCCGACGGCACCGGGGACCTGAGCGACACGGCGTGGGAGCAGCCCGCCCTCTACGCACTGGAATGCGCGCTGACCGCGCTGTGGTCGAGCGTAGGTGTCCGGCCCGCGCTCGTGGTGGGGCACAGCGCCGGGGAGATGGCGGCAGCGCATGCGGCGGGCGTTTTCAGCCTTGAGGACGGCATGCGCTTTGCGGAAACCCGGGGCACCCTGCTGTCGGCAACGCAGACCGGCGCCATGGCAGCCGTTTTCGCACCATCGAAACGCGTGGCGCCTTTGGTCGAGGAGACCAACGCGGAGCTGGCTGGTATCGGCATCAGTGTTTCGGCGGACAATGGAACGCACCAGGTGATCAGCGGTCCTGTAGGGGAAATCGATGTCCTCTCGGAGCGTTTCGAATCCGAAGGAGTGCGGGTCAGGCGCCTGAACACGACCCGGGCATTCCACAGCGCCCTGGTGGAACCGGCCCTGGAAGCCCTCGAGGCATCACTGGGCGACCTGGACGTCAAGTCTCCGTCCATACCGTTGATCAGCAATGTTACGGGCGAGGTCCTGGAGACAGCATTGGAAGGTGCCTACTGGCGACGTCATGCGCGGGAGCCGGTGGCCTTTGCCGGTGCAGTCCGGACCATGGCCGAACTGGGAGTGGACCTGGTGGTGGAGATAGGCCCTCGCCCGGTCCTGGCCCCGATGGCGGCCTCGATCTGGCCGGACCCAGCGCCCCCGCCTCAGGTGGTCCCGAGTCTGACCCCGCCGCGCAGCAGCGACCAGGGAACCCAGCCTGAGGAAGGCTTCACCGATGCGGTTGCAAGGGCCTATGAAGCAGGGTTGACCATCCGGTTCGACGGGCTCTTCGCAGGTGAGCCCCGGCGCCGGATATCGGTGCCCGACTATCCTTTCCAGCGCAAGCGCCACTGGCTGGAGGCGCCAAGACGGCAACGCGGCGCGGCCGGCCACGCGTTGCTGGGAGTCCGGCATGAATCCGCGAGCGGCGAGATCACCTACGAGACGGAACTGCATGCCGGCGAGCCGGCGTGGCTCGAAGACCATCGAGTGTTCGGCCGCGTCGTGGCGCCGGGCGCGCTCTACGGTGCGATGGCGGCATCGGCAGCGCTGGCCGAAGCGGGCGGGCGGATAACGTTAGAGGAGATCCAGCTTCACAACCCGCTGGTGCTCCCGGACGCAGATGAATCGAAGGACGACACCCTGGCGGTGCAAGTGTTGCTGGACTCGGCCGAAACAGCGACGTCGCGTCACGTCCGGGTGTTCAGCAGGTTCAGCGGGGGCGACTGGGCGCTCCACGTGGAGGGCAGTGTGTCGGCCGGTACACCGGCGGCGCAAGCCGGGGAACGGATCGATCTGGAAGGCCTGAAGGCGAGCCTTTCCCCCGTGGAAGCGGCGGCTTACTACCGCGCGAGGGCCGAAACCGGAATTGACCTGGGTCCATCGTTCCGCACGTTGCGAACAATCTGGTCCGGACCGGGAGAGGCGTTGGGAGAGGTGTGTCTCCCGGAGCCGTCTGGCCGGAACGGGCTGGACGTTCATCCCCTGTTGCTCGACGGCTGCTTCCAGGTCGTGGGCGCGGCACGCGGCCTGACGGGGGTGCAGGGCGGAACGACCTACCTGCCCTTCGGCTGGGAGAGCATGTGGCTCGAGGAGCGGCTTCCGGAGCACGTGTTCTGCCATGTGCGCATGAGAGACGAATCCGGGGACTCCGGAACACAAACGGGCCATGCGCCCGAGGTGATGAGCGGGGAGTTGCGCATATGTGACGTCAACGGGGCCGTTGTCGGCGTCCTGAGCGGCTACACGGTCAAGCGAGCCACACGTGCGGCGCTGCTCTCGTCATTCGAAGGGATAGACGACCTGCTCTACGAGGTCATGTGGCGCGAACGCGCCCTGCCGCCGGGCATGGACTCCGCAGACTTCTTTCCCGGGCCGGCCGAAGTCAAGGCCCGCTCCCGGCTTCTTTCCGATTACCTGCGGGACGCGGGAGTCGATCCCGACAGCCGGGACGCCCTGCTCGCGGACCTGGAGCGCTGGTCGCTGTCATACGCGATCACCAACCTGAACCGGCTGGGATGGACGAGAAAGGTCGGGGAACGCGTGATGCCCGAAGAGCTGCGCGAGAGGCTGAATGTCAGTGAGGACCACGCACGCCTGTTCCGCCGGATGCTTGAAATGGCGGCCCGTGCCGGAGTGCTGGAAGAAGCGGACGGCTCGTTTGTCGTGCGGTCGGGTTCCGGGGATCCCTGGCCGGCGGACATCCCCGAGGATCCTGAACATCATGCCGACCGGATGGAGGAAGTCTATCCCCACGGACTGACCGAAATCGGGCTGTTCCAGCGCTCCGGTGGCGCATTGGCCGACGTGCTTCGGGGGGAGAGCGATCCCCTCACACTCCTGTTCAGCAGTGGCGAGCCAACCGCGGCCGATCTCTATCTGCGGGCACCGGTGGCACGCGCGGCTAACGGTCTGCTGAGTGAAGCGGTGAGCACCCTCGTCGACGCACTCCCGCCGGAACGGCGGCTGCGAGTGATCGAGATCGGGGCCGGTACAGGTTCGGCGACCGCCGCCATCCTCCCGGATCTGCCTGAAGGGCGCTTCGATTACATGTACACCGACATTTCAGCCGGTTTCTTCGCGGAAGCGGAGGCGCGTTTCGGCGATGGTGGAGGATGCATCGAGTACCGCCCCCTCGATATCGAAAAGGACCCGATCGAGCAGGGCTTCGACCCCCATGGCTATGACCTTGTCATAGCATCCAACGTGCTGCACGCGACGCGCCACCTCGAGGAAACGTTGACGCACTGCCGGACGCTCCTCGCGCCGTCCGGGCACCTTGTCGCACTCGAGAACCTGCGCGGCCTGGGCTGGATGGATCTGACGTTCGGCCAACTCGACGGCTGGTGGCGCTTCGCCGATGACTACCGGCCTCATCACGCTCTCGCGAGTCCGGCCGTGTGGCGCCACGCGCTCGAACTGGGAGGATTCGAGGACGTTGAAGTCCTCGGAGTCGATGAGTCGGACCCGCCCGAAACCCTGGACAAGGGTGTGATCGTGGCCAGAGGCCCGGCCAGGGTGCAGGAGCTTCCGGGCGCCTGGATTCTGGTCGCGGACGAGGGCGGTCTCGCCGCCGAAGTCGCCGAGCGGCTGGCGGCGCGTGACCAGAGCGTCATCCTGGCCGAACGCCATCGTCCGTCGGATGATCCGGGCGCCTCCACCACAGGCATTCGCCGTGTCGCCGTTGACGCGGAAGGACGCGAGCGGTGGCACGCGCTCGTGGAGGCTTTGCCCGATGACGTGCCCTTTGCGGGCGTGGTGCATTTTGCCGGACTGGACGGCCACGGCGCGCAGGCGACGTGCCGAGACCTGGCGGACGATGTACGGCGTTCATGCGCGAGCGCCCTCGCCGTGGTTCAGGGCGTGGCCGACTCGGACCTGACACCGACGAAGGGCGTGTGGTTCGTGACGCGCGGGGCGCAGGTCCTGGAACGGGAACTCGGAGGGGAGCTTGCCGGTGCCGTTCTGTGGGGCTTCGGCAAGGCAGTGGACCGGGAAGCGTCACACTTGCAGCCGAGGATGATCGACCTCGACCCGGGTTCCGCGATCCCCTCTCCGGAGCTGGTCAACGAATTGCTGTATCCCGATCCTGAAAACCACATCGCATACCGTTCCGGGCGCCGGCAGGTAGCGCGCCTCGTCAGGCTGGGTGCAGGTCCGGGACGGCTGGAGCTGCCGGACGATCCCGACTGGGTGCTGGCTCCGGATCCCGGCGGCTCCTTCGACCGTCCCTTCGTGCAACCGCTCCCCGCACGCGAGCTTGAGCCATTGGAGGTGAGAGTCGGTGTCGATGCCGCCGGGCTCAATTTCTGGGATGTGTTCCGGTCGCTCGGATTCATCGAGGAAGGACTGCTGGGCAGGGAGATGTGTGGCTGGATCCTAGAAACAGGTTCCGACGTGACCGCCGTCTCGGTTGGCGACAGGGTGGTGGGAATGGGGTTCGGTGCTTTCGGGCCGCAGATGGTGACCCACAGTGAGCTCGTGGCTCCCGCTCCCACCGGATACACCGTGAGTGAGCTCGCCACGGTGCCAAGCGCGTTCGTGTCGGCGGCGCTCTCCTACGAGTTCTCCGGACTCGAGGCGGGCGAGCGCGTACTCATCCATGCCGGCGCCGGCGGAGTGGGACTGGCGGCGATCCAACTGGCCCAGGCCGCAGGCGCGGAGGTCTTTGCCACCGCAAGCGAGCCGAAACGCGCCTATCTCCGATCGCTCGGGGTGCGTCACCTCTTCGACAGCCGAAGCACGGCGTTCGGCAACGAGATCTTGGACGCCACGAATGGAGCGGGAGTGGACGTGGTTCTGAACAGCCTGACGAGCGAGGGTTTCATTGATGCGAGCCTTTCCTGTCTGACCAGGGGCGGCCGCTTCGTGGAACTGGCGCGGCGCGACATCCTGAGCATGGACGACATGGCGGCGCTGAGGCCCGATGTCGCCTATGACATTCTGGAACTCGATGTCCTGAAGAAGACCGAACCGGCATGGGTCGGACGAGTCCTACGCGACGTGATGGAACGGCTGGCGACAGAAGAGTTGAAGCCCATCGTCCACAGCCGATGGCCGCTTTGCGAGGCGGGCGACGCCCTGCGTTTCATGCGCTCCGCCCGACACACCGGAAAGATCGTCGTGACGGCCTCTCCGCTGGCCGGCGGCCGCCTGCGGGCGGACCGGAGTTACCTTGTAACCGGTGGTCTGGGCGGGATCGGTTGTGCCGTGGCGAACTGGCTGGCCGATCACGGTGCAGGCACGATCGTGCTGAATGGCCGCCGGAATCCGGACTCTGCCGCCGAGGAGACGATCCGCGAGCTCCGGGAGCGCGGGGTGACGGTCCGGGTGGAACTGGCCGACGTTGCCGACGCCGAGGCAATGGACCGAATGCTGGACAACATCGACCGGGAGTTGCCGCCACTGGCCGGCGCGATTCACAGCGTAGGGGTACTGTCGGACGGCGCACTCACCAACCAGAGCTGGGAGAGATTCGAGCAGGTCCTGTGGCCAAAGGTACTCGGGGCCTGGCACCTGCACCGGGCGACCGAGACTCGCGATCTCGACTTCTTCATCCTCTTCTCGAGCCGCGTCGGCGTGATGGGCAATCCGGGACAGGCGAATCATGCCGCAGCGAATGCCTTTCTCGACCAGCTCGCCGGTCACCGCCGGGCGATGGGACTCCCGGCTCAGGCCATTGCGTGGGGAGCGTGGTCCGAAATCGGTGAGGCGGCAGAGCAGAAGGACCGGATCGAACGGCAACGGGCCGCGCTCGGCGGCCGCTGGTTCACTCCGCAGCAAGGCCTCGAGGCCTTCGGGCGGCTGGTGCGCCAGGACACGACGACCTCCGTTGTGATGTCGATGGACTGGGACGTGTTCGAGGACGCTGTCGAGTATCGACCCCCCTTCCTGGAAGATCTGCTGTCAACGGACCAGCAGTCCGATGCAAGCGACCAGGCATCCGCGGCCGACATGCTGACCCGATTGAGGGAAACGCTCGTGTCGGAGCGCGACAACCTGCTGGTGTCGTTCATTCAGGGTGAGGTGCAGGCCGTACTTCGCTTGCCGTCGACACCGGAGCCCACGGTGGGTTTCTTCGACCTCGGCATGGACTCGCTGATGGCGGTCGAATTGCGCAACCGGCTGAACCGGGCGTTTTCCGGGGAGTACACCGCGCCCAACACCATGATGTTCGATTTCCCTGATATCGCTTCGCTGTCTCGTCATCTTGCCGAAGAACTTGGTGAACCGGGCCCGGCGCCCGCCCCGGCGGAACCGATCATGCCCGAACCTTCCGCGGCCTCGCACGTCAGCGAGCGAGACGGCATCGCGATCGTCGGCATGGCGTGTCGCTTCCCCGGCGCTCCGGATCTGGATGCCTTCTGGCGACTGCTCGAGGAAGGACGCAGCGCGGTGACAGACGGGCGCCAGGACGACATTGGCGGAGCTGGTCTGCCGGAGGACGTCGTAGTCGGAGGACGGCGATATCGGCACGGTGGCTTCATCGAGAAAATCGACTGCTTCGACACACGGTTCTTCGGCATCCAGCCCATCGAGGCGCGGACGATGGACCCGCGCCAGCGGCTGCTGCTGGAGACGAGCTGGCATGCGCTCGAGGACGCCGGAATCGATCCCGGCACTTTGAGGGGCGGTCGTGTCGGCGTGTACGCGGGACTGGGTGGAAGCGAGTACCGGGACGTGATCGCGCTCGCCGGCGCGGACGTCGGGTACCTTGGTACGGCAGGAAGTGTCGCGGTCGGACGGGTGGCCTTCGCGCTGGGACTGGAGGGACCGGCGGTGGCGGTGGACATGACCTGCGCATCATCCCTGGCAGCGTTGCATCAGGCTGTGGTGGGTCTCGAGAGACGCGAAGTGGACGTGGCCCTCGGCGGAGGCGTGCACGTGGTCCTTTCTCCCGGGGTGACGAGGTTCATGGCGGAGCTGGGTTTGCTGTCCGCGAGAGGTTGCTGCAGCCCCTTCGATGCGGACGCAGACGGCTTCGTGCGGGGCGAGGGTTGCGGGATGTTGATCCTGAAACGGCTCGCGGATGCCGAAGCCGACTGCGACCGGATCTGGGCCGTGATCCGCGGCTCGGCGGTCAATCAGAGTGGAGCGAGTGCGGCGCTCACGGTGCCGAATGGCTCCGCGCAGGAGCGGGTGATGAGGGAGGCCTTGTCCCGCGCCAGAGTGGCGCCCGGCAATGTCGACTACCTCGAAGCGCATGCGACGGGCTCGGAGATGGGAGATCCGATCGAAGTCCGTGCGGCAACAGCGGTCTACGGCGAGGGGCGAGGCGCAGACCGACCACTCCTCATGGGCTCTCACAAACCGAACATCGGTCACCTGGAGGCGGCGGCGGGAATCGCAGGGGTGATCAAGGTCGCGCTGGCCATGCAAGCGGCGGTGATTCCATCGCAACCGGGATTCCGGAATCCGAGCCCTCTCATCGATTGGGAGGCGTTGCCAGCCGTGGTGACCTCGCAGCGGACAGAGTGGCCCCTCGTTCCCGACCGGTCGCCCTGCGCCGGCATCAATGCGTTCGGAATCTCCGGGGCGAATGCGCACGTGGTGATGGAGGGGTACGGCAGGCCCGAAGACTCCTTCACCCGTATCACAGGCGCACATGCGCCGGCCGGACGCTCCCAACCGGCTCCCTTCTGCGAATCAGGTCCGGTGGGAGAGTCGAGGTCAGACCAGGAGTTCTCAACACGCACGGTTCGTCTTCTGCCACTCTCCGGAAAGCGCGATGAGGCGCTTTGCGAGCTGGCGACACGCTATCTTTCCTGGCTCGACACCCTGGAGACCGGGACCTCGTCATCAGAGGCAGCATCCGGACCGCTGCTGTCCGACATGGCGTGGACTGCCAGCGTGGGACGCAGCCACTTCCACTACCGGGCAGGCGTGGTCTTCCACGACCTCCGCTCGCTGCAGGATCGGCTCGGAGAACTCTCGCAGGTGAAGGAGCGACCAAAGCCGCAGCAGGCGGCGATGACGGCCTTCGCCTTTACCGAAGGGGACGGCGCCTGGAACGCCCTTGGCGAGATGCTCAACGAGAGCGAGCCGGTGGTCCGCTCGGTGCTGGACCGTTGCGACGCGTTGTTTCGGGATGAAGGCAGGATGTCGCTGACGGACGTGATGTTCAACCGCACCGGTGCGAATGGACACCTGGACGATCCGGCCTGGGCGCAACCGGCGCGCTACGCACTCCAGTGCGCGCTCACGGCCCTGTGGTCGAGCATCGGCGTGCGACCGGACGTGGTGATCGGACAGGGCGTCGGAGAGATCGCGGCGGCACAGGCGGCGGGCGTCTTCGATCTCGAAACCGGATTGCGGCTGGCATCGGCGCGCGGGGCGGCGATGGGGACTCGATCCGAAGCATGCGACGACCTCGACGCGGCCCTCGAGGGCGCTGCGATTGCACTACCCACCCGAACCTTCGTGATCGGCGATACAGGTGATGTGGTGGGGGCCTCGGACACACTCGACGCGGCGTACTGGCGAAAGCAGATGTCCAGATCACCGGACTTCGAGTCCTGCGCGGCAACCCTGTCCGATATGGGCGTGGACGTTGCCATCGAGATCGGTTCAGGAAAGGTCTCGAGTACAGCGGGACCAAGGGTGATGCTTGCGAGTCTGCGACTTCCGGCGGAGGACGAAGAGCGGCGGACGGTCGGATCGGACGGCAGCTTCGTGGAGGCGGTTGCCGCCGCGTGGGAGGCCGGGCTGGCGGTGTCCCTTGCCGGGCTGTTCGCGGGTGAGGAGCGCCGACGCATCCCGCTTCCGGGCTATCCGTTCCACCGACGGCAATTCTGGGTCAAATCCGCGAGGCGGTAGATTCCTTGCGCGGAGACAGCCGGCATCGCCGAAAGCTGATGATCCGGAGAAAAGTCGGACCACTCTGGCCACTTCGGCGGTGCTCACAACTCCGTTCAGCGGCGACACGGTCCTCTGGCTCAACGATCCGAAGGACGTTGTCGTCCAGGTTCAGGATACGGCGGAGGCTGAAGGTCGATAAAGGGACGAAGGACACGGTGCGAGCAACGATCATGTCATAGGTGAGATCGCGCGCGTCAGCCGGAAGTTCCGCCGACCCGAGTGCCCCAGAGCAAGAGGTGCGTGTCGAGAAGGAGCCTCATCCGCGTGCCGAGAACATCGTGCGGACTTCTTCCGAACCCATTGTGTCGAAATCGTCCGGTACAGAGATCTGCCCCGCCAGGAAACCAATTCGTTGCTGCGCATCGGGAGCGTCAAGCGCGACGACCTTGACCATCGGTTTGCCGGCGCGCGCGATGATGAACGATTCGCCCCTGACGGCGGCTTCGACGAGACGTGACAGATGCATCCTGGCTTCAGACATGTTGACGGTACGCATGACGTGGTCCCTCTTCACTGTGATCCTGGTTTACCCGACCTGGTCTCTCTTGCCACCTCAGCGACAACTTCGCACATGATGATCCGGCCGCATTCAAGCTCATGTGCAATGCGATAGGCACCGTCCAGCAACAAGCGTTCAGGACTTTTGTACCGGCCGGCCAATGGATCCCTGTCTCTCGCCGGCCAGAGGCCCGATGAACAGTCTTCATGGCACTTCTGATCAGGCGACGCCGCAGGTCGTTCTGACCCATTTTCAAGATCCTGCCCGGCCCCTGTCTTGCTGGCCAGGCGGAACTCACCAAGGAAGGCAGAAGCGGAGAGGTGCGTCGACATCACACGTGGCGCATTCCCGTCCTCGCAGATACCGACGTGCAACATCGTGGCGATTTCCTTGGTTGGCCTCCCGGTTCCGCGGCAGTGGTGGACGGTGCGGGAGGCCCGGGCCATGATGGCGCCCGTATCAAGGATAAGGAAGTCTGGTCAGCATGAAGTATCGGCAACTCGGACGTACCGGAGTCGAGGTCTCGCTGCTGTGTCTCGGCAGCATGAACTGGGGCAGCAACAGCACCGAGGCCGAGGGTCACCGGCAGATGGACCAGGCCTTCGAACACGGTGTCAATTTCATCGATACTGCCGAAATGTATGCGGTGCCATCAAGCGCCGAACACTACGGCAGAAGCGAAGAGGTCATCGGCACCTGGCTGAAGAGTCGGGTCAACCGGAACCGGGTGATCCTCGCCTCGAAGATTGCCGGGCCAGGCGATCACTTCACGTACATTCGTGACGGCAAGCCACGCTTTACCAGATGGCATGTCGAGCGGGCCATCGATGCCAGTCTCCGGCGCCTGCAGACCGATTACGTCGATCTCTACCAACTGCATTGGCCGGAACGGCCCACAACCTTCTTCGGGCGTCTGGGATATCACTATCCCCAGACCGATGACTGGACCCCCCTTGAGGAGACCCTCGAGGCTCTCGACGGCATCGTGAAGGCTGGAAAGGTGCGGTTCATCGGCGTCTCCAACGAGACACCCTGGGGCACCATGCGCTTCCTCCATCACTCCGAGACCCTGGGGCTGCCGCGCATCGTGTCGAACCAGAATCCCTACAGCCTGCTCAACAGGTCCTTCGAGGCCGGGTGCGCCGAGATCACACGATACGAGCAGGTCGGGCTTCTTGCCTATGCGCCCATGGCGGCCGGAACTCTCTCGGGCAAGTACCTCGATGGCGCCCGACCGGCCGGCGCCCGCATGACCATGTATCCTTCAAACCGGCGCTATCTCGGACCGCCCAACTCCGAGCCGGCGATACGGGCCTACGTCGACCTGGCACGCCGCTTCGACCTCGATCCCGGCATCATGGCCCTTGCCTGGGTCAACCGGCAGCCTTTCACGACTTCGACCATCATCGGTGCAATGAACGAGGAGCAGCTTGCAAGCGACCTCGCCAGTGTCGATGTCGAACTGCCCGAAGAACTGGTCGAGGCCATCGAGGAGATCCACCGCCGCTACACCTATCCCTGTCCCTGATCCCCTTCTGTGCGGATGAACTTCCCGTTGTTGCCGGCAATGACGACGGTGACTTCCCCCTGGGGAACCGTCCCGGCGAAGTGATCGGCCAGATCGGCAAGCCAGCCACGTTCGGTTCCCTCGAACATCTTGGTGAGTTCAATTGACACCGAGGCTCGGCGGTCGCCGAGCACCACCAGGGCGTCGGCAAGCAGGCCGCCCAGGCGCCGAGGCGATTCGAAGAGGACGAGTGTCGATTCCAGTTCGGCCAAGGGTTCCAGGAATCTGCGGCGCCGCGCTGCCTTGCGCGGCGCAAAGCCGAGAAATGAAAAACTCGACATGGGCAGGCCCGATACCGCCAGGGCCGTGATAACGGCGCTGGGACCGGGAACGACCTCGACCGGGTAGCCGCGCCCCGTTGCCATCCGCACCGCGAGATAGCCCGGATCACTGATGCCCGGCATGCCGGCATCGCACACCAGACCAATCGTCAGTCCCTCGTCGAGAAGTCGCTCCATGCGGGCGACAGAACGTTCCTCGTTGTGTTCGTGACAGGAAAACACGATGCGTGGACGGGCGATCCCGAAACGCTCGAGGATCGTGCGCGTGCGGCGGGTGTCCTCGCAGGCCAGCGCGTCGAGCAATCCCAGGGCGTCCCGGGCGCGCGGCGACAGGTCACCGAGATTGCCGATCGGTGTGCCGATCAGGATAAGTCGGCCTGTCATGCCTGATTCGCTCTTGACCCCGGGACTGCAAGACCGTTCCATGCCCGTGTTTTGCCGGAATGTCGAGAATGACGGCTCTCGAAGCTCTGCTGAACCCGCAAAGAGTGGCGGTTGTCGGAGCCACCCCCAGAGAGAACGCGGCAGGTCGGCGGATCATTGAACATGCCGGAGGGCCACGGTTCACGGGCACTGTCGTTGCCATCAACCCCGGCTATGACGAGGTGCTGGGACGTCCCTGTCATGCGTCCCTGGAAGACGTTCCCGAAACCCCTCATTGCGCCATCATGGCAGTGTCGGATTCAAGGATCGCCGCTGCCATGGAGGATGCCGCTGCCGCGGGCGTGAAGGGTGCCGTTCTGCTCGGCCGCCTCGTCACGGCGGAAGACGGTGGCCGGACTCTGCCGGGCCGGATAGCCGCCATTGCCAGGGAAGCGGGCATGGCGGTCTGCGGCGCCAACTGCATGGGCCTCTTCAACACCAGGGCGGATGTCCGTCTCTCACTGTCCGATCTTCCGGGACTGGACCAGCCCGGCCGCATAGGACTTGTCTCCCACAGCGGATCGACATGGTCCGGCCTGGGCGCCAACAAGCGCTCCATGCACTTTTCCACGGGCGTATCGGCCGGCAACGAACTTGTGACAGGCGTCGCCGACTACCTTGACCACCTCGTCGCAGAGGAGGCCACGTCGGCCATTGCCATGATCCTGGAGACCGTGCGCGACGGCGAGCGCTTCATTGCTGCCATCGAGGCGGCCGATTCCGCCGGCATCCCTCTTGTCGCTCTCAAGCTGGCCCGTTCCGCGACATCCCGCGCCTTCGCCTTCACCCACAGTGGCGCCCTCGCCGGGGACGAGAGGATTCTGGATGCCGTCTTCCGCCGCCACAACGTCATTGCGGTCGATACGCTTGACGAGATGATGGACACGCTGGAGGCCGTTGCCTGCGGTCGGGTTCCAACCGTCGACACTGTGGCCGTGCAAACGGATTCCGGGGGCGAACGCCAGCTCATCACTGACCTTGCGGAGCGCGAGAACGTACCTCTTGCCACGTTTTCCCCAGCCACGCGCGAGGCACTCGCAGGGGTTCTCGATCCCGGTCTCGATCCCGACAACCCGGTCGACTACTGGGGCGAGAGCGGCTTCGAGTCGCTGCCGCAGGTCACCAGCATTCTCGGCAACGCCGATGAAGCCGGCGTGGTGGTGTTCGCCACCAACATGGTGAGCGGCCGTGAACTCCTTCCCCGGTCCTGCCAAGCCCTGGAAACGGCACACCGCACGTCGACGAAACCATGCATGATGATGGGGAACATCACGTCGACAATCGATGACGAAGAAGCCCGGCGACTGCGCAAGGCCGGCATTCCCGTGCTCTGCGGCACGTTGACGGGCCTCAGGGCCATTCGCCATCTCATCACCTGGCACGCCACACGGCGCATACGCCGCAAGCTTGCACCGCCCCTGCCACAGGACATTTCCGAACGCTGGCGACTTCAGCTCGCCTCCGGTCCGCCTCAACCGGAGGATCTTCTCGCTCTCCTGGCAGCCCTCGGCCTTGAAGTGCCACGAACGCGCACATGCCACCTCGAGGATGATCTCGGCCCGGCCCTGGAATTCGCCGGCTGCCCGGCCGTCCTGAAGACAGCAAACCGCACGATCGCTCACAAGACGGAGGCCGGCGGAGTGGTGACGGGACTTGCGAGCAATGATGCGCTCCGCGAGGCCTGGCGCACCATGTCCCCCGCTCTCGGCCCCGAGGTCCTGGTCCAGGAGACCGCGCCTGACGGCGTCGAGATGATTGTCGGCATGATCACCGATCCGGTGTTCGGACCGGTCATGACCATCGGTGCCGGCGGCATTCTGGTCGAGGTTCTCGACGACGCCATCATGTTCGTTCCACCGGTCGACATCGAGGAGGCCGATGCACTGATCGGCCAGCTGAAGGTCTCGGCAGTCCTTGACGGTGTGCGCGGACGGCCGCCTCTCGACCGATTGGCCCTGGCGAAAGCCGTGTCGCGTCTTTCCCGCCTCGCCGCCTCTCTTGGCGACTGCCTGGTGGAATTCGACGTCAACCCGCTGATCGTCCACGCCGGCGGCGCCATGGCGGTCGATGTTCTCGTCCGCTGCGAGGAGTGATGCGATCCCCGTGCATGGCTGCCAACGGAGAAATGCATGGCCCTGCCCGGATGGTCGTCCCGGTATGCATGGCCGGCATGACGGCGGTGTCATAATAGCGCTGGCGTCGTGGTGCCCGGAGACCTACCTCCCTTACCGGCTCAACAACCATCACGGGGACACCACCGATGTCAGGCCTTCTCGATCACATTCGCCACGCATGGAACGTGCGGAGCACCCGCCGGCAACTCGAGACTCTCTCAAACGAGCAATTGCGCGACATCGGGCTCAGCCGCGATCAGGTTGTCCCCTTGGTCCGTTCGCTCCCCGGTCCGACTCCCAGGCGCAGACCGTAGCTTCTCAGCGGCCACATCCTGTCGGCATGACGGGCTGGTCCACCGGGTTGCTCTGCCGGTCTCTGCAGTCTTTGCAACAGGATCGTTCTCGCCGCGGTCGGGAGCGTCCCGGGCGTGACTGTGCGGGCATGTTGTCCGGTTGACCGGCAGGAGACCATCGCGTAGCGGAGTGATACGAGTCACCCTACGGTCGATCAGAACAAGAGACGCGATGAAGTATCCCGACAGAAGCAGCTCCGCGGTACGTGGGAATTCGGCTTGCCGGCGCCGCGGCCGGGTTGTTCAGGCGCTGGTTCTGGCCCTCGGCCTGTTGGCCTTGCAACCCGCCCATGCGGCGGAGCGGCTCACCATCATTCATGTGAACGACTGGGACGACATGACCGCCGCACCCCGCATTGCCGCGGCGGTGGCCCGGGAAAGAACCCGGGCGGCATCCATGGGAAGCGCAACCCTCGTCACCTTCGGAGGCGACATGATCTCGCCGTCGATGCTGTCGGCCATCGACGAGGGTGCACACATGATGGTCCTGGCCGATGCCATCGGTTTTGACGTCGGCGTCACGGGCAACCACGAGTTCGACTTCGGAACCGACGTTCTCGAGGAGCGTCTTGCCGAATCCTCCATGGTCTGGCTGGCTGGCAACGTCACCCGTCAGGGTCGTGCTCTGGCTGGAACACAACCTGTGGTGATCCTGGAACGAGGCAACCTCGCCATCGGTGTTCTCGGCCTCGTCACCGAATCCACCGCCTGGATCTCGGATCCCGGAGATGACGTGTCCTTCGCCTCCTTCCTTGCGACCGGGACCGAACTGGCCGGGACACTCGAGGCAGATGGCGCGAACATCGTCATCGCCCTCACGCATCTCGCCATCGCGGATGACCACGCCCTGCTGTCGGCGTCGGACGCAATCGACATCGTGCTTGGCGGGCACGACCATCTGCTGGTTGCCCTTTGGGACGGCAATCAGGCGATGCTGCAGTCCGGCTCCCAGGGGCGACATGTCGCAGTTGCCGATCTGGTCGTCGAGGAAGACGGCGTGATCCGCTTCGAGGACATTCGCCTTGTGGACACCACGGGAGCCGGGGACGATCCGAAAGTCGCCAGCATGGTCAAGGGATTCGAGGGTGAACTTGGCGCTTTTCTCGACCAGGTGATCGGTCACACGACGACCGCTCTCGACACGAGGAGGGTCCATGTCAGATCACGTGAGACCGCATTCGGGAACCTGTTGACCGACGCCATGCGCCGCGCCACGGGCAGTGATGTTGCGCTCCACAACGGCGGTGGCATCCGCGGCGACACAAGGTATCCGCCCGGCACGGCCATCACACGGGAAATGGTGCTGAGGGAACTGCCGTTCAGAAACAAGGCTGTGGTCCTGGGCCTCTCCGGCCGCACCCTCATGCATGTTCTCGAACATGCCGTTTCGGCCATCGATGAGGGTTCCGGACAGTTCCTGCAGGTCTCCGGGCTCTCGTTCGCCTATGACCCGTCGCAACCCGCAGGTTCGCGCGTCGTATCCGTCGATGTCGGTGGCAGGGCACTCGATCCGCAGGCCCGCTACACGGTTGCCACCACTGACTTCCTTGCCGACGGTGGCGACGGATACCGTGCCTTCAAGACAGCCGAGGTCATCATCGGTGCAGCAGACGGCAGGTTGCTGGCCACTCTTCTTGCCGATGACATTGCCGCAACCGGCACCATATCCGTGATTCGCGGCAACCGTATCAGACGTCTCGACGGGACGCAGGAATGAATCGCTTGACAATGTCCCGACGCTGATTCCAGGATGGCGATACAGGACGCGCTCATCCAGAGCGGTGGAGGGACAGGCCCTTTGAAGCCGCGGCAACCGTCTTGACGGTGCCAATGCCTGATCGATGAGTCAGCCGATTTGCGGTCACACCGCTCTCGGCGCTCTTCAGAGCGCGTAGGAGTTGAGAGTGGAGTGCCGTCGGATGAATGAATCCGTTTTGAATTTTCAGGTTTTTCACACTCGGCTGCTGCGTGCCCTGTTCGCATCAGGCTCCTCTCCTGCCGTTCGGGAGGCCGCGCTCCTGCGTTGCCAACCTCGTTCCTCGAAAAGGAGACAGTCATGACTGAAGTACAGGTCAAGTCAGCAGAAAACGGCGTCAACGTGGAAGCCCTGCTCGGCGCACGCAACGCCCTTGCCGAAACCCCGGAGGCCGGCCGGTTCGTCTGGCGTGCCACCAACGAATGGGTCCATGGCACCCACTCCCGCTCATCGGTCAAGGGCTACTACGGGCTTGGCGCCGAACACGAGCACAAGTCGGAGTTCGACTTCGAAGCCGACCACCCGCTCGTCTTCGCAGCCGAAGACAATGCAGCGACACCCGTGGAGATCGTTCTCGTCGGACTGGCAAGCTGCCTCACCGCCGGCGTGGCCGCCGTGGCCCAGAACCGGGAAATCCAGCTGAACTCGGTCAAGGCCACGGTAGAGGGCGACATGGATATCCAGGGGATCCTGGGAGCCGATTCGGATGTCAGGAACGGCTTCAACCAGATCCGTGTCACCTATGACATCGATGCCGATGCCACGCCTGAGGACATCAGGTCTCTTGTGGCCCAGTCACAGAAGCGCTCGGCGGTCTTCGACATCGTCACCAACCCGACCAACGTCACCGTCGAGGTGACCTGAACGCGCCATGCGCACGACCGCTGTCGTCATAGGCGCCGGTCATACCGGTCTTGCGACAAGTCACTGCCTCGCCGCGCTCGACATCGACCACGTGGTCATCGAGCGCGGCGAGGTGGGCCATTCCTGGCGCACCGAACGCTGGGAGGCGCTCAGGCTTCTCACGCCGAACTGGCTGACCCGTCTGCCGGGATTGGCCTATGACGGTGATGATCCTGATGGCTACATGGACATGGCGGGAGTCGTCGCCTTCCTGGAACGCTACGCGCGTCTCGTCAGCCCGGCGCTCATGACGCGCACGAACGTCGAGTCGGTGACGGCATTGGCGGGCGGCTACCAGGTGACCACCGACCGGGGCACCATTGCGTGCTCCGCCGTGGTCGTCGCCTCCGGCGGCTTCAACGTTGCCCGGCTTCCGACCTTCGCTCCGTCGCTGCCCGTTGACGTCGAGTCGCTGACACCCTTCGACTACACCTCTCCATCCAGCCTGCCCCCGGGGGACGTCCTGGTGGTCGGAGCGTCGGCAAGCGGCGTTCAGATCGCAGACGAGGTGCAGCGCTCGGGGCGTCAGGTCACCCTCGCCGTTGGCGAGCACGTGCGCATGCCGAGACTGTACCGGGGACGGGACATCTTCTGGTGGCTCGACCGCTCGGGTCTTCACGACGAACGCTGGGACGAGATCGAGGATATCGAGCGGGCCCGCCGCGTGCCGTCACCGCAGCTCTTTGGCAGCGCCCCAAGGAGCACACTCGACCTCAACGCGCTGACAGCGGACGGTGTCCGGCTGGTGGGACGCCTTGCGGGTATCGCGGACGGACGGGCCCAGTTCTCCGGTTCGCTGGCCAACAAGTGCGCCCTGGCGGACCTCAAGCAGGGCCGTCTTCTTGACACCTTCGACGAGTGGGCCGCCTGCCACGGGCTTGACGGCGTTGTGGAGGCACCGGAACGGCCGGAGCCCACGCGCATTCCCGATTCACCGGACCTGGTTCTCGACTTCGCCCGGGAGGGCATTCGAAGCGTGATCTGGACCACCGGCTTCGAGGCGGACCATTCGTGGCTCCATCTTCCGGTGTTCGATCGCAAGGGCCGGTTGCGCCACGATGGAGGTGTGGTGGCCCCGGGACTCTACCGCATCGGGCTGACATTCCTGCGTCGCCGCAAGTCGAGTTTCATCCATGGGGCGCAAGACGATGCGTGCGACCTGACACGCCATCTCGCCGCCCATGTCGGCGCCTCAACGGAATTCTGGCAGGACGCAGGCTTGCGCTCGGCGGCGGCCGGCTGAACTCAGCCAGCGATCGCGGCCGAGCGGGTGATCGTGACCCCGGCGCGGGTCATCGCCTCCATTGCGGCGGCGAGTGAACCGTCAAGATCGATAGCCCGGCAGGCATCCTCGACGAGGACGGCGCCGAAGCCCTCCGCCACCGCATCGAGAGCCGTCCAGGCAACGCAGAAGTCTGTCGCCAGGCCGGCGATGAAGAGGCGCCTGAATCCCCTCTCCCGCAGGTAGCCGGCAAGGCCGGTGGGAGTGGCCTTGTCGTTCTCCTGGAACGCCGAATAGGAGTCGATGGCCCGGTGAAGGCCCTTGCGCAGGACGAGGCCGGCGCCGCGCCAGTCGAGGTCGCGGTGGAAACACGCACCGTGAGTTCCCTGAACGCAGTGATCGGGCCACAGCACCTGTTCGCCATAATCGAGCGTCACCGTCTCGAAGGCCTGGCGCCCGGCGTGGTTGCTGGCAAAGGAGAGATGATCTGCGGGATGCCAGTCCTGGGTGACGACCGAGTGATGAAAGTGCGGCACCATCCGGTTGATGACCGCGACCACCTCATCGCCCCCGGGAACACCGAGCGCACCTCCAGGACAGAAGTCGTTCTGGACGTCGACCACAAGCAGAAGATCGCCCTCCGCCTGCGGCCTCATCAGTGCCATGATCGCCGCCTCCTCCCCCGATGATCCGGACTTGGCGGCCCCGATGTCAAGCTGCCCGCCAGGCTTGCCAATGTCGAGGCGATCAGGCTGTACAGCGACAATCCCCGGTTCTTCGAGGGGGAAAGGGCGCGCATCTTCGCCTGCTCACGGCTGTTTGCCGGAGACGAGCAATACGGCACGATCCTCCCTGGGCACGATCAGGTTGCCGGCTTCTTTCGTATGCGCGGGGAGGCAAGAGTGGAGGCGGCCGAGAGGAGCGCTGCAACCACGGCGAACGCCGAGGCAAGCGAGAAAGCATAGGCGAGGTCAATGTCGCCGACGTAGCCGCCCAGGAAGGCGCCCAACGCACCGACACCGTCCATCAGCACGAAGGCCAGCGCCAGCGTCGTTCCCTCGCGTTTACCGGCGAAATCCAGGGCCGAAGCAAGCACGACGGAGCGAACGCCGTAGAAGGCCCCGATCATGATGATCAGAAAGGCAAGGGCGAGCCAGGGTGCTTCGACCAGCGGCATGAGAAAGCCAAGAGGCGCGGCAGCCAGCAGCGAGAAGGCAAAGATCTTGCGCCGGCCCAGCGTGTCGGAGATATGCCCCATCACCGGTTGCAGCACCGCGCCAGCGAGGATCATCGCAGCGAAGGCGATGCCGGCCCAGAACTCGGACAGGCCGAGATCGTTGACGATGAAGAGCGTTGCCATGGCGAGCACGGCCATGATGGCCATGTTGTAGACACTGATCATCGCCACGAGCAGGAGGCCGACCCGACTGAGCCAGCGCCTTGCCAGATCCTTGAGATCCACCATGCGCGCGGCCGACTCGACGGGGACCGTAAGCCGGCGGCGCAGGGCAAGGAAGACGAAGCCAAGGGCAACCGCGGGAACGACGGCAAGGAGCAGGCCCTGCCGCCAGTCGACATGGACCAGCAGGGCGCCCGTCAGCACGGGCGCGAAGACCTCGGCAAGGGTGCCGCCCATGGCGTGGATCCCCAGCACCCGCGCCCGCTGCGCCGGCAGGGTCTGCGTCAGCGTGCCTGTGGCCAGGGGATGCCAGGCCGAGGTGCCCATCCCGGCGACGGCAAGCAACAGCGTCAGGGACCAGAAGTCCGGCGCCATGCTGGCGAGGCCGTAGCCCACCACGACCCAGACGAAGGTACTCACGAAGAGCGCCCCCCGGCGCCGGGTGTGGTCGCTGAGCATCCCAGCCGGGATCAGGCTCAGCGCGCCCCCGACCGCCGTAAGGCTCACCATCAGCCCGAGGTCGGATGGCGAAAGGTCCATGGCAACGCCGATCGCCGGAATCAGGATCCAGAGCGCGCCGTGGGGCCAGTCGACGGCCATGTGACCAGCGCAGAAAGCCAGGGTCGGCAGACGCCGTCCTGCGCCGATACCGGCTGCCGGGGCGCGGTCTGTCACCGATCTCTCTCGAGGCGGGTCGGGATACCGGGCCGGGTCAACGCCTGCCTGATGTCGGCCACCGTGCAGTCGCCGCCGGAATCAAGACCCTTCCGGATATCGATCGCAAGCAGAAGGTCAGCTTCCACCCGCGGCCTCTTCAACGCCATGGTCGCCGCCTCCTCGCCGGATAGTCCGAATTCAGTTGCCCCCATGTCAAGCTGTCCAGCAGGCTTGGCAAGGCGGGTCGGGTGAAGCTCTGGGTGTCTGCCTGTGGCGTCGAGAGCGTGCAGGGCATTGAGCGGAGACAGACGTTCAATCATTGAGAAAATCTTGAAAGTCTGTGCGACACATCTCGATTGATTTTGTCGGGAGGCATTCATATGGTGCGGCGATAACGCATGGTCAGCGGACTGCCACGATGACACTTTATGACGCTCTTCCGGGAGGTCTCCACGACGACCCCTCCCGTTCCTTCACGATGGCCTCGCGCTACTACACCGATCCCTTGATCTTCGAGGAGGAAAAGGAGCGAATCTTCGCCCGCTCATGGCTTTTTGCCGGACACGAAAGCACGCTCGAGGCACCTGGCAGCTATCGGGTGGTGGACATCGCCGACGAGAGCCTCGCTCTCGTCAGAGGGCGTGATGGCATCCTGCGCTGCTTCTACAATGTCTGCCAGCACCGGGCGCACCGTGTCCTCAAGGGCGGCGGGACTCTGGGGCCCGTCATGACGTGCCCCTACCACGCCTGGGCCTATAATCTCGACGGGTCCCTGAGGGCGGCGCGCGGCTGCGAGAATGTCCGCGATTTCGACAAGTCGGCGTTTTCGCTGAAACAGGTCAGGGTCGACACGATGCTCGGCCTCGTCTTCGTCAATCTCGACGTTGAAGCCCTCCCCTTCGGCGAACAGTACGCCGGGCTCGAGGACGACATCCTGCGCTGGATGCCCCGGGCCGCGTCTCTTGAGCCGGCGTGCCAAAGGGACTTCGCGCTGAAGGCCAACTGGAAGGTGGTCATCGACAACTTCCAGGAGTGTTATCACTGCGAAGCGGCGCATCCGGCCTTCGTCGACATGGTCGAGATGCCCACCTACCGCAATCGCACGCATCAGTACTGGTCGGCCCAGACGTCGGACAAGCCGCGCTCGAACAGGAGCACGGCCTACGATTTCGAGACCGGCGACGTCGATTTCGGCTATGCCGGCTACTTCGTGTGGCCGAACCTGACGATCTGGCTGATGCCGGGCGAGCCCAATCTCATGACTCTCCAGATGCTCCCCGACGGACCCGAGGGCTGCGTCGAGCATCTGCACTGGCACTCGCTGGGCGGCGCGCTGACCCCTCAGTCAGAGGCGGCGATCGACTACGTCGTCGATGTGCTGCAGCCCGAGGACATCGCCCTTTGCGAGAGTGTCCATGCAGGCCTGAAGTCGCGCGGCTACGACCGCGGCCGGTTCATCGTCGACAGCGGGCGCAGCCACATCAGCGAGCATGCGGTGCACCATTTCCACAGGCTGGTCATGCAGGCCATGGAAGGCGGCCCCCTGCCCGTGCCCCAGGCCGCCGAATGACGGCAGCGGTCGACTTCTACTTCGGACCCGGCAGCCGCTACTCCTATCTTGCTTCCACGCAGCTGGCGCGAATCGAGCGCGAGTCCGGATACCGCTTCCGCTGGCTGCCGCTGCAGAGCAGCCTGCTCATCTCTGCCGGCCACAACGGGAGGGATCCCTTCAAGGGCGAGACCGGGCAGTACGACTGGGAGTACCGCAAACGGGACGCGGCGGCGTGGGCCCGCCATTACGGCGTCGAGTACCTGGAACCGGTCGGCCGCCTGGACTTCGATCCCCGCATGGCCGCTCTCGCCTGCCTGGCCGGCGAACGCCAGGGCGCCGTCGAGTCCTTCTCCCGAGCGGTGATGTCGCTTGTCTTCATCACTCCAGGAGAGCAGCTGGTCCAGGAGGACTTCGAACGGGCGGCCGACGCCGGCGGCCTCGATGTCGGGAGGTTCCGCAACGACCTGTCAAGCGACAGTCTCGGCCACGACCTGGAGGCGAGAGTTGCCGAGGCCGGCGGGCGTGGAACCTTTGGAGTTCCAACATTCTTCCTCGGTGAGCAGATGTTCTGGGGCAACGACCGGCTTGTCCTCCTGGAAGCGGCTCTCAGGGAACTGACCTGACGTCTATTCCGCCGCCATCCTCCCGGTATCGGCAGCACCGAGCCAGTGTTCGAAGAAGCCCGGCAGCCACGCATCGACCAGGTGATCGTACCTGCCGGCGTCGGCGAGCTGTTCATCAGGCTTCTGGGCGCCCCGTTCGTCGAGTTCCTCCGCTCCCTCCTTCATCCATTCGCCGATCATGTCGATGGTGCATTCCGGGTGAAACTGCACGCCGTAGACGCTCGGGCCGCAGGAGAACATCTGGTTGGGGAAGTGTTCCGACACGCTCGTGGCGAGAAGCTCGCATCCCCGCGGAAGATCGAAACCCTCCCCGTGCCACTGATAGACATGGCGCAAGTCACCCAGCACCGGCCGTCCGGACTCCGTGGGAACCAGCTGCGTGAATCCGATCTCGTGCCAACCGTCCTCATGCGGCTTCACGGCAGCTCCGAGGCTGCGGGCCAGCATCTGGGCTCCAAGGCAGACCCCGAAGAACGGCGTGCCCGCCTCGAGGACCCGGTCGATCCAGCGCAATTCGGCGGCGATGAAGTCCAACGTGCCGTCATCATTGGCGCTCATCGGGCCGCCGAAGATGATGGCGCCGGCGATATCGTGGAAGTTCTGGGGAAGAACGTCGCCGGTCTTCAGACAGCAGCGCACCTCCTTGTAGCCTCCTTCGCGAAGGACCCGACCGATACGACCGGTGGTCGACCATTCGCCGTGAACGACACAGATCACCTTGCGCCGCCCACGATCCCTACTGCCCCTCATGGCACACGCCCTTCAACATCAGACACCCCTCGTCGCCTGGAGACACATAGCCGATTTCCCGGCCGGCGCATAGCGGCCGCCCATAGTGTCAGACCGTTCTCGAGCCGGAGACGGGTTCGACCGGCTGGACGCGGAATCCGGCCTCCTGCAGACGTTCGGCAATCCGCCCGATGTGATCACTGTCGAGGGTCTCAAGAACGATATCGAGATCGGCGAGCTTGACCGAGAGATTGGAGAATGCCCTCTGGTGGTGCACCTCGATGATGTTCGCTCCGGTTTCACCGATGATGGAGGTCACTCTGGCCAATACACCCGGTGCATCGGGAATCTCCAGGCCAAGACGGACCATGCGGCCATCCCGCACGAGACCGTGCTCGATCACCATCGACAACACCCGGCTGTCGATGTTGCCACCCGACAGGACAAGACCCACCTTGCGCCCGCGAAAGCGTTCGGGATGGGCGAGAAGGCAGGCGAGCGACGCAGCCCCTCCGCCTTCCGCAACCGTCTTCTCGATTTCCAGATAGGTCTGGACGGCGTGTTCCAGCTGGCTCTCGCTCACCAGGACAATGTCCGACACGAGATCCCGGACAATCGGAATGGCGTTCTTCCCGGGCGTCTTCACCGCAATGCCGTCAGCGATGGTGCGGCCTCCCGCCTTCACCTCCAGCCCCTGGAGCTGCTGGTACATCGAGGGGAACATCTCGGCCTCGACACCGACGATTTCCGCTTCCGGGCGGATGGCTCTGGCGGCAATGGCGATGCCGCCAATCAGCCCGCCGCCACCGATAGGGACGATGATGACATCAAGGTCGGGCGCATCCTCGAACATCTCGAGGGCGAGGGTCCCCTGCCCTGCCATGACGTGGTCATCATGATAGGGATGGACAAAGACGAGATTCTCGTCGGCCGCCATAAGATGAGCGGACACGGCCGCATCGTCGATGGTCTCGCCTGTCAGGATGACCCGGGCGCCAAAGCGCTCGGTATTCCGGACCTTTATTACCGGTGCCCCTTCGGGCATGACGATGGTCGCCGGAATGCCCAGGCGCTGCGCATGGTAGGCGACGGCCTGGGCGTGATTGCCGGCTGACATCGCGATGACTCCGCGGGAGCGCTCGTCATGTCCGAGAGAAACGATCTTCACCAGGGCGCCACGGTCCTTGAAGGATGCCGTAAACTGGTGATTCTCGAACTTCACGAACACGTCGGCCCCGCTCATGGTCGACAACGTGCGCGAATGGACACAGGGCGTCCTGACGACATGCCCCGCGATCACGCCCGAGGCCTGGTTGATGGAGTCGATCGTCACGCTCATCGCTCACGTGTCTCCCGGGCTGCCGGCACGCCAGCCATGACGATGTTGCTTGCGTCTTCCGGCGTGTCGATATCCACCAGAACGGCGCCGTCGTCCATCGCGACCTCGATCACGTAGTCCCCGTACTCGCCGATAAGGTGTCTCGCGCCGGCATCGCCCGTCACCCTGCGCATCGCCTGGAAGAAGCTGCTGTCCCACAGGACGGGGTTGCCGCGGCGACCATTCCATGTCGGCACGACAATCGCCTTGGCCCCGGACCCCTGCCATGCCCGGGCAAGGGATCGCAGCGCCGGGCCAGTGACCGCCGGCATGTCGCCCAGGCAGACGAATGCCGCACCACAGGAGGTGGGGAGCGCATCGAGACCAGCTTTCAGTGATGTGCTGAGCCCGGCCTCGTGGTCGCTGTTGTCGACAAATGAGACAGGACAACCCTCAAGGGCTGCACGCACGGCGGGGGCCTGATGGCCGGTCACCACCCGTATGACCGTGATTCCGGCCGAATTGAGGGCGTTCACCACGTGGCGCACCATGGGCACGCCATCGATCGTCATCAAGAGCTTGTTGTGCCCGCCCATGCGCCGGCTGCGACCGGCCGCCAGGACGATCGCAGCCGGCATCTCCCTGCGGCTTCCCGCTACGGGAAGAACACCCGACGGCCGCCCCTTGAGGAGGCCGCCCACGCCCATGGCCTGGATGTCCGTACCGGTCACGCGGATTCCTGCAGCGAGACGCCCCAGAACGAGATCAAATCCGTTGGGCTGCGGTGACCTGGCACACCCTGGCAGACCGAGAACGCGGGTGCTGCCAATGTGGGCGAGAAGCAGGAGATTGCCCGGATCAACAGGCATGCCCAGATGATCGACCACGCCGCCTGCGGCCTCGATCGCCGCCGGGATGACATCCCGGCGGTCCGAGATGGCCGAGGCGCCGTAAACGAGAACGATATCGTGGGTCGCGGCCATGCGGGTGATGGTGTCGCTGAGATCCACAGTGCGGTGCGGGGTCCTGACGCTGTCGCCCAGGCTCAAGCCGAAACCTTCGATTCTCGCGGTCACCACACTCGTGGTCCGGTCGAGAACCCGGGACTTCACCGCCGGCGAGGTGGTCATGACGAGACCCGTGCGCCAGGCGCCGAAGGGGGCAATCGCCAGTGCCGGCGCCGTCATGAGACCGATGCATGACTCGACGGTGGCTGATGGCACGGCGAATGGAATGATCTTGATGGTCGCCACTCTCTCACCCTCGCCCACCGGTTCGAAGCCGGGCAGCGTGGCAATCGTCACCGCCTCGTCGACACCGTTCACGGCCTGCAGCGCAACGACGTCGACCGTCACAAGGCCCGCCTGTCTGGCAACGATGTCGACCCGCCCCCTCGAGGCGGGTCTCACCAGCAGATGGGACCCCGCCAGGGCCTGGGCCACCCTGGTTGCCGCTTCATCCTCCAGGACATCGTCGGTGTCGGGCATGGCGACGAACAGCGAGGTAACACCGGCTGCCACGAGTTCGTCGGCGAGCGCCTCGTCAAGACGGCGCCCCTTCCTCACGGAAAGCCCTTCAATCGTGACACTGTGGGCAAGAATGCCGCCAACGGCGTCACGCACCGGCACGTCTCCGAACTTCACGGCAGTTTTCCGTTCCGGGCGGCGATGACTTCGGCCATGATCGAAAGCGCAATCTCCTCTGCCGAACGCGCCCCGATGTCGAGACCGACGGGACCGCGAATTCGCGCCATGGCAAGGCCGTCAATCCCCTCGTCCGCAAGGCGTTCCAGACGTTTTGCGTGGCTGCGCCGGCTGCCCAGGGCACCGATGTAGAAGGCCGGCGACCCGAGTGCGGCGATCAGCGCCGAATCATCGATTCGGGGTTCGTGAGTCAGTGCCGCCACTGCCGTGCGGTGGTCCGGATCGAGCTGTGCCAGTGCATCGTCCGGCCAGGCCTCGATCATGCGGACATCGGGAAATCGCCGGGCATCAGCCCAGGCGCGCCGGGGGTCGACGATCACCGGGTCGATACCCGTTGTCCTGGCAAGGACTGCCAGCGGCTGCGCGACATGAACGGCGCCAACGATGATCAGCCGCACCGGCGGATTGAAGACATGCAGGAAGAGTGGCCGGCCCTTCACATCCAGCGTCCGGGAGTGATCGAACCGGAACGCCTGCGCAATGTCCTGCGCCAGGGTGGCATCACCAGGAGGGTCATCGTGGCGGATCAGCCATGATTCGCCGCTGTCAAGCCAGGTCGCGTGGATGATGCCCTTCCGCTCCCTTCGGGCCTGGTTGAGAGTCCTGAGCGTCTCACCCTTCATGTCAGTGGCGTGACGAAGACCTGCACCGTGCCTCCGCAGGTCAGCCCCACTTCCCAGGCACGTTCGTTGGAGACGGTAAACTCGAGAGTGCGCACCTTTCCCTCCGCCATCGCTTCGCGCGCCCCTTCGACGACAGCAGCCTCGATGCAGCCTCCCGACACGGAGCCCCTAAAGGATCCGTCCTGGCGCACCACAAGCTGACTCCCCACGGGACGGGGACTTGACCCCCAGGTCCTGGTCACGGTTGCCAGCGCAACCTGGTGGCCGTCGCCGGACCAGGCCTCGGCCGTCTCCAGAACATCCTCCATCAGACCTGTCTCAGCCATCCTTCCATGTCCTCCGCAGATCCGCGTCCCGGTCTGGCCAGAATCTCCGCCAGACCTTCGAGACTCGCAAGATTATGGCATGGAAGGAATCTGTCGACATGTGGCAGCATCGTCCGGATCCCCCATGTGCGGGGACGGAATTCACGCCATCGCAGCAGGGGGTTGAGCCACACCAGTTTCCGGCACGAGCGCCTGAGCATCGCCATCTCGCGCCCGAGATTGCCACCGACATCGCGGTCAAGCCCATCGGTGACGAGAATGACGATGGTACCCTGGCCGGGAAGACGACGGCCCCAGCCGCGATTGAAGGTCCCAAGGCACTCGCCGATGCGAGTGCCGCCGGACCAGTCCTCCACACGCCCGGCGACCGCACGCAGGCCTACCGCAGCATCCGGCGTTGCCAGATCGCGGGTAACATGGGTGAGCCGGGTGCCAAAGGTGAAGGTATGGACTTTCATCGCACCGACGGTCCATCGGCGAGTACCCGCCTTGCGGCCGTGCGCCGACAGGGCATGGGCGAAACAGATCAGCATGCGTGCATAGTCGATCATGGAACCCGAGATGTCGCACAACAGCACCACCCCGGGTGGCTTGTCGACGCGCCGGACGAGAGGCAGCGTGATCATGCCGCCCGGTTGGCGCACGCCCCCCTGCAGCGCCGCCCTCAGATCAATGCGACGGCCGGATGGCGAGGGCCTGAGGCGGCGTCCGGCAAGCGGGGCCAGGGCAATCGACATCCGCGCCACCACCTGACGCGCACGAGCCATCTCGTCTTCGTCCATGTCGGCAAAGTCCATGGTGCGCAGTGCCTCGGCGGGCGACCAGGTTCCCTCTTCTCCGGCTTGCGGGCCGTGTCCCCCGTCTTCTCTTGTGCCCTCCGGCAGTCCCGGATTCGTGGCTCCGGCCTCGACGACGGGTTCCTGCGTGGCGCTCCCGTCAGCGGGTTCCCCCGACCAGAAGCGGTGAAAGATCCTGGCAAAGAGATCGCTTTCCTGCTCACGGGAAACGAAAATGGCATGCCACATCCAGAAGACATCCTCGCGCCGGGCGACCCCCGCCAGGTCCAGGGCACGGATGGCGTCGGGCACCTTGTCCGGTCCCGCCGCCAAGCCGGCGGCACGCAGGGAACCGGCAAAGCGCACCACGTTGGCCAGGATCGCACTCACGTGCCGGCTTCCTTCAGCAGCACGTCAATGCCGGCATCCCTGATGGCCCGGATGTCGTCCTGGTGCTTGAGCAGCACGCCAAGCGAACTGTCGACAATCTCCGGTTCCAGTGACCGGGTGTTAAAGTGCTCGAGAGCCATCGCCCAGTCGAGGGTCTCCGCGACCCCCGGGGTCTTGTAGAGATCCTGGCGGCGCAGGGTCTGGACAAACCTGACGATTTCGGCGCCGAGCCGGTCCCCGCATCCGGGCACCTTGCGCTCCACGATCTCGATCTCCCGCTCGGGCGAGGGGTAGTCGACCCAGTGGTAGAAACAGCGACGCTTGAGCGCGTCATGCACTTCGCGCGTCCGATTGGAGGTGATGATGACGATCGGTGGCTGGCCTGCCGCCACGGTTCCCAGTTCGGGAATGCTGACCTGCCAGTCGGACAGCACCTCCAGCAGGTAGGCTTCGAAAGGTTCATCCGTTCGGTCGATCTCGTCGATGAGAAGGACGGGCGGTCCCTCCTCATGAGGGCGCAACGCCTC
The DNA here is from genome assembly GCA_965220805.1 of Alphaproteobacteria bacterium. Classification (GTDB taxonomy): domain Bacteria; phylum Pseudomonadota; class Alphaproteobacteria; order SP197; family SP197; genus SP197. The sequence goes on from OZ244844.1 coordinate 3,623,278, forward strand.
CAGAACGGGCCGGCTGAGCAGGAATTCGTCGCGATAGATCGTGCCGGAGACCGCATCACGATCAACCGCCCCGGCAGCCTCTGCAAGCCGGATCTCCACCATCTGGCGCGGATAGTTCCACTCATAGACCGCCTGGGCCACATCGAGGCCCTCGTAGCACTGCAGGCGAATGAGCCGGCGGGCGAGCGCGGTTGCCAGAACCTTCGCCGTCTCCGTCTTGCCAACACCGGCCTCGCCTTCGAGGAAGAGTGGTCTTTCCATGGCCAGCGCCAGGTAGATGGCGCAGGCAAGTCCGCGCCCGGTGACGTAGTCTTCCGATTCGAGAAGGCGAACGGTCTCGTCAATCGAACCGGGGAGAACCCCGGAGCCCTCCATCACGTGCTGTCGCATCGGGCGTCATCCATCCATGCTGCGACTGCGCCGGCCAGCGCGTCGATGCCGTGACCGAGAGAGAATTCCCGCCGCAACCGGCACCTGCCTTCCGTCATCGTGACATGCATCGATCCGGATGTCCCTTCCCCGCGGTCATAGTGGAACTCCAGTGCATCGTAGACCCGCTCTCCGCGGTCGGCGAAGGCAACGACCCCAGGCGACGAGGTACGCAACTCCGCCATGTCAACTACAAGACCCTCCTCGCCAGGCAACACGTCGACCTCGCCATCGAGAAGACTCTCCAGACCGAGTCCCGCTACTCCGGCATGGTCGAGAAGCGATCCGGCATCGAGGCCGGAAAGACGGAGTTTCATCATATTGCCGTCATGGCCCAGGGGTTCGACCCTGAACGGCTTGCCCGTGGGCAGACTGGCCACGACGCTCTCCACCACCAGCGTGCCGTCGCCAGGCCAGGACACCGACACCTCGACATCCTGGAGCGGCAGAAGGGCATCGAGACCGGCGATCGTGAACGTTTGGGCAGACGACGTCTCCAGCGGCAGGAGGTGGGTGAAGGTGCTGGTGCCGGAGACCTGTCGCACCTGGACACCGGCGATCCTGGCGGAGACGTCATTGATGGTGACAGCAAGATCAGCGCCGGACTCTTCTCCCTCGAACCAGAGCGTTCCCGTGACAGCCACGCCTCCCTGGACATCGCTGAAGGGCGCACCATAGAGAGGGGAGAGGTCCGCCGGCTGCAGGCCCGGGACCTCGAACAGCGCACTGATGGTCTTCACGGAGGCCTCCAGACGGTCCCGTCCCGGCATGTAGCGGGCATCGACGGCACCGAGGAACCGCGCCTTGTCGGCGTGGAGGGTCATCGACATGCGCGCATCGTCGCCGTCCGGCCACACGGGTGTTGCCACGACATCCACCGACATCCGGGTAAAGCGTTGCGGGTCTCTCAAGTCCTCGATCTCCCGGATATCGGCACTGAACTGCGGCCAGGGCGACAGACCCGAATTGTAGTTGAGGAGGGCACGGACATCCCTGACCCTGAGGTCCGGCCCCCTGAGGACGAGATCACCGCCTTCTGCATCCATGGTTGCCTGCAGGTAGTTGGCGCCCAGACTCTCGAGACGGATCCCGAGCTCAGGCAACACTCCCTCGATCTTCACGGGACGCGGCGTGTCGGCGAGAACGACCGCATGCAGCGGTGTATCGCTGAGCTGCAGACGCAGATCCCAGGAAAGATCATTTCCCAGCCGTTCAAGGACAAAGAGAGGGAGTGATTCCCTTTCGAGCTTGACGGAGACCGGCCCCACGAGGCGCACGGGACCATGTGTGAAGGTCTGCAGGTCGATCCAGCCGGTGTCGCTCTGACGAACCTCGATACCGCGCTCCATGACATCGATTCCGAACGGCAGCTCCAGGTCCACGCCGCCCACGACCAGGACTTCGCTGCGAACCTCGCCAACATGCAGGAGCGCGGAGGAATCGCTGCCGAGGAGGTGGTTGCCGGTACCGGTCGCGAGTGTCAGCGGAAGATCGAGAACGATGTTGTAGAAGGTGGTGTCCGCCATCACCACCTCCTCCAGAAGACCGTGAATCCCGATGCCGCCCCGCCAGGCATCCGGTCCGCGGGCCACGTCGGCGGATCCGGTTACATGACCCGACACATCACCCTCCATGACGAGATCGAGGTCCGGAATCCTGAGCGCGACAACACGGCCGGCATGGTCGAACGCGACATCGCCCCTGATGAGAGCCCGGCCATGGCCCCGTCCCGTCACCTCGCCCGATGCCTCGAGAACCACGGCAAGGTCCACGCCGTCACCCTGCCGCATCGCCTCCAGCGAGACCGCCTCCATGGAAAGGTCAAGGCGCAGGCCATCGCCAAGATGGAGAACGAGAGGAAGGGGCGCGCCGAGCGATGCCCGCCATCGACCATCCTCGAGGGACAGGTCCGTGGCGAAGTTCGCACCCTCCACCGACAGCCATGATCCCAGGCGCAGGTCAGCTGTTTCCACGACGCCGTCGCCCGTGATCGTCCAGCTTGCCGGCTCGGACATCTCAGCAGTTCGGGCGTGGAGTCGCAGGGCGGCATGGAGCGACGTGCCTGACGTCACCACGCCCTCCACCTGCCAGTCCCCGCCTTCGCCCGTGACATCGATGTCGGCGGTGAGCGAAATCCTGCCACCGGAGAGTGTGGCCGTTCCCTTGATGCCCGTGCCGTCCACGGTGCCTTCGATCTCGAGATCGCCCGCTGCGAGGCCAGGCCACCCCAGACGAACACGGACATCCGGCTGAGGGCTCGTCACACCATCCACCACGATGCGGCCGCCGGGAAGACCGGCACCCTCCCCCCCTGGCGTGATGTCAATCATCGCCTGGTCAACGGTTTCGCGCCAGATGAAGGCAAGGTCACCGGCACCCTCCAGCCCCATGAGTTTTGCCTGCCAGTTCCCGGTGCCGGTCAATCCGTTCCGCTGATCGTCGAGCTTCGCGTCGAAGCGAAGGATGATGGCGCCCCACGGTCCGGAAATGTCGAGACGCGCGTCCTCGGCAACAACGTCCGCCGCCAGCGAGGTCATGCCGGCCGCCACCTCTGACAGACCAGACCAGTCCGACTCCCATCCCCTGAGTGTCAATCGCTCGAGGTGGCCGGAGGTGAGTCCGCCGAAACTCCAAAGGACCCGGGCTTCTTCGATCGTGCCTCCGGAATCGAGCACGACATTGGTCATGGTGACGGTCCCAAACGTCACCTCCGCCACCTCGAATTCGACAACCGCATCGCCAAGGCTGCGGTCGATCAGCCATCCTGCGATCTCGTGACGGGCCCCGTGGAGGCCGGCGGTCATGGCCGCTCCGGTCACAAGCACGACCAGCGCAATGATTCTTCCGGGACGTTTGGGCCATCGGGGCATGGCCCTATCATGCCTGATGCCCGGCGGTGGCGTCACGACGGCTGCAACGGATCAGCGCGGGTCGAGCGGCGTGAGTATCCCGGTCGCGTTCTCGATGACTTCGGCGGCATCGAGGGTCATGTCCTCGCGGTACCGGCTGCCGATGATCTGCACCCCGAGCGGCAGACCGTCGGCCATTCCCACCGGCACGGCGGCTGCCGGAAGGCCGAGGAAATTGACGGTCGTCAGCAGTCGATTGGCAACAAAGATCTCACCGAGCCGTTCGGCGCTCACAAGATCGTCGTCCACCGGAAACTGCGGCTCCGTGGACACCGGACCGAGAACCAGAGGATGGTCCTCGAGGAAGAGGAGCCATTCGCGCAACAGGGTCTGACGCTCGCACAGCACCGCGAGATAGGACTCAAGGTCGAGCGTCGGCACGTTGGTCCTGATGAAGTCGAGCTTGCGGTTGATCGCATGGCCACCATGGCGGCGGATGTCCCGCTCCATGAAGAATGTCAGCTCGGTGGCAATCTGGCGCTCCCAACACCGCATGGCATCGCCAATGCGCGGAGGTTCGGCCTCGACGACATCGTATCCCGCTGCAGCAAGGGCATCGGCAGCCGTCGTGACCGAGTCGCGTTGACGCGGATGAACTCCCATGGCGCCGGGGTCGGGCGTGACGGCGACCCTGGGCTTGCGATCGGGAGGAGGAGGCGCGACCGGCGCCGGCACCCACCACGGATCCCGGGGATCACGTGCCGACATGACCTCGAGGGCGAGACGCACGTCCTTCACCTCACGCGCCATCGGACCCTGGACCGACATCAGCTGGAACATGGGCGGACGTTCGGCTGCCGCCGATGGATTGAACGCCGGGACACGCCCGAGAGTCGGGCGAACGGTCGCGACACCACAGGCAAAGGCGGGGTAGCGCAGCGAACCGCCCACGTCGTTTCCATGGGCGATGCAGCCGATACCCGCGGCCAGGGACGCGCTGCCGCCGCCTCCCGAACCGCCGGGCGTAACATCCCGGTTCCAGGGATTGACCGTGGCGCCACGCAGCGGATTGTCGGTGAACCACCGGAAGCTGAACTCCGGGGTGTTGGTACGGCCGATAATGATGGCGCCGGCCTTCCTGAGATGAGTAACGACAGGAGAGTCCGCGCTGGCCACATTTTCGGCGAAGGCGGGAATGCCGTTGGTGGTCGCCTGTCCGGCCACGTCGACATTTTCCTTGATGGTGACAGGGACTCCATGCAGCGGTCCCACAGGCCTGCCGGCTGCCATGGCGTCATCGGCGGCGCGCGCTGCACGGCGCGCCTCTTCGTCCATGCGCATGGTAACGGCGTTCACATGCGCGTTGACCTCATCCATGCGGGCGATGTGACTCTCGACCACCTCGAGAGCACTCACATCCCGGCGGCTGATTGCCGCCGCCGTATCAACGGCGCTTCTTTGCCACCAGCGACCCGTCAACGGCAGCTCAAGGGGCCCACCCCGGTTTCAGGGTGATCCGTCTCCGTCAGGATCGCCTCAACTCCTCCACGTCGTCCGCATCGGGCATGACCACGAACTCCGGATAGGCCTCGATGCCAAGCTCGGCGGAATCCTGGCCAATCTCCTCCACGGTCTCCGTCACCCGGACGCCGACCGCCTTCTGGAGCAGGAACCACAGGGCGAGCGACACCACAAAGACGAAGACTCCGATGGCAAGCACACCAAGGAGCTGGACCCCGAAATTACCGCCGCCCGTGATGCAGACGGCAAGGGTACCCCACGCGCCGGCGGCGAGATGGGCCGGCACTGCGCCAACCACGTCGTCGAGCTTCAGCAATTCCATGACCTTCATGCCGACGGTGCAGACGATGCCACCCACGGCACCGATGATGATCGCCCAGTAGTGATCGACCATGTCCGGACCGGCCGTGATGGCGACGAGTCCGGCGATGGCACCATTGAGGCCGGCCAGCAGGTCAACGCGGCCGAAGATCGGACGGGCGGTGCTGATCGCCGCCATGACGCCTGCCGCCGCAGCGAGGTTCGTGTTGACGAGAACGTTGCTCATGGCGACGGCATCGACCGCACCGCCGAGAGCGAGCTGTGATCCGCCGTTGAAGCCGAACCAGCCCAGCCACAGTATGAAGACACCCAGCGTGACCACCGGAACATTCGACGGCGGAGTGGACTTGACGCTGCCGTCCGCCCGGAACTTGCCCCGGCGCGCTCCCACCACGATGGTGCCGGCAAGGGCTGCCCAGCCGCCGGTCGAGTGGACGATGGTGGAACCGGCAAAGTCCTGGAAGCCCATTTCGCTGAGCCAGCCACCACCCCAGGTCCAGGCGCCGACGATGGGGTAGATGATGGCGGTCAGCACGGTGATGAAGGCAAAGAAGGACCACAGCTTGACACGTTCGGCGAGAGCGCCGGAGACGATCGAGGCCGCGGTGGCAACGAAGACCATCTGGAAGAACCAGTCCGACATCACCGAATAACCGTTGGACACGACGGCCGCCGCCGCGCCCTCGTCACCGTCGAGCATTGCCAGTTCATCGGCTGACGGACCGTAAAGCAACGTGACGGTGCCGATCCATCCGGAGACGTCGACGTACATGAGGTTGTAGCCGATGAAGTAGAAGGCGAGACCGGCGATGGAATAGAGGCCGATGTTCTTGAGGCAGATCACCGAGGCGTTCTTGGTGCGCACCGAGCCTGACTCCAGCATCGTGAAGCCGGCGCACATCCACATCACGAACGCACCCCACACCAGGAAGGAGAACGTGTTGAAGACGAACTGCGATTCGTCGGGCACAGCAGCCATTGCCTCGCCTGGCACGGCAACCAGGAGAACGGTTGCCCAGAAGAGACCCTGACCCATTCGACGGGCAGCACGATCAAAGATCTGGTTCATGAACACCTCCGATGATGCCGGCGGCCACCCGCCGCGCCTGAATATCTGGTGCGACGCCTGTCACACGCGATCCGAACAATCCGGTGATTGACGGTATTTTTTCGCCGGTTTGCTGTCAACGAACCGCTGAAGAGTCCTCCACAGGCGTCATGATGTGCCCCGGTCACCGGCATCTACCACCAGAAGTCGGGAGAATGGGTGAGGATCTCGTTTCCGCCGGCATGGACAATGAGATTCTGTTCGTGCGCGGCGGTGCCGGTTCCTTCGCTGTCAAGAAAGACCTCGACGCCGAGAACCATACCGGCTTCAAAGCGCTCGTGCGCTTCACACATTGTGAGGCCGATGTAGGGATGCTCCCAGTAGAGACCGGTGCCGTGTCCATAGAGCGGCCACTGGGCGCTCATCTGGCTGGAGCCCTGGCGATGGCAGTCCGTCAGCCGGTCTCCCAGACGCGCCACATCGTGGACCAGGACACCCGGCCGGATAGCCTCGATCAACGTGTCCACGATCGTCACGCAACTCTCGATGAGGGACCGCTGCTCGTCTGTCGGCCTGCCGCCGGCAACCGCCGTGCGGCCGGGATCGAGCCAGTATCCCTGGTAGATGATGCTGTCGAGCCAGCCCCTGACGAGATCGCCCGGGCGTGGCACGTCACGACTGGCGCCTGTCAGCGGCTCCGACGTCCAGTGGCCGATGTGAGGTCCATGGGCTACCGGAATCATCTGCGATACCGCGCCGGACCGGCGCAATTCTCGGATTGCGTCGCCCACGGCTTCTGCCTCGGACATGCCGCCCACGAGACCTGTCATGAGCAAGTCGAGGGAACGTGTCGCGATCTCTCCGGCTTCGCGAAAGACCTCCATCTCGGCCGGGCTCTTGATGCGGCGGGCGCGCTGGATGAGGGTGTCATCCTCGGTCCAGGCGACATTCCCGGCCGCGGACCGGATGAGCCGCCAGTACTTGAGGGGCAGGAAGTCGGCCCCCACCAGGGCGATGGTGCCATCGATGGCACGTTCCGCCAGCGCCCGGCCGGCGGCGGACATGGGATCGTTGTGACCGCTGACATGCCCCGTGGCGAGGCGATCACGGCGCGGCTCGGGATCATCGATCAGGAGTTGCGGTTCGCGGCCTTCCTCGAGCAGGAGAGCCGAGAACGAGCGCGCCGTGTTGAGCGGGTTGTCGACTTCGTGACCCGATGCCGGGGAATAGTGATTGGCCAGATAGAGGACATCGCCGCTGCGGTCGTAGGAACCGCCGCCACGGCCGATCACAAGGGCCGCGGCATGTCCGCGCCGACGCATGTCTTCGTGCACACGGCGCCAGCGATCCTCGTACTCCTCCCGCGCAAAGGGAGTCCTCATGGTTCAGGTGAATCGCCGCGAACCTTGCGCAGGCCGACGCCGAGACGGCGGACACCTTCGTCGATTTCCTCGACCGTCGGGAAGCCGAAGGCGAGGCGGATGACCGATCCGGCGTCGTTCCTCACATGGAATGCCGAACCGTCGACGACCTCCACCCCCTCGTCACGGGCCACGTCGACGAGACGGACAGGATCGACATCGTCGGGCAGCCGCACCCAGATGAAGAGGCCGCCTGGCGGGCGGACAACGGAACACGCGTTGCCCAGTTCCCGCCTGAGCGCGTTCATCATGGTGTCGCGCTTGACCTTCAGCGCCCGGTTGGCCATGGCGACATGGTCCCACAGGCAATCCTTCAGGTATGCATGGGTGATGGCGGACGCCAGGGTGTTGGGTCCCGCGTCATGACGCTTCGCCAGCACGTTGTCGAGCATGGGTGGCCGCGCCACCATGTAGCCGAGGCGCACGCCGGGAGCGAAGATCTTGGAAAGGGAACACAGGTAGATCAGCGAGGGGGACGGATCGAGCGCGTAGAGTGCCGGAGGAACGTCACCGTCGAAGTGGACGTCTCCGTAACAGTTGTCCTCGACGATCGGGACGCCATGACGCCCGGCAATGGCGATCATCTCCAGGCGGCGGGACCGCGGCATCACCGTGCCGGTCGGGTTCTGGTAGGTGGCAAGGGTGTAGATGCAGCTGGGTCGACGTCCCTGGCTCGCCAGTGACTGAAGAGTGTCCTCAAGAGCCTCCATCACCATGCCATCGCCGTCGACCGGAACGCCCACCATCTCGATTCCCATGGAGCCGAAGGCAACGATGCTCCCCGAATAGCTGAGCTCCTCCATGATGACGATGTCGTCCACTCCGGTGCACAGCGTCTCCACGGCCAGAGTGACGGCCTGCATGGAACCGTTGGTGATCAGCACGTGATCGGGATCCACCGATATTCCCTCGCGGTCCATTTCGCGCCGGGCCATCAGCTGGCGCAGCCCTTCATGACCGAGACTCCCGGGATAGGTGGTGAGATCCACTGCCATGGTACGCATCACATCGGCCGCAGCCTCGGCGAAGTCTGTCACCGGAAAGGTCTCCGGATTGGCGTTGCCACTGGCAAAACTGATCAACCCATTATCCATGCCTTTTCTCCGGCTCCCTGCCCTCACAATAGCTGCGAGAGGCCTGCGGAACATCCCCCACCTTCGCGCGCGAGACCTTCTTCCAGAGGATTGACGAGTCTATCCTCTCCCGATGAAAGGGGCGCCTGGACAACTGACGCGATACGAGGACGCTGCGGGGCGAGCCCTCGCCGATCGCTACGAGTCCATCGACCCCGACGCGCTTCATGCCTGGTTCGCCGATCAGTTGCCGCCTCCACCGGCTGCCGTGCTCGACGTCGGCGCCGGATCGGGCCGCGACGCGGCGTGGTTCGCCGCAATGGCCTACGAGGTCGTGGCTGTCGACCCGTCGGCGACGATGCTCGCCGAAGCGCGACAAAGACACTCGACACCACAAATCACCTGGATCCGCGATTGCCTGCCGTCGCTCGACCGCGTTGTGGGGCGGGGCCTGAGCTATGACGTCATTCTGCTCAACGCCGTGTGGATGCATGTCCATCCGAACGAACGGCAACGCGCCTTTCGCAAGCTCATCGGCCTCCTCAAGCCCGGCGGACTCATCATCTTCGCGCTGCGTGTCGGCGGCAACGACGCCGACGACGACATGCATGCCTCCAGCGCCGCCGAGATTGAATCTCTCGCCCGTCGCCACGGCGCCATGGCGCTTTCCAGGAATACCACGCCGGACAGTTTTGGCCGTCCCGACATCAGATGGGAGCAGGTGGCCCTGCAGCTTCCCGATGACGGCACCGGCGCGCTCCCGCTGCTTCGCCACATCATCCTCAACGACCGGAAGTCATCGACCTACAAGCTCGGCCTGCTTCGCGCCGTGGCGCGGGCCGCCGACAGCGCCCCCGGCATGGCGCACCACGAGAATGACGACACCGTTACCGTGCCTCTCGGTCTCGTCGCTCTCAACTGGCTCAGACTCTACAAGTCGCTCATCGACGCCAGACTGCCGCAGCGCCCCGGCAGCGATGGACTGACCAATCTTGGATTTGTCAGGCAAGGCTGGCGTGACATCCGCGATCTCCCCGCCTTCGACTTGCGTGTCGGCCAGCGCCTTTCAGGTTCCCTCGCCCGTGGCCTGCACCAGGCGCTTCGGGATGCCGTTGACACGCTGGTGAGGATGCCGATCCACTTCATGACGCTTCCTGGTTCCGACGAACAGGTGTTCGAGGCTCGCAAGGCGAAGGCCGGTAGAGCATCCGACTCCGTCCTCGTGGATCGGGAGTATCTGGCGCAGTTCGGCGACCTTCGCATACCCGTCCATCTCTGGAACTCGCTCATGCGCCATGACGCGTGGATCGAGCCCGCGCTGATCGGTGAATGGATGAAGCTGATGACGGACTGGGCGACGACACAGGGCAACGAACTCGACCATCGGCGCGTCGAAGCCGCCATGCGATGGTCCGATCCCGACCGTGATGTTGGATTCGCCCGAAAGATCTCTCAACAACTCCTTGAAAATGATGACCTCTATTGTGTCTGGACGGGTCGAAGGCTGGACGGCAAGCGACTCAACATCGATCACTGCATGCCGTGGGCGGCATGGCCGTGCGATGCCCTGTGGAACCTCTTGCCCACCGACAGGCACGTCAACCAGCGCCAGAAACGCGCCCGGCTTCCCTCAGCAGACGCTCTCGACGACGCCCGGGACAGGATCTGCACATGGTGGCAGGAGGGCTATGTGAAACGGGCGCGTGACCGGTTCTTTGCCGAAGCCCGCTCCTCCCTGATGCTCGACCCCTCCGGGATTGCGGATGCCGACAAGGTCTTTGAAGGACTTCAGGGCCGACGGCAGATGTTGCGCACCGAGCACCGGATCGAGGAATGGGCGCCACCTGCCTTTTCCCCGTGACGTTGCGCGTGTTGGCACGAATCGTCCGGCCTGGTTGATTACGCCGTTCGCTCATGGATAGGGAAGCGCTGAACCGCGCACCGGCCGCCCCGGTCCGTCGCCATGCGCCGGCGACAAGAGATCACTGCTGATGGAATTGTGGATTCCGATCACCATTGCCGCGGCGTTCCTGCAGAACACCCGCTCGGCCCTGCAGAAACATCTGCGCAGCAGACTGGATATCGTCGGCGCAACCTATGTCCGCTTCGTCTACGCGGTGCCCTTTGCCCTTGCCTGGGTCGCCGTGCTGTTCGTCATTGGTGGCCGCCCGCTCCCGGCGCCTGACAGCACGTTCCTGGTCTTTGCCGGCATTGCCGGCCTGGCGCAGATCCTCGCCACCCTCTTTCTCGTGACGCTCTTCTCGCTGCGGACCTTCGCCGCCGGCACGGCCTATTCCAAGACGGAAACGGTCCAGGCAGCCATCATCGGCCTTCTCATCCTGGGTGATCCCCTGAGTATCGGGGCACTGACCGGAATCGTCGTCAGCCTTGCCGGCGTACTGGTCCTCAGCATGACGCGCGCCGCCACGGACGCCCGGGAATTCTCCGGCCGCGCCATTCCCATCGGCCTTGCGTCCGGAGCGCTCTTTGCCCTGACGGCCGTGTCGGTGCGCGCGGCGTCGCTCTCGCTGGGCGGCGAAGGCTACCTGATGCAGGCCGCCTTCACGCTCCTCGTCGTCACCACCTGGCAAACCGTGATCATGACCGCGTGGCTCGCCGCGCGGCAGCGCCAGGTTCTCGCCGAGGCCTTCCGCAGCTGGCGGGTCTCCGGGCTCGTCGGACTGACCGGCATGCTGGCATCCGCATGCTGGTTCACGGCCATGACCATCGAGAACGCCGCCTACGTGCGCGCCCTGGGCCAGATCGAACTGGTGTTCACATTCGTCGCCTCGCGGGTGATCTTCCGGGAGGTCACCAGCATCGCGGAGATCGCCGGCATTCTGGTGATCGTCGCCGGAATCCTCGTCCTCGTCCTCGGCCGATGACCCTCCACGCCCCCGTGATCAGTCCGGGGCACCGGCAACAAATCCCTCGCCCACATGAGTGGCCTTCCAGCTCTCGAGCTGTTCGACGCCTTCGGTCATCCAGCGAACCAGATTGGGATGGTCATCCAGCGGCAGTTGCGCCCACTCGTGGAGATGCATCGGTGCGGCCACCGCAATGTCGGCAATCGTGACGGCGTCGCCGGTGAGCCATGGATTGTCCGCCAGGCGATCATCGAGAATGCCGGCGAGCTTGTGGAAATTGTCGGCCTCCCCGGCCAGCACGGCAGGATCGGTGGTATCGCCGAGCAGCGGCTTCACGCAGTTCTCGACCAGGTAGATGTAGCAGGATGGAAACCATGAGGCGGCTTCCCACAACAACCAGCGATTGACATCGGCTCGGGCTGCGGGCTCTGAGGGATAGCAGTCCTCGCGACCCGTCTTCTCGGCCGCGTACTGCATGATGGCGTTCGATTCCCAGAGCACGAGGTCACCATCCCTGAGTGCCGGCAGCGCTGCATTCGGATTGATCTTCCGAAAGGCCTCGCCTGCCTGCTCCCCGGCGAAGTAATCGACCTTGGTGAGTTCGTAGTCAGCGCCAAGCAGGTGCAGCCCGGCAAGCACCTTGCGGCAGTTCACCGTAATCGGATCAGCAAAGAGTTCCATCGTGTCCTCCACAATCTTGGTTCCAGCCATTCCATCGTGGCAGAATGGCCCGCGTTACACCATCCATCAGGAAGTTCATTGATGACACATTCGCCAGGCACCGGACGCTTCAACTATCTCGGCGCATCGGTGGAACCCTCCCTCTACCGCAATGGCAAGGTGCTGACCCGTCGTGACCGCGACGGCAGCGACGACCACTGGGTCGGCGTCGACCTCGAGGAGTACCCGATGCCGGTATGCGATGCCCGCCAACTCGATGCCGCGCAACGCCCGACACTCGCGCACAATGGTTTCTGCATGACCCGAAATCCCCTGGCGCATTCCGATTTCGACTTTCTCAGTCACAACGAGGTGGTGCGCCGCTACTATCCGGAGTGTGCCGACATCGTGCGCGAGGCGAGTGGCGCAACCTTCGCCGCCGCCTTCGATCACAACGTGCGTTCGGCTGGCGGCAAGTCCAGCCGCAGCCGCATCAGCGGCGGCCAGGAGGTGCAGGGACCCGCGCATGTGGTCCACGGCGACTACACCCTCACCAGCGCTCCGCAACGGCTCCGCGACCTGACAAGACCGCCGGGCGAGAACGACACCCTCTCCACGGTGCTTGCCGACGGCACGTCGCTGCTCGACAGGGACGAAGTTGACTGCGCTCTCACCTCCGGACGGTTTGCCATCATCAACGTCTGGCGCAACGTGAGGCCGGAACCGGTCGCCACCCATCCCCTGGCGCTGTGCGATGCAGCCAGCGTGAATCCGGACGACCTGGTCGTCTTCGAGATTCACTATGCTGACCGCATCGGAGAGAACTACTTCGCGCGGCACGCCGATGCCCACCAGTGGACCTTCTATTCGGCGCTCACCCGTGACGAGGTCCTGGTCCTCAAGCAATGGGATTCGGACGGGACGCTCGCTTCGTCCGGGGGCGAGCGCGGAGACGGCGACGCCACCTCCACCTTCAGCTTTCACAGTGCCTTCGAGGACCCGTCGACACCGGACGACGCACCCGACCGCTGGAGCATCGAGGTCCGCTGCGTCGCGCTCTGGTCCTGAGCCTGGAGGAACATTCCATGATTGCCCCTGAAGGACGCGTCATCATGGTGTCTGGCGCCAACCGCGGAATCGGCCGCGCCATCGCCGAACGCCTCCATGATGCCGGCTACACGCTGAGTCTGGGCGTCCGCGATCCCGACTCGCTCACCGACATGACCCACGGCTGGGGTCCCGACCGCCTTCTCCGCCACCGCTACGACGCCGAGGACAAGGACACCCATCGCACGTGGGTAGACGACACGGTGTCGCGTTTCGGGCGCATCGACGGCCTCGTCAACAACGCGGGCATGGTCGTGCGGGTCACGGTCGAGATCGACAGGGACGAGGAACTCGACCGCATGTGGGCCGTCAACGTAAAGGCGCCGCTGTCGATGATCCGACTCGCCCTGCCGCATCTCAGGAGGAGCGGTGCGGGACGCATCATCAACGTCGCCTCGATCGCCGGAAAGGCTGTCTACAACAACAATGTCGGCTATGCGATGACCAAGTTTGCCGCCGTCGCCCTGTCCCATGCGACCCGCCATTGCGGCTGGGACGACGGGGTGCGCTGCACGGCACTGTGTCCCGGCTTCGTTGCCACCGACATGACGGCTGATGTCACCACCTTCCCCCAGGAGCAGATGATGGAGCCTGGCGACATCGCCGAACTCGCGGCCACTCTGATCGCCCTCTCCAACACCGCCTCCATCGCCGAGCTCGTCATCAACTGCCGCAACGACGTGACCCTGTGACATGAATCCGGCTGCTATGCCATGAGCCGACAATCGCTCCATGTGAACATGTCTCCGGCCGGGCGGAGCATCACCGGCCGGTCTGTGTTCCCGTTGTCATGAACGACAACGGTGGACTGCTGAACAGGACCGCGGCAGGGCACCGGTGACGAAACCGGGAATCGTCATTCACCTACAGACTTGAATCGCGAACGACGTTCAATGGCACCGGTCTCAGCGGCATGCGGGGACGGCTGAACCCAATTTCCTCGATGCTGTTTCCGGTCTCTTCAGCAATCAACCGGGCCAGCGACCAGCCGCAGATACGAGCCTGGCACGGGCCCATTCCGGCCCGAGTCCAGAGCTTGACGCCATGGACGGTGTCCATTCCTCCCGTGATCTCCTTCCTGATCTCACCGGCAGTTACGTCTTCGCATCGGCAAACAACCGTCTCGTCCGGGAGAAGTCCGGCCAACCCGGGAGGGGGCGTGAACCGGTGATTGAGTCCTCTGGCGAATCTGCGGGCACGCTGCAGGCGCCTCGACAGAGTGCGCCGTTCGAATACGGTTTCCTCCTCAAGAATCTGGCCGGCAGCTGCAAGGCCGGCTATGCGCCCCGAAAGCACTGCAGGAACGGCACCGCTCACGCCGCATACCTCACCGGCCGCAAACACCCCGGACGTGTCCGTGGCACCACAGTCGCTTTCCACAGTGCAGCACCAACCGCCAGCCTCTTCATCGAAATGATGTCGGCAACCCAGCACTGCGGTGAGTTCCGTCTGCGGCTGAAAACCGAAACCGACGAGCAGCGAATCGATATCCGAAACAATGCGTCTTCTTGCGATGTCGGGCTGACCGTCAGCATCGAGCGGTGCCAGCTCAACCTCACTCACCCTTTCTTCGCCTGACGCGGCCACCACGACCTCGCCGAATCGGAACCTGATACGGGCCGCAAGTATCGGAAACAGCAGGCGCAGCGTCTCCGGCCACTTGTCCGGATGAACCGCGAGGAGGGGCAGCGTCGGCAGGAACGAGGATTGTGCCTCGATCACTTCCACGAGCCTGCCGCCAGCCTTAAGGATGGCCCCCGCAACCGGAAGGAGAAAGGGTCCACTGCCCGCCAGTACTGTCCGCCGGCCAGGCGGCACGCCTGAGGTCTTGGCCAGGCGCTGGGCGGCGCCCGGTGTCATGACGCCGGGAAGAGTCCAGCCCGGAAAGGCCTGAACCCGATCGTGTGCTCCCGTCGCGACGATGACGGCTTTCGACTCGATGCAGACGGCACCGTCGGGATCCTGGGCATGAAGCACGAAGCCCGGGAACGCCCCCCACACTTCAGTCGCGAGCAGCATCGTTACACCGGCAGCCCTTGCGCTTCGGGCCTGGGCCTTGCCCCGCATGACCTGTGCCGATCTGGAGAAGACGGATCCCGCTGCGAGTGGTTGCATGTAGTATTGACCGCCGGGAAGGCTGTTGGCGTCCACCACCATGACATCAAGGCCTTTCTCCGCCGCCGCCTGCGCCGCCGACAGGCCCGCGGGCCCTGCTCCCACAACCACGATGTCACATGCGTACCGCCGCCTCATGACCGATGTGTCTCCACCACCATGCCTTCCCTCACCTCAGTCAGGCATGCCCGCACGTTGGGACGTCCGTCGACCGAGAGCAGACATGCAAAGCAGACCCCCATCCCGCAGAACATACCGCGCGGGTGTCCCAGCCGGGTGCTGTGGTGGAAGACAATTCGGCCGGCTTCGACCATTGCTGCCGCAACGGTTGTTCCCGGGGGGACGTCAAGCGGCGCACCGTCGATCGAGATTCGCAGGCGCTTCATGCCGAAACCGGGTACTCGCAGGAGAAACGTTCAGGCGCATAGAGTGTCGTGTCAAAGGCAGGATGTTCGCCGCCAAGCATTTGACCGATCAATCGTGCGATTGCCGGCGCCCGTGTGAAGCCGGTGCCACAGTCTCCTGCGGCGATCCAGAGACCCTCGGGTCCGAGGGGGCCTATGAGGAAACGGTTGTCAGGCGTGACCGCCTCGAAGCGGACCCAGGAGCGCAAGAGATGGACACGCCACAGATCGGGAAAGAGAAACAGCAACATCTCGACAGAATTCCGCACAAAGGCCGCATCAACTTCAGGAATACGGTCTTGTGCGCCGTCGTCGACAAGTCCGTCTGCGAGTACCGTGTTGAACAGCACCTGCCCGTCCCTGGATTGCTGGATTTGTGTGTAGCCAGCCTCGACACCGCCCTCGCTTTCACAGGCGCCGACGACACGGAGGATCGAGGGCGGAATGCGCACCGTCGCAAGGCACTGGGCCCTGTGAGGCCGAATCGGCAGGTTCATGCCAAGACTGGCAGCGAGCCGCGCCGTCCAGGGGCCCGATGCCAGCACGACGTGCTCGGCCGACATGTCGGTCGACGCACAACGCACACCTGCAATCTTGCCATCGCGCTCGATGAGCGAGTCCACACGGCAGTGCGTCTCGAGACGGGCGCCACAATCACGAGCCCTTTTGAGAAGGGCGCGAACCGCAAGAAACGGATTGACCACTGCATCGTCTTTCGACCACGAGGCCGCCACGATTGGACCGGTCAGCGACGGTTCCACCTCCCGCACCTCGATGGGCTCCAGGAGTTTCACATCCAGTCCGGCGTTCCGCTCGACTTCGATCCAGGCCCGCGCCGCCGCAAGTTCCTGCTCACTCAGGACGAAACGGAGCTGACCGCATGGATGGTACTCGAAGCCCCCGATCTCCTCGTCCAGTGTCCGCCACGCGTCGCAGGCCCAGGCCAGCAACGGCAGTTCCTCCATGTCGACCATGTGAGAGCCGATGCAGGCCAGACTTGCGCCGGATACGGCGGCGCCCGGCACACCCTGTTCCACGATCATCACGTCGTGTCCGAGCAAAGCCAGTTCCGCACCGATCGCGGAACCGACGACGCCCGCGCCCACGACAATGACTTCGGCCGTCCTGCTCAAATGGCTTGCCGTCGGAAGGCGGGGGGCACCGAATGCCAAAAGCGTTGGACCGTCATCTCGGATGCCGTCACGAACGACCCCAGCAGTCCGGTCTCCCTCGCTGCGGCAAGCGCGTTTTCCGCATGCGCCGGATCGGGATATCCGAGGCCATGGCTTCGTGTCGCCCCATTCCGGCTCAGCACCCGGATATCTTCCAGCTGTCGCGCCTGATCTTCGCGATCGAGCTCCAGCCTTGCCGCCAGACAGGCTTCAATTGCCGCCTCGGTGTCGGTGAAGGCCAAAGTCCACCCGGCAAGGACCGCGCAGACAACGTCCTGGACCAGAGTCTCGTTCTTCTCGACATAGTCTCGTCGTGCAATCAAGCCATCCTTGAGAAGGCCGATGCCCTGATCCGCCGCCCTCAGAAGACGGAACTCCTCCCTGCCCGGCAATGCCGCCTCAAGCTGGTGCAGTTCATGATAGGTGGTCATCTGGGCGCAGTCGGCTTCGCCCCCGAGATAGGCGGCAACGGTATCCGCAACCGGAAGTAGCCTCACCCGATTCGCATCAAGACCTGCTCTCGCGATCATCCATTGCAGTTCCAGATCCTCGCTGCCGGGCCAGACCGCGACACGGCACCCGGAAAGGTCGCCCGGATTCTCTATGCCGCTGGTCCGGGATACCGGATACACAAGGGGGCTTTCCTGCTGGATGGTGAGCAGCCAGACAAGATCCGCCGACGCCCCGGACTCCAGAATGTGCGCCGGGCTTGCGACGGCAAACTCGCATTCTCCCTGCAGCAACGCCGTGGTCGGTCCGGTCGACAAGTCGGCACCCTGGCAGATGATGCGTGGCCCGTTCTTCCCGAGGCGGGTTTCCTGTTCTGCAAGGAGATAGCCGGCGAACTGAGCCTGCGGGAACCACAGAAGGCGAATGCGCACGTCCATAGAGTCAGATCCAATCCTCCTTGAAGCGGACCCGGCCGGCGCTGCCGCGAGCAGCGCCGGCCGATGTATCGGTCTCTACATCGAACACATGACCTGCTTGTACTCCGCGGGAACCATGTCCCAGAACCTGTTGGTGAAGCCTTCCTCGAGATCGACGGTCGAATCGATGACTCCGGCCTCAAGAATGACGGTCTGCGAAGTTTCCCAGTCCGCAAGCACCGACTTGCCGAAAGCACCCTCCAGGGTCGGACCGGCACAAATCAGATCAGCCATTGCCTTGATCTGGCCAATCTGACTTTCGAGAGTCAGTTCCTCATTGTACTTCAGCACGATTTCTGCGGCGGCTGCGGGATCAGCCAGGGCGTCTCTCCATCCGCGCATGGTCGCTTCGACCACACCCTGAACGACATCCGGCTTCTCGTTGATGACATCCTCTGTCGTGAAGAGGCCGCCAGATATCAACGCCACCCCGTAGTCCTCCGGATTGAGCAGGACCAGATCCTCAGGGCCGAAGCCGTTGTCATAGACCTGGAGAAGCTCGTTGAAGCGCGTGACCTGCATCACTTCGTACTCGCCGTTGAGCCAGGCGATGATGTCGAAACCCTGGGAAATGATCTGAACATCTTCCTGACTGACACCTGCCGCATTCAGCATGGCGAGAAACTCGTGCTCGTCACCTCCGAACCAGAGTCCGACACTCCGACCCGGCATGTCGCTGACGCCGGAAATGCCCGAGTCCTTGCGTGCAACGTAGGTCGTGGCGCTCTTTTGGCCGAACTGCATCACCATCACCAGCGGCACGCCGTTTGAGCGCGCTGCAATGATCTGGTTGGGATGGCCCAGACCGAATGTGTCGGATCCTTGTGCCACTGTGACCGCCGGCTTGATGTCGGGCCCGGCCGGCAAGAGTTCGATGGTGACGCCCGCTTCTTCATAGTAGCCCTTGTCGTGGGCCACGATCGGTCCCGCAAACTGTCCCTGCATGACCCATTCCAGGCGCAACGTCTCGTCGGCTTGCGGACTTGCTGAAAGAGCCGCTCCCACAACAGCAAGCGCGGCCAATACGGCCGTCGTTCTCGATTTCATGATATCAGTCCTCCTTGCTTCCCCTTCTGGACAGCCATGTTCAGGAGTTCACTCTATCAACTTACTTGTCCTCCTGCATGGAACTGTGCCACGGGATCGTCCGCTTTTCGATCCAGGCAATCAATGCAAAGAAGAGAATTCCGATCACGGCCGACAGCAGCATCGCTGCCCAGAGACGCGGCATGTTGAGAGTGCGGTAGGTCGTCATGATCACGAAGCCGAGACCTTTGTCGGCTTGCACGAACTCCGCGACGATGGCGCCGATGACAGAAAACGTGACGTTGAGCTTCAGACCGACGAAGACGTAGGGGAGCGCGTTTGGAAGACGCATCTTGAAGAAGCGCTGCCACTCGCTGGCGGCGGACACATGGAACACGTCCATGACCACCCGGTCGTATGACTGAAGTCCTTTCATCATGTTGAGCGCCAGCGGGAAAAAGGAAAGAAACGCGGTGACGGCCACTTTCGACTGCATGCCATGTCCGAACCAGAGGATGATAATCGGAGCGATGGCGACGACGGGGATCGTGTTGGCGGCGATGATGTAGGGCAGAAGACCGCGTGCAAGGAGACGCGAGTAGGCGAAGGCCGTCCCAAGCAGGGCCCCCAGCACGGAGCCGATGACAAAGCCCGAGATCGCCTCGAGAAAGGTGACCCCTCCGTTGAAGAGCAGGGATCCTGGCTTGGATATGAACGCAGACCAGATCCTGGTCGGTGCCGGCACGATGTAGGGCGCGATGCTGAAGGCATGGCAAACCCCCTCCCACAGCCCCACCATGACGATGGCTGCCACGATCGGTGGTCCCGCCATGCGTGCCAGGGTCCCGAGCCGTTGGCCGATGCCAACCTCATGTCGAACCACCGGTTGCGTGCTAGACGTCATAGCCCTGCTCGAGTTCGCGGGCGCCAATGCGGACCAGTTCGCCGAAGGTCCTGTCGTCGCGCACAAGGAGGTCGCGTGGACGAGGCAGGCCGACCTCGATGGTGCGGACAATGCGGCCCGGCCGTGGTGACATCACGATCACGTTGTCCGACAGGAACACGGCCTCCCGGATGGAATGGGTGACAAACAGGACGGTAATGCCGGTTTGTTCGAAGACACGCACCAACTCCAGATTCATGCGGTCTCGCGTGATCTGATCCAGCGCACCGAACGGCTCGTCCATCAACATCACGTGCGGTGATGTCGACAGGGCACGGGCAATGGAGGCACGCTGTTTCATGCCGCCCGAGAGTTGCGAAGGCCATACCGCCTCGAAGCCGCTCAATCCGACAAGATCGATCAACCGCCGCGCTTCCGTTTCGCGTTGCGCGCGCCCGATTCCCTGGAGTTCCAGCGGAAGGGCGACATTGTCCAGGACACTACGCCACTCGAGCAGGGCAGGCTCCTGAAAGACAAAGCCGATCTGGCGTGCGCGTCGGGCAGAAGCGGGCGTCTGGCCCTCGATCGACACGCGCCCGGTAGTGGGTGCTACAAGATCCGCCACCACCCTGAGCAGGGTGCTCTTGCCGCAACCGGAGGGACCGATAAGAGAGGTGAAGCTGCCACTCGCAATGGCAAGGTCCACGCTCTGCAGGGCTTCCACAACCGATTGTTGCCTTGGCACGTCATAGGTCACCGAAACACCGCTCAGTTCCACGAGCGGCGCCGGTGTGACTCCGACGGTCACGATGATGTCCGCGACTGTTCAGGCGCATGTGACACATCACGGCAAACGTACCCACCCATGCCGATGGCGGCATGAGGCCCCTCACCCCTGTGTGACACTTGCACGACGTCAACGGGCATCCGCGAGTTCCCAAAGGACATCCGCAAGAACGCGACTGCCATCTGCCACCTGATGGGGTTCGGTCCATTCGCTTTCGTTGTGGCTGATTCCGTCCCTGCACGGGATGAAGATCATGCCGCTGTCGCAGTGGTAGTGAAGCTGCCGGGCGTCGTGCCCTGCGGCAGAGTGGATTTCCCGCCACGACAGCTCCAGCCGTTCCGCGGCGGTGGATATCGTGTCGCGGAGTCTCCCGGGAAACTCGAGTGACGGCGCATGCGCGATTTCCTCTACCCCGACCGTGCAGGCCCCGCTGTTCGCATGGCAGCAATCGTGCACTGCATCACCCAGCCGGGTGAGCACGCCATTGTCGGGATGCCTCAGATCGATGGAGAAGTAGGCCTCCCGGGGAACGACCGAAGGCGCATTCGGCTGTACCCGGAACAGACCGACCGTGAACATGACGTCCTCAGGGTCGCGAACAAGATGTGCAAGCGCGTCGATCATGCCGACAGCGGCCAGCAGGGCGTCCTTGCGATCCTTGCGCGGGGTCGTGCCGGCATGCGCTGCTTCGCCCCTGACCGTCACACGAAAACGCCGGCTGCCCTGGATGCCGGACACGACTCCGATGGACGTCTCTTCGCGTTCCAGGATCGGTCCCTGCTCGATATGGGCTTCAACATAGGCGTGAACCGGAAAACCCATCGGACGACGGGCGACGTCCGGCTCGGCCTCGAGAACCTGCGCCAAGGCTGACCTGACGCTTGTACCGTCGACATCCTCGACCTCGAGCATGCCTTCGAGCGCCCTTTGTCCGGTGAAGGCCTCCGAACCCATCATTCCCGGAGCAAAGCGGGATCCTTCCTCGTTGGTCCAGGCAACTGCCTCGATGGAACGTCGGGGTTTCCTGGCAGACGGTGCAAGCGCGCAGAGTGCTTCCAGCGCGGCGAGAACTCCGAAGGTGCCGTCGAACTTTCCGCCCGTGGGTTGCGAGTCGATGTGAGAGCCCGAAAGGATCGGCGCCGCTGCCGGATCGGCGCCTTCCAGTCGGAAGAACAGGTTGCCGATCGGATCGTTGAGGACATTCAGGCCGGCCTCGCGAGCCCAGGCCACCAGAACTTTGCGGGCGGCGATTTCTTCCGGCGAAAGCGCCTGCCGGTTTACGCCACCGGCAGATGTGGCGCCAAATTCAGCCAGGCGCATCAGACGATGCCACAGGCGGTCGACATCAATCAGATCGGAAGGGCGCATGCCGCGCTGTTCCATGGCCGACGTCACCGTGTTCTCATGATCTGGTTTGGATCGGCGCGCGGGTCTCGCTCACCCCAGCGGCCAGCTTCGGCAGCGGCAAGGAAATCGGCCAGGAGGCGATTGAACAACTCCGGCTCTTCGAGATTGATGGTATGCCCGCTCTTCGGAAGCACCGCGAGGCCGCTGGTGCGAATGGTCCGCTTCAGGAAAATGCCGGGCTGCAGGCAATGATCGTCTTCGTCCCCGGATACGATGAGAGTGGGAGCCGAGATTCGCGACAGGTCTTCTTCGAGATCGAAAAGCGAGGGCCTCTGCGCCTGGACACCACGCATGGTGTTGGCCGCGCCGTGCTGCGAGTGCCTGGCCAGCCGTTTGGCGAACAAGCGCCATCCGGCCGGATCCTTTGACTGGAACTGCACGCGCGATGCGCCTTCGGCGTAGGTCGCAGCAAAATCGGCCGCGCCGCTCTCGAAGCCATCAGCGACCTCGCAGGAAATCCTGCGGAAGTAGTCCTCATGCGCCTTTTCCGCGCCATAGCCCGTACCCGCGGCAACAAGCGAACGAACACGCTCCGGACGCAACATCGCCGCGTGCAGGACGGCGAAGCCGCCCATCGACAGCCCGACCAGGTGAGCGGAGTCGCATTCGCACGCATCCATGACAGCAAAGATGTCCCGGGCGGCTCGCTCCTGGGAATAGGCATCGACGGACGCCGGAATGTCGGATGGCGGGTACCCGCGCGCAGCAAAGGTGATGCATCGGTGACGCCGGGAAAATGCGTGCACCTGCGGTTCCCAGCTCCAGTAACTTCCTCCGAACTCGTGCACGAACAGGATTGGCGTTCCGGCCCCTTCCGACTCGAAATACAGCCTGACGCCGTCATCGCATGTTGCGTAGGGCATCCGGCACGCCTTCACACAATCGAGTGGCGCGACGAGATGCCGCCGTCAACCGTGATGACGGTGCCGGAGGTGTATCCGGAACGATCGGAGGCAAGGAAGACCATGAGATCCACCACTTCGCGAACCCTGGCGGGCCGTCCCAGAGGATAGGACTTCAGCAACTCCTTGAAGCGCGCCTCATCGCCATAGAGATCCCTGGCGCGGACCTTCAGCAGTTTGTAGATGCGCTCGGTATCGACAGGCCCGGGATTGATACCGACCACGCGAATGCCATCGGCGAGGCTCCGCCCGCCCATCGCGCGAGTGAAGGCGATGAGACTGGCGTTGCCGGATGTACCCGCGACATAGCCCGAATCATAGACTTGGCCGGCATTACCGATGTTGTTGATGATGACCCCGCCGCCACGGTCTCGCATCCTGCGATAGACCGCGCGCGTCAGGTTGATGTAGCCGAAAACCTTGAGCTCCCAGCCTTCGCGCCACGCCTTCTCATCAATGGCGTCGAGACTTCCCCCGGGGATGGAGCCGGCGTTGTTGACCAGAATGTCGATGTCATCGATTGCTTCCACGAGCGTCTCGACTGCACCGGACCGCGCGAGGTCCATCGGGTGCACATGTACGGTGACCCCTGTCCGGTCCTGGAGGCGCCTCTGCAGATCCTCGAGCCGGTCGGCATTGCGCGCCGTCAGGTGCAGGTTGACCCCTTCCGAGGCGAAGGCATCGGCCAACCCCTCGCCAATGCCCTGAGAAGCGCCGGTCACAAGAGCCCATCGACCAGTCAATCCGAGATCCACATTTCCTCCTCTACGTCATTCACTACGTCAATACAGGGTCTGGACGGCCATCGCACTGCGGCTCCATTCGATGGCGTCTTCGATCTGACTGCAGAATGCATTGATCCACTCTGAAGGCACTGTCGTGCTGACCTTTATGAAGCGGTCTCCGCAATGGGTTGAATGGTATCCGCCATGCCGGATGAGGATATCGTGCTCCAGATAGAATGCACAAAGGTTATCAGGCGCAAACCCGGCCTTGCAGGTGTCGATGGCGAGAAAGTTGCCGTGTGAGGGAAAGACCGTCGTTTCCAGCCCTTCGATACGGTCGACCGCCTGCCTGATGGAAGCCTGGTTGGCACGCTGGCGTTTCTGCACATCATGAAACCACTCTGCCTTGTGACGCAGGCCTGCGAGCGCCGCGCGCTGTGCGATGAAGGAAGAGCCAAGATTGTTGGGTGGGGCGTCAGCAAGGAGATTGATGATATCGGGAGAGGCAACCACCGCCCCGAGCCTGAGACCTGCCAGTCCAAGCCACTTGGAGAAACTGTAGGTGGTGATCGTCCCCTGCGGATAATGGCGGGCAGCCAGAGTATGTCCTTCGGCGAAGTCGCGATAGGTGCAGTCGTGAATGAGAAATGCACCGGCATCGCGGGCAATGGAGGCGATCTCCTCGATCTCGACAGAGGTCTGGATGGAACCCAGCGGATTGTTCGGATCCACCAGATAGATGAGACGCGTCTTCTCCGTCATCGCCTCGCGCAACTGTGACGGCTTCAGGCGAAAGCCCGCTTCGCGGTCATAGATCGGCAACTCGACAACACGTGCCTGCCGACTGGCTGCAAAGCGCCTCGGCCACAGCCACCCCGGATCGGTCACGACGAATTCGTCGTCCGGACCAAGCAGCGTATGGCAGGCATGGTAGAGTCCCTCGATCGCACCGTCGGTCACTATGACGGAAAATTCCCGGTCAAGGCCAAGGTCCTGGAGGACGGCCCCACGCAGCTCCTCGACGCCCAGAGGGGGTGCGTAGCGATGACACTCCCCTGAATCAATGCAGTCGATCATCGCCTGGCGGACAGCCGGGCAAGGTTCGAAGTGATTGGTGTTCTGACCGAGCCACATCAGGCCCGGTCGCGAGGCGAGGGCATCAAAGTGCCTGTTGCGTTGTTCGAGTCCGTCGCTTCGGTCCATTGCACGCTCCCTTGCCACCGCTCAAGCGGACAGCCGTGACCCTGCTTAACGCATTGGCGATGGGTTGGCACGTTCTTGGGTGACGCATCGGACACCCCGGGCCGTATTGCCGGGACAGTCTGCGACAGTTGCTCTTGCATGCCGCTCGGCCCCGCCACTTCCGGGACACGATTTGATCGAGGGGGATTCTTCATGTGGCTGCCACCGCAGGCGTGCGGCGGACCGGCGCCATCCGAAGTCGGAGGTCTCGCGATCCGGAAAGCGCAGCGCAATGGCAATCCTCCACCGTCGTCAGCATGCCTCCTGCTGTGACCATAAGGCGTTCAAAGGGAGGACGTGTGAATCTCCCGGTGCAGGTGCATTGGCCTTGGTCGTCGTGGTGTCGCAGATTGCCACCATCGAATGAATGTTCAGCTGTGGCTGTGACAGGCGGGCCTCCTTTTGCGTTCGATGCCGTGCCGGGAGACACTTGCGTCATGGACATATCGGCAAGTCACGACATCATCATCATCGGTGCGGGGACCGCCGGGTGTGTGCTGGCGAATCGCCTGAGCGAGGATTCGGGAGTGCGTGTGCTGATGATCGAGGCGGGCGGCGCCGATCGGGGCCTCACCATCTCCATGCCGGCGGCCGCGGCACTGGCTGCCCGCGACCCCCGGTTCGGCTGGGGGTATGAGACCGAACCGGAACCCTACCTGCATGGCCGCCGGATCCAGGCCCGCCGGGGACGCGTCTTGGGCGGATCATCGTCGATCAACGGAATGGTCGCCAATCGCGGCAATCCCCGGGACTATGACCAGTGGGCGAGCGAGGGCCTGGGCGACTGGTCCTTCGCCCATTGCCTGCCCTACTTTCGCAAGAGTGAGACCTTCGATCGCGGCGGGAATGCCTGGCGGGGCGACAGGGGCCCGCAGTTCATCGAGACCTGCCCGGCCCAGCACGCTTATGACCAGGCCTTTCTGGAAGCCGGCCGACAGGCGGGGTACCACGTCACGGACGATCAGAACGGCGCACACCACGAGGGATTTCATGTCGCCCAGAGCTTCACGCACCGGGGACAGCGCTGGAGCGCGGCGTCAGGCTACCTGAGACCGGCCCTCAACCGGTCCAATCTCACCCTGATGGGCCAGGTCCTGGTCCATCGCATCGTCTTCGACGGCAGGAGAGCGGTCGGCGTCGAAGTCGGACTCAGAGGAGAGGTTCGCCGTCTGGAGGCCCTGAAGGAGGTCATCGTCGCCGGTGGCGCCATCAATTCGCCCCAGCTCCTGCTGCTTTCGGGAATTGGCGATCCGGCCCACCTCGCCGAACACGGTCTCCCGCTCGTGGCTGAGGTGCCCCATGTCGGACACGGGCTCGAGGATCACCCGATCGTCCAGGTCGTCCACCGCGAAAGGCGGCCGCTGTCGGTATCGCACCGGCTCAGAGGCTGGCGGCGCGCCGGAACTGGTCTGGCGTGGCTGCTGGCGAAGCGCGGCTTCGGATGCTCGACACTCTCGGAAACCGGAGCCTTCTTCTCCAGCTCTGCTGATGTCCCCTACTGCGACATGCAGCACGAGTTCTATCCCATGAGCGGCTTTGCCGACGAGGAGGAGGCAAACGTGGCTCCGGGCTTCATGTTCTCGATGGGACTCATGCGCCCGAAGAGCCGCGGCCGTGTGTGGCTGAAGTCGCCCGATCCGCGCAAGGCACCGGCCATCGTCTTCAACTATCTCCAGCATGACCACGACGCGGACGTGATGGTGAAGTCCCTGGAGCGGACCCGCGAGATGGCTCGCCAGCCGGCATTCGACCCGTGGAGTGCCGGTGAACTCATGCCCGGCGAGGATGTTCAGAGCGAGGCGGAGTTGCGTGCCTGGCTGGTGGCAGAGGTCTCTTCCGAGTATCACCCCTGCTCGACATGCCGCATGGGAACCGGAGACAATTCGGTGACGGACCACCAGGGACGGGTGCACGATACCGAGGCGCTGCGCGTCGTCGACGCCTCGATCATGCCGCACAACGTGACGGCGAATCTCAACGCGCCGGTGCTCATGGTGGCCGAGAAACTTGCCGACGCGATACGTGGCCACAATCCGATGGAGCCTCTACATGCTGACGTTGCCTGAAACTGACCACCGGGTGATCCGGCCATGACGTCGTGCAGCGACGAGGCGCGTGCATTCATCGCCGCCGGCCTTGACGCGCCTCCCCGCCACGTGACGCGAGACAACCTGGCAGCGACAAGGGCAGAGACCGCTGCCGAGTTCGCCCCCAGGATAGAGCGTGCTCTTGACCGCTACCCCGTCGAGGTGCGGGAGATCACCCTGGGGGGCATCGACTGTCTCGAGATCATCCCCCGTGCCGACCGCAAGCCCGGAACGATCCTCTACTGCTATGGGGGTGGA
The DNA here is from genome assembly GCA_965220805.1 of Alphaproteobacteria bacterium. Taxonomy (GTDB): domain Bacteria; phylum Pseudomonadota; class Alphaproteobacteria; order SP197; family SP197; genus SP197. Next base: position 3,650,508 of record OZ244844.1, read on the forward strand.
TACATCATGGGCAGTCCACGCGAGGACCTCATCGTCAGTGCCGCTCTCGCCGCACATGCCGGGGCGCGAGTGGTGGCACCCTGGTATCGCCTGGCTCCCGAACACCCCTATCCGGCGGCCATCGACGACTGCACGGCGGTCCACGCCGTGGTCGCGGGCGACCCGTCGTGCGGTCCACTGGCGCTGGCCGGAGAGTCGGCGGGCGGCAATGCGGCGCTTTGCCTGATGAGACGTTCCATGGAAGCCGGCGCCGCCATGCCGGTCGCAGTCGTCCTTCTCTCTCCCTGGAGTGATCTGAAGCATGAAGGCGACAGCCAACGCACAAATGATGGTCGTGATCCGACGCTGACCCTTGAATTGACTCGCCAGGCGGCGCTGCTCTATTCGGGAGGACGCGACCTCGCCCATCCGGGCCTTTCTCCCCTGCGCGGCACGTGGAATGAACCCCTTCCCCCGGTCATGATCACCACGGGAACACGCGATGTCTTGCTTGATCAGAACCTGACCCTCGCCACTGTCCTCGAGAATGCCGGGGCGGACGTCACGCTCCGCGTCTGGGACGAGCTGTGGCATGTCTTCGAGTTCTACGACGAACTTCCGGAGGCCGACCGTTCCCTGCGCGACATCGCGGCCTTCCTGCGGCGCCACCTGGACGGGGGCTGACCGCAGCCCACGCCCTCATGTCTCACACCTTCGCGCCGAAGGGCTCGATGGCGTTCCATTGGCGGGCAGCGGCTGTGACGGCCTCGATCGACCCATAGTGTCCCGGACCGGTCATGAGGGAGCGCGCCATCATGAGGGCCCTTGCCTCGGCAGTGGCGCGCACGTCGGCGTCCGAGATGTTCTCGAGGTCGATGTTGTGGGCAAGGCCGAGGATGCGGCGGATCATCTTGGCAGCCGCAAACCCCAGCGTGTCGGCGAACAGTTCCGCCATGTAGCGTTCCTGTTCACGGGCCAGGCGGATCCGGGCAACCGGGTCATCGAAGAGGACCGCCGGATAGGCATCGCCCCTCCCTTCGTTTCGCCACAGGGCAAGGAACCGGGAGCGGAATCCGTTCCAGAATTCCTCGATGCTGCCGAGCACCCAGTCCCGGTAGGAATCCCTGGCGCCGGGAGTCGATTCGTGACCGATCTGCGAGAAGTAGTTCAACAACAGGTTGGCGATCACGGCCCCGGTGTCGAAGCCCATCGGACCGACGAAGGCGAACTCCGGATCGATAATCCGGGTGTCGGTCTGCGTCACCATGATGGAGCCCGTATGCAGGTCCCCGTGAATCATGGCCTCGGCCGAAGACATGAACTTCACCTTGAGCCGCGACACGGCAACCTTGAGATCGCCGTCGGCGCGAATGGATGCCGCCAGTCCGTCAAGTTGCGGTGAGGTCCACCGGTTGTTGTCGGCAACCATGTAGGGTTCGGTGAAGATCAGGTCCTCGGTGATGGCGCACAGCGCCGAGTTGCCGGCGAAGTCGGCCACGAGGGCCTTCTTGTCTCCTGCCGCCATGGCTAGGTCCGACGTGTGAAAGAGGGTCGAGGCGGCGAAGGTCGACAAAGCCTCGGTGAACAACGGATAGACAATGCCGTCGATCATGCCATGGCGCATGATGATGTGGGGCTCCAGGAGTTCCATGGCGATGAGCGCCATGTCGGCGTCATAGTGGACGACCGCCGGCGTGAGCCCTGGGGCGTGACGGGCCTGGCGGTCCAGGGCGAGATGCTCGAAGTGCGCCCGCGTCAAGGGCAACGGCCAGCTTTCGCCAACCAGACGTACGTAGGGGAGCGCCTGCTTGACGGCAATGCCGCCGGCAGAACCGCGCACCTTGAAAACCAGATTGAGATTGCCGTCGCCGACCTCCTCGACTGTCCACGTGTCGGGCGTGCCTCCGAGGAGGTCACGGATCACCGCGACGCTGCCGAGCAGTGCGGGCAGGCTCTCCGGCGTCTGCGGCACATAGGCCTCCGGCACGTCAATCTTCACGTCACGTACTCCCCAGGTCTGAGCCCAACCGGGGGAGACTCGCCAGAGTCGGGCAAACTGTCCAGAGCCGCATTCCATCAGGCGCCGGAAGCGACATTTACGCCCGCCCTCATCTCGTGTAGCGTCGCCCGTCCGTCCCTGATGGCCGGGGATTTCTGGTTTGCATGCATCAGGATCGGGCGCCGGTTTCCGACGGGCCGGTGTGTCTGTTCCTCCTGGAGTGTTGAGCGTGCGCCAGGCGATTGTCAGGGGTAACCCTTCGACCTATCCCGACTGGTTCGATGGCAAGCGGCGGCAACGGCCCCTCATCGTGGCCCGCTGGGTGCCGATCGCCATGGTCGGACTGCCGGTGGCCGTTCTCTTCGCCATCGTCGTCTACCCCACCGTCTGGATGTTCTACCACTCGCTGCGCGACACCAACATCACGGGCCTCTTCACCGGAAACCACGCGTATGTGGGATTTGCCAACTATGGCACCGTGTTCAGTTCGGACCGCTTCCAGGACAGCCTGGTCCACCTCGTGCAGTACCTTTCCTTCGGCGCCGTACTCCAGGTCATCCTCGGCGGAATCCTGGCGCTGACACTCTACGAAGTCGTCAAGTCCAACCTGTGGCGCACCATCATCCTGATTCTGCTGGTCCTGCCGATGATGCTGCCACCCTCGATTGTCGGAGTTCTCTGGCGCTTCCTGCTGACTCCATCGAACGGCGCCGTCAACCAGGCACTCCTCGACCTCGGCCTGATCTCCGCCCACATCGAGTGGTTCAATGCCGGTGTTTCACTGTGGTCGATCATCCTCGCCGACGTGTGGAACTGGACGGCACTGCCGTTGCTGATCATCTATTCCGGACGTGTCAGCCTGCCCCCGGCGGTCTACGAGGCGGCACGCGTCGATGGCGCAAGCCAGTGGAAGGTGGTGCGGCGCATCACCCTTCCCATGCTGAAGGAAGTCATCGCCATCGCCTTCATCCTGCGGTTCACGGACGCCTTCAAGTTCGTCGACCTGGTGTACGTCATGACATCGGGGGGACCGGCGCAGACATCGGAACTGCCAACTTACATTGCCTTCCAGCGCGGAATCCGCGAGTTCGCGATCGGCGAAGCTGCTGCCTATGCGATCATCATCTTCGCCATCTCGGCAATTCTCGTCACGCTCTTCCTGCAATACATGAAGCGCGTCATGCGCGCCCAGGGACTGGCCTGAGCGATGGCGGACCTGGCAAGACCTGATGACCGCTGGCGGCACGTCCGCGTGCTGTTCCTGGCCTTCCTGGGGCTGTGGCTCCTGTTCACCCTGTTCCCGCTCTACTTCATGATCATCACGGCCCTCAAGACGACGGCCGAGACCAATCTCACGGTGCCGACCTTCTGGCCCGAACTCTTCGCATTCGGCAACTTCGCCGCGGTCTTCGCCGAGGCCACCAACTTTGACGCGCTGGTCGACAGTTTCGTCATCGCCACGATCAACACGTTGCTGTCGCTGTTTCTCGGCACCCTCGCCGGCTATGCCTTCGCCCGCTTTCCGCGCCAGGCCGGCGGAGAGAACCTTGCCTTCTGGATACTCTCGAACCGCATGTTTCCGCCGGTCGCCATCCTGGTGCCGATGTTCTTTCTCTTCGATTCGACGCCGTGGGGCACCGACTCGATCTGGTCGCTCATCATCCTCTACCTCGTCTTCAACCTGCCGCTGGCCACCTGGCTGATGATGGTGTTCTTCCGTGATGCGCCCCGCGAACTGGAAGAGGCCGCCTACCTCGACGGCTGGACCCCGTTGCGCGCCTTCATGCGCATCACCCTGCCCCTGGTGTTGCCGGGAATGATCTCGGTCGCGATGTTGTGCTGGATCTTTGCGTGGAACGAGTACCTGTTCGCCAACCTGTTCGTCGGCACCGACGTGCGCACCTACACCATCGTCATTCCGACGTTCACGCATGGGTCCCAGACACTGTGGAACCTGCAGATGGCGTTCTCTCTGATCGCCATGATTCCCCCCGTGACCCTGTTCATCCTGCTGCGTCGCTACATGGTGCGCGGGCTGTCTCTGGGAGTGGTCAAGGGCTGATGGCGCGACTGACGATCGAAGGACTGTGCAAGGGCTGGGACTTTCCGGTCATCAGTGATCTCTCGCTCGAGGTCGAGGAAGGCGAATTCCTGGTCATTGTCGGCCCTTCGGGTATCGGCAAGACCACGTTGCTGAGGCTCGTGGCGGGTCTCGAGACTCCGGATCGCGGGCGCATTCTCGTCGGTGACCGCGATGTCACGCGGGTTCCTCCCTACCGGCGCGATGTGGCAATGACCTTCGAGAGCTACGCGCTTTACCCCCACATGACCGTGGCCGCGAACATCGCCTCGCCGCTCAAGGCGCGGGGGCTTCCGGATGACGAAATCAGGCGGCGTGTCGGGGAGGTGACGCGCCTGTTGCGTATCGACACGCTGCTCGAGCGCAAGCCCGGTGAGATCTCGGGCGGCCAGAAGCAGCGTACCGCGCTTGGACGCACCCTGGTCGCCGACCCCCAGGTCTTCCTGCTCGATGAGCCGATCAGCCATCTCGACGCGCGCATCCGGCACGAATTGCGCAGCCAGTTCCACACCCTGGAGGATTTGCGCAGGGTGGCGACCGTCTACGTCACCCACGACTATGCCGAAGCGCTGTCACTGGGGGACAGGATTGCCGTCATGGGCAACGGCGGCCAACTGGTCCAGGTCGGCAATCCGCGGGAACTCTTCGAACAGCCGGCGACACTGTTTGTCGCCGAACATCTGGGGCAACCCACCATCAATGCCATTGAGGCCGAGCTCGTCGACGTGGACGACCGTCTCGAGGCCCACGCCGGATCACTTCGCCTGCCGATTTCGCCGGACCATCGTTCAGCCCTGGCACGGATGCAGAAGCGCCAGGTGACCATCGGCCTGCGGCCCCAGCACCTGCGGCCGGCGGATGAACTGCCAGAGGGTATGGCGCTCGAGGGCCGTATCGACATCTTCGAGGCTCTGGGTTCCACGGGCGTCATGATCGTGGATGCCGGTGGCGTCAGACTGACGGCCCTCACACGGCCTGAACGCGCATTCGACCACGGAGAGGTGGTCACCCTGGCATGGAACCCTGACGCCCTCTACTTCTTCAGCCCGACCGACGGGCGCAACCTGCTGTTGTGACATGTCGAACGTCACGCTGAGCAAGGTCAACAAGATCTACGGATCCGGACGGACGGGCGTTCACGCGGTGCGCGACCTCGACCTCGCGGTGTCGGATGGTGAGTTCATGGCGTTGCTGGGGCCATCCGGGTGCGGCAAGACCTCGACACTGCGCATGATCGTCGGTCTTGAACCGATCACCTCCGGTGACATCCACTTCGGTGACCTGCGCGTCAATGATCTCGAGCCCAGGGAACGCAACGTGGCCATGGCCTTCGAGACCTACGCTCTCTATCCGAACTTCACCGTCGAGGAAAATCTCGCCTTTCCTCTCGAGGTGCGCGGTGTTCCCCAGGCAGAAAGGCGCCGCCGTGCCCGGGAACTGGCGGAACTGCTGCGCATCACCGAGATCCTCTCGGCCAAGCCACCGGTTCTCTCCGGCGGTCAGCAGCAGCGCGTCAGCCTGGGGCGCGCACTGATTCGAGAGCCGGCGGTGTTCATTCTCGACGAGGTGATGAGCCACCTCGACGCCCATCTCAAGTTCCAGATGCTGTTTGATCTCAAGCGGCTTCACCAGGAACTTGGCCGCACCATGATCTATGTCACGCACGATCAGGTGGAGGCCCTGGCGCTGGCGGACAGGGTTGCCGTGATGTCGAACGCCGAGCTCCAGCAGGTCGGCGACCGCAACACGCTCTACAACCGTCCCTCCAACATGTTCGTGGCCGACTTCATCGGTGAACCACCGACGACCTTCATCCCGGTTGAGCGACGCGACGACGGGGAGTGCATTCGGCTCCATGCGACCGGCGCGGATCTCGTCTTTGACGTGGCCCCGGAGCGCATGCCGGATCTCGACGCCCATGGGGGACGCGAATTCACCGTGGGCATCCGGCCTCAGAACCTTCATCTTTGCGACCAAGGTGCGACGGTCGGCGGCAAGGTCGTGATCAACGAATACCTCGGAGAAAGGTCCATCCTCTCGATCGTGACGGGCGATGTGACGCTGCAGGCGCTGGCGCCTCCGGACACCCGGATGACGCCGGGCGAGCATGCAGGCTTCAGCCTCGATCCGCGGGATGTGATGATCTTCGACGCTGAATCCGGAGCGCTTGTGACCTGACGGTCGCAGGCGCCCACCATCCGGGGCAGGATGTTGCCTGTCCCGTCATTGACCAGGAGAAAGGAAGAATCCAATGGGTGTTTTCAGTGCATGGACACGACGCAAGTTCATGAAATCCGTAGCCGCCGGCGCTGGTGCCGCGGCTGGTCTCCAGCTTCCCGGCAGGCTGTCGTGGGGCGCTCAGTCCGTTCCTCCCGGAAAGAAGCTCTTCAATGATATCGAGCTGACCTACTTCCAGGACTCGAACTGGCTTCATGCGCCGCTGTGGTTGTCGGAGCACCTGATGAATGAAGCCGGCGTCGGCATCAAGGGGCGCGAGAACTACGATGGCGGCGATGCCGTGGCCAAGATCCTGCCACAGCTCCTGTCACGCAATCCAAGGTTCGACTGGGTGCAGTTTCCCTCGCTCTTCTTCGGCGCCTTCGCCGAAACCGGGCAGCTTGAGCCCCTGGACGACTACTTCGCCCAGTACGAGGGCAGCGATGCCTATCTCGACTGGGTCATGCCCGCCTACCGCGAGTTCTACACGAAGTGGGCCGGCAAGACCTATGGCGTGATGCTCGATGGCGACATTCACATCCTGCATTATCGAAAGAGCTTCTTCGAGAACGCGGAACTTCAGTCGAAGTACTCCAAGCGCTTCCAGACCAACCTCGAAGTCCCCAAGACGTGGCCGGACTTCCTCAATGTCACGCAGTTCATGACCGAGGAACTGGGTTCGCAAGGCATCTACGGCACGTCGATGGTGGTCAATCCGCCGAACTTTGGATGGGGCTTCTGGATGGACATTGCCGCATCGGCCGGCGTCAACTACTTCGACGAGAACATGAACCCGGTCATCAACCAGGGCAAGGCGGCCGAGTCTCTCGACATGTACCGGGAGATCATCAAGTTCGGACCTCCGGGCGCCGAAGCCATGGATATCGGAACGACCATCCAGCGCTGGCAGTCGGGTTCTGACGTGATGTCAGTGTGGTGGATCGATCTCGCGGAATTCACGGTCCAGCAGCAGGGCATGGAACGCGCCGAAGATCAGGGTGCGGCTGTCGTGCCAGGCTGGGTCCATGACGATGGCGAGGTGGTTCACCGGGCGATCAGCCTGTGGTGCCGGACGGCCTCCATTCCGGCGAACCTGCCCCAGGACATCAAGGATGCGGCCTTCTACTTCATCTACCGCATGTCGCATCCCGATTACTCCGACAGGATCGTCGCCGATCCCTACTGCGGCTCCGACCCGTTCGGCGCATCGCACTACACCGATGCGGCGGCCCAGATGTACATCGAGCCCAATCCGCAGCGTGGGACGAACGACATCTATCCGACGAACGACGGTATCTTCCAGACCTTCGGGAGAGCCCGCAATCATCTCGATGCCGGCCTTGCCAATGTCGAGGTGGGCTACCCGCAGTTCTTCTGGGAAGGGGCTCCTGAGTACGCCGATGCCCTGGGACGCAACATCTCCAAGGCCATTTCCGGAGAGCTGACGTCGCAGCAGGCGCTCGACGAGGCCGCCGAGGAATGGGTGCAGATTGCCCAGAAGCTCGGCCTCGACAAGCAGAAGGCCCAGTACCGGAACTTTATCGACGGCGCCAGGTCGCTCGGTTACAAGATCTGACACCAGGACCAAGGGCCCTCCAGGCTTCCCGCCTGGAGGGCCCTTTTTTCATGACCAGGCGAAACGATCGGGGCGGAACTCCTGCAACAGGGGTGATGCCGGCCCGCCGGTGATCTCGTCGGCGATGAGGGCGCCAACGGCCGGCGCCAGCGTGATGCCGCTGTGGGTAACAGCGACGAAGACGTTGTCGCATCCGGGAAGGTGACCGACGATCGAGCGGCCGTCCGCCGGCATCGGACGGTGTCCGACCCTCGCGATCGTCCGCGCCATCGCGTCGGCCGCATCGAGGCCGTCGAAGTAGTGTTGCGCCCTTGCGGCGAGATGACGCCTCGCCTGCACCTCGTCGGGCAGCATCCTGTCCGCGGCATCCGCGCCCATCAGCAGCCCGCCTCCCACATTGGGGCGCATGTGCAGTTCATCGTCACCTTCGGGAAAACAGACGACGCGGTTGAGCAAAGCCTCTGCCCCGGCGATCTCGACCAGTAGGCCAGGATCGCTGCCCACGGGCCGGAGCGCCGCTTGGCTCCTGAGCGCCATGGCCGCAAGGTCACCGGTTCCGGTCCCGGCGGCAATGACGATCCTCTCGGCATGGACCGGGCCATCTGCGGTCACAACGCCCTCCAGAACGGGAGCGGAGCCGAGGAAGCCGGTCACCTGTGTCTCCTCGTGGATGGCGCCTCCCTGGCGCACGATGCCGTGTGCAAGGTGACGGGCAAGACGCGGCGCATCGAGCCAGCCATCCAGCGACATCAGCAGTCCTTCTGCCCCGTGACCGAAGGTGATATGCGGCTCCAGGTCGGCCAGTTCGCGCCCGCCGACGCGGCGACAGGGATAGTCGAGGCGTGAGAGTCGATCGAAGATCTGTTCGAGGTCATCAAGGGTGGTGGCGGTGTCCGGACCCGCCCACATCAGGCAGCCCGTGTGCCGGTGGCCGGTCACGGCGCTCCCCCAGCGGGAAGCCCAGCGCCAATGGCCCTCCACGCCGGCAACGTTGAGACGATGGTAGTCCGCTTCCAGTTTGGAGGTGGCATTGAGCCAGGCGAATGTCGTCGATGTCGTCCCGCCGGCAATCCTTCCCCGCTCGATCACACGGCAGGACATTCCCCTCACGGCAAGTTCATGGGCGATTGCAAGACCGACCAGTCCCGCACCGATCACCACGCAATCCTCTCGTTCAGTCATCGTGCCTCACCATACGCCTTCCCTCGGTGAACCCGCTCGGCGCGAGTCCTCTCCTTCACGGATCGGGCCCGACATGCCAAAGCCGTGCGTCTGCATGATCGTCTCATGGCGACGAGCGAGAGTCTTCGGTCCCGGTCGGGGCCATGGCCGGCATGTCCCCGGCGACATGCGCGGCGAATCCCGAACCTGCCTCCGCGTAGACGTTGAAGACGGTCGATGCGCCGGCCTCTTCGAGTGTCTCGATGTCATCCTGGAACCTGACCGTGGCGGCAACCCGGCCGCTGAATGAGGCCGCCTTGAGCTGGTCGATCACGGCAAGGTTCGCGGCAAGGTTAGGCAAGGCCAGCATGACCAGTTCCAGTGTGTGGGCGCTCTGAACGCGATCCCAGAAATCGGCATCACCCGGGTCGCCCAGCAACACCTTTCGTCCGCCGCTCCGTTGACGCTCGACCGTGGCCTGATCGAAGTCCACCCCGACGACGGTCTCTCCGTGCAGTTCGCGCATAGTGTCATATGCCCCCGATCCAATGCGGCCCATACCGATGATGGCAATCGTCGCCGCGCCGATATCAAGGGGTTGATCGTCGGCGACAAGGTCGGATCGTTGCAGGCGCTTCCACACGCCTCTGTGCCGCGCGTAGATGCGTTCGCTGGCGACGTTGAACCCGGAAGAGATGACGCAGGAGAGAGCCAGCGCGACCGCGATCACGATCAGCCAGTCGGCGTCGATCCAGCCACGGGCGACTCCGATGGCTGCTACGATGAGCCCGAATTCGCTGAAGTTTCCGAGATTGAACGATGCCAGAAGCGACGTGCGGGCCTGGAGCCTGAAGGCGGTCAACAGTCCGAAGAAGAGGGCCGACTTGAAAAGCACGAACGGCGTGATCGTGGCGCCGATCAGGAACGTCTCCAGAGTCAGCTGACCCGAGAGCCCGACGGAGAGGAAGAAGGCGAGTAGGAAAAAGTCCTTGAAACCGAGCATGGACTTCGCCATCTCGTCGGCCTTCGCATGATTGGCGATCAGAACGCCCAGAACGAGTGCGCCGAGATCACCCTTGAGTCCGACGAGCTCGAACAACTGCGCACCGCCCAGAGCCAGCAGGAAGCCATAGAGGACCATGAGCTCTCCGTGGCCGACGCGCTGGAGCAGAAGAGTCAGCAGCGGCCGAAGCGGAAAGACGAGCAGGACCAGCAGGGCCCAGTAGGTCGGCAACTTCCCCGCGGAGATAGCCAGAAAGACCACGGCAGCCAGATCCTGCACGATGAGAATTCCGATCGCGATCCGGCCGTGGAGCGCATTCGTCCGGCCCCTGTCTTCCAGCGCCTTCACGACGAACACGGTGCTGGAAAAGCTGAGCGCAAAGGCGACCAGGAGTGACCGGGCAAGGTCGAGATCGGAAAGGAAAGGCACGCCGAGAGCGGCGACAACATAGATGGCCGTTGCGAAGAGCGGCACGATGATGGCCATGTGCAGCCCGGTCACGGCCCATACCTGCGGCCGCGCAAACACCCGAAGGTTGAGCTTCAGGCCGACGATGAACAGCAACAGGGTGATGCCGAGGTCCGACAGCTTCCGCAGCATGTCCCCGCCGACCACTCCATGCAGGTTGAGCACGAATCCCGCAACCAGGAATCCGACCAGGGGCGGCAGCCCGACGGTTCTCGACAGCAGACCCAGCACGAAGGCGATGGCTATCCACGCCACGTCTCCGAACACAATGGCAATCAGCTCAAAATCCACGGCTTTATCGACGGTGGCTGCGCTCGAACAGGCTGACCGGCATCGGGCGGACCGACGCCAAGCATGCCGCACGCATGGGCAAGGGGCTCGGTGTTGTCATGCCTCAATGTACCATCGCCATGTAACATTGAGGCAAAGGGCGCCCACGCCTCCGGCGTCAGGGACCGGTCAGGCGGCAGTAACAGGACGCCCTGATGTTGACGTCGGCGCGGGCCATGGCGCGATCGAGGCGTCTCCTGACGTGACGGCGTTCAACGGCCTCACCGCGGCGTGAGAGACACTCGTGGAGACCGTGCAGGCTCCACACGTTGTCCGGGTGCTGGCAGGGACGGCGCAGGCTGTCATCGAGACCGAGGTCGGCGCGATAGATCGCCTCGGCCTCATCCGCCTCGCCCTGCTCGAGCAGAAGCGCTCCCAGGGCATGACGGGTGGGCTGCATCCATGCCCACGGTTCATCGTACTCAAGGGTGTCGTCGAGAACGACGGAACGCCTCAGGTGGGCGAAGGCCGCATCGAGATTGCCCCTGCGGTACTCGAGCTCACCGGAGAGCATTTCGCCGGCCACCTGGAGAACACTCAGGCACGTGTTGTGAAACAGCTTGCGGGTCTCAGGCACACGGTCCCGCGCCTCGAGAAACCGCTGCTGCTCGATCTCCGCTTCATCGACTCGGCCCGTGGCCGAAAAGGCCACGCCACGAGCATAGTGCATGGTCGCGGTGGTGACGCAGTAGAGGTCCTGATCGTCAGGCAGGGGATCGTCAAGAATGTCCTGCCAGCGCCCGAACCGGATCAGCACGTGCGGCCTTATCGGAACATATCCCTCCAGCCAGTCAGCAAGGGGCGGATCGCCCGAGGCGAGAAGCTCCGCGGGCAGGGTCGAGACCATCTCTTCGGCGGCCTCGACCGCCGGACCGAGCTGACCCAGAAACATCGCTCCATAGGCCTTGAAGTGATAGTCGTGGGCGCGGTAGCCCGAATAGAAGTTGAAGACCCCACGCCGCTCTACGAAGGCGCGATCGGAGACGATCGCCCGCTGGTTGCGCTCAACCACGGTCTGGTAGTCGCCGCACAGCACGTCAATATGGGTCGGCATGTGGTTGAGGTGACCTGAATCGGGGATGAGGCCATGCAGGGCGTCGGCCGTCTTGAGAGCCCTTTCCGGATGCGGTGACATCTCCATGACATGAACGTGCATGTGGAGGATCCCCGGATGGCTCCAGGCGCCATCTATCTCGGAAAGCGCCGTCTCGAGCAACTCGATGGCCTCCAGGGTGTCCGAGCCGGCCACCGGTTCGCCGGTCTCGAGATCCCAGAGTTTCCAGGGGGTCCGGTTCATGAGGGCATCGGCAAAGAGTGCACAGACATCCGGATGGTTCGGGTGCGGGCGATGGACCTCTCGCATGGCTGCCGCATAGGCGTCATCCCAGGATGACCAGTCATCTGTCGGATCATCGGGAAACCGCGCCACCAGCGCCGCGGCAAGTCCCTTCTCGACATCGCTCGCACCGCTCGCGCATTCCTGGGCCTTGCGGCTCTCCGCGCGGGCCCGGGCCAGGCAGTCCTTGCGCTCGGCGTCGCCGAAGTCCACCCACAACTTGTTGTAGTTCGGACCACTGGCATAGGCGACACCCCAATGCGCCATGGCGCAATCGGGGTCGTGTTCAAGCGCATTGCGGAAGCAAAGGAGCGCCTCTTCGTGGTTGAAGCCGTAACACCAGGCAAGGCCGCGGTCGAACCAGGTCTGGGCCTCTTCGGACGTCGTGGTGATCGGCATGTGGAACGCGCCGAGATCGAAGTAGTCGTCCATGGCCTTCACGCTCCCTGGTGCATCCGCGAATCAAGGTAGGCGCGGGTCAGTTCGACAAGACGCTCCCTGCCAAAGCTCGGTTCGTGGCCCGCATGAACGACCGTCACGGGCATTGTCATCAGCCGCTCCATGGTCCGGCAGTAGGTGGTCACATCGGATTCCGGCAACTGGTCGAGAAGCGGTCCGTCATAGACCGCATCGCCGGAAAACAGCGTGCCCGTCCGCTCCTCCCACAAGCCGACACTGCCAGGGGAATGACCGGGAAGGTGCAGCACCTCGAAATGCCGGTTGCCTATGGAGACCACGTCTCCCTCATCGACGATGCGGGTTGGTCGTGCCGGTTCGACCCGGTAGGCCCTGGCATCGTAGCCGGCGTGGGGCAGCGCATCGATGAGGCACTCCGGCAGTGCGTAGCCGGCATTCTCCAGGCACTCCACGACCTCCGGTTCCATGTCTTCCCTGAAGAGGGAGAAGCGGTTGTCGGCATCCTCCATGATGGCGGCCTCCTGGCGTGACACCACGCGATGGGAGAACTCGTGGAGACTGCCGACATGATCGAAGTGCGTGTGTGTGGCAAAGGCAATGACGGCATGGCCGAAGAGATCGGCAATCGCCGGCTTGAGTTCGGCAATGCCCATGCCCGTATCGACCAGGAGATCGGCCTCGGACCCGCGGACGTGCCAGATGTTGCAACGCCCCAACGGGTCGACATGGGGCTCGAAGACCAGCGTGATGTCGTCGTCGATCCGGCGGCGCTCGAACCAGGTGTCGGCAATCCGGAAGGTCATGGCTCAATCCCCGGCAGTTCCGATTCGTCATGATGCCACGCATCACCCTGTCGGCAAGCGATGATCCGGACGCGTATCGGTGTCGGCCGTCCGCCGGCTGCCGCGTTGTTGACTTGCGGACAATTGGAGATGACGGCGAGAACATCCCGCTCGGCCCTGAGATCAACCCGGTCGCCTGGCGCGGACGGACTGTCGACGAAGGTGCGTTCCGCCAGCTGGAACTCGTTGCGGACGGGAACGTGGCAGAAGAAGTTCACGTTGGAAACGATGTCCCGCCAACCCAGGCCATGCGGCGCCAACGCCTTCAGGAAATTCTCGCGGCATCCGGGCATGCCGGTGACACCGTAGAGCATCGCGTTGGAGGATTCGCTGCAGCAGCCGGCGATGGTGTCATGAAAGCCGCAGGTGTCGGCAACGATGGTGAAGAGTGGACGCGCCCGATCGGAATAGAGCACATGACCCCGGGTGAGGCGCAGCGTTCCGCTCTTCTTGACGGTGTTGGGTGCGTGATAGCGCTCCGCCGGATCAGCAGCGTTGTAGCACAGGAAATCGACCCCTTGGCGACCCTCCAGATCGATGATCCGCAGCACCTCGCCACGACGGACGATGCCGGACCACGGAGCACCCGGCGCCACCAGATCATCACGCACGAAGAAGGTGGCCCTGTCTTCAGACAACGGTCATGCCCCCGTCAACGGGGAGGACGGCACCGGTGATGTAGGCGCCGTCATCCGAAACGAGAAAGGCCACTGCTGCAGCTATCTCTGCCGGATCTCCCAGACGGTTGAGAGGAACGAATCGCTCCAGCCAGGTGCGGCGTTCCTCCGGATCGTCGAGCCACCCTTCGAGCATGGGTGTCGCCACCGGCCCGGGCAGGATGGCATTCACCCTGACGGAGGGCGCGAGCTCGGCAGCAAACTGCATCGTTAGACCCAGCTGCCCCGACTTGGCAGCGCTGTAGGCGCTGCAGACCGAGACCTTGTCCCCCATGACGGCATTGACCGACGCGATGTTGACGATGGCTCCGCCGTTATCGGCCATCGTTCGCGCTGCGGCACGCGACGTCCTCATGACGGCGCCCAGATTGATGGCAAGTGCATCCTCCCAGTCGCCATCGTCAAGGCTGTCGACGGGCGTTGCCGGAAAGGTTCCGGCAGCGTTGACGAGAATGTCGAGCCGGCCTCCCCATGCGATCGCCGCGGCAACTGCCTCGTCACCACCGGTTCTCGTGGAAAGATCGACAGAGCAGCCCTCGACGGTGCCGCCCTCGGCTCTGATACGGTCAATGACAGCCGTGAGCCGCTCCAGGCGGCGTCCAACAATGAAGACCCTGGCGCCCTCGCCCGCCAGACGCTGTGCAGTCGCCTCGCCTATCCCCGATCCACCTCCGGTCACGAGGGCCACCTTGTCATCCATGCCGCGCGCCATGGGTTCATTCTCCGGTTGCCGGAAAGGCCATGGTGCGCCCTCAAGGCAGCGCCTGCAACGGTCGATGGTTGCCGCGCCGCCATTGCCTCGCCTATCGTCACCGCCTGCGACGGCATGGAGAATGAAGGACCATGGGACGGTTCACTGGAACGTCGGCGCTGGTCACCGGCGCCGCATCCGGGATCGGTTTGCTGACCGTCCACCGCCTCCTCGAGGAAGGCGCCCGGGTGGCGATGAGCGACATCGACGAGGCGGCGCTGGCCGAGGCCGCCGACCCCCTCGGACAGTCCGTGTGCACCATCTACCACGACGTGACCTGTGAGGACTCGTGGATGGCGGCGATCACCGAAGCCGGGAACGTCAACGGACCCATCGCGGTTCTCGTCAACAGTGCAGGAACAGGGCGCTCCTCCAATGTCGAAGAAACCACCCTTGAGGACTGGCGCCGGGTCATGGCCGTCAATGCCGACGGGACTTTCCTGGGATGCAAACACGCGGTCATCGCCATGAAGCAGTCCGGTGGCGGATCGATCGTCAATCTCTCTTCCGTTTCCGGTCTTGTCGGCGGTCACAATCTTGCCGCCTACAACGCGAGCAAGGGCGCCGTGCGTCTGCTCACCAAGTCCGTCGCCCTCCACTGCGCCCGCAAGCGCTACAACATCCGCTGCAACTCGGTGCATCCGGCGTTCATCGAGACGCCGATGGTGGACTCGCTCATCCAGCGCAGCCGCGACCCGGAGAACACTCGCAGGAAGCTTGAGGCACAGATCCCTCTCGGCCGCCTGGGCAGGGCGCGCGAAGTTGCCGACATGATCCTCTACCTTGCCGGCAGCGAGAGCCGGTTCGTCACCGGTGCCGAATTCGTTATTGACGGCGGTCTGACCGCCTGAGATTCACGTCCGCCAGGCGTTCCCTCGTTCCCGTTCAAGCTGCGTGAGCAGCGACGACCACTCCATGCCCGAGCGTGCATGGCCCGAGTTGGAGAGTATGCGGCGACCCTGCTCGATGGTCTTCTCCCGGACGTTCTCATCCGGATAGCGAAGCGGCGCGCCACCCGCCATGCCGTCCACCTGGTACCCGCAGGCGGCTTCCATGCGGTGCATCCACACAAACGCCGCTGCGACACTTTCACCGCAGGTGAGCAACCCGTGGTTGCGCAGGACGAGAATCATGTTGTCGCCGAGGTCACGGACAAGGCGTTGCTGTTCGTCAGCGTCGAGAACGACACCCTCGAAGTCGTGGTAGCCCACCCAGCCCATCAGGATGAGGGCCTTCTGGCTGAGCGGCAGCAGCCCGGCCTCCTGCATGGCCACGGCATTACCGGCGCGTGTGTGGGTGTGGAGAACGCAGTGAACATCGGGTCTGGCATCGTGGATGGCACGGTGAATGAGAAAACCGGCGGGATTGATGTTGCCTTCGCCACCGCTGTCGACCCTAACCAGTGAACTTGCCGTGATCTGGTCGAAGAGCACGCCATAGGGATTGAAGAGCACGTCATCGGTTCCCGGAATGCGCGCGGAGATATGGGTACTCGACAGATCCGACCAGCCGTAGAGATCGACCAGCTGGTAGCATGCCGCAAGATCGCAGCGAACCTGCCACTCCTCCTCGGACATGGGGCCGGGAACCTCTCCTGGTTGTGCCATGGCTCTTCGATCCGATCAGACGAGGCTCAAGTCTACCAGTGGCCCGGCATGCATGTCAGGGGTGTCTCGGATGGTGGCCACGTGACTGTCGGAGCATTTTCCACTTGCTCCCAAAATACGGCTATGACACTTTCCGTGGTGTCGATTCGCCAGGGGGTGCCACCATGAGTGGGATTTCCTCGACGTCGCGTTACCGTATCGCCCATATCGACAACGCCGGGGACCACCTGGTCATTCACTGGCGGGACAGACACCGAAGCAGATTTGATGCACTCTGGCTGAGATACGCCTGCGAGTGCGCCTCGTGCGGCACCTATCACAGCGCCATACGCTCGCTGCGGCTCGTCGACATTCCCGAAGACATCCGCATCGCCAGCACCCGAGTAGGTGAGCACGGAACCCTGGATGTCATCTGGTCAGGCGATGGTCATGCCAGCAGCTATGCCGGTGAATGGCTGCGCAACCGATGCAACAGTGCCGCCGAACGGGACCGCCGGCGATTCCGGCCGGTGTTGTGGGACAACGGCCTCGAGGGTCACGCGCCCGAGGCGGACTATGCGGCATGCATGGAGGACGGCGCTGCGCATCTGGCGATGCTGGAGGCGCTCAGGGACTACGGCTTCGTCCTGGTGCGGGGTGTGCCGCGCGAACCGGACCACACCGAAGCCATCGCCTCTCTGGCAGGTCCGTTGCGCACCACGAACTATGGCAGGATCTACGAGTTCACCTACAAGCGGGACGCTCTCGTTCTGGGTGATCTCAATGTCAGGCTCGATCCTCACACGGATGAACCCTATCGCCAGAATCCACCGTCCGTGACCTGCTTTCACTTTGTCCGGGCTTCGGCGAGTGGCGGGGCATCGACCCTGACCGACGGCTTCAATGTCGGCATGCGTCTCAGGGAGAGAGACGAAGAAGCCTTCCGCCTGTTGTCGACCCGGCCCATTACTTTTTATCGGCGCCTCGTCGACCCGGACCGCGACTTTCGCATGCGGGCGCCAGCCTTCAGCCTCGACGAGAATGGAGAGATTGCCGGCATTCGCCTCCTCGACCGGGCGATCGGTCCGGGCGACCTCCCCGACGGCGAGATCCGCTCCTTCTACCGCGCCATGCGCCTCCTCCAGCAGATGCTCTTCGATTCGGAATACCGGATCACTCTCCCCTGTGCCTCCGGCGAAGCGCTGTTCTTCAACAATCAGCGGGTGCTCCACGGCAGGACGGAGTTCGCCGCCGACAGCGACCGCTACATGAGGTCCTGCAACATCGAGGCCGACGAGTTCAACTCGACCCTGCGCCTCCTCGCCAGTTCCCTGGGAAGCGATGCAGCCAACATGAACCTCCCCCACGGTGCCCTCTCCTGATCACCGGCAGGACGGTCGTCGTACGGCGCGTTCCGCCGGCAGGGAAGCCTCATCCGATGACGCAGTTCTTGCGCCACGGCATCCGCCCGGGAACACACAACGCGGGTGAGAGCCACGTGGACCCGCGAGCGTCATGACGGCGATCGTCTGACTGTGCTATGCCGGCTTGGGGAGCCTGGGACGAAGCACGGGCAGCATCGTGATGAAGTACGGTCCGGACACGCTACGCGGTGACATATTCGGCGGCGTGACCTCGATGGTGGTGGCGCTTCCGGTTTCCCTCGGGTTCGGTATCGCTTCGGGGATGGGCGCGGCGGCCGGACTCTACGGAGCGATCGCAGTCGGTTTCTTCGCGTCGGTCTTCGGCGGCACGCGCTCGCAGATTTCCGGTCCCACCGCACCGATGACCGTCGCCATGGCGGTGGTCCTGACCAGTTACGCAGACAGCCTCGGCGAAGCCCTGACGGTTGTCGTCATGGCAGGCCTCCTGCAGGTGCTTCTCGGCGTCTCCAGGATTGGCCGCTTCGTGGCCTACACTCCGCATGTCGTCGTCTCCGGGTTCATGTCCGGCATCGGCCTCATCATCATGCTGATGCAGTCGCTGCCGCTTCTCGGCGCCTCCGGCGTGACGAGCGGCCCGATGAGCGCCGCGCGGGCGCTTCCGGCGGCGGCAGGCGACGTTCACGTCAGCGCCTTCGCTGTCGGCGCGGTCACATTGGCCGTCGGGTTTCTCTGGCCGCGGCGGCTCTCCCGCTTCGCGCCAGGCCCGCTCGTAGCCCTCGCCGCCGGAACATTGCTCGGGATCGTGTGGTTCGATGACGCACCCGTGATTGGCGCAATTCCGATCGGCCTTCCGGCCTTGCAGTTCACCCTGCCGTCGGCCGGGTTCCTGCTGAATGCGCTGCAGCCGACGATCATCCTTGCCCTCCTGGGTTCGGTCGACAGCCTGCTCACCTCCCTCGTGGCGGATTCAATGACCGGCAACCGCCACAACCCGGACCGGGAACTGATCGGCCAGGGTATCGGCAACATTGCGGCAGGTTTGATCGGCGCGCTGCCCGGCGCCGGGGCGACCATGGGCACCGTCATCAACATTCGGTCGGGCGGGTCGACACCGGTATCGGGCGCACTGCGCGCCCTGCTTCTGCTCGCTCTTGTGCTCGGCCTCGGGCGGTTCGTCGAGCCGATTCCCCTCGCCGCCTTGGCAGGAGTCCTGATCAAAGTTGGCTGGGACATCGTTGACTGGCCCATGCTCTCCCGGCTTCACCGTCTCCGGCGCGAGCATCTGCTCGTGATGCTGATCACGCTTGGCCTGACGGTTTTCGTCGACCTGATCACCGCGGTCGCCATCGGATTGATCGCCGGCGGGATGGTGCATGCGCGTCGGCTGGAACGACTGGAGCTGGACAGCGTGATATCAGTGCCTCTGCTGGACTCGACATTCTTCGCCGGAGAAGAGATGCCGGCGGACACCGACCGCTTCAGCGCCCGGGTCGGCATGGTGGCCCTCGGCGGCACGTTGAGCGTCGCGTCGTCGCACAAGCTGGTGAGCGTGATCGGCCTCGACATCAGGGACCACGAGGTCGTCATCTTCGATTTTTCGGAAACCGCCTATGTTGACGACAGCGCATCCATGGTGATCAGACAACTTCTCGAGGTCGCCGCGAGTTCCAGGACCGGGTGCATCGTCATGGGCCTCGGCAACGAGGCAGCCGCCACGCTCAACAGCTTCGATGCCCTGGGCGGACTGCCTGTCGGACGAATCGTCGGAACCCTGGACGAGGCGCGCCAAATCGCGCGTCAGGACCTTGAGGAGAAAGCCGGCACGCAGTCCTGAAGGCGGCCTCAGCTGCGCCCCGAGCGCCGATCCGGAGTTGGATCGTAGTGAGTCACTGAGAGGCCGACGTTACCGGAGTGAGGCGAGGAGATTGGGAACACTCGCCGGTGCCACGTTTTCTCCGTTTTCGAGGCACCTGCGGACCTTCTCGACGAGTTTCTGGTGGACGAACTGCCTCAATTGTACAGGCAGATCGTCGGTAGCCGACGAGATGGCATCCTCGAGATCATCCGGCCACAGAGCGGACCAGGCATCCCGGGCCTCACCGAATCCGTAGAGTGGAGGGTCCTGCCAGCGTCGTTCCGCGCGGATGGCCTGACGCCGCTCCGCTGTTGCCGCGGCATCTATTGCGCCATCGTCATCGAGCACGACCCCGTAGTGGCGTTCCGCACCGGTTCGATGCACAACGCCGTTGGCCACGTCAGCGACGACGTCGGCCTCCGGCCGCTCGAGGGGATCGCCGAAGCCGCCCCCGCCCTGGGTGCCAATCCTCAGGACATCGCCGGGTTCCAGTTCGAGAACGTCGATCTTGCCGAGGTCGCGCTCAAGGGGCGTTCCCGGATTGAGCATGGTGTACCCCGTGGCGCCCATGTGCCCACCCAGCCTGCCGGGCGGGCCAAAGACATAGCGCTCCATGCACCGCGACGTGATCGAGGTGTAGTGCGAAGACGTCTCGATTTCGATTTCGATGCCGGTGCCTCCCCTGTAACGGCCCGGGCCGCCTGAATCTTCCCTCAGTCCGTAGTGGCGGATGAGGATCTCCGGCATCTCGTTCTCGAAGATCTCTGTCGGGATGTTCTTGAGGAAGTTGAGAATCACCATGGTGCCATCGACACCATCCGCCACCGGTCGCCCTCCGGAACCACCGACGATGGGCTGGATCACCGACACCCTGGTACCGCCGGTCTCCAGGTCGGGGACCGAAACGAGAAGAATGGACCCCTGCCCCGAATCTGTCGCCGGCAGTTCCATGGGCACCGCCTGGGCCAGGGCTCCCACGGTGACGTCGCACACCTTGTGGCTGGTGGAATAGCGCGCTCCGCAGGCGGCCCCGGGCTCGGGGTTGAGGATCGTTCCCTTCGGGATCGTCACCCGCAGCGGTCGCACCAAGCCGGCATTGTAGGCGATGGCCGGCGCCTGGGTGCACATCCAGTTCACCAGGCCGGTGATCAGCATCCAGTGCCCGTCCTGGTTGTAGGTCGGGATGTTGAGGGCCGCCCTCACCTGGGGCGCCGTTCCCGTGAAATCGAGCAGCATGCCATCGCCCTCGACTGTCAGGGTGACATGGATGCGCACCAGGCCAAGACCCACCATGTCGGCCTCGATGTAGTCGGTGTAGCGATAGCTGCCGTCGGGGACATGGGCGATCACCCGCCGCGCCTGGGTCTCGGCATAGTCCAGAGCCTCGTCGATCGTGTGATCGATCACGTCGCGGCCGTAGTGGTCAACCAGGTGCTGCACCCTTCGCTCAGCAGTGGCCAGTCCGGCGAGACAGGCCTTCATGTCGCCCCAGTTGCCCTCCGGGGTGCGGCAGTTGGCAAGAATCATGTCCAGCAGAGGCTGGTTGAGCACACCACCGCGGTAGAGTTTCTGTGGCGGGATTCGCAGGCCTTCCTGGATGATCTCGTGACTCGATGGCGCGATCGATCCTGGAACCCGGCCTCCGATGTCCGAGACATGGATGAATGTCCACGCCCAGCACAGCAATTCGTCGTCGACATAGATCGGCGCCCACAGGTAGACATCTGAAAGATGGGTCGCCATGCCCTTCGTGGCATCCGGATCATTGGAAATGAAGACATCGCCCTCCCCGACATCGTCACCGATCCGCTCCAGGGCTCCGGCCATGGGCATGCCGATCATCATCAGCACGCCGTAGCGGCGCGGCGCGGCGAACACCTCGCCGGACCGCGACACGAGAACCGAACCGTAGTCCTGCGTTTCCTTGACGAAGACGGTATGCGCCGTGCGCGAAATCACGCCTGCCATCTCGTCGACAATGGCCTGAAAGCGGTTGAGAAGAATCTCGAGGCGAACAGGATCGTCCATCAGCTGCGTTCCCCGATGAGGTTCCCGTATTCGTCAACCGTCAACACGAATCCCGGCGGCACCCATGTTGTGGTGTCGTACTGCTCGATCACCAGGGGACCAGGATAGTTCACCCCCTGCCGCAGGTCCTGGCGCCGCCACACGTGAGCCTCGACCACGTCCCCCGCTTCGTGAACACGCCGCACACCCCGGGAGCCGCTGCCGCCTCCGGCAGGCCGGGAAAGGGCCGGAGGAGAAGGCGTGACCCCGACAATCTGCAGGCGTGCTTCCAGCATCCGCACAGGTGCGTGCGGGTCGTGGTAGCCGTAAACCTTCTGATAGCGCTCGTGAAACCACCGATTCAGGTCTTGCGTCGACAATTCCGCGACATCCGGGAACGGCACGTTGATTTCGTAGGACTGACCGATATGGCAGAGATCCGCCGATCGCAGGACATGGACGTCCGCCACCCCGGCATCCTGCTCCTCCAACCAGGCGCGGGCCTCATTCTCGAGAAGGGTGTAGGTATCGCCAAGGTCCCTGTCCGAGAGGGCATCGAGATCACGCCACACGCTCTGGACGAAGTCGGCACGAAAATCCGCGACGAGGCACCCAAGGGCGCACAGCGTCCCAGGGGCGGGTGGCACGATGATGCGGCGCAGGTCCAGTTCGCGCGCCAGCATGAAGGCCTGCGTCGGGCCGGCGGCGCCATAGGCCAGCAGGGAAAATCCTGTGGTGTCGATTCCCCGCCGCGCCGTCAGGGGCAGAAGCTGCGCGTAGATGTTGGCTGTCGTCACCTGGAGAATCGCATCGGCGGTCTCGCTCCGCGTGCGGCCGATGACGGCAGCCAGCTGGTCGATTGCGGCATGGGCCCGCTTGTGATCGAGAACCATCGTGCCATCGAGGAGGCTGTCCTCGGCGATGATGCCGGCCACGAGATAGGCATCGGTGACGGTTGGCTCCGTGCCGCCCCTGCCATAGCAGGCCGGGCCCGGCAGGGCGCCGGCGCTCCGGGGCCCCACCTTGAGCACGCCTTCGCTGTCCGTCCAGGCGATCGAACCGCCGCCGGCACCGACCGCCGACACATCAACAGCCGGCATGATGACCGGGATGTCCCCAATCGTGTTGTCGGTCGCCTGGCCGATGGCTCCCTGGATGATCGACACGTCGACACTGGTGCCGCCCATGTCGAGGGTGACGACATGATCGTCTCCGATGGAACTGGCGACATGGCGGGCGCCGATGACTCCCGAGGCCGGACCGGAGAGCAAGGTCTCGACGGGCCGGCGGGCCGCCGAGGCGGCGGTCATCACACCTCCGTTCGACTTTGTCGAAAAGACACGGCATGGCATGGCCAGGTCCCGTGTCCGTTTCTCGAGGGTGTTGAAATAGGTTTCCATGCGACTGCCGACATAGGCGTTGATGACACTGACGAGAGCGCGTTCATACTCCCGTTGCTGGGGCCACACGTCGCTTGAGATCGTGACGTAGGTCTCCGGAAAACTCTCCGTGATCCACTGCCTTGCCCGTCGTTCGTGACGTGGATTGCGATATGCGTGAAGCAAGCACACGGCAATGGTCTCCACGCCCTCCTGCAGCAGGGCGCGGACCTGTTCTTCCACGTCCTCGCGACAGAGAGGCCTGATCACCTCCCCGTCGGCCTTCAGCCTTTCGTCGAGTGGACGGACCAACCGACGGGGCACCAGGGGAACGGGCCGGGGCACAAAGAAGTCGTTCGCCTTCGAAAGACGCAGGCGGCGCAGCTCGAGCGTATCGGTAAAGCCCCGGGTCATCAGCACTCCGGTGCACGCACCCTTGCGCTCGAGAAGCGTGTTGACCGCGAGCGTGGTGCCGTGGGCGAAGTAGCGGATGGCAGCAGGGTCAATGCCGTGACGCCTGGTTATGTCCTCCAGTCCTCTCGCCACCGCGAGCGACGGATCCTCCGGCGTCGACGGCGTCTTCAGCGCCACCACCTCTCCCGACCGGGCGTTCATGAGCTGGAAGTCGGTGAAGGTTCCACCGATGTCGACGCCAAGACGCCAGCCGTCTTCACACATCGTGCGGGTCCCGTCCGTATCGTTCGACATGCGTGTGAACCGGTGTCTTCACTGGACGCCGGACTGCACCGACAGGCTCCGGACTGTCATGGGCCCCGTCAGCTCCCAGGGGCCGACGCACCCTTCGCACGGCGTCCGAGCAGCTGGTAGAGATCGTGTTCACGGCGGACAAGATCGTGATCGTTGTTTTCCTGCCAGACAGCTTCGACCGCCGGCCTGTTCTTCTGGCGTTCGGCCTTCAAGGCACGGATGAAGCTGCCGTCCTTGATGTTGGTGATCATCCGGCGCATGCCTTCGAGCGTCCCTTCCTCGTCGAAGTACTGTTTCGACCACACGAGATGGCCGAACTGCGCCGTGGCGCTCGTCCGTTTCATGCGCTCGAAGGCGCCGAGGTCGCGCCCGTACTCGGCGAACTTGACGCTTTCGCCGGACGCATAGAGATCCAGCATGACCGCCTCGGGAGAACAGCCGGCCTCGACGAGGGCCGTGTACATGGCGCGCAGGGCATAGAGTCCCGGCTGATGTTCCTCGAAGAGATCGATGAGAACCTCCTCGCCGAAACTCGATTCCAGCGCCCCCATTCTTGTCGTGCCGATGGCCCAGGAGATCGCAAGGCACATGTCGAGAGCCCTGCCACTGCCATCCTGGGCGACGGCAATGAGGCTCGGAAAACCTCGACCCTCGAGGAACGTCGCCCGCACGCCCTCTCCGAGCATGCGTGGAGCCACCATGACCACATCCGTCTGCGGATCCGGGACAATCTCGCCGTAATGGATGTTGAAACCATGAGCAAAGCACATGACATCACCGGGTTTGAGGCTTTTCTTCACCCAGTTTTCATAGACATCAGGCTGACTGTCATCGGACGTCAGCATCATCAGGACATCGGCCCGGGCGGCTGCCTCCTCGATGGTCAGGAGATCCCATCCGTCAGCCCGTGCGCTTTCGGCATACTCGTCCTCGATGTTGCCGACGACCACGTCGACACCGTGGTCCTTCATGTTGAGCGCCTGGCTGCGTCCCTGGTTGCCGTAACCGATCACGGCAACCGTCCTGCCGTCGAGCAAGGCCGGATCGGCATCGTCATCAAAATAGAACCTGCCCATGGTATCTCCTGGCGGTAGTCTTTCGGGGGCGGAGTGTACTGCAAGAAGGATGCCATCGGGAACACGCCACGACATCCGGGATTATCGCGCCACGGGATTTGCGGCGCCGCTCACGGCCATGCCGGCCGAAGACGCCGCCCGCATCCTCGCCAGGCTCGAAGCGGTCGACGTCGACCTGCCGCATCCCTGGTACTACAAGTCCTACCTGCTCTTCACGTGGATGGACAAACTGGTGCGTCAGCCCGCCATCCTCGATGCGGTGGAGCGGTTGACGGGCCCGGACATCATGGTGATGAGCGCCGACATCTGGACCAAGCCTGCGCGGGACCGGCGCCACATCTCCTTTCACCAGGATGCCGGCTACTGGAACCTCGATACACTCGACATCGTCACGGCCTGGGTTGCTCTCACACCGGCGACCTCGGCCAACGGCTGCATGCGCTTTCTTCCGCGAACCCACCTGCTTGGACGCGTGGTCCACGACGAATGCCAGACGGCCGACAACATGCTCTCCCATGGCCAGACCGCGAGGATCGATACCAAGGCGTGGCCGGTCTACGACAACGAGCTCGAACCGGGCGCCATGTCGCTCCACCACGCTCTGCTTGCACATGGATCCGGCCCGAACACGACGGAGAGGCCTCGGACGGGGATCTGCATCCGCTACCTCCCGGGACGCATCACGTGGACCGGCGGACCACCGGTGTCGGCCATGCCGGTAAGAGGGCGCCACGAGGGCAATCTCGTTCTGGAGCGACCGCCTTCAAGCGATCTTTCCCCGGAAGCGGTCCGCCAGCACACACGCCTGCTCGCACCCCACGCCTCGCGGCGTTACGTGACCTTCTGATGACGACCCTCCGGACGAGCATTGACAAGAGCCTCCGCGAGACAGGCCTGGTCATCGGACGCATCGGGAACAAGGCGCTGCATCCAGGAGTTTCGCATCTTCCAGTCCACGAAGTCG
The DNA here is from genome assembly GCA_965220805.1 of Alphaproteobacteria bacterium. Taxonomy (GTDB): domain Bacteria; phylum Pseudomonadota; class Alphaproteobacteria; order SP197; family SP197; genus SP197. The sequence goes on from OZ244844.1 coordinate 3,676,304, forward strand.
CTCCTCCCCTGGGCACTGGCCACCTTCTGCACCCGCTTCATCGGGTAGAGCACTGAGCTTGCCGACAGGCCGCACGAACTGCCACGACATCCAGGAAAGGACGTCCCATGCCCTCTGATCGCGCGTCGATCGATCTCGCGAACGACCAGTTCGTGAGCGGCTCCTACTCTCTGCGTAACGCTCAGGAGGCCGAGGCGTTCTATCAAGTGTGGGCTGACGACTACGAGGACCACATGGTTGGCGAACTGGGCTACTGTTCGCCGCGCCTCGTTGCCGAGCGCCTGATCCGGCGTCTTTCCGACACAGCGGCAGAAGTGCTCGATATCGGGTGCGGAACCGGATTGACGAGCGACCTCCTCTCCGAGCATGGGTTTCGCAACATCGACGGAATCGACCTGACGGTGTCGATGCTGGAAAAGGCCCGGACTCGCGGAATCTACCGCAACCTGATCCAGGCCGACCTCAACGAACCCATCGAATTGCCCGACCAAAGCTACGATGCGATGGTCTCCTCGGGCACCTTCACCTGCGGTCACGTCGGCCCCGAACCCTTTGACGAACTGGTACGCCTCCTGCGACCCGGCGGCCTGTGGTCATTTTCCATTCACATGGATATCTGGGAGCCCGCCGGGTTCAGGGCGACCCTTGATCGTCTCATCAGCCAGGGTCAGCTCGCCTGCGTGGAAAAGGAACCGGACAGGTTCTTTGAAACACTGGAGCCAGCCGGCTGGTTCTTCGTCTATCGCAGGCTATAACCGCAGGCGATCCGACCCCTCTGCGTCAGGACCAGTGCGATGGCATCGAATGAGTACGGAGCCGTCGTTCCAGGCAGCGCACGCCATCCTTGAGTTCCCGGGTGCCATCTTCGAATGGCCATGGAGGCACGATCGAATGCAGCCTCAGACACCGATGGTGGCGCGCCGCATGACTCGGCGAAAGCCCTTGTCGCCACGCATGGCGGCAAGGTCATCCTCGAGGGCAATGTGCATGGTGCAGCGGTTGTCCCAGATGACGACCGTGCCGGGTTGCCAGCGGAAGCGGCAGGTGAGGATGTCCTGGGTTGCATGGCGCTCGAGGTGATCCAGAATCATCCGGCTTTCCTCGTCGGTCATGCCTTCGATGCGATGGCAGTAGCTCGGACTGATAAGGAGTGATTCCCGCCCGGTTTCGGGGTGCACCCAGACAAACGGATGAGCCGTGATCTGTCGCTCCGATCCCAGCCTGTGCTGCATCTTCATGCCCTTGAAGGTGTCGGTGTGGCGTTGCGGCGTGCCCGAATCGTGGATCGCGCGGAGTTGACGCAACACGGCCTTCATGCCCTCCGACAGCATTTCCCAGGCCAGGTACATGTTGGCAAACAACGTGTCGCCGCCGACCGGGGGAACCTCGAGGGCGTAAAGAACCGCTCCGGCAGGAGGTTGTTCGCGAAACGTCATGTCCGTATGCCAGAGATGGCCGAAATTGATGACCTCGTCGGGCTCCTTGACGATCTCGATGAGTTCGGGGTAGCCGTCGATACCGTGCACGAACGGGTATTCCTCGAGGCGACCGAAGCGACGCGAAAACTCGACCTGCTGCGCGGGCGTCAGTTTCTGGTCGTGAAAGAAAAGGACGAGGTGCTCCAGATAGGCATCGCGCAGTGCGGTCCAGGTCGAATCGTCCAGCGCCCGGGACAGGTCGACCCCCGTCACTTCCGCGCCGATGGCCGTGGCGTAGGGATGTACAGCGAAATCGGACATGATGGGGGTCTCCGGATGCCGGACTCATACTAGTCCCTGATTCAATCATTTGGAGCCGCAAGCGAGAAGCGGGAGTGCCCGCCGTCACCTGCGGAACCGAAGGCGGGGCATCGAAGGATTCTGGTGCGCAGTTCCCGATGCGGCAGGATCGAAGACGGATCTCGATGTCAGTGGGAAGCGTGCGCTGCTTCCTGGACCCAGTCTGCGAACTCGTCGACGTGCACGAGAGTCGGGCCCTTGGTCTGCCATGCCTGCCGCATGCGTTCGCTGAGGTCCTCCAGACCGGAGGGTTTGGCGTAGGCCATGCCGTAGGCTTGTGCCAGCGTGGCGAAATCGGGGTTCCTGGGGTGTACGCCGATTTCCTCAATCTGCTGCTCCCGCATGAAGCGGGCGATCTGCTTGAGGCTGTGATTGTCCCAGAGCACGATGGCAATGGGTAGTTCGTGTTCGACGGCTGTTGCGAGTTCCGCCATGGTGAACTGCAGCCCGCCATCGCCGATGAGCACGGCGCCGGGCCGTTCGGGTGCGGCGAACGCGGCTCCGATCGCCGCGGGCAGGGCGAAACCCAGGGTGCCGTAGCCGGCGGGAAAGAACCATTGGCGCGGCCTGTTGGCCGGAAAGAGCGAGTAGCCCGAGTAGGCGATCTGCGTCATGTCCGTGAAACAGTATCCGTCGGGCGGAAGCCCATTCCGGATGGCCTGGATGACCGGTTCGTGCAGCCGCTCGAGGGATCCGAAATCGGCGCGTCCGGCCCCGCGCGCCTTGTCGAGGGCGTCACTGCCGTATCCGGGCCCGGTATTGCGACCCTCGAGGCGCTGCAGGATGCCATCCAGGGACCGGGCGGCATCACCAAGGATGGCGACGTCGGCGCGCCAGTCCCGGGCCAGTGTTCCTGCATCGATGTCGATGCGGATGAGCTTGCCTGTCACCGGCAGGGGTTCGGGAATCCAGAAATCGGGTTCCGCGAACTCAGTGCCGACGGCGATGACCAGTCCGGCTTCGCAGATGAAGGACTGCGTGCCCGGCTGGTCCACCGTCATCTCGAGCGACAGGGGGTGGTCCGCGGGCATGACACCCTTGCCGGCAATCGTCGGCAACACGGCCGCGCCGAGGCGCTCGGCAAGCGCGCGCACCTCGTCGGCCGCATCCACCGAGCCTCCTCCCGTGATGATCACTGTGGGACCGCATGAGGACGCGAGCGACGCGGCGGCATCGAGCGCGCCGCTGTCCGGCACCGGCCGTCCCGGCAGGCGCGCTGCCGCGAACGCACCCTCATAGGGTTGAGGCAGCACATCCAGCGGAACCGAGATGTGACAGGGCCGGGACCTGTGGGAGGCAAAGTGGGCGAAGGCGCGATGGACGAGTTCCATTGCCTGCGCGGGTGTCGTTGCGATCTCGCTGAAGTGCGTGATCGGCGCAGTCACGGCCCGCTGGTCGGGAATCTCGTGAAGCCGTCCCCTGCCCATGCCGAGATCGGCGAGGCTGTTGACTGAGGAGAGGACCAGCATGGGTTGCGAATCGGAGTAGGCCTGGCCGATCGGCGTCGCCGCGTTGGTGATGCCGGGACCACTGATCAGCAGGCAGACCCCGGGCCGGCCGGAGATGCGTGCATAGCCGTCCGCCATGAATCCCGCCCCCTGTTCGTGGCGCACGCCGATATGGCGGATTCCGGCTTCCGGGAGCGCTCGATAGAAGTCGAGAGTGTGGACACCGGGCATGCCGAAGACCGTGTCGACACCGTAGGCCTTCAGAAGATGTATGAGGGCCTCTCCCGTGCTGAGCGTCGTCATCGTCCGGTCTCTCCGGTTTCGGTGGCGATCGCCTCGAGTGCCGCGGCCAGACCTGAATGGATCGACCCCGTCTCGTCGGCAATGACCATCCAGGCGGTTCCCAGTTTCCTGGCGAGGATGCGTTCCCCGGCAGTCCAGCCCGGCATGATCCAGGGCTTGCCGGCGGCCGCTGCTGCTCCTGCGATGGTTTCCAGGTCCCGGCGGTCTTCGGCAGAAAAGCGGTAGCGGTCCCGTCCGCACGACAGCGCGAGATCGGACGGTCCGACGAACACCCCGTCCACCGTGTCGAGCGCGAGGATTGCGTCGATATCCGCAAGCGCCGCCGCGCTTTCGATCATGGGAAAGCACAGCTGCCGCCGATTCTCCGCTTCGAACCAGCCGTCCGCGGGTGCATCGTAGGCGACGGTTCTGCCACCCGCGAAGCTGCGCGTGCCCAGAGGCGGGTACTTGGCGGCGGCACAGGTGCGGGACGCGTGATCAAGGCCCTCGATGTGCGGAATGATGACGCTGTCACAGCCTAGATCGAGTGCCTGCTGGATGGGGATGGCCTCAGGCCCCAGAATCTTCGCGTGGACTTCCATGCCGAGGGCGCGCGCGAGAGGCACCAGCCTGTCCAGGCGTTCGAGGTCGAAGATGCCGTGCTCGATGTCGAGCACGGCACGCCGGAACCCCAGATCGCGAGCGATCTCGATCATGGCCGTATGGGGAGTCGAGAGCCAGATCGCAAGATCGGCGGTCATGTGCCTTCGTCTCCGCCGAGATCGAGGCCGGTGGCCTCCTCGATCATGGCCGTCGCTCCGGAAAGGACGCCGAGCCGTTCCCCGCGTTCCAGCGCCTCGTTGAACGGAATCTCCTCGGACTGCTCGTCAAGCGCGTAGCGTGCCCAGAGTTCCGCCTCGCCCGGGGCGAGCACCACGACACCGTTGTCGTCGGCAATCACCGCGTCGCCGGGATTGACGATGACGCCTCCCACCGTGACCGGGACGTTGAGTCCGCCCCCAGCCGCGAGCAGGCGCGTCGTGATCGGCGACGGCCCCCGACACCACACCGGAAAGCCGATGCGCCTGATGTCGCCGAAGTCCGTGGCGCGACCGTCGATCACCGCACCGGCAAGATTCCGCGCTCTGGCGGCGACCGTGAGCGAGCCTCCCCAGCACGCGTGGAGGTCGTCTCCGCAACGGTCGATCATGAGGACGTCGCCGGGCCGCACGTGGCCCAGGGCGTGGTGCAACAGCGTCGAATCGGCACCGGGAATGCGCACGGTGACGGCAGTCCCGGCGATGCGGCGGTCGGCAATCACCGGGCGGATGCCCGAATCGAGAAACCCGTGGAGCCGGTCATGGCCGATCGTGGCGGTCTCCGCCTGCGCGAGGCGCTCCACCAGGGCGGCGGCGATCGGCTCGGGAAAGGAGCGGATGTCGTAATCGACAGTCATCGAAGGCGCAGGACCCTGCTCGCAGCACAAGCAGGGTCCTGATCCCGTGATCCTCAGATACCGGACTTCACGTCGTCGAAGGTCCTGATCACCGCTTCACGCGTGTCAGGCGACATCTCCTCGATGAAGGTTCCCTTGGCCATCATGGCGTCGGGGTCTGCAATACCCAGTGAATCCAGAACCTCCGCGGCGACCAGCGGGAACGCCTGGGTGTTGGAATGCCCGTAGCCGTACAACTCGATCAGGTTCTTGCCGGCCTCCGGCGAGGTCCAGGCATTGATGAAATCGTAGGCGAGATCGAGGTTTCCGGGATTACCGTTGCCCAGCGCGAGGGCGCACACCCATGTGAGGATCCCTTCCCTGGGATCCATGAAGGCGACATCCAGCCCCTGGGACTTCAGGTTCTTGGCGGAGCCGTTCCAGGAGTAGGACAGCACGATCTCGCCGGCGGCGAGCGCCTGCTCGATCTGTGTCGGATCGGTCCAATAAAACCGCAGGTTGGCGTGGATGCGCCGCATGATGTCGGCAGCCTCGGCAATTTCCTTTTCATCCATCGTGAAGGGATGGACTCCGAGGATCAGCCCGCAGACCTGGGCGAAGGCGTCGGCGGAATCGAAGAACGCCATTTTTCCCGCGTAGCGCTCGTCGAGGAAGAGGTTGTAGGAGTTCTCCATGGGCTCGACAAGGTCGGAGCGATAGAGGATGGACGAGTTACCCCAGTCTGCCGGCACGCCGATGATGCTGTCCTGGTAGTGGAGCGCCTTGATCTCGCGCATGCTCGGGAAGATGTCGCCCCAGTGGTCGAGCCGATCCGTGTCGACGGCCTGAATGACGCCGGCGTCGGCCCAGCGGCCGATACTGCTGGTGCAGGGATGGGTGACATCGGTGATGAAACCGCCGCGCAGTTTCTGCAACGCCTCCTCGAGTTCACCGAACATGGAAAACTCGGGAGAGGCGCCATGCTGGTCAATGTAAGCCTGGTGGAACTCCGGAAGATCGTAACCGGCCCACTCGAAGACATCGAGATCACCGCCTGCGGCCCGGGCCGGGCGCAGGGCCAAGGGTGTCGTGAACATGGCGACTCCCGCAGCCGCGGCGAGAGAACCGAGTTGTCGCCGGTCGAACTGCGGGTTCCGGAACACATCATGGAAATTCGTCATGAGCAGATCCTCCGTTTCCGCTTTTTTTCATCCTGCCGCAAGTCGCAAGTCATGCATAGTCTCCGGTCGGGCTTCAGACTCCCGGCCGGGCGGTGACAAGTGCTTCCGCGAGGTCGGCCAGGTCATCGGGCCAGTAAATCATCGGGCGCGGTCTTGCCGCACCGAGGCCCCTGGCGGGACGGCAGGCCATCACCGGCAGGACCCAGCGCCTGGGAAAGGACACCAGTCCGTCAGCCGCTCCCGTCAGGGCACCGGCGATGGCAGCGTTGGTGTCGGTGTCCCCTCCCCTCCCGACCGTCGTCACCAGGGTCTCCTCGATGGTGTCACCTCGTGCGAGGTGGCAGAAGGCATTGCGGAAGGCGATGAGAACCCAGCCCATGGTGTGGCCATCGTAGACCTCCGGCCATGTGCCGGAGACGGCATCATCGAGGCAGTCCGAAATCTCCTGGGTGGTGCAATGGACCCGGGCCACTTCGATCATGGCGCCACGGTCGCCGGAACGCAATCCATCCGAGATGGCGGCAGCGAAGACTCCACAGGCATCGACGCAGACCGGATGCGGATGGGTCAGCCTTGAATCGTCACGGGCCGTCCGGTCCGCGAGACCCGGATCTCGGGCCCATATGCCAAGAGGCGCGATTCGCATCAGAGATCCGTTGGCCTGACTCTCCATGCTGGCCGAGGACCGGGCGGCCGTCGCCTTCAGTCCATCGGCGGCGTCGGAGGCGGGACCGAGCGCCTGGGCGGTGGTGTTGCCACAATCGAAGGGGCCGGACCGCAGCCACGCGCCGTAGGCGGCGGCGGTTGCCTCATCGTCATAGTGCCCGGTGCTGACAAGGGTCCTGGCAAGAGCGAGTGCCAGTTCACTGTCATCCGTCGCCTGACCGGCAAGGATGTTCCATTCCCCGCCATCCTCGAGATCGCGCACGCCGTCTGGATGGAGCCGCCGTATCGTGCTCCCTGCCTTGAACTCCACCAGGGCGCCCAGGTTGTCGCCGACCACCTGGCCGAAGAGACACCCCCTGGACCGGTCGAGCATGGAATCGCTCACGGTTGCAGGCCAGATGAGCCCGAGCCTCGTCCGTGACGGCTCCTGGCCCCGCGGCGGTGGCCAGGAACGGCCGGCCAGTTCGCGGGCGGCAGCGGGCGCCCCTGCGAAACACCGTCGGACGTGGCTGGCGCCATCCCGGGTATAGGTGACTTCCTTGCCCGTTTCATCGAGAAGCACACCGCCAGCGCCCCGCAACAGGGCATGGCCGGCAGCATAGTCAATGCCCCGCGGCCCACCCAGAGAGAGCGTGGCAACGCCGTCCCCGGCCGCCACTCGCGCCAGTCTGTAGGCAATTCCCGGAAGGGGGATGAACCGTGCCGGCGCCACGGCGCGGCCCCATGCGACCGGGGTGGCTGATTTCAAGTGGTCCACGAAGACCCGTGCCTTGCCATCAAGTTCATGCGCGGTGAGATCGACCGTCACTTCGGCGCCATTGCGGAGCAGGTTGGCGTGGCCCTCGGCCCAGGCGATGAGATCCCGGCCGCGATCGGGACTCATGGGCGCGCAGATGACGCCGAGAACCGGCACCCCGTCTTCAATCAGGGCGACCGACACCGAAGATCCGCGATATCCATTGAGCCATGCCCACGTGCCGTCGTGCGGATCCACCAGCCAGCAACGGGATGACCCGTCACCGGGACGGACCGGCGTTTCCTCACCCACGAAGCGTACCGGCAGGAGGTCCATGAGCCGAATGGCAAGATGGTTCTCGATCTCGACGTCGATGTCGGCCTTGTCACCGGCGCCACGCGGGCCCCCCGGACGACGCGATTCCCTGACCAGCATGTCGGCGGCTTCGGAGACCGCATCGATCACCGGCGTCAAAAGAGACGAAACAAGCACCCTTGTTCTCCGCAATCTGCTACCGAGGCGAGCATAGCCCATCCGGAGCATCCCGCGCGGATTGTCTGGCGTCGGTGAACCGGAGAGGCTATGTCGTGACCATGAACCGGTTTGAAGACAGGGTGGTTCTCGTGACAGGCGCCGCCAACGGTATCGGCAGGGCGACGATGGAACGACTGGCGAGCGAAGGCGCCACCGTCGTCGCAGTTGACCACCAGGCCGGCGATCTCGCGGATGCGGTCGGGCCCTTGACGGATGAGGGTAGGAACGTGACACCGGTGGTGGCCGATGTCATGGAGGAGTCCGCGATCGAAGCGGCCTTCGAGACACTCGATCACACGTCGAACGGCAGGCTCGATGCCTCGATCCATATCGCCGGAAACTCCATGTTCGGCACCATCGAGGACCTTGCCAGCGACGACTGGGAACGCCTGTGGCGTCTCAATGTGCTCTCGACCGTAATCTGCTGCCGCCTCGCGGTGCGCCGGATGAAGACGACGGACGGCGGAGCCATCGTCAACATGTCATCGATTTCCGGCCTTGCCGGCGATCCCGGGTGGGGCACCTACAACGCCGCGAAGGCGGCGATCTGGAATCTCACCCAGTGCCTCGCCTGGGAAGTCGGGCGCTACAACATCCGCGCCAACGCGATCTGTCCGGGTCCCATCGGCACCCCGCGCATGCTGGGAAGCCTCGAGACCGCCCCCGAACAGGCTGCCGCTTATGCCCGGTCCACCCCTCTCGGTCGCATTGGCACGCCCGAGGAATGTGCCGCCGCCATCTGCTTTCTCGCCAGTGACGATGCGAGCTTCGTCAACTCCACCATGCTCGTCTGCGACGGCGGCCTGACAGGTGTCACAGGCCAGCCGCGATTCGACATGGACTCCTACAGCTTTGCCGGCTGAACCATGCGCAGCCGCTATCTTCTTCGTGACTGGCAGGGAGTGCTGAAGGACGGCTGGCGCAGCCCCCAGGTCCTGTTGCTGATCTTTGCTGCATCCATCCCCATCGCCTTCGAGCCGTGGTCGGCGCTGATCAACAACTTCGCCGTCGACGTTGTGAACTTCACCGGGCTGGAGCGCGGTATTCTCGAATCAGTGCGCGAGATACCCGGGTTCCTTGCGTTCACGGTCGTCTACATGCTGCTTGTCTGGCGCCAGCAGACCTTCGCCATTCTTGCACTCAGTGTCCTGGGCCTGGGAGTCGCCCTCACCGGACTGTTGCCCACGGTCTGGGGGCTCTACTTCACGACCATGGTGATGTCGACCGGCTTCCACTACCTCGCCACCATGGAGCAGTCGCTCTCCATGCAGTGGACGTCGAAGGAGCAGCTGCCACTTGTGCTGGGGCGCATGGCCGCCGTGGCTGCCGCCGGATCCCTGGTCGCCTACGCCCTGGTCTATGTCGCATTCGAGTTCCTGGATTCACCCTACTGGATCGTCTACCTGATTTCCGGAACGGCCACTCTGGGGCTCGGACTGTTCTGCTGGATGTTCTTCCCGCGATTCGGGGAATCCGGCTTCCAGACCATGACGATTGTCCTGCGCAGACGCTACTGGCTCTATTACGCGCTGGAGTTCATGTCCGGGGGACGCCGCCAGATTTTCGTCGGCTTCGCCGCGTTCCTCATGGTCGCCGAGTTCGGCTACCGCCCGGAAGCCGTCGTCGCCCTGTTCGCGGCCAACCACGTCATCGCCATGTGGCTGGCTCCACGGGTCGGACGCCTGATCATGCAGTGGGGCGAAAGGCCGGCGCTGATCCTGGAGTACGTCGGACTGATCGGCATCTTTGTCGCCTATGCGTTTGTCGAGGTCGCCTGGATGGCCGCCGCGCTCTACATTCTTGATCATCTCTTCTTCGCCCTTGCCATCGCCATCAAGAGCTACTTCCGCAAGATCGCCGAAACCGGCGACATCGCCTCGACCGCTGGCGTCTCCTTCACCATCAACCATATCGCAGCGGTGACAATGCCGTGGATGCTGGGCCTCATCTGGGTTGCCGATACCGACGGGCGCATGACCGTGTTTCTCGTCGGCGCCGGCATGGCAGCCATCTCGCTCGCCCTTTCCTGCATGATTCCTTCCCGGCCGATGCCCGGCCGTGAAACCACATTCCGGCGGCCCCGGATCATGCAACCGGCTGAGTAGACCGCCGATTGGCCTCTCGTCTTCGACGTGTCGTATGATCTCCGTCGAAGAGCCACCCGGGGAGGAGGCTGCAATGGACGATGGAAGACCGAAACTGGCGGTGGGTCACGTGAGCATCGAGGTGGAAGACGTCGATGAGGCCTATGCCTTCTTCGTGCGCCACGGCATGCGCGACATCTTTCGCGGCGACAACTTCGGAGTTCTCGAGTTGCGCGGCGGCACTCATCTGGTGGTGAGTCCGGCCCGCCAGGCGGTGGAACCCGGCACCGAGGCCCCCTTCGATCTCATGGTCGACGACATCGATGCGGCGCATGACGACTTCACGACTGCCGGTGTCACCGCCTCGGATATAAAGCGCGGGCGCATTCACGACACCTTCCACATCGACGGGCCCAGCGGCTACCGGTTTGCAGTCACCTCGTCCCATGCCGGTGACCGGGTGGTCTGATACCTGAACCTGCCGCGAGCAGGGCATGTGGATGGATCACCTTGAACGGCGTCGGGAGCATGACCATAGTCGCCGCCAAGGGCGAAAGAGACCTGTACTCTCCCCGACATTCCAGGGTTGAGGTCGCAGACCATGGCACAAGCAGCACCGGCAGTTCGATCACCTGCCGAACCGGCGGCAGTGGACAAGCACTACATCACCGCCGAATCACTGCTCGAGGATTCCTTCCGTCTCGGCATGCAGATCCTCGACAGCGGTTTCCGTCCGACCTTCATTGTCGGGGTATGGCGCGGAGGATCGCCGGTTGGCATCGCCGTGCAGGAACTGCTCGACTTCTTCGGTGTCGAGACCGATCACATCGCCATCCGCACGTCCTTCTATCGGTCCATCGCGCAAAAGCACGAGAAGGTTCGTGTGCACGGCATGCAGTACATCATCGACAACGTGAACGCCGATCAGGGCCTGCTCATCGTCGATGACGTCTTCGATACCGGCCTCAGCATCGATGCGATCATCTCCCATCTTCGCCGCAAGGCCCGCCGCAACACGCCCGACGACACGCGCATCGCCACGGTCTACTACAAGCCGGATAGCAACCGCACCGATCGCGTGCCGGACTTCTACGTCCACAAGACCGAGAGTTGGCTGGTCTTCCCCCACGAACTCCACGGCCTGAGCCGCGACGAGATCCTCCGTCACAAGCGCGGCATCTCTGCCTTCGCCGACAGGCTCTGATCGCCTGGTCGGCGCCAAGCCGCACCTCCGCCGGAAATCACGGACACAAAGTCGTTCAGGGCGACGTTGCCTGCAACACTCCGAATGCGCGGCCCATATCATTCATCTTCACGGACGCCGACTTCCGTGTCGCTTCTACTCCCCGTAGATGTAAGAAGGCAGCCACAACGCGAGCTGCGGGAAGATGAAGATCAACGTAAGGCCGATCAGCTGAATGACCATGAACTGCATCATGCCGTAGTAGATGTCCTTGAGATCCCACTCGGGCACCACGCCCTTGAGGAAATAGGCGGAAAGGGCAACGGGAGGACTTAGCCAGGCTGTCTGGAGGTTGACGGCGACCAGGATGCCGAACCAGGTCAAACTGATGCCGATCTTGTCCAGCGCCGGGATCAGGATCGGAATGATGATGAGAACGATCGGCACCCACTCGAGTGGCCATCCCAGCAGAAAGATCAGCGCCATGATGATGATGAGAATCAGCGTCTCGGAAAGATCCCACGTGAGCAGCAGCTCGGTGAGCATGGTCGGGGTACCAAGCCTGGAGAAGACGGCGCCAAAGAAGTTGGACGCCGCGACCAGGAACATGATGAGGACCGTGATTTCCAGTGTCTTGACCAGCGCAGTGAACAGTGACTTGCGCGATATCTTTCCGTAGGCGGCCGACAGCACGAGGGCGCCGAATGCCCCGCATCCGGCACCCTCGGCAGGTGTCGCCCAGCCGAAGAGTATCGAGCCGAGCGCAAATGCCACCAGGGCCGAAGGCGGTACGAGTCCCATGAAAAACTCGTACCAGAGATCCGAGAAATAGAATCCTGCGGGCTTGGTCCGGCGGATCGTGATCGCACCAAGGTACATGACGCCCATCCAGCCAAGCGGAATGACCGCCCAGGACAGTGGGAACAGGCCGGACAATTCTCCGGCAAGGGCCAAGACCACCAGGACGAAGAATATGCTGATGGACCCCAGCACCGTAACCGCTTCGAGCCAGTAGTACGGCGACGTCTTGGGCTGCGCTTCCGGTGGAAGGATGGGGCCCAGTGACGGGTCCAGCCAACAGCGGAATAGCGAATAGGCTGCATAGAGGCTGGCAAGCAGGATGCCGGGAACGATCGCCGCCGCGAACAGGTCGGTGACAGGAACTTCAAGCACGGGCCCCATCACCACAAGCATGATCGACGGTGGAATGAGAATGCCCAGTGTACCGCCGGCCGTGATCGTCCCGGCTGCAAGCCGCACGTTGTAGCCTGACCTGTTCATCGTCTTGGCCGCCATGATGCCGAGAATGGTCACCGAGGCTCCGACGATGCCCGTCGCTGCGGCAAAGATCGTCGATACGAACATGACCGCCAGGTAGAGGGCTCCACGCGTACGCGACAACATGAGCTGTACGGCGGCGAAAAGCCTCTCCATGAGGCCCGCCTGTTCCATCAGGATGCCCATGAACACGAAGAGCGGTACCGCGGCCAGGGTCTGCTCGAGCATGACGTTGTTGAACTGGAACGTCTGCAGGTAGAAGACCAGCTTGCCGCCGAAACCCCAGGCACCGAACGTGAAGCCCAAGAAGATGAGGGTGAACGAAATCGGAAATCCGACGAAGATCGCGAACAGCATGACACCGATCATGATTACCCCGATCCACTCGGGAGCAATTCCGGAAAGTCCCGTGCCGGAAATTACGGTTGACCAGAACTCCCCGATCGGCACCGTTTGTGGTGCGAAGGTCCCCAGAAAGAGCACGGCCAGCAGGACAACATAGAACGGCATGGCCACCAGGAAACGGCGCTGCCGTGCAGGCCCCATGTTGTGGAGGGACTTGAGAAACTCGGAGATTCCCTGAAGGATCAGGAAGAAGGCGCCCAGCGGCATTGCTGTCCGCGCCGGCGCCAGCGGAGCCATCATCGTCGTGTCCATGGACCGCTCGCCACTGATCCATGCGCCAGCCGTGTAGTCCGCCGACACCCAGAAGAAAAACAGCATGGCCGGAAAGTAGAATGTGAGATAGAGCAGCGCGTCGACCGTAGCTTGGGTCCTGACCGGCCAGTGGCGATAGAGAAAGTCGGCGCGAATGTGAACGCCCCGCATCAGGGCATACCCTGCCCCTAGCATGAACAGTGCGCCGGCGAACATTCGGCTCACTTCGTAGGCCCACAGGGTCGGTGCAATGAACAGCTTGCGTGCGACAACCTCGTAGACCATGGCAAAGATGACGGGAAGCAGCAGCAGGCAGGTTATGCGGCCAACCCAGAGATTCGTGACATCGATGTGACGCACCACCGTGCGCATCCACGGCGTCATGTCCTCAGGCGTCTGTCCGGGTGTCCCGGAACGCCGCTCGGCGATCAATTCATCCGTAATGTCCAGGCCGTCGGAATGAGTCTTGTCAACCATCGCGCCACTCCCTCCTGACCGCGTGGGCTGCTCCCGCTGCCTATTGTGGCATACGGATGGACGCGACATCCGGTCGCGGTGTTACCGCGACCGGATGCTCTTTCAGACAGACTCTACTTCAGGCTGTCCGCAAATGCCTTGCCTAGGCTTGCATTCGACGCCTGGGCTCCGGCCCAAAATGGAACAGCAAGCGCGGCAAAGTCCTTCTGACTCTGCCACACCTCGGCAAAGAACGCGTTCTCCTCGGCGTTCTTTTCCAGACTTGCCTTGGCAGCGTTCATGTACGCGGGGAAATAGTCGGCAGGAGTGTCGTGAAGAATCACGCCATGATTGTCGACCAGATCCTTCAACGCCTTGCCGTTTTCGTAGATGCGATACGACATTGCCTTTGAAAGTGACGCGTTTGCCGCTACTTCCAGTGCCTTTTTCTGATGATCTGTCAACGAATCATAGACATCGCCATTGATGTAGAGATCCGCATTGACAACCACCTGGTGCAGACCCTGCAGATAGTAGTGCTTGAGCACTTTCTGGAATCCGAACACGGAATCAGGCTTCGGACAGCACCATTCCGCGGCATCGATGGTGCCGGCCTCGAGTGCCGGAAGGATGTCGCCGCCCCCCATGGCCACGGATGCCACACCGATGTCCTTGTAGGTCTGTCCGGGAATTCCCGGAGGCGTGCGGAAACGGTACTTGCGGAAGTCATCCATCGAATGGATCGGTTCCTTGAACCAGCCTAGAGCTTCCGGGCCCACCGGCTGCAACATGAAGCCCTTGACGTTGACTCCCATTTCGTCCCAGAGACGATCGTAGAGTTCCTTGCCGCCACCGAACTGGAACCAGCTCAGGAAGGCGATGTTATCGATTCCGACCCCGGCCCCGGCCACCGGTGAGCCGAACAGCATGGCGGCCGGGTGCTTGCCTGACCAGTAGTGGGTCCACGCGAATCCGCCCTCGATCAGGCCCGCATCCACGGCATCCAGTGTCTCCTTGACGCCCACGACAGCACCTGCCGGGAGTACCTCAATTATCACTTCGCCGTTGGTAAGAGCGGCCACATCCTCGCCGAAGTCCTTCAGCATGACGACTTCGTCGGCCGTGGCCGGAATCACCGACTGTACGCGGATCGTTGTCTGTGCGACCGCGGTGGTCGCGCACAGGACTGCGGCGAGCGAAGCGGCCGCGACCGCAGCTCCCGCCTTTCCTTTCATGTCGAACATTCAACTTCTCCCCAATAGTTGGTGCCTTCTTCATGCGTCTCGCGCCGGCTGCGAAGGCGAAGGAGCCGGTGCACACAGTCGCCCGGAGACGTTTCGGCAAGTTCGCCGGGAACGTCTTCGGCCGGTGTTCTGTCAGCGTTGTCACGCCTGTATCGCGACGAGCCGAAGGCAAGAGATGCGGGGCTGACGTGGCTGTTCATCAGCGTGCATCCTCGAGGATCATGGCGGAGGCTTTCTCGCCGATCATGATGGCAGGCGCATTCGTGTTGCCTGAGACCAGGGTCGGCATGATCGATGCGTCGGCCACACGAAGTCCGTCGACGCCGTGCACGCGCAGGCGCGGGTTGACCACCGCCATGGGGTCGTGGCCCATCTTGCAGGTGCCCGACGGATGATAGATCGTCGTCGCCGTGTTGCGCGCCCACTCGAGTATGGCCTCATCGTCATCGAGCGGGACATCGTCGCCCGGAGCATGTTCTCCGGTAACCCGGGACTTCAGCGGCTCGCAGCGGCTGATCTGTCTGGCAATCCGGATGCCCTCGACGATGGTCCGGCAGTCGTTGTCGGTCGCGAGGTAGTTGGGATGAATCTCCGGATGATCGTGTATGCTTGACGTGCTGAGACGAATCTCGCCCCGGCTCTCGGGACGCAGCTGGGTTACCGATGATGTGAAGGCAGAGAACCGGTGCGTTCCCTCGGTCAGGCTGTCAGCGCTGAGCGGCTGGATATGAAACTGGATATCGGGTGTGGCAAGGCCGGAACGTGTCTTGAGAAAACCGGTTCCAAGGCTGGCGGCCATCGACATCGGACCGTCCCGCGTCAGCAGATACCTCAAGGCGATCCTGGCCTGCCTGAAGATGTTGTCCGTCTCGACGTTGATGGTCGACAGGTCGGTCCGAAACACGGGGCGCGCCTGCAGGTGATCCTGGAGGTTCCTGCCGACACCGGCAAGGTCGCGCCTGACGCCGATTCCGTGGCGCTGGAGCTCTTCGCCCGCACCGACACCCGAGAGCATCAGGATTTGGGGCGAGCCGATCGCGCCGGCACACAGGACCACTTCGCGACGCGCCGTGATGTCAAGCCTTCTGTCTCTGGATACCACCTTCAGGCCGGTCACGCGGCCATCGACAAACACCAGGCGCTCCACGAGCGACTTGACGAAGATCTCGAGATTCCGCCGCTTCCTGGCGGGGCGCAGGTAGGCAACAGCAGTGCTGCACCGGCGTCCCCTGACGACCGTCTGCTGGACGTAGCCGACGCCTTCCTGATCGCCATCATTGTAGTCGGAGTTGCGACAGTAGCCGGCCGTGACCGCGGCCTCGATCCACAGGTCGACGACCTCGCGCCTTACTCCCGAAGGAGAAACCACAAGTGGGCCATCTCTGCCGCGGGAGTCACCGGTCCCGAGTTGCGGACCCTGCCAGCTTTCGGCGCACCGGAAGTACGGCAGGACATCGTCCCAGGACCAGCCCTCGTTTCCAAGTTGGCGCCAGTGGTCGTAGTCCTCTGCCTGACCGCGAACATAGAGAAGGCCGTTGATCGAACTCGATCCTCCGAGCACCCTTCCGCGTGGCCAGGCAATCGATCGGCCGTTGAGACCATGATCGGGAGCCGTGCGATAGCGCCAGTCGGTCCGGGGATTGTCCATGGTCTTGAAGTAGCCGATCGGGATGTGGATCCACGGATCCCTGTCGCGTCCGCCAGCCTCGACAAGGGCAACGCGGTAACGGCCATCCGCAGTGAGGCGGTTGGCAAGGACGCAACCGGCAGAACCGGCTCCAACGATGACGAAATCGAACTCCATGCGCTCCAAACTTGAATATTGAGACCGATAGTATCATTTTTCGAACTTCAAGCACAATGACCTTGTCCGACAGCAAATGGACGCGTTCGCGGAGAGGCGGATCCTTGACAAACGCCGATGAAAACGGGCAGCGCATTCCGACCAATCTCCGGATGCTGAGGATCATCGAGATCATCGCAAGGAGCGACGAAGCGCTGACACCGGCCGAAATCAACCGTGAGATCGACCTGCCGAAGGCGACCGTCCACAGGTTGTGCAGAACACTTGAGGCCGAAGGCTACCTGGTGCGTGATCGCAGCAGCGGGAAACTCAGACCAGGACAGCGTTTGCGTTCTCTCAGCTCTGGCATCCTCCACGCATCCAGCGCCCACATCGCGCGTCACCAGGTACTCCAAGGGATCGCCGCGGAGGTCCGCGAGACGGTCAACTTCGTCGTGGCCGAAGAGCAGGGCATGCGGTATCTCGACCGCGTCGAGGCTGACTGGCCACTCCGTATCCAGCTGCCGGTCGGCACCAACGTACCCTTCCACTGCACCGCCAGCGGCAAGATGTTCCTGGCCAGCCTGCCCGAAGCGGAGTGCAGGCACTTCATCAACGCTCTCACACTCACCCGACTGACGGCGAACACCCATGTCGAACCATCGTCACTTCTTGCCGACGTCAGAGAAATTCGTGATAACAATTACGCTCTTGACCGTGAAGAGTTCATCGAAGGCATGAATGCTGTCGCTGTGCCGGTCTTCAGCCCCGACGATGTCTGGACGGCGGCCATCGCCATTCACGGTCCAGTGCAGCGACTGTCCCTCGAGGCCGCGGTCGCGAGGGTCGACGTGCTCCACGAGGGCGCCAGACGCCTTCAGAGGACACTCTTCCCGTGATGCATGGCGTCCTCCTCCCGATCGCGGACGGAGAAACCGATCGCAAGGGCATTGTTGAAGGCTGACAGCCTGCGAGGCTTCCCGGTTCCGGTGGAGCGAAGCCGACGATTGATGCTTGTGACGTTGGCCTATCGCATGTGCTCGAGAAACCACGCGATCATCCTCTTCCGAGAATCGGCCGCGGCCTCCGGATGTCCCCCTACGGTGTGGCCGACGTAGTACTGCACAGGCATCGGCAGATCGAAACTGTGATGGGCGTCCTCGTAGATCTTGACCTCGTAAGGCGCACCCTTGACCACCGCCCTCTGCCAGACGCAACCCTGCGATGGCGTCCAGTCGTCCTTTTCGCCGGAGAGAACGAGCAGAGGAGTGTCGAGCCACTTCGGAACATGCGGACACCAGGGATAGTACGCGACGATGGCCGCGAACCAGGGCTGTCCCGAAGCCTCGACAAGCGCGACATCCTTGACGACCGAGGAAAGGTGGTGGGCGGCAAGCTTGACGGCGACGCTTCCGCCCTCGCTCTGGCCCATCAGGAACACGTTCGCCGGGTTGACGTTCGGCATGCCCTGCAGGTACCGCAGGGCATGAATCGCGTCGTACTGGCGAAACAGCGTTGATTCGACTGCCTTGCTCGTTGACGTGCAGGTAGAGTCGATCCTGCGCGACGTGAAGCTGTCCAGGATCAACGCGATGAAGCCTGCATCGACAAGGTGATCGGCATGTCGTGCCATGCCTCGTTCCACAGCGCCGCCAAGGCCACTGCATCCGTGCATCAGGATCACGGCGGGAAAAGGTCCCTCGCCTGACGGCGCTCGCATGGAGAACAGCACCTTCGCGTCATGAGCGGCATAATGCTGACCAACGTCTGACTCGATGACTCCCATGGATCGGCAACCCGCAAGCGCCAGCACGCTGATGATGAGAATGCCCACCAGATTCCTGCTCATGATATGCCCCCACCGGCCGGTCCGGTTTCGATGTTCGCCCAAGTATGACACTCAGTGCAAAAGACGCGCAGAGTTCGTAAGCAGGATTTCAGGGAGCACCCGAGGTTCCAGCCACGCTCCACGTTGTTCACCGCCAGTTCGGGGTCATCCGAAGAGAACGCCCGCTCCATCAGCGCACGTTCTGCATCCGCATTCCCTAGGGCATGACCGAGCCGCCGTTCGGGCCGATCGTCTGGCCGGTCATGAATGAGGCGCCGGGCCCGCTCAGGAAGACGATCGCTGCGGCCACCTCCTCGACCGAACCGATCCGGGCGAGAGGGATTGCGGTTTCGCTTGCACGGACTTCCGGTGACATGAACTCCGGTCCGAGCATCGGCGTATCGATCGGCCCCGGCGCCACGCAGTTGACCAGGATGCGCGGCGCGAACTCCCTGGCCCAGGATCGGGTCAGGCTCAGAACGGCGCCCTTGGAAGCGCAGTAGCTCCCGTAACCGGCGCGGCCCAGGTAGCCCAGATCGGAGGCGATATTCACGATTCGGCCGCCCTTGCCGTGCGACAGCATCTGCCGGATTGCTTCCCGCCCGACCAGAAAGGTTCCCCGCAGATTTACCGCGACAACGCGATCGAAGTCCTCCACGGTTTCTTCCAGCGAAGGACATTCGTTGGCCGTACCGGCACAGTTGACCGCGATATCCGGAGCACCGAAGGAATCGAGACAGGCCCCGACCGCCCCGATCACGTCGTCCTCGACGCTGACATCGCCCCGGTATCCCGCCATGTCGCCACCGCAGGCACGCACTGCATTACAGGTCACCGCCGGCGACGTGAGATCGAATCCAAAAACCCGGGCGCCGGCGGCGGCCAGGGCGTGGGCGGCGGCGGTGCCGATACCGCTCGAGACCCCGGTGACGAACGCCACTTTTCCATCAAGGCCCGCACTCATCCGACGAACTCTCCGCGATCGACGCTGATGGCCTGTCCCGTGATGTTCCTGGCCGCATCGGATGCCAGAAAGAGGTAGGTCATGGCCATGTCTTCGGGCTCCATCAGCCCATCGATGGCCTGCGCACCGACAATCTCTTGCAGGAGTTCGCTTTCCTCCCTTCCGTCGCGTCTTGCCATGACCGACAGAGTGCGCATCGCCGCTGCGGTGCGAACCCAGCCGGGACACACGGCGTTCACGCTGATTCCGCGCGGCCCGAGCTCCTTGGCGAGACTGCGCATGAATCCGATGTTCGCGTGCTTGGACGAAGAATAGGCGCTGAATTCGGCAACCGCCGTCTTTCCCCACATGGATGACGTGATGATGATTCGCCCTCCCGGCCCCATCTTGGGGAGCGCCGTTCGGGTCACGTGGTACGTTCCCAGAACATTGATCTCGACGATCCTCTCGAAGGTCGCGACCGCCTCCTCGGAGCCGTCGGTCACTGGCGTCACAAGTTCCAGCCCCGCGTTGTTGACGAGGACATCGATGCGATCGAAGGGCGCCAGTGCGACGCGGACCTCATCCCGGTTCGCGATATCGCACACGATCGCGCCGACCTCCCGGTCGTGAAGGCCAGCGAGCATCCTCGCCGTTTCCTCGACTTCGTCATCGATGGCCAGGATCGTGACGTCCGCTCCGGCGGCAACGAAGCCTTCCGCCACGCCTAACCCGATGCCCCGGCTTGCGCCCGTGACAAGAACCCGGCGGCCGGAGAAATCGAAGCTCGCCTTGCCGGGCTCGGCGGGCCCTGGCTTCGTCATCCGATCGCCCTTGCCTGGTCCCGCATCAGGTCGCGGACGTGATTCCGCAGGCGAAAGAAGGCGTCTGTCTCCTTCGTGTCCGCCATCCTCTCGGAACCGATCGCCCCATTGACGTCGATCTCCTCGATGACCCGGGCCGGCCGCGCGGAAAACATGAACACGCGATCCGCGAGGAAGACCGCCTCCTCGACGTCGTGCGTGACGAAGATCACCGCCTTTCGTTCCGCGCGGCATATCTCCAGGAGCTGCTCCTGGAGGAAGTCCCGAGTCTGCGCGTCGAGGGCGCCGAACGGCTCGTCCATCAGCAGGATGTCCGGAGCCGCCGCGAGCGTCCGCGCGATGGCGACCCGCTGCCGCATGCCGCCGGAGATCCGGTTGACGTAGAAGTCGGCGAAGTCTTCGAGGCCGACGAGCTGCAGGTAGTGGTTCGCGATCTCATTGCGTTCCGTCTCCCTGACATCGTCGCGATACTTGGTCCCGAACTTGATGTTCTGGAGAACCGTGAGCCACGGAAACGACGTGTAGGCCTGGAAGACCATTCCCTTTCGCCGGTCCGGTCCCGTAACCCGCTCGCCGCCCAGGAGCACTTCGCCGGTCGTCGCGGTCTCCAGGCCTCCTACGATGCGCATCAAGGTGGTCTTCCCGCATCCGGAGGGGCCGAGGTAGACGACGAACTCTCCCTCCTGGATTTCCATCGACACGCCGTCGATGACGGGGATCGGCGCGGCGCCCTTGCCCTCGGTCTCGAACTCCTTGAAGACGTTTTGAATCTGGACGAAGGCCCGGGGCTGGTTTGCGGTCATGTCCGGCCTCACAGATACCTGAACAGCCGCCGATGGGCGATGCGCACGGCCTGGTCGGTGAGCAATCCGATGATGCCGACCACCAGAATCCCGGCCATCACTTCCGGCGTCTTCAGGAAGCGCCTCATCGACCAGATGTAGTGGCCAATTCCGCTGTTGGCTGCAACGATCTCGGCAACGATGATCCACGTCCAGCACCAGCCGAGCGTGATCCTGAGATTGTCCACCATGGTGGGCAGCATCGACGGAAGGACGATGCTGCGAGTGATCTGGCGCGGTTTGGCACCCAGCGTGTAACCCGTTTCGACGAACTCCCGCGGAATGCGCTTCGCGTCGTCGGCGATCAGCAGGACCAGCTGGAAGAACGTGCCCATCCAGAGCACGGCGACCTTGGATGCCTCCCCGATTCCAAACCAGATGATGAGAAGGGGCACGAGAGCGGGAACCGGCAGGTATCGAATGAAGTCGACGATCGGCTCGACCAATGCGCCCACGATTCTGTAGCTGCTCATCCAGATCCCGATCGGCACGGCGGCGACGACCGAGAGAAGAAATGCGCCCCAGACGCGGGCGACGGAGATCCAGACATCGTTCAGGAAACTCTCCGTCACCAGCAGTTGCGCCATGGTCCCGATGACGACGCCTGGATAGGGGAGAAATCGCTCAGTAACGAGCCCCGTGAACACGATGAGGTACCAGACTGCGATGAACAGAACGAACGCAGCGATTCCCAATGTCAGGTTTGCGCGGCCGCCTGTCGCGCCGCGATAGGCGACGAGCGCCCCCAACGCCTGCCCGCGGCCTGCTGTGCCCGGCATGTCAGTCTTCCCCATCGATCCGCCGCCCTTCGGGTTCTTCATACCACGGAGCCGCGGCGGATCGCACCGCCGCCGCCGCGCGACATCAGACTATGACAGAGCGGAACGGGCCGCCTCTACGGGAAGACGGCGTGTCCGGGCCGGCAAGAACGACTGGAGAGTGCGCACAAACCCGGACACAAGCGCCGTCAGGCAATTCGATCAGCGAGTCTTGCCTTCGAACAGGTCCTTCGTCAGGGACGCGTCGACCAGAAACTCGTACGGGATGGCTTCGTCCATGAGATCCAGATCGACTTGGATCACCGTCAGATCTTCGGTGATCTGCTTGAGCTTCGGTTCCGAACCGTCCGTTCCAAAGTATGCAACGGCGTCCTCGTAGGTCGTGTAGTACACGCCCGCAAGGTCAACAGCCATCTGCTCCGGCGTCACGTCGTATCCGGGCGCGGCCAGTTCCAGGAACTTGTCCGGATCCGAGTTGAAGAGGTCGACGGCTCTGTAGATGCCGCGCATGAAGGCTGCATACTTCTCCCTGTTGGCCTCATAATCGTCGCGGTTGACAATGACCACATCGGTAATCAGCCCGTTGAAGTCCTTGGAGGACAGCAGGATCTTCGATCCTTCGCGCGACGTGTTCGCCACGATCTCGCTCAACATCGGCTCCCAGCTCGCGACGGCCGCAACTTCGGGGTCCTCGAAAACGGCCGGGCTGTCGTCGGTTGCGATCAGTCGCAGGTTGACGTCGTCCAGGCTGTATCCCGCCTGCTTGAGCGCGTGCGCCGTCATCAGGGTTCCGGGATGGTTGATTTCGCCCGCGAAGGTCTTGCCCACGAGGTCCTCGACCGAGTCGATCCCGGGGGCGCCGACGACACCATCGGCTCCGACCGAGATGTCAACCAGTCCAATGACGACCAGATTCGAATCGGCGCTCATGGGACGAGAAATGTGTTCGCCGATCGTACGCATGGTGCAATTGATGTCGCCCGACTCGAGACCCGGAAGGACATTGGCGCGATCGTTGTCGAACACGGCCTCGAACTCGATGCCTTCCTCGGCAAAGTAGCCCATTTCGTTGGCGACCGGCGCCGGCGCGAATCCGAACCAGAACGGATAGGCGCAACGCACCACGTTGTCCGCTGTCGAAGGCTGGACCGATCCAATCAGACCGGCGAGGACGATCGCACAGAACGACAAACTGACTGCAGCGACCCGGGACAGGGAACGGCCCGACCTCTGAAGGAAGGACCCGGCTGTCTTCTTGCTCATGTTGGCTCTCCTGAATTGACACATGCCCATGGCGGCACAACGGGACCGCACCGGCAGACAAGCTGCAAGGGCGAACCTGACGTTCGGCTTGTCGCCATGTCAGGTTGGCCGCACGAGGTTTCTCAACCTCTCTCCATGTGCTTCAGTCCCATGTACCAAGAACGGTGTCGCAAGGAGCTATCTGCAAGAATATGAGAGTGACGTACTTCATATCGATGCCTATCGATATGAAGTACGTCATCCGCCCGCACAAGTGTCCGGGATCACGCAGTTGCAACGGCAATGCTGGCCCCTCCGGTGCCATGGCTCTTGCCGGGGCGAGTTGATCGCGCCGGATGGTCTTGAACCGCATCCGCCTCGCCAAGGTGCGGTTGCTGACCGGGCGCGCCGCCCGAGATGTGTCCGATTTCCGCCTGAAACAACATCGGTTCTCTCGATTAATGGTCCGGATGCCGGCGCGTGACCGGACCGAACATCAGCGCTTCGGTTTGATGCCCAGATTGCTGATGCCATAGAGCGAAAACACCTCGCGAAGAAACGTCTGCACCAGCTTGGTGTGCTGAGCGCCAGTCTTGACGACAATCTCGAAGTTGGAATCGTATGAGAACTTGTCTTCGACGAGAGCTTGAAGCTTGGCGTCAATGCAGCTGTTCCTGACCCATTCAGCCGGCAGGTGGCCAATCATTTCCCCAGAGAGAATCAACGTTGCCAGCGCCTCCATGGAATCGGCATTGGCAACCACTCTCTTGGGTCGGAACGCTCCAGTCTGAAGCGTTCCCCCGTAGTAGGTTCGCCTGACGAACGGGAGCCGCTCGATTTCCTCGGGCTTCAGTTCCGAGTCGGGAGTCCCGAAGAGCGGATGTCTTTCTCCGCA
Organism: Alphaproteobacteria bacterium; assembly: GCA_965220805.1. Classification (GTDB taxonomy): domain Bacteria; phylum Pseudomonadota; class Alphaproteobacteria; order SP197; family SP197; genus SP197. The sequence goes on from OZ244844.1 coordinate 3,700,402, forward strand.
ATAGAGCGTCTGGCGTTCCGCGAAGAGCTTGGTATAGGTCAGTCCGGGCGCGTGGTTCGGAAACGTATGGATGCCGGCATGATATCTGCCGTCCAGCACGCCGTGCTCGATATCCAGCGGGTTTGCGGTCTTCAGTTCGAACTCCACGTCCGGAGCATCCGCAATGAAGCGCAGGATCGCGTCATCGAGTCTGAAGTCGGGATTGCTCAACAGCGCATCGGCGAACGCAACGCGCAGAGTGCCCGCCAATCCACCTCGTCGATCGTTCACCCTTGTCCTGAAGTTGCTCATCGAACGGAACAATTCCTGGGCGGCTTCGTAGACGACGCGGCCATCGTCGGTCAGGGAGAAGCCCGTCCGTCCCCGATTGCAGAGACGCATTCCGAGACGGGTTTCCAGATCGGTCATCTGAGTGCTGATCGTCGATTGCGCGACGTTCAGGTTGATCTGGGCTGCCGAGAAGCCGCCCGCCTCGACCACAGCCATGAAGACACGGAGAAGGTGGAGGTCGGGATTCGACACGTTGTGCAGCATGGCCACCACGTTACATCGACACTTGTCGAAGAGTCTATGCATAGAATTGAATTGCTTAGAGATTGGGATGTAGTGTCGAATTCACCGTTTCCGGCAGGTCCCGCTCTCTTCGAACGGCATGACCGTGACCACCCGGGTACAGGGAGCATCAGTCCGTGAATGAAAGACAGGCAACAGGATTCGACCCGATGGTCGCGCCGCGCTACGGCGAGATCGCGACGTTCATGCGCACGCCGTACGCCGCCACCGCCGAAGGTATCGACATTGCTTTGATCGGCGTGCCCTATGACGGCGGAACGACGAACAGGGCCGGTGCCCGGCACGGTCCGCGCGAAATCCGGAACATGTCGAGCCTCATGCGCTCCATCCATCACGTATCGCGGTGCAATCCCTATGAACTCTGCAAGGTCGCGGACCTCGGTGACGTTCGTTTCACCCGGATTTTCGAGGATGCAGCAGTCGTCGAGGAGATTGCGGCGTTCTACCGCGACGTTCACCGGCACCGTGCATTTCCGCTGACGGCCGGCGGCGATCATTCGATCACCTATCCCATCTTCAAGGCGATCGCGGCCGACGAGAGTCTGGGCATGGTCCATGTCGACGCCCACACGGACACCTGGGACGAGTTCCAGGGGTCCAAGTTCACCCACGGCGCCCCCTTCCGACGGGCCGTCGAAGACGGTCTCCTGGACCCGAAGAGAACGATTCAGATCGGTATCCGGGGCGCACAAAACACGCCGGAAGGCTGGGACTTTTCCCTGGATCAGGGAATGCGCGTGGTGTTCATGGAGGAGTTCGACGACATGGGCGTCGACGCGACGATCGAAGAGGCGCGCCGCGTCGTCGGCGACGGCCCGACGTACATCTCGTTCGATGTGGACGGCCTCGACCCGGTCTATGCGCCCGGCACCGGAACCCCGGAGATCGGCGGCATCACGACGATCGACGCGCAAAAGCTGCTCAGGGGCTTGAGGGGCCTGGACCTTCGCGGCGGAGATGTCGTGGAGGTGGCGCCGCCGTTCGACCAGACGGGAAACACCGCCCTGGTCGGAGCTACCATGATGTACGAGATCCTCTGCCTGCTCGCGGAAGCGCGCGTCGAACACGGCCACTCATAGGCCCGCTGCCCGTGCCGCCGGCCCGGTCGACACGGGTCGGCCGGAAGATCAGACAATGATGCCCCCCGCCGCGCAACAGGCGGTTGTCAGGGGACGGCGTTGGCGAGGGCGACGGCTCTTCTGGCCATCACAGTGACGAGGTGGGCGCGGTATTCGGGCGTGGCGTGGATGTCGCTGTTGAGGCCGTCTTCGGGGATCCGGATATCGGCGATGGCATCGGGGGAGAAGTCGCGGGCAAGTGCCGCTTCCATGTCGGCCACCCGGAAGACGCAGGCGCCGGCGCCTGTGACGGCGACACGCATTCCCGCGGCCGTCGAGGCCACGAAGACACCGACAATGGCATAGCGCGACGCCGGGTTCGGGAACTTCATGTAGGCGGCGCGGCGCGGCTCGGGAAAGATGACCGAGGTGACGAGTTCGCCCTCCTCGAGTGCCGTCTCGAAGAGATCGACGAAGAAATCGTCTGCTGCTATCTGCCGGCGGTCTGTGATGACCGTGGCACCAAGGCCCACCAGGGCTGCCGGATAGTCCGCGGCCGGATCCGCATTGGCGATCGAGCCGCCGAGCGTGCCCCGGTTGCGCACCTGGAAGTCGCCGATCTGGCCTGCGAGGCCGGCGAGTGCCGGGATGGGGTGCGTCATGCGCGCCACGTCGTTGTGACGTACACCGGCTCCGATTGTGAGTGTGCCCGTACCGATGGAGGTGTGCTTCAGCGCGTCGATGGCCTCCAGATCGATGAGATCACTCGGCTGGGCAAGGCGCATTTTCAGCGTCGGCAACAACGTGTGGCCGCCGGCGAGGTAGCCTGGATCCTCGCAACTCCCGTGAAGACTCACGGCTTCATCGATCGATCCGGCACGGTGGTAGCGGAAGGCGTACACGGGTCTCTAGGCCTTCCCTGGCGCCATCATGTCGGCGGCGGCTGCGATCGATCGGACGATGTTGTGGTAGCCGGTGCAGCGGCAGAAGTTGCCCTCGAGATGCTCCCTGATCTCGCGTTCCGTCGGCGAGGCGTTGTGTTTCAGGAGATCGAGGGCGCTCATGATCATGCCCGGCGTGCAGAAGCCGCATTGCAGACCGTGGTTTTCGTGAAAGGCCTGCTGCATGGGATGGAGCGTGTCACCGTCGGCGATCCCCTCGATGGTCGTCACCTTGCACCCCGCCGCCTGCACCGCAAGAACGGTGCACGCCTTGACGGAATCCCCGTCGAGGTGAACGACGCAGGCGCCGCACTGGCTGGTGTCGCACCCCACGTGGGTGCCTGTCAGGCGTAGAGTTTCGCGCAGGAAGGTGACGAGCAGCGTGCGCTCCTCGCACAACCCAGAACGTTCCTCGCCGTTGACCGTCATCTGGACGGTGATGGTCATCTGTAACGCTCCCTCACTGAACGAAGGCCGCAACGATACCAAGGGCGCTCACCAAGACGATTGCCAGGGCGATGAACACCCGTTCCAGGGCGACATCCCGCCTCCTGTGACCGGCTGGTGGAGACCCCTCGGCGGGCAAGGGCGGAAGTGTTTCCGGTGGGGCGATGAGGCCGTCGAGACGGCTGAAGAAGGTGTTGGCGATCTTGGTTGCGCTGGCCTCCACAAGGCGCGCTCCCACCTGGGCGAGCTTGCCTCCGACCTTCCCCTCGGCCTCGTACCCGAGAAGCGTTCCCTCCCCGTCCTCGTGAAGGGTGATGCGCGCATCGCCACTGGCAAAGCCTGCCGCTCCTCCCTTGCCTTCTGCACTGAGCACGTATCCTGAAGGGGGATCGAGATCCTTCAGTTCGACCCTTCCGGAGAAGACCGCTGATACGGGACCGATCTTCGCCTTCACCCGGGCGGTGAAGGCGGTCGGCGACTCTTGCTCCACCGTCTCGCAGCCCGGTATCGCCTGGCGCAGGACGACGGGATCGTTGAGGGCCTGCCACACCACGTCTCGTGGCGCATTGATGCGATGTTCACCGGACAGATTCATGGGCCAGATCCTTCAAAGGCCGTGCGCGAGATGCAGCACGAGCACGAGGGCAAACACGAACAGCACCACCAGCGACGCGGTGCCGGTCACCGGGTCACGCGCAAGGATGCCCGACGGCCCGCCCCAGCGCCGGCCGACACCTGTCGCACCGGCAATCAGCGCCAGCGACGCCGCGCGCAATGGCACGGCAGCATTGCCAGCCAGCCTGAGAGCATGACGCGTCAGCCTCGGCAGCAGCCAACGATAGCACCAGTCGGCATCAATATTGACCCCCGGAAGTTCCGGCGGGTAGAGCCGGTAGAGCTTGAGCAGCGTGAAGGCAAGGGCCGAGAAGAAGAGCAGCTGGCACTGTGTCAGGACGTGGGACCAGGTGTAGGGCTCGTAATGCACAGGATAGGGCAGCATGCGATAGAGGAGATCCGGCCACATTCCGATCACGAGGCAGCCCGAGGCAGCGACCGCCATCGCCACCAGCATCGCCCTCGGCGCTTCCTTCGGACGCAGCCCGGAGTCGTGGGCAAAGAAGGCGAAGAAGGGAATCTTGATGCCGGCGTGGTGGAACACTCCGGCGGAGGCGAAGAGCAGGGCCAGCCATATCCATCCGTGGCCTTCCTCGATGACCGCGACCATGATCATCGATTTGGACACGAATCCCGAGAACAGCGGAAAGGCCGAGATGGAGGCGGCGCCCACGATGCAGAGCCCCGTGGTCGCCGGCATGGTGCGGTAGAGACCGCCGAGTTCCGAGCCTCCCATGCGGCCGGTGCGATACAACACGGCGCCCATGGTCATGAACAGGAGGCCCTTGAACAGCACATCGTTGAACGCGTGGCTGACAGCACCGTTGAGGGCCAGCTCGGTGCCGACGCCGATTCCCACCACCATGAAACCCAGCTGGTTGATCATGCTGTAGGCCAGCACACGCCTGAGATCGTTCTCGATGACCGCATAGAAGATCGGGAACATGGTCATGACCGCGCCGATCCAGATGAGTTCCCCCGTTCCCGGAAAGAGGCGGGCAAGGGCATAGATCGCAACCTTGGTGGTGAATGCGCTCATCAGGACGGCGCCGGTTTCAGTTGCTTCCGGATAGGCGTCGATGATCCATCCGTGCAGCAGCGGAAATCCGCACTTGATGCCCAGTGCCAGGAAGATGAGCCACGCCGCCGTCCCGTCGAGTTCCATGGCGGCAAGACCGATGCTCTCGCCGCCAGCGCGCAGCATGGCGATGCCGGCCAGCAGCAGCAGTCCCGACGTCACCTGGACCACAAGGTAACGCAAGGCCGCCCGGAGCGAGCCCGGTCGACGCCGTGCCAGGATCAGTGCTGCTGATGTCAGGGCCAGCCCTTCCCAGAACAGGAAGAGGGTCACGAGGTCGCCGGCAAAGACGGCGCCAAGGGCACAGCCGGCATAGGCCAGCGCCGCCACCTGCTGCAGGCGGTCCGACATGTGCAGGCTGTAGATCACCGCGATCACGGCGGCCAGATGGAAGAGCCAGGCAAAGAGAACGGAAAGCCGGTCGCTGCTGTGGATGACAAGATCGATCCCCATGACCGGGGCGCCAAGCGTGGCGGCAGGATCGAGAAACCACAGGTTGATGGCGCCGGCAACGGGAGTGGCGACCAGCAGGACGGAACTCCATCGTGCCGGCGCCAGCGTGACGATCGCCGCGCCGGCCAAGAAGACCAGAAACGGCGCCACGCTAGTCATCGTAGTGGTCTTCCCGGCGCATCACGAGCTTGCGCAGTTCACGCGCCGCCAGCACCAGGATGACGCAGGCGACAAGACCGTAGAGGGCGTGGAAACCGAACAGCGTTTCGAAGGGATGCTCGATATGCCGGTGAACCACGAATTCGGCGGCCACCAGAAGAAGACACAGGCCATAGAGCGCCCGGATGATCCAGCGGACGTTCCTGGGGTTGTCCAGAAAACGGCGTTTCCCGTCGCTCATGTCAGCGACCCTCCGCCATGATGAAGACCCTGTCCAGCCACATGGTGACTGTATCGGGAAGGAAGAAGAGAGCGAGGCATCCCAGTGACGTGATGACCATGGCCGCCAGACAGGTGACGGGCGCCTCGTGCCAAGTGGTGGGTTCTCCCTCCGGCGCAGCGCGCAGGAAGGCGCGGAAGGGAATCGTCAGCAGGTAGCCGATGTTGAGCAGGGTGCTGATGGCAAGGACGGCGATGAACAGCACGTGGCCGGCGGCCAGAGAGCTTTCCAACAACAACCACTTGCTCCACAGACCGCCCAGCGGCGGCAAACCGATGATGCTGAGGCTGGCGATGGTAAACGCCGTCATGGTGAGTGGCATCGAGCGTCCCAGGCCGTCGAGTTCAGAGACGCGGGTCTTCATGGTCGCTACGAGAATGGCGCCGGCGCAGAAGAACAGAGTGATCTTTGCGAAGGCGTGGGTCACCATGTGAAGGCCGCCGGCCACGAAGGCGGCTTCGCCGGCCAGCAGCGCCGCAAGGACAATGTAGGCGAGCTGGCTCACTGTCGAATAGGCGAGCCTTGCCTTGAGGTTGTCCCGTGTCATGGCCACCAGGGACGCGGCGACAATGGTGAAGGCGGCGGCCCACTGCAGGATGTCCAGTACGTGAAGGCCCTGCAGCAGGTCGAATCCGAATACGAACCAGGAGATCTTGAGAATGGTGAAGACTCCTGCCTTGACGACGGCCACGGCGTGCAGCAACGCGCTCGCCGGAGTCGGAGCCGCCATGGCCGCCGGCAACCAGCGGTGAAACGGCATCAGGGCGGCCTTGCCAACACCGAAGACATAGAGCGCCAGCAGAACTCCGGCGGTCAGGTCCGTCACCTTGCCTTCAAGAATTCCGCCTGGAACGAAGTCGAGCGTCCCCGCCACCTGCCAGGTGACAATGATCGCCACCAGGAACATGCCGATGGATGTTCCCATGAGGATGCCGAGATAGGTTCGCCCTGCCCTTCTCGCCAGCGCCGTTCCGGCATGGCTGACCAGCGGAAAGGTCGACAGTGTCAGTGCTTCATAGAACAGGAAGAGGGTGAAGAGATTGCCGGCGAGGGCGACGCCGATCGCCGATGCGATGGCGATGGCGAAGAAGGCGAAGAACCGGGTCTGGTGCGCCTCGTGGTGACCTCGCATGTAGCCGATCGAATAGATCGTCGTGACCACCCACAGGCCGCTTGCCATGAGGGCGAAGGCGACACCCAGCGGCTCCAGGGCGAACTTGAGGGCAAGGCCGGCGACCGGTTCCGCGACAACCAGTTCTGGTATCGTGCCGCTGTTCCCCGCAATGACGGCCAGGGAGATGAACAGGATCGTGCCACCGGCGAGACTCACCGCTTCCCTGACGTTGGGCCAGCTCGTCGTCGCCAGGACACCTGCGGCGGTGACGAGCGGTACGGCAACGGCGAACAGCAGCACCAGCCCGGTCACGGCGCTTCTCCAAGGAGTCGCGCCGCAGTGTCCGCCACGCCGACCGTGAGGTCGGTCCAGACGCCAAGAACGATGCAGAGCGCACACAGCACCACGGCCGGAATCACCAGCATGGCCGGCGCCTCGTGTCTTTCTCCCGGCGGCGGGTCCGTGAAGTAGGCGACATCGACCACACGCCAGATGTAGATGATCGCAATCAGGGAAGCAGCCACGATGACGAGCGCCAGCGGCCACAATCCGGCGTCAAGGGCGCTGCTCACAAGATACCACTTGGAGACGAAACCGACCGTCGCCGGAACGCCGATCATCGACAACCCGGCCACGACAAAGCACCCCATCGTCAGCGGCATGCGCCGTCCCAGGCCCCGGAAACTCTCCATGTCGGCCTTGCCCAGTCTCATGATGACGCAGGACATGACGAGGAAGAGCGCACCCTTCATGAGTCCGTGGTTGAAGACATGGACAATGGCGGCAATGAGGCCATCACGATTGGCAAAGCCGATGGCGGCGGCGATGTAGCCCACCTGGGCGACACTGGAATAGGCAAGCATGCGCCTGAGATCGTGTTGCCATATCGCGACGACGGAACCGGCGACAGCGCCTGCCAGCCCCAGGGGAATGAGCACCCACCCGATCTTCATGTCACCGAAGGCGTAGTCCGCACCGAAGACGCTGTAGACGAAGCGCAGCAGCATGTAGGCGCCGATCTTCGTCGCCGTGGCGCCGAAGAAGGCGGACACCAGCGACGGCGCATAGGTATAGGCATTGGGCATCCAGGAGTGGGCCGGGAAGATGGCTGCCTTGATGGCGGTGCCGATGAGAATGAAGGCCAGCGCCGCCTGGATCGGCGCCGTGTGGCTGACGCCCGGAAGGCGGGCGGCCATGTCCGCCATGTTGAGGGTGCCGGTCATCATGTAGGCAAGCCCGATGCCGACGAGAATGAAGGTGGCGCCAATGGTTCCCTGGACGAGATAGTGGAACGCCGCCCGCGTCGCCCGCCGATCGATGCCCATGGCCACCAGCGCGTAGCTCGCCAGGGACGAGATCTCGAGGAAGACGTAGAGATTGAAGATATCGCCGGTGATGGCGATGCCGAGCATTCCTGCAAGGGCGAGCAGTGCCACCGTGTGGAACAGATGGCGAGCCCTGTGCACCACCTCGACATCGATGCCGATCCGGGTTGCCGGCATGATGATGGCGGCCATACCGGACACCAGGACCATGACCAGGGCGTTGAGGGGATCGATCACATAGGCGATGCCGAGAATCTCGGGCCAGCCGCCCATGGTGTAGTGGATGGGACCGGCATCGAGAACATGCTCCAGAAGCGCGATGGAGATGGCGAAGGTGATCCATGCCACCACGACAGCAAACATCCAGGCCATGCGGGGCCTGACCATGAGCGCACAGAGCGGCGCACCGATGAGCGGCACCGCAACCTGGAGTGCGGGAAGCTGCTGGAGCAGACCCATGTGGTCAGCCCATGTCCGCCTTGGCCATCTCGTCTTCTTCGATGGAACCGTAGGATTCACGGATACGCACGATCAGGGCGAGCGCCAGTGACGTGGTGGCCACCGCAACCACGATGGCTGTCAGGATGAGGACATGGGGCAGCGGGTTGGCGTAGAGCACCGAGTCCTCATGGACGATTGGCGCCGTGCCGTCCCGGACATTGGCGATGGAGATGTAGAACAGGAAGACACCGCCCTGGAAGATATTGAGACCGGCCACTTTCTTGATGAGGTTGCCGCGGGTCATGACGATGTAAAGTCCGATCATCAACAGCGCGACCGAACCCCACTGCAGGGCATGTCCCATGATAAAATCGACTGCGTTCATCTTCGTGCCCTGCGTTCGGCAAAGACGAGAAAGACGGCCGTCAACACACCCGCGACCGTGATTCCGACGCCAAGCTCGATGATGATGATTCCAACGTGCTGGCCATGCACTGGATCAGCACTGTCGAGAACACTGTAGTTGAGGTACTCGCCACCCAGCGCCATCGTCGCAAATCCGGTGCCCGCATAGAGGATCAGGCCGCAACACACCATGGCCATGACGGCGGACATGGGCACTGCCTCCACAGCCCTCCTGATTCCGAAGACGATGGTGTAGACGATGATGCCCGTGGCAAAGACGACACCAGCCTGGAAACCGCCCCCAGGGCCGTAGTCGCCGTGCATCTGCACGTAGAGTGCAAACAGGAGGATGAACGGCACCATGATCTTGACGACCACGCGAACAAGAATGAACTCGTTCATGCCTTGTCCTCGCGCCAGTGCCGTAGCAGAGCGATAACGCCGACTCCGGCGGTGAAGATCACCGCGACCTCCCCCAGAGTATCGAAGCCCCGGTAACTGGCGAGGATTGCCGTCACCATGTTGGGGACCCCGGTGCTCGCAGGACTTTCGGCGATGTAGCGGGCTGCCACATGAAGGGTAGCCGGGGCTGCCGGATCCCCGAGGAGCGGCATGTCGAGGGTGGCATAGAGAAGACCCGCACCGGAGACGAGGCTCACCAGGAGCGCCAGGATCCGTTCAGCGGGCCGTCGCCGCCAAGGCGCTTCCTCGCGCGTCGTCAGCGAGATCGCCGCCAGCATCAGGGCAAGGGAGATGCCAGCGCCCACCACAGCTTCCGTGAACGCCACGTCGACGGCATCGAGCAGAGTGTAGACTGTTGCCAGAATGAAACTCATGGCGCCCGCCAGAATGGCGACCGCAAGCAGACTGGTCAGCCTGACCATGGCGAGCGCCAGGACGATCAGCAGCAGGACAAGCCCGAAGATGGAGAATTCGTCCGTCACGAACCGGCGCTCTGGCTGTCGTCGGTGTCCTCGGGGTCGGGAGAGAGACCCCCGAGGAGCGCCGCATGTCCCACAGCGTGACTGGCGGCCGGTGTCGTCAGGAACAGCACGAAACCGATCAGCAGCAGCTTCAGCGTGTTCAGTCCCGGTTCGGTCTGCAGGACGAGCCCCAGCAGGATCAGGCTCACGCCCCCGGTATCGGCCAGACTGCCGGCATGGAGTCTCGTGAAGAGGTTCGGCAGACGCACCATGCCGATCGCGCTCGTCACCATCAACAGACCGCCGGCGACCAGGGCGACCCAGCTCACAGCGTCAATCAGGACGCTCAAGGTTCATCTCCAAGGTGGCCGAACTTGAAGTACTTCAACGCCGCGAGGGTGCCGACGAAGTTGAGCAGGGCATAGGCAATGGAGAGGTCGAGAAAATCCGGCCGGTCTGTCAGGTAGCCCGTCACCGCGATCAGCAGGACCGTCATCGTGCCGTGAACGTTGACTGCGAGAATTCGGTCGTAGGGCGTGGGACCCCGCACGACGCGCACCAGGGTCATGGCCATGGCCACCACCAGCAGGGCCGTCACCGCCATGAACATCAGCGCCGGCCCTCGACGGCACATACCCGGCGGTCCATTTCGCCCTGGTGCAGATCCTCGAGGCTCTTCCTGGAAAGAGCGTGCACGTGGATGCGGTCCTCGAGAACCGACAGGGACACGGTGCCCGGGGTCAGGGTGATCGAATTGGCGAACACGACGAGACCTATCGGTGTCTTCTGGCTGGCCGGCACCCAGGCCGAGCCGGCGTCGATCTTCACCACCGGGGCAAGGATGGTGCGTGCCACGGCAAGGTTGGCCAGGGCAATCTGACAGACGAGCCAGGGCAGGTAGAGGATCAGTCCGCCAAGAAGCTGGATCGGAAACCCTTCCTCGTCGATCATTCCCATGCGATGGGCGATGATCACGACAAGCAGCACGCTCACAACACCCGATGCGAGAAGAAACGGGTCGGTGGAACCACTGAGGACGAACCATACACCCAAGAGCACGACCGCGAGGCTGATCATGCGACCCACAGCACCTTCTCCATTCACGTGGCTCGCCCGAGTATGCCCAAGAGCGAACCGGGGACAAGGCTTGTATCCCCGGCTGTTCCGCGTCCTGGTGTTGGTGATCGCCCTTCCGGCGGCCGCGGAGGACGACATCACATTTGCCAGGGACATCCTGGACGTCGTCACCGCGGACAACCGGTCGTGGACATTCCATGTAGACCTCGCCGTCACGCCGGCGCAGCGTTCCCGCGGCCTCATGTTCCGCGAGACCATGGCCGATGACGAGGGCATGCTCTTTCTCTTCGCCAGGGAAGCACCGCGCAGCTTCTGGATGAAGAACACCTACCTTCCCCTCGACATCATCTTTCTTGATCGCCACGGGGTCATCGTGTCCATCTTTGCCGATGCCCGGCCGCTCGATGAGACGTCCATCCCTTCCGGCGTGCCGGCGGCCGGGGTCCTCGAAGTGCTCGCCGGCACCTCCCGGCGGCTGGGTCTCGAACCCGGGGACCGCGTGATTCACCGCGCTTTCGACCCTTGAGCGGAAGAGACGATGGCGCCACCTGCTGACATCGCAACACCGGAGACGCACTCATGATGCTCACGCCTGCGGAAATCGACCGGTTGACCCTCTTCACGGCAGCGGAACTCGCACGCAAGCGAAGGGCCCGTGGCCTCAGGCTCAATCAGCCCGAGGCGGTGGCGCTGATTTCCGACGAGATCATGGAGGCGGCACGCGACGGGCACACCCTGGCCGAAGTGCGCAGTGTCGCTGTGACGCTGCTCACGACCGATGACGTGCTCCCCGGCGTGGCGGAGATGATCGATCTTGTCAACGTCGATGCCCATTTCGACGACGGTCTGAAGACAGTGACCGTCTGGCAGCCGGTACGCCCGGGAAACGAGCCTTTGGATCCCGCCTGCCGTCCCGGCGAACTACTTGTCGGCGACGGCGACATCACCCTCAACGACGGCAGCGCGAAGACCGAACTCACCGTTCTCAACCGCGGCGACCGGCCGGTTCATGTGGCCAGCCACTATCACTTCTTCGAGGCCAACCGCGACCTCGAGTTCGATCGCAGCGCGGCCTTCGGCAAGCGTCTCGATCTTCCAGCCGGAGCGAGCGCACGGTTCGACCCGGGCGAACACCGACGGGTGACGCTGACCGCCATCGCCGGAAGCGGGGACATCCAGGGGTTCAATCGTCTCACCGAAGGCAACATCCACGATCCGGACGTCAGGGCCCGGGCCCTTGCCCGGGCCCGCGAACGTGGATTCCGGGGGGCCTGACCATGGCGACGATGACCCGGGAGCGCTATGCAGCCCTCTTCGGACCGACCACGGGAGATCGCATCCGTCTTGGCGACACCAGCCTCATTGCCCGCGTCGAACACGACCATGCCACCCATGGCGAGGAGGCGCTTACGGGCCTCGGCAAGACCCTGCGTGGCGACGCCGGTATCCACGGAGGCCTCAGACTCGACGAGGGAGCTCTCGAGACCGTCTTCTGCAATGTTGTGGTCATGTGCCCTGTCGGCGGCATCTACAAGGCGGATATCGGGGTGCGTGACGGGCGCATCCATGCGATCGGCAAGGCCGGCAATCCGGCCTTCATGGCTGGCGTCTCGCCCAACATGGTGATCGGTCCGGGAACCAAGCACATCAACGGTCAGGGACTGATCGCCACGCCGGGAGGTATCGACGTCCACGCCCACTACCTGCAGCCGGCGGAGGTGTGGCACGCGCTTTCTGCCGGTCTCACCACGATGATCGGCGGCGGATTTGCGGGATGCTGGGCCATCGACAGTGGCGGCGACTGGGCAAACGCCATCATGTTGCAGGCTACCCGGCGTTTTCCGATGAACTTCGGTCTCTTCAGCCGCGGCGGCGCAAGCCGGCCAGGCGCCATCGAGGAACAACTGGCGTCAGGGGTCATTGGCGTGAAGATTCACGAGGACCTCGGGGCCATGCCGGCTCTCATCGACACCTGCCTCGACGTTGCCGACCGCCTGGACTTCCAGGTCCAGCTGCACACCGACTCGATGAACGAATCGGGGTTCTACGAGACAACGATGGAGGCCATCGCCGGCCGCACCATTCACATGTACCACACCGAGGGCGCCGGTGGCGGACACGCGCCCGACATCATCCGCTGCAACGGAGAACGCCATTGCCTGCCGTCCTCCACCTCGCCCACCAATCCCTTCACTCTCAATGCCCTGGGCGAGCACATGGACATGATGATGCTGTGCCACACCCTGAGAGGAGACGTGCCGGAGGATGTCGCCTTCGCCGAGAGCCGGCTGCGACCCCAATCCATGGCCGCCGAAGACGTGCTGCATGACCTTGGCGCCATCTCCATGGCCGGCTCCGACGCCGAAGGGATGGGACGGGTGATGGATGTCATCGCGGGCATGTGGCGTCTCGCCTCGGCGATGAAGGACCGGCGGGGACCGCTGGGCGATGAACCCTTCGACAATGCGGACAATGCCCGGATCCTGCGTTATCTCGCCAAGGTGACCATCAATCCTGCCATCACCTTCGGCATTGCCGAGGACATCGGCAGCATCGAGGTCGGCAAGATCGCCGATATCGTCCTGTGGCGTCCGGAGTTCTTCGGGGTCAAGGCACAGCAGGTCTTCAAGGCCGGCGTCGAGGTGTGGAGTCCGTTCGGCACGGCCGCAGCATCGGTGTCGATGAGTGAGCCCCTCGTGTATCGCGAGGCCTGGCCGGCATGTGGAGGCGCTCCCGACCGGGTATCGTTCCTCTTCGTCCACCCCCGCGCCATCGACAGCGGCCTCGACGCCAGGCTCGGCCTCGGCCGGACGCTGCTGCCGGCAACGGGAACGCGACATCTTTCCAAGAAGGACATGGTTCGCAACGATGCCCTGCCACAGATCAGGGTCGATCCGGATACCTTCGAAGTCCACGCCGACGGTGATCTCCTCGACGTTCCTCCGATCCGTCATGTTGCCCTCTCCAGGCGCTATTTCCTCATGTGACGGATGCGGCGCCGACCTGTCCCGGGTGCCGGCGGCATTGGCAGTGGAAACCGTCAATTTCGGGCTGGATTCATGCGCTCCTATAGGGCATAGGCGGCAGCTTCATCTGCGCGGGGATTGTCGCCGTGATTGCAGCGATCTTCGGTGTCTGGGCGGTCATCGTCAGCATCTCCCTGCTGATGTCGGGCAACGCTCTCCAGGGCTCGCTCCTCGGCCTGCGAGCGCCATCGGCCGGTTTTCCGGATCTGGTGACCGGCATCATCATGTCGAGCTACTACTTCGGGTTCGTCTTCGGCGCCCTCGCGGTGCCCCGTCTCGTCGAGCGCGTGGGTCACATTCGCGTGTTCACCGCCCTGGCGTCGCTGGCCTCAATCTCGGCCCTGGGTCACGCTGTTCTTGTCGATGCCGTCGTGTGGGCCGTGCTGCGCCTTCTCACCGGCTTCTGCACCATCGGCCTCTTCATCATCGCCGAGAGCTGGCTCAACGACCGGTCGACAAACGAGACACGTGGCCAGCTGCTTGGTGTCTACATGATTGCCATGTCCGGCTCGATGGCGATTGGCCCCCTGCTCCTCAACGTTGCGGATCCCACCGGCCCTGTCCTCTTCATGACCGCCTCCATTCTCGTCTCCCTGGCCGTGTTGCCGGTGTCGCTCACCACCTACCCCGCGCCACACTTCGAGAACCCGGCCAGACTCGGTGTCGTCGAACTGGTGAGATCATCGCCACTCGGGGTCGCCGGATGCTTCGCCAACGGCGCCACCCAGGGAGCACTTGTCTGGCTGGCATCGCTCTACGGCACGGGCCTTGGCATGGACGTCAAGAATGTCTCCCTCTTCATGGCGGCCACCATCGTCGGCGGCATGATCCTGATCTGGCCGATTGGCCGGTTGAGCGACCGTTTCGATCGCCGGAAGATCCTGACGATCGTGGCTTTCACATGCGGCGGCGCCGCCACCCTTGCGGCTCTCTTTGCCGGTCCCGAGCCTTTGGTCCAGATCATTGCCGTGGCGGTTGTCGGGTGTTTCCTGTCCCCGCTCTATTCGCTCTCGATCGCGCACACGAACGATCACCTCAGGCCGGATCAGATGGTGGCGGCCTCCAGCGGGCTGCTGCTCGCCGCCGGGATCGGCGGCATCCTCGGACCGACTGTCGCCGGCGCAATGATGCAGCTTGCCGGGCCGGCGGGCTACTTCTGGTTTCCGGCGGCAGCCATGTTGCTGCTTGGTGGCTTCGCTCTCTACCGCATGACGCGGCGTGCACCGGTGCCGATGGACGAACAGCGCGACTTCGTGACGGTCCTGAGAACCTCCCAGGTGCTGACCGATTCGGCCCTGCGCGATCACATGGACCGCGATCTGGGACGCATGTCCAAATGGTAGGCCGATTCCCTGAGCGCGGGCGTTGCCTCGCCGCGCGTCTTGCCGTCATTCTTGGCTGGCGCTCCTCCGCAAGGAATCACCCGTTCCCGATGCCAGCCGAACCGTTCTCTTGCGAGTCCGCCTGACATGTCCCGTTCGGCCCGTCACGCCAACCTGCGGCGCGCCCTTTATCCGGCCAGCATCTGCTTCATCGGCGGATCCTTCCTCGAGCCGACCATTGCCGCGACCCGGAACCTGGGGTTTGCCGGGGATGTCCGCGTCGTCAATCCGCGGCGGCAGACGATCGCCGGTGAACCGTGCCTGGGGTCCATCGACGAACTCGACGCGCCACCCGATGTCGTCTTCCTGGCGGTCAACCGGGAGATGACCAATGACCTGATTACGCAGCTCGACGACATGGGTGCTGGAGGTGCTGTCTGCTATGCGGCGGGCTATGCGGAAGTGGGCGGGGATGGCCTCGCCCTGGAGCAGGAACTTCGGCAACGAGCAGGCAATCTCGCCGTCATCGGACCCAATTGCTACGGCTTCAACAACTACGTCAACGGCGCCCTGGCGATGGCGACGCCCACCCTGGGGGAGAGAACCGCGAAGGGGTGCGCCTTCATCGGACAGAGCGGCAACATCTGCATCAACGTCGCCAACGGCCGGCGCGGCACCCCGCTCTCCCACGTCATCTCCTGCGGCAACCAGGCCGTCCTCGACTTTGCCGATTACATCGAGGTTCTCGTCGACGATCCCGCAGTCACCTCGTTCGCTCTCTTCATGGAGACGTTGCCCGACGCCGCCGCCTTCAGCCGGGCTGCACTCAGCGCCCTTGAGGCCGGCAAACCGATCATCGTGCTCAAATCCGGCGTCTCCAGGAAGGGCGCTTCCATGGCCATGAGCCACACCGCGTCCCTTGCCGGTGATGACAGGTTCTATCAGGCGCTCTTCGACCGGCTCAACATCATCCGCGTGGAGACCCCGGAAGACCTGCTGGAAACCGCGAAGGTGGTGTCGGTGACGGGCATTCCCGAAGGGCCCCGGCTTGCGGTGATGACGTGTTCAGGAGGCGATTCGGGGTGCGTCGCCGATATCGTGGAACCCCTTGGTGTCGAATTGCCGGAACTCGATCAGCGCCAGCACGACGACATCGCGCGTCACATGCAGGCGTTCACAACGATTGCCAATCCACTCGACTACAACACCTCCAACTGGGGCCGCCAGGACATCCTGGAGGCCATCTTTCTCGTGCTGCTTCGCCAAGGGGTCGACGCCGGACTTCTGGTGGTCGACACAATCGCCGATACCGAGCAGATGCAGGACACACGCTCGCAGGACGACGGGGCGGCGGCGGCGATGCGCGCATTCCACACGTCGGTGCTCCTGCACGGCGTTCCGGGCGTCATCACTTCGTCACTTCCCGATAACACCTCCATCACACTCCGCAAGCAGTTTCACGACGCTGGCATTGCCATGACCCAGGGCATCAGGGCGGGTACGCTCTCCCTGGCGCGGACCTGCCTTTACGGCACCAGGCGGCGCGCATTCCTTGCCCGCACGACGCACGGCGACCGCTCTCTTGCCGGGGCGGTTCCCCTTGCCGGCGATGAGCGGGTCCTTGACGAACAGGAAGGCAAGAAGCTTCTCGCCGCCACCGGGCTGACGATTCCCAACGGCGCGTGCGTCCGCCCGGCAGCCGCCGCATCGGCTGCCGGGCGCATCGGATATCCGGTGGTCGTGAAGGCACTGTCAGCCACCATCACCCACAAGACCGAGGCTGGCGGCGTCGCCCTCAACCTCGCCGATCACCACGAGGTCGCCCGGGCTGCCGAGGCCATCGCCCGGAGTACCGGCGTCGAAGATCTTCTTGTCGAAGCCATGGTCACCGGCCACGTCGCCGAGATGATTATCGGCGTTGCACGGGACGACACCTTCGGGCACGTGCTGATCGTTGGCGCCGGCGGCACCTTCGTCGAACTTGTCGACGATTCAGTCGTCCTGCATCTGCCTCTCGAACGCGAGGACGTTGAGCGGGCCATCGGATCCCTGAAGGTCTCGCGCCTGCTCGACGGCTACAGGGGAGCACCTCCCGGTGACGTGGAGGCGCTCGTCGATGCCGTCGTGGCCGTGGCCGCCTTTGCCACCAGACACTCCGCGAGCCTCGTGGAACTTGACGTCAACCCGCTTCTCGTCATGCCCGGGGGCGGAGGCGTCGTGGTGGCCGACTGCATGATGAGAATGACCGGAACGGAGACTTGAACCATGAGTGACGTGGTGCGTTGCGAACGCCGGGGCAAGGTCCTCGAAATCACCATCGACAATCCGCCTGCCAATGCCATCGGCCGCAAGGTGACGGCGGGCCTCTCCCGGGCCTTCGCGTCATTGCGCGACGATCCCGATCTCCTGGTGGGTATCGTCACCGGTGCCGGCGACAAGTTCTTTTCTCCGGGATGGGATCTCAAGGAGGCGGCCCGCGACTTCGATGCCGGCGATACCGGAGAGGATGATGAGGTCGACGGTGGCTTTGCAGGCATCACGGAGATGTGGAACCTCTACAAGCCGGTCATCGCCGCCATCAATGGATACGCCGTGGGCGGCGGCTGGGAAATCGCCCTGGCCAGCGACATCCAGTACGCGGTTCCCCACGCCACCTTCTTCATCCCCGACGTGCACATGGGATTCATCGCCGATGCCGGCGCCATCCAGATCCTGCCCCGCCGCCTTCCCCACTCGGTCGCCATGGACATCCTGCTCAGTGGCCGCCGCATGGGCGCCGAGGAGGCCCTCAAATGGGGACTTCTGAACGAGATCGTTGAACCCGAAAGGCTGATGGCACGCGCCCGCGAAACCGCGGATCATCTCGCCGAGGGCGGACCGCTGGCCCTGCAGGCGACCAAGGAGGCGATACGCCACACCATGCACATGTCCATTCCCGACTGCTTCCACACGCTGCGCGGTGGCGGCCTGCCAATCTACTCGCGCATGCTCGCCAGCGACGATGCAAAGGAAGGCCCGCGCGCCTTTGCGGAAAAGCGCAAGCCCCGGTTCACTGGCAGATAGGCCGGAAACCCCGATCAGCCGCCACGCACGAACGTTTCGCGACCGCCGCTGACATTGAGAATGGCGCCCGTGACGTAGGCTGCCTCGTCGGAACACATCCACAGAACCGCCTTGGCGATGTCACCGACCTCGCCGATGCGGCCGATCGGAACGGCACGCTTGCCGAGTTCGGTCACCTCGTCCTGCCCCATGCCATCATCCCAGATTTCGGTCTTGATGAGACCAGGACGCACACAGCATACGCGAATGCCCTCCCCCGCCACTTCCTTGGCAAGGCCCAGGGTGAAGGAATCGAGTCCACCCTTGGTCGCTGCATAGACGACGTCACCAGGCAGTCCACCGTAGACACCGGAAATCGATGACACGTTGACAATGACGCCACCGCTGCCGCCTCTCTTCGTCGACATGCGGCGGATCGCCTGGCGGCTGGTCAGCGCCGGTCCGAGAAGGTTGGTGTCGATGATCCGCCGGACCGTGTCGATCTCGTGATCAGCCACCGGCGTCTCGACAGAGATTCCGGCGTTGTTGACCAGCACCGCCGGCGCACCGAGCAGCCTGTCGGTCTCCTCGAAGAGGGACTCGATGTCGTCCGGCCGGGACACATCAGCCCGGATGGCTGCGGCCTGCCCGCCTGCGGCCCGGATCGACTCTGCCACCTCCTCGGCGCGAGCCCGGGAGGCGGCGTAGTTCACCGCGACGTCATAGCCCCGCCTGCCGGCCAGGCGAGCGATCTCCGCACCGATTCCGCGACTGCCGCCGGTGACGATCATGACCGGTCGTGACATCGATGGTCTCCGCTCAGACCGGCTCACGGCGCAGCGACTGCGCCATGCAGTGAACACCGCCGCCGCCGCGGGTGAAACAGTCCACGTCGGGGTCATAGACGGTAAAGCCGAGGGCCTTCAGACGGGCCACGAGATCCCTGGCATGGGCCGGCGCAATGACCCGGTCGTTGCCCAGGGAGACCACGTTGCAGGCCAGCGCCATGGTGTCGGGATAGTTCACCGGCACGATTTCGATCCCCTTCGCCTTCAGCCAGTCGACAGTGTCCGGTTCGGTCGTGTCGAGACAGACCGCGCAGAGTTTCTCGGCCAGCATGCAGACCATGAGATCGATGTGGACGTAGTGTTCGGCGATCGGTGTCACGCGGACTTCCCAGCCCTCCTTCTCGAACCACTGTCTCACCTGGTGAGCCGACTGCTCCTGGGTGCGTTCGCCGCACCAGCCGATGAGGACGCAACCCGGCTCGATGATGTCGAAGTCACCGCCCTCGAAGGATCCCGCCGTGACCATGTCGAAGATCGGAATGCCGTTGTCGACGTAGAAGCGGATGACCGGTCCGTATTCGCCACGCCGCCACCACTGGGCCATCTGGGTGACCACGGCGCCGTAGGGCGTCATGAAGGAGGAATCCCTGGCGAAGACCTGGTAGGGAAGGTCGCCGTCGGCTTCCAGCCAGTGCACGTTCACACCTGCTTCCTCGTAGGCATCGACCATCTCGCGGTGCTGTCTCATGGCCAGCTGCGAATCGAATTGATCCCCTCGCTTGAGAGTAGCTCTGGAAATGGAGCTGGTCGGGAGCCAGTGGAAGTTGTCGGCCGGCCCGAGCAGGACATCGGTCAGGACACCGTATTCGGAATTGCATCCCCAGTCGGTGAGTTGAGGAGTGTCGCCTTCCGGATGGCGGCAGCGAAGTGGATTGGAGGCCATGGCGGTTTCCCGTTTCCGTGCGTCGTGCGGGAGGCTACCATCGCCGTTTCGTGCGCTTCAAGGAGATCGACAATGGCAGGCGGCAACCTTTCCCGGGGCCAGGCGCTGATGCAGCTGGTGCGGGCCTACGGGATCGAGACGGTCTTCGGCATGCCGGGTGTCCATACCCTGGAGTACTATCGCGGCATCGTCGATTCCGGCATGAACCACGTGCTCTTCCGTCACGAACAGGGCGGCGGTTTCATGGCTGACGGCCATGCGAGGATCTCGGGCAAGCCGGCGCTTTGCTGCGTCATCACCGGTCCCGGGGTGACCAACATCGCCACCGCCGTGGGCAACGCCTATGCCGACAGCCAGCCGATGCTCGTGATTGCCAGCACCAACGGATCCGCCGATCTCGGCGCCGGCCGCGGCCGCCTCCACGAAATCTCAGATCAACTGGCAACCATCCGGCCGTTGACGGCCAATGCACAGACGATTCTCGACGGCCGCCAGATCCCGGGCGCCGTGCATCGCGCCTTCTCCACCTTCGCCTCCGGCCGACCCCGGCCCTGCTACATCGAGCTTCCCATCGACAAGATCGCCGAAACGGCGGAATTCGCCGTCCGGACCTCGCCCATCACCGGTCCCGTGGCGCCCGATCCGGCGGCGGTCGAGAAGGCTGCCGCCATCGCCGCAGGCGCCGGGCAACCGGTCATCATCGCCGGCGGCGGAACGATCGACCACGGCGAACCCCTGCGGGCTCTCGCCGAACGGCTTGGCGCCGCCGTGTTCCTCACCATCGCCGGCAAGGGCGCCCTGCCTGATTCCCATCCCCTCAACTGCGGCGCCTGCCTCTCGTCGCCACTGGCCCATACGCTCATCGAAACCGCGGATGTCGTCATTGCCGTCGGCACCGAACTCGCCGAGACCGACATCTGGAAGGAACCCGACTTTCTCGACATCACGGGACAGCTCATCCGCATCGATGTCGATGCCGGCAATCTCGCCCGGGACTACACGCCCGACGCCGCACTGCTGGGAGACGCCGGGCTGACCATGACCATGCTCGCCGAAGCCCTGCCCGCGGCCGGAGGACAACCGGGCTTCACCGGTTCCGGGGCCATCGCGGATCTCCGCCGGAAGTTCATGGAGCATCTGCTCGCGAGCCCGGGTGCGGCGCGGTTCACGGCCGTTCTCGACGCCATGCGCGCCGCCATTCCCGATGACGGCTGGCTGATTACCGATGCCACCCAGATCGCCTACTTCGCCAACGAGTACTGGCCCACCTCCAGGCCGCGTACCTACACCCATCCCAACGGCTACTGCACGCTGGGGTCGGCCATGCCTTCGGCCATCGGCGCCTGTCTCGGTTCACCAGAGCGCCCTGGCGCGGCCCTGACCGGCGATGCCGGGTTCCTCTTCACGGCCAGCGAACTCGCCACCGCCGTCAACGAGAAGGTCGGCCTGCCGATCGTGCTGTGGAACAACGACGGCCTCGGCCAGATTCGCGATGACATGATCGAGCGCGATATCGGACCTCTTGGCGTCACGCCGGGGCGCAACCCCGACTTCGCAGCCCTGGCAGGCGCCTTCGGGGCGCGATCGGCACGACCCGAATCCCTGTCGGCGCTCGCCGGGGTCATCAGGGAGGCCTTCGACGCCGACGGCCCCACGCTCATCGAAGTGCGCGAGGACGCCGGTTTCCTCAACTGACCTGGATTCAGGTGGCGTAGTCGCTCTGGGTTTTATCCAGCGTACGGCGAATAGCCTGCCAGGCGAGATCGTCGACCAGGAACTCGGGGTCGGCACCGGCTTCCGCGGTGCGCTCCACAACGTCGGCATCGGGAATGATGAACTCCTGGCCCGATGACAGGACATCGACCTGGACCTTGCACGCCACCTCCAGGTTGTAGAGGTGGGTAAAGGCAAAGGCCGGTGTCGGCCCGCACGCGAGAAGCCCGTGGTTTTCCAGGATCATGGCATTGTTGTCACCGAGATCGGCGACCAGGCGATCGCATTCCTCCTGCCCCGCCGTCTGGATGTCCCACGGGTGATATGACAGACGGCCATGGAAGAACATGGCCTGCTGGGTCAGGGGCAGGAGGCCGCACTTCATGCACGCCACCGCCATGCCCGCGCGGGAGTGCGTGTGCAGGACCCAGTTGGCATCCCCGCGCGCCTTGAGGATCGCATGGTGAATGGCATGCCCCGCCTCGTTCACCGGCCAGTCGCCGCGCACCAGCTTGCCGTCGTAGTCGACGACGATCAGGCTGGATGCCGTAATCTCCTCGAAGAGAAGTCCGTAGGGATTGATGAGATAGTGACCGGGCTCGTCCGGGAGGCGCGCCGAGATGTGGGTGTAGATGAGATCGGTCCAGCCGTAGCGGACGAACGCCCTGTAGAGTGCGGCCAGATCGCAGCGAATCTCCCACTCCCTGGTCCCGGTTCTCTCAGGATGAATTCTGGACACAACGGCCATGGCAGGTCCTCCCTGAAGTCGAAGGCACGCGACCACCCGGCACAGCGTCCGGAAGGTGGCGATCACTTTCCACCAAGTCGCCTGCGTCTGCAAGGCGCTCCGTCAGCTCGTCGCAACCGATTTCAAGTGTTGCCGCAGTTGTTCCCCAACCCCAGACTTCCATGCAACATCGACCGCACATCACCACGCGATCATGTCGTTGTGACATTGGCCGAGGACCGGATGTCTGAAACTGAGGAGAGCGGTACGCGACGGACGGCGGGCCGTCCGGCTATCATCGATTGTGCCGGTGCTCCGAGCGCTGGACCAAGTACGACAACATTGTTCTCGCGGAATTCGTCTGGCGCTCCTTGAACGGAACGGCCACACATGTCGATATGAGGGACTCATGAGGAGGCGACGCCTCTCCAAGTCGAGGTTCATGTCCGGACTGCAGTGTCACCTGCGGCTCTGGTACGAGACCCGCCGGCCCGATCTCCGGTCGCAGCCCGACGAAGTCCAGCGGGCCGTATTCGAGACCGGACACGAGGTTGGCCGCATGGCGTGCCGGCTCTTCCCCGGCGGCCATGATGTCCGTCACGATCACCGGCATATCCCCGAGGCGCTCGAGGAAACGCGCAGGGTCATCGAGGCGGGAAACGCGCCGGCGCTCTTCGAGGCCGCCTTCGAACACCAGGGGGTGCTGGCCCGCGCCGACGTGATCGAACGGCTTCCCGGAGGAGGCTGGCGCCTGATCGAAGTGAAGTCGGCGACCCGGCTTAAGGATGCCTTCGTGCGCGACGCGGCCGTCCAGCTCTGGGTGTTGAGGGGCGCCGGACTTGACGTGCGAGATGCCGGGGTGCTCACACTCGACCGGGACTACGTCCATGATGGCGTGACGCTCGACCTCGACGCCCTGTTCAGGCTTCACCCGGTCCTCGACGAGGCATACAGGTATCGCGACACCGTGGGCGCGGAGGTCCGGGAAATGCAGCGCATGCTGTCCCGGCGGACAGCGCCGGACATCGCTCCGGGCAGTCACTGTTTCGAGCCTTATGAATGCCCGTTCCACGCTCATTGCACCCGGGATGTGGTGCTGCCGGATCACGGCATCGACGAGCTTCCCAGGCTCGACGTGGAGCGTCGAGAGGATCTCGCGGCGGCAGGGATCGAGGAGATTCGTGATGTTCCCCGAGACTTTCCGCTGACCGGGCTCCAGGGCATCGTCCGACAGGCCATACGCGACGGTCGCGCAGCACTGCATGGCGACGTCGCCGGCGCGCTGGCGGACCTCAGGTCGCCGGCCCGCTATCTCGACTTCGAAACCTTCGCTCCCGCCATCCCGCGCTTTGCCGGCACCCGTCCCTTCGACGCGGTGCCGTTCCTGTTCTCCCTTCATGTCGAACGCGAGGGCACGCCGCTCGCCCACGTGGACCACCTGCACGAGAGCGAGGACGATCCACGGCCGGAACTCGCGGACCGTCTGATCGAAGCCCTGGGACGAGACGGGAGCATCTGCACCTATTCGGCGTACGAACGGCGGGTGCTTCGCGAGCTCGGCGAGGCGTTGCCGGACCGGGCTCGGGAGCTTCGTGCCATCGAGGCGCGGCTGTTCGACCTGCTCCCGGTCGTGCGCGACGGCTACTACCACCCGGAGTTCCGCGGTTCGTTCTCCATCAAGAGTGTGCTTCCGGTGCTGGCGGCCGGGACAGGCTACGACGACCTGGCGATCTCGGATGGACGGACTGCGGCTGCCCGCTATGCCGCGGCGCTCGCGAGCACCGATCCGGAAGATCGCAAGCGCACCTTCGCGGATCTGCGCGCCTACTGCGCCCGCGATACGCTGGCTCTGGTGAAACTGCGCAAGGCGCTGAGCAGCCTGGCAGGCGATTCCGGGAGCTGAGATACGACGCGTCGCGCGGAGCTACTCAACTCGCAGTTTCCGGTCGAGGTCTTTCACGCAAGCCGGCACGGGAACCGATGGTTGTTCGACAGGGTCTCAAGGCTAACGGCTCGCGCGCCGACACCTGGGGGGCTGCAGCCACGCCGAGATCCGGGGGAACATCGCCAGCTTGGTGCCGGTTGTCGACACTGCCGGTCCAGTGGTGCCACAATCGACGTGTCTTCAGGAGGATCGGAATTCGATGCCGCGAGATCCGCACTATGACGTCCTGTTCGAGCCCGTCGCCATCGGGCCTGTGACAGCGAGGAACCGCTTCTACCAGGTGCCCCACTGCAATGGCATGGGACGCGCCCATCCCACTGCGATGGCGGTCATGCGCGGCATCAAGGCGGAGGGCGGCTGGGCCGTGGTGTGCACGGAACAGTGCGACATCCACGTGACCACCGACACGGAACGGGAGATCCGGCTGTGGGACGACCGGGACATCCCCTATCTCGCGCGCATGGCCGACCAGGTCCACGAGCACGGGGCCCTGGCCGGACTCGAACTGACTCACATGGGTTACTACACCTCGAACTACATCGGCCGGGAGATTCCGATGGCGCCCACGGCGAGACCGGTCCACGGCATCGACCCGTTCCATGCGCGAACCATGGACAGGACCGATATCGCCGACTACCGGCGATGGCACCGCAATGCTGCGTTGCGCGGCAAGCAGGCCGGTTTCGACATCGTCTATGTCTATGCCGGACACAGCCTTTCGCTGTGCATGCATTTCCTGTCGGCGCGCTACAACCAGCGCACGGACGAGTACGGCGGGCCCATCGAGAACAGGGCTCGCCTGCTGCGCGAGGTCATCGAGGACACCAAGGATGCCGTCGGAGACACGTGCGGAGTCGCGGTGCGCCTTGCCGTCAACGAACTTGTCGGGCCGAAGGGCATCACGCCTGAAGAGGACGGCCGTGCCGTGATCGAGATGCTCGGCGAACTGCCGGACCTGTGGGATGTCAACGTCAGCGAATGGGAGAACGACAGCGAGACCTCGAGATTCGCGGACGAGGGGTTCCAGGAGGAGCACATCTCCTTCGTCAAGTCCCTGACCAGCAAGCCGGTTGTGGGGGTCGGGCGCTACACCAGCCCGGACCGCATGGTCTCCCTGGTGAAGAACGGTGTGCTCGACATGATCGGCGCCGCCCGCCCGTCCATCGCCGACCCCTTCCTGCCGAAAAAGATCGAGGAAGGGCGGCCCGAGGACATCCGCGAATGCATCGGCTGCAACATGTGTGTCGGCGTCTCCAACCAGCCGACCTATCTCAGGTGCACTCAGAACCCGACCCAGGGCGAGGAATGGCGCCGGGGATGGCATCCCGAGGTGATGCCTCCGCGGGAAACCGACGAGCGTGTTCTCGTGGTCGGAGCCGGCCCGGCCGGGCTCGAGGCGGCGCGGGGACTGGGTCAGCGTGGCTACGAGGTCATGCTTGCCGAAGCCGGCCGCGAAACAGGCGGGCGGGTCGCCAAGGAGTGCCGCCTGCCCGGTCTCGCCGCCTGGGCCCGCGTACGCGACTGGCGCATGACCCAGCTCCACAAGTTGCCCAACGTCGAGATCTACATGGATTCGGCAATGACCGCCGACAGTGTGCGCGAGACGGGCGCCAGCCTCGTCGCCGTGGCCACCGGCGCCCGGTGGAGACGCGATGGCAGCGGACGCTACCACGACTTTCCCCTGGCCTGCGGGTCGGCGAACATTTTCACCCCCGACGACATCATGGAAGGCGCCACGCTCGAGGGGCCCGTCGTCGTGTTCGACGATGATCACTACTACATGGGTGGGGTCATCGCCGAGAAGCTGGTGCAGGATGGTCACACGGTCAACATCGTCACGCCGGAAAGCGCGGTATCGGCGTGGACCGCCTACACGCTCGAGTATGATCGCATACAGACACGCATGCGCACGCTCGGTATCGAGCGGCACCTTGGCTTCGCCGTGAGAACCATCGAATGGAGCAGGGTCGAGATCGAGGATGTCTACACGGGCGATTGCCTGTGGATCCCCTGCCGCAGCCTCGTCATGGTGACGGCCCAGGATCCGGTGGACGATCTCTACCACGCGCTCGTGGCTGATGAGGCGGCCAACCGGGAGGCTGGCATCCGCCGCGTGTCACGCGTTGGCGACTGCTATGGCCCGGGACCGATCGCGGCCGCAGTGTTTGGCGGATACCGCTATGCCCGCGAACTCGGTGAAGCGCTCGGCGACGATGTTCCCTGGAAACAGGAAATCGTCGAACTCGCTCCTGTCATCTGAGATCGCGGCGTTCACCCGGCTGCCTCGACCAGGCGCGTCTCAAGGGGATCGCCGGACTTCACCAGAACATCGAGGCGCACGGTGGCGCGGCTGAACATCGTGTAGAGAAGGCGCTGAAGGTGGTCCTCGTCGTCAACGCCGCTCTCGATGTCGATGGCGATGATCGCCGGTGCCTGCTGTCCCTTGTAGCGGTAGATGCTCTCGAGAAGGATCTGCCCCGGGGTGAAGACCTGGTTTCCAAGCAGGTCGTATTCGCCGGAGAAGTGCTTGAGCGTGTGGTTGCCGACCCTGGAACGATCCGCAAGACAGGTGTGCCGTATGCCCTTCATCGACAGGATGACGATATCTTCAGGCCTGAACCTGTCGGCCAGAAGCCGCGACACCATGCGCGAGACCAGCTTCACCTGGTGAGCGTCATCATCATAGGCCCCGACACCCACATCGAGACCCGGCAGCCCGTTGGCCTGTTCGAAGTCGAAGGGAAGTGACCTGTCGATGAACCGCGCAATGGTTCCCGGGGACCGGTAGTTGGAACGGATGTTGAAACCGACGAAGCCCTCGAGCGGGACCGGCTCGTTCCTTCGAATGCCCTGATCGGGATCCTCGAGCCAGAGGATATCAGCGTCATCCCGGGCGAACAGCCGGAGGATATCGAACCAGTCGGGTTCGAAGTCCTGGCCCTCATCGACGATGAGGGAATCGAACATCCACGCATCCGGGACCGGCGCCGCCATGACCTCGTCCTGGACGTGTGACCAGAACGCGTCATAGTCATCCCGGTGACGGAAGTCCGGCGCCTTGCCGATATCCTTGAGGAAGCGGTGACACAGGCCATACCATGTCTCAACCAGTCCGCTGCCGTCGACCGAGGCCCTGATCCGCTCCTTAAGCTGGCGATTGAAGCAGACCAGCAACGGTTTGCGTGACCGCTCGACCGCACCCTGGAAGAAGTGCGTGGCCATCACCGTCTTTCCGCACCCTGCCGCTCCCCTGACACGCAGCCGCAAAGGTGCCATCTCGATACCGGACAGCAGCTGTGAAAGTTGCCCGCTCAACCGCGCGAACCGCTGCTCGCCTTGGCGAACACGGGCGTGAATGTCGGGGTAAATCTCGAAGGACTGACGAAGAAAGGCCTCGATGGTTGCCCGTCTCTCCGGTTCATCCTCTTCGTCGTCCAGGAGATCCTGAATCCTGCTCACCAGAAGGTGGTCGCCCGCGGCATCGACGATGCGCGACGCGTCGAGACCGACGGCATTAATGGATCGCACGCGATGGTCCGGACAATAGACAAGATAGTCGGTCACAAGACTGGGTTCGCGCCTGTGCACCCTGCGGAACTTGCGCTTGATGTTGTCAACCGAGCGCCGCACCTGGAAAACGGGGTCGGAGGCGCCATCGCGATACCGCTTGACAAGCCCGCCGGCTGTCTCGTCCAGGGAACCGTTCTTTTGTTCGATGACGAGAATCTTGCCGGCGCGGTTGACGATGATGAAGTCGGCTTCGCCCCAGGATGTTCGGTCATCGGTCTCACGCGTCCAGTGGACGGAGTGGAAGACCGTCAGGTCCGGACCGAGGTCGCGCCGCAGACGCTCCAGCGTCGCCAGTTCCGGAGCATGTCCGCCGGCCAGGGCCAGACGGTCCACATCCCAGGGAACGATTCGCGCCATGGTGTCACGCGGCGGTTGACGCCTTCTTCTCCCACGTGCCCCGAGGCGTCTGCTGCCAGTAGTTCAGGACGTGTCCGGCGTCGCGGCGCGCCTTCCAGCGCCGGCGGGCCGCGGCGACGGCCTCGTCATCGTGTCCGTCAAACATGTCGACAACGCGCTCGAAGGCGTTGATATCGGCGCAGTCAGCACGGTCGACCAGCACCAGAAGGCTGGCGCCATTCGGGTTGTCGTCGGCATCGGCAATCCAGACGGGTTGATGTTCCACGTCCCGGGCCTGCCCGACGCAACCATGGGGCAGGAAACTCTCGTTCCTGTAGGTCCACAGGACGCCGTCGAGGTGGCTGGCCCGTTCACGCGAGACCGTCATCACGACGGCCCGCATGTCTTTCTCCAGGGCTTTCTCCAGAAGCTGGGGGAGTGCGGCCTCAAGAGGGGACGAGAGCAGGTGATAGAAGTCGACCCGGGTCATGCTTCCCTGGTGTCTGCGACGAAGCGGTCGAGCAGGCGGACGCCGAATCCGGTCGCGCCCCGGGGTGCGAGGGTCTCGTCCGAATGGGCCCACGCCGTGCCGGCGATGTCGAGATGGGCCCAGGCGGTGTCGCCGACGAATCTCTGCAAGAGCACCGCCCCGGCGGTGGACCCCGCCTCGCGCTTCTTGCCGACATTTTTCATGTCGGCAATGTCGGAGTTGATGTCCTCGCTGTACCGCTCGCCGAGCGGCATGCGCCAAAGTTCCTCACCGGTCGCCTGGCCTGCGGCCTCAAGGGTCCGGGCGAGATCGTCATCGTTGCTGAACAATCCTGCCCTGTAGGTGCCGAGGGCAATGATGATGGCGCCGGTCAGTGTCGCCAGGTCGATCACCTGGTCCGGCTTGATGTTCTGCACGGTCCAGTAGAGAGCATCGGCAAGGACGAGACGCCCCTCGGCGTCGGTATTGATCACCTCTATGGTCTGGCCCGACATGGTCTTCACCACGTCGCCAGGACGCTGCGCGTTGTGAGACGGCATGTTCTCGACACAGCCGATGACACCCGCAACGTTGGCGCGGGCCCCGCGCGAGGCCAGCGTGTGCATGAGCCCGGTGACACAGCCCGCCCCGGCCATGTCAAACTTCATGTCTTCCATCCCGGCGCCGGGCTTGAGCGAAATGCCGCCGGTGTCGAAACACACACCCTTGCCAACCACGGCAAGCCAGGGATCATCGTCGCCGGCTCCCTTCCATCTCATGACGACCAGCTGGCTCTCGCGCTCGCTGCCCTGGCCGACACCGAGGAGTGCTCCCATGCCGAGTTCCGCCATCTCGGCCTCGCCGAGAACTTCGACACTGACGCCACAATCACGCAACGCCGTGGCACGGCGGGCAAACTCCTCGGGATGAAGCGTGTTGGCAGGCTCGCTCACCAGATCCCGGGTCAGGAAGACACCGTCGGCCACGCACTTCAAGCGCGCCGCCTTTTCCTCGCTCGCTGCCACTTCCTGCGTGACCACGGTGATCCTGTCGACCGTCGGCCTGGCATCCTCCTTCACCACCGTGCGGTAGCTGTCGAAGCGATAGCTGCGCAACATCATGCCGTGAACGAACTCGCAGACGTCCAGGGGATGTCCTGTCGGAATGGCAACGTTTCGCGCGCCCAGCCTGTCGAGATGGCGGTAGGTGCCGCCACCAAGATTCTGGCGATCCAGCGGGGTAAATGTCGTGTAGTCACCGGTGCCGACCACGACGATGTGGCTGGCATCCATGGTCTCCGGAGCGACGATGTCGAGGATCTGACCCTTCTTTCCGGAAAACCGCGCCGAGACCTCCATGGCGCGACTGATGGCTCCACCGGCTGCACGGTCAATCGCTTCCGCCGAGGCGAAGAGCCGGCCGTCCTCCTCGGTAGCGACGACAATGGTATCGGTATCATCGGGAATGGACGGGGCAAATTCGACACGCATCACGAGGTTCCTCCGGTCATCCTGACTGACCTGACTGAGACTTGTCGTTGAATCAGGGGCTGTCCATGCAGCACATCGAGTCAACCCTATACCACGGCCAGAGAGACCTGCGGAAGATTGCCTTTGCGTGTACTGGTGAGTGCAAGATGGTGCTGCCTGACCATGACGTCGGCGGCTTCCTGGGCCGTCGGTGAAACGCCACCGCTGGCGTACCGCGAGCCGGCGAGATCAACTTCGGAGGCTGCTCTGCAGTTGCAGGCAGGTTGACTCGCGTTTGTGATCACCTGATCGTTTGCCGCGACAGGGGTAGCGAACTTCATGGACGGGAGGAATGGTCATGCGATTGTCGATCGGGATCGCCGCGTTGTTGATGCTCTCGGCCAGTTCAGCCATGGCAGCGGAACAATGGGACCTGCCGATGGCGTATGCGGATTCGAACTATCACACGCAGAACGGCAAGCGGTTCGCCGAGGCCGTGGGCGTGTGTACCGGGGGCGAACTCGAGATCGTCGTTCACGGCGGCGGCTCGCTCTTCAAGGGCAACGAGATCAAGCGGGCCGTACAGACCGGTCAGGCGCCCATTGGCGAACGCCTGCTGAGCGCCCACCAGAACGAGAATCCGCTGTTCGGGTTCGATTCGGTGCCGTTCCTGGCCTCCTCGTTCGAGGCATCCGACCGGCTGTGGAGGGCTGCCAGGGAAAGGCTTGCGGAGGTTCTTGCCGAGCAAAACCTGGTCCTGCTCTATGCGGTCCCGTGGCCGCCGCAGGGTCTCTACTTCAACCGGGAAGTCACCGGCATCCCTGACATGGCCGGGACCAAGTTCCGGACGTACAACGCCGCGACCTCGAAGCTGGCCGAACTGGCAGGCATGGTGCCGGTACAGATCGAAGCGGCCGAACTCACCCAGGCGCTGGCAACCGGAGTGGCGGAGGCTTTCGTCTCGTCGGCCGCGACCGGTTACGACCGGAAGGTCTGGGAACACTTGAGTCATTTCTACGATGTCCAGGGCTGGTTGCCGCGCAACTACATGATCGCGAACCAGGACGCGTTCGATGCCCTGGATGACCACGCCCGGAACTGCTTGCGTGCCGCTGCGCTGCTGGCGGAAGTGGCCGGCACCACCAGGGCGCGAGAGCTGACCGACTGGTATCGTGCGCAGCTCGCGGCCAACGGCATGATTGTCCGTGTTCCCAGCGAGCAACTCGCCGCCGATCTCGCCGCCATCGGCGCCAAGATGTCTGCCGAATGGTCGGCGCTGGCCGGACCGGATGCGGCCGCGATCCTCGAGGCTTTCGAAACCGATTAGCGGACGTTCCAGCGTAATCGCGCCCAAGCCGCGGCAAGGCAGATGACGGCACCGGATCCGGGCTCCGTCGCCCGGGTCCTTCGTGCCTTGCGGCGCGTCCTGGACGGTCTCTATCTGGCTGGCGGACTGGCGGGGGCCGCGTTCCTGGTCGCGATCCTCGTGCTGGTCGTGGTGCAGATGGCTGCACGCTGGACAGGTCATGTGTTTCCCGGCGGGCCCGACTACGCCGGATACGCAATGGCCGGCGCATCCTTCTTCGCTCTGGCCCACGCCCTCAACCGAGGCGCGCATATCCGCGTGACACTGGTGCTGAACGCCCTGGGACGATGGCGGCATCTGGCGGAAATCTGGTGCTACGGTGTTGCCACCCTCACCGCCGTTTTCTTTGCCCGCTACGCCGTCAAGACCAACATCTGGTCATATCGGCTGAACGACGTGAGCCAGGGACAGGACGCGACCCCGCTCTGGATCCCCCAGATCGCCATGTCGGCAGGCGCCTGCCTGTTTGCCCTGGCACTTGCGGACCAGTTCGTCCGCGTGCTTCTCACCCGACACGGCGGCGTCGAAGACCCCGAACCCGCCGACCACGGCGGCTGACCCTCTTGTTCGCCTCGGACCTTCCACGCCGCCTTGCCGTCGTTGCTGCCGGTGCGCTGCTGGCGGGCGGGGCCTGGGCGCTGCTGGCTGCAACGGGCGTCGACGACATCTGGCTGAAAGCGGCCATCTTCCTGGGCGTGCTGTTTTTCCTGCTGGGTTCCGGCATCTGGATCGGGTTGGCGTTGATGGGCGTTGCCTACGTCGGCATGGCGGCCTTCACCGGCCGGCCGGCCGGCGATGCGATGATCACCACGATCTGGACATCGTCGTCGAGCTGGACGCTCACCGCGCTGCCACTCTTTATCTGGATGGGAGAAATCCTGTTCCGCACGCGTCTCAGCGAGGACATGTTCAAGGGCCTGGCCCCCTGGATGGCGCGGCTTCCCGGCGGCCTGCTGCACACAAACGTCGTGGGCTGCACCATCTTTGCCGCAGTATCAGGATCATCGGCGGCAACCCTGATGACGGTCGGCAAGATGTCGCTGCCGGAACTGAGGCGCCGCCACTATCCGGAGTTCATGACCATCGGCAGCCTGGCCGGCTCGGCCACACTGGGGCTGATGATTCCACCCTCGCTGACGCTGATCGTCTACGGGGTCACCATCAATGAATCGATCTCCAAGCTCTTCATCGCGGGCATCGTGCCTGGCCTCGTGCTGGCGGCGATGTTCATGGGCTACATCGCGGCCTGGCACCTCTTGCGCCGGGACCAGCGTCCGGACCCTGAACCGAAGGTGGGGTTGGCGGAGAAGGTGAGAAAGGCCCGCTTCCTGATCCCCGTCGCCGGCCTCGTCCTGTCGGTGATCGGCTCGATGTATCTGGGGCTGGCCACCCCGACCGAGGCGGCTGCGATCGGGGTCGTCGGCGCCCTCGCGCTCGCGGCGGCACAGGGAAGCCTCAACTGGACCACGTTTGCCCGAAGTCTCATGGGGGCGGTGCGTACTTCGGCAATGGTCGCCTTCATCCTGATGGGCGCGGCGTTCCTGTCGCTCAGCATGGGCTTCACAGGCCTGCCTCGGGCACTGGCCGGATGGCTCGCCTCGCACGAGTTCTCGGTGTACACGCTGATCGCGGCGCTGACGGTCTTCTACATCGTGATCGGGTGCTTCCTGGACGGCATTTCGGCAGTGGTGCTGACCATGGCAGTGGTCGAGCCGATGGTGAACATCCCGGCGTTCCAGGAGGTCGGGTTCTCGATGATCTGGTTCGGCATCTTCGTCACCGTGGTGATCGAGATGGCCCAGATCACACCCCCGATCGGTTTCAACCTCTTCGTGCTCCAGAGCATGACCGACCATCACATGGGTTACATCGCCAAGACCGCCCTTCCCATGTTCCTGATCATGGTCTTGATGGTGGTCGTGCTGGTGGCGTGGCCCGAACTGGCCACCTGGCTGCCGGAAACCACCCGCCAGGGCCCGGGCGGGTAACGGGCGGGCGACAGCCCGGCACCGGTCATGACGATCAACCGGATACCCCCGGGAGCGCGGCCTACCCTGCGGACCGTGCGGCTGGACCCGCCGGGGTGGCGTCACCTCAGGAGGTTCCGCCGCGGTTCTCAGGCGGTCTCGACACGCGTACGCGGCGGGCGCCGCTGCCCAAGCGCCGCTGGGGCGATGCGCAACGGCCTTCATCGGCCGGTGGCCAGGGTGGTAGGGAAGTGCGAAGGGGATGCTCGTGGAGTGCGGGTCAGGCGTCTCTGCTGCGGTCCCGGCGGGATCTGGCGAGCCGCTTTGCGACCTGCCGCCTTTCCCACTCGTCGCCGAACAGATTGACGATTTCAAACACGCTGAGGCCGTGGACGGCGACGCCGATGCCCCAGCCGAATGCCGCCCAGAGAAACCAGAGATAGTCCGGGTTGGTGAAGAGGTTGATCACCGCGAGACCGGCGATCACGACGACGTACTGGACGGCGTGGATGTAGAAGCCCCGGATGTCACGGACATACTCCATGGCATTCTGTTCCTCTTCGGAGAGGTCCGGGATATCGGCTGCGGTGGTCATGTCTCGCTCCCTGCGCAAGGTGGAAAAGTCGGTGTCCAGAACAGCGGCAAGGCACTTGAGGGTCTCGGCGCTCGGAGTCGCGCCACGCTCTATGCGTTGCAGGGTGCGTACGCTGACACCCGCCATCGATGCGAGTTGCTCCTGGGAGAACCCCCGTTCGAGGCGCAGCTTGCGGACGATCATCCGTGTCACTCCCGCAGTTCAGGCAAGCTGACATGACTCCTTTCACAACCGGATACCACGACAGGAACCCGACATTTCCGCGACAGCAGAGGACGTGAAAGGGTCAGCACCGGCCGGGAAGGATCATTGAGGCAGCGGCTTCGTGGCCCGCAGCGAAAGAACTGTTGGTCACGTCCGGATTGCGGTTGACCAGGGAGCGCCCGTAGATCGGATGGGTCATGGAGCGAACTTCGTGCTCGATACGAAACAGGGGTTCGCCCGTTCCGGGATCGGCGATATCGAGAAAGCGGTATTGCCACCTGTTGCTTTCCTCGGAAACGAGACCCCGCTTGTCAAGCCAGCGGTGCGGACCGGAAAAGTCGGCCACGTAGATCGCGATATGGTGGCCGTCGTAGTCGGGCAGCGGCCCGGCAGACTCGACAAAGTGCAACTCCTGCCCGTGCCCGACCCGGGCATGAGCCACGCCCTCCTGGTCCACCCATGCGCCTGTCTTCCACACCTCGCGGTAGAAGGCTGCAATCGCTTGCGCCGTTCCCTCGGGCACATCGAAGGCCACGTAGGCCATGGCGAGGGCTCGTCCGTCTCTCGGCCCGTGTATGCGAATGTGGTTGCCCCAGGGACAGGTCGTGTCGACGTGGCCGTTCCCCCGTTCGCAGGACATGCCGGCAGCGGCGAGACGGGCTTCAAGCGCGCCGAGATCCGGCATCACAAGGCCTGTGCAACCGCGAAGGCGCTGCGGTTCGCCTGTCGGAAGATGGAACTGGCTCTGCCCGATGTTGACCCACATGTTGTCCGTTCCGGTCACCAGATAGGGATCGCGGGTGAGACCGAGTGCGGTGATGTAAAAGTCCGTCGCACGTGCCTGATCCGGCACGCAAAAGTTGACGTGCTCCAGCGCGACGATGTTGCCGACATCCTCGCCGGCGCGGTCGAATTTCGGCATGGCGCGGTGTCCTTTCCTGTCGGCTGCAGGTGCCAGCCTACACGTCGAAACCGGGCCAGGCGAGATGGCCACGGCAACCAGGCATGTAGTTTTCGCCGCCTCGGGTTTCGGAGCGTCCCGAATCGCGCGACACCCTTCTGCCTGGCTCCCCGCCGCATGCATGGTCCTTGATCCTGATATCCGGCTGATACGTTGCTGGAAATCTTGTGCGGGGAGGTTACGGCACCTGACCCGTTGCGAGCCCGGGCCGGACGGTCATTGCGACCCGGGGAATTCCGGCGACAAGGAACTTGTGAGCAGCAGCACACCTCCCGATTGTGTCGAATGCCGTGTCCGTGTCGTTGACCGGAAGCTGCGGCGGGTGGCGTGATGCAGGTGACTCGGTGCCGTTTCCCCTGTATATCGCACGGGGAGGAAAGCAACGCACTATCCATGCCTATGGTCCGCAGGCATACGTCCTACATTCTTCTTCAGTTGGTGTTGACGACGATCACCATCGCTGCGGTGCTGGTAAGTGTGATCTGGCTCACCCAGTCCCTGAGGTTCCTTGACTTCATCATCAACCGCGGCCTCTCGGTCCTCGCTTTCCTTGAAATCACGCTGCTCCTGATGCCGTCGATCCTTCCGGTGACGTTGCCGGTCGGCGTGCTCTGCGCCGTGATCTACACCTTCAACCGTCTGACGGTCGACCGTGAACTGGTGGTCATGCGGTCCGCCGGGCTCGGCCCCTGGGACATGGCCCGGTCCGTGATCATTCTCGGCGTTTTCGCAGCCGTTCTGGGCTGGGTGTTGACCCTGTGGCTGTCCCCTGCGGGATTTCGGGAGTTCAAGGATGAACAGGCGCACCTCCGAAGCGACTTCCATCACCTGCTCTTGCGCAAGGGCTCGTTCAACCAGCTCATTCCGGGGTTCACGGTCTATTACCGGGACGAGGACAGAGAGGGTCGTTTCCGCGGAATTCTCATCCA
Organism: Alphaproteobacteria bacterium; assembly: GCA_965220805.1. Lineage (GTDB taxonomy): Bacteria > Pseudomonadota > Alphaproteobacteria > SP197 > SP197 > SP197. Next base: position 3,736,663 of record OZ244844.1, read on the forward strand.
CGACATCCGCGAACCGGACCGCAAGGTCACCATGCTGGCGCAGTGGGGATCGTTGGTCGCAGAGGACGGAGGCCTGCAGCTGGTCCTGGCAAACGGTACGCGCCAGGAGATCTCCGGCTACGAGCGCTCCTTGCGCATGCTTTACTTCGACAGCTACGCCCTCGATCTCGGCCAGCTTTCGGGCGCCCCCCCGTCACGCAACAGGGAACCCAAGGAGCGATATCTCCATGAACTGGTCAGTGGACCGTTCACCGCCATCGACGACAGCAACCGGGGCGAGTTCCTGGCTGAGGCCCACAGGCGTCTGGTGCTGCCGCTGGCATCTCTCGTCATGGCGCTGATCAGCTTTGCCGCAATGACTGCAGGAGAATTCGACCGTCGCCACCAGTGGCCGAGGATTGTCAGCGGGCTCGGCCTCGGCCTGCTCTATCTTGGGGTCTCGTTCTCTCTCACCAGCCTTGTGGTCAAGAACACGCTCCTCATCGGACCTCTCTACGCGCTGCCTGTCATCGCTTTCTTGCTCGCCATCTGGGCGATGACGCAGCATCGTTTCACCGTGCCGTTCTCAACGTCCGGCGCGCTCAGGTCAGGCATGTAGCGTCATGAAGCTGTCGCTCGTCCTCTCGAAGTACATTGCCCGGCGATTCTTCATATCGGTCATGTTGGTTCTCGTCATCATGGTGACCGTCACCTTTCTTGTCGACATCGTGAATCTGGGTGGACGGGCTGCCTCGCGGGACAGTGCAGATCTGGCCCTGGTGCTGGAGATGGCATTGCTGCGCATTCCCTACTTCATGGTGAAGATACTCCCGTTCTCGGTGCTGTTCGGCACCTTGCTGACCTATGTCTGGCTCACCAGAACCCACGAGCTGGTTGTCATGCGGGCCACGGGCGTGTCGGTGTGGCAGTTCCTGCTGCCGGCTCTCGCCATCACGATCGCCCTTGGGGTCGCCACCATCACCATCTTCAACCCTGTCGCGTCGGCCCTGATCTCCCGCTTTGAACAGCTGGAGAACCGCAATGTCAGAAGCCAGGCCAACGTTCTCGCAGTCGCGCCCGGCAACATGTGGATCAGGGAAGGCGACGACACCCGCCAGTCTGTGATTCATGCTCACGAAGTGTCGGCCAGCGGCACCGAACTTGAGGATGTCATCATCCTTGTGTTCGGCGAAAACGACCGGTTCATCGAGCGCTACGATGCAAAACGGGCCACCCTCGATGACCATCACTGGGAGATGGAGGAGGTCCTGATCAGCCGCCCCGACGAGCGCACCGCGAGTGTCAGCGCACTCGAGATTCCAACAGAACTATCCCTCGATCGGCTGCAGGCTGCCTTTGCATCGCCTGAGACCATCTCGTTCTGGGATCTTCCCGGATTCATCAAAGTCATGGAAAATGCCGGCTTTTCTGCACTGCAACACCGCATTTACTGGCATGCCGTGCTCGCCTTGCCGCTGTTCCTGGCATCCATGGTACTGGTGGCGGCAACGTTCGCCCTGCGCTTGACGCGCCAGGGCAACGTCGGCCTCTTCGTCGTCGCCGGACTGGGATTCGGGTTTATCGTCTACGTCGTATCGGATATCTTCATTGCCTACGGTATGTCAGGCAATCTCCCAATCCTGCTTGCCGTGTGGGGGCCTGTTGCCATTTTCACTTCGATCGGAAGCACCATGCTGCTCCATACGGAAGACGGATAGATGGTCCGATCGACCGTCCTGGTGGCCGCCCTCGTATGTGCGTTCCTCGCTATCCAGGTGGCGGCGGACAACCACGATGCCGATCCGGCTGTCCTGCAGGCCGACGAGATCACACACGACAGTCAGACGGGAGTGACCACGGCCCTGGGTTCCGTGACCCTGATCACCAGAGGCTATGTTCTCGAGGCCGACAGTCTCGTTTATGACCGTCCCGGCGATCGCGTCACGGCATCGGGCGATGTCGTGGTTGTCGACAGTCGGGGACAGACCCTTCATTCCGACCATATGGAAGTGACCGGAGACCTGCGCGAGGGCGTCATTGAAGGCATCCGGCTGCTGCTCAGCGACGGCGCGAGACTGGCCGCATCCAGGGCCGAGCGCAGCGACGGCCGGATCACGGTCCTGGAGCGCGCCGTCTACAGTCCGTGCGAACTGTGCCCGGACGATCCCGACGGTCTTCCGCTCTGGCAATTGAAGGCGAAGAGCGTGACCCATGACGAGGAAGCGCGCAATATCACCTACCGGGACGTGAGCCTGGAGGTCTTCGGAGTTCCGGTTGCGTATTCGCCCTTCCTGCGTCATCCGGACCCGACCGTAGGCCGGCGCACCGGTTTCCTGGTGCCGGATTACGGAAGCAGCAGCACACTCGGCACCTACGTGAGTGTTCCTTACTACATCGAACTCTCACCGGCACGCGACCTCACTGTGACACCCATCATCACCCGCGAGGAAGGGCCCGTTCTCTCCGCCGAATACCGGGAACTCATGGCCACCGGTGACGTTCTGGTGGAAGGCTCCGTCGTCCGCGCCAAGGCTCGCCACAACAGCGGCCACCTCAAGGGCGGGCGGGATATACGCTGGCATCTCAAGGCCAACGGCATCTGGATGGCCAATTCCAACATGCACATCGGCGCCGACGTTCACCGCGCATCCGACGACTCCTACCTGTCGCGATTTGGCATCACGGATCTCGACACGCTTGTCTCGGATGCCTTTGTCGAGCACTTTGACGACCGCTCCTATTCCGGAGCCTCCGGCTATCTCTACCAGGGACTGAGACCGATCGACGACCCTGGCCAGATTCCCCTTGTCGCTCCGCTCATCACATACAGCTATCTCACACCTCCGTCGAAGACAGGATCGTCTGCCAGCGTCGACGCCAGCCTTCTCGTCCTGACACGAAGCGACGGCACCGACAGCCGTCGATTCTCCACCGGGTTTGCCTGGCAGGCTCCCTTCCTGACGACCGACGGCCAGCACTTCAGGACACGCATCTCATTGCGCGGCGATGCCTACCATGCATCCGATGTTCCCCTGGACGATCGCAAGACATCCGGTTTTGCCAGCAGGTTCATTCCCGAAGCTCTCATCGAGTGGCGCTACCCCTTCGCTCGGATGAGCGGCGCCTCCCACCAGTTCTTCGAACCGATGGCGATGGCCGTGTGGAGTCCCAACGGCGGCAATCCCCGGGAGATTCCCAACGAGGACGGACAGGACTTCGAGTTCGACGAAGTCAACCTCTTCTCGAACAACCGGTTTCCCGGTCTCGACAGGGTCGAGGGTGGGCTGAGGATCAACTACGGCATTCGACTCGGTCAATACAGCCACGATTCCGGTCGCTACGAGTTTTTCCTTGGCCAGGTATGGCGGGCACGTGACGACAGCACCTTCGATGAGAGCCAGGGTCTCTCGGGACAGTTTTCCGACTATGTCGGACGTGTGCAGATCAATCCCTTCCCCTACCTCGACATGCTCTACCGGTTTCGCATGTCTGACGAGTTCGAGTCCCTCTACCGCTCGGAACTCGGCGTCAACGTCGGCACCGAGGACGCGAATCTCGAAGTCAGCTACATTCGGCTCGACGAGGAAACCGACCCCGTCATCTACCCCCTCACGGAACGTGCCCAGGTCAACACCAGCGCCATGTTCAGGCTGATCGACAACTGGACTTTCAAGGGAAACTGGCGAGGCGACGTGGAAAAGGGCGAATCCATCGTCTACGGCAGCACCCTTGCCTACCAGGACGAATGTGTGGAACTGAGCCTGAGCGGAGAAAGGCGGTTCACCCGCACCATGGACTACAACCCGGAAACCGTGGTCATCTTCAAGATCCGGCTCGCAACGCTGGGTTGAAATCCCGCTGTCATCTTGATTCACCCTTTCGATTCCAGCACCTTGGCGGCTGTCTGGAGAATGCATGTTCATGAATCGACGCCTCCCATGGTTCCTGCCCATCCGGGTGTTTCTTGCCCTAGCCCTGGCATCCCTTCCGGCACCCGCCTGGACCCAGGATTCACTTGGCATTGCTGTGGTCGTCAACGACGAGGCGATCACGGAAATGGACCTGGCCGGGCGCATGTCCCTCGTTCTTGCCCTGTCGGGAATTGCCGATTCGCTCGAGAGTCGCCGGCAGCTCCTGCCGCAGGTCACCACGATGCTGATCAACGAGAAACTGCAGATGCAGGAAGGCAGACGGCTAGGGTTCGGTACGTTTCGCATTGACCGCGACGAGACCTACGGCTTCGTGGAGCGCAGCCTCGGCCTTGGTCCGGGAGAACTCGTCATCTTCATGCAGGAGCGCGGCCTGAGCCAGGATTCACTCGACGACCAGCTGACCGCGGAGATTGTCTGGGGTGAACTCGTCAGGGCCCGGCAGCACCAGCGGCCGATCTTCGAGGCGGAGGTGGAGGAGGAGTACCAGCGCTTGATCGCTGTCGCACACGAACCCCGCTACCTGCTCGCCGAAATCGTCCTCTCCGTGAACAGTCCGGAGGAGGAAGCACGCGTGAGGGAGGACATTGCACGGCTCTCCGATGCCCTGCGTTCGGGAGGCCGGTTCAGCATTCTCGCCCAGCAGTTCTCACAAAGTGCCAGTTCCAGAAATGGCGGTGATCTCGGCTGGATCGGGCACAGTCAGCTCTCCGAGGAACTCGCCGCGGTTGTTCCGAAACTGCCTGCCGGCCACTTGTCTCCGCCGATACGCACCCTCGGCGGCTACACCCTGATCCTGATGCGCGAGATCCGCCCGGGCCACCAGGTCAGTGACGCAGACATCGAAGTCACCATCCGCCAGGCGGTCTTTGCGGTGAACGAAGACACCACAGACGCCGTGGAGAGGATATCGGACGCCGTCTCCTCGCTCTCTTCGTGCGAGGATCTCGACTCTCTCGCCGCGGCCGATGGTGGTCCGGAGGTGAGCGAAGCCGTGACGGCAAGACTGACTGACCTCCAGGATGACGTGCGCCGCCAGGTGGAAGACCTGGAACCAGGAACCGCCGGCAGTCCGGTTGCCAGTGCCGGCGAAGTACGCGTCATGATGGTGTGCGAACGGGTCGAGCACGGCCTGCCGACACGCACCGATGCCCGCAACGCCCTGGAGGCGCGCCAGCACGACACCATCGCGAGGAGCTATCTACGCGACCTCAGACGCCAGGCGTTCGTCGACATCCGCATCCAGGAAGCACGTTGAATCCACTCGACGACCTTCCCTGTTTGAGGGACGTCGCGGATGCATTCTCTCTCAGGGCGCGCAAGTCACTGGGACAGAACTTTCTGTTTGATGAAAACGTGCTCGACCGCATCGCTCGCAGCGCTGGCTGCCTTGAGGGAGCCCTTGTCGTCGAGATCGGCCCGGGCCCGGGCGGCCTGACGCGGGCCGTGCTGAGAGCCGGGGCAAGTCGGGTCCTTGCCATCGAAATGGATCCGCGATGCTGCGCTGCTCTCTCCGGTCTTCGTGACGCCGCTGCGGGCAGACTCGCCATCCACGAAGGCGATGCCCTGGAGTGTGACCTTCACGAGATTTTGGAACCGGGGGTCGTGGTCATGGGCAATCTCCCCTTCAACAGTTCGACGCGGCTCGCCATGCGTCTGATCGAGCATCGCCACCTCATCGATCGCATGATCCTGATGTTCCAGAAAGAGGTGGCCGAACGGCTTGTCGCAGTGCCAGGATCCCGTCAGTACGGCAGACTGAGCGTCCTCGTGCAGTGGTTGTGCCGGGTCGAATGGTGTTTCGGCATTGCCTCCGCCTCCTTCGTTCCGGCGCCGAAGGTACGGGCGGCGGTGGTCCGCATCACGCCGCGCGAAACCCCTCTTTCACCAGCCCTCGAACCGGTGCTGCGCACACTGACGCAAGCGGGCTTCGGCCAGCGGCGCAAGGTGCTGCGCAACGCTCTCGCTGCCGTCTCGAAAGATCCGCAAGATCTGCTTCTCTCCGCCGGTGTGGATCCCCGGGCGCGGGCCGAAGATGTCGACATCGCCTCGTGGTGTGCTCTGGCGAGGGAGCACGCGAAGCGCGCGAACACCGGATGATGACCCGATCAGCGGCAACACAGAGGGCGGCGATCAGGTGACAGCGGATAGAGCGCCACCCGCGTCCGCATCGAAGCGCGGCGGTCGAGTCACGCCGATGATGGAACAGTACTGGCGGATCAAGGGAGAGCACCGGGGAGAGCTCCTTCTCTTCCGCATGGGGGATTTCTACGAACTCTTCTTCGACGATGCGGTAGCCGCAGCCGGTGCTCTCGACATCGCGCTGACGACTCGCGGACAGCACCAGGGCAAGGATGTTCCGATGTGCGGCGTACCGGTGGTCTCCGCCGAAAGCTATCTCGAACGGCTCATTCACAAGGGTTACCGGGTAGCGGTCTGCGAACAGGTAGAGGACCCCGCCGAGGCACGAAAGCGCGGCAGCAGTGCCATCGTGAGGCGGGATGTCATCCGCATCGTCACTCCCGGAACACTCGTCGAGGACACGCTTCTCGATGCCCGTTCAACCAATCACCTGGCGGCGCTGGCCCAGGCAGGCTCCACCACCGCGGTTGCCTGGATCGAGATGTCGACAGGCAGCTTTGCCGTCACGGACATCGCGGTGGAGGATCTCAATGCGCTCCTGGAAAGTGTCGCGCCCGCCGAACTCGTGGTGGCGGAACGGATCGCCAATGATGCCACTCTCCAGGATGTGCTGGCGCCGTGGTACGAACGGCTGGTCAGGGAGCCCGACAGCAGGTTCGACAGCCGCACCGGAGAACGGCGTCTGCGCGACCTCTACTCAGTCGCCTCACTGGACGGATTCGGTTCCTTCACGCGGGCCGAACTGGCAGCCATGGGCGGGCTGCTGGGCTATGTCGAACTGACCCAGAAGGGCCGCTTTCCCAGACTGTCGCCACCGGTGCGCCAGGTGGCAGGTCAGTCGATGCTGATCGACCAGGCCACACGGCGCAATCTCGAACTCATGCGCACTCTCGACGGTCATCGCCAGGGCAGCCTCCTGGGCATCATGGACCGCACTGTAACGGGCGCCGGTGCCCGCCTGCTCGGACAGAGACTGACTGCGCCGCTGACCGACACCGGCGCCATCGCCAGGCGCCTGGATGCCGTTCAGATGTTCGTCGAGTACTCTGAACTGCGTGGCGACCTCAGGACCACCCTTGCCCTGACACCCGATCTCGAGAGGGCCCTCGCACGCCTGGCACTTTCGCGAGGCGGTCCTCGCGACCTTGCCGCCATACGTGATGGCCTGACGGCGGCCGGCAGCCTGGCTGCCAGGCTGCAGCGCCAACATGACCTGCCCAGGGAACTCGCCGAAGCAGGGAGTGCCATTGAGGCTCTCCCTCCACTCGCCGGTGACCTGGCCTGCCTCCTCGTCGACAATCCGCCTCCTCTTGCCCGGGATGGCGGCTTCGTGCGCGCCGGCTACAGCCAGGATCTCGACCAGGCGAGAGAGTTGCGTGACAACAGCCGGCAACTGGTGGCCGGACTCCAGGGGACCTATCAGAAGGAAGCCGGCGTCACCTCCCTGAAGATCCGCCACAACAATGTCCTGGGATACTACGTCGAGGTCACCCGCAACCATGCGGCGCGTCTTGACGAAGAGACGTTCATCCATCGCCAGACCATGGCGAACGCGATGCGCTACACGACCGTCGAGCTGGGCGACCTCGAGACGGAAATGTCCCGTGCCGCAGACCGTGCCATCGCCCTCGAACTCGATGCCTTTCACAAGGCCACGGCAGACGTGCTGGCCGTGGCGCCCGCCATAGCCGCGGCGGCCGGGGCGATCGCCGTCATTGACGTGGCTGCAGCGCTTGCAGACCTCGCCATTGAACGACGCTATACCCGTCCGGCGGTGACAGCGGAACTCGACTTCACGATCGAGCGTGGACGTCATCCTGTCGTCGAAGTCATGGCCAGCGAATCGATGGAGTTTGTCGCCAATGGCTGCGTTCTCGAGGATGACGCCCGCCTGTGGTTGCTCACCGGACCCAACATGGCCGGAAAGTCGACGTTCCTGCGCCAGAATGCACTGATCGCCGTCATGGCCCAGGCCGGCAGCTTTGTACCGGCGGACGCTGCCAGAATTGGTATCGTGGACCGACTGTTCAGCCGCGTCGGCGCTGCGGACGATCTTGCCCGGGGACGATCGACCTTCATGGTGGAGATGGTCGAAACTGCGGCCATCCTCAACCAGTCTGGAGAACGCTCCCTCGTCATACTCGACGAAATCGGTCGTGGGACGGCGACGTTCGACGGTCTTTCCATCGCCTGGGCAGTTCTCGAGCACCTTCACGATGTGAACCGGTGCCGGGCGCTGTTCGCCACCCATTACCACGAACTGGCGTCTCTCGCGGCAACATTGTCGGCACTGAGACCGCACTCCATGCGGGTCAAGGAGTGGAAAAACGACATCGTGTTTCTCTACGAGGTCGAGCGTGGCGCAGCGAACCGGAGCTACGGCATCCATGTCGCCCGCCTTGCCGGCCTTCCACAGGCGGTCATCGAACGTGCGAAAACCGTGCTCGAGATCATCGAAACGGGTGATGGCGCAAGTTCCCTGGCACGGCTCGCCGATGATCTTCCCCTTTTCGAGGCGGCGCAGAGACACGTGCGGGATGTTGCGCCGGTCTCCGCCGTCAGACAGGCTGTCGATGATGTCATGCCCGATCAGCTCACGCCGCGCCAGGCACTCGATCTGGTCTACCGGCTGAAGGATCTGGCGGAGGAGGAGGATGACTGATCACCGGGGAAGGCCCGTACCCGGCAGCCTCTTGAACCGGCAGCACCTGCGCCGGACGCTCGCCGCCCTGCCGGCCTCGAATGAAGGTCTCGAAAGCGTGCTGCGCCACGCGCTCGATGATGGTCTGGCACGGCTGCGCCGCCACCTCGACAGAGGCGCATCCGGGATCGCGCTTGTCACCTCGATGAGCCGGCTTGTCGACTCAGTGCTGAAGGAGCTGTTTGCCCATGTCCTGAAAGCAGAGAGCCGCGGCGGTCATGGCCGCATGGCCCTTGTCGCCGTCGGTGGTTATGGACGTGGCGAACTCGCGCCACACTCGGATCTCGATCTTCTCTTCCTGCTTTCCGGTCCGGCAACAACGCGTCAGGAAGCGGTGATCAGCCGCGTGCTCTATTGCCTCTGGGATCTTGGTCTCAAGGTCGGACACGCTACACGCACACTCGACGAGGCCATCGACAGTGCCCGCAGCGACATGACCATCCGTACTGCGGTGCTCGAGGCCCGACTGCTTGCCGGTGACCGGAGTCTCTTCCGGACATTCCGCCGCCGCTTCCAGAAGTCGGTAGTGACCGGCAGTGACGCCGCCTTCGTGCGCGCCAAACTCGAGGAACGTGACCGGCGGCATCTCAAGACAGGCGACTCGCGCTATGTCCTGGAACCCGATGTCAAGGAAGGAAAGGGAGGACTGAGAGACCTCCATGTCCTCGTGTGGATCGCCAGGTATCTTTACCCGATTGCCCGCATCGAGGATCTGGTGCCGAGGGGGGTACTGAGCCGCGCCGAACTCTCGCGATTCCGCCGGGCGGCGGATTTTCTCAACCGGGTCAGGTGCCACCTCCACTTCCTCTCCGGCCGGGCCGAGGAGCGGCTGACGTTCGACCTGCAGACGGACATCGCCCGTCGTATGGGCTTTTCCGATGCGCGAAACCAGCAGGCTGTCGAGCGCTTCATGAAACGCTACTTCCTTGCCACCCGGGAGGTCGGCGGACTGTCCCGCATCTTTGCCGCCGTCATCACCGAACAGCATGGCGGCCAGCCGCGCTCCAGGTACGTTTCGGATGCAGCAGACATCGACGGGTTCCCTGTCTCGGGAGGCATGATCTCGATCCGCAATCGCCGGCATTTCGAGGAGTCGCCCGGCGACCTCGTGCGCATGTTCCACGTCTCCCAGGACCGGCGCATCGACATCCATCCCCGGGCCCTGTGGCTGATGACCCAGAGTCTCGCGAGGATCGACGACAGCCTGCGCCACGACGCTCATGCCAACGGCCAGTTCATGGACATCCTGACTGCCAGGGATGATCCCCTTGGAACACTCCATGCGATGAACGAAGCCGGTGTGATGGGCCGGTTCCTGCCGGATTTCGGACGTGTCGTCGCCCAGATGCAGCACGACATGTACCACGTCTACACCGTCGATGAGCACTCCATCAGGGCCGTCGGAATCCTCGCCGCCATCGAACGTGGCGAAATCGCCGACGAACTGCCGCTGGCCACCGAGGTCTTCCCGTTGATCCTGCAGCGCCGCGTCCTCTACCTTGCCGTTCTCCTCCACGACATCGCCAAGGGGCGCGGTGGGGATCACTCCGAACTTGGCGCCGGGATTGCCAACCACCTGGCGCCGCGTCTCGGGTTCACTGCGGAGGAGACCGAGACCGTATCCTGGTTGGTGCGCTATCACCTGATCATGTCCAACACAGCCTTTCGCCGTGATCTTGAAGAGCCACGCACGATTGACGGCTTCGCCCGGATCGTCCAGTCGATCGAGCGCCTGCGACTGTTGCTCGTCCTGACGGTCGCCGATATCCGCGCCGTCGGACCACGGGTGTGGAACAACTGGAAGGGTGATCTCCTGAGGGAACTCTACTACCGGGCCGAGGAGGTGATCTCCGGCGGTCATGGTGCCGCCATCGCCAAACAGGCTCGGGTCGAGGCTCGCATGGACCGTCTCAGGGAGGCGCTGGACGACTGGCCACCCGCCATGATCGACAATCATTTCGCCCGTCTCGTCACGCCCTACTGGCTTGCCTTCGACAGTGCCGCGCATGTGCGGCATGCCGAACTGATGCGCCCCGGCCCCAACGGTGAGGTAACCGTGGCGACCGAGATTGACGATGCCCGGGATATCACGGAGGTGACCGTCTTCGCAGCGGACCGCCCCGGGTTGTTCGCGGAGATCGCCGGAGCCATCGCGGTGGCCGGCGCCAGCATCGTCGATGCCCGGATTTTCACCACACTCGACGGTATGGCGCTTGATGCCTTCCGGGTACAGGATGAACACCAGTCGGCATTCAGGGACAGGAGACGCCTGGACCGCCTGCGTGACACGATCCGGCGCACGCTTACCGGGGACCTCGATCTCGCAAACGAAATCAACCGCCGTCGGAAGGGTTGGCACAACGGTCCGGTTCTTGCAGTCCTGCCGCGTGTTCTGGTGGACAACAGGGTCTCGACCCGCCACACGTTTGTCGAGATCACGGCGCGCGACAGGCGGGGCCTGCTCTCGGACCTCGCCCACGCCGTGGCTGAACTCCACCTTTCGATTGTCACCGCACGCGTCGCCACGTTCGGAGAGCGGGCGGTCGACGCCTTCTACCTGTGTGACCGCGATGGCGGCAAGATCACGTCCGAGGCGGGCCTCGACAATCTGCGGACTCACCTGATCCGCACCATTGAAGCGGGCGATCCGGCGCAGGCGACGGTGCATTGACGACGCTTTCCGGCGGGGCGATGCGGCCGGGATGGCACCGGCGCATCTGGAAGACCGCCGTACCCATCATGGTGTCCAATCTGGCCTTGCCCATCGTTGGCATGGTCGACACCGCCCTGGCCGGACACCTGCCGGGACCGGAGTATCTCGGCGGCGTGGGTGTGGCCGCTCTCATCTTCAGCTTTACCTTCTGGACATTCGGATTCCTGCGTCTTTCAACCACCGGCTATATCGCCCAGGCCTTCGGGCGCGGCGATCTGGAGGAACTGAAGGCGATCGTCATCCGGGCCGCCGTGATCGCTCTCGTGATCGCCCTCGCCCTCATTCTCCTCCAGAGCCCGTTGCGCTGGCTGGCGCTGGACCTTGTCGAGGCCGGACCCCTGGTGTCGCACCAGGCGGCACTCTACTTCGATGTGCGGATCTGGGCGGCGCCCGCCGTGATGGGCAACTTCATCATCGCGGGTGCACTGATCGGGCTCCAGAGAACAGGTCTGGCGCTGGTCGTGCAGGCCGTCATCGTAACCCTCAACGTGGCTCTCGACATCCTCTTCGTTCCCGTCCTCGGCTGGGGAGTGGAAGGCCTGGCTGCCGCTACCGCCATTGCCGAGGTCACGGGTCTTGCAACCGGTCTCGTGGTGCTCGTTCGCGCCCTGCCGGAGGGGCGGAAACCCTGGCCACTTGGCACCGCCCGGATTCTGAAACCCTATCGTCCGCTTCTGGCGCTCAACCGCGACCTCCTGATCCGCACACTCCTTCTCAACGTCGCGTTTGGCGTCTTCATCAGCCTTTCGGCGCGGATCAGCGACACCACCCTTGCGGCCAACGAGATTCTCATGATGTTCCTCACCTTCGCCGCCTTTGCCCTGGACGGTTTCGCCAATGCCTGCGAAGCCATCGTCGGCGAAGCCTGCGGCCGCAGGGATCCCCGGATGCTGGGAGAGGCCGTGAGGGTGACCTTCCTTTGGTCGGGACTCACGGCGGTGGTGGTCTGCCTCGGATATGCCCTTGGCGGAGACCTCCTGGTCCTCCTTTTCACCGACATTCCCGAGGTGAGGGCCGAGGCCCTCGCCCATGTGCACTATGCGATCCTCATGCCCGTCATCGGAGTGTGGTCCTTCCAGCTCGACGGCATCTTCACGGGCGCCGCCCGGGGCCGCGATATCAGGAACGCGATGATCCTGGCAGTCCTCATCTACCTGCCGGCGATCTACCTGCTCCACGCCGGGTTCGGCAACGACGGCCTGTGGCTTGGCCTCGCTCTCCTGTTCGCCGTCCGGGCCATCGCCCTCATGCGTCACTACCCCGGCCTCGTCCGTGACGTCGCACCGGCTCCGTGACACGCCCGATCCGGTTCCGGCGGCCATGATCCCCTGATAGGGTGGTATCGTTTGCGATGCAGCAAGGTGACCCTCCATGGTGGACAAGAGCCCCCTGCCCGTCATCGGCATTCCCTGTGACGTGCGCACGATCGACATCCACCCGTTTCATGCAGTGGGTGAGAAGTACATCGATGCCGTCGCCCACGGCGCCGGTGCGATACCAATGCTGATCCCCTGCTTCGGCAGGGGCGGCGACCTTGAGCCCCTGGAAGACCTCTACGCCATCGATGACCTGCTCGACCGGGTCGACGGCATTTTCCTTCCCGGCAGTCCGAGCGATGTTCACCCGCACCACTATGGTGACGGGGAACCGAGGGAATTCACCATGCTGGACACACAGCGCGACACGCTGGCACTGCCGCTCATCCGTCGCGTCATCGAGCGCGGGATTCCACTGCTGGCTGTCTGCCGCGGTATCCAGGAACTCAACGTGGCGCTCGGCGGCACTCTCCACATGGTTCTCGAAGAGGTCGACGGACTGATGGCGCACCGGGTCGGCAAGTCGAAGCCTCGCGACGAACAATACCTGCCGCTGCACGACATCGATGTCGCAGAAGGTGGCACTCTGCGTGCCATCACCGGGCTCGGATGCTATCGCGTCAACTCGGTGCACGGTCAGGGCATCGCTCGTCTGGCACCAGACCTCGATGTCGAGGCGACGGCCCCGGATGGACTGATCGAGGCGGTGAGCGTCCGGCACGCTCCGGTCATGCAGCTTGGCGTGCAGTGGCACCCCGAGTGGCGGTTTCGGGAGCGGGCCAGCGATCACGCGCTGTTCACCGCCTTCGGCGCTGCCTGCCGGGATGCCGCCGCCACCCGCTCCGGAGCCTGAACACCATGGCGCAGCCAACGCTTCCCGCCTCCTGGTACACGTCAGCGACGATAGCGCGCCGCGAACGTGACACCATCTTTGCCCGCAACTGGGCCCTTTTCGGGCCCGAGCACGAGGTGGCGCGGCCGGGAACCTGGGCGGCACGAACGGTGAACGGATGGCCCGTTGTCGTGCTGAAAGATCGTGCCGGGAACCTGCGCGCCTTCCACAACCATTGCCGCCACCGCGCTGCCGCCCTGCTGCCCGACGGCGTTGGCTCCTGTCCGGCACGGCTTGTCTGTCCCTACCACGGCTGGACCTATGAGCTCGATGGCACTCTCGCTCTGGCTCCGCGGTTCGGTGAGGATCTGGACAAGGACGCCATGGCTCTGCGGCCAGTCCGCGTGGCCACCTGGCGGGGATGTCTTTTCGTCGCCATCGACCCCGCCACGCCACCGCTCCACTCCTGGCTGGGCTCCCTTCTCTCCCTCGCGGAACCATGGCCGGAAACGACAGCCTTCACCTACCGGGGAGACTTCACGGTGGAGGGCCACGCCAACTGGAAGACCTACTGCGACAACACCCTGGAGGGCTACCACCTTTCCTTCATTCACGAACGCCTCGCGCAATCACTCGACGCCCGGGCGGTCACCATCCGCAGCTACGATGATCACCGTCTTGTCGTCTTCCACGTCACCTATCGAGGCGATGGCGCCAGCCTGCGGGGCGGCGACGGCATCTGGTTCTGGCGTTATCCCGGTTTCCAGGGCGTCCTGGGCGCCACCGGATTCAAGGCCGAGAAGATCGAACCGACAGGCCCCTCCGGACTGCGTTCCGTCAGCTGGGCATGGTACGACCCCGCCATGGGCGAAGACGACATCGCCGACAACTTCGCCTGGGCCAGGACCATCGTCGAGGAGGATCTGGCCATCTGCGAATCGGTCCAGCGCAATCTGGAGGCACTTTCCTTCGAAGAAGGGGTTCTCTCCCCCGTCATGGAGTGCCATACCGCAGCGTTCCAGGATCTGGTGCGGCGCGATGTCGGTGAGGAACAGTGACGCTGGCGGATCAGTCCCACCAGATCATGGGCAGTGTCGAGAGGATCTCGACGCCTGTCCCGGTAACAAGCATGTTCTGCTCGAAACCAGCACTTCCCAGGCCGGGAAGGCCGAAGAAGGCCTCGACACCGATCGCCATTCCCTCCTCGAAGACGTCGTCATCATCACACATGTCGACGCCGATATAGGGCTTCTCGAAGAAGAGGCCCAAACCATGTCCGAAGTGCGGCCACTTCTCCGCCATCTGGTTGGATTCGGCTCCGTACTGCCGTGACAGCTGCAGACCGTGGCGGGCCACCTCCTTCACCCGGGCGCCCGGGCGAATCTGCTCCATCACCGCCTCGACGATCCTGGCGCCGGTCTCCACCATGTCCTTCTGCTCCGACGACCGCGGCTTCCTGCCGCAGACCGTTGTGCGCCCCGGATCCTGGTAGTACCCCTCGAACATCGGGCCATAGACCCAGGCCCGCACCAGATCTCCCTCCCGGGGCGCCTCGAAGGTATAGGCAGCGATCGGATTGGCGACGAACTGGTTGATGAGGTCGCCGTGGCAACAGGGCAGCATGTGGATGGTGCCGCCCGAGCGCACCACCTCGTGCGCTGCCTCCGATGCCGCCTCTGCCTCCGGTCGCCCCATGATCAGACCCTCGATGAACCGGGTCAGCGCCCGGCTCGCCGTTGCCCCGGCAATACGCATCGCGTCCTGTTCGAGGGAGGACTTGATGCGCCTGCATGCAAGTACGAGATCGTCCTCGATGATCCAGTCGATGGACGGCGCACACTGGCGCATGACATTCCAATAGCGCAAGGGGACGACATCGCTGCCGACGAGGCCCACCGGACCCGTCACGCCGCTTTCGACAAGGGCTTCGGCGACACTGCGAAAGGGCGTGTTGGACGACAGGATCCTCGGCGTTGCAATGAGTTCAACCCGCAGTCCCGGTTCATCGGCGTGAAGTTCAGGTTCCTCGCCGCGGCGAAGCAGCACCGCATTGAACGAACGCCCCTCGAACAGCGGGGAGTCATAGCCCTGGCCTGACGCTGTCGAGAAGAAATTGGTGAGCCAGAGAACATCTCCGCAACGGTCATTGGTCCCGCCCGAACGTCCGAAGACCACCGCTGTCTCCAGACCGCGCCGGGCCATCTCGCGTTCGACGGCCCGCCACCGCTCCTGGTACTCCGCGTCAGGAAAGAAACGTCCAAGTTCTGCCATGCTCTCCGACCCGACCTCAGCCCTGCAGAACCATCATAACCCCATACCCGGGCCTGTCATCAGGCCTCATGCCGGCTTGTTTTGGCCGTCGGATCAGCAGCGGGAAAAGACCAGCATGTGATTGTTCGACGGCATCTCTGTGGCGTGTTCGAACTCGAGACCGTGACCGTGTGCCGTGGCTGCGATGTCGTTGACATCGCGCAGCCCCCACCCTGGATGTTGCTGGCGCAGCATGGCATCGAAACTCCTGTTGCTCCTGGCACCAAACTCGCCGTTGAACGTGAAGGGTCCGTAAATGAGGAGATGGCCGCCAGGAGGGAGCAGGCGGCCGGCACCGGCAGCGAGCCCTTCCACCGTGGCGCGTTCCGTGCAGTGGAGCATGTTGATGCACAGGACAAGCCCAAACTCCCCGTCAGGCCGGTCCCACCACGCCTCGTCAAGGACATCGAGGGCAAGTGGCGTTGCGACATTGGGCAGTGATGCCGTCCAGGCGGCCTCGCTTGCCCGCATGCGCTCGTCCGGGTCGCTGGGTTGCCAGTGGACGTCCGGCAGGGAAGTGGCGAAGCGGGCGACGTGCTGACCCGGGCCGCTGGCGACTTCCAGCACCCTGGTGCCCCCGGCGCAGTAGCGGGCCAGGACGTCGAGGATGGGTTCGCAGTTGCGATCCGCCGCCGGAGCATGGAGCCGATCATCCCGGCCGGCCGAAGAGAGGCCCGGATAGAACGGGCGAGTCACAGGCCTCTCGCATTGTTGATGGACTGGAGGAGATCCGGTGAGATCATCCCTGTCACACCCACGTTCGCCACCGCCTGGAAGGCGCGCACAGCCTTCCTGGTCAAGGGGCCGACAATCCCGTCGACGGGACCAGGATCGAAACCCAGATCATGGAGGCCATCCTGCACCGCCCTCGTATAGCTACGCAGCAACCCCTTGCGGGCCAACCGCCTCTCCGGCGACGCCGTGTCAAGGGCAGATTCGGCGCGAAGCCTCGTGAGCAGCGCATCATCGATGCTGCCGTCAACAGCAAGGCCGAACTCCCCCTGAAACGCTTTCACGGCGCGTCGGGTGTTCTCGCCCATGGCGCCGTCGACGGGTCCGGGATCGTAGCCCATAACCTGAAGAGCCTGCTGTACCTCCGCGATACGTGCGGAATCATCCGCCATGGCCGGAATCGCGACGAGGAGTGCCAGGGCCATCGCCAGACAGGAAAAGGTCTTGCGGTCAACCACCCGACACTTCCTCCGGCCGCCGTCCGACGATCCTCGTGTAGATCTCCGGGTCCGTCGCTCCCTCACTGGCGACCAGAAGAACATCGCTTGCACGATCAAGTCCCAGCGCCTGTGACACATCGCTCTCCTGCAGTGCCGCCAGCAGACCTGCCAGACCGGCAGCGCCCGACTCGCCTGCAACCAGCGGCACGTCGGCGTCGTTCGCAAGCATCACCATCGCTTGCGGGGAATACCGGTCGGCAATGGTGATGAAGGCGTCGGCCCCACACTCCAGGATGTCCCAGGCGAGCGGTGACATCGTCCCCGCAGAAAGACAGGCCATGACGGTATCAAGAGACCCCGTTCCCTCGGTCGGGCGACCGTGAACGGCACTCTGATAGACGCAATCGGCTTCGTGAGGTTCGACAACCACCGTCAGCGGCCGCGCACCCCCCCATTCCTCCCACATCGGGCCGGCCACCGCCGCCGCCAGTCCACCGACGCCCGCCTGGATGAAGACGTGGCTTGGCCGGCGTCCGGCCATCTGTTCCATCGCCTCGTCCATGAGCACCGTGTAGCCCTGCATCACCCAGGAGGGAATGTCCTCGTAGCCGGGCCACGATGTATCCGAGAGGACAATCCAGCCACGGCTCCCGGCATCCTCTGCAGCCTTCAGAACCGAGTCGTCGTAGGTTCCCTTCACGCGCATGATGTCGGCGCCGTAGGCCGCGATTGCGTCCTCACGCCCCTGGCTGACATGGTCATGGAGGTAGATGACGCAACGGGCGCCCGCCAGTCCCGCTCCCCACGCCACAGCCCGTCCGTGATTGCCGTCCGTGGCGCAGCACACGGTGACACCGGCAACGGCTTCCCTGGCGCGTCCGGCCATGATGTCATCCATGGCGCGACCGGTTTCCCTGCTGAGCACCCGCAGCACGCCATAGGCGCCACCCAGGGCCTTGAAGCTTCCAAGGCCGAAACGGTGCCCTTCGTACTTGATCCTGAGTCCGCCAATGCCGAGGCGCGAGGCAAGTCCGGGGAGATCGACAAGCGGTGTGGGCGCGTAGTCCGGCCAGCGCGCAATCACCTGTCTTGCAGCACTGCGTGTCGCCTGCGACATCACGCGCGCCTGGGGCTCGTCATAGGCTCTTCCCCGCACATGCGGGTCGTTGAGGTGCAGCCTGATGGCGTCCGTCCGTGTCATGAGCCGAAACTAGCGCCCCGGCGCACGGTCCGGCAAGGAAATGCAGGTGCGCCCCCCCCCTGCCTGCTCGGCCAATTCAGTGGCCTCCTGATCTGCCCAGTCCCATCTCGCAGACAACGACATCAAGATCACTGCCGGGCGTGCCGGCAAGACAATCGTCCCTCGCACGCTCAGCGGAATGTGCCGTCGCCCTTGTCACGCGATACGGATGAAGGCAGAACGCATGAAACACGATTCCAGTGGCCTGTCCGGCACTCTGTTCGGACCACGTCACACCGTCTTGGCGCGTGCGGGTCATGGCAGGTCCGCTCCAACGGAGAGTTCATGGGTGTCATCTATCTGTTACGGCACGGCGAGACGGAGTGGAATCGGGCCGGCCGGATGCAGGGTCAGCAGGATTCGCCTCTGACCCGGCGCGGTGCAGAACAGGCAAGCGCCATGGGGCGACTGCTCGCAACGCTCGTGACGGAGCCCGGGACGGTGCCCATTTGGTGCAGTTCGCTCGGCCGTGCGCGTCAAAGCTGCAGCTTGATCTGCGACGCCTTGGGACGGGGCCTGGAAACGGTCCGGTTCGACGACAGGCTGATCGAGATTGATGACGGCAGCTTCGCGGGTATGACGTCGACCGAGGCGGCGCTATACGATCGACCGGCCCTGGAGCGTCGGCGCCGTGACCCGTTCCGGAACGCCGCGCCCGGAGGTGAGTGCTGTCGCGATGTTTTCGAGCGAGCGAGCGCGTGGGTGGCGGCCGTCGATCTCGGCGACGAGACGGTCATCATCGCCCATGGCGTGTTCAATCGGATGTTCGTCGCCGCAGCCTGCAGACTCGATCCTGAGGCGTTTATCGGTTTCCCTGCGCCACAGGACGCGATCATCCGGATATCGGCCGGTGACTACAGCCTTGTCGAAACGGGCTACACGGATTGATGGCGGCCGCGCTCGGCCGACGCTCTTCGTCGCGGCATTCGATATGGAGAGGTTCGACCCCAGCCAAATCCAGCACGATACTGGGCATGCGGGCCGTGCCGGGGACCGCTCCAGGCGTGCAGCGTTGGCTCTTGCCAGCAAGCAAACAGGGCCGACACCATGGTGTTGCCAGCGCTTGGGACGTGCAGACAGGGGCATTCGGGAGAGGGGCGCATGCGTGAACGGATCGAGGTCTTCGAAGGCGACATCACCACGCTTGCCGTCGACGCCATCGTCAACGCCGCCAACAGCACACTGCTCGGCGGCGGCGGCGTCGACGGCGCCATTCACCGGGCCGCAGGACCCGGACTGCTCGAGGAGTGCCGTACACTCGGTGGTTGCGAGACCGGCCATGCCAAACTGACCGGCGGCTGGAATCTGCCAAGCCGTCACGTGATCCACACCGTGGGTCCCGTCTGGCAGGGCGGCAACAGCGGTGAGGAGGCGCTGCTCTCGAGTTGCTATCACCGTTGCTGTGACATCGCCGTGAAGCAGGGATTTGAGTCAATCGCCTTCCCGGCCATCAGCACAGGTGTCTACGGTTACCCCCTTCACCTCGCCGCACGTACGGCCGCGGCCACGCTTCGCCACCATCTTGAGGAAGGCAGCACACTTCGCCGGATCCTGCTGGCCTGTTTCGATGCCGATGCCGCCGATATCCATCGAAAGGCCCTCGACGCTCTCTTCGCCGGTGAATGACCGGTCGGGGTTGATTTCGGGATTGACAATCATTTGCATTTGCAGTCAGCATGTCCGCCCTGCCCACGGGATGAGACACACGGTGTTCATCTGCATCTGCAACGCCTACCGTGAACGCGACATTGCGGGCATGGCGCAATCAGGCGTTCACTGCGCCCGCCAGGCCTATGCCATGCTTGGCTCCGGCCCCCGGTGCGGGCAGTGTCTTGAGGATGCCCAGGCGCTTATCGATCTCGTCAACGGCAGCCACCGGGAACAACGGCACGTGGAAACACGCCCCCTGGATGGATGACTCAACCGGCGGCAGGCTGACTCTGCAGCTGGATGTAGTTCTCGAGTCCCGTCTTCTCGATGAGGCCGAGTTGCGTTTCGAGCCAGTCGATGTGCTCTTCCTCCGCCAGCAGGATGTCGCGCAGCAGGTTGCGGCTGACGAAGTCGCTGTTGCCCTCACAGCAGGCAATCCCGTCACGCAGCACGGGCACGGCGATGTACTCGAGCTTGAGATCACACTCCAGGATCTCCTTCACGTCCTCGCCGATCATCAGCTTGCCGAGTTCCTGGAGATTGGGCAGGCCCTCGAGGAAGAGAACGCGCTCGATCAGGCTGTCGGCATGCTGCATTTCCTCCAGGGATTCCCGGTAGTTGTGTTCAGCCAGGCCGACGACACCCCAGTCCTTGAGGATGCGCGAATGAAGAAAATACTGGTTGATCGCCGTGAGTTCGTTCTTCAGAACCCTGTTCAGAAATCCGATGACCTCAGGGTTGCCCTTCATGGATGACTCTCTTGCCGGTGCCGATGGAAGCGTCAATCTAGACGCGATCGGCGGCGGTCACAATCCGGGACCGACCGACGCGAGGTGGCATGGGCGACGGCGCGACACTTCTGGCCATTGGTGACTTCACCTCGGCACCCGGTGTTCCGGCATCCCCGATGCCGTCATGGACTGGGGGATCGATCCGGCGGACCTGACGCCGGCGGCAACCCTTGAACGCTGCGTCGACCTGGCGATCGACAGGAGGGTCGCCGCCGTCCTCCTGGCTGGCGACGTGGTTGACAGCAACAATGCCCGCTTCGAGGCCATGGTCCCTCTGGAAACCTGCACGAGACGGCTTCTCGACACCGGGATTGAGGTCATCGCCGTGGCCGGAAACCACGACGTCGAGGCACTGCCCCGAATGGCGTCCATGGTCGATGGCTTCCGGTTGCTCGGTTCCGGCGGTACCTGGCAGACCCATGTCGTCAGTCACCACGGTGCGGCGGTGGCCGAGATCATCGGCTGGTCCTTCGGCACCGGCGAAGTCCGCCAGAGTCCGGTGGCGGACCTGCTCAGACATCCTCTTGCGCGAACGAACGCGGGCATTCCACGGATTGGACTGCTCCACGCCGATCTTGGCGCTTCGGGAGGCGCCTATGCTCCGGTGAGAAAGGCGGAACTCGACGATGCGGGATGCGATGCATGGCTCCTCGGCCACATCCACAAGCCCTCTCTTGCCGGCGGTTGCTGCGGGTATCTCGGATCACTCGCAGGTCTCGATCCTTCGGGAACGGGACCTCACGGTCCGCGGCTAATCACTCTTCTCCCCGATGGCAGGATGAAACTCCGCCAAGAGGTGCTGGCGCCGGTACGCTGGGAAAAGACCACCGTGTCACTCGACGACGGTCTCAAAGACGCCGAAGGGGCTCCGCGGGACTGACCCGTTCAGGCCAGTCCCTCCGCCGCGAGGTCGTCGAGAGCTGCCTTGATGCTTTCGCGCAGGACGTCCTCGATGATGCCGATTTCCCTCTCTCCAATGATGAGGGGTGGTGACAGCACCGCCATGTGACCCAGAGGCCTGACGATGAGTCCGCGTTGCTGGGCATGGCGTGCCACGCGCCCGCCAAAATCCACTTCCGCGTCATGGAGTTCTCCGGTGGCCTGGTCTCGGACGAACTCGATACCCTGCATGAAGTGGCTCCCCCGGACCTCGCCCACGGCTTCGAGATCTCCAAGACGATGGAGCGCTGCTTCGAACAACGGTCCCGTGGCCCGGACATGTCCGCACAGGTCCTCATTCTCCATGATGGCGATGTTCGCCAGGGCGGCCGCACAGGCGGCGGGGTGACTCGAATAGGTCATGCCGTGAAGGAACATCGCTCCCGGCGCGGCAATGACATCGTAGATCTCTTCCGAGAGGATCGTCGCCGAGAGCGGCTGATAGCCCGAGGTGAGACCCTTCGCCGAGGTGATGATATCGGGTTCGATGCCGAAGACATCCTGCGACGAGAAAAAGTAACCGAGACGCCCGAAGGCCGTGACGACCTCGTCGGAGATGTACTTGATGCCGTAGGTCGAACACACCTCCCTGGTCCGCCTGTGATAGCCGTCGGGCGGCACGATGACACCTCCGGCCCCCATGATCGGCTCGGCTATGAAACCGGCGATGTTGTCGGCGCCGATCTTCTCGATGGCTTCGATCATCTCCTGGATAAGAAAGTCCGAGAACTCCTCAACCGTCATGCCGTCGGGCCGCCTGTAAGGATAGGGCGACGAAAGGTGATGCACGAGATCCTCAGCCGAATTCCAGTCGGCTCGATAGGCTGGCGTCGTCAGGGCGACCGAAAGATGCGTCGAGCCGTGATAGGCGCCGATCCTCGAGAGAATGATCCGCCTCGAGGGCTCGCCAAGGCGGTTGAAATAGTGGTGGAGTATGCGCACCGCGCTGTCATTGGCGACCGAACCAGAGTTGCCGAAATAGACATGGTTGAGCGAACCCGGAGCCAGTGACGCCACCTTGTGGGAGAGGCGAGCACCTTCGGGATGGGTGAGGTTGTAGAACGTCGAATAGTAGTCGAGCTTGCGCAGCTGCGCGGCGACCGCATCGATGATCTCGCGGCGCCCGTGACCGACATTGACGCACCACAGACCACCGATGCCGTCCAGCATTCGGTTGCCATCCGCATCATAGACAAAGGCTCCGTCAGCCTCGGTAATGACGGTGCGCGCTCCCTCCGCCTTCAATCCGTCGAGATTGGCGAAGGAGTGAACGAGATGGGCATCGAGTGCCAGGATCTCGTCGGTCAGGTTCTGGCTTTCAAAACTCTCCATGACTGAACCCCATTTCCGGTCAAGGCATCGGTCACCATATCATCTCCACGACATGACATGCATCACCGGTCCTTTCAGTGGCAACCGGCGGCCGCCTGGACTTCAGGGCCCGCCGCTCGGCCAGGGAGCTCCGGGAGGCGAGGCATCGCCCTCGCCGAGGGCGCGCTGCATGAGAACGGTATCCACCCAGTGATCGAACTTGTGGCCGACCGATCCCAGTACACCGACATGACGGAATCCGAGCCGTTCGTGAAAACCGATCGAGGCCCGGTTGGCGGAACCCCCGATGACAGCAATCATCTGCCTGTACCCCAGGGCCGCGCATTGGCGAATCAGCGACTCCATCAACAGGAGACCCGTTCCCTGCCTGCCGCAGCCGTGACGCACGTAGACCGAGTTCTCCACCGTATGGCGGTAGGCAGACCGCGACCGCCAGGGCGAGGCACACGCGTATCCCGTGATGGCGTCGGCCGTTTCGGCAACGAGCCAGGGGAGACCACGCGCGCGGATCGCCTGCCAGCGTGCGATCATCTCTTCAGCATCCGGAGGATCGATCTCCAGCGATGCCGTTCCGTGCCGCACGTGCCAGGCATAGATCCGGGCAATGTCGGCGAAGTCCTCCTCCAGGGCCGAACGGATCCGCAGACCGTGATGACCGGTGCCGCCGGTCATCCAGTGATCATCCTGTTGCGAATGGTGCCGTCGCCCTGCCCTCCTTGAGGCTCGATACGTCTCACGCATCCCATCGCCTCCGGCAGCAACGCCATCTCAGTGTGCTCCGCCAACTTCGGGTCCATCAGTTGACCTGTTGTCGTCGCACCCGAGGACATTCCTGCGATCAGTCTCCCCGTCTTCTTCAGAGGCCACACGGTGGGACGATGCCGTGTCAGTTGACGATCGGCTCCCGGGGGATGTGGTTGACGCGCTCGCACGTGCCTTCGGTCACGATCGCCGTCTCGCCGATGGACATGCTCAGTCCGGTGGTGTCATCGAGCAGGATCATGTGAAGGAAGAACACCATACCCGGCTCCAGGACCTGCGGATTTCCCGCCCATACCATCGGCCAGTCCATCCATGTCGGGGGATACATCGCCCCCATCGTGTAGCCACAGGCAGCAAGCCGGGCGTGCCCGAACCCGGCTTCGCCCAGCGTCGTTGCGTGTGCGTCAAACACGTCTCCAACCGTCCTTCCCGGCCGCAGGGTTTCCAGGCAGGCGTCGATGGCATCGGCGCATGCGCGGTTCATGCTCACATGGCGGTGATCCGGGGTTCCGGTAAGAATGTTGTACATCATGGCCGCGTGGTAGTGCCGAAAGGCTGCAGCCGGTTCGAACACGATCTGATCCTGCTCCGCCACGATCTCGTCGCCGGTATGGTAGCGGCAGAACACGGCCGCTTCGCCGGCACCCATGGGCCAGCGCCCTGCGGTCGGGTCGCCACCGCCTTCCATCAATGCCTGCATCATCGCTCCGTAGACTGCCTTCACGGAGGCGCCCGGGATGGTGCGTTCGATGCTGACATCGAGGATCCGGTCGCACAGAGCCCCTGCCTCGCGCACGTACGCAAGTTCCGCCTCGCTCTTGACCAGCCGGAGCAGGCGGACGAGATCCGAGGCATCGACAGTCCGGCAGAATCCGTCGAGCGCAGCATCAACCATCTTCGCGCGCTGCCCGGTAAGACCGTAAGCGTGATACTCGACGCCGAGACGCTTTCCCCGGCACCCATGGTCCTCAAGCATGTTTCTCAGGTCGTCTCCAGGCGATGCATCCTCGCGGTCCTGCCAGATGCGAATGTCAACGACGATGGACGTTTCGCGGGACTGGATGCGGTCCGCCGAACGTGTCAGCAGTGCCAGTGTTCCGTCCGCTCCGAGGTACATGCCCTGGAACATGGAGTAGCCGCTCGTGTCATAGCCGGTGAGGTAGTACATGCTGTCCTGACGAAACAGCACCAGACCATCAAGACCGTCATGCTCCATGGCGGCACGGGCCCTTGCGAGCCGGCGATCGAATTCGTGACGGGAGAAGTGAAGAAGCGGCATGACGTGCCCCGGCGTCTGGAATGACACTATCGGTCGGCCAGGATGGGAATCAAGACCGCCTCACGGCCTCATGTGCCGCATCTCCAGGATTCCGCTCCGGATCTTCCTTGCCTCGTGAAGACACCGCTGGAGGTGGGATAGCCGGTCGGATCCGATCTCCGGCCATCGACCATCACATAATCGCTACAATCACCTATTGTCCGGTTCCGGTCGCGGAGATCGCTTGCATCGCCTTGAAGGCAACGGCGCCAACGGTTTCGTGATCCGATGCCAAACTGACGTACCCTCTGGCAGCAAGGTCGGCTCTCCATGGCACCTTCGAGCACGATGCTCAACGTACTGCTGCTCGCGTCCTGCGCCGGCGTTGCCCTGTTCCTGTTTCGCTCGCGCATGACCAGGGGTGACCTCTGGCACGCAACCCTCACCCCTCTATCCTCCATCATCGGCAGCGGGTTCCTCATCATGGCGCCCCTGCTGGCGAGCATCGTCGGCCCGATGGCGCCAGTGGCTGTTCTCGGGATCGTTCTCCTGGCCTATGCGATCGGCCACGTCATCCGGTTCAACATCATGCATGTCGAACCGCGCCTTGCTGATGGACGGCCCCACAGGGGTACGCGCGAGATCGAGTATCTCGGCAACATCGTTCTCGTTGTCGCGTTCATCATCGCCGTCGCGTTCTATCTCTCCCTGCTGTCCGGTTTCCTTCTCGGCTATCTGGGCGTGAACGACCCGGACCTGGAACGCGGCCTGACGACAGCCATGATCGTCTTCATCGCGTGCGTGGGATATCTCAAGGGCCTGGGAGGGCTCGAGCGACTCGAGAGCGTCTCGGTTACGATTCAACTCTGCGTCATTGCCTCGCTTGTCACCGGTCTCGCGATCTACGCAGGCGGATTTCTGACCGAAAGGGAAATCCGCCTCGACTTCCCGCAGAGGGATGCCTTCACGCAGTTCCAGATGCTGGCGGGCGCTCTTCTCGTGGTGCAGGGATTCGAGACGTCGCGCTTCCTCGGGGACAAGTACAGCCGGGAGATCCGGGTGGCGAGCATGCGGAATGCCCAGATCATCTCAGGGATGATCTACGTCGTTTCCGTCATTCTGCTGATGCCGGTGGTGCAAGGCATGGATCTGATTCACATCCAGCTGTCGCAGATCATCGACGCCATGGCTCCTGTGGCCCTGATCCTGCCCGTCGCCCTGATGATCGCAGCACTGATGAGCCAGTTCAGTGCGGCGGTGGCCGACATGGCAGGCGGAGGTGGCCTGCTGCGCGAAAACAGTCACGGCCTTCTCTCGGCTAGGGTGGGTTATGTCTCGGTCGCCGCCGGCGCCATTTTCCTGATCTGGACCGTCGACCTGCTCGAGATCGTCGCCCTCGCCTCCAGGGCTTTCGCGGCATACTACTTCCTGCAGACGCTGCTCGCTCTCATCCACAGCTACAGGGATTCTCCAGGGCACTCGAGAGCCAGGCGCGTGAACGAATGTCTTTTCATCGCGCTCGCTCTGATCCTTGCATACATCATCGTCTTCTCGATTCCGGCGAAGTAGCCGGACCACGGGCCAGCGGATCATCGGGCCGAGGTTCACAGCGAAGTCGACCTGCCTCACGGAATGAACATGTCAATCCATGTGGAATTGCTGAGGGACCCGTTTCAGACTACGACATGCCTCCTTCTCGCCCCGGTCGACCTCTTTGCAATGGGAGACACGCAATGATGCCAGCACGTCGTTTCGCTCCCGGCGCCCTGATCGCCGGCCTTGGCACCTTGTTGCTTCTCACGGTTGCCTCCTCCCCGCCGGCGGAGGCGCACGCAATCCACGACGAGACTCCACGCATCGCCATCATCTCGGCCTTCGCACCGGAACTGGCGATTCTGAAACGGGATCTGGAAGATTCATCAGAGGTCTCGGTGAACGGTGTCACCTTCACCACCGGCACCCTGGAAGGACACGACGTCGTACTCTTTCTCAGCGGAATCAGTGTCGTCAACGCGGCGATGACGGCGCAGTTGGCGTTTGACCATTTCGCCATCAGGGACGTGGTGTTCTCCGGCATCGCCGGCGGCGTGGATCCGGACCTCAATATCGGCGATGTCGTGATCGCGGATCGCTGGGGGCAGTATCTGGAGATGCTCTTCGCGCGCGAAACCGACGACGGCTGGGCAACGATGCCGTTCTTCGAGTACCCCTATGGACACTTCGGCATGATGTTTCCGCGCTCGGTCACCGTGCTCCGCCCCGGAGCCGGGCAACCCGAGACACGCTTCTGGTTCCCGGTCGACGAGCAACTGTTCGCCGCGGCCAGCAAGGTGGCGGACAAAGTGGCACTCAGCCGCTGCACGACGCAAGGCACATGCCTTGAGGAGAAACCCAGGATCGTCATGGGCGGATCCGGGGTTTCAGGCAGCGCCTTTGTCGACAATGCCGCGTTCCGCACCTGGACATTTCAGACCTTCGATGCGCGGGTACTGGACATGGAGAGTGCTGCCGTTGCCCACGTGGCTTTTGCAAACGACATTCCCTTCATAGCCGTGCGCAGCCTCTCCGATCTTGCCGGCGGCGGCGAAGGCGCGAACCAGCTGGAGGTCTTTCTGGGCCTGGCGGCCGACAACGCGACGACCGTGGTCAAGGCTCTCCTGCAGGCGATGGGAGAGGAATCCTGACGTCCGGCGCCTTCCTGTGAGCGAGGTCAGACACGCTTGACCTGGTTTGTCCCGTCTCAGCCAAAGGGACAGGCCACGAACCGACCGTCGTCGTGTTCCTGCAGTGTCGGAACGGCCTCGGCGCAGGACTGACGGGCCAGGGGACAGCGGGTGCGAAACACGCATCCCGAGGGCGGCGATAGAGGCGACGGCACTTCACCCTCGAGACCTGTGGCCGGGCGTCCGCGCTCGACGGCGGGATCGGGAACCGGCGTCGCCGCGATCAGGGCGCGGGTGTAGGGATGACGGGGATCGTGAACGAGATCGCGTGTCCTGCCGTACTCCATGACACGGCCGAGGTAGAACACCAGGACCCGGTCGGCGATGTGCTTCACCACACTCAAGTCGTGGGAGATGAAGATCAGGGAGAGTGCCAGGTCGCGCTGCAGGTCCCGAAGCAGGTTGACGATCTGGGCCTGCACGCTGACATCGAGCGCCGAGACGGGCTCGTCGCAGATCAGGAGCTTGGGCTGCACGATGAGTGCTCGGGCAATGCCGATGCGCTGGCACTGGCCGCCGGAAAACTCGTGAGGGTAGCGGTTGATGTGTTCGGGAAGCAGGCCCACCCGCTCGAGCAGTCCCTTCACCCGCGACGTGATTTCGCGCTTCGACAGGTTTGGTTCATGGGTCACGAGAGGTTCGGTGATGATCTCGCCAGCCGTCATCCGGGGATCCAGCGCACCCAGGGGATCCTGGAAGATCATCTGCATGTCGCGGCGCAGGAGCCTGCGCTCTGCGGGATCCAGCGCCAAAAGATCCCTGCCTTGCCACAGCGCCCGGCCCCCGGAGGCGGGTACTGTCCCGATCAGGGAGCGGGCAAGGGTGGACTTGCCGGATCCGCTCTCGCCGACAATACCGAGCGTCTCGCCCGGGGCGAGATCGAAACCGACGCCCCGGACGGCTCGAAGTTCCTTCGGCGGGACCCAGGGGGGATGTCCCCCGGCACGCACGCGAAAGGTGACTGAGAGATCCCGCACGGAGAGAAGGGACACGTTCATCCCGCACCGCCCAGAGGCCAGTGGCAGGCGACCCGCCGGCCCGGTGCATGACTGACGCTGGAAGGCCGCACATCATGACAACGCTCGTCCGCCCGCGGGCAACGCGCCGCATAGGGACAGCCGCCGGGAAGCTGGTGCATGCCAGGCGGATCTCCGGGAATGGCGCGCAGCCGCTCGTCGTCGCGATCGAGCCTCGGCACGGCATCCAGCAGACCGCGTGTGTAGGGGTGATGCGGTTCGGCAAATGTCTGAGCGACCGGACCGCTTTCCATCACCTGGCCACCGTAGAGCACAACCATCTCGTCACAGTGGCCCGCGACGATGCCGGCGTCGTGAGTGACGAGAATGACGGCGGTGTCGAACATTGACCTCACATCCCCGAGAAGTCGCATGATCTGGCCGCGGACCGTGGCATCGAGCGCCGTGGTGGGCTCGTCCGCAATCAGCAGGCGAGGACGGCAAAGTAGCGCCATCGCGATCAGCACCCGCTGGCGCATGCCACCGGAGAATTCGTGCGGATACATGGTGATGCGGGTACGCGCTTCGGGCACTTCCATGGCGTCGAGCAGGCGGACCGCTTCACCGAGCGCCTCGCCCCGGCCGAGGCCCTTGTGCAGCATCAGCACCTCGGTCATCTGGTGCGAGATTCTCATGTAGGGATTGAGCGCTGTCATCGGATCCTGAAAGATCATCGCGATCTCGCGTGCGCGGATCCGGTTGAGCGCACGCTCATCGAGACCAAGCAGTTCCGCGCCATCAAATATGATTGAGCCCGTCGCCGCTCCGTTTCGCGCCAGGAGGCCCATGATGGCGAGCATGATCTGGCTCTTGCCCGAACCGCTCTCGCCGACCACGGCAATCGCCTGTCCGGCCGCGATCGCAAGGTCGACCCCGTTCACGGCGTGGACCGTGCCGTCACCTGTCCGGAAGGACACGGTGAGGTCACGCACCTGAAGCAGGGTCATGGCTCAGCGGTCCTTGGGATCCAGCGCATCGCGCAGTCCGTCGCCCACGAAGAAGAACGCGAACAGCGTGGTGACGAAGAAGAAGAGAGGAAACAGCAGCTGCCAGAGCGTGCCGTACTGCATCTGGCTTGCTCCGTCGCTGATGAGCGCACCCAGGCTCGTGTCGGGCTCCTGAACACCGAGGCCGAGAAAGCTGATGAAACTCTCGTAGATGATCATCGAAGGCACGAGCAGTGTCGCGTAGACCACGACCACGCCCAGAAGATTGGGAATGATGTGGCGCAGGATGATCTTCCCCGGTCTGACGCCGATCGCGACGGCAGCTTCGACAAAGTCACGGTTCTTGATGGAGAGCGTCTGCCCCCGCGCGATCCGCGCCATGTCGAGCCAGCTGATGAGGCCGATTCCCACGAACAGCATCAGGATGGAACGGCCGAACACGACCATGAACACGATCAGCACGAACATGTAGGGAATGGCCATCAACACATCGACAATGCGCATCATCACATTATCCACCGCACCGCCGAGATATCCCGCCACGGCCCCGTAGAGGGTGCCGACCACCATCGAGACCAGGGCTCCCAGGATGCCGACCATCAGCGATATCCCGGTCCCCTGTACCGTGCGCGCATAGAGGTCGCGGCCAAGTTCGTCCACCCCGAAGTAGTGGCCGTTGGCTAACGAGGGGCCGCCCTCCTCCGCGACGTTGCCTAGCATGGCCCAGTCGATCTCTTCATTGGACCAGGCTGCAAGAACATCACCGAAGAGCACGAAGAGAACAAGGAGTACGAGAATCACAAGACTGGTCACCGCAGCGCGGTTGCGGAGAAAGCGGCCACGGGCGTCCTGCCAGAGCGAGCGGCCACCGGAGGCATCCGGGGCGCCGGTCTTGGCCAGGGACCGGACGGCGCGGCGGCCGAAGAGAAGGGGCGACACGTCAGTACCGGATGCGCGGGTCCAACCAGGCGTAGAGCAGGTCGACCGCAAGGTTGAAGGCGATGGTGAGCGCACCAGCCAGGATGGTGATTCCCATGATCACCGGATAGTCACGGTTCAGCGCCGAATTGACGAAAAACTGGCCGATTCCACCGGTCGCAAAGAAAACGTCAATCACCACGGAGCCAGTGATCATGCCGACGAATGTTGGTCCGAGATAGGAGACCACCGGCAGCATCGTGGGTCTCAACGCGTGACGGAACACGATCTGGCGCATTGGCAGGCCCTTGGCCCGCGCCGTGCGAATGAAGTCGGCATTCAGCGCCTCCAGCATGGATGATCGGGTCATGCGGGCGATCGAGGCCATGAACGACGTCGAGAGAGCAATGACCGGCAGGATGACATAGGGCCAGTGCCCACCCTGCCAGCCTCCGCCCGGAAGCCAGGCCAGCCACAAGGTAAAGACCAGGGTCAGCACCGGCGCGAGGACGAAGTTCGGCAGGACCTGGGCACCGATGGAAATGCCGACGCAGAGGTAGTCAAGAAGGGAATTGTGGGAGATGGCTGCCGCGATACCCAGCGAGACGCCTGCCAGGACCGCCACCAGGAAGGACCACGCTCCGTAGGTCAGCGTCACCGGGAATCCCTGGCGAATCACGTCGTTGACCGTCTGGTCCGTGTACTGGAACGACGGTCCGAAGTCGAATTCCGTCACGATGGAGATCACATAGCGCCAGATCTGAACGACGAGCGGCTGATCGAGCCCGTACTTGTGCTGCAGATTGGCCATGACCTCGGGCGGCAGGGTGCGCTCGGTGTCGAACGGCCCGCCCGGAGCGGCGTACATCAGGACATAGGAAACGATGATGAGAATGAGGAGGGTCGGCACAGCGACCACAAGACGCCTGGCAATGTAGTAGATCATCCGGCGATCCGGACATTCCGGGGCATGCGATCAGTCCGCTACGCGATAGAGATTCTTCGAGTACCAGTTGTTTTCGACGTTGTCATAGGGCCAGCCCCGTATGTCGCTGGAGAGCAGGAACGTGTTGGCATAGTGATAGATCGGAATGATGGCCATGTCCTCGGCAAGGATTTGTTCGACCTCGGCGTAGATCGCGCCCGGGTCGCCGACGGTCTTCGAGGCGCTCATCAGTTCGTCAACTTCCAAGTTCGAGTACTTGCCGCGATTCGCGCCATGGGTGGTCGTGAGCAGGTCGAGAAAGGTCGACGCCTCGTTGTAGTCGCCACACCATCCTGAACGGGCGAGATCGAATTCCTGATTGTCCATGATGTTGAGGTAGGTCTTCCATTCGAAGTTGGCCAGCTCCGTGGTCACGCCAAGCTTCTGCTTCCACATCTGGCTGATGACCGTGGCGATCTGCTTGTGGCTTTCGGACGTGTTGTAGATCAGCCTGAGCGTCAGATCCTCGATCCCGGACGCCTCCATGAGGCGTCTGGCTTCCTCGTCGCGCTCGGCCTGAGAGAGCGTCGCATAGGTAATCTCGGGCATCACGAAGCCGGCAGTCTTGAGATGTGTGAAATTGTAGGCCGGCCACTGGCCTCCCTTGAGGAGGCGCTCGACAATCACGTCGCGGTCGATGGCCATGCTGAGCGCCCCGCGCACACGCACGTCCTGCAGCGCGGGATGGCCGCTCTCGCTGTGGTTGATGGCGTAGTAGTAGGAACAAAGACGCGGGACACTGGTGGCCTCGTCGGGCATTTCTTCCCTGAGTGCCGGAAACTGCCCGGCGGGCAAGGGCTGGAGGTGGTCGAGTTCACCGGCGCGATAACGGGTCAGGGCCTGGTTGTCATCGTTGATGACGAGGCCTGTCACCTCCTCGATGATGACGTTGCCGGCATCCCAGTACTCCGGATTCTTGACGCGCCTGTGGTACTCGTTCAGCACCAGATCCGTGAGCACGTAGGCACCGTTGGAGACCATGTTTCCGGGTGCCGTCCACTTGGCGCCATGAGCCTCGATGGTTGCCTGGTGCGTCGGGAACAGCGTCGCGTAGGTCGTCATGGCCGGAAAGTAAGGCAAGGGTGCGAACAACCTCACCTCGAGGGTGTGATCGTCCACAGCGCGCACTCCGAGTTCAGCGGGTTCCTCCTCGCCGGTCAGGATATCAGCGGCGTTCTCAATCTGGGTCAATTCAAGGTACCAGCCGTAGGGCGAGGCGGTGACAGGGTCCACGGCCCGCCTCCATGCGTAGACGAAATCGTGCGCCGTCACCGGATCACCGTTCGACCACCTGGCGTCCTCGCGCAGGGTGAATGTGTAGGTCGTGTTGTTGTCCGACGCCGCGAAGTGTGTCGCCACCCCGGGCACGAGGTTGCCCTCGGCGTCCTGGCTCAGGAGACCTTCGAAGAGGTCGCGGATCACGTGGAAGCCTGACACGTCCTGGTTGAGCTGCGGGTCGAGGGTTGGAAACTGGTCGAGCAGGCGATAGGCAAATGTCTGGTCGGCCGACAGGGCTTCGCCCGTGACCGGGTGGGCATCAGCGCTCCAGGCCGGGGAATAGCCTCCCGCCAGAATGACAGCCGCCATGGCGACGAACATGGTTCTCAACTTGCTTGCTCGCATGGTCCCCTCTTGTCGGGTCCGGATGACCGAATTGCGATCAAAGTTGTCCGGTGACCATCACATCCGTCGATCCGCCCAGTGCCGACCGATGCCGGTCGGCACTGGGCGGCATTGGGACTTGAGGCCGGGCGCACGTGACAATCCTGATCGTGGGTCTTCGGGTCAATAGCTGGCTTCATTCGATACCCGAAGGCCCGGACGGCGGCAAGGAACGCGCGATCCGAGTCAAGCAGCGGAGCCGCACCTTCCGGTTTCTTGAGGACAGTCCTGACCGTAGTTTGCCCATGAACCTGACAGAACGAGAGACCACGGCCCGCGACACAACAGTGACGTCATGCCCGCCTAGGATCCGACGACGATCAGCGCATGCCCTCGACGACCATGCGGCTGAGATGGAGAGGAGCCTCGTCCCAGTAGTCCGACAGGCAGCCGCCATTGTAGGCCGGCGATCTCCGGCCCCTCTGCATGCTTTCGATGAGGCCTATGTCCTCGTGGTTGAGTTCATTCCACATGTCAAGCACGGCCTGGCGGCCCTCGGCCCAGTCCGGCGAGGTGGCAGCCTCACCGACCAGGTAGACGTCGATGCGCTCGCGGCAACGGTCCGGTGCGACGGGCGCGACGTGAAAGCTCGCCACGTGATCCGGATAGACTTCGACGCCAAACGCCGTGGGAAGGATGAACCAGATACCCTGGCGGGCGGCCTCGTCCGACAGATTCGGGAAGTAGGGCAGTCCGTCGCCTCTTCCAGGTTCTGAGGTCTTGAAGAGATAGCGGTTCCACATCACGTGACGATCGATGCGGCTCGGCATCCGCTCCGACATCGGAACGAAGGCATGCAGCCTCGGATGGGCCGAGAAGACGTGGTAGGGCTCGATGTAATTCTCCAGCGCCAGCTTCCAGTTGGCCGCGATCTCGAAATGCACCGTCCCTGCATGGCGTGATGCACCAAGGTTGTAACCGCGGACGAGGTCTGCCGCGGGAGCCAGGTAGTCCTTCAGCGCCGGCGCCTCACCATCGAGGTTGACGAAGATCCAGTGGTGCCACACCTGCGAACGGACCGGCACCAGCCCGGGCGCGTCGTCGTGACAGCCGTGTGGAGAACCCCGGAGCGAGCCGTCGAGTTCGTAGATCCAGCCGCGGTTGGGAGAGGCGAGTTCCCGGAGCCCCGAGCACTTCCCGGAAACCAGAACTGCGCGCCGGTAGCGGCAGACATTGTGGAAGACGCGGATCACGCCATCGAGGTCGCGCAACACAAGCAGCGCCGTCCCGAAGGCCTCGACCGGCATGGCATCGCCAGGCTGCGGCACGTCCTGGACGAAGCCTGCGACAAACCAGCTTCGTGCGAAGAGGCGCTCGAACTCAAGCTCCTGCCACGCCACGCTCGTGTAGCAGACGTTGGGCAATGCCGACGCTCTGCCGACCGGCCCGTCCAGGGCATCCAGGGCGTCTGCTCCCGCAAGCGCCTCCACGTCGCTCCAGGCCGGGCGCCGCGCAACAACTCGGTGGCCCATGGCGGAAAATCCGGGATCGAGTCCGCCGCAGAGTATACAACAGGCGGAGGTCGTGGCATCAAGCCGCGTTCCGTCGGTTTGCGGTCCGAACGTCACGGAAATCGGCCATGTCGGTCTTCCCGCACCTGTTCCAGCCAATCGAGATCCGGGGCCACCGGATCCGGAACCGGCTGTTCTTTCCGGCCCACGGCACATCGCTCGGCGACCGGGGAAGGATCTCGGACGCTCTCATTGCCTATCATGAGGCACGCGCCCGGGGCGGTGCCGGCATGATCGTCGTCGAAGGCATGTCGATGCATTCCAGCTTCGATCTCGCCGCCGGTTACCTGCTGGCGGGCGAGCCCGGCATCGTGCCCGGCTTCCGCCGCCTGGCCGACGCCATCCACGGTCACGACTGTGTGATCCTGGGTCAGCTCTTTCACCCGGGCGCGGCCATCCGGGCCACGCTCGACGGTGCGCGCCGTCCGGCCATCTCGTCGTCCGCGGTGCCGTTCGAGCGCTACAGTCTCATGCCGACGCCGGCAACGCCGGCATTGCTTGCCGAACTGATCGACTCCTACGCGCGGGCCGCCGGCCACATCGTCGAGGGCGGCCTCGACGGCGTCGAGATCCTGGCGAGCATGGGCTATCTGATCGCCCAGTTTCTGAACCCCCGAGTCAACCGGCGTGACGATGCCTACGGTGGAAACCTCGAGAATCGCATGCGGTTCCTCGTCGAAATCCTCGAGGCGGTGCGGGCCCGCATCGGCTGTGATCCAATCCTCGGAGTCAGGATCAGCGACGCGGACGCCACGCCCGGGGCCATGGACTCCGGCGAGGTGCTGGAAGTCTGCCGGGTGCTGGAGGACGGGGGTCTTGTCGATTATGTCAACGTCATTGGCGGCAACACGCGGACGGCGCGGGGCTGGATCGAGGTCGTCCCGCCCATGGCGATCGAACCGGGTCACGTCGCGGCCTGCGCGGGAACGTTGAGACAGCATCTGTCGCTGCCGGTCCTGGTGGCCGGACGAATCAACCAGCCCCACCTCGCCGAGGACATCATTGCCAGCGGTCAGGCCGACATGATCGGCCTGGTTCGAGGCATGATCGCTGATCCCATGTTCGCCGCGAAGGCCGAGGCCGGACGCGTGGACGACATCCGCAGCTGCATCGCCTGCAACCAGGCATGCTTCGGCCACCGACTGCAGTATCACCCCGTCTCCTGCATCCAGCACCCCGAGACCGGACGCGAGCTCGTGTTCGGCCACATCAAACCGCCGGCGCGCCGGCACAGGACTGTCTGGGTGGTGGGCGGTGGCCCGGCGGGCATGAAGGCCGCGGCAGTGGCGGCCGAGCGCGGTCACGACGTGACGCTCTATGAACGGACCGGCAGGCTCGGCGGGCAGGCCCTTCTGGCCCAGGCCCTCCCCGGGCGAGCCGAATTCGGCGGTATCGTGACCAACCTCGTTCGCGAGATGGAACTGGCTGGCGTACGCATCGAACGCGGCGTTGCAGTGACGGCGGCGGCCATTCGTGACGCCGGTCCCGACGCCACAGTCGTCGCGACCGGCGGCCAGCCCTACCTCCCCATGGTCGAGGGTGAAGACGAGGCCCATGTGGTCGAGTCCTGGTCGGTCATCCGGGGCGAAGCCAATGTCGGCCGTTCCGTGCTGGTTGCGGACTGGAAGAATGACTGGATCGGTCTGGGCCTCGCCGAGAAGCTGGCCCGGGACGGCTGTCGCGTGCGCCTGGCGGTCACCGGAATGGTGCCGGGACAGAACATCCAGGAGGCGGTGCGCGATCACTGGATTGGCCAGCTCTCCAGGCTCGGCGTCGAGATCATCACCTACGCACGGCTGTTTGGAGCCGACCGCGACACCATCTACCTGCAGCACACGGTGACCGACGATCCGATCGTCTGCGATGATGTCGAAACCCTGGTGTTGTGTCAGGGCACGGCAAGCGATACGGCGCTTGCCGGTGAACTCGCCGGCTGGCCGGGCGAAGTGCATGTGATCGGCGATGCGCTGTCGCCACGCACGGCGGAGGAGGCTGTGCTCGACGGACTCAGGGCCGGTATGGCGATCGGTGCATAACCGGCTTCGACTTTGAGCCTGCTGAAACCGAGAACCGGAATGGCAACGGCGGACCGGAAGCCTGGATCGACGACGATGCGATGCGGTGAGCGGACGCTTCTCCCCCGGGCACACTGATGCTGGTGGTCTCGCTGGACCACAGCTATCGCAAGCAGCGCTTCGCCATTGACCTGCCGAAATCAGATTGCATGGTCTTCTCGGCGGAGAGAGGGAATCGAATGGCGCGCAGACGAGGATGGCTGGGTGTCCCGGCGCTGGGGCTCGGCCTCGGCGCACTGATCGCCGGTGCGGCGTGCGCGGCGCCGATGGTCGGAGTGGACGGGTTCATCGGGGAACTCGCGGCAAGCTGGCGTCCCCACATCGCGCTCGGAGTTCTGATCTGCGCAGCGATGGCGCTTGCCGCGCGCTTTCGCCTCCTTGCCGGCCTGCTCGTGGCACTAGCCGTCACGCTGGGCGCCGACGTCATCCGCACGGAACTCAACTCCGCGCAGGCTGAAGCGGGAAACGGCATGCTAGACGGCGAGGCCGCCGTCCGCGTCGTCTTCTTCAACATCCTCATCTTCAACGACGACGTCGGCAGGTTCGTCGCGTGGATCGAGGACCGCGATCCCGACGTTGTCGTGATGACGGAGATGTCGCCCCGTCATGTCGAGCGGATGGCCGGGGCCATGGCGGGCTACCCCTTCCAGGTGCTCGAGCCTCGCGGGCATTCCTTCGGCATGGTTGTCTACAGCCGCTGGCCGATCTCCGGCGAGGTCGTTGCCGAACTCGCGGGCAGCACGCCTCCGGCGTCGAGCCCGATCATGGTGACGGCAGGCGTGGAAACCCCCGCCGGCACGCTCCGCGTCACCGGACTGCATGTGTTCCCTCCGATAACGCCGCGGCGTTTCACCCGGCGCAACGAGCAGCTCGGCATCGCCGGCGACATCCTGGCGAAGCTCGATGGGCCCAAACTTGTGGTGGGAGACTTCAACGCGACCCCGTGGTCGGCAGGACTGCGCGCCTTCGTCTCGGATAACGACCTCACCGGTGTCAACACCCGGGCCACCTGGCCCGTCTGGCTCGGCTTCGCCGGCATTCCGATCGACCACGCCCTCACCAGCCGCGACCTTCGCGTCCTCAGTATCGAAATCGGCCCCGACATCGGCTCCGACCATCGGCCCGTCCTGATCGACGTTGCACCGGCCGGATCGCACGACGCTCAGGAGATACCGTAACCAAAGACGTCTCAGGAATCGGGCGCACATGATGTGGTCGTTCAACTGTTGGCGACGGCCTCCCTCACACAGTGCAGCCCGGCGATCGGCCTGGTCGTGCCCGGGAACATCCTGACGGTGTACCGGTCCGGAACGGCCTCGCATACCTGTGCCGGTTCGAAGGATGTTCGCTCCGACGACCTCCGGCGTGGTCGAGAAGCCATCGATGCACTAACATTCCAGCTGGACCAGTGCGTGAGGCAGTTCAGAGGCAAGTCATGGAGGCCTGCATCTGTGTCGCGTCTTGTCGCTCCGCCTGCGGCGTGGGGCCCCTCCTTGTTCCTGGAGTCGATCCTCTGACCGCAAGGGAGCCAGCCTGTGCCGGCAGCACATGGATGCGCGCCACGGAAGATGAGACGGTGGCACAACCGCGGCATTGTTCGCAATTCGGATGCGGGAGCTTGTCGTGAAGAAACTCGGGTCGATCGCCGCAATTCTCCTCGTCTGTGCGCTCCCCGTTGCCGTCGTCTTTCCCGCAACAGCGCAGTCATCCTGCGCCGACTGGAACACGAGCGCATTCTTCGAGAACGCCGCTGCCACGGATGTGGCGCGCTGCCTGGCGGACGGGGCCGACCCGGGGGCATGGGGCGACGATGGATGGACACCTCTTCACTGGATCACGGCAAACGGCACGACTCTTTCGGTCGTTCAGACGCTGCTGGAAGCCGGAGCCCATCCGGGCGCGCGCGCCAGAACCGGCGAGACGCCTCTTCACCTGGCAGCCGCTTACAGCCCCTTGGTCGTTCAGGCGCTGCTGGATGCCGGAGCCTATGTGGACGCGCCGGATCACAAGGGATTGACACCTCTTCACTGGGCTTCCGCAAACAACGCAACCCCCGCGCTCATCGAGGCATTGCTGGCCTTCGGAGCCGATCCGGATGCGCAGTCTTACGAAGATGGCACGCCCCTGCTTCTGGCGGCGGCATTCAGCCCGTCGGTCGTCCCGACGCTTCTGGCCGTCGGTGCCGATTCTGATGCGAGGGACAAGGATGAATGGACCCCCCTTCATGCGGCGGCGGCGTTCGGCACATCACCTTCGGTCATCACAGCACTTCTGGACGCGGGAGCCGGCCTGGAAGCACGTAATGATCTACGAAAGACGCCGCTGCACGTAGCGGCGACGTTCAGCACGACTTATTCGGTTGTCGCCACGCTGCTGGACGCCGGCGCCAACCCGGAGGCACGGGACGAATTCCGGACGACGCCCCTGCATCTGGCGGCGGGATTCAACACCATCCCTTCGATCATCGAGGCGCTGCTGGACGCCGGTGCCGATCTGGAGGCACGAGATGACAACGGAATGACGCCTCTTTACTGGGCTGCGGAACACAACGCGACTCCATCGGTTGCAGAGGCGCTGCTGAACGCCGGGGGCAATCTCGAGGTGCGGGACAAATGGGGGGACACGCCCCTGCACGGGGCGGCAACTTACAGCGCGAACCCAGCAGTCGTGGAAGTGCTGCTGAACGCCGGCGCCGATCCCGATACACGCGACAACGACGGAGATACTCCTCTGCATGACGCAGCATGGTTCAGTGCAGTTCCTTCGGTCGTCGAGGTGCTGCTGAACGCTGGCGCCGATCCGAATGCGCGGAATGTCGCTCAGAAGACCCCTCTGCATGAAGCGGTGGTCAATGCACAACTCGGGCGCGATGGAGTCCTGCTCGTCGAGATGTTGCTGGACTTCGGCGCCGATCCGAACGCACGGGATCACGAAGGAGAGACACCGCTGCACGACGCGATCGTAAGTGGTCGCGAGACAGTCCCGGCGCTTCTCGATGCCGGAGCCGACCCGGGAGCGCGGAACGAAAACGGAGAGACGCCTCTGCACCTGGCGGCTGCCAGGACCAGGACCGCCTCGATCATTCCGGCGCTCGTGGATGCCGGAGCTGATCCGGAAGCACGGGACAACGAGGGCGAAACACCTCTGCACAAGGCGGCCAGGTTCAGCAGGACCAGTCCGGTTGTCACGGCGCTAGCGGACGCCGGCGCCGACTTGGAGGCGCGAAATGGAAAGGGGTGGACACCTCTGCACCTCGCCGCGGCATTCGGCACAAGCCCTTCGGTCGTTGCAGCGCTGCTGGACGCTGGGGCAGACCCGGAGGCGAGGACCGGGACCGGCGAAAGTCCCTGGGACCTCATAGCGGACGACTCTCCTCTCAAGGGAACTGCCGTGTACCGGCGGCTTGAAGATGGACGGCTCAGGTAGCCCGGCCGGACGATGCGGGTATCGGACCGAACGGAGCGGGAGCCGTTTACGGAGGCTCGGTCTCTCTCGGCCCACGACCATCCCGACCACGCGCTCGTCAGCCCTTGCCGCTTCCTGTCAGAACGGAAACTCACGGTTTTGCTCTCAGGCGAACCTGGTGCCTGACGGCAAGAGACCGGTCTCGAAGAACCGCCTCAAGGCTGTAAGGGGCATGCGCTCGGGCACGACGACCGTCAGTTGGCGGATACGTTCCTCAACTGAGCTCCCAGGCCGATGGCGTTATCAATGCCATGCCAACTGGATGAAGCGAGTCTGGAGCGACTGCGGACCGTCGCAAGAGCCATGGCGCTGTCGAGCCAACGGCCCGGCCAGGAGCCCCGTCATTCACTTCACCGCAGACAGGATCGAGCAACTGACGGTCAAGCGTATTGTCCTCCACGCTGGCCGGAGCCATTGTCAAGTGCCGTGCCAACTGCCGAATCAGGCTGTTCGCGAGAGACGGCGAGGTCGATCATCGGAGGTTGAACGATGAGAAAGGCCAACATGCTCTTCGGTTCTTGTCTGGCATTCGTGAGCATGCCGGCTGTATCCGCGGATTGCGACCTGTGGAACACCCAAGAGTTCTTCGAGACCGCGACGCTTGAGACGGTGAGCAACTGTCTTGCCAAGTACGAGGATCCGAACGCCCGTAACCTCGAGTCCGACACTCCCTTGATTCTCGCGACCAAATTCAATGACGACCCCGACGTAGTCCGCGCCCTGCTCGCTGCCGGGGCGGATCCCAATGCCCGCGGCGAATTCCACTATAGCCCGTTGGAATTGGCGGCGATCTGGAACGAGAATCCTGCGGTCATCGAAGCTCTGGTCGCCGCCGGGGCGGACCCGAATGCCCGCGACAGCGGTCACAGCACTCCCCTTCATTTGGCGGCTGGCTACAACGCGAGTTTCGCCGTCATCCACGCTCTCGTCGCCGCAGGGGCAGACCCGAATGCCCGCG
Organism: Alphaproteobacteria bacterium; assembly: GCA_965220805.1. Classification (GTDB taxonomy): domain Bacteria; phylum Pseudomonadota; class Alphaproteobacteria; order SP197; family SP197; genus SP197. The sequence continues at coordinate 3,777,989 of OZ244844.1, forward strand.
GCGAATTCGACAGTACCGCCCTGCACAGGGCGGCCAGCAACGAGAACCCCGCCGTCATCCACGCTCTGGTCGAGGCCGGGGCGGACCCGAATGCCCGGGATGGATACGACAATGCCCCTCTGCACTTTGCGGCAGGCAGCAACAACCCCTCCGCCATCAACGCCCTGGTCGAGGCCGGAGCGGACCCGAGTTTCCGGGGCGAATACAACAGCACCCCCCTGCATGAGGCGGCGAAGTTCACCGACGATCCCGCCGTCATCCACGCTCTGATTGCCGCCGGAGCGGATCCAAATGTCCGCATGGACCTCTACGACCATACCCCGCTGCACGAGGCGGCCGGCAACAACCAGAACCCTGCCATCATCCACGCCCTGGTTGCGGTTGGGGCAGACCTGGATGCCCGAGGCGAAGACGGCGACACTGCCCTGCATTCGGCGGCATACAACAACAAGAATCCAGCCGTTATCGACGCCTTGGTCAAGGCCGGCGCGGACCCGAATGCGCGCGACGAAAGCAACAGCACCCCCCTGCACTGGGCGGTGCAGTTCGCCGACAACCCCGCCATCATCATCGAGTTTCTGAAGCTGGGCACCGACCCGACGGCGCGCAACGACGATGGAGCGACGCCCCTGGATCTGGCGACGTCGTGGTTTGGACCGAACCGAACGTCCGGTGTCATCACGGCACTGGAGCGGGCCGCGACGAAACCACCACCGCAGACTGGTATCGATCAATAGTCCCGTTAGCCGCCAACTGGATTGGACCCCTGGGGTTCAACTGTTGGCGTGTGGTGATTGACAGGTGCGCGGTGCAATGAAGGAACGACGCCCATAGCAAAGCGCCGAACGGACACTCTCGGAGATGGGAGACCACGCCGATCAGAGCATCGACGCGACTGCGACAGGCCCATATGGTGACGGCAGCCGTCGAGCGAGTCAGGTGCCGGATCAAATGTCCTCTTCACATCCCTTCGTCCTGCCCGAGCCCTCTGCATCCCTCGACCTTGCGATGGATGACGGTGCGCCGATAAGGGTCGTGCGCCACGGCAATCCGTCCGGGGTGCGTGTCGTGCTGAGCCACGGCAACGGTTTCGCGAGCGATTCCTACTTCCCTTTCTGGCAGCACATGCTGGAGCGGTTCGACCTCGCACTGTTCGATGTCCGCAACTGCGGACGCAACCCGTTCCACGCCGCCGAGCCGCACCATTATCGCCGCTTTGCGCGTGACAACGAGGCGGTGCACGAAGCCATTGCGAAAGAGTGGGGCGAAAAGACCACCATTGGCGTATTCCATTCGATGACGGCGATCGCAGCCCTTCTCGCGGTCGTCGATGGCGTCTGGCACTGGGATGCCCTGATGCTGTTCGACCCGCCGGTGGTCCCGCCCGAGGGTAACCCGCTGCGCGTCCGGATCATGTCCGGAGGGGCAATGCTGCGCAACGCCGCCCTGGCCCGTCAGAATCGGTTCCGGGACCCGGGGGAGCTTGCAGACGTGTACCTGTTCCTGCACCGGTTCCGGCATTTGCGGAAGGGAGTGGCGGAACTCAACGCATGGTCGGTGCTGCGCCCCGATCCCGCGAGCGGAGAATGGCTGCTGTGTTGCCCGGGTCCGGTCGAAGCCGGTCTCTATGTCGAGGTCGCCGAACTCCCGATCTGGCGGCAACCCGATCCGCCGGAGCGCCCGCTCCTCATCGTCGGTTCCGACCCGGAATTCGAAGACGCTTCGTTCAGCGCGCCCTGCTGCAAGCTCTTCTGCGAGACGTTCGATGTCGACTACGCCTTCGTGCCCGAAACCAGCCACCTGCTGCAACTCGAGGAGCCCGAACAGTGCATTGCCCTGTTCGACCGTTTCCTCGCCAACAACGGAATCGCCGCATGACAGGTTCGACCGGCGCCTGTCTCGCCAGCCGGTCGGTACGCTAACCGTTTAGGAAATCGATCAATGTTGGTTAGCCGCGAGCCAAGGTTCCCTGCACTCACAGAGGCAACTCGGTCGACGACTTGATCTCCTCCATGGATAGCAGGGAGGTGATGTTGAAGATCTTCACCTGGGAAATGAGCGCCTGGTAGAAGTCGTCATAGGCCCTGGCGTTCTCCACGCGAACCTTCAGGATGTAGTCGACGTCGCCCGCCAGACGGTGCGCCTCCATCACCTCCGGGCGCCCCTTCAGGGTCTCCAGGAACCGGTCCTGCCAGTCCTTCTGGTGTTCGGAAGTCCGGATGAGCACGAAGAAACACGCCTCCAGACCCAGCTTGTCGGGATCGAGAAGAACCGTGCTCTGTCGAATGATCCCTGCAGCCCGGAGCTTTCGTATTCTGTGCCACACCGACGTCCGCGAGGCGCCGGCCTTCTCCGCCATGTCATCAAGGGAGCGCGAAGCGTCCTCCTGCATTGCTGCAAGAACTTTCCGGTCAACGCCGTCGAGTTGGACTGCCATCACCACCTCCATCACAGATGTAAAGAATTTTCTTTCTGTCGCCATTCATTCGAAAAATCATCCTTATTTATTCAGCATACTGTCGCCATACTAGAAAAAATATACAATCCATCGACACCAAGAGAAAGCGATAACGGGCGGTTGCCGTGCAGCATTTCCCGATCTTCCTCAGCCTCGCGGGCCGGCGTGTCGTCGTCTCCGGCGCCGGGCAGGCTGCGGTGGCCAAACTGCACCTGCTGGTGAAGAGCGACGCCGAGATCTCGGTATTCGGTCCCGACCCGGACCCGCAGATCCTGGAGTGGCATCGCGAACAGACGTTGCGCCACGACGGACGCCGCATTGAAACCGGTGACCTCGACGGCGCCGCGCTCGTCTATTGCGCGAGCAACATTCCCTCGGAGGATGCGCGCGTTGGCGCGCTGGCCCGGCAGCTCAGCATCCCCGTCAACATCGTCGACAATCTCGAGGGAAGCGACTTCATCACGCCTGCCATCGTGGACCGCGATCCGGTCACGGTGGCCATCGGAACCGAAGGAACGGCTCCCGTGCTGGCCCGGAACCTCAAGGCGGTTATCGAGGCGCAGCTGCCGATTTCCCTGGGACCGCTCGCGCGTATCGCGCAGGCATTCCGGAACAGGTGCGAGAGCGTGCCTTCGGGCCGGATGCGACGGGCGCTCTGGTCCGAGTACTTTTTCCGACGCGGCCCCCGCGGCTATGCCAGGGAGGGCAGGAACGGCGCCCGCGAAGCGCTCCGTTCGCTGCTTGACGAGGCCGCCACCGCGACACGCCCTCCTGGCCTGGTTTCCTTCGTAGGCGCTGGACCGGGCGATCCGGAACTGCTCACGCTCAAGGCGCGCAACCGCTTGCACGAGGCGGACGTCGTGGTGCATGACCGGCTGGTCTCCGCAGAGGTGCTTGAACTTGCGCGGCGGGAAGCCGAATGCGTCTGCGCAGGCAAGACAGGATACGGCCCATCGTGGTCGCAGGCCCGAATCAACGCACTGCTGGTGCATCGTGCCCGAGAAGGAAAGCACGTGATCCGCCTCAAGTCCGGTGATCCGGCGGTGTTCGGCAGACTGGACGAAGAGATCAAGGCGATGGAGACCGCAAGCATCTCATGGGAGGTCGTCCCGGGAATCACGGCGGCCGCCGGCGCGGCTGCGGACATGGGGGCTTCGCTGACGCGGCGCGGGCGCAATTCGGAGCTTCGCCTCATCACGGCCCGTGACGTCGACGGGTTCGCCGAGCATGATTGGGCCGTCCTTGCCCGGCCTGGATCCGTCGCCGCAATCTACATGGGCAAGCGGGCGGCCGCCTTCCTGCGCGGGCGACTTCTGATGCGCGGAGCTGCGCCGTCAACGCCGATCACGATCGTCGAGAACGCCTCGCGCCAGGACAAGCGGATCGTCGCGACAACGCTTCTCGGCCTGCCCGATGTACTGGACGAGACGCACCCTGCGGGGCCGGTGGTGCTGATGCTCGGAGTCCTGCCACGCGCCGCGATGCGGAAAGCGGAGACGGACTTCGTCACCCGCAGGGAGGCGGTTTGATGGCCCGCTCTTTCAGGTCCTGCATTCTGACCGCGAACGACCTCTTCGATGGGGACGTGGTCTACCTCGCACCCGATGGCGCCTGGACGCGCCGTCCGGTTGGCGCGCGCCTTTTCGAGAACGAAGACGAAGCAAACCGAAGTCTTGCGGCGGCCGAAGCGCAGGAGGATGCCGTCGTCGACCCCTATCTGATGACGGCTGCATGCGGAGGCCATGCGGGACCGGAGCCGGTCCATATCCGGGAAGTTCTTCGATCGACCGGGCCCTCCAACTACTGCCATGGCAAACAGGCGGAGGACTGACGCGTGTACAGATACGACAGCTTCGACCGGGAATTCGTGCGCAGTCGGGTTGCACAGTTCCGCCAGCAGGTGGAACGCCGCATTGAAGGCTCCCTGACCGAAGAGGAGTTCAAGCCACTCAGACTGATGAATGGGCTCTACCTGCAGCTGCACGCCTACATGCTTCGAGTGGCCATCCCCTACGGAACGCTCGACAGCCGCCAGATGCGGCAGCTGGCTCATATCGCGGAACGCTGGGACAAGGGCTACGGGCACTTCACGACACGTCAGAACATCCAGTTCAACTGGCCCAGACTGAAGGACGTGCCGGATATCCTCGACGCTCTCGCGGACGTCGAGATGCATGCGATCCAGACATCCGGCAACTGCGTTCGCAACGTCACCGCCGATCACTTTGCCGGTGCGGCGGCCGACGAGATCGCCGATCCCCGCCCGACCGCCGAAGTGCTTCGGCAATGGTCGACGGATCACCCGGAGTTCGCGTTCCTGCCGAGAAAGTTCAAGATCGCAGTGAGCGGCTCCCCGATTGACCGTGCCGTGACCCGCGCTCATGACATCGGACTCCGCATGATCCGCAATGGGGCAGGCGAGACCGGCTACGAGGTTGTGGTCGGGGGCGGACTCGGGCGCACCCCGGTGATCGGCCCGGTCATCCGCGACTTCCTGCCAGAGGCGGACCTACTGCCCTACGTCGAGTCCATCCTGCAGGTCTACAACGCCATCGGGCGTCGCGATAACAAGTACAAGGCGCGCATCAAGATCACGGTCAACGAGCACGGGCTCGAGACCTTCCGCGAACGCGTCGAGCAACGCTTCCTGATTCAACGCAAGGCATTCCGAGGCGTGCACCAGGCACTCCTCAAGCGCATCAGCGCGATGTTCGCGGAACCAGCGTTCGTCGAGGCGTCGACCGGGACATTCGAGGCGGCGCTCACGCGCGACCCGGTTTTCCGGTCTTTCGCCGATACCAACCTCTATCCGCACCGGAATCCCGCATACGCAATCGTCACCATCTCGCTCAAGGCCCACGGCGCCACACCGGGCGATGCCACAGCAGAGCAGATGCGTGTCATCGCCGGCCTGGCGGAGCTGTACGGCCATGATGAAATCCGAATCAGCCATGAACAGAACTGCATTCTGCCCCACGTGCACAAGCGCGATGTGCCCGCGGTGCATGCAGCATTGCGGGAGGCGGAGCTCGCCACTGCCAATGTCGGGTTGGCATCGGACATCATTGCCTGCCCGGGGTTGGACTACTGCAATCTCGCTACCGCCCGCTCCATTCCGATCGCCCAGGGCATTGCCACCCGGATGAAGGAACGTGGGGACGAGCGCCTGATCGGCGATCTCAAGATCAAGATATCCGGCTGCATCAACGCCTGCGGGCACCACCACGTCGGGCACATCGGCATTCTCGGTCTCGACCGCGCCGGCGTCGAGAACTACCAGATCACCCTCGGCGGCGACGGAACGGAAACGGCCGCGCTCGGTGAACGCGCCGGCCCTGGCTTTGCGGCAGACGACGTCGTCCCCGCCGTGGAACGGTTGATCGACACCTACCTCGAGCTCCGGTCAAACGATGAGGCCTTTCTCGCGACATACCGGCGCGTTGGCATGCAGCCCTTCAAGGCAGCGCTCTATCCCGATACCACCCTCACCGGAGGATGCTAACCGTGAGACGCGGGAACTCCGGAATTCTCGTCCGCGACACCGGGTTTCATCACGACGACTGGCGAGGTGAGATTGTCCGGTGGAGCCGAGAAGACGATCACGCCGCCTTGCCTGATGGGGCTGCGCTCGATGTCGAGAACAACGCGCTGGCCGAAGACTTCGTGCCCCTCTTCGAGCGCATCGCCCTCATTCGCATTTCATTCCCGTCGCACCTGGACGGCCGCGGTTTCTCGCTGGCTCGCCACCTGCGGCTGCTGGGCTACCGGGGCCGGCTCCGCGCGGCCGGCCACGTCCTCGCAGATCAATATGCCATGGCCCGGCGAAGCGGCTTCGACGAAGTGGAAATCGACCCGGCCCTCGCCCAACGGCAGTCAGAAGAGCAGTGGTTGTTCCGTGCGGACTGGCGTACGCATGACTATCAGGAGCGTCTGGGCCGGCGCCGTTGTGACCAAGAGCGCGGTCGTCAAGATTGAAATCGTTCATCCAGGCGATCGGTCTGTCACATTGGTAACGGGCGCAGCCGTACACGGCGTGCCAGCGTGGCATGGCGTGCCAGCGTGGCATGATGGCTGGTCCGACTTTTTCTCGCCCAGCACGCTTGTGGCGGGCTCATATCGCGGGAGCAATCGCCATGCGCTGTAGAGGCGTGACCCTCGGCCTGGGATTGCGCCGTCCACACAATGCCACGCGGGCCGCCACGATATGCAACGGAGGTCCTAGTGGTCTTCCCTCGCGGCGCTGCGTTCGTCCTCGGCGAACATCTCTTCCAGCTCCCGGGTCCAGTGCTTCGTCTCCTCGGCCACGCGGTCGGCGTCGTGCGCCATGCCGTGCTGCCGGACCAGGCGTTCGGTATCGTGTTCGCGGAAGGCGTCGACCGTGCGCCGGCTCTCGAAGTCGCCGAGGCCCAGCTCCGTCAGGATCCCCTGGGCGAGCTCGAGGCTCGAATGGAAGGTGTCACGCACGATCCGCTCGATTCCGAGATCCATCAGCGCGTATGCGTGCTGCCGGTTGCGTGCACGGGCGAAGATCGTGAGGTGCGGGAAGTGCTTGCGCACCGTCCGCGCCGTCGCGAGCGAGCGCTCCACATCCTCGATCGCGAGCACGAGGAGCACGGCCTTGTCGGCACTGGCGGCGCGCAGCAGTTCCACCCGGCTCGCGTCGCCGTAGTAGACCTTGTTGCCGAAGCGACGCACGAAGTCGACCTGCTCGGCGTCGGTCTCAAGGGCGGTAAAGCCAATACGGCGCAGCCGCAGAATGCGTCCCACGATCTGGCCGACCCGGCCGAACCCGGCGATGATGACCCGGTTTTCCTCCTCGATATGTCGCTCGTACTCAGGTTCGGGCTCTTTCTCGAGGCGGGCGTTCAGCCAGTCGCCAGCCCTGAAGGCGAGGGGTGTTGTCGCCATCGAGAGCGTCACCGCGACGATCAGCAGGTCGGCGGTGCGCCCGTCCATCAGCGAGGAAGACACGCCGAGCGCGACAATGACGAAGGCGAACTCACCGCCCTGCGAGAGCGCCACGGCCGTACCGCGGATCGTGCGCCAGTTCGGCGTCTCGACGCGCGCAACGGCGGCAAGGCAGAGCATCTTGACCAGCATCAGGCCGAGGGCAAGGCCGAGCACCGTGAGTGGCGTTTCGATCACCAGCCCGAGCTTGACCGTCATCCCCACCGCCATGAAAAACAGGCCGAGCAACAGGCCCTTGAAGGGCTCGATATCGGCTTCAAGCTCGTGACGGTACTCGGAATCGGCGAGCAGCACGCCGGCCAGGAACGCGCCGAGCGCCATGGAGAGGCCGACATGCTCCATCAGCAGCGCCACGCCCACGACCGTGAGCAGCGCCGTGGCGGTGAACACCTCATGGGTGCCGAAGCGCGCCACGAGCCGCAGTGCATGACGCAGGAAGTATCGTCCGCCGACGGTGACGAGCGCGATCGTGCCGATTGCCCCGACGAAGTCGAGCCAGGGCATCCTGCCCCCGACGCCACCGTGAGCAGTTGCCAGCAGGGGCAGGAGGGCCAGGATCGGGATCACCGCGAGGTCCTGGAACAGCAGGATCGAGAAGGACAGGCGGCCGTGGCGGGTCGTGAGTTCACTGCGCTCGGCGAGCGCCTGCAGGGCGAAGGCGGTCGACGACAGCGACAGGGCAAGACCCGCAACCACGGCGGCCTCGAACGGCAGTCCCAACGCGAAGGCAAGGCCGGCAACCACCGTGGTGGTCAGCGCGAACTGCCCGCCGCCCATCCCGAACACCGCCCGGCGCATGGCCCAGAGACGGCGCGGTTGAAGTTCGAGGCCGATGACGAACAGCAGAAGGACGACGCCGAACTCGGCGAGATGGAGGATCTCGCGCTCGTCGTCGACCAGGTCCAGCACCCAAGGGCCGACGATCACGCCCGCCAGCATGTAGCCCAAGACCGACCCCAATCCTGCCCGCCTGGCTAGCGGAACGACCACCACGGCGGCGGCAAGAAAGATGGCAACCTGTTCAAGAAACGCCATGCGACGCACCCCTTCTGTTCGAACCGCGTCCGCCGCTCCGGATCCTGCGGCTGAGATTCCGGGACTCTGCGTTATCGCGCAAACCGTCCGGCGTGGTGCTCAACCTGCTCGGACCGACCGACACGGCGGGCGACAGGAACATCCTGGACAGTTGATTGTCGCGAGCAGCATCCATGATGTCTAAGTGGTGACGATCAGGGCATCGGCGAGTGTCAGGCCGCGGGCCTGGACGATGACGGGATTGAGGTCGATCTCGACGATTCGGTTGTTGTGTGCCATGGCCATGGACGAAACGCGCGCGATGAGTGCGGCCAGTGCTTCCGTATCGACGGGAGGCCGTCCGCGTCCGCCAGCGAAGAGAGAGGCGCCCTTCAGCCGGCCGATCATGGCCCGCGCCTCTGCTTCGTCCACCGGTGCCGGAGAGAGGACAAAATCGCGCAAGTTCTCAGCGAAGAGTCCACCGATGCCAACCATGATCGCCGGGCCGAAGGTCGGGTCGGTCACGCTGCCGACAATCGTCTCGACGCCCGGATCGGCCATTGGCTGGACCAGGACGCCACGCAGTTCGGCAGTCGGGGAACTGGTGAGAACGTTGTCGAGGATTGTCTGGCAAGCGGCCCTCACTGCCGCTTCATCAGAAAGGTCAAGGGCAACTGCGCCGATCTCGGACTTGTGCGGAATGTCAGGCGACTGGGCCTTGAGGGCCACTGGCCTTTCAAAGCGCCGCCATGCCGCGACTGCTGCCTCCGGCGATGTCACGAGCTCTGCCGGACCGGCAGGGACTCCACAAGCGGAGAGTACCTCGCGCGCCTCGGCTTCGCACAACACGACGCGGTTCTCCGAGAGGTTCGGAACAGGGTCTGGCAGCTCGTCGAAAGGCGCCACCCCCGTGTGCAAGGCCTCTGTATGATCGGCGAGAGCTGCCAGCGCCCGGGCGGCGTGGCGCATGTCCGTCATCAGTGGTACTCCCGCTCGCGCCGCAATCTCAATCGACCTTCGGGCGGGAATCGTGTAGCTCCACATCACCGCAGGCTTGGCGAGACGACGGCTCACTGCGGCAAGCTTGCCGCTCTCGCGCTCCATGATCTTCGTTGTCCCGAGAGTCGCCACCTGAGCGACCATGTCGACCGACGAACTCTCGGACAAGATCTCGATGAAGCCCGCGTAGCCGACCGCATAGATGGCCTGAGCCGTGGCGTCGACCGGGTTGGCCGAACTGCCATAGGAAGGGAGCAGCGGATCGATTCTGGCGCGCGAAGCGGCATCGAGCGCAGGCACGTCCAGGCCGGTCGACACGCAGGAATCCGCAAACCAGGCCGCTGCGCCCCCCGAGGACGAGGCAATGCCGATTCGGCGGCCCTCCGGACGTTGACAGGGAATGTAGCGGGCGAATGTGGCGGCGATGTCGATCAGTTCCTCCATGCCGCCGGCGCGCGCGATACCCAAACGGCGGAACACGGCGTCGTAGACCGAATCCGAGCCCGCCAACGCACCGGTGTGGGAAATGGCGCTTCGGCGTCCGGCCTCGGAAACGCCGGACTTGGCCAGCGCGATCGGACGGCCTTCGATGAGCGCCCGTCGGGCGAGCGCCATGAAGCGTCGGCCGTCGCGTATCTCCTCTACATAGAGGACGAAGACGCCTGCATCACCATGATCGAGCACATGCTCGAGATAATCGCAGACGTCGAGACACGCTTCGTTGCCGGTGGTGATCACGTGGTCAACCGGCAGACCCTTGTGGCGCGCAATCTCGTAGAGACCGAAGCCCAGTGCGCCACTCTGCGCGATGATGGAGAGCGGGCGAAACATCGCCTCGCCCCAGACTGCATCCGGCAACGGCGAATCGAGCACCGGACTGAAGGTGGCTGCCAGGCCGCGGGCCGGCACGACGAAGCCTTCCGAGTTGGGACCGTTGAGCAGGATACCGTGATGGCGCGCCACGTCCTTGATCTTGCGTTGCAGCACTGCCCCGGCCTGCCCCTGTTCCTCGGCGAAACCGGAGGCAATGACGGCGGCGGCGCAAACGCCGCAACGACCGGCCTCTTCCAGCGCCTTGGCGACAACCGACGCCGGTACGAGGAGAACGGCGAGGTCGATTGGCTCGCCTATCGCCGTGAGTGACGGCACGGTTGGACGGTCCAGAATCGTCGATCGACTGCGGCTCACCAGATGGAGGCGACCAGGATATGGATGCATCAGCATGGTATGGGTGAGACGGCCTCGCAGAGTCAGTTCATCGGCCGAGGCGCCGACGATGGCGACGCTTGCTGGTGCGAGAAGAGCGTTAAGGTCGACCACCTCAGCGCAGACCCAGCCCTCGGGCTATGATGCCGCGCAGTATCTCGGTCGTACCGCCCTGGATGGTAAGCTTCGGCGCGATCAGGATCGCCCGGGCCAGAGCACCCTCGAACCGATTGCGCGTCTCGTGCTCTCCGACACCCTCAGCGAGGTCGCGCGCAATCGCCGGCAGTGTCTGCTCCCACGCTGTGCCCAGGTCCTTCACCACCGAGGATTCCGTTGTCGGCTCCAGGCCTCGGGCAAGCATGCTGGCGACCGCCACCGACATGTGTCGCAAGGTCTGCAGCCCGGCAATCAGGCGACCGAGCCCGATCGCCGCATAGCGGTCGGGAGTCTCGCCGAGAATGCGGACGAGTTCGACCAACACCGCAATCGTCTCCAGAAAGCGCTCGGGACCGCTCCTTTCATAGGCGAGTTCACTGGTCGCCTGCCGCCAGGCCATGTCGCGCTCCCCCAGCAGGTGGTCGCCAGACACGAAGACATCGTCAAACACGACCTCGTTGAAGTGATGGTCGCCGTTCGGGAACAGGATGGGATTGACCGATACACCCTTCGAAGAGAGGTCGACCAGAAACTGGGAGAGACCGTGGCGACGGTTCTCTTCGGTGGCGGGAGCGGTTCGGAAAATGCCGATCATGTAGTCGGCGACGTGGGCGGTGCTGGTCCACACCTTGCGGCCTGAAAGACGCCAGCCGTTGCCGTCAGGGACGGCCTTCGAGGATGCCGCGAACAGGTCGCTGCCCGAATCCGGTTCGCTCATGCCGATGGAGAACGTGCATTCACCGGCGCAGATCCGGGGCAGGATGTCCTGCCTGATGTTCTCGGATGCGTACTTGAGCAGCATCGGTCCACTTTGCCGGTCGGCGGTGAAGTGGGCCGTCAGGGGGGCGCCGGCGAACAGCAGTTCCTCGTTGACGACGAAACGCTCGAGATGGCTCCGCTCGTGCCCACCATAGGTTCTGGGCCAGGTCATGCCGATCCAGCCCCTGGCTGCGAGCCGACGGCTGAAATCGCGGTTGAGCGTCTCGGTGGCGCCATCGGCCGGCTGCTCGAGCAGACGGTCTTCACGCGCTTCGCAAAGAAAACGACGGACCTCGGAGCGCAGGGACTCGGCCTCTGGCGGCAGCGGCGCGTACGCGAAGGACATCCCCTGGATCATGGCTCAGCTCGCGAAACCGTCGGCTCTCAAGGTCGGAGCCGGATTCCCGGTAAGGAGGCCCCAAAAGCCATCGGCTCCGGCCGTTGCGATGTGTCGGCCGACCTCCTCGGCCCAGAACGTCTCGCTGCCGTAGTCGTCACGCCATGACCAAAGGCGGCGAGTGAACCGGTGCAGAACGTGTTCGGCCGTGTAGCCGATGGCGCCGTGAACCTGATGAGCAATCGCCGCACCGACCCCTGCCGCCTCGCCTGCCCGCACCTTGGCCGTCGCCACGTCGAGTCGCGCGCCGGCAAGCGGGCCTGATGCCCGGTCGAGTGACCAGCCGGCAGCTTGTGCCGCAACCGAAGCGGCAGCAGCCTCGCCCACAAACCGGGCCAGCAGATGCTGGACCGCCTGGAACCTGGAGATCGTGCGGCCGAAGGCCTGGCGCTCCTGGGCGTAGCCGACGGACAACTCGACGAGCGCTCCCAGCGCTCCCGCCATCATCGCTGCTCGCGCTGCCGCGGAGAGCAACAGCAGGTCGTCACGACCGACCTCGCTGGAAAGCGAGGCGCCGGCAACCGGCGGCGTGCCGTCGAATTGTGCCGAGCCACGCTCATCGCCCGCCGGGTCCTCGCTGCGATCCATCCGCGATGGAGGTTCGACCAACACGACATGTGACGCGCCGTCGGCGTCCTCGACGATGCCGACCAGGCACTCTGCGCCGAAGGCAAATGGCGCAGCAGCGGCATGGCCCCACAAGCGGCCGGCTTTGTCGAGCCGGAGTCCCGGGGGCAGCAGCGCCAGCCGCTCCGCCGGCACGTTGAGCCCCGCCCGGGCCAGCAACCAGGCGCCGGCCATGGCTTCGGCGAGGGGCAAAGCGCAGGCCTTTGCGCCGGCAGCCTCCAGAGCCGCCAGGCCCTCGGCGAACGTCGCGCCAACACCACCCGCCTCCTCGGGCACCCAGAGCAGTGTCAGACCCGCATCGACGAGAGCCCGCCAGGCCTCATCCTTCCAAACGTCGTCACCGGCCGCGTTGACTGTGCGCGGATCGGCGAGATCGGCGAAAATGCGCGCCGTGGTGTCTGCGATCAGGCTGTCGGCGGCCATCAGCGCCCCCGAAAGCGCGCCGGACGGCGTTCGTTGACAGCGGCGACACCCTCCCGGAAGTCGTCGGTCGTGCGCAGGCGGTCCTGTACTTCCAACTCGTGCTCCAGGACCGCTTCGACGCGGTCGGCCAGACCTGCGCGCTGGGTCGCCCGGGTTTCGCGCACGGCGAGCGGCGCGCAGGCGGCGATTTCAGCGGCAAGCACGATCGCCGCATCCCTCACCTCTTCGCGCGACACAAGTGAATCGACAAGGCCCATGCGATGGGCTTCCTCGCCGCCGACCCGGCGGCTGGCATAGAACATCAGCGCTGCATTCTGGCGCCCGACGAGTTCCGGCAGTGTGACCGAAAGGCCGAATCCGGGATGGAAGCCGAGCGCGGTGAAGTTGGCCCAGAATCGGGCTTCCGGGCAGGCGACCCTGAGGTCACAGGCAAGCGCGAGGCCAAGCCCGCCGCCGGTCGCCGCACCGTGGACCGCGGCGATGATCGGAAGGCCGACGCGGAACAGACGCACGGCCTCCCGGTAGAGGGCGCCTGGCTTCGTTTCCGGTGCCGGCCCTGCAACCGTCTGCGCACCGAGCCTGGCGCCGGCGCAGAATGCGGTGCCGTTCGCCGCAATGACAATCGCCCGGGTCTCGCCGTCTCCGTCGAATCCGACAGCGGCGTCGGTCAACCGACGAATCAGCTCGTGGTCGAAGAAATTGTGAGGGGGCCGATTGAGTTCAATCAACCCGACATGCTCGCGGCGCGAGACGAGCAGATCGTTCGATGGATCGGTCATTTCGGGATTGCTCCGTACACGAACCCTGCTCCAGTTTGTCAGTGGAGGATCGTACCATGTCAGGAGCACGCCGGTTGACAGCGGCATCCCGATGTCAAGGGTGCGCCGGATCCCTCTCGTCTTCAGACGTAGCTCACCACCTCGCCCAGCGGCTTTCGCCCGATGTCTGGCACCGTCGCATTCTCGTCCGGATAGCCCGTCACCAGCAGAAGGAAAGGCCGCTCGGCCGACTTCGGACGTCCCAGGATCTCGTTCAGGAACGCCATGGGGCTCGGGGTGTGGGTCAAGGTCGCAAGTCCGGCGACGTGCAGCGCCGCGATCAGCATCCCGGTCGCCAGCCCGACCGATTCTGTGGGGTAGTAGTGCTTGACCTTGCGGCCGTCGGGCAAGCGGCCGTGCTTCTGGGAGAAGACGGCGATCAGCCAGGGCGCTCTTTCGAGGAACGGCTTGTTCTCGTCGGTGCCCAGCGGCGCCAGGGCGTCCAGCCATTCCTGCGGCGCCCGGTGGTGGTAGAAGCGGCGCTCTTCCTCTTCGGCGGCTTCCCGTATGCGCCGTTTCGTTTCCGGGTCGCCGACGACGACGAAATGCCACGGCTGAAGATTGGCGCCGCTCGGCGCCGTCGTCGCGGCGCCGAGGCACTCGTCGATGATCGCCCGCGCCACCGGACGGTCCGAAAAGTGCCGCACCGTGCGCCGCCGTTTCAGGTCCGCCCGGAAGTCGCGCGCCCGCCGCATCATCTCGTCTTCAGGGCACTCCCGATAGCCGGGCAGCGGAATGAAGGGATACTCGTCCACAGTGCTGTCCTCTCTCCTGCAGCGCCGGTCTCGAGCCGATGCCAGGGCCTCCTCCGATGGTGTCCACCAGCCGATGGTGGACACCATCGAGCACTGGACCAACACTATCGGAACATGCCGCTTCGCACAGATCCTCTGCAAGGGCGGTCACACTATCGCTTGCGTCCAAAATTGAATTTCGAATGAATCCCGCCCCGAAACTTCGATCTTGCCTTTTTGAATCAAAAAACCCCTGAAAACCGGCTTGTTTTCAGGGGTCTGTTTGGTAGCGGGGGCAGGATTTGAACCTGCGACCTTCAGGTTATGAGCCTGACGAGCTACCGGACTGCTCCACCCCGCATTGTTCGTGTTTTCAATCCGGTGCTTCGATAGCCCGGCGGCGACCTACTCTCCCGCGCCTTAAGACGCAGTACCATCGGCGCTGGGGGATTTAACGGCCGAGTTCGGAATGGGATCGGGTGGGGGCCCCCCGCTATGACCACCAGGCTATCGAAGCACCGGAGGATTTCAGTCGATGTGGTATTCAAGCGCGGGCCTTGCCCAGACCCCTGCATGACAAGTCGCTTGTTGAAGATCAAGCCAATCGAGCGATTAGGACCAGTTAGCTTCACGTGTTACCACGCTTCCACACCTGGCCTAACAACGTGGTGGTCTTCCACGGCTCTCAAGGGAAACCCGGTTTCGAGGGGGGCTTCCCGCTTAGATGCTTTCAGCGGTTATCCCTTCCGCACATAGCTACCCGGCGATGCCGCTGGCGCGACAACCGGTACACCAGAGGTGCGTCCATCCCGGTCCTCTCGTACTAGGGACAGCTCCTCTCAAGTTTCCTACACCCATGGCAGATAGGGACCGAACTGTCTCACGACGTTCTAAACCCATCTCACGTACCACTTTAATCGGCGAACAGCCGAACCCTTGGGACCTGCTTCAGCCCCAGGATGTGATGAGACGACATCGAGGTGCCAAACACCGCCGTCGATGTGGACTCTTGGGCGGTATCAGCCTGTTATCCCCAGCGTACCTTTTATCCGTTAAGTGATGGCCCTTCCACGCGGAACCACCAGATCACTATGACCGACTTTCGTCTCTGCTCGGCCCGTCGGCCTCGCAGTCAGGCGGGCTTATGCCATTGCACTCAACAGCTGATTTCCGACCAGCCTGAGCCCACCTTCGCGCGCCTCCGTTACTCTTTGGGAGGCGACCGCCCCAGTCAAACTACCCACCATGCAGGGTCCCGGCCCCGGATTCACGGGACTCGGTTAGATATCAGCGATCACAAGGGTGGTATTTCAAGGGTGCCTCCACGTCAGCTGGCGCCAACGCTTCACCGGCTCCCACCTATCCTACACAAACAACCGCTAATACCAGTGCAAAGCTGTAGTAAAGGTGCATGGGGTCTTTCCGTCTAACCACGGGTACTCCGCATCTTCACGGAGAATTCAATTTCGCTGAGTCGATGTTGGAGACAGTGGGGAAGTCGTTACGCCATTCGTGCAGGACGGAACTTACCCGCCAAGGAATTTCGCTACCTTAGGACCGTTATAGTTACGGCCGCCGTTTACCGGGGCTTCGGTTCAAAGCTTGCACCTCTCCCCTTAACCTTCCGGCACCGGGCAGGCGTCAGACCCTATACGTCGTCTTGCGACTTAGCAGAGCCCTGTGTTTTTAGTAAACAGTCGCTACCCCCCGCTCTGTGCCCCCCACCCGCGGTTGCCCGCGGACAGGGCCTCCTTCTTCCGAAGTTACGGAGGCAATTTGCCGAGTTCCTTCAACATCGTTCTCTCAAGCGCCTCGGTATACTCTACCATCCCACCTGTGTCGGTTTAGGGTACGGTCTTGATGCCAGAGCTGTTTCCTGGAACTTCTTCACTGCCCGGAACAATCCGATAAGCCCGGACAACTTACGAAGTTCGTCACATCTGGCAGGCCCAGGAATATTGACCTGGTTCCCATCGACTACGCCTTTCGGCCTCGCCTTAGGGGCCGGCTCACCCTGCGTGGATTAACCTTGCGCAGGAACCCTTGGGATTTCGGCGAGAGTGTTTCTCACACTCTTTATCGCTACTCATGTCAGCATACTCACTTCCGATACCTCCAGCGGCCCTCACAGGTCCGCCTTCACAGGCCTACGGAACGCTCCGCTACCATCCGGAAGAGACTTCCGGATCCGCAGCTTCGGTGTATGGCTTGAGCCCCGTTACATCTTCGCCGCAAAACAGCTTGTCTAGACCAGTGAGCTGTTACGCTTTCTTTAAAGGATGGCTGCCTCTAAGCCAACCTCCTGGTTGTCTTGGCCGTCTCACATGCTTTCCCACTTAGCCATAACTTGGGGACCTTAGCTGGCGGTCTGGGCTGTTTCCCTTTCGACCACGGATCTTAGCACCCATAGTCTGTCTGCCGTGCTCCTGCTCCACGGTATTCGGAGTTTGGTT